>NZ_QZMU01000001.1:0-2360000 GCF_003932505.1 Thiohalobacter thiocyanaticus
TCGCTATATGATTCGGGATCATCCAACGGAAGCCAGGCAACGGCGTAAGTTGCGCCAGCCTCACCAGGCCGACCACGGGTGCAGGTCAGCAGGCCACGGTCGCACAGCTCAACCAGGGCATCGGCATTCAAGTCACCCAAAATCGGCCCGCCCGCTATTTCAGGTTCATAATTCCCTTTTACACCGCTCACAACAGCGACCCCGTGAGATTCTAGAAGGTCTACGATGGTCGTATCCGGGAAGGGCTGAAATGAATACGATGGTCGTATTCAGGAGGGGCAAAAATGGCATTTTCGGTCGTGCCCTGAATACGATGGTCGTATCCGCCGGATAGATGAGCGAGGGCGGGATTTAGTCAGGCGGCATCGTCCACCCGCCCGGTAGTTCGTTCTTGGGCGCGGCTTTCGCGCGCCATTCAGTGGCGTCGGTCGGGCCTTTCCAGTGATGGCATACCGGGCCACCTCGGGCGGGTGATAAGAGCCTGGGTAGGTCTGGATTATCAGGCCACGCATTCGCAATTCCTTGAGGCCCCGGCTCAGCGTGTCAGTGACGATATGCCAAACGCGTGCTGTCTGCATTGGCAGTGCAAGATCGCCGTGTGTTTCTTCCCGTCATACCCCCCTTGCCGCGACAGGGCCACCAGTCCAGCGGCAGGCAGGGTGCAGCGTCGTCACGCCGGGTGCTGGAGACGGGATGGGAGCATGACGAATCGCCCCTACTCACGGCGACCCGTGGCCTCGCCCCGGTACCTTACTCGCCATCCGGGCTCCTGGCGTCCGCCGAGCCTGGGGAGGATTCGAGGCGGACCGATTCAGTTGCTTTTTGAGGGGTCCTGGCCGGGTTAATACTTCCTGACACATTCCCGAAACGGCTTGATAGTGTTCGTCCGTCAGGACCCGCCTGAGCGTAGCCCTCGCGGCCGGTTTTCCGTATTCCGATAGGTAAAAACAGGCACGCTCTCCATCCAAGTGACTGCGTTTCCGCCATTCGGGGTCGAGCGGGCAGATCGGGGCGGAACATCCCTCCCATTTCGGGCAATCTTCCGGGGTCATGGTGCCCCCCTCAATCGCCGCTCTAACGCTTCGCGCTCAGCAGGCTTTGGCCTCTGATGCAGGGCGCGGCGGGCTTCGTCGGTGCGGTTTCGGGGGCGCTGACGGGTGTTCTCCAGGGCCTGGCGGATCTGGCTGGGGGTCGGGCTTTTCATGCGGCTGTACCCTTCAGGCGGTCAGCCTCCCAGCTTTCCACATCCTCAAGTCGCCAGCGTGTGCAGCCGGGGGACAGCTTAATCGGTTGAGGAAAGTTGCCGGCCGCCGTCCAGCGCCACAGCGTGGCGCGGCTTACTTCCAATCGCTCCGCAAGCTTTCGGTCTGAGATGTAGTGCATTGCGTCTTGCCTCCATGATAATCACAGAGACACATTAGGACGCGGGGGAAAGTAAAAAAATTGGGGGGAGATTTATTTTCTCTGCTGTAACAGCAGCCGCATTTTTCTGGCTTGGTCAAGCATGGTATCAAACGCTTCGGTATTTGATTCGGGGTATTCCTTTCTGTACTTCAGTGCTTCGTGATAGAGCTTCAAGATTGTTTTAGCACATCTGAACGTTGGGTTGCGTGGTGCCAATGTTCCACCTGCACCCTCTTCGAGGCTGATGAAGGTCGAGGGGTTAGCTTCGATGTCCTTCGCTGCTTCTTCTTTCGTCATTTCATCAATATCCATCCGGGCCTGAACCTCGGCATAAGAGAATAGAAGCCTGGCAGCATCTGGCACCTTTGGCCGGCCACGCTTGCCCTCGGTTAATGACAGTTCACCATAAGCCAAAGCTTCAATGGCTGCATTAAATACGGTTGCGCCGTGCTTTCTTTTCAGGCTACGCAGAGCTGTTATCAGTTCTTTGGGTATCTCATAATTCATGCAGTTTTACCCCGCAGTGATACCACCTCACCTTTAGCAGTGGGCTTGTTGAGAAATCGTGCCCATTCCTGCATCAGCCGCGTGCGCTTCGTCATCAGATTACCGCGCCTGTACGCGGCTTCGACGGCGCTGGGGATCGTATGCGCCAGGGCCTTCTCTGCAACCTCTCGCGGATAGTTCGTATGCTCGGCGCACCAGTCGCGGAAGGTGGAGCGGAACCCGTGCGGTGTGCCTTCCACGCCCATCAGCTTCATGACCTTGGATAGGGTGGCGTCACTGAGCTGCTTGCCACGGGGGGAGGGGAACACATAGGGGCAATCTTCGTGAACGGGCAGGGCCTTTAGCAGCTTCACGGCATCAGGGCAGAGCGGCACAACATGTTCCCGCTGCGCCTTCATGCGTTCGGCCGGTACGGTCCACGTCCGGGCCTCCATGTCGATTTCCTCCCATGTTGCCCCGCGCACCTCGCCAGAGCGGCCGGCAGTGAGTATCAGGAACTCCAGCGCCCGAGAGCCGACCCCCTCACGCTCCCGCAGGGCGGCCATGAAGGCGGGCCCGCTGCTGACCGGAACTGCCTTGTGGTGGGCGACCTTCTTCAGCTTGCCGGGCTTGGGCAGGATGGCGTCAAGATTTCCACGCCAGCGGGCGGGGTTGTCTCCCGACCGGAACCCAGAGACGGTGGCCCATGACAGGACCGACTCAATACGGCCACGCAGGCGGGTAGCGGTTTCGGTTTTCTCCGTCCAGATCGGTTCGGGGATCTGCACGATATGGGGCAGGGTGACGGCATCGACGGGGAGGCGGCCTATCACGGGGCTGGCGTAGGCTTGCAGGGTGGTCTCCCATTGGGCGGTATGCTTGGGGTTGCGGAACTCCTGGACCTTGGCCTTGATGAATCGCCGGGCGGCTTCGTCGAAGGTGATGACCTTGGACTGTGCGGCTATCAGGGCATCCCTGGCAGCCTTGCGCTGCAATACCGGGTCAACGCCCTCCCGGATCTGCTCTCGCATCTCTCGGGCCTTCTCGCGGGCTTGGGCCAGGGTTACATCAGGGTAGCCCCCCAGGCCGATGTCCCGGCGCTTGCTGCCGACCGTTGCCCGCAGGACCCAGCTACGCGCCCCTGATGGTGTAATCTGTAGGCACAAGCCGGCCACGCCTCCGACCGGGCGCAGGCCAGGGCGGGCCAGTTGCTTCACTTGAATGGCGGACAGCTCTCGGGCCTTTCGTGGCATGTTGGCGTCTCCTACCCCACCACCTACCCGGTGGCGTACGATTTCGGGTGCCCCACAGGCTACCCCTCAAAAAATATGCAATTTGATATTACGGCGTGAGACAAGCCAAGACAAGAGAATTTCACGAAATGCTGTAAAAATAGGGGAGATGCGATATATTGCGACACACTGAGACACCGGAGAGGCCGACACCCCCTCCGCCATTATCATCATCCCTTGTTCCCTGTTTCGTTATGTCAGAAAAAATGGTCGTGGTGATCGACGGTCAGCCACAGCTCGAATACGACCGTTCCAAATCCCTGCCCGGGCATCAGCAGTCCGCGCTTGATCGCATGGATGCAAAGATGGATCAGGGCATCGAGCTTCCCACCGGCCATCTGGATGCGCCCAATGCACTGCAACGGGCCCAGTTCGTGGCGTTGCAGCTGGTTCAGGCCGTCCGGGAAGGCAACGAGGCCATGGCCGCCGCCACCTGTGCCTATCTGGCGCTGCGGGTACCGGAGTTACAGCAGGTCAGTGCCGAACACAAGCCTGTCGGTTTGCACCTGGATCTGATTTTCGACCGTCCCTTCATGAATGAAATGAAGATCGAGTTCTTCGATCCCTCAAAATCCCATTAGCAGCCATCATGCCGGCTTCAGTCCCGGGGCCCGCAACAGCTGAGCGGTTGGTCGGGTCTCTGCGGGCACAAAAAATGTTAGATGCATGTATACCCGCTATCTGTGCGGGCGGAACGGCTTTGTAAGCCTTGGCGTACAGGCCTGTTTGGACAGCGGCGTGCGTATTGGGTCGGCTTGACAGCTCAACAGTCCTGTCTATGCTTCCAAGGCGTGTCAGTGAACAGCTGATTTCTTCATCAAATGGCAGGCAGGTAAGGCCGCCGCAGTCCGCCGGGATGGCTCTGCATTGCGGTGATAGACGGTGAGCCCGGACGCAGGACCGGGCGTGGCGCGTGGCAGCCAGTCATGTGTTATGGATCCTTGTATGTCCGGCTGCACCATTTTATGCAAGGTGGATCCTCCGGTTCCGGACGGTTTGCTTCGATGGTCCTGTCATCAAGGGGGTGGCGTTTGGACAGGGAACCCCGTTATCTGTTGTTCTGGAATTCGGTCCGCAGCGGGATTCAGCTGCCGGCACAGCTTCGGCAGGCCGGCTGGCGGGTGACGCCGACCGAACGCCTGGAGGATGCCCGCCATCTGCTCGCCAGCCGGCGCTATCCCGTGGGACTGGCCTGTCTCAATCCGGGCGATACCCGCAGCTGCCGTGATTTCGAACAGCTGCTGTTGGACAGCCAGGCAACCACGGAATGGCTTGCTCTGGTGGAGCCGGATTATGCCGAGTCGGCGTCGCTGTGCCGGCTCCTGGCCGGCGGCGTCTTTGATTTTCATACCCTGCCACTGGACGCCGCCCGGTTGATCGACAGCCTCGGGCACGCTGCGGGGCTGGCTGCCATCCGCGCCCGCTGCCGGGCCGAAGAACTGCCGCCCGGCAGCATACCGGCCGGCATGGTGGCGAACAGCCCGGGCATGCGCCAGCTGTTCCGCCAACTGGACAAGATCGCCCAGGCCGAAGCCCCGGTGCTGATAACCGGCGAATCCGGTTCCGGCAAGGAACTCACCGCTCAGGCCATCCATCAGCGCTCGCGCCGTGCTGATGGGCCGCTGGTGCCCGTCAACTGCGCCTCTCTGCCCGTCAACCTGGTACAGACGGAGCTGTTCGGGCATGAGAAGGGGGCCTTTACCGGCGCTGTGCGACGCAAGACCGGTCGCATCGAGGCGGCGGCGGGCGGGACTGTCTTTCTGGACGAGATCGGGGACCTGCCCCTGGAGCTGCAGACCAGCCTGCTGCAGGCTTCCTGCAGGAAGGCACGATCGACCGGGTGGGTGGCAGTCAGCCGGTGCCGATTGATGTGCGCGTCCTGGCGGCAACGCACCAGGACCTGGAGCAGGCAGTGAGCCAGGGCCGGTTTCGCGAGGACCTGTACTACCGGCTCAATGTGCTGCGGCTTCCGTTGCCGTCTCTGCGCGAGCGCATCGAGGATATCGAGCCCCTGGCCTGGCAGCAGTTCGAGCGTTTCGGGCGCGAGCGCGGTGTGCAGGTGAAAGGCTTCAGCGAACAGGCACTCCAATGTCTGCTCCGCCACGACTGGCCCGGCAACGTGCGCGAACTCATCAATCGGGTCCGGCGGGCGATGGTGATGGCCGAGGGGCGCCTGATCACACCCCGGGACCTGGGACTGGACCAGCGCAACGGCCGGCGGCGGATGCCGTCGCTGCAACAGGTAAGGGCCGAAGCCGACAGCCAGGCCATCCGCGCCAGCCTGCGCCTGGCCCGCAACAACTTTTCCCAGGCGGCCCGTTCCCTGGGTATTTCCCGGGTGACCCTGTACCGGCTGATGGAAAAGCACCGGATCCTGCCCGAGTCCGGCGCAAGCATCCCTGCCGCCCGGGTATCCAGCCGCGAACACCGGTTGAACGGCGAGGCGGTCCTGGAGCGAGAACCCCGCTCGTGCACGCCGGGACGCGGCTGAGTCTCGCGGGCCTCGCCCTGCTGGTGCTGGGCCCGGCCCTGTCCGCGCCGGCGGAAGAGCCGTCCCTGGCACAGCGCCTGGAGCGTCTGGAACGGCTGCTGGAACAGCAGCAACACCAGCTCCAGCGCCAGGCCGATACCATTGCCGAACAGCAACAGCGTCTGCGGCAGCAGCGCCAGGCCCTCGACCAGTTGAACCGGCAGGTCACCCCGGCGGCCGGGCTCGACGACTGGCGCGCCACCGGTTCCGCGGCGGTGGCGCAGAACACGGCGGCAGCGCCGTCAGGCCCCGTGGGCACGGCACCACCGCCGCGCGAGCCGGCTGCCCCCGAGGTGCGCGCGATCCCGGAACTGGGCGGCGTGCTCACCCCCCGGGGTCAGCTGGTCCTGGAACCGGCCCTGCAGTTTTCCAACTCCCAGATCAACCGCCTGACCTTCATCGGGGTGGAATCCTGGAGGCGTTCCAGATCGGCCTGCTGGAAGCGGTGGACGTGGACCGGGACTATCTCGCGGCCTCGCTTACCGGCCGCTACGGCCTGACCGACCGTCTGGAGCTGGAGGCGAAGCTGCCCTACGTCTATCGCAAGGACCGGCGGGTGGCGACCATCCCGGATGTGGACGGTGAGGCCTTCAGCCGCACACTGGACGGCGACGGGGTAGGGGATCTGGAACTGGCCCTGCACTATCAGCTCGGCTGGCGCCGGCCGGCAAACATGTACTATGTCGGCAACCTGCGTTACAAGACCACGACCGGGCGCGGTCCCTTCGATGTCAGCCGCAATGGTGACGGCATCGAGACGGAACTGGCCACCGGATCAGGCTTCCATGCCCTCGAGCCGAGCCTGACCCTGCTGTATCCCTCCGACCCGGCGGTCTTCTTCGCCAATCTGGGCTATCTCTGGCATATCAAGGACGATGTCGACAAGACCTTCGGCGAGCAGACCCTGGGCGAAGTTGACCCCGGTGATGCGGTCCGCCTGAGTTTCGGCATGGGGTATTCCATCAACCCACGGGCCTCCTTCACCCTCGGCTACAAGCACGACTTCATCCAGGAAACCGATACCGAGATCAACGGCGTGAAACTGTCCACGTCCAGCCTCGATGTGGGCGCCATGCTCCTGGGCTATGGATTCCAGCTGACCGATCGCGCCGCAGTGAACCTCAACCTGGAGCTGGGCGTGACCGCCGATGCGCCGGACATGGTCATGACCCTGCGCCTGCCGTATTCTTTTTAGGCGGTCAGATTACTGCAGGCCGGCCGCGCTGCGGCCGAGGTGGCTGTTGATCAGGGCCTCGCGCACCGTCTGCTGGAACTGGCTGAAGTTCCTGACGGTGATATCCACCCGGCCCCTGGCGCAGGGCCGTGTCGGTGGCGCGGCTGACCAGCACGCTCAGGATGCGTTGACGGGTCACCTGGTGCACGGCGGCGGTGATACCGCGGGCGTCGCTGACGGTCACTCGCCCGGCGTCTCCCAGACCGCCGAGATCGATGCCGCTGGGATCGGCAGTGCCGGCCGGTGCGGCCGCACCCGGGCCGGCGGCGAGCGCGTCGACCGCATGCGGGATGGTCCGGGTGGTGCGGGTACCCTGGTCGGTGACATTGACCAGGGTTTCCATGAGCAGACGTCCGTCCTGGAAGCTGCGCAGGGAAGCGCCGAATTCCATCTCCAGACCGCGCAGCGAAAAGCCGCCGCGCAGTGCGGCCAGCTGGGCATCCTCGAGCACCTGGGCGGGAAAGGGCTCCGCCGCCTGACTCGCGCCCGCCCCGAGCACAAGGGCCAGGACCGACGCGGACAGGTATCGGTGGTTGAGCAGGAATCCCGGCGTGCGATCGGGCATGGCAGGCATCCCTAGCGGCCCAGTTCGAGTCGGCCGGGCAGATTGAGCAGCAGCGGACTCATACCCGCCTGCCGCGCGGGGGCCTGGATGGGTGCGCGCGGCCAGCTGTGCCAGTCGCGGTCCAGGTTGAAGTGACTGCGGGCGGTTTCCAGCCGGCCGCGGGCGGCCAGCACCACGCCGTTCCAGATGGCCTCGAACTCGGTGCGCAGGATGGCCACATTGCCGGCGGCGGGATCGGCCAGCAGCACCCGGTCCGACTGCACGCCGCGCACCACCACGAAATGGCGGTAGCCGCGGGTGTTGACCAGCACGATGCCCGGCACTCCCAGCGCGGCGAGCTTGTCCAGGTCCATGCGAAACCCGTCCGTCTGCAGACCGCGGCGGTCCAGGAAGCGCTTCATGTCCAGCATGGAAAAGCCCTCCGCGCGGATCCTGTCCTGATCACCGGCGGCGTACATTTCCTGGAATACCCGGTCTTCGCCCACCGGGGTGGCGTAGTGATAGGTGAGCAGGGTGGCCACGGCCGCCGAGCCGCAGCTGAAATCGTATTGCTGACGGATGACCGTGCGCCAGCGCGCCTCGCTCTGGCTGTCGACCTTGAGAGAGACGGCCCCGGGGAAAGTGTGCAGGCGCACCTGCCCGCCAGCGGCGCTGCCTGCGCCGAGAGCAGTGCACAGGATCAATGCCGGCAGCAGCCGGGCCTGCCTGGATGAGAGCACGGCCATCGGTGACGTGCCTACTGCAGGTTGAAGTTGACGCCGATCGCCGCGTCCACGGCGTTGTTGCTGCCGGTGACGATGTTGAACAGGCCGATGCCGCCGAAATTGTCCAGGGCCCGCTCGGCGATGGTCACTGAGCCGCTGGTCATGGTTCCGGCCTCGATCAGGCTGCCGTTGACCGTGGCCTTGAGGTCCTGCTGGCTGGTCAGCGAAATGTGGCTGTCACCCGCCCGCCCCCGCAGGGCGTCCAGGCCCGCACTGTCCACGGGTGCCAGTTCCTCGAACCGGTCCGGTTCCACCACCACGGCAGTCTCGTCGGCCTGGATGACGCCGGCGCCGAATGCCAGGGCGGCCCACACGGGTGCCATTACTGTTGTGCTGTATTTGTGTCTCTGGCGATGGCCCATGGGATTATCCCTCTGATCCCTTGCGTTGCGGTAGCAGCACACGGGGGCCACGCCTTCCAGGCCCCCGTGCGTTCCTCGAACTACGGTTGCAGCTCAGGGCCCGGTACTGTTGCCGATGCTCACACCCGAATGGGCCGCCACGGACACGCCGCCCAGGGTGGAGTTGTACAGGCCCGAGGAGACATTGATGTTGGCAATGCCGCCGAAGGTGCCCGCACCGGTGTCCACCGCCACCGAACCGGTGGTCAGGGCGCCGCCGTGACCGGCACCGCCGGCCCCGCCGTTGCCCCCGGCACCGCCGGTGCCGCTGGCGTCACCCGCCATGGCCGTGCCGCCGATACCACCACTGCCACCGCCACCTCCGGCGCCGCCGGTGCCATCGGCATCCCCGGCACTGGCCGTGCCGCCGGTACCGCCGGCCCCACCGTTGCCCCCGGCACCGCCGGTACCGCCGTCACCGCCGGTACCCGTGGCATCCGCCGAGGTGGCAGTGCCGCCGGTCGTGGTGTTGCTGCCGGCATCGCCGCCGGCCCCGGCGGTGTTGTCGCTGCCGTCTCCGGCATTGCCGCCATTGGCATTGTTGCCGTCCGAGGTCGCATCGGCGCTGGAGGCCGAGGAGTAGCCCTCGCCATAGCCGCCGTCGCCGGCATGGCCACCATCATCGCCGTCGCCGCCCTCGGCGCCGCTGGCGGACAGTCCCAGGGAGACGCCGGCTCCGGCGCCACCGTCGCCGCCGTCGTCACCATCGCCGCCGCCGCCGGCCAGCGCGGCCGAGACCCCGATCCCGGCGCCGCCATCCGAGCCGTGACCGCCGTCACCGCCGGTGCCGCCGAGGATGCGGACGGGCGCGCCGGTGACTTCCGAGTTCAGGGTCTGGTACGAGATCACTTCCACACTGTCGTTAAAGGACTCGCTGTAGGCCTGGGCTGTACCGCCCATGCCGCCTTCACCCGCTGTGCTGGCACTGCCGCCGATCCCGCCGTCGCCACCCTGGAGCGTGGCGCTGGTCTCGCCGTTTTCCCCGGCAATCGGCATTGCCGCCGTCGCCGCCGTCACCGCCGACCGAATCACCGCCCTGGCCGCCGTTGGCGGTGGCCGCGGCGCTGGAATCCGCCGAGGCGCTGCTGTTTTCGGATAATACGTTCTTGGGGTTGGCATGCACGCCGCCCCAGGCCATGACCAGGGCCAGGGCGGAGGCGCTCACCAACACCGGTTTGATTGTCGGATACATAATGGATCTCCTGGTGTGTCAGGCCGTGAGCAGGTCCGGCCATATGCCGGACCGCCCCCTGCCCGGTGCTGGTATCAGTTGCCTATGTTCACGTCGGAATGGGCCGCCACCGACACGCCACCAATCGTGGAGTTGTACAGGCCGGAGGAGACATTGATGTTGGCAATGCCGCCGAAGGTGCCCGCGCCGGTGTTGACAGCCACCGAGCCGGTGGTCAGGGCGCCGCCGGTGCCGTCACCGCCGGTACCACCGGCGCCGCCGGCACCCCCGGTGCCGGTTGCGGCCCCGGCCGTGGCAACACCGCCATCACCGCCGCTGCCTCCGGTGCCGCCGGCCCCGCCGCTGCCACTAGCCGCGCCAGCCGTGGCACTGCCGCCAGTGCCGCCGTCACCGCCGGTGCCGCCGGTGCCGCCGGCCCCGCCGCCGCCGCCGGCGCCGCTGGCTGCACCCGCCGTGGCCGTGCCGCCGGTGGTGCTGTTGCCGCCGGAGGTGCCGCCGTTGCCGGCTGTATTGGTGGCCTCGCTCTCTGAACTGCTGGCATCACCGCCATCGGCGCTGTTGCCGCCTGAATCGGTGGAACCGGTTTCGGCCCAGGAATCCGCGTTGCCGCTGCCGCCATGGCCGCCGTCACCACCATCATCGCCGTCGCCGCCGTCGGCCGCGCTGCCGGCCAGACCAACTGAGGCGCCGATGCCCAGACCGCCGTCACCGCCGTCGTCACCATCGCCGCCGCCGCCGGCCAGACCGACCGAGGCACCCACGCCGAGCGCGCCCTCGCTGCCGTCACCGCCGTGGCCGCCGGTCCCGCCCAGGATGCGGACAGGGGCCCCGGTGACAGTGGAGGTCATGGTCTGGTAGGAGATCACTTCCACGTCCGTATTGAAGGCCTCGCTGTAGGCTTCCGCCGTGCCCCCCATGCCGCCAGCGCCGGCCGCATCGGCAGCACCGCCGGCCCCGCCAGCACCGCCGGTGGCGGAGTCGGCGGTGGCGTCGCCGCCAAAGCCGCCGTCACCGCCATAGGAATCGCCGCCGTCAGCGCCGTTGGCAGTGGCGGTGGCCGAGGAGGTGACCTGGGCATCGTTGTCATTGCCGAACTTGTTCTTGGGGTTGGCCTGCACGCCGGCCGCATAGCTCAATGCCAGGGCAACGGCGGATGCGGTGATCAATGCCGGTTTGAATGCTTTGTTCATGGCTTACTCCTTTCCTGTTGGAAGTTGTCGCCGGGAGTCCGGAGCAAGCCTTGTGCCACGCGGGGTGCTGGTGCCTAACCCTTTGTTTTGCCGCTGGTGCGTAGTCGTTGTGATGTCTGCGGAGGACGGCTGGCAGGTTGCGGTTGTAACAGCTTCGCAACAGTACCCGCGGCCGGAGCCGGCGATTCGTGTTCAGGTGCATGATCCGTAAACGGATTCGGCTGCGAACGCCGGTTGTCAGGCGCATGCAACAGCCGTGCTGCCCGGGGATCGTTGCATCGGCATCGGAAATCCGCATAATCAATATTCTGTAGGTGTGTTTTGTGTTTCAGGCTAACAACAATCAGTCACAGGGAGAGGGATATGGTTTCGTTGTTGCTGGTGGATGATCATGACCTGGTGCGGGCAGGGATTCGCCGCATCCTCGAGGATGACCCCAATGTGCGGGTGATCGGAGAGGCGAGCACCGGGGAAGAGGCCATCGAGATCGTGCGCACGGCCATGCCGGACATGGTCATTCTGGATGTGAATATGCCGGGCATCGGCGGGCTGGAGACCCTGCGCAAGCTGATCCAGATCCATCCGCAGATCCGGGTGATCGTGGTGACCGTACACACCGACGAGCCTTTCCCCTCGCGCATGCTCGAGGCCGGGGCCCTGGGCTATCTCACCAAATCCTGCGCCGTGGAGGAGATCACCCACGCCATCGACAGCGTAATGCAGGGTGAGCGTTACCTGTGTGCCGAGGTGGCCCAGCAGATCGCGCTGTCCCGGCTCAACAACGGCGGACGCTCGCCGTTCGAAAAGCTTTCCCAGCGCGAGATCCAGGTGATGATGATGGTCACCCAGGGCCGCGGCATCCAGGAGATTTCCGACCGTCTGTGCCTCAGTCCCAAGACGGTCAACACCTACCGCTATCGTCTGTATGAAAAGCTCGGCGTGGACAACGACATCGAGCTGATGCGCCTGGCGGTCAATCACGGCGTGATCCGAGATCGGATCGGCCGGTGCCCGGCCGGGGTACTAGGGCCTGTTAACACTACCGCAGGGGCGGCATCTGACGCCCGGGCCGTTTTCTGGGATAATCCGGCTGTCCGCCACTTGTCCGTGATCAGCCGATTTCCATGACGACCCAGAACCATTTCCACAGCGACTGCCGGGCCTGCCCGCGACTGGCACAGTTTCTCGACGGCGTGAAGTCCGGGTATCCGGACTACCACGCCGCCCCCGTCGCCCCGTTCGGTGATCCGGCCGCGCGCCTGCTGATCGTCGGCCTGGCCCCCGGCATGCACGGGGCCAATGCCACCGGCCGGCCCTTCACCGGGGACTATGCCGGCATCCTGCTGTACCGGACCCTGTATGACCAGGGTTTTTCCAACCGGCCGGAATCCCGCGCCCGTGACGACGGTCTGGAGCTGCATGACTGCCGCATCACCAATGCGGTCAAATGCCTGCCGCCGCAGAACAAGCCGCAGACGGCCGAGATCCGCGCCTGCAACGGCTATCTGGCCGCCGAGCTGCAGGATCTGCCCGCCGGAGCTGTGATCCTGGCGCTGGGGAAGATCGCCCACGATGCGGTGCTACGCGCCTTCGGCTGCAAGCTCAGCCAGTACCGTTTCGCCCACGCGGCCAGCACGGGGCCTGGAGGGCGGACGCCAGCTGCTGGGTTGCGGCTGGAGCTGACTGCCGCCTGCTGCTGTATTCCTATCACTGCATCCGCTACAACACCCAGACCCGGCGCCTGACCGAGACCATGTTCCAGTCCGTCGTCGCCCGTGCCCGTGCCCTGCTGCCGGCCTGATCCACCATGAGCGAGGACAGCACCCGCCGCGATTTCGATGCGCAGGGCTTCCTGCGCACCCTCACGCCCCGGCCGGGTGTGACCGGATGCTGGATGCGAAGGACGAGGTGCTCTATGTCGGCAAGGCACGCAATCTCAAGCGCCGCCTGGCCAGCTATTTCCGCAGGTCCGGCCTGCCCATCAAGACCGTGGCGCTGATGGGGCAGGTGGCCGATATCCAGGTCACCGTCACCCACACCGAAAGCGAGGCGCTGATCCTCGAGCACACCCTGATCAAGGAACACCAGCCGCGCTACAACGTGCTGCTGCGCGATGACAAGAGTTACCCTTACATCTATATTTCCACCGACCAGGACTATCCGCGCATCAGCGTGCATCGCGGCGCGAAGCGCGGCAGGGGCCGTTACTTTGGCCCCTATCCCAATGCCTCGGCGGTGCGCGAGAGCCTGCACCTGCTGCAGAAGGTGTTCCGGGTGCGCCAGTGCGAGGACAGCTCTTCAGCAACCGCACCCGGCCCTGCCTGCAGTACCAGATAAAGCGCTGCACCGCCCCCTGTGTGGGCTACATCAGCCCCGAGGACTATGCCGAGGACGTGAACCTGACCATCCGGTTTCTGGAGGGCAGAAACACCGAGTTGATCGACGAGCTGGCGCAGCGCATGGAAGCCGCCGCCGCGGCACTGGAATTCGAGCAGGCAGCGCGCTACCGCGACCAGATCGCCAGCCTGCGCCGGGTGCAGGAGCGCCAGTACGTCAGCGGCGAGCGCGGCGATCTGGATATCGTCGCCGTTGTGCAGCAGGGCGGGCTGGTGTGCGTGCAGGTGTTCTACATCCGCGCCGGACGCAACCTGGGCAACAAGGTGTTCTTTCCCCCGTGCGCCGGACCAGGCCGGGCTGGAAGAGATCCTGCACGCCTTCCTGGTGCAGTATTATCTCGAGCACGAAGTGCCGCAGGCCATCCTGCTCAACGCCGAACCCGAGGACCGGGAGCTGATCGAAACCGTACTGGCCGAGCGGGCCGGCCACCGGGTCGAGCTGCGCCACCGGGTGCGCGGTGAGCGCGCGCGCTGGCTGGCGATGGCCGAGCGCAATGCCGAGCACGCGCTGGTGGCGCGCCTGGCCAGCCGCAGCGGCATGCAGCAGCGCATGGAGGATCTGCAGCAGCTGCTGGGGCTGGACGAGCCGCCGGAACGCATCGAATGCTTCGACATCAGTCACACCGGCGGCGAGGCCACCGTGGCATCCTGCGTGGTGTTCAACGCCGAGGGCCCGCTCAAGTCCGATTACCGGCGCTTCAACATCGAAGGCATCGAACCGGGTGACGACTACGCCGCCATGACCCAGGCCCTGCAGCGACGCTACCTGCGACTGCAGGAGGGGGAGGGCAAGCTTCCGGACATCCTGCTGATCGACGGCGGCAAGGGCCAGGTCGGTGTGGCGGTAAAAGTGCTGGAGGAACTGCAGGTGCAGGATGTCCTGATCGTCGGCGTGGCGAAGGGCCCGGAGCGCCGGCCCGGGCTGGAGACCCTGATCGTGCCGAACCGGGGTGAATTGCATCCGCCGGCCGACTCGCGCGCCTTTCACCTGATCCAGCAGGTGCGCGACGAGGCTCACCGATTCGCCATCACCGGCCACCGTCACCGTCGCGGCAAGGCCCGCACCGCCTCGCCGCTGGAGGGGATTCCGGGCATCGGGCCCAAGCGGCGCCAGCAGTTGCTCAGGCAGTTCGGCGGCCTGCGCGAAGTGGAACGTGCCGGGGTCGAGGACCTGGCCCGGGTCAAGGGCATCAGCCGTGACCTGGCCAGGCAGATCTATGCTGCTTTTCACGGCGGCGAGGATTGAGGCTTCGACAGGCGGCGGCAAATCGGGTTAGATACGAAACGGACCGATTCCGGCCGGTAACCGTCATTCCGGCGCAGGCCGGACAAAAGCGCTTGCGCGTTGAACGCCCGCAAGGGCGGCCCGAAGGGCGAGCGAAGCGAGTAATCCAGAGACCGTAGCGGCGCCTGGATCCCGGCCTGCGCCGGGATGACAGCAGTGTTTTCAATCATGAGTATACTTGAATAAAGACTTATATCATATTGATATTATGAATTATAATCTGCCAAATCTGCTCACCCTGCTGCGCCTGGCCCTGATTCCCGTCTTCGTGCTGGTCTTCTATCTGCCGTTCGGCTGGGCCCATGTGGCAGTGACCGCCATCTTCGGCATCGCCGCCATCACCGACTGGCTGGATGGCTATCTGGCCCGGCGCTGGGGCGAGACCTCGGCCTTCGGCGCCTTTCTGGATCCGGTAGCCGACAAGTTGATGGTGGCCGTGGCCCTGGTGCTGCTGATCGAGCGGGTGCCGGTGGTCGGGATGCCCGGCGTGCTCATGGCCATACCGGCGGCCGTTATCATCGGCCGCGAGATCACCATCTCGGCGCTGCGCGAGTGGATGGCCGAGATCGGCGAGCGGGCCCGGGTGGCGGTCTCCGTGATCGGCAAGATCAAGACCACGGCCCAGATGATCGCCATCCTGCTGCTGCTGTACCGGGAGCCGATCGCCGGTTTCCCCACGGCCATTGTCGGCGTGATCTGCCTGTATATCGCCGCCATCCTGACCCTGTGGTCGATGATTCTCTACCTGCGCGCGGCCTGGCCGTTGCTGGTGAAATCGGAAACAGACAGTTCGTCCTGAATTCAACTCCTTAGCGGCTTGACAGCCGGGCGCGATAGGATAGAATACGCACCTTCTCGGGCGGGAATAGCTCAGTTGGTAGAGCACAACCTTGCCAAGGTTGGGGTCGCGAGTTCGAGTCTCGTTTCCCGCTCCAATTTCCATCGGGGAAACCCCGGTCGTGGTCCAGGCGACCGGGGTTTTTTCGCTTTAAGGCACCATGACCACACCCCGGCTGGGTGGCAGAGTGGCTATGCAGCGGACTGCAAATCCGTGTACCTCGGTTCGACTCCGGGCCCAGCCTCCATTTTCCTTCCCTTCTGAATCCTTTCACTATCTGTAAAATACCAAGCGTCACATCTCTGCCCGGGTGGCGAAATTGGTAGACGCAAGGGACTTAAAATCCCTCGGGGGCAACCCCGTGCCGGTTCAAGTCCGGCCCCGGGCACCAATCACACACCCACCGTTACCAGTCATCCAAGGAGCCAGGCCATGATCCAACCGATGCGCCGCAGTCTCATCGTTACTATTCTCGTGTTCATCGGTGGCCTGCTTCCGGTCGTCTCCATGGCCGCGGCGGAATTGGACAACCGTACGGCAATCGGTGATCTCGAGCAGATCAGGGCCGTCTACGATGTGCGGAAATCGAGTGCCAACGCGCTGGATTTCTACCTCGGGGCCATTATCACCAATATCGAGAACCTCGAGAAGGAAGGCGTGGAGTCGGACTTGGTGATGGTCTTCATCTCCCATTCGGTGAAATTCATCAACACCGAACCGACATTGGAGACGCAGGCGGACTACGGCCCGGCGCTGGAGAGCATCGCGAAGCGTATCGCCACCCTGCAGGAAATGGGGGTGCGAATGGAGGCCTGCAATGGTGCGACCACCGCCTTCAACGTGGACAACGACACCCTGCTGCCGGGGATCGAGCCGGTACGCAGTGGCTTCATCAGCCTGATGGGTTACCAGAACAACGGCTATGCACTGATCCCGGTGTACGATTGATCCGCCACCGATGATCCGATGAACGAACCCGCCGGTGAGGCGGGTTTTCTTTTGCGCGGAGGAGCGGTTTCGCGGCCGCTTGATCAGGCCGCCACCTGCTGCTCCAGTTCCTCGTTGTACTCGCCGCTGCTTGCCAGTGCATTCAGCCTGGCGCGTGCCAGCAGAGCCTGGCGCGCCTTGTCTACATTGGCCGGCTCGCCCTTCCACAGCTTGAGCGCCGGGTTCTGCAGTGCCCGGGCATAGGAAAACGTCAGCCGCCAGGGCAGGGAACGTTCGCGTGCCATCAGGTTCATGGCGTTCAGATGCCGGGTGGCTTCCTCGTCGCCCTGGCCGCCGGAGAGGAAGGCGATGCCCGGCACGGCGGCAGGCACGGTCTGCTCCAGGCAACGCAGGGTCTGCGCGGCCACTTCATCCACGTTCGCACGCTGGGGGCAGTCTGTTCCGGAGATCACCATGCTGGGTTTGAGCACCATGCCGGCGAAATCCACGTCCTGGCGATAGAGCTGATCGAATACCCGGCGCTGGGTCTCGACAGTGACATCAAAGCAGGTTTCGATGGTATGGGCCCCGTTGATCAGTACCTCGGGCTCGACGATAGGGACCAGCCCGGCTTCCTGACACAGGGCTGCATAGCGGGCCAGGGCATGGGCGTTGGCCTGCAGGCAGGCGATGCTGGGCTTGAACTCACCGATGGTGATCACCGCGCGCCACTTGCAGAAGCGGGCGCCGAAGGTCTTGTATTCCTGCAGCCGCTCGCGCAGCCCGTCCAGGCCTTCGGTCACCTTCTCGCCGGCGTGCAGCGCCAGCTCCTTGGCCCCGGTGTCGACCTTGATGCCGGGCATGATGCCCTGCTGCTTCATCAGATCAGGAAAGCTTGCACCTTCGGTACTCTGCTGGCGCAGTGTCTCGTCATAGAGGATGGCGCCGCTGATGTAGTCGCCGAGTCCCGGTGTGCCCAGCAGCAGGCTGCGGTAGGCGATGCGGTTTTCCTCGGTGTTCTCCACCCCCACGGCCTCCAGCCGCTTGCCGCAGGTGGGGGTGCTTTCATCCATCGCCAGGATGCCTTTGCCGGGCGCGACCATGGAGCGGGCGGTTTCACGTAACGAGGGATTGTTCATCGAGACACCTCCTGTCTGATGTTTGGAATGGTTGGTAATGGTTTCCGGGGACAGGCTGCCAGCCGGGCACTGGACCACACTGGACCCGGTCGGTTGCCGGATCCGAATTGTCATGATCAAAAAATAGTCGTTGATGCCGTGTTGAACAAAAAAGATTTGCTTATGCATTGTGATGAAAGTCATAAATTCAACATATCGAATGCCGATACAGGGCTGTACCAAATGGAGGTGCCTGGCGTCCCGGAAAAACCCGTCGTCGAATGCAGACAGGAATCAAGGGGACTGCCTTAGGTACCTGAATCATATTTACAACTTGTCGTTGCATGGAAGCGACAATCCTTACAGCGGTTAGTTAGTTCCGTTCCCATGTGTCCCCTTCCGGTTCAATATCTCATGGCCTTATTCATGCTTTGCCGCCGGAATCGTGGATCGCGGGCGCCATGCCCGGGTCACCTGTTTTCGACGTTGCTGTACGGCTACGCATGAGCGCCTCGGTACGGGCGTATTTGCTCGTATGTTATTGATTCCTCGCTGCTGTCTGGCTCGATGTGCTGGCATGTCCCTTGCGTTGCCCGGGACAGGCACGATCCGGTGCCGTAACTGTCTGGTCACAGACTGAGAGGAGTCCAGAAATGAAGCTACATGTCAGCAAGCTTACATTGGGAGTGACGGCGGCCCTGTTTGCATCCTATGCAGGCGCTTCCACAACATCCTATGTACTGAACGAGTCCAATGTCCTGCCTGATGGCTCGCCCTACCTGGGCGTGGACATCACGGAGCGGGCAGAGGCCGAGGGGACATTCGACTTCTCGGTCAAGACCCTCGATGGCCTCAACCTGAGCGGAGACAATCCGGGCATTCAGGAATTCGGTTTCAATGTCGAGCCTGCCATGACCACCAGCACCACCGGGGACGGCGTGGAGTTGGCTTATGAGCCGTTGCAGTTCTCCGATCTGCCCGGGGGATGGTCTGTGCAGACGGACAAGAACATGTCCGAGTTCGGCCGCTTCGATGTCCGTTTGAAGGGCACGGGAGACAATCGTACCGATGAACTCAATTTTTCACTGGCCGGTACCAGTGCAGAGCTGATAGGCAGCACCTTCGCAGCGCATGTGGCCGGCATCGAGGGTGATCACGAAAGCGGCTTTTTCGGTGGTGGCGAACTGCAGCAGGGCAATGGTGACGAGGTCGCACCGCCCGAGGCCGTGCCGTTGCCGGCCGCGGCCTGGCTGTTCGGCAGCGGCCTGCTCGGAATGGTTGGCGTGGCACGCCGCAAATCAAACAGTACCCGGTCCGACGTATAACAAAACCATAAGCAGCTAAAACCGGTGCCGGCACCGCGGCAACCGCGGCGTCGGCACCTTCTGCGTTACACGGGACCGCAGCCCTGCCCCGGAGACTGCCGGCAACCCGGAGCATCTCCCGCCTGAGCCGGCTTGGAAAACCCGCCTCCCTGTCACCATCCAATTATCTGATTTCAGGAATTTTTCACGACCTCCCCGGTTGCGGCTTGTGTAAATACCGCTACAGTTTCTAGTATGCAGCCTTGATGCATGCAGACGGAGAGCGCCATCCCATGGATTATTCCGCGACATTGCTGATGACCGGATTTGTCACTCACGATGTGAAACGTTATGTGCTCGAATGGCCCAGGGGGTTGGAGTATCAGCCGGGTCAGGGTGTGGAACTCAGGATCGACGAACCCGGATGGCGGAAGGAGGGGAGGCCCTTCACGCCGACCAGTGTCACGGGCGACCGGGTACTGGAGTTCACCATCAAGACCTATCCCGAGCATGCGGGCATGACCCGGCAGCTGCATACCCAGTCGCCCGGCGTGAAGCTGTTGTTGTCGGAGCCCTTCGGCACCATCCAGTACAAGGGCCCGGGCGTTTTCATCGCTGCCGGCGCCGGTGTCACACCCTTCCTGGCGATCGTGCGCGACCTGGCCGGACGCGGCGAACTGGGTGCCAGCCAGCTGCTGTTTTCCAACAAGACACCGGCCGACGTCATCTGCGAACGCGAACTGCGCCATTATTTCGGTGACCGAGCCTGGTTTACCTGCACCCAGGACAGCGCGCCGGGTTATGCCGACCGCCGTATCGACAGGGAACTGCTGCAAGAACGGATCAGCGATTTCGGACAGAACTTCTATGTCTGCGGGCCGCCGGGCTTTACCGAGGCCGTCAATCAGGCGCTGACCGAACTCGGCGCCGATCCGGACGCGGTCGTGTTCGAGCAATGACCCCGATGAACGCCGACAGGACGTACCAATGACACCGATACGGTTGTGGCTGGCGGCGGCGCTGCTGGCAGTGACGACGGCGGTGCAGGCCCAGGACACCGCCGCCGTGCTGCTCGACATCGAGGGCGGCATCGGGCCGGTGACCGCGGACTTCATCGAACGCGGCCTGGCCAGCGCCGAGACCGAAGGCGCCGATCTGGTGATCCTGCGCCTGGACACCCCGGGCGGGCTGGATACCTCCATGCGTTCCATCATCAAGGCCATCCTCAATTCCCCGGTGCCGGTGGCCAGCTATGTGGCACCGCGCGGGGCGCGGGCGGCCAGCGCCGGAACTTACATCCTGTACGCCAGCCACATCGCCGCCATGGCGCCCGGGACCAACCTGGGCGCGGCCACGCCGGTGAACCTGATCGATGACGGCGGCGGTATGCCGAAACCGCCGGGCCAGCCCGATCCGGGCGATTCACAGGAAGGGGAGGAAACGCCGGCGGCGTCGGGCGATGCCAAACAGCGCAAGGCGGTCAATGATGCCTGTGGCCTATATCCGCCTCCGCTGGCCCACTGCGCGGGCCGCAATGCCGAACTGCGGCCGAGCAGGCGGTGCGCGAGGCCGCCAGCCTGGCGGCGGAGGAGGCGCTGGAGCAGGATGTCATCGATCTGGTGGCTTCCGACCTGAGCAGCCTGCTGGCCCAACTCGACGGCTATGCGGTCGAGGTCCAGGGCCGCACGCTCGAGCTGGCGACCGAGGGGCATGCAGGTCGAGACCATCGAACCCGACTGGCGTACCCGGCTGCTGGCGGTGATCGCCGATCCAAACATCGCCTACATTCTGATTCTGCTCGGCTTCTACGGTCTGCTGCTGGAGTTCTACAACCCGGGCTTCATTGTCCCCGGCGTGGTCGGCGCAATCTCGCTGATCCTGGCCCTGTTCGCCCTCCAGGTACTGCCGGTGAATTATGCCGGCCTGGGCCTGATCATCCTCGGCATCATCTTCATGTCGGCTGAGGCCTTCGTGCCCAGTTTCGGGGCGCTGGGCATCGGCGGGCTGATCGCCTTCGTCATCGGCTCCATCATGCTGATCGACACCGATGCCCCCGGCTACGGTATTTCGCGGCCTGATCCGCGATCGGTGCAGGCGGACCAGCCGCGGCCTTTTCATCTTTCGTGTGGGATCATGGGGGGTGGTCGAAGGCGCGGTAACCGGGGCGGTGGTAGGGCCAGGAGAGAGATCGGCGCGCATGGGCGCGCAAAGGGATTTCAGCGACCGGGCTGGGTGCATGTCCATGGCGAGAACTGGCACGCCCTGACTCACCGTCCGGTACACCGGGGGCAGCGGGTGCGTGTCACCGGCATGGACGAACTGCTGCTGGAAATCGAACCACGAGGAGGATTGACCCATGGACGGTATTGCACCTCTTAACATGGCGTTATCACGCTGAAGGAGTCCTAGTATGGCCATTACGACCGTCACCATCGCCGCGCTGATCCTGGCGCTGCTGTTTTCCATGTTCCGTATCCTGCGCGAATACGAGCGGGGCGTGATCTTCATGCTCGGCCGGTTCTGGAAGGTCAAGGGGCCGGGCCTGGTCATTGTCATTCCCTTCATCCAGCAGATGGTGCGGGTGGATCTGCGCACCATTGTCATGGACGTGCCCAGCCAGGATGTCATTTCCCAGGACAATGTCTCGGTCAAGGTCAACGCCGTCATCTATTTCCGTGTCATCGATGCCGAGCGCGCCATCATTCAGGTCGAGGATTACTATTCCGCCACCAGCCAGCTGGCCCAGACCACGCTGCGCTCGGTGCTGGGCAAGCACGATCTGGACGAGATGCTGGCCGAGCGCGACAAGCTCAACAACGACATCCAGGAGCTGCTCGATTCCCAGACCGATGCCTGGGGCATCAAGGTGGCCAATGTGGAGATCAAACACGTGGATCTCGACGAGAGCATGATCCGCTCCATCGCCAAGCAGGCCGAGGCCGAACGCGTGCGCCGCGCCAAGGTGATCCACGCCGAGGGCGAGCTGCAGGCCTCGGAGAAGCTGGCCCAGGCCTACAAGGTGCTGGCCAGCGAGCCGGGCTCGATCCAGCTGCGCTACCTGCAGACGCTCAACGACATCGCCGGCGAGCAGAATTCGACCATCGTCTTCCCGGTGCCGATGGATCTGATCACACCGATGCTGGACGCCCTCGGCAAAAAACCGCAGCAGAGCTAGGCCCGCACCCGGGGCAGCAGGGCACCCACCTCGCGGCGGTAGCGCCGGTAGGGTTCCCCGAAGTGCCCGGCGAGTTCGCGTTCCTCAAGGGTCACGCCGATGGCGATGTAGCCGCTCAGCCCCAGGGCCAGTGCCAGGTGGCCGGCCGACATCTCCGGGGTGGCCCAGATCCCGATCAGTATCCCCAGCATCATGGGGTGGCGGCTGTAGCGGTACATCCACTTGCGTACGAACGGCACCGGCGTGTACTCCCTGCCCCGAAGATGCAGCCAGGCCTGGCGCAGCCCGAACAGATCATAGTGGTTGGTGACATAGGTGGCGGCCACCAGGTACAGCCAGCCGAAGGCGAACAACCCCCAAAGGACGCTGCGTGCCGTCGGGTCGCTGACTGACCAGATCATGGCATCGAGCGGCTGCCACAGCCAGATGACCAGTCCCAGCGCCAGTGCCGACGCCAGTACATAGGTGCTGCGTTCGGCCGGCGGCGGCACGACGCGCGTCCACCAGGCCTTGAAGTGACGGCGCGCCATGACACTGTGCTGCAGACCGAACAGCAGCACCAGAATGGTGTTCAGCGCCAGCGCGCCGGCAGTACTGTGCAGTTCCAGCGGCGCCGTGCCTAACGGGACCAGTCCCGCCAGGCTGGCGACCAGCCAGGCGATGGCGGCCATGCCCGCGGCATAGGCAATGAGGCTGTAGAGGAAAATGCCGGCGCGAGTGGCCAGGCGCGTATCCTGTGCTGACAGGCTTGCGGATTCTGTATCAGTCATGGTCTTGTCCTCCCCCGTTTCTACCTGCCTCGCCGGGCAGTCGGGAGCAAGCATAGTCATGACCGCCGCAGTTCGCATGAGGCCGGTGTCCCGGGGGAGAGGACGAAAAACCGGGACGGGAGACCGCGACCGGGGCGGCTGTCCCGGATCAGCCGAAACCGGCGTCGCGGGCGCGTGCAACGGCCCGGGCCCGGCTGTTGACCTCCAGTTTGTCGAACAGACGCGAGACATGGTTGCGCACGGTCTTGGGACGCAACCCCAGAGCGGTGGCGATCTCGTCGTTGCTCAGTCCGCGGGCGACATGCTCCAGTACCTCGCGCTCGCGTGGGGTCAGATTGCTGAAACCGTCCCGCTTGCCGGTGGCGGGATGATCCCGAGCCAGGAAGGCATGCAGTTCATCGATGAAGCGCTGCCAGGCAGGTTCGTCATGGCGCAGGATGTGATTGCGGCTGTCGAGCACGACGAATTCAGCGCCCGGGATAAGCCCGGCCAGGCGTTCGCCTTCCGCGTACGGCACCACGCAGTCGCCGCGTACATGCACCACCAGGGTGGGGACGCGGACCTGGGTGGCGAGGCTGCGGACATCCAGGCGGTGAAATGCCCGCCACAGCCGGGCGGCGTTGGCGGGAGAGACCGTGCGTCGCTGCAGCTCGCCCAGCCAGCGCACGGATTCGGCCGGCGCGTCGGGCATCAGCAGGCTGGCGAACAGCTCGCGGAAGGCCGCGGTCTCGCGGCCCCAGCCGATTTCTATCATTTCGGTGAGCAGTTCCGCCTCGCGTGCAGCGCCGGGATCGCCATCGTCAACCAGGGCGCCGCAGGTATAGGTGTCATAGAGTACCAGCCGGCTGACCCGTTCCGGATGACGTGCGGCATAGGCCAGGGCGATGACTCCGCCCTGGCACAGGCCGAGCAGGGGAAAGCGCTCCAGTTCCCGGTCATTGACCACGGCATCCAGGTCGTCGACCCAGGTCGCCAGCGAGGCATCGCCCACCTCGCTGCCGGACAGGCCGGAGCCGCGCAGATCGTAGCGGATCAGGGTGTGCCGGCGGGTGAGGGCCTCGAGCCAGTGCTGCCAGACCGGGCTGTGCCAGTCCAGGTCCAGGTGAGTCAGCCAGTTGCCGGCGCGCACCAGCGGCGGCCCGGTGCCGGCCCGGGCATAGGCGAGCCGGCAGCCGTCTCTGCTGGTGCAGAACTGTATGCGCTGGCGCATGAGGCGAGTGTAACCCATCGGCGGCCGAAGGCCACGGGGCGGCGCAATCAGGGATAGCGCGGGAGTGAGGGTCTCAGACCTTGCCCTGGGCCCGGGAGAATTCCAGCATACGCTCGATGGGCACGAGTGCCTTGCGGCGCACCGTCTCGTCGATATGGATCTCGTGGCCGCTGCCGTCTTCGAGCACGGCGGCGAGATTGTCCAGGCTGTTCATGGCCATCCAGGGGCAGTGGGCGCAGCTGACGCAGGTCGCGCTTTCGCCGCCGGTGGGCACGGCCAGCAGCTGCTTGTCCGGCGCGGCCTCGTGCATCTTGTGGAAGATGCCCATGTCGGTCGCCACGATCAGGGTGTCGGCCCTGGATTCCTTCGCCGCCCGGATCAGCTGGGTGGTGGAGCCGACCACACTGGCCATGTCCAGCACCTCGGCCGGGGATTCCGGATGAGCGATCAGCTCGGCCTCGGGGTACTCGGCCATCAGGCGCCTGAGCTCGCTGGCCTTGAACTCGTCATGCACGACGCAGAAGCCCTGCCAGTTGAGGATATCGGCGCCGGTCTTCTGCTGCACATAGCGGCCCAGATGCCGGTCGGGGGCGAAGATGATCTTCTCGCCGTTCGCGTGCAGGTGGGCGACGATGTCCACGGCGTTGGAGGAGGTCACCACCCAGTCGGCGCGGGCCTTCACCTCGGCGCTGGTGTTGGTGTAGACGACCACGGTGCGATCCGGGTGCTGGTCGCAGAAGGCGCTGAAGGCTTCGATGGGGCAGCTCAGGTCGAGCGAGCATTCCGCCCCCAGATCCGGCATCAGGACGCGTTTCTCGGGATTGAGGATCTTGGCGGTCTCGCCCATGAAGCGTACCCCGATCACCACCAGGGTGGTGGCCTCGTGCCGGTTGCCGTAGTCGGCCATGCCGAGTGAATCGCCGACATAGCCGCCGGTGGCGTCGGTCAGAATCTGCAACTGCTCATCGACATAATAATGCGTGATGAGCACGGCGTTGTTCGCCTTCAGCAGATCCCTGATGCGTTGGATCAGGGCATCGCGCTGCTCGGGCGTCAGAGCACGCGGGCGCGGCGCGTGCAGGGCCTTGCCGCGGATTTCCTCGACCAGTTCTACCGGGATGTCGTTGGCACTGCCCATGAATCGACTCCAACTCGCAGGAAACCGCCTGCCACATGTAATACTAGCACCTGCCCCTGTGGGCCCTGAAGTCAGCCTCATGGGGTAGGCCGCTATCCCCATGGGGAAGGAAAAAAGATTGCATGGCCACTCCGCGGAATGAACACCCGGCGAAGCCTTTGACCCGGTTATGCGGCCGCAACGGTGTGTTATTGTCGGACTGAGCGGTGACCAGGAGCTGCAAAAATCTCTTGAAACTGGTTAATATTTTAATTTGTAACTTATTGATATAAAATACTATAGAGAGGTGACTCAGTGGAAGCCTTTGCCCAGGCCCGGGCCCGGCTCAGCGGACCGGAGCTGCAGCGATTCATCCGTATCGAGACCCTGCCGCAGTGGTGCGCGGCCATTTCGGAGGTACTGGAGCACAGCGGCGAGCGTGGCGAGATCAGCTGCCTGTGGGGCCGGTTCCGGGTGCACCGGGAGGTGATCCGGGACGGTATCCGTTTCACTCTGCCGGGCTGTCCGAACGCCCTGCAGTGGACCCTGACCGCGGAGAACAGCGGCAGCGACGGACGGATCACGGTTTACTGCAGCATCAACCGGGCCGAGCCGGATCCGGATTTTGCCGAGTCCATTGAAGAATTCGTACGTGACTGGCGGCAGGGACTGGAGCAGGGCTGGGAGACCGCGCGGCGGCGGGCCTCGCGCCTGCCGGCCGAGGCCGAGTGCATGCCCTGGTACGGTTGATTCGATTCAGAGTTGTAGGTCGGGTTAGCGCAGCGTAACCCGACACCCTAGCAGGATGTCGGATTACGCCCTGCGGGCTAATCCGACCTACGGGGTTGCTCTTCGTCCTGCGCTCGGCTGGCGTGGGCCAGGGCCTGGAGGATCTCCCGGTCGGTGTCGTTGACGTAGAGCGTGCGGTGCGGGAAGGGTATCTCGATGCCGCGTGCATCGAAGGCGTATTTCAGCCGGCGGCGGAATTCCCGGCCGACCGCCCACTGCTGGATCGGCCGGGTCTTGAGCCGCCCCTTGATGACCACGGCCGAATCGGCGAAGTCGTCCAGGCCGAATACCTCGATCGGCTCGACGATCAGGGGTCCGAAATGTTCGTCCGCGGCCAGTTCCTCACCGACCGCCTTGATGATGTCGATCACCGTGTCCACATCCTCCTTGTAGGCCACACCGATGTCGAACACATAGCCCGACCACTCCCGGGTCATGTTGGACAGGGTGGTGATGGTACCGTTGGGGAAGACGTGTACCGTGCCGGAGAGATCACGCAGCACCAGGGTACGGAAATTGATCGCCTCGACCAGGCCGCCGGTGCCGTTGATGATGGCCACGTCGCCCAGCCGCACCTGATTTTCCAGAATGATGAAGAAGCCGGCGATGACGTCACGGACCAGGTTCTGGGCGCCGAAGCCGACCGCCAGGCCAAGGATGCCGGCGCTGGCCAGAATGGGGGCGATGTCCACGCCCAGTTCGCGGAGGATGATCAACAGGGCGACGACCCAGATCACGATGCGGATGCCCTGACGCAGCAGCCGGATCAGGGTGTCGGCGCGCTTGGCCGCCTCGGTCAGACTCTCGTCGCCGCCCTCTCCGCGCCACAGCAGACGCTGTTCCAGCCGGCGCAGGCCGAGCCGGGCCAGCAGCATAACCCCCCACATCAGTATCAGGATGAGGAGAATCCGCAGACTGGTGAACAGCAGCACATGCCAGTCGAAGTTTTCCAGAAACAGGTTCAGCAGGTCCATGGATCGTGCCTTTGGTGGCTCGTTGGGTAGCTTCAAGATAGGGAAGGGGCGCAGACCGGGCAAGCCGTCGCCGGACCACCGGCCGCGGATTTATGACGAATTTTCGTCAAAAACAAGTCACTTTGACGCAAACCCGCGCGCATTTCCCCCTTGAATACGCTGTCCGGTCACTGTATCTAGGAGTAGATTCCAGCGCATTGATGTCCAACACTAAAATCAGGCAGATTGGCGCAGGAATTGCCTCCTGTTTGGAAACCACGGTCAGACCCGCACTCCATGGAAGACAGAGTCAAATTGAAAAGCATGCAGCAACTGTGGGCTGATTCCCAGCTCACCGGTCACAATGCCGCCTACCTCGACGAACTCTACGACCGCTATCTCGAGGATCCGGCACAGGTCGAGGAGCACTGGCGTACCTTCTTCGATATGCTGCCGACGGTTGATCCGGCGCGGCGCGAGGACTCGCATACCGCGATACGAGAACAGTTCCGGACGCTGACCCGACGACCGGCTGGCCGCAGCGGACCGGCGCCAACGGCGACCGCTTCGCACGAAGAGAAACAGATCCGGGTGCTGCAGCTGATCAACGCCTACCGTTTCCGGGCCCACCAGATCGCGGATATCGATCCGCTGGGACTGCGCGAACGTCCCGATATCCCGGAGCTCAAACCGGCCCATCATGGCCTGACCGATGCCGATCTGGATCTGGTCTTCGATACCGGTTCGCTGGCGGGGGTGGAGCGGACCAGCCTGAGCGAGATTCTGGATCTGCTCGACTGCACCTATGCCGGGCATATCGGCGTCGAGTACATGCACATCACCGAGACCGGCGAGAAGCGCTGGCTGCAGCAGCGGCTGGAATCCTGCGCCGGCCCGCCGCGCTTTGCCGAGGAAACCCGCCTGCGGATTCTCGACCGGCTGACCGCCGCCGAGGGGCTGGAACGCTACCTGCACAACCGTTATGTCGGGCAGAAACGCTTCTCCCTGGAAGGCGGCGACAGCCTGATCCCCATCCTCGACGAGCTTATCCAGCGCGGCGGGGTGCATGGCGTGAAGGAACTGGTCATCGGCATGGCCCACCGCGGCCGGCTGAACGTGCTGGTCAATATCATGGGCAAGACGCCGGCGGAGCTGTTCCAGGAATTCGAGGGCAAGGCGGGGCGTGAGAGCAGCGGTTCCGGGGACGTGAAGTACCATCTGGGCTTCTCCTCGGACATTCAGACCCAGGGCGGACCGGTCCATATCAACCTGGCGTTCAACCCCTCGCACCTGGAGATCGCCGACCCGGTGGTCGAGGGCTCGGTGCGCGCGCGCCAGGACCGGCGCAATGACACCGAGGGCGCCAGTGTGGTGCCGGTGCTGATCCACGGCGATGCCGCCTTCGCCGGCCAGGGCGTGGTGATGGAAACCTTCAACATGTCCCAGTCGCGCGGCTATTCCACCAAGGGCACGGTGCATCTGGTGATCAACAACCAGATCGGTTTCACCACCTCGTACCAGCGCGACGCCCGCTCCACCCAGTACTGCACTGACATCGCCAAGATGGTCAATGCCCCCATCCTGCACGTCAATGGCGATGACCCCGAAGCCGTGTTGTTCGTCACCCAGATCGCGCTGGACTACCGCATGACCTATCATAAGGACGTGGTCATCGATCTGGTCTGCTACCGCCGTCATGGCCACAGCGAGGCCGACGAACCCACCGCCACCCAGCCGCTGATGTACCATTCGATCAAACAGAAACCCTCGGCACGCAGTCTCTATGCGCAGCTGCTGGTTGAGGCAGGACTGATCGATGCGCAGACGCCCGAGCGTCTGCTGGAGGAATACCGCGATGCCCTGGATGCCGGACGCAGCGTGGTGAAGGAGCTGATTCCCGCCGAGCAGTCACCGTATCCGCATGCCGTCGACTGGAAACCCTATATCGGCCGGTCCTGCACCGCGGACGTCCATACCGCTATCGACGCTGCCCGTCTCAAGCGTCTTTGGCAGGGACTTTCCAGCCTGCCGGAAGGCTTCGAGATCCATCCCAATGTGGGCAAGATCATGGAGAACCGGCGCAAGATGACCGCCGGTGCGCTGGCCATCGACTGGGGCTATGCCGAGACCATGGCCTATGCCTCGCTGGTCACCGAGGGCTATCCGGTGCGGCTGTCGGGCCAGGACAGCGGCCGCGGCACCTTCTTTCATCGCCACGCCGTACTCAGCAACCAGGTCGACGGCACGCCCTATGTGCCGCTGCGTAACATCGCACCCGACCAGGCCAACTTCCTGGTCATCAATTCGCTGCTGTCCGAAGAGGCCGTACTGGCCTTCGAATACGGCTATGCCACCACCGACCCGGGCACCCTGGTGATCTGGGAGGCGCAGTTCGGTGATTTCGCCAATAATGCCCAGGTGGTGATCGACCAGTTCATCAGCGCCGGCGAGCAGAAATGGAACCGCCTGTGCGGCCTGGTGATGTTCCTGCCCCACGGTTACGAGGGACAGGGGCCGGAGCATTCCTCGGCGCGGCTGGAGCGCTACCTGCAGCTGTGCGCCGAGCAGAACATGCAAGTCTGCGTGCCGACCACGCCGGCGCAGATCTTTCACCTGCTACGCCAGCAGATGCTCAACACCTGCCGCAAGCCGCTGGTGGTGATGACGCCGAAAAGCCTGCTGCGTCACCGGCTGGCGGTCAGCCGGCTGGAGGATCTGACCGCAGGCAACTTCCACGCCGTCATCCCGGAAGTCGACGAACTCGATCCCGGGGCCGTCAACCGGGTGATTCTGTGCAGCGGCAAGGTCTACTATGAGCTGCTGGAAAAGCGCCGGGAGGTGGGCCTGGACGATGTCGCCATCATCCGGCTCGAGCGCCTGTATCCCTTCCCGGAGACCATCCTGCGACAGACCCTGGAACAGTATCCCAACGTGGAGACCTATATCTGGTGTCAGGAAGAGCCCAGGAACCAGGGTGCCTGGTACTCAACCCAGCATCACCTGTACGCCGCGCTGCCCTGTGACTCTCCGCTGGAGTACGTCGGCCGGCCCTTTTCCGCCGCCCCCGCGGTCGGCTACAACTGGCTGCATGTGCAGCAGCAGCATCGGCTGGTGGCCGAGGCGCTGGGGCTGGAAGCGTCGGGTTGAAGCCATTGAACAACCAATAACAGGAACACGCCCCTATGTCAGTCGAAATCAAAGTCCCCACATTCCCCGAATCGGTCGCCGACGGCACCATCCTGCGCTGGAACAAGCAGCCCGGTGAGACAGTCGCGCGTGACGAGACCCTGGTGGAGATCGAGACCGACAAGGTGGTCTTCGAGGTGCCGGCGCCGGCCGCCGGCGTCCTGGAGGGGATCGAGCAGGGCGATGGCGAGGTGGTCACTTCCGGTCAGGTGATCGGCCGGCTCAATGACGGCGCGACCGCCGGGGCTTCCACCGAATCCGCCCCGTCTGCAACCGCCGCGGGCGCGAATGAGGCGCAGGGCGGGACGGAACCGCCCGTCTCGCCCTCGGCCCGGCGACTGCTGGAAGCGGAAGGGCTGGAAGTTTCGCAGGTGAGCGGTTCTGGCAAGGGCGGACGCATCCTCAAGGAGGACGTGGAGCGTCATCTGGCGCAGAAGCAGGGCGGGGCAACGGCCGCTGTTGCCGAACTGGCTCCCGACGTCCCGGCGGCGGCGCCACGCGCGGCGGAACAGCCTTCCCGGACGCCACAGGCTCCCACACAGACCCCCGCGCCCACCGCACCCGGCGAACGGGAGGAGAAACGCGTTCCCATGACGCGCCTGCGCGCCCGGGTGGCCGAGCGCCTGCTGGCGGCACAGCATGATGCCGCCATCCTGACGACCTTCAACGAGGTGAACATGCAGCCGGTGATGCAGCTGCGCCAGCGTTATCGCGAGGCCTTCGAGAAGCGCCATGGCGTCAAGCTCGGCTTCATGTCCTTCTTCGTCAAGGCCGCAGTCGAGGCGCTGCGCCGCTTCCCCGAGGTCAATGCCTCCATCGACGGCAACGACATCGTCTACCACGGCTATTTCGACATCGGTATTGCCGTCAGCTCACCGCGCGGCCTGGTGGTACCCATTCTGCGCGATGCCGACAACCTTGATCTGGCCGGAATCGAGAACCGCATCCTGGATTTTGCCCGGCGGGCGAAGGAGGGGCGTCTGGAGCTGGACGAGATCACCGGCGGCACCTTCACCATCACCAATGGCGGTGTATTCGGCTCCATGCTGTCCACACCCATCATCAATCCGCCCCAGAGCGGCATCCTCGGCATGCACAAGATCCAGGAACGTCCTGTGGCAGAGAATGGCGAGATTGTCATCCGGCCGATGATGTACCTGGCGCTGAGCTATGATCATCGTCTGGTCGACGGCCGGGAAGCAGTGCAGTTCCTGGTCACCATCAAGGACATGATCGAAGACCCGGCGCGCCTGCTGCTGGACGTCTGACGAGGGGGAGCGATGACGGATAAATACGATGTGGTGGTGATCGGCGGGGGACCTGCCGGCTACGTGGCGGCGATCCGCTGCTCCCAGCTGGGGCTCGCCACGGCCTGCGTGGATGAGTGGATCAATCCGCAGGGCAGACCGGCGCTGGGCGGCACCTGTCTCAACGTCGGCTGTATTCCGTCCAAGGCGCTGCTGGAATCCTCCGAGCTCTACGCCAGGGCGCAGCACGAGCTGGCCACGCACGGCGTGCAGTGCAAGGGTGTGGAACTGGATCTGGCCGCCATGATGGCGCGCAAGGACAAGGTGGTCAGCGAGCTTACCCAGGGCATCGAACAGCTGTTCAAGTCCAACGGCATCACCTGGGTGAGCGGCCGCGGCCGACTGCTGTCGGGCACACGGGTCGAGGTCACTCCGGCCAAGGGCAATGCGCGGGAACTCGAGGCCGGGCATGTCATCCTGGCCCCCGGCTCCTCACCGGTGGAGATCGATCACATCCCGCTGACCGACGACCTGATCGTCGATTCCACCGGCGCGCTGGAATTCGACAGCGTCCCCGGGCGCCTCGGGGTGATCGGCGCCGGCGTGATCGGGCTGGAGTTGGGCAGTGTGTGGCAGCGCCTGGGCAGCAAGGTGATTCTGCTCGAGGCCCAGGAACAGTTCCTGGCCATGACTGATGACCAGCTCGGCAAGGAGGCCTTGCGCCAGTTCCGTAAGCAGGGTCTGGATATCCGCCTGGGCGCACGTGTCACCGAGTGCGAGATCAAGCGCAACAAGGTACATATCGAATACGAGGATGCGAAGGGCAGGGAACAGGAGCAGGTCGACCGGCTGATCGTGGCGGTCGGCCGCCGTCCGAACACCCGTGGACTGGCCAGCGACGAAAGCCAGCTGCTGCTGGATGAATGGGGCTTCATACATGTGGATGAGCAGTGTCGCACCAACCTGCCCACGGTCTATGCCATCGGCGATGCCGTGCGTGGCCCGATGCTGGCGCACAAGGGTTCGGAGGAGGGCGTGATGGTCGCCGAGCTGATCGCCGGGCATCATGCCTCCATGAACTACGACGCCGTGCCCTCGGTGATCTATACCCAGCCGGAGATCGCCTGGGTGGGTAAGACCGAACAGCTGCTCAAGACCGAAGGTATCGAATATCGCACGGGCATGTTTCCCTTCACCGCCAGCGGGCGGGCACGTGCCGCCGGCCAGACCGAGGGTTTCATCAAGCTGCTGGCCGATGCCGACACCGACCGGCTGCTGGGCGCGCATATTATCGGACCGCACGCCTCGGAGCTGGTCGCTCAGGCCGTGCTGGCCCTGGAGATGCAGGCCAGCGCCGAAGACGTCATGCTGACCGTCTTCGCCCATCCCACCCTGTCGGAATCCTTCCACGAGGCCGCCCTGGCCGTGCACGATCGTGCCATCCATGTCGCCCGGCCGCGGCGGCGGAAATAGCCATCACAGACGAATGACACTTACTTAGCCGTCATTGCGAGCGTAGCGCGGCAATCTCATGCCGCGGAATCAACCGGTTGGAGATTGCCGCGTCACTCCGTTCCTCGCAATGACGGGCGTTACCTGGTTTAAGTAAGTGCCATTCCCAGCACCGACTGGTATCACAGCAGCAGGATAACCAGCCCCCCGGCCAGCCCTACCGCCAGCATCGGCGGCAGTACATAGCGGGCCAGGGCGGCACCGCCGATGACCGCGGCCAGCAGTCCCTTGAACAGCGTATTGATGATCGCCGCCAGGGTCAGGGCGCCCCGGGCTGCGTCCAGGTTGTTCTCGATCCCCGGCATGCGGGCAATGGAGAGAGTGATGGCATCCACATCGGCCACGCCGCTGACGGCAGCGGCCAGATACAGACCCTGTTGACCGAACCAGGCATGCAGCGCAGCGGTGGCCAGCATCACCAACGCCAGCAGCAGGCCGAACTTGAGCGCCGGGAGCAGCTGGAAGGGATTGCTCAGCGGCGCTTCCACCGTCTTGTCCGATTTCCTCACCGCCAGCCGCCACAGCCAGACGACGCCGATGAGTGCCACGACCAGCATACCCAGCAGCGGTGCCAGCATGGGTAGCACCAGGGACCGGTTGAGGATGGCGATTTCCAGCAGCATGCGCGGAAACATGGTGGCCGAGGCGATCAGGATGCCCGCGGCCAGCACCGCCGATTGCATGCCCTGGCCGGCCAGCCGGGAGAAGTGCAGGGTGGTGGCTGTCGACGAGGTGATACCGCCGAAGAAGCCGGTCAGCAGGGTGCCCTTGCCGGCGCCGAACAGTCGCATGGCGATGTAGCCGAAAAAGGAGATCCCGGCGATCAGTACCACCAACCACCAGAGTTCGTAGGGGTTGAGCGCCGACCAGGGGCCGTAACCCTGATTCGGCAGCACCGGCAGCAGCACGACCGAGATCAGCAGCAGTTTGAGTGTCGCCAGGAGTTCACGTTCCTCGATCCGGCGGATCCAGCCGTGCAGTAGCGGCTTGATGCTGAGCAGAAAGGCCGTCACCACGGCTGCGCTGGCCGCTTCGGTCTGATGGCCGCGCACGGCCAGGGCTCCGATGACGAAGGTGAGCAGGGCAGCGATCAGGGTGGTGATGCCATAGTCCTTCTCGGACCGTACCTGGCGGCCGTGACTGATGATGACCAGCCCGGCAAAGGCGGCAAAGGCGAAACCCAGCAGTATTTCGCCGAGTTCGGCTGCCAGCACTGCCCACAGCGCCCCCAGCAGCCCGATCAGCCCGAAGGTGCGGATGCCGGCCAGGCGTGTGCCTTCCTCGGCGCCGCGCCGTTCCCAGCCACGTTCGGCACCGATCAGCAGGCCCAGGGCCAGCGCCAGGAGCAGGTTCAGCAAAGTGTTCGTCTCGGCCATCGGACATTGCTCGAGGTTGCCTGCGGCAATTGTCGCATTACCCGGGTCGGGATTCACTGCCCGGGACCATGACAGGCACTACAAAAACTTTACCTTGGCACGGGGCTGTGGCATAAAGCACGGCCATGAAGGCATCCAAATCCAGCAAGAAACACAAGAAGGGCAAGGGCGGCAGGTCCAACAAGCCCAGCCTGGCCAGCCAGGCCGACCGTCACATCCTGTACCAGGAATCCGTCCAGGATACCGAGTTCGAGTACGAGTTCATCAGTAGCACATTCGAGCGTCTGCGCGGGCGACAGCCCCGGCTGCTGCGTGAGGATTTCTGCGGCACGGCGCAGATGTGCTGCGAATGGGTCCGCCGCGATCCCCACAACCGGGCCTTCGGCGTTGACCTGGACACCGAGGTCCTGACCTGGGCGCGCGAGCACAATCTGTCACAGCTGAATCCGGAGCAGTGCGAACGGGTACAGCTGATAGAGGCCGACGTACTGGAGGTCAGGACCGATCAGGCACCGGATCTGATCATTGCGATGAATTTCAGTTACCAGGGCTTCAAGACCCGGGAGGCACTGCGCGGTTATTTCGAGCGGGTGCGCGAGGCCATGACCGATGACGGTGTCCTGATCATGGATGCCTTTGGCGGCTACGAGGCCTTCCAGGAACTGGAGGAAGAGACCGAGCACGACGATTTCACCTATGTCTGGGATCAGGATTTCTACGATCCCATCACCGGGGCGATGACCTGCCACATCCATTTCAGCTTTCCCGATGGTTCCCGGATGGACAGGGCCTTTACCTACCACTGGCGTCTGTGGACCCTGCCGGAGCTGCAGGAGCTGTTGACGGAGGCCGGCTTCAAGCGCGTGACCGTGTACTGGGAAGGCACCGATGAAGAGACCAACGAGGGTGACGGCAACTTCCAGCCCGCCACCCAGGGCGAGGCCGATCCCGGCTGGATCGCCTTTCTCTCGGCGGAAAAATAATTCACGAACCGACCGCCACCATTCAAAGCATTTATGCTGACAGAAAAAATTTAATGGCATAAACCGGGGGAATTTCCCGCCCGTCCGCCTGCAGCCGGAACCATCCATGGTATGATTGCAGGAATGAATAAAACCCCCGCGGGGAAGATATAAGCATCTGATTTCAAATTGATTACCCGTGCATGCGGGAACAGAAAGCCCCAGGAGAGACGACAATGATCAAGCCGATAGGATCCGACACCCTCAAGCCGCTGTTCGTCTACGATTCGGACAAGCACGACGCCCTGATGCACGAGGCGGAAAGCCTGCCGTCCATCGTGATCAGTTCGGCGGCAGCCGGCAACGCAGTGATGATGGGTGGCGGCTATTTCACCCCGCTGACGGGCTTCATGAACGTCGCCGACGCGGTTGGCTGCGCCGAGTCCATGAAGACCACTTCGGGTCAGTTCTTTCCGGTGCCCATCCTCAACCTGGTCGAGGACGTCTCCGCCATCAAGGATGCCAAACGCATTGCGTTGCGTGACCCCAACGTCGAGGGCCAGCCGATCATTGCCGTGCAGGATGTGGAGGCCATCGAGGAAGTCAGTGACGAACAGATGAAGCTGATGACCGAGAAGGTCTACCGCACCACCGACACGGAGCATCCCGGTGTCGCCGCCTTCAACTCCCAGGGCCGCTATGCCATCTCAGGTCCGATCCAGGTGCTGAACTTCAGCTACTTCCAGATGGACTTCCCGGATACCTTCCGCACCGCGGTCGAGATCCGCAACGAGATCCAGGAACGCGGCTGGAAGAAGATCGTCGCCTTCCAGACCCGTAACCCCATGCATCGCGCCCACGAGGAACTGTGCCGCATGGCCATGGAGCGGCTGGGCTGCGATGGTCTGGTGATCCACATGCTGCTGGGCAAGCTCAAGCCCGGTGACATCCCGGCACCGGTGCGCGATGCCGCCATCCGCAAGATGGTGGAGCTGTACTTCCCGCCCAACAGCGCCATGATCACCGGCTACGGCTTCGACATGCTCTATGCCGGTCCGCGCGAGGCCGTGCTGCACGCCTATTTCCGCCAGAACATGGGTGCGACCCACTTCATCATCGGCCGCGACCACGCCGGTGTGGGCGACTACTACGGTCCCTTCGATGCCCAGACCATCTTCGACGAAGAAGTACCGGAAGGCGCGCTGGACATCGAGATCTTCAAGGCCGACCACACCGCCTACTCGAAGAAGCTCAACAAGGTGGTGATGATGTGCGAGGCGCCGGATCACTCCAAGGAGGACTTCGTCCTGCTCTCCGGCACCAAGGTGCGCGAGATGCTGGGCAATGGCGAAGCGCCGCCCAAGGAGTTCTCCCGCCCCGAGGTGGCCAAGATCCTGATGGACTACTATCAGAGCCAGAACGCCTGAGGGTTGTCTGCCCTGAAACATGAAAGCCGCCCCCGGGCGGCTTTTTATTTGTGTGCATTACAAGGGAGGGGGACGGAAACAGGGCTTTGTAATATTGGCCGCAACACTGAAAGTTGCGTCATTCCCGCGTAGGCGGGAATCCATAACCCGCCGCGGTCTCTGGATCCCCGCCTACGCGGGGATGACACGGTTTAACCAAGGTCTTTGCTTTGTGTGTTCTTCGCCTTCGCACCTTTGCGTTGAGGTGTTGCTGGTGGCTTCCGCCGGACCAGCATGAAGCTCAGATCGTCTGCCTTGCTGGGCTGACGGCGCTTTTCGGTGAGCATGCGCTCGCGCACGTCGGCGGCGAGCCGCTGCGCGGCCCGGCGCAGGGGGCCCTTGCGGATGCGCTCGATGATCTCCTCCTTGTAGAGGTTGTCATACAGGCCATCGCTGCCGATCACGATGGTGTCGTGACGCGCCATGTCGACGAAGGAGCCGATCTCCACCCGCAGATCCTCGTGGCCGAGGATGTTGGTCACCAGGTGGCGGTCTTCGTGATGCAGGGCGGCATCCTCTTCCAGCAGGCCGGCCTCGACGGCATAGCCGGTGGGGGAGTGGGGCACGGTCTGGTATTTGATGCGGCCGCGCAGGCCCGACGTGCATGATCATGGTGTCGCCGGCGTGATAGGGGCGGATGCGGCCGTCGGCGTACTCGATCACGGTCAGGGTGGTGCTGGCCCCGACGCCGAGTTCCATGATGCGGGCGTTGGCCAGTTCGTAGGCGTTGAGCACGCAGGTGCGAATGTCCTGCTCCGGTGCCTTGTTGCGTAGCACCTGCTCGAGGGCGGCAACGGCAAGCCGGGAGGCATCACCGCCCTGACGGGATCCACCCGCGCCGTCGGCGATCGCCAGAATGCACTCCTTTCCATCCAGCGGAATGATGGCCAGGCAGTCCTCGTTCGGCGTCTCCTTTTCCGGTGATACCGCGCTGTAGGCGATGACTTCCAGCGAATTCGCAGTGATGTGAAAGAAACGTTCCTCGTTCTGTTGTTCAATCAGCAGTGGCTGATGCAGGTCGATCCTTTTTTTCATCTTGTTGGTTTTGGTTACCAGGACAGGTTTTCCAGATATTCTCGCAATTGTCCCGCAGTTTTGAATTTTTTCAATATCAAAGTGCGTTTCAGGCCGTTGATGACTGATTTGACCGGTTGTGGCTGGCGGGCATAGTGACGCTGCCCACCCAGTACATCATAAAGTATACGGACCAGATCGAACACATCCTGGCGGATATTCTGCGCCGTGGGCGCTCCCCAGTGATACATGTCCACCAGCTTGACCTCGAAGGCAAGGCCCGCGCGCTGCACGATGACATTATCGGTATGCAGGTCGCCGTGGTACTCGCCCATGTGGTGGATGCTCTCGATTCCCTGGGCCAGGGTGTAGAGCAGATGCAGTCCCTGGAAATAGTCCAGCTTCTGCCCCGGCTGTTCCTCAATGAAGTTGGACAGCAGGTCGCCTTCCACATAATCCGAGACGATGAATTTGACCGGCTGGCGCTGGACGGTGACCGTGTCCTGAGTGTGGTACTGGATCAGGATCGGGCAGTTGCGCAGCTTGTGCAGCTTCTTGGCATAGAAAAGCAGACTGCGATTGTTCGGATTGCGCTGCGGGTAGAAGAACTTGGCCGCGCGCTCGATGCCGGTGTCCTTTTCCTCGACCAGATAGACCTCGCCCTCCCAGCCGGAACCGAGCGCGGCGATCACCTCGTACTTGCCGGCCAGTACGCGGCCCGGCTTGAAGTTGAAGCTCCTGATCGCTTTCTGCCTGCGTGCGGCCATTGCGTCGTTCACTCGTTCGGCGAGGGTTCGGGGTCGTCGTTGAAGGTCGCCGTACCGGGATGGGATTCCTCCATCTGGTAGGTGGCCTGGAAGGCCTCGACCTGGGCGGCGACGTCCTCGACCGTCTCGAAGCGGGCGATGTGGAACAGCGCCTCGCCCTCGTAGGCCATGGGCAGGTGAGTGCGGCCGATGACGATACCGGCATAGGTGGATCTAATCTCGCGCTCCTGGCTGCCGAAGGGATCCGAGACGATGCCCAGTACGTCGCCCTTGCGCACCCGGGCACCCAGGCCGATCAGTGGACGCAATATGCCGCTTCCGGGGGCGCGTACCCAGGCGCTGGATTCGGCGATCACCGGCTCGGCGTGGGGACGCTTTTTCTTCCGGCTCGACGGCGGCAGCATCCCGAGAAAGCGCATGACATTGATCACACCGCGCATGCCGGCGCGGATGGAGACCTCGTCGAAACGCAATGCTTCACCGGCCTCATAGAGCAGGGTGGGTATTTTCGCCTCGGTGGCGGCCTGGCGCAGTGAGCCGTCGCGGATGTCGGCGTTGAGTACGACCGGTGTGCCGAAGGCCTTGGCCATGGCCTCGGTGTCGGGCAGGTGCATGTTGGCGCGGATGTGGGGCAGGTTGAAACGGTGCCGCGCACCCGTATGCAGGTCGATGCCGTGGGTGGAATTGCCGACGATCTCTTCCATGAAGGTATGCGCCAGGCGCGCGGCCAGCGAACCCTTGTCCGAACCGGGAAACACCCGGTTGAGATCGCGCTGGTCGGGCAGTTCGCGCGAATGGGCAAGAAAACCCTGCACATTGACGATGGGCACGGCGATCAGGGTGCCGCGCAGGCGCCTCAGCGCGGCCGAGCGCAGGACCCGGCGGATGATCTCCACCCCGTTGAGTTCATCGCCGTGAATGGCGGCACTGACGAACAGGTGCGGGCCGCCCCTGTTACCGCGCACTATCTGCACCGGCATGGTGATCGGGGTGTGAGTGTAGAGCCGGGTGATGGGCAACTCCAGCGTGGTACGGGTGCCGGGCGCGATGTTCTGGCCGTTGATATAGAGTGGCTCTGCCTGCATCTGAGCTTACCTGGCCTCTACCCTTTGCCCTTGGTGCCGGTCTTGCCGAATTTTCCGTTCTTTTCGATGAACTGAATGATCATGCCCGCGATGTCCTTGCCGGTCGCACTCTCGATGCCTTCCAGGCCGGGTGAGGAGTTGACCTCCATGACCACCGGGCCGTGGTTGGAGCGCAGGATGTCCACACCGGCCACGTTCAGGCCCATGATCTTGGCCGCCCGTACCGCGGTGGAGCGTTCCTCGGGGGTGATTTTGATCAGGGTGGCCGAGCCGCCGCGGTGCAGATTGGAGCGGAACTCGCCTTCCTTTGCCTGACGCTTCATGGACGCTACCACCTTGTCACCGATGACAAAGCAGCGGATATCGGAGCCCCTGGCCTCGCGGATGTATTCCTGCACCATGATGTTGGTGCGCAGGCCCATGAAGGCCTCGATGACGCTCTCCGCCGCCTGGCGGGTCTCGGCCAGCACAACGCCGATGCCCTGGGTGCCTTCCAGCAGCTTGATCACCAGCGGCGCACCGCCGACCATCTTGATCAGGTCCTCGACATCATCGGGCGAGTGAGCGAAACCGGTGATGGGCAGGCCGATGCCGCGGCGCGACAGCAGCTGCAGTGAACGCAGCTTGTCGCGGGCACGGGTGATGGCCACGGATTCGTTGACCGGGAAGGTCCCCATCATCTCGAACTGGCGCAGCACGGCAGTGCCGTAGAAGGTGATGGAGGCGCCGATGCGTGGAATGACGGCATCGAAACCGCTGAGATTCTCACCCTTGTAGTGTACCTCCGGCTTGTGCGAGGCGATGTTCATGTAGCAGCGCAGGGTGTCGATCACCCGCACCTCATGGCCGCGCTCCTTCGCGGCCTCGACCAGGCGCCGGGTGGAATAGAGCGAGACGCGGCGGGAGAGAATGGCGATGTTCATTCGATGTCCTGTGCGTGATGGTGTTGTGTTCTTCCGGCAGACGGTTTTTCCCCCGCCAGATAGGAGGCCTCGGGATCGACCAGGAGGCGTCCGGCCATGGCGGTGCGGCCCAGCAGCATGCGAAAGCGCATGTTATCACGGTTGGTCAAGGTCACTTCAATCGGCCAGCTCAGTACTCCCAGGCGCAGCTCGGTGCGGATCACGTAGCGCTTTTCCCGATGACCACCCGAGTCGCTGACCCAGCGTTCGTCCACGACGTCGGCCACGCTGAAATGCTCGATGTCGCTGCGCCGCTGGTGCGGGTGCAGGCCGATGCGGACCTTGCGCACGCCGCCCTCGTCGAAGGGTTCGATCAGGAAGGTGTGCAGGGCCGAGGTACGCGCGCCGGTGTCGATCTTGGCCTTGAGGTGTTCCACGCCAAGCCCCGGCAGGGCCACCCATTCGCGCCAGCCGACTGTGGTTTTCGGGTCATTCATCCGGGCATTATGCCTGATTCGCTACACAAAAAAATCGGGCCGGTAACCGCCGGCCCGATACTGGATCCCCTCTCCCCCAGGGGGAGTCCCCAATGGGAATAAAAGGGCCAGGGTGAGGGGGAGCGGGTTACTCCTGGCGAATCCCTTCCACCGACAGGAACAACTCAACCTCGCGCGAGGCCGGCCCCAGGTCATAGTCGATGTTGAAATCGGCCAGTTTCAGGGTGGTGGTGCCGGTGAAGCCGCGGCGGTAACCGCCCCACGGGTCCGGGCCGTGGCCCATGTGCTCCACCTTGATGGTGACGGGGCGGGTTACGCCGTGCAGGGTCAACTCGCCTTCCAGCATGGCCGTGCCATCGCTGTTTTCGGTGAAGCCGGTGCTGACGAAGCGTGCCTCGGGATACTTGTCCACCTCCAGGAAGTCCTCGCCGCGCAGATGCTTGTCACGCTCAGCATGGTTGGAGTCGATGCTGGCGGTCTTGATCACCACCTCGGCACTGGCGTCCTCCGGGTTGTCCTCGTCATAGCTGAAGTTGCCCTCGAACTCGTTGAAGCGACCGAGCAGCATGCTGTAGCCCAGGTGCGGGATGCGGAACTGGATGAAGGCGTGGGAATCCTTGGTGTCGATCACATAGTCCGCCGCCGCGGCCAGGCCGGGCAGGCTCAACACACCGGCGAGGAGGGCGGCTGTCAGGGGTTTGGTATGCATGGTATGTCTCCTTTTGTTGATGAAGGAATTTCCGTACTTCATTCCGCCCGGACCCGCAGCATGCGCCGCAGGGTCCGGTCGCGGTCGATGAAATGGTGCTTGAGCGCGGCCAGGGCGTGCAGCCCGGCCAGGCCGATCAGGATGAAGGCCAGGATCTCATGGATCTCGCCGGCAATGTCCTCCTGATTCTCGTAACCGCTGATCGTGGCCGGTACGCTGAACCAGTTGAAGACCTCGATGGGTCGGCCCTCGGCGGTGGAGATCAGATAACCGCTGAGCATGACCAGCAGGGGCAGGGCATAGAGCAACCCGTGCATTGCATGTCCCAGCCGCTTCTCCCAGGGTTTGTGATTGGGCAGCGGTGCAGGGCGCGGGTTGATCCAGCGCCAGGCCAGACGCAGTGCCACCACCAGAAACAGCAGGATCCCGATGGACTTGTGGATCGCCGGCGCCTCCCGGTACCAGGGATCGTAATAGGTCAGTTCCGTCATCCACAGTCCCAGCGCAAACAGGCCGATGATCGTGGCCGCTGCCAGCCAGTGCAGCAGGATGCTGATCCAGCCATAGGCTGTCGAGGTGTTGCGCAGCATGTCGCTATCTCCCGGATTCAATGATCAGCAGTATAACTTTTGTTAAATCATGAATTAATCATCTTTTTATGAAAAAATTGTTCTCATTAATGTAACAATCATCCCTTGCGGAGCGGGGCTTCAGACAGCGAAAATCGAGCTGTTTACCGGCTGAACAACGTCTAAGGGTCGGAGGATGAAAACTTGAAGCTATTTATCACCGGCAACAGCAGCGGTCTCGGCCGCGGTTTCAGTGAGGCGGCCCTGGGCCGGGGCTGGGAGGTCTACGGTTGCAGCCGACGCGGCTGCGGCCTGGACGGCGTTCACGATGTCCAGTGTGATCTCGGGGATTTCGGGAATGTTCCGGTGGCTCTCGATCAGTTGCTCACGGGTGTCGAACGCCTGGACCTGGTCATCCTCAACGCCGGTATCCTCGGCGAGATCAGGCCCATGCACGATACCTCCCTTGAGGAATTGCGCCGCAGCATGGACATCAACGTCTGGGCCAACAAGGTGATCCTGGACTGGCTGCTGGACGCGGGTATTGCGATCGACCAGATCGTGGGCATTTCCTCGGGCGCGGCCGTCCTGGGCAACAAGGGCTGGAACGGCTATGCGATCTCCAAGGCCGCGCTGAACATGGTGCTGCGGCTGTATTCCCATGAGTTTCCGAATACCCATATCTCGGCCATCGCGCCGGGCCTGATCGACACCGCCATGATGGACTATCTCTGTGTCGAACCCGACCCGGAGGAATTTCCCGCCCTGGGCCGCATCCGCGAAGCACGCGGTACGCAAACCATGCCCGGGCCCCGCGAGGCCGCCGAGCGGGTGCTGGGCGTGGTTGGAAAGCTCAGGGAATTCGACAGCGGCAGCTTCGTCGACATCCGCCAGCTCATCGCGCCGGAGGAATACGCAGCACTCATGCGAGCACCTGCTTCCTCCCTCCCTTGATGGGGATACCCATAGGGCATGAAAGGACAGAGGAGGGGGTGGCAAAAGGAGACCAGCATGACCCAACGCACCATCAACGGCGTCAGCATCGAGTGTATTCAGGGCGACATCGCCAACCAGCCGGACATGGACGCCATCGTCAATGCCGCCAACGCCGAGCTGCACCCCGGCGGAGGCGTGGCCGGCGCCATCCACCACGCCGCCGGGCCGGGGCTGGACGAAGAGTGCCGACCGCTGGCGCCCATCCGGCCGGGCCAGGCCGTGATCACCGGCGCTCACAATCTGCCCAACCGGCATGTCATCCACTGCCTGGGGCCGGTCTACGGTGTGGATGAGCCCTCCGATAAACTGCTGGCCGACTGCTACCGCAACGCCTTGCGGCTTGCCGAGCAGAACGGGCTCGGGGCAATCGCCTTTCCAGCCATATCCACCGGTGCGTTCGGTTTCCCGCTGGAGTCGGCGACCCGGATTGCGATGGCGACCTTCGTTGCCGAAATCCCCCGACTGGAATCAGTCAAGCGGATCCGCTGCGTACTGTTCCAGTCTCCAGACCTGAAAATCTATGACCGGCTGCTGGGGGAGGTGGCCCGATAATCCCTGAAGCCTCGCTGCTCGGGTGCCTTCATACCCGGTCACCCCTGAAGACACGAAACAGCAGCACCAGGACCGCAAACAGCAGGAGAATATGAATAAGCCCGCCCATGGTATTGGCTGTAAAGAACGCCAGCACCCACAGGGCCAATAGAACAATCGCAATGGTTACCAGCATTACATGGCTTCCTGGCCTGCCAGACGGGTTGAACAGTACAAGGGATGGGGGCAGCGCCGCCCTGATAGGGGACGCTGTCATCGGCCTCGCTTAACGCTCAATGCGAGATATCTTGGTACCCTCGATGGCCACTCCAGCCATCAATCCCTGCTGACTGAAGATGAAGGCATAGGCATCATCCTTCAACGAGCTGGTCGAAAGGTTCTTCGCAACCCCTTCGTCAACCACAACGACGGTTGGCCCCACTCCCAGCTCCCAGCCTTTTGTTTCTTCGACATAGCGCACGGCATCATCCGTCATGAGAAATACGGCATATGCGTAGGATTGGGCTCCGATCTGCAGACCCCAGGTCCCGGTGACGGAATTATAGTAGTCTACGATCTCGCCACCTTTCATCATAACGCCTTCGCCATAGCTGCCGCCGAACACGAGACCCGCCTTCACGATATTCGGGAACACAAGCACGGCTTTGGCCTTTTTCGAGAGTGTCTCAGCGACATCGCTGGTCTGGTAGAGCGTTTTCAGCGCCTGTTCGGAATCCTTGTGCAGATCCTCGGCGGTTGCCGCAGCCGCCTGGCTCGCAAAACCCGCCGAAGCGACTACGGCCAGTGCGAACAGAACAGAGGTTATATTGCTGCGTACAGGAAACATTTCGTACTCCTAAATTATCCATGAATCGTGTGACTGAATCGGTTCGGTAATGATCCTGAGGATGCATTTCGAATCGCTATAGACGTCTTCCTTGAATGACGCGCACCAAAAGCACCACTACCGCGATCACCAACAGAATGTGAATCAACCCCCCCATGGTGTAGGAGGTAACCAGGCCAAGCAGCCAGAGAACGACAAGTATGATTACAATAGTCTCAAGCACACCATCTCTCCTTTATGGCTCGAATACGAGCTTCGTACTCATTTCCCTTTTCACGCAAACACCTTCAATCATCGATTTCATGGCCGATAACGCCGCCAACCGCGGCACCGCCGACGGTCCCGACAGCACTGCCGCCGGTAATTACGGCGCCACCCACGGCACCGACCCCTGCACCAATGGCTGTGTTCTTATCCCTGTCCGACATGCCGGCACACCCACTCAGGACAAGCAGAAGTGTTGCCGCAGTCGCGCCGTACGTAAACCGATATCCTGTTATCATGTTATTTAGTCCCATAACTCGTATTTGTCCAGTTCTGCGTACCTGGTCTTGAACCTGCCAGATCCGGCCTTTGCCTCGCCGGGACATCAGTCCTGGGTCGATGGTCCAAGAGTATGGGAAGGTGCTCATCAGCGTCTGTCTGCTGGCGCACATATGCATCCTGGCCAGCCGGCAATGGTTGTACAGATTCCCGACCGGGAAAAATCCAAGGAGATGCGCTCCTGCTCAAGGTGGGCACGCAAACCCCCATCGATACTGACGCGGATTTTCGTCCAGGAGATTCCTCAGACGAGGTCCCCGTAACAAGGGATGGACTAGTTATTTCTGACACGCTTGAGCAGAGTATCGTCCTATCGACCCCTCGATAGGGGGCCTGGTGCCAGAGACCGGTATTCTTTATCTCAGGCATTTCCATGATTTAACATAATATACATTATGCGAAGTAATGGAAGGGGTGAGGCCATCCGGGATCCGAGCAAACACGATCTCAAGTTCGAGGAGCTGGCCGCCCTGCGCCTGTATGTGGTCCGATGCTGAGGCCGTGCCGGGTGGCATCGTCCTATGGCTACGTGTGGGCCTGCTGCTATCAGTAATAGCCGGCGTTGATCCAGCTGTGCGTGGCGACGCTGGCAGCGTACCCGAGGGCGATTGCCGGGGTCCATCTGAGGTGGCTGAAGAAGGTGTAATAGCCACGCGCCTGTCCCATCAGCGCAACGCCGGCTGCGGAGCCCACTGAAAGCAGGCTGCCGCCGACGCCGGCCGTCAATGTCACCAGCAGCCACTGGCCGGTCGGCATGTCGGGCTGCATGGTCAGCACTGCCAGCATGACCGGGATGTTGTCCACGACCGCCGACAGCAGGCCCACGGCGATATTGGCCTCGGTGGCACCCCACTGCAGGTACATGACCTCCGAGGCCAGCGCGAGATAGCCGAGGAATCCCAGGCCGCCCACACACAGCACAACGCCATAGAAGAACAGCAACGTATCCCATTCGGCCCGGGCGACCTTCTCGAACACATCGAACGCCACCACCTCTCCCATCTGGCCTTCATGATCCTCATTGTCGACCCTGCCTGGGTAGTCCCGGTGTGCGGTCTTCTGGAGATAGAAGCCCATGAACTGCAGATAGGCCAGGCCCGTCAGCATGCCGATCACGGGCGGAATATCAAGCAGGTTGTGAAAGCTTACGGCTGTCACGATGGTCAGCAGGAACAGGACGATGATGCGCCTGGCCCCGCGTTTCATGGTGGCGCCGTCATCGACGATACGGGGTGGGTCATTCGGTACCGCAAAGTGCATCAGGCTGGCCGGGACGATGAAGTTTACCAGCGCCGGCACGAACAGGGCGAAGAAGGTATTGAATTCGACAATGCCCTTCTGCCAGACCATCAGGGTGGTGATATCGCCAAAGGGACTGAAGGCGCCGCCGGCATTCGCGGCCACCACGATGTTGATACAGGCAAGCGAGATGAAGCGCGGGTTGTCGCCGCCGACTGCCATCACCACGGCGCACATCAGCAGCGCCGTGGTCAGATTGTCCGCCAGCGGCGATATCAGGAAGGCCAGCCAGCCGGTGAGCCAGAACAGTTTGCGCAGGCCAAGGCCTCTGCCGAGCAGCCAGGAACGCAGTGCATCGAACACCTGCCGTTCCTGCATGGCGTTGACGTAGGTCATCGCCACCAGCAGGAACAGCATCAGTTCGGCATACTCGAGCAGATTGTGCCGAACCGCCTGCTCGACCTGATGCGTCATGCCGTCCGCGGCATAGATCCAGGCGATCATCGCCCAGATCACGCCGGCGGCCAGGATCACCGGCTTGGACTTGCGCAGACCGGTAAACTCTTCCGCCATCACCAGCAGGTAGGCGAGCACAAAGATGGCGATGGCGGCATAGCCGATGGGATGGGTGGTGAGATCAGGCACGGCCGAACCCGTGGCCGCCAGTACCGGTGCCGGGGACATGATTGCCGCGCCGGTGAACACGAAGGCTATCGGCTTCATACGGTGCCTTCAAATGGAACCGCCGTCGAAATGTCGGAGTGCATCAAGCCCCGCCCCGCAGCGGCATGTCGATTGTCGGCATGCGGATACCCGTCGGTGCCGTGCCTGCAGCGAACAGCTGGCAGTGCGGGTTGACGGACTGCAGGCGCTGTTCGAGTCCGGTAAGTTTACCCAGTATGCCCCAGCGGGACTGCCCGGTGACCACGTAGGCCGCATGACGCTCCTCCGCCAGGCGAATGATCTCTGGCTGCAGTCGACCCTCGACCACGATGATCTCGGCCTGCCCTGCCCCAGCATGCTGCAACAGTCCGCGTAGCCAGGCGCCTGTTGTACGGGCCGTTTCCCGGCTGGCCTGGCTCGGGCTGATGAAGGGGGAATAGCCGGCCTCGACTTCGGACTCGTCCACGACATGGACGACCAGCAAAGGGGCCTGGCAGAGTCGGGCCAGATTGGCAGCCCGACGCACGGTTGTTTCAGCCTTGCGGTCGAGATCCACGAAGGTAATTACGGATTGCTGTTTCATCGATTATTTATCCCTGGTTGGAGTCATCGGCACCGGGACGCGCCGAGCATTCGCGGAAGATCCGCCTGCTGCAGTTGCGGCAGATATCGGGATCGAGCTTGTCGACCACCGTGCTGATGGTCGCGGTCTTGCCGGGGAAGATGTTCTCTCTGCCGATCTCATCGAGATAGCCCCCACGTTCGAGAACTGAACGCACCTCCGGTTTCAGACGGATCAGATACAGTCCCCCACCGGCTGCACGTCGCTGCCTGGCCTCCTGCGCCAGCAACTCCGCGCCGGCGAGGTCGATGAAGTTGATCCCGGTGGCGGAGATGGCGACATGCCGCTGCTGCGGCGTCTCGTCCGTGATGCGCGCCAGGGATTCTGCGACATGATTCACGGCGCCGAAGAACAGCGAACCATCCAGGCGGGCAAGCTTGAGCTGAGGACACTCCGGCAGTGAACTGTCGGTCACGAAATTCCGCTTGGGCGTCATCGGATTGGGTACCCGTGGGAGCAGCCGCGGACGCGAGGTGCGGTTGATATAGAGCGCGAGCGACAACAGCACACCGGTGAGGATGGCGAATTCCAGTTCCAGAAACAGGGTCGAAAAGAAGGTCACGGCCAACACGGCCGTTTCCTGGCGGCTGGTCCTGATGATCTGGCGGATATGATGGAAATCAATCAGTCCCCAGGCCACCAGGAACAGGATGGCGGCCATGGCCGCGTTCGGCAGATAGGCGGCCAGGGGAGCCACCAGCACGATAACGCCCGCCAGCAGGGTGCCGGCAAAGACAGCGGCAAGCGGTGTTTTCGCGCCGGCCTGGAAGTTCAGTCCGCTGCGATTGAAGGAGCCGGTCGCCACGTAGCCGGAGAAGAAACTGCCGGCGATGTTGGACAGTCCCTGGCCGATGAACTCCTGATTACCGTCGAGGCGCTGATGGGCCCGGGCGGCCAGCGAACGTGCAATGGACACCGCCTCGGTGAGCGCGAACAGTGTCACCGCCAGTGCCGCCGGCGCCAGGTCCTTGATGGTCTCAAGATCGAATCGGGGAGCCGACAGGGGCGGCAGGCCGGAGGGCAGCGCCCCGACAGTCGCGATCTGTCCGGGTGCGGTACTGCCCCAGCGGGAAAAGGCCACGCCGGCGAGACTGCCGATGACCATGGCAGCGATCATATAGGGGATTCGTGGCCAGCGCTGCTTGACCACCAGTCCGCTCAGCAGCGTCACCGCCCCTACCCCGACCACATAGGGATCGATCTCCTGCAAATGCAGCGCCAGATAGTTGAGTGTCTCGTGCAGATGCAGCCCCCGCGGCATGTCGATGCCGAAAAAGTGCTTGATCTGATTGGAGGCGATCAGCAATGCCGCGCCGGCGGTGAAGCCGACCACGACCGAGTGGGAGATGTAATTGATCAGCGTACCCAGACGCGCAACCCCCATGGTGATCTGCAGCGCGCCGACCATCAGGGTCAGTGTCAGGGCCAGGCTGACATACTCGGCGGTCGCCGGTTCGGCGAATACGCTCAGGCTGGAGAACACCACGATGGAGGCGGCGGTGGTCGGTCCCGAGACCAGGTGCCAGGACGAGCCCCACAGGGCCGCCACGATGGCAGGCACTATGCCGGCATAAAGACCGTATTCCGGCGGCATGCCGGCGATGGAGGCAAACGCCACGCCCTGCGGCAGCACGACAATCGCACCGGTCAGGCCGGCGATGAGATCGGCGCGCAGGGTCTGGGGATTGACCCGATGCCACCAGCGGAGGAAGGGAAACAGACGGATCAGCCACAGCGGGCAGGCTCGGGCGCTGCCGGCGGCGGATGGCTGCTGTAGCGCCTCTGTCCGGGCGGGGACGCTGTTCATGAACGCTCCTGTGTGAATTTTCGAGACTGCAGCCCACGACCGTGCCGGTGCAACGGAAAGGCCCCGCCGTCGGCCACGGGGACGCCCCCGTCATCGGCGACGGATGTCCTCACGGCGTGCGGCAGCGCGCCACCATCGGCGCCCCAGCCCGGCACCGTCCTGCCGGCAGACTCGCGCCGCGCCTTGTGCTGTGTCCGGGCGCTGCGGCAGGCAGCACCTCCGCAAAGGGCCGCGCAAACGGCCACACCGAGCAGTAATCCAGGCATGGACATACAGTTCCCCTGGGTTGGGATACATGGAAAGCGACGAACACCGGTGCCGTACCATAGCCGGCACGGGTCGGGTCAATGCGGGGAGTACGTTAACAGGGAGGGGTTCAAGGGAATGTAAAGCCAGGGTGAAGAATAGGTGAAAATGCAGTGAGGCGACGGTCCGGGCCGCTCCCCTGCCCTGCGGCTTTCATCAGGCGGTAGCAGGATTCGGTGCAGTCGCGGTCGTTCCGGATGGTTTGAGGATCAACTGGAACAGGGCCCCGCCCTCGGGGCGGTTCTGAACCGATACCGACCATCCCTCGCGGTCGGCAATACGTTTGACCAACGGCAGGCCGATGCCGGCACCGCGGGTGGCGCGTCGTGAACGCTCACTGTGTTCGAACAGGCAGTCCAGGTCCTGCGGCGGCAGGCCCGGGCCGGTATCGGCGACACTGAGCACTCCGCCCTCGAGGGTGATGGTGACATTGCCGGACTCGGTATAGGAGAAGGCATTGCGCAGCAGATTGCCGATGGCAATGGTGAGCAGGGGGCGTTCGACATCGAGCGTGAACGGCTGGCGGATATCCACCGACAGCGTCACCGGCTTCGGCGCCAGCAGATAGCGATGCTGTTTGATGACTTCCTGCACCACTTCCCCGACCTGGCACTCGGAGTGGTTGCGCTTTTCCCTCTCCAGCATCAGCAGCGTTGAGGTCAGATCGCTCATACCGTGCACCGTGCGTGCGATCCGCTCCAGCTGCTGCCGGGCCCGGTCGTCGAGTCCAGGTCGCCCCTGCAGGATCTCGACCGCGCCCTGGATCACGGCCAGCGGCGTGCGCAGTTCATGGCTGGCGTCGGCGGAAAAGGCCCGTTCCCGTTCAACAAAGGCGCGCAGGCGCTCCAGATAGCGCTCGAAGGCATGTGCCAGTTCGGCGACCTCGTCGTGTGCCAGACCCTCGGCGAAGGGGGAATGCAGGTCGTCCGGAGAGCGTTCCCGCACGCGTCTGGCCAGTTCCCGTACCGGGGCGATCACCCGGCCGGCAAGCCACCAGCCCCCGGCGGCGGCGAGCAGACTGGTGACGAGGATGCCGCTGATCAGCACTATCAACAGTTGGCGTTCTCGCTGCTCCACCTGACTGCGGTTGTGCAGCATGATCAGCTGCATCTCCCCTTCCCGCACCACCGCGGCATAGTAGGGAATCCCGTCCACGCTCACCTCCGAGCGCCCTGCGGGCAGCCCGCGGAGTTCCGACGGCCGGTTATCGGTGCGGTCCTCGCGGACCAGATAGCCGCGGACCGTGGCGGTCATGGGTGGCAGTGAATCGGGATTGCGTTCGAGTCGGGCACGGTAATCATCGATCTCTGCTGTCAGCGCCTCGTCGATCAGGCGACGATCCAGATCCCGGACCGTGATGTAGACCCAACTGCCGAGCGCGAGGCTGACGCTGCCGCCGATCAGGGCGAAGCCGACCATCACGCGCAGACGTAGACCGAGCCTGTATATCATCACTCGGTCGCGAGCCGGTAGCCGAAGCCGCGCACGGTATGCAGCAGCGGTCGCGAAAACGGCCGGTCGATGATTGTACGCAGCTGGTGGAGATGGCTGCGCAGCGCGTCACTGTCCGGCGGCGAGTCTCCCCAGATGCTGCGCTCCATCTCCCGGCGGCTGACCACGTTCGGCGAGCGTTCCATCAGTAGATGCAAGAGTTTGAGTGGAATGGGCGGCAGTTCGAGCGTGCGGCCGGCCCGGGTCACCTGCCAGCTCGCCGTATCGAGCGTCAGATCAGCCACCTCGAGGCGCTCGCCGCGCGCTTCGCCATGAGGATTGCGTCGCAGCAGGGCCTGCAGCCGCGCCTGCAGCTCGAGCATCGAGAACGGCTTGATCAGGTAATCGTCCGCCCCGCTGGCAAAGCCGTCAAGTTTGTCCTCCAGGCTGTCGCGGGCGGTGAGCATGATAATGGGGGTCCGCCGATTGGCGGCGCGGAGATTGTTGCAGACTTCCAGCCCGTCGATCCCCGGCAGCATGAGGTCGAGCACGATGGCATCGTAGTCATTGTCCAGGGCGAAGCCGAGGGCGGTATAACCGTTGTAGGCGATGTCCACCGTATGGCCGCCCCCTTCCAGGAACTCGGTCAGATTCGCCACCAGATCGGGGTTGTCCTCGACAACAAGAAGCTTCATTGAGTTGTGCCAGTGATAATGGTGATGAGCCGGCCCGCCTGCACCTCTACCGCGGTGCTGGTATTACAGCTCCCGGCGAACAAAACTGTGCATGACGAGCCGTATGCAGACTATATCACACCCTGCTGCTCTCCCCGGCGGACGGCAATCCGGGTGCGGTTGTTTGCCAGCCGATAAACGCCATGGCAAGCTGATCACTTCTGCTGAGACTGCCGGAAAAAATCATGCAAATCGAAGCGCTGGAGCACGAGTTCGAACTCGCCTCGGACCTGATCTATCTGAACCATGCGGCTGTTTCGCCGTGGCCAAGGCGTACCGCAGCTGCTGTCAGGGCCTTCGCCGAGGAAAATCTGCACGAGGGCTCGCGCCATTATCTGCAATGGCAGCAGACCGAACAGCGGCTGCGCGAACGGCTGCAGCGGCTGATCGGGGCGCGTGGTGTGGATGAGATAGCGCTGCTGAAGAACACCTCGGAAGGCCTGTCCTTCGTCGCCGCCGGACTGGACTGGCACTCCGGCGACAATGTCGTGATCACCAACCAGGAGTTTCCCTCCAACCGGGTGGTCTGGGAATCGCTCAGGCCGCGTGGCGTGGAGGTCCGTTATGCCGATGTCTCGGTTGAGGATCCGGAACAGGCGGTGATCGATCGGGTCGATGATCGCACCCGCCTGGTGGCGCTCAGCGCAGTGCAGTACGGCACCGGCCTGCGGCTGGATCTGCGGCGTATCGGGCGGCACTGCGAGGATGCCGAGGTGCTGTTCTGCGTCGATGCCATTCAGCAGATCGGCGCCCTGCCCTTTGATGTGCGCGAGGCGCGGGCGGACTTCGTGGTCGCCGATGGGCATAAATGGATGCTGGCGCCGGAGGGACTGGCGCTGTTCTACTGCCGGCGGGAACTGCTGCAGAAACTGCAGCCGCTGGAATACGGCTGGCACATGCTGGCCGATCCGGGCAATTTCGACAATCCTGACTGGCAGGTGGCCGCCGATGCCCGCCGGTTCGAATGCGGCAGTCCCAACATGCTGGGGACATACGCCCTGGAGGCCAGTCTGTCGCTGCTGGAAGAGATCGGCATGGACCGGATCGGCGAGGCGGTGCTGCATCGTTCGCAGCGGATTGTCGAGGGGGTGCGGACGCGCTTCGATCATTATGAGCTGATCACCCGTACCCAGCCGGAACGCCTGGCCGGCATTGTCACCTTCCGGCCGCTGCAGGAGCCTGTGGACGACCTGTTCCAGCGTCTGCGCGCGGCCGGGGTGCAGTGCGCCCAGCGTGCCGGTGGTATCCGGGTCTCACCGCATGCCTACACGCCCTTGAGCGTCATCAGGCGCTTCCTGGAGTTGCTGTAAGGAGCTGCAGCAGATTTGCAGCCCGGGCTGAGCAATGTGATGGACATAACACTATAATTACGTATTGAATTCCCGGGCGCTCAGTTTCGGCGCGCCAGGCCGCTATACTTGAAGTAAGGCAACCTTCAGTAGTCCGGGGAGTCAAACCAGAGAGGCAGGACACACGGCGGGAGCAGCGCATGGCGCGAGGACTCAAGGCCTGGATCGCCACACGAATCACCCGCTGGCTGACGACCGAGTCGTCCGCCGAGCAGACGCCGCTGTGTGACTTCGAACGCCTCAGCTACGAGATCCGCCCCGCCGACGTGCTGCTGGTCGAGGGCCGGGCCCGCGTCAGCAATGTCATCAAGAACATCACCCAGAGTCCCTGGACCCATTCCGCGCTCTACATCGGTCGCCTGGCCGATATCGACGATCCCAACGTGCGCGAGCATGTCTCCTACCTGTTCGACGGCGATCCCAACGACCAGCTGGTGATCGAGGCCCTGCTGGGCCAGGGCACCATCGTCAATCCCCTGCACAAGTATCGCCATGATCACCTGCGGATCTGCCGGCCCACGGACCTGTCACGCAGCGATGCCCAGGAAGTCATCCGTTATGCCGTCAATCATCTGGGCTGCGATTATGATATCCGCCAGCTGCTGGACCTGGCGCGCTTCCTGTTCCCCTACGGTATTCTGCCGCGGCAGTGGCGCTCCTCGCTGTTCGGGCACAATGCCGGCATCCCCACCCGTACGGTCTGTTCCTCCATGCTGGCCGCGGCCTTCGATCATGTGCGCTTTCCCGTCCTTCCGGTAGTGCAGAAACGCGAGGATGGCGCGCTGCGGTTGTACAAGCGTAATGCGCGTCTCTACACGCCGCGCGACTTCGACTACTCGCCCTATTTCGAGATCATCAAGTATCCCTATCCGGGGCTGAAGGACCGGGCCCTGTACCGTGATCTCCCCTGGGAAGAGGAATATATCTGCCAGGACGGACGTGACCGCCTGGTCAGACTGCTCGATCTTGACGAGACAAAACAGTATCCGGGCGCAACGTCATCCGCACCACAGGTGAGGACGGATGACGAAGTTTCCCTGGACGCCGCCGATCATCGCGGCTGACTGTCTGTACTCCTGCGCACGGGAGAGATGTTATGCCGGAGACAATCCTGTGGATCCTGCTGCTCTTTCTGGCCGCGCTGGTACTGTTGGCAGGGGTGGCGGACTGGCGCCGCCGCGTCCTGATCCGACCCCTGTTTCGAACCTTCAAGCGGATACTGCCGCCGCTGTCGCAGACCGAGCGCGAGGCACTGGAGGCCGGTACCGTGGGCTGGGACGGCGAACTGTTCAGCGGCCGGCCCGACTGGAATGCCCTGCACCGTTACCCCGCTTCGCAGTTGAGCAATGAGGAGCAGGCCTTCCTCGACGGCCCGGTCGAGGATCTGTGCCGACGTCTCGACGACTGGCGCATCACCCATGAGGACGCTGATCTTTCACCCGAGGTCTGGGACTTCATCAAGCAGCAGGGCTTCTTCGGCATGATCATTCCCCGCCGCTACGGCGGGCTGGATTTCAGCGCCCGGGCCCACTCCGAGGTGGTGATGAAGCTCGCCAGCCGCAGCCTGACCGCGGCGGTGACCGTCATGGTGCCCAACTCGCTGGGTCCGGCCAAGCTGCTGCTGCACTATGGCACCCCTGAACAGAAGGACTATCACCTGCCGCGTCTCGCCCGCGGCGAAGAAGTGCCCTGCTTCGCCCTGACCGGCCCCGAGGCCGGTTCGGATGCCGCGTCCATTCCGGATACGGGAATCGTCTGTTTCGGTGAGTACGAAGGCGAGCGGGTGCTGGGGATCCGGCTGAACTGGGACAAGCGCTACATCACCCTGGGACCGGTCGCCACCCTGCTGGGACTGGCCTTTCATCTCCACGACCCCGACGGCCTGCTGGGCAGCGAACCGGACGTCGGCATCACCCTGGCGCTCATCCCCACCGACATGCCCGGCATCGAGATCGGGCAGCGCCACTATCCACTCAATGTCGCCTTCCAGAACGGTCCCAACCGCGGCCGCGATGTCTTCATCCCATTGGACAAGGTCATCGGTGGCCGCGACGGCCTGGGCCAGGGCTGGCGCATGCTGATGCAATGTCTGGCCGATGGCCGCTCCATCTCCCTGCCGGCGCTGGCCACCGGTGCCGGCAAGCTCTGTTCGCGCGCCACCGGTGCCTACGCCGCCGTGCGCAAGCAGTTCAAGCTGCCCATCGGCCGCTTCGAGGGTGTGCGGGAGGCGCTGGCGCGCATCGGCGGCAATGCCTACCTGATGGACGCCGCGCGCGAGCTCACCTGCAGCGCACTGGACAATGGCGAGACGCCCTCGGTGGTCTCGGCCATCGTCAAGTACCACCTGACCGAACGCATGCGCGAGACGGTCAATCATGCCATGGACATCCAGGGCGGCAGCGGCATCTGCCTGGGCCCGCGCAACTATCTGGGCCGGGTCTACCAGGCTGTGCCCATCAGCATCACGGTGGAAGGCGCCAACATCCTCACCCGCAGCATGATCATCTTCGGTCAGGGCGCATTGCGCAGTCACCCCTATGTGCTGCGCGAGCTGCAGGCGGTACAGGACCCGGACCCGGAGTCCGGTCTGCGGACCTTCGATCGCGCCCTGACCGCGCACCTGCGCTGGGGCCTTGGCAACGCCGTGCGCACCTTCTGGTATGGTCTGACCGGTGCCAGGCTGATCCCGGTCGGGTTTCGCCCCGGCGGTGAGCCGGTGGCCGCTTACCGCCGGTTCACCCGCCTGAGCACGGCCTTTGCCCTGTGTGCGGATGTGGCCATGTTCAGCCTGGGCGGCAGCCTCAAGCGCCGCGAACGCCTGTCGGCCCGGCTGGGCGATGTGCTCAGCCATCTCTATCTGGGCAGTGCTGCGCTCAAGCGCTTTCACGATCAGGGCTGCCCGATCGAAGACCGGCCGTTGGTTGAATGGGTCTGGCAGGAATGCGCCCACCGCGCCCAGGAGGCACTGCTGGCCCTGTGCGACAACTTTCCCAACCGCTGGCTGGGCCGGCTGCTGCGGTTCTGGGTGTTCCCGCTGGGTCGCAGTTTCGCGCCGCCCCCGGATGCCCTGTGCGACCGGGTGGTGGAGCTGCTGCTGCAGCCCGGTCCGGCCCGCGACCGACTCACCCGGGGACTGTTCATCCCGGACGGCACGGGCGATGCCCTCGGTCGGCTGGAGGATGCGCTGGCCAAGGGCGTGCGGGCCGAGCCGGTGCTGTGGCGTATTCGCGAGGCCATGCGTGCGGGCACACTGACGAGCGACGACCCCGAGGCCCGTGTCGATGAAGCGGCAGGGGCCGGTGTGATCACCGAGGCGGATGCCGTACGGGTGCGCGAGGCCGTCGCGGCCCGGCGCGAGGTGATTGCGGTCGATGCCTTCGACCCGGCAGACTTGGGCCGTGGGGAGTATGGCGGACACACACGCACACAGGCGGAGGCAGGATGAATCCGGTTTACATCGTCGACGGACTGCGCACACCCTTTCTCAAGGCCCGCAATGCCCCCGGCCCCTTCAGTGCGGCCGACCTGGCCGTGCATGCCGGCCGCGCCCTGCTGCTGCGTCAGCCGTTCGCGCCCGCTGCCTTCGACGAGGTCATTGCCGGCTGCGTCATGCCCGGCCCGGACGAGGCCAACATTGCGCGGGTGGTCGCGCTGCGCCTGGGCTGCGGCGAGCGGGTGCCGGCCTTCACCGTGCAGCGCAACTGCGCCTCCGGTCTGCAGGCACTGGACACGGGGCTGCGCAACATCGCCCTGGGCCGGTCCGAACTGGTGCTGGCCGGCGGCATCGAGGCCATGAGTCATGCACCGGTGCTGTGGAGCAGTGCCATGGTGGCCTGGCTGGGCGGCTGGATGCGGGCACGCTCCCCGGGCCAGCGGGCGAAACAACTGGCCCGGATGCGCCCCGGCTACCTGAAACCTGTTATCGGTCTGCTGCGCGGCCTGACCGATCCGGTGGTGGGTCTGTCCATGGGGCAGACGGCCGAGGTGCTCGCGCACCGCTTCGGTATCAGTCGCGAGGCCATGGATGAATACGCCCTGGCCAGCCACCAACGTCTCGGCGCGGCCTATGACGCCGGCCGCATGGACGAGGTCGAACCCCTGTATGCGCCTGACGGCCATTTCTGGTGCGAGGACGACGGCCTGCGCCGCGACACCAGTCTGGAGCAGCTGGCCGGACTGCGGCCGGTGTTCGACCGGCCCTTCGGCAGCGTGACCGCCGGCAACAGCGCCCAGGTCACGGACGGTGCGGCCTGGCTGGTCCTGGCTTCGGAGGCCGCGATCGAGCGCCATGGCCTAACCCCGCGCGCCCGCATCGTCGACAGCCACTGGGCCGGCCTGGACCCGGGCCAGATGGGTCTGGGGCCGGTGCATGCCATGGCGCCGCTGCTGCAGCGCCACGAACTGGGTACAACGGACATCGACTACTGGGAGATCAACGAGGCCTTCGCCGCCCAGGTGCTGGCCTGCCTGGCGGCCTGGCAGGATGCGGACTACTGCCGGGAGGAACTCGGCCTGGAGTCGGCCTTCGATCCCATCCCGCGCGAACGCCTGAATGTGGATGGCGGCGGCGTCAGCCTCGGCCATCCGGTCGGTGCCAGCGGCGCACGCATCGTACTGCATCTGCTGCAGGTGCTGGAACGCGAACAGGCCCGTCGCGGCCTGGCGTCGCTGTGCATCGGCGGCGGCCAGGGCGGCGCTCTGCTGATCGAACGCCCGGAGGCAGGGGCATGAGCTGGCGGGACTGGAACCTCGAGACCGACGCCGCCGGCATCGCCTGGCTGACCCTGGACCGGGCCGATGCCGGCACCAATGTGCTGACCGAACAGGTGCTGGATGAATTCGATCAGGCCCTGGACCGGCTCGAACAGTCGCCGCCCGCCGGGCTGGTCATCCGCTCGGCCAAGCCCAACGGCTTCATCGCCGGGGCCGACGTGCGCGCCTTCACCCAGCTCGAATCCCGTGATCAGGCCCTTGAACTCATCCGCCGCGGTCAGGCCGCCTGCGATCGGCTGGAGACCCTGCCCTGTCCCACTCTGGCCCTGATCCACGGCTTCTGTCTGGGCGGTGGTCTGGAACTGGCCCTGGCCTGCCGCTATCGCATCGCCGTTGATCAGCCCAATACCCGCCTCGGTCTGCCCGAGGTGCGGCTGGGCATTCACCCCGGCTTCGGCGGCAGCGTGCGCTCCATCGCCGCCATCGGCGCCCCGGCCGCGCTGGATCTGATGCTGACCGGGCGCAGCGTCTCGGCCCGCCAGGCGCGGCGGCTGGGGCTGGTTCAGCATGCCGTCCCCGAGCGCCATGCCGGGACCGCCGCGCGGACGGTTCTGCAGGAAGGTCGCACCCTCCCCCGGCTGGCCTGGTGGAAACGCGTGGCTAATCATAAATTGATGCGCCCATTGCTGGCCGCGGTCATGCGCCGCAAGGTCGCGGCGAAGGCCCGGCCCGAGCACTACCCGGCGCCCTATGCCCTGCTCGACCTGTGGGTGAAACACGGCGACGACCGCCGGGCTATGTTCGCCGCCGAGGCCGAATCGGTCGCCGACCTGATCCGGGGCGAAACGGCGCAGAACCTGGTGCGGGTGTTCTTTCTGCAGGAACGGCTCAAGGGGCTGGCGAAGGGGAATAAGCCTGAACCCACCCATGTGCATGTCATCGGCGCCGGCGTGATGGGCGGCGACATCGCCGCCTGGTGTGCCCTGCAGGGCTGGCGCGTGACCCTGCAGGACCAGTCCCCCGAACGCATCGCGCCCGCCGTCGGCCGCGCCGGCAGCCTGTTCCGCCGGCGGCTGAAGACCGACCGCGAAGTCACCGCTGCCCTGGACCGGCTGATCCCGGACCATCGCGGGCAGCATGTCGGGCATGCCGATGTGGTGATCGAGGCCATTTTCGAGGACCGCGAAGCCAAGCAACAGCTCTATCAGGCGATTGAGCCGCGGTTGAGACCCGATGCCCTGCTCGCCACCAACACCTCCAGCATCCCGCTGGAGGAACTGGCCACGGCGCTCTCGCGACCGGAGCGGCTGGTGGGGCTGCACTTCTTCAACCCGGTGGCGCGCATGCAGCTGGTCGAGGTGGTGCGCGGCGGGCAGACGGCGCCGGAGGTGTTCGAACGCGCCCTCGCCTTCACCCGCGGCATCGACCGGCTGCCGCTGCCGGTGGCGAGCAAGCCGGGCTTTCTGGTCAACCGCATCCTCATGCCCTACCTGCTGGAGGCGGTCGAGCTGGTGGAGGAAGGTGTACCGCCGGCGCGTATCGATGCCGCGGCGCTGGAGTTCGGCATGCCCATGGGGCCGATCACCCTGGCCGATACGGTGGGGCTGGACATCTGCCTGCACGTGGCACGCATCCTGGGCGAGGCCTTCGGCCTGGCGGTGCCGGTACGGCTGGAACAGCTGGTCGCGGACGGCCATCTTGGCAGGAAGTCCGGCCGCGGTTTCTATCGCTATCACAAGGGCAAACCGATCAGGACCCGGGTCACCGCCAGCACCGTGCCGCAGGATATCGAGGCGCGCCTGATCATGCGGCTGCTCAACGAGGCTGCTGCCTGTCTGCGCGAGGGCGTGGTGGAGGACAGCGACCTGCTGGATGCCGGCATGATCTTCGGCACCGGCTTCGCCCCCTTCCGCGGCGGGCCCATGCACTATGCCGGGGATCGGGGCGTGGAGGACATTCTGATACAGTTGCACGATCTGGAGGCCCGCCACGGCGAGCGCTTCGCACCGGACCCCTGGTGGGAACAAAGACACGAGACTGACTGAGACCGACATGGGCAGACGCGATGTCATCACCCCGGACGAGGCCGGCACTCTGGCCGGCCTGTTCCGCGAACGGGTCCGGCGCTCGGGCGATGCCGAGGCCTACCGTTCCTTCAACCCTGACAGTGGCGCCTGGGAAAGCCTGAGCTGGAATGCCATGGCCGCGCGTATCGCGCACTGGCAGGCCGCGCTGCGGCGCGAGGAGCTGCAACCGGGCGACCGGGTGGCCCTGATGCTGCGCAATTCACCCGAGTGGGTGCAGCTGGACATCGCCGCCTCCGGCCTGGGGCTGGTGGTGGTGCCGCTCTATACCCAGGACCGGGCGGAGAACATCGCCTATATCCTGCAGAACGCCGGCGTGAAGCTGCTGTTGATCGGCGACGACGAGCACTGGGATCTGCTCGGGTCGGTGCGTGACGAACTGGGCTTTCTGCGGCGCATCGTCAGCGTGCGGCGCTGCAGCGATCCCGGTCACGAGCCCCGGCTGCAGTGCCTCGACGACTGGCTCGGTGCGGCGCCGGACACGGATGGCCCTGATGCCCTGCATGTGAAGCCGGTACCTGCGGACAGCCTGGCCACCATCGTCTATACCTCGGGCACCACCGGCCGGCCCAAGGGCGTGATGCTCAGTCATGCCAACATCCTGTGGAACGCCCATGCCTCGCAACGCATGGCCGCGGTCTATACCGATGACCTGTTCCTGTCCTTCCTGCCCCTGTCACACACCTTCGAGCGCACGGTGGGCTATTACCTGAGCATGATGTGCGGGGCGGCGGTGGCCTACAACCGCTCCATCCCGGAACTGGCCGATGACCTGCTTGAGATCCGTCCCACGGTGCTGATCTCGGTGCCGCGCATCTTCGAGCGGGTCTACAACAGGATCCAGGCCCAGTTGGAGGAGAAGTCGCCGCTCGCCCGCGCGCTGTTCGACACGGCCGTCGATGTCGGCTGGCGCCGCTTCGAGCACCGCCAGGGCCGGGCCGGCTGGTCCCCCGTCCTGTTGGCGTGGCCGCTGCTCGATGCGCTGGTGGCGCGCAAGGTGATGCAGAAACTTGGCGGACGCATGCGCCTGGCCATCAGCGGCGGCGCGGCCCTGCCCCCGGATATCTCGCGGCTGTTCATCGGCCTGGGACTGAACCTGCTGCAGGGCTACGGCCTGACCGAGACCAGCCCGGTGCTGTGCGCCAGCACTCTGGAGGACAATGTGCCCGACAGCGCCGGCCTGCCGTTGCCGGATGTGGAGGTGCGTCTGGGCGAGGGCGACGAGCTGCTGGTGCGCAGTCCCGGTGTGATGCTCGGCTACTGGGACGATCCGCAAGCCACCGCCCGCATGATCGACAGCGAGGGTTGGCTGCACACCGGCGACAAGGTGCGCGTCGGTGAAGACAACCGGGTCTGGATCACCGGGCGCTGCAAGGAGATCATCGTGCTGTCCAACGGCGAGAAGGTCCCGCCCGGGGACATGGAAATGGCCATCGCCATGGATCCGCTGTTCGACCAGGTGCTGGTGCTGGGCGATGAACATCCCTTCCTCGCCGCGCTGATCGTGGTCAACCCGGACCAGGCGCGGCTGGAACTCAAGCGCCTGAACCAGGACCCGGACGCCGCCGACGTGCTGAACCGCGATCCGTTCAGGTCGCTGGCCCTGGCGCGGGTGCATGAACGGATCAAGGCCTTCCCGGGCTATGCCAGGATTTATGAAATCACCTGCTACTGGGAACCCTGGACCATCGAGTCCGGGCTGCTCACCCCGACCCTGAAATTGCGCCGCGACCGGGTGGTGGAGAATGCCGTCGAGGATATCAGCCGCATGTACGCGGGGCACTGAGTATGGCGGAAACGGACACCGATAGCCGCCAGCCCGCCCTCCGGGTGGTGGCCTCGCCGCAGGACACCAATGCCGCGGGCGACATCTTCGGCGGCTGGATCATGGCGCAGGTGGACGTGGCCGGCAGCGTGGCGGCCTACCGCCGCGCCGGCGGCCGGGTGGCCACGGTGGCGGTGGACTCGCTGCAGTTCCACCAGCCGGTGCTGGTCGGCGACCTGGTCAGCTGTTATGCCGAGGTGGTGAAGGTGGGCAACACCTCCATCACAGTGCATGTGGAGGTATTCGTGGAGCGGGATTCGCGCGCGGGCATCACCCGGCTCAAGGTCACCGAGGCCAACCTGGTTTATGTCGCCCTGGACGAGAACGGGAAGCCGCGGCCGGTGTGATTATTTCACCGAGGAAAACCCCCGGCTGTGCCGGGGGACCGAGCGCCGGTGAGGATCCCCTTTTCCCGTCATTCCCGCGAATGCGGGAATCCATTGGCCGCGGTGGTTTCTGGATCCCCGCTTTCGCGGGGATGACGAGTAAATTGCCGAAAAGACGTCCTTTCAGGCCGCGTCGGTCGCTGTCAGCAGCCGATCCTGCCGCTGCTCCATCCGCTGGTAGTAGAGAATCTCCTCGATCACCGCACAGCTGATGCCGTCGCCGGTGTCGAAGCGCACCGCCACCCCCTGCTCGTCCCAGCGGGCCACCTCGCCGGTGGCCTGGCGCGAGATCCGGCACCAGCCGGTGTCGATGCCGAAATTGAGCTGCACCAGCGAGCCGGTGGCGGGATAATTGCCGCCTGCGATCTCGACGAACAGGCTGCACGGGCCTAGGTCGCGGATACGCCCGCGGCAGTTGCCGTGCAGGTGCCGGATTTCCACGTCGATGCAGGTTTCGGTACGGTCGTGACTGCGTCGGTCCATTTCCGCCCCCTTGATATTTTTCTGCGTTCAGGGCGTCCGTGCGTGCAGGAGCCCGCGCTCATGCGCGGGCGGTAAAGGCGTTAGCGGAAACGGCGGGATAATCTTTAACAGGATCTGCACCGCCGGAGCCCGGGACTCAGGCCGAGACCCGATATTCCTCCCGGGTGGAGGGGAACAGCCGGAAGAAGTTCTCGGTGGAGGCGGCGATCAGGTCCTCCACCGGTTCACCCCGGGTCTCGGCCAGGGATTCGGCCACGAAGCGGACATAGGCCGGCTCGTTGGGCTTGCCGCGCCTGGGCACCGGAGCGAGATAGGGCGAGTCGGTCTCGATCAGGATGCGGTCGGACGGCACCTTGCGCGCCACCTCGCGCAGGGCCTCGGCGTTGCGGAAGGTGACAATGCCGGAGAAGGAGATGTAGAAGCCCAGGTCCAGGGCGGCGCGGGCCATCTCCCAGGTCTCGGTAAAGCAGTGCAGGATGCCGCCGGGTTCTTCCGCATGGCCTTCCCGCAGCAGGGCGATGGTGTCCTCGCGGGCGTCCCGGGTATGAACCACCAGCGGCTTGTCGCAGGCGCGTGCGGCCTCGATGTGGGTAGCGAAGCGGGTGCGCTGGATCTCCTGAGCGTCCGTCTCCTTCACATAGTAATAGTCCAGCCCGGTCTCGCCGATGGCGACCACGCGCGGGTCGTCGGTATGGGCCAGGATGGCCTCGACGGTGGGCTCCTGCGGCACCTCGTCGGTCGGATGCACACCGACCGAGACGCTCACGTCCGGCTCGGGTTCGATCAGTTCGCGCATGGCCGGATAGGCCTCGAGGCTGATGGAGATGCACAGGAAGCGCCCGACCCCATGGACGCGGGCCGCGTCCAGGGCCTGGCCCAGGCCAGCGGGGTAGCGGCTCAGGTCGAGACGGTCGAGATGACAGTGGGAGTCGATCAGCATGGTATATGAATACATCCGGCTGCAGACAACGGCCGTGTAGTCTAAGGTTTTTGGCGCCGGATGTTTACCCATGCGGTGCGGGGTTATTCCCGCGCCGAAGAGGGTTACATGGTATGGGTCGGCCGTTCGGCCTTGAGCGCGCCGGCGAGATAGGTCTCGATCTTGTTGCGGGCGCTGCCACCGTCCTGGTCACTGAACTGCACGCCGATGCCGGTCGCGCGGCTGCCCTGTGCGCCCTTGGGCGTGATCCAGATGATGCGCCCGGCCACCGGCAGCTTCTCGCCCTCGTCCATCAGGGTCAGCAGCATGAAGACCTCGTCGCCGAGCTGGTAGCTCTTGTTGGTGGGGATGAACAGGCCGCCGTTCCTGACGAACGGCATGTAGGCCGCGTACAGCGCGCCCTTGTCCTTGATGCTCAGTGAAAGTATGCCTTGCCGTCCGGGTTTCATGCGCGTTTGCGTCTCCTGCGGGGTCTGCCCGCTGCCGTCCAGGCGATCAGCAGGTCCTCGATCAGCGCCTGCCGGTTGACCGGGGTCGCCGCCAGGCGCAGGGCCTGCCAGACCTGCTCCAGTAGATTGTGCAGGGTGACCGGGTCCATATCCTCGGTCATATCCTGCATGGGTTCAAGCAGGTCGGGATTGCGTATCGCCGTCTCGCCCTGCTGCAGGCGTATCAGATCCATCAGCCACTGGCTCATCCATTCCAGCGGTGCCGTACCCGCCTCGCCGGCCCAGTCGGCGGCCACCGCGACCGCGTCCTGGCGGCCGTCGATCAGCGCCTGCCACTGATCGAACCAGGCCCGGCGCTGCGTCAGATGCTCGCCCTCGGCCAGCGCCAGTGCGGTCAGCGGCGCACCGTCGGCCAGGGCCAGCAGCAGGTCCGCATCGCCCTCCCCGACCCGGGCCGCCAGCCAGTCCCGGGCCAGCGCGGCCGGCGGCGGGACAAGCCGCAGCCCCTGACAGCGGCTGCGGATGGTCGCCAGCAGCCGCGAGGGCTGGTCCGTGATCAGCACCAGTACCGTGTTATCGGTCGGTTCCTCCAGGGTCTTGAGCAGGCTGTTGGCCGCGGCGGTGTTCAGCCGGTGCGCCCCTTCGATACGGGCCACCTTGAAACCGCCCTGATGACTTTTGAGTCCGAGCCGGGCGGTGAGCTGACGCACCGGGTCGATCCGGATCTGGGTCTTGCCCGGCTCCGGCACCAGACTGAGCGCATCGGGATGGGTGCCGGCTTCAAACTGCTGGCAGGCGCCGCACTGGCCGCAGGCGGTCCCGTCCGCGGCCGGCTGCTGGCACAACAGGCTGGCGGCGAAGGCGTCGGCCAGGTCCTGCTTGCCGATGCCGGACGGGCCCTGAAACAGGTAGGCATGGGCCAGCCGGCCGGCCTGACGCTGGGCCTGGAGCTGCTGCCAGGCGGTTTGATTCCAGGGATAGATTTCTTTCATTAATAGTATATTACAGATAAATAGTGAAGTATATTATCAGGTATATTCAACTGCGATTTCTTACTCCCGTCATTCCGGCGCCTCAATCATCCAGCAGTCGCTCCAGGGCCTGGCGGATTCCGCTCTGAACGGCCTCGAGTTCCTGCCCGGCGTCGATGACGGCGAAGCGTTCCGGTTCGACCCGGGCCCGGCTCAGGTAGCCCTGGCGGATGCGCTCGAAAAACTCCAGATTCTCCTGCTCGAAACGGTCTGGATCACTGCGGTTACCGGCACGTTCCATACCGATCTCGACAGGAACATCGAGCAGCAGCGTCAGGTCGGGGCGCAGTCCGCCCTGCACCAGCTGTTCCAGCTCGGCGATCCGTTCCAGCGACAACCCCCGGCCGTAACCCTGGTAGGCATAGGTGGCGTCGGTGAAGCGATCGCACAACACCCAGTCGCCGCGCTCGAGCGCCGGGCGGATCACCTTGTCCAGATGCTCGGCACGGGCGGCGAACATCAGCAGCAGCTCGCAGTCCGGGTGCATGCCCCGGTGGACCGGGTCCAGCAGCAGGCCGCGCACGGCCTCGGCCAGCGGTGTGCCACCGGGTTCTCGGGTCGTGATCAGTGATTTATTTTTTTCTTTAATTAATGATTCTATATAGTTGATATTTGTCGTTTTACCGACGCCCTCCCCGCCTTCCACCGTAATGAATCTGCCCTTCATGACCGGCCTCGCTGAGCGGTTCCGGGCGGCGTGCGTTCACGCCGGGGGGCCGTTCCGGTCCCGGGCTTGCCCACACAGCGGTACTGGCCGGGGGCCAGCTCACCGAGGGTCCAGCGGCCGATGCGGTAGCGGATCAGGCGCAGGGTGGGATGGCCGATGTGGGCCGTCATGCGCCGGACCTGACGGTTGCGCCCCTCCTCGATCAGGAGGCGCAGCCAGCAGGTCGGGACCGACTTGCGGTAGCGGATCGGCGGCTCGCGTTCCCATACCTCGGGCGGTTCGATACGTTTCACCTGCGCCGGCAGGGTCGGGCCGTCCCTGAGTTCCACCCCCCGGCGCAGCTGGTCCAGAGCGGCCTCCTCCGGGATCCCTTCCACCTGCACCCAGTAACCCTTGGCCTTGCCGAATTTGGGGTGAGACAGCTGATGCTGCAGCCGGCCCTCGTCGGTCAGCAGCAGCAGGCCCTCGCTGTCGAAATCCAGCCGCCCGGCCGGATAGACGTCCTTGATGGGGATAAAATCCTGGAGGCTGGCTTTGTCGCCCTCGCGGCGGAACTGGGACAGGACCCGGAAGGGCTTGTTGAACAGGACGATCATGCGCTTATTGTATGGAATCCGCCGGTCACTTGCAGCGGAAAAAGACCTCAACGCAGAGGCGCGAAGGCGCAGAGAACGCAAAGGTCTGTTATTTCATGAACATCGTAGGTCGGGTTAGCCCGAAGGGCGTAACCCGACGTCCAGGCATTGCGTTGAAGGGATTTTAAACAAAAAGAACCGGGCGCGAGGCCCGGTTCCGGATCCGTCAGACTGTGGATCGGTCTTACTTGGACTGCTCGATGATGTAGTCGACCGCAGCCTGCAGTTCCTCGTCCGAACAGTCCATGCAGGTGCCCATGGGCGGCATGGCGTTCAGGCCTTCCTTGGCGTGCTTCATGATGGTGTCCATGCCCTGCTCCAGGCGCGGGGCCCAGGCGGCGGCATCGCCGACCTTAGGGGCACCGGCGGCACCGGTGCTGTGGCAGGCAAAGCACTTGCTGTCATAGACTTCCTTGCCGCTGCGTTCGGCCAGTGCCAGCCCGCTGCTTGCGGCCATTGCGCCGGCGAGGGCCGTAATGATCAGCTTCTTCATTGCAGTATTCTCCTGTAGTTGGGGATAAGCATACACCGGATATTTATCGGGCAAATATACTCCGAATGGACCGGATTTCAAATATAAGGCTTTGATTCAACAATTTTATCCATTGATGAAATAAACTTTTGCCGGATCTGTCTGACAGCCTAGCGCAGGCCGGTTAAACAGAACCTGAACGGTGTCTGCCCGTATCCGCCGCCGGACGGCTGAAGATCTCCACCAGCCAGAACAGATAGCTGTAGAACAGGGCCGCTACGGCGAGGTTCAGGGCCGTGGCACCGGCCGCGCCGGCCACGCCCTGATACAGCGCCAGACCAGTGAAGGCCAGCAGTCCGGCCAGGATGTTGAGGTACAGGAACGGGCGCAGCCAGTGACGCAGGTTCATGGTGATGTCTCCGGTGGTGTCGGGATGAGCCAGAGACTAGTCGCCCGACCGGGTCCGGTACCTTGACCCGCATCAAATCCTCTGTCCGACGATCATCCGCCGCGCTGGTCGAGCGGCAGGTAATCCCGCCGGGAATGGCCCACGTAGAGCTGGCGCGGGCGGCCGATGCGGGAATCGGGGTCGTCCATCATTTCCATCCACTGGGCGATCCAGCCCACCGTGCGCGACATCACGAACATGACCGTGAACATGCTCAGCGGTATGCCCAGCGCGCGCAGGATGATACCGGAGTAGAAATCGACATTGGGGTAGAGGTTGCGCTCCTTGAAGTAATCGTCCTCCAGCGCGATCCGCTCCAGCTCCAGGGCGATCTCGAACAGTGGCTGGTCCCGGGTCGAGCCCAGTTCATTCAGCAGCTCGTGACAGGACTGACGGATGATCTTGGCCCGCGGATCGTACTGCTTGTAGATGCGGTGGCCGAAGCCCATCAGCCGGAAGGCATCGGACTTGTCCTTCGCCCGATCCACCAGACCGGGAACGTCCCTCACCGACTCGATCGATTCCAGCATCTGTACCACGGCCTCGTTGGCACCGCCGTGGGCCGGTCCCCACAGGGAGGCGATGCCGGCCGCGATGCTGGCGAAGGGATTGGCGCCGGAGCTGCTGGCCAGACGCACGGTGGAGGCGCTGGCGTTCTGCTCATGGTCGGCATGCAGGATCATCATCAGGTCCAGCGCGCGCGAGGCTACGGGATTGGCCGTGTAGGGTTCGGAAGGCACGGCGAACATCATGCGCAGGAAGTTGTCCACATAGCCCAGGCTGTTGTCCGGGTAGATCAGCGGCTGACCAATGGAATGCTTGTAACTGGCCGCGGCCAGGGTCGGCATCTTGGCGATCATGCGGTGGGCGGAGATCTCGCGGTGACGCGGGTCGGTCACATCGGTGGAGTCGTGGTAGAAGGCCGACAGTGCCCCCACCACGCCGACCATGATGGCCATGGGATGGGCGTCGTAGCGGAAGCCGTCGTAGAAGCGCAGCAGGTCCTCGTTGACCATGGTGTGGCGGGTGATGATGTCGCGGAATTTCTCCATCTGCTTCGTCTCGGGCAGCTCGCCATAGAGCAGCAGGTAGCAGACTTCCAGGTAATCGCTGTGCTCGGCCAGCTGCTCGATGGGATAGCCGCGGTACAGCAGGGTGCCCTCGTCGCCGTCGATGTAGGTGATGCTGCTGCGACAGCTGGCCGTGGCGGCGTAGCCGGGATCATAGGTGAACATGCCCAGACCCTGGTGCAGCCCCTGGATGTTGATCACATCCGCCCCGTGAGTGCCCTGGCTGACGGGCAGTTCGACCGATTTTCCGGTGCGGTTGTCGGTAACGGTTACGGTATGTTCCTCACTCATGTCTCATCCCCTGCCGCTCATTGCAGTGTATCCAGCTCGCGCTGCAGCTCCCGTATGCGGGTGTTGCAGTCCTGTTCGATTTCACTGATGCGCCTGAGTATCTCGGCCTCGCGTGCCTGGCGCTCGGCCTCCTCGGCCTGCAGCTGCTCGATTTCTTCCTGGCGTGCCTGCTGCAGTCGCTTCTGCTCCTCGCGCCAGGCACGCTCCTGGCAGTCGACCCAGGGTGTATAGGGGCACTTCTTGCAGTCGCGTTCATCATAGGGGTCGGGGTCGAGGCAGGCACGGCCGCAGGTCATCAACAGCCGGCCGTTGTCGTTGTTGTAGTAATAGATCGGGCCGTCACCGGTATTCAGGCACTGCAGCTCGACCAGGCGGTCGCAGTGGGTCGGTGCGCTGCAATGTTCCCGGCCATAGCGCGACTCGACGAAGGAACGGATCAGCGGATGCAGACGGGCGCCGGTGGCGGCCGGCGTACCGTCGTTCGATTCGGGGACTGTGACCTCCTCCACCGGTGGGATATCCGTATCGGCGTCCGGGCCGGCATGCCGCCGGCCGGATTCCCGCTCGGCATCCAGCCGTGCCTTCTGCTCGGGCGTGATGACGTAGGGATCGAGCGCTGCGTCCTCCTGCACGGTCGTACCGGTCGTCTCAGGCGTGGAAGTGTCCGCCTCCCCGGCGCCAGCCTCCGGACCGGGCTCCGATTCCGCCCGGACCGGGGCGCTACCGCTTGCCAGCCACAGGATGAGGAACAGCGTGATCAGGATTGTCTGCATCGTATCAATCGACTCATGTATCGGGCAGTGCGTGCAGGCTGACCCGGTGTACGCTCAGGGACGCTTCAGCTGGTAGCGGCGTACCGCCCGGTTGTGTTCCTCCAGCGTGGCGGAAAATACATGACTGCCATCGCCCCGCGAGACGAAATACAGCGCGTCGCCCTCGGCCGGATGCATCACGGCCTCCACCGCCTCGGCACTGGGCAGGGCGATGGGGGTGGGCGGCAGCCCGCCGCGGGTATAGGTATTGTACGGGGTGTCGGTGCGCAGATCACGGCGCCGGATATTGCCGTCGAAGGTCTCCCCCATACCGTAGATCACGGTGGGATCGGTCTGCAGCCGCATGCCCCGTTCGAGGCGGCGGATGAAGACCCCGGCGATGCGGGTGCGCTCCTCGGGCACGCCGGTCTCCTTTTCCACGATCGAGGCCAGGATCAGGGCCTCGTAGGGGGAGTCCAGCGGCAGCTCCGGGTCGCGTCCCTTCCAGGCCTGTTCCAGGTGATTTTCCATGGCGCGCAGGGCTCGCCGCAGGACCTCGAGCTCGCTGGTGCCGCGCGGGAAATGATAGGTATCGGGCAGGAACCAGCCTTCCGGGTGCTGCTCCGGGCGGCCCAGACGCCGCATCAGTTCAGCATCGTCGACCGCCTCCTCCAGGCCGTGCTGCAGGAAGGGTTGTTCGGCCAGGTAGGTGCGCAGCTGCTGAAAGGTCCAGCCCGCGATCAGGGTGACGGGATACTGCACCACCCGGCCGCTGGTGAGCACGCGCAGCAGATCCACCGGCGTGGCACCGGGGGGGATATGGAACTCCCCGGCCTGGATGCGGCCGGCCTGGCCGCTGAGCCGTCCCAGCAGGGTGAGGTAGCGGGGATGGCGGATCAGGCCTTCCTGGTGCAGGCGGCGGGCCAGAACGGACAGGCTCTGTCCCGGCTGGACCTGCAGAACCCGGCCGGTGGTTTCCGTCACGAGCGGCGTGCGCAGGAAGCGTTGATAGTCCAGGTACAGCCAGCCGACCGCGCCCAGGGCGGCGATCAGCAGTGCCAGCAGGATCAGCAGCAGCGGCCGACGCAGGCGGGATGTTTGTGGGTCACTTGTTGTCATGCAGCCATGCCAGCGTTCGTCTACGCATCGAAATGCGCGATTTCAGAAATCCTGGTTATTCAGAATGGTCAGCAGCCTGCGGGTGAGCGGCCCCGTGTCATAACCTTGATCGGCGAGCCGGATCACCGGACGCAGCCCCATCAGGCTGTTGCACAGGAACAGTTCCTCCGCCCCGGTCACGTCATGTCTGTCGATGCGGGTTTCCTCCACCTCGATGCCAGCCTCCCGTGCCGTCTGCATCAGGTGTTCACGCATCACGCCCGCCACGCCGCAGTCATCCAGCAGTGGTGTGAGCAGTGCACCGTCCCGGACCAGGAACAGGTTGCTGGCCACACCTTCGATGACATTTCCCTGCTGGTTGCACAGCAGGCCCTCGTCGATGGCGGGATCCTGCCATTCGGCGCGGGCGATCACCTGGTCCAGCCGGTTGAGGTGCTTGATGCCGGCCAGTGCTGGCTGTGTGGCCAGTCGGTGCCGGCACCAGATTATACGCAGCCCGGCCGCGCTGTGTCGCTGCAGTGAGGCCGGCCAGGCCGAACGCAACAGTATCCGCTGCGGTTCGGGTGCAGCGGGCCGGGCATAGCCGCGGAGCGAAGGGCCGCAGGTATGGATGAGCTTGAGCACGGCCCGTGCGCAGTCCGTAGTGGCCAGTCGCAGTTCCTGTTCCAGCTGCGGCCAGGACGGCGGTGGCAGACCCAGACGCCGGCAGCCGTGTGCGAGCCGTGCCCGGTGAAGCTCCCAGTGGGCGATGCGGCCATCGATGACGGCCAGGGTCTCGAACAGTCCATCGCCGAACTGCAGGCCGCGATCGTAGACACTGAGCTGCTGCTGTGCCACGCCATTGATCCAGGCCTGCTCGGGTTGGCTCATGCCGCGTCCTCCGGCGTGTCTTCCAGGGCCAGCACCAGTCCGCGCGCCTTGTCGCGGGTCTCCTCCAGTTCCTGCTGCGGCTGTGAATCGGCCACGATGCCCGCCCCGGCCCGCCAGTACAGCTGGCGGCCGCGCTGTTCGATGGTGCGGATGAGGATGTTGAGATCCATGTCGCCGTTACGGTTCAGATAGCCCATTGCGCCTGTGTAGGCGCCGCGGCCGCCGGCTTCCAGCTCGGCGATGATCTGCATGCAGCGTACCTTGGGGCAACCCGTGATGGTACCGCCGGGAAACACCGCCCGGATCACTTCGCCCGGGGTGATCTGCGCCCGCAGTTCGCCCTCGACGTTGGAGACGATGTGATGGACGTGGGCATAGGATTCCAGCTGCATCAGTTCGTTGACCCGGATGCTGCCGGGCCGGCAGACCCGGCCCAGATCATTGCGCTCGAGATCGATGAGCATGATGTGTTCGGCGCGTTCCTTGGGGTGGCCGAGCAGCTCATCCGACAGTTCCCGGTCCTGTGCGCCCTCCCCGCGCGGCCGGGTGCCGGCGATGGGCCGGGTGCTCACATGGCTGCCGCGTACCTCGACCAGGCGTTCGGGCGAGGAGCTGATCACCGCATAGTCGGAAAATACCGCCAGGCCGTTGAAGGGACCGGGATTGCGCCCCCGCAGCCGGCGGTAAAGCGCGGCCGGAGGGGTGGGCTCGCCCAGGCTTGCGGACCACAGGCGCGACAGGTTCACCTGGAATACATCGCCATCGCGGATGTATTTCAGGGTGCGCTCGACCGCAGCGGTATAGTGCCGCGATGCCTCCTCGGTCTGCTGCGACAGCGACAGCGTCCCCGGTGCCGGCGATGGCCTTGAGCCGGCCTGTTCGACATCCGTGCGCATCGCTTCCAGCAGGCCGCTGTCGGTTTCACTGACCAGCCACAGTTCGTCTGCGGCCCTGTCATGGATCACCGCGGCCGGACAGCGCACGGCGGTGGCGACGAACGGCATGTGCGCCGGCTGGACCAGTTGCAGTACGGGTTCGACCTCCCGGGCGAGTTCATAGCCCAGCAGCAGGAACCAGCCGCCGGTAAAGGGCAACCCGGACAGGGTGTCCGTCTGCCCCGGGCTCTGCTGCCGCCACCAGGCATCCAGCGCGGTGAGAAAGCCGTCGGCCGTGTCGGCCTGCGGCCCGCGCAGGCGCCCGGGGGCCTCCAGGGTCAGGGCCTCGCCGGGGAAGGCGAACAGGATGTCGTACCGGCCCTGTGCCCCGGCGAGCGCGCTCTGCAGCAGAAAGGGATAGCGTTCCGGGAAGGCCTCATGCACTGCCAGCAGGTCGAAACCGGCCGGCAGTGCGGAAGGATAGCGCTGGGAAACCGCCATGGCGTCCGGCCCGCGGCAGCGGCTGTCAGCCGTTGAAGCGGCGCATGACGATGGTGCCGTTGGTCCCGCCGAAACCGAAGGAATTGGACAGGGCGATGTCGAGCTTCATCTCGCGCGCCGTGTTCGGTACATAGTCGAGGTCGCAGTCCGGATCCGGGGTGGCATAGTTGATGGTCGGCGGAGCGACCTGATCCTGCAGGGACAGCGCAGTGAACACCGCTTCCACACCGCCGGCCGCGCCCAGCAGGTGGCCGGTCATGGATTTGGTGGAGCTGACCGCCAGCTTGTAGGCATGCTCGCCGAAGGTGGTCTTGATGGCCTCGGTCTCGGCCTTGTCCCCGGCCGGTGTGGAGGTGCCGTGGGCATTGATGTAGTCGATGTCTTCCGGTGCGATGCCGGCATCCTTCAGGGCGGCACGCATGCAGCGGACCGCGCCCTCCCCGCCTTCGGCAGGCTGGGTCATATGATGGGCGTCGCCGCTCATGCCGTAGCCGATCAGCTCGGCGTAGATCCTCGCCCCGCGACTGCGGGCGTGTTCCAGTTCTTCCAGCACCAGTACTCCGGCACCGTCGCCGAGCACGAAGCCGTCACGGTCCCTGTCCCAGGGCCGGCTGGCGGTGGCCGGATCGTCATTGCGGGTGGATAGCGCACGGGCGGCGGCGAAGCCGCCCAGCCCCAGTGGGGTACTGGCCATCTCGGCGCCGCCGGCGACCATCACGTCGGCCTCGCCGTACTGGATGAAACGCGCGGCCTGACCGATGTTGTGAGTGCCGGTGGTGCAGGCGGTGACCATGGCGATGTTGGGACCGCGGAAGCCGTGCATGATCGACAGGTTGCCCGAAATCATGTTGATGATACTGCTGGGCACGAAGAAGGGAGAGATCTTGCGTGGTCCGCTTTCGAGCAGGAGGGCGTGGTTTTTCTCGATGGTGCACAGACCGCCGATACCGGAGCCGATGGCCACACCGAAGCGGCCCTCCTCGTCGGAGGTGCCCTCCAGACCGGCATCGCGGATGGCCTGGATGCCGGCCGCCATGCCGTAATGGATGAAGGGATCCATCTTGCGGGCTTCCTTGGACGGCAGGTAGTCCGTGACCTCGAAACCTTCCACTGTCCCGCCGAAGCGCACCGAAAAGGCCGAAGTGTCAAAGCTGGTGATCGGACGGATACCACCCTGCCCGGCCCTGATATTGGCCCAGGCTTCTTCCACGGACAGTCCGACAGGTGCAATCGCACCCAGGCCGGTAATGACTACGCGACGACGTGACAAGATGGCGCCTCTTGGAGATGGAATCTCAAACCACGAAGTACACAGGGGACATCCGAAAACCCCGAGAGTTCAGATCCTCGGAGTCGGCGGACACGGTATGGCGTATGTACACACGCCAATGATGCCCCGCGTGTTCCTGGCGGTCTTGTGGTTCGAATAACAAAAGGCCGCGACCACATCAGTGGCTGCGGCACTGGATTTTACCCGGGCGGATCAGCCCAGATTGGCGTTGATGTAGTCGATCGCCTGTTGCACGGTGGTGATCTTCTCGGCTTCCTCGTCGGGAATTTCGCATTCGAATTCCTCTTCCAGGGCCATCACCAGCTCGACGGTGTCCAGAGAATCCGCGCCCAGATCGTCCACGAAGGAAGCACCCGTGGTGACTTCATCTTCCTTCACACCCAGCTGTTCGACAACAATCTTCTTAACCCGTTCTTCGATATTACTCATGATGAATCTTTCCTCCGAGACTTCAGGCAGTAAACTGCGGCCGGTATTGTAGTGAAAAGCCCCAGGCTAATCCAGCAGAAATACTGCCGGCATCAGCCTGCGCGGCTTCCGCTCCACACCGGGCAGAGTGGATGGATAACTTTCCATATAACAGTGTGATACAACAGTTTCCTATAAAAACCATCAGGCCATGTACATGCCGCCGTTGACGTGCAGTGTTTCGCCCGTGATATAGCCGGCCTCGTCGGAGGCGAGAAATGCCACGGCATTGGCAATGTCTGCCGCGTCTCCGAGCCGGCCCAGCGGGATGCTGGCCAGCAGGGCCTGGCGCTGGTCCTCGGGCAGGGCCCGGGTCATATCGGTGTCGATGAACCCGGGCGCCACCGTATTGACGGTAATGCCGCGCGAGCCGACCTCGCGGGCCAGCGACTTGGCAAATCCGATCATGCCGGCCTTGGCCGCGGCATAGTTGGCCTGTCCGGGATTGCCGCTGACACCGACCACGGAGGCGATGTTGATGATCCGACCCTGTCTGGCCTTCATCATGCCGCGCAGGCAGGCCCGGGACAGGCGGAAGACGGAATTGAGATTGGCATCAATCACCGCGTCCCACTCCTCCGGTTTCATGCGCATGAGCAGGTTGTCGCGGGTGATGCCGGCGTTGTTGACCAGGAGAGTGGGTGAACCGATCTCGTCGCCGATCGATTTCACCAGGGCATCCACCCCGCCGGCGTCGGTGACATCCAGCACCCGGCCGGTGCCCTTGATGCCCTCTGCCGAAAAGGTTTCGCCGATGGCGGCCGCGCCCGCCTCGCTGGTGGCGGTACCGATGACGGTGGCGCCGCGCCGGCCCAGGGTCAGGGCGATGGCCTGGCCGATGCCGCGGCTGGCGCCGGTGACCAGGGCGATGTGCTTGTCCAGACTCATGTCAAATCACCTTTCCGATAGCCGTTCTTGATATAGCCGTAGGTCGGGTTAGCGCAGCGTAACCCGACACAAACGCGGCCTGGTGTCGGGTTACGCACTTCGTGCCAACCCGACCTACACGCTTTCATAGTTTTCGTGGGTTTCGTGGATTTATTAGTAACCATTGCGTGTTTTCAGATCTGTTCCAGCGCCGCATCCAGACTGGCCGGATCGTACACCGGCAGCGCGGTCATGTCCTTCGCGATGCGCCTGTTCAGCCCGGCCAGTACCTTGCCGGGACCGCATTCGATCAGCCGGGTCACACCCTCGGCCTGCATATACCGGATGGTCTCGACCCAGCGCACCGGGTTGTGGAGCTGGCGTGCGAGCAGATCCCGGATCTCGTTGGCGTCGCTGTGCGGCCGTACATCGACGTTGTGAATGACGTTGATGCTGGGGGTGCGCAGATCGGCCCGTGCCAGTTCACCGGCCAGGGCCTCGGCCGCCGGCTGCATCAGGCTGCAGTGCGAGGGCACGCTCACCGGCAGCGGCACGGCCCGTTTGGCGCCGGCCGCCTTCGCCTGGGCCACGGCCCGCTCGACGGCGGCAGCGGCGCCGGCAATGACCACCTGCCCGGGCGCGTTGAAATTCACCTGTTCGACCACCTCGCCCGCGGCGGCCTCCTCGCATACTGCACGCACGGCCTCGTCGTCCAGGCCCAGGATGGCAGCCATGGCGCCCTCGCCCGCCGGTACGGCCTGCTGCATGAACCGGGCGCGACTCTCGACCAGTTTGACCGCGGCGGGAAACTCCAGCACCCCGGCGCAGACCAGGGCGCTGTACTCACCCAGGCTGTGCCCGGCCAGCATGGCCGGACGCCTGTCGGTGGCACGGGCCAGCACCCGCCAGACGGCCACGCCGGCGGCGAGCATGGCCGGCTGGGTCCTGTCGGTCTGGTTGAGCTGTTCTTCCGGCCCGTTCTGAACCAGCTGCCACAGGTCATAGCCGAGCACCTCGGAGGCCTCGGCGAAGGTTTCGCCGACCTGGGGGTGGACGGCGGCGAGCTCACCCAGCATGCCCACGCTCTGCGAACCCTGTCCGGGAAAGACGTAGGCGAGTGTGTAGTCGAAGTCAGTCATGGTTTTCCGTTTATTCTGTATTGCAGAATGCCTTACACAGCGGTCAGGAATATTGGCTACAACGCCGAGGACACCGTCATCCCCGCGCAGGCGGGGATCCAGTAGCCGCGGCGGTATATGGATCCCGCCGGAGCCTGTGCCGGTGCAGGCCGGTACGGGAATGACGTTGCGTCAGTGTAGCTATATATTCTGCCCCTGAGTTGTGTGTTTCTGGCGCTCCTGGCGTCTTGGCGGTTCATAACTCAGAACTTCAGCAGCGCCGAGCCCCAGGTGAAGCCGCCGCCGAAGGCCTCCATCAGCAGGGTCTCGCCGCGCTGGATACGGCCGTCGCGTACGGCGACATCCAGCGCCATGGGCACCGAGGCGGCCGAGGTGTTGCCGTGCTGATCGACCGTCACCACCACCCGTTCCGGCGGCATGTTCAGTTTGCGCGCGGTGGCGTTGATGATGCGGATGTTGGCCTGGTGCGGGATCAGCCAGTCGACATCGGCCTGGGTCATGTGATTGGCCTCCAGGGTCTCGTCGACGATCCGCCCGAGGGTGTTGACGGCCATCCGGAACACTTCGTTGCCCTTCATGTGGATGTAGGCCTCGCCCCGGACCAGGGCGTCGAAGTTGCTGGACACACCGACATTCACGGTCAGCAGGCTTTCGTAGTTGCCGTCGGCATGCAGATGGGTGGACAGGATCCCCGGCTCCTCGCTTGCCTCGAGGATGACCGCCCCGGCGCCGTCGCCGAACAGCACGCAGGTGCTGCGGTCGGTCCAGTCGATGATGCGTGACAGCGTCTCGGCGCCGATGACCAGGGCGCATTTCGCCGCGCCGGTGCGGATGAACTTGTCGGCCACGCCCAGGGCGTAGACGAAGCCGGTGCACACGGCCTGTATGTCGAAGGCCGCGCAGCCGTGGATGTCCAGGCGCTGCTGGACCAGGCAGGCGGTGCTGGGAAAGACGCGGTCCGGGGTGGTGGTGGCGACGATGATCAGGTCGATGTCGTCGGGGCTGCGCCCGGCGGCCTCCAGCGCCCGGCGCGCAGCCTGCTCGGCCAGGTCGCAGGTGGTCTGGTCGTCGGCGGCGATGTGGCGCTTCTCGATGCCGGTGCGTTCCCGGATCCACTGGTCGTTGGTCTCGACCATCTGTTCCAGATCGTGATTGGTCAGCACCTTCTCGGGCAGATAGCTGCCGGTCCCTGTAATGCGTGCGTAGCTCACACCGCCTGCCTTTCGTTCAGTTGCGCTTCCAGTTGATGGTCGATGCGGTCCGGGACCGCCTTCTCGACCTCCTTGACCGCCACTCCGATGGCGTTGGCGAAGGCCTGGGCATCGGCCCCGCCATGACTCTTGATCACGATGCCGCGCAGACCCAGCAGGCTGGCGCCGTTGTAGTTGCGCGGATCGACCCGGCGCCGGAAGGCGCGGATCACTGGCAGGGCGATCAGACCGGCCAGCCGGGTCAGGGGATTGCGGGTGAACTCTTCCTTCATGAACTGGGCGATCATCTTCGCCACGCCCTCACTGGTCTTCAGTGCGACGTTGCCGATGAAGCCGTCGCAGACCACCACGTCCACATCGCCGGTGTAGACGTCATCGCCCTCCACGAAGCCGACATAATTGAGCGAACTGTCGTGGAGCAGGCGCGCGGCCTCCTTGACCTGGTCATTGCCCTTGATCTCCTCCTCGCCGATGTTGAGCAGGCCGACCCGGGGGGCGTCGATGCCGTCAACGGCATGGGCCAGCACCGAGCCCATCACGGCGAACTGGAACAGGTGTTCGGCGGTGCAGCCAACGTTGGCGCCCAGATCCAGCATCAGGGTGCGACCCCTGATCGAGGGAATGGCGGTGAGAATGGCAGGCCGGTCGATGCCCGGCAGGGTCTTGAGCAGGTAGCGCGCAGTGGCCATGAGAGCCCCGGTGTTGCCGGCGCTGACCGCGGCCTGGGCGGTCCCATCCTTGACCAGGTCGATAGCCACGCGCATGGAGGAGTCCTTCTTGAAGCGCAGCGCCCGCGAGGGCAGTTCGTCCATCTCCACCACCTCGCTGGCGTGATGAACGCGCAGACGCTGCGATTGCAGCAGCTGTCGGTGCGGTTCCAGATGTCCTTCGAGTACGGCCTGGTCGCCGACCAGTATCAGTTCCAGCCCCGGATGTTTCGACAGCGCCCTGACGGCTGCAGGGATCACGGCCCCGGGGCCGACATCGCCTCCCATGGCATCCAGCGAGATGACAACCCTATCCGTCACGCGTGTCGTTTATCCGTTGCTAGGGCAGAAACGCGCGCGGCGCGCGAGCCGATCGGCTGCCGCGCGCCGCGTGGTCGAGCCGATCGGTTTCAGTCGAGGTCGCGGTCGATGACCTTGCGACCGCGATAGTAGCCATCGGGACTGATGTGATGACGCAGATGCGTCTCGCCCGTGGTCGGTTCGATCGACAGGGCCTTGCCTTTCAAGGCGTCATGGGAACGGCGCATGCCGCGCTTGGAAGGTGTCTTGCGATTCTGTTGGACAGCCATGGTGTCGACTCCTGCATTGAATGCTAGCTAGTGTTTCTTCAAATCCGTCAATACGGCGAAGGGGTTGTCGCCGGTTTCCTGCTCCGGCGCGTCCTCCCCGCCGGTTTCGGCCGCGGTTCCGAGCCGGGCCGTGCATTCCTGCTCCGCGTGCTTGGGGAAATCGGCCAGTGCGAGCAGCAGCTCATCCTCGACCAGATCCGTCAGTGCCAGCCTGTCTTCCGTCAGCAGCAGCGGCTCGTAACCTTCGGGCAGGCGCTCGATGAGGGCCTCTGATTCGACCAGCCCGAGCCTGACCTCCTGCTGCACCGGAAACCGCATCCGGCCCAGGCAGCGCTGACAGATCAGATGCAGCTCACCCGTGATGCGTCCCGTAATGCCTTCCACCCCGGTATCGAAACGTCCGAAGTGCAGCTCGACCGCCACCTCACCCTCGGTGTCATACAGCTGTTCGGCCAGACGCGTAAAACGCTCGACAGGGAGTGTCCCTTCGAGGATACGGCCCTGGCGGATCAGGGTTACCGGGTCGATCCAGTCCGGCAGGCGCGGGTGCATAAGCGGCGCATCATAATGTCTCCAAGCGCCTGTGTCAAAACAAAAAAGGCCGTTTGTGACAGGCGTCCGGCCGGTCCCCGGCATTGACATGCCCGGGCCTTTTACGTAGAAGTCGCGGACACGCTGCCCGCAGCAGGAACGCCGGAATCGGCCCAGGCCCCAGGGAAATCAACGTGATAAAAAAGGTACTGATCGCCAACCGGGGAGAGATCGCGGTGCGCATCGTGCGCGCCTGCCGGGAGCTGGGCATCCGCTCGGCCGCCATCTTCACCGACGCCGACCGTCACGCCCTGCATGTGAAAAAGGCCGACGAGGCCTACAACATCGGCCCCGACTCGGTGGCCGGCTACCTCAATGCCCACCGGATCGTGAACCTGGCCCATGCCACGGGCTGCGACGCGCTCCACCCCGGTTATGGCTTTCTTTCGGAAAACGCCGAGTTGGCGGAGATCTGCGCCCGCCGCGGCATCCGCTTCATCGGCCCGGACGCCGACGTGATCCGCCGCATGGGCGACAAGACCGAGGCCCGGCGCAGCATGCAGGCCGCGGGCGTGCCCGTGGTCCCCGGCAGCGAGGGCAACCTGGACAGCCTGGACGCCGCCCTGAGCCTCGCGGACGGCATCGGCTACCCGGTCATGCTCAAGGCCACCTCCGGCGGCGGCGGCCGCGGCATCCGGCGCTGCGACAGCGCCGAGGCGCTGCGGCGCAATTATGACCGGGTTCTGTCCGAGGCGCAGAAGGCCTTCGGCAGCGCCGATGTGTTCCTGGAAAAGTGCGTGGTCGATCCACGCCACATCGAGGTACAGATCCTGGCCGATGGACAGGGTAACGTCATTCACCTGTTTGAACGCGACTGCTCCATCCAGCGGCGTCATCAGAAACTGATCGAAATCGCCCCCTCCCCCCAGCTGACCGAGGCGCAGCGCACGCGCATCGGCGAATACGCCGTGAAGGCCGCGCGCACGGTCGGCTACCAGAATGCCGGTACAGTGGAGTTCCTCATGGAGGGCGATGACAATTTCTACTTCATGGAGATGAACACCCGGCTGCAGGTCGAGCATACGGTGACCGAGGAGATCACCGGCGTGGATATCGTCCAGGAGCAGATCCGCATCGCCGCCGGCCAGCCCCTGCGTTATGCCCAGTCCGACATCCAGCGTCGCGGTTTTGCCATGGAACTGCGCATCAATGCCGAGGATCCGCAGAACGACTTCCTGCCCAGCTTCGGCCGCATCACCCGCTATTTCGCCCCGGGCGGACCGGGTGTGCGCACCGACGCGGCCATCTATACCGGCTACCACATTCCGCCCTACTATGACTCCATGTGCGCCAAGCTGACCGTCTGGGCCATGGACTGGGAGGCGCTGCTGAACCGGGCCGAACGTGCCCTGCACGATATCGGGGTCTACGGGGTCAAGACCACCATCCCCTATTTCCTGGAAATCCTGCGCACGCCCGATTTCCGCGCCGCGCATTTCAACACCGGTTTTGTCGAGGCCCATCCCGAACTGACCAGTTACACCGTGCGCCGCCCCACCCGGGAGATGGCGGCCGTGATCGCCGCGGCTGTGGCCGCGCATGCCGGATTCTGATGGATGAAAACCAATCAGCCTCTGCTGCACTACAACAGATTTCGTCATCCCGGCGCAGGCCGGGATCCAGGCACCTCTGCGGTCACTGGATTACTCGCTGCGCTCGCCCTTCGGGCCGCCCTCCGGGCGTTCAACGCGCTGCGCGCTTTTGTCCGGCCTGCGCCGGAATGACGGGAACAAGGTTGCTCATGCACGGTCAGGCAATGTCACAATAATAGGACTTTTTTTCGATGGCGAAGACCCACATCACCGAACTCGTGCTGCGCGACGGCCATCAGTCGCTGATCGCCACCCGCATGCGCACCGAGGATATGCTGCCCATCTGCCCCCAGCTCGACCAGGCCGGCTACTGGTCGCTGGAGGTCTGGGGCGGGGCTACCTTCGATGCCTGTCTGCGCTATCTCAAGGAGGATCCCTGGGAGCGCCTGCATCAGCTGCGCCGGGCCCTGCCGAACTCACGGCTGCAGATGCTGCTGCGCGGCCAGAATCTGCTCGGCTACCGCCATTATTCGGATGACGTTGTCAGCGCCTTCGTCGAACGCGCCGCGGCGGGCGGCATCGATGTGTTCCGCATCTTCGATGCGCTCAACGACACCCGCAACCTGGAAACCGCCATCCGTGCGGTCAAGGCCACCGGCAAGCACGCCCAGGGGACGATCTGCTACACGACCAGCCCGGTCCACGACATCGGGACCTTCATGGACATGGCGCGCGAACTGGAACGTCTCGGCTGCGACAGCATTGCCATCAAGGACATGGCGGGACTGCTCACGCCCATGGTGGCCGGCGAGCTGATCCGCGGGCTCAGACAGGCCGTGAGTATCCCGCTGCATCTGCACATGCACGCCACGGCGGGGGTGGCGGAGATGTGTCAGTTGAAGGCGCTCGAGAACGGTTGCGAACACATCGACACAGCGATTTCATCCTTCGCCGGCGGCGCCAGTCATCCGCCCACCGAGAGCATGGTCGCGGCACTCGCCGGCACCGATTACGACACCGGCCTGGATCTGAACGCCCTGCAGGAGATCGGTTTCTATTTCCGTGAAGTGCGCAAAAAGTACCACCAGTTCGAGAGCGACTTCACCGGCCTGGACACCCGGGTGCAGATCTACCAGGTGCCCGGCGGCATGATCTCAAACCTCTACAACCAGCTGCGCGAACAGGGCGAGCTGGGCCGCATGAATGAAGTGCTGGCCGAAATTCCGCGGGTGCGCGAGGACCTGGGGTACCCGCCGCTGGTTACGCCCACTTCACAGATCGTCGGCACCCAGGCAGTGATGAACGTGCTCACCGGCGCCCGCTACAAGAGCATCACCAATGAAGTGAAGCTCTATCTGCAGGGCCGCTATGGCCGCGCACCCGGTGAGGTGAACGCCATGCTGCGCCAGCAGGCCATCGGCAACGAGGAGGTGATCGACACCCGTCCCGCCGACCTGCTCTCGCGCCGGAGATGGACAACCTGCGCGGCGAGATCGGCGAGCTGGCGCAATCGGAAGAAGACGTGCTGACCTATGCCATGTTCCCCGAGATCGGCCGCGAGTTCCTGGAACACCGCAACAACGGCACCCTCGTCCCCGAACCGCTGGAGCCGCCTGCGGGCAACGGTGATATGGGCCGGCCAACCGAATTCAATGTCACCCTGCACGGCGAGACCTACCACATCCGCGTGACCGGGGCCGGCCACAGGAGCCAGGACAAGCGGCCCTTCTATCTCAGCGTCGACGGCGTGCCCGAGGAGATTCTGCTGGAATCGCTGGAAGAGCTGGAATATGACGAAGGCGGTGCCCCGCAGCCGCGTCAGCCCAGAGGCAGCAACCGCCCGCGCGCGACCCAGCCCGGGCATGTCACCACCTCCATGCCCGGTACCGTGATCGACGTGCTGGTCGAGGTCGGCGCGGGGGTCAATGCCGGCGATCCCCTGCTGGTGGCCGAGGCGATGAAGATGGAAACCGAGATCCAGGCACCCATCGCCGGCACGGTCACCGCCATCCATGTGGCAAAGGGGGACCGCGTCAATCCCGACGAAACCCTGCTGGAAATCGAGCCCGCCTGATGTCGGATAATCCAGCCCTGATGCTCACCCTGGTGCTCGGTTCGAGTTCGCCCTTCCGTCGTGAACTGCTGGAGCGACTGGGCCTGCCGTTCGAATGCCACAGCCCGGACATCGACGAGTCCGCCCGTGCCGGCGAGGCGCCGCGCGACCTGGTCGCGCGCCTGTCCGAGGCCAAGGCCAGGGCCGTGGCCCAGGCCTGGCCGCAGGCCCTGATCATCGGCTCCGACCAGGTCGCGGTCGTCGACAACGAAATCCTGGGCAAGCCCGGCAACCAGGAGAAGGCGCGCGCACAGCTCGCCCGGCTGTCCGGCCGGAGTGTGACCTTTCTGACCGGGCTGTGCCTGTATAACAGTGCATCGGACCGCGTGCAGCTGGACGTGATTCCCTACCGGGTGGATTTCCGCAGCCTCACACCCGAACAGATCGAGCGTTATCTGGAACAGGAACAGCCCTACAACTGCGCCGGCAGCTTTCGCTCCGAGGCCCTGGGCGTGACCCTGTTCAAACGCATGCAGGGTGACGACCCCAGCGCCCTGGTCGGGCTGCCGCTGATCCGGCTGGTGGAGATGCTGGCGGAGGAAGGGGTGGTGTTGCCCTAGTGGACACAAAGAGCCTCAAACGCAAAGGCGTCGAAGGCGCGCGACGGATGTGAAGACGTAGGTCGGGTTACGCCTTCCAGGCTGACCTGTGTCGCTGGATCCCCGCCTGCGCGGGGATGACGATGGCGGTTATCGCAACCGACATTTATGCAACGATTGGGTTTTCTCGGTTTACCTTCGCGCGCCTTCGACGCCTTTGCGGTTTAATGCTTCTGGGCAGCAGCAGAATCAGGACAGGCCCTATTCCAACCGCGCCCCGTCCACTCCCAGGGTGGTGCCCAGGGCCTGGCCGACAGAGGCACCGAACTCACGGGCGAAGCGTTCGAAGAAGTCCGGGCGCGGGGTGTAATCGATGATCTCCTCGGCGCCGATCACCTCGCGGGCAACCTGGCCGGCACTGCCGAAGCCGTCGGCCAGGCCCAGTTCCACGCCGCGCGCGCCGGTCCAGATCAGGCCGGTGAAGATGGCCGGGTCTTCGCTCAGGCGCTCGCCGCGGCCTTTCTTTACGGTGTCGATGAACTGCTGGTGCACCTCGTCGAGCAGGGCCTCGACGTGTTCCACGTCCTCCTCGCGGGCGGGCAGGAAGGGGTCGAGGAAGGCCTTGTTCTCGCCGGCGGTGAGCAGGCGGCGCTCGATGCCCAGCTTGTCGATGGCATCGACGAAACCGAAGCTGTCCATGCGCACGCCGATGGAGCCGATGATGCTGGACTCGTTGACGAAGATCCTGTCGGTCGCGGCGGCGACGTAGTAGCCGCCGGAGGCGCAGATGTCGCTGACCACGGTGTAGATGGGCTTGTCCGGATACTCCTCGCGCAGCCGGCTGATCTCGTTGTTGATATAGGCCGCCTGTACCGGGCTGCCGCCGGGGCTGTTGATGCGCAGGATGACGCCGGCGGACTTTCTGGCCTCGAAGGCATTGCGCAGGCCCCGGGCCAGGGTATCGGCATTGGCCGGGCTCTGGGCCGAGATGACGCCGCTCAGATCGACCAGGGCAGTGTGCTGGCCGGCGGCCACACTGCTCGTATCCCAGTGGTCGGTGCGGGCCAGGAACAGCAGTCCGAACAGATAGAAGAAGATCAGGATCTTGAACAGGATGCCCCAGCGCCGGGTGCGGCGCTGTTCGATCAGCGAGGCGAAGGCCAGGCGGTTGAGCAGGTCACGCTCCCAGTTCACCTCGGGGCTGCGCTCCCTGGACTGCTGATTCCGGTCGGATTTGTCTCCGCCCGGCGGTTCCGCCCAGTTGTCTTCGCTCATGGGTTGTTTTTCCTAGGGCCTGTTAACACTACCGCAGACGCCGTCATCCCCGCGTAGGCGGGGATCCAGCAGTCGCGGCGGCTTATGGATTCCCGCCTGCGCGGGAATGACGCTGCGTTTAGTGTAGCCACATATAGTTCCTGAGTAACAGGCCCTATCCCGTCTGCTCGGCAGTCAGTGGCGGTTGCTGAGCCGCAGCTCCGCCAGCCAGTCATTGATGTCGGTGAACTGCTCCAGGCATACCACCGGTGCGTGGCGCTGCAGCCGCTCCCATTCATGTACGCCATACGATACCGCAACCGGATGGGTATTGGCATTGCGCGCCATGGCCATGTCGTATTCGGTATCACCGATCATGGCCGTCTGGTGACCGGGCATATCCAGCTCATGCATGATCTCCTGCAGCATCTGCGGGTGCGGCTTGGAGCGGGTCTCGTCGGCGCAGCGGGTGGCGTGGAAGACGGCATTCAGGCCGCTGATTTCCAGCGCCCGGTCCAGGCCGGCGCGGCCCTTGCCGGTCGCCACCGCCAGCAGGAAGCCCTCCTCCTTCAGCAGCTGCAGGGTCTCGACCACGCCCGGAAACAGGCTGCTGGCCTCGAGCTGTCCCAGCCAGTGCTCGCGGTAGCGGGCGGCGAGTTCACCGGCCAGCGTCTCGCCGTGCTCGGGATACAGGCTGGTGACGGCCTCCTTCAGACCCAGGCCGATGATGTTGCGGATCTCGTCCGGGCTGCGCTCGGGCAGGGCGAGGTCCGCGGCGGCGGCCCGCATGCAACCGACGATCTGGGCCTCGGAATCCATCAGGGTGCCATCCCAGTCGAACACAAGGAGCTTCAGCTCTCTGAGGTTATTATCCATAATTACTTACACTTGTGAGGAATTTTTCAAGCAGATTCTATATCTGTTCCCGGGCCTGCGGGCAGGTGCAGGCGTCTACGGGGCGCGCATTCTACCCGGATCGGATGACAAATGCGCGTCAGGATTCCCGGGATGCGGGAATAATGGGGTCGCGGTGCAGTTTTTCCAGTACCCCGTGCAGTTCAGCGTCCAGGGGCGCGCTGACCTGAACCCGCTCGCCCGTGGCCGGATGGTCGAAGGCAATCAGGTGGGCGTGCAGAAACAGCCGGTTCAGGCCGCGGGCCTTCAGTGCCCGGTTGAAGTCCGGATCGCCGTATTTGTCGTCCCCGGCCAGCGGATGCCCGAGGTGGGCCGCATGCACCCGGATCTGGTGAGTGCGGCCGGTGTGCAGCACCGCCTCGACCAGGCTGGCACCGGGCCAGGCCTCCACCAGGCGCAGATCGGTGCGGGCCGGTTTGCCGTCCTCGGCCACCTGCACCATGCGCTCGCCGCCACGCAGCTGGTTGCGTCGCAGCGGCGCCTCCACCCGTTGCCGCCCGGCAGCGAGCTGGCCCCGGACCAGGGCGAAGTAGCGCTTGTCCATGCGATTCTCGCGCAGCTGCTCGTGCAGGGCCCGCAGGGCACTGCGGCGCTTGGCCAGGATCAGGCAGCCCGAGGTTTCGCGATCCAGCCGGTGCACCAGCTCCAGGAACTTCGCCTCCGGCCGGGCCGCGCGCAGCGCTTCGATCACCCCGAAACTCAGACCGCTGCCGCCGTGTACCGCCATGCCGGCAGGCTTGTCCACCACCAGCAGCCGGTCGTCTTCATAGAGGATACGGCCGGCCAGCTGCCGGCCCGGCGCCGGGCCCGGACCGGCCTTCTGCGCCGCGGTCGTGACCGGCGGGATGCGGACCTGATCCCCCCGCCCAGCCGGTAATCGGCGCGGACCCGGCCCCGGTTGACCCGGACCTCCCCCTTGCGCAGCAACCGGTAGATACGGCTGCGCGGCACGCCTTTCAGTATGCGCAGCAGGTAGTTATCAATGCGCTGATCGGCGTCCTCGGCATCGATTTCCACCATCTGGACGCGTGATTTGTCCATATTCATGGCCGGCTATCATAGCAGCCGGAGCGGCTGGCCCGCATTTTTCACCGCCGTTCGTCGCGAGACGGTTCCAGGGTGCGGTATGGCGGGCTTTCGCGACCGAGGAGCGCGCAGGCATAGTCGACACTATGTCGAGCACACTCCGACCGAGCGAAAGCCAGACAGGGCGTGCCCTGGGGCCGTCGCAGTAGAAGGGCGGTGAGAAATGCGGGCTCGGAACAGAACGGAAATCTTCTCGCTAAGCAATTGATTTGAGGGGAGCCCGTTGATATAGTTGGGCCGTCGATTTGCCCGGTTGGCCGGTTTTGGCCGGCGGACCGGAATTGCAGGCGACTGCGCAGCACGCGCCGACAAGTTGTCAACACAAAACAGGTCGCACGCATGCCGCAACGCCACCCCGGCTGATGCAGCCCCCGCGGTTCGAGACATTATCCCGCCGTTGCATCAGCCGGTTTCAAACTCAGGCAATACGGTTTCATTTCACATGAATTTGTTTGTTCCCTGTTTCATGTCGAGCACGACCGGCCTTGCGGAGCGGACCCGGGCACTATTGGTGCTGATGGGTCTGTCCCCCTGGCTGCAGCCGCTGCTGGACCGCGCCTGGCCGGCGGCATCTCCGCGCCGCGCCGCGCGGCCTGACCTGAAACGGGTCGAGCAACGGCGAGAACTGACTTATGAAAAGAATGCTTGTCAATGCAACTCAACCCGAAGAGTTGCGCGTGGCCATGGTCGATGGCCAGAAACTCTACGATCTCGATATCGAGGTCCCTTCCCGCGAGCAGAAAAAATCCAATATCTACCAGGGTAAGATCACCCGTGTAGAACCCAGTCTGGAAGCGGCCTTCGTCGATTACGGCGCCGACCGCCACGGCTTTCTGCCGCTCAAGGAAATCGCCCGCAGCTATTTCTCCGAACAGGCGCTGTCCGGCGACGGCCGCCCCAGCATCAAGGATGCGGTCAGGGAAGGCCAGGAACTGGTCGTCCAGGTGGAGAAGGAGGAGCGCGGCCAGAAGGGTGCGGCGCTGACCACCTTCATCAGCCTGGCCGGACGTTATCTGGTGCTGATGCCCAACAACCCGCGCGCCGGTGGCGTGTCGCGCCGCATCGAGGGCGACGACCGCAGCCAGGTCCGCGACATCATGTCCGAGCTGAACATCCCGGACGGCATGGGGCTGATCGTGCGCACCGCCGGCGTGGGCCGCTCCACCGAGGAGCTGCAGTGGGACCTGGACTACCTGCTTCAGCTCTGGAGCGCGATCGAGAAGGCCGCCGACGAGGGCAAGGCCCCGTTCCTGATCTACCAGGAGAGCAACGTCATCATCCGGGCCCTGCGCGACTACCTGCGCTCGGACATCGGCGAGATCATGATCGACGACGCCCAGGTCTTCGAACGGGCGCGCGAGTTCATGGAACTCGTCATGCCGCACAACCTGCACAAGCTCAAGCGCTACGACGACCCGGTGCCGCTGTTCTCGCGCTACCAGATCGAGAGCCAGATCGAGTCGGCTTTCCAGCGCGACGTCACCCTGCCCTCGGGCGGCTCCATTGTCATCGACCACACCGAGGCGATGCTGTCCATCGACATCAACTCGGCGCGCGCCACCAAGGGCAGCGACATCGAGGAGACGGCGCTCAACACCAACCTGGAGGCGGCCGATGAGATCGCCCGCCAGCTGCGCATCCGGGACCTGGGCGGGTTGATCGTCATCGACTTCATCGACATGTCCGCGGCCAAACACCAGCGCGAAGTGGAGAACCGCCTGAAGGAGGCGCTGAAGATGGACCGCGCCCGGGTCCAGGTCGGGCGCATCTCGCGCTTCGGCCTGCTGGAGATGTCGCGCCAGCGCCTGCGGCCGTCGTTGGGCGAGTCCAGCCAGATCGTCTGCCCGCGCTGCAACGGCCACGGCACGGTGCGCGGGGTGGAATCCCTGGCCCTGGCGGTGCTGCGCATCGTCGAGGAGAACGCCATGAAGGAGAAGACCGCGCGCGTGGTGGCCCACGTGCCGGTCGAGGTGGCGACCTTCCTGCTCAACGAGAAGCGTGGGCCGCTGTACGAGATCGAGCAACGCTACAGGGTCAGCGTCATGCTCATCCCCTCCCCCTCACTGGAGACGCCGAACTACGAGGTCCGGCGCCTGCGCACCGACGAGGTCAAGGGCGAGCAGGCCGCCGCCAGCTTCGAGCTCATCCCCGAGGAGACGCTCGAGGCGGGTGAGCCGGCCGGCGAGGCCGTGACCCGTCGGGTCGAGGAGCCGGCCGTGAAGATGCTGGTGCCCTCCTCCCCGGTGCCGCCGCCGACCCCTGTCAGCGAGGCGCCGGCCCGGCCGGCCGCCGGCGGTCAGCCCGGTCTCCTCAAGCGCCTGTGGTCGAACCTGTTCGGCACCCCGGAGCCGGGGGAGAGCGCGGAAGAGAAGCCCTCCCGCGCCAGCGGCGGCAAGGGCCGTCAGGACAGCCGCAGCGGTACGGGCGGAGGCCGCAGTGACAACCGCAACGGCGGCGGCCGCAGCCGCAGCAGCTCCGGCAGCCGCAGCGGCGGTAACCGCAGCCGGGCCAAGCGCCAGGAGCCGTCCCAGGACAAGGCCGCTCAGGACAAGCCGACGCCGGCCAGGTCACAGGAAACCCGGGGCGAGGCCAAGTCCGAAACCAAACCCGAGGCCAAGGCCAAACCCGAGCCGAAGGCCCAGGGTGAAGGCGGCGAATCCGGCCAGACCCAGGGCCGCGAATCCCGCAGCGGCCGCAGCGGTCGCCGGGGCCGGCGCGGCGGCAGCGGCCGGCGCCGCTCCGGCGGCAGCAACCGCCAGCGCGAAGGCGGACAGGCGCAGGCTCAGGGCGAGAACCAGGGCCAGGCGCCGACGCAGGACAATGAAAACCGTCCCGCCGCACAATCCGGCACCAGCAAAGCCGCCGGCGGCGATCAGGGCAAGGATGGCAGCCAGCAGGTCGGCGGCCAGGTGGTCGAAATGAAGGCCCAGGACAAGCCGGCCGAAAAGCCGGTCGAAAAGCCGGCTGACAGCACCCTCAACCCCAAGCCCGCCCCGAGCGGCGGCGACACGGCCGGGCCGGCACCGGCGGCCAGCCAGGACAAGCCCGCCCCGGCACGCTCCGATGCGCCGGCCGACAAACCCGCGGCCGAATCCGCGCCGAAGGACCCGGCCAAGGTGGTGGGCAACAAGGAATAGCAGGCTGGATGGTAGACGTAGGCCGGGGCGCTGCGCGTATCCCGGCCTACGGCCTTAAACAATTGTCCGTCATTGCGAGGAACGAAGTGACGCGGCAATCTCCACGCTGCGCTTATCCCGGCCTACGACTTTTATCGTAGCCTACAGCCTGTGCTCGATCCGGATGTGCTCGAGCAGCCCGTGCGAGGCCGCCTCGATCAGGTCCAGCACCCGCTCGAAGCCCTGCTTGCCGCCATAGTAGGGATCCGGCACATCGGTGTCCTGCAACTCCCGGGCGAATTCCAGGAACAGTTTCAGGCGCTGTTCGTAGTCCGGCAGCACCAGTTCCTGCAGATCGGCATAGTTGCTGCGATCCATGGCCAGCACATAGTCGAATTCGATGAAATCCTCGACCTGCACCTTGCGCGCGCGCTGCGCGGACAGATCATAACCGCGCTTGCCGGCGGCCTCCTGCGCCCGTGCATCCGGCGGCTCACCCACATGATAGGCATGGGTGCCGGCCGAATGAATCTCGATCCGGTCCAGCAGACCGGCCTCCTCGACCACCTTCTCGAACACGCCCTGGGCCGTGGGCGAACGGCAGATATTGCCCATGCACACGAACAGCACGCGCACCTTGTTCTGATCACTCATGTTCGGCTTCTCTTTCTCTGTTACTGCAAATCCACATTCTTATATTCTAAAACAATAACTTGGACTCGGGAAGCCGGAACCCGCTGCCCAGTTGCATCCGGGTGGAGAATGACCGAATATCCGGGAATGAACAGTGAATCCGATCAGGAACCGATTGACGACCTCCAGCGCCTGCGCGCCGCCATCGGCCAGGTGGTGCAGGTGCAGGACCGTGCCTGCCGCATCATGGAAGTGCTGGAGGACGGCCCCAGCGTCGTAATCGAGTGCCTGGGCATGGACAAGACCATCCAGGCCAACCAGTTCGGGGATGCCACCCGCCGCGTCGCCCAGACCCGCACCATCCCGCTCTATGACCGCGAACAGAGGCCGAACCCGGATATTGAACTGCTGTTCGAGGCGCTGCAGGAGAAATAAGCATCCCCGGCACCTAGCCGTAACCGTCATCCCCGTACTTTATAACGTCATCCCCGCGCAGGCGGGGATCCAGAAACCGCCATCGCCAACGGTCTACTGCCGTTCCCGTCTCATCTAGATACCATTACGGTCAGCCGCGAACGCCTCTCTCACTCCCCCACCACCTGCACCGCAACCGTCCGCTCCCGCGGCCCATCCAGTTCCACCAGCAGAACCGACTGATACTGCCCCAACACCAATTGCCCCTCACTCACCGGCACCACCTCAGAACTGCCCAGCATCATCGCCACCAGATGCGAATGCGCATTCTCCGGCTCATCCGCTGGACAGTCGCGCAAATGGATATCGTTGTGCAGATACCTGTCCCTTGGCGGGACCAGCTTAGTAAAGAAGTCCTTCACATCCTCCAGCAGTCGCGCCTCGTTCTCGTTGATGGTCAATGCCGTGGTGGTGTGCCGGGAGGTGACGGTGACAAAGCCGTTACCGATACCGCTGTCGGCCAGGCAGTCCCGGATCTGCGGAGTGACATCATGCAGGGAGATGCCGGCAGAGGTGGACAACTGCAACTGAAGGTATCTGGTGAGCATGTGCAGCCTCTATATCTCATTGTTATTTATTGAATAAATGGTGTATGGATGTCATGTTGATTACACCGTGTGTATGGTGCAGCATATTTTCATGCACCGCACTCAGATCATTCTCGAAGACTGGCAATATCAGGTTCTGCGCGCCCGGGCCGAGCGGGAAGGACGCAGCATGTCAGCGGTGGTGCGCGATATTCTGCAGACCGCGCTCAGTCCACCGGCCGGACAGAAAAGCCGCCTCGGCGAGATCGGCGGCATGGGAGAGGACACCGCCTCCTATGGCCGTGACCACGACCAATACCTGTATGGGGAAGACGCCGACTGATGCAGCGGCTGTTTGTCGATACCAGCGCCTGTGGTTTGCCTTCGCCAATCGTCGGGATCCGGATCATGCCGCTGTGCGCGCGGTACTTGATGGCTTCGAGGGGCGCCTGACCACTTCCAATTACATCTTCGACGAAACCATTTCACTGTGTCTTTACCGTCTCGGACACACTGTCGCGGAACGCGTCGGAAACGTCCTGCTCGACCCCAATACAGTCGACCAAATCCGCCTCCTGCCAGAAGACGAACAGGCCGCGTGGGCACTGTTCCGCAACCGCGCCGACAAGCACTACAGCTTCACCGACTGCACCTCCTTCGCGCTCATGCGCCGCCTCGGCATAACCACCGCTCTGGCCCTGGACTCGGATTTCCGCATCGAGGGATTCGAACTCTTGCCATGAACAGCATGTGGCATGGAAGCCGAATCCGGGGACAGTATATTAATCCTACAAGCACTGCCTTGGTGTGCTGGGAATTAGGTATACTGTCCCCGGAATAGAGGTTGATAGCTGCAACTGGAAGTATTTGATGAGCAAGTATCAGTTACCTAACAAGTCCGTTTTCGACCAAGAGCCGACGTTGGCAATATGGGATTGCTGATAGCTTATACTGCAAGTTTACATATTGATTTACCCTTTACTCCACTTGCATGTACAGAAAATTTTGTTGCCGTGAATTGTGGAATAATAATATTCCCCCGTCCAAATGACTTGCCTGCTTGGACCATATATACGAAAGCGCCATCGTCACGCCAGCTCAATCTAAAAGTAACTCTCTTGGATCTATTGATAAAGCCAGAAAACGGAAAATTGTAATACATTTCTTCATCATTCCCGGCTTCAATAAAAAATACATATCCCTTATCTGTTTCTGCACGTGCCATACTAATTTGAACGAATTTTTTCCCTTCACCGTGAGCACGCAACGTGAAACCAGGGCCCCACTCGCCTTCGTAGGAAAAACTTGAAAAATCGACCGTGCACTCGGCATCTTGTGTGTGTTCCACATCTTCTTTCAAGATGGCTTGAACCATGCCCGCAGGCACATCAAAAGGTGTTTCCGATTCATCAGCCCAAACGCATAAACTAAAAACGAATAATACTAGCGCATTAAATAATCTCATTATTCTATGTCCGCAGGTTTAAATCCAAGCTTAAAAATAATGGATCGGTTTGAGATCAAGATTTTGCATCTTGCCGTTTCTCCTTAGCCTCGCGCGAGAGCGAATTGAGATGTTGAACGTGGTTGCGGTGTGTTTCACGAGATGGCACAAGGCGTCCAGACTCAATCTGTGTCACAGCAGCCAGCACCTGCACTTCAGACAAAATAGGCTCGCGGAATGATTTGATGTAGGAAATATAGCCGCCACCCCGAGTTACATTTGGTGGCATTGGCGTTTTAAACGTACCTTCGCCCACAAAAACGATAACAGACCGAATGGCTTCCGCAGGCACGTCTAGTGCCGCCTCAAGCGCCTTTGTGTGCTTGTAATTCTGACGCAAAGGATTCTGAAATTTGAACGATTTCTTAAAGACTTTTTGAGTCCACTGAGCCTGATTTTTGTCGCCAAAAATCCAACCCTTCATATTTTTTGTCTCAACAACGAAGATACCGAATCGCGATACAAAAATATGATCGATCTGAGTTGTGCCATCCAATGCTGGCAATGTCACGTTGTGAATTGGATGATAGATTCTTCGTGGTAGACTGATTCTAGAGGCTACCTTGACGAGCGCCTCTCCAAGAACACCTTTGAGCCAGGCTGATTGAAAAATACTAATTATGATAGCCGCTGGAACCAACCACCATAGCGCAGTCAGGATTTGGCTTATAATTTGAGAAGAATCCATCACATCTTATTACCTAATTCATTCAAAATTGCAATATCGTCGGTATTCGTAGCCTGAGATGCTACTCTCATTCCCATGAGAGCACGTTAAGTAAAGGGAATTCAGCTCTGTCTGGACACGACCAGAAGCCGACGTGCGACCTGCGTGTACAGCTGCCACAGAGCCATCGTATCTGCTGACCGGCGCGCGTTGTGTGCAGACTGGAAGCTGCTGTTGTGCGACTTTGTGCTATCACTTAACACCGAGCCCAGTAAGCAAGCATCAGAAAAGGGGTCGGTGACAAATGCTAATGCAAATGATTACCACTTGTCACCGACCCCTTTAATTGCCTTTAATTGAAAAATCACGTCAGCCCGCCCTGTCGGGCGGGCACTTGGGGGAAGGCTCCCCCAAACCCCCTCAAAAGCGCCAAATGTCAGCGCTGGCGTCTTGCCAAGCCGAGCAGTCCCAGCAGGCCGCTGCCGAACAGCCACACGGCGGCGGGGACCGGTACGGCGCTGACATCGCCGGAGCGAACAGCCCACGCGAACTCGCTGAAGCTCTGGCCGATTGCGTCCTGGGTGCCGTTGCGGAAGAAGAAGCCCCAGGCGTTACTGGAACCCAACGCCGACCCCGAAAAGTAGAAGTCGGACTGGACGTTGGAAAAGGGACCGGTGTTGGACAGGCCCGAGCCGGTCGGTGTTACGCAGGAACCCGGGCTGGTGTCATTCGGGGTGCAGAACCCCAGGTTGCCCAGGGTCACGTAGAACATATGCCCCATCTCCGACACAGGCGTGCCCGAGCCGTCCACCCAGCCGTCGGCGTCGGCATAACCTTTATCCGTCGTGGCGTTGTTGCTGAACAACGTGTTGAAGCTCGTGCCGTCGATCGGCGTGACGGTCGGCAGCCGCCAGCCGGTGATGCCGTTGACATCGAGACCCGCCGCCCAGGCGTTGGCCGAGGACCAGGTCATCCGGCCATCATTGGGACTAAAGCCATCATCAAACGCCGAGCCAACACCGGCATTGGCATCCGCCAGCCAGGTGATGTCCAGGGTGGTGTCGTAGTAGGCTTCGATGGTCGCCGAATTGCCGTCCAGATCGCGCCCTTGCAGCGTGCTCTCCCAGGTGCCCTGGCCGGAAATGCCAGCGGCATGGGCGGTCGCTGATACCAGTGCCATGGCGCAGGCGCTGGCCGCGCCCCAAAGACGTGATTCCATATCCATTCTCCCCTGACCCCGTAGACTGCGGGGCTTCGTTGTGTTGATGGCGATCGCGGGCGTTTGAATGCCCGCTGTTATCACGATCACGATAGTTCCCTGGGCAAGATACAGACCATTGAAACACTAGGGGGGAGTAACATGCTGTTATTTATTCAGTTTACTGCCTGCCTACCTGTTTGACCGGTTTGCCACTGTCAACCGACTGTATAGCTTACCGACAAACGCGAAATCGACGATATTCGCTTTCCCATTGATATTAAGAGATTATTTGATACATGTCACAAGCTGAACCCTTGTCGATAGCCTTTACGGCTATCCCTGTTTTTTTGTGCACGATAAGCCGCCAACGCCCGCTCATACCGTGGCCGCACAACGACCGGTTTGCACCGCAATGGCGGATATTCGCGCGGGCAAAAGAGATGGTAAGTGTGGGCCGACAACAGTTATTCAGTATTTACTAATTTATATATCGCTAAAGTTCCGCTTTGTGCCGAAAGCAAACAACCTACTGATAATAACTATCGTGACTGAGCAGTCTTGGGAATTACAATCAAACATCCTTGTTTCGCATCGCAAGTTATGGCGCTTGGCTTTGTTTTGAGAATCACCGATCCTTGACCTAATTTTTGCATCATCAGATGCGATATATGTTTAGCCAAGGATTTCTTTATGTTCTACCGGTTTCAATCCTGAAATCAGCGTCTCTGGCGCAATATCCTGCTCATGAGGCCAGGTGACCGCGCCGAGTACAATCCCGACCTCGGAAAAATATTCTTTATCCCTGAGTTCCCTGAACACTCCATGATCCAGGTATGGTTTGAGGTCAAATATTCCCTTCCGACCGTCCTCCAGCTCGACATAAATCTGATAGTCGTCAAGGGGGCGTACTTTTGTCACATCCCAATGCATGGTTACCTAACAATGGATCGAACTTGTGAGTCAATTCCGGCTGATCACTCTGCTGCCAACAGTCCCGCTACCCTTTCCAGATCAGCCTGCGTATCCACCCCATGCCCCGGCGTCTCCGGCGCGTCTGCAACATGAATGCGTACACCGTGCCACAGCGCCCGCAGCTGTTCCAGCATCTCGCTGTTTTCGATCGGCGCCGGTTCCAGCTGTCGGTAGTGTTGCAGGAATCCGGCGCGGTAGGCGTACATGCCGATGTGGCGCAGGTGGGGTACACCCTTGGGCAGGGTCTTGCTGCCGGTGGCGAATTCGTCGCGGTCCCAGGGGATGGGGGCGCGGCTGAAGTACAGGGCGTAGCCTTGGCTGTCGCGCACCACTTTCACGATATGCGGGTCGAAGAAGTCCTCGGCGCAGTCGATGGGGGTGCACAGGGTGGCGATGTCGGCGTCGGGGTGGGCCTCCAGGGCCTCGGCGACGGTGCGGATCAGGCTGGGCGGCATCAGGGGCTCGTCGCCCTGGAGATTGACGATGATGGCGTCGGCAGGCCAGTTGCGGGTCTCGGCCACCTCGGCGATGCGGTCGGTGCCGGAGGGGTGGTCGGCGGCGGTCATGGCGACGCCGGCGCCGAAGGCCTCGGCGGCTTCGCGGATGCGGTCGTCGTCGGTGGCGACGATGACCTCCCCTGCCCCGCTCTCGCAGGCGCGGCGGTAGACGTGTTCGAGCATGGGGCGCCCGGCGATCTCCAGCAGCGGTTTGCCCGGCAGGCGGCTGGAGGCATAGCGCGCCGGGATGACGACCTTGAAGCTCATGCGGTTCTGTACTCCTTGAGCATGGTATTTTCGCGTTCAGTCAGCTTGTCAGTGTTCATGGCAAGGCGCGCCTCGCCGGGAATGGGGCCCCCTTGCCAAGAGGCGCAACGCTGTCCATGGAGGCTGACAAGCTGATCCGAAGGACGCTCCCCGGGTGTCCCGCCGCGGCGTTGCAGCCTTTGACAAGGGAGCGGCCATTGCCTGCAGGCTGCGCCTTGCGGCGAAACACCCGGGGAAGCGCTGAACGCGAAAATACCATGCTCAAGGAGTACTGCCCTTCGGGACCTCTTCTTCCGGGGGCAGTTCGCGGGCTTCGTCGGCCAGCAGGACCGGGATGCCGTCGCGGATGGGATAGGCCAGGCGGTCGCCGCGGCAGATCAGTTCCTGTTCGGCCTTGAGGTAGACCAGGGGGGCCTTGCAGAGGGGGCAGACGAGGATGTCTAGGAGTTTTTTGTCCATGGGTGTGGGTTCCGGGGATTGTGCTGATGGGGGACAGTGTAACGCATTCATGGGGTTCGTCTAAGTCGTCCGGGGATTGCTTAGAAGGCGGTCGTTTTGCCTGTCATCGTCATCCTGGCGCACGCCGGGATCCAGATGCCGCTGTGGGTACTGGATCCCGGCCTTCGCCGGGATGACGGAAAAAAATACGGGATGATGGAAAAAATACGGGATGATGGGATTGATCAGGATTTCTCCGGGGTGACGACACGCTTGTCATGAGTGCTCCTCTCCTGGAGCAGGCGTTGCAGGCGGGTTTCGATGCGGGGGTCGAGTTCGGCCTGGATGGGAAGGTACCAGAGGTTGTCGCGGGACAGGCGTTCGCATTTGACGGCGTCTTTTTCCGTCATGACGACCGGGGTGTGATCGTCGGCAAAGTCGAAATCGGTCTCGCGCCAGGTGTGGTGGTCGCGGAAGGTGCGCTGCTTGCGGCAGGTCAGGCCCTGGCGTTCCAGCAGGCGGAAGAAGCGCTCGGGGTGGCCGATGCCGGCGACGGCGTCGACGGACTGGCCGCGCAGTTGGTCGGGGGCCAGTCGCTGGTTGTGATCATGCACCTTGATCAGTTCTCCCGGCACGTAGTGCATGCCGAACTCGCCGCGGCCCGGGGTGCCGTTGCAGACGATCAGGTCGATGTCCTTGAGTCGGGATCTGGGTTCGCGCAGGGGGCCGGCGGGCAGGCAGAAGCCGTTGCCGTAGCGGCGGTCGCCGTCGACCACGGCGATCTCGATGTCGCGGGCCAGGGCGTAGTGCTGCAGGCCGTCATCGCTGATCAGGATGTCGCAGTCGCTGTGCTCCAGCAGCGCCCGGGCGGCGGCGGCGCGGTCCGGGCCGACGGCCATGGGGCAGCCGGTGCGCCGGGCCAGCAGCACGGGTTCGTCGCCGACCGTGCGCGGGTCGCTGTCGGGGCGTACCTGCTGCGGCCAGTGGCGTGCCTTGCCGCCGTAGCCGCGGGCGATGATGCCGGGTGTGTAGCCCTGTGCTTGCAGCCAGGCGGCCAGCCAGGCGATCAGCGGGGTCTTGCCAGTGCCGCCGGCGGTGATATTGCCGACCACGATCACCGGCACGCCCACGCGGTGGGCAGGCCGCAGGCCCAGGCGGTAGGCCTGGCGGCGCAGCCACACCACCGCGCAGTACAGCAGTGCCAGCGGGGTGAGCGCCAGCGCCAGGGGATGGCCTTCGTACCAGAGCCGGTTCCACATTACATCAGGGTCCTGTCACTGAACTGCAGCCGGTACAGGCCGGCATAGTGGCCTTCGCGCGCCAGCAGTTCCTCGTGGCGGCCGGCCTCCACCACCCGGCCCTGGTCCAGCACCAGGATGCAGTCGGCCCGCTCCACCGTGGACAGCCGATGGGCGATGACCAGGGTGGTGCGGCCCTGCATCAGCCGCTCCAGCGCGGCCTGGATGGCACGTTCGGATTCCGTGTCCAGGGCCGAGGTGGCCTCGTCCAGGATCAGGAGGGGGGCGTCCTTGAGCAGGGCTCGGGCGATGGCGATGCGCTGGCGTTGGCCACCGGAGAGCATGGCGCCGTGTTCGCCCACCGGCGTGTCCAGCCCCTGCGGCAGCTCGCGGATGAAGTCCATGGCGCTGGCCAGTTCGGCGGCGCGCTCAATGGCCTCGCGCGGGGCGCCTTCACTCTGGCCGTAGGCGATGTTGCGGGCCACGGTGTCGTTGAACAGCACCACCTCCTGGCCGACCAGGGCGATCTGGCGGCGCAGGTCGGCGAGGCGGTAGTCATGCAGACCCACGCCGTCGAGGCGGATGCGGCCGGACTCGGGTTCGTAGAAGCGCGGGATCAGGTTGGCGAGCGTTGACTTGCCGCTGCCCGAGCGGCCGACCACCGCCACGGTCTGGCCGGGTTCGATGGTGAAGCTCACGCCGTCCAGTACCGGCGGCTGGCCGGTATCGTAACGAAAGCGCACGTCTTCGAATGCCAGCCGCCCCTGGGCCCGGCGGCATTCGTGCGTACCGGTATCCGCCTCCGGGGCCGTGTCGAGCAGGCCGAACAGGCTGGAGGCGGCGGCGATGCCGCGCTGCAGGCTGGCATTGACGCTGGTCAGCCGCTTGAGCGGCGGCATCAGCAGCATCATGGCGGTAATGAAGGAGACGAAGTCCCCGGCGCTGATCGCGTCGGCGGCCGGGTGGCGGGTGGCGAGCCAGATCACCAGGGCGAAGGTGATTGCGCCCAGCAGCTGGACCAGCTGCACACTGAGCGTGCTGGTGGCGATCATCTTCATCTGCAGGGAGCGGTTCTTCTTGTTGACGGCGTCGAAGGCGGCCACTTCCACCGCCTCGCCGCCGAAGGCCTTGATCACCCGCTGCCCGGTCACGGCCTCCTCGGCCAGATGGGTGACATCGCCCATGGAATCCTGAATGCGCCGGTTGACCTCGCGCAGGCGCCGGCTGACGCTGCGGATGAGCACAGCCATCACCGGGCCGATGATCACGAACAGCCCCGCCAGCCAGCCGTTGATGAGAAACATCCAGGCCAGCAGGAACAGCACGGTGAAGCTGTCGCGGATGAGGATGGTGACGGCGTTGGTGCTGGCCTGGGCCACCTGCTCGACGTGATAGATCAGCCGCGCGACCAGATCGCCGGTGGTGCTGCGGTCATAGAAGGCCACGGGCAGGCGCACCAGCTTGCGGAACAGTTCGCCGCGCAGGGTCTCGATCACCCGCCGGCCGACCCAGTTCATGCCGTAGTTGGAGGCGAAGCCGGTCAGGCCGCGGAACACGAACAGCAGGATCAGCAGCAGCGGCACCAGCCGGATCATGTCCGGGTCGCGGGCGACGAAGCCCTCGTCCAGCATGGGCTTCATCAGGGCGGCGAACATGGCGTCGGTCGAGCCGTAGACCGCCATCACCAGACTGGCGAGCAGAAACGGCTTCCAGTAGGGCCGGACATAGGCCAGCAGGCGCCGGTAGTCCGCCCATGCCGTGCCTGCCATCACTGCCCGTCGGTGTCGGTCTGCACGGTAGCCAGCGACACCTGCTTGATCTCGAGCTGGCGGGCGATGTCCATCAGGGTCACGGCGTACTGCAGGGCGCTGTCGCTGTCGGCGCGGATGATCATGGGCAGGTCGCGCTTGTCGCCCAGCAGTTCCTTGATGGCGCGCGTGAGGGTCTCCGGCTTGTTGTTCACCGCCTGCTGGTCGTTGATGAAGATGTCACCGTTGCTCTTGATGGTGACTTCGAGCCGCTCGGGCGGGGCCTTCTCGGCCTCGGTGCTGGCCTCGGGCAGTTCCACCTGAAGCTGGGCCTCGCGTTCGAAGGTGGTCGAGATCATGAAGAAGATCAGCAGCAGAAAGACGACATCGATCAGCGGGGTGAGATTGACGTCGGGCTCGGCCCGTTCGCGGGTGCGCAGTCTCATGCCGGCTCCTGGAAATCAGTGTCGGCCTCGCGCTCACCCTGCATCACCTCGACCATCTTCATGGCCTCCTCCTCCATGCGCACCACCAGCATGTCGACCTTGCCGCGGAAGTAGCGATAGAACATCAGGCTGGGAATGGCCACGGTCAGGCCGGCGGCGGTCGTGATCAGGGCCTCGGAGATGCCGCCGGCGAGCACGCCGGGGTCGCCCACGCCCTGGGTGGTGATGACCGAGAACACCTTGATCATGCCGATCACCGTGCCCAGCAGGCCCAGCAGCGGGGTGATGGCGGCGATGGTGCCCAGGGTGTTGAGGTAGCGTTCCAGCTCCAGCGCGGCATGACGGCCGGTGTCCTGGATCGCTTCCAGCATGATCTCGCGTTCATGATGACGGTTGACCAGGCCGGCGGCGAGGATGCGCCCCATGGGCGAGCCGGTGCGCAGGGAATGAATGTGCACATTGTCCAGCTGCTGATCGCGGATCCAGGTCCAGACCCGGGCGACCAGATGGCGCGGTACCACCCGGCGCACCCGCAGCATCCACAGACGCTCCCCGATGATCGCCAGGGCGATGACCGAGCAGGCAATGATGGGCAGCATCAGCCAGCCGCCGGCTTTGACCAGTTCCAGCACGTCGCGTCCCTCGCAGGGTTTCCGTAAACCCGTCGTATGATACGGATTCGCGTCCGGGCGTGCATCATTGCCGGTCACAGTCGGGATCCGGTCGGTGCCACAGGCGCCGGGCGCGTTCACGGTAGCTGGAAACGGCCGCCCGTGCGTCCGGGCTGTCCAGTTGCAGGTGTAGCGCGCCGGTACAGCCGCTGACCCGCTGTTCCGCGCCCCGGGTCCGATAGCGGGCGCGGATGTCGGGATGCGGAAAACCGTAGCGATTGGCCCGTCCGGCCGGGTGGATGACCAGGTCCGGCGCCACCGCGCGGATGAAGGCCGGCGTCGAGGAGGTGCGGCTGCCGTGATGCGGGCTGACCAGCACGTCGGCCCGCAGGTCGGTGCCGTGACGGCGCAGCAGGGCGTACTCGGCTGCGGCCTCGATGTCGCCCGGCAGCAGCAGCCGGGCGCCGCCGGCGGTCTCGATCAGCAGGACGCAGGAGGCGTCGTTGCGCCCTGCCCCGTCATCCGCCGGGTGCAGGATGCGAAAGCGCACGCCGTCCCGGGTCCAGGCCTGGCCGTCGCGGCAGGGACGGGCATCCGGGGCCGGGGCCGGCGGGTCGCTGTACAGAACCCGCGCCGGCGCGTAGGCCTCGATGAGCGAGCCGGCGCCGCCGCTGTGGTCGTTGTCGCCGTGGCTGACGATGAGTGTATCCACCGCCGTCCTGCCCTCCGCCCGCAGGAACGGCACCAGCACCGCCGCGCCGGTATCCAGCCCCGAGGCGAAGCGCGGGCCGGTGTCATAGACCAGGGTATGCTGACGGGTGCGAATCACCACCGCCAGGCCCTGGCCCACGTCCAGCACATCCACCCAGGCCGTGCCCGGCGGCGGCCGCGCTGCCGGGTACAGGAGCAGTGGCAGGATCAGCAGCGCCCAGAGCCCCCGGCGCCAGGGCCGTCCGCTCCAGACCAGGAGGCCCAGCACGCCGGCCAGGGCCGGGACCACTGTCCACAGCGGCCGGGCCAGGTGGAGTTCCGCCAGCGGGACGGCCGCCAGCCGGCCCAGCAGCCATTCGAGTGCCGTATAGGCCAGCCCGGCCAGGGCCCAGAGGCCCTCCGCCGGGCCGGGTGCGGGCGCGAATAGCGCAACCCCGAGCAGGGTCAGGGGGACCACCACCAGGCTGACCCAGGGAATGGCGACAAGATTGGCCAGGGGAGAGAGCCAGGCGGCGGTATGAAAGCTCAGAACGGTCAGCGGCATCAGCCCGAGACTGAGCAGCAACTGGGCCTGAATCAGCCGCCAGCCGCGCCCCGCGGCCGAAGCCGCCGGCGGGGTCCGGCGCAGGCGCAGGTAGAACAGCACCAGCAGCAGCACCGCCCCGAACGACAGCCAGAAGCCGCTGCCCAGCACCGCCAGCGGGTCGTGCAACAGCACCAGGATCAGGGCCAGTCCGAGGGTGTTCAGCGGATGGACCTGACGCTGCAGCCAGACGGCGGTACAGGCCAGCCAGATCATGATCAGGGCCCGCTGGGTGGGGATGGAGAAGCCGGCCAGGGCGGCATAGCCCAGGGCCCCGGCCATGGCTGCCAGGGCGCCGGCCCGCGGCGCGGCCAACAGCTGCACCAGGGCGGGAGAGAGCCCCCACGACAGCCGGAGCAGACCGAAGCAGAGTCCGGCGACCAGGCCCACATGCAGGCCGGAGATGGCCATCAGGTGACTGGTGCCGGTGACCCGGAACAGGTCCCACTGGGCGTCCGTCAGCCCATGGCGGGCCCCGAGCGCCAGCGCCAGGATGACCTCCCCGCCCGGCCGCGACAGCACCCGGTCCTCGAAGGCCCGGTGCAGACCCCGGCGCCAGGCCGCCGGCCGGTACCAGGCCGGTTCGGCCAGCCGCTCGCCGGCCTGATCCCGGACATAGCCGGTGGCGCCGATGCGCTGGCGGAACAGCCAGGCCTCGTAATCGAAGCCGCCCGGGTTGCGAAAACTCCAGGGCGGCTTCAGCCGCACCCGCACCCGCCAGCGCTCCCCCACCCGCGGGCGCTGCTGCGGGTCATACCAGCTCAAGCGCAGGCGCTGCGGGAACGCTACAGGGAGAGGACCGTCCACGCGACCCTCGACACGGAAGGGAAAACGCAGCACCCGCTGCCCCCGCGCGGGGATATCATCGACAACACCGACCAGGGTGATATCTTCGCCTTCCAGCGCCGGCGGCAGCTGCGACTGCAATTGCGCGGCGGCCTGCCACCAGAAACCGGCCAGGCCGGCCAGGGCGGCAGCCAGATACAGATGTCGGCGAAACAGGCTGAACAGCAGGGCCGCGGCGAGCGCCCAGGCCCAGAGCGGATCGGGCAGGCGGCTGAAACACAACGGCAGGCACAGGGTGCCGCCGAGAAAGGCGATGGCATAGCGATACATGTTCGTCCCTGAACACGGTAACCAGGTTTATTGACGGCACCGGCTTCCCTGCCGGTATGGCGCACAGGACATGCCCAGACACCTTATCAGAAAATACCTGCCGGATGCGGTCAAGCTGCGCGAGCACCCGCAGCTGCGCCGCTTCGGCTGCAGGTTGCAGGATCCGAACCTGTGGCATCTGAACCGGCGCTCGATTTCGGGCGCGGTGGCGCTGGGCCTGTTCTGCGCCCTGCTGCCGATACCGGGCCAGCTGCTGCTGGGCGCGCTGCTGGCCATCTGGCTGCGGGTCAACCTGCCCGCCACCCTGCTGCTGGTATTCAGCACCAATCCCCTGACCATACCGCCGGTGTTCTACTCCACCTACCGTCTGGGTGCCTGGCTGCTGGACCGGCCGGCAATGCGGCTCGATTTCAGTCTGTCCTGGGAGACGCTGCATACCCTGGGCCAGGTATGGCAGCCGCTGGTGCTGGGCAGCCTGATCGCCGGCGTGCTGGCGGCGGCCCTGGGCTATGCCAGCGTGCGGTTGTTATGGCGCCTGTATGTCATTCGCCGCTATCGGCGTAAAAAAACGTTAGGTTCCAGGTGCCAGGGCCGAGGGGAGTTGTAGGATGGGTGAAGGCGCTGTGCGCCGTACCCCATCCTACTCTCCCTCGTACCTGACCTTCCCGTCGACCAGCTCCACCACCCGGTCCATGCGTGCAGCCAGGGTGGGGTCGTGGGTGACGATCACGAAACTGATGCCGAATTCCCGATTGAGATCCAGCATCAGGCCATAGACCTCCTCGGCCGTGGCGCGGTCCAGGTTACCGGTCGGCTCGTCGGCCAGCACGCAGCGCGGCCGGGTGACCAGGGCACGGGCCAGGGCCGCGCGCTGGCGTTCGCCGCCGGAAAGCTCGCCCGGTTTGTGCCGCAGCCTGTCGCCCAGTCCCACCCCTGACAGCAGCCGTGCGGCCTGGTCGCGGGCCGTACGCACCGACTCGCCGCGGATCAGCAGCGGCATGGCGACATTCTCCAGGGCGCTGAACTCGGGCAGCAGGTGATGGAACTGGTAGACGAAGCCCAGGGCCCGGTTGCGCAGCAGTCCGCGCTGGCGGTCGCTCAGGGCATTGATTGGCTGACCGTCCACCCGGATCTCGCCGGCCGTGGGGATGTCCAGCCCACCGAGCAGATGCAGCAGGGTGCTCTTGCCGCTGCCGGAGGCGCCGACCACGGCCAGCCGCTCGCCCGGCGCCACGCTGAGATCCACGCCGCGCAGCACCTCCACCCGGTACTGGCCCTGGATGAAGGTCTTGGCCAGATTGCGGCACTCGACCGCCGGTATAGCTGCTTCACTCATAACGCAACGCCTCCGCCGGCTGGGTGCGGGAGGCCCGCCAGGCCGGATACAGGGTGGCGAGCAGGCTCAGCAGGAAGGCCACCGAGCTGATGTGCCAGACATCTGGCCAGTTCAGGTCCGACGGCAGGTCGCTGATGTAATAGACGTCGGCCGGCAGGAATTCGACCTGGAACAAGCGCTCGATGGCCGGCACCAGGGTCTCCACGTTCAACGCCAGGCCGATGCCGCCGGCCATGCCCAGCAGGGTGCCGAGCACACCGATGACCAGGCCCTGGATGGTGAAGATGGCCATCACCGAGCCCGGGGTCGAACCCAGGGTGCGCAGGATGGCGATATCGGACTGCTTGTCGGTGACCACCATCACCAGGGTGGACACGATATTGAAGGCCGCCACCGCCACGATCAGGGCCAGGATCACGAACATGACCCGCTTTTCGGTCTGGATGGCGCGGAAGAAGTTGTGATGCTCGCGGGTCCAGTCGGACAGCCGGTAGCGCACCGGCAGCTGCGTGGACAGCTCATGCACCACCCGCTTGACCTCGAACAGGTCGCGCAGCTTGAGCCGCACCCCGCTGACCTGGTCGTTCAGCCGGAACAGCTTCGCCGCATCCTGCATGTGCACCAGGGCCACGCCGCGGTCGTATTCATACATGCCCACCTCGAACAGGCCGACCACGGTGAAGCGCCGCAGCCGCGGCAGCGCGCCGGCAACCGTCACCGTGGCCTGCGGGCTGATGACGGTGATGCGATCGCCGACCCGCACGCCCATGCTGTAGGCCAGCTCGCTGCCCAGCACGATGCCGTATTCACCGGGCCGCAGATCTTCCAGCCGGCCCAGCTTCATGTGCGCGCCGACGTCCGAGACCGCCCCTTCCTGCCCGGGGAGGATACCCCTCAGCATGGCACCGCTGACCCGCTCGTTCAGCGCCAGCATCGCCTCGCCGCGGACGAAGGGTGCGGCGCCCACCACGTCGGGATGCTGCGTGACCGTTTGCATGATACCTTGCCAGTCGTCGATACCGCCGCCGGCGGAGGTCACCGTGGCGTGCGATGCCATGCCCAGGATGCGGGTACGCAACTCGTTTTCGAAGCCGTTCATCACCGACAGCACCGTGATCAGCGCGGTCACGCCCAGCGCGATGCCCAGGATGGAAACCAGCGAGATGAAGGAGATGAAATGATTGCGGCGCTTGGCGCGGGTATAGCGCAGCCCGATGAAGATTTCGTAGGGGCGAAACATGCGCGGATTAAACCACACTTCGGCGCAATTGCGAATCGTGTCAGCCGACGTGGCTGAAGGTGCCGGCATGAATCATCCGCGTGACGGCCGTCTCAAACAGATCGCCCTCGGTGTGGGGCTGGTCATCGCCCTGCTCTGGTGCCTGCATGCGGTTCATACGTTTTTCGACTGGCCGGCCCAGCGCCTGGGCGTGCTTCCGCGTGAAATCACGGGTCTGCCCGGTATCCTGACCGCGCCCTGGATCCACGGTTCCTGGTCGCACCTGGCGGTGAACACGCCGGCCCTGTTCCTGCTGCTGGTGGTCAGTCTGTACCGCTATCCCCGGGCCAGCCGACTGGCCCTGCCGGCGATCTATCTGCTGTCCGGGCTGGGCGTGTGGCTGTTCGGCCGCGACAGCTTCCATATCGGCGCCAGCGGCCTGACCCATGGACTGATGTTCTTCATCTTCGCCAGCGGGGTGATCCGGCGCGACCGCAGTGCCATGGCGCTGTCCATGCTGGTGTTCTTTCTTTATGGCGGCATGATCTGGGGTGTGTTTCCGCTCGCGCCCGGCATCTCCTTCGAGTACCACCTGTTCGGTGCACTCAGCGGTCTGCTGGCCGCCTTCGCCCTGCGCCGGCGCGATCCGGTCGAACGGCGGCGTTACAGCTGGGAGCTGGAAGAGGAAGATGAAGTGCAGGAGAAATCCGGCAGCGGGGAAGACGAACGGCGGCCGTGACCGTCAGGGGCGCTTACCGATCACTTTTCCACCAGCCAGACCGTCGCCCGGCGGTTGCCGGCGGGGTTGTCCGGGTCCAGTTGCCAGCGTTCACCATAACCGCGGATCTCGATACGGCCGGCCGGGATGCCGCGCCGGGTGAGGTAGTCACGCACCGCCCGGGCCCGTGCCAGCGAAACCTTCTCATTGGCCCAGGCCGCCCCGCTGCTGTCGGTATGACCGGCGACCACGATACGGGCAACACCGCCGCGGCTGGCCTTATACCGGCGGATGGCGGGCTCCAGGGCGCGCCGGGCCAGGTAGCTCAGACGGGTTGAATTGCTGTCGAAGCTCACGCTGTATTCGCCTGTCGGCATGAAGTCCAGCTGCATGACGCCGGCCAGGCAGCGCTGGAATTCGGGCAGGGCGTTGCGCAGCCGCACCGCCGGGACGGTGACCACCAGCGGTTCGGCTGCCGCCTGTTCCGGCTGCCAGTCCAGCCGGGTGAAGCGGCCCTGTTCCAGTTCGTGCAGCAGCGTGCGCACCGCCCCACCCTGCAGGTCGAGCGGCTGCATGGCGCTGGCGACCCGTACGCTGCCGATATCCCTGGCCCCGCCGTCGTGCTGCCAGGGCGCGGGCGTGGAATGGATGCTGACCCGGGAGTAATCGGACACCGCCATCGGCACCCGCACCTGGAACCGCATCGGTTCGGCCCAGTGCTGGACGAAGCGCACCGTGCCGAAGCCCGGTACCTCGTGGCTGAGCGCACAGCTGCGACTGCCGGCCTCGACCCGCCAGTCGGCGGTTTCGAAATCGGCCTGGTAGTGGCGTGGCGCGATCTGGGCCAGGGCGGAACCGGCAACCAGGCCCAGTACCAGACCCAGGGCCGTGTTCCGGCAGCGGTGTGCGGACAGGGTGCTGTTCATGCTCAGTATGTCGGCATCCCGGGCCCGGACTTTACCGCCGCTCTGCACCCGGCGGCCGTCCAGATTCGCATTCATGGGGGGCCGTGATATAGTTGCCGCAAAACCTGCTTTGCAAGGAGATTCAACCATGTACCGGTTTCCGTCCCTGTTCGCCGTCCTGGTCCTGGCGCTGACCGCCCTGCCGCTGCAGGCCGAGGTGCTGCTGATCGATACCGTCGCGGACAGCGCCGCGGTCCCGACCCCGGCGCGGGGAACGAGCATGGAAACCGTGCGCAGCCGCTTCGGCGAGCCGCGCGAGGCCCTGCCCGCCGTCGGCGAGCCGCCCATCACCCGCTGGTCATACCCGGATTTCACCGTCTATTTCGAGCACGATCGCGTCATTCACGCGGTCGTGCGCCGCGATCAGCGCTGATATTTCCTCTCTGCGCATGACCCGACCCTATCTTCCGCCCGAATGGGCACCCCAGGATGCGGTCATGCTGACCTGGCCGCATTATCACGGCGACTGGGCCGCTCACATCGATGAAGTCGATGCCCTGTTCGCGCGCCTGGCCTGCGAGATCGCCCGGCGCGAAACCGTGCTCATCGCCTGCCACGACGACGAACACCGCGCCCATGTGGCCGATCTGCTGATGCATTCCTGCGCCGATCTCAACCGGGTCGAGCTCTATGTCGCCGCCTCCAACGACAGCTGGGTCCGGGACCACGGCCCCGTCACCGTACAGCAGGACGGGCGCGCGGTGCTGCTCGATTTCGTCTTCAACGGCTGGGGCGGCAAGTATCCGGCCGAACTCGACAACCGGGTCACGCGCCGGCTGGCCGAGGCCGGCGCCTTCGGCAACACCCCGGTGGAACCGGTCGATCTGGTGCTGGAAGGCGGCAGCATCGAGGTCGACGGCGCCGGCAGCCTGCTGACGACCGTTTCCTGTCTGCTCAGTCCCGGACGCAATCCGGGCCTGGGCCGTTTCGAACTCGAGGAGCGGCTGCGCCGCCACCTGGGCGTGGAGCGCATCCTGTGGCTGGAGCACGGCGCGCTGGAGGGCGACGACACCGACGGCCACATCGACACCCTCGCCCGCTTCTGCAATGACCACACCATCGCCCATGTGCAGTGCGAGGATCCGGCCGACACTCACTATGTGCCGCTGCAGGCCATGCAGCGCGAACTCGAGGCCCTGCGCCGCCCCGACGGCAGTCCCTACGAACTGATCCCCCTGCCCCTCCCGGCCGCGATTCATGATGCCGAGGGGCGGCGCCTGCCCGCCACCTATGCCAATTTCCTGATCCTCAACCAGGCCGTGCTGGTGCCGGTCTACGGCGACCCGCTGGATGATCTCGCCTGCGACCGCCTGGCCACCGCCTTTCCCGAGCGCGAGCTGGTCGCGCTGGACTGCCGCCCCTTGATCCGCCAGTACGGCAGCCTGCATTGTGTGACCATGCAACTGCCAGGCGGAGTCCTGGACGGGACAGGTACCCGGGCATGACGAAGACGCTCACAGTCGGGCTGGTGCAGGCCGCCTGCGGTGAGGACACGGCCGCCAATCTGGACACCATGGTCCAGGGCGTGCGGGATGCCGCCGCGCGCGGCGCGCGGCTGGTGCTGCTGCAGGAACTGCACAACAGCCGTTACTTCTGCGTGACCGAGGAGGCGCGGCATTTCGATCTGGCCGAACCGATCCCCGGGCCGAGCAGCGAACGGCTGGCTGCCCTGGCCGCCGAACTCGGCGTGGTTATCGTCGCCTCCCTGTTCGAACGCCGCGCCGCCGGCCTGTATCACAACACCGCCGTGGTGCTGGACGCCGACGGCCGCCTGGCCGGGCGCTACCGCAAGATGCATATCCCCGATGATCCCGGCTATTACGAGAAGTTCTACTTCACTCCGGGCGATCTCGGGTTCGAGCCCATCGACACCGCGCTCGGCCGGCTGGGCGTGCTGGTGTGCTGGGACCAGTGGTATCCGGAGGCCGCGCGCCTGATGGCCCTGGCCGGGGCCGAGCTGCTGCTCTATCCCACCGCCATCGGCTGGGACCCCGACGACACGCCGGACGAGCAGCAGCGTCAGCGCGAGGCCTGGGAGACCGTCCAGCGCGCCCACGCCGTGGCCAACGGCCTGCCGGTGCTGGCCTGCAACCGGGTCGGCTTCGAGCCCGACCCCTCAGGTCAGACTGCCGGCAGCCGCTTCTGGGGCAGCAGTTTCGTCGCCGGCCCCCAGGGTGAGGTCCTGGCCCGGGCCGGTGAGGACGCCGAAACCCTGGTCGTCGACATCGACCTGTCACGCAGCGAGCAGGTGCGCCGCGTCTGGCCCTACCTGCGCGACCGGCGCATCGATGCCTATGGGGATATCGTCAAGCGGTATCGGGATTGAGCTGTGGCGGGATAAATGCAGAGGGCGCAAAGACGCGGAGGCGCAGAGGAATATCAAGTGATGTAGGTTGGGCTGAGCGCAGGCGAAGCCCGACAGGGGATACGTCAGGAGTGTTGGGCTTCCTGCGTCAGCCCAACCTACATTCTGTTCTGAATATACGATTGTCCGTCATTCCCGCGCAGGCGGGAATCCAGTAACCGCTGTGGTCAATGGATTCCCGCCTGCGCGGGAATGACGGGAAAAATGAGTCCGGATGGCAGAAAGAAGTTTTCTCAGCCTTGATGTTCCTTTGCGTTTCCGCGTTTCCGCGTCTCCGCGTCTCCGCGTCCTCTGCGTTACCCATCACCCAGGCCTGAAACTCAGCAACACTCCCGCACCACCTCGCAGATCGCCACGGTCAGCACTCCCAGTTCCTCGTCGCTGATGATGTAGGGCGGCATCACATACACCAGGTTGCGGAAGGGCCGCACCCACACCCCGCGCTGGACGAAGGCCTCGGGCAGTGTGTGCATGTCCACCGGATGAATCAGTTCCACCACCCCGATCGCGCCCAGCACCCGCACGTCGCGCACCTGTTCCAGTTCACGACAGGGTGCCAGACCGGTCTCAAGCGCCGTTTCGATGCGGTGGATATTTGTCCGCCAGTCCGATTCCAGCAGCAGTTCGATCGAGGCCTGCGCCACGCTGCAGGCCAGCGGGTTGGCCATGAAGGTCGGCCCGTGCATGAACACGCCCGGATCGTGCTCGCTGATGCCTTCGGCCACCCGGGCGTTGCACAGGGTCGCTGCCAGGGTCATGTAGCCGCCGGTCAGGGCCTTGCCCAGGCACAGGATGTCCGGCACCACGTCGGCGTGGTGCATGGCGAACAGCTCGCCGGTGCGGCCGAAGCCGGTGGCGATCTCGTCGAAGATCAGCAGTACCTCGTGCGCATCGCACAGGGCGCGCACCCGGCGCAGAAATTCAGGGCAGTAGAAGCGCATGCCACCCGCGCCCTGCACAATGGGTTCGAGGATCACGGCGGCGATCTCATGGCCGGCATGCTCCAGGTGCTGCCTGAGTTCGGCGATCTGCGATTCGCGCCATTCGTCATCGCGGCGGCAGTCGGGCGTTCTCACGAACAGGTGCTGCGGCAGCACACCGCTGAACAGGTGATGCATGCCGCCGACCGGATCGCACACCGACATGGCGCCGAAGGTATCACCGTGGTAGCCGGCGCGAATGGTCAGCAGCTTGCTGCGCTGACTGTGGCCCCGGGCGAACCAGTATTGCAGCGCCATTTTGATGGCAACCTCCACCGACACCGAGCCGGAATCGGCGAAGAAGACGTACTGCAGCGGCTCCGGGGTGATGTCGATCAGGGTGGCGGCCAGACGCACGGCCGGCCGGTGGGTCAGGCCGCCGAACATGACGTGAGCCATGGCCTCCAGCTGGTCGCGGGCGGCGGCGTTGAGCACCGGATGATTGTAGCCATGGATAGCCGACCACCAGCTGGCCATGCCGTCGACCAGCTCGCGGCCGTCCTCGAGCCGGATGCGGGTGCCGCTGGCGCCGGCCACCGGATAGGCGGTGATCGGGCGGGTGAGGGAACTGTAGGGATCCAGACGTGCTCGCGGTCGAAACGCTGCCAGTCCTGCTGGCAGGCCGCGCTGGCCGGGCCGGGATAGCTGATGGTCATGGTCCTGCTGGCCTGGAGTCGGGGTAAGCCGTTAGTATAAGGATACAGGATACAACAACAATCCCCGCAGACTCACAGGACGCGACCGATGATTCTCATCCTCGAACCCAATACCGATCCCGAATCCGATACCTACCGGCAGCTGATGCGTTTTCTCGACCAGCTGCCCGACATCCAGAGCCGCACCCATCGGGTTGTAGGTGCCGAACAGGTACTGACCGAGATCTATCTCATCGGCAACACCAGCGCCCTGTCGATCGAGGAGATGTCCACTCTGCCGACGGTGGAACGCGTTGTGCGTATCTCCGAGGAGTACCGCATCATCGGCCGCCATCATGACAACGAACGCTCGCTGGAATTCACCTATAAGGGCGTGACCTTCAGCCAGCACGAACTGCACGTGTTCGCCGGCCTGTGCGCGGTGGACACCCCCGAACATGTCGAAACGATGATGCAGGCCCTGCAGGAACACGGCCAGGTCTGCACCCGTATGGGTGTCTACAAGCCGCGTACCAGCCCCTATGCCTTTCAGGGCCACGGCAAGAGCTGCCTGCCCTATGTGTTCGAGCTGGCCGGCAAGTACGGTATCCGGGTCATCGCCATGGAGGTCACGCACGAAAATCATGTGCGCGAGATCCACGAGGCGCTGGAACAGACCGGGCACCCAACCGGGGTGATGCTGCAGATCGGTACCCGCAACACCCAGAACTTCGAACTGCTCAAGGCCGTCGGCCGGCAGACCGAGATGCCGGTACTGCTCAAACGCGGTTTCGGCATCACCCTGGAGGAGTCCCTCAACGCGGCCGAGTATCTCGCCAGCGAGGGCAACAGCCGCATCGTGTTCGGACTGCGCGGCATGAAGACCAACATGGGCGATCCGCACCGCAACTTCGTCGACTTTGCCCACGTACCCGTGGTCAAGCGCCTGAGCCGCCTGCCCGTGTGCATCGACCCCTCGCACTCGGTCGGCAGCCGCGATCGGGCGCCGGATCGGCTGCTCGATGTCATGCATGTCACCGCACAGGGCGTGATCGCCGGGGCCAACATGGTGCTGGTGGATTTCCACCCGGCGCCGGAGAAGGCCCTGGTCGATGGCCCCCAGGCCCTGCGTCTGGATGAGTTGGCACCCTTCCTGCAAGACGTTCAGGTAGCCCGAGAGGCCTATTTGAAACGAGTGGCACTGATGCGGGAGTACACGGCCGACCCCTGACCGTCCCGTCTCGGACCCGATGCCACCATGGAGGAGTGTCTGAGATGCCTTACTGGAGCCTGATCCTGCTTGTCCTTCTCGCCACCCAGCCTGCGCTGACCGCGGCGGAAGACGCCGAGGGCGACGACAGCAACGGCGGCACCGAAGAGCCCGTCATCCCCGAAGACCCGGACTGCTGATGCCGGACGCCCGGTCAATCCATCCCGTCATCGCGCCGACAGGCACGAAAACCCGGTAACAACGCATAACACACCAGAGGAGAGAATCGATGATATCAATCCGAAACACTGTATCCAGCATCCTGCTGGGCCTGTGCCTGAGCACGCCAGTTCTGGCAGCTGAGGACGACATCGCCGTCAAGATAACCCCGGAACAGGCCAGCCTGACGGTGACCCATCAGGGCAAGAAGGTCACCATCATGCGTGATCAGAACGAGAAGAACACGGTCGATCCGGCCTTTTCCAAGACTTCACGCAAATGTCCGCCCTTCTGCATTCAGCCGATAAGCCTGGCGCCGGGGGTGGAAACCATCGCCGAGACCGAGATGCTGGACTACCTGCAGCGCAAGGAAAACGGCGATGACAGCATTCTGGTCATCGACTCGCGCACGCCGGACTGGATCGAGCGCGGCACCATCCCGGGTTCGATCAACATCCCCTGGACCCAGCTCAATGCCAGCCGCTCCGACCCCTTCACCATCGAGGACATCATGGAAAATCAGTTCGGGGCACGCAAGCAGGAGGGCCTGTGGGACTTCTCGAACGTGAAGACCCTGGTGATGTTCTGCAACGGCATGTGGTGCGGTCAGTCACCGAACAACATCAAGTCTCTGCTCAAGTTCGGCTATCCCGCACACAAGATCAAGTGGTACCGCGGCGGCATGCAGAACTGGGAGATTCTTGGCCTGACCACGGTCGAAGGCAAGTAATTCAGCCTGACGCAGTCCAGCGGAGCGGCCGGTGCCGCTCCGTTTTTTTATGTCCTGATTTAATCCGGCAACCAAATTATTCGTGTTACACAGTAGTCAGAAATAGTGGCTACAGAACCGGAGGCACCGTCATCCCCGCGCAGGCGGGGATCCAGCCGCCGCAGCGGTTTATGGATTACTCGCTGCGCTCGTCCTTCGTCCCCATAGGGCATAAAGGCGTTCAACGCGCTGCACGCTTTTGTCCCGCCCGCGCGGGAATGACGCCGTGAAACTGTAGCCGTGTATTCTGACTCCTGAGTAAATCACTGCCATTGCCTGACAATGACTGCAACTGCTGGCGCTGACTGGCAGATATGTCAGCCTTCCTGTAGTCCGCCCTGATGGCAGGTGTCGAGCTTGAGACGCTTGATGTAGCGGTACAGAGTACGCTCGCTCACCCCCAGCAGGCCGGCGGCACGGGCCCGATGGCCGTTGGCCCGGTCCAGGGCCGACATCACGTCCTGCACACTCAGGCGTCCGCTGCGCCGCGAGAGCAGCTTGTCGGTACGATGGGAGGGCACATGGGTGTCGATCGGCACCGGGGTGTCCTCGAACACGATGTGTTCGGGACGGATCATGCCGTCGGCAGCGAGGATGGCGGCGCGCTCAATGATGTTGCGCAGCTCGCGCACATTGCCGGGGTAGTCGTGATCCAGTAGGGCCTCGATCACCTCTGCCGACAGCGGCAGATGACGGTCCGCGCTCTCCATGCGGCCGAGAAAATGCTCCGCCAGCTGCGGGATGTCGTCCTTGCGCTCGCGCAGGGTCGGTACATAGACGGGGAAGGCGGATAACCGGTAGTAGAGGTCCTGACGGAACTCGCCTGCGGCGACCATGCGCTGCAGATCGCGATTGGTGGCGGTAATGATACGCACATCCACGTCGATGTAGTCGGTACCGCCGATGCGGCGGATCTGACCGCTTTCCAGTACCCGCAACAGTTTGGTCTGCAGCGGGAGCGGCAGCTCGCCGACCTCGTCGATGAACAGGGTGCCTCCGTTGGCGGCCTCGAACAGGCCCTTCTTGCGCTGTGCCGCCCCGGTAAAGGCGCCCTTTTCATACCCGAACAGCTCGCTTTCGATCAGGCTTTCGCCGAGTGCACCACAGTCCACCACGATGAAGGGCCCATTGGCGCGCGTCGAATAATGATGGATGTACTTGGACACCTCCTCCTTGCCCACGCCGCTCTCTCCCAGCAGCAGGGCCGTGGTCTGGGTGGGGGCAACCCGTTGCAGCAGGCTGGTCATGCGCAGCAGGGGCCGGGAACGGCCGATCAGCAGGGTGTCCGTGGCCGTATCCGGGGCCGTGACCGGAAAGATGGTCTCGCCGATATAGCGTACCTGGCCGCTGTCTCCCAGCAGCGGGTTGGCATGCAGCTGGACATACTCCTCGCGGCCCTTGCCGTCATAGTGGATGTGCATGACCTGCGTGGCCTGGCGGCGGGCGAATACCTCTTCGAGTGGACAATGTTCTCCGTGCTGGCTGCAGGGCACATCGGAATGGTGCGATATCTGGTGACACTTGCGTCCGATCAGCTGGTCGGGCTGTACGCCATAGCGTTCGCGGTAGCTGCGGTTGGCGGCGACGATGTTGAAATCGCTGTCGATCACCACGAAGGGGTTCGGCATGATATCGATGATGATCTGGTCGCAACTGGGTCTGATCCGGTTCGGCATGCTGGGTTCCTGCGGTCTGCCTGGTTCACTTCATGACACTGTCATGTCAATGACAGCAAAAGTCAGCGCGGGATACAATCCTTCCGGCCTGACATATCCTGACAAACAATCCCGCGCGGCAATGTCTCCGTCCTACTTCAGCTTGGCGATGCCCACTGCCTTGAGGACGTATTTCTCGTACACGGGTTCGGTCGAGCCGCGCTTCATCTTGGACAGAAAATATTTCTCGAAGGCGACCTTGGCGTAGTGCACCCACTTACCCTTCTTCATCCAGGAAACATTGCGGGGCGGGATCTGCGGCATGGCGACGAAGGCCACCCCGGTGTCGCCCATGTCTGCCAGGCAGATGGCATTCCAGGTCGCCTCGCGGTCAACCGGTTTACCCTCCAGATCGTTCTTTATGTTGTGGGTCACGGCCGTGACCATGGATTCGATCATGTAACCGGTCTTGGGTGTACCCGTTGGTATCGGCGTTGGCTCCACGGGTGGGATGGCGATGCATACGCCCACTGAATAGATATTGTGCCATTTGGGATTGCGCTGGTATTCGTCGACCTTGACGAAACCGCGTGGATTGACCAGATCCTCGCCGAGCGCGGCGACGGCGTCCACCCCCTTGAAGGCAGGAAGCATCATGGAATAATCGAACGGCAGTTCGTGCTCCTTGATTACCTCACCGTCCGCATTGTGCTCGGCGACGTGCATCTTGCCCGCGTCGACCCGGGTGACCTTGGCGTTGGTGATCCAGTTGATATGGCGCTGGCGCAGTTCGGATTCCATCATGCCCTTGGAATCGCCAACCCCGCCCAGACCCAGGTGGCCGATGTAGGGCTCGGAGGTAACGAAAGTCATGGGTACCTTGTCGCGCAGTTTGCGGTTGCGCAGGTCCGCGTCCATGATGAAGGCGAACTCGTAGGCCGGACCGAAGCAGGATGCGCCCTGCACTGCGCCGACCACGATCGGGCCGGGGCTCTCCACGAACTTCTGCCAGCCCGCATAGGCCTTCTCGGCGTGCCCGACGGTGCAGACCGATTCGGTAAAGCCCTCCGGGCCCAGTCCCTCGACCTCGTCGAAGGCCAGCTTCGGCCCGGTGGCGATTACCAGATAGTCGTAATCGATCGTCCGGCCATCGGCCAGGGTGAGCCGGTTATCCTCGGGCTTGATCTCGCTGACCGCAACCGGAATGAAATCGATGTCCTTCTTCTCCAGCCGGGGCTTGATGTCGAAGCTGATATCGGCGCGGCTGCGCCAGCCGACGGCCACCCAGGGATTGGATGGAACGAAATGGAAATCCGGCGTGGCGTTGATGACGGTGACCTTGTGACCGCTGCCCAGCGCTTCCTTGATTTCGTAGGCGGCCGGCATGCCGCCGGTACTGGCGCCGATGATGACAATATGTGCCATTACAGTTCTCCTGATAATCCGACTCCTGTTGACGCACATGATAGGAGCAGAATGTATGCCAGGGAAGCTGCGCAGCCTGTCAGGTGTGTCATGACTGCAGCGAACTTGATCTGGATCAGGATTGGCACAGGTACGGGGATATGTTCGGCGCTCTGGTGTGCAACGACACAGGAAGGGAAGCAGTCCGCTTCCCTTCCTGATCAGGGAGAGTCGGGATTCAGGAGCAGTAGACCTTGGCGCGCAGCATATTGATTCTGATGATCCAGTTGATCTCCTGCGGCACTGCGGCCAGTACCTTCAGGCTGATCTTCATGCTGTCGGAGGGCTTCATGCCGACGGCGGCGCTGGCCTCGCCGTTGGTCACGGCGGCACCGGCAGAGACCCCGGCCTCGCCCCTCACCATCAGGTCGGGAATGATGCCGGCCAGTTTCTCGAAGGTCCATCCCAGCTGCTCCAGACGGGCCTGAATCAGTTCGACGTAAGGCTTGTCGTCCTGATCCGACCAGGCGCAGAGACCGCTGCCGGAACCGGAGCCGGCGTTGCGCGTATCCGCCGACGTCTGCGGGGCGCCGAGCGTCGAAGGACGCATCAGCGGCGGCAGCGTGTCCAACGCCTGACGGATCTCGTCAGCCATCGACTCCATCTCGGCCACCCTGGACGAAGTCGCCTGCCACATCAGGTACAGGGCCCGCGGCGGCATGTAGTCGATCAGATTGGACATACGCTGGATGTTCGCCTTCAGGTTGCCGTTGCCGCTGAGCGCGGGCACCTCGTCGACCAGCGCGGAAAAATTGTTGAACGTGTTCCTGAGGCTGGCGCGGAAACCGGCGCAGTGCGCGTTGCATCCCTCACCGCCGGTGAAATACACATAATCGGACTGCATTTTCCCTGATCAGCCCCATGCTCTCCCGGAACTGTTCCATGACCTGCATATCCTTTACCTGCTGGAAGATCTCGGCGGCGGGTTCCTTCGCTTCATCGATCCGGTTTCGGATCGGCTGCTTGTCCCGCACGTTGGTGATGTGGACATTGGCCCGGGTCTTGACCGTCTGGATGCGGTCGCCGAAACCGGCGGAGGCCAGGCCGGGTACAGCGACGGCCACGGCGGCGGTGAGAGAAATGAAGGTGCGGCGGAGGTTGTTTGTGATGATCGTCTTCATGGGGTGCTCTCCTCTGGTCGTTTGTTTTCGGGTGGCCTGTTGCCGTCCCGATGGAAACAACTGTACGGAAGAGCCCATGGAGGCGCCGTTAACTAGTGGAGCGGATTCTGTGACTTATTCACACCCCGGGAGTGGGGCATGAAATTTTGGAGATTGCCACGGCGCTGCGCGCCTCGCAATGACGGGAAAATAATATATATAATAATAAGTTATATGTTTTTAGATTGCGCAGGAAAGCGTGCCTGCCGCCGGACAATGGCAGCCTAGCGGTCCTGCCCCAGGTCAGCAAGAAAGGCCTGCTGTTCGGTCTGGTCGGCGAGTTCGGCGGCCAGCATCCTGCCCAGACTGTCAGGATCAGGGGCCTGCCCGGCGGCGTTCCTGACCAGAAGTGACGCGATCGGACCGATATAATCGCTGAGCAGCTGCTCGGCCCGTGCCAGCAGAGCCGGATCGATGTCACTGGCCGGTGCGGGAGTGGTGTCACTGGATTGCGGTGTCACCCGGATTTCAGGCGCGGCCAGGATCTGATCGATTTCCTCGAGTGATCCGGCCCGCTGGGCGGCCCGGTGCACGAGTATCCTGGCCATGGGACCGATCTCCTGGCTCAGGCGATCCACGCGGTCCTGCAGCGCTTCCGGTCCCCATGGCCCGGTCACGACCGCCGGAACCGGCTGATTGAGTACTGCCGCCCGGTTGCCCGCTTCGCTTCGGGCCGGCGCCACTTCATAGACATCGAATTCGCGGACATGCTTGTCCGCTTTCCTGCCCATATACTGAAAGAGTTCGGAATACTCCTGGCTGAGACAGCCGATCACCTCGTAGAAGGAGCGCGAGACGAGGATCTGACCAGCGCCGGCAAAATCCATGACCCGGGCGGCGCAGTTGATGCCTTCGCCCAGGGTGGTTTCCTCACCCTTGACGTCGTGCACGATCCTGACCGGCCCCAGGTTGATGCCGATGCGTACCTCATAGGGCACCGTGCCGCCCTCCTGAGCACGGACGGCATCGCGCAGATCGAGCGCGAAATACAGGGCCGCTTCCGGTTCCACCAGAAAACACGCGGCCGCCCCGTCGCCGCGATCGAGCAGGATATAATCGTTTTCGGTGTATTTGGCGAGCAGCTTCTGTACCTGGGCATCGAGGTGAGCCTTGATCGCGATCTGGGCCTGCAGGTGGTGCTTGCTGAAACCAACGACATCCAGAAAGGCCACGCAGCACAGCCAGGTACGGTTGCGCTCACTCATCCGCTCACTCATCCGCTCACCGCCGTTCGCCGTCGAGCAGGGCCATTGCCTTGTCCAGGCTGCGGCGCATGCGGTTGAAGGAAGCGGCCAGTACGGAAATCTCGTCTCTGCCCGCCGTCTCGAACTCCGGCACATCCAGGGTGCCCCGGCTTACCTGGTCCGCGGTATGCGACATCTTCTGGATCGGGCTGATCACGGTCAACCGCAGCAGCACATTGATCAGTACGATCACGACGATGAAGGTGACTGCCAGCACGATCATCAGCAGCCGGAAGGTCTCCTGGGCCTTGGCGATGGGAACCTCCATCGGGACCGATACGATCTGTGCACCCACCACCTGGTGTAGCTTCCAGCCGAAACCGTTGGCGTTGCCATAGCGTGCCAGCATGGTCTGCGGTGCTTGCGACGGTGTGCTGTGGCAGCTCAGGCAGTCCTGATTGCCGATGCGAATCGGACGCGAGAGGTACAGGGAGCGCCGCTTCGGAGTATCACGCTCGCCGGTGAACTCCTCCAGCTGCGGCTGGTTCTGGAACATGCTGATGATGTCGGTTTCCCAGTCCACGGCCCGGTTGCGCGGGTTGGTCGGGTTCAGGGTGGCTTCCTTGTAGACGTAGTCGGGATTGCTTTCGTGCAGACGCATGAAACTCCGGGTCGCCGCATAGGCCGGCACGATCTGGGGCAGGAAGCTTTCCTCCAGGTCATCGACCAGCAGCGGCCGGATCTCGTCGATGGTATAGCCGCGCACCGCCATGGCGCTGTCCATCATCAGGCCGGCCTGTCTGAGGACCTCGTGATAGGCGCTCTCGTACAGCGTTCGATGGGTGTTCAGGCCGATTACCGCGAAGCCGGTTCCGAGCACAGAGACCAGAATCAGGTTGAATTTGGCAGTTATCCCCACAGCCCCCTCCCTAATGCACAGCAGGTATCCTGATGGTCCGCGCTCTCCGGCGCGTGACCCGGCGACACCGGCCCCCTATTGACCGCCGGTGTCTGAACGCAAGCATAGGCCATCCGCAGGGACAATGGAACCATCCGCTAACCGGGATGTATCCCGACGTTTCGCCGTCCGGGCTGAATTCGTATACCATCGGGGCATGAGCGTCGAAGCCCTGCGCACAATCCCCCTGTTCGCCAACGTGGATGACCACGACCTGGCGCAGATCGCGGCCGCCTCAACGGTCCGCAGCTACAGAAAGAACAGCATCATCATCAGCGAGGGTGATGCCTCGAGTTCACTCTATCTGGTTCTGGACGGCGAGCTGAAGGTCTACGTCAGCGACGAGGACGGCAGGGCCAACATCATCAACCGCCTGGGCCCGGGGGACTATTTCGGCGAGCTCTCACTCATCGACGAACAGCCGCGCTCCGCTTCCATCGAAGCGCTGACCCGGTGTCGCCTGTCGGTGCTGACGCGGGCGTATTTCATCGACTATCTGGAGACGCATCCCAGGGTGGCCATCCGGATGCTCGAGGGGATGGGCGAGCGCCTGCGCCGGACCACCGATCATGCCAAGAGCCTCGCGTTGATGGATGTATTCGGGCGTCGTATGCCAACCTGCTGCTGCAGCTGGCGATCGAGGAGGACGGGCGTCTGGTCACGCCGTCCCTGACCCAGCAGGATATCGCCGATCAGGTGGGATCCTCGCGCGAAATGGTGAGCCGCATCCTCAAGGATCTGCGGGCCGGAAATTACATTTCCATGGACGGCAAGCGCTTCGTCATCAACAAGCGCATCCCTGACCGCTGGTAGCCGCCCGCGGCCCTCGGCGGGAGTCCCTTCAATAGTTTCTGCGCCGGTCGGCGTAGATCAGCAGGGGGGGCAGCAGCAGGAAGTCCGCCAGCAGGGCCAGCAGGATGGTCATGGCGCTCAGGGTACCCATGCCGGCGTTGATCACGAAGGCCGACTGCGCCAGCACCAGGAAACCGGCGGCCAGCACCAGGGTGGTCATCCACAGCGCCGTGCCGACCGTATGGAAGGCATAGCGCACGGCGTGCTCGCTGGCCAGGTGCTGCTCGCGCCGTGCCCGCAGGTACTTGCTGAGAAAATGCACGGTATCGTCGACCACGATTCCCAGAGTCATGCCGGTGACCACCGACAGGGCCAGCCCCACCTGCCCGACCAGCAGTCCCCACAGGCCGAAGGCCATCGCCGCCGGGACCAGGTTGGGGATCAGGCTGATCAATCCGATGCGCAGCGAGCGCAGCGCCAGGACCAGGATCATGGATATCAGCACCAGCGCCAGCGTGGTCCCGCCCAGCATGCTCTGGATATTGCGCTTGCCGATATGGGCGAACATCAGCGCCGGACTCGCCCCCTCCACCAGCTGCGCCGGGGCATGCTCGCGCAGCCAGGGCCCGGGCCTGCTCCTCCAGCGCCAGCAGCTCATTGGAAGACAGGCTGTCGACCGTGACGGTCAGGCGGGTGGCGGATTTGTCCACGTTGATCTGGTTGTTCAGGTCCAGTCCGTAGGGCAGCGACATCTCGTAGAGCAGCAGGTACTGGGCGGCCAGGTTGCGTTCACGCGGCAGGCGGTACCAGTCCGGATCGTCAGCATGCAGGTTCATGTCAAACCGCTTCATGATGTCGGTAAAGGTATTGACGTGCAGCACGCCCGGCTGCTCCCGGTACCAGTCGGCGAAGGCCTCGACCCGACGCAGGAAGTCGGGGTCGGCGATGCCGCCCGGCTCGCCTGCCGGCAGCGAATACTCGATGGTGTAGATGCCGGTGAGGTTGTCGATGGCGAAATCGGTGTGGGTACGGAACTCGATGCTCTCGTCGAAATATTTCACGAACTCGTCGTTGAGCTCGTTTTTCGGGATCAGGGCGATCAGTCCCAGTATCAGCAGTCCCATACCCCACAGCAGTGACCGCTTGTAACGGATGACGAACTCGGCCAGTGCATCCATGGCCATCCGCCGTGCTTCCGGCTGCGGGCGGACCCGCAGCGGCAGCAGCAGCATCAGCCCCGGCAGCAGAAAGATCGAGGCGACAAAGGCCGCACCCATGCCCATGGCGACGATGTTACCCAGGTCGCGGAACGGCGGCGCGTCCGAGAAATTCATGCTGAGAAAGCCGATGGCGGTGGTCAGGCTGGTGAGGAATACCCGCTGGATGTTGATACGCAGGCTTTCCAGCATGGCCTCGCGCCGGCCGTGGCCCAGCCGCATCCCATGCAGAAAATTGACCAGCACGTGTACGCAGTTGGCCAGGGCCAGGGTCATGATGATCTGGGGCGAGAAGGCCGAGGGCGGCGACAGGGCGATGCCCAGCCAGCCGGCCAGCCCCATGGCCGTGGCGATGGACAGGCCGATGGCGGCGAAGGTCGCCAGGGTGGCCGTGAGCGAGCGCAGCAGCACCAGCAGCACAACGAAGATGATGGCGAACATGGCCGGCACCAGGGTGGCCATATCGTGGCGGGTCTCCTCGGAGAAGGCATTGTTCATCATCACCATGCCGGTGGTGTAGACCTCGATGCCGGGAAATCGGGTCTGAAAGCGTTCGACCAGCGCACGGGCATGCGCCACCGCCTCGGGGGTTTCCTCGGTCAGGTTCTCGCCCGGCAGTTGCAGCACCACGTTCACTCCGGTCACGTCCGCGCCCGGGGCGATCAGGCGGTTGTGCAGCAGGGGTTTCATCAGTGCCACCCTGCGGATACGCTCGATCCGGTCTGCATCCAGCGCCTCGGCATCGGCGACCAGGTCCTCCACCACCAGATCATCCGACTCGGCATAGGTGTGCTGGAAATTGCTGATGGAATCGACCCGCAGGGAATAGGGAATCTGCCAGGCCTGCTCGGTCAGCCACTCCACCGCGGCCAGGTTATGGCGGGTAAAGACAGTGCCGTTTTCCGGCGCAAGCCACAACAGGATGTTGTCGTTCTGGGTGTAGGTGTCCTGCAGCCGTTCGAAGGCCAGAAGCTGAGGATTTTCCTCGCTGAAGAAGATCTGGTAGTCGTTGCTGAAGTGAAGTTTCTGCGCACCCGTCCCGGCCAGCAGCGCCAGCAGGATCAGCAGTGGGATCAACAGCAGCCGCAACCGCAGGATCCATTCGGCCAGTCGGGGGATCATCCGTTTACTAATGAGAACGCAAGTTAGCGGACACTCAGCCGTTGTGTGCTCACGTAGGCCAAGGCAGCGAAGCGCCGCTGTAGCACTCCTACAGCAAGCTTCGATAACGCAGGCCTACGTTGAGCCACACAACGGCCTGTCCTTTCAAAATCAATTGTTAGGGCTTCACGCGCGTCGCTCGCGCTGTTGCGCCGCTTTGCACGGGTGGCCCCATTCCCGGCGCACGCGCCTTGATGCAGACCGCGGCCTTGAAGCCTGTGCGTGTCGTCTAACTTGCGTTCTCATTAGTATTGTTCTCGTCGGGGTGGGTTCGGATTGCGTTCTCAGGCGCGCAACAACTCCAGATAGCTATCAGACCGGTGCCGCCATTACGGCCAAGCGGCTCCTTGCTCTGGGGCCTTCTTGGCGATGCGATGCAGCCGGCAAGGGCGGCCCGATGAAAAGGTCGCCACCTGTTCGCACGTCCCACGTGGACCGAACTGTCCCTGCGCCGGGCACTTCCAGCGCCTCCGCGCCAGCCAGGTCCGCCAGTCCCGGTAGACGTGGTCGATGCGCTGACGGAAGCCCTCGTCCAACGGCGACATCTCCTGGGCCAGGTTGTTGAGCGGACAGCCCAGGGTGTGAGCTTGTCCCCGGCCAGGGTGTTTTTTTTTCCCATTTTGGTTCCTTATTATATGAATGATGTTGGCCAGTGATCTCGGCCTGCTCAGCGTCTGAGCCACATATCGCTGATGATGCCGCGGATCACGTCCTCGACCACGGCGTAGCCCAGGGCCTGCTTGTTGGGAAAAATGATGATACAGAGCGCCTGGTTTTCGGCCCGGTCGTCGCCCTGAGCACGTCGTCCAGGCGGTGCCCTGATACACCGTGGCGATAGACCTCCTGATAGGCGGATTCCAGGATCCGCCGTCGGGTGGCGTCCGGATTGCGGGTGCGCTGGCGTTCTTCGGTTGGCATGGTCTTGGTCATGATTACGGGCTACGCAGTCTGGCGTCCCTCTCCCCTGTAAGCAAGCAATTTGAAAATCCTGATTGAAAGAAGCTTATAAATACATACTCATTTTATTTACTTGACTTTTCTCCTGCGAGGTCTATTTTACTACCAACTGGTTGTTTCCACGCCCATACCGACATAAGGAGGCGTTTATGACCGGCACACCGACCCAGGCCCGCCCCGCCCGGGGCCTGGCCCAGACCTTACAGGAAGGCAGTTTTACCGTATTCCTGCAGGGACGACCAATCACCGCGACCCTGACACCCCGTGCCCGCAAGGCAGCCGAGTCGCTCGGCATCCCCATGGTGGTGGAGATGGAACTGTTTTTCAGCTGCCTGCTGCGCAAGCGTCTACGCTTTCATCAGGTGGATGCCGCCCCGGAATCGGTGCTGGAACCAGTCGAGCTTTACCCCGGCCTGAGCCTGCTGTTCCGGCCCGTCGTCGCGGAAGTCTGCAACATCGACACCCTGGAAGGCGCACCGCCGGTCAAGACCATGCCGGCCAAGCGTGCCGATGCCTTCATCCCGAAATGGGTGAGTATCGATCACCGTTCCGGCGCCTGGGCCGGTGACTTCGGCTATTGAAGCCAGCGCGTGCCGTCCCGCGCACAAGACCAACACTGACGGCAATCAAGGGACCCTGTACACGATCGACCGAGGAGACCTCACATGAACGAACCGAATGCACAAATGGACCAGTGGCTGAACGAGAAACTCGATGAACTCCTGCCACAGAAGCTCGAGGCCATCGAGGAGAGCAAGACCCCGAGCATGTCACTGATCGCCACCAAGGGGACCCTGGACTGGGCCTATCCACCCTTCATCCTGGCCTCCACCGCCGCGGCGCTGGGCTGGGAAACCAGCATCTTCTTCACCTTTTACGGCCTGCTGCTGCTGAAGAAGGAGATCCCCTCCGAGGTCAGCCCGCTGGGCAACCCGGCCATGCCGATGAAGATGCCGTTCGGACCCAAGTGGTTCCAGAACATCACCTGGCCAATGCCGAATCTGATCATGGCCGCATCCCGGGATTCGAGAAGGTCGCCACCTCCCTGATGAAGAAGACCTTCAAGAACAAGGGTGTGGCTACGGTCGAGGAACTGCGTGAACTGTGCATCGAGGCCGACGTGAAGATGTATGCCTGCCAGATGACGGTGGACGTGTTCGGCTTTGAGCAGAGTGAATTCATCGACGGCCTGGATTATGTCGGCGCCACCTACTTTATGCCGGTAGCGCGCGAATCGGACGTCTGCCTGTTCATCTGATCGGATTACACACTCCATTGGCCTGAAACCTGCCCGCGCATTTGCGCGGGTTTTTTATGTAGCGAGGAGTGAGGAGAAAGTCCGGCTGGCTGGAACTGCAGGGCCTGAGGTAAACTCGACGGGAATCACAACAAGGAATTCCTGCATGTCAGATACCGCAAAGTTCAACCGTGCCGTCGAACTGGATCGACGCCGCCAACCGCGAGGATCCCAACCAGGAAACGGTCGACGGCGAGACCTGGCCCAAGGAACTGCTCTACGGCCACCGCATGAGTGACATGATCGAGCGTTTCGATCCGGATGCCGACGCCGCCGCCAAACTGGCCGTGCGGGCGCAGCACATTCAGCGCTGGAAGTCCCCACGCAGCGACTATCCGATGGACCGCAAGGGCTATCACCAGTGGCGTACCGCCCTGTACGACTTCCATGCCGAAACCGTCGGCGCCCTGCTGGAACAGGCCGGCTACGACGAGGACTTCGTCGACCGGGTCAAGCAGGCCGTGGGCAAGAAGGCGCTCAAGCGCAACCCGGACACCCAGATGGTGGAGGACATCGCCGCCCTTGTCTTCATCGAACACTACATGGAAGAGTTCGCCGGCAAGCATCCGGAATACGACGAGGAGAAGTGGATCACCATCATCCAGCGCACCTGGCGCAAGATGTCTCCGCGGGCGCAGGAATTCGCCCTGACCGGCGGGATCCGGCTGCCGGAGGCGCTGGTGCCGCTGATTCAGAAGGCGGTGGCGGAATAGCTATTCACAGGGGGGAATCCTGGCGTCGGGCAGCGTCTCGACCGACTTGAAGTCCAGCGCCTCGGCCGTATCAAGACCCGATTCGTCGATGGTGTAGACATTGATCCGGCCGGTCGCCGCCCCGCACATGGCCGGGTAGGCCCTGCCGTCCTGCGCCTTGCGGCCGCACACGACCTCCACCCCTGCGCGGGTAAGTTCCCGGCGCATGTCCTCGACGGCCACCCCGCTCTCCTCGCATTGGACGGAACCGTCGTATTTGTACACCATTATCGTATCCGGCTCGCGCATATGAACGCAGCCCGCCAGGATCAGGCAGACGATAAGCGAAATAGTTGGCAGCTTCATCGGAGTAATGAGATTTATTTGAATCTTGTTGCGGCCGAGCGGATTGCCTGACCGAGATCATCCCAGGCGCTCTCGACTCCCGCCTTGAGATCTTCCCACGCATCTTCACTGGCGTTTTCCAGCTCTTCGAGCTTCGTTCTGGCCGCTTCCTGCCGTGTCCTCAACTCCTCAATATGCTTGTAATATTCAAGCTGCGCATCGGCTTCGGCTGAGTCCGCTTTTGCCTTGAGCCGGTCTATCTCGGAATTCCATTCATCCAGTTGTGCCCGCAGCTTCTTTTCGTAGGCTTGTTTCTGACTCATTTCCTTTTCCTCCGATACAGCAGGTCATTAACAAGAAAAATGCGCTACGGAAAACTATAGTAGGGAACTTCATGCGGTACCAGCCATACCGAAGGAGTCAGCCTTTCCTGATCAGTTCCTCGATCTCGACGACAGTGGTCTTCCATTCCTCGCTCTCATTGCCGCCCTGGGCCATCAGTTCCATGAGGCGGTAGGCAAGCTGGCGGGTTTCGGGGGTCATGTCCCGGAGTTTGTTGAGCAGGTAGAGGTACTGGCCGTTCTCGGCGGACAGGGTCTTGAGCAGGGCGAACAGCAGCAGCGAGGCACCGCCGTGAGTGTTGTCCCTGACGATCTGTCTGGTTTCCTCGAGGGGTGTCAGATCCATGGGTTTTCCTTGAACAGTTCAAATCTCAACGCAGTATCGTAGGTCGGGTTAGCCCCGGAAGGGCGTAACCCGACGTTCCCGCCGTGAGTGTCGGGTTACGCTTTGCTAACCCGACCTACAAGACTGGCCTCCCCCGTCAAGGGAGAGGAATGGAACTTTTTGACGGGGTCTGGACCACCTGGTCACGCAGATAGATCGGAACCGCCTGTTCGGCGCTGACGGTCCGGCCCTGCCGATACAGCTGCAGGGCGATGGGGATCATGTCGGCGGCGTGCGGCAGGGCATCGGGTTCATACTGGACGATTCGCCCGGTGCAGTGGTTGTTCAGGGCCTCGCCGTAGGTCTTCCAGCCGCTGCCGCGGGCCTGCCATTCGCCCTGGCCGGGACAGGTCACCCGGTCCGGCGGACGCACGGTCTCATCCACGACCGGCTGCATGACACCGTCGCGATCGCGGCGGAAGGCACCCCAGTAGACTTCATGCATGCGGGCGTCGATGGCGGCGAGCACCTCGTCATTATCGCTGCCCTGCGCCAGGGTGGCGAGGGTGGAGACCGGGATGACCGGCAGCCCGGCGCCGAAGGCCAGTCCCTGGGTGATGCCGGCGGCGATGCGCAGGCCGGTGAAGCTGCCCGGGCCGCGGCCGAAGGCGATGGCATTCAGTTCCCGGATGGCCAGGCCGGCCCCGTTGAGCAATTCCTCGATCATGGGCAGGATGTTGCGGGCATGGCCGCGCGGATCGACCTGACAGGTCGAAGTCATGTCCCCCTGAACGTACAGGGCGGCACTGCAGGCCTCGGTGGCGGTGTCCAGGGCCAGGATGTACTGGGCGGGAGCGTTCATGCGCGGGCCTTCGCTTCCCTGTCGGCGATGCCCGCAGCGAAGAAGGCCTCGACGTCGCGCAGCTCGCGGGTCAGCGGCATGGGCGGCAGGCTGCGGCGGAATATCCGGCCGTAGGGCTTGTTCAGCAGACGCGGGTCGCACAGCACCAGTACGCCGCGATCGGTGGCATCGCGGATCAGCCGGCCCACGCCCTGCTTGAGGGTGATCACGGCGCTGGGCACCTGGAAATCCATGAAGGGATTGCCGCCGGCCTCGCGCAGCCGGTCGATGCGGGCCTGCACCACCGGATCGCCCGGGGCGGCGAAGGGCAGCTTGTCGATCAGCACCAATGAGAGGGCCTCGCCGCGCACGTCCACGCCTTCCCAGAAGCTGCTGGTGCCGAGCAGCACGGCATTGCCGAGTTCGCGGAAACGGCGCAGCAGTTCGCGTTTGGGCATCTGGCCCTGGACCAGCACGGGGTGCTCACACTCCTGCAGCCGCTCGGCGGCCGCCTGCAGGGCGCGGTGACTGGTGAACAGCAGGAAGGCGCGGCCGCCGCTGGCCTCGATCAGGTGTTCGGCCTGGTCCATGACCGCGTCGGTATAGCTCGGGCTGTTCGGCTCGGGCAGTGCGGCTGGCACGTATAGCAGGCCATTGGACTGAAAGTCGAACGGGCTGTCGAGCTGCAGGGTGCGTGGTTCCACCAGGCCCAGCTGCCTGGTGAAATGATGGAAGTCCTGTCCCACGGCCAGAGTGGCGGAGGTGAATACCCAGCTCGCCGGCAGGCGTTCGAGCTGCTGCTGGAAGATGGCGGCGACGTTGAGCGGCGTGAGATGAATGGCGAAACTGCGGGTGTAGGTTTCCAGCCACTGGACATGATCGCCGCCCTCCTCCGTGCACACGCTGGCCAGTTTGTGGACGAGCTGTTCGGCCCGGTGCCAGCAACCTTCCAGGCCCTTGCCGCGCGCCGCAGCGGTCTCCAGCCAAACGCGCAGCTGCTCCAGCGCGTCCCTGAGCCCGTCGAGCGCGGCCCGCACTTCGGGCTTGTGGCGGATATCCTTCCAGGGCAGACGGCGGTTGCCCTGGCCGAAGGCCAGGCGCAGGTCGGCGGCGGCCTTGTCCAGCGCGTCGGCGCTGTCGGGCAGGTCCTGCATATCACCGGCCTCGCGCAGGTGTTCGGCCCGGGTGTCGCGCGCCAGTTGCTGCAGCTGGCGGCTGCCCAGGCTCAGACCGAAGAACCGGGCGGCGGTCTCGGGCAGTTGATGCGCCTCGTCGATCACCACCACCTCGGCGCCCGGTAGCAGCTCGCCGAAGCCCTCTTCCTTGAGTGCCATGTCGGCGCTGAGCAGATGATGGTTCACCACCACCACCTCGGCCTCCTGGGCGCGGCGCCGGGCCTTGAGCACGTAGCAGTCACGATAGGACGGGCAGTCGCTGCCCAGGCAGTTGTCGGCCGTGGAAGTCACGCGCGGCCACACCGGCGCGTCCTCGGGGATGTCGGACAGTTCACTGACATCGCCGGTGCGGGTGCGGCCGGACCAGTCGTTGATGCTCTGCACCTCGGCGGCCTGGCGGCGCCGGGCGAAGCGTCCTTCCTCCAGGGTGAGCTGCAGGCGGTGCAGGCACAGGTAATTGGACCGGCCCTTGAGCAGGGCGATTTTCGGTTGCACACCCAGCGCCTCGCACACGCGCGGCAGGTCGGTGTGGAACAGCTGATCCTGCAGGTGTCGCGTGCCGGTGGAGAGGATGGCCCGTTTGCCGCTGTGCAGCACCGGCACCAGATAGGCGTAGGTCTTGCCGATGCCGGTACCGGCCTCGACCACCAGCTGTTCGCGGGCCTCGATGGCCTGCTCCACGGCAGCGGCCATGCGCAGCTGCGGTTCGCGCACATTGAAGCCGTTCACCAGTTCGGCGAAGGGGCCGGATTGGCCCAGGAGGTCGGCGGCTGTGGTGTGGAAATCGGTCACGCGTCAGTTCGTGGCTGGCTGGGCAAATCCGGCAGGTATTTATCGGAACTCTCTGATATCAATCCGTCACTGCGAGCGCAGCGTGGCAATCTCGTACCGCGGCTCCGCGCCTCGCAATGACGGACTCTGTTGAATGATTCAAAACGCTTCCGCAGTCTCAATCAAGCCGCCCCTCTTCCCGGGTCCAGACCAGCCGGCCGATGGCCTTGAAGCGGGCGATCGACAGGGGGCCGCGCTTGCTGCGTTTGCTGGCCGCGGCCTCGTCGATGGTCGCGGTGATGACGTCGCGTCCGGCTTCGTAGATCTCGGTGGGCTCGTAGCTGTCGTCCATCAGCACCAGCACCACGCTGTCCCAGTCCTTGTCCAGCTTGAGCTGGCCGAGACGGTGGCCGGACTTGCTCTCGTCGAAAATGGTGCGGCACTTGATCTGGACCCGGCGGCCGCGACCGACGGCGTCGTAACCGGCCTCACGATCGCCGACCAGTTCCAGGTCGAGCAGCCGGGCGGCATCGTTCTCGGCGATCTCGGCGCTGATGCCGGGCAGCGGCTTGCCGGTGGCCCGCCAGTAATCGGCCGCCAGCTGGCGGGCCTGGGAGATCAGCTTGTCGACGGCGTAGGGATTCTCCTCGCCGCCCTGCTTGTCATTGTCGTTGGATTTCGGCTCGGCCATGATGCCCGGTCGCTCCTGTCTGTGAGATGTTGGGCCTTGCCCAGCCAAGCCCAACCTACGACATCCCGCACTCTCGGGCATTCTACAATGTTGACAGCCAGTTAGCGCAAGGAATCGGCCCGGCGCTCGGCCTCGGCCGCCCCTCGCTCGTCCCCCTGATGGCGCCGGGCACGGGCGATCAGGCGCCAGTTACGGGCCTGCAGCAGGGAATCGTCGCCGGCCAGACTGCTGGATTTGGCCGCCAGCTGTTCGGCCTGGCGGTACTGGCCCTGCTGCAGCCGGACCTCGGCCAGACGGTTCCACAGCACGGGATTGCGCGGCTCGATGCGCAGGCCGCGTTCCAGCGACACGGCCGCGGCCGACCAGTCGCGCTCGCGGCTGGCCGCCTCGGCCTGTCCGAGCAGGCTGGCCACTGCCGGACTGGCACCGGAACTGGAACGTTCCAGCGGGATAACGACCACATCCGCTCCATCTTCCGGGGTGTCGGCGGTGGCGGCCGGCGCGGGCGCCCTGCCCCCGCCGGTCCCGGCCGGTTGGCCGGCATCGATGACCGGCGCGCGTTCCCCCGGCGGCACGCTGGCGCAGGCCGAGAGCAGCAGCGCGGTCAGGGGCAGTAATCGGAACAGAATCTGTGTCAGTCGAACCATCGTTTGAACCAGTTGCCGGGACTCAGGCCCTCGCCCCGCGCACAGGGCGCCAGGGTTTCGGGTACGGTGCCTTCGATAAAGGGCAATTGTACCCGATCTGCGCAGCCACGGTCGGCCCGCAGGCCCGAAGCGGGGTCGATTTCCGCCAGTTCCACCCCGGTCGCCGGGGTGTAGACCGACGGCAGCACGCCCCTGCGCGCCATGATTTCGCTCCACAGCTGCAACGCGCCCTGGCTGCCGGTCAGACCCATGTTGCGGTTGTCATCGCGTCCCACCCAGACCACCATCAGCCGGTCATCATCATAGCCGGCGAACCAGCTGTCGCGAAGTTCGTCAGTGGTGCCGGTCTTGCCCGAGAGTCCGGCCCCGGCGCCGAAGCGCGCGCCCAGCGCCCTGGCCGTACCGCGCAGGGCAACCTCGCGCAGGGCGAACTGCACCAGAGAGACGGCCGCCGGTTCGGCCACCCGCTGCACTTCCAGCGGATAGCGCTGCAACGGCAGGCCCTCGGCGTCCACCACTTCACGGATCGCCTGCAGCGGCGAGCGGAAACCGTTGGCCGCCAGGCCCTGGTAGAGCTGGGTGAGCTCGAGCGGTGTCAGTTCCAGCGCGCCCAGCAGCAACGAGGGCAGCGGCCGGATGTCGCGCTCCAGGCCCATACGGTCGAGAGTACGGATGAGGCTGTCCAGGCCGGTATCCAGACCCACCCGCGCGGTGGGCACGTTCAGGGATTCGACCAGGGCATCGATCAGCAGCACCTCGCCGCGGAATTTCCTGTCGTAGTTGCGGGGCTGCCAGGGATCGCCGATGGGCATGTCCAGGGTGAAGGGGGTATCCTCCAGCCGGCTGGCCAGGGTATAGCCCCCCGATTCCAGGGCGGTGAGATAGACAAAGGGCTTGATCAGGGAGCCGATCTGGCGCCGTGCCTCCAGTGCCCGGTTGAAGCCGGCGGCGTGCGGGTCACGGTCGCCGAGCAGTGCCAGTACCTCACCGTTCTGATAACGGGTGACGATCACGGCGGCCTGCAGGGCGTCGGGCTCGATATTGTAGCCGCGCTCGAGCTGCGTCAGACGGGCGTCGGCCTGCGCCTCGACCGTGCGCTGCAGCAGCGGGTCGAGGGTGGTGAAGATGCGCAGCCCTTCCGAACGCAGGTCCTCCTCGCGGTAATCGCGCTGCAGCTGCCGGCGTACCAGTTCCAGGAAGGCGGGATGCGCATTGCTGGCCACCCGGCGCTTGTCCACCACGCCCAGCGGTCGGGCCTGGAGCCGGGCGGCATCGCGTGCCTCGAGCCGGCCCTGTTCGGCCAGCAGCTCCAGCACCAGGTTGCGCCGCTCGCGGGCACGCTCGGGATGACGCCGGGGATCATAATAGGAAGGTCCCTTGACCATGCCCACCAGCAGCGCAGTCTGCTCCGGCGTGAGCGCTTCCAGGGCGCGGCCGTAATAGAAACGGCTGGCCAGACCGAAGCCGTGGATGCTGCGGGCGCCGTCCTGGCCCAGGTAGACCTCGTTGAGATAGGCCTCGAGGATCTCATTCTTGCTGTAATGCAGCTCCAGCAGCAGGGCCATCAGGGCCTCGTTGAGCTTGCGGACCAGGGTGCGTTCGTGGGTGAGGAAGAAGTTCTTCACCAGCTGCTGGGTGAGGGTGCTGCCGCCCTGCACCACCCCGCCGGCGCGGATGTTGGCGAACAGGGCACGGGCGATGCCGCGCAGCGAGATGCCGTGGTGATCGTAGAAGCCGCGGTCCTCGGTGGCGATCAGGGCGGCGGTGAGAAAGTCGGGCACCCCATCCAGACTGACCAGGATGCGGTCCTCGCCGTGGGTGGGATAGATGCTGGCGATCTGTTCCGGCTCCAACCGGACGATGGGCACCGCCCGGCCGCCGGCCAGATCGCTGATGGCACTGATACGCCCGCCGGCGAAGTCGATGCGCAGACGCCGCGCCGGCTCGGTGGCATCCCAGAACTGGAAGCGCTGGGTATGCACATGAAACCGGTCGCGGTCGCGCGAGAACTCGCCGGCATGACGCAGCGCCGGTACCTGCTGGTAGCCGAGCCGATCCAGCACAGCGGCGAAGCGCGCCGGGCTCAGCTCCAGGCCGGTGTAGAGTTCCAGCGGCTGGGCATAGACGCGTGCCGGCAGCGCCCAGCGCTGGCCCTCGAACTTGGCCCGGATGCTCGCATCCAGGTACACCCCGTAGGCCGCCAGGACGACGAGCAGCACCAACAGGATGCGCAACCAGGGAAAAGCGCGGCGCGGCCGGCGCTGGGTTTGACGTGCGGGGCGTTTGCGTTTGCGGGGGGAAGTCGATCGGCGCCTTGCCATGCCTGTTGATCCGTCTGGCGATGCCGGCGAAGAGTACGCGAAGCGCCGGGGAATTGCCAGAGCACAGCGTCCCTGTCCGGCGCGCGCCTGCGGGCTTCCCGGAGGCGCGGCGATAGGCTATCGTCCCGGGCATGAAGCCGCCCCGGCCAGACCCTGCCACAGCCTCTACCCTCTCGCCATTGTGGGGGATTGCGGCCAGTATCCTGTTCGTGGCCGCGGTACTTGCCCTGCTGATTCATTTCGGCGTCCACGCCCGGGTGCTGGAACTGCTGCGCTGGTTCGAGGCACAGGGCGCCTGGGCGCCGCTGCTGTTCATCCTGATCATGGCGTTAGTGGTGATACTGCTGCTGCCGGGAGTGCTGTTCACCACCGGTGCGGGCTTCATCTTCGGGGTTGTGGAGGGGACTGTGTATGTCGTACTCGGGACCACACTCGGCGCGGCGCTGGCGTTTCTCATGGCCCGCCATCTGTTCGGTCGGCGCGTCAGGGCCTGGATCATGGCGCGGGCCAGGCTGCGCGTGCTGAGCGATGAGCTGACACCGCAGGGATGGAAGATCGTGCTGTTGACACGCCTGATTCCCTTCTTTCCGAGCAAGCTGTCCAATTACTTCTTCGGCATGACCTCGTTTTCCCTGCGCGGTTACACGGGCGGCTCGCTCGTGGGCTTCATCCCCTTCTCCCTGCACAACGCCTATCTCGGCTCGATCGCGGCCGATCTCACCAGCCTGGGCACGGGCGGCCTGGAGCGCAGCCCGCTGGCATGGGGCCTTTATGCCACCGGCTTCGTCGCCACCGTGACCGTTGTCGTGTATCTCAACCGGATCGCGCAACGGGCGCTGAAGCGCTACCGCGACGCCGGCGTAATCGAGGAAGAGCAGCCGTGAGCTGGAGCCGGGACACAGGCGTGCCGGCCGTCCCATGATCGGCCGCCTCGAGACTGCGCTGCGGCGGCTGCGCCGCAGCCTCAGCCGCAGCCTCTGGCTGTCGCGTCTGCTGCGCCTGCCGGTGTCGGAGGGTTCGCCGAACCGGCCCGGGCTGATCATGATCCAGATCGACGGACTTTCGCAACCGCAGCTGGAACAGGCACTGCAGCGGGGTGAACTGCCTTTCCTGCGGCGCCTGATACGGCGTGAAGACTATCAGGTGCATGCGCATTACTCGGGCCTGCCGTCGACCACGCCGGCGGTACAGGCGGAACTGTTCTATGGCGTCAGGGCCGCCGTTCCGGCGTTTTCCTTCCGGGAACGAAACTCGGGCCGGATCGTGCGCATGTACGAGCCCGAGGCCGCCGCGCGGATCGAGGACCGCTACCGCGATGCCGGAGACGAGCCCCTGCTCAGGGGCGGCAGCGCCTATCTGGACAACTTCAGCGGCGGCGCCGAGGAGACGCATTTCTGCCCCTCCTCCATGGGCTGGGGGCCGGCGCTGCGCGGCGCCAATCCGCTGGTGCTGGTCGCCTTTGTGCTGAGTCATCTGTACAGCCTGATGCGCATCGCGGCCCTGCTGGCGCTGGAATCAGGCCTGGCCCTGACCGATTTCGTTCGCGGTCAAGCCCGGGGTCAGGACTTCATCAAGGAGCTGAAGTTCATTCCCACCCGGGTCGCCATCTCCATCCTGCTGCGCGAACTCTGCGTGATCGGCGGCAAGCTGGACATCAGCCGCGGCCTGCCCATCATTCACCTCAACTTTCTGGGCTATGACGAGCAGGCCCATCGGCGCGGACCGGACTCGCTGTTCGCCCACTGGACCCTGAAGGGCATCGACGATGCCGTCGCCCGGCTGTGGCGCGCCGCCAACCGCAGCGTCTGGCGGCATTATGATGTCTGGATCTATTCCGATCACGGCCAGGTCGGGGTAAGACCCTACCATGAGCTGCAGGGCCATGACCTGGAGCAATCCGTCAGGACGGCGCTTGCGCAACTGGCCGTCCACCCGGCTGTCACCGGCAACCGGGATCTCCCCGGGGTTCAGACCCAGCGCGTGCGCCTGCTGGGCGGGCGGAACATCCAGCGGCTGTTCTCGGTCCTGGGTATAAACGGGGGCGAACCGGACCAGGATCAGGATCAGGACGATGCGATGATCGCCGCGCTGGGTCCGGTGGCGCATGTCTACCTGCCGGCCCGGTTGAAGGTGCGGGAACGCGAGCTGCTCGCCCGCGATCTGGCCCGGAACCACGGGATCCCCGTCGTGCTCAGCTGCCGGGCGGCGGGCCGGCTGCGGGCCTGGACCGACACCGGCGGGTTCGATCTGCCGCAGGAGGTCCCGGCCCTGTTCGGGGCGCGGCATCCCTTCATCGATTCGCTCGGCGACGACCTGCTGCGCCTGTGTGAACATCCCGATGCCGGGGACCTGGTGCTCCTGGGCTGGCACGCCGGCAGCAGCCCGCTGAGCTTCGCCAACGAGGCGGGGGCCCACGCCGGCCTGCATCCGGAGGAAACCCACGGCTTTGCGCTGCTGCCCCCGGACACAGCGCTGCCCCGCTCAGACCACACCTATCTGCGTCCCGGCGATCTGCGCGATGCGGCCCTGCGGCAACTGGGGCGCGTTGCGACCCGCACCGGGGCGGCGCGACGGCGCCCGGCCGCCGCCCGCTCAGCCCGGCTCCGGGTCATGAGCTACAACGTGCACAGCTGTATCGGCATGGACGGACGGATCGACGTCGAACGCATCGCCCGCATCATTGCGCGCGCGCGCCCGGACGTGGTTGCCTTGCAGGAACTGGACGTGGGACGGCAACGCACCGCCGGGATGGATCAGGCACACCTGATCGCGCGCTATCTGGAAATGGAGTTTCATTTCCATCCGGCCCTGCATTCGAGGGAAGAAACGCTACGGGGACGCGATTCTTGAACCCATCTGCCCGCTGCGGATCGTGCGTGCGGCTCATGCCGGCCGGGCCTGCCGAGCGGCCCAAACTGGAACGCGGGGGGCGATTGGGCGCGTGGAGTTGGAAGGCAGAGAGGTTCAGGGCCTCAACACCCACCTGGCGGCTGTCTCCGCTGGCGACACGCCTGTCGAGGTGGCGGCCCTGCCCCTGCTGGGAGGAAGCGACTGGCTGGCTCACGCGCAATGCGTGACCCGTCATCCTTTGCGGCGATTCAACGCCTTCGCATCGCGGTTGTACGCCAAGCTCTGTGCCGCCTGGCGAAGTCGATTCCGGGAGGCTGGCCGCGTTGGGGTGCAAGGGGAACCTATCCCAGCCGTTCCCCGGCAGCCCGCATCGACCACATCTTTGTCCGTCCGGCGTCGACGGTGCGCGGGGATCGATCCCCAGCCACGAATTGGCTCGGACGGCTCGGCCCATCTCCCCTGAATCAACGAACTGTGCTGCGCAACGGGCCGGGCCGCTGTATTCAGTCCTTCTTCAGATTCGAATTCAGGGTGTCGCTGTCATATCGATGGACCGGGCGTCTCCTCCTCGTGGTCGAAGGCCGAACCTCCCTGGGGTATTGATTGCCCGCGTCTAGGCGGCGGACTACGGCGTTCTGGTCTCAACCCCGGCAGCAGGGGCGGCTGCGGGGCGGCCTCCTCCAGCAGGGCATCGACCGTCGCGTCGCCGCGGCGGCCGCCGCTTCCCTGCGGAATTCGGCTGCAGGTGCGCGTTTCATCACTTCCACTGAGGGCGGTGTCCGCTGCGGGATGGCGATTTGCAGCCTCCGATCGGGCGCGTCGCATCCGCGCGCTGCAAGCCGCACTCATACTCGGCCGGGGCAGCACTCTGCGCCGCCGGCGGGTCAGTCTCCTCCCCCATGGGATTCTCCAGCTGAGACTGCAGCGATTCGATCTGCTCGCGCAGCAGGCTGTTCTCGTCTTCCAGCACCATCACACAGGTGCCCAGTTCCTGATTGGAGCGCTGGATCTTCTCCATCGCATCGCGCAGCTCGACCGAGGCCTCCTTCTCCCCCACCGACTGCTTGAGCATGCTCTGTAACTTGTTGATGGTCCTGTTGCTGGTTGCCGACCAGGTTGCGCAGCATGTCGGAGTCCGGGCTGGCATGCGCGCCCTGTGGCCCGACACTGCCCTGCCCCTGTTCACCCGGCTCTGGTGTCTGCCTGTCCATGGCCTCCAGCGAGCGTTCCAGTTCGAGGCTGCTCGCTTCGGCGTCCTGCAGTTTGGCAATGATGTCGCGCATTTCCTCGGACTCGCTCATCTCCTTTTCCAGCAGGTCGCGCAGCTCGCGCATCACGTCCTGCTGGTTGCCGACCACCGTGCGCAGATGGGCGAGCTGGCTTTCCAGCTGCTGCTCGCGCGCCAGGGCGCCGGCTGCCTCATCGGCTTCGTCTTCCTCCACCGTTTCCGCTGCGGTGGGCGTGAAGGTGGCGAGCAGATTCTGCATCTGCTGCACGATATGCTGACGCCGGGCCTCGGGGTCCCCGGCCATAGCCTGGGCATCCAGTTCCAGCTGCAGAAACTGATGGCGCGCGGCCAGCATTTCACGCGCCTGTCCCTGCTGCGATCCGTCCCCGGGATCGGTCCCGTCGTCCGTCCCCGACGCCGGGTCGGAACCCAGCATCAGGCTGGAGGCATCCAGTTCCTCGCGCAGGAAATCGCTGTAGGCGCGGGTCTCGGCCTGGGTGTCCGGCGTGGGCGCCGGTTCCGCCACCGGGGCTGTGGGGACTGCGGGCTGCTGCGCCAGCGACTGACTCAGCCGGGCGATGGTGCGGGTGTTCCGGCGGTTGCGCACATACAGATACCCGGCCAGGACGCAGACCAGCAGCAGTAGTTCCAGGATGGCGAGGATGCCGTATATGTGCAGTTCGATCATGGCGTCATCCTGCCGCGATCAGCCCTTGTCCGGGCCCTCGTCGTCGGCCGTCTCGGCGTCCTCCCCGTCCTGCGCAGCGGCCTTGCGGGCGCGGCGCCTGCGCCACCACAGGAAGCCGCCGACGGCCGAGCCGATGAGCACATTGACCAGGATGAACAGGCCCAGGATCAGGCCCAGATTCAGGTTCAGGCCGGAATCCTGTTCCGCTTCCGGCTCGGGATCGATGATCTCTTCCCGCATGGCCTGCGGCTCGGGCTCGGGTTCCGGTTCGGCCTGCGGTTCAGGCTCGGGCTCGGGTTCGGCTTCGGCTTCGGGCTCAGATTCAGATTCAGGTTCGGGATCAGGCTCCTCGGCCGTAACCGGATCGGGCGGCGGTGCCTCGCCTTCCGGCAGCGGCGGCACCTCGATGAACAGGGACTTTTCCCGCTGAAAGGTCTGGCTGCTGGCGATCAGGCGGATGCGGTGAGAGCCCGGGCGGGTGAATTCAAAGCTCTGCAGGAAGTGGCCCGGATCGGCGTCCGCACCGGCCTGCAGTGACAGGTGGCGCGGTTCGCCCTCGGGCGGGGTGATCTGCATGCGGAATTCGGTGTGATCCAGGATCTCGGCCGCCTTGATCGTCTCTCCGGCCTGCTCCAGCCAGGCGCTGGCCTGCATCGGCTCGCCGATGGCGGGGTCGGAATCGGCATCGCCGAGGCGGCCCTCCAGGCGCATGTTGGTCACTACATAGGCGCGGTTATCCTCGCTGTCGGAGACCAGCCGCCAGGTCCCGGCCGGCGGCTTTTCGATGGTGATCATGTCGAAGCGCTCGGACTGGAACCAGCGCACGGCGGGACCGGCGACGTCGGGCCGGATGATGCGTTCATCGGGCATGACCAGCTTGATCTCGGAGCCCGGGGTGTTCTTCGAGGCCACCACCGTGACCTCCTCGATGGCTTCGTCGACCATGAATTCGCCGCCGGCGATGGGCAGCATGTCGGGCTGCTTGGCGCTTTCGAACAGGGTGCTGAAGACCCGGTGCAGCTCCCGATCGTTGGACGCCAGGCGCGAGATCGCGCCGGTGCCGCTGGCGATGGTACGCAGCAGGGGCATGTCCGAAGCCTCGGTGAAGGCCAGGGTATAGACCTCGATGCCGGCCGCGCGCAGTTCCCCGATCATGTCCTGTTCGATGACGGCGGTGAGGCGCTGATCCTGATCGAAGTCGCCTGTATCCATCCTGCCGTCGGACATCAGCAGCAGCATGCGCCGCCGACCCTCGCCCCCTTCCTCGGCCAGCATCCGGCGGCCGGTCTCCAGCGCGGCATGCAGATTGGTGTAGGCGCCCAGCGCGGAGACCTTGTCCACGGCCGCGAACAGCTGGCTGCGGTTGGCCTCGGTGGCCGGGGTGAGATGGGCGACCGGATAGCCGGCATCGCTGAAGCTGATGACCCCGACCCGGTCCTGTCCGGCCAGCAGGGAGATGAACATGCGCGCGGCGGCAACCCGCAGGCGCCTGGGGTCGGTCTCCTTCATGCTGCCGGAGCTGTCGATGATCAGCACCGCATCGACACCCTCGCCGTTGCCGGCGGCGACGAAATCGTCGGAGCCGGCCGCCGTGACCGCCGAACTCAGCAGCCACAGGACAGCGGCCAGGACCAGGCCGGACAGCCAGGTACCGGCGGGGTGGGAAACATCGGACTCGGGGCCGGCGGAGCGGCCGGTCAGGATGGGCTCCATAATCTCGATCCTTTCTCTATCCCTGACATAACATCATGTTTTATAGATTAATCATAAACCCCGGGCGGGTGCCGGGCGGATCCGGCCACCCGCACTGGCGGAGCTACAGCCTATAACGGCCGCAGGCTGTCAGAACTTAGCAGAAAGGCGGTACAACGGGCTGTTTTCGTGAGAAAAGCGGGCGGGCGGGATTCAGTCGCTGGGCTCCAGACGGTAGACCCGCTCCTCCAGCCGGGTCAGACCGCGCTCGCGAAAGCGGGCGTTCTCGGCCAGCACGTCCAGGCTGTCCAGCGGGGTGATCCGGTGGCTGGCACCGTAGAGTTGCTCGATCTCATCGGCGCTGACGGCAAAGGGCGGGCCGTCCATCTCGTGCTGGTCATAGTCCAGGGTCACCAGCAGCACCGGGCAGGCGGGTGCCAGCTGTTGCAGCTGACGGGCATAGTTCGGACGCATGGCCGGCGGCAGGGCGATCAGGGAGGCGCGGTCGAAGACGGCATCCACCGGCCCGAGCTCGGCCGGCATCAGGTCGAAGTAATCGCCTTCGATGAGGGTGATCTCGCCGGCCTGCCAGAGGCGGAAGCCATCCGTGTCACGGGTCTGGGGTGTCAGATCGTTGTCGTCGAAGAAGGCACGCACAGCCCGTTCGCTGATCTCGACCCCGGTCACGCGGTGGCCCTGGGCGGCCAGCCAGAGCAGGTCCAGCGTCTTGCCGGCCAGCGGCACGAACACATGCCGGTCCGGCGCCAGGCCGAGTTGCGGCCAGAAACGCTGCAGGTGGGTGTTGATCTCGTCCTGGTGAAAACCGATCTGGTTGTTGTCCCAGCGTTCGAGCCAGAATTGCTTGTCCATGGAATGACTGCCCGCGGCCGTGTTACGAAAGGCGCATTGTCCGGCGCCAGGCATGCCGGAGCAAGCCTGCGGCACAGGAATAACCCGGACCGGCGAGAGTTAATCTCCCGTGCATGAATGCCGTCCACTCATGCAGAATAACACCCGTCATTGCGAGGAACGAAGTGACGTGGCAATCTCCAACCGATTGATTCCGCAGTATGAGATTGCCACGCTGCGCTCGCAATGACGGCTAAAGTAAATGCCGTTCATCCCAGACATAAATGTTAAAGTTGCAAGTATCCCAAACCGGATTACCAGAGCCGATGTCCACAGCCACCGCTACAGCCCCCCGCCCATCGCGCGCCCGTATCATCGCTGATCTGCAGGCCCTGCTCGGCAGCGACCAGCTGCTGCACCTGCCCGAGGATCTGCACCCGTACGAATGCGACGGCCTGTCGGCCTACCGGAAACTGCCCCTGGCCGTGGCCCTGCCGGCGACGGTGGAACAGGTCCGGGCCGTACTCGGCTACGCCAGTGAACATGACATACCGGTCGTGGCGCGCGGCGCCGGCACCGGTCTGTCCGGCGGCGCCCTGCCCCATGCCGAGGGCATTCTGCTCAGCCTGGCGAAGTTCAACCGCATCCTCGAGATCGATCCGCGCAACCGCACTGCGCGCGTTCAGCCCGGCGTGCGCAACCTGGCCATCTCCGAAGCGGCGAAACCCTATGGGCTCTACTATGCGCCCGATCCCTCCTCCCAGATCGCCTGTACCATCGGCGGCAACGTGGCCGAGAACTCCGGCGGCGTGCACTGCCTCAAATACGGCCTGACGGTGCACAACCTGGTCGAACTGGAAATCCTCACCATCGACGGCGAACGCCTGCGCATCGGCACGGCCGCGCCTGACGCGCCCGGCTACGATCTGCTGGCACTCATGACCGGCTCGGAAGGCATGCTCGGGGTCATCACCGAGGTCACGGTCAAGCTGCTGCCGATTCCCGAACGCGCCCAGGTGATCCTGGCCGCCTTCGACGACGTGGCCCGGGCCGGCCGGGCCGTGGGCGCGATCATCGCCGCCGGTATCGTCCCGGCGGGACTGGAGATGATGGATCGCCTCGCCATCCGCGCCGCCGAGGATTTCGTGCATGCCGGCTACCCCGAGGTCGAGGCCATCCTGCTGTGCGAACTGGACGGCACCAACGAAGAGGTCTCCGAACACATCAGCCAGGTGCGCAGGGCTGCTGCAGGAGCACGGCGCGGTGGAAGTGCGCACCGCCCGCGACGAGGCCGAACGCGCCCGCTTCTGGCAGGGACGCAAGGCCGCCTTCCCGGCCGTGGGACGCATCTCGCCGGACTACTACTGCATGGACGGCACCATTCCCCGCAGCCGCCTGGCCGAGGTGCTGACCCGCATCGGCGAACTGTCACGGGAATACGGCCTGGCCGTGGCCAATGTCTTTCATGCCGGCGACGGCAACCTGCATCCGCTGATCCTCTACGATGCCAACAATCCCCGGCGAGCTGGAACGCACCGAGGAGTTCGGCGGCCGGATCCTGGAGCTGTGCGTCGAAGTCGGCGGTACCATCACCGGCGAGCACGGCGTGGGCATGGAGAAGATCGACCAGATGTGCGTCCAGTTCCGGCCGCTGGAGCTGGCGCAGTTCCATGCCGTCAAGGCCGCGTTCGATCCCGCCGGCCTGCTCAACCCGGGCAAGGCCGTACCCACCCTGCACCGCTGCGCCGCCGATTCGGCGCCATGCATGTGCACCAGGGCGAGTTGCCGCATCCCGAGCTGGAACGCTTCTGATGTGCGATATGACCGCCGAACTCAGCGAGCGGGTGCGCGCCGCCGCCGACAGCGGCAGCGCGCTGCGCATCCATGGCGGCAACACCAAGGCCTTTCTCGGCCTGGCAGTCCGGGGCGAGGCCCTGTCGGTGCACGACCACGACGGCGTACTGCATTACGAGCCGAGCGAACTGGTCATTACTGCACGTGCCGGCACGCCGCTCAGTGAGATTGAACGCCTGCTTGCCGCCGAGGGTCAGATGCTGGCCTTCGAACCGCCCCACTTCGGCCCAACCGCGACCCTGGGCGGAACGCTCGCCGCCGGTCTGTCCGGCCCACGCCGGCCTTATGCCGGGGCGGCGCGCGATTTCATGCTGGGCTGCCGGCTGCTCAACGGCCGGGGCGAGGACCTGCATTTCGGCGGCGAGGTGATGAAGAACGTCGCCGGCTACGACCTGTCCCGGCTGCAGATCGGTGCCTTCGGCACCCTGGGCGTGATCCTGGAGGCCAGCCTCAAGGTACTGCCCCGCCCCGAGGTGGAACAGACCCTGGTCCAGGAGCGAGGGGATCGGGAAGCCATCGAGCTGATGAACACCTGGGCCGGCAAGCCGCTGCCCCTGTCCGGCGCCTGCTATGACGGCGATCATCTGTATGTGCGCCTGAGCGGCGCCGAGACCGCGGTGAAAGCGGCCGCGAATAAGCTCGGCGGCGAACCGCACGCCAGGGCGGAATCCTTCTGGCAGCGTCTGCGCGAACAGGAACTGAGTTTCTTCAAACACAAGGCGCCGCTGTGGCGCTGCGCCGTGGCCCCGGCCAGTCCGCCGCTGGCGCTGGACGATGCCCAGCTGGTCGACTGGGGCGGCGGTCTGCGCTGGCTCGCCAGCCGTCAGCCGGCCGAGCGCATCCGGCGTCTGGCCGCCGGGGCCGGCGGCCACGCCACCCTGTACCGCAATGGCGATGAGGACACGCCGCGCTTTCACCCGCTCGATCCCGCCCTGCTGGCGTTGCACCAGCGTCTCAAGCAGGCCCTGGACCCGCAGGGCATTCTCAATCCCGGCCGCATGTACCCGGAGTTCTGATGCAGACGCGCCTGCCCGAATCACTGCTTGCCACCGCCGCCGGCCAGGAGGCCGACGCCATTCTGCGCAGCTGTGTGCACTGCGGTTTCTGCACCGCCACCTGCCCGACCTACCAGCTGCTGGGCGACGAGCTGGACAGCCCGCGCGGACGCATCTATCTCATCAAACAGATGTTGGAAGGCGATGAAGCCGGTACCCATACCCGCCAGCACCTGGACCGCTGTCTGAGCTGCCGCGCCTGCGAGACCACCTGCCCCTCGGGCGTGGTCTACCACCGCCTGCTCGACATCGGCCGCGAGGAGCTGGACCGGCGGCTGCCCCGGCCGCATTCCCAGCGTCTGCTGCAGCGCGCCCTGCGTCTGACCCTGCCCTACCCACGCCGCTTCAAACCCCTGCTGGGTCTGGGACGGGGCTTCGCCCGGCTGCTGCCGGCCGGGCTCAGGCGCAAGCTGCCGCCGGTGCAGAACGTGCCCGCCTGGCCGACGACCACGCATGCCCGCCGCATGCTGGCGCTGGCCGGCTGCGTGCAGTCGGTGACCACACCTGCCACCAATGCGGTCACCGCCCGGGTGCTGGACCGGCTCGGCATTCAGCTCATCGAGGCGCCGGCCGCGGGCTGCTGCGGCGCCATGAGTCATCACTTCGCCGCCGGCGACGAGGCACGCGCCATGATGCGGCGCAATATCGATGCCTGGTGGCCGCATATCGAACAGGGCGCGGAGGTGATCCTGGTCACGGCCAGCGGCTGCGGCGCCTTCGTCAAGGAATACGGCAAACTGCTGGCCGACGACCCGGCCTATGCCGACAAGGCGGCACGCGTGAGCGAACTGGCACGCGATCCGGCCGAGGTATTGCAGCAGGAGGATCTCGCCGCGCTGGGCCTGGACGGCGGCGGTCGCAGAGTTGCCTACCATCCGCCCTGTACTCTGCAGCACGGCCAGCAGCTGCCGGAGATTGTCGAAGGGATACTCACCCGGCTGGGGTATCAGCTCACGCCGGTGCCGGACAAGCATCTGTGCTGCGGCTCGGCCGGGACCTATTCCATCACCCAGCCGGCACTGGCCGCACAGCTGCGCGACAACAAGCTGGCCGCCCTGGACAGCGGCGGACCGGAACTGATCGCCACTGCCAACGTCGGCTGCCAGCTGCACCTGCAGAGCGAAAGCGACCGGCCGGTGCGGCACTGGATCGAGCTGCTGGAACCCGAGGCCGGCTGATTCATGCCCAACGACCAGTACGACCTGCTGATCATCGGCGCCGGCATCACCGGCACGGCGCTGCTGTACCTGGCGGCACGCTACAGCGGCATCGAACGCATCGGCATCATCGAGAAATACGCCGCACCGGCGCAGGTCAACACCCTGTCCAGCAATAACAGCCAGACCCTGCACTGCGGCGATATCGAGACCAATTACAGTCTGGACAAGGCCCTCAAGGTGCAGCAGGCCGCGCGCAAGCTGGCCAACTATTGCCTTGCCCAGCCGGACCGGGATCACCTGATCTTCAAATACCCCAAGATGGTGCTGGGCGTGGGCGCGTCCGAGTGCGCCGCGCTGGAAAGCCGCTTCGAGGCCCTGCGTCCGCACTACCCTGCCCTGCAACGGCTGGAAAAGAAGGATATCGCCCGCATCGAGCCGGCCGTGGCCATCGGTGCCGACGGCCACCTGCGTCCGGAACCGCTGCTGGCGCTGGGCTCGACCGATGAGTACACGGCGGTGGATTTCGGCGCCGTGTCGCGCTCCTTCCTGCGCCAGGCGCAGGCCGTGGCCGGCAAACAGATCGATGTGCGCTACAACGAGCCGGTCAGCCGCATCGTCATCGAGGACGACGGCCTGCGGGTCGACACGGCAGAGGCCTGCTATCGGACCCGGTCGCTGGTGGTCTGCGCCGGCGGACACAGCCTGAAGCTGGCGCAGGACCTGGGCTATGGGCTGGAGTATTCCTGCCTGCCGGTGGCCGGCAGCTACTACTTCACGCCCCAGATCCTCAACGGCAAGGTCTACACCCTGCAGAACGACAAGCTGCCCTTTGCCGCCATCCACGGTGATCCGGATGTCATGGTGCCGGGCAAGACCCGTTTCGGGCCCACGGCCCTGATCCTGCCCATCCTGGAGCGTTACAATTACCGCACCCTGCCGGACTTCCTGCGCGTACTGCGCTTCGACCGCCGGGTGGCGAAGGTGCTGTGGGACCTGCTCAAGGTGAAGGATATCCGCAACTACATGTTCAAGAATCTGCTGTTCGAGGTGCCGGTGCTGCGCAAGACGCTGTTCCTGCGCGATGTGCGCAAGATCGTGCCGGGACTGCGCTACCGGGACCTGAGCTTTGCCCGTCGCTTCGGCGGCATCCGGCCGCAGCTGATCGACAAGCCCAACGCCCGGCTGCTCATGGGCGAGGCCAAGATCGACACCGGCCGTGGCGCCATCTTCAACATGACCCCCTCGCCCGGCGGCACCTCCTGCCTGGACAACGCCGAGCAGGACCTGCGCAGCCTCGCGGCCTTCCTGGGTGCGGAGATCGACGCGACGGCGCTGGCCGCCGAGCTGGATGCGCGGTCCGCGTAACCGGCGCCGGGGCTGGCTGGCAGGCCTTGTCTGCCTGCTGCTGTCCGGTCTGGCCGCGGCCGGGGTCGGTGCCGGACAGCCGGCTGTCTGGCTGCGGATCGACACCGCCGCCCTGGAACTTCATGTCATGCGCGGCGGTGAGCGGTTGCGCACCTACTCCGGGATCGCCATCGGCCGTTACGGTACCACCGCGGCCAAGCGCGTCGGCGACGGCATGACGCCGCTGGGCGAGTTCCGCATCGTGCGCATTGCCGCGCGCACCGACTTCCACCGCTTCTACGGTCTGGATTATCCCAACCTGTCCCATGCCCGTGCCGGGCTGCAGGCGGGCCGCATCACGGCGACGCAATTCGAACGCATCCGCCAGGCCCTGCGCCAGGAGACCGAGCCACCACAGCACACGGCCCTGGGCGGTTACATCGGTATTCACGGCCTGGGTGACGGCGACTCCGCGATCCACGCCGATTTCAACTGGACCGAGGGCTGCATCGCCCTGACCAACGAACAGGTTGATGATCTGGCTCAATGGATCGACAAAGGCACGCGGGTGGTCATTGAATAGACACCGGGCTTGGATATACTCCGGGGTGAAACCCGATTCATCACGGCAGGTTTCTTTCACCCACCCCTCATTACTGGGAGACGCGACAATGAAGCAAAAAACACAGTTCGGCGCCATCCTGCTCCTCGGCGCCTTCGCCCTCGGCGGCTGCGCCAGTACCGGTGAAATCGATCAGCTGCGTTCCGATATCGAACGGGCGCAGAGCACCGCGGACGATGCCGCCGCCGAGGCCGCCGCGGCCCGGAGCGAGGCTGCTGCTGCCCGCAGGCTGGCCGAAGAGGCCCAGGACGATGCGGCCGCCGCCAAGGCCAGGTCCGAGGAAACGGATGCCAAGATCGACCGCATGTTCAAGAAGTCCATGTACAAGTAAGAGGGCGGCGCCTCATTCCGGCAGCGAAACCGCGACCGGATAGCCGCTCGGATTCTCCACGGCCTGGTTGATCCGCCGGCCGCTCAGCCGCACCGGCGGCCGTCCCTGCGTGGCCGTCTCGATGGCATCCAGGGCAATGGACAGCAGCTGTTCGCGTCCGGGGCGGTCCTCCTCCAGCGGGGGATGCACCTCGAGGTAGAGGGTCCCCAGCAGCCACCCCGCCTTCACCGTCTGGTTGACGATCCGCACCGGCGTACCGACCGGTACCTGCTCGTAGAGGACGGCGACATCCTCCGGGTACATGCGGATACAACCGTGGGTGACCCGCATACCGATGCCCCAGGGCTTGTTGGTACCGTGAATCAGGTAGCCGGGCACACTCAATCGCAGGGCGTGTTGACCCAGTGGGTTGTCGGGACCGGGCGGCACCACCTCGGGCAGCGGCTCGCCGCGGGCCGCCGCCTCCTCGCGGATCGAGGCCGGGGGATACCAGGCGGGATCTGTCTGCTTGCGGCTGATCTTCCAGCTGCCCAGCGGTGTGTTCCAGTCCATGCGCCCGACGCTGACCGGCCAGGTGCGCACCTCCGGTCTCTCGCCCCGTCCGGCCGGCGGATAATAATACAGCCGCATCTCCGGCACGTTCAGCACCAGCCCCTCCCGTTCACCGGCCGGCAGGATGAATCGGGTGGGCAGGGTGACCCGGGTATCCGCTCCCGGCAGCCAGCGGTCCACGCCGGGGTTGGCAAGCAGGATCTCGTCATGGCCGAGCTGATGGCGGCGGGCGATATCCAGCAGGGTGTCCTCGTGGGCGGCCTCGATGACCTGAATCCGGCCCACCAGATCGACGTCGTCCGGCGGCAGTGGGAAGCTCTGGCCGCGGGCCGCTGCCAGGGGCAGCAGCAACGCCAGTGTCAGCGGCAGAAAGCATTTCATATGTGACATGACAACCCGGTGGGGCGGCCAGCGCAGCGCGGCCTGGTCAGAGTTCGTCCAGGTAGCGTTCCAGACTGGCGCTGTGTCCGGATTCGATGTCGATAATGCGCAGCCCGACCCACCAGGCGCCCGGCTGCTCCGAGGGCTGACACCAGAGGGATTCGACCCCGAAGCGCAGCGGCCCGGCCTCGTCCTGCACGGCGGTGCCCAGATCCAGTTCGCACTGATAGACGGCATTGGCGGGCACCGGCTGTTCAGTGAATACCATCATGCCGCTGGGTGAGAGATTGAGCAGCGTACCCAGTTCCCGGCCGGTGTTCACATCACGCACCCGTACCCCACCGGGGACGGACTTGCGGGCATGTTGGCGTTTTTCCTTCATGGCGGCTCCCGTGGCCGTTATTTGTCCGCGATCCAGGACAGGACCGTATCCATGACCCGGTCCACGAAGGGCCGCGGGTCCTGCTGCACGATCCGCGCGCTGTCGGCGGCCAGGCGCCGCGCCAGCTGGTCACGCGTGTACTCGGCCGCCTTCACCCCCATCGGATCGACGAACAGGTAGCGTTTGCTGAGCTTGCTGTACCAGGCCAGGCGCAGGCGCCGCGGGCGACTGTCCGGATCCATGAACTGGAACCAGGTCCCGTAGTCGATCTGCTCCAGGTGATCGGCATGGGCCTGCTCGAGGGCCGAGAGGCTGCTTCCGGCGGTTTCCGCCTCGGCCTGTCCGGGCAGGGTCAGGTCCAGCACCTCCAGCCTGACCGGCCCGGTCGTGGCGCCGGCCCGGGGATCGCAGGCCGCTTCCTGCCAGGCCTGGATGCGTTTCATCAGTTCCGGCGTGTCCTTGCGGCCGTATTCGCTGAGTTCACCCAGCGAATCCCGGATCGCCGTCTGCACCCGCGGCAGACGGGCCTGGCGGCGTTCGCACTCGGCCTCGGATTCAGGCGTCTCGATGCTCTCGATCACGTCCTGCAGCACGCGCGTGGCCAGTTTCCAGGCCGGGCTGGCCTCGCCATCGCGCTCGCGCAGCAGGATGAACATCAGCTTTTCCGCCCACACCTGGGTCAGGTGAACCGCCGCCTCCTCGGGCAGGTGCCGTTCGGCGATGATACGGGCGATCTCGGCATGCGCGCGCCGGCGGGCCTGGCCCAGGCGCTCCTGGCCATTGGCGGCCTCGACGGCGCGGTTCTCGATGATGCCGGTCTTGTGCTCGAGCTCATCGATGTGTGAACCGAGCCCCTGCTCCAGCTCCTCGAACAGCTGCGGATCCTGGGCATAGTCCTGCATGATCCGCTCCACCGTCTCGCGCAGACAGGGGAAGATGCCGCGCTGCAGGTCGTCCTCCATCACCCACTGGCCGCCGGCATCGACCATCCGGTCCAGCAGGCGCCGGGCCGGATGGTCCTGACGCATGAAGAAGGCCTTGTCCAGCAGCCCGATCTTGAGATAGGGCGTATGCAGCCGACTGAGCAGGGCCTTGACCGCGTTGGGCAGCCGCTGTTCGGCCAGCATGCGGTCGAACAGCAGCCCGACCAGGTCGATGATATCGGCGTCCTCGGGATCCAGCGCCTCCTGTTCCACCGCGCTTTCGATCTGGCGCCGCTCGGTGCTGATGACCGTCTGCAGATGACTCAGCAGGTCGGCATCGACCTCCAGATTGGTGATCAGCTGGTCCAGATTCTGAGCGGCGCTGCCCTCGGCATAGGTGTCCTGGATGGTCTGGGCCGACTGGACGATGCGGCGCCGGCTGGACTCGCGCTGTTCCGGCGGCAGCTGGCGGGTATCCGGTTCCGTCTCGCCGCGCTGCGAGGCCATGCCGCGGCGCAGATCGGACAGCAGGTCCAGTTCCTCGTCGGAGAGCATGGCATTGCCTGCCGCGCCGGCGCTGCCCGCCATACCGCCCGCATCGGCATACGCGTGCCCGCCGGCTTCCGCGACATTTCCCGCCGGGGCGTCAACCACCGAAAAACCGCTGTTGCCGCCCCCCCGGCCACCGGCTCCGCCGGCACCACCGGCCGGTGGCGGCGCCGTCGGCCGCGCCCGGCGGGCATCATGGTGCTTGCGGATTTCGTAGCGCAGGTTGGGCAGGATGCCGGCACTGACCAGTCGCCGGTTGTATTCATCGTAAAAGGCCTGGAGCTCGCGGATCACATGGCGGTCATAGAGCGCGAACAGGATCAGCAGTACCGGCTTGGCCATCTCGATGTCCTGCAGGGCGTCGGCGAAGGCCTGGGCCAGCTGCACCGGCCCGCCGGGCTGGGCCGGTTCCGGTACCCGCTCGCCGCCGTTGACCACGGCCAGGCGCTGGTCGAGACCGTACAGATCGTCGGCATAGGCCGCATTGGCCTTGGCGACGAGGTTCTTGACCGGCAGTTCGTATTCGATGGCCTGCTTGTCCACCAGCGCCAGCTGCTGCATCTGCATGCCGGCCAGACCACCGCCGCCGGAAGTCGGCAGCTGTCCCTGGATGAAACGTTCGAAGCCGGCGTCGATCGTCTTCAGGTAGTGTTCGGCGATCCGGTCCTGGTTGCGTTTCACCAGGTTCATGGTGTCGAAATACTGGAGCTGCTTCTGGTTGTCGCCGGCCTTGTCGGCGGCTTCCAGCAGGGCGACTTCCACCTGCTCGAGCAGGCTGCGAATGAGCGGGGCGAGATGCGAACGGGTCATGCGCCGGCAGCTTTCCATCAGTTTGCCGAACTTGCCACCGAGAGGGGTGGTGCGCGCTTGTGGTGTGGTTGTCATTCTGCTCGGGTTCCCTGAGGTTCACTGCGGCCATCCGATCAGGCGCTGCCAATATATCAGCGCCTGCTGCTGCGGACCATACCGAGAGCGGGCGGACCGCAGCCAGCTTCCGGGTGGATGGTTCTCCCCGGGCGAAGCCGGGCGTGCGCCTCGCACAACAGTTATTCGAGTGCTTCGAGCCGTTTGAGGAAGGCGTCCTCGTCCAGCACCTCGACCCCCAGCTGCTCGGCCTTAGCCAGCTTTGAGCCCGCTGCGCTGCCGGCAACCACATAATCGGTCTTTTTCGACACGCTGCCGGTCACCTTCGCGCCCAGCGCTTCCAGTTGTTCCTTCGCCTCGTCACGGGTCATGGATTCCAGCGTCCCCGTGAGCACCCAGGATTGTCCCTTCAGCGGCAGTTCGGCGCGGCGCCTGATCTCCTGAGCCGGCGGCTCGATGCCGTGGTCGCGCAGCTTGTCGATCACTTCCCGGTTGTGTTTCTGGTCGAAGAAGGTGGCGATCTCGCGGGCCACCACCGGGCCTACATCGGGCACCTCCTGCAGGGCATCCGCATCGGCGGACATCAGGGCATCCAGACTGCCGAAGTGTCCGGCCAGCGCCTTGGCCGTGGCCTCCCCCACCTCGGGAATGCCTAACGCGTGGATGAACCGCGGCAGGGTGACGTCCTTGCTTTTTTCCAGCGCCTCGACCAGGTTCTGTGCGGATTTTCCGGCCATGCGGTCGAGACCGGCGAGCTGTTCCTGCGTCAGCGCATACAGGTCGGCGGCGTCATGCACCAGATCGCGCTCGACCAGCTGCTCGATGAGCTTTTCGCCCAGACCGTCGATATCCATGGCCCGGCGCGAGGCGAAATGCATCAGCCCGGCCTTGCGCTGGGCCGGACAGTGCAGGCCGCCGCTGCAGCGCAGTGCAGCCGCGCCCTCGTCGCGCACCACATCGGAGTGACACACGGGGCATTTCCTGGGCAGGCTGATGCGTCCGGCGCCCTTCGGCCGTCTGGCCTTGACCACGGCAACCACCTGCGGGATGACGTCGCCGGCGCGGCGCACCACCACGGTGTCGCCCAGGCGGATGTCCTTGCGCTCGATCTCGTCGGGATTGTGCAGGGTGGCGTTGGTTACCGTCACCCCGCCAACGAACACCGGTTCCAGCCGCGCCACCGGGGTGAGCACGCCGGTACGCCCGACCTGCCATTCCACTTCGCGCAGCACGGTGTTGACCTCCTGGGCCGGGAACTTGCGGGCGATGGCCCAGCGCGGAGCGCGCGAGACATAGCCCAGCCGTTCCTGCAGGTCGCGGCGGTCGACCTTGAACACCACGCCGTCGATATCGAAGTCCAGCGACTCGCGCCGGCGCTCCATTTCCTGATAGTACGCATGACAACCCTCGAGACCCTTCACCCGCCGGATCTCGGGATAGATGCGCTGCCCCCATTGCCTGAGCCGCTCCAGTATGTCGATGTGGCGATCGGGCAGCTCGGCCCCTTCGATCAGTCCGGCACCGTAGCAGAAAAACTCAAGCGGGCGCTTCGCCGTCACCTTCGGATCGAGCTGGCGCAGGCTGCCGGCGGCGGCGTTGCGGGGATTGACGAAGGTCTTGCCGCCCGCCTTTTCCGCCGCCGCGTTCAGTTTCCTGAAACCGGCGTGGGTCATGTAGACCTCGCCGCGCACCTCGAGCCGGCGGGGGTAGTCCCTGCCGACCAGCTTCAAGGGGATGGAACCGATGGTGCGCACATTCTGGGTGATGTCCTCGCCGGTGGTGCCGTCGCCGCGGGTCGCACCCCGAACCAGCCTGCCGTCTTCATACAGAAGGCTGACCGCCAGGCCGTCGAGCTTGGGCTCGGCCGCATATTCGATTTCATCGTCGGTCTTGAGCCGCTCGCGGATGCGGCGGTCGAAGTCGCTGAGCTCAGCGTCGGAGAAGGCATTGTCCAGCGACAGCATGGGCTGTTCATGGCGGACCGTGCCAAAGGCCTCCACCGGCTCGGCGCCGACGCGCTGGGTGGGCGAATCCTCGGTGACCAGGTCGGGATGTTCGGCTTCGAGCGCCTGCAGCTCGCGCAGCAGGGCGTCGTACTCGGCGTCGGAGATCTCGGGCGCGTCGAGGGCGTAGTAGAGATGGTTGTGATGGCGGATCTGTTCGCGCAGTGTCTCGACCCGCTTGCGGATCTGCTTCGGGGTGCTCATCGGCCGGCGTGCTTGAGTTTCTGCCGACGCTCGAACTCGGCCACCTCCTCGCGCAGGTTTTCGATACGCTGGCGACTCAGCGGGCTGCGGGTCTCGTCGCGCAGCTCGCCGCCGAGCCTGTCGGCGAGCCTGTGCGCGGTGTCGTCCAGGTCGTCGAAGGCCTTGAGCGAGTCGATGGGCGCCGGCAGTTGCAGGAACAGGCTCAGGCCCGGGGTGGTGAAATGCCCCAGCGCGGCCGGATCGAAGGTGCCGGGTTCGGTGAGGTTGGCGATACTGAACACCGGCCGGCGATAACTGCCCGGCGCCATGCGATGGTAGATCTGCATGTCGCCGTACTCCAGACCCAGCTCGGTGAAGGCGCGATCCATTTCGGGGCCGGTGAAGGGCTCGCCGCGCGGGGCGATGAGATAGAAGACGATGATCTTCTCCACCGCGTCAGGCGGCGGGGGCGGCGCAGCACCCTCGCGCTCCTCCTGGATGGCGGCGCTGAGCTCGGCGAGTTCCTCGTCCACCGCGTCCGGCCAGGCCTGCGGTTCGGATTCCGCTGCAGCCGATTCGACCTGACTGAAGGTCTCGGATTCCAGTGTCGCGTCACCGCCGATATCGAAATCGCCCGGCTCGGGCGCGGAGTCGGACTCGACCCGGGGTTCGACCCGCGACGGCCGGGAGGGACGGCGCGACCAGAAATAGACGCCCGCGATGACCACCAACCCCACTCCCAGCAGTATCCAGCGCAAGGATTCCATGCCTTATGTCCCTACATGGCCGCCATCTGTGCGGCCTCGTCGATGTCGACCGCCACCAGGCGCGACACGCCCGGTTCGTTCATGGTCACACCGATCAGCTGGTTAGACAGTTCCATGGTGATCTTGTTGTGGGTGATGAAGATGAACTGCACCCGTTCGGCCATCTCCCGCACCATGCCGCAGAAGCGTCCGACGTTGGCATCGTCGAGCGGCGCATCGACCTCGTCGAGCATGCAGAAGGGCGAGGGATTGAGCTCGAAGATGGCGAACACCAGGGCCACGGCGGTCAGCGCCTTCTCGCCGCCGGAGAGCAGATGGATGGTGCTGTTGCGCTTGCCCGGCGGGCGTGCCATGACGGCCACGCCGGTATCGAGCAGGTCCTCACCGGTCAGTTCCAGGTAGGCGTGACCGCCGCCGAACAGGCGCGGGAACATGGCCTGCAGGCCGGTGTTGACCTTGTCGAAGGTCTCCTTGAAGCGGGTGCGGGTCTCGCGGTCGATCTTGCGGATGGCGTTTTCCAGCGTATCCAGCGCCTCGGTCAGATCCTTGTGCTGGGCGTCCAGGTATTCCTTGCGCCTGGACTGTTCCTCGAACTCCTCGATCGCCGCCAGGTTGATCGGCCCCAGGCGCTGGATGCGGGTCTCGAGCTTGTCCAGTTCCTCCGCCCAGGCCTCGATGCTGGCCTCCCCGGACAGCTCCTGCTTCAGGGTCTCCAGTTCGTAGCCGGTTTCATTCAGCTGCTCGAGCAGGGTCTGGCTGCGGGTCTTGAGTTCCTGCCAGGCCATGCGCTGCTGGCCCAGTTCCTCGCGCAGGCGCTGGCTGTCCTGCTCCCTGCGCTGACGGTTCTGTTCCCGGGTGCGCAGATTGTGCTCGATCTCCTCGACCGCGCGGCGGGCAGCCTGCAGTTCCTTCTCCACCTCACCGCGCTGGGTCAGCAGCCGTTCCAGCTCCTGCTCCTGTTCGCGCAGCGGCGCCTCGCCCGCGGCGATGGCCTGTTGCAGTTCCTCGCGGCGCTGGCGCAGATGGGCCTGCTGTCCCTGCATCCGCTCCAGGTTCTCGCGGGTGCTCTTGAGTGCCGTACGCATGGACTCGACCTGGATGGCCAGGCCATGGGCCTCGTCGCGGTCGGTCTGGGCCTGCTGGCGGGCCGCCTGCAGGGCCTCGCGATGGCGGTTGCGTTCGGCCTCGCGGGTCTCACGCTCGCGCGCCAGTTCGTCCATCGAGGCCATTGCCGCGTGCAGCCGGCTGCGGGCAGTGGCGTGGGTCTCGGTGTCGGTTTGCTGCTGGGTGCGGATCTCGCCGGCTTCCTTGTCCAGCGCCTCGCGCCGATTGTGGATCTGTTCCTGGCGCGAACGTTTGGCGCTGAGCTGGGCCCGCAGATCGCTGTGAGTCCGATGCGCCTGGTTGACGCCCGTCTGCAGTTCGTCGCGCTGCTGCTCCAGGCTATGGAGTTCGTCACGGGCCTGCTGCAGGGCCGATTGCTGGCGCTCTATCTCTTCAGCATTGACATCAATAGATTCTGATAATTCACTGATTTCTTTTTCTCTTTCCAGCACGCCCGCCTGGGCATCCTGATCCCGGCTCAGACGCAGCCAGCGCGGACCCAGCCAGATGCCGTCACGGGTGATCACGGACTGCTCCGGGCCCAGCTGCGGTCGCAGTGCCAGGGCCTCGGTCAGGCTGTCGACGGCCTGGACGCCGTCCATCAGGCCCTGCAGCGACCAGGGCGCACTGACTTTCGCTGCCAGGGCGCGGTCACCGGCAGGGCCGGCACCGGCGACGGCGCGGATGTCGAACAGGCTCAGACTTCCCTCGCCCAGTTCATCCAGCGCCCGGGCCGGCTGGTTGAGATCCTCGACACAGACAGCCTCGAGATAGGCGCCCAGCACGGTCTCGACCGCGCGTTCCCAGCCGGGCTCGACCTGGAGCTGTTCGGCCAGGCGGGGGGCCTCGTGCAGGCCGCGCGATTCCAGCCAGGCGTTAACCGTACCGCCCTCCTTGCCCAGGGCCGCCTTCTGCAGCGCCTCCAGCGAGACCAGTCGGCCGCGCGCTTCCTGCTGGGTGCTGTGCAGGGCCTCGAGTTCCTGCTGTTGTTTCTGAAGTTGCTCTCTCAGCTCATTGATACGATTACGGATCGTGTCGAGTTCAGCCTGCAGGGCCTCGACGGCCCGGGCGCGCTCGGCCTCCTGGTTTGAAAGCGTATCAATTTCCTGCTGCAACTGACTGTCATCCAGACGATTTTTCTCTTCCTCGATACGGGTCAGACGCTGTTCGTACTGGGCCAGCTGGCGCTCCAGCTGATCGATGCGGGCGCGCTCGACCTGGGCGGTCTGCTGCGGTTCGGCGGCGCGCTGATTGAAGGCCTCCCACTCGTTCTGCCACTGCTGCATGGTCTGCTCGGCCTGCTGCAGCGCCTCGCGCGAGGCCTCGGCCCTGCCCTGGAGTTGTTCCAGGACCGGCTGCTTCTCGGTGAGTTCGCCGTCCAGCTCCTGCAACCGCTTGCCGTCGACACTGATATGGGCCTCGACCTCGTTCCAGGCCTGCTCGGCCTTGCGCAGTTCCTCCTGCTGGCGCTGACGGCTTTCCTTGCTGTGCTGGATGGCCTGCTCCAACCGGGCGATCTCGGCGCCCAGGCCATAGTAGCGGCCCTGTACCTCGTTGAAGGTCTCGTTGGCCTCGACCAGGGACTCGCGGGATTTCTCGATTTCGGTCTCGATGGCGCGCTGTTCGGCGACCACCCCTTCCAGGGCCGTCTCCTGTTCCTTGATGGCGCGTTCCTTGGTGGCGAAGTCCTGGTGCAGGGCCGAGTATTTCAGGGTCAGCAGTTCGGCGCGCAGGCGGCGTTCCTGCTGCTTGAGTTCCTTGTACCGCTCGGCGGTGCGCGCCTGACGCTGCAGCTTCTCAAGATATTTCTCAATTTCATCTCGCAAATCATTGAGACGATCGAGATTTTCATGCGTGTGCCGGATGCGGTTCTCGGTCTCGCGGCGGCGCTCCTTGTACTTGGAGATGCCGGCGGCCTCTTCCAGGTAGATGCGCAGTTCCTCCGGCTTGGCCTCGATCAGGCGCGAGATCATGCCCTGCTCGATGATGGAATAGCTGCGCGGCCCCAGGCCGGTGCCGAGGAAGATGTCGGTGATGTCGCGGCGCCGGCAGCGGGTGCCGTTGAGATAGTAGCTGGACTGGCCGTCGCGGGAGACCTGACGCTTGATGGAAATCTCGTTGTAATGCGCGTACTGGCCGGTGACCTTGCCCTCGCTGTTGTCGAAGATCAGCTCGACGCTGGCGTGCCCCACCGGCTTGCGGGCGTTGGAGCCGTTGAAGATGACATCCGCCATGGAGTCACCGCGCAGGTGCTTGGCCGAGGATTCGCCCATCACCCAGCGCACGGCGTCGATGGTGTTGGATTTGCCGCAGCCGTTCGGTCCGACGATACCGACCAGGTTGGTCGGAATGTGGATCGTGGTGGGGTCGACGAAGGACTTGAAGCCAGCCAGTTTGATTTTGGTCAGACGCATCGGGGCAAGATACAGGATTCAGGATTCAGGATACAAGCTGGCCACAGCGCATTCGCGGACCCATGCCCGGGATGGCTGCAACCGGCGCGTAAAGGCGGGGAGAATTGCTGTGGAGCCCCGCCTCGCAAGTGCGGTATCCTATCACAATCGCCGTGCCCGATACCGTGCAGCGTCGACCCTGAATCACCCGGAGCCCGGCTCCGGCCACAGCCACCCGATACCCTATTCCGACCCATGCCGTCCCAGCCCAGTAAAGACCTCGAGACCTTCGACAACCCGCAGCCCGAGCGCGACTACACCATCCGCATCCGGGTGCCCGAATTCACCTGCCTGTGTCCCAAGACCGGCCAGCCCGACTTCGCTACCCTGCACCTGGAATACGTACCCGAATACAAGTGCGTGGAACTCAAGTCCCTCAAGCTCTACGTCTGGGCCTTCCGTGACCAGGGCGCCTTCCACGAGGCGGTGACCAACCGCATCCTCGACGACCTGGTGGCGGCGATCCAGCCACGCTTCATGCGGCTGACCGCCGAATTCAATGTGCGCGGCGGCATCTACACCACCGTGGTGGCCGAGCACCGGGCCGAACACTGGCAGCCCGCCCCGCCCGTCACCCTGCCCTGAGATCGTGAGCCTGGCACTCGGCATCGACTTCGGCACCTCCGGGGTCCGCGCCTGCGTGATCGACACCGGCGGCGCCATCCGGGCCGAGGCCCGGGCCGACCTGCCCGCGCCCGAACGCGACGGTGCAGCCGTCTCCCAGGATCCGGAGCACTGGTGGCGGCAGCTGGAGCAGCTGTTGGATGAGCTCGCCGGCCGGGATGCCCTGAGCCGGGTTGAGCGCATCGCCGTCGACGGCACCGCCGCCACCCTGCTGCTGTGCAGCCCCGATGGCACACCGCTCACGCGGGCATTGATGTACAACGATGCCCGCGCCGGGAACCGGCTCGCCGACATCGCCGCCGCCGCACCGCCCGAGGCCCCGGTGCACAGCGCCTGCGCCAGCCTGGCCAAGCTGCTGTGGCTGTGTGACCAGCACCCGGCCCGGAACGCCCATGCCCTGCATCAGGCCGAGTGGATCACAGGCCGGCTCACCGGCCGCTTCGACCTGGGCGACGAGAACAATGCCCTGAAGCTGGGGTACGACCCGGTTCAGCGGCGCTGGCCCGGCTGGCTGGAACGGCTGGAGCTGCCCGCCGGTCTGCTGCCGACGGTACGGCCTGCCGGCACTCTGCTGGGGCCGCTGCGGCCGGAACTGCGCGCGCGCTGGGGCCTGCCCGAAGCCGCCACAGTCTGCGCCGGGACCACCGACAGTACCGCTGCGGTCATCGCCACCGGCGCCGAACACATCGGCCAGGCGGTCACAGTGCTGGGTTCGACCCTGGTGCTGAAGGTGCTTTCGCCGCAGCCGGTATTCGCCCCCGAGTACGGCATCTACAGTCATCGCCTGGGCGATCTGTGGCTGGCCGGCGGCGCTTCCAATGCGGGCGGCGCGGTGCTGCGCCAGCACTTCAGTGACGCCGAACTGGCCGAACTGACCCCGCGGCTGCGGCCCGACCGTCCCACCTGCCTGGAATATTATCCCCTGCCGGCCCCGGGCGAGCGCTTCCCCTGGAACGACCCGCAGCGGGAGCCCAGGCTGCACCCCCGGCCCGATTCCGATCTGAAATTCCTTCAGGGCATACTGGAAGGCCTGGCGCGCATCGAGCGCAGCGGCTACCGGCGGCTGCGTGATCTGGGTGCGCCCTGGCCCGGCGAGGTGCTGAGCAGTGGCGGCGGCGCGGCCAATGCCCCCTGGCGGGTCATGCGTGAACGTCTGCTGCGGTGTCCGGTACGGCTCGCCCCGCAGCAGGAAGCCGCCTACGGCAGCGCGCGGCTGGCGCAGGGGCTGTCCCGCAGGTCGGGTTAGCGCAGCGTAGCCCGACACAAGCGCGGGCGATGTCGGGTTACGCCCTGACGGGCTGCCCCGACCTGCTTGCTGACGACCTCGAATGGAGTAATCCGATGACCGACTTCCCCCGCGGCTTCGCCTTCATGCTGGAGGGCCTGCGGCTGATCCAGCGCCCGCGCCTGCGCCGGTTCGTGCTGGTGCCGCTGCTGGTCAACCTGCTGCTGTTCGCCGGCCTGCTGTACGCCGCCTATGGCTGGTTCCAGCAGTTGATGGCCGCCGTGCTGGACTACCTGCCGAGCTGGCTGGAGTGGCTGCAGTATCTGCTGTGGCCGCTGCTGGCCATCAGCGCGCTGCTCATCATCTTCTACAGCTTCACCCTGGTGGCCAACCTGATCGCCGCGCCCTTCAACGGCCTGCTGGCCGAGGCGGTGGAAAAACACCTGACCGACCAGCCCCTGCCGGGTGGCGAGAGCTGGAAGCAGATGCTGAAGGAACTGCCGGCCACCCTGTTCTCGGAGGTCCGCAAGCTGCTCTATTTCGTACTCTGGGCCATCCCGGTGGGCCTGACCTTCCTGATCCCGGGCCTGAACCTGTTCGCCCCCTTCCTGTGGGCGGTATTCAGCGCCTGGATGCTCGCGCTGGAATACCTGGACCCGCCGTTGGGCAACCATGGACTGTTGTTCAAACAGCAGCGCGAGCGCGCCCGCGGCCACCGCCTGCTCACCCTGGGCTTCGGCACCGGGGCGATGCTGATGACCCTGATCCCGGTGGTGAACTTCATCGCCATGCCGGCGGCCGTGGCCGGCGCGACGGCGCTGTGGGTGAAGGGGATGAAGGGACAGAATCCGGGTTAACGCAGAGACGCAAAGGACGCAGAGAATCTAGTAATCAGGAGCTTCCTGCCATCAGATTAATCCGTCATGCCGGTGAAGGCCGGCATCCATGTGCCTTATTCCTCCTGGATCCCGGCTTTCGCCGGGATGACGAGAAGCGAACAATATGCACACGATGAGTTATCTTTGCGTCTTCGCACCTGCCTCTGCGTTGGAAATAGCCGTCAGGAAAGAAACCGTCGCAGACGCTCAACCCCCTTCTCCAGTGCATCCAGCGAGGTGGTGTAGGCAAAGCGCACATGCTCGCCGGCACGGTAATCGCCGAAGTCGATGCCGGGGGTGACGGCCACGCCGGCCTCTTCCAGCAGGCGATGGGAGAGGTCGAAGCTGTCGTCGGTCAGGCGGCGGCAGTTGGCATACAGGTAGAAGGCGCCCTGCGGCGTGACCGGGATATCGAAACCCAACCTGCGCAGCGCCGGCAGCAGAAAGTCCCGCCGCTGCTGAAACGCCTCCCGCCGCTGCTCCAGGAGGATCCGGGTGTCCTCCCCGAAGGCCGCCAGCGCTGCCCACTGGGAGACGGTCGGCGCGGCCAGAAACAGGTTCTGCGCCAGCACATCCAGTTCGGCGGCATAATCGGGCGGCGCGACCAGCCAGCCCAGGCGCCAGCCGGTCATGCCGAAGTACTTGGAGAAGCTGTTGATGACGAAGATGTCCTCACCGAGGGCCAGGGCCGTGACATCTTCGGTGTCATAGGTCAGGCCCTGGTAGATCTCGTCGACGATCAGGGCCGCGCCGCGTTCCCGGCTCAATGCAGCCAGGCCGGCCAGTTCTCCGTCCGTGAGCAGGGTGCCGGAGGGGTTGGCCGGGGTGGCCACCAGCAGGGCCGCGGTGTCGGTCTGCCAGTGCGCGGCCGCCAGCGCCGGGGTGAGCTGATAGCCCGCGTCCGGCCCGGTGGGGACCGGCTGGGCCAGGCCCTCGAACAGGCGCACCAGGTTGCGATTGCAGGGATAGCCGGGGTCGGTGAGCATCACCCGCCGCCCCGGATCGACCAGAGCTGCCAGCACCAGCTGCAGGGCACCCGTGGCGCCCGGGGTGATCAGGATGCGCGCCGGGTCGACCTCCACACCGTAGCGATCGCGGTAATAGTGGCTCACCGCCGCGCGCAGCGGAGCCAGGCCGCGGGCCGGGGTATAGTGGACCCGGCCTTCCGCCAGGGCCCGGCAGCCCGCCTCGATCACCGGCGCGGGGGTGGGAAAATCCGGCTCGCCGATCTCCATGTGCACGACGTCCCGGCCCTGCGCCTCCAGCTCCCGCGCCCGCTCCAGCAGGCGCATGACGTGGAAGGGCCGGATCTCGCTCAGGCGTGCGGCGCGCGGCGGCATCAGGGTGCCTCGGCACGCTCCGCTGCCGGTGTCAGGCTGCGGCGGTGAATCTCACGCAGCAGCGCCACATCCACGTACTCGGTCGCGCCGGCCTCACCCGCCAGTACCCGGCAGGGTGCCCCCGGTTCGCCCAGCTGGTCGACCACCAGGGCCGCGCCGCTGAAGTCCTGGTCCCGGGTATAGTGACTGACCGTGATCAGGGTGGGGATAGCGGCCGCGCGCGCCGAAAGCAGGCCGTTATGCGAATCCTCCAGCGCCAGGCAGGCCTGCGGGGCCAGCCCCATGGCGTCGAGGGTGTGATGATAGATGTCCGGGGCCGGCTTCTTGCTCGGTACGATACCGCCGGCTGCGATCAGTTCGAACCAGTCCTCGGCATCCGGGGCCAGGCTGGCCCTGAGCAGGGCGATGACGTTGTCCGGGGTGGTGGTGGTGGCGATGGCCAGCCGCAGCCCGGCAGCGCGCGCCTCCTCCAGCAGCCGGCGCACACCGGGGCGCAACGGCAGGCCGCCGCCCGCGACCCGTTCGGTATAGATGCGGGTCTTGGCCTGGTGCAGGCCGGCGATGTAGCCATCCAGATCCGCGGGCGGCTCGAACGGTGGGCGATATTTCTCCAGAAAAAAGCGGATGCGTTCGCGTCCCCCGGTCACGCTGAGCAGGTCGCCGTAGGTGGCCTCATCCCAGTGCCAGTCCAGCCCGGCCTCGGCAAAGGCGGCATTGAAGGCCTCGCGATGGACCTCCTCGGTCTCGGCCAGCGTCCCGTCCACATCGAACAGCAGTGCCTGTAATTCCGTCATCGAAGGCTGTCCCCCGAAATTTTGCAGGCGGCCAAGCTTACCCGAGCCGGCACAGGTTTTCATACCCGCGGCGCCGGAGCGGCAAATTCGCCCGCAGCGGGCTTGACTCGGGCCCGCTGTATCCCGAAACTTAGCCGCTTGTAGTTTTTCGCATGGCAGCCCGCCGGCGTTGAACCGGGACAACCCGCAGTAACCGAATCCTGTAGGAGAACTGGATGGCTACCAAGAAAAAGGCCACCGCCAAGAAGAAGGCGGTCACGAAGAAGGCAGCGCCGGCCGCAGTCAGGAAAAAGGCTACGGCGAAAAAGAAGGCCACCGTGAAGAAGAAAGCAGCGGTCAAGAAGGCCGTAACCGGCAGGACGGCAGCCAAAAAGAGCGCGAGCAAGAAGACAGCGGCGAAAAAGACCACGGCGAAGAAAAAGGCTGCCGTGAAGAAGGCCGCGACGAAAAAGGCAACCGCGAAAAAGGCAGCCGCAAAAAAGACGGTGACCGGGAAGACAGGTGCCAGAAAAACACCCGCGGCAGAAAAGGTCGGCGGCAAGGGCACGACCCTGATCGAGGAGATCGCGCCCTACCAGGAAGTGGTCGGCGAGGAGTACATGAACGAGGACCAGAAGTCGCACTTCCGCGACCTGCTCTGGGCCTGGAAGCGCGAACTGATGGAAGAGGTCGACCGCACCGTGCATCACATGCAGGACGAAGCGGCCAACTTCCCCGACCCGAACGACCGGGCCACCCAGGAATCCGAGTTCAGCCTGGAACTGCGCACGCGCGACCGTGAACGCAAGCTGATCAAGAAGATCGACGAGGCGCTGGACAAGCTGGACCACGACGAGTACGGCTACTGCGAGTCCTGTGGCATCGAGATCGGTATCCGCCGGCTGGAGGCACGTCCCACCGCCACCCTGTGCATCGACTGCAAGACCCTGGACGAGATCCGCGAGAAGCACATGGGCAAGTAAGGCCCCGCCGGCCTTCCCCTGATAGTGCGGACAGTCCATCCCCTCTCCCGCCGGAGGGGATGGACGATAGCCGGTTCGCCAGTTCCTCCCTTTTCATGGGTTGGATAGAATCTCCCCATGAGCGCTCCCTCTTATCGCGGCCGTTTCGCCCCCTCGCCCACCGGGCCCCTGCATATCGGCTCCCTGATCGCTGCCATGGCGAGCTATCTGGATGCGCGTGCACACCAGGGTCAGTGGCTGGTGCGGATGGAGGACCTGGATCCGCCGCGCGAGGTACCGGGAGCGGCGGCGGATATCCTGCGTTCGCTGGAAGCCTTCGGGTTCGAGTGGGACGGCCCGGTCTGGTTTCAGGGGCGGCGCGGCGAAATCTATCAGGCGCAGATCGACCGGCTGCTCGAAGCAGGCTTCGCCTTTCACTGCGGCTGCAGCCGGCGTGAGATCCTGGAGGCGGCGCGTCCCGGCATAGAGGGTCCTGTCTATCCCGGCACCTGCCGCGACGGCCTGGCCGCGGGCAAGGCACCGCGAGCGGTGCGGCTGCGGGTTGCCGACCAGGACGTGAGCTTCGAGGACCGGCTGCAGGGACGCATCAGCCAGAACCTGGCCCGGGAACTGGGCGATTTCGTGATCCGCCGCGCCGACGGCCTGTTCGCCTATCAACTGGCGGTGGTCATCGACGATGCCGAACAGGGGATCACGGATGTGGTGCGCGGCAGTGATCTGCTGGCCTCCACCCCGCGCCAGTGCTGGCTGCAGGCGCAGCTCGGTCTGCCCCGGCCGCGTTACATGCACATTCCGGTAGCGGTCAATACGGCGGGAGAGAAACTCAGCAAGCAGACCCATGCGCCCGCGCTGGATGCCAGCCAACCGCTACCCGCCCTGTGGCGGGCCGCCGCCTTCCTGGAACTGGAGCCGCCGCGCGACCTGCTGGCGGCATCGGTCAGGGAATTCTGGGACTGGGCCCGGGCGCACTGGCGAACCGAGGCGCTGGCCGGACAGCAGAAAAAGCCCGGGCCCGGCCCGGTTGACCGGATCGGTGGTCATCAGGGCTTGATATAGGTAAAGCCCTGCTGCTGCAGATGGGACAGTTCCGCCACCCCGCTGGGAACGATATCCGCCTCGGTGACGTTGAACAGATCGTTATCCTTGTCGATCCCGCGACCACGCAGGGTATTGGCGCAGACATGAAACCTGATGTTCTGGCTCTTCAGGCTGACCACCTTGCTCTGTACGTTCATGTCGGAATTGGCGTTCTGGAGCAGCGACACGCCATCGCCGTGCATGACGATGCGCAGATCGAGATTCTCCGCACCAACGGCATTGATATGATTCTGGATGTTGCGCATGGCGGCATTGTGGATCGCGGGGTCATCCATGTTGATGTGATACACCACCTTCTGCTTGCCGTATTCTCCCGCCGTCCCCACAGCGGATGCCAGAGTGAACAGAGCTGCCAGTACGGCGGCGATGAGATGTTTCATGATGTCATTCCTCCTGACGCTGTGTGATGAATCCGGGTTGGCTTTGCCAGCCGTCTACCACTAGAGCCTCCCCACCGGCCTTTTATTCCGTCCCCGAACAACGCCCTTCGCAGTTCAGCCTGCAGACGACTCCACATGGACCGTCGCTCTGGGCTAGAATGGTTTCCCGACCCGCCCGGGCGTGAAGGCGGAGACTACGCCTGGACAGCGCGCGTCACGGCACAGGCAACAGACCGGTACCCAGGAGGCTTTTATGTCGGATATCAGGATCCACCCCGTCCCGGACGGTTTCGCGGCCAATGCGCTCATCGACGCCGATCAGTACAAGGCCATGTACCAGCGTTCCGTCGAGGACCCGGAAGGCTTCTGGTCCGAGCAGGCCGAGCAGTTCCTTACCTGGTTCAGCCCCTGGGACAAAACCCTTGAATGGGATTACCACAAGGCACATATCCGCTGGTTCGAGGGCGGCAGGCTCAATGCCTGCTACAACTGCCTGGACCGCCACCTGGAAAGCCGTGGTGAACAGACCGCCCTGATCTGGGAAGGCGACGATCCGAACATTGACAAAACGCTGACCTATCGTGAACTCCACGCGGCCGTGTGCAGATTCGCCAATGCCCTCAAGTCGCGGGGTGTGAAAAAAGGCGACCGGGTATGCATCTACATGCCCATGATCCCTGAGGCCTGCATCGCCATGCTGGCCTGCGCTCGCATCGGCGCGGTGCACTCGGTGGTCTTCGGCGGCTTCTCACCGGAATCGCTCAAGGACCGCATCCTGGACTCCGACTGCCGGGTGCTGATCACTGCCGACGAGGGCGTGCGCGGCGGCCGCCAGGTCCCGCTCAAGGCCAATGCCGATAAGGCGCTGCAGTCCTGCCCCGACGTGCACACGGTATTCACCGTCAAGCGCACCGGCGGCGAGGTGGAATGGAACCCGAACCGCGATGTCTGGTATCACGAGGAGGTGGCCGAGGCCTCCACCGACTGTCCGGCCGAGGAGATGGATGCCGAGGATCCGCTGTTCATCCTCTACACCTCCGGTTCCACCGGCAAACCCAAGGGCGTGCTGCACACCACCGGCGGCTACCTGCTGTTCGCCGCCATCACCCACAAGTACACCTTCGACTACCACGACGGCGACGTCTACTGGTGCACCGCCGACGTGGGCTGGATCACGGGTCATTCCTATATCGTCTATGGCCCGCTGGCCAACGGCGCCATCAGCCTGGTGTTCGAGGGTGTCCCGACCTGGCCTGACGCCTCCCGCTTCTGGCAGGTGGTCGACAAGCATCAGGTCAACACCTTCTACACCGCCCCGACCGCCATCCGTGCCCTGATGCGCGAGGGCGAGGCGCCGGTCAAGCAGACCACCCGCAGCTCACTCAAGCTGCTCGGCACGGTGGGCGAGCCCATCAATCCGGAAGCCTGGGAATGGTATTACCGGGTGGTGGGCGACGAACGCTGCCCGATCGTGGACACCTGGTGGCAAACCGAGACCGGCGGCCACATGATCACCTCGCTGCCAGGCGCCATCCCGATGAAACCCGGTTCAGCCACCCGTCCCTTCTTCGGGGTGGTACCGGGCATCGTCGACAACGAGGGCAAACTCATGGAAGGCGAATGCGAGGGCAGCCTGGTCATCACCCGGCCCTGGCCGGGCCAGATGCGCACCGTCTACGGCGATCACCAGCGCTTCATCGACACCTATTTCAAGGCCTTCCCGGGCTATTACTTTTCCGGCGACGGCGCCCGCCGCGACGCCGACGGCGATTACTGGATCACCGGGCGGGTGGACGACGTGCTCAATGTCTCGGGCCACCGGCTGGGCACCGCCGAGGTGGAAAGCGCGCTGGTGCTGCACAAGGCGGTGGCCGAAGCCGCGGTGGTCGGTTATCCCCACGACGTCAAGGGCCAGGGCATCTACGCCTATGTCACCCTGGTTAAAGATATCGACCCCAGTGACGAATTACGCCAGGAACTGGTGGACCTGGTCCGCGAGGAAATCGGCCCGATCGCCAAGCCGGATGTCATCCAGTGGGCGCCGGCCCTGCCCAAGACCCGCTCGGGCAAGATCATGCGCCGTATCCTGCGCAAGATTGCCGCCAACGAACTGGACTCGCTGGGCGACACCTCAACCCTCGCCGATCCGGGGGTGGTGGGCGAGCTGACCGAGAACCGGGCCAACCGCTGACGATTACAATCTGAACAAAGGGCCGGTGAATGGATATTACCCAGCTGTATGTACTGCTGGTCGAACCTTCCACCACGCAACAGCGCATTGTCCGCGACTGGTTGCAGACCTTCGGTGTCACGCACCTCACCTGTGTCCAGACCGGCGGCGAAGGACTGAAGCACATCCAGGGCCGGCGCCCCGATCTGGTCATCAGCGCCATGCACCTGGCCGACATGACCGGCACCGAGCTGTTGCAGGTCATGCGCAACGCGCCCGATTCCGAGGAGACCGGCTTCATCCTGATTTCCAGCGAAACCGGGTTGCGCTATCTGGAGCCGCTGCGTCAGGCCGGTGTGACCGCCATCCTTCCCAAACCCTTCGATCAGGAGCAGTTGAAGCGGGCACTGTACTCGACCCTGGACTATCTGGAACCCGGCAGCCTGCAGCTGGGCCACTACAGCGCCGAGGAACTCAATGTCCTGCTGGTCGATGACATGCAGACCGGCCGGCGCTTCATGCGTCACATCCTGGAACGGCTCGGTATCGAGAAGATCGAGGAAGCCGCCAACGGCCGCGAGGCCCGCGATCTCATCGACCACAACTTCTACGATCTTATCATCAGCGATTACTACATGCCGGAAATGGACGGCCAGGCCCTGGTCGACTATATCCGCAACCAGAGCAGCCAGCCGGGCGTGCCGGTCCTCATGGTCAGTTCCCGCACTGACGAAAGTCGCATCGCCGCCCTACAGCAGATCGGGGTCTCGGCCGTGTTCGACAAGCCCTTCGATGTCGAAACCCTGCGCTCCATGATCGAGACGGTCCTGGCCTGACGGATTTCCGTTGTCTTTTCGGGCGGGCCCGCGACCGATTGCCTGGACTCGTTCCAGATCCCGCCGGGCATCCCGGGCCGGCATCCGGGGCCCTGCAACGACGCCCGGCAGTCCCCACGCCAGCGCCCCTGAAATCTCATAACATCATGTTTATAATATATTAAAAAACATCCTCCCCATACCTTCCGAGCGGCCGTCACATCCCCCCGCCTGACACGATTCAAGTCACCCCGCAAAACGCCGATACCTGAAGTAGAAACAGATGTCAAGGTTTTGGCGCACAAATACCCCCATCGGGGCAACCAGCAACGGAATGCCCGGGAACCAGGGCAGAGACGACGCACCGGTACTCAATGCACACGGGACCCGCGGGGCCCCTCGATCAGAGCGAGCTTGAATTATGAATGGCCTGAAATCACTCTTTATCGTCAGTTTTGCCTTTGTCAGCCATCTGGGCCTGAGCCAGGCTCAGGCCGGGGCGGAAGACATCTATGCCGTGCAGTTCTCCGCCGACGGCAAACATCTGGTGACCGGCGGCTCCGGCGGCCACAGCCTGGAATACGACGAGAATTTCAGCGGCGGCATCAAGCTGTGGGACGTGGGCAGCGGCAAACTGGTCAGGGCCTTCGGCCAGCAGGCGGATATCCAGACCATCTTCGGCGAACAGCATGGCCGGGTCGGCAAGCGCCGCTGGAACATTCACAGCTTCAAGGACATCGTCGTCTCCGGCAACTACCCGGACGGCAAGGTCGTGCTGCTGCCGAGTTCACTCGGACGGATCCAGGACCGCACCGAGGTGCAGCTGCCCGATCTGATCGGCGGTTACTTCAATCTCGACGGCAAGCAGCCGGCACGTATTCCGCTGACGGCAAACAGCCAGGCCAAGGGCTGCGGCACGGACAGCGCCTATGAGTTCATCGGCCCCGTGGCTGCCTCGGACAACGGCCGCTATGCCGCGGTGGTGGTCAATACCTGCAAGGCCGAGAATGACCGCCAGGTACCGATCGCCCAGTATGACTCGACGCTGCATATCGTCGATCTGCAGGATATGAGCATCAAGCGCACGGTGGAGCAGCTGGATTCCGGGCTCTATGCCATCGGGGTGGCCAATCAGGGCGATCGCATCGCCTATGTGGGCCGGGACCGGTTCGCCGTCATGGAACTGGACAGCAGGCATCGGCAGGTGATCGAGGAATACCCGGATGCGGTGTATCAGGTCCCGCGTCAGTTCAGCACCCTGTATTTCAACGAGAAAGCCACCCGGCTTGTCTCCCTGCACTACATCTATGACATCGAGACCGGTAACGAGAAGGAGCTGGCCTGGGGCGATGAATCGGCTGTCAACAAGGGCCGCACGTCCGCCGTAAGCGTCGCTCCCGACCTGAGCTACTTCGTACTGGTCAAGCCCAAGCGCTCCTTCATCACCTTCGATGACAAGGGGCTGCCCCGCTCCTACGGCAAGGCCGACAAGGTCTTCGTAGTGAACGTCCAGACCGGAGAAGAGCGGGAGCTGAAGGTGACCGATGCACGCACCGAGGGCAAACGCTGCTCCACCGACATCTCGCCGGACAGCCGCCGGGTCGCCGTGGCCTGTGCCGGCGGACTGATCAAGGTCTTTGACGCCAGCTCCGGTAACCTGGTGTGGGAACAGCGCAATGTGGGCTACAAGCGTCACGACCTGGACAAAAACCTGATCAAGGTCCGGTACGATGCCCCGGCACAGCCGCTGTACTCCTACATTTCCGCGGCAGGCAGCATGATCAACTGATCACTGCGAACCGGTTGGTACCCGGAATGCGGCTGAGCAATCAGCCGCATTTTTTATGTCCCGATGAAAACGCAAAGGAGGAGGCACAATGTTAAGGGATCTCTGATTAATTCAATGATCCTCGTCATTGCGAGCAAAGCGAAGCAATCTCGTACAGCAGAATCAATCGGTTGTGGATTGCCACGGTGCTACGCGCCTCGCAATGACGAATAAATCAGAGGTTCCTTAATATTATTATTCCTCAGCGTCTCTGCACCCATAGGGCATAAACGTCTTTGCGTTCTCAGCGTTGATCCCGCCTGGCTACCACAGGCCGCATCAGAAGGCATAGGCACTGGAGACGATCACCAGGCCCAGCAGATAGACCAGCCAGGGCCTGTGCCCCACCCTGCCCTGCAGCAGCCAGCCCAGCAGCTTCAGCCCGGCGTAAATGAACAGCATATAAACCGGGATCACCTGCACCGAGGTCAGATGGAACAGCTCCCCGGGCAGATAGTAGGCGTAGTATTCGCCCAGCAGCAGGATGAACAGCAGGTTGCCGCACACCTCATAGAACAGGGGCGCATCCAGCCCGATGATGGCTGCGTGCACCCGGGTGCGGTTGTGACGCGCCGGCAGCCGACTGGCCAGAACCTGGCGGAAAAAATACAGGTGCACGCCATACACCGGCCAGATGATGAAGGACAGCAGGGAGATATCGCCGCCGTACAGGGGCAGGACGCGGTACTCCCACAGCTTGCGTCCGAACAGCGTCTCGTAGGCCGAGTTCACCAGGATCTCGGAAATCACCGCGACCAGAAACACGGCCGCGGCATACAGGGCAATCTCGAGCGGCTCGACGCGGAAGGCACCGCGCATCAGCCACCGGTTCAGCAGCCAGGAGAACCCAAGAAAGATAAGGGCACACAGGATGCCGATCACAAAGACATGCAGGGTAGGATGCATCGTCAATTTGTCCGTACACAAAAAAAGGGGCCCGAAGGCCCCTTCCCTGAGACTGCTGTTTTCCTTGGTTACACAGGGGGCTGAATATTGATTACAATACCGAATACACCGTCATCCCCGCGCAGCCGGGGATCCAGCGGCCGTGGCGATTCATGGATTCCCGCCTGCGCGGGAATGACGGCGTGGAACTGTAGCCATGTATTCTGAGCCCTGAATAAAACGGGACTTACTCGTTGACGGCCTTCATGCTGAGACGGATACGCCCCTGCTTGTCCACTTCCAGCACCTTGACCTTGACCACATCACCCTCGCTCAGCTTGTCGCTGACGTTCTGCACCCGTTCGTCGCAGATCTGGGAGATGTGCACCAGGCCGTCCTTGCCGGGCAGGATGGTGACGAAGGCGCCGAAGTCCATCAGCTTGACCACCTTGCCCTGGTAGACCTTGCCCACCTCCACATCGGCGGTCAGCTGCTCGATGCGCTTGCGGGCCTCCTCGCCGGCGGTGGCGTCGATGGAGGCGATCTTCACGTTGCCGTTGTCATCGATATCGACGCTGGTCCCGGTCTCCTCGGTGATGGCGCGGATGGTGGCGCCGCCCTTGCCGATCACATCCCGGATCTTGTCGGGATTGATCTTCATGGTGATGTAGCGCGGTGCGAACTTGGACATATCCTCCCGCGGCGCGGAGATGACCTTGTTCATCTCGCCCAGGATGTGCAACCGACCCTGGTGGGCCTGTGCCAGCGCCGTTTCCATGATCTCGCGGGTAATGCCGTCGATCTTGATGTCCATCTGCAGCGCGGTCACGCCGTCGCTGGTGCCGGCCACCTTGAAGTCCATGTCACCCAGGTGATCCTCGTCGCCCATGATGTCGGTCAGCACGGCATACTTATCACCTTCCTTGATCAGGCCCATGGCCACACCGGCCACCGGTGCCTTGATGGGCACGCCGGCATCCATCATCGCCAGGCTGCTGCCGCACACGCTGGCCATGGAACTGGAGCCGTTGGATTCGGTGATCTCGGAGACCACGCGGATGCTGTAGGGGAAGCCCTCCTGTGAGGGCATTACTGCAGCCACGCCGCGCTTGGCCAGTCGACCATGGCCGATCTCGCGGCGCTTGGGCGTACCCACGCGGCCGGTCTCACCCACGCAGTAGGGCGGGAAGTTGTAGTGCAGCATGAAGTGTTCGCGGCGCTCACCCTGGATGGCGTCGATGATCTGGGCGTCGCGCGCCGTACCCAGGGTGGTGACCACCAGGGCCTGGGTCTCGCCGCGGGTGAACAGGGCCGAGCCGTGCACCCGGGGCAGCACCCCGGTGCGGATGGTGATGGGACGCACGGTGCTGGTGTCGCGGCCGTCGATACGGTTCTCGCCGGCCAGGATACGGTCGCGGACGATGCGCTTTTCCAGCTTCTCGATGGCGCTGTTCACCTCGGCCTCGTCATAGGCCGGCTCGGCATTCTCGCCGCACAGCTTCCGGATGATCTCCTCGCGCACGGCGTCCAGGCGGCCGTAACGCTCCATCTTGTCGGCGATCTGGTAGGCCTCGGTCAGTGCCTGAGTGCCGGCCGCGGCCACGGCCTCGGCGACACCGGTATCGGCAGCGGGGGCCGGCAGTTCCCAGGCCGGCTTGCCGACCTCGGCCTTGAGCTCGTTGATGGCGTTGATGGCCACCTGGAACTGCTCGTGGCCGTACATCACGGCGCCCAGCATGGTCTCCTCGGACAGCTCCTCGGCCTCGGACTCGACCATCAGCACGGCATTGGCCGTACCGGCCACCACCAGGTCGAGCCTGGACTCCTCCAGCTGGGTGTGGGTCGGGTTGAGGACATAATTGCCGTCGATGTAGCCGACCCGGGCCGCGCCGATGGGGCCGCTGAAGGGCATGCCGGAAATGCTGAGTGCTGCGGAAGTGCCGATCAGGGAGGGAATGTCCGGGTCGACTTCGGGATTCAGGGAGAGAACGGTGGCGACGACCTGGACTTCGTTGGTGAAACCTTTGGGAAAGAGCGGGCGGATGGGGCGGTCGATCAGGCGGGAGACCAGGGTCTCGTTCTCGCTGGGCCTGCCCTCGCGTCGGAAAAAGCCGCCCGGAATCTTGCCCGCCGAGTAGGTGCGCTCCTGGTAATCCACAGTAAGCGGGAAGAAATCGCGTCCTTCCATGGCCTTCCTGGATCCGACCACTGTCACCAGTACGACCGTATCATCCATGTTGACCATGACGGCACCGGTGGCCTGGCGGGCGATTTCTCCGGTTTCCAGGGTTACGGTGTGCTCACCGAACTGAAAGCTCTTTTTCACTAAACTCACGGGCAGATCCTGTTGTGGCGGTTATTTGCTGGTGATGCGCTGCGCTCTCCTGCGGACAATCAGCGACGCAGACCCAGGCGGCTGATCAGGTCCTGGTAGCGCTTGACGTCCTTGCGCTTGAGATAGTCCAGCAGTTTGCGACGCTGGTTGACCATGCGCAGCAGACCACGGCGGGAATGGTGATCCTGCTTGTGAGCGTTGAAGTGATCCATCAGGTGCGTGATGCGCGCGCTCAGCAGCGCCACCTGCACCTCGGGCGAGCCGGTATCCCCCGGCGCCTGCTGGTAATCCTTGAGGATCTCGCTCTTCTGTTCGGCCGACAATGACATCTGTTTACTCTCTCCCAAAATACGGATGTATCGAAGCCGCGTATTGTAACTTTCCGCCCTGAGGGCCACAAGTTCCAATCGCGGCAGAAACTTAGCGGGCCTGGCCTGCCGCCATCAGCCGGCGCGGGGCGACCCGGCCGTCGTCCAGGATCTGGCCCATACCCAGGAAGCGGCCGCCGCCCTGGTACATGCGCACCCAGCCGCTGGTGGGGGCGTGCGGTACCTGTACCGGCTGGCCCTGGCGCACATAATAGGCGGCGTCATCATTGAGCCGGACGTCCGGCCATTGCACCAGGGCGCTCTCGATCGGCAGCAGAAACGCATCCAGATTCTCGAAACTACCTTCGGAAAGCTCTTTAAGCCTTTCCATGGAAACCATTTTTTCACTGTCGTAAGGTCCCACGCCCAGGCGCCTCAGTTCAGCCACATGGGCACCGCAGCCCAGCGCTTCGCCGATGTCCTCGGCCAGGGTGCGGACATAGGTGCCCTTGGTGCAGTGCACGTCCAGGTCGAAAAAGGGCAGTTCAACCGCCTCGAGGATCAGCTTGTGAATGGTGACGTGGCGGGGCTCGCGTTCGACTTCCACCCCCTGGCGGGCCAGCTTGTACAGCCGCTGCCCCTGGTGCTTGACGGCCGAGTACATCGGCGGGATCTGCACGATCTCGCCGCGGAAACCGGCCAGGACGGATTCAATCCGGGCCGCGTCGATGCCTTCGATCGGGCGGGTCTCGGTCACCTCGCCCTCGGCATCGCCGGTGGCGGTCTTCTCACCCAGTTTGCAGCGCACCTGATAGTGCTTGTCCGCGTCCAGCAGGAAACCGGAGGCCTTGGTGGCCTCACCCAGACAGATGGGCAGCAGGCCACTGGCCAGCGGATCCAGGCTGCCGGTGTGCCCGGCCTTGCGGGCCTTGAACAGGCGCTTGACGATCTGCAGCGCCTCGTTGGATGTGATACCGGTCGGTTTGTCCAGCAACAGGATGCCGTTGACGTTTCTGCCCTTGGGACGATGACGCGCCATCGTTGTCTTTACCTCGAATGTGAATGATTCATGAAATGAAATGCTACTTACTTAACAGGCTCAATCTCTTGGCCACGAAACCCACAAAAGCCCCTGAGGCGGGTTTTGATTTTCAATACATCCTTTTCGCGTATTTCGTGGGTTTCGTGGCGATTTTCCAGGCCCTAGTGGTCCATGTGGGAAGTTCGGTAATGCTCAGCCGGCCCACAAGCCGGTTTGGCAAGGCGCGCGAACGCAGGACTGGCCGTATAGCCAATTCAAGTGAGCGCAACACAGCCAAACCGGCTTGTGGGCCGGCCCGCAGGGAGCCTCGCAAATAGGCCAATCCAGCGTTGCACTTCTTGGAAAGGGCACGCCATTCCCTGCGAAGTGCGCCTTGTCTTGGCCTATTTGCGAGACTCTGAGCGTTACCGAACTTCCCACATGGACCACTAATCCCGGTGCCGTGCCTTGTCCTCGGTCACCGCCTGCTCGATCAGGTCGCTGAGACGACTGCCGCGCTCGATGGATTCGTCATAGACGAAATGCAGTTCGGGGACGGTGCGGATCAGCATGCGCCGGCCTAGCTCATGGCGCAGAAAACCGGCGGCGCGGCGCAGCACCTGCAGTGACTGGCGCTGCACCTCGGGCTCGCCGAGCACCGTGACATAGACCTTGGCATGGCTGAAATCACGCGAGACCTGCACCGCCGAGACGGTGGTCATGCCAAGGCGCGGATCCTTGATCTGCTCGCGCACCAGCATGGCCAGCTCTCGCTGGATCTGTTCGCCGACACGGCGGGTTCGCGGATAATCTCTGGGCATAAGGGGCAATCAGGCCCGGGCATGGCCGCAGGGGCTCAGACCGTGCGGCTGACCTCGGTGCGTTCGAAGACCTCGATCTGGTCGCCAGGCTTGACGTCATTGTAATCCTTCACGCCGATACCGCACTCGGTGCCGGCGCGGACTTCACTGACGTCGTCCTTGTGGCGGCGCAGGGATTCCAGTTCGCCCTCGTAGATGACCACATTGTCGCGCAGCACGCGGATGGGGGCACTGCGACGCACCACGCCCTCGACCACCATGGAGCCGGCAACGGCGCCGAACTTGGAGGAACGGAACACGTCCTTGACCTCGGCCAGGCCGATGATCTCCTCGCGGATCTCCGGCGTGAGCAGGCCGTTGATGGCCTTCTTGACCTCGTCGATGGCATCGTAGATGACACTGTAATAGTGCAGGTCGACGCCCTGTTCCTCGACCAGGCGCCGGGCGGTGGCATCGGCGCGCACATTGAAGCCGATCATGATCGCACCGGAAGCGGCGGCCAGATTGACGTCGGACTCGTTGATCCCGCCCACGCCGCCGGAGACCACCTTGACCCGGACCTCGTCGTGGGACAGCTTGGTCAGGGCGTCGCGCAGCGCCTCCAGGCTGCCCTGGACATCGGCCTTGAGCACCAGGTTGACGTCGCTGACCTCGCCCTCGCTCATCTGATTGAAGACCTCGTCCAGGCGCGCCTGTTTCTGGCGGGCCAGGCGGGAGTCGCGGGTCTTGTCCTGACGGAAACTGGCGACTTCGCGGGCCTTGCGTTCGTCCTTGACCACCATGACGTCGTCACCGGCATTGGGGGTGCCGGACAGACCCAGCACCAGTGCCGGAATCGTGGGGCCGGCCTCCTCGATCGGCTCGCCCTTCTCGTCGAACATGGCGCGCACGCGGCCATACTCGCTGCCGCTCAGGATCACGTCGCCCTTGTGCAGCACGCCGTTGCGCACCAGCACGGTGGCGACCGGTCCACGGCCGCGGTCGAGACTGGATTCGATGATCACACCATTGGCCGGGCAGTCGATGACCGCCTTGAGCTCCATCAGCTCGGCCTGCAGCGATACCGCCTCCAGCAGCTGATCCACACCCTCGCCGGTCAGGGCCGAGACATGCACGAACTGGGTGTCGCCGCCCCAGTCCTCCGGGATGACCTCGCGCTGGGCCAGCTCGTTCTTGACCCGGTCGGGATCGGCCTCCGGCTTATCGATCTTGTTCACGGCCACCACCATCGGCACACCCGCGGCCTTGGCATGCTGAATGGCCTCTTCGGTCTGCGGCATGACGCCGTCATCGGCGGCCACCACCAGGATGACGATATCCGTGATCTGAGCGCCGCGGGCACGCATGGCGGTGAAGGCTGCATGGCCGGGTGTATCCAGGAAGGAAATGCTGCCCCGGTCGGTATCGACGTGATAGGCGCCGATATGCTGGGTGATGCCACCGGCCTCGCCAGCGGCCACCTTGGTGCGGCGGATGTAGTCCAGCAACGAGGTCTTGCCGTGGTCGACGTGGCCCATGATGGTCACCACCGGGGCGCGGGCAACCTGCTCGCCCTCGACCTCGGTCTGGACCAGTTCCTCCTCGATCTCGTTCTCGCTGAGCAGCTTGGGCCTGTGGCCCATCTCCTCGACGATCAGCTGTGCGGTCTCCTGGTCGAGCACCTCGTTGATGGTCGCCATCACGCCCATCTTCATCAGTACCTTGATCAGCTCGGCGGCCTTGACCGACATCTTCTGCGCCAGCTCGGCAACGGTGATGCTCTCGGGAATACCGACCTCACGCACGATGGGCGCGGTCGGCTTGGCGAAGCCGTGCTTCTCCGAACTGCTGAGCGAAACCGATCTCTGCCGCGACTTCTTGCGGCGCTTGCCGCTCTTGTCGGCGGAGACGTGCAGCTCCTCGCGACCGTACTTGCGGCTCTGCTTGCGCTCCTCGTCGGTGGCCGGCTCGGCGTGGCGCTTGTGCTTGGGCTGCTTCTTGCCCTTGCCCTTGTCGGCCTCCGGTGCGGCACCCGGCTGGGCCTCGGCGGCCTGCTGGCGGGCCTGCTCCTCGGCGATGCGCTGGGCCTCGGCCTCGTTGGCGGCGGCCTCTTCGGCCTGTTTGCGTTCGGCTTCCTCACGGGCCTGGCGCTCGGCCTCTTCCTTCGCCTTGCGCTCCTCCTCGGCCTTGCGTGCGGCCTCGGCTTCCGCCTCCTGGCGCGCGCGCTCCTCCGCCTCGGCCTGGAGCCGCTTCTCTTCCTCTTCCATGATGTCGCTGCGTTTGACGTAGGTGCGCTTCTTGCGCACCTCGACCGTGACCGTCTTGGTCGTGGTGGTGCGGCCCTGCGCCGAGGGCACCTTCAGCTCGCTGTGGGTCTTGCGCTTGAGCGTGATCTTCTTGGGCCCCGACTCGTCCTGCTTGCCGAGCTTGCCGTGGCTTTTGCGCAGATAGGCCAACAATTCCATCTTCTCGTCATCGGAGATGGTGTCCTCCGCGCCGCCCACACTGATCCCGGCATTGTCGAGCTGGGTGAGCAGACGGTCGACCGGAATCCCGACGACTTCAGCGAATTGTTTGACTGTGACTTCCGACATAATTTCTCTCTTCTCCCGAAGACGTTATCCCTGCTGCTCTTCCGCGAACCAGGGGGCGCGCGCGGCCATGATCAGGGCACCGGCGCGATCTTCGTCCATTTCCTCTGCGATTTCCTGCAATTCATCAACGGCCAGCTCGGCCAGGTCCTCCTGGGTGCAGATGCCCTTGGCGGCCAGCTTGTAGGCCAGGTCCTGATCCATGCCTTCGAGCTCGAGCAGATCCTGGGCCGGTTCGGTGTCCGGCATCTGTTCCTCGCTCTGGATGGCCTTGGTCAGGAGCACGTCACGGGCGCGTCCGCGCAGCTCCTCGACGATGGCCTCGTCGAATTCCTCGACCTGGACCAGTTCGGAGGCCGGCACATAGGCGATCTCGTCGACGCTGGAAAAGCCTTCCTGCACCAGGATGGCGGCGATCTCCTCGTCGACATCCAGCTGTTCCATGAACATCTGCTGCAGCTGCTGTGCTTCCTGCTCGTTTTTCTGCTCGGCATCCTCGACCGTCATCACGTTCAGCTCCCAGCTACTGAGCTGACTGGCCAGACGCACGTTCTGCCCGCCGCGGCCGATGGCCTGCGAGAGCTGCTCCTCGGCCACCGCGATGTCCATGCTGTGGGTGTCCTCGTCGACCACGATGGAAACCACCTCGGCCGGTGACATGGCGTTGATCACGAACTGGGCCGGGTTTTCGTCCCAGAGAATGATGTCCACGCGCTCGCCGGCCAGCTCGTTGGACACGGCCTGCACGCGCGAGCCGCGCATGCCCACGCAGGCGCCGACCGGATCGATGCGCGGATCCAGCGAGCGCACGGCGATCTTGGCCCGCAGCCCCGGATCGCGCGCCGCGCCGAGGATCTCGATCAGTTCCTGGCCGATCTCCGGCACCTCGATGGTGAACAGCTCGATCAGAAACTGCGGGGCGACGCGGCTGACGAACAGCTGCGGGCCGCGCGGCTCGGAGCGCACATCGACCAGATACCCGCGCAGACGGTCGCCCGGACGGACGGATTCGCGCGGGATCATATTCTCGCGCGGGATGAAGGCCTCAACGCCCTCGCCCAGATCCAGGAAGACGTTGCCCCGCTCCACCCGCTTGACGGTGCCGTTGACCAGCGTGCCCTTGCGATCCTGATAGGCCTCGACCACCTGTGCCCGCTCGGCCTCGCGCACCTTCTGTACGATGACCTGCTTGGCGGTCTGGGCGGCGATGCGGCCGAATTCCTCGGACTCGATGTGCTCTTCGATATAGTCGCCCACCTCGATGCCGGGCTGGAGCTGCTGGGCACGGGTATAGAGGACCTGATGCTCGGGCGATTCGAATTCCTCGTCCTCGTCATCGACAACCAGCCAGCGGCGGTAGGTCTCATAGTCTCCCGTCTTGCGGTCGATCGACACACGCGCATCGATGCCGCCGCCGTGGCGCTTCTTCGTGGCGGACGCCAGCGCCGCCTCGATGGCCTGGAAGATGATTTCTTTATCGACGCCCTTCTCGTTCGAGACGGCATCGACCACCATTAGGATATCTTTGCTCATGACTGCCTGTCTCCGACTGGCTACCCAAGTCGAAAAAAATTAACCCTGAAACTCAGGGACCAAACGCGCCTGCTCAATCTGTTCCAGCGGCAGACACACTTCATTGCCCTCGTCGTCGACGATGACGACCTCATCCTGCCGCAACCCCTGCAACAGGCCCTTGAACTTGCGCCGGCCGTTTACCGGCAGTCGCAACCGCAGCTTCACCTGCTGACCGCGGAAGCGTTCATAGTCCGCGGCCTGGAACAGCGGCCGGTCCAGACCGGGAGAGGATATCTCCAGAGTGTACTGGCCCGGCACCGGATCCTCGACATCCAGGATGCCGCTGACCTGGTGGCTGACCGCGGTACAGTCGTCGAGGGTGATACCCTCTTCCTGATCTATATATATACGCAAAACACTGTGTTTTCCGCTGGGGTGATATTCGATCCCCACCAGCTCGTAACCCAGCGCGCGTACCGCGGGTTCCAGCAGTTCCCGCAGTTTGAACGGATCCTTGCGCATCTTGTGTCGTGGGCCGTTTCGCCCTGTCAGCGCCGGTCGTGCCGGCGAGCCTCTGTCGCAAACAAAAAATGGGCCGACGGCCCACTGCAGGTTCCGCCCTGATCCTGAATTAAAGATAGCAGGAGCGGATATGAAAAGACCCCGAGAACGGGGCCACCTTTCAACCTCAATCCCGGCTGTCAGGCTCGACAACCGACGGGAATTATAAAAGTCTCTGCAATGACTTGCAAGACAACAGCTTAGAACCCGGCCCGGAAGCCGGTGTCAGGACGGCCTTGTTCCGGCCCCCTGCGGGAGGCGGCATGAAAGAAAAATATCATTTTACAATCAGTGTATTACGAATTTATTTCAGACTGACGGAGCCAGTCCATCACGATTGCCGCCCGCTACGTCAGCCGTGCCGGCGCGGCTCCCGGGTCAGATGATCCCGGCCTCCTCCGGCCGGGAGCCGCCGAAGGTGCCTCGCCGGCCTGCCACGCCGACGAGAAATGTGTCACGCATCACCGCCCGACGACGCCCGTGCGCGTTACATCATTACCCATATCCTGTTATAATTTCGTATTTTCACCCGAACAATAACAAGGTCCCAGGTGTATACATTTGCATACAGGGCACAGAGGCGGAGCCGGAAGATATTTTTGCTGTTGTCAATTCAATTTAAGAGGCCGACAAATCCATGCCTTCAATCAACACCGTCATCAAGCAACTTGGAGACACCTATCTCACCATCGCCGATTACCACAACTCCAAGGGGGTCTGGGTACGTATCGTCAAGAATGGTGAACTGCTCGAACCGGCATTCTTTTCCCTGGCCCAGTACGGGTCCTTCGACAAGGCCAAGAAGGCCGCGATCCGCTATCGCAATCAGCTGGTGCGCAAGTACAACGTCATCCCCCGCAAGCTGCGCGCCGCCGGCCCCTACGCCAACTACCGCGAGGCCGATCCGCGCAACTTCACCGGCGTGGTCGGCGTCGGCCTCCAGCTGCACGAGAAGGACGGCTATTATCATGCCACCTGGAAGGCCCAGTGGTATCGCAAGGACACCGGCCTCAAGACCCGCAGCCTGTCGATCGCCAAACACGGCTACAAGACGGCCTTCCGTACCCTGGTCAAAAAGCGCTACGAGGAAACCGGCCAGGACGTCAAGCGCCTGCCCGGCGCCCCCGACCGCAAGGCCATGGCGGCCCACCTCAGGGAACGTCTGGGCCCACAGTGGCGCAGCTTGATCAGCCCGAAGTGGGATCAGTGGTGGGACGGGCGTTGACCCCGACCTGAAACGCCCCAAACAGAAACGGCCTGTCATTCTACAGGCCGTTTTTTATGTTAGGGATGTTCTGACTCCTCTTCGTCATCCCGGCGAAGGCCGGGATCCAGACACAGCTGCGGTCACTGGATTCCCGCCTTCGCGGGAATGACGGCGTCTTTAGTACGCAGGCCTGGATAAGTGCAGCTTTCCCGGCACATCCGGGTTTACAGGCTCCACCTCTACCCTACGATTCCTGCGGGCGTTCGTCCGGCAGCGCCTCGGCCGCCTCCTTCTGCGCCGCGGCCTGGTGATCGCGCGCCAGCAGCAGATAGACCGCCGGCACCACGAACAGGGTGAACAGGGTACCGATGCCCAGACCGGTGGCGATCACCATGCCGATATGCAGGCGGCTGACCGCACCGGGGCCGGCGGCGAGCAGCAGCGGCAGCATGGCCATGACCATGGCCAGCGTGGTCATGATGATCGGCCGCAGGCGGATGGCGGCGGCCTGCTCCACCGCCTCGCGCCGCGAGAGTTTGTCCCGTATCTGCAACTGGTTGGCGAATTCCACGATCAGGATGCCGTTCTTGGCAATCAGGCCGATCAGGGTGATCAGACCGACCTGGGTATAGATGTTGACCGTCGCCCCGCCGATCCCCAGGGTCATGAAGATCAGCGCCCCGGCGATCGACATCGGCACCGAGACCAGGATGATCACCGGGTCGCGCCAGCTCTCGAACTGGGCCGCCAGCACCAGATAGATCACCAGGATGGACATGAAGAAGGTGAGTATCAGTGCGCTGCCCTGCTGGGTGAACTGGCGCGACATGCCGGTGTAGTCCCAGCCGAAGTTGCGCGGGAACTCCTCGGCAGCGATGCTCTCCAGCCGGTTGAGTGCGCCTCCGAGGGTCACGCCCGGGGCCATCACGCCCTGCACGGTCACGGCATTGAGCTGCTGATGCTGGGTACGCTGGCTGGGCTGGACCCGCTCCTCCAGGCTGACGAAGGAGGCCAGCGGCACCATCTCCCCGGACGCGGCCGGGATGTAGTACTGCTTCAGGTCCCCCGGCTCGAGCCGGAACTCGCGCGCCACCTGCGGGATGACCTTGTAGCTGCGCCCCTCCAGGTTGAAGCGGTTGACATAGCCGCCGCCGAGCAGGGTACCGAGATTGGCGGCGATATCCTGCATGCGGATACCCAGGTCCGCCGCCCGGTCGCGGTCGATGACCAGATTGACCCGCGGCCGGGTGAACTCGACCGTCTTCTGCAGGAAGACGAAATCACCCGACTGCATGGCCTGCCCGATCAGGGTGTCGGCCACCTGGTCCAGCTGCTCGTAGCCGGCGTCGGTGGTGATCACGAACTGCACCGGCAGCCCACCGCCCGAACCGGGCAGACTGGGGCGCGGGAACACCGCGGTCTGGAACCCGGCAATGCCCGCCAGTTTGCCCTGGACCTCCGGCTGGACCTGCATCTGCGAGCGCCCGCGCTGTGTCGGCGGCTCCATCTTGAAACCGCCGAACACGGTGCTGGTATCCCGGCCGAAGCCGAGGATCAGAAAGCTCTCGTGATACTCCGGAATGGCTTCGAAAGCCTCCACGATCTGGCGGGTATAGATCTCGTTGTACTCCAGCGTGGCGGTCTGGGGCGCGCGCGCCTGGAAGAACAGGATGCTCTGATCCTCGGTCGGGGCCAGCTCGTTCGGGGTGGTGACGAACATGAAATAGATACTCACCAGGATCACCCCGGCGAAGGTCAGCACCACCGGCAGATAGCTGAGCGCCCCGTGCAGGCGGCGCTGGTAGGCATCGGCCAGCCAGTTGAAGAAGCGCTCCACCCGCTGCTCGAAGCGTCCGGGCCTGGCCATGCGGCTTGAGCACGCGCGAGGAGATCATGGGCGAAAGCGTCAGTGCCACCACGCCGGAGATAAGCACGGCACCGGCCAGGGCGAAGGCGAACTCGGTGAACAAGGGTGCCCACCAGGCCGCCCATGAAACCGATCGGGGCATAGACGGCCACCAGGGTGGTGGTCATGGCGATGATGGGCAGGGCCAGTTCGCGCGCGCCCTTGAGTGCGGCCTGGACGCGGCTCTCGCCCTCCTCGATGTGACGGTGCACGTTCTCCACCACGATGATGGCGTCGTCGACCACCAGGCCGATGGCCAGCACCAGTGCCAGCAGCGTCAGCAGGTTCACGGAAAAGCCCAGCATCAGCATGATGATGCCGGCCCCGATCAATGACAGCGGCACGGCCACGGCCGGCACGATCGCCGCCCGGATCGAGCCCAGGGTGAGGAAGATGATCACCAGCACGATGATCACCGCCTCGCCGATGGTCTTGAACACCTCGTTGATGGAATCCTCGATGAACACACTGGCGTCGTAGGGAATGTGCGCCTGCAGGCCCTCGGGCATCTGGCTGCGGATCTCCGGCATGGCGTCACGCACCCGCTTCGCCACATCCAGGGGATTGGCCCCCGGCGCCTGCTCGATGCCGATGAAGATGGCCGGCTTGCCCTTGTACCAGTTGGTGGAATTGTAATCCTCGGCGCCCAGTTCGGGGACGGCGATGTCGCCCAGCCGCACCAGCTCGCCATCCTCGGAACGCACCACCAGATCACGGAAATCCTGCACCTGGCTGATATCGGTATTGGCACCCAGGTCGATGGCGACATAGGCGCCCTTGGACTGGCCGACCGCCGCGAGATAATTGTTCTCGCGCAGTACCTCGGCCACCGCCTGGGCCGAGACGCCCAGCGCGGCCATGCGCTGCGGATTCAGCCAGATACGCATGGCGAAGATCTTGTTCCCGAGCAGCTCCGCCTTGGCCACGCCCGGCAGGGCCTGCAGCTTGGGCTGCACCACCCGGAGCAGATAGTCGGTGATCTGCGAGGGGGCCATCTCCTCGCTGTAGAAGGCCATGTACATCAGCGCGGTGGTATCCCCGGTGGTGGAATCGATCACCGGATCCTCGGCCTCAGCCGGGAGCACATTGCGCTGACTGGCCACCTTGGCCTGGATCTCGGCCACGGCGGCGTTGGCGTCGTAATTGAGCTCCATGTGGGCCTCGATCACCGATACCCCCTGGGTGCTGCGCGCGGACAGGTAATCGATGCCGTTGGCCTCGGCGATCGCCTGCTGCAGCGGGGTGGTGATGAAGCCCTTGACCAGCTCGGAACTGGCGCCCGGATAGGTGGTGGTCACGGTGACCACGGTGTTCTGCGTCTCCGGATACTGGCGCACCTCCAGCAGGGCCAGGGAACGCAGGCCGATGACCAGGATCAGCAGGCTGACCACGCTGGCCAGCACCGGACGGTGGATGAAGATATCGGTAAAGCGCTTCATTTACCCATCTCGCCGGTCATCTCGGCCGAGTTGTCGATGGTCACGGCCTGACCGTTGCGCAGCTTGACCTGGCCGGCGCTGACCACCCGGTCGCCGGCCTCCAGGCCGCGGGTGATACTGATGCGACCGTCGCGCACCTCGCCGGTCTGCACCTGACGGGTCTGGACCACCAGGCTGCCGTCATCCTGCTCCTGGATCAGGTACACGCTGCTGCCATAGGGGTTGTAGATGACGGCCTGACGCGGCAGGGTCAGGACCTTCTCTATCTCGGGCAGCCAGACCTCGACCTCGGCGAACATACCCGGGCGCAGGCGCAGGTCGGGATTGGGCAGGGTCGCGCGCACCCGGATCTGGCGCGAGCCCTGGTCGATACGCGACTCAAGCGCGCTGAGTGTGCCTTCGAAGATCTCGTCGGGATAGGCCTGCACCCCGAGCGTCACGGTCTGGCCCGGCTCGAGCTGGTCCAGATAGCGTTCCGGGAGACTGAAATCGGCATAGACCGGATCCAGCGCCTGCAGGGTCACGACCGGATCGCCCGGAGTGAGGTACTGGCCCACGTCCACCCGGCGGATACCCAGGCGGCCGGCAAAGGGCGCGCGCAGGCTCATCTTCTGCAGCCGTGCCCGTTGCGCGGCCACGGCGGCGGTGGCCTCGTCCAGACCGGCGCGGGCCGCGTCCAGATCGGACTGGGAGACACTGTTCTCGCGCCGCAGCCGCTGGTTGCGCTCGAACTGCAGTTGCGCCAGCTTGCGCTGCGCCACCAGCCCCTCGAGCATGGCGCGGTCCACGCTGGCATCGAGTTGCAGGAGTACCTGCCCGGCCTCGGCCGCTTCACCCGATTCGAACCCCAGCGATTCCACCACGCCGGCGACCTCGATGGTCATATCGATGCCCTGGGAGGCGGTCAGGCTGCCCACGGCGCTGAGCTTCGGCTGCCACTGCGCGCGCTCGACCTGCGCCGCGGCCACCGTCGCCGGCGGCTGGGGCTGGGAGGCCTGCTCGGCCATCTTCTGCATCTGCAGGTATTTCCAGCCGAAGATGCCGCCGAACAGCACGGCCAGCAGCAGCAGGACAATGATCAGTCGCTTGATCACGGCATCACCTCATTTCCGGAACCGGCGCGGCCGCATGCAGCGGACACGCATGAAGGCAGCTATTCTGGCTGAATTGGACTGGACGGTCCAGTCCAGATCTGTAAAAATTCCTGTCATCTTCCCTGACCCTGATGATCTGGCCCGCATGTCCACCGACCACGCCTCCCGCTGCCCGCCGGCCCCGAACGAAAAACAGCAGGCCATCATCCAGGCCGCCACTGCCATATTCCTGGAACAGGGCTATGACCAGGCCAGCATGGAACAGATCGCCCGCGCCGCCGGGGTGGCCAAGCAGACCATCTACAACCAGTTCGGCAACAAGGAGGCCCTGTTCCGCGCCATCGTCACCCAGCGCTGCAGCGAGCTGCTGGATACGCTGCTGGGCTCGGCGCCGGATGAGAACGGAATCGAGCAGATCCTGACGCGCTTTGCCACCGCCCTGCTGGATATCCTGCTGGAACCCTCGGCGCTGGCCCTGCACCGGCTGATCGTGGCCGAGAGCCGGCGCCTGCCACGCGTCGGCCGGCTCTATTACGAATCCGGCCCGCAACGGGGCAACCAGCGTCTGGCCCGGTATCTCCAGGCCCAGTGCGAGCGCGGTGTACTGACCATAGACGACCCGGAACTGGCCGCGCAGCAGTTCACCGGCGCCCTGCTCGGCTCACTGCGCACCCGCGCCCTGGTCCTAGATGAACCGGTCCCGCAGGTCGAGATCGACAAGGTGGTGCGGCACACGGTCCAGTGCTTCCTGGCGCTGCACAGAACGCAGCGCTGATCCAGTGGTCCATGCGGGAAGTTCGGTAACGCTCAGCCGGCCCACAAGCCAGTTTGGCAAGGCGCGCGAACGCAGGACTGGCCGTAGCCAATTCAAGTGAGCGCAACACAGTCAAACCGGCTTGTGGGCCGGCCCGAAGGGAGCCTCGCAAATGGGCCAATCCAGCGTTGCACTTCTTGGAAAGGGCGCGCCATTCCCTGCGAAGTGCGCCTTGTCCTGGCCCATTTGCGAGACTCTGAGCATTACCGAACTTCCCACATGGCCCACTAGCGCCACGCGCTGCATGCCATCCCTGTCAATCCGCCGCCCGGCTGGTAGAATTACGCGTCTTTGTGCCAGCCGAATCCCAAGGTGTGAGCGTGACTGAAACCCTGAGCCTGAACAAGAAACAGATCGTGGCAGCCATCCTGTTCCTGGCGGCGGGTGTCTATATCGCCGGCGTCGTGCCCACGGTGGAGATCGCCTGGGTCAGCGCCTTCCTGCTGTTCACCATTTTCCTGTTCGCCTTCGAGGTGGTCGAGGTCGATGTCGCCGCCGTCACCGTCATGGTGCTGCTCGGACTGAGCGCGCTGTTCGCGCCCCTGATGGGTCTGGAGCAGGGCCTGGTGGATCCCAACAACCTGTTCAACGGCTTTGCCAGTAACGCGGTGATCTCCATCATCGCGGTCATGATCATCGGCGCGGGCCTGGACCGCACCGGCATCATGACCCAGGTCGCCGGCTTCATCCTGCGCGTCGGCGGCTCCACCGAGGCCCGTGTGATCCCGCTGATCTCGGGCACGGTGGGGGTGATCTCGAGCTTCATGCAGAACGTGGGCGCGGCCGCCCTGTTCCTGCCGGTGGTCTCGCGTATCTCCGCCCGCACCGGCCTGCCCATGTCGCGCCTGCTCATGCCCATGGGCTTCTGCGCCATCCTCGGCGGCACCATGACCATGGTCGGCTCCAGTCCGGTGATCCTGCTCAACGACCTGCTGCTCACTTCCAACAAGACCCTGCCGCCCGACCAGCAGATGGACACCTTCGGTCTGTTCGCCATCACGCCCATCGGTATCGCCCTGGTGAGCACCGGCGTGATCTATTTCATTCTGGCCGGACGCTTCGTACTGCCCACTCAGACAACCGCCGGCGAGGAAGGCCGTAGCCGTGGCGAGGACACCAAGCAGTATTTCCAGGAGGTCTACGGCGTGGGCTACGACGTCATCGAGGTCGAGGTCCCCGACAGCAGCCCGCTGGTGGGCGCGGACCTGGACCGGGTCGAGCACGACTTCAAGGTGCGCGTCATCGCCGTGGACAAGGGCGACGGCATCCGTGTCGGGACCGCCGGCGTGGACCGCAGCCTGGGAATCGAGGCCGGCGCCCGGCTGGCCCTGCTCGGCACGCGTGATGCCCTGGATGGCTTCGTCGGGGCACAGCAGCTACGGCTGCATCCGGACCTGGATCGCTTCAGCGAGGTGCTGATCCCGACCAAGGCCGGTATCGCCGAGATCGTGATCCCGCCCGGTTCCCGGCTGATCGGCAAAACCGCCCGCGACCTGTGGCTGCGCAAGACCTATGGCCTGTCGCTGCTGGCCATTCACCGCGGCGGCAAGACCGTCAGCCGCGAGGGCGAAGGGGTACGCGACATCCCGCTGGAGTCCGGCGACACCCTGGTGGTGCACACCACCTGGGTGGATCTCGCCCGGCTGGAGAGAAACCGCGATTTCGTCATCGTCACCACCGAGTATCCACATGAGGAGGAACGCCCGCACAAGGTGCCGCACGCGCTGGTGTTCTTCGCCATCACCCTGGCGCTGGTGCTGTTCACCGATCTGCGTCTGTCGGTGGCGTTGCTGACCGGCGCCGTCGGCATGGTGCTGTCCGGGGTGCTGTCCATCGAGGAGGCCTACCGGGCGGTGAGCTGGAAGACGGTGTTCCTGCTCGCCTCGCTGATTCCGCTGGGGCTGGCTGTGGAGACCACCGGTACGGCCAGGTACATCGCCGAAGAGGTGGTGGCCCGGGTCGGCGATGCCGCCCCCTGGGTCATTCAGGCGGCCATCGCGGTCCTGGCGACCTTCTTCACCCTGGTGATGTCCAACGTGGGGGCGACCGTGCTGCTGGTGCCGCTGGCCATCAACATCGCCGTGCAGGTCGGCGCCGACCCGGCCATCTACGCCCTGACCGTGGCCATCGCCACCTCCAATTCCTTCCTGATCCCGACCCACCAGGTCAACGCCCTGATCATGGGCCCGGGCGGCTACCGGGTGCCGGACTTCATGCGCGCCGGCGGCATCATGACCATCCTGTTCCTGATCGTGTCGCTGACCATGCTGAATGTGGTGTTCTAAGTAAGGTGCCAGGTGCCCAGCACCTGGAACCTTTTTTTCATCTTTCGATATTGAACAGCAGATCGGCGCCGGTCTCCACGCCGACCTCGCTCTCCAGGCTCCAGCGTCTGGACAGCTCATAGCGCAGGTTCAGGGTGCTGAGGCTGTCGAACAGCCCGACGCTGTAATTGACGTACAGACGCGGCGAGAGATACTTGCCCAGCACCAGGGCTGCGTCCTGCGCGGTCTCGCCGCCGCTGACACTGACCTCGTCCAGCCCCAGGCTCTCTCCGATCCGGCCGGCCAGGGCATCGCCGCCCTTCACCCCCATGGCCGTGGCGGCGCGCAGCAGCAGCTGGCCTTCGGCGCCGGAGGCTCCGGCCATCGGCCGTCCCAGCATCAGATAGGACAGCACGTCGGCCTCGGCCATGGAGGGGCGTGAGAACAGCTCCAGTTCCGGCTGTTGCAGATACCCGCCGAGGCGGATGCCGGCGGTGACTTCGTCGACCCGGCGCACAGCGGTGGCATCGATGGCGGGATCGTCCACCGGACCGCCGCTGTAGATCACCCGGCCCCGGCTGATTTCCAGTGCCTGCCCATAAGCCGTGTAACTGCCATCGACCACCTGCAGTTCACCGCTGGCTCGGGTGAGCTGGCCCGGTTCGTCGATCAGCTCGAGCTGGCCGGCCAGCCGGCCGCTCAGGCCATAGCCCTCGAACATGACCGCATCGCCCAGACTCAACTGCAGCCGGGTGTGGACCTGCCAGCGAGGCGACTCGTCGGGGCTGTCCGTGACCACGACCACGTCGCGCGACGGTCCCACCGCCCCGCTGAAATCGCGCGGCTCGAGCCGGGCCTGCGGAATATGCACACTGCCGGTCAGATCGATACGCGGCGGCTGTACCTGCAACTGCAGATCCGGAGTAACGGGCAGGTGCGCCTCGGGCAGGTCCAGCACCAGGAAATCCTCGCCCTGCAGCGCCAGCCGTGCGGTCCAGTCCCGGAGATTCCTGAATCCCAGCTCTCCGTTCAGGTCGATCCGGCCCGCGCCGGAACGCGCCCCCCCCTGCAGCTGCAGCCGTCCGCCGGGCGCGGAATCCAGGCTGAGGGCGACGTCCTCCAACCGGATCCCTGCCGCGGGCACCCACAGGGCGGCTTCACTCAGACGCGTACCGACGCTGAATTCCGGGGCCGCCAGGCTGCCCCGGATACGGGTGTCGAGCTGCAGCAGTCCCTCCACCCCGGTAATCGCGGGCACGAACAGTTCAATCACTTCCAGCTGACGGATGTCGCCCTGCAGGCCGCCTTCGATCGGTTGCGTTTCCGGCGCCACTCCGGGTACGAAACCGGGCAGCTCCAGCTGCGCCGTGAGGCGGTCCTGTTCAAGCAGACCGAAGCGTGCGCGGGCCTGCAGGCCGGTCGCGTCCAGTCGCCAGTCCACCTCGCCCTCGCCGCGCGGCAGACGCTGTTGCCCCTCGCCCTCGCCCCAGGCCACCGTGCCGGCCGGGATCCTGATCTCTCCCTCGCTGCTCAGCGGCCGCCTGCTGTGCCGCCGTGGCCGTCGCCGACAGGCTCGAGTCGAATTCCACATCGACCGGCAGCCAGGGCTGGAGCCGGTTCAACGGCAGACCGTTCAGGCTGGCCTCGGCCTGCCAGGCGGCATAGGCCTGTTCGGCCTGGCCCTCGAGGCAGAGTTCGGCCGTGGCCTGGGTCCAGCAGGCCGGCGCGAGCCGGGCCATCTCGCGCCCCGCCGTCACCTCCACCGGTACGGACAGCGTCCAGGCGCCGGTCTCCGGCAGTTCCCAGTCCAGGGTGGCGAGACGGCCGCGCCAGTCGGGATCGCTCCAGCCGCCAGTGAGCGCCAGGCTGAGGCCATGACCGGGACCGCTGGCCTCGAGTCGCAGCCGGTGTTCGGCCAGGGTGCCGTCCAGGCTGGCGGTGACCGTCTTCAGCTCGCGTCCCTGCCAGGCCCAGTCATTGCCGCTCAAATTTATGTTAGCGGGCCGGTCACGCCATCCAGTCCGGCATCGAAGTCAAGCATGGCCCGCGCCAGGGTCAGCTGTGCCAGGCCGAGTTCCTGCACTTCGATTGCGCCCGTCGCCCGGAGCTGCGGCCAGTCGCCGCGGAGCCGGCCCTGCCCCTGCAGGGCACCGTTCATCCCCGGCAGACTCGCGGCCAGGTCGGGAAAGTCCAGTTGCCAGTCCAGCCCCTCCGGCATGCCCGGCCCGCCGTGCAGGGCGAGCCGGTTGTCGCCGGTGCGCAGTTCCAGATTGGCGAATCGCCAGCCCCCGGGAGCGGTATCGAAGCTGCCGCCGCCGCTGATCGGCAGGCCACGCAGCCGGCCGTCCAGCGTCTGCAATGTCACCTGTGCGGTCAGGGCCTCGTTGCGCATGTCGCCACTGGATTCGATCCGGGCGGCCAGTTCGCCCGGCCAGTCCGGCCAGTGCCGGCCCGGATCGATCCCCTGAGCGGCAAGCTGCAGCTGCCAGTCCAGGCCATCGCTCCACCCGATTCTGCCATCGGCCTGGAGTTCGCCGCCGAGCAGACCGGCCTGCAACCGGGTCAGATCGAAGCCGGCTGCATCGCCCCTGCCCTGCAACTCCAGTTGCGTCTCCGGCAGGGCCTCACCCGCCAGCGCGCTCTGCAGGTTCAGGCTGAAAGCCTCCACTCCGCCTTCCCACACCAGGCTTCCGGCCCGGGCGCTGAAGGCCGGGTTGGCCGGCGGCCAGTGCAGCGCCGGCCAGTCCAGTTCCAGCCGGCCGCGGGCGGCATCCAGCGACCAGTGGCCGGCCAGCTGCAGCCGGCTGTCGGCCAGGCGCAGTTCGGCGTCTTCCAGCCGGTAGTCGGTCCAGCCGTCGTGGCTCGCCCGGCCCTGGAGTTCGAGCGGCTGATCCTGCAGCTGCGGATGATCCGAATTCAGGCGGGCCTCGAAGCGGGCCTGGTTCAGATCCCCTTCGGCCTGCAGCACCAGTGCGAGGCTGTCCGGGGGCAGTGCGGGGGCAAAGGTATTCAGGGCGGTCTCGGGCAGACTGAGATCCAGTGACCATTGCAGCGCGGCAAGGGGCTGTTGCAGCCGCAGTTCCAGCGCTGCCGCCGCGGGGCGTTCCAGCCGGTGTGTCAGGAGCAGCGCATTCCAGTTGCCGCTCAGCTCCCCGGCGCCGGCATAGGGCGGCAGGTCGGGCAGTTCGGCCTGCCAGTGAAATGCCAGTTGCGTCTCGCCCGCTGCGGCCAGCGCGATATCGCCACTGGCCTGCAGGCCGATCCCGGGCAGGGCCAGATCCAGCTGCTGCAACTGCAGCTGATGTGTCTCGGTCCCGGCGTCGAGATAAAGATGTTCCAGGGTCAGTGGTTGCCCTTCAGGCGGAATGAACTCGAGGCTCTCCACTCGGATATCGCGCAGAACGATTCGCAGCGGCAGCCGGATATCGGGGGGCTGGAATTCCGTTGCCGCATCCGCAGGTGCGGCTGGCGCGGGCGCCGGTGCCAGCCGCACGCCCTCCAGATGCAGCCGTTCCACGATCAGGGCCCCGCGGCTGAGCGCCGCGGGTGACCAGTCGAAGTCCAGTCGCTCCAGGCGGTAGTCGCCGGCCTCCCCGGTGAAGCGCAGACCACGGATCGCCAGCGGGCCGGCCAGGCGGCCGTCGACGCCGTCCCAGCGCAATTCACCCGGCACCAGCCGGGCCGTCAGGGCCAGGCCGGTGCGCAGGCCGCTGGCGGTCAGGGTGAGCCACAGCAGCACCAGTATCAGCACAGCCAGCAGGCCGGCGCTGACGAGGCCAACCAGACGCAGCGCCCTCACAAGTCGGGCCCCAGGGTGATGTGCAGGCGCAGCGGGTTGTCCGGCCGGCTGACTGCCGAGGCGATATCGACCCGCAGCAGCCCGATGGGTGACTCCCAGCGGACACCGATGCCGGCGCCGGTCTCCAGCTCGTCGCCGAAATCGTCCAGGGCATTGCCGGTATCGACAAACACCGCGGCGCGCCACTTGCCCCTGATGCGGTGCTCATATTCCAGACTGCCCGTCATCAGGTGGCGGCCACCGATCACCTCGCCGCTGGCATCCGTCGGGCCGAGTTTCTGGTAGTCGAAACCGCGCACGCTGCGATCGCCGCCGGCGAAGAAACGTACCGAGGCCGGCAACTGGTCGAAGTCCGACATCCAGGTGGTGCCGATCTGCCCGCGGGTGAGGATGCGTCCGCGCGAACCGAGCGGGAGGATGTACTTGGCCCCGGCGATGAGCTGGGCAAAGCGGGTCTCCGACAGCAGTTCCCTGGTCGCCCCGCGCAGTTCCAGCTGCGCCCGCCAGCCATGGCGGGTGATCAGGGGGTCGTCGGCCTTGATGTAGGTCCAGGCGACACCCGGCATGAGCAGCATGGTGCTGCCGCGCTGATTGCCGAGGCGGAAGTCCTCGTCCAGGAAGGTCAGGGACAGGTTCTCGCGCAACCGGCCGCGGGCCCGGCTCAGGTTCGCCGCCAGGCTGCGGGAATCGCTGTCCACTGTGGCGCTGTCCTCCTGTTCCACGGCGCCGGTGAAGCTGAGGCGGTCAGTGCGGGGGTTGCGTACCGGTATGCCGTATTCCAGGGTCGCGCCCTGGCGGATCTCCGAGGCCTTGAGCTCGGTGGTCAGGGTATGCCCGCGCCGGTTGAGGCGGCGCACCTCCCACCCCAACCGGCCGCGCACGCCGCTGTCGGTGCCGAAGCCCAGGCCGGCGGTATAACGATGCCGCTTGCGCGGCGTAAGCCGCACCTCGATCGGGATGGCATGGTCCTGCGCGGCCGCGCGCTCGCCGACCACGCTGACCGATTCGAAGTAGTCACTATCCAGCAGGGCCCGCTGCAGTTCCAGCAGCTTGCGGTTGGAATAGGGCTCGCCGGGGGCGAAGGTCAGGTACTTGCGCAGCAGCGGTTCGCGCAGGCTGTCGTCATCGAAGCCGACCTCGCCGAAGCTGTAACGCCGGCCGGTGTCCAGGTGCAGCATCACCGCCGCGCTGCCGACATCCGGATCGATGCGCAGCTCGTGCCGGGTGTAGGCGGCATCCAGATAGCCCAGCTCCAGGGCCCTGCTGAGCAGGGATTTCTTCAATGTCTCGTAACGCGCGTGCACGGCAATGTCGCCGAGGCCGAGTACCGGATCGTCCAGCAGGGCCTGCAACTCGGGGATGTCCTGCCCCGGCCCTGACAGCTCCAGTGCCAGTTCACGCACCCGGACCGGTTCCCCCGCATCGATGTGAAACTGCGCCCGCCAGCCTTCCTCGGTACGCTCCAGCCGGGACTCGATCTGCGGGCGGTAGTAACCGAAGGGCTCGAGGGCGGCATGGATCTCCCGTTCCGCCAGACTGAAATAACGTCGCACCCGTACCTCGGACGGCGCTTCGCGTTGCTTGAGGGTGGTCAGGGACAGCAGGGTGCGGACATTGTCACGCAGCCTGTCCTCCTCCAGTCCCTCGATGCGGACATCGATGTCAGCGGCCGGCACCAGTGGCGGACACAGGGCAAGGAACAGAAAGGGCAGGAACCGGCGCAGGGACATGGGACGGATTATACTGAATCCGGGAAAACCGACATGCCTGCAACGAAAAACCCCCGCACGGCGGCGGGGGTTTCGGGACAGCGGACCGGGCGGAATCAGCCGGCCAGTTTCTCCTTGATGGTCCTGACCACCTCGTCGCTGGAGGTGGCGTTGACATCCACCAGCAGACCCTCGTTGCGGTAGAACTCGACCAGGGGCGCGGTCTTTTCGTTGTAGACGTCGAGCCGGTTGGAGATGGCCTCCTCGGTCTCGTCGTCACGCTGCACCACGGTGCCGCCGCACTTGTCGCATACGCCCTCGACCTTTGGCGGGGCGCTCTTGACGTTGTAGATGGCCCCACAGCCGGTGCAGGTACGGCGGGTGGTCAGGCGGTCGAGGATGACCTCGCGCGGCACTTCCAGATTGACGGCCATGTCGAGCTTGATGCCCAGTTTGTCCAGCAGCGTCTTGAGCTGCTCGGCCTGGGGAATGGTGCGGGGAAAGCCGTCGAGCAGGAAACCGTTGGCGCAGTCCGGCTCCTGCAGCCGCTCTCCCATGATGCCCATGATCAGTTCGTCGGGCACCAGGTCGCCGGCCTTCATGTAGGCCTCGGCCTGCTTGCCCAGTTCGGTGCCGTCCTTGACGGCGGCACGCAGGATGTCACCGGTGGAGATCTGCACCGACCCATCGACGTCGGTCAGCATCTTGGCGACCGTACCCTTGCCCGCACCGGGCGCACCCAAAAGAATCAGCTTCACGGAATTCCTCCTTCATCCTGTCGAATCGTATGCCCGGGCAGGCGCCCGGTGTGGGCGGCAATTGTGCGCGACTCGCCCGGCAGGTTCAATCCATGAGCATTTCTTTAGCAGACATAGAAGATATTGATGGCCTCGGCCTGTATACTGAGCCGCCTGAAAACGCCTGCGGGACCACATGCCGATACGACATTCCCATCGCTGGCTGGGCCTGGGGCTGGTGCTCCTGGCACTGGTCCTGACCTGGCGCTGGTCGCCCCTGTCGGAGTGGGTCGAGCCTCAGCGTCTGCTCGGGGCGCTGGAGGCGGTGCGCACGTTCGGCTACGGCCCGCTGATTGTCATCGGCCTGTTCGTGATCGGCGGCCTGCTGATCATGCCGGTCACGGCCCTGATCGTGGCGACCATCCTCACCTACGGCGCCCTGACAGGATTTTTCTATGCCCTGCTGGGCGTGATTGCCAACGCCGTTGCCGTCTATGCCGTCGGTGCCCATTTCGGTCGACGCGGGATCCGCCAGCTGGTGGGCGAACGCATCAATGCGGTGAGCAGCCGGCTCGGCCAGCGCGGGATTCTGACCGTGTTCCTGCTGCGGGTGATTCCGGTGGCCCCCTTCAGCATCATCAATCTGGTGGCCGGCGCCTCCCATGTCAGCTTCCGGGATTATCTCATCGGCACACTGCTCGGCATGGCACCGGGAATGATCGCCATTGCCCTGTTGATCGACCGCATCCTGGCCATCGTCCGCAATCCCACACCGCGGGCCCTGGTCGTGTTTGTCGCCGTGGTGGCCGTACTGGCCGTGGCCGCCCTGCTGCTTTCGCGCTGGGCGCATCGGCGCCGGAAGGGCGGCGCCTGACCTGCGCCAGCGCTTTCAGAACCCCGGTTCACCGTCCCCGGTGGATTGGTTAGACTGGGCTCAGTAGCCCCCATCCCGCCAGCAGGAAAATCATCCGATCATGGCCGATCCCGCTCCGACCGCCCCCGCCAACTGGCATGCCAGCGAACCGCAGGCCGCCTTCGACCACCTCCGGACCGACCCTCAGGGACTGGATGCACAGACGGCGGAGGCACGGCTGGAAGAATACGGCCGTAACGAGCTGCGCCCGCCCGAGAAACAGAGTGGCCTGAAGCGCTTTCTGCTGCAGTTCCACAATCTGCTGATCTACGTGCTGCTGGGCGCAGCCCTGGTCACCCTGCTGCTGCAGCACTGGGTGGACAGCGGCGTGATCCTGGGCGTGGTGATCATCAACGCCCTGATCGGCCACATTCAGGAAGGCAAGGCGGAAAAGGCGCTGGATGCCATCCGCCGCATGCTCTCGCAGCAGGCCATGGTCCGGCGCGACAATGCCTTCATCACCCTGCCCGCCACCGAGGTCGTACCCGGCGACATCCTCAGCCTCCAGTCCGGCGACAAGGTCCCGGCCGATGTGCGCCTGTTCAAGGTCAAGGATCTGCGCATCGACGAGGCGATTCTCACCGGCGAGTCGGAGGCGGTGGAAAAGGACACCCGGGCGGTGGCGGAGACAGCCGTGCTGGGCGATCGCAGCTGCATGGCCTATTCCGGCACCCTGGTCACCTACGGCCATGGCCAGGGTGTGGTGGTCGCCACCGGCGAACAGACCGAGATCGGCCGTATCAGCGGCATGCTCGGACAGGTCGAATCCCTGACCACCCCCCTGCTGCGGCAGATGGCGCAGTTCGCACGCTGGCTGACCGGTGCCATCCTGGTACTGGCCACGGCCACCTTCGTCTACGGCGTGGGCTTCCAGGCCTATTCCGCCGCCGACATGTTCCTGGCCGCGGTCGGCCTGGCCGTGGCCGCCATCCCGGAGGGCCTGCCGGCCATCATGACCATCACCCTGGCCATCGGCGTGCAGCGCATGGCCCGGCGCAATGCCATCATCCGCCGGTTGCCGGCGGTCGAGACCCTGGGCTCGGTCACAGTGATCTGTTCCGACAAAACCGGCACCCTGACCCATAACGAAATGATGGTCCAGGAGATCCTGTGCGACGGCAAACACTTCGAGGTCAGCGGCTCGGGCTACGACCCGCACGGGGAATTCACGCTGGACGGAAAACCGGTCGATTCCGATACCGAAGCGGTTCTGAAGGAACTCATCCGGGCGGGCATCCTGTGCAATGACAGCAGCCTGACCCGGGACGAACAGGGCTGGCATATCCACGGGGATCCGACCGAGGGCGCCCTGCTCACCCTCGGCCGCAAGGGCGGTCTGGACCTGGCGTATCAGCATGAACAGTGGCCGCGCACGGATGTGATTCCCTTCGAATCCATGCACAAGTTCATGGCGACCCTGCATCATGACCACGCCGGCCACGCCTTCATCTATCTCAAGGGGGCGCCCGAGCGGGTACTGGAGATGTGTACCTGCCAGCGCATACAGGGCGAGGACGTCCCCCTGGACCATGAGGAATGGAGCCGACGCATGCACACCATGGCCGCACGCGGGCAGCGGCTGCTGGCGCTGGCCTACCGCGGTGCCGCGCCGGAACAGCGCGAGTTGCGCTTCGAGGACGTCAACGGCGGACTCACCCTGCTCGGGGTGGTCGGCCTGATCGATCCGCCGCGCGAGGACGCCATCCAGGCCATCCGGACCTGCCGCAACGCGGGCATCACAGTGAAGATGATCACCGGCGATCATGCCGTCACGGCGAAAAGCATCGGTGAGCAGATGGGTATCGGCGAGGATATCCAGACGGTCAGCGGCACGGATCTGGATCAGTACGACGACGCGCAGCTGCAGCGGGCAGCAGGCGGATCCAGCGTGTTCGCCCGTACCAGTCCGGAGCACAAGCTGCGCCTGGTCTCCACGCTGCAGGCCGGCGGTGCGGTGGTGGCCATGACCGGCGACGGCGTCAACGACGCCCCGGCTCTGAAGCGGGCCGATGTCGGCATCGCCATGGGGATGAAGGGCACGGAAGTCTCCAAGGAGGCCTCCGAGATGGTCCTGGCCGACGACAATTTCGCCTCCATCGCCCATGCCGTGGAGGAAGGACGCACCGTCTATGACAATCTGAAGAAGTCCATCCTGTTCATCCTGCCGACCAATGGCGGCCAGGCCCTGGCCATCATTGCCGCCATCCTCAGCGGCTACATGCTGCCCATCACGCCGGTGCAGATCCTGTGGGTGAACATGGTCACGGCTGTAACCCTGGCACTGGCACTGGCCTTTGAACCGGCGGAGAAGGACGTCATGCAGAGGCCGCCGCGGGATGCCCGCGAACCGCTGCTGTCCGGATTTCTGATCTGGCGCATTCTGCTGGTCTCGCTGATCCTGGTCAGCGGCAGCTTCGGCCTGTTCATCATGGAACGCAATGCCGGCGTCCCGATCGAAATCGCCCGCACCATCGCGGTCAACACCCTGGTCAGTTTCGAGATCTTCTATCTGTTCTGCGCCCGTTATCTGCTGGCGCCCTCGCTGAACTGGGAGGGTCTGACGGGCAACCGCTATGTGCTGATCGCCGTGGGCGTGCTGATCCTGCTGCAGCTTGCCTTCACCTATCTGCCTCCGATGCAGTATCTCTTCGACACCGCACCCATCGGTCTGGATGCCTGGGGCAGGATCCTGCTCACAGCCCTCAGCGTGGTGGTGATCGTGGAACTGGAGAAATGGATCATCCGCCGCTACCTGAGGCGGCGACAGCGGCGTGTCGCGGCATCATGACGCGGATACTGACCTTCAATGCCGGCAGCTCCTCGCTGCGCAGCGCCCTGTACCGGGTCAACGCCGGAACCGCGGACTGCCTGTGGCAGGATCACCGGGAGCAGCCACCCGAACAACTGGGGCAACAGCTGGACAGCATGCTGGCGGCAATCCCCCTGCCGGTGGACGCGGCCGCCCACCGGGTGGTGCATGGCGGTCCGCAGCTGTGGCGGCCCGCCCGCATCTCGGCGCAGGTCGAACGGGCCATCGAACAGGCCGGCGAACTGGCCCCGCTGCACAACCCGCACGCACTGAACCTGCTGCGTCAGGTCCGCGCGCAGCTCGACCCGGAACTGCCGCACATCGCCTGCTTCGACACCGGCTTCTATCACGACCTGCCGGCCGTGGCCGCCACCTATCCGCTGCCGCATGGGATCAGCACGGATCAGGGTCTGCGCCGCTACGGCTTTCACGGGCTGGCCCACCAGTCCATGCTGGCCGGACTGTCTGCATGCCACAGCGCTGCATCCATGCCGCGACGGGTCATTTCGCTGCAGCTCGGCGGCGGCTGTTCCGTCACCGCCACGCTGGACGGCCGGGCACTCGACACCTCCATGGGCTTCACCCCGCTGGAAGGCTTGATGATGCGCACACGCTGCGGCGATATCGACCCCGGTCTGCTGTTCCATCTAAAGCGCAGCCTGGACCTGTCGGACGCCGGACTGGAATCCCTGCTCAATCACGACAGCGGTCTGCTCGGCGTCTCGGGCCGCAGCGGCGACATGAAGACCCTGCTGGAGGCGGACGACGACCCGTCCCGCCTGGCGGTGGAGTTGTTCTGTTACCGCGCCCGCAAGTATCTCGCCGCCTACACCGGCGTGCTGAGCGGTGTGGATGCCATCCTGTTCGGCGGCGGTGTGGGCGAGAACGCCGCGCCGGTGCGCGCCGCCATCCTGGAAGGGCTGGAGTACCTGGGCATCCGGCTGGATCCGGACCTCAATTCATCCACACAGGGTGAACGCCGGCGTATCAGCGCCGGCGACAGCCGGGTCGGGGTATGGGTCATGCCCGTCGACGAGGGGGCGTTGATGGCGCGGCAGGCGGCGGACCTGCTGGATCAGGGGATATGAGCCGTGAATGAACGCAAATACACCAAATCAATGAATGCAGCACGTAGGTCGGGTTAGCGTAGCGTAACCCGACAACCCGCGGCATGCTGGGTTACGGTGCCATTCACCTAACCCAACCTACTACTGCTGACTCAACCTGCAACACCCGCATCCTTCAACCTGTCTCCTGTATCTGCCGTCAATACGGCCACTCCCACTCCAGCACCTCGGGCAGGTCCTGGCCGTAACGGCGGATTGTTTCCCGGTGCTCGATCAGCTTGTCGCGAATCGCCTGCTTGGCATGGGCGGCCAGATACCCCAGCCGCGGCACCCGGTCGATCACGTCACTGGCCAGATGAAACCGGTCGATGTCGTTGCGCACCGCCATGTCGAAAGGCGTGGTGGTGGTACCCTCCTCCTTGTAGCCGCGCACGTGCAGGTTGGCATGGTTGGTACGGCGGTAGGTCAGCCGGTGGATCAGCCAGGGATAGCCGTGATAGGCAAAGATGACCGGCTTGTCGGTGGTGAACAGGGTATCGAAATCCAGTTCATTCAGACCGTGGGGATGCTCGGTGTGGTGCTGCAGCGTCATCAGGTCCACCACATTGATCACCCGGATCTTCAGGTCCGGCACCAGCTCGCGCAGGTAAGCCACCGCCGCCAGGGTCTCCAGGGTTGGCACGTCACCGGCGCAGGCCATGACCACGTCCGGCTCGGCGCCCTGGTCGTTGCTGGCCCACTGCCAGATGCCAACGCCGGCGCTGCAGTGCTTGATGGCGGCGTCCATATCCAGCCACTGCGGCTGCGGCTGCTTGCCGGCGACGATCACGTTGATGAAATTACGTGAGCGCAGGCACTTGTCGGTGACATAAAGCAGCGTGTTGGCATCCGGCGGCAGATACACCCGGATGACATCGGCCTTCTTGTTGACCACATGGTCGATGAAGCCGGGGTCCTGGTGCGAGAAACCATTGTGATCCTGGCGCCAGACATGGGAGGTGAGCAGATAGTTCAGCGAGGCAACGGGCCGGCGCCAGGGGACCTCACCGCCGGCGACCTTGAGCCACTTGGCATGCTGGTTGAACATCGAATCAATGATATGGATGAAGGCCTCGTAGCAGGAGAACAGGCCGTGGCGGCCGGTCAGCAGATAGCCTTCCAGCCAGCCCTGGCAGGTGTGCTCGCTCAGGATCTCCATCACCCGGCCGTCTGGTGAAAGGTGCTCGTCCTCGGGCAGGCGCGGTTCCATCCAGGTGCGGGCGGTTTCCTCGAACAGGGCGTCCAGCCGGTTGGAGCTGGTCTCGTCGGGGCCGAAGACGCGGAAATTGGCCCGTTTGCGGTTGGCGCGCATCACGTCCCGCAGCAGTTGGCCCATCACCCGGGTGGCCTCGGCCTGCGTACGGCCGGGTTCGTTGACCGCGACGGCGTAATCCCGGTAATCCGGCAGGCTCAGATCCCGCAGCAGGCTGCCGCCGTTGGCATGGGGGTTGGAGCCCATGCGCCGCACGCCGGCCGGCGCCAGTTCGGCCAGCTCGGGCAGCAGTTCGCCCTGCTCCGTGAACAGCTCCCGCGGCCGGTAGCTCAGCATCCAGTCCTCGAGCAGTTGCAACCGTTCGGGGTGCTGGTCCAGACCGGTGATGGGCACCTGGTGGGCGCGCCAGAAGTCCTCGACCTTCTTGCCCTCGACTTCCTTCGGCCCGGTCCAGCCCTTGGGACTGCGCAGAATGATCAGGGGCCAGCGTGGACGCCCGTGTTCGCCGCTACCGCGGGCCTGCTGCTGGATCTCCCGGATCCGTTCCACGGCCGTGTCCATGGCGGCGGCCATGGCCTGATGCATCGGTTCGGGCTCACAGCCTTCGACAAACAGGGGCTCATAGCCATAGCCGGTGAACAGGCTGGCAAGCTCCTCGCGCCCCATGCGGGCAAACAGGCTGGGACTGGCGATCTTGTAGCCATTCAGATGCAGCACCGGCAGCACGGCGCCGTCCCGGGCGGGATTGAGGAACTTGGTCGAGTGCCAGGCCGCGGCCAGCGGGCCGGTCTCGGCCTCGCCATCGCCCACCACGCAACAGGCGATGAGCTCCGGATTGTCGAACACCGCACCGAAGGCATGGGCCAGGGAATAGCCCAGCTCGCCGCCCTCGTGGATCGAGCCGGGTATCTCGGGCGCGACGTGACTGGGAATACCACCTGGAAAGGAGAACTGCCGGAACAGCTTGTGCATGCCGTCTGCGTCAGGGCTGACGTCGGGATAGAACTCGCTGTAGCTACCTTCCATCCAGGTATTGGCCACCAGCGCCGGGCCGCCGTGCCCGGGACCGGTGATGAAGATCATGTCCAGATCTCCGCGCCGGATGATCCGGTTGCAGTGCAGGTAGATGAAATTCAAGCCGGGTGTGGTCCCCCAGTGGCCGAGCAGGCGCGGTTTGACATCCTTCAGCTCCAGGCTGCGGGTCAGCAGGGGATTGTCGAGCAGATAGATCTGGCCGACGGACAGATAGTTCGCGGCCCGCCAGTAGGCATCCAGGCGGCCCAGTTCGGCGGTGCCCAGCGGGCTGGCTTCAATGGTGGCGTACGCGGGAATGGACATGTCGGCTCCTGCAGGGACTACCAGAAAGATAAACGCTGCTCAGGTGATTGCAAGCGGCCCCGGGTCGTCAGCCCCGGGCGCTATCCAGCCGGGCCCGTGACAGGTACACTGGCAAGGCAGAAACGCAACCTTGAGGGTATGACAGCCACATGACAGGGCTCACTGCCGCCATACGGTATCCGGGCAGTCTCATCCTTCTGCTCGCCGGCCTGCTGCTGTGCCCGGCCGCGATCGCCGAAGCGCCGCCAACCTCTCAGCCTGCCGATCCGCGCGAGCTGGTCATGCGCGTCTCCAACGAGCTGGTCGAGGCCCTGCGCGAACAGCGCGAGGCCATTCAACAGGACGAGGCCATCGCGCACCGGCTGGCAGACCGGATCGTGGTGCCTTATATCGACTTCGAACGGATCTCGCGCTGGGTACTGGGAAAACACTGGCGTCGTGCCAGCGAAGAGCAGCGCGCAGCCTTCATCGAAGGCTTCAGGCAGCATCTGATGCGCACCTACGTCAGTTCGATGACCGCCTATACCGACGAGATTCTCGCGCATGCCGATCAGGTCGACTATCCTCCCCTGCGCAATCCGGATGACAGCGACCAGGTCACGGTCCGCAGCCGCATTTCCCTGCCCAAGGGCGGGACGGCACAGGTCGATTACACCATGGTCAGGACCGATTCCGAATGGAAGATCGCCGATCTGGCCATTGACGGGATCAGCCTGGCCCTGACCTATCGCAAGGAGTTCTCGGCCCAGATCGCCCGTGGCGGACTGGATGCACTGATCGCAAGGCTGAAGGAATAACAGATAACGGAAGGAGGCGGACATGCCTGCTCATCCCGCAATCCTGAACTGGGAAGGCAACGAAACCATCGCCGAAGCGAAACGGCTGATCGATCAGCGTACGCCGCTGGAACTGCAACTGCCGCCGGATCTGCATTTCGCCCTGTTCAGCCGGCTGTGCGCCGAGGAGCGCAACCAGCCCGAGTCTGTCGAAATCGAGGGAGGACCCGAACTGCTGGAACAGATAGCGCAGATCAGTGCGCTGGCGGCGCTGGCAGACCTGGTCGTCCCTCTGCGCGAGGCCGGTGCGGGGGTACGGGTCATAAGCCCGAGCCCGGCGATCCTGATTGATTTCAAGAACGGTTGAAGTTCCCGGACGGGGTGTACGGGATACCGGGTACGGCACGAAAGGGAAAGTGGTAGCGGGGGCCTGCTACCCGATCTCTACAGCAACCGTGAAGCGGTACCTGATATGCCGGCAGCGGACACGCAATCGATAGGCTAAATGACTGGAATATAAACATCCCTCGCAATTCTGGGCCGCCGCCCCTTCCCCGATGCAACTGCGGCCACCGCCGGCCCAGCCCCCTTCTGATTTCCCTCGCTGCCCAGCCCCCGCTGGTTCCTTGCGCGTACAATGCGCCCCACGCCCGCCGTCTGGCAGGACAATCCAGGCAGGCAGCCACAGGGACAGCTCAAACTGACCCCTTCCACCCCACAAAGCCTCTGTCGAATCTGCGTCTCGCACCCCTCTCCCGCCCCTTCCTCCTCGAGCGCGACCGGTAATATGTAAGCTTATGCTTACATTCATATTGGCTATAACCGATAGAATCGGGCTTGTATAACAGGATAAGAGGAGATCAACAGCCATGCTTGATGACGACGGTCAGCCCATCATTAAGGGCTTCAATCAGCAGCGCACTCTGCTGCGCTCTGTCGAGTCCCTATTGGGGATCTGCAAGGGGTTACTCGCCGATGGCGTTCTGTCGCCGGAGGAAATCGTATTCCTGGATACCTGGCTGAAGGATAATCAGGAGGTCGCAACAGCATGGCGCAGGCGAGATGATTGTGGCGCGCGTGCAGCAGATCCTGGCCGATGGCGTCGTGACGACCGACGAGGCGGAGGACCTGAAGGAGACGCTATCGAAGCTGATCGGCGGCACCCTCGAGGAGACAGGCACCGCTAGTGGAATGGCAACGCAGCTACCGGTCGACGAAGTTGATCAGGTGCACTTCGATGGCCGGCGCTATTGTTTCACGGGAAAATTTGTGTACGGCAGCCGGAAAAAATGCGAACAGGCCGTGGAGTCACTGGGCGCAATCTCTGTGAGCAATATCACAAAACAGCTGGACTACCTGGTGATCGGGACGTTGGCGAGCAGGGACTGGCTGCATACCAGCCATGGCCGCAAGATCGAGAAAGCGATCGAGAATAAAAACAAAGGCAGCTCGCTGCTGATTGTTGCGGAGGAAGATTGGGCACGAACGGTCCGCGGAATGTTTCCCGGGAAATGATTCCAAGCAGTACCAGTAAGTATAATTAGGTCTGTATTCGTCTAATTTTATCTTGACCCGGCGCCGGTTATTCTGTAAATATTAGGCAACGTCGCAGCAGTGCGACTGGATAGAACCCGACCGGCTACACCGGCCGGGTTTTTTTATTGAGTGAATCCAAACCCCGACCGGGAGACCGGCCGGGGTTTTTTTCGTCGGAGGGATCAAAAATGTCCGAGGCCCGGATACTGAGGATGCCAGCAGTTATGGAGCGCACCGGCCTGACCAAGCCGACCATCTACCACCTGATCAAGGTTGGGGGCTTTCCGGAACCGGTCAAGCTGGGCCCGCGCTGTGTTGGCTGGTCCGCGGAAGCAGTCGATGAGTGGATCGAGCAACGAATCAGCGGGACTGATCGCTGTGCCAACAATGGCGGAAATTAGTGAGGCCAACGATGCAGCGATCCCGCATACACAGACGCCTCCCGCCCTACGGTAGGCAGGTTATGGAGCGTATGGCAGCGGCCGGTGGTGATCAGGGGCGATCAGTGTGGGTCACAGCGGGGAGCGGGGCCTGGCAGTGGGCTGCTACGCACCCGTGCCATTTGGCGGTTGTGGCACCGACCGACGCTGACCCCTGTACCTTGTGCTGGGGTATGGCCGTCCCTGAAGATCGGAGAAACCCGGCGCTAATACATGTGGCTGGAGAACTGGAGGCCTCCGCCTTGGATGCCCTGGCCGCTGAACTGATGCTGGCAGGCGCGGCACGGGTAATAGTGACATGGCCAGATGGTCGCATGGTCCGCTATCTCCCTGATCAGGAGGTTGCTGCATGAGCGGCGCAAAAACTGGGAAAGAACCCGGTGACCGGATAATCACGCTGCCCACAGCTCGCCATGACAATAAAGACTTGCCGGTGATCGACGTGGTTCCTGGCCTGCTGCCTGCCACCGTAGATGCCGGGGAAGCGGCACTGCTCGAAGCTGGCGCAGAAATCTATCAGTCAGGCGGCCGTCTCGTCGCGATTGGGCATGAAGATCAGAAGCATAATCACAAAGGCATCCAGCGTCCGGAGGCTGCCCCTCGCCTGATACCTGTCACACCGGTCCACCTGCGTGAGCAGCTGACGCGATCCGCGATCTGGCAGCGATATGATGCACGTGCGCAGGGCGTGCGCGATATCGACTGCCCAATGGCCGTGGCGACCGCGCTTGTCGATCGAGGCCGGTGGAAGCTACGGGAACTGGTAGCCTACGTCGAAGCCCCAACGGTGCGCGAAGATGGCACACCCCTGACCGTGCCAGGGTACGATGAGCAATCGGGCCTCTACCTTCTCCCCGGCGCGCCACAAATCACACTCACAAAAGAGCCCAGCTATGAGGACGCAGTCGATGCATCACGGACTCTGTGCGAGGCTGTCGGCAGCTGGCCATACGTGGGAACCGGAGATCATGCGGCCGCTGTGGCCACGATCCCGACCATGCTCTACGCTCGCTCAGTCGATGCGGTCCCGATGCCGTGCGTTACGTCTCCTACTCCCGGGTCAGGAAAATCGCTCCTGATAGATGCTGGCGCAGTTATCGCAACGGGACGGCGTCCAGCTGTTATGACCCTAGGGAAAGACACGAATGAAGCAGCAAAACGACTTGCCTCCGGCCTGCTGGCTGGTGACTCGCCGCTGGCAATCGATAACGTCGAGACTGTGCTGGGAGGCGACCTGTTATGCCAGGCCGTTACACAGCCCTACGTGGCAGTACGACCTCTGGGAAGTTCGGTCCAGATCCGGGCCCCTGCGCGCGTATGTCTCTGCGCAACGGGAAACAATCTGGTCATCCGCGGTGATCTGACACGGAGAGTCATGCTGATACAGATCAATGCTGGGATGGAGCATCCCGAACAGCGCAGCTTCGATGGCGATATCCTTGCCGATTTGGCGGCCAGACGTAGTGAACTGATCGCGGCAGCAATCACTATAACGACCGCATATCATGCGGCTGGATGCCCAGATGTGGGCACAACACCGCTTGGAGGGTTTGCGGCCTGGGATAGATTGGTCCGGAGACCGCTCGTGTGGGCTGGACTCTCCGATCCTCTCATGGCTGCTGCCAGCGTCCGCGATGATGACCCCGACCGCGCAGCATTGGTCGCACTGCTGGAGGCAATGCGCCAAGCGTATGGCGACCGAGTCGTGACCGCCGCAGAGATAATTAACGATGCAACGAAGAGCATACCGCGATACGGATCAGGTGGCTTCGATTACGAACACCCGGCGCTGCATGACGCGGTGCACCAGGTGTGTGGCAAGCAGGTCGATGCACGCCGTCTGGGCTATGCGCTGCGGCGATACCGTAGTCGGATTGTTGAGGGCATGCAACTAGACGGGATCAGTCGATACGGGCCGAGCAAAGTCGCTGCCTGGCGTGTTATCTGTGAATAACAGGGGGTGATGGGGGGTTATTGGGGTGATAATACTACTCAACGTGAAAAACTGTCAGAGAGATGACAAATAAATATATTGATCGGAACAATCTCCCCTTATCACCCCATCACCCCCAATAATGACTTAGTGGAATCTTGTGCAACGACTTGGGATTGACCCGGCGCCGGTTATTCGGTACAACTTAGGCAACCTGACATTACTGCGTCATGAGCCCGACTGATACGTCGGGCTTATTCGTTCCAGCGCCCCGACCGGGAAACCGGCCGGGGTTTTTTATTGGAGAGCACATGCCTGCCGAAACGCAAATCATGCGACTACCTGCCGTGATTGAGCGCACCGGCCTGTCACGCTCAACACTGTATCGACTCATTCAGTCCGGAGAGTTTCCTGCGCCTGTGCGACTGGCACGACGCTGCGTCGGATGGCCCACGGATTCCGTCGATAGTTGGCTCCGATCTCGCCTCAGCGAAGACAACACAAGATCGTGATCTACCCTCCCATGCCCAGTAGAAGGGCATGGATCGCTTCAACACAAGGAGATAACCGATGTCCACCAGCACCACTACAGCAAAGCAAAAATATCTTGAGGCCCTCAAAGCCCTGCGGGATGCCGAAACCGGGATCCGCAACCTAGAGTCTCGTCAGTCTGATCTACGTCAGGAGCAGGATAATGCTGCCAATGCCACCGAGCGCGCTCGCGCCGCCCTTGATGAAGCTACGGCTGCCGGAGATCGGGCTGGTATTGACGCGGCCTTCGATGCGGTCGCGGAGGCCAATCGCAAGCAAGAGAGCTGCGCCGAGCAGATTTCCAGCATCGATCGCGTGATCGGCAGAGAGAGGGAGGCTGTAGCGAGTGCCTTGCGCGAGGCACACAATCAACACCGCTTGTACTGGTTGGCGGTTGAGGCGGAGGAGCGAGAGAAATGCAAAGCCGCTGCTGCACCATTCCTGCGGGCCTATCGCGCCCAGGTCTACGCCAGTGTGCGGAGCGCGGTTCCGCTGGATCAGTACCTCGAGGGCGGAGGATCGGGTGGAGGGTTGCTCGGGGAGGTAGGGATTACCAAGTTCGATGCCGACTCTGTCACTTTCGACGACAAGGTGCCAACGCTACCGCCGCACTCTCAATATGCCAGGGTTGATTGATCAAGGCGGGCACCCTGCTGGGGTGCCCTGTCCCAGCCCTGGGCGTGGGTCCTTCCTGGCCTTTCCGACAATACGGTCCGGGAAGGGCGCGCTTTTTGTGCAAAGGTCTGGCCCTATAGGGTTTATGTTGTTGATTTATCAGGGGGATAGATACCATGACCACTGGCACTGATGCCGAAAACCTCCTAAATCGCGCCGACCTTGCACAAGCGTTCGACGTGAGCCTGCCCACAATTGATTCATGGGTCCGCAAGGGCTGCCCATTTCGCCAGCGCGGCACGAACGGTAAAGCCTGGCAGTTTTCCCTCCCCGAGGTGGCGCGCTGGAGAGAGACGATGGCCAAGCAGTCTGAACAAGAGTGGCGCGGCGGCCACATCAAGACACCGAACGCGACCGAGCGGCCGTCGCTTGCGGTACTTCTGGGCAACCGTCCCGACCTTCGCAACCCGATCCGGTTCTTTGTTGAGGATGGGCTGCGCGATTTCCTGCACTACTGGGCGACCACCTACCCCTGCCTGATCCTCAGGCACCTGCACGAGGAGACCGGCGACAGGGTACAGGCCGTGCGGTTGCTGCAGGTGGCCGTGGAGCCCGTCCTGGGGCTGGCGGGCACCTGGATCATGGAGGATCGATACAGCGCATGCTTCGAAGGTGACTCGCTCGATGCGATATGGCGCGATGCGACCGGCGTTGCCCTGGGGCACACCCGCGCGCCAGACGACCCTGGAGCGCTGTTGTTCGCCGGCCTGATGCCTCGCTTTATGTACATGGAGCCGGAAGAGTTTGTGACCACCTACTGGCAGCAGGGCGAGCTTCCCGATCCGGAGGGGATGCAGATTGGTCCGCTCGAGGAGGCGACGGAATGAGCGCGAGCGAACAGGCGAAGGGCGCACGGCCATCGAAGTCCAGGCGCGTTTCCCGGGAAAACAAGCAGGCGCTGAAGGCACTGAAGGCCGCACCAAGGCTTAGCCCAGTCCCTCAAGTCCACTGACCTGGCGGAGGCATAATCTATGGCGAGCATATCGATCGACGGAATGAACTGGGATCAGCGCACGCGCACACTGTTCGAGGGCCTGGGGGCGCTCGGCCCGCGGCGCGCGATCGTGGTGAGGCGCGCGCAGAAACGAGCGGCAACAAAGGCGGCCAGGTACGCGCGGCGACAGTTGGCCAGGGTCGCCGCTTCGGCTATCGGCGTCCCTCAATCGACGTTCATCACTCACCGGATCCGGATCCGTATCACCGAGAAAGAACTGTGGGAGGCCACCGTCTGGGTTGGGGAGGATCCGTTTCCCGCACATCGTCTCGGCACGGTCCGATGGAATCGGCGCATGACAGGCGCACGCGCCGGCCGGCGGACCTTTCCGGGCAGCTTCGCGCACCGCGCACCAGAGGGGCCGATCTTTATCCGGACAGGGGAGTCGCCCCGCATTATGACCAGGGGATCCCACGGGGGCGAGGTGCGCGAGCCGATTGACCGCCTCGACATACCGTTCCAAGAAGTGGTCCGAGCCAACGTGCCCAGAATTTCACGTGAAACACAAAGGAGGTATCAGCGCATCATGGCTCAGGAACTGAATTTCGAGCTGCAGAAGTTGCTGGGCAAAACAGACAGATGATGCATGCTTGTCACATGCGCCACGGCAACCACCCCCAAGACCGCATCCTCGACCAGGCGCGGCTGGATTACATCGAGCAGCTGCGCACGATCGCGGCCGGACGCGGCGGAGAGGATCAGCATAATCTCACCCAGGTGCGGGCGCGGCGGGAGCTCGCCGACGCCCAACTGAAGGAGCTCGAGCTGTCCAAGCAGGCAGGCGAGCTTGTTCCCTCAACCGACGCAGAGGCATTGATGTCTGGGTGGGCCAGCTCAGGCCGACGCGAGATGGAGGTCGCACTGGACAAGGCGGTCGACCTGATTGAGCGGCAGCATGAGATCACGGTCGATCGTGCCGACGTGGATGACATTTTCGAGGCCGCTTTTTCTGCTATTGCCGACTACCCTCAATTTTATGATTTCACCGATACGGAGGTCAGTAGTGACAGCACTGCTACCAGTTGATTTTCGTGACCACGGGTTGGTCCTCGACGTCACGGCCGCGAGGTTGGCCGAGATGCTCGGGGTCTCTCGCTTCCAGGTCGATCGTTGGCACCGTCAGGGCATGCCGAAAAAGCGCAGCCGAATGGCGATATTCGATGTCGAGGTCTGCCTGTGCTGGCTTGCGGGGCGCCGATTCACCAAGGGAGCTATTGCGTACATGGGCGCCCGAGAGCTGGGTGCCCGAGAGCGCCTGCGAGATCTCCCGATCAGTACGACCTTGTTCGGTCACGCAGGCTTGGCGGCCAAGGGCAAGACGTTCGATGAGTGGGCGGGATTGGCGCGATTGGTGGGGCTGCGCGCTGGTGGCAGCGAGCAACTGATCTCGAAGCTACTTGAACTGCCGATTGCCCGGCAGTGGCACTCATCCATGCAGAGTCAACCGCCGGGGGTCAATGACAGTGTCATCAAGTACATCTTCGAGGTAGTCAGAGCCCACACGACGCAAGAGCAGTCTCATGTCTGAGCTGCGCTCCCTTTCAGATCTGATCGACCTGGCTCGCGGCGACACCATCCAGCCCGCCCTACTCCGCGATATCGCCGACGGAAGGGCACAGCTCAGCCACGAGCAGCGCGAGCGGGTCAGGACTCTCAATCGTTACTCTGCCGAGTCGATCGAGAGTTTGCTGCAGGGGTTGAATGGCCTTGCAGCGATGCTGTGCCATGCTTCTCCAGGCAGTGAGTACGGTCCGACCCAGCAGGACTACGCCGATTGTGTCTCGCTTGTCGCGATACTCTCGGGTTTGATCCGCACTCTCTATCTCCTTGAGTCCGAGACGGCGGCTGTCCTCGCTCAGGAGGCATCACCCGACTAGTTCTTCATGGTGCGCACCGCTGCCTAGCGGCGGCATGGGCGGTGCGCTTTGTCTATGCCGCCGCACCTGGCCTGCTGATGCAGGCGGCCCTGGCTCAGGGCGCCGGTTCTCCTGCCGGCTCGACGCCAGGCTTGTTTATCTTGGTCGATCGTTCCCCGGGAAACACATGAAAACGGATCCACGTGAAACAGCGAGGAGGTCTGAGCGTGCCCGGATGATCGCCATCATCGAGTCGCGGGAGGCTGTCGGCCGCCACGAGCTGGCCGTGCATGTCGCGCTTCACACCGATATGACGGTCAGGGAGGCACTGGCCCTGCTGCGCACCGCGCCGCGGGCGTTTGGGCCGACCATCCATTGAATTCACTGCATGCGGCCTGCAGACAGGCCGCCCATCACAACCTGGAGGTTGATTCACATGCCCATCGATATGTTTGAGACACGCACCATGCTGCAGGCTCTGAGGGAGATGAAGCCTCCTCGGACGTTCCTGCTGGACTCCTTCTTCCGAGACGTGCAGACCTTTGGCACCGAGGCGGTGGACATGGACATCGTGAAGGGCAAGCGCAAGCTCGCGCCCTTCGTCTCGCCCCTGCACGAGGGCAAGGTGGTCAAGCGCGAAGGCTACACCATCGAAACCTTCAAGCCGCCATACGTGAAGCCCAAGCGCCCAACGCGCGCGCAGGATTATCTTAACCGAATACCGAGCGAAAGCGCCTACACCGGCAGTATCACTCAGCAGCAGCGAGCCGCTGCAAAACGGGACGCGGATATCATGGATCTGACCAAGAGCATTGTCCGCCGCGAGGAGTGGATGGCCGCTCAAGCGCTGACCACTGGCCAGGTGCATGTCGTCGGCGAAGGGATTGATGCCGTTGTGGATTTCCAGTTTGATGCCTCTCAGGTCGTCACCCTGACCGGTGCCAATCTGTGGACCGACGCCAGCAGCGACCCGATCAAGGATCTGCGTACCTGGAAGCAGGAACGGTCCAGGGCCTCGGGAGCATCCCCGGATCGGGCCATCATCGGCAGCAACGTGGTCGATCCGCTGCTTGCCCGCCTCGAGGATAAACTCGACCAACGCCGCATCGACCTGGGCAATATCCGCCCTCGCGAGCTGGCCGACGGCGTGACCTATCTGGGCTACCTGCGCGTTCCCGGCATCGATCTGTTCACCTACGACGAATGGTACCTCGACGCCAACGACGTGGAACAGCCCATGGTGCCGGTCGACGGCGTGATTCTGGGCAGCACCCGCGCGCAGACCGTCCGGGCCTATGGGGCCATTCAGGACGTGCAGGCGGCCATGTCCGGGCTGGCCGAGGCGCAGTATTTCCCGAAGAGCTGGATCGAGTCCGATCCCAGCGTGCGGTGGCTCATGGTCCAGTCTGCGCCGCTGGTCATCCCGACACAGGTCGGCGCGTTCATGAGCGCGACCGTGATCTGATCCCCTTTGCCTGGCGGGACGTTCCGCGGGTTTCTCCCCCCAGGCTTTTTTATTCCGGAGGTCCGAGTGGCTTCATTTCATCCTCTGCTGGCGGCGCGGGCATTCAACACGCCGCTGCTGATCCAGCCAAGCAAGCTGGATGCCATCACGGGTGCCCTTCTGCGGCGCTGGGGTGTCCAGGCCGATGGTGGCACAGGCGCGTACACCACGCGCCAGGGCACCCTGCGCGAGCCCGGCTACCGTGTCGTCGACGGCGTGGCCGTGATCGATGTGTTCGGCGTGCTGGCCCATCGCGGCGGCATTGCGGCCGACTCCAGTTACATTCTGGGCTATCAACAGATCGCAACCCGGCTGGAGGCGGCGCTGGCTGATCGTCAGGTCGACCGCATTATGCTCGATATCGATTCGCCTGGCGGAGAGGTGGCGGGTGCGTTCGAGTTGGCCGAGCAGATCCGTGCCGCCGATCCACGCAAGCCCGTGTACGCCGTGGCTGACTCCCTTGCCGCGTCGGCGGCTTACCTGGTCGGATCGGCCGCGCGCGAGTTCAGCGTCACCCGCACGGGCTACGCTGGATCGATCGGCGTGGTCTGGCGGCACGTCGACTTCAGCCGAGCCATGGAGCAGGACGGCATCGGCGTCACCCAACTCTACGCCGGCAAGCGAAAAACCGCAGGCAACCCGTTCGAGCCGCTGCCCGACGATGTGCGTGCCGAGTTCCAGGCCGATATCGATACCCTGTACAGCATGTTTGTCGACGCCGTTGCCGCGTATCGAGGTGTCCGGGCGCAGCGCCTGCGCGACACCGAGGCCCGCGTCTACATGGGTCGCGATGCCGTTGCCATGGGCCTGGCCGACCGAGTCGAGACCGCCGACGAGATGCTGGCCAGAATCTCGGGCCGGCAGCGTGGATCGGCAGCCACACACACCGCTGCATCGGCTACACCTGCAGCAAGCCGTACCAGCAGCCCTGCCGCACAGGCGGCGGCCTCAACAGACAGCCTCAAGCAAATCACGGACAAAGCATACGCTGGCGGCCTGGCAGCTGGCCGCATGGCTGAGCGGGAGCGCCTGCGCGGGATCCTGCAGTCCGATGCCGCTCGCGGCCGGGAGCCCCTTGCCCGGCATTGCGCCTTTGAAGCGTGCATGACCGTCGAGGAATCACTGCGCCTGCTGACTTCCGCGCCGCAGGCTTCGATTCGACCCTTGGGGCGTCTCGATGCCGCCATGGCCAACATTCCTCAACCAAACATCGGTCCGGATTCTGCGGAAGCAGAGATGACCGATCCCGAGCGGCAGCGGAGTCTGGTGTCCGCCATCGCCGCTGGTGCCGCCATGAGCAGCAATACCACCAAAGGAGATCGCCCATGAGCTTCCGGGACGCCGTGCTCCAGGCCACCGAGGACGCCCACGCCCACCTGGGCGAGGACGTCACCCTGCCCAGCGGTGTGCAGGTCCAGGGCGTGTTCAGCTACCCGACCACGGAGATGGAGATCCGCCGTGGCCAAGCCGGCAGCATCCGCGCCCCGGCGCGGGATCCCGTGGTCAGCCTCACCGAGACCGACGCCGCCGGCCTGGTGCGGGGTGACACCCTGACCATCCGCGGCAAGGCGTTCGACATCGTGGAGGCCCTACCCACCGGCACCGGCCGGGTGAAGTTCACCCTGGTGGAAACCCAGCCGACCGACCCGAGCGGCCCCACAACCTGGCGCTGATCCATGGACAACACCCAGCAGCTGAACGTGGTGTCTGCCATCGCCGCTGGCGCCGCAATAAGCAATACCACCGTCGGCGCTGAGCCGAACCGTTACAACCACAGGAGAGCATCATGACCACCACCACAGAAACCAGCGAAGATGATGTATCAGTTCTTTTTCCCGACGAGACACTGGAACTTTCCGGCGAGCAGGTGACCGTTCGGGAGTTTCGATTCACCGAGGGTATACGCGCTGCGCAGATCGCTCAGCCCATCCTGGGCGCGCTGAGATCGCTCATCGATCAGGATAAGATCACCACGGAGGCGCTCGACTCGATCATCGCTGATCATGTTGATGTCTGGACGCAGCTCATCAGCATGAGCACAAATCTCACCGAGGAACGTATTACCAGCCTTTCCGATAAGGATGGCGTAGCGCTTTCACTCGCGTTCTGGAGAGTCAACGGCCCTTTTTTTACACGGCGGCTGGTGCTGGCGGCAAGCGCCCGCCAGGAGCCGGCCGCAACCTCCGACTGAGCCGAGTTCTGGCCGATCTTGTGCGGGCCGGATTTGGTACCGACCCCAGCGACATCGGTCAGCGCCTGACATGGCGTCAGATCCGACGATTTCACGACATTGAACAGCAACGGCACGTTGACCGCCTTGCGGACATGATTGAGGCCATGGCGGTCGGATCGCGCGGAAGGAACATTGACCGAGTGCTGCGCCGCATGCGCGGTAACAAGCACTGAGAGGAGATACCTTATGGCTCAACGCAGTTTGTCTCTACTGATGCGGATCCAAGCCGACACAAAGAAGGCCCAGGGAGACATCCGCAAAATTCAAAAGGAGTTGCGAGCCGCCGGCAAGTCCGGCAAGCGGGCGGGCCGCGATATACGGGGGTTCGGCACTGGCCTCGATAACGTCAAGCGCTCAGCGGTCACACTCCGCGGTGCGCTCGCGGCGCTTGGCGCGGTGGCCCTGTTCCGGTCGGCGATCCGCAACACAATCCGCCAGGAGCAGGCCCTGGCGCAGGTAGAGGCCCGGATCAAAAGCACCGGTAGTGCGGCCGGCTTCACAACTCAGCAGCTGTCAGACGTAGCCGCTGAACTGCAGAAAATAACGACATTCGGGGATGAGGCCATCCTCGAGCTGCAGTCCGTTTTGCTGACCTTTACGCCGATCCAGGGCGATATATTCGAGCGAACTACTGAGGCGGCCCTCAACCTATCCACGGCGCTCGGCCAGGATTTACGCAGCTCGGCACTACAGCTGGGCAAGGTGCTCTCCGATCCTGTATCCCGTCTCGGTGAGCTGTCGCGCATGGGCATCATCCTCACCGACAGTCAGAAGGCGCTGGTCAGACAGCTGGTGGAGACCGGTGATCTGGCCGGCGCTCAGGCTGTCATTCTGGATGAGCTTGAGGTTGAGTTCGGCGGTGCCGCGCGAGCCGCCCGCGATACTTTTGGCGGTGCGCTTCAGTCGCTGGGCAATGCCTTCGGCGACCTGCTCGAAAGCAAGGGCGGCCTCGAGGATGCCCGACAGAGCATCGAGGCGCTGACTGATCTGCTCCAGGATCCCGCCATCGCCCAGGGCGTCAACAATATTATTTCCCAAACAGCGCGAGGCGCAGGGGCTCTGGCCCGACTCACCAGCGATATCGTCAATTCCATTCAGGACCTGGGCCGGGTTGCCGCGCTCGAATTCGGCGACCTGGATGAGCTGACCGAGATCGAGGCCCGCATCGATCAGTTGCAGTCGATGATGGGCGGCTTCTTTACCCGATTCCGTCTTCGTTCCGACGCCCTTATCTTCTCGCCTAATCTATTTGTCGGCGGCCTTGAGTTCTTCTCGGATGCGGATATCGACAACGAGCTTCACCGGCTGGAGCAGCAGCGCCAGGCGCTTCTCGAAGCCGCCGGGTTCATGATGGGTCAGCCTGACGAGGACCTGGAAAAGGGTCGTGAGAAACGCCTGACCGACGAAGAGGAGTTCAGGCGGAAAATCCAGGTCATCAAGGCCGACGAAACGAAATCGATCAAAGCCCAGCTCGCGGATCAGATCCAGGCATATGACGACGCGAATTCGCGGATCGAATCGCTGCTGAAGCAGCGCCAGGACATCGAGGAATTTTTCAGTTCCCAGCGGGCGACACTGGAGGCCCCGGCAGAGTCCGAGGAACCCGGCGGCCTGCTGGACATGGTGTCAATTATGGCCAGCGCCCGGCAGGCCCTGGCTGGCGGTGAGTTCGACCGGGCGATCGATCTGACCAAAGAAGCGACCGAGGCCCTGCACCAGCTGCGCAAGGCGGGCGAGTTCGAGGGCGAGTTGGGCCGCCAGCAGTCGCTGGGCTTTTTGGAGCAACTGCGCCGGATCGCCCTCGAGGCGGTGGACACCCAGCGCGGCGCGGCTGAGCGCGATCAGCAGGAGGCCCAACAGATGATCGATGGCCTGGTCGCCCGTGCTCAGTTCCTGCGCAAGATTGAGATCGGCTTCGATGCCGAGTCGGCCGAACAGAGTGCCGAGGTTCTGCGTCAGCGGATCCAGGCGCTACTGGACCGAAATCCGATCATCGCACCGGTTGTGGTTCAGCCTGCCGGCGAAACGAAGGCTGACAAGCGAGCCGATGAGCTGCTGCGAGACGTGCCCGGCTTTGCCGGCGGCGGCCCCATCGAGGGCCCCGGCACCGGGACATCAGACTCCATCCTCGCCAGGCTCTCCGATGGCGAGTATGTCGTCCGGCGGGATGCGGTCAGCTTCTACGGCCACCCCTTCATTGATGCCATCAACAGGATGAAGCTCCCCCGATTCGCAGATGGCGGGATGGCCATGACGGATACCGACATTCACTCGCCCGCCCGAGGGATCCAGCAGCTGGGCTACAGCATCCCCGCGCCTGGCGGCGGTCCGACCGGCGCGCTTGACCAGGTCGGGGGGGATCGAGGCGGGACGCCCGTTCATATCCACCTTGATGGCCAGGAGTTCGTCACGCAGGCCAGCGAGGATGTCGCAACGTCGATACAGCGCACATTCGGCCGCGAGGCACTGAAGCGCGGCCGGCGCAGGAGCTGACCTATGGCGGATATTGTCGATCTCAACAGTCGGCGGCCGACCCAGTACGTACTATTCTGGTCGGCGTCCATCGCTCGAGGTGGCCGGATGTATTCGCTCTGTGTGGCTCGGCAGTGCGATGAGGCCACGCCGGAGGAAATCATCGCCGAGGTCATGGAGGCCGACGGGATTCGACTCAGAGCCGATGACGGCGGGTTCTTTGTCATTCCATGGCCCTGCGCCCTGGTCGAGGTGCTGACATCCGAAAAGCCCATCAAGAATGGCTGGCATCAGCTGTCGCTACCGGATTGAGTATGTTTCCCGGGAAAATGGATCAGGGGAGGTAAATCAAGGCTGAGTTGTGAATTGCGAAAATTTCCCGAGAAACAAGTCGATGAATTCCGCTTGCATGATTTTCCCTGCGGAGGTAGAGTTTTGATTCGGGGCTGGTAACCCCTCAACAAGCGGTGGTCGTTTCCGATAATGGCGGCAACCTCCACTCTATGATCTTCCGGCAGGCCGAAACGGTTTATGCCGGGCGCCCGCCGAATACAAGACCCTATGGGGAATAGGCGGGCTGGTCTTGTTGCCAGTTACCAGCGCCCGGCACCCTACCGTCTATCCAATGGGAGATCGTCATGACCGACAACATCACAGACCGCGAGTTTACTGCCATTATTTCTGACTGCAGAGGTTCTCTCCTTACAGCAGACACGATGCTCCATCTCGAGGATGGTGGCACACTGACCCAGGAGCAGCGAGAGCGGGCGGAAAAACTGAATAACTGCGCCAGTAATGCCATGGAGGGATTGATCGGCAGCCTGAAAGGCGTTGGAGCATTGATGGCGCGCTCCTCCATCAATAACCTCGAGCAGAGTGAGGCGATCAATGTAACCTGGCTTGTGTCTACCCTCGGAGATCTTGTTAATGCCGCATACCTGCTCGAGGTCGACACTAGAGACATCCTGCAGCGTTCGGAGTTAAACGAGATGAAAGGCGCGGTAAGGGCTGTGGCGAGAATTTCTGAAGCTCGAACACTTGAGGCGTCTGAAGGGTCATCAGTTACTGAGATTCGCCAGTAAGGGTTGTTTCTATGCCAGCGGAAAAAAACAACGCGGATAAGGACTCGAACGAGACTGTGCGGCAACGCCTGATGGAATGGGGCGAGTGGCAGCGGAACCTGAAAGGGGTCGGCTTGGGCTACTCCCGGCATGCGTCGTTCATGGCGGATGCCGGAGGGGAAGCCAGAAACGCCCTGCACGATGAAGGGGTCAACGAGCAGGCTGAATCCGTTGAAGAAATCATCTGCAATCTTCGCCGCCGTTATCCCGATCTTTATCCGTTTATCGTGGAGATATATTTCAATCAATCACCAACCACGATTGCCGCGCAGAATCTCAAGTGTAGTGAGAGAGCCTTTCGCGATCGGTTGCGTCTGGCCGAAATGTTTGTTGCCGGCGCGCTCTTCCATGAGCCGCTCTATCTGGACAGCCATCAGCGATGATGATTCGCCCTGGTAACTGAGACACCTCACGTATTCCGCCGCCCACTGGGCGGCTTTTTTATTTCACAGGATGGTTTTCTGATCTCGGGGTCGGGACCGATTCGGTCTCCGAGATGAGCAGCTGCAACTCGATCTGATCAGCACAGGAAATGATGCAAACTCGCCGCCCGCTGGGCGGCGTTTTCATTTATAGGCCACTGGCCATAGCGTGAACGATTCTGATACTCATGACGACAGCAACCCCTAACCCGCTGATTCGACTGCTCGCGCGTCGTCTGGTGGACCAGTACGCCCGGGAGCGGCAGAATGAGCGCCAGGGTCAGGAGAAGAAGAAAGAGGAGCACAGACGTTGACGGCCGCCATTTACGCCAGGTACTCCACCGATCGCCAGCAGGCCAGCAGCATCGAGGATCAGATCCGCGTATGCCACGAGCGGGCTGCAGCCGAGGGCCTGACTGTGGCGGCCACCTATGATGACAGGGCAATTTCCGGGGCTGTCGTGGACAGGGCTGGTTATCAGCAGCTGCTTACCGCCGCCCGGGACGGCCATGTGCAGGTCATCCTGGTTGAGGAGGTCTCCCGGCTCTGGCGCTCGCAGTCCGAACAGTGGCGCTGCGTCGAGGAACTTGAGTTCGCCGGCATTCGCGTGATCGGTGTCCGGGACGGTATCGACACCAGCCGGGACGGCTTCGATCTTCTCCTGGCTGTCCAGGGCGCCATGAACGCCCGGGCCCGCAAGGAGACCGCCTGGCGCACTCACCGTGGACTGTCCGGGCGCGTCGCCCGCGGGCTCTGTGCCGGCGGCGTGCCCTACGGGTACCGCACCGAGGCGGTTGAAGGCGGCAAGCTGCTGGTGATCGACGAGCAGCGGGCCGATGTTGTGCGCCGGATCTTCGAGTTGCGAGCCGCTGGCTGGTCGCCGCGGCGGATTGCCGCCCTGTTCAACGAAGAAGGGCTGCCCTCCCCTCGCGGATCCACCTGGGCAGCCAGCGCCATCTACGGTCACCCGAAGAAAGGAACCGGCATCCTGAACAATGAGATGTACTTGGGGCGGTACCTGTGGAACCGCACACGCTGGGTCCGACCGCCTGGCGGCGGGCCGCGCAAGCGCATCGATCGCCCGAGGGAGGAATGGCAGGCTCAGGAGCTGCCCGAACTGCGGATCATCACGGACGATCTGTGGCATGCCGCCCATGCCCGCCAGGCATCCACCCGCAAGGGCCAACGACCGCCCCGCTCCCTGCTTTCCGGTCTGATTCGCTGCGGCCAGTGCGGCGCCCCCATGGTCGCCCGGGATCACTACCGTTACGCCTGTTCCCACCACCTGTATCGCGGGCCCGCAGTATGCGACTCCAGCCTGGCTGTGCCGAGGAAGGACACCGACCAGACCCTGCTGGGGATCATCAGGGAGCAGCTGCTATCCCCGGACGCCATCAAGGCCCTGCAGACTGAGGTCCGGGCCGTGGTGCGGGAAATGAACGCCACAGACCCCAGCCTGCCCCTGCGTGAGCGGCTTGAGGGGCTGGACCAGGAGATTGCCCGGCTGGTGGATGCCGTGGCGGCCAGCGGCGGCTCTCAGGCCCTGCTGGCGCGGCTGCAGACGGCTGAGGCAGAAAGAGACCAGGTGCGCCGTGAGCTGGACCAGCTGCCCGACCAGGAGCGCCTGCCTGATATCATCCCCGGTCTGATCGACCGCTATAGGGAGGCCCTGGATCTACTGCCGGAAGAAATGAAGGACGCCCCGCCTGAGGCCCGCCAGGCCGTGGCTGACATGCTGGGAGAGGTCAGGATCGTGGCCGACGGGGACGGCTTTTATGCCGAGGTCGAGACGGGATCGCTTATACGTTTGGTAGCGGGGGCAGGATTTGAACCTGCGACCTTCGGGTTATGAGCCCGACGAGCTGCCAGACTGCTCCACCCCGCAACTGAGAGCACGCATTCTAAAGAGCTGTTCAGGCTTTTGCAAGCCCGTTCGATCCAGCGGCTAGCGGCGCCTGCGCCTGGCCTTTTCCAGATGGGCCTTCAGATCATAGCGGTAGATAAAGCCCGGCAGGGCAAACACCATAAACAGGCACAGGGTCACCACATAGAACTCCCAGTCCTGGGCATGGATACCGCCGGTACTCTTCTGCTCCAGTCCCAGAGCGATCCCCCCGGCCACGAAATACAGTACCAGCCATTCCAGCAGGCAGAACCACGCCGGCTTGCCCTGCTCACCGGCCGGCAGCAGAAAAAAACGGCGTTCTGTCAGCCAGGGCAGGTTCGCCGCCAGGAAGGCGACCAGGACAAGAAGCCAGGAAAAATGGATATCAGACATGGGAACTCGGCAATGGGGTTCAACGCGGGCCTCATTCTACTGGAAAAAGCCCCCCTGCGGCAGACCCCGCCGCTCACAGCCCCATCGCGGCCATGCAGGCGCTCATCAGGGCACCGGGGAACAACCCCAGCAGGAGTATGGCCAGCCCGTTGACGCTGATGGCCACATGCATGTCCGTCCCGTACTCCAGTGGCTGGCTGTCCAGGGGTTCGTCGAAATACATCAGTTTGACAACCCGCAGGTAATAGAAGGCCCCGATGATGGAGAAAAACACCGCAACCAGTGCCAGCCACAGAAGGTCGACGCCGACCACGGCCTGGATCACGGCCAGCTTGGCATAGAAGCCCACGGTCGGCGGCACCCCGGCCATGGAGAACATCACCAGCAGCATCAGGAAGGCGTGCCAGGGGCTGCGGGCGTTCAGGCCCTTGAAATCCTCCAGGGTATCGGCCTCGAAGCCGGTACGGCTGAGCAGGATTATCATGCCGAAGGCTGCCGCCGCCATGATGGCGTAGGTGATGGCATAGAACAGCGCCGAGGCATAGCCCTCCACCGTACCGGAGAGAATACCCAGAAGCAGGAAACCGACATGCGAGATGGTCGAGTAGGCCAGCATGCGCTTGAGATTGGCCTGGGCAATGGCGATGACATTACCCACGGCCAGCGACAGCACAGCCAGGATGGCCAGCATCCCGCCCCAGTCGGCCTGTACCCCGCCCAGCGATTCGGCCAGCAGCCGCATCGCCATGGCGAAGGCGGCGATCTTGGGTGCACTGCCGATGAACAGGGTCACACAGGTCGGCGCACCGTGATAGACATCCGGGATCCACATGTGGAAAGGTACCGCGCCCAGCTTGAAGGCCAGCCCCAGCACCACGAAGGAAAGCGCGAAGATCAGCGCCAGCTCCAGTTCGGCCATGGCGCCGATGCTGGCCGCCACCTCGGCGATGTTCAGGCTGCCGGTAATACCGTAGATCAACGACATGCCGTAGAGCAGCATGCCCGAAGCCAGCGCCCCGAGGACGAAATATTTCATGGCCGCCTCGGAGGCCACACCGGAATCCCGGTGGAAGGCGACCATGGCGTAGAGCGACAGCGACAGCAGTTCCAGACCGAGGTACAGGGTGAGGTAACTGTGGGCCGAGATCATTACCATCATGCCAAGCACGCCGAACAGCCCGAGGACGTAATACTCGCCCTTGAACAGATCCCTCTGACGCAGATAGTCCTTGGAATACAGGAACACGGCGAACACCACCAGCATGACGAAGGCCTTGGCCAGCGACGCCATGGGATCGGCGACATAGGTCCCGAACATGGCGGTGTGCGAGTCCCCGTCCGCCAGCGCAATCACCAGCGCCAGTGCGCCGAACAGGGTCAGCTGCGACAGACCGTAGGTCACCACCCGGTTGCGGTCGTGGAGAAAGAGATCCAGCACCAGAACGATGCAGGCCATCGTCAGGACGAAGATCTCCGGCAACAGCAGTTGCAAACCCATCATTTCAACATTCATTTTGAATACCCGATCCACCGCCTGCGACACGAAGGCCACAAGGCGGAAAACTCATCGCACTTGTGTGCGTAGTGTGTCTCGCGATTGGCATTTTCAAAGTTTGGATACCAACACGTGCGCCAGAAGATTCTCCAGCGTGGCATGCATCAGATCCACCAGCGGCGCCGGCCACAGACCCAGCAGCAGCACCGCGGCGGCCAGCACGCCCAGGATCAGAAACTCACGCCGATTCACGTCCTGCAACTGTGCGACCTGCTTATTACCCACCTCGCCGAACACCACCCGCTTGACCAGCCACAGACTGTAGGCGGCGCCCAGCATCAGGGTGGTCGCCGCCAGGAAGGCATACCAGAAATTTGCCTTGAAGCTTGCCAGTATCACCATGAATTCGCCGATGAAGCCTGAGGTGCCGGGCAGGCCGGAATTGGCCATGGCGAAGAGCACCATGAAGGCGCCGAATATCGGCATGGTATTGACCACGCCGCCATAGTCGGAAATCTCGCGTGAATGCATGCGGTCATACAACACTCCGACACACAGAAACAGGGCGCCGGAGATGAAGCCGTGCGAAATCATCTGCACCATGCCGCCCTCCAGGCCCAGCAGCGCACCCTGTGCCGTGCCGGTGTTTTCGATAATGGCGAAAATCAGGAAAAAGCCCAGGGTGGCGAAACCCATATGCGCAATGGATGAATAGGCGATGAGCTTTTTCATGTCCTGCTGCACGATGGCGACGAAGCCGATGTAGACCACCGCAATCAGCGACAGGGAAATGATCAGCCAGTCCAACTCCTGGCTGGCATCGGGTGTAATCGGCAGACTGAAGCGCAGGAAGCCGTAGCCGCCGATCTTGAGCATAATGGCCGCCAGGATCACCGAGCCGCCGGTCGGGGCTTCCACATGCGCATCCGGCAGCCAGGTGTGCACCGGCCACATGGGTACCTTGACTGCGAAGGCCAGCAGGAAGGCGATGAAGATCAGGATCTGCTCGGTCATACCAAGCGGAAGCAGATGGAAGTCCAGGATGCCGAAGCTGCCGGACTGGATGTACATGTAGATCAACGCGACCAGCATGAACACCGAGCCGAAAAAGGTGTAGAGGAAGAACTTGATGGTGGCATAGACCCGGCGCGGCCCGCCCCAGATGCCGATGATCAGGAACATCGGTATCAGCATGCCCTCCCAGAACACATAGAACAGCACCGCGTCCAGGGCAGCGAACACACCAATCATCAGTCCTTCCATGATCAGGAAGGCGGCCATGTACTGGGCCACCCGTTTCCGGATGACCTCCCAGCCGGCCAGCACCACCAGCACGGTGGTGAAGGTGGTAAGAATGATCAGCGGCACCGAGATGCCGTCCACGCCCAGGTGATAATTGATATCAAAGGCTGCCACCCAGGGTGTCAGTTCCTCGAACTGCATGGCCGCGGTACCGGTGTCAAAGCCGGTGAACAGCGGGATGCTGAGCAGAAAGGTCAGCAGCGAGGTGATCAGCGCCAGGCTGCGCGCGCCCCAGGGCTCGCGGTCGCCGGCCGCGAGCACGGCGATGCCGCCCAGGATGGGCACCCAGATCAACAGGCTCAGTAGTGGCAGTTCTGACAACATTCAGGGTTCCTTGATTCTTCTTCTGCCGGCGGCCGGCACTCAGCGCATGAATACCGTCCAGCTGATCAGGGCAAGCAGACCCAGGATCATGGCAAAGGCATAGTGATAGAGGTAACCGGTCTGGACATGACGCGTGAAGGCGGCAACCCAGCTCACCACCCGGGCGCTGCCATTGACTATCAGCCCGTCTATGATGACACGGTCGCCCAGGTTCCACAGCGCATAACCGATTCCGCGCGCCCCGCCAGCGAACACGGCCTGATTGAAATCATCGGCGTAATATTTGTTGACCAGCAGCCGGTGGACTCCGGAAAAACTGCGTTGCGCCCGATCGGCAAGTCCGGGGTTCACCATATAGATGTACCAGGCCGTCAGCACACCGGCTACGGCCAGATAGAAGGCCGGATTGACAAAGGCATGCAGGGCAAAGGCCACCGTGCCGTGGAAATGCCCACCCAGTTGCGCCAGGCCGTCATGCGCGGGCGCCACCTGGATCACGCCGTCGAAGTACTCACCGAACAGGATCGGCTCCATCCAGTAGCCGGCGAATATCGAGGGAATGGCCAGCAGTACCAGCGGCAGGGTCACCACCCAGGGCGTCTCGTGCAGATGCTCCCGGGTATGCTCGTCCATGCGCGGTTTGCCGTGGAAGACCAGGAAGTACATGCGGAAGCTGTACAGGGCAGTGATGAACACACCGGCCAGCACCGCGGCATAGGCGAAGCCCGAGCCGGGAATCTGCGACAGGTGCACTGCCTCGATAATGCTGTCCTTGGAGAAATAGCCGGAGAAGAACGGCGTGCCGATCAGCGCCAGCGACCCGATCAGCGAGGTAATCCAGGTAATGGGCATGTACTTGCGCAGTCCACCCATGTTGCGCATGTCCTGGTCATGATGCATGGCGATGATGACCGAACCGGCCGCCAGGAACAGCAGGGCCTTGAAAAAGGCGTGAGTCATGAGGTGGAAGATGCTGGCCGCGTAGGCAGAGGCACCTAGGGCGACCGTCATGTAACCCAGCTGAGACAGGGTGGAATAGGCTACCACCCGCTTGATGTCGTTCTGCACCAGGCCCAGTAGCCCCATGAAAAAGGCGGTGATGGCGCCGATTACCAGGACGAAACTGAGCGCGGTTTCGGACAGCTCGAACAGCGGCGACATGCGCGCGACCATGAAGATACCGGCCGTGACCATGGTGGCCGCATGGATCAGGGCCGAAATGGGCGTCGGGCCTTCCATCGAATCCGGCAGCCACACATGCAGCGGTACCTGGGCCGATTTGCCCATGGCGCCGATGAACAGCAGGATGCAGATGACCGACATCAGGGACCAGGCATGGCCGTCGAAGATCTCGATACTGACATCCGCCATGGCCGGGGCGGCCGCGAACACGTCCCAGTAATCCAGGCTGTTGAAGTACATGAGCACAGCGGCGATGCCGAGCAGGAAGCCGAAATCCCCCACCCGGTTGACCAGGAAGGCCTTGAGATTGGCGAAGATCGCCGTCGGCCGTGTGGACCAGAAGCCGATCAGCAGGTAGGAGACCAGGCCCACCGCTTCCCAGCCGAAGAACAACTGCAGGAAGTTGTTGGACATCACCAGCATCAGCATGGCGAAGGTGAACAGGGCGATGTAGCTGAAGAAACGCTGGTAGCTGTTGCGTCCGGCCAGGCTTTCCTGCGGCCAGTTATGCGCATCGTCGGCCATGTAGCCGATGGTATAGATGTGCACCATCAGCGAGACAAAGGTGACAACATTGATCATCAGCACGGTCAGATTATCGACCAGGAAACCGATCTCGAAACGGATGCCGTCGGAGACCATCCAGGTATAGACGCTGCCGTTGAAGACGGCCGCGCCATCGATGACATGATGCTTGAACACGAACAGCGAGAGCAGGAAGGCGATTCCCACGCCCGCGATGGTCACGCTGTGGGCGCCGGCGCGGCCCAGCCGGCCGCCGAACAGCCCGGCCAGGATGGCCCCGATGAGCGGTGCGAGCGGTATGGCGAGATAAACGAGTTCCATGCCCTACCCCTTCATGCTGTCGAGGTCGTCGACATTGATGGTCTGGCGGTTGCGGAACAGTACCACCAGAATGGCCAGGCCGATGGCCGCCTCCGCGGCTGCCACGGTGAGAATGAAGAACACGAACACCTGCCCGGCCGTATCGCCCAGGAAATGCGAGAAGGCGACGAAATTCATGTTCACCGCCAGCAGCATCAGCTCGATGGCCATGAGCAGGATGATGACGTTCTTCCGGTTCAGGAAGATCCCCGCCACGCTCAGGCTGAACAGAATTGCCCCGAGTATCAGATAATCCGACAGTTCAATCATTTTATTCCAGACCGTTTAACCGCACAGGCATGAAGTCGTTTTGTTCTTGAACACAGTACTTATTGCGATCGTCATTCCCTGGATTCCGAATCCATCTTGATCACCCGCACCCGGTCTTCGCGCCGCACCTTGACCTGATCGGCCGGGTTCAGGTACTTGGTATCCGGCCGCCGGCGCAGGGTCAGGGAAATGGCGGCAACGATGGCGACCAGCAGAATCACCGCGGCGATCTCGAAGGGATACACGTAATCGGTATAGAGCACACTGCCCAACTCACGGGTATTGCTGTAGTCCGCTCCGTGGCGTTCCGGCGCCGGCATGCGTTCGTCGCTGAAGTAATGCGAACCGACCACCAACACCATCTCGACCAGCATCAGGATCGCCACCGGCAGCGCCACGGGCAGATAGCGGGCGAAGCCCTCCTTGAGCGGTGCGACATTGACGTCCAGCATCATGATTACGAACAGGAACAGCACCATCACGGCACCCACGTAGACCAGCACCAGGGTGATGGCAAGGAATTCCGCCTCCAGCAGCAGCCACAGGCCGGCGGTGGTGAAGAAGGCCAGCACCAGGTGCAACGCGGCGTGTACCGGGTTGCGTACCGTGATCACCCGCACCGCCGCGAACACCAGAATCGCGGCGAAAACGTAAAAAATGAACTTCTCGAATGTCATATTTGATTTATTGCCTTATTGTTTCCTTCGCGCGCCTTATTCGCCTTTGCGGTTTCAGGCGTTTTACCGGTACATCGCATCCGCCGTCCGGTCAGCGGCGATCTGGTCCTCGTACTTGTCGCCGATGGCCAGCAACTTCTCCTTGGTCATGATCTGTTCGCCGCGGTTCTCGAAGTGGTATTCGAAGATCCGCGTCTCGACGATGGAATCCACCGGGCAGGACTCCTCGCAGAAGCCGCAGAAGATGCATTTGAACAGATCGATGTCATAGCGCGTGGTCCGGCGGGTGCCGTCCTCACGCGGGGCGGCCTCGATGGTGATGGCCAGGGCCGGGCACACCGCCTCGCACAGCTTGCAGGCGATGCAACGCTCCTCGCCGTTGGGATAGCGGCGCAGGGCGTGCAGGCCGCGGAAACGCGGTGACTGCGGGGTCTTCTCCTCCGGGTACTGGACCGTGATCTTGCGCGCGAACAGGTAGCGCCCGGTCAGCCGCAGGCCCATGAGGAGCTCCCACAGGAACAGACTCTTGACGTACTGTTTCAGGGCTTGCATATCAGGATCACCATAATATCAGTCGAACCAGGGCCCGACACCGGCGATGATCGCCGCCCCCTCGACCAGCAGCCAGACGATGGTCAGGGGGATGAACACCTTCCAGCCCAGACGCATGATCTGATCATAGCGGTAGCGGGGGAAGGTGGCGCGGAACCACAGGAAGAAGAACAGGAACACGGCCGTCTTGGCCAGGAACCAGATGATGCTCGGTTCGCCGATCACCGGCAGCGGCTGGAAGGGTGACAGCCAGCCGCCCATGAACAGCAGCGCGGCCAGCGCCGAGATCAGGATCATGTTGGCGTATTCGGCCAGGAAGAAGACGGCGAAGGCCATGCCGGAGTATTCCACGTGGAAACCCGCCACGATCTCGGATTCGCCCTCGGCCACGTCGAAGGCGCCCGGGTGGTCTCGGCCACGCCGGAGTGAAATAATTCAGAACACATCGGCAGCAGGTCAGCCAGACCCAGTGCATGAATGCTGCCGCTCTGGGCCAGCACGATATCGTTGAGGTTGAGACGTGCCACCGGCCATCAGCACCCCGAACCAGGCGAAGCCCATGGCGATCTCGTGACCCACATTCTGGGCCGCCGAACGCTCGCGCCGAGGAAGCGTACTGGGAGTTCGATGCCCAGCCGGCGATGATCACGCCATAGACCCCCACCGAGGTCAGGGCCAGCACGTAGAGCAGCCCGGCATCCACGTCGGCCACACCATGCCGTCATCGAAGGGATCACCGCACGGCGGCCAGCCCCGCCGGACAGCGCCGGACCGATGGACAGATAGGCGCGATCACAAAACAGGAAAGCGGAGCGGTTTGGCGGGGGGGGGAGGATGATCTCCTTGAAAAGACAGCTTCACCCAGCGGGCGATGGGCGCAGCCAGCCGCCCGGCCCGACCCGGTTGGGACCGAAATGCGGACCTGGATGCACCGTGAATCCGGCGTTCGGACGAAGGTCAGGTAGGCCCACGACACAGCATCAGCGGCGTACGATCCCCCCGCCGATGAGAACAGGAGTCCGCTGACTTCCTTGGTGCTTCCAGCATGGCCCGATCTAACCCAGGTCAGTTTAATTTAACGGTACCGGAAAATTCGCGCCGAGATCCCGCGGCGCAGGGCGCCGTCCGGGATCCAGGCCGCGCCCTCCGGCACACGCGTGCATCCAGCACCAGCCAAGCACGGCCTCTGCCCGCACCCGGCCCAACCCGCAACCTGACGGGCCGATTCCGCAGGTTGCAGCCAGTCGCGCCCCGCGGCCGATGCAGGCGTAACCGGGCATCACCCGCAGTACTGCTGCAGCCTGCAGGGAAGGGCGCCGCAGCCGCACCCACGGCCGTCGACGGCATAGATGGGCACATCGCCGATACGCTGCAGGCATTCCGTTGCCGGCGCCAGCACGACCTCGCCCGGGGTCCGGTCATTGCGCGGACGCCGGTCCGCCGCCTGGCTGCGCAGCTCGTCACGCACCTCCTCGGAGGACATGTATCGAAAGTCCTCAGCCCCAGCGGTTGGCCCGACACCCGGACGATCTTCCAGCCCGGGCGGGCAAAGTCCGCGCGGCGCCACCGCGCCGGCAAGCTACTGCCATCGGCCTTCCAACATGCACCAGGTGCCGAGGTCTCGCTGAAAGACTGACTGGGAAGCAGAACCGTGCGCACTCGCGCAGGGCTCTCCGAAAATGTGACGTGAAGGCCACCACCGTCTGGCTGGCCACGCGCCTGCCGGGTCAGGATGCGTTCGGCGGAAATCGAGTCCGCAGCGCAACCATACAGCACATAAGGCCGACGCGGCGATTCCATGTGGCCGGACATCGACCCTATGGATTCACGTCGGCTGCCGTGAAGCGCCGCGATCGGCAGCCCCTCGGCCATCCGCCCCGGCAACCGTTTCCACCATGCTGGGAGCAACTCAGGGTCGCGCCCGCTCATTTTCACAGATGAAACCGGCCAGGGCCCGCAGGGCATTGGCAGACGGATGCGCCGCGGCACTGAGACCGCCATGAACCGTGGGCCGACTGCGCCTCGATCAACTGCACCGCATGCCTGATGGCGTCCCCGTGGCTGGCCTGACGAATCACGTGTCAGTTCCGAGGTGCGGACTTCCTGCTTGAGCGTAGCGGCTGCAGACACGCCCGGGGGGGGGCCAGCTCGGCCAACATGCCGCCGGTGCACGAATCAGTTTTTCCTTCCTCAGATCGAAATTGAAATCTAGTCGAACCGGGTTATTGCCATGACTCTGGCGGCCGTGAGACAGGCCTTGCGCAGCCGGTGCCCGATGATGGGCTGCTCCTTGCGGATTGGGACCGACCAAAGCAACCGCGCTCTGCTGCTCCAATACCGCCAGCAGCTTTCGCCAGCCAGGGAACAGGGGGCAGGCGGTCCGGGTCAACGGAAATCCGCTCGGGCGCAGACGGTGACGATGTTGTGGCAGTCCAGGCTGGGCTCGGCCAGCGACCTGAGCAGGTACATCTCTTTCCACCTAGCCGTGGGCGAGACAGCATGCCGGCTGGTTCGGCGCACGTTCTCGCGCCGTAAAGAAATCGGCGACCGCTCTGCAGCCGCGGTTTCCCAGTAGGTTTCCTGACTGGCCGTCAACGTTGACATGCGGCTGTCCAAGCCGCTCCCGGGGTGGAGCCCTTCGTAACTGAAACGGTCGCGGTCCGACAGCCAGACCTCGTTGATCTCCTCGTTCTCGCGCGGTACCACCCGCAGCACTTCGCCGCGCCGGGCATGCAGGTAAAGGTTCGAGCCGACACAGTCGTGCAGCGCCACGCTGGCATGCTGAGTCAGTTCCCAGGCCCGGGCGCGGAAGCGGAAGGGTTTGGAGGTGAGCGCACCCACCGGGCAGATGTCGATGACATTGCCCGACATCTCCGAACTCACACCCTGGCCCACGCAGGCACGGATGGCCATGTTCTCGCCGCGGCCCACGCCGCCCAGCTCCTTGAACCCGGCGATGACATCCAGGAATCGCACGCACCGGGTACAGTGGATGCAGCGGGTCATATCGGTGGAGATCAGTGAACCCAGGTCCTCGTCCTTGACCACGCGCTTCTTCTCGGTGAATCGTGAGACGCTGCGGCCATACCCCAGGGCGACCGTCCTGCAACTCGCACTCCCCGCCCTGGTCGCAGATCGGACAGTCCAGGGGATGATTGATGAGCAGGAACTCCATCACCGACTTCTGCGCCTCGCGGGCATAGTCGGAATCGGTCCAGATCTTCATGCCGTCGGCGACCGGCGTGGCGCAGGCCGGCAACGGCTTGGGCGCCTTATCCACCTGCACCAGGCACATGCGGCAGTTGGCCGCGATCGGCAGCTTCTTGTGGTAGCAGAAACGCGGCACCGTGATGCCGTGCTCGTCGGTGATCTCGATGAGCATCTGGCCCTTGCGGGCCGGGTAGGTCCGGCCATTGATCTCGATGCTGATGGCGTCCTCGGGCGGAATCTCGGGTGTCGCGCTCATGCCGCCGCCCCCGTGGTATCGTTCACCATGGACCGCTTGTGTTCGATCATGTAAGCGAATTCATGGCGGTAATGCCTGAGGAAGCTCTGTACCGGCCAGGCCGCGGCATCGCCGAAGGCACAGATTGTGCGGCCCTCGATCTGGCCGGCAGCAGCGTCGAGCAGTTCCAGGTCCTCGGGTCGACCCTTGCCCTCATGGATGCGCTTGATCACCCGGTGCATCCAGCCGGTACCTTCGCGACACGGCGTGCACTGACCGCAGGACTCGGCATAGTAGAAACGCGCAATGCGCAGCAGCGCCTTGACCATGCAGGTGGAATCGTCCATCACGATCACTCCGCCCGAGCCCAGGCCCGAACCCGCCTGCGACAGCGCGTCATAATCCATGGTGCATTCGCTGATGATCTCCGCCGGCAGCACGGGCATGGAGGAACCGCCCGGGATCACGGCCTTCAGCTGGTGGCCGCTGCGCACGCCGCCTGCCATCTCCAGCAGGTCGTTGAAGGGGATGCCCAACCGTACCTCGAAATTGCCCGGCCTGTTCACATGACCGGAGACACTGAAGATCTTCTCGCCGCCATTGTTGGGCTTGCCAGCCCCAGAAACCAGTCGGCGCCGTTGCGCACGATGGCCGGCACCGAAGCCAGGCTCTCGGTATTGTTGATGGTGGTCGGCCGGCCGTAGAGGCCGAAGTTGGCCGGAAACGGCGGCTTGAAGCGCGGCTGCCCTCTTGCCTTCCAGCGATTCCAGCAGCGCGGTCTCCTCACCGCAGATGTAGGCACCGGCGCCGATGTGGGAATAAAGATCGAAATCAAACCCCGAGCCCAGGATATTGCTACCAAGGTAGCCGGCCTCACAGGCCTCCTTCAAGGCTGTCTCGAAGCGCCCGTACGGCTCATGATGAAACTCGCCGCGCATGTAGTTGTAGCCCTTGCTGGCACCAATGCAGTAGCCGGCGATGGCCATGCCCTCGATCAGCGCACATGCGGGTTGTAGCGCAGAATATCGCGATCCTTGCAGGTTCCGGGCTCGGATTCGTCCGAGTTGCAGACGATGTATTTCTGCACCGGCGCGTTCCGCGGCATGAAGCTCCACTTCAGCCCCGTGGGAAATCCCGCGCCGCCGCGGCCACGCAGCGCCGAGGCCTTGATCTGCTCGATGACCTCTTCCGGCGGGGTCTTTTCCCGCAGGATTTTCTGCAACGCCTCGTAGCCCCCGACCTTGAGATAATTCTCCAGTGTCCAGGGCTCGTCGTACTGCAGCGTCGTGAAACAGACTTGATTGACCATATTCAGATCTCTATCGCCGCGAAAAACACGGACCTGCCATTGCAATCATGCTTTTCGCATTTGTGCTACTTGTCCATGCTTTCCGTGTATTCCGTGGCCATTAATCATTTGAGTTCATCCAGAATCCGATCCAACTTCTCCGGCGTCAGATTCTCGCAATAGTGCCCATTGACCGCCATCATCGGCGCGCCGGCGCAGGCAGCCAGACACTCCTCCTCCAGCTTGAGATAGATCCGGCCATCGGGAGTGGATTCGCCACGCCTGATGCCGAGTTTCTTCTCAACATGCGCGATCAGATCGTCAGCACCACACAGCATGCAGGAGATGTTCGCGCACATCGCCACCGTGTTGCGCCCTACCGGCCCGGTCTCGATCATGGAGTAGAAGCTGGCAACCTCGTAGACCGACACCGGCGCCATCTCCAGATACGCCGCGACCGCATCCATGTGCTCAGGCCCTGATCCATCCCTCGTGTTCCTGAATGGCATGCAGGGCCGAGAGCACCGCCGAACGCTTCTGCTCCGGCGGATACTTGGCCAGCCAGTGGTCGATCTCCGCCTTCACATCAGCGGGGATCTGATATTCATCCTTCTTTTCAGTCGTCGCAGTCATCAAATCATTCACCGGTCAATCTCGCCGAACACGATATCCTGGGTGCCGATGATAGCCACCACGTCGGCCAGCATATGGCCCCGCGCCATTTCGTCCAGTCCGGCCAGGTGGGCGAAACCCGGGGCGCGGATCTTGACCCGAAACGGCTTGTTGGCTCCATCCGATACCATATATACCCCGAACTCACCCTTGGGGTGCTCGATGGCGGCGTAGGCTTCGCCGGCCGGCACGCAGAAGCCCTCGGTAAACAGCTTGAAGTGATGGATCAGGGCCTCCATGTCCGCCTTCATCTCCTCGCGCTCGGGCGGGATGATCTTGTGGTCATCGATAATGACCGGTCCGGGATTTTCGCGCAGCCACCTGATGCACTGGCGGATGATGCGGTTGGACTGGCGCATCTCCTCGATCCGTACCAGGTAGCGATCGTAGGAATCGCCGCTCACGCCCACGGGGATGTCGAAATCCATCCGGTCGTAGACCTCGTAGGGCTGCTTCTTGCGCAGGTCCCACTCGACACCCGAGCCGCGCAGCATAGGACCGGTGAAGCCGAGCTGCAGGGCACGCTCGGGCGAGACCACGCCGATTCCGACCGTACGCTGCTTCCAGATGCGGTTGTCGGTCAGCAGGGTCTCGTACTCGTCCACGCACTTCGGGAAACGGACGGTAAAGTCCTCGAGGAAGTCCAGCAGCGAGCCCTGGCGGTTCTCGTTCATCTTTTTGACTTCGGACTCACTGTGCCACTTGGAGGCCTGGTACTGCGGCATGCGATCCGGCAGGTCGCGGTATACCCCGCCCGGACGATAGTAGGTCGCATGCATGCGCGTGCCGGAGACGGCCTCGTAGCAGTCCATCAGGTCCTCGCGCTCGCGGAAGGCGTAGAGGAACATGGTCATGGCACCGATATCCAGCGCGTGCGCTCCGATCCACAGCAGGTGGTTGAGGATGCGGGTGACCTCGTCGAACATCACCCGGATGTACTGGGCCCGTTCCGGCGCCTCGATGCCGAGCAGCTTCTCGATGGCCAGCACATAACCGTGTTCGTTGCACATCATGGACACGTAATCCAGACGGTCCATGTAACCGATGCTCTGGTTATAGGGCTTGCTCTCGGCCAGCTTCTCGGTGGCGCGGTGCAGCAGGCCGATGTGGGGGTCGGCCCGCTCGATGACCTCGCCGTCCATTTCCAGCACCAGCCGCAGCACGCCGTGCGCCGCCGGATGCTGGGGACCGAAGTTCAGGGTGTAGTTTCTGATCTCAGGCATAGTCTTTTTGAACCGCCAAGACGCCAAGCGCGCCAAGAAATCCGTTTAACCGCCAAGGCGCCAAGGACGCCAAGAACCCCCGGTAAGAAGTAAACACCGACCCCCCGCAATCAGCAGCCTCACCGCATGTAAATACCTGAACGCTGTACAAGCCAATATCTTCTTGGCGTTCTTGGCGCCTTGGCGGTTCGCAGTACATGGCGCCCTTGGCGTCTTGGCGGTTCATAACAATGTTCATGCCTGCTCCGCATCCTGAGGCGGCTCGGCCTCTTCCTCACCATGCCGCCGCACCTCGGAGCGGATCACTTTCGGCACCAGCACCCGCGGCTCGATGCTGACGGGTTCGTAGACCACACGCTGCTTTTCGGCGTCGTAGCGCACCTCCACATTGCCGCTGAGCGGGAAATCCTTGCGGAAGGGATGACCGATGAAGCCGTAGTCTGTAAGTATCCGGCGCAGGTCCGGGTGGCCCTCGAAGATGATGCCGTACAGATCAAAGGCCTCGCGCTCGAACCAGTTGGCGCTGTTCCAGACGTCGATCACCGAGGGAATGACCGGCAGCCCGTCGTCAGGGGCGAAGCAGCGGATGCGCAGGCGCTGGTTGCTGCTGACCGACAGCAGGTGATAAACCGCGGCAAAGCGGCGGCCGCCGGCGGCCTCGACCGTCGATACCGACAGATCCTGATGCAGGAAGTCCAGCCGGCCCGCCGTGGAGGCATTCACGCCGCGGCTGAAACCGTGGCCCGAGGCCTCGCGGGTTTCCCACTCGGCATCACCATGGCCCAGGTAATCCACGCCGCAGACATCGATCAGTTGCTCGAAGCGAAAGGCCTCCTCGTCACGCAGGGCGGTGCAGACCTCGATGAGATGGTCGGGTGCGACTACCAGCGTCAGCTCCCCCAGATCCAGGGTGGCCGATTCCAGCAGACCGCCGAAGCGCTCGTCGATCTGCTGTTTCAATGTGTCGATGCGTCTGGCCATGACCTGCACTCGTCCGGACCGCGCTCAGCGCGCGATCGTATTGGTCCGTTTGATCTTGTTCTGCAGCTGGATGATGCCGTAGAGCAGCGCCTCGGCCGTAGGCGGACAACCCGGCACGTAGATGTCGACCGGTACAATCCGGTCGCAACCGCGGGTGACGGAATAGGAATAGTGGTAATAGCCGCCGCCATTGGCACACGAGCCCATGGAGATCACCCAGCGCGGCTCCGACATCTGGTCATACACCTTGCGCAGAGCCGGCGCCATCTTGTTGACCAGGGTGCCGGCGACGATCATGACATCGGACTGGCGCGGACTGGGGCGGAAGACAACCCCGAAACGGTCCAGATCGTAGCGGGCGGCACCGGCCTGCATCATCTCGACCGCACAGCAGGCCAGCCCGAAGGTCATGGGCCAGAGCGAGCCGGTACGGGCCCAGTTGATCAGTGCGTCCGCCGTGGTGGTGACCACGCCTTCCTTCAGAATGCCCTCGATGCTCATGCGCGAAGCGACCTCATGGAATCAATCCCGCCATCGTTATTTATGCCTACTCCCACTCGAGAGCCCCCTTCTTCCACTCATAGATGAAGCCGATGACCAGGATGCCCAGAAACAACACCATGGCGAGGAAGCCGAACAGGCCGATATCCTCCAGGACGATGGCCCAGGGAAACAGAAAAGCGATTTCCAGGTCAAAAATGATGAACAGGATGGCGACCAGATAATAGCGGACATCGAATTTCATACGCGAATCTTCGAAGGCCTCGAAGCCGCATTCGTAGGGGGAGTTCTTCTCGCTGTCGGGCTTGTGAGGGCCGAGCAGAAAACCGACCGCGATGGCGATGGCACCGATCACGACGCCGATACCGATAAACACCAGTATCGGCAAATAGTTTTCCAGCATCGTCCGCCTCCGCCTTTCAATTTGTGCATTGCCGACGCGTTTTTACTGTTTTACCGATATCCGGCCTGGCTGCACACATGACTCCATGCGCTGCCGCTGGCGACTATCTGCGTCGTTACAATTATCAAGTGGCTAGGCAGTCTAGGCAGATTGGCCTGGGGTGTCAAGCAGCATGAGCCCCGAAAAAATTATTATAATTATCAACTTATACTAAAAAAATAATTTTTGGCTGGCATAAGGAACGGTAAGGAAGCAATAACTTTGACATTGATGAACCTGCGCCCGACAGAGGGGGTCGAGTCGGCGCCACGAAACGGCTGCCGGACTGTCTCCACAGCCCAGCGCCAGTTGTCGCATCATGAGGGAGAACAGCCAGGCGGTGGCAGGACCATCCAGGCCTCCTATACTTCCGGCATATCCCGATCAACAGTGGCCGACAAGGCCTGCCAGGAGTTCATTCATGCACACCCTGACGCTTCAGCCCCTGATTGCCCTTATCGCCGGCATTCTGATTCTATTCGTTCCCCGGCTGCTCAACTATATCGTCGCTCTCTACCTGATCATTATCGGAATTCTTGGCCTTGTTCGCATCTGACCAACCCCGCTCAGTGCTACTTTGAACATGCGGGCAGGAAGATGTCTCCAGCTGGAGACGGTTCTGCTCGTAATCACCATTTTTCCTGTTGGAGGAAAAAACAGGCTGCAGTCAGAACAGTCCCATCACACACATCCAGGAGGGATTATCATGTTGAGTTGGGCGGTTACATTTTTGATCATAGCCATCATTGCGGGTCTGCTTGGCTTTACCGGCATCGCGGGCACCGCCGCCTCGATTGCGCAGGTGCTGTTTGTCCTGTTCCTCGTCCTGTTCGTGATCTTCCTGGCCATGGGAAGACGCCCGCCACCGACCTGAGGCTTCAATGCTGGAGTTCAACTTCGATTGGATGCAGGTTCTGGAGAACCTGGTACAGCTTTCCGTCGCCTACCTCCTGGCCTTTCCCATCGGCTGGGACCGGGAACGGGAGGACAGGAGCGCGGGCTTGAGAACCTTCCCGCTCGTGGCTGTGGGCAGCTCATCGGCCTGCAGGTTCTGGAGGGTTCCGAGTCCCATGCCCGCATTCTTTACGGGTTGATGACCGGTATCGGCTTCATCGGTGGTGGCGCCATTCTGAAGGATGGCGCCACTGTCAGGGGCACCTCCACCGCTGCCGCGATCTGGATCACAGGCGCCGTGGGTGCCGCGGTAGCCTGGTACAGGATCGAGATCGCCCTGGCGCTGACCGTGCTCAATTTCGCCAGCATGCGCCTGGCGGGTTCGCTCAAGAGCTACGTCAACCAGGATCACGACCGGAAATGATGAAAGTCGCGCACAAAAAAGCCCGCAATCCATAATCGGTTGCGGGCTTTCGGGTGGATACCGGAACACCCGGATCCATATTGGTGCCGAAGGCCGGACTCGAACCGGCACGGCTTGCGCCACTACCCCCTCAAGATAGCGTGTCTACCAATTCCACCACTTCGGCAATAAAACGTGTTGCGCGGTGACGCGGCCCTTATTGCGGCAGATCGTCGGCCGGTGGCTCTCCGTCCGCCGGCAGGTCCATTGCCGGGATATCGGACGGGACGTCCTCCTGCGGCTGCGACTGCTCAAGCGGCGGCAGATCCTCCGGTGCCGTCTCCCCGGGTGCCGGTACAGGCCGGGCCTGTTCCGCCACGCTGGAGGGTTCGCGCTCGCCCATCACAAAACCGGTCGACAGCGCCAGGCTGTTGAGAAAGAACAGGGCTGCCAGCACGGCGGTGATCCGGGTCAGAAAGGAGGCAGAGCCCTGCGAGCCGAACACCGTGGAAGACGCCCCGCTGCCGAAGGCCGCACCGGCATCGGCGCCCTTGCCATGCTGCAGAAGGATCAGAACGACCAGTCCAATGGCGATCAACACCTGGACGATTATCAGAATCGTATACATCAATATTCCTGGATCAGGCCTTGTCGGGCGCCGTGCAGATGCCGAGAAACTCCCCGGCCTGCAGCGAGGCACCGCCGATCAGTCCGCCGTCGATATCCGCCATGGCGAACAGCTCAGCGGCATTGGCTGCCTTCACGCTGCCACCGTAGAGAATCCGGACCTTGTCCGCAACGCCGGCATCCAGCCCGGCCAGCTTGTTCCGGATGAAGGCGTGCACTTCCTGCGCCTGCTCCGGACTGGCGGTACGGCCGGTACCGATGGCCCAGACGGGTTCGTAGGCGATCACGGCCTCGCCCAGGGCGGCAATGCCCTCGAGTTCGATCACGGCGTCCAGCTGGCGTCCGACCACAGCCTCGGTGGTGCCGGCTTCGCGCTCTTCGAGCAGTTCGCCGACGCACAGGATCGGGGTCAGCCCGAACCTGCGGGCGGCGGCGAACTTGCGGGCGGTGAACTCGTCGCTCTCGCCGTAGATGCTGCGCCGCTCGGAGTGACCCACAATGGCATAGGTGCAGCCGACATCGCGCAGCATGGTGCCGGCCACCTCGCCGGTGAAGGCGCCGGATTCCTCGTCACTGACGTCCTGGGATCCCACGGACACCGCTGTGTCGGACAGCATCTGGACAACCTGCGGGATGTAGACAAAGGGCGGGCAGACGGCGACCTCGGCGGTCTTGACCTCGCCCAGACCGGCCTTGATGCCCTCGAGCAGCGTGTTGATGCTGTCGAGGCTGCCATTCATCTTCCAATTCCCTGCCACCAGCGGTTGCCGCATGCTGCCTCCGATACCTGATACCTGACAAAACGGGCCGCTAGCTTAGCGACAGAGGGGCTGAAAATCAATCTTTTAAGGGGGAAAATGCCGTTGTCAGTGGCAGGAGCAGACAGGTCAACCCGCCCGGGCCTTGCCCAGGGCGCCGGCCACCACCTCGGCCAGGGCCTGGGCCTCGCGCGCGACCAGTTCCGGGTCCTCGCCCTCGACCATCACCCGGATGACCGGCTCGGTGCCGGAGGGCCGCAGCAGCACCCGGCCGCGCTCGGCCAGGCGGGCCTCGGCCGCACGCACCGCCGTCTGCACCGCCTCCGAATGATCGGGATCGGCCTTATGGGCAATGGGCACATTGATCATGTGCTGCGGATACTTGGTCAGATCACCGCGCAGTTCGGCCAGGGGACGGCCGCTGCGCACCATTTCGTAGAGCACCTGCAGGGCCGAGACGATACCATCGCCGGTACTGGTGCGATCCAGGCAGATGATGTGGCCGGAGGACTCCCCGCCCACGACCCAGCCCTGGCTCTGCAGCAGTTCCAGCACATAGCGATCGCCCACCCGGGCGCGCCGCAGCGGGATCCCGATGGCCTGCAGGGCATGCTCCATGCCCAGGTTGGTCATCAGGGTGCCGACCACGCCGCCGTTGAGATTGCCGGTCTCGTGACGGGAACGGGCGATGATGTAGAGCAGCTCGTCGCCATCGACCTCGGTGCCGGCGTGATCGATCATGATCACCCGATCGCCGTCACCGTCGAAGGCGATGCCGAGGTCCGCGCCCGTCTCGCGTACGGCGCGGATCAGCTGCTCGGGCCGGGTGGAACCGCAGTCCTGGTTGATGTTGAGGCCGTTCGGCTCGTCGCCGATGGCGATGACCTCGGCGCCCAGTTCGTCGAACACTGCCGGCGCGACCTGGTAGGTCGCCCCGTTGGCGCAGTCAACCACGACTTTCAGCCCGCGCAGGCTCATACTCATCGGCACGGTGCTCTTGCAGAATTCGATGTAGCGGCCTTCGGCGTCGCTGACCCGCTCGGCCTTGCCCAGACGATCGGAGCTGACCGTGGACATGGGCTTGTCGAGCTGGGCCTCGATCTCCAGTTCGATCGCGTCCGGCAGCTTGGTGCCCTCGGCGGAGAAGAACTTCACGCCGTTGTCGTAATAGGGGTTGTGGGAGGCGCTGATGACAATACCCGCGCAGCAGTGCAGGGTCCGGGTCAGATAGGCAATGGCCGGGGTGGGCATGGGCCCGAGCAGGCGGATGTTCATGCCGGCGGCCGACAGACCTGCCTCCAGGGCCGATTCGAACATGTAGCCGGAGATACGTGTGTCCTTGCCGATCAGCACGCTGTCGCAACTGTCCCGGCCCAGCACCCGGCCGACGGCCCAGCCCAGCTTGAGCATGAACTCGGCAGTGATCGGCGCCTCGCCGACGCGTCCCCGGATTCCATCGGTACCAAAATATTTCTGCGACATCCCCTGCTCCTTGTTATTCGGCCTGTTCGACGGCGGCGCACATCGCCAGCGCCTGGGCCGTGGCTGCCACATCGTGCACCCGCACGATGCTCGCCCCACGCATCACGGCAATCACGGCCAGCGCCACGCTCGGGTGCAGGCGCTGCTCCACCGGCAGGTCGAGCAGCTTGCCGATCATGGACTTGCGCGACAGGCCGACCAGCACCGGCACACCTGAATCGGCCAGTTCCCTCAGGTGCTTTAACAGGCTCAGATTATGCGCCAGGGTCTTGCCGAAGCCGAAACCCGGATCGACCAGCAACCGCGTGCGGGCGATGCCTGCCACCTCGGCGGCCGCCACACGTTGGCGCAGAAAGCCGGTCACATCTGTGATCACGTTCTCATAGCTGGGATCTGCCTGCATGGTGCGCGGCTCGCCCTGCATGTGCATCAGGCACACCGCCGCCCTGCCCTGTGCGGCCGCTTCCAGGGCACCCGGGGCCTGCAGGGCGCAGACATCGTTGATGATATCCGCCCCCGCCGCCACCGCGGCGCGCATCACCTCCGGCTTGCTGGTATCGACCGACAGCAGCGCATCGACCTGCCCGTGCAGGGCCTCGATCACAGGAATCACCCGCGCCAGTTCAGCCTCGACACTGACCGGCGCGGCCCCCGGGCGGGTGGACTCGCCGCCGATGTCGATGATGTCCGCGCCCTCGGCCGCCATCTCGCTGGCCCGGGCCACGGCCTGTTCCGCGCCCAGGAAGGCGCCGCCGTCGGAAAAGGAGTCGGGTGTGACGTTCAGGACCCCCATCACCCGCGGCCGGGACAGGTCCAGCCGGCGGTTTCCGCACTCAAGCTGCATGGAAGTTACCAAAGATGTTTCGCTCTCCGTACCGTTCAGCGCCCAAACCGCAAAGGCGAAGAAGGCGCGCGAAGGTTCAGGGGCTGTAAGCCCACGTCATTGTTTTCCGTTCGAGTTAGATTCAGATCTGGAGGATCTGAAACAAAGGACAATCATACTCTCTTTGCACGCCTTCTTCGCCTTTGCGGTTCAGGCTTTTATGTTCATATACACAAATGTAAAAGCCCCGCCGAAGCGGGGCGTGAACTGGAGGGCAAAGACCTCAGTGCTGGCCGGCGGGATCGCCGATCGGGCCGCCGCTGTCCTTGCGGCCCGTCTCCGGCTCGTCCCCGGTGGCCGCGCCGGTACCCGCCGAAGGCGGCGGGTTATCCGACCACTCGCGCGGCGGACGCACCTCGCGCCGGGCCATCAGGTCGTCGATCTGACTGGCGTCGATGGTCTCGTATTTGATCAGCGCCTGTGCCATGGCATGCAGGATATCCATGTTGTCGGTCAGAAGGGTCTCGGCCCGCTTGTAGTTGTTGTCGATAATGGAGCGGATCTCCATGTCGATGGCATGCGCCGTGTCGTCGGAGATGTTCTTGTGCTGGGTCACCGAGTGACCCAGGAAGACCTCGTTTTCCTCTTCGCCGTAGGTCAGCGGGCCCAGCCGGTCGGACAACCCCCAGCGGGTGACCATGTTGCGCGCCAGCTCGGTGGCCCGCTGGATGTCGTTGGAGGCACCGGTGGTGACCTTCTCCGGACCGAAGGTCAGCAGTTCCGCCAGCCGGCCGCCGAACAGGCTGGAGATCTGGCTCTCCAGACGCTGGCGGGTGAAGCTGTGGCGGTCGTCCTCGGGCAGGAACAGGGTCACGCCCAGGGCACGGCCACGCGGGATGATGGAGACCTTGTGCACCGGGTCGTGTTCCGGCACCAGCCGGCCGACGATGGCATGGCCGGCCTCGTGATAGGCGGTCAGGCGCTTCTCCTCCTCGCTCATCACCATGGAGCGGCGCTCGGCGCCCATCATGATCTTGTCCTTGGCCTTTTCGAAATCCTCCATGTCCACCACGCGCTTGTTGGCGCGGGCGGCGAACAGCGAGGCCTCGTTGACCAGGTTGGCCAGATCGGCGCCGGAGAAGCCCGGTGTGCCGCGGGCAATGATCATGGGATCCACATCATCGGCGGTCGGCACCTTGCGCATGTGCACCTGCATGATCTGGGCGCGGCCGCGCACATCCGGCAGCGGCACCACCACCTGGCGGTCGAAGCGGCCGGGGCGCAGCAGCGCCGGATCGAGCACGTCGGGGCGGTTGGTGGCGGCGATGACGATCACGCCCTCGTTGCCCTCGAAGCCGTCCATCTCGACCAGCAGCTGGTTCAGGGTCTGTTCGCGCTCGTCGTGACCGCCGCCCAGACCGGCGCCGCGGTGCCGGCCCACGGCATCGATCTCGTCGATGAAGATGATGCAGGGGGCGTGCTTCTTGGCCTGCTCGAACATGTCACGGACGCGCGAGGCGCCCACGCCGACGAACATCTCGACGAAGTCGGAGCCGGAGATGGTGAAGAACGGCACCTTGGCCTCACCCGCGATGGCCTTGGCCAGCAGGGTCTTGCCGGTGCCGGGCGAGCCCACCATGAGCACGCCCTTGGGGATCTTGCCGCCGAGCTTCTGGAACTTGCCCGGGTCGCGCAGGAAATCGACCAGCTCCTCGACCTCCTCCTTGGCCTCCTCCACACCGGCCACATCGCCGAAGGTGACCTTGATCTGGTCCTCGCCCAGCATGCGCGCCCGACTCTTGCCGAACGACATGGCCCCGCGGCCGCCGGCCCCGCCCTGCATCTGGCGCATGAAGAAGATCCACACCGCGATCAGCAGCAGCATGGGGAACCAGGAGATGAAGATCTGGGTCAGCACGCCCTGCTGTTCCGGCGGTTTGGCCTCGACAGTGACGTTGTTGGCCAGCAGGTCGTCGATGAGCTTGGGATCATCGGGCGCATAGGTGGTGAAGCTCTCGCCACCGGAAAGCTTGCCCTTGACCGTATGGTTCTGGATAACCACGCTCTCGACCTGGCCAGACTTCACCTGGGAGATGAATTCCGAGTAGCCGACGGTGTTGGTCTGCTGGGTCGGCGGGCCGAAATTGTTGAACACCGCCATCAGGACCACGGCGATGACGACCCACAGAAGAAGATTCTTGGCCATGTCGTTCAATGCGGATTACCTCGGTTCAAGTCAGTTGGGCCCACGCAAAACCCCGGCAGCCACCCGGGTTAATCGGACCGTAAAACAATGGGTTTGACCTTACTACAGTTTCCGGCCCACGGCCAGCAGATAGACCTCGCGCGAGCGCGGCCGCGAGGCCTTCGGCTTGCGCACGATCACCTTTTCATACCGACCCCGCAGCGAGCGTAAAAGTTCATCGAACCCCTCGCCCTGGAACACCTTGGCCAGAAATGTCCCGCCCCCGCGCAACGCCTGGTCGGCGAAATCGACCGCGAGTTCAACCAGATACATTGCACGCGGCTGATCCACTGCCTCCACCCCTGAAATATTGGGGGCGATGTCCGACATTACAAGATCCACCGGCGCCGCGCCGACCAGTTCCAGGAAGCGCGCATAGACCGCCTCGTCACGGAAATCGCCCTCCAGAAAATCCACGCCCGGGATGGGTTCGATGGGCAGGATGTCCATGGCCACCACCCTGCCCTTTTTCCCCACCTTGTGCAGGGCATACTGGGACCAGGCCCCCGGCGCCGCGCCCAGGTCGACCACCGTCATGCCGGGTTTGAGCAACCGATACTTCTCATCCAGTTCCTGCAGCTTGTAGACCGCGCGCGAACGCCAGCCCTCGCGCTGGGCGCGCAGCACGTACTCGTCGTCGAAATGTTCCTTCAGCCAGCGACGGCTGCTCTTGGTGCGAGGCATTGGCAGATCCAGCTACTCAAAAGGGCACTCAGCCATGGATGAAGATGAATAGAACTGTTGCGGAAAACTGAGTATAAATCTCCAGCCACAGTCTGAAGTCGGCCCGGGCCTGGAACCCCCGACATTGGCCCCCGTGGAGGGGGTTGCAGGCCCGGGGCGACACCCCACCAGCAGGCCGGATTCATGGCTTCCCCCGATAGCGGGCGACATGCGCGAGCACGAGCTGGATGCCAGTAAACGAACCCGGAAAATTTCTCAGCGGCGATTCGAGGCCGGGCTGGACCTGTGAAACCCGACATTGGCCTCCGTTGGAGGGGTTCACAGGTCCAGCCCGGCCTCCCGCACGCAGAAGGCGGATCTCATGCGAATCGTTCCATCACCACCACTCCGGCCCCGATGCAATCCATGTTCATCCGCGGCTATAATGCCGCCCCAGGCAACGAATCCAACCCAGGCAGGTATTCCATGAATCTCACCCAGGCCCAGCTGCGCCACCTGCGCGGCCTCGGTCACAAGCTCAAGCCGGTGGTCACGGTCGGCGGCAAGGGGCTGACCGAAAGCGTCATCGAGGAAATCGACTCCTCGGTCAACCACCACGAGCTGATGAAGATCAAGCTCAATGTCGGCGACCGCGATGTGCGCGACCAGTTGCTGGAGGAACTCTGTCAGCGCCTGGAGCTGCGGCTGATTCAACGGGTCGGCAATACCGCGCTGGTGTTCCGGCGCAATCCCGATCGACCGCGGGTAGCATTGCAGTAGAGCTTCAAACCGCCAAGGCGAAGAAGGCGCGCGAAGGAATATGAATTTCACTCCGGACCCGCAGGTTGGGTTACGCCGCTATCGCGACTAACCCAACCTGCATGCAGCATTGGCCTTTGCGCGCCTTCGTCGCCTTTGCGGTTCAGCACTTTCATCACCCGCGCCGCACCCCGAAGATGACCAGCCCCAGCCCGAGCAGGGACTGGACCAGGTACAGGAAGGACGACAGGCCGTGCAGGCGGGCGAAGCGGGCGGCCGCCTCGCTGCCCTCGGGCAGTCCGACGGCCTTGAGTTCCTGCATCAGCGGACTGATGCCGAAGGCATTGGCCAGGATCAGTACCAGCATCAGCACCAGTGTCACCGCCCGCCAGTCCAGCCCCGGTCTGGCATGCAGCCGGTTGCTCACCAGCAATAGCGCACCCGCAACCAGCCCGAACCAGTTCAGCGCCCGGAACATCTCCCCGGCCAGCCGTCCGGCCAGCTGCGTGTCTTCGAGCTGATGAAACAGGATCGGCACGGCCAGATAGCCGATCATCCACAGCCCTCCCACCCACAGGGTCAGAATAATGCGTTCGGCAATGGCGGTCCTGGTATGCATGGGTGTTTGAGCCGGTGAGGGGACGAAGCGTGATTTCGCACTCTTGGCGGTTCAGGCCTTCTGAACCTCACACATACCGCACTTCGAGGATTTCGTAGTTGCGCTCGCCGCCGGGGGTGACGACGGTAACCACGTCGCCCTCCTGCTTGCCGATCAGCGCCCGGGCGATGGGCGAGTTCACCGAGATCAGGCCTGACTTGATGTCGGCTTCGTCCTCACCGACAATCCGGTAGGAGAACTCCTCGCCGCTGTCCTCGTCGGCAAGATCCACGGTGGTACCGAAGATCACCTTGCCGGTGTTCTCCATGGTGGTGACATCGATCACCTGGGCGTGGCTGAGCTTGCCCTCGATCTCCTTGATCCGGCCCTCGATGAAGCCCTGCTGTTCGCGCGCGGCATGGTACTCGGCGTTCTCCTTGAGATCGCCGTGGGCACGCGCCTCGGCGATCGCCTCGATCACCCGCGGGCGTTCCACATTCTTGAGCTGCTTGAGTTCCGCGCGCAGCTGTTCCGCACCGCGCTTGGTCAGTGGCACCTTGCTGCTCATTGCGTCATCCCCAGTTCCCTGTGCAGATCCTGCAAACGGTTGACCTCGGCGTTGTCGATGGCGTCCAGCGCCATGACGATGGCCTCGGCATGGGCCATGGTCGTACTGACATGGACCTTATGGTGCAACGCCGTGCGGCGGATGGTAAAGGAGTCGGCGATGGCCTGCTTGCCCTCGGTGGTGTTGACCACGTAGCTGATCTGGTCGTTCTTGATCATGTCCACGATATGCGGTCGGCCCTCGATCACCTTGTTGACGATCTCGCAGTTGATCCCGGCGGCGGTGATCTCGCGCGCCGTGCCGCGGGTGGCGACGAGCGTGAAGCCCTTGTCCACGAACCCCTTGGCGAGCGCCACCACGTCGGGCTTGTCGGCATCGCGCACGCTGATGAAGATCTTGCCGCTGCGCGGCAGTACCACGCCGGCGCCGAGCTGGGCCCGACCGAAGGCCGCGCCGAAGGTGCGGCCCACGCCCATCACCTCGCCGGTGGACTTCATCTCCGGCCCGAGGATCGGATCCACGCCCGGGAACTTGATGAAGGGGAACACCGCCTCCTTGACCGAAAAATAGGTCGGCACGGTCTCCACCAGCGCATCCTGATCGGCCAGACTGCGGCCGGCCATGCAGCGGGCGGCGATCTTGGCCAGCGGCCGGCCCGTAACCTTGGAGACATAGGGCACGGTGCGCGAGGCGCGCGGGTTGACCTCGATGATGTAGATCTCCTCGCCCTTGATGGCGAACTGGGTGTTCATCAGGCCGACCACCTTCAGCTCGCGCGCCATCGCTGCGACCTGCTCGCGCATGCGGTCCTGGGCTTCGAGGCTCAGGGTATAGGGCGGCAGCGAACAGGCCGAGTCGCCGGAGTGCACGCCGGCCTGCTCGATGTGCTCCATAATGCCGCCGATCAGCACGTCCTTGCCGTCGCAGATGGCGTCCACATCCACCTCCACGGCATCGTCCAGGAACCGGTCCAGCAGCACCGGCGAGTCGTTGGAGACCTTGACCGCGTCGTTCATGTAGCGGGCCAGGTCCTCCTCCTGGTAGACGATCTCCATGGCCCGGCCGCCCAGTACGTAGGACGGCCGCACCACCAGCGGATAACCGATCTCGGCGGCCAGCCGGAGCGCCTCTTCCTCGGTGCGTGCGGTACGGTTGGGCGGCTGCTTGAGGCCGAGCCGGTTGATCATGTCCTGGAAGCGCTCGCGGTCCTCGGCCAGATCGATGGAATCCGGCGAGGTGCCGATGATGGGCGCACCGGCCGCTTCCAGGTCACGGGCGAGTTTGAGTGGCGTCTGGCCACCGTACTGGACGATCACGCCCTCGGGCTTCTCCTTCTCGATGATCTCCAGCACGTCCTCAAGGGTAAGCGGCTCGAAGTACAACCGGTCGGAGGTATCGTAGTCAGTGGAGACCGTCTCCGGATTGCAGTTGACCATGATGGTCTCATAGCCATCCTCCCGCATGGCGAAGGCGGCGTGCACGCAGCAGTAGTCGAACTCTATGCCCTGGCCGATACGGTTGGGCCCGCCGCCGAGCACCATGATCTTCCTGCGGTCGGTCGGCTCGGCCTCGCACTCCTCCTCATAGGTGGAGTACATGTAGGCGGTGCTGGTGGCAAACTCGGCGGCACAGGTGTCCACCCGCTTGAACACCGGGCGCAGATTATGCTTGTGGCGCAGCTCGCGTACCGCGGATTCCTTCACGCCGGCCAGATGGGCCAGCCGGCTGTCGGCGAAGCCCCTGCGCTTGAGCCGCCACAGGGTGTCGCGGTCGAGGGCGTCGATGCCCTTGTCCTTCACCAGACCTTCCAGTTGGATGATCTCCTCGATCTGCTCCAGGAACCAGGGATCGATGGCGGTGTACTCATGCACCTCGTCCAGCGACATGCCGAAGCGGAAGGCGTCGCCCAGGTACAGGATGCGCTCCGGCCCCGGCTGCTTGAGCTCGCTGCGCAGTTTGTCCTTGGTGTCCTCGTGTGCCAGATCGAGCTTCTCGCTCAGCCCGTCGATGCCGGTCTCCAGGCCGCGCAGGGCCTTCTGGAAGGACTCCTGGAAATTGCGGCCGATGGCCATGACCTCGCCCACCGACTTCATCTGGGTGGTGAGATAGGCCTGGGCCTGGGGGAACTTCTCGAAGGTGAAGCGCGGGATCTTGGTCACCACATAGTCGATGGACGGTTCGAACGAGGCCGGCGTGGCGCCGCCGGTGATCTCGTTCTGCAGTTCATCCAGCGTGTAGCCCACGGCCAGCTTGGCGGCGACCTTGGCGATGGGGAAGCCGGTGGCCTTGGAGGCCAGCGCCGAGGAGCGCGACACGCGCGGATTCATCTCAATGATGATCATGCGGCCGTTGTCGGGGTTGATGGCGAACTGCACGTTGGAGCCGCCGGTCTCCACCCCGATCTCGCGCAACACCGCCAGGGAGGCGTCACGCATGATCTGGTATTCCTTGTCGGTGAGCGTCTGCGCCGGGGCAACGGTGATGGAGTCACCGGTATGGATACCCATGGGATCCAGGTTCTCGATGGAGCAGACGATGATGCAGTTGTCCTTCTTGTCGCGCACCACCTCCATCTCGTATTCCTTCCAGCCGAGCGCGGATTCCTCGATCAGCAGCTCGTTGGTCGGGGACAGATCCAGGCCGCGTTCGCAGATCTCGATGAACTCTTCCTTGTTGTAGGCGATCCCGCCGCCGCTGCCGCCCAGGGTGAAGGAGGGCCGGATGATGGTGGGGAAGCCGATCTTCTGCTGCACCTGCATGGCCTCTTCCATGCTGTGGGCCATTTCCGAGGTCGGGAAGTCCAGGCCGATCCTGCGCATGGCCTGGCGGAAGCGGTCGCGGTCCTCGGCCTTGTCGATGGCGTCCTTGCTGGCGCCGATCATCTCCACGCCGTACTTCTCCAGGATGCCCTCGCGGTCCAGATCCAGGGCACAGTTGAGCGCAGTCTGGCCGCCCATGGTGGGCAGCAGGGCGTCGGGGCGCTCCTTGTCGATGATCTTCTCCACCGTGCGCCAGTCCACCGCCTCGATATAGGTGGCATCCGACATCTCCGGATCGGTCATGATGGTGGCCGGGTTGGAATTAACCAGGATGACCCGGTAACCCTCCTCGCGCAGGGCCTTGCAGGCCTGGGCGCCGGAGTAGTCGAACTCGCAGGCCTGGCCGATTACGATGGGACCGGCGCCGAGAATGAGGATGCTCTGGATGTCAGTACGTTTAGGCATTGGGACTCTTAAATAATTTCAGCCACGAAATCCACGAAACCCACAAAAATCAATGATCATCTGGTGCCAGATCAGAGCCGGTGAAAATGTTTTTCATATTCTGCACACATACATTTTCGCGGATTTCGTGGATTTCGTGGCCATTATGGGGTTTCAGGACTTACCCGCTTCAATCAGATCGATGAAACGGTCAAACAGCGGCGCGACGTCGTGCGGCCCCGGACTGGCCTCCGGATGCCCCTGGAAGCTGAAGGCCGGCTTGTCGGTACGTTCGATCCCCTGCAGGCTGCCGTCGAACAGCGACCGGTGGGTCGCCTTGAGCGTATCCGGCAGATTCTGGTCGTCGACCGCGAAGCCGTGGTTCTGGCTGCTGATCATGACGACACCTGATTCCAGATCCTGCACCGGGTGGTTGGCGCCGTGATGGCCGAATTTCATCTTGGTGGTCTTCGCCCCGCTGGCCAGTGCCAGCAGCTGGTGGCCGAGGCAGATGCCGAACAGAGGCACCTTGGCGTCGAGCAGTTCGCGGATGGCGTCAATGGCGTAATCACAGGGCTCGGGATCACCGGGGCCGTTGGACAGGAACACCCCGTCGGGGTTGAGCGCCATCACTTCGGACGCCGGGGTCTGCGCCGGCACCACCGTCAGGCGGCAGCCGCGGTCGGCCAGCATGCGCAGGATGTTGCGCTTGACCCCGAAATCGTAGGCCACCACGTGATGCGGCAGATCCGCGGCCGGCGCCGGCAGACCGTCCTCCAGGCTCCAGGTGCCCTGGGCCCATTCGTAACGATCGGCGGTGGTGACCTCGCGGGCCAGGTCCATGCCCTTGAGACCCGGAAAGCCCTTCGCGGCCTCCAGGGCAGCAGCCTCGTCGAGCTGATCCCCGGCCATGATGCAGCCGTTCTGGGCGCCCTTCTCGCGCAGGATACGGGTCAGTCGGCGGGTGTCGATGTCGGCGATGCCGACCACGCCGCTCTCAAGCAGATAGTCGCCGAGCGAGCGCTGGGCGCGCCAGTTGCTATAGCGGGTGGGCAGGTCGCGCACCACCAGGCCGGCACTCTGGATACGGGCGGATTCCTCGTCTTCGTCGTTGATCCCGGTGTTGCCGATATGGGGATAGGTCAGGGTGACGATCTGGCGGGAATAGGAGGGATCGGTCAGGATTTCCTGATAGCCGGTCATGGCGGTGTTGAAAACCACCTCGCCCACGGTCTGGCCGTCGGCGCCAATGGATTCGCCCCGGAAGACACTGCCGTCTTCGAGAACCAGTATGGCGGGTTTCCTCAAGGAAGCCTCCGTTCCTGTGGCTTGGATATGGAAAGCGGGAGCACTCCCAGAGCCTCCCGCTGGCAATCATTTCGTCTTGCAGTCACCGGACCAGAACAGCCGGCTGGAATTGAGACAACATTTTAGCCGATGCCCTCTCAACTGTCTAATCGAGTAAGGTTATTTCCCGCCCCCGGTTTGGCGCCAGGACAGTGGCGGGATCAACGCAAAGAACGCAGAGGCGCAGAGACGCAAAGGCATTGAAATCAAAAACACTCTGCGTTTCCGTCACTGAACGGAGCTCATTCCTTCAAGCCCAGGACATCCTGCATGTCGTAGAGCCCGGCCGGGCGCCCGGCCAGCCAGGCCGCGGCACGCACCGCCCCGCCGGCGAAGGTCATGCGGCTGGAGGCCTTGTGGGTGATCTCCACCCGCTCGCCCTCGCCCGCGAACATGACGGTGTGCTCACCGACGATATCGCCGGCGCGGATGGTCTCGAAGCCGATGGTGCGGCGGTCGCGCTCGCCGGTGCGGCCCTCACGGCCGTAGACGGCGCATTCCTTCAGGTCCCGTCCCAGGGCCTCGGCCACCACCTCGCCCATGCGCAGGGCGGTGCCGGAGGGGGCATCGATCTTGTGCCGGTGATGGGCCTCGATGACCTCGATGTCGACCTCGTCGCCCAGCACCCGGGCGGCCATGTCCAGCAGCTTGAGACAGAGATTGACCCCCACACTCATGTTAGGGGCGAACACCACGGGAATGTCCCGGGCCACCTCGGCCAGTTCCTGTTTCTGTTCGTCGGTCAGGCCGGTGGTGCCGATGACGATTGCCCGGCCGATTGCGTGGCAGGCACGCACATGGGCCAGGGTGACCTCGGGAAGGGTGAAATCAATCAGGACATCGAAATCATCCGCCTGGGCGGCCAGGTCGTCGGCCACGGGAACGCCGAGTTCACCGACCCCGGCCAGCACTCCGGCGTCATTGCCCAGACTGGGATGGCCCGGGGCCTCCAGAGCGACGGTGGGCCGGGTGCCCTCGGCCTTGTGCGCGGCCTCGATCAGGTGCCGGCCCATGCGGCCGGCGGCGCCGGCAATTGCGATTCTTGTTGTCATTGAACCACCTGAATCTGTCCGTTATTGCGATGCCCAGACCCGAAGGGTTTCTTTGGGAGAGGCGAAGCAATCTCGTGAACTTTCCGCGGCGGTTGATTGCGGAGATTGCTTCGTCACTGCGTTCCTCGCAATGACGAGGATGGGCTTTCTGAGGCTTACAATTTTATCCCTTCGAAAAATTTCTTGACCCCGTCCAGCCAGGAATGCGACTGGGGGTTGTGGTGACTGCCGCCCTTCTCGTCCATGGTGGACTCGAAATCGCGCAGCATCTGCTTCTGCTTCTCGTTGAGATTGACCGGCGTCTCGACCATCACCCGGCACAGCAGATCGCCGACAGGGCCGCCGCGCACCGGCTTCACACCCTTGCCGCGCAGCCGGAACAGCTTGCCGGACTGGGTCTCGGCCGGAATCTTGAGCTTGACCTTCCCTTCCAGGGTCGGCACTTCCAGCTCGCCGCCCAGGGCGGCGGCCACGAAGGGAATGGGCACCTCGCAGAACAGGTTGTTGTCGTCACGAGTGAAGATGGGGTGTTCCTTGACCCGGATCTGCACGTACAGATCCCCGGGCGGGCCGCCGTTCTCGCCGGCCTCACCCTCCCCGGCAAGCCGGATGCGGTCGCCGGTGTCCACGCCCGGCGGCACCTTGACCGACAGGGTCTTGTTCTCCTGCACCCGGCCGTGCCCCTGGCAGGCGGCACAGGGATCGGAGACGATGGAACCGCTGCCATGGCAGCGCGGACAGGTCTGCTGCACCGAGAAAAAGCCCTGCTGCATACGCACCTGGCCGACGCCGCCGCAGGTGGTGCAGGTCTCGGGTTTGCTGCCCGGCTTGGCGCCGTTGCCGCCGCAGACCGTGCAGCTGACCATGGTCGGGACCCGGATCTTGACCGTGGTGCCGGCCACGGCCTCCTCCAGGCTGAGATCCAGATTGTAGCGCAGGTCGGCACCGCGGTAGACGCGCTGCCCGCCCGGACCGCGGCCGGCCCCGGCGCCGAAGATATCGCCGAACACGTCGCCGAAGATGTCGGAGAAGGAGGCACCGCCCCCGCCGAAGCCGCCGCCCGGGCCGCCACCCATGCTGGGATCGACGCCGGCATGGCCGAACTGGTCATAGGCGGCCCGCTTGCGCGCATCGCTCAGAACCTCGTAGGCCTCCTTGACCTCCTTGAAGCGGTTCAGCGCCTCCTCGTCATCGGGATTGCGGTCGGGATGATACTTCTGAGCCATGCGCCGGTAGGCCTTCTTGATATCGGCCTCGCTGGCGTTCTTCTGCACGCCCAGAATTTCGTAGAAATCTTGTTTTGCCATGAGTCGGGTATATCAGGGTTCAGGTTTCAGGGGTCAGCATTCAGGGCCAGGTACGATACACGCGCCAAGGGCCAGAGATGTTCATCCCTGGCCCCTGACACCTGACCCCTGATCACTGGGGAATTACTTGTTGTCTTCCTTGACCTCTTCGAACTCGGCGTCCACCACGTCGTCGCCGGACTCGCCGCCGCCCTGGGCCTGCTCGCCGGCGGCCTGCTCGGCGCCGGCCGCGCCGGCTTCACCGCCCTGTTCCTGGTAGACGCGCTGGGCCAGTTTACCAGAGACCTCGGCCAATGCGGCGGTCTTCTGCTCGATGGCTTCCTTGTCGTCGCCGTTCATAACCTCCTCGAGCGCCTTGATCGCGTTCTCGACCTCGGTCTTCTCGTCGTCGCTGACCTTGTCGCCGAGATCCTTGAGCGACTTGCGGGTCGCGTGGATCATGTTGTCGGCCTGGTTGCGGACATCGACCAGTTCGTGGAACTTGCGGTCGTCCTCCTTGTGCGCCTCGGCGTCCTTGACCATGCGTTCGATCTCATCCTCGTTCAGACCGCTGGAGGCCTTGATGACGATATTCTGTTCCTTGCCGGTGCCCTTGTCCTTGGCCGAGACATTCAGGATGCCGTTGGCATCGATGTCGAAGGAGACCTCGATCTGCGGCACGCCGCGCGGTGCGGGCGGGATATCACTCAGGTCGAAGCGGCCCAGCGACTTGTTGTCCGCGGCCCGGTCGCGCTCACCCTGCAGCACATGCACGGTCACGGCCGTCTGGTTGTCGTCGGCGGTGGAGAACACCTGCTGCGCCTTGGTCGGGATGGTGGTATTGCGCTCGATCAGCTTGGTCATCACACCGCCCAGGGTCTCGATGCCCAGCGACAGCGGGGTGACGTCGAGCAGCAGCACGTCCTTGACATCGCCGCCCAGCACACCGCCCTGGATGGCGGCACCGACGGCCACGGCCTCGTCCGGGTTGACGTCCTTGCGCGGATCCTTGCCGAAGAACTCCTTCACCGCCTCCTGCACCTTGGGCATGCGGGTCATGCCGCCGACCAGGATGACGTCGTTGATGTCACCGACAGACTCGCCGGCATCCTGGAGCGCCTTCTTGCACGGCTCGATGGTGCGGGCGATCAGGTCCTCGACCAGCGACTCGAACTTGGCCCGGGTCAGCTTGACGTTCAGATGCTTCGGCCCGGAGGCGTCTGCCGTGATGTAGGGCAGGTTGATGTCGGTCTGCTGTGCGGAAGACAGTTCGATCTTGGCCTTCTCGGCGGCCTCCCTCAGGCGCTGCATGGCCAGGGCGTCGCCACGCAGGTCGATGCCGCTGTCCTTCTTGAACTGCTCGGCCAGGTAGTCGATCAGGCGCTTGTCGAAGTCCTCGCCGCCGAGGAAGGTATCACCATTGGTGGACAGCACCTCGAACTGGTGCTCGCCGTCGACATCGGCAATCTCGATGATGGAGATGTCGAAGGTACCGCCGCCCAGGTCGTAGACCGCGATCTTGCGATCGCCCTGCGACTTGTCCATGCCGTAGGCCAGCGCGGCCGCGGTCGGCTCGTTGATGATGCGCTTGACCTCAAGGCCCGCGATCTTGCCGGCGTCCTTGGTCGCCTGGCGCTGGGAGTCATTGAAATAGGCCGGCACGGTGATGACGGCCTCGGTGACCTCTTCGCCCAGGTAGTCCTCGGCAGTCTTCTTCATCTTCTGCAGCACGCGCGCGGAGACCTCCGGCGGGGCCATCTTCCTGCCCTTGGCCTCGACCCAGGCGTCGCCGTTGTCGGCCTTGAGGATCTTGTAGGAGACCAGGTCGATGTCCTTCTGCACCTCGTCGTCCTCGAAACGGCGACCGATCAGGCGCTTGATGGCGAACAGGGTGTTGGCCGGATTGGTCACGGCCTGGCGTTTGGCCGCCTGGCCGACCAGGACCTCGCCGTCCTCGGCATAGGCGACGATGGACGGCGTGGTGCGGTCACCCTCGCTGTTCTCGATGACGCGGGCCTTGCCACCCTCCATCACCGCGACGCAGGAGTTGGTGGTGCCCAGATCGATTCCGATGATTTTTCCCATAGCTGTTCTCCAAATGGATCTGTCAGTGTTCCCTGATTGCTCAGTATCTGTGTCTGCCCCACTAGATGTGGGCGTTTGTCGCCTTTTCAAGCATGTTCATCGATTTGGGGCGAATCCGAGGCCGGTGCCCGGGATACCATCACCATGGCCGGGCGGATCAACCGGTCGTTGAGGGTGTAGCCCTTCTGGATGACGGTGACCACGGTGTTGGGCTCGACGTCGCTGCGCTCCTGCATGGACATGGCCTCGTGGTACTCGGGATTGAACTTCTCGCCCTCGGGATTGACCTCCTGGATGCCGAATCGGGCCATGGCATCGGCCAGCATCTTCAGGGTCAGCTCGGAGCCTTCCCTGAGCTTGACCGGGTCGATCTCCGTGTCCTCGCCGGCCGCGGCAATGCCCATTTCCAGGCTGTCCTTCACCGGCAGCAGGTCGTTGGCGAACTTCTCCAGGGCGAACTTGTGGGCGTTGGCCACGTCGCGCTCGGCGCGCTTGCGCAGGTTGTCCAGTTCGGCCTGCAGGCGCACGCACTGATTCCAGTGCTCGTCGGCCTTGCTGCGGGCATCCTCCAGCAGGGCCTGGATTTCGTCCGGGCCGGTCTCGGAACCGGCCTGCGCCTCGGGGGCGGCGTCCTCGGTGTGCTCGGGGGCATCTCCGGTGTCGGGCGAGGTCGTCACCTTCTCCTTATCGGACATGAATCTTCTCCATATGTCAGATGGTTGCAATATATTTAAGCCATTTTACTTTAACTGAAAGCCGGCCGACAGCCGCCCGGGCCGTCCCGAAACTGTCGCAGATATGGGGATCAGTTCTTGGAATTCAAGGCCGCCCCGAGCAGCCGGGCGGTGGCATCGACGATGGGGATGATGCGGTCGTAGGCCATGCGGGTGGGGCCGATCACCCCCAGCACGCCGATGACCTCACCCTCGACCGAATAGGGGGCGGTGACCAGGCTGCACTCGTCCAGCACCTGGTAGCCGGATTCCTCGCCGATGAACAGCTGCACCCCGTTGGCGCAGATGCACTGGTCGAGCAGGTGCAGGATATCGCGCTTGCGGTTGAAGGCCTCGAACAGCTCGCGCAGCTTCTCCACGTCGGACAGTTCGCGGAACTGCATCAGGTTGGTCTGGCCGGCCAGCACATAGTCCTCGTCATCGCCCTCCTCCTCGGTGAAGACCTTCTCGGCCACCGACACCACGGAGAGCATGAGCTCGTTCATATCCTGACGGGTCTGCTGCATCTCCTCGATCAGATGAGAGCGCACCGCGTGGATGTCCCTGCCGGCGAAATGGGCATTGAGGAAATTGGCGATGGTCTCCAGCTCCGAGGCGCTGAAGGTGCGGTCGGTCTGGATGATGCGGTTCTGAACCTCTTTCTCATTGATCACCAGGATCACCAGGATGCGGTTCTGCGACAACGGCAGGAAATCGATCCGGCGCAGTGCGACATGCTCATGCCGCGGCAGGGTGACCACCCCGGCCATGCGGGTGATGTCCGAAAGCAGGTTGGAGGCGGACTCGATCAGGCGGCTGGAATCGGCCTCCTCGGCCAACAGTTCCTGCCGCAGTTGCTCGACCTGCAGGGTATCCAGGGGCTGGATCTGGAGCAGGCTGTCGACGAACAGCCGGTAGCCCTGGGCGGTCGGGATGCGGCCGGCGGAGGTGTGGGGTGCGGCGACGAAACCCATCTCCTCCAGGTCGGACATGACGTTGCGCACCGTGGCCGGGCTCAGGTCCAGGCGCGAATCGCGCGCCAGGGTGCGCGAACCGACCGGTTCGCCCTCGCGGATATAACGGTCGATCAGCACCCGCAGCAGGTGCTGGGCCCGTTCATTCATCAGTGGGGAGGGAGGTTGCCTGCTCATGTGTGACTACGGCATGGTTGCGATTGGATTCGATCTTAGCACTCAATCAAATGGAGTGCTAAGGCATTGACAGGCTAGCAACCCGCCCACCCGGCGGTCAAGCGGAAGCAGCGAAGAAAATTTCAATATGATTAGTGTGTTGGCGCAGGCTGCCATTGCCGCTGGCAGCACCCTCGTGCTACTGTCGCCTGCATTCAGGGGAGAAGAAATGCATAACGAATTCACCCGTATCGGTCTGATCAGCAAAACCGGCGACCCGCGGGTGCGCGACACCCTGCACCGGCTGATCGACTATCTGCGTGGACGCGAGGTGGAGATCCTGCTGGAAGCGGACATGCGCAGTCGCATCGACACCGCCGGCCTGCCCCTGCTGGAGCGCCAGGCGCTGGCCGAGGCCTGTGACCTGGCCATCGTGGTCGGCGGCGACGGCACCCTGCTCAACGCCGCCCGGGTGCTGGCGCCGGCCGGTGTCGCTCTGATCGGCATCAATCTGGGCCGGCTGGGGTTTCTCACCGACGTGCTGCCCGAGGGCATGACCGATCAGCTGGACCGGATACTTGGAGGCGACTACCGGGAGGAATCGCGCACCCTGCTGCATGCCAGCGTACTGCGCGACGGCCGGGTGGTGGACGAGAGCAACGCACTCAATGATGTGGTCGTGCACAAGTGGGACATCGCCCGGATGATCGAGCTGGAGGTCCACATCGACGGCAACCTGCTCAGCACCCAGCGCGCCGACGGCCTGATCGTCTGCACCCCGACCGGTTCGACCGCCTACGCCCTGTCCGGTGGCGGTCCCATCCTGCATCCCCGGCTGGACGCCATCGGCCTGGTGCCGATCTGCCCGCACAGTCTCAACAACCGCCCCATCGTGATCGACGACGCCGCGGTCATCGACATCGCCCTGCGGGACGCCGCCACCAAGGCCCAGGTGACCAGTGACGGCCAGGTCAACTTCACCCTGATGCCCGGCGACCGGGTTCGGGTATGCCGGCATGAACACCGGCTGCGCCTGATCCATCCGCCGGAGTATGATTACTTCGGCATCCTGCAGCGCAAATTCGGCTGGGGGGTGCATTCGTGACTGTGCGTACAACCATATATTCCAGAGATTACGTCATTGCGAGGAACGAAGTGACGAAGCAATCTCCAAACGACGTAGCCAGCCCTGCGAGGTTGCCGCGCTGCGCTCGCAATGACGTGGGCTGATCGCTACCTTCTGCCGCTCATGCTCACCCACATCCACATCCGTGACTTCGTCATCGTCGACGAACTGGAACTGGACTTCCGGGCCGGGATGACCGCCCTGACCGGCGAGACCGGCGCCGGCAAGTCCATCCTGGTCGATGCCCTCGGCCTGGCGCTGGGCGACCGCGCCGACACCGGCGTGATCCGCCATGGCTGCGATCGGGCCGAGGTCGCGGTGCTGTTTGACCTCGGCGGCCTGCCCGAGCTCGAACAGGTACTGGGGGCAATGGATCTCGCCGCCGGCGGCGAATGCCAACTGCGCCGGGTGATCCTGCGCGAGGGCCGTTCACGCGCCTACATCAACGGCAGTCCGGTGCCGGTGCAGCAGCTGAAGCAGATCGGCGACCGCCTGGTCGACATCCACGGCCAGCACGAGCACCAGTCGTTGATGCAGCGCGACACCCAGCGCGCGCTGCTGGACAGCTACGCCGGACACACCGATGCGGTCACGCAACTGGCCGCCGCCTACCGCCAGTGGCGCGAGCGCAGGCAGGCCCTGGATGAACTGACCGAGGCGGCCCGTCAGCGCGACGACCGCCTGGACCTGCTGCGATTCCATCTCGAGGAACTGGAACAGCTGGACCTGGCACCCGGTGAATGGGACGGGATCGAGGCAGAACACCGGCGCCTGGCCCATGCCGGCGACCTGATCGAGCGCTGCAACCAGACCCTGGGCTGGCTCTACGATGACGAAGTCAGCGCCGACGGCCTGCTCAGCCAGGGCCTGGATGCCCTGGAACGCTTCGGCGATATCGATGCCAGCCTGAAAGGCGTCCTGGAACTGCTGGGCACCGCCCAGGTTCAGACGCGCGAGGCCGCCGACGAGCTGCGCCGTTATCTGGACCGGCTGGAACTGGACCCCGAACGCCTGCAATTCCTGGAAGGCCGCATCGCTGCGGTGCAGCAGCTGGCGCGCAAGCACCGGGTCGGCCCGGCCGAGCTGCCGCAGCTGCTGGAAGACACCCGCGCCGAGCTCGCCCGGCTGGAACAGGCCGATCAGAATCGCGAGGCGCTGAACCGGGAAATCACGGAGCTGGAGCAGGCCTGGCGCGGGCAGGCCCTGGCCGTACGCAAGCGCCGCCGCCAGGCGGCGGCCGATCTGGGCCGGGCCATCACAGACGCCATGCAGGAACTGGGCATGCCCGGCGGGCGCTTCGAGGTGCAGGTGGCAGCGCTCGAGGACGAGACCCCGACCCGCCACGGCCTGGACCGGATCGAGTTCCGGGTCGGCGCCAACCCGGGCCAGCCGCCGCAGGCGCTCACGAAGGTCGCCTCGGGCGGCGAGCTGTCACGCATCAGCCTGGCCATCCAGGTCGTGGCCAGGGATGCCGGCACCACCCCGACCCTGGTATTCGACGAGGTCGACAGCGGCATCGGCGGCGCCATCGCCGAGGTGGTGGGCCGCCAGTTACGCGTCTGGGCAGCCGCAGCCAGGTGCTTGGCCTTTTCGTGACCCCACCTGTGCCGCAGGTCGCCGCCGCGCCATGCCCATCACACACCAGGTTAACAGCTCACCGGCGAGGACAAGCACAAAACCGCCCGCAGCTTATCCCGTGCGCCTCAACGAGCAGGAACGCACTGACGAGGTCTCCTCGCCAGCAATTCTGGGCCGGCGTGGAGATTCACCGATTCCACGCGCAGGGCCTCCGGAGAGATGATTCAGCAAGCGCCCCATGGCGAAGGTGAAGAAAAGAAGGTGAAGAAATAAAAACTCACATCGGAAGAATGAGTATGTGCAATGGTGGGTCGTTCAACCGGTCTTTTGGCATATCCCGTCATTCCGGCGCAGGCCGGAATCCAGTGACACTGTCTGGCGGGTTCATGGAATCCTGGATCCCGGCCTACGCCGGTGACGATGCAGCACAACGTGGTAGGCCGGGATAAGCACAGCGTTCCCCCCAGCAAAATTCTTTGTGATGCCGAAGAATCAACCTTCCTTGCGACAACTTCCTCCCCGCACACCCCGATAGAATATACAGCTTGATCGGTCATCTCGTAGCCCGCCTTGTCGGCGAGCCTGCTTCTGTTTGGCGTTTTCCTCGATCCCTCGTCTACAACTCGTCCCACCCCGGGCCGCATTTGACGCACGGATGTGTTGGTGATCGCCCTGTGAGAGCGTCGACACCGAAAACCGAATGCCCGCCCTCGAAATGGGGCCGGCGGGACCAGAACCCTCGGTCTCGAACGGGTCAGCACCCGGTAGACCGTGGCCAGGCCGATGTCTTCGCCGGCTTCCAGCAGGGCCTTGTACACGTCCTCGGCACTGAGGTGGCGCTGTTCGTTCTGCTCCAGGATTTCGAGGATCTTCATCCTGGGCAGGGGGGACCTCAAGCCGACTTTTCTCAGATCCTGTGATTCCACCTGCCTGCCCCCTCCCGTTCGTGAATCGACGCCGCAATTGGGTTATCATGCCGCGCATATTCCGGCGTCGCTGATTCGAATACATATGCAAAAGCTTCTCATTTCTTCGACCGTCCTGGCAAGTTTTCTGACCATCGGCTGCGCTGGCGTCGAGCGCCTGCCCTTCTTGCCCACCGTGTCGAAACGTCCGCAGGGCAACGTGGTGGAACAGCGGACCTGACCGGCTCGAACCGGGCTGGACACAAGCGCCAAGGTGCAGCTGAATCCTGGGCAACCCCTGATCGCCGACCCTTCCATGCCGATCGCTTGGGATTATAATCTCCTTGATGATCCCGGCCCGCGGCGAGCGCGAGAACTAATCGGGTGAACGCTGCGGTCGAGGCTGACCGTCTTAGCGAGATCCACCGGCGACAAGCGGCCCGATCCCGATGCCGCCGATGCCGAACCGCGCCAGAGCACCACAGTGACGGTCCCTCCGCAGCAGCGCAAACCGCGCGGGCTGCTCTCACGCTTCTGGCAGTGGATCACCTTCAGCAAGGACGACGAACTGCCGCGCTGACAACCAGTTGCCGCGGAATCACACAGAACACGGAATCAGAAAACCGCGGGTTGGGAAAACTCTGGCCATTGCGTTTTATTCCCGTCATTGCGAGCGAAGCGCGGCAATCTCCAGCTGATTGATTCTACTGTAAGAGATTGCCACGCTTGGTCGCAATGACGAAATTAACAACCATGGTCCCCCTGGACCTTTAACGATATCCCCGCCACCCTTCTCTCTTCATTTCTTGCCCGCCGCCGCGCGCTGCTTGCGCACTTCCTTGGGATCGGCGATCAGCGGCCGGTAAATCTCCACCCGGTCACCCTCGAGCAGCTCGGTATCCGGCTTGTTGAGCTTGCCGAAGATGCCCAGCTGCTGCTGTTCCAGGTCGATCTCGGGGAACTGTTCCAGGATGCCGGACTGCTCGACGGCCTGGCGCAGGGTGGTCGCCCCGCGCAACCTGCCAGCGGCCAGGATGAGCTGGGTAATCGGGGCGGGCATAGGCACCTCGACCCGGATTCGGATCAGCGCTTTCCAGAGACCTGCCGTGCCCGTGTAAAAGGGTCGACCGAGGGTATTGGCGAGTTCGTGGTTGAACACCGGCCACATCATCGCAGCATGCGGATTGGCAACTCGAACCCGGTCCAACAGCACACCTTGCAGGCCGTCTCGCCCGATGGGATCGAAACCGCCAGAACCCACCACCCCGCCGACGCATTGAAGGGGTCCCTCCACCAGGCGCATTTCGATGCACTTTCGCCGCGGGGGCCGTTATCTGGTGAAGGTCTTTGTGCAGTCCGCCCTTGCTGATCTGACACGGGCCTTGACTCGTCGCGTCGGGAACGTGTCCAGCACCTCGGAGCCGCTGCACGCAGGGCAGGAAGTCGGCATAGTTCGACATCACTACCAGGCTAACATCTCGGCCGGGCGTAGGGCACCAGGGCCTGCGTTGGATGGAGGTTTGTCATACGACTGGGTTGAATCTGCTTAGGCGCGGGCGTAAGTATACCTGGTTTGTTCAGCAGATCAGGCCGATTCGCCACAGGGGGGTGAACATAGCGGACCAGCAACCCGCCACAGGGGAAATGCGCATGCCGTTGGGCAGGCCCAGCTCACCGCGGCTGGACTCGCGCGTCATGATCCAGGCCGCGAACACCGAGATCAGCAGCCCGCCCAGCGGCAGCATGACGTTGGAAGTGATCCAGTCGAACAGGTCCAGGAAACCCTTGCCGAAGAAGGTGAAACGCGCATCGCCCTGCCACAGGTTGAGCGACAGCAGTGCCAGATTGCCGAAGATCCGGCCAGCCAGTGCAGTCAGGCCGGCGGCCCTTGAACCCGCTGCATAGCCGCGGTTCTCCACCAGCCAGGCCACCAACGGCTCGACCAGGGAGATGGCCGAGGTCCAGGCCGCGAACACCAGCAGGATAAAGAACAGGAAGCCGACCAGTGTCCCGCCGGGCATCTGGCCGAAGGCGATGGGCAGGGTCTGGAAGATCAAGCCCTGGTCCGGACGAGGGCCCAGCCCGTACGCAAACAACCAGCGGAAAAGATGGCCGAGCCCCGCCGGATCGCCACCAGGGGGTCCCATCATTTCTATGAGGGCCGACGTAACTCGGGATGGAGGCGTTGTGCGACAGGTAGGAGCCTAATTCACTGATCGCCCCCAATCCCATGCTGAACTGAAGAAGGGCCTGGCCCATGGAGCTCAGCCCACACCGCTGGTGATCTTGCCTGAATCGGGCGTGGACAGGTAGGTCACCCGACTGCTCGAACGGCCCGTGTGCATGGCATAAGCCGCCAGCGCCAACAGCAGCACGAAAGGCAGGCTCAGGTGGCGCACGGCCTGCTCCAGCCCGCCCCCTGACCCCTCGCAGAAACCACGATGGTGTTCATCACCATAAGAGGGTGTGCCAGGCCAGAAGCCGTTTATGGATCAAACTGATGACTCCCCGAAAATGTCTGGACAAACTCGGCCGTGGCCCCGGGGAACACCCGCTTGCCGGCGCGGGCATAGCCAGTGTCCGTCCCGCGATCACGCTGTAAGAAGGACAGGATCAGGAAACCCGCGGCCATGCCCAGCCAGCCCACGTATTGCCAGGCCGGACTGCGGCCCTACTCCTTGGGCCAGGGTACCGCCATGGTGTTGATCGGCCTCTTGCGTCCGCTCCGGCCACACATATCTCGGCGATCATCACCGGCAGGCGATGGCGCCACGCACACGCAATAAAGGATAACGAAGGCCCCGCCACCGCTCTCGCCAGTCACATAGGGGAAGCGGCCAATGTTGCCCAGACCCACCGCCGAGCCGGTCGCGGCCAGGATGAAGGCCAGGCGCGATGACCATTCCCCGTGATCGACGTAACGGCGTGCGGCATGGACTGCCCCCCCATTGGATATGTTGTGTCCCGGCAATTTGTCCGGAAAAACGCTGCTTACCAATAGCGGGACCATGATTCTCATGGCGACGCCCGCTCCGGCCCGTATATGCGCACCATGACCAGAGCAAATCCAACAAACGGGTAGCGGCGAGCAGCACCATTGCCCTACAAGAAGGGCGCGCCAGAGACTTCCACATCGAGGAGCGCTTCGAGGCAGTCGGACGCGGGAAGGCTGGGAGGTGGAAGAAGCCTGCTCGCCGGTAAAGGTACACGAACCGAGATTATGTCATCGTCAAGGGACGGCGAGGCCCTTCCCTGTTTCGGCGCCTGATCACAGACCGCTCCCACGGCTCCACCCACATCCATCCCGATCCCACCCGCACCCGCAAGCTGCTGCTGCACCGCGAGGAACTGGACAAGCTGATCGGCGCCGTGGAGCGCAAGGGCTACGCCCTGGTGCCGCTGGCCATGTACTGGAAGCGCGGCCGCGCCAAGCTCGAGATCGGCCTGGCCAAGGGCAAGAAGGCCCACGACAAGCGCGCTGCCATCAAGGAGCGCGACTGGGCCCGGGAGCGACAGCGGATCATGAAATCCGGCTCCAGATAAGGGAACTTCCCCCTGAAATCGCGGTCTTATATCCCGAATGCGGCAAATCCGGCCTTGAAAAACCCGCTGATTGGCCGCATATTATTACCACACATGAAATCGGGGGCGACCTGGTTTCGACGTGGGTTACAAAACCTGAGGTGCATGCCGAGGATACAGATTCCCTCGTAAATCCATCTGTACAATCATAGTTGCCAACGACGACAACTACGCACTCGCCGCTTAAAAACCGGTAGAATGCCGTCTGACTGGAGCCGTGCCTGTGCGTCCAGAGTCCTTTATACCTTCGGGTAGACGGGACATTCAGGCGTCGATTCTCACAGGATCGCGATGAAGCTCGTCCGGGGCGGATTCGTTAAACTCCAACCGGAATCGCTGTTGGTCTTCCCTGCCCGTCGGGTAGCCGGCAGTTAAATGCAAAGACGCGGATAAGCATGTAGAGCCGATGGCGGAGGACCTGCGGACGCGAGTTCGATTCTCGCCGCCTCCACCAATTCAACATCCAAAGCCGTCTCAGGACGGCTTTTTTATTGCCTATTTTCGGTAAGTTAGCGGAATTTTTCGTCCAGTGAGAGCCAGGACGATTCGTTGACAGCCGGGGGCAACTGGGGGCAGGATTAGGGGCAACGGCACAATAAGCACAAGGAGTTGCCCCCATGCCCATCACCGATACCGCCATCCGCAACGCCAAGCCAGGCGACAAGGCCCGCAAGCTCTTCGATGGTGGAGGGCTATATCTGGAAGTTGCCCCCAGTGGGGGCAAGTGGTGGCGGCTGAAGTACCGTTACGGGGGCAAGGAGAAGCGGCTTTCGCTCGGTGTCTATCCCGATGTTTCCCTGAAGGATGCCCGTGATCGGCGGGACGAGGCGCGCAAGCTGCTGGCCAATGACATCGACCCCAGCGAGAACCGCAAGGCCACCAAGGCCGCGAAGGTGGAGCGGGCGTCCAACAGCTTCGAGGCGGTGGCCCGCGAATGGTACGCCAAGCACTCCCCCAACTGGTCGGCCAATCATGGCGACCGGATCATCCGTCGCCTGGAGCGCGACATCTTCCCCTGGCTCGGTGGCAAGCCCATTGCCGACATCACTGCCCCGCAACTGCTGGAAGTGATCCGCCGCATTGAGCAGCGCGGCGCCCTGGAGACGGCGCATCGTGCCCTGGGCAATTGCGGCCAGGTGTTCCGCTATGCCGTGGCGACCGGCCGGGCCGAACGAGACCCCTCCGGCGATCTGCGCGGCGCGTTGCCGCCGGTCAAGGGAACGCATTTCGCCTCCGTCACCGAGCCAAAGAAAGTAGCCGAGGTATTACGCGCTCTGGATGGGTATGAAGGCACCCTCCCCGTGCGCTGCGCCCTGCGCCTTGCGCCGCTGGTGTTCGTCCGCCCCGGTGAACTGCGCCACGCCGAATGGGCCGACATTGATCTGGATGCGGCGGAATGGCGCTATACGGTCAAGAAGACTAACACCCCGCATATTGTCCCCCTCTCCAGCCAAGCGGTGGAGATCCTCCGCGAGTTGCATCCCCTCACGGGTAATTGCCGGTATGTTTTCCCCAGCGCCAGGAATCCAAGGGGCGACAAGCCCATGAGCGACAACGCCATCCTCGCCGCCATGCGGCGCATGGGCATCAGCAAGGAAGAAATGAGCGGCCACGGCTTCCGGGCCATGGCGCGCACCATCCTGGATGAAGTGCTGGGCTTCCGACCCGACTTCATCGAGCACCAGCTCGCCCACGCCGTGCGCGACCCCAACGGGCGCGCGTACAACCGCACGGCCCACCTGCCGGAGCGGCGGAAGATGATGCAGCAGTGGGCGGATTATCTCGACAAACTGAAGGCCGGGGCCGAAGTCATCCCGATTCACCAAAGCGCCTGAGCGACGCTACCAGGGAGTCTCAGGCGGTCCAGAGGCAAGCCATCCCAGGCTTGATTTCCAGGCCCAATGGGTCTATTGTTCTTTGCAACACGGCCCCTTTCGGTTGAACCGCTTCGCGGGGAGATCGCTAAGGGGTTTTTTATTGTCCGGCGTTTCTCACCACTCCGCTTCCCAGCCGTCGGGCGCGCCCATCCCTGCAAGGCTCAGGTCAAGGTGACCCAGATCAGGGAAGTCCTCCAGCAAGTGCGCCTTAATGCGCTCCGGCCAGCTCGAATTGGGGTTCACCACCTGGAGCAGATGCCGGGCAATGCGCAGCAGCAGGAAACAGCGCGCCCGCAGGTGAACATCACCGTCGAAAGGCGCAACCCAAGGCACCTCGGTCGCCGGCGGCAGCCTGGGTTGATCGACGATGTTCCGGTTCCACAGGCGGCTGTGGTGGGCGCAGACGTTGCGCAAGTAGTTCAGACTGCGCAGCCAGGTGGCGAAGATGCGGCCATTGCGGATGCCGTACCTGGTCGAGATGGCGTCCTGATCCACCTCTTTCATTCCGTCGAAGAGTCGAGACATCGTTCCGAAGTCCCACACCTCGCAAGCGACCCAGATCGCCAAGGGTTGACCGTACTTGGTTTTGTTGTGAAGAACGAACTCCTCCTTGGAGCGACCGATCAGCTGGGCGTGCTTTCCCAACCATTCATGGTGCTTGGTTACGCCCTTATCATTGTGCAGTTTTTCGCTGAATTCCGAATGGAAAAATGCGGGATCGAGGTAAGCGAAGCGGTCGAGCTTGCCCAGGGTGTGTGAGACATCCACCCGCAGCGCGATCTCGATGCGCTCCAGCGCATCCATCACCAGCAGGCGCAGCTTCTTGTCGAAAACATAGAGCCTGACCGCGTTCTCGAAGGTCGCTCCCGGCCGGAAATCGTCGAGGGCGACCCTCGTCTCCTTTCGTTGCTTCTTGGCCGGTCTCTGGCCGTGTTCGTCGAGCAGGATCAGCAGCCCGGACCGTTCCCTGAAGGGGAACCAGTAACCGCTCAGGCGGTAGTAGCCGATGCGCTGCAAATACTCCAGCGCCTTGGGGCGATCAGTCACCGCCAGGCCACGGGAGATCAACAAATCGAGTTGCTCTTCGTAGCTTTGCCAGGGCTTGGAATAGGCCATACGGCTAATCCTCCGCATCAGTTCGATAGGCCTCTTGGAAGGCGTCGAACAACTCACGGATGGAAGCGGAATCAGCGCGACCGTCGAAGGTACTGATGTCGAATCCGAGGCAGGCGTCGATGTCCTTGCGGGAGAAGTAGTGGGCGTGGACCAGGGCGGCATCGATCTGGTCTTTGGGGAGTGAGTATTCCCACTCTTCCGGGTCGGCGTTCTGCTCCAGGAAAGTGCTCAGGCAATCGTGCAGCACCGGGGTCATGTGACCCTGGATGTTGTCGATCTCGCCCATGATCTTTTCGATCTGCTCGTCGATGTTCTCCTTGCTGTTAAAAAACACCGTGCCGCTGGGGTGGGCGATGCGGTTGCGCTGTTTGACGAACTTGGAGAACTCACCCACCTGCTGGTTGTCGCAGCCCACCAGCTTGATAAAGCGGAAGATGGCCGACTCCTTCAGATTCTCGAAGAACTTGAAAGGCGTGTCGGCACTGGCCAGCTTGTTCTCCACGTCACTCTGGAACCCCACCATCGCCTTGTCGAAGTCGGCCCGGCGGACGGCGCGGATCTGCCAGACGGAGAAGCAGACGAAGCTCATATAGAGCAAATGGAAGGCCAGATTGGCGAACTCGTACTTCTCGGTGTTGTAGTTGGTCTCGAAGGCGTCCCAGAGGAAGCGGATATAGCTCTCCTCCTCGCGGTTGGCGTAGGAGATGGGCAGGTAGTCGTGAATTCGCCGTGCCTCCTCCATGGTGACCTACTCCGTTTCACCCCAGATATTGCTGATGGTCTTTTCTATCTCCTCTTGTTCGTCCTGAATCCTTCGCTTGTAATCTTCGATGTTTTCTCGATGCCTCTCGATCTCTCCCATAATCTCCTTTTGCACCTCTACTGGCGGCAGAGGGATTTCAATCTGCTTAATCTGCTTTGCGGAGATATGTTTAACCGTCACCGCATATGTTGCATCCTCGATCTCCTTCAGCTTCTTAGGGATCATCGCCGCCACATATTCTTTGAGACACCCCTCGAAAGAATGCAACTTACAAACCCGCTGATTGAGCAAAGCTTGACCACCACCCCAAATCACTGAATTGAATTCGCCATCCATCCCAATTAGCAGATCACCATTTTCAACAAGGTAAGCAGGATCGTATTCACCGACGTACTTCGTCTTTGTTGAGTTAGTCTTGATGTCCCGAATACGAATAATCGGAACACCCTCATCCTCTGAAAATTGTTTTGACTTGAAGGCAAACCCTGATTGAATTTGCAGCAACTCTCCGAGCGGTCTGAGTTCATACTGGGCATCTGGCCCAACAATATCTACGTATGCGTCCGCACTAAGGTTCCACTCGCCATTCTCCCCAATCCTTTCCCGGCTGACCGCCAGAACATTCTTGCGCTCCGCCACTTCACCCTTTTGCAGGTATGCCTTCATGATTCGCACCGCCCCGGGCAGGTCGTTCTTGTCGATAGGCCGCCGCTGTGCCCCCAGGTTGAAGCCGTCATTGTCGAGCTTTACGAACAGCACCTCGTCGCGCTGCTTGGCCAGCCGCTTGTCCATCACCAGAATCGAGGTCTTAACGCCGCTGTAGGGGTTGAAGACCCCTGCGGGCAGGGAGATGACCGCCACCAGGTAGCCCTTCACCAGCATCTCGCGCAGTTGTCTGTAGGCGGTCTGGCTCTGGAAGATGATGCCCTCGGGCACGACTACGGCGGCGCGGCCGGTGGGGGTGAGGTGTTCGGCGATGTAATCGACAAACAGCACCTCGGAGCGTTTGGACTGCACGGCGAAACGGTTGTGGGGCCGGATGCCCCCCTTCGGCGACATGAAGGGAGGATTGGCGAGGATCACGTCGGCCAGTTCGCTCCACTTCTCGTCCGAGGTGAGGGTGTCGTATTCCTCGATGTGCGGGTCGATGAAGCCGTGCAGGTACATGTTGACCAGCGACAGGCGCATCATATCGGGCGAGATGTCGTAGCCGCCGATGTTGGCGGCGAGGCGCTTGCGGTCGTCCGGGGTGAGCAGGTCGCCGCTGTAGCGCAGGGGATTGTCGATGGGCAGCTCCTCGATGGGGACGCCTTTCTCGTCGTAGGCCTCGCGATCCTGGTGTTCGCGATACCCTCTGCTGTTGTGCTTGAGGATGTGCTTGTAGGAGGAGATGAGAAAGCCCGCCGTGCCGCAGGCGGGGTCGAGGATGGTCTCATCCTTCTTCGGATCGACGATCTCCACCATGAAATCGATGATGTGGCGCGGGGTGCGGAACTGCCCCGCCTCGCCCTGGCTGCCGAGCACCGAGAGCAGGTACTCGAAGGCGTCGCCCAGGCGCTCGGAGTGGTCGTAGGTGAAGCTATTGATCTCTTTCAGGAAGCTGCGCAGGGTCTCCGGGTCGCGGTAGGGCAGGAACGCGTTCTTGAAAATGTCGCGGAACAGGGCCGGGATGCCGGGGTTTTCGTTCATGCGCTGGATCGCCTCGGCGTAGAGGCTCAGCATCTCGTGGCCGCCCAGGCCCGGGGCCATCAACTTCGACCAACCGTAGCGGGCGAACTCGCCGGTGAAGAAGCTGCGGCTGCCACCCAGCTCTTCGGCCTCGGCATCCATGTCGTCCATGAACTTGTAGATCAGGGCGATGGTGATCTGCTCGACCTGGGACTTGGGGTCGGGCACCTTGCCGACCAGGATGTCGCGGCAGGTGTCGATGCGGCGTTTGGTTTCGGAATCCAGCATTCGATTCTGTTCTCTACATGAATTGGTTCAGGGACAGGTAGTCCTTGATGTAATGGGGGATGCGGCCGCGCCACTCCTGGGGCACCGCCTTGAAGTCGGCCATGCTGAAGCTCGGGTTGACGTTCAGCTCGGTGAAACGCTTGTGCTCGATGATGTCACGCAAGCGGCTGTCGGTGGCGTAGGCCTTGAAGTAGTTCTTGAGGGCGACGATGGCGTCAGCGTGCTGCTCCAGCTCCTCAGGCGAGAGGTCGAGCAGGAGCTTGTCGAACTCGTCCTCCAGCAGCTCGTCCTTGGACTTGAAGCCGGCGATGAGGCCGAAGACCTTTTCCAGGATCTCGCGCAGAGAGAGACGGCGATCCACCCCGGCGGCGCGGCGCAGTTTGTCGAGGTTGAAGTATTCCTCGGGCTTGTCGAACAGGTGGGTGTGGACGTACTCGATGGCCTGGTCCCAGCGTTCGGAGTCGATCAGCGCCTTGAGGCTGTCATCTTCCCTGGCCGTGTCTTCAAACCTGTTGAAGAACATGCGGTCGATCTTCATGCCCTGTTCACCGACATGATGCTCGCCGAAGCGGCTGATGTGATCGGTGCCGCCATATTCGTAGGTTCCACCCGGTGGCGGGGGCGGTGGCGGCTCCGGGCCATCGCCCCCTTCCCCGGCTCCCTGTCTGGGTCGTGGCAGCTTAATTACCTCGTCGTAATCGAACGTCTCCTCAAAGTATTCGCAGTTGGCGAAGAAGTCGAAGAGCTTGTAGCGGGTCTTTTCCTGGCTGCCGATCTGTTCTTTCAACGCCGGGTCGAAGAGCTGTTCGATGAAGTTGTGCTTGCGGGTGCCCCGCCCCTTGATCTGCACGAAATCCTGGGGTGAGAAGACCGGGCGCATCAGGGCCAGGTTGAGCAGGTCCGGGCAGTCGTAGCCGGTAGTCATCATGCCGACGGTAACGCAGACCCGGGCCTTGCTGGTGCGGTAGCTCTCCATGAAGTTGGCTGAGCCCAGCAGGTTGTTGTTGGTGAAGTTGATGGTGTACTGCTGCGCTTCGGGGATCAGCGAGGTGACCTGCACGGCGAAGTCGGATTGGTACTTGCCAGGGAACAGCACGTCGGCCAGTTCGTTGAGGATCTGGGTCAACTTGGCGGCGTGGTTCTGGCTGACGCCGAAGACGATCATCTTGCCGATCTCCCCACTGATGGGGTCGCTCAGGGCGTTCTTGAGCAGGGTCTCGCAGAAGAGCCGGTTGGTGGACTCGGAGAAGAACTTCTTCTCGAAATCCTTGTGGTAGAAGGTCTGCTCGGCGTCTTCTTCGTCCTCATTGACCGCGAGCACGGCATAGCCTTCATCCGACAGCAGTTGGGTGGTGATGTCCGTGCGGGCATCTACCACCACGGGGTTGATCAGGAAACCATCCTTGACGCCATCCAGCAGCGAATAGCGGAAGGTGGGCTCGCCGGATTCGCAGCCGAAGGTGCGGTAGGTGTCCAGCAGCATGCGCCGTTCCAGTTCCCGAGGGTCTCGGGTGGTGGGGCTGGCGGTGTCGAATTTCTTCAGGTAATCCTTCGGGGTTGCCGTCAGGCCCAGCTTGTAGCCGACGAAATACTCGAACACGGCGCGGGCGTTGCCGCCGATGGAGCGGTGGGATTCGTCCGAGATCACCAGATCGAAGTCAGTGGGCGAGAAGAGGCGTTTGTACTTGTCATTGAACAGCAGCGATTGAACCGTGGTGACGACGATCTCCGCCTTGCGCCAGTCGTCGCGGCGCTCCTTGTAGATGACCGAGGTGAAGTCGTTCTTCAACAGGAAGGTGAAGGCCTTGTTGGCCTGGTCTTCCAGCTCCAACCGATCCACCAGGAACAGCACCCGGCGGGCATTGCCGGTGCGCAGAAAGAGCTTGATGACGGCGGCGGAGGTGAGGGTCTTGCCGGTGCCGGTGGCCATCTCGAACAGGAAGCGGCTCTTGCCATCGGCCACGGCATCCTGGATCGCCTGAACGGCGCGCTTCTGATAGTCGCGCAGGAAGCGCAGACGGTTCTTTTCGATAAAGCCCGGGCGTTCGTCTCGATTCTTCCACCCCGCCTCATCCGCGTAGCCGGGAAGCTGGGTAAGGACGATGTAGTCCTTGGCCACCATCTCCTTGATGAGGCGGTCTGGATTGGGCTGGAAGTGGAGATAGCCCTCGATGGAATCCGGGGTGGGAAACCGGGTGATGATGTGCGGGCTGCCCTGTTCCAGATCCCAGAAATAGTGCAGATTGCCGTTGGAAAGAATGATGAAACGGCAGTTCTGGGACTTGGCGTACTTGCGGGCCTGTTCCTTGCCGATCAGCGGATTCTTGTCTTCCGCCTTGGCCTCCAGCACCACCAGCGGGTAGCCCTGCTCATCGAGCAGCAAAAAGTCGATGAAGCCGTTAGCAGTGGTTTCGAAATTCTCGCCCAGGCCATCAACCCGTTCCCTGGTCAGTTTGACGTTGGGTTCCAGCACCACGTTGGCCTTGCCGCCTTTCTCGTCGAAGAAACGCCAACCGGACTCCTCCAGGAGCTTGTTGATCTTGATTCGGGCTTTGGCCTCTTTGGCTGCCATGTTGTTATTCCTTCCCTCTTACCCCGATTACTACTTTGTTTTTCCTCCCGGTCGGGATGAGCTGGCTGCATCTATCTCTTCGATCTCAATGCCATTGCGCCCGCAATAATCCCGAATCAGCACCTCCACCATGTTGGCGATGGAGCGATGCTCACGGTTTGCAGCCTCACGCAGCGCCTCTTTCAGGCCGGGCTCGATGCGGAAGGTCAGCGTCGTGGTCTTGCCGGTGGCCATTGCTCCCCTCTCAGTGAGACATGCTGGGAATGTACTGCAATGTACAGTAAAGTCCGGCATAATCCAATGGGAATCCAACAGCCCACCAGGAGGGACCACATGACCCAGCACTATTCCACCAAGGATTTCTTCCGGCAGATACCTAACGCCCTGCTCGCCCGTTACTTTCAGGGGCGGGGGTGTTCGGCAACCTAAGCTTCGCGGCCGTCCGAATTGCCATGTTTACTCCCGACCACGAAATATGGAAATTCGCATATGCAGGAGACGAGTTAGATGACTGGCTCCCTTATGCAGCAGATCTAGTCGCGACTTGGACCTCGCAAAGCCAAAATGAGGTCAAATTCAAAACGACCTTCGAAATCATCCTTGCATCTCTGTTGCTCATGGATGACCTATTGCCACCGTCTGCCCGAAAGGCATTTGCTGTTCTCACCGCCGAAACGATTACAGAAATCGAGAACAAGAAGGTTGTTATAGAGTGCCTGCATATTACGCCCCCACCACCAGGCCGAAAGGAAGACACGCATTTCAGAGCACAAGTTTTGTTCGCGGTTCAGCAATTACTAAAAACCGGTCTATCAAAGACCGAAGCCTACGAAGCAATTGCGACCAAACACCACAAGTCGCCCGACACAATCCGGCGCATGTATGAACGCGCATTGAAACGAAGGCGTGATCACAACCGGGGAAATTAACCAATGATTTCCCCGGTGACCGGATAAAAGTGTGACATAACAATCGGAAGCCATGTTCAACAACGCCTCAGGAGGCGCAAATATGGCTACCGCAATCCTCAGACTTCCCGCCGTGAAGGCCCGCACCGGGCTCTCCCGTTCCACCATCTATCTGCGTATTTCGGAAGGCAGCTTCCCCAAGCCCGTCTCCCTCGGCGGCCGTGCCGTGGGTTGGATCGAGGCGGAGGTGAATGACTGGCTGAACCGGCGGATCGAGGCCAGCCGCAAGGCTGCACGGTAAGGGGAGGCCAGAACGATGACCACAAACAAGAAGGGCCGCACTGGCGGGCACCAGGCGACCCAGAAGACTTCTAAGCACACCCGTAATTCTACCGGCATCGGTTCCCGCGTAAAAGCGGCAATCGTCACCCTGGCCGTGTGGGGCTGGTTCCCTATCGGACTGGCGCAGCGGATCAACCGCATGGGAGGGCCGCGTGATGAATAATGCGATCTCCCAATTCCGCGACGTTATGCGAGCCGCCGGGCTGGAGCCGCCGGACGTGATCAAACCGGGCAAGCTGCAACGCTTCCCCGGCGCCGGTAAACGCCCGGCCAACCGGGCGGGCTGGTGCCTGTTGTTCGATGACGGGCTGGGTGGTTGCTTCGGCGACTGGTCCTCCGGTCTCTCGGAGACCTGGCAGGCGAAGCGCAACAAACCCTTTTCACGGGCCGAACGGACCGCATTCGCGCACCGGGTGGAAGCCGCGAAACAACAGGCCGAGGCTGAGCAGCGCGCCCGGCAGACCGAGGCGGCGAAACGTGCCGCTGCAATCTGGAACGCGGCAACCCCCACCCCAAAGACGCACCCCTATCTTGCCCGCAAGTGTATCCGGCCGCACGGCGCGAAGATTCACAACGGCTTGCTGACGCTGCCGGTAATGGATTTCGCAGGGAAGCTGACCAGCCTGCAATTTATCGCCGCCGATGGCAGCAAGCTGCTGCTCTCCGGGGGGCGGAAACGGGGCTGCTTCATTCCCGTGACAGGTGAGATGAAAAACCCCGCCCGCGTAATCATCTGCGAGGGCTGGGCCACCGGCTGCACCCTGGCCGAGGACGAACCCACCGCGCTGGTACTGGCGGTTATCGACGCGGGCAACCTGGAGCCCGTTGTCTTGGCTGCGCGCCGCCGTTGGCCGACCGCCGAGCTGGTGATTGCGGGAGACGACGACCGGCTGACGGCGGGAAATCCCGGCGCCACCAAGGCCAAGGGTGCCGCTATTGCATCGGATGCGCTGCTGGCCCTGCCCCAGTGGCCGAAAGACGCACCCGAGCACCTGACGGACTTCAACGATCTGGCCGTGTGGCTGGCAGGAGGTGAGGCATGAGCGCCGATCTGCTGAAGTCCGCCGCGCCACCGCCGGAGGATTGGCCGGAGCTGGTGCCGCTGGATGCGCCCAACCTGCCCCGCCTCGATCTCGCGCACCTGCCCGGCTGGGCCGGCGACTATGCCCGCGCCATTGCAGCCGACACCGAGACGCCGCCCGAGCTGGCCGCCGGGATGATCCTAGTCGCCTGCGCCACCGCTGCCACCCGCCGTTTGCGAGTGATGGTGAAGCCAGGTTACTTCGAGCCGTGCAACTTGTGGGCCGTGGTAGCCCTGCCCCCCGGCAACCGCAAGAGCGCGGTGCAGTCCGCCGCCACCGCCCCGCTGGTCGCCTGGGAACGGGATCAGACTGCCATCCTGGAACCGGAGATCAAGCGCATTACCAGCGAGCGCAAGACGCTGGAGGCCCGCGCCAAAGAAAAGCGCAGCAAGGCCGCCAAGGAAAAGGACAACAGCAAGGCGGCGGAGCTGGCGCGGGAGGCCGCCGACATCGAGGCCGAACTTCCCGACATCCCCGTGCAGCCGCAGATATGGACATCCGACGCCACCCCGGAGCGGCTGGGCGCACTGCTGGCGGAGCATGGGGAGTGCATGGCCTGGTTGTCGTCGGAGGGCGGTGTCTTCGACCTGCTGCAAGGCCGCTACTCCAACGGCATCCCCAACCTGGACCTGGTGTTGAAGGCCCACAGCGGCGATGCGGAGCGAGTGGACCGGGGCAGCCGTCCTCCGGTCTTTTTGAAAAGCCCGCGCCTCAGTATCGGCCTGAGCCCGCAGCCGGACGTATTGCGGGGACTGGCGGCCAAGCCTGGATTCCGTGGCCGAGGACTGTTGGGCCGCTTTCTGTATCTGTTGCCGCCGTCCCCGCTGGGCTATCGCGCCTTACAGTCCAAACCCGTTCCGGAAGGCGTTCGCGACGCCTATGGAGCCGGCCTCCGCGCCATGCTCGATTGGCAACCTGCCACCGACGAACATGGCGAGGAACGCCCCCACCTGCTGCGCCTGAGTGATGAAGCACATGCGGAGTGGTACGCCTTCGCCCAAGCCATCGAGGTACAGATGCAGCCGGGCCGAGGACTGGAGCACTTCACCGACTGGGCAGGCAAAGCTCCGGGGGCGGCGACCCGCCTGGCCGGGGTACTCCACGGAATCAAGCACGCCCACGGCACACCCTGGGAGGCGGCCATCACAGCCGAAACCATGACCGCCGCCCTGGAAATCATGGCCGTCATCACCCGCCACAGCCTGGCGGCGCTGGACATGATGGGCGCCGATCCCACCATCGCCGCCGCGCGCCTGGTATGGGACTGGATCGAACGGGGCCGGTTGGATCGCTTCACCGTGCGCGAAGCCTTCAACGCTCTGCGTGGCACCTTTCCCCGCGTCGCCATGCTGCGCGATGCCCTGGAGGCGCTGGAAGAGCGGGGGTACCTGGAGGTAATCGAACCACCCCGTGATGGTCCCGGTCGTCCGCCCTCGCCCGTGGTTCGGGTACGGCCGGAGATTGCGAGGGGGTGGCGATGAGCTGGCGCGAAACCCTCGGGGTGACTCCTTCGACTGAAACACCCTATGCGCACAATACGCAGAATGCGCGGAAACCTGTCGAAACGGGTAATTGTGCGGATATTGCGGATTCTGCGTATAGGGATTCAGAACAGGAAAGCTCCAAGCTGCTGGAGGCTCTGGCAGATACCTGCAAGGGACTCGACATCTCTCAGGCCGAAGTAAAGGAAGCACTGGCAGCGGAGGACATCGAGGACTGGCGCAAAGGTGCGATCAGCGCTGATACCCTGGCCGCGTTCGCCCGCTCGCTGGTGCAGCGGCGGGAGATGGGCCAGGGCAAACGCCCCGAGCACTACACCGAGCAGGCCACCTGCAAGCACTGCGGGCCGATCTGGTTGTGGTTATCCGGCCAGGTGCTGGGTTGTCCCTGGTGCTGGAACCGTATAGCGGATAAGCCGATCACGCGACCCTGCGCTATCCACTGCGGTGACTGCATCCACTTCGAGCGCATCGACCACCCACACCTTGGTCACTGCGCCAAAAACGAACCGGAGGCGATTGCCGGCTTGTGGGACACGGACCGGCGATATTGCGAACACTTTTTACCAAGGCCACAGCGAACCCATAACAACCATCCAAGACCTGAATAATCCAAGATTAAGAGATGAATTTCCCAAATGATTTCGGTTAAAACTTTGATTGTTTTCAAACGTCAGATCGGAGGTAGGCATGGGCGGCATAGGTAGCGGAAGACACTGGTATTGGGGCGCGAAAGACACCACCGACGATTACCGCTCCATCGACGTGCGGCGCTGGAAACGGGATGGCCTGCTCATCCCCGATCAGGCCTTCGGATGGCAATGGTCACGCCATGGTGAAGTAGTCGCCTCCATTCGCGTGCGAACCGAACTAAGCCGGGTGATTCTCACCTACCGCCACCGAAGCGGCGGCGAGGACTGGAAGGATGAAAGCTATCCCGTCTATCTCGACTGGACCACCTGCCACCTTGGCGGGCAGCGACCCTGGTTCCTCTGCCCTGCTCGCGGGTGCGGTCGCCGCGTGGCAATCCTGTATGGCGGCGGCATCTTCGCCTGTCGCCACTGCTACCAGTTGGCCTACCCCAGTCAGCGGGAAACCTGGGATGACCGGGCAGCAAGGAAAGCTGACCGAATCCGCGACAAGCTGGGATGGGAGCCTGGCATCCTCAACGGTAACGGCTGGAAGCCCAAGGGGATGCACTGGAACACCTTCGAGCGGTTGACCGCTGAACACGATGCCTTCGTGCAAATTTCGCTTGCAGGAATAGCTCAACGGTTTGGCATGAAATTCTAGAGAGACGCGGCAAGCGCGGGGGCAACTATGGGGGCAACATAGCTTTTTATAAATCGAATATTTATATTTTATCAACAGGCTGCAGGTATTTTTCGGTAGTCGCCGCCCCACCATACAAGCAGAAACGGGGTGCCCCTTGTGGGGCACCCCGTTTCTGTTTGTCCGCAGGCACGGTCATCAGCATCCGCGTAGCCCGGTCTCTGCTTTTTTTCTGATGTTATTCATCCGCAAGCAACTCATTCAGCACTTGCGCGGCAATATCCACAAACGCGCGCAGCTTGGGCGGTACAAAACGCTGGCGTGGGTAAACCAGATGGACGGGGTCAGCCCTGGCCTGCCATTTGGGTAATACCCGGATCAGTCTGCCCGCCTGCACATCCTCGCGGCATATATAGGTGGGCAACAGGCCGATGCCCTGTCCATCCAGCGTCATCAGGCGGATTACTCCCAGGTCATTGACAATCAGGTTGCCCGCCATCGGTAAGGTCAGACGACTTTTGCGGCTCGACAGGTGCCATTGTTCCTTGCCGAACGTGGTGAACTGGAGGCAGCGATGCCGGCCCAGGCCGCGTGGTGACGCCAGCGGCGGGGCGTCATCGAGATACTCCGGGCTGGCGAACAGGGCCCAGCAGGCGATGCCGACCCGCTTGGCGATCAAGGTCGAGTCGTCCAGCGCCCCGGCGCGAATGGCGACATCCACCCCTTCGGCCACCAGATCCAGATAGCTGTCTGTGAGTAGCAGATCGACGTTGATCTGTGGATAGGCCGCGCGCAACCGCTCAAGCAGGCAGACCAGAATGCTGTCGCCGAAGTCCGCCGGTGCGGTCACCCGCAGCCGGCCCCGGGGCTCGCCCGCATAGGCCGTGACGGCCGCCTCCGCCTCGAGCAGGTGCCCCAGCCCCGTGGCCGCGTGGCGGTAATAAAGTTCACCGGATTCGGTCAGGCTCAGCCGCCGGGTCGTACGCTGCAACAGCGTCACCCCCAGCCGCTGTTCCAGGCGCGAGATACGGGTGCTGACCGTAGAGGTCGGCAGGCCCAGTTGACGTGCGGCGGCGCTGAAGCTCCCGGCCTGCACCACCCGGACGAATACGGCGGCCTCGTTCAGGTCCATATGGATTATTCAATCAAATGAAAAGTGTTTTGGCATTTTACCACCTACACACCTCCCCTGCCTGCCGCTAGAGTTGTCGTCATCACACAGGAGGCGACCATGAAAAAGCTCTCATATATCAAACGCAGCAATGGCGGCCACTGGGTCGGCGACGGCTTTCCGGTCCGCACCCTCTTTTCCTACCACGATCTGGCCGAGGAACTGTCACCCTTCCTGCTGCTGGACTATGCCGGGCCGAAAGACTTTGCGCCCACTAGCCAGCGACGCGGCGTGGGCGCCCACCCCCACCGGGGGTTCGAGACCGTCACCATTGTCTACGCGGGCGAGGTCGCGCACCGAGACACCACCGGCGCCGGCGGCACCATCGGCCCCGGCGACGTGCAGTGGATGACCGCGGGCGCCGGGGTATTGCACGAGGAGTATCACAGCCCGGACTACGCCCGGACCGGCGGCCCGTTCGAGATGATCCAGCTGTGGGTGAACCTGCCGGCCAGGGACAAGCTGACCGTGCCGGGCTATCAGGGCATAACCGGCGCGGATATCCCGCACATCGCCCTGCCGGACAGCGCCGGGCACCTGCGCCTCATCGCCGGCCGCTATGGCGAGACAACTGGTGCCGCCCGGACCTTCAGCCCGATGAATGTCTGGGACCTGCGCCTCGCTGCCGGCGGATCAACGGCGTTCGATCTACCGACCGGCCACACCATCGCGCTGTTCGTGCTACACGGCGCGATCCGCCTCGATGACCAGTTGGTCCGCAGCGCCGAACTGGCCGTCATGGAACGCGCCGGCTCAAGCCTGGTGGTGGAGGCACTCGAGGACAGCGTCGTGCTTCTGCTCAGTGGCGAGCCGCTGAACGAATCCATCGTCGGTCACGGCCCCTTCGTCATGAACACCCGCGAGGAGATCGAGCAGGCGATCGATGATTTCAACAATGGCCTGTTCGGACGTATGCCCGCATCGGCCTGATATCGACCCCGGCACGGCTGCCGCAGCAAAGCCGTGCCGGCTTTCGTCCCCCTGGCGGGATAACGCAACCCGAGGAAAGCCCTGATGACTCAACCCTATGTCCGTCTCGATAAAGACAACGCCGCCGTCCTACTGGTCGACCACCAGGCCGGACTGCTCTCGCTGGTACGGGATATGAACCCGGACAGCTTCCGGAACAACGTCCTGGCGCTGGCCGATCTGGCCAGGTACTTCGATCTGCCGACTGTGCTCACCACCAGTTTCGAGACCGGCCCGAACGGCCCCCTGATGAGCGAACTCAAGGAGATCTTGCCCGACGCGCCCTATATCGCCCGGCCGGGGCAGATCAATGCCTGGGATAACGAGGAGTTCCTGCAGGCGGTCAAGGCAACCGGCAAGCAGCAGTTGATCATAGCCGGCATCGTCACCGAGGTCTGCGTTGCCTTCCCCGCCCTGTCGGCACTGGAAGCCGGTTACGAGGTTTTCATCGTTACCGATGCATCCGGCACCTTCAACGAGTACACCCGCGACTCGGCCTGGCAGCGCATGACCGCCGCCGGCGCGCAGTTGATGACCTGGTTTGGGGTGGCCTGCGAACTGCATCGCGACTGGCGCAACGATATCGAGGGTCTTGGCACGCTGTTCGCCAATCACATTCCCGACTACCGGAACCTGATGAACAGCTATGCTAGTTTGCAGGCGATGAAACAGCGCTAAAACCGCGGCCGCAGCCCGCCTCGACGGGTGGCATTATGGGTTAATGGCCTGGAAGTCCGGAACTCGCAGCGCGGGTCCGACAGGTGGACAACTGCCGAGGCAGCGTCTGCACGCCAGAGCACACGCCGCGGAAAGGCGCCTCAGACGGCCTGTAGACATTGGCAAACGATACACGCTGCGGTAGAATCGGGGGTTTGAGATAAGTGATTTATTCAACTGCCGTTTCTACTGCCCAGAGGAGATGAATTATGAGCGATGCACCCAAGACCAGACCCAAGGTTCCCGAAGGCAAATCGCGTTATCTGACCACCCGTCAGAAAGAGCCGAATGAAAAGGGTTACGTGGGCTACGACACCATCTGGGAGTCGTTCCAGAAAGAGCAGCCCTACACCACCCCGAAGCGTCCCTGAGTCCAGGCGGCCGCGTGACCCGGCATGGGGCGCGCGGCCCCTACTCATCCAGCAAGCCTTCACGCCCTTCTTAACACGCTTCCGGCTACCGTAGCAGCCAGCAGGCCGTCAGATCGGGACCTGTCTGCCCTCGGGGAGATCCGGTCCTTTCTCGACCTTGCCACCGAACTCGATTTCTTCCTCAGTGGCATCACGAACCAGCAGTATCTCGAGCTTGAATATCACTTCCCGTCCGCTGAGGGGATTATTGCCATCGATGGTGATATAGTCGCCGGCGATACGCGTCACCATGAAGGTCTTGGTCTGCCCCTGGTCGTTCTCCATCAGGATGGCCGTACCGACCTCGCGGTATTCCTCCGGAACGTTCTCGATTCTATCGGTAATGACCAGGGATTCGTCTCTGGGGCCGTAGAGCTCGTTGCAGTCGATCGGCACATCGATCGTGTCGCCTGCCGCCTTGCCTTCAAGCTCCCGCATGACCGCAGGGGCCAGCACCTCGTTGACACCCTGTACGTAGCCCAGAGGGTACTCGATCTCGGTCAAGACACTGTCGGTCTTGACGTCGATGACCTTGTATTTCACTTCGACGTACTTGCCGTCCGTGATGATGTCCTTGATGATCTCAGTCATAGCTCTCTCGATGGGGGGCTGGTGTTCTAGAAGATGGAGGCACCGAAGATCCTGACTTCCCCGTCCTCATAGCCGAGCACCATACGACCCAGCCACTCACCTTCCTTCTTGGTACTCCTGACACGGTACAGGCATGTGACATGCTCGCCGCGCCGGATAAAACCCAGAAAGTCGTATATGGTCCAGGCTGCGCGTCAATTCGCTCTTGGCGAACTGCTTACCCACCTCCACCTCGTTGAGTCCGAACAGCAGGTTATAGGAGAACCTTTTGATGAATTTGCCGTACTGCCCCTTATTGGAGTACTTGATCAGCTCTTCCCACATGGGATGAGCAATCTCCGCAAGTTCTTCATCGGTATGGTCCAGGATGCTCTTGAACTCTTGTGCTTCGTTGGGTGCTTCATGCGCTTCAGTCATGATACTCATCTGCCTACCGAGTCAATATATCTATCGTAAAAAGCGAAAAGACCAACAACTGTTGATCTTTTCAATTCCGTTCAGAGACCCGAGGGATCCCTACACTCTGTAGAGATCCCTCGTCGGGCCTTCCTGTTGAGTTCCCGCTTACTCGGTGTCCTCAACCAGGTGATAACATGGCGCTTTCTCCATGGTGTATTCACCGGTTTTCGGATCACGACGGGAAACGGTCAGTACATGCCAGTTCTCGTCGTCCACCTTGAGGAAGTCACCACGGTAGTAGTACCCGGGCCAACGGGTCTCCTTGCGGAACAGGGTGTGCTGCATGACCGCCTCGGAACTGAGGATACGGTGCTTCAGCTCCCAGGCACGCAGAAGCTCATGGATGTCCTCTGCCGCGATCTTCTCGAAGTCTTCCTCCAGAAGCTTGAGCTTCTTGAGGCCGATATGCAGCAGCTTCTCGTTGGTCATATAGTTGACCGAGGCACCACCGGCGTACTCGTCCATCAGCTTCTGCAGCCGATCAAGACCCTGGCGCGGGTTGATGTAGTTGGGATTGACCGAACCCGCAGTGATCTCGTTGCGGTAGATGCGGTAGTGTTCCAGAGGCTTGTAGATCTCCTTCCGGCGATCTTCGATCTGCTTCTGGGAGACCACGATGCCTTCGGCCTTGCCGTCGTCGATGTACTTGCAGGCGGCCTTGGCGGCCAGACGTCCCTCGGTGAAGGAACCCGAGGAGAATGCGTGCGGGGTGCCGCCGACGGCGTCACCGGCACCGAACAGACCTTCGACCGTGGTCATCCGGTTGTAGCCCCAGAAGTACTCCGGCGGAGACACATCCTCGGGACCCGAGCACCAGGCGCCACAACCGGTCGCGTGCGATCCCATGACATACGGCTCGGAAGTGGTCAGTTCCGGGTTCTCGTTCTTCGGGTCGACATCGGTGGCCGCCCAGAGAACCGCCTGACCGACGGTCATGCCCAGGAAGTTGTGCCAGCCGATCTCTTCGAGGTGCGGGTCCTGGAAGGCTTCCATGGTCACCATGTGGATCGGACCGCGGCCGGCGTTGACCTCACTGATCAGTGCATGGTTGCGCAGGCAGGTCGGGATGGGCCGATGAGTCCGGTGCGAAGCTTCCGGATCCAGGTATTCCTTGCCCACCATCTCCTGAAGCTGCGGCCACCACTTGGATTCATACTCTTCGCCCAGGCAGTTCTGGGTGTAGGTCTTGAGGTGCAGGAAGTATGCACCCACCGGACCGTAACCGTCCTTGAACCGGGCCAGTACGATGCGGTTCTCCATCTGGGTCATCTTGGCGCCGGCGCTGATCAGCAACCCGTAGGCCGAGCCGGATGACCAGGGCGCATACCACACGCGACCGCGCACCTTCACCGACCGAACGCGGCTTGTAGATGTTGGAGGCGCCGCCGGCGGCCACGATGACGGTCTTGGACTTGAACACGTGGTAGTTACCGGTACGCACATTGAACCCGACTGCACCGGCGATGCGGTTTTCCTTGGATTCGTCCATCAGCAGATGGGTCACACAGATACGGTTGAATACCTTGTCAGCGGACTTCTTCGCGGCTTCCGCGACGATCGGCTTGTAGGATTCACCGTGGATCATGATCTGCCAGCGGCCTTCACGCTGGTAGGCGCCGGTCTTGGGATCGCGCATCAGCGGCAGACCCCATTCTTCGAACTGGTGCACGGCAGAGTCGACGTGACGCGCCATGTCGAACGCCAGATCTTCACGCACCATGCCCATCAGATCGATACGCGCGTAGCGAACGTGGTCTTCCGGGTTGTTTTCACCGAAACGGGTGCCCATGTAGCAGTTGATGGCATACAGCCCCTGTGCCACAGCACCGGAACGATCGATGTTCGCCTTCTCGGCGATGACGATCTTCTTATCCTGGCCCCAGTACCTGGCTTCCCAGGCCGCACCGGTACCACCGAGGCCCGCACCGCAGACCAGGATATCGATATTGTCTTCTACGATAGTTTCGTAAGCCATCAGTAGTACACCCCTTCTTTCAGCTTCAGACCATTGGACTTGAGGGTGTTCAGACCACCATCATCGAGTCGCAGGTATTTGGGTTCGTTGAACAGCAACTCGCTGTCGCGCTCCTCCTTTGAGGGGGCCGGTACGTCACGCAGCTGAGGGATGCAGGTACCCCAGGGCTTGGTCGTGATCGGCGCCAGCAGATCCATGTCCTTCTGGCCATTGCGGAACTTGATGCGCCAGGCGATGACACCCTTTTCCTCATCACGCTTCACGCGTACCGAGTGGCCCAGCGGGGCGAAGTCGGCATAGCCGCGAACGTCGATCGCCTGATGCGGGCAGGCCTTGACGCAGGAGTAGCACTCCCAGCACATGTTGGGTTCGATGTTGTAGGCGCGACGGGTGACCTTGTCGATGTGCATGATGTCTGACGGGCAGATATCGACACAATGACCGCAACCGTCACAACGAGTCATATATACAAAAGTTGGCATGAAAGGCTCCTTACTTTTGAAAAATCAATTAGTAGTGACGAGGGGGTTCACGGTTGATACCGAGCCCCATATAAGGCGGGTTCGCGCCCATGTATTCCGGGATATCAGGATACCGCTTCTGTACGGCAGGATCCGTCAGATCGTAATCATCGGGCAGATTCTCGCGCGAACCATCCGCATAGATGACCTTCTTCTGGTAAGCCGCTGCAGGCTTGAAGAACATGTGCGCGAACTTGGACCAGTAGACAGAGCCGAAGAGCACGGTGGCGCTCAGGATGAACAGCACGAAGAACAGGGTGTTCAGCGCACCGGCGCCCATGGTCAGCGACCAGAGCAGGGCGAAGGTGGATGTGGCGAGCAGGCCGACGATGAAAATGTCGCCGCGGCCGTTGAAGTTGTACCACTTCACGCCTTCGGAGAAGAGGTCGACGCGGATGGCGAACCAGAACCAGTAGCCGCCGACGGCGAGGGACAGTGCGCCCAGATGCCACAGGAGCGGCCAGATGCCTGCATCAGCCTGCGTTGCGTAACCGAAGATCAGCACTGCGGTGCTGACAACGAAGACGACAAAGCCCCACATCGTGAGCAGATGGGAGGCACGGCGGCGGGGATTCTTGAACTCCGAGGAGGTCAGCACTTCGCTTGCAACAGTCTGCACCGCCAGGGAGGCCTTTTCGCCGCCGCCCAGGGTGCGCTTGGCATTTTTCTCTGACTTTTTTGCATTTTCGAAAAAGTACTGGGCACTCTTCTTGTGCATCATGTCAAGAATGGTGCCGACAACAACCAATATGACCATCAGGATGACGTACCCCTGCATGACGGATGGTGAGATGAGAGCCGACTGTTCGGCAAGTGCGGCGAAGGGGTTGTTCGCGATCATGGACTCGAGTCTCCTCAGCTAAAATTTCTGTGGACGGGAGTGTGAATGGATTTAAATGCCATTACAACCAGTTGTGATTTTTAGGACCATAAGTATTTCTGATTGCGATGCCCGCGATTTTATAGGGTGCAGACAGTCGTAACCCGGGGATCAACCGCACGACGATGCAGCGACACTACATGCGTCCAGGGGAAGCCATCGCGACGGTCAGCGAGCGCCCCAAAAAAATAATGATAACCGTTTTCATTTGTCGATCGGCCAATCCGCCTAGTACAGCACAGGCGCGCCCGGACAGAAAGTCCGAATCCGCAGATTGCATGCTTGCTGTCACTTGAGATCAGCGCGAGGACGTACACGAACCCGCGTATTTTAACAGCGATGTCGCCGGTTGACTACGGGCAAAATCGATTAAAAAGAGCATTATAATTTCCTTTGCCCTCCCATGAAATCGATTATGGGCAGCCTGCCCCAGGGCCGGTGGGTTAGGCACTCCCCTGGACGAAACGCCCGAGTTCGTGGCCGAAGGCCTCAACCTCGTTGAGCAGGGACAGCCGTGAGACATCGTCGCCGGCCTGCGTGCGCAGTTGCTCCAGTTCCTCGCGGAAGCCGGTGAAACTCAGATGGCCCGACTCCCCCTCCAGCAGACGGGCGCGGCAATGCTGCAGCCAGCGGGCCTGCTCCTCGGGATCGAGCGTTTCAGGGTAGTTGCGGGCGCGATAACGGAACAGCATCTCGGGCAGGCGCCCATCGTTGAAGTTCCAGCCCTGGCCGTTCAGCTGATCGGGCGGGACCTGGTGGACCCGTTCCATCAGGGCCTTGTCCTTGTCGTCGAAGAAACCGCCGGCATAGATCATCAGATCGGGATCGGTGACAGGCTCGAACTCGCGCGGCTCGAATATCTTGCCGAGTTTCTTCTGGATCTCCTTGCGGGCATCGAGCAGGCGCTGGCGGTTCTGACGGCAGGCCATGAAATCGATATTGAGCCGCCTGGCGGCCTCCCCGGTCAGGGTGGATGTGGGAGCGATCACCGGACACTTGTTGACCAGCAGTTGCTTGAGCGCGGGTCGCTCCACGCCCTCGGGCAGATCCTCGCTGGCGGTATAGAGCCGCTCGGCCAGGGTCTTCGCGCTGTGATCCAGCAACAGGGCCGGATCCTGCGACAGATCGAACACGATGATGCTGTTCTTGTTCACCGGATGGGCGGCGACGGGGACCACCATGCGGGTGTTGCCGTGATCACTGCCATACATGCCTGAGGTATGCAGAATGGGCGTCATTCCTTGCAGGTCGATGTTACTTGAGCACGGAACCTCCTGTTGGCGCCGAACTGTGATAGAGAAAATCGTAGAGCTGCGGCTTCTTTTCCCTGAGCAGTTTTCCGCCCTGGCCAGGGGGCAATGGGCATCGGCCACGGCGTCGTGCGCCGGCTCGTTGGCAAGCCCGTTGGCGACCGTGAATTCCCGCCAGCTTGAAGCTTGGCCGGGCCGCGCCTCCGTCCTCGCGCCTGCGGCCAGAAAACCCTCGGCCGCAGGTCGTGACGGCCCGACCACGTCGATTCAGATCCCAGCGCGTTGCCGTTCTGCCATTCGCGGCAAGGGATCGGAGAGATGCGTAAGGGGATTGCGCGTTTGACCTCGTCGTCGAAGCGCCATGCAGCTTTACCCACGCGCGCAGGTACCGGGCTGCGAGGTTTCGCCCAGATCGGGCGATAACTCGGCCTCCGGGCGGTCCCTGGCTCCACGCCTGCTGCGGGGTGATGCCGGTAATGAGCGAGGAGATCGGATGCGGCAGACTGTCCGGCGTCGGCCGGGCCAGGATGTTCAGCGGCTCGCCGATGATGTTCAGATCCTCGTCGGTGCGGATACCGGCGAACTGCACCGGGCGGTCGCGCATGGGATCCAGGCCGAAGGTTTCGTAATCGTGCCAGTAAAGCGTGTTCTGTGTCATGGACCTGCCTTGATAATATTAACCCGACAACCAACAATATCGTGTTCAGCCGCTGTGTGTCTGCCTGCAGCAAGGCATCAAAACGCCGCTGTAGCACTCCTACAGCAAGTTTTGATAACGCAGACGCAGGCAGACACACAGCGACCTGTCTTTAATACGATCAGAATGCCAGGGGCTTCAAGGCGACCCCGCCCGACGTTGCGACGCTTGCCAAGGGGGCGACCCTTCCCGGCGCGCCGCGCCTTGTTCCGGGGCCGCCTTGAAGCCCTGAACACGACATTGTTGGTTGCCGGGTTAATAAGAACCGGCGCAACCTTAGCACGGCGTCTGAGTGGGCAACCAGTCCGCAAGGAATGGCTGTATCGGCCCATTATCCATAAAAACAGTATGTGTTACAGTCCGGTTTCTGGCCCGCCACCGGCACGCCGGTTAGAATGGATAACATGATTGCAAGACCCATGACACTGTGCGTGTCACTGCTCCTCCTTGTGGCCGCAGGCCACGGCATTCCCGCGCACCGCCGAATCATCACAAGCCTCAGCCCCGCTGATCGAAACCGTCGAGGTCACGCCGCGCTGGGTGGCACCCATGCAGTTCGCGCTGGGGCTGCTGCTGGCAGCGATCTTCCTGACCGTGTATCTGCGTGCCCTGCGCAGCGAACGCACCCTGCTTGCGGCCCAACTCAAGGCCCGTACCCGGGACCTGGAGGAACGTGGTCGACAGTATCAGGCCCTGTTCGACAGTGCCGCCGTATCGGTCATGGTCCATGATCCGGACAGCATGGAAGTCCTGCAGGCCAGTGAAAAGGCCCTGGCCAGCTATGGTGTTGACAGTGTCGAGGCACTGAACCACGCGGCCTTCGAGTGCCGCGCCATCTGGTCGGAACCGCCCTATTCACTGCAGGAAGCAAGGGAACTGTTCCGACGCGCTCGGGACGAAGGCCCACAACGCTTCGAATGGCGCACCCGGCGCCTCGACGGCAGCGAGATCTGGGAGGACGTCTTCCTGCAGCCGGTACCGGTGGGCGGCCGGCAACGGATTGTCTCCACCGCGGTCGACATCACCGCCCGCAAGCGGGCCGAAGCCGGGCGCTCTGCGGCAGCTGGAAATGGAGGGACAGGTGCGCGAAATCTCGCTCATCCTGCTCAACTGCGGCATGGGAGGCAACGGCGACGGCATAACCAACGCCATCGCCCGCCTGGGCGAGAACATGGCGGCCAGCCGCTGCAGCCTGCTGGATTACAACGACGAGAACCGCGGCTTCGATCTGTTCCAGCAGTGGTGCGCCCCCGGGACCGCCCCATTGGAAGCCGACTTCCATATCCCCGCCGTGGTGGTCGCGCCCTATCACACCCGGCTGCTTCGCGGCGAGGCCGTGATTGTCAGCCGCGATCGGACCGACAGGGACAATATTGAATATTCACTGCTGGAGGCCGGCGGCGCCCATTCGGTGCTGTGTCTGCCCATACTGCGCGACGGTTCGCTGGAAGGCGTCCTGATTCTGTCATTCCCCACCTCGCAGCCGGAGCTGCAGTGGCCCGCCGAGATCAGGCCGCTGCAGGTGACCGCGGATCTCATCGGCGCGGCACTGGCGCGCAAGCGCCTGGCCGGGGAACTGGAACACCAGGCCAGTCACGACGTCCTGACCGGCCTGAACAACCGGCGCAAGTTCGAGGAACTGCTGCTCCAGGAAATCGAGCGCACGAGCCGCTACCAGCGGCCCTTTGCCGTGATCATGTTCGATATCGACCACTTCAAGCGTATCAACGATCGTCACGGCCATGACATCGGCGACGCCGTGCTGAACGAACTGGCCACCATCGTCGGGGAGCAGGTCCGGGACAGCGACATCCCGGCACGCTGGGGCGGCGAGGAGTTCATCGTCCTGCTGCCCGAAACCGGGACCGAGGGCGCCCGCCAGGCCGCCGAGGGGCGGCTGCGCCGGCGCATCGCCGAGACGCTGTTCACCGGCGCCGGCCGCGTCACCATCAGCCTCGGAGTCACCCAGTACCAGTCCGGCGACACCCTCGACAGCCTGGTCAAGCGCGCCGACGAGGCGCTGTACCGGGCCAAGGAAGAGGGGCGGGATCGGGTGGTGGTCGGGTAGAAGACCCTTGCACCTCACCCCTGCCCTCTCCCCACCGGGGAGAGGGGAAAGCCATATTCACCCCGGGCGGAATTACTCCCCTCTCCCGCTTCCGGGAGAGGGGTCGGGGGTGAGGGCATTGATCACCTGCCTGATCCGCTCCAGTACCGCCGCAGTATCATGCAACACCTCATTGTTCCAGAACCGCAGTACGACAAAGCCCTGGCTGCGCAGCCATGCATCCCGGCGGTCATCGTAAGTTTTCTGCTCAGTACGCTGGCTTCCATCGATCTCCACTACCAGCCGTAGCGGCATACACACAAAGTCAACAATATATGAGCCAATTGGTTTCTGTCGCCTGAATTTAAAGCCCGGAAATCTACGGTCGCGGAGGTGGTACCACAGACGCTGTTCAGCCGGTATCTGTTCACTGCGCAGCTGACGAGCATGGTTGAGGCGGGTGCCAGTTGTACCCTCATCCCTGCCACCTTTTATGCTCATCGGGTGCTCCCGCAAGCGGGAGAGGGAAATGGTTCGGCTGGTCGTTTTGTCATGGTTCACCTCCCTGTGAACTCTGTGGCGGATCCGGGTCTAGCTGTCTTATGTCCCGACCAGCCCGTCGATGATGGCATTCAACGTCGCGCTCGGCCGCATCACTGCCGCGGTCTTCGACTGGTCGGGATGGTAATAGCCCCCCAGATCGGCCGAGCTGCCCTGCACGCCATTCAGCTCATCGAGAATCGTCTGCTCGGCTTCTTCCAGACGTTGCGCGACGGGGGTGAAGATTTCCTTCAGTCCCGCATCCTCGTCCTGAGCGGCCAGGGCCTGCGCCCAGTACAGAGCAAGATAGAAATGGCTGGCGCGGGTATCCGGTTCACCAACCTTGCGCGAGGGCGATTTATTATTGTTGAGATAGTCGCTGTTGGCCTGATGCAGGGCGCGGGCGATGGCGCCGACACGGGCATTGTCATGCTTGCGGCCGTACTCCTCCAGCGCCACGGCCAGGGCCAGGAACTCGCCCAGCGAATCCCAGCGCAGGTGATTCTCCTCCAGCAGCTGCTGCACATGCTTGGGTGCGGAGCCGCCGGCACCGGTCTCGTACAGACCGCCGCCGGCCAGCAGCGGCACGATGGAGAGCATCTTGGCACTGGTGCCCAGCTCCAGGATGGGAAACAGGTCGGTGAGGTAGTCACGCAGCACGTTGCCGGTGACCGAGATGGTGTCCTCGCTGCGTCGCATCCGCTCCAGGGTGTAAAGCGTGGCCTCGGCCGGGGCCATGATGCGGATATCCAGCCCGTCGGTATCGTGCTCCTTGAGACAGGCCTCGACCTTATTGATCAGGTTGGCGTCATGGGCGCGTTCGGGGTCCAGCCAGAACACCGCCGGCTGCCCGGTGAGCCGGGCGCGGGTCACGGCCAACTGCACCCAGTCACGGATGGGCAGGTCCTTCGTCTGGCACATGCGCCAGATATCGCCAGCCTCCACCGCATGCTCCAGCAGGCAGTTGCCGGCGGCATCGGTGACGCGCACCCTGCCCTTTGCCGGGATCTCGAAGGTCTTGTCGTGCGAGCCGTACTCCTCGGCCTTCTGCGCCATCAGGCCCACGTTGCTGACACTGCCCATGGTGGCGGGATCGAAGGCGCCGTGCTGCCGGCAGAAATCAATGGTGGCCTGGTAGACGCCGGCATAGTTGCGGTCCGGGATCATGGCCAGGGTGTCATGCTGGCCGCCGTCCGGGCCCCACATCCTGCCGCCGGCGCGGATGGCGGCGGGCATGGAGGCATCGATGATGACGTCGCTGGGCACGTGCAGGTTGGTGATGCCACGATCGGAATCGACCATGGCCAGTTCGGGCCGCTGCTGGTAAACCGTCTGGATATCAGCCTCGATGGCCTGGCGCTGCTCACCGGGCAGTTCCTCCAGCCGGGCGTAGAGATCGGCCATGCCGTAGCGCGGATCCACGCCAAGCTGTTTGAAGGTGTGGGCATGCTTGTCGAACACCTCCTTGAAATACACGCTGACGGCATGACCGAAGATGATGGGGTCGGAGACCTTCATCATGGTGGCCTTGAGATGCAGCGACAGCAGCACGCCGTCCCGTTTCGCCTGTTCCGCGGCCTGTTCGAAGAAGCCGCGCAGGGCATTGCAGTTCATGACCGAGGCGTCGATCACCTCGCCCTCGCCGACCGCGAGCTGCTCCTTCAGCACCCGGGTCCGGCCATCATCCTCCACCAGCTCGATCTTCACATCGCCGGCGGCCTCGATCACCGCGGACTGCTCGCTGCCATGGAAATCACCGGCGTCCATTGAAGCCACGCGGGTCTTCGAGTCCCTGGACCACTCGCCCATGCGGTGCGGATGCCGGCGGGCGTATTCCTTCACCGCCGCAGCCACGCGCCGGTCCGAATTACCCTCGCGCAGCACCGGGTTGACCGCGCTGCCAAGCACCTTCGCATAGCGGGCCTTGATCTGTTCCTCCTCGGCATTGGCCGGCTCGTGGGGATAGTCCGGCAGCTCAAAGCCCTGCGCCTGCAGCTCGCGGATGGCGGCATCGAGCTGGGGGATGGAGGCGCTGATGTTCGGCAGCTTGATGATGCTGGCCTCCGGCGTTTTTGCCAGTTCACCCAGTTCGGCCAGGGCATCGGGCTGTCGCTGGGCCTCGGTCAGCCGCTCGGGGAAGGCGGCGATGATGCGGCCGGCCAGCGAGATGTCGCGGGTTTCCACCCGGATGCCGGCCGCGGCGGTGAAGGCCTGCACCATGGGCAGAAAGGACCAGGTCGCCAGGGCCGGCGCTTCGTCGGTCTCGGTATAGATGATGCTGGGGTCGGACATTGAGGGAATTCCTGATTGCGGGTGAATGGTGGGGCGGGCCCGGTGCAGCGCGCATTATATTTCAGCATCTGTGGACACACTAGCCCGAATGGTGTCGTAGCCCGGGCCCCAGGGCTGTTATGATGCAGCCTGGACTGCAGACGTCGTCATTCCCGCGTAGGCGGGAATCCATTGGCCACCGTGGTTGCTGGATCCCCGCCTACGCGGGGATGACGTCTTGTATCAGTATCCACACATTCTGACTCCTGAGTGATCCTTGATGATCATCCCCCTGCTCGCCGTCATCGCCGGCTTCGCCCTGCTGATCTGGAGCGCCGATCGCTTCGTCGCCGGCGCCGCGGCCCTGGCCCGGCATTTCGGCATGCCGGCACTGCTGATCGGCATGGTGGTGGTCGGCTTCGGCACCTCGGCCCCGGAGATGGTCGTCTCCGGCCTGGCCGCGGCTCAGGGCAACCCGGGCATCGCGCTCGGCAATGCCTATGGCTCCAACATCGCCAATATCGCGCTGATCCTCGGCATTACGGCCCTGATCAGTCCCATCGCCGTGCATTCGCAGGTGCTGCGCAAGGAACTGCCGCTGCTCGCCGCCGTCACTGTCCTCGCCGCCTGGCAGCTGCATGACGGTACCGTGAGCCAGACGGATGCCCTGGTACTACTGGGGGTGTTCGCCCTCATCATGGGCTGGAGCATCTTCCAGGGGCTGCGTGGACGCGGCGATCCGCTGGGCGATGAAATCGATCAGGAGCTGGCATCCCACCCCATGCCCCTGTCGCGTGCGCTGCTGTGGCTGGGTATCGGCCTGCTGGTGCTGATCGCAAGCTCCCGCCTGCTGGTCTGGGGCGCGGTCACCATCGCGCAACAGCTCGGCGTGAGCGACCTGATCATCGGCCTGACCGTGGTTGCCATCGGCACCTCGCTGCCGGAGCTGGCCTCCTCCATCATCGCGGCACGCAAGGGCGAGCATGACATCGCCCTGGGTAACATCATCGGCTCGAACCTGTTCAACACCCTTGCCGTGGTCGGCATTGCCGGCGGCATCACCCCGCTGGCGGTGGGGCCGGAGGTGTTTTCCCGCGACATGCTCGTAATGGGCGCATTGACGCTGTCGCTGTTCGTATTCGGCTACGGTTTCCGGGGCCCGGGACGGATCAATCGCCTCGAAGGTGGTGCGCTGCTGGGCTGTTATTTTGGCTATACCGGCTGGCTGGCGTACAGTCTGCTGTAGCCTGGCAGGTCGGGGCAGCGTGCAAGGCGTAACCCGACCTGCGCCACTCTGTGAGAGCAACGCTTTTATCAAGCCATAATAATCCGAGGCCCAGGATGCTCGAATCCCTGACCGCCAGCATCATCGCCTTCACCGCCGCCGCCCTGATCATCGTCACCGTCGGCAGCCGGCTGGCACGGGTTGCCGATGAACTGGCCGACCGCACCGGCCTGGGCGAGGCCCTGTTCGGGATCTTCCTGCTCGCGGGTGTGACCTCGCTGCCGGACTTCGCCGCGACCCTGAGCGCGGCGCTGGACGCCCGGCCCGACCTGGCCATGAGCAACGTCATGGGCAGCATGGCCGTGAACCTCGTGTTTCTCGGCATCGCGGACGTGGTCTACCGCAAGGCCAACCTGGAACACGCGGCCGCCTCCCCCACCACCCTGATGCTGGCGTCGCTGCTGATCGTGCTGTTGACCCTGCCGCTGCTCGCGATCGCCACCCCGCCGGTGGCCCTGGGCGGCGTGCATCCGGTCACGCCCCTGATCGTGGCCGCCTACCTGTTCGGACTGCACCTGGTTCTGCGTTCCGAGGCACGGCCCATGTGGTTCCCGCGGCACACCCGCGAGACCGTGCCGGACAAGCCGGCGCACCACCGCCGCGGCGGCCTGACCCTGGCCTGGTTCAGCTTTATCGTCCTGGCCGCGGTGACCGGCATGGCCGGCTGGGTGCTGATGGAGGCCGCCAAGGTCATCAGCGATCAGACCGGGCTGTCCGAAACCCTGGTCGGCGGTCTGTTCACCGCGGTGGCCACCTCCTCGCCCGAACTGGTCACTACCATCGCGGCCATCCGGGCCGGCGCGCTCACGCTGGCGGTAAGCAACATCTTCGGCACCAACTGCTTCAACATGCTGGTGGTGGCCGCCGCCGACGCAGGCTATCCCGACGGCTCCATCTATCACGACATGGCACCGGTGCAGATGACCTGGGGCCTGATCAGCATTCTGATGACTGGCATCCTGTTGCTGGGCATGGTGCGCCGCGAGACCTACGGCATCGGCCGGATCGGCTTCGAGAGTGCGCTGATCCTGACCATTTACGCTGCGGCGCTGGCGATCGTCATCGCGGGCGGCTGAACAACCACCCACAGAAAGCGGCATCCGTGCCAGCCGGCACCGCCCCCCTGACAACCTCCCTGATTTGGACTATATGTCAGCCTACCGGACCGGCATGGCGGATCCGGATGCCTGTCTGAATCAGGGGGGGAACAGCATGTCAATCGACCGTATCGTCCTTGCCTTCGCCGGTGCCATGGTACTGCTCAGCCTCGCCCTGGCCCAGCTGCACAGTCCGTACTGGCTCTGGCTGACCGCCTTCGTCGGCGCCAATCTGCTGCAGTCCGCCTTCACCGGCTTCTGTCCGCTGGCGCGCATCGTCAAGGCACTGGGGGCAAAACCCGGTCAGGCCTTCCAGTAATCCGTCTCGGCAGGCGTTCAACTGACGCAGGTCAGCGCCTATGCGGGCTGTATCGCCTATCCTGTTCTCATGGATGACCTGACCGAAGCCGAAGTCCGCACCCTCCACGAGGCGCTCGACGATGAGTATCGTGCCTGGGCCACCTACGACCAGGTGATCCGGGACTTCGGCGAGGTCCGGCCATTCAGCAGCATCCGCGAGGCCGAGGCTCGGCACATCGAGGCTGTCCGTTCGCTGTTCACCCGCTACGGCCTGCCGATCCCGGGAAACCCCTGGCCCGGTCGGATAGAGCATTACGCCAGTCTGCAAGCGGCCTGCGCCGCGGGCGTGACCGCCGAGATCGCCAATGGCGACTTGTACGAGCGCCTGCTGCAGACGACCCGCCGCGAGGACATTCTCGGGGTACTGCACAACCTGCAGGAGGCCTCGCAGCAGCGTCACCTGCCGGCCTTCCGGCGCTGCGCTGAAGGCGGTCGCGGCCACGGACGCGGTCAGGGCAGAGGACACGGCCGCCGGGAATGCCGATAACGCAATAATGATAGGTATAGACTATCAAATGAAGAGTAATAATCGATTTAACAGAAGCCGACAACCGCCCTACAGTAATAACCGTGTTCAACAGGTCATTCAGCAATCCTGATAAGGAGATCCATCATGAGCAATGACACCGAAACCCAGTCCTATGGCATGCCCCATATCAACGAACCGGCCCCGGACTTCGAGGCCAAGACCACGCACGGCGTGAAAAAGCTGTCCGACTACAAGGGCAAGTGGCTGGTGCTGTTCTCGCATCCGGCCGACTTCACCCCGGTGTGCACCACCGAGTTCATGGCCTTCGCCCAGGCCTACCCGGAGTTCCAGAAGCTCAATTGCGACCTGCTCGGCCTGTCCATTGACAGCTACTACTCGCACGTCGCCTGGGTGCGCAACATCAAGGAGAAGTTCGGGGTCGAGATCCCGTTCCCGATCATCGAGGACCTGAGCATGAAGGTGGCGAAGGCCTACGGCATGATCCACCCGGGCGCGGCCGACACCTCCGCGGTGCGGGCGACCTTCATCATCGACGACAAGGGCATCCTGCGCGCCATGGTCTATTACCCGATGACCAACGGCCGTTCGATTCCTGAGTTCGTACGCCTGGTCTCGGCCCTGCAGACCTCGGATCAGAACAAGGTCGCCACGCCGGAAGGCTGGCAGCCCGGTGACAAGGTCATCGTCCCGCCTCCGGGCACGGCCGATGATGCCGAGAAGCGCATGAACGAAGGCTACGAATGCACCGACTGGTACTTCTGCAAGAAGGCGATCTGAGTCTGCAACCCAGCCGCCCCGATCCGGGGCGGCTTTTTTCATCGCGGAGGAACCACGGATACCGGCGAGGCCATGGAGGCGAGGATTCCGTCGAAGGCGGCTGTGGTGCCATGATCGAAGTGCTGCAGGACTGAGGACCGATGCCCAGAGTTGCACCTTTCGAAGCCCACCATGCACGTTACGAGACGTGGTTCGACCGCCATGAAGCAGCCTATTTTTCCGAATTGCTCGCCCTGCGGGCGTTCGTCCCCTGGGAAGGCCAGGGGCTGGAAATCGGCGTCGGCAGCGGCCGCTTTGCCGCGCCTCTGGGACTGCAGGTCGGCATCGATCCCTCGCCGGCGATGCTCGCGTATGCCGTCAGCCGGGGCATCGCGACAGTACAGGGCACCGCCGAATCACTGCCGTTTGCGGACAGCCGTTTCGACCATGCCCTGGTCGTTACCACCATCTGTTTCGTGGACTCCGCGACCGCGATGCTCGCAGAGGCATATCGGGTGCTGAAACCGGGCGGCCGGCTGGTGATCGGTTTCATTGACCGGGAAAGCGCTCTGGGCCGGCACTACCTGGCGCACCAGGCGGAGAGCGTGTTCTATCGCGAGGCCAGCTTTTTCTCGGCCGACGAAGTGGCCGACCTGCTGACGACAACGGGCTTCAGCATCCAGGCCTGGGCTCAGACCCTGGCCCACCCGCTGCCCGAGACCCGGGACATCGAGGCCCTGCGTCCGGGCCGCGGGCAGTGTGCCTTTGTCGTGGTCTGCGCCCACAGCGACAAGCAGGCCGCCGGCAGCATGGACTGAGTCACGGGGTTGTCTACAGGGGAGATGAACCATGGACAGTACCTTCTGGACGGCCCTGACCACCAGCACGCTTGCCGCCCTGGTCACGTCGCTGGGTATCTACACGATACGCAGATACGCCGCGTGGGGTCACCGGAATACGACCTATTTCATATGCTTCGCCGCGGGCGTGCTCATCTCGGCCTCCTTTCTGCACATCATTCCCAAGTCCTTTGCCATGAACCCGGCCGCACCCTTCTGGCTGCTGACCGGCTTCCTGGGGCTGCACCTGTTCAACCGCTTCATCACAGCCTTCGTGTGTGAGCGTGATCCTGAGCGGAAGGACTATGCCATCGGTATCGTACCCATGCTCGGCATCGGCCTTCATTCCTTCATCGACGGCTTCATCTACTCCATCACCTTCACTGTCAGCATACTCACGGGCTACCTGGCGACCCTGGGGATGGTGCTGCACGAATTCCCGGAAGGCATCATCACCTACCTCCTGCTCGTGCGCGGGGGCATCGCCGAGCGCAGGGCCATGTTCCTGGCCTTCCTGGCGGCAGCGGCAACCACGCCCCTGGGCATGCTGCTCTCCTACCCTTTCATCAGTGCGATCGACCGGGATATGCTGGGCGCCCTGCTGTCACTGTCCGCCGGCGCCCTGGTCTACGTCGGCGCCACACACCTGCTGCCCAGGGCGGAACAGGAACACAGGCGATACAGTCTGGTTGCCCTGGCCGGTGGCGTATGCGTTGCGCTGATCATCGTTGCATCCAAGGCATGAATGTTCATCACCCCAGTCCCACCCCGGCAACCGGGGTGCCGCAGTCGGGACAGGCACCCTGGCGGACACGGTTACGGCGCAGATGGAAACCATAACGCTCTATCAACAGGGCGCCGCAATGATGGCAGTTCGTGTTCTCCCCCTGCTCGCCCGGGACATTGCCTTCGTAGACATAATGCAGCCCCGCCTCCCGGCCGATGCGGGCAGCCCGACGCAGGGTCTCAACAGGCGTGACGGCCACATCCTGCATCCGCCAGGCGGGATAGAACTGGGAGACATGCCAGGGCACGTCCGCGCCCACCGAATGGATGAAACGGGCAATCTCGGCCAGTTCCTCGTCGGAGTCGTTCACGTCGGGGATCACCAGGGTGGTCACCTCCACCCACACACCGAGTTCGTGATAGAGCCGGATGGCCTGCAGGATCGGCTCCAGCCGAGCGCGGCTGATGTGGCGATAGCTTTCCTCGCGCGAGAACTTCAGATCGATATTGGCGGCGTCCAGGACGCCGGCCAGCTCCCGGAGCGGCGCCTCGGAGATGAAACCGTTGGAGACGAAGATGTTCTTGAGGCCCCTCTCCCGGGCCAGCACCGCCGTGTCATAGGCAAGTTCGTAGAAGATCGTCGGTTCGGTATAGGTATAGGCAATGGATGTCGCCCCCGCGGCCATGGCCGCCGCGACGATGCCCTGCGGGGTTACCGGCTCGCCCGGCACCTCGTCCTCGAGTTCCTCCAGCAGGGGACAGAGCGTCTCGCCTTCGACCTTGCAGACCAGGGTCTTCGGCAGGCGCGCCTTCGGCCACTGGGAGATCTGCCAGTTCTGACAGAATGAGCAGCGCATGTTGCAGCCCACCGTACCGATGGAATAGGCGGTGGAGCCCGGGTGGAAATTGAACAGTGGCTTCTTTTCCACTGCCTCGACCGCGCGCGAGACCACCTTGTCATAGACCAGGGTATAGAGCCGACCGCCGCGGTTGTAACGCACCGCGCAGGCCCCACGCCCGCCGTCAGGGATATGGCAGTCATGCGGGCAAAGGGTGCAGAGCACCCGGCCATCCGACAGCTGACTGTAGTAACGGGCTTCATGCATTATCAGCTCCTGGAGCTGCAGGCTGTTCGTGTCCGAACCTGACCAGACATGACGGCAACAGCATCATGATCGGTACACAATGCAACAAGGATTATAGCCCGGTATGCCGATGCGGACAGGTAGTGCCCCACTGGTGAAGGTCATCGGCGCGGAATCCCTCGGTGTGCGCGGCCTGTGTACCGCCCTGGATCTGCCTGGCAGCCGCATTGTGATCGATCCGGGGGTCTCCCTCGGCTATCGACGCAGCGGTCTGCTGCCGCATCCCGTTCAGGTGGCCATCGGCCGTCAGGTACGCGAACAGATCGTGCAGGCGCTGGAAACCGCCACCGATGTGGTGATCAGCCACTTCCATGGCGATCACATCCCGCTGGCAGACGCAAATCCCTATCAACTGTCCCTCCGGGATCTGCCTGCGAAGTTTCCCGCACTGCGTTGCTGGAGCAAGTCAACCGAAGGCCTCCCCGGGCCCTTTGCCAGACGCTACAAAGATCTCAAGGCGCTGCTGGGGGGGAATCTGCAGATCGCCGAGGGCCGGACCGAAGGTCTGCTGAGCTTCTCCGATCCCGTTCCTCACGGCGCGGCGGACAGCGGCATGGGCAGCCTGATGATGACACGCGTGGAACTGCCCGGCGGCGTATTTGTGCACGCCTCCGATATCCAGCTGCTGGACGACGACACGGTACAGCGGATTCTCGACTGGCAGCCGGACATCGTGCTCGCCGCCGGACCTCCGCTGTATCTGCGCCGGCTTGACCAGGCCGCGCTCGAGACCGCCTGGAACAATGCCCTGCGCCTGGCCCGCAGTATTGGGTGCCTGATCCTCGACCATCATCTGACGCGCAGCCGGGCCGGCGCCGACTGGCTGAAGGCGCTGTCCAGAGCTGCCGGCAGGCAGGTCTGGTGTGCGGCGGATTACATGCAGCGGCCGCGACAGCTCCTGGAAGCGGAACGGGCCCGACTCTATGCCCGGTTCCCGGTGCCGGCCGGCTGGCACCAGGCCTATGCCGAAGGCCGGGCGGATCCGACCCCCTGGCTGGAAGACTGGCTGTCCTGACTCCCCTGCCCGGGTGCCGCCCTCAGCTGCCCGCTTCGGCCGGCGCCGACCACTCGCGACACAGGCGGCTGGTCTGCTCCTCGGCCAGCGGCTCGCCGGTCAGGCCACAGGTGGCATTCACCGGCGTGCCCTGGAAATGCACACACTGACGGCAGATACCGAAGGCGCGCTGGCCGTTGAGGCGCTGTAATTCGGTCAGCAGCCCCCGCAGCCCGGCCTCAAGCCCCTCGCCTCCACCATCGGCTGCGGCCAGCGCCGCATCCAGCCGCTGCGCCCAGCTGTCCTCGAGTACCGCACGGCCCGCCCGGGTCAGTTCCAGATGGATGCGCCGGCCGTGTTTCGGGTCCGGCCGTTTGACCACCAGCCCCTTGCGCTCAAGCACTGCCAGGGTCTGGGAGACGGTGCCGCGGGTGATACCGAAGTATTCGGCGATGGCGATGGGCAGATTGCTGTAGCGGTTGGCCTGGGCCAGGTAGCCCAGCACCTGGACATGGATCGGCAGCAGCCCGTGGCGGGCGGCGTCGTCGCGGACCGACTGGTGGATCAGTGTCCCCAGGCGCTCGAGCAGTAAGGCGGAAGGATTCATGGGCATAATGTATCGCCTCAAAGCATTTCTTGACAAGCAGGTGCAGCGAGTCAATACTCCTGTTTGTATCGACTCGATTCATATAGTCAAGATTAAGAAAGTAATATATCCAATTGTTTTATCGATATAGAAAGGAGGATTCGTTATGATCCGTACCGCATTTTCTGTGGCCATCCTGGCAGGAATGAGTTCAGGCCCCGCCCTGGCCGGGGATGATGGCGTGCCCTACCCGGAGGACTATCGCGACTGGCGCCACGTCAAGAGCATGGTGATCGAGGAAGGCCATGACCTGTACGAGGCCTTCGGCGGCATCCATCACCTGTACGCCAATGACGCGGCGTTGGAGGGGTATCGGGCCGGCAGCTTCCCGGACGGGGCGGTCATCGTGTTCGACCTGCTCGAGGCCGAGCATGGCGGCAACGCGGTCACCGAAGGGTCACGCAAGGTACTGGGGGTGATGCACAAGGACAGCGAGCGCTACGCCGACACCGGCGGCTGGGGTTTCGAGGGATTCGCCGAAGGCGATCGCACGCGGCCGGTGGTCGGCAAGGAGGCCAACAAGGCCTGCTTCCAGTGCCATACCTCGCAGCGCGAGCACGACTATGTGTTCAGCCGGCTGCGGGACTGATGCCTTTGCCGGGCTGAAGCATCGGGGCGGCCCGGCTAGAGCCCCGGATTCCACCAGGTGGTGAGCTTGAACAGCAGGCCGGCCAGCACTGCGGTGGCCGGCACGGTGATGACCCAGGCGGCGACGATGCGCAGCACCATGGAGCGCTTCACCAGCTCGCTCTTGTAGGCCTTCTTCATCGCTTTGCGTTCCTTCTTGGCGAACACCAGGGCGTCGGGATCATGGGCCTTGGCACGGCGTTTCATCTCCGCCAGCATCACCCGCTTCTCCGTCACCGGCGCCATCTCGAAAGCCTTCATGTAGGCCTCGACCGCGGCCAGATCACTGCCCTTGTGGCCGGCATGGATGATCTTCTCCATCTTGGCGTAGTTGGTCTTGAGGTACTCGCGCAGGAAGCCCACCCCGAACAGGGCGCCGATGGTGACATGGGTGGTGGAGACCGGCATGCCGAGCTGGGCGGCGACAATGACGGTCAGGGTCGCGGACAGTGCGATGGCAAAGGCGCGCATGCGGTCCAGTTCGGTGATCTCCTTGCCCACTGTGCGGATCAGTTTGGAGCCGTACAGCGCCAGTCCCGTGGCCAGGCCCAGCGCGCCCAGCACCAGGATCCACAGCGGCGCCGGCGCCTTGCCCGCCACCTCGCCGGTGCGGATGGTTTCATAGATGGCCGCCAGCGGGCCGATGGCGTTGGCCACGTCGTTCGCCCCGTGGGCGAAGCTCAGCAGGGCGGCGGCAAACACCAGCGGCCAGGTGAACAGCAGGTTGACGGCCTTCTTGTCATTGCTGCCGGCCGAGGCCGCCCGGCGCAGCGGCGCGCGGATCAGGGCGAACACCACGACGGCCACGCCCAGCCCGACGCCCATGGCCTGTCCGATGGGCAGGCGCAGGATCGCACCCAGCCCCTTGATCAGCATGAAGGTGGTGAAGGCCCAGGCCATGAGGGCCACCAGCCAGGGCATGATGCGCCCTGCGGCCAGACTCATTTCACGCCGGTAGGTGATGCTGCGTTTGATGAAATACAGGAGGGCCGCGGCGATCACCCCGCCCATCAGCGGCGAGACGACCCAGCTGGCCACGATCTTGCCGATGGTCGCCCAGTTGACCAGGTCCCAGCCGCCGGCCGCCACGCCGGCGCCCATGACCGCGCCGATGATGGAATGGGTGGTGGAGACGGGCGCGCCCAGGGCGGTGGCCAGGTTCAGCCACAGGGCCGCGCCCAGCAGGGCGGCGAGCATCAGCCAGGCGAAATCGGACACCTGGGCGATCTGGGCCGGGTCGATGATGCCGCCCTTGATGGTACTGACCACCTCGCCGCCGGCGATGATCGCGCCCAGGGCCTCGAACACGGCCGCGATCACGATCGCCCAGCCCAGGGTCACGGCCTTCGAACCCACCGCCGGGCCCATGTTGTTGGCCACGTCGTTGGCGCCGATGTTCATGGCCATGTAGGCACCGACGATGGCCGAGGATACCAGCAGCAGCAGGCCCTGGCCGCCCAGATCCGGAATGTATCCGGCGTGCCAGACACCGAAGGCGAACACGCCGATCATGAAGATCAGACCGGCTGTCAGCCGGAAGTATTCGGGACTGCGGATGGCCGCGACCTTGGTTGCTGCTTTCATGTCACCTCCGTCATCCGGGACAGGCCCGAATATTACAGAAATCTGACACTGAACACACCCGAGGCCGCCCTGCCCGGCCTGATACGTGCGGAAAGGAAAACGGGACCTCAGCCGGCCGCGCAGCGGCCTTGGCTGCCGTCAGCGGGCACTGCCGGCAGGACGGGAGGAACGGCCGCGTGAACGCTGCCGACGCTGGCCGGCCGGCGCTTCGCCCCCGCCCGTCTTGCCGGTCCGGGCCGCACGCGGCTTGTTGCCGGGCGCCGGTTGCCTGCCGCGGCCGGCCTTCGGTTTGGGATTGGGCTTCGATTCAGGAGCGGATTTGAGCAGCCTGGGTTCAAAGGCCGGTACCGGCATGACCGGGATATCCTTCTTCAGTACGCGCTGGATATCCTTGAGCAGCTTGAGTTCGTCATCACTGACCAGCGACAGGGCCGCGCCCGCCTCACCGGCCCGCCCGGTACGGCCGATGCGGTGCACATAATCCTCGGGCACATTCGGCAGTTCATAGTTGACCACGTGCGGCAGCCGGTCGATATCCAGACCGCGGGCGGCGATATCGGTCGCCACCAGTACCCGTACACTGCCATCCTTGAAGCCGGCCAGCGCCCGGGTGCGGGCCCCCTGACTCTTGTTCCCGTGGATGGCGGCAGCCTCGATGCCCGCCCGGTTGAGCTGCTCGGCCAGGCGGTTGGAACCGTGCTTGGTGCGGTTGAACACCAGCACCTGGTACCACTGGCCGGCGTCGATCAGATGGATCAGCAGATCGCGCTTGGCTTCTTTCTCCACCCGGTACACATGCTGACTGACGTTCTCCGCGGCGGTGTTGCGGCGCGCCACCTCGATCAGGGCCGGCTCGTGCAGAAGCTTGTCGGCCAGGGACTTGATGTCGTTGGAGTAGGTCGCCGAGAACAGCAGGTTCTGGCGCCTGGCGGGCAGAAGCTTCAGCACCTTGCGGATGTCGTGGATGAAGCCCATGTCCAGCATGCGGTCGGCCTCGTCCAGCACCAGGATCTCGACGGCGGACAGATCCACTGTGCCCTGTCCGGCATGGTCCAGCAACCGGCCGGGGGTGGCGATGAGAATGTCCACGCCGCTGCGCAGCGCGTCCTTCTGCGGGTTGATACCCACGCCGCCGAAGACGATGGTCGAACGCAGCGGCAGATGGCTGCCGTAGGTCGCCACGCTTTCCCCCACCTGGGCGGCCAGCTCGCGGGTCGGCGTCAGCACCAGCGCCCGCGGCGCCCGGCCCCGGCGGGGACGGTCGCTGAGCAGCTGCAGCATGGGCAGGGTAAAGGCGGCGGTCTTGCCGGTGCCGGTCTGGGCACCGGCCAGCACATCCCGGCCGGCGAGGATGACCGGAACCGCCTGATTCTGGATCGGCGTCGGGCAGGTATAGCCCTCGGCACTGACCGCACGCATGAGTTCGGCCCTGAGACCGAGGTTTTCAAAAGACATAGAGACTCCTGGTCCAGCCCTCCCCGTGGCGTGCATGGGGCCGGTCAAGGCGGAGATTGATGTATCGAGTGTTCGGGGATGAGTCTTTCAGGGAGGGAGACGGCCGCGAGACGCTGCGCCGACCGGATGGCGCGAGATGGCAGGATTATAAACGAGCCCGCGCCTTAAAGATAGCGAATCCCGTCCGGCGTCAGCGCTGGCGGAACGGCGTTTGCGCGGCCGGCGCCGTGATGAATCCCGCCTCGAACTCGGGCGCGGGCATCGGCCGGCCGAACAGGTAGCCCTGGTAGGCATCACAACCATAACGTTCCAGATAAACCTTCTGCTCGGCGGTCTCCACGCCCTCGGCGATGACGTGCAGGTTGAGCGAATGCCCCATGGCGATAATGGCGCGCACGATGGCCAGATCGTTGGCCGAATGCGCCAGGTCGCGCACGAAGGAGGTGTCGATCTTGAGCTGGTCCAGCGGCAGCCGCTTGAGGTAGGACAGGGAGGAATAGCCGGTGCCGAAATCGTCCATCGAGAAGCCCAGGCCGAGCTGGCGCAGGCCCTCGATCTTCTCGATCACGCCGGCGATGTCATCCAGCACCACCGATTCGGTGAGTTCCAGCTTGAGTCCCCGCGGGTCCGCGCCGCTGCGTTCGATGATGTCCTGCAGGCGGCGGATGAAATCATGCTGGTGGAACTGCCGGGCGCTGATATTGACCGCCATGCTTAAATCCCGGTCCGGATGCTGCCGCTGCCACAGGGACAGCTGCTGGCAGGCGGTTTCCAGCACCCAGTAGCCGATGGGCACGATCAGTCCGGTATCCTCGGCCAGCGGAATGAACTCGGCCGGCGAGACCGGCCCACCTTCTTCCGGAATCCAGCGCAGCAGCACCTCGGCGCCCAGCAGTTCGCCGTCACGATTGATCTGTGGCTGATAGTGGAGCTGGAACTCACCCTGATCCAGAGCGCGGGCCAGCGCCGTCTCCATGCTGGCGCGCTGATCGACCTTGCGCTGCATGTCGGGGTTGAAGAAGCGGATGGTGTTGCGCCCGGCCGACTTACCTTCATACAGGGCCACGTCGGCCTGCTTGAGCAGTTCCTCCATGCTCGTCGTCCGTCCCTGGAACAGGGTCACCCCGAGGCTCGGGGTGATGCGGTAGTCATTGCTGCCGCTCAGGCTGTAGGGCTGGATCAGGCTTTCGTGGATCTTGACCGCGATCTCGTTGACATAACCGGCCGCCTGGTCCCTGTCCTGGGACAGCGCCTCCAGCAGCACCACGAACTCGTCGCCGCCCAGGCGGGCCACGGTATCGGAATCCCGCACCTGGCGCCGGATCCGCCGGCCGACCTCGATCAGCAGCTCGTCGCCGGCATGGTGGCCCTGGGTGTCGTTGAGCAGCTTGAAGTGATCCAGGTCCAGCATCAGGATCGCACCATGCTGATGCGCGCGTTCGCTGGTCACCCGGGCGTGTTCGAGCCGGTCAATGAACAGGCGCCGGTTGGCGAGCTGGGTCAGTGGATCGTAGAAGGCGAGCTGATGAATGCGCTGCTCGGCCGCCTTGCGATCGGAAATATCGGTAAAGGACCCGATATAGTGCGTCACCTCGCCCGCCGTGTCGCGTATCACACTGATGCTGAGCCATTCGGGATAGATTTCGCCGTCCTTCTTGCGGTTCCAGATCTCGCCCTGCCAGTAGCCGTTATCCCGGATCTCCTGCCACATCCGTTCGTAGAAACGCGCACTGTGGCGATCCGACCTGAGGATATCCGGGGTGTGTCCCACCACCTCTACGGCGTCATAGCCGGTAATGCGGCTGAAGGCACGATTGACCTTCTCGATACGCAGCGTGTGATCCGTGATCATGATGCCGTTCTCGACCTCGAAGGCGGCGGCGGCAATGCGCAGTTGCTCCTCGGTACGGCGCCGCTCGGTGATATCGCGGATCACGGCGACGTAACCGAGCAGCTCACCATTCTCGTCCTTCAGCGGCGTACCGATGGTCTCGCCGACGAATTCCCCACCGTCGCGCCTGCGGTAGATGACCTCGTAGGGGCTGTTCGCCGGTGTGGCGTAGCGGCTGTAATGAAGCCGGCCCTGCTCGCTGAAATCGGCCTCACCGGCATACAGGATACGGGTGCTCTCGCCCTTAATCTCTTCCAGCCGGTAGCCGAAGGTCTGTTCGAAACCCGGGTTGATCCACTCGATCCGCCGTTCGACATCCGCCAGCACAATGGCATCGGGGAAGCCGTTGGCGATGGCATGGAAACGCGCCTCACTGCGGATCTGGCGGTACCTGCGACGGTGATTCTCGACCCCGAAGCCGATATCGGCGGCCATCTCTTCGAGCAGCGTGATCTCACGTTCCTGGAAATAGCCCGGGGTGTCGGCGTAGATGTTGAACACGCCGAAAACCTTGCCCTCGCTGACCAGCGGGAAAGCCGCCGAGGCCCCGAACCCCACCTGCGCGGCCCGCTTGTGCCAGGGCCGGGCGTCTTCGTTGTGACTGAAGTCATTATTGATCCGGCGCCGGCCTTCGCGGAAAGCGCGGCCGCTGGGACCGCCGCCCTCGGGCCTGGTCGGGTCGATCGACACCAGCAGATCACCGAGATAGTCCGTTTTTCCGCTGGCGGCGGCCACCTGCAGCCAGCCGTCGGCATCGGGCAGGCCGATCCAGGCCAGCCGGAAGCCGCCGTACTTCACCGCAATCTCGCACACATGTTGAAGCAGCGCGTCCTGATCGGTGAAACGCACGATCGCCTGGTTGGTCTCGCTCAGGGTGGCGTACAGGCGGTTGGTATGAGCGATCTCGGCCTCGTTGCGCTTGCGCTGGCTGATGTCCGTATGCGTCCCCAGCATGCGCACCGGTTCCCCGGTCCCGGTCCACTCCAGTACCCGGCCCCGGTCGTGCACCCAGATCCAATGGCCGTCCCGATGGCGCATGCGGAACTCGACATCATAGAAATCCTGCTCGCCATTCAGATGTTGCTGCAGGACCGACAGCGCCTTGGGCAGATCCTCGGGATGGACCAGCCGTTCCCAGGTCTGGATGGTGGTGGGAGTAAGCTCGGCCAGGTCATAACCGATCATCTCGGCCCAGCGTTCGTTGAACACGGTCCTGCCGCTCGGGATGTGCCATTCCCAGGTCCCGACCCGGATCCCCTCAAGGATGCCGGCGAGACGCTCGCGCTCCTCCGCCAGGGCCTGCGTGGCGCGGACAGTGTTGCGATTCTCATGTCGAATCAAGGCAAGGATCAGCAGCGCGGACAGCCCGACATAGGCCAGTCCCTTGGCGTTCTGCAGGCTGTGCAGCATGTCCGCATTCACCGCCATCAGCCGGACGGCCCAGTCGCTGAACAGGATCCAGGCGATGCCGAACAGGGCATAATAGAAGGTCACCCGCAGGGCGCTGCGGCTGCGGCTGAATCGTCGCTGGTCTGTGAGCGGTGTCTGCATGCGCTGCCGATCGCTGGGCCCGGGATCCGGCGAGCCGCCCGTCCTGAGCAGTAACAGTGTTGAAATTCAATAAAAAAAGCCTGAATTGCAACCCCGATATCAGTCTTCGGGCAAGGGCTCGTCTTTCCCTGTAACGGCCGGCAGATCAGGAGGTTGACCCCTGTTCCCTATTGAAACACAACGCTGGCCGGACGCAAGGCTGCTACTAAAGGGGCAGTTGCTGCCTGACCCAGCGGAGAATGTCGTTCGCCCCCATGGCGCCGGGCTGGCGGGCCAGCTCACGACCATGGGCGAACAGGGCCAGGGTGGGAATGCTACGGATGCCGAAGCGCGCGCCCAGTGACTGCTCGGCTTCGGTATCGACCTTGGCCAGACGCACCCGGGGTTCAAGCTGACGCGCGGCCTGAGCGAACTGCGGCGCCATCATCTTGCAGGGGCCGCACCAGGGTGCCCAGAAATCGACCAGCAGCGGGATATCGCTGCGGGAGACATGTTTGTCGAATCCGGCTGCGTCCAGTTCGACCGGCGTGCCGGTGAACAGGAATTGGTGACACTTGCCGCATCTGGGTCCCTCGCCCAGGCGGGCGGCGGGAATGCGGTTCACAGCCTGGCAGTTCGGACAGACGATATGCAGGGATTCAGGCATGAGGATATCCCGGTAATGGTTGATCCATGCCCTTCAGATGGGGATCACTGCCGGATATTCAAGTCGCCGGGCATCACAACAACGAATCAGGCAGAAATTTCAGATCGGCTTGACGGCCTCAATGGTCGCGGACAGCACATAATCCTCGACACTGCTCTCCGGCACCCAGTCGCGGATGAACTCGCGGGATTCGTCCTTCGGCTCGATGCGGATGTCGGCAAAGCCCGCCGCCTCCAGTACCCCGGTCAGCTCGGCAACGGTGGAGGCGCCGGAGACGCAGGCCGAATGCAGCTGCAGATTCTGCCGCATCGCCTCCGGCAGCTCGACACTGGCCACCACATCGGAGATGGCCAGGCGGCCGCCCGGCTTCAGTACCCGGAAGGCCTCGCGAAAGACCTGCGTCTTGTCCGGTGAGAGGTTGATCACACAGTTGGAGATGATCACATCCACACTGGCATCACTCACCGGCAGGTGTTCGATCTCGCCCAACCGGAATTCGACCTGGGTGTAGTTGCCCTTGCGGGCATTGGCGCGCGCCTTGGCCAGCATCTCGGGCGTCATGTCCACGCCGATCACCCGGCCGGAGGCACCGACCTCGGCCGCGGCGAGGAAGGCGTCGAAACCGCCGCCGCTGCCCAGGTCCAGCACCGTCTCGCCCGGCTGCAGGCCGGCGATGGCGCGCGGATTGCCGCAGCCCAGCCCCATGTCCGCGCCTTCCGGCACGCTGTCCAGGTCGGCCTCGCTGTAGCCCAGCCGGGTCGAGATCAGGGTGTTGATGGCGGCATCGTCGGACACGCCGCAGCAACTCGCCTCCACCCCGCAGCAGCCGCCGGCCTCGCTGGCCTCGGCCACAGCGGCATAACTGCTGCGCACGGTGCTGCGGATATCATCGGATCGCTGTTCGCTCATGGCCACTGCTCCTGTTCGGTAACTCGAATCTCATGGGGTATCTGAAGGTTTTCCCGTCATTCCGGCGCAGGCCGGAATCCATTGACCTCAGTGGTTTCTGGATTCCGGCCTGCGCCGGAATGACGGCTTGATACATATTGCATCAATTGGCCGCTGATACCGGGATAATCATTCTGAAACCGTACCCAATCCTCACGGGTATCGACATCATACAATGTATCCAGTTCTTCCCATGCCAGCCCGGCAGCCCGGCAGCGCTCACGGGTCTGTTCCATCACCGCCGCCGTGCCCCAGTCGATTGCCTGGAAAGGCTCTGGCGTGGCCAGCCGCGTGCCGACCAGGACATAGCCGCCGTCCTCGGCCGGCCCGAACACCCAGGGTACGCCGGCCTGCAGACGCGCGGCAGCGGCCTCCATATACGCCGGTTCGATGCTCGGGCAGTCACTGCCGATCAGGATGGCGAAGTCGCTGTCACGCAGTTGTTCGACCAGGGCGTTGAACATGCGTTCACCCAGATCCACGCCCTGCTGGGCTTCCAACCGCAGGGCATGGTGCTGCGCCAGATCCCGCAGCCAGGGTGAGCCGGCATCGGGCCAGGCATACAGGCGGGCCGGCATCAGCGCCGCCTCGCCCACCATGCGGGCCATGTACGCAGTCATGGCACAATGAATGTCATAGGCCGCCTGTTCGCCCACTCCGGCCGCCAGGCGGCGCTTAACCTGGCCCCGCACCGGGCTGCGCGCGAACAGGAGCAGGCGGGCACCTGGATATTTGGCTGTACGACTCATTACGGACGACTTGTCTGATTGGCCACGAAACCCACGAAATCCACTAAAGGACTATTACCTGCATTCAATTATAAAGCCGGGCCAGGCGCTCGGGCGCCAGGCCCAGGAAATAACCCAGGCGCAGGCCCCACATCAGCACAACGGTGCGGACCACCCCGCCCTGCTCCCAGCGCCGGCCGGAGGTCTCGATGCACTGGCGCAGGCACAGCGGCGGGGAGAGGTGCTTCAGGGATTTGCTGAACTCAATATCCTCCATCAGTGGCTGATCGGGGTAACCGCCGATTTCCATGAACGCCGCGCGCCGCACAAAGATGCCCTGATCGCCGGTGGCGATGCCGCTCAGCCGCGAACGCAGGTTCATCAGTCGGGCCACCATGCCCAGCAGGGGCGAATTGCCGGTGATGCGCACGTCAAAACGGCCCCAGGCCCGCCCCGGATTGTCTTCCAGTGACCGCAGCAGCACCCCGGCATGCCCGGCGTCGAGCCCGGTGTCCGCGTGCACGAACCAGAGAATATCGCCTCGCGCCGCCCGCGCGCCGGCATTCATCTGCCGTGCCCGGCCCGGGGCGCTCTGTAGCAGCACGTCGACCTGCGGACGGGCCAGTTCGACCGTGGCATCGCGGCTGCCGCCATCGACCAGGATCAGTTCATGACCCTGCGTGCGCAGCGGCTGCAGCGCCGCCAGCAGCGCGCCGATCCCCGCCGCCTCATTCAGCGCCGGAATGATGATGGACAGCCGGTCAGCCACCCAGCGCTCCGCCGCAGCTGCTGCCCTGCCCCGCCGTGCAGCCGTAGCAGTGATCGGCCACGGCGATGGGGCGGCCTTCCAGGTCCTGATCGATCAGCTCGGACAGGTGAACAGCACGCGCCGGGCTTCCGCCCAGAGGGATACCCAACATCTGATTGAAGTCGCAGTCATGGATATGGCCCTGCCAGTCGACGCTGATCAGGCTGCGGCACATGACCGTCTCCAGGTTGTCCGGACAGTGGGCCGACTTGAGCAGGTCCATGTAGTCGTCGAAGCCGCCGTGCGAGACCAGGGTGCTGCCGAAGCGGGCGATGGGCATGTTGGTCAGGGCATACAGCCGGTTGAATACCACACCCTCGCGGCTGCCCAGCTCGCGCCGGTAGTCGGCTTCGAGCCGGTCCTGAGGCGGCGGCAGATAAGGCCCCAGCGGGTTGTACATCAGGTGGAGTTCCAGGCCGCTGTCCGGCTGGCCGTAGCCCAGGGCATTCAGCCGTTGCAGACCGCGGATGCTGGCCGCGTACACGCCTGTGCCGCGCTGGCTTTCGACATTCTCCTCCAGATAGCAGGGCAGCGAGGCGATGATCCCGACCCTGTGCTCGGCGAGGAATTCGGCCAGGCCCTCCTGCCCGGGTTCCTCCAGGATGGTGAGGTTGCAGCGGTCGACGACCTCCACACCCAGTGCGCGTGCCGCGCTGACCAGTTCGCGGAAACGGGGATGCAGTTCGGGCGCGCCGCCGGTCAGATCCAGCTGCCGCACGCCGCTCGCCTGCAGGAAGGCCACGACGGTCTGCAGAGTGGCGCCGTCCATCATCTCCTTGCGCGTGGGCCCGGCATTGACGTGGCAATGCAGGCAGCTCTGATTGCACTTGTAGCCGAGGTTGACCTGCAAAGTATGCAGTTGGCCGCGGCGGATGGTCGGAAAATCGGTTTCGCGCAACAATGGCAGAGTGGCGTGCATGCCGTCAGGCTCCCTGGGGGTTATGTGTGGCTTTCGCGTTGGACAGAGAGTGGCCAGGAAAGTGCCCACCCTTCACTGCTCCACAGGATAGCCCTGCTCGTTCCAGCCCACCATGCCCTTGCGCACCACATGCACATCGGCAAATCCCTGCTGCGCGAGCAGCCGGGCTGCGGCGGCCGACATGCGGTCGGTGCGGCACACGGTCGCCACTGGGCGTTCCTGATAATCGCCGAGTTCGCCCAGCCGCTGCTCCAGTTCCTCGAGCGGAATGTTCACCGCCCCCGGGATGTGGCCCAGCTCGCCGTGGTAGTCCTCCGGCTTGCGCACGTCCAGCAGCAGCAGATCCTCTCCGGCATCCAGCCGGCGCTTGAGCTCATGGGTCTGCAGCAGTCTGCCCTTGCGGACAATGGCGATCAGCCGCGGCAGGAAGGCCACCACCGCCAGCAGCGCCAGCGCCAGCAGCCCCTTCTGGATCAGGCCCTCGCCGCCGGCCACCGCCTCGCGCCCGGCGTAGCCGAGATAGGTGTAGGCCAGCGCACCGGGCAGCATGCATATATAGGTGGCGAGCAGGTAGTGCAGCAGCGGGATGCGGGTCAGGCCCAGAGCGTAGTTGAGCAGGTTGAAGGGGAACAGCGGCACCAGCCGGGTGAAGGCGACGAAGCGCCAGCCCTCGGTCTCCACGCCCTGGATCAGCTGCTTGAGTCGGCCGCCGGTGCGCTGGGCCACCCAGTCCGCGGCCAGATAGCGCGCCACCAGGAAGGCCAGCAGCGCGCCCAGGGTCGCGCCGGTGAGATTGTAGAAGGTACCCAGCACCGGTCCGAACAGGGCGCCGCCGGCGAGCGTCATCACCGAACCGGGCAGGAACAGCACCGCCGCCACGGCATACAAGGCCATGAACAGCAGCGGCGCGACCGGCCCGGCCTCGCTGAGCCAGGCATCCAGCGCGGCCACGTCGAAGCGGTCGCGGTAGATCACCGCCAGGGCGATGCCCGCGGCCAGCAGGGTCAGCAGCAGAATACGACCGAGGGTCTTGTTCATTCGGACTCACCCCACTTGCGCCGGTTGATGGCGTAACCGGCGGTACCGCGGCTGAAGGGGATGCTCAGCAGCCCCGGCAGCCAGCTGCACCAGCTCTCCTCACGGAAGGTGCGGATGCCGATGGTCATGCCCTCGTGGCCGGCGCGCGGCTGGTCGCGGTAGGTGCCCAGCAGCCGGTCCCACCAGGGCAGGTTGAAGCCGAAGTTGCTGTTGGTCTCGTCGTCCTCGACCGAGTGATGTACCCGGTGCATGTCCGGCGTGACCACGAACCAGCGCAGCACCCGGTCCAGCCCCGACGGTATGCGCACATTGCCGTGGTTGAACATGGAGGTGGCGTTGAGCAGCACCTCGAACAGGATCACGCCCAGGATCGGCGGCCCGAGCACGACGATCACGGCGAACTTGATCACCATGGACAGCAGGATCTCCAGCGGATGGAAACGCAGGCCGGTGGTCACGTCGTAGTCCAGATCGGCATGATGCACCCGGTGCAGCCGCCACAGTGCCGGAATGGCGTGCACCATCACGTGCTGCAGCCAGATGAAGAAATCCAGCGCAATCACCGAGACCAGTACCGCCAGCCAGAAGGGAACGTCCAGATAATTGAAGATGCCCCAGTCCTGCGACTGGGCGAAGGCCGCCATGCCCACGGCCGCGGCCGGGAACACCAGCCGCAGCAGCACCGTGTTGAGCACCACCAGCCCCAGGTTGTTGGACCAGCGCACCGATTTGCGGTGCAGCAGACCGCGCCGCGGGGCCAGGATCTCCCAGACCGCCATCAGCACGAACACACCGACGAAGAACCCGAGACGTATCTGCGCCTCATGAGCCAGAATCCAGCTCTCGCCCGCCATGGTCTTATCCTCTCGCTATTGCATCCGGCCGGAACCGGCGTTATCCTGAGCATATTATTCAATTGAATTATTGAATACAATATACGGCAAACCGGACCGCGTCAATGACCCTGGATATCAAGCATGCCCTGTTCACCCAGTTCGCCCGCATCGGCAAGGTGCTGGGCAACGCCCACCGGCTGGCGCTGATCGAGTACCTGGCCCAGGGCGAGCGCAGCGTGGAGGCACTGGCAAAGGTCTCCGGCCTGAGTGTCGCCAACACCTCGCAGCACCTGCAGCAGCTGCGCCAGGCCGGGCTGGTAGAGACCCGCCGCGAGGGCCAGCGCATCCACTACAGACTGTCCGGCGAGGACGTGGTCGTATTGCTGGACGCCATCCGCAACGTCGCCACCCGCCACCTGGCCGAGATCGACCAGCTGGTCGACACCTACCTGAACACGAAGGACAACATGGAGCCGGTGCCGGCGGCGGAACTGGTCCAGCGCCTGAAACGCGGTGAGGTCACCGTGCTGGACGTGCGCCCCGAGGAGGAATACACCGCCGGGCATCTGCCTGGCGCGGTCAACATCCCGCTCGCCGAACTGGAGGAACGGCTCGCCGCCCTGCCCCCCGAACGCGAGGTCATCGCCTACTGCCGCGGTCCCTACTGCGTGCTCTCCTTCGACGCCGTGGCCGAACTGCGCCGGCGCGGCTATCGGGCCCGGCGGCTGGAGGAAGGTTATCCGGAGTGGCGCAGCGCCGGCCTGCCGGTGGAGGAAACCCGACACTGATTTCGCGGTCCAACCCGGTAGACCCACCAGCGCACCGGGAGGCACCATGAGCACAGCGAACGCAAGACTCATCTTTGTCTACAATGCCGACAGCGGCCTGTTCAACACCGCTACGGACATCGCCCACAAGATCCTGTCGCCACAGACCTATACCTGTGACCTGTGCGCCCTGACCCACGGGCATTTCAGGATCCGCCGGGAATGGGTGGCCTTCCTGGAATCGCTGCCGGTACAGACCGAGTTCCTGCACCGGGACGAGTACCAGGCCCGCCACGGCGGAACCGGGGTGGAACCGCCGGCCGTGCTCCTGGACAGCGGCGACGGCCCCGAACTGTTGCTGGACCGGCAGGCCATCGGCGACTGCCGGGACCTGGCCGCGCTCAAGCAGCGCATCCGCGCCGGGCTCGATGAACGCCTGGCCATGCGTGAAGCCGCGTCATAGACAACGCCGTGGCCAGCAAACTGAACCGGAGTGACATCCGGTTCCATCCATCGCATCATGATTGAAAAACGATAGGAACCCGACCATGCCGACCTCCATCCGAACCCTCGCCGCCCTGGCCCTGACCGCGGTCCTCGCTCATCAGCCGGCCACGGCACAGGAACTGGACCGCCTCGTCGTCCACAAGAGCCCAACCTGCGGCTGCTGCGGCAAATGGATCGATCACATAGAAGAGAACGGCTTCGCCGTCACCCCGGTCGATGTGGCCGATCTCGGCCAGGTCAAGCGCGAGCACGACATCTGGCCTGCCTACCGCTCCTGCCACACCGCCGTGGGCGAGCAGACCGGCTACATCTTCGAGGGCCATGTCCCGGCCAGGATCGTCGCCCGCTTCCTCGCCGATCCGCCGGCAGACGCCAAAGGCCTGACCGTCCCGGCCATGCCGGTGGGCAGTCCCGGCATGGAGGTCGGCGACAGATTCATGCCTTATGAAGTGCTGCTGCTGCAGAAAGATGGTGTCACCCGGGTCTATGCCCGGATCGATTCGCCGGAACAGCAGTATTGAAAGACCGGATGGGCCCGGTGACAAATCGTCATCACTCCCGCACGTTACCGGCTCCGGTCCGGATATCCAGCTTCCCGGCCACGAAGCCCACTGTCGTGCCCTGCACCAGGATGCTGAACAGGACCGCTCCGAACACCATGGACTGGATCGTCCACCAGTAGGGCAGTTCCACCGGCAGCGACAGCACCAGGGCGATCGCGATCGCCCCCCGCAGGCCGCCCCAGAACAGCACCCCCTGCCAGGCCCATGAGACCGGCTGCCCCAGCAGCCTGGAGCCGAACGCGGACAGGCCCACCGAGAGGGCGCGCGCGAACAGCATGGCCGCAATTGCGATCAGCATCGCCAGCCACTGATCGGTGAACATGTCATAGGTGATCACCAGACCCAGCAGGGCAAACACCAGTGCATTGAACAACAGGCCCAGCCATTCCCAGGTACTGGCGGCACTGTCCAGGTGCGCGGAATCCCGCAGCAGGATCCTGGACGTCAGCGCCGCCGACATCACCGCCAGGATACCCGAGACGTGCAGAATGTGTTCGGCCAGATAGAAGCTGCCCAGAGCGGTGATGACGGTGACGATACTGATGACGGGGGCCGAGGCCAGCCAGCGGGCAAAGCCGGCAGCGGTCAGACCGAGCACCAGCCCGGTGACAAGTCCACCGAAGAACACCCGACCGAAGTCGGCGGCAAGACCTGCGCCCGCCCCCTGGATCTCGCCCAGCGCAAAGGCCAGCACAATGCCGAACAGCACCACCGCGGCGGCATCGTTGAGCAGGCTTTCCGTCTCGATCAGGGCTTCCAGCTCATCGGGCGCATTCAGGCTCCGCAGTTTGGCGACCACGGATACCGGGTCGGTGGCGGCAAGGATGGCGCCGGTCAGCAGCGCGGCGATCCAGGGAAAGCCCACCGGATGCGCAATGCCGAGATAGCTCAGGCCCGCCATCACGAAACAGCTGATCAGCACACCGGGGACAGCGAGAATCACGGCCGGCACCAGCACCCGCTGCAACACCCGGGGCCGGATGTGCCAGGCCGCCTGGAAGATGAGCACCGGGAGGATGATGTAGAACACCAGCGGCTTGAAGTTGTGTGCCCGGATCCCGGTATCGAAGCCTGTTTGTGTGACGATGAGGCCGAACACAACGCCGGCAATCAGCGCGCCGAGCGTGAGATCCAGCCGCAGCAGCCGGCTCAGGGCCAGCCCGGTCAGCGCCATCAGGGCCAGAAACAGTATCCTGCCTGCAACCAGCTCGATGTCCATGGGAGATGTCCTGCAGTCGGCCGCAACAGTGACGGCGGCCTGAGTCGGTCACTCAGCGGCCGCCGGCTTCACGATCATTCCAGTGTTTTCAGCGCCTCCACCACCGCGGCCGGCTCCATGCGTTTGGTGTAGTCCACATCCGCGAAAGCGGCGCGGATCACCCCGTCGCGGTCAATGACAAAGGTACCCGGCACCGGCAGGCCACGCCGGCCTTCGCCGTTGAAGGCCTCCAGGTTCAGTCCCATCTTCCGGTACACCGCATCCAGCTCCTCGGCGACCTCGAAATACAGGTTGTAGTCCTTCATCACGGCATCATCCAGATCACTCAGGATCTCGAACGGATAGCCGTCCTCCCTGACCTGTTTCAGGGACTGGTCCGGCTGCTGCGGGGTCACGGCGATAAGCTGCGCGCCCTGCGCCCTGATGTCGGGCCGGGCCTCGGTCAGCGCCTTGAGTTCCAGATTGCAGTAGGGACACCAGGCCCCGCGGTAGAAGGTCAGCACAACCGGACCCTGTTCCAGCAGATCGTACAGTCGCACCTCCTCGCCCATGGCATTGGGCAGACTGAAATCCGGGGCGCGCTCACCGACATCCAGGCCGGGATCCGGCAGGCGTTCGGCCAGTTCCTCCTGAGCCTGTTTCATGACAGCCCGGTCGGCGGCGGGCATACGGTCGGGGTCCTGGCCGGCCTTATAGGCCTCGATGCGCTCATGCAGGCTGTCGGAGCCGGGTTCTGCCAACACCGGCTGCAGAGGCAGCAGGACGGAAAGGGACAGGGCGGCAAACAGGGATTTTGACATGGTCGGACTCCTTCTGATGTTTCAGGGTACGACTGCGGAACTGCCTTCAAGTTCACAACGGGAGACCCGGCAGTTGCCCTGTCCTTGCAAAGCGCCATGTAACCGTCTGCGCAGTCCTTCGCGGCGGATCTGCTCCCGGCTTCGGTTCCGCTCGCCGGTTCCCGGCACCCGTTTCAGCGCTTCAGATGCCGCCGCCACAGTCCCTGTTCCATCATGGGCGCGAAGAACATGTAATAGGGCCCCCGGTCCAGATGGGCGAGCACGCCCCGGTTGTGGATCTGGCGCAGCTCATAATCCACCATGGCATGCCCCAGCCCCATGTGCGCATGCTCCGGGGACTCCCACTCCATGTGCACGAAATACTGCGCCGGTGTCTGCGCCGGGATCGGCGGGGTGTCCCGGACCTGGTCGCCGTAGTTGGTGTTGTAGGCAGGCGGATTCGCGCCCAGCGTGGCCTTGAGCATACCCTCGGGATCGAGCTGGAACGAGCCGATGGCCGAGACGCCGAACTGCTTCAGCAGCATCCAGCCGATCATGCCCGGCACGTTCTGCTTCATCCAGTCCAGGCTCGCGGCCGCACCCTGCTCGAACTCCGTCTCATGCCCATCCATGACCCAGTGGTCGCCCACGACAATGGCGCGCCGGGAGGCCAGCGCCACCTTGGGAACCGGCTCCTGCTTCGCGAACGACGCGCCCAGCATGTGTGGCACATCCGTCATGCCCAGGATCTGTGGCAGGTCGGAGCTGACAATCTCGTAGTAGGGTTCCCAGGGGCCCTCGATGACCATGTCCAGGCAGGAGCCGCACAGCTCGAAAATCTCGTCGAAGTTGTCATGATGCATTTCCTCGTGCGAATGCACATCCTTCCAGACCGTGTACTGGTACATGGCGACCGGATTCAGGGTCTCGCGCATATCGACCGCGCCGCCGCCATAGCGGCCCGCCATGGGATGGATGCCGGTCTGGATCAGCTGCTCAAAGCCGAGGAATCCGGGGTGCGAGGCCGTGGTGATACAGACCTTGGGCCCGACCCTGTTCATGGTTTCGAAGCTTTCGGGCGTGTTCGAAACCTTGCTCATGTTGATAGCGATAATCGGGTTGGTTTCAGGCATTGTGAATGCTCCCATGCATGGCGACGGGTGAATAAACCCACTGCAGATAACTCTAGTCGTTGCCCGCCGGTTCGCCAGGCATTATCGAGGACTCATCAACTGCCGACGACGGAAGGATACAGATGCGATCAGGCGTGTCGTACCGATCGGGTGGCGCAACAGCGCAGACTCATTCAACCAGCTCGTCCGGCCACCCGTATTCATCCAGATAATCCACCAGGTTCTGTGGCCGGTAGTTCGGATCACCCTCGAAGCGTTGCCTGACCGAGGCATGGAACAACACCTCGCCCTTGTCATGATCGAGATTCCGCAGATGTTCCTGCCGCAGCCGGTAGAAATGCCGCCTTGAGTTGTGCAGGGTGGCGAAGGGACTGCCGCTGATCTGCTGTCCCAGATGGGACTCGAAGCTCAGGCCTGTCCGGGTGGCCTCGTTCACCATCCACACCAGGGGGATGTCGGACAGGATCCTGCCGTCCGTATCCGGCTTGTAGCTGCCGCCGACATTGCTGTGTGCACCGGCAAACCAGACCTGCCGGATATCCATATTCTCCCGCGGCTGCCAGACCGTGGGTGTGAAATCGATGCGGCGTTCATCGATGGCCATGGCGTGGCGGGCCATGCGAACATTGCGGCCGAGCTTGGTGTCGTAGAACTCGTCCTTGTCGTCGAACAGGCCCAGGAAGGAGATGGGGATGCCCATCGCTCCGACCGTGTCCCACACACCGACGAAATCGACACTCCGGGATGGGTGGGAATGTGCCTCACGGAACTCGATCGATTTTTTCCCGTCGGGCTTGTAGGCCCGGCCCGGGTTCTTGTAGTGATCGAAGGCCTGCTGGATCATGTGCGCCACCGGCCGCGTGACGATGCCGACATTGTTGATCAGGCCGCACAGGCACCGCACCGTGTAGGCGCCGCGGCTGAAACCGAACAGATACAGTTCGTCGCCCGGTTTGTAGTTCTGCACGATATAGCGGTAATCGTCCATGATGTTCTTGTGCAGGCCCTTGCCGGTGGCACCGCCCACAACCGGATCGTAATAGGAGCCCACGCCCCAGTCATAGAACACCTGCTGCGGCACGCCGTCGGCACCGATGGGCGAAATCGCCCGGGCCAGTTTCAGCACATTGGTGCAAAAATCCTGTGTGAGATCCTTTTCCGGACGGTTCCAGGTACCATCCGCGCAGATGACGATTCTTTTTTTCATGCTATTGCTCCCTGAAGACCCGACAGGAACACGGGGGTCCAACCGCTGCAGGCGACTCGTCTCATTGTCACCACGCCGCATGATGTTTTAACCTTTTGCTACAGCAATTTCCAGGATCGACATTATGACTGACCCGGACACACTCAAACTCAAGCAACGCGAACGCGACAACTGGTCGTCCGCCGCCGAGGGCTGGCGCCGGCGACACGCATTGTTGAACAAGGGGGCCGCGCCCGTCTCCGAGCGTATGCTGGCCCTGGCGCGCGTCGAGCCGGGCTGCCACGTCCTGGACATTGCCTCCGGCACGGGCGAGCCGGCACTGACGGCCGCCCGGTGGGTGGGCGACACCGGCCGCGTCATCGGCACCGATCTGGTCGAGGAAATGGTGGCCGTCGCCCGCGACCTGGCCGCCGCGGCGGGACTGGACAACCTCGAATTCCATTGCTGCGACGCGGAGGCACTCGATCTTAGCGAACAGGCATTCGATGCCGTGACCATCCGCTGGGGGTTGATGTTCATGCCGGAGCCGCACCGCTGCCTGGAAGCCGCCCACCGGGCGCTGAAACCGGGCGGCCGGATCAGTCTCGCCTGCTGGACCGCCCCGGAGAACAATCCCTTCGTGGCCTTACTGATGAAAACGCTGGCGAACTACATGGAGATCCCCGCGCCCCCGCCCGGCAGTCCCGGCATCTTCGCCTTCGCCGATCCCGGCCGGCTGCACGGCGCCCTGGCAGCGGCGGGTTTTGCGGATATCGCGCTGGAGGAACAGCACATCGAGGTATTCGAGGTGGCCGACGGGGAAGCCTACTGGGACGTGATCTCGGACCTGGCCGCACCGGTGATGGCCCTGGTCAATCAACTCGACGCCGCCAGCCGCACCGCCTACATCGAGGAGGTCATCCGGACCGCCGATACGCTGAGACAGAGCGACAGCCTGCGCATGTCCGGGAGCACCTGGATTGCATCGGCGGGCAAGGACTAGCGCCGGGGCGCACCCGGGGCCGGCCCGCCCTGGCCGGAAACCGATTACAGCGCGTCAGCCGCCGAGCTTGTTCAGCACATGATCGAGGACCCGACCGTGCTCCTCCTGGGGGCTGAACATGACGATGTCGGTATCCTCCTCGGCGCGGACACTGTGACCGGGCGGCCAGTAGAACAGATCCCCGGTCACGGAGGTTTCTTCCTCACCATCCCTGTATATCGCCGTGATCCGGCCGCCCACCACATAACCCCAGTGCGGAGACTGGCAGGCATCCCCTTCCAGACCGTGCAGCAGCTCCGTGATATCGGTGCCGGCACCAAAGGAGAAATACTCCGCCCCCATCCTGCCGTAGCCGGAAACATCCCCGAAATCCATCTGCTGGCGTGCCGTAGCGCCCGGGACGTCGATCCGGACAGGTATATCTTCGCGTGCAATCCGCATGTTTCCTCCTCCCTCGTTAAGGTATAGCTTCAGTATCCGTGGGCAGGCCGAACACAGCGGACCTCCCGACGCATCATTGTTAACCAGAAACCCGGGGTACAGGGGTCCCGGTTTTCACTGCTATTCTTTTGATAACGGCGTTGCCAGAGAATAGCTGCTGATCGGCTTTCGCGAAACTGCGTCAGAATCATGTCGCCAACCGCAGTCCGTCATGGGATTCAGGAGGTGCCGTATGCGCCACGAACTCTTCTACTGGCCCTCCATCCAGGGACGCGGCGAATTCGTGCGGCTGGCGCTGGAGGAAGCCGGCGCCGACTATGTGGATGTGGCGCGCGAGGGCGAAGGCGGTATGCAGACGATGCTGGACCTGATGGAGAACCCGGCGCTGAAGCGCCCGCCCTTCGCCCCGCCCTTCCTCCGGGCCGGCAGACAGATCATCGCCCAGACCGCCAATATCCTCCATTACCTCGGCCCACGGCTGGGTCTGGCGCCCGACTCCGAGACCAATCGGATCTGGGCGCATCAGCTGCAACTGACCGTGGAGGATTTCGTGGTCGATATTCACGACACCCATCACCCCGTCGGCAGCAACCTGTATTACGAGGACCAGAGGCCCGAGGCCCGACGCCGGGCGGAATTCTTCCGGGAGGAGCGCGCCCCGGAACTGCTGAATTATTTCGAGCTTGTGCTGCAGCGCAACAGCGGTGTAGGCGGCCACATGGTCGGCCGCAGCCTCAGCTATGTGGATCTGTCGATGTTCCAGATCGTCACCGGGCTGCGCTACGCCTTCCCGAAGCTGATGTCACGCCTTGAGCCGGACATCCCCGGCCTGATCGCCCTCCATGACCGCGCGGCCAAACGCCCGAACCTGGCGGCCTATCTGGCCTCGGAGCGGCGGCTGCCGTTTAGTGAAGAGGGGATATTCCGGCATTATCCCGAGCTGGATGGCGCATGATGGAAAAATCAAACCCCGCCGGACTACTGCCCACCGTCCTGGTTGGTATGAGAAAATCGAGGAACAGAATGCGATGTTCTTTTAATGACCCAGTATCCGGCGATCAATGCAAAAATAATGGCAGCGACGCCAATCAAGGTTAAGGGGTCATATTCTTTGGGATCCATAGTGATGATCTTGCGGCCGATGGCTATCAGGGAAACGGAAATGATGACATCGAGATCAACACGCCCTTCGTTATAGTATTTCTTCATGGTTTCCAATAGCTCGATACCGATCAATACCAACAGGAACAATCCAAACAGCTCCAGTAATTCATGGATTTCAAGAATGAAGATCGGCGGCTTACGAATGTCTTTTACCAATACCCAGCCCAGCTCCACGACCGAAAGCAAGATCACCAGCGCCAGCATCAGGATCAACGTGGCGACCACGACGCGTTCGAATTTACGCAGATACTCAATCATTATTCCTGTTCACCTTTGAATGATGAAAATCGAGCCATATATCGTGGACCCGAGGCGCCCCCTTGTTTCTTTATTGGAAAGGATCATCTGAAAGCAGGATGCTGATATAGGGCGCGTACGTTAATACAGCGCCCTGCAGGGGGCCCAGGTCATTGAATGCACTCACCACTTGCGCCAGACGCGCTTCATTCTCCGGTTCCGCCTTCAGTGCCTCCAGGGCCGAGAGAAAAGGCTTGATATCCTCGGCAGCAAGATAGGTTTCCAGCATCCGGATCGCGTCCTCGATCCTCGCGACATTGACAAACTCTGCGTTCCCCCGCAACCGGATCTGAACGGACGTATCGCCTTCCGGTGGCTCATGGTGAACGTTGCCACCGAGCCCCGCAGGATGAGAGCCATCAATGCCCCCGGAAGCACCATATTCCTCCAGCACCCGCTGCTTCAGCGTCTCGACAAAGGCATTGAATTCTTCAGGACTTGGGTTATCCAGGAACAGCGATACCAGCGGTTCGTTTTTACCGCGGCCATGAAACTCCAGGTATTGCCTGTTGACAACAGGCTCGGGATTCAATGTTGTCAGAGACACTGTCGACTTTTCCTTATTGAACAGCGTTCTTATCCGGACATTAATGGCATCATCAACGATTTCAAATTCCCTGATGCCTTTAAGAAAGCGTTTTTGTATAAGCTTCATGATCATGGTGGTGTGATACTTTAGCTGAATGCGTGGTTTAACGGTGTCAGTGAGAGCCAATCTGCGCAACGAGATTGCCACGCCTCTGCGTTCCCCGCAATGACAATGTGAATTCGGCCGGTTATTTCTTCTGCGTTCTCACCCACTCCACGTGCCGCCGGACCTTTGCGTCCCGCCTCAGCTTCTCCAGCGTGTTCAGCGTCTTCGCCAGTGTCATCTCGTCGTGGGCATTGTGGATTCCGTTGTGGCAACGGCGGCAAATATTGATACCTTGGGCAAGTTTTTCCTTTGTGTAACGCTTGGCGAAGTGGTTTCGACGGTGGACCTTGCGGGGGATGAGGTGGTGAAAGGTCAGGGGGACGGCGCGGTCGCAGAGGGCGCAGGTTTTGGGAGTGGGATTGGACATTGCGGGCTTTTCCGCTATCGGCGATTCCTTGGAAGTATAGGTGACGGTTCTGGCTCAGAGGTAATCCTTGAGAACGTAAAAGGGGTCGGGAACGTAAAAGGGGTCGGTGACAATTGAGAATGATTACGTATTGTCACTAACCCCTTTTACGGGGTAGCGAAGCGGAAAAATCTGGCGGCCTATCTCGCCACGGAGCGACAACTGGATTTCAATGAGGATGGGATATTCCGGCATTATCCGGAACTGGGGCCCGATAGCCGGGATCCGGAGGATTACTTAAACTCGAGGGTGCTCACCTCTTATTTCCCGAGCTCTTTTGTTGCAACGATCAAGCCGTATGCACCAACAACGATATATCCAACCGCAATCATAAATATCATACGCAAGAATTCTGCCCCACCATGAGGGACAATGAGCGCAGAAATTGCCGTAACCAGTGCCATACCTGTTATCACCAAACTCCCGACGAATGTAGCCAAAGCAGCAATCCGTTCACGAGCTAATATGACGACGAGTAAACACACACCACTAACAAGAAGAATCAGGCCCCATTTAATAAATGATGACGACCAGTGTTGTTGCGATACGAAACCAGGATCGAAGAGGGATCCACCCTGAACAATATACCTCAGCACAATTTTTGCCGATTCAAAAACTGTGATCAGATCTAACTGCGACACATCTGGAGATGGACCTTTTGGCTGAATCGAATGACTTAGGCCGACCATAGAACTAAAGAACTGCCGCCCAACCCCAAAGACAATCAAACACAGCCCCAACAGAAAAACGGTATAGAAAACAGGGTGTCTAAAGAGAATTCCGAATCTTCTGCGTTTGATTGAATTATTCATAGATAGAATAGGCCTATTTTCTAATTGAAAAACTGACTCCAAAAATCAGAAAAATTCACTCATCAGGAACACACACCCAGATTGACATACTGCATCAAACTTCACAATGTCGAAAACATTCACGCACCAGTTATTCTTTCTGCTTTCGCACCCATTCAATGTGCCGGCGGATATACGGGTCGGCCTTGAGTTTATCTGGCGTGTTCAGTTATTTCGCCAGTGTCATCTCGTCGCGGGCATTGTGAATGCCGTTGTGGCAGAGACGACAGACGTGGATGCCTGCGGCGAGCTGTTCCTTCGTATAGTTCTTGGCGAAGTGGTTGCGGCGGCGGACCTTGCGGGGGATGAGGTGATGGAAGGTCAGGGGGGCCGCGCGGCCGCATAGGGCGCAGGTTTTGGGGGTGGTTTTCATTGGGGGGTGGTTGTGGCGGTCTCTGTTGGGCTTCGCTTTGCTCAGCCCAACCTACATAGGATATCCACATCAGGTATTGAGGTAGGGTTTGAGGAAGCGGGCGGTGTGGGATTTCCTGTTGGTGCTGAGGGTCTCGGGGACGCCCTGGGCGACGACGCGGCCGCCGGCATCGCCGCCTTCGGGGCCCAGGTCGGTGAGCCAGTCGGCCTCGGCGAGGACATCGAGATTGTGTTCGATCACCACCACGGTGTGGCCGACGCCGACCAGGCGGTGCAGGACCTGGATGAGCTTTTCCACGTCGGCCATGTGCAGGCCGACGGTCGGTTCGTCCAGGATGTAAAGGGTGCCGGGGCGGGTGCCCTGCCCGGCTTCGTCCGTCCGTACTTTGGCCAGTTCGCTGACCAGCTTGATGCGCTGGGCCTCGCCGCCGGACAGCGTCGGGCTCTGCTGGCCCAGGGTGAGATAGCCCAGGCCGACATCGTCCAGCAGCTGCAGGGCGCGGTGGATCTTCGGGTGGGCCCGGAAGAAGTCCACCGCCTCGCGCACGTCCATGGCCATGACCTCGCCGATGTTCCTGTCTTTGTACAAAACGTCCAGCGTTTCACGGTTGAAGCGGACGCCGTTACACACCTCGCAGGGCACCTTCACGTCGGGCAGGAAACTCATCTCCACCTTCCTGTAGCCCTGCCCCTCGCAGGCCTCGCAGCGCCCGCCCTTCACATTGAAAGAGAAACGGCCCGGGCCGTAGCCGCGCAGGCGCGCCTCGGGCGTGCCGGCGAACAGCCTGCGGATGTCGTCCCAGAAGCCGATGTAGGTCGCCGGGCAGGAACGCGGGGTCTTGCCGATGGGAGTCTGGTCCACCTCCAGCACGCGCTTGAGGTGCTCGATGCCCTCGATGGCCTTACAGCCGATCAGCGCTTCCGCTTTCCTGCGTTTGGACCTGCCGCGCTGCAATAGTTGATGCAGGTTGGTCTGCAGCACCTCGCGCACCAGGGTGGACTTGCCGGAGCCGGACACACCCGAGACGCCGATGAGTCGCCCCACGGGGAAGCGCAGCTTGAGGTTCTTGAGGTTGTGCAGGCGCGCGCCCTGGATCTCGATGAAGGGGTCGGCGCCTCTGCCCTTGATGCGCACCGGGCGGCGTGCGCTCAGCGGATGCTTGAGCGGATGGGCGAGGAACCTGCCGGTGAGTGAGGCGGGCGATTTCATCAGCTGGGCGACGGTGCCGGCAGCGACCACCTCGCCGCCCTGCACGCCGGCGCCGGGGCCGAGGTCGATGACGTGCTCGGCACGGCGGATGGTGTCCTCGTCGTGCTCCACCACCACGATGGTGTTGCCCTTGCCTTCCAGACGGCCGAGGGTGTCCAGCAGCATCCGGTTATCACGCGGGTGCAGGCCGATGGTGGGCTCATCCAGGATGTAGCACACGCCGCGCAGGTTGGAGCCGAGCTGGGCGGCCAGGCGGATGCGCTGGGCCTCGCCGCCGGAAAGCGTGGGCGCGGCGCGGTCCAGGGTCAGATAGCCCAGGCCCACGTCCTGCAGGAAGCCCAGGCGGGTGCGCAGTTCGGGCAGAATGTCGCGGGCGATCTCGGCCTCCCGGCCCTTCGGGCGCAGTCGCTCGAAATGTCTGCCGGCGTCGGCGACGGTCAGACCGGCCAGTTCGGCGATGGAGCTGTCGCGGTAGTAGACTGCCAGCGCCACGGGGTTGAGCCGCTGGCCCTCGCAGGCGGGACAGACGGTCTCCCCGCCCTCCCACCAGTCGTTCCATCCGATCTCTTCGCCGGTCTGCTCCGCGTCGAAGCCCTGCAGGCGCAGACCGGTGCCGTAGCAGGCCCGGCACCAGCCGTGTTTGGAGTTGTAGGAGAACAGCCGCGGGTCCAGTTCGTCGAAGCTGCGGCCGCAGCCGGGGCAGGCGCGGTGGATGGAGAAGGTCACGCCCCTGCTGCTACCCGGGCCGCTGTCCGGCAGCAGCTGGATCACGCCCTTGCCGAGGTCCAGACCGAGCTGGATCAGCTCGCGCAGCCGGCCTTCCTGCCTGGGGCCGACCTTCACCTCGCCGACCGGCAGTTCGATGTCGTGTTCGCGGTAACGGTCCAGGCGCGGCCAGACCTCGGTGGAGATGAGTTCGCCGTCAACGCGCAGGTAATCATAGCCGCGCGCCAGCGCCCACCTGGCCAGATCGGTGTAATAGCCCTTGCGCGCCGTCACCAGCGGTGCGAGTACGGTGATGATCTTGCCGCGGTAGTCGCGCATGACCCGGGCCAGGATGGAAGCCGGGGTCTGCGGCTCCACCGGTATCATGCAGTCGGGGCAGTACTGGGTACCGAGCTTGACGAACAGCAGGCGCAGGAAGTGATGGATCTCGGTGAGCGTGGCCACGGTGGACTTGCGCCCGCCGCGGCTGGTGCGCTGCTCGATGGCCACGGTGGGCGGGATGCCGATAATGGCATCCACGTCGGCACGTGCGGCCGGCTGCACGAACTGCCGGGCATAGGCGTTGAGCGATTCCAGATAGCGGCGCTGGCCCTCGTTGAACAGGATGTCGAAGGCGAGCGTGGACTTGCCCGAACCGGACACACCGGTGATGACGGTGAACTTCTCGCGCGGGATGTCGACGGTGACATTCTTCAGGTTGTGTTCGCGAGCGTGGCGGACTTCGATGTGGCGGGACGGGGCTGTTTTCGTTTGTACCGGTTGCGACTCCGCCGGGATTTCAGTGATGTTGTTCAGGCTGGCGGCGTAGTCCAGTAAGGCCTGGCCGGTATAGCTGACCAGAGCATCTTTCCCGTCATCCCCGCGCAGGCGGGGGTCCAGGCGTCCGCGGTCCCTGGGTCCCGGCATTCGCCGGGACGACGGAGTATTGAGTTCGGATCCCTGCATTAATTCCTGCGGTGTGCCGGCGTACACCAGCTCGCCGCCGCCCTCCCCGCCCTCGGGGCCGATGTCGATGATCCAGTCGGAAGCACCGATGACGTCCAGGTTGTGCTCAATCACCACCAGCGAGTGACCCTCAGTGATCAGGCGGCGGAAGGCGCGCAGCAGTTTGTGGATGTCGTCGAAGTGAAGGCCGGTGGTGGGCTCGTCGAACAGGAACAGCGTCTTCTGCGCGCGCTTCTTCTTCGCGCCGGTCATCGCCAGATGGCCGGCGAGTTTCAACCGCTGGGCCTCGCCGCCGGACAGCGTCGGCACCGGCTGGCCCAGGGTGAGGTAGTCCAGCCCCACGGCGGCCAGCGGCTCCAGGGCCTGCTGCACGGCGGCGTCTTCGGCGAAGAAGGTCAGCGCCTCGGTCACGGTCATGGCCAGCACATCGGCCACGGACACCGCGCCCGTCCGGCTGCCGGCCGGCGGCGGCAGCCGGATTTCCAGCACCTCGGGGCGGTAGCGGCTGCCGTCGCAGTCCGGGCAGCGGATATAGACATCGCTCAGGAACTGCATCTCCACATGCTCGAAACCGTTGCCGCCGCAGGTGGGGCAGCGGCCGTCGCCGGAGTTGAAGCTGAAGGTGCCGGGCCTGTAGCCGCGCTCGCGCGCCTCGGGGTGGGCGGCGAAACGTTCGCGGATGGCGTTCCAGGCGCCGACATAGCTGGCCGGATTGGAGCGGGTGGTCCTGCCGATGGCGGACTGGTCCACCAGCACCACCTCGTCGATCTGCTCGTGGCCGGTGATGGTCTGGTGTTCGCCGGGCGGGTCCACCGGGCTGCCCTTGAGCTGGCGCAGACCGTTGTAGAGCACGGTCTGCATCAGGGTGGACTTACCCGAGCCGGATACCCCGGTCACGCACACCAGCCGGTTGAGCGGCAGGCGTACGTCGATGTGCTTGAGGTTGTGGGCGGCGGCGCCCTTCACTTCGATGCAGGGACCGTTTATATCCGGCGGCGATGACGTTTCATTCTCATCCACCACCGACTTCTCGCCGCGCAGATACTGCGCGGTCAGCGAGCGCTTCGCCTTGAGCAGCTGCTTCGGCGTACCGAAGAAGACCGCCTCGCCACCGCGCTCGCCGGGCCCCGGTCCCAGGTCCAGAATGCGGTCGGCGGCCAGCATGATCTGCGGGTCGTGCTCGACCACCAGCAGGCTGTTGCCGGCGTCGCGCAGCCGTCTGAGCACGCCGTTGATGCGGCCGATGTCGCGCGGGTGCAGGCCGATGCTGGGCTCGTCCAGCACGAACAGGGTGTTGACCAGCGAGGTGCCGAGCGCAGTGGTGAGGTTGATGCGCTGCACCTCGCCGCCGCTCAGGGTGCGCGACTGGCGGTCCAGCGCGAGATAGCCGAGGCCCACCTCCACCAGATAGCCCAGGCGCGCCCGGATCTCGGCCAGCAGCAGTTCGGTGGCCTCGTCCAGCGGCCTGGGCAGTTCCAGCTGCTCGAAGAAGCGCAGGCAGCGGTCCAGCGGCAGCAGCATCAAATCGTGGATGGTCAGGCCGGGGAGCTGCTCGAATGTTACTTCGGAAACCCCTCGTTCAATTCCTGTTTCGTCATACCGGCGCAGGCCGGGATCCAGCATCCGCGGAAGTGTGGATCCCGGCCTGCGCCGGGATGACGGCGTAATTTGAGCGTCTCTGGGAACCTGCATTCCTGACGGGTAAAACCGCTGTGCGGGTTCGAGCACGTTGTCGGCATTCTCCTGCGTGCCCAGCCGCCACAGCAGCGGTTCGGGCTTCAGGCGGGCGCCGCGGCAGGTGGGGCACTCGTTGTAGGCCCGGTAGCGCGACAGCAGCACCCGGATGTGCATCTTGTAGCTCCTGGTCTCCAGCCAGTCGAAGAAGCGCTGCACGCCGTACCACACGCCTGCGTCCCAGTCGCCCTCACCCTCGATCACCCAGCGCTGCTGCTCATCGGTGAGATCACGCCAGGGGATGTCCGTGGGGATGCCGCGCTTGCGGGCGAAGCGCATCAGATCGCCCTGGGATTCGATGTAGCTGTCGGTCTGCCAGGGCTTGATCGCGCCCTCGGCCAGGCTGCGCGCGGGATCGGGGATGACCAGGTTGTAGTCGATGCCCTGGGTGCGGCCGAAGCCGCGGCAGGTTCCGCAGGCGCCGACCGGGGAGTTGAAGGAGAAGCTGTTGGGAATGACCGGCGCGTACTGGATGTCGCAGTCGGCACAGTGCAGTTCGCTGGAATAGCGCCAGGCGGCCTGCGGATTGCCTTGATCGTCCAGCGGCTGGATATTCACATGGCCGTGACCGTGCCTGAGCGCGGTCTCCAGCGCCTCGCTCAGGCGCTCGCGGCGGGAGGGCTCCAGCCGCAGCCGGTCCTGCACCACCTCCAGGCGTCGGTCCTCGAGCCGGGTGATGCGGGTATAGCCCTGCTGGCCGAGCAGACCCTCGACCTCGTCCAGACTGAAGTTGTCCGGCACCTGCAGGGTGAAGCTGACCACGGCGCGCGGGGCCGCGTCCCCGGCGCGCTGCATCAGCGGTCGGCAATGCTCTGCGGCGTGTCGCGGCGCACCCCGGCGCCGCAGCCGCGGCAGTACAGCTGCGCGGCACGGGCGAACAGCAGTTTCAGGTGATCGTTCAGCTCGGTCATGGTGCCGGCCGTGGAGCGCGAGGTGCGCACCGGGTTGGTCTGGTCGATGGCGATCGCCGGCGGGATGCCGTCGATACGGTCGGCGCCGGGCTTGTCCATGCGGTCCAGGAACTGACGGGCGTAGGGCGAGAAGGTCTCCACGTAGCGGCGCTGGCCCTCGGCATAGACGGTGTCGAAGGCGAGCGAGGACTTACCCGAACCGCTCACGCCGGTGACGACGATGAACTCATTCAGAGGCAGGTCCAGATCGAGGTGCTTGAGGTTGTTCTGGCGCGCGCCGCGCACGCGGATGGCGGGTTTTGCCACGTCGGTATCCGGTTGGTGAAGTGGGTATAGAAAGTCCGATTCTACCCGTTCGTCGCCCCGCCTTGTAGGTTGGACAGAACGAAGTAAGGCCCAACGGCACCGTCCAGGTTTCATATCGGGCTTCGCTCTGCTCAGCCCGCCCTGCAGTTCGTGCTATGCGCGGCCTTGCCGGGACGCACCTCCTTCCTTACATAATCACGGGTTGAAGGGCGCAGGCGGACCATCCATTTTTCTCTACACTCTGAACACTGCCAGAGGAGATACGCTATGTATGATTCCCTACACCGTAAGGGGATATCCCTCATCTATGCCCTGGGTGTGTTGTTGAGCTTTGTTTCCGCGCTGGTGCCACAGCCGGCCATGGGCTTCGAACTGGCCGTCAGCGTGCTGCTGGCCGGGCTGTTGCCCTACGTGATCCATGCCTTCACCCTGCCCTTCCTGCAGGGCATGGCCCTGAGTCTGCCGGCGCTGGTGCTGGTGGCCGTCCATGCCTGGCTGGTAGTTACACAACGGGTCATGGATTTCCAGGGTTATGCAGACGGGAGGATCTACAGTGTGCCCCTGGTCCTTACGCTGGTGATGATCGGGTTGCTGGTGTGGGCGCTGCGCAAGCAGCCGATGGGACGGCCCTGGGGACCGCAGTCAAGGCATTCGCTGGATGGGTGAATGCAGCCCATCCTGAAGACTGCAAACTATTCAATGCAGAGTCGCAAAGGCGCTGAGGACGCAAAGAGTCCGTTATGGCTTGTTCTACCCTGTGTTCTTTGCGCCACTGCGCCTTTGCGTTGAGATCTTTTCAGGCCGGACGGGCTCCTAGGCCGCGGTGCGCAACGGCGGCTGATGCACGTGCAGAAACCAACGGTCCAGCACCACGTGGCGGGTAAACCAGCGATTCTTCAGCAGCGGCGCGGCCAGGCGCTGGCGCAATGCGTCCGGTATCAGGCTGTGGTCGCTGGTCTCCAGCGGACCGAAGCGCGCTTCCAGCCGCTGGCGATAAGGCGCAAGGCGCGGCGCCGGCTGATAATCGCCCCGGCCTCGAGCAGGGTCGAACACGCAGGGGCTGAGGGGCCATTACTGCCGATTCGATGGCCGGGCGAATGCCCTCCCCGCTCTGCGGATAGGCAAGTCCCGCGGCGTCGCCGATCAGCAGCACGCCGTCGCGAATGAGCGGCCGGTCACCGTGGGCATAAAGCAGATAGGCGTGGCCCTTGAATCGGTGATCGATATCCGCGGGGATGCGGCCCGAGCGCTTGAGCCAGTCCATGAAGGCGTCGATATGATCGCCGAGTCTGTGGTTGTCCTCCCGGCCCAGGCCGATGTTGAGGTAATCACCCTTGCGGAAGATCCAGCCGTAGCCCTTGAGATCGTTGCAGAAGTACAGCTCCGGCCGGCGCGCATCGACCCGGCAGGCCTCGCGCTGGGTGGGTGTCATCTCGAACTCGATCTCCTTGGCGGCGACCACCGGTTCGCCGCTGCCGACGCGGGCGCCGAGCTGTTTGGCCACGGGACAGAAGTGACCGCCGGCGCCGATCACCAGCGGCGTGCGCAGATGATCATTGATGAGCCATTCACCGTTGCGGCGTTCCATTGTCTTCAGAGGCTCACCCAGCAGCAGACGGGCATCGCTGCGCCGGAGCAGATAATCGTCGAACTCGCAGCGGCGGATGCCGTAGCTGACCACTTGCGGGTAGTCGACCTCCACCGCCCCGTCGCCGATCATGCCGCTGCGGAAACCGCTGATGGGCTGCAGCACGCGATCGCGGACATAGTCGGCGGTGTCGATCTCCAGTGTATTCAGCACCAGCGGCGTGACCCAGCCGGCGCAGACCTTGTCGCGGGGGAAGGTCTTCTTGTCCAGGATCGCCACATCCAACCCGGCGCGGCGCAGCTCGCGGGCGCAGGTCGCGCCGGCCGGCCCGCCACCGACGATCAGGACATCACAGCGTTCGTCGCTCATGTCCGGTTTCCGTAGAGATAGTCGCGCGTCCAGGGCAGGTCGTTGCTGCCGTGGCGGTTGAACACCACCTGGAACAACTGCAGCCCGCCGCTGGTGAAAGCGGCGATGGAACCGGCCAGATACAGCCGCCAGGCACGGAAAAAGGTCTCGTCGAACATCCCGCGCACCTTGTCGGCATTGGTTTCGTAGCGCTCCCACCAGTGCTCCAGGGTGCGGGCGTAGTGCAGACGGATATTCTCGACATCCAGCACCGACAGACCGGCGGGCTCCAGGATCTCGGTGATCTCGCTCAGACTCGGCGGGTAGGCGCCGGGAAAGATGCGCCGCTCGATCCATTCGTTCATGGGACCGGGTGCATCGCGGCCGATGGTGTGGATCAGGCCGCGGCCGTGGGGCGCCAACACCCGATCGATGGTCTCGCCCAGGGCGCCGTAGTTGTCCACGCCCACGTGTTCCAGCATGCCCACCGAGACAAAGGCATCGAACTCGCCGCTCATGGCCCGGTAATCGTCCTCGATGAACTCGACCCGGTCGTCCAGGCCCTCGACTTTGGCGCGTTCACGCGCGAAGGCCAGCTGCTCGCGTGAGATATTGTAGGCCTTGACGCTGACCCCATAGTGGCGCGCCATATGCAGCGCACAGCGCGCCCCAACCACAGCCGGCCTCGGCCACCCGCTGACCCGGCTCCAGTCGCAGCTTGCGGCAGACATGATCCAGCTTGGCGGTCTGTGCCGTCTCCAGGCTGGCCTCGGGATGGGGAAAATAGGCGCAGGTGTAGACCATGCCCTCGTCCAGCCAGAGCCGGTAGAAGTCGTTGCCGATGTCGTAGTGATGGGTGATGTTCTGGCGGGCGCGGTCCTCGGTGTTGCCCTGGCGCCGGGCCAGCAGACGCACCAGCCGGCCACGCAGGCCGTCGCGCCGGACCCGCTCCAGATGGCGGTACACAACGTCCAGGAACTCGGCCAGGTTGCCCTCGACCTCGATGCGCCCGGCGCTGTAGAGTTCGCCGAACTCGTAATAGGGATTACCGAGCAGCTTCTGCAGAGCACGACGGTCATGGATATGCAGACGGGCGACCGGTTCGCGCTGAGTGGAGGCATACTCGCTGCCGTCCCACAGCCGAACGGCCACGGGCGGATGTCCGGCCAGGTCGAACAGGCGCTGCACCAGCCAGTTGCCGGACTGAGGGGGGGCGGGATCGCCGGAGTTGGTCACCTGGCTCATGCGCGGCTGCCCCCCCGGCCCTGCATCAGAGGACTGCTCTTCCAGGTTGCGTTCCGGTTTGTTCAGCATAACCGACTCCTTGCCCTGATCTTTACTCACCGGGTTTACCCAAAATCCCGGAGCAATGCAAGTCACAGCGACCGAAGCCCGTCCCTACTCGACCCGGGCAGCGGCCTGCGTCATCGGCGCGGCCGGCGGCACCGGCATGTCCATCCGGTTGCGCGCATGCAGCAGCATCCAGTAGCCGAACAGGTTGACCGGGATGCGTTCCACCAGATCCAGGCGGGTCTCCCACAGGAATTCCTCCAGGGAGAAATCCGGGCGCCAGCCCAGGCGCCGGGACAGGGGCGCGAGCATGCGCTCGATACCACCGAGCACCGGGTTGGAACTGGAGAAGTGGTTCAGGATGAACAGGTCTCCGCCCGGTCTGCAGACCCGGCTCATTTCCTCGATCAGGCGCGCCGGCTGGGGCGAGACGGTGGCAACGTACATGGCCGCCACCTTGTCGAAGGTTGCTTCATCGAAGCTCATGTTCTCGGCATCCATAAGCTCCAGCCTGACCCGCGACTGCATACCCAGGCGCTGGCAGCGACGCTGGGCCCGCTCCAGCATCTCGGGCGACAGATCGATGCCGGTGATCTCGACATCGGCGGGATACAACGGCAGTGACAGGCCGGTACCCACGCCCACCTCCAGCACCTGGTCGCCGGGCTGCAGGTCCATGCGCTGAACCAGGGTCGTGCGTCCGGCGTGAAACACCCCCCCGAACAGCAGGTCGTAGCCGGCGGCGTAACGCTTGTAACTTTTTCGTATCGCCTCGATGTCCAATGTCATCCCCTTCTGCTGCCTGGACCTGTCAGCCGCACCCCGTCGCAGCCGGATGTGCGCCTGACATGATACATACTATATTAACCATAGGAAAAAATGGACAATCCGTCATCATGCTCAAACAACCATGGTGTCATACATGCCTGATATCAAAAAACCTGCCCTGGCTGCCACCGGCCGCGAACGCATCGCCTGGGCCGCCCGCGAAATGCCGGTGCTGCGACGGCTCAGCGAGGATCTGGCGCGGGAACGCCCGCTGCAGGGGCTGCATGTCAGCGGCTGCCTGCACATCACCACCGAGACCGCCAACCTGGCACTGGCCCTGCAGGCCAGCGGGGCCGAGGTGGTGCTGTGCGCCAGCAATCCGCTCAGCACCCAGGACGACGTCGCCGCCGCCCTGGTCGAGGATCACGGCATCCCGGTGTTCGCCATCCGCGGCGAGTCCACCGAAACCTATTACAGTCATATCAATGCCGCCCTCGATCACCATCCAGTCATCACTCTGGATGACGGCGCCGACCTGGTCAGTGAGATCCACAAGACCCGCCGGGGCCTGATCGATGCCATGCTGGGCGGCACCGAGGAGACCACCACCGGGGTAATCCGGCTGCGGGCCATGGCTGCCGGGGGCGCGCTCGCCTACCCTGTCATCGCCGTCAACGATGCCCTGACCAAGCACCTGTTCGACAACCGCTACGGCACCGGCCAGAGCACCCTGGATGGACTGATCCGAGCCACCAACATCCTGCTCGCCGGCAAGACCTTCGTGGTGTGCGGCTACGGCTGGTGCGGCCGCGGCATCGCCATGCGGGCAAAGGGGCATGGCGCACTTGTGGTTGTCACCGAGGTCGAGCCGCTGCGCGCGCTGGAGGCGGCCATGGACGGCTTTCGCGTCCTGCCGCTAACCGAGGCGGCCGCCATCGCCGATTTCATCGTCACCGCCACCGGCGACAAGCACGTGATCGACAGCCCCCACTTCGAGCGCATGAAGGACGGCTGCGTGCTGGCCAACTCGGGGCATTTCAACGTGGAGATCAACATCCCGGCACTGGAAGCCCTGGCCGTGGAACATCACCGGCCGCGGGCATCGGTCGAGGAATTCATCCTGGCCGACGGCCGCCGCCTGTGCCTGCTGGCCGAGGGCCGGCTGGTCAATCTGGCCGCCGCCGAGGGCCATCCCTCGGCCGTCATGGACATGAGCTTCGCCAACCAGTTGCTCTCGGTGGTGCACCTGGCGCGCCACGGCCGCGGACTGGCAGCCCAGGTGCATCCGGTGCCGGCGGACATCGACCGCGAGGTCGCCCGGCTCAAGCTGGCGGCCATGGGCATCGCCATCGACAGCCTGACCGGGGAGCAGCGCGACTATCTGGCCTCCTGGCAGGAGGGAACCTGAAGGATCCTGAATATGCCGCAAGTGCGGCGCGGTTCGCCTGGTTCTCCTGCTGACAGAACCATTGCGCTCAGGTAGGCTGACATGCTGTCACTCACCCCATCAAAGGCAGCAACACCATGAGCAGCGATCCCGCACCCTCCCTTCACATCCGGGAAATGGAGCTGGAGGATCTATCCACCATCTACGCCCTGGGCGAACGCGTGTTCACCGCCGACAAGTGGCCCAGCCTGTACCGCACCTGGGACGAATACGAAGCGGTCGGCCTGTTCTCTTCCGACGGTGAGTTCTGCCTGGTCGCCGAACGCGACGAGCGCGTGGTCGGCTTCGCGCTGGGCACCCTGATCAACAAGCGCAAGAGCGCCTGGACCTACGGCTACCTGATGTGGCTGGCGGTGGATCCCGACCTCAAGCGCAGCGGCATCGCCTCGCAGCTGGTCGAGGCCCTGACTGCGACCTTCATCCGCGCCGGCGCGCGCATGATGATCGTTGACACCGACGCGGCCAACGAGGCGGCCATCGGCTTCTTTCACAACCACGGCTTCGGCAACGAGGACAAGCACGTCTATCTCAGCAAGAACCTGACCAGCCACCCCGACTATCAACGCCTGCGCGACGAAGGCCCGGACTGAGGAAACCTGCGCATGACGCAGTCACTGGAAAGCATACTGGAGCACGTCGACGACGAGCGCCTGGTCGAACTGCTCACCGAGGCTGTGGCCCAGTACAGCCCCTCCTTCGCCGAGGAACCGGCCATGGAGGTGTTCGCCGCGCGTCTGGCCCAGGCCGGCATCAGCTATCTGCGCCAGCCGGTGGAAACGCCCGGCGGCACCATGGGCGATGCCCGCGCCAACCTGATCGTCCAGCTCGGCCCCGCGCCGCCGGCCTTCATGTGGGTGGGTCATGTCGATACCGTGCCCATGATCGACGAGGAGGAACAGGCCCTGCGCCGGGAAGACGATATCCTGCATGGCCTGGGCACGGCCGACATGAAATCCGGCTGCGCGGCCATCATCGAGGCCGTCACCGCACTGCACGAGGCCGGCGCAGCGTTCAAGCAGGGGCTGTGCATCGCCCTGGTGGTGGGCGAGGAGGAATACGGCGACGGCTCCGAGACCCTGCTGCAGGCGCACACCGCACCGCTGGTGGTGATCGGCGAGCCCACCGGACTCACGCCCTGCATCGATCATTTCAGCTACTACGAATGCCGTCTGGGTGCGCGCGGTACCCGGGCTCATGCCGCCCTGCCCGAGGTCGGCGCCAGCGCCATCCACGCCATGCTGGAATGGATGCAGCAGCTGCTGCAGGTTGGCCGCGAGGCCGAGTTCGCCCGTCAGCTCACCATCAATCCGCGTGAGATCCGCGGCGGTGCCGACCAGTTCGTGGTGGCCGAGGACTGCGAGGCCGCCATCGACATCCATGTCCCGCCCGGGGTGGACAAAACGCAGGTCGACGGTCTGATCGAGACCGCCATGCTACGTGCCCGCGAGACGCATCCGAGCTGCCGGCTGGAATATGAGAACATCTTCTGGGGTCCCGGCTACGCCAATCCCGCCGATCACCCGCTGCTGGCGCCGCTGAGCGCGGCCTATGACGATTGCGGACTGGACTGGGCACCGGTGGCCTTCCGCTCGCACTCCGACGGCAGCCTGTTCCACCAGAGCGGTGCGGTGCCGGTGATCTGCGGCCCGGGCCGACTGGAGGTGGCCCACACCCGAGGCGAGCATGTGGCACTGGAGGAAGTGCGCCAGGCCGCACGCCTGTATGCAGCGATGATCTACGAGGCCTGTGTGAAATAAGGCCTGAGTGTAGGATGGATGGAGCGTAGCGTAACCCATCATACCGGTTGCGATGGGTTGCGCTTCGCTTCACCCATCCTACGCCTGGCGTTTGACTCCCCGCAGCACGGACAGCAGATCGCGTAATGCGCTCCAACCTGGATTCTCCACCAGTCCCGGCGCAATCGCCTTCAACGCCTCCCGCCGCCGCCCCTGGCGCAGCAGCGCCGTGGCCCAGTCACGGCGCACCCGGCGCACCAGTCCCTTCAGGGCACGCCGCACGTCCGGACCTGCATCCCGCAGCTCGGAATGCAGCCGTTTGAAGGTGACGACGGACTCAGTCTGGGCGCGCAGGGTATCGGAACGAATCGCGCCGGTGTCGTGCACGGTGTAGACCGCCAGGGGTTCGCAGACAACACCGATGGCACGGGCACGCGCGCACAGCTTGACGATGCAATAGACATCTTCACCCACGGCGATCCCTGCGGGAAATCCGCCCACCTGCTCGAGCAGCGACTTCGGCACACTCAGGCAGCGGACATCCGAAAACTGATGCACGATGAAGGCGAGGATATCGTCTCCTTCCATTACCGCCTCCCGCGCCCCGCCGGCCCGTTCCAGCAGGCGGCGGCCCACCGGTGTGCCCTCCATGCCGGTGCCGAGCGGGTTGCCGGCCTCATCGCGGTGTTCGAAGTTGCCGACGTAGAAAATCAGTCCCGGTTCGCGCTGTATCCATTCTGCGTGCCACTTCAGACGGTCGGGCAGATAAAGATCGTCGGCATCGAGAAAGGCGATCCAGTCACCGGTCGCGGCCCGGATACCACAATTACGGGCAGCAGACACCCCGGCATTGGGCTGATGAAGATAGTGCACAGGTTCGCCGCAGGCACGCACCCGTTCGGCCGTGTCATCGGTGGAACCATCGTCGACTACGATGATTTCGTGCGCCGGCCAGGTTTGCGAGAGCACCGAATCGATCGCGGCACTGATGGTGTCCGCGCTGTTGTAAGCCGGGATGATAACGGAAAAGCGCGGTGCGGCGATGGTCACGAGCGACCCCCGGTGCCGCCGTACAGGGTGGTCCACTGCGGAAAGGAGCGGCCCAGCAGGGACTCGAGTTCCGCCGTCCGGGCCTGCTGGAGCGGGCGCAGGTACTCGATGGCTGCATTGCGATCCACCGTGGAACGGTCGACCTGCTTCACCGACAGCTTCACGCCCAGGGCGCGGATACCCGGCGGCACTCGCGGGCCGATGCGCTCCCACAGCCGGGAATGCCGCAGCCGGTGCAGCAGGCCGAGACCGCTGACCTGTTCGACCCGGGCGGCGGTGACATTCTCGCGTTCACCCAGATTGGGCGGCACGAAAGCCGCGTCCACCCCCAGCCAGGCGAAGACCCGCTGCACGGTGGTCAGCGGTTCGGCCTTCAGTTCCTCGAAGGTCAGGGTCAGCACCCGCTCCGGACCGAAGGCCTCCAGATAGGGGCGCAGCTGCATGGCATAATCGCTGACCTCGGTATAGTGCGGATCCGCCCGCAGCGCTTCCAGCAGCCCGCGGCGCTCGCCGCGGTGGCTGACCATGTGCCAGTAGTGACTGAGCGTGCGCTCGACCGGGTCGCGCATGATGTAGATGAAACGCGCTCCCGGATTGAAGGCCCGGATCCGCTCCACCACCCCATCGAAGCGCGGCAGCTTGCTGTAGTCGGTGCTCGATTCGCCGATCACATCCGCCGCCCCGGCACCGGCGAACAGTTCCAGGTAACGTGACTCGTCCTCCCAGTAACGCCGCTCCCACATCTCGGGCCAGTAACGTCTGAGCAGGTCCGGCGCCAGGAAATAACAGGGCTCCTTGGGCTCGCACATGAATATCTGCGGATGGGCCGCCAGCAGGGCGTGCAGGGTGGTGGTACCGGATTTCATCGCCCCGATCAGGAACAGGTTGGGCCGGGGCGGGCTGGCGGGCTGGGAAGGATTCACGGTCTGGATCGGTCCGGGCTGCAAAGCCTACAGTATACAGGCCCTGCCCCGGCTGCGGGCAGGCACGGGCGGCCGGCCTTACATGCGCGGGTCAAACCCGATAGACTAGTAGTCCTTCAACATGATATTGATGGGTTCAGCGAAACGAGAAGCGGCCAGGTGCAAGGCGCTTGCCCGCCGGGGTAGCCATTCTACCTCAAGGGCAAGCAACGCCGCAGATGGCCGCTTATCGTCTCGCCCGGAGGGAGCCCCCGAGCGACGCCAGTGCCGCGTTGCAACGCTTGACAAGGGAATGACCCTTACCTGCGCGCTGCGCCTCGCCCTGACGCCGCTCGGGGGCTCTGAACCCATCAATATCATGTTGAAGGACTACTGCGGCATTCGATCCTGAGGGGGGAAAACTGTATGCCGGATTCATCCGATTCCACATCGTCCTCGCCGCCCCTGCGCCGGGTGGTTGTCAGCGTGCTGGCGAGCTTCTTCGGCGTGCAGGGCAGCCGCCGGCACGAGGAGGATTTCACCCGCGGCCGCCCGCTGGTCTATATCGGGGTGGGCCTGGTTGCCACCATCGTGTTCATCCTCACGATATGGTTCGTCGTGCAGGGGGTGCTCAGCGCGGCAGGCGCCGATTGATCCGGCCCAAAACCTTATTATGGGGTTACAAAATCCGGTTATCACGGGCATGCAAAAGCGTGATATCCGGGCCAGTTCAATTATAATCCGGGCAATAACGGGACCGGCTGACAACAAGACGCCGCTGGCGCGCCCGGCCCGGGCCTCACAACAACAAAACCACCAACCTGTAACCACGAGAGCGAGGACTATGAAGACAAAGCATCTATCCGGGCTGCTGATGCTGGCTGCCGCCGGCTGTCTGCCCCTCGGTGCGGCCGCTGAAGGCGATCCGGTCGCCGGCAAGGACAAGGCCTTCACCTGCATGGGCTGTCACGGTGTCCCCAGTTACACCAATGCCTACCCCACCTTCCACGTGCCCAAGCTCGGTGGCCAGCATGCGCAGTACATCGTTGCCGCGCTAAAGGCCTATCAGGACGGACAGCGTCCGCATGGCACCATGCATGCCCAGGCCGCTTCGCTGAGCGAGCAGGACATGCAGGACATCGCGGCCTATTTCTCCCAGCTTGGGAACTGACACCGACTGCACCGAGGAGTGAACCGATGAAAGCCCTGTCTTATATTGCATCCGCCTGCCTGCTGGCCGCGGCCGGCGCCGCGCAGGCCGGCGGCGATCTGGAACGCGGCCGGCAGATCGCTGAACAGCAGTGCCAGGCCTGTCACGGCGTGGACGGCAACGGCGACAACCCCATGTACCCGCGCCTGGCCGGTCAGCACGCCAACTACCTGGCCCACTCCCTGTCCCAGTACAAGAACGGGGAACGCAGCAACGCCATCATGGCGCCCATGGCCGCCGGACTGTCCGAAGCGGATATCGAGGCTGTTGCGGCCTGGTATGGCTCCCGCAGCGGGCTCACCGAGCCACGGGCCCCGCGCATGCTGGAGCGCTGATCCGGCACGGCGCACGCACAGGCCCCGCCCCTGCGGGGCCTTTTTTTGTGCCGGCTGCGTTGCTCAGGGGAAGGCCGGGATGGTCGGCTCGGTCCCGCCGTAGCCGGCCTCGGGATGATGCTTGCGCACCGAAGCCTCGATCTCGCGCACCCGGTCCTTGGGGACATCCACAATCAGCAGAATCTGCCCCTGTGACAGCGGCTGCTCGAAGCGCCGCATCTGGCTGTTGCGCACATCCAGGCCGATCATGCCGCCGGCCCAGGCGCCCATGCCGGCGCCGACCAGACCCATGGCAAGGATTGCTCCGCCGGTGATCACGACATCCGGCATCAGCAGGGCCACCAGACCGGCCACGATGCCGGTCGCCCCGCCGAAGGCGATACCGCGTTCCATCCCGGGAATGAAGTCGCTGCGCTGGGCCAGCGAGGCGCGGGGCAGATCGCCCAGGTCGATGTCGTCACGGGCCATGACGTGAATGTGGCGATCATCGATACGCTGCAGCAGCAGCTCTTCGACCGCCTTATGGGTAACTTCCAGGTCCGGCAGGAGAAAATAGAGCCGTCTCATCGTCCACCTCCTGTTATGTGTGCGGACAGATTGATACTCCCGTTACCCCAAGCCTAGTCCAGATCAGACGCCTGACAATGCCCGGCTGATGATTGATTGAATGGCTAGCCATTATATTTTTTTATGATGTCTGCGTTTCACACCAGGCGGTGATCAGCTGCAGGAAATCACTGCCGTAACGCTCGAACTTGGTCTGACCGACACCGCTGATGGCCAGCAGGGCCTCGGGGTCGCGCGGTTTGGCGCGCGCCATCTGGATCAGGCTGGCATCGCCGAAGATGATATAGGGCGGCACCCCCTGGGTATCGGCCAGGCGTCTGCGCAGGCCGCGCAGCTGCTCGAACAGGGCCTCGTCGTAGGGCCCGCCGTCGGCCGCCGCGCGCGGCCGCTTGCCACGACTGCGCTCACGTACCCGCGGCCGGGCCAGTTCCAGGTCCTGCTCGCCGCGCAGCAGCGGGCGGGCGCGTTCGGTCAGCTTGAGCACCGAGTAGTTGGCCACGTCCTGGGTCAGGTAGCCCAGATGGATGAGCTGGCGCACGATGGAAACCCATTCCTGCTCGCTGAGTTCGCTGCCGATGCCATAAGTTGAGAGTCGGTCGTGGCCGAGCCGGCGGATGCGTTCGTTGTCCAGCCCGCGCAGCACATCCACCACATGCTTGACGCCGAAGCGCTGGCCGACCCGGTAGACGCAGGACAGGGCCATCTGCGCCTGGACCGTGGCGTCGAACCGCTCGGGCGGGTCCAGACAGATATCGCAGTTGCCGCAGTCCTGCTCCAGGCTCTGGCCGAAATAATTGAGCAGGATGCGGCGGCGGCAGACCCGGCTCTCGGCGAAGTCCACCATGGCGTTGAGCTTATGCAGCTCGATGCGGCGCTGATCCGCGTCCTCGGTATTGTCCACCAGCCGACGGGCGGTGACGATGTCCTGCTGACCGTGCAGCAGCAGCGCCTCGGCCGGCAGGCCGTCGCGGCCCGCCCGGCCGGTCTCCTGGTAGTAGCCTTCGATGTTGCGCGGCAGATCATAGTGAATCACGAAGCGCACGTTGGGTTTGTCGATGCCCATGCCGAAGGCCACCGTGGCCACCACCAGGTCGAGCCGGTCACGCAGGAAATCCTCCTGCACCTGCCGGCGCTGTCCGGCCGGCAGGCCGGCGTGATAGGCGGCGGCGCGCAGGCCGCGTTCGGCCAGCCGCCCGGCCACCTCGTCGACCCGTTTGCGGCTGAGCGCATAGACGATCCCGGCCTGCTCCGGGCGCGCCTCCAGGAAGGCCAGCAGCTGATCGAAGGGCTTGTGCTTTTCCAGCACGCTGTAGCGGATGTTGGGCCGGTCGAAGCCGGTGACATGCTGCTGCGCCGCCTCCAGCCCCAGCACCCTCAGGATGTCGGTGCGGGTCTGGGCGTCGGCGGTGGCGGTGAGCGCGATCCGGGGCACACCGGGGAAATGTTCGCCCAGCCCACCCAGGCGGGCATATTCTGGCCGGAAATCGTGCCCCCACTGGGACACGCAGTGGGCCTCGTCGATGGCGATCAGCGCAATGGAGATGTCCTGCAGGCGTCCCAGGAAGCCGTCGCTCAGCAGCCGCTCGGGGCTGACATAGAGCAGATCCAGCTCCCCGGCATGCAGCCGGGCCAGCACCTGGCGCGCGGCGTCCCCATCCAGGCTCGAGTTGTAGCAGGCCGCCGCCACGCCGTTGGCCTGCAGGGCGGCGACCTGATCCTGCATCAGCGAGATCAGGGGCGAGACCACCAGGGCGGTGCCGGGGCGCAGCAGGGCCGGGATCTGGTAGCACAGGGATTTGCCGCCACCGGTGGGCATGAGCACGAAGACATCCTCGCCGGCGGCGAGCTGCTCGATAATCGTCTGCTGGTAAGGCCGGAAATCAGCGTAACCGAAGGTGCTGCGCAGGATGCGGCGGGCAGCGGTGCCCGGCGTGTCGCTGGAGTGAGGCTGCGGGTCCATCCGCGTCATTCTACCCGAACGCCCGGCGGGCTGCGCGGCTTCAGCCGGTGACTTCCAGACAGTGCACGCTGAACAAATCGTCGCGATCGGTCCAGACTGCCAGCGGCGCGAAGCCGGCCTCCCCCGCCAGGACCTGGAATCCGGCCACGCTGTACTTGTAGGAGCTTTCGGTGTGGATGCTCTCGCCGGCCTCGAAGTGGAAACTGTGTCCCGCGACGCGCACCTGCTGCAGGCAGTCGCTGACCAGATGCATTTCCACCCGGCCCGGCCCCGGGGCGTAGAAGGCCCGGTGATGGAAATGCGCCAGATCGAAATCCGCGCCCAGCTCCCGGTTGATGCGCACCAGCAGATTGCGGTTGAAGGCGGCGGTCACCCCGGCGGCATCGTTGTAGGCCGCGTTCAGAATGGCCGGATCCTTCTGCAGGTCCACCCCGATCACCAGCCGCCCGCCCGGACCCAGGGCACGAGCGACATGCGTGAGCAGCTGCCGGGCCTGACCGGGCTCGAAGTTGCCGATGCTGGAACCGGGGAAGAAGGCCGCGCGCGGCAGGCCCTCCGGCAGCCCGGGCAGCGCCAGACCGCGGGAATAGTCCACGCAGGCGGCATGCACGCGGATACCGGGATATTCCCGGGCCAGCTCGCCGGCCGCATCCAGCAGGAAGTCGCGCGAGATATCCAGCGGCATGTAGAGGGCCGGACGCAGGGCATCGAGCAGCAGCCGGATCTTGCGGCTGCTGCCCGAGCCCAGCTCCACCAGCACCCCGCCGCGACCGAGCAGCCCGGCCATCGCTTCGCCATGCGTCTCCAGCAGGCCCAGCTCGGTGCGTGTGGGGTAGTACTCCGGGGTTTCGGTAATGGCCTCGAAAAGCTCCGAGCCGCGCCGGTCGTAGAAGAACTTGGGCGGGATGCGTCGCGGGCGCCGTGCCAGCCCGTGCAGCACCTCCGCGCGCAGGTCCTCGACCGGCGGATGCATATCATGGAATTGAACGGCGGATTCATGCGGCGGGTTCATTCCGCATCCTCCGCCAGTCGCAGCCCCATGAACTGCCAGCGGTCATGAGGGTAGAAGAAATTGCGGTAGCTGGCCCGGATGTGGTCCGCGGGCGTGACACAGGAACCACCGCGCAGAACCTGCTGATTGCACATGAACTTGCCATTGTATTCGCCCAGCGCGCCGGCCGGCGGCCGGTAGCCGGGATAGGCCGTGTAGGGGCTGGCGGTCCATTCCCAGACGTCGCCGTAGAGCTGCTGCAGCCCGCTGCCGTCGGCCACGCCCGGATGCAGCAGGCCGGTATCGCGCAGATTCCCCGCCACCGGCCGGTCCGCGGCAGCCACCTCCCACTCCTGTTCGGTGGGCAGGCGCCTGCCGGCCCAGCGGGCACAGGCGTCGGCTTCGTAGTAGCTCACATGGCAGACCGGCTCGTCGGGATTGAGCGGACGCAGCCCCCCGAGCGTGTACTGCCACCAGTCGCCGTCCTGCCGCAGCCAGTACAGCGGCGCCTTCCACCCCAGCCGCTGCACCGTGGCCCAGCCGTCGGACAGCCACAGCTCGGGCCTTGTATAGCCGCCGCCATCCATGAAGGCGAGATACTCGCCATTGGTCAGCAGGCGGCTGGCCAGGCGCCAGGGCCCGTTATACGCCCGGTGGCGCGGCCGTTCGTTGTCGAAGGCATAGCCGCTGCCGCCATAGCCGATCTCCTGCACGCCGCCCGGGTATTCCTGCCAGTGCAGCGGTGCGGCGCGTCCCTGCGGCACTGGCAGTTCCTCGCGGTAGACCGGCAGCAGCGGGTTGACCCAGAAGTTGTGCTTGAGGTCGGTGAGGATCAGTTCCTGATGCTGCTGTTCGTGATTGAGTCCGATCGCGAGCCGCAGGGCGATCTGCGGCCACTGTTCCGGCGCTGCGTCCGCCATCAGGGTCTGCATGTGCTCATCCACCCAGCCCCGGTAGCGATAGACCTCCTCCAGCGACGGCCGTGACAGCAGGCCACGCCGGGCCCGCGGATGAAAACCGTCGAGCTGTTCGTAGTAGGAGTTGAACAGATAGCGGAAGCGCGGATTGAAGGGCCGATAGCCCGGCAGGTATTCGTGCAACAGAAAGGTTTCGAAGAACCAGCTCACATGCGCCAGGTGCCACTTGGGCGGGCTGGTTTCGGTAATGCCCTGCAGCAGACAGTCCTCGGCCGACAATGGCCGGCACAGTGCCTCGGTCACCGCCCGCACCGCCGTGTAGTTACGCTGTGCCTGCTCCCTGTCCAGCACGGAGATATCGCTGACAGTGTCGCGATCCTGCGTCAACGTCTGGCTCATGCCCGTTTCCTTTGTCGCTTCCTGTGCGCGCCGCACGCGGTTCGCGACGCTGTCCTGCTTCGGAGATTGCCATGACGGCATAACAACTGCAATCGAGGCAGTCGCAGAAAAGACAGGGTTTTTTATCAAACTAGATTTCCGGTTTGCGGCGCAGCGCCTTGTTGCTGCCCCGGCGCTTCTTGGCCTCCAGCCGGCGCTGGCGGGCGCTGCGTGAGGGCCGGGTGGGAATGCGCCGTTTCGGCGCCTGCAGGGCACCGCGGATCAGTTCCGCCAGACGTTCCAGCGCCTGGGCCCGGTTGCGCTCCTGGGTGCGCGCGGACTGGGCCTTGATGATCACCACCCCGTCGCGGGTGATGCGGCTGTCACGCCGCGCCAGCAGCCGTTGCTTGCAGGGCTCGGGCAGCGAGGAGGCATGGATGTCGAAACGCAGGTGAATCGCCGTTGCCAGCTTGTTGACGTTCTGACCGCCGGCGCCCTGGGCGCGTACCGCGCTGAGCTCGATTTCCTCGTCTGGCAGAGTCAGCTCAGGTGTGATCTGCAAATCCATACTACGGCTGCGGCCGGACTCAGTCCTTGCGCTCGTCCTCCGCCGGCGGCAGGCCCTGAAGCAGGCGTTCGACCTCCTCCAGTTCCTCGGCCGTGGTGCGGGCGATGGCGGCCAGCACCTCGGCGTTCTCCAACTGCTGGGCGCGCTCCTCGGAATCGGGGTCCAGACCGGCGGCATAATCCTGCCTGATCGCAGCGAGCCGCTCGCGCAGGGCGTCCCGGCGCTGCAGCAGCCCGTCGCGGTCGGTGTCTTCGGGTTCGTTGACCATGCTCCTTCCTCCCAGGGTCTGTGAGCCCGGCGTTACAGCCATGGGGCGCCAAATCTGATAGGCTTGCCCCATCAGTCACCACCCGTGAGGATAAGCGACCATGCAACAGGATGAAAGCCTCGATACCCCGCGGATGGACGCCTCCGATCTGTATCGTGAAGAGGTGTTCACCGACCGCCGCGTGGGCAGCATCCGGGTACTCACCCCCGTCACCGCCGAGGGCGCGGCCGATCCGGCCCGCGCCGTGGTCTACGTCGGCCAGGCGCAGCTGATGACGCCGGCCGGCGCGCTGCCGCTGAGCTTCGAAATCCCCGCCGGCTCGCTGGCCGAGGCCGTGGCCAATTTCGCGCAAGCCACGGAGCAGGCCGTGGAACGCACCATGCAGGAGCTTGAGGAGATGCGCCGCGACGCCGCCTCATCCATCGTGATCCCCAAGGGCGGCACCGAAGGCATGGGAGGGCCCGGTGGCGGCATGCCGGGGGGCGGCTTCCAGCTGCCCTGATCAACTGATCGCACCCGTGTGACAGCGGGATGCCGGGACAGGCGTTTTTCTACTGTACTTATGCCGGTGCTGGGTTACACTGAAGCTGATTGCATGAATCCAGGGTATTCGGCTGAACCCTCCCTGCGCCGTTTACTCACATGCAGTCCATCACATCGTCTGCTCAAGTGTTAGAGGTAAGTTTCATGGCTACAGGTACTGTCAAGTGGTTCAACGAATCCAAGGGCTTCGGTTTCATCACTCCCGAGGACGGCGGTTCGGATGTGTTCGTTCACTTCTCGGCCATACAGGGCCAGGGCTTCAAAACCCTGCTCGAGGGTCAGGCCGTCACCTATGATGTCGAGCAGGGACCCAAGGGTCCGCAGGCGGCGAACGTGGTGCCACAGAGCTGAGGCCCACTGCATTAACACGGCACCCCGACAGACCCCGCGCCCGGCCGCGGGGTTTGTTTTTTGGAGTCAGGAGTGAGGGGGGTGAGGAGTGTGAGGTGTAAGTGAGGGCATGCAGAAATTTCCGGGCGGCGTTAAGATCAGAATCTGATAAATCCTTGCCGGCAAAGGAGTTCGCATGCGCACCCTGATCCTCTTTCCTTTCCTTCTGATCTGGAGCCTGGCCCTGCAGGCCGAGAACAATGCCCCCTGGGGCACAGCCGCGGACAACCAGCTCGACATCGAGTATGCGCCGCACAAGGTGGTCTATGATGTCAGCGTCGACAGCCGCGGCCGCTTCGAACGCGTGCTCGACCGGGTCAGTTACCTGAACAACCTCTACGGCGCCGATCCCTTCGATGCCTCCATCATTCTCGTGCTGCACGGCGACGAGATCCCCTTTTTCGCCCTTGAGAACCGGACCCAGTACCATGAGCTGATGCGTCGAGCCCAGAGCCTGACGGTGGGTGGGATCATCCAGGTCCGCATGTGCCGGATCGCGGCCCGCGGCCATGGCTATGCACCGAAGGATATTCACGGATTCGTGCAGATGGTGCCGATGGCAGATGCAGAGATCGTGAGACTGCAGCGGGAGGAAGGCTACGCCTACATGCGCTGATTCACTCGAGCTCGAGACGGACCAGACGCGCGCGGATCTCGCGCAGCTTCGCCTTGACCCGTGCGGCATTGTCGGGCCCCATCCGTATCAGTGCCTTCTGTCCGGCCGACAGGGCCTCCAGTTCAGGGTCGGCGTACTGGTACAGGACATGCGGCCGGATCAGCCGGATCGGTTCACGCACCTCGGGGGTGGCCAGCAGGTGATCGATCACTGCCACCAGACGGTCGTTGAAATAGGCATCGGGATAGCCGAGTTCGACGTAGGCGGCCTGGAACAGCGGGTAATAACGGATATACAGCCGGGAGAAGGTCTCGATATCGAGTGATTCCAGCAGACTGACATGGGGCCGGTAACGACGATGGTTTTCCGGCTTGATGACGAATTCATCCTCCCCGCCACTGACCTGGAAACGTCCCGGCGCTGTCGCCACTGCCAGCCGCCTGGCCGGCAGCTTGGTGCGCGGGAGGTTGTCGACGGTCACGACCAGGCGCCGGATCAGTCCGTCCAGACTGAACAGCGCCAGCGGCTCGGGCACGGTGAAGATTTCCTGCACCGCCTGGCTGGCGAGCCTGTCGCTCTCGCCCAGCTCGGGCAGAGGTGGTGGCGCCGGTTCCGCCGCGGGCGGCGCAGGTTCCGTCTCCTGCGCATCGGGGACGGCGGCATCCGCATCGGCCGGCGGCTCGGGTACCGGGTACTGCGGGGACGGCGGGGCGGCTTCCCGGAATGTTTCACCCGGAGCGCTTTCCGGCACTGAGGTCTGCGGCGGCGGTAGCGGCTGCAGCCAGACGTACAGACCACCGGCCGCGGCCGCCAGCACCACAACACCTGCCAGGACTGTCCTGTTCATACTCCCCCGCCGACCGGATTCATGTCACTGCATTGTGCCTGATCCGGCCGCCCGGGAAAATCCTCCTATTTCTGTCCTCCCTCCAGTTGGCGCAGACAGTTCAGAATCTCGTCCAGCAGGTCGGTATCGTCCCCGCTGCCGGCCATGTTCTCCTCTTCGGCAACCTCCAGTTCGCGGGCATCGTATTCCCAGCGCCGCAGCAGTTCGATCTTCTGCGCATCACTCAGGTCGATCCGGGCCATCAGTTCCCCCGGCGTGCGGAAAACCGCCGTGGGATCGAGTCTGGCGGTTTCCCATTGGGCCGTATCCATCATCATCACCTCCGGAAATGAAATATAGGGCAAGGATAGTAGTTCAGTTTCGTGGATTGCGCCGGACAGGACGGGATTCAACCCCAGGCTGGACGGGGCTTGAAATTCAGCCCGTTGAACCAATACTTTCAGACAGAACACAAGCGTCCGTCCCCCGAGGTGCAGGCCATGACCCACATCGACCAGTTGATCGAACAGCATATCCGGGAATACGAAGCGCGGCTCAGACACATCGACGAGCTGATGGCCCCGGGCCCAACGCCAGGGAGCCTCGCCCGATACCCATGCGGAGCTGGCCGAAATCCAGGGCCGGCGCGAGGAACTCGCGGGACAGGTGGAGACGCTCAAGCAGAAATCGCGCGAGCACTGGGAGGAGGACGAGATTCGTCAGGCCGGGCCCATGGGCGTGTGGGACGTGGTGGCGCAGAAGCTCGAGCACCTGCTCGAGCGGCTGGAGAAGAAATAGCTCAACGCGACGGCGCCAGCCTCTGTTCCAGCCAGGCGAGGATGCGCTGCTCGGCCCAGTACACCGGCCGCCAGGGCAGACGACCGGCGACGAAACCCACATGCCCTCCGTGTTCACTGAGCTGCAGCCTCACACCCGGCCCGAGTTCAGCGGACGCGGGCACATTGTCCGGGTACATGAAGGGATCGTCCCGGGCATGCAGGATCAGGGTGGGCGTGATGATATCCCCGACAAAGGCGGCGGCGCTGCAGCGCCGGTAGTAGTCCTCGGCGCCGGCAAAACCATTCAGCGGAGCAGTAATGCGATCGTCGAACTCGTGGATGCTGCGCACCCGATCGATGTCCACATCCAGCGGTGAAGACCGGCGGCGGAAACGCCGGCGGTAGGAGCGCTTGAGACGGCCCAGCAGATAACGGCCATAAAGCCGGGAAAAGCCCTGTTCCATCCGCCGAACCGCATCCTGCAGCCGGAATGGCACCGATACCGCCACCGCGCAGTCAAGGCCGCTGTCCGCGCCGGTCTCGCCCAGGTGCTTGAGCAGCAGGTTCCCGCCCAGCGAGAAGCCGATTGCCGCACGCGGCGCCCGGCCCCGGGTACGCAGGTACGCCAGCACTTCGCGCAGGTCATCGCTGGCACCGGAATGGTAGCTGCGCGCCAGCCGGTTCGGCTCCTCGCCGCTGCCGCGCAGATGCATGAACAGGGCCTGGTAACCGGCCCCGGACAGGGCCGTCAGGAGAGGGGTGGCGTAGTGCGATGCCAGCGAGCCTTCCAGGCCGTGGATGACCAGCACCCCGGGCCCGGCCGCCGGGCCGCAGCCGGCCAGATCGATGAAGTCCCCGTCGGCCAGCTCGACCCGTTCGCGTCTCAGCGCCAGCCTGCGGGGTCGGCGCATCAGCACCGGCCAGAGGGTCTGCAGATGCGGCGAAGGCAGCCACCAGGCCGGCCGGAAGTCGGCCTCGTCCGGCTGCGCCACGGCGTCAGCCGACCGCTCCATGTCGGTACGGACGCTTGCGCGCCCTTACTGCCCCGGCATCACCGAGCGGCGTATCTCCATCATCTGCTCCTGCTTCTGTTTCATGTCGCTGAGCAGGGCCTCGGTCTTCGGATCCTCGGACTTCATGGCGGTGAGCATGGCCTGGTTCAGTTCCTCACGGGCCGACTGCACGTCTTCCTTCTGCATGACCTGCTGCTGGGCCTGCTGGAATTCCATCACTGCCTGACGGTATTCGTCATAGTGGCCGCGGCGCTCGTCTTCCGACAGGCTCTGGTCCTGGATCTTCTCCTGCAGGGCCTGGATCTGCTCGAATTCCTGCTCGGGCTGGTGGCCGTTGGCGCGCATCTGCTCCATCACCAGCTGCTCGAAATCCTCCTGCTGCTGCGCCAGCTCGGGACGCGCTTCCAGGGTCTTCTCCTGGATGGCGCCGAGCTGCTGCTGCAATCCCTGCAGTTCGGCCTGCAGCTCCTGGAAGCGCTGCACCTGCTGGGTCTGTTCGGGGCTGAGCTGCTGTTGCTGCGACTGCGGCGCCGGCGACTCTGCGCGCGCGCCGGCCGCACCCAGCGTGCCGGTGACGGCCACACCCACTGCAACGGCCGGCAGCAGTTTGCGCAGCAGGCGATTGAAATCGGAATTGAAAACTCTCATGTTCTACCTCGTAATCTTCTGACTGTGCGGGAAAATCCGCCGTGCCACTGTAACAGCCGTCCCGACCGGCTTGTCAAATGAAGGGGTCACAAGATTACCTGATCCCCCGGATCCTGCCGTCGGCAGCCGACACCGGCGGCTGTAGGCCGAACCCCTGCCCGGCGTCAGGCCTGCTCCCGGTAACAGGCCATCGCCGCCTCGACCGCCCTGCCGGCGTCGATCTTCGCACCCATGTCGCTGAGCACGGCATCCAGCGCCCCGAGGCAGTTCAGCACATTGGTCCGGTTGCAGGCGAAGCCCATCAGCCCCACGCGCCAGACCCTGCCGGCCAGCGCACCCAGGCCGGCGCCGATCTCCAGGTTGTATTCCTCCAGCAGGCGCGTGCGTACCGCGGCATCGTCGACGCCCTCGGGGATGGTGATGGCGTTGAGTTGCGGCAGGCGCTCGCCTTCCGGGACCACGAAGTTCAGCCCCATGGCCTCGAAGCCGGCCTTGAGCGCCTCGTGGTGATTGCGGTGGCGGGTCCAGGCATTCTCGACACCCTCCTCCTGCAGCAGCACCAGGGCCTCGTGCAGGGCGTAGAGGGTGTTGACCGGGGCGGTATGGTGGTAGGCGCGCTTGCCGCCCGAGCCCCAGTAACCCAGTACCAGGTTGAGATCCAGAAACCAGCTCTGCACCCGGTGCCTGCGGTTCTTCACCACGTCGAGGGCACGTTCGCTGAAGGTCACCGGCGACAGGCCCGGCACACAGGACAGGCATTTCTGGGTGCCGGAATAGACGGCGTCCAGGCCCCACTCGCCGACCTTGAGTTCGCAGCCACCCAGCGAGGTCACGGTGTCGGCGATGGTCAGGCAGTCGTGCTGACGCGCCAGCCCGGCCAGGGCCTTCGCATCAGACATGGCGCCGGTGGAGGTCTCGGCATGAACGAAGGCCAGAATCTTTGCATCCGGATTGGCCTTCAGCGCCTCCTCGACCTTGTTCACGTCCACCGCCCTGCCCCATTCGTCCTCGACCATCACGGCGGTCGCACCGCAACGTTCGACGTTTTCCTTCATGCGGCCGCCGAACACGCCGTTCTGGCACACGACGACCTTGTCGCCAGGCTCGACCAGGTTGACGAAGCAGGTCTCCATGCCGGCCGAACCGGGTGCGGAGACCGGCATGGCCAGATCATAGTCGGTCTGGAAGGCATAGCGCAGCAGGCCCTTCATCTCGTCCATCATCTGCACGAACATCGGATCCAGGTGGCCGATGGTGGGCCGGCTCATGGCCTCCAGGATGCGTGGATTCACATCGGACGGACCAGGGCCCATCAGGGTACGAACGGGGGGATGAAAGGACTGCGTCATGAATGACCTCGACTGCGTGAATAATTGACTCAAAGGCTCGGGATTCTAGCACTCCGGGCAGGGGTAGAACAGGTACCGATACTGAGGATAATCAGTCGTAGGTCGGGTTACGCTGCGCTGACCCGACCGACGGTTACAGAGACGACCTGCGAACAAGGCGAATACCCAGAATCGCCATCAGCAGCAATACCAGCCCGATATCCGGGCGCCGATCCGCGGCCAGCACACAGCCACCGCCCCCGCCATCATCGGCAACGGCCGAACCCGACTGGCTGACCAGCTGCAGGGCCGCGTCCAGGTCCAGTATGCCGGCCCCGCACAGGCTGGTGGTGCAGCTGCTGCCCCCCGGGAAGGGTTGGGCCGAATTGATCAACAGGCTGGCGACGGTGTCGGGTGTGATATCCGGATCCAGTGCGCGCATCAGGGCCACGCCGGCGCTGACCTGGGCCGCGGCGAGACTGGTACCGGAGGCGGAGACGTAGATGTCGTTTCCGGCCGTTACCGGACCGTCGTTGTGAGTAGTGGAAATAGCGTCTCTCCCGAAGTTTCCTGTTTCCCCCCCGGGCGCGGAAATGTCGACCCTCGTACCATGATTGGAGTAGGCGGCACGGTCACCGACTCGGTTGGTGGCGGCCACCGCGATCACCCCCTCGCAGTTGGCCGGCAGCACAGTGCTCATGTCCGTCATACCGTCATTACCGGCCGCGGCCACCAGTACCACGCCTCGGGCACGGATCTGGTCGATGATGTCCTGGATAGCGGGACTGCAGGGGTCGCTGCCGGCAAAGCTGAGGTTAATCACATCGGCCGGGTTCGGATTGTCAGGGACACCAGTCACCGGCAGGCCCGCCGCCCAGCTCATGCCGGTGAGGATATCGGCGAAATCCCCGCCGCACTTGCCGAAGGCGCGCACCGGCAGCAGCCGGGCACGATGATCCACCCCGGCCACGCCCAGGGTATTGTCCGCGGTCGCCACCATGACGCCGGCCACCAGCAGGCCATGCCAGGAACTGTCATCGGCCGGGCTGCCGGCGCCGCATTCATCGGCAACCACGGCATCGCCCGGATCGGTGGGATCCGGGTCGATGCCGTCACCATCATTGGCTGCAGCCGGGTCGGAGACAAAATCATAGCCCGGCAGGATACGAGCGTTGTCCAGATCCTCATGGTCGAGGATGCCGGTATCGATCTGGGCGATTACCACACTGCTGTTGCCGCGCGTCCGGTCCCAGGCATTCTGGGCGTCGATGCCGTAGGTCTCGAACAGGTTCCACTGATCTGGATAGAAGAAGTCATTGGGCACGAACTGCGGCTGCATACGCGGACCGGGCGGCTCGGCATACATCACGTCCGGAAGATCCGCGATGCGCGCCGCCAGGGCTTCGGCCTCGGAGCCCGGCAGCGGCGGTGCAAAACTGAGAATCAGGGTGTGACCCAGCCGGCGTTCCAGGTTGAATTCCGGCCCGAAGCGGCTATCGAGTCCGCGCAGAAAAACCGCCTCATCCACACCCGTCTCGAGCCGCAGCAGCAGGCGTGTCTGGACTTCCTCCGCCATCACAGACAGGCTGAAGCCGGCGAAGAGGCAGAGCAATAGAAAACGCCTGCAGACATCAATCATTCACGTTCCCCTATTGCGTACTGCGCAGCATGACCTGCCAATTTCAATATCCCTGTTGATCCGTGTTCATCCGTGGCTCATATGCCACCTGCACTCGAATACTATTCTAGCAGCCAGCAGCGGGCCCAGTGCTCCGATCCGCGCTCGAATCGGTCGGGATAGGCCTGGCGGCAGCGCTCCATGGCCTGAGGACAGCGGGGGTGGAAATGACAGCCGGTCGGCGGATTCGAGGGCGAGGGAATGTCGCCTTCCAGCCGGATCACCTCGCGGCCGGTGTCGGTGTCGATCCGCGGCACGGCCGAGAGCAGGGCCCGGGTGTAGGGATGCTGCGGATCGGTCAGCACCCGATCGACCGGCCCTTCCTCGACGATGCGGCCCAGGTACATCACCGCCACCCGGTCGGCCAGATAGGCCACCACTGAAATGTTATGGGTGATGAACAGGTAGGCCAGGTCCAGTTCCAGCTGCAGCCGCTTCAGGAGATTCAGGATCTGCGCCTGCACCGAGACATCCAGCGCGCTGGTGGGCTCGTCGCAGATGATCAGCCGCGGTTCCACCGCCAGCGCCCGGGCCACGCAGATGCGCTGGCGCTGGCCGCCCGAGAATTCATGCGGGTAGCGCCGGGCATGCTCGGGGCGCAGACCGACCTGCTCCAGCAGTTCCTCCACCCGCTGCCGGCGCGCGCCGGCATCCGGGACCAGACCCTGGGCGACCATGCCCTCCTCGATGATATCCCCGACCTGCATGCGCGGGTTCATGGAGGAGAAGGGATCCTGGAAAATGATCTGAAATTCCCGGCGCCGGCGGCGCAACGCTTCTCCCCGCAGCCGGGTCAGCTCGTCGCCGTCGAAACGCACACTGCCGGCGGTGGGCCGCAGCAGCTGCAGGATGGCCTTGCCCACCGTGGTCTTGCCGCAGCCCGACTCGCCCACCAGTGCCAGGGTGCGGCCGGTGGGGATGTGGATATCGACGTCGTCCACGGCATAGACATGCCCCACCGTGCGCTTGAACAGTCCCTTGTGGATGGGGAAGTGCACCTTGAGACGGCTCACCTCGAGCAGGTCGCGCGGCGCGGCGCTACGGGCGGCCAGCCGGTCCGGTTCGGCCTCGCTGCCGGCGGCAGGCGGGTTCGGATGAGCCGGATCGTACAGGTGACAACGCACGCCCCTTCCATCGGCCTCTTCCAGCCAGGCGGGTTCCACCTCATGGCAGGTCCGCCAGGCCGAGGCACAGCGGTCGGCGAAGCGACAGGCATGAAAACTCTGGTCCAGAGTGGGCACGGTACCCGGGATGACGGTCAGGGGCCGGTCACGCTTGTCCATGTCCGGCAGGGCCGCAAACAGTTTGCGACTGTAGGGATGCCTGGGTTCAGTGAAGAAATCCGCCCGGGACGCCTGTTCGACCAGTTGACCGGCATACATCACCGCCACCCGGTCGGCCATGCCCGCCACCACACCCAGGTCATGGGTGATCAACAGCATGGCCATGCCGGTCTCGCGCTGGATGTCGCGCATCAGCTCAAGCACCTGCGCCTGGATGGTGACATCCAGCGCCGTGGTCGGCTCGTCGGCGATCAGCAGATCCGGCTCGCCGGCCAGCGCCATGGCGATCATCACCCGCTGCTTCATCCCGCCGGAGAGCTGATGCGGATACTCATCCACCCTGCGTCCGGCATCGGGGATGCCGACCAGGCCGAGCAGTTCCACGCTGCGTGCCCGCGCCGCCCTGCCCTTCAGCCCCTTGTGCGCGGCCAGCACCTCGCCGATCTGCCGTCCCACTGTCATCACCGGGTTGAGCGAGGTCATGGGTTCCTGAAAGATCATGGCGATGCGCCCGCCACGGACCTGCCGCATGCGCATCTCCGGCAGTGCCAGCAGATCCTGCCCCTCCAGCAGCACCTGCCCGCCGGCGATGTGCCCGACCGGCTGCGGCAGCAGCCGCAGCAGCGCCAGCGCGGTCATGGACTTGCCGCAGCCCGACTCCCCCAGCAGCGCCAGGGTCTCACCGCGGTCGATGGCGAAACTCACCCCATCGACCGCGCGTACCGCACCCTCGCCCTCGCCGAAGCGCACCTGCAGATCCCGGACTGTGAGCAACTTGTCAGTCATGCGTCGAGAGTTGTTCGAGCCATGGTTGCACTCGGACATTCGTGAATAGTCATGTGATTTTTCATTCTGTCTCTCCGCGCCTTTGCGCCTCTGCGTCCTTTGCGTTCCTGTCACCAGACCCTGATATCACCCACGCTGCTCCCGCAGCCGTGGATCGAACGCATCCCTGACCACGTCGGAGAACAGGTTCGCCGCCAGCACCAGGGTGAACATGAAGATGAAGGCGGCGAGCAGCGACCACCAGACCATGGGCTCGCGCGCCATCTCCAGACGGGCGCGGTTGATCATGTTGCCCCAGCTGTTCATGGTCGGATCCACGCCGACGCCGACATAGGACAGCACCGCCTCGGCCAGCACCAGACCGCTGAAATCCAGCACCACGGCGATCAGCACAATATGCATCACATTGGGCAGGATGTGACGCAGGATCACCACGAAATTCGGCACCCCGAAGGCGGTGGCGGCCTGGATGTAGTCCATTTCGCGCAGCTTGAGGGTCTCGCCACGCAGCATGCGGCACAGACCGGTCCAGCTGGTCACACCGAGGATGATGCACAGGAACAGCAGCCGCAGGTCGGCGCGCTCGGCCATGGTCTCGAACAGCTCCGGATGGGTATCCACGTAGACCTGCATCATCAGCACGGCGGCGGCGATCAGCAGCACGCCGGGGATGGAGTTCAGGGTGGTATAGAGATACTGGATGACATCATCCACCCAGCCGCGGAAATAACCCGCCATGATGCCAAGCAGCACGGCAAAGGGCAGCATGATCAGCGTGGTCAGGGTACCGATGATGAGCCCGGTGCGGATGCTCTTCAGCGCCTGATAGAATACGTCCTGCCCCACCTTGTCGGTGCCGAACACGTGATAGGCGCCGGCCAGGTTGACAGCGGCGAACAGCAGCCATATCAATACCGTGAGGGTAAGCAGCAGCGCCGGCAGGGGCAGGGCCGTGCCGCCGCGCAGGCTCAGGCCCAGCGCCGCGCGCAGATCCAGGCGGTAACGTCTCGCGACCAGGGCAGCGGTGGCCAGGCCGAGCAGGGCCATGCAGAGCAGTGTCTGCAGCGTGGCCAGCCCCAGCCGCCGGGCGATATCGGCGTCGCGCTCAGTGACCGGATCGGCCAGGTGCGCCGCGCCGTGCTCCAGCCGCGGATAGTCCAGTACCTGGCTGCCGTCGGGCCGTTCCACCATCTCCTTCATGTACAGCCAGGCCGAGAAGGGTGCGGAATAGGTCTTCTCCACGCGGGTGCGCAGCGGACCGACGAGCTTGTCGAACACGCTCATGACCTCGCCGGAATAATGCACCTCCCCGCCTTGCGTCTGATCGGGCAGGGCCTCGCGGAAATGCAATGAATCCAGCAGGCCGATCAGCACGAACGCCAGCAGCACCACCAGCGCGGACATACCCGTGCGGCTGCGGATCACCCGCTGCCAGGGCTCGCGCAGATGCGGCTTGCTGCGCATATAGAAACCCGACAACACGATGACCGCGACCAGCAGCCACACCAGCGCATCGGTCCAGAGGATCACGGGCATCATGACAGGCGGATCCTCGGGTCAACCAGGGTATAGGAGATATCGGTCAGCAGCAGGCCGAGGATGTAGAGCACCGAGCCGAGAAAGACCATGGAACGCACTATGGCGAAGTCCTGGTTCTGGATGGCATCGATGGTGTAGCTGCCCAGGCCCGGGATACCGAAGAAGGATTCCATGATCAGGCTGCCCATGAACAGCAACGGCAGAATCACCACGATGTTGGTCAGCACCGGGATCATGGCATTCTTGAGCACGTGGCGGAACATCAGGCGCGGCTCGCTGGTGCCCTTGGCCCGCGCCGTGCGCACGTAATCCCGGCCCAGTTCCTCCAGGAAGATGGCACGGTAGAAGCGGCCATTGCTGCCGATGGCGGCAACCACGCCGATCAGCACCGGCAGGATGGTGAATTTCAGCGCCTGCCAGCCGGTGTCGAAGCCCGAGATCGGTACCAGGTGCAGCATCTTGCCCACCAGGTACTGGCCGCCGATGATATAGAACAGGGCAGAGATCGACATCAGTATGATGCACAGCACCACCCCGCCGATGTCGATATAGCTGCCCCGGAAGAAGGCCAGCAGCAGGGCGAAGCTGAGATACACCACCAGTCCCAGGAGAAGCGTGGGCAGGGCGATCAGCAGACTCGGCCACATGCGCTGGCGTATGTCATGGCCGATGTCCCGACCGCTGTCGGACTGACCGAACTGGAAGGCGAAGAGCTTGACCGATTTCTCGAAGAAGATGGTCTCGGTCAGGCTGTCGAGTCCGCCGGACTCGGCATTGTAGAGCAGCGGCATGTTGTAGCCGTGTTCGTCCTTCCAGCGCTCTATCGCCTCGGGCGTCACGCGCTTCATGCCCAGGTGCATGCGCGCCATGTCGTCCGGGGTGTTGACCACGAAAAACAGGGCGAAGGTGATGAGATTCACCCCGATCAGGATCGGCAGGGCATAGAGCACGCGGCGCAGGATGTAGGCCAGCATCAGTCCCGTCTCCCGCGCATGTGCATGCGCCGGCGATAGCCGATCCAGGCCGGCACCACCGCGACAACCAGCACGCCTGCGACCAGGGCCAGCGGCCAGACCACGGGCGCATTCCACTCCCGGCGCAGGCGTTTGCGCAGATCGGTGTCGATGCGTTTGTACTTGAGGGTGTTGCGCGCCATCAGGTTGGGCTTGTTGTTCTTCAGCCAGGCATGGTGCAGGCCGAAGCTCTTGGGGTAGAAGCCCCACAGCCAGGGGCCGTCGCGGCGGGCGATGGCGAGCATCTCGTCGATGATCGCCTGGCGCCGCGGGCCGTTGTCCATGTTCTTCATCCGCTCGAACAGCCGGTCGAATTCCGCGCTGCGGTAGTTGGCCGCGTTCTCGCCGTTCTTCTCCGCCTTGCTGTTCTCGCCATAGAGCAGGAACAGGAAGTTCTCCGGATCGGGATAGTCGGCGTTCCAGCCCCACTGGAAGATCTGCGCCGTGCCGTTGCGCATCTTGTCCTGGAAGCGGTTGTAGTCGGTGGCACGGATCACCAGCTGGATATCCAGCTTGTCGAACTGCTTGCGCAGCCAGTCCATGCGCGCCTTGTCATCCGGCCCGCCGCCGGTGGTATCGAAGTTGAGCACCAGCGGGCTGCCGGTCTCGGCATCTCGGCCGCCGGGATAGCCGGCCTCGGCGAGCAGGCGCCTGGCCTCCTCGATGGATTTGCGCTGCGGCCGGCCGTCGACCCAGTCGTAGACATGGGGATTGATCCCGGCCTCGCCGTCGCGATGACCGAAGATGCCCGGCGGAATCGGACCCTGCGCCGGTACCCCGCGGCCGTTGAGAAAGATGGCAACGAATTCCTCATAGTCCATGGCGATGGCGATGGCCCGGCGCAGCTTGCGGGCAGATTCGCTGTCACCGCCCACCACCGGGTCGAGCATGTTGAAGCCCATGTAGAAGATGGAAGTGGCCACCGCCGTCTGCAGACTGATGCCCTTGTCCCGCATCTGTTCGGTCAGTCCGACCTCGCCGCCCTCGCCCACCTTGATGGCCTGATCGTAGCTGTCGGAGCTGATGCCGGAACTGTCATAGTAGCCCTGCAGGAACTTGTTCCAGTAGGGAATCTGTTCCTTTTCCAGCTTGAACACGGCCTTGTTGATGAAGGGAATGGATCTGCCCGCGTCATCCAGCAGGCCCGCTTCCCGGTCGCCGGGCTCGCCTTCGGTGGGATAGGTCTCGCCGCGGAAATGGGGATTGCGCTCCAGCACCATTTCCAGGTTCGGGTTGTTCACGGTGAGGCGGTAGGGTCCGGTGCCCACCGGATACCAGTCCAGGGTCAGGTTGCGGGCTTTCATGCCGGGCTGGGAGAAGAAGTAATCCACCTCCCAGGGCACGGGTGCGAAGAAGGGCATGGCCAGCCAGTACACCAGCTGTGGGTAGCGGCCCTGGATGCGGATGCGATAGGTATAGCGGTCAATCACCTCAGCGCCGGCCAGGGGGTGGTCACGCAGGTCCAGGTACAGGCCGTCGCTGTCCCCGGCCTCCTGCTTGAGTTCATTCCAGGCCCGGCCCAGGGTGGCAGCATAATCCGCCAGTCCGACGATGTACTCGCTCATCAGCCCGAGGATCGGCGAATGCAGGCCCGGGTGGGCCAGACGCTTGATCTGGTAGACGAAATCAGCCGCCACCAATTCACGGGTGCCGGTACGGGAAAAATCCTGCAGGCTGTGCCGACCCTCCAGCGCGCGCGCGTCCAGATCGTGGTAGACATGGTCACCCGCCGCATCCCGGGCAAAGGCCGGATGCGGCTCATAGCGGATGCCCGGCTTGATGCGGATGCGGTATTCGCTGTAGGCCACGGCGTCGGCCGGTGCATCGGCGGGCAGTGCCTTGCCCTCCGCGTCGAGGTAGACCGGCTCGGGTACCGCTTCGGCCGAGCGGGGGATCAGTTCGTAGGGCCGTTTGAGATAGTGGTACTGCAGCGGCGGCTCGTAGATCTGACCCAGAAACACCACCTCGTTGGAGCTGTAGGAACGGGCCGGGTCCAGGTGCTTGGGACGCTCCTCGAACGAGGAATAGTGAATGTTCGCGTCCTGATCGCTGGCCGGATAGGGACTGTTCCAGGGCTGGTCACCGCAGCCGGCCAGCAGCAGCCAGCACAGGCCGAGCAGGCCGCCGAGCTGTTTTGTTGGAATTGTCATGGACTTGCATTATAGCGATGTGCCGCAGGGTTGCAGCAAGCGATTTACGGGCCCTTCCTGCCGCCCTTTCCGCGACCGGCGTTTTTCGGTACCTTACCGGATTTCCCCACTACGGATACAGATAAAGGACAGGGTTATGGGATTTCTCGCTGGAAAACGCGCACTCATCGTCGGCCTGGCCAGCAACCGTTCCATTGCCTGGGGCATCGCCCAGGCCATGCAGCGCGAGGGCGCCGAGCTGGCGCTCACTTACCAGAACGACAAGCTCCAGGGCCGGGTCGAGAAGATGGCCGGCGAACTGGGCACAAGCATCACCCTGCCCCTGGACGTGAGCTCGGATGAACAGATCGACAATGTCTTCACCGAACTGGGCAGGCACTGGGACGGGCTGGACATCCTGGTCCATTCCGTGGCCTTCGCCCCCAGGGAGGCGCTGGAAGGCTCCTATGTGGACAGTGTCACCCGCGAGAACTTCGCCGCCGCGCACGACATCAGTTCCTACAGTTTCGCTGCCCTGGCCAAGGCGGCCCGGCCGCTGATGGCCGGCCGCAACGGCGCTCTGCTCACCCTGACCTATCTGGGCGCGGTGCGCGCCATGCCCAGCTACAACGTCATGGGCCTGGCCAAGGCGAGCCTCGAGGCCAACGTGCGCTTCCTGGCCTACAGCCTGGGCCCGGAGGGCACCCGGGTGAACGCCATCTCCGCCGGCCCGATCCGCACCCTGGCCGCCTCCGGCATCGGTAACTTCCGCAAGCTGCTGGAGTACGGCGAAAAAAACGCCCCGCTGCGGCGCAACGTCAGCATCGATGAGGTCGGCAATGCCGCCGCCTTCCTGTGCTCGGACCTGGCCTCCGGCATCACCGGCGAGATCACCTATGTCGACGGCGGCTACAACATCGTCGGTGCGCCGGAGATGGAGTGAAGTCAGGATAGAAACGCTTGCGGTCTTATAGCCACGGATAAACGCTTCAAAACGCAAAGGCGTTGAAGGGGCGCGAAGTTAAGAATAATTCAAACCATATCACGAAAGCTGAACTGTAATGTTGCAGCCTGTTGTTCGGCTTCGTGTTACTCAGCCCAACCTACGACTTGCATATATTGATTTTGCGCGCCTTCGACGCCTTAACGGTTTAAGGCTTTGTGCCTTGTCATTCCCTCATCCGCAAGAATCCCCTCCTCCCCTTCCAGCTTGCCGATGACCACTGCGGCGCAGGAGTCGCTGAAGACATTCACGCTGGTGCGGCACATGTCCAGAATGCGGTCCACGGCCAGAATCAGGCCGATGGCCTCGGCCGGCAGGCCGATGGCGGCGAGGATGATGGTGATGGCTACCAGGCTGGCGGCGGGGATGCCGGCCACACCCACCGAGGTCAGCAGGGCGATCACCACGATGGAGAACTGCTGGGCCAGGCTCAGATCCAACCCGTAGGCCTGGGCGATGAAGATCGCCGCTACGCATTCGTACAGGGCCGTGCCGTCCATGTTCACGGTCGCGCCCAGCGGCAGTACGAAACTGCTGGTGCGGCGCGAAACCTTCGCGTTGTCCTGTACACATTCCATGGTGATCGGCAGGGTGGCGGAGGATGAGGCGGTGGAGAAGGCGGTCAGCATGGCCGGCGCCACCGCCCGGTAGTGCCGACCGGGTCGCACCCGGGCGACCAGGACCAGGATCAGCGGCAGGGCCACGAAGGCATGCAGGGCAAGGGCCGCCAGCACGGTCAGGGCGAAGCTGAGCAGCGGCACGAAGGCGCCCAGGCCGGTATCGGCCATGACCCGGGCGACCAGGGCGAACACGCCGATCGGGGCGAAGCGCATCACCAGGTCGGTGATGCGCATCATGACTTCATACACACCCTGCCAGAAGGTGTACAGGCTCTCGGCGTAGGGCTCCTCGATACGGGCCATGAAATAACCGAACAGCAGGCTGAAGAAGATCACGCCCAGCATCTGACCGTTGTTGGTGGCGGCTTCGATGACATTGGGCGGGACCATGCGCAGGAACACCTCGGCGATGTCGCCGGCGCCCTTGCCGGCCACCTGCTCGAGTTCGGCAGCCGGCGCCTGCAGGCCGATGATGTCGCGCGCCGGTTCGCCGTCGACGATACCGGGACTGATGAGATTGACCAGGGTCAGGCCGATGAGGATGGCGATCAGGCTGGAGAGGAGGTAGTACAGGAGGGTGCGGCCGCCGAGCCGGCCCAGGCTGCCGCCCTGCCCCACCCCGGCGATGCCGGAGATGATCGAGGCCATGATCAGCGGCACGATCAGCATCTTCAGGGCATTGAGAAACAGTGTGCCCAGGAAGTCGTAGACGGCGTAGAAGCTGACGCCGGCGATGCCGGCCTCGGTGCCGCTGAGCTGCCCCGCGATCACCGCCAGAATCAGGGCAATGAGGATCTGCCAGTGCAGCGCGAGGCGGGTCAACATTCAGGCAATCAGTCTTCGATCAGCTGCTCGTTGATTTCGATCTCCGCCCCGGCCCGGAGCTGTTCGACCAGCGCCTGCGCTTCGACCGAGCCGTACAGCTGCAACAGATTGCGCCGGAAGGCCTGGCGCTGGTTCTCGCCGACCGCCTGCAGGTCGGGCTCCTGCACGCCCCGCAGCTCCAGGAGGATGTAGTCACCCCGGCTGTCGACGAAGGCGTCGCGGGTGACACTGCCGTCACTGTGACGCGGCAGTTTGAAGGCGCGGGCGGCGATCACCGGATCAACACCCGGATCGCCGCGTTTGATCGCGCCGGGGGTTTCCAGTGACGCGTCCGAGGCCTCTTCTGCCAGGGCCTCCAGTGTGGTCTCGCCCGCCTCGAGCCGTGCCAGCAGGGCCTGGCCGTGCTCACGCAGCTGTCCGGCGGCCTTTTCCCGCGCCACGCGTTCGCGGATCCGGTCGCTGACTGCCTCCAGCGGCAACGGCCGGGTCGGCTGATGCTCGGCCACCCGCAACACCAGCACATGGTTCGGCTCGACCTCCAGCGGCTGACTGTTGTTACGCTGGTCCAGCACGTCCTCGCTGAAAGCCGCATTCAGCACCTGGTCATACTGCCCGATACCCGGGCCGCCGGACTCCGAGATCCAGTCACTGGTCTGGATCTCCAGGTCCAGCTCGTCCGCGGCCGGCTGCAGGGAATCCGGGATCTCGAAGGTCAGCTGCGACAGCCGGTCGGCGATGTCATAGAAGCGCTGCTCGGCCTCGTCCTGGGTGGCACGGCGGTGGAGTTCGTCACGCATCTCCTCGAAACCCGGCACGTCCTTGGCCCGGATATCGGTCACTTCGATGATATGAAAGCCGAACGGGCTGCGTACGGGCTCGCTGATCCGGCCCGGCTCAAGCGAGAAGGCGGTCTGCTCGAATTCGGGCACCATGAAGCCGCGGCTGAAAAAGCCCAGATCTCCACCCTGGGCAGCAGAGCCGGGGTCGTCGGACTCGGCCTCGGCCAGTTCGGCGAAATCGGCGCCATCCTGCAGCTGCTGATGGATTGCACGGGCCCGCTCGCGGGCCGCGGCCTCCTCGGCCGCCCCGGCGCCCTCGGAGAGCTCGATCAGGATATGCCGGGCCCGACGCTGCTCCTCGCCGGCAAGGCGTGCCTTCTCGTCCTCATAGAGCTGGCGCAGCCGGGCCTCGTCGATGCTGATCTCCTGGCGCAGATCATCCAGACTCAGCTCAAGGTATTTCAGCTGCACCTGCTGCGGTTCCACGAACTGCCCGCTGTTGGCCTCGTAGTAGGCAGCGATCTCGTCCTCGCTGACTTCGACCCGCTCCAGCCAGGGGTCCAACGGCAGCTGCAGGAAGGCGATCTCCCGGCCCTGATTCTGCAGCTGCAGGCCCTGGCTTACGGCGGCCTCCGTCACGATCCCGGAGGTGGAAATGCTGCTGATCAGCTGGTTGATCAACAGCGAGCGGCGCAACTGGTGTTCATACAGTGAAGGAGACATGCCCTGCTGGGCCAGCAGGTTCCTGTAGCGTTCGGGATCGAATTCGCCATCGGTCTGGAAGGCGCTGTCGGCATGGATCCGGGCGGCGAGATAGCTGTCGCTGATACTCAGGCCATAATCATCGGCGGCCTGCAGCAGCAGTTCCTCCTCGACCAGACGGTTGAGCACGGCACGTTTGAATTCGGTCGTGGTCAACATGGAGCGATCGAACCGCTCGCCCAGCATGGCCTGCATGCGGTTGGCCTGCTGGCGCAGCCCCAGACGGTACTGATCGGTACTGATCTCGGTATCGTTGACTTTGGCGGCGTAGTTGGAGGCGCTGCCGCCCAGGTAGGAGTCCACCCCCCACAGGGCGAAGGTGACAGAGATCAGACCCACGATGACCCAGGCAATGATGCCGGTGACGCGGTCGCGAATGGCTTGCAGCATGATGAATTCCCGGATTGATTATCCAAAAAACATAATAGCCACGGAATACACGGAAAACACTGAAAAGATTACACAACAGGGCTGTGAGCAACCCGCCGCGCTCATACCGTAGAAGCTGGCATAGCGGTGAAATCACAGTGTTTTTCTCAAAGGACAGTATTTATCGCTGCAGTCCGGCCTGCGCCGGAATGACGGGCAGCGAGCCAAACAGAGCCGCTATAAATTTCTGCCCTTATATTTCCGTGCTTTCCGTGTATTCCGTGGCCATTAATGATTTTCAGGCTTATAAAGCGGCGCACGAAGTGGGCAACTGTACAAACAAAAAGGGCGCCTCGCAAGGCGCCCTTCGATGTAGTGGCGGACCGGACGGGACTCGAACCCGCGACCTCCGGCGTGACAGGCCGGCATTCTAACCAGCTGAACTACCGGTCCGCATTTTGGTGGGTGCTGAGGGGATCGAACCCCCGACCCTCGCCTTGTAAGGGCGATGCTCTCCCGGCTGAGCTAAGCACCCTCAAAAGCAGGTGCGCTAGTTTACGGCATCCTTCAGCGCTTTTCCAGCCTTGAATGCAGGTGCCTTGGAGGCGGCGATCTGGATGGTGGCACCGGTCTGCGGATTGCGGCCCTGGCGGGCGGCGCGCTCGCGAACCTCGAAGGTGCCGAAGCCGACCAGGCTTACCTGTTCACCCTTTTTCAGAGCGCCGGTGACGGCATCCAGTACGGCGTCAACGGCACGGGTGGCATCGGCCTTGGACAGGTTCGCGGAATCGGCAACAGCGTCAATCAGTTCAGCTTTGTTCATAATCTACCATTCCCCCTTGGATTTGGGATGTGATGAGAAAGAAAATCGAGAGCGGCCAGTTCTGGGACTCGCAATCCGGAAACGGATGAGGCGGAGTCGGATATAGTCGATACGAGATTACAAATATCGTGGCACGCGGCTTTTATACAAGCCCGCCCCGTAACTGTCAATAAAGCCACACCGTTTTCATACCATTCCGTTCGGTATGTTGCGTATGCACAAAAGAAAAGCGCGTCGTCAAAAAGACAACGCGCTTCGTTTTTACATTAACTTATATACTGATGTTAATGTGCCCTGACACGCGAGCCCTTGGGCTTGCTCTTGGACTTTTTCTTCTCCGGCAGCGATTCCTGTTCGGCTTCCGTCTCGGAGGTACGCGGCGTGGGCATGTGGTGCAGCGCCACCTCGAGTACCTCGTCGATCCACTTGACCGGAATGATCTCCAGCTTGTCCTTGACGTTCTTGGGAATCTCCGCAAGGTCCTTCTTGTTTTCCTCGGGGATCAGGACAGTGGTGATGCCACCGCGATGCGCGGCCAGGAGTTTCTCCTTGAGGCCGCCGATGGGCAGCACCTCGCCGCGCAGGGTGATCTCGCCGGTCATGGCGACATCGGCCCGCACCGGGATATCGGTCAGTGCCGAGACCAGCGCGGTGCACATGCCGATGCCGGCACTGGGACCGTCCTTGGGCGTGGCACCCTCCGGCACGTGCACGTGGATATCGAACTTGTGGTAGAACTCGGGATCGATATCCAGCGTGTCACAGCGGCTGCGTACCACGGTGGTGGCGGCCTGGATGGATTCCTTCATCACGTCGCCGAGCTGGCCGGTATGGGTCCAGCGGCCCTTGCCGGGCACCACGGCGGCCTCGATGGTCAGCAACTCGCCGCCGACCTCGGTCCAGGCCAGGCCCGTGACCTGCCCGACCTGGTCGTTCTCCTCGGCCCGTCCATAGCGGAACCGGCGCACGCCCAGGTACTTGTCCAGGTTCTTCGGTGTGACGCTGATGATCTTGTCGCCCTCGCCCTTGAGCAGCAGCTCCTTGACCACCTTGCGGCAGATCTTGGCCACTTCGCGCTCCAGATTACGCACCCCGGCCTCGCGGGTGTAGTAACGCACCGCGTCACGCAGCGCCGTCTCACTGACCTTGATCTCGTTTTCCTTGAGACCGTTGGCCTTGATCTGCTTGGGCAGCAGATAGCGCTTGGCGATGTTGATCTTCTCGTCCTCGGTGTAACCGGGAATGCGGATCACTTCCATGCGGTCGAGCAGTGGGCCCGGAATGTTCAGCGAGTTGGCCGTGGCCACGAACATCACATCCGACAGATCGAAGTCGACCTCCAGGTAGTGGTCAGCGAAGGTGTTGTTCTGCTCGGGATCCAGCACCTCCAGCAGCGCGGAGCTGGGATCGCCGCGGAAATCCATCGACATCTTGTCGATCTCGTCCAGCAGGTACAGCGGATTGCGCACGCCCACCTTGGCCATGTTCTGGACCACCTTGCCCGGCAGCGAACCGATGTAGGTGCGGCGGTGGCCGCGGATCTCGGCCTCGTCGCGCACGCCGCCCAGCGAGGTGCGAATGAATTTGCGGTTGGTCGCGCGGGCGATGGAACGGCCCAGCGAGGTCTTGCCCACGCCCGGCGGTCCGACCAGGCACAGGATCGGACCTTTCAGCTTACGCACGCGCTGTTGCACGGCGAGATATTCCAGGATGCGTTCCTTGACCTTCTCCAGACCATAGTGGTCCTCGTCCAGGATCTTCTCGGCATTGGCGAGATCATGGCGGATCTTGGTTCGCTTCTTCCAGGGTACCGAGACCAGCCATTCGATGTAGTTGCGCACGACGGTGGCTTCGGCTGACATCGGCGACATCAGCTTGAGCTTGTTCAGCTCGGCCTCGGCCTTTTCCTTCGCATCCTTGCTCATGCCGGCCTTCTCGATCTTGCGCTGCAGATCCTCGATCTCGTTGGGCGCATCCTCGAGTTCACCCAGTTCCTTCTGGATGGCCTTCATCTGTTCATTGAGGTAGTACTCTCGCTGACTCTTCTCCATCTGCTGCTTGACGCGGCCGCGGATGCGCTTCTCGATCTGCATGATGTCGATCTCGCCCTCGATCAGCCCACACAGATGTTCCAGGCGCTGACGCACGGACTCGATCTCGAGGATGTTCTGCTTCTCCTCGAGTTTGAGCGACATGTGGGCGGCGATGGTGTCGGCCAGGCGGCTGGCGTCCTCGATCCCGGACAGGGAGCTGAGGATCTCCGGCGGCACCTTCTTGTTCAGTTTCACGTACTGATCGAACAGGGTCATGAGCGATCGCATGAGGACTTCCACCTCGCGCTCCTCGTCCTTGACGGTGTCGCCGACATGATCAATTTCGGCGGAGAAGTATTCATCCGTCTCCACGAAGGATTTCACGCGTGCGCGCTCGGCGCCCTCGACCAGCACCTTGACGGTGCCGTCGGGCAGCTTGAGCAGCTGCAGGATGCTCGACAGGGTACCGATCTCGTGGATGTCATCGACCTGGGGATCGTCGACCTCGGCGCTCTTCTGAGCGACCAGCAGAATCTTCTTGTCGCTCTGCATGGCCAGGTCCAGCGCCTTGATCGATTTCTCACGGCCCACGAACAGCGGAATCACCATGTGAGGATAGACCACGACATCGCGCAGGGGCAGCACGGGAATCGCGGTAGTGGTGGATTCGCTCATCTCGGTTGTCTTGTCGTCTTGCTCCATGCTGGAGTACCTCTCATCGGAGTGTGTCGTCAAATCCCTGTGCCCGGGTGGCCTTCCTGGCCGTCTGAATCAATATGCGGCCGCCGGGGGACGGATTCAATCCCGGGGCGTGTCAGGAATTACGCAATATTCGCGCCAGACAGGGGAACGGATGGATGGCCGCGGAAGGAGCGGCGGCAGAGCCAGAAATATTTGCCTTTTGAGCTACTTTCAGAAGCATCAGGGGGCCGCCGCGGAATCCCGGCGCAGTGCCGGAAGCCCGGCGCGAGGCGCCGGGGACTGGACAGCTTCAGTCGGATACCGCGCGCTGCTCGGAGGAATCGTAGACGATGTAGGGCTCGGAATCGCCGGTGATCACGCTCTCGTCGATGACCACCTTGCTGACGTTCTCCATCGACGGCAGGTCGTACATGATGTCGAGCAGCACGCTCTCCAGGATGGTACGCAGACCGCGGGCGCCGGTCTTGCGCTCCATCGCCTTGCGCGCCACGGCCCGCAGGGCGTCCTCACGGAACTCGATTTCCACGCCTTCCATGTCGAACAGCTTGTGGTACTGCTTGGTGATGGCGTTCTTGGGCTCGGTCAGAATGCGGATCAGGGCATCCTCGTCGAGTTCCTCCAGGGTTGCCACCACCGGCAGACGGCCGACGAACTCAGGGATCAGTCCGTAGTGGATCAGGTCCTCCGGCTCCACGTCGGAGAGGATCTCGCCGACATTGCGCTTGGTCTCCTTGCTCTTGACCGTGGCGGAGAAGCCGATGCCGCCCTTCTCGGAACGATCGCGGATCACCTTGTCCAGGCCGGCGAAGGCACCGCCGCAGATGAACAGGATGTTGCCGGTGTCCACCTGCAGGAATTCCTGCTGCGGATGCTTGCGCCCGCCCTGGGGCGGCACCGAGGCGATGGTGCCCTCGATCAGCTTGAGCAATGCCTGCTGCACACCCTCGCCCGACACATCGCGGGTGATGGAGGGATTGTCCGACTTGCGCGAGATCTTGTCGATCTCATCGATGTAGACAATGCCGGTCTGGGCCTTGTCGACGTCATAGTCGCACTTCTGCAGCAGCTTCTGAATGATGTTCTCGACGTCCTCGCCGACATAGCCCGCCTCCGTCAGCGTCGTGGCGTCGGCGATGGTGAAGGGGACGTTGAGCAGGCGCGCCAGGGTCTCGGCAAGCAGAGTCTTGCCCGAGCCGGTGGGGCCGATGAGCAGGATATTGCTCTTGGACAGCTCCACCTCGTCTTTGCGCTGACGAGCATCCATGCGCTTGTAGTGGTTGTAGACGGCGACCGACAGCACCTTCTTGGCCCGGGTCTGACCGATGACGTACTCGTCGAGTACCTCGTCGATCTCCTTGGGCTTGGGCAGTTTGCTGCCACCCGTAGTGGATTTCTCCTGCATCTCCTCGCGAATGATGTCATTGCACAGCTCGACACATTCGTCGCAGATGAAGACGGACGGCCCGGCAATCAGCTTGCGCACTTCATGCTGACTCTTCCCGCAGAAGGAACAGTACAGCAGCTTGCCATCATCCCCCTTGCCGGTTCGATCGTTGCTCATAGTCAACCCTCTATACGCCCTTGGCGTCCTTTAGTACATCTCACAGGGACCATTCAACACCTTCTTGCCCGGTATGACAAGCAATCCCTGCGCCAATTCAGGGTATTTCCCGCCGCCAGGGCAGTGTTAACAGGCCCTAGTCCTCGGCGGCCCGGCGCTCGAGCACCGAGTCAATGAGTCCGTAATCCCGTGCCTGTTCCGCGCTCATGAAGCGGTCGCGGTCCGTGTCCTGCTGGATCTGTTCGATCGGCTGGCCGGTGTGCTGGGCCAGGATGTGGTTCAGGCGCTCGCGCACCAGCAGGATCTCGCGGGCGTGGATGTCGATGTCGCTGGCCTGGCCCTGGAAGCCGCCCAGCGGCTGATGGATCATGACCCGGGAATGCGGCAGGCAGTAGCGTTTCTCCCTGGCCCCGCCGGCGAGCAGGACCGCGCCCATGCTGGCGGCCTGGCCGATGCACATGGTGCTGACATCGTTCTTGATGAACTGCATGGTGTCGTAGATCGCCATGCCCGCAGAGACCGAACCGCCCGGCGAGTTGATATAAAGATGCACATCCTTGTCGGGATTTTCCGATTCCAGAAACAGCAACTGCGCCACCACCACGTTGGCCATGTAATCCTCGACCGGGCCGACCACGAACACCACCCGTTCCTTGAGTAGGCGCGAGTAGATGTCATAGGCCCGCTCGCCGCGCGCCGTCTGCTCGATCACCATCGGCACCAGATTCAGCGCCTGTGCGTCCAGGGCGCCGCCTTTCCCATTCGTATCGGTCATGAAGAAGATTTCCTTTAGCTGTTCGCAGCCTGTCTGAGTTCGATCAACTCTTCGAAAGTGTATGGCTTTTCAGTGATTTTCGCCTGGTCCAGGATCCAGTCCATAACCTGTTCCTCCAGCACCAGGGTCTGGACGCTGGCCATGGCCTCCTGGTTGCCGTAGTACCACTTCAGGACCTCTTCCGGATCCTCGTAGCCGGCGGCGATGTTCTCGACCAGGGTGCGCATCCGGTCCTGATCGACCTGGATGTTGTTGGCCTTGACCACCTCGCCGATGAGCAGGCCCAGCAGCACCCGACGCCGGGCCTTGTCCTGAAACAGCTCGCGCGGCAGATTGAGGTTCTGGTTCTGGCCCAGTTGGTTTTGCATATCCTGTGCCAGGCGGTCGACCTCCTCCTCGACCAGGGCGGCGGGCACCTCGATCGGATTCTTCTCGATCAGCGCCTCGAAGGCCCGGTCCTTGAGCACGGCCTTGCGGGCATTTTCCAGCTCCCGCTCCATGTTCTTGCGCACTTCCTCGCGCAGGGCCTCGATCCCGCCCTCGGTCACGCCCAGGGAGGCCGCGAAATCCTCGTCGATCCCGGGCAGTTTCGAGGCCGAGACCTGCTTGACCTTGACGTCGAATTTCACTGCCTTGCCGGCCAGCGCCTCGCTGTGATAATCCTCGGGGAAGGTCAGATCCAGCTGCTTCTCGTCGCCCGGGCTGAGGCCGACCAGGCCTTCCTCGAACCCGGCAATCATGCGCCCGGAGCCGAGCTCGACCGTCATGTCGCTGCCCTCGCCGCCCTCGAAGGGCTCGCCGTCGAGAGTGCCCTTGAAGTCGACCACAACCTGGTCGCCCTGCTCGGCGCCGCGCTCGACCGGCTCCCAGGTGGCGCGCTGGCGGCGCAGCTTGTCCAGCATGGCGTCGATGTCGGCGTCGGAGATTTCGGTGACCGGCTTCTCGATCTCGATGTCTTCCAGCGGGGCCAGGGAAAACTCGGGGTAGACCTCGAACACCGCGGTGAATTCCAGGTTCCGGCCCGGCTCGATCTCGCCGGGCTCGATGCGCGGCCCGCCGGCCGGACGCAGACCTTCCTGGTTCAGCGCCTCCTGGAAGCTGGAGTTCATCAGCTCACTGGCCACCTCCATCTGCACCTGGCGGCCGTAGCGCTGGCGGACCACCTTGAACGGCACCTTGCCGGGGCGGAAGCCGGCGATCCGGGCCGTACGGGCCATGGATTTGAGCCGGTTCTCGACCTCCTGGTCCAGCCGCTCGGCCGGAACCTCAACCGTCATCCGCCGTTCGAGCGGCCCTGAATTCTCTACCGAAACCTGCATTTTTAACCTCGATTATATTTGCGTTTCCCTCAAACCGGCGCGGCGCGCCCTACTTCACCGGCAGACCCGGCCCGTAAGGGCGGCCGGCCGGTGGCCTGTGTCCGCTTGATACCTCTGCGCATTGGTGCGAAAGGAGAGACTCGAACTCTCACGGGTTGCCCCACTGGAACCTAAATCCAGCGCGTCTACCAGTTCCGCCACTTTCGCGCTTGCTACTCAATCGGGGGATTATAGCGTGCCGCGCAGGCCGCGCGAACCCTATAAATATTGATGAGAATACGGAAAATCGGCGTGCGGGGCGAGATTGCCCGTGCCTGGGGAAGAGAAAATGGTGGGCCGTGAAGGACTCGAACCTTCGACCAAGTGATTAAGAGTCACCTGCTCTACCAACTGAGCTAACGGCCCAAATTCCGTCGGAATTATACCGGGGCCTTGCATCCCCGACCAGCCTTTCAATGAACGTTTGCCGGTCCTGCCGCAGCAGGACACCGCAATATGGGGTGGACGATGGGAGTTGAACCCACGACCGCAGGAGTCACAATCCTGTGCTCTACCAACTGAGCTACGCCCACCATTGATCTCGGGCCGATGACCCGGAACCGCCACACCGGGTGTGGCAGATGGTACCCCGGGAGGGATTCGAACCCCCGACCTAGGGCTTAGAAGGCCCTTGCTCTATCCACCTGAGCTACCGGGGCGCTGAATCCTCGTTCCCCACCGGGCGCCTATGGTCGGGGTAGAGGGATTTGAACCCCCGACATCCTGCTCCCAAAGCAGGCGCGCTACCAGACTGCGCTATACCCCGGTATGCCAGCTGTCCCTGGCCTGTCGTTCCTCAACCCGACCAGGCGCTGAACGGCCGTTACGATCCCGCTGATCCGGACCGCCGATCCGGGTGGATACCGGGCCGGGGCAAGGGCGCAGATAATACGCCGCGCCCCCGTTGGCGTCAATTCACCGGCCATTGCCGGAGGCACCCCTTGTGCCTTGATGGCGCGCGCGAGCGCGTGCGAGAATGCCCCGCTTCCCCGGCAGGTTGAATAAGGACAATCCGATGGCTGCGCAGTTGATCGACGGCAAGGCGATTGCGGCGGGTGTCCGTGGCGAAATCAAGTCACGGGTCGATGCCCGGCTGGCCGCCGGTAAGCGCCGCCCCGGCCTGGCCGTGGTGCTGGTGGGCAGCGATCCGGCCTCCCAGGTGTATGTGCGCAACAAGCGTCGCGCCTGCGAGGAAGCCGGCATCCTTTCGCTCGGCCACGACCTGCCGGAGACCACCACCGAGGCCGAACTTCTGGCGCTGATCGACCGGCTGAACGCCGATCCCGAGATCGACGGCATCCTGGTCCAGCTGCCCCTGCCCTCGCACATCGACACCGAGACCGTGGTCGAACGCATCCGTCCGGACAAGGACGTCGATGGCTTTCATCCCTACAATCTCGGCCGCCTGGCCCTGCGCATTCCCATCATGCGCCCCTGCACCCCCTTCGGGGTGATGACCCTGCTGCGGGCGATCGACGAAGGCTTCTACGGCCGCCAGGCCGTGGTGGTGGGCGCCTCCAACCATGTCGGCCGACCGATGGGGCTGGAGCTGCTGCTGGCCGGCTGCACCGTCACCACCTGCCACCGTTTCACGCAGAACCTGGACTGGCATGTCGGTCAGGCCGACATCCTGGTGGTGGCCGTGGGCAAGCCCGGCATCGTACAGGGCGAGTGGGTCAAACCGGGGGCGACCGTGATCGACGTGGGCATCAACCGCACCGGGGAAGGCAAGCTGATCGGGGATGTCACCTTCGAAGCCGCCTGCGAACGCGCCGCCTTGATCACACCGGTGCCCGGCGGGGTGGGCCCGATGACCGTCGCCACACTGCTGCAGAACACCCTGCTCGCCGCCGAGCGCTTTCACGACACCGACTGACACCTGATCAAGGCCCTTGCAGGTTGGGTGGAGCGTAGCGCAACCCATCGTTTCCCGGCATGCCGATGGGTTACGGCGGCAGGCGCCTCCACCCATCCTGGGCAGTGCAGATTCAACCGCAGTCGCGGGCAACCACCCGGGTCAGGCCGCGCGTGGCCAGCAGCTCGGTCAGGGGCAGCGGCCGGCCGATGCCGTAGCCCTGGGCATAGTTCACACCCAGGTCCTGTAACGCCTCGCGGATGGCGTCGTTCTCGACGAATTCGGCAATGGTCTGGATGTTCATCACATGGCCGACGTTGTTGATGGCCTCGACCATGGCATGATCGATCGGATCCTCCACCATGTCGCGCACGAAACTGCCGTCGATCTTCAGGTAATCCACTTCCAGGTTTTTCAGGTAGGCGAACGAACTCAGCCCGCTGCCGAAATCATCCAGCGCGAAGCGGCAGCCCAGTGACTTGAGCTGCTTGATGAAGCGCGCAGCCCGGCGCAGGTTGGCGATCGCCGCGGTTTCGGTGATCTCGAAACAGAACCGCCCGGCGGGCACCGGCGAGTCGGCGATGCGGCGCAGCAGGTAGCGCAGGAACTCGTCCTCGCCCAGAGAGCGACCCGAGATGTTGATGGTCCAGACCGCCTCGCGCAGCGGACCCCGCTCGATGGTGGCGGCGGTATCCAGCACCCGGTCCACCACCCAGCGGTCCACCTCGGGCATCATGTTGTAACGCTCGGCGGCGGGGATGAAGGCCATGGGCGGCACCTCCTCGCCGTTCTCGTCGCAGATGCGCAGCAGGATCTCGTAATGCACCGGCAGGCCGGGATCGCTGACCGGCTCGATGACCTGCGAATAGAGTACGAACCGGTCCTCCTCGATGGCCTTGCGGATGCGCGCTACCCAGCGCATTTCGCCCTGGCGGCGCTTGAGTTCGTGATCGTCCGGCTTGTAGACATGGATGCGGTTGCGGCCGCTGTCCTTGGCCGCGTAACAGGCCACATCGGCGGCACTGTAGACCTCGGTCATGTTGTGGATGGAGGCGTTGACCGTGACCACGCCGATGCTCACGCCGATCTCGAAGCTGTGTTCCTCGTGCACGAAGCGGAAATCGCGTACCGTCTTGCGCAGATCCTCCGCCACCCGTCGGGCCTGCTCCAGCGAACAGTGCATGAGCAGTACGCCGAACTCGTCACCGCCCAGGCGGGCGAGGATATCGGCATCCCGGATCCGGCCCTGCAGCAGCACGGCAATCTGGCGCAGCAGTTCATCGCCGGCGATGTGGCCGCAGGTGTCGTTGACTAGCTTGAACTGATCCAGGTCCAGGTAGCACAGGGCATGCTCGTCTCCGCGCAGGCGGGACTCCTCGATGGCTTCCTTCAGGCGCTGCTCGAACTCACGGCGGTTGTACAGGCCGGTGAGGGCGTCATGGGTTGCCTGGTAGGAGAGCTGGCGGGCGAGCTTGCGCGCATGCCCCACGTCGTGGAACACCATGACCGCGCCGATGATGCCGCCGCTGCGCTCGCGGATGGGCGCGGCCGAATCGGCGATCGCCACCTCCTCGCCGTCAGCGCGCACCAGCACAGTATGATCGGCCAGCTCCAGAATCTCGCCGCACTTGAGACACTGATCGACAGGATTTTCCACCGGTTGGCGGGTGTTTTCATTGATCAACTGCATGATCTCGCGCAGCACCCGGCCCTGAACCTCGTGCAGCTGATAGCCGGTCAGGCGTTCGGCCACGGGGTTGAAGTATTCGATGCAGCCGGTCTCGTCGGTAGTAATCACCGCATCGCCGATGGAATGCAGCGTGACCTCGACCCTTTCCTTTTCATGATACAGAGCCGATTCCGACTCGCGGACCCGCGCCAGCGCGTCCCTGAGCTCATCCTGCTGCACCAGCAGGTAGTCCAGGGCCTTGTTGAAGAATTTGCCGAGAAAACCGAACTCGTCCTGACGGGTCTCGTCGAATCGCGCCTGTTCATCACCGGCGGTGAAACGCTGTGCCGTGGTGACCATGCCGATGAAGGGCTGGGTCAGCAGCCGCTGGAGTATCCATTGCAGGATGAAGCCGAAAGCGGAGAACAGCACGCCCATGGTGATGAGCAGCTCCTTGCGCATACGCGCAACCTCTGCCTCGACCGCCGGGAGATAGATCACCACGCGCTGCAGGCCGGATGTGTCAGCCGGGCCGGCATTCGCCTGCAGCGTCTGCTCGTGACGGTCCTGCCCGCCGGTGATGCGACCGAAACGCAGGCGCTGTTCGGCCAGGACGATTTCGGCACCCTCCAGGCCATGTTGTTCGACCACTGTTTCGACAGCCGATGAGAGTGCATCAATCGATGCAACCTCGCGCCCGGCCAGCAGCTCGACCACCGCCTCGCTGAAGCGGTTGCTCTGCAGGGCATGCCGGCCGCGTATGTCCTCTTCCAGGGTCCGCATCTGGAACAGGGTCAGAATCAGGCCGACGAAGACAGTTCCCCAGAACACGATGCCGGTGATCTTGGTGGGAAGCCGTGCGCGCAGTTGCTGGGTCGAATCCTGCATGTCTGTAAGCGGTCTCTCAGGTCGGGTATGCAGCCTCGGCCGGCAACGGCACCCGGCTGAACAGCGTCATGGCGGGGGGACGGCGGTCACCGGCTCACCGGAAGCCGGCGAACTTGAGCGAGATCAGTACCGGACATACGCCGCTTATCCCTGCCCCCAGGATGGCGAAACCCATGAAACCAGGAAAGAACCAGAGCATCTCGGTGAACACGAACACGGACAGGATCAGGAACAGCGAGACCATGATCCGCCAGGCCCGTTCGGCATCGAAGGGCAGCTGCAGGCGGCGCCGGGCGGGTGCGAAGTCATCGCCATCGACCAGGCAGCCACTCTCGCCGCCGGACAGTCGCCCGAGCACCAGCGGCAGGCGCAGGTTGGTCACGCCCTCCAGCAGCATGACCACGATCAGACCCAGGATCAGGCCGGGCAGTTCGAAATACAGTGCCACCAGCAACAATGTGCCCAGCAGCGCGCGATAGATTCGATCGGTCATGTGTCTCCGCCTGCCTGACGCCCACCCGTCATTGCAGTGGGTCATGTGAATACAACTTTATGTTTTTTAGTGATAAACCGTCTATTTTCCTATAGCGGCGGCAGGCGGGAAATCTTGATGGATTCGGTCTAAACCGGGGCGGGGGAGAGGATCACCGGCGGAGGCTGAAAAACGTGATCAGCGCCTTCAGGCCCGGCGCCAGCTGGTGCCTTCGGGCCCGTCCTCGAGCAGGATGCCCTGGGCCTTGAGCTCATCGCGCGGATGCGGTCGGACTCGGCCCAGTTCTTCTCCGCCCGGGCCTGGCGGCGCCGGGTGATCAGGGCCTCGATCTGAACGCCATCCAGTTCGCTCCCGCCGGCGCCGGCTCCGCGCAGGTAGTCTTCCGGATCGGCCTGCAGCAGTCCGATGACCCCGCCCAGGCGGTGCAGGGTGGCGGCCAGCACGGCGGCGCGGTCAGGATCCTCGCTCTTGGCACGGTTCAGTTCGCGGGCCAGCTCGAACAGCTGGGCGATGGCCTCGGGGGTGTTGAAGTCGTCGTCCATGCGGGCCCGGAAATCCGCCACCGCCTGCGCATCCGGCTCATCGGCGGGACTGACACCGCGCAGCGCGGTATAGAGCCGGTCCAGCGCGCCGCGGGCCTTGTGCAGATTTGCCTCGGTGTAGTTCAGCGGACTACGATAGTGGCTGCTGAGGATGAAGAACCGCACCACCTCGGGCAGGAATTGTGACAGCACTTCACGCACGGTGAAGAAGTTGCCCAGCGATTTGGACATCTTCTCCTCGTCGACCTGAACGAAGCCGTTGTGGATCCAGTAGTTGACGAAGTGGCAGCCGGTGGCCGCCTCGGACTGGGCGATCTCGTTCTCGTGATGAGGGGGAACTTGAGGTCCATGCGGCCGCCGTGATGTCGAAATGCGCACTCAGGCATTCGTTGACATGGCCGAGCATTCGATGTGGCCACCCCCGGCTCGGCCCGGTCCCCCCAGGGGGAATCCGCAGCTCGGCGCGTCCGGCTTGGGCCGCCTTCCACAGCACGAAGTCCAGCGGATCGGCCTTGGCCTCGTCAACATCGATGCGGGCAACCGGCGCGGCAGCCGAATCCGGCTTCTCGCCGGACAGGCGGCCATGGACTCGAAAACCGGCTGACACATGCATAAAGACGTCATTCACCATTGCCCGCCTGATAGGCCGTAGCCCCGGTCCACCGGGGTGGCGATCATGTCGAGGAATGCACTGCATCGACGTGGTAGCCCGCGCTCATGATAGGGGGGCGCACACCCAGCGCGGCGCTGTCCTCAGTGCATGGCTTCGATGAAGCGGGGATCCGGGAGGTCCATGGAAATCGACTCGCCCTTCTCGTTGGCGCGCTGGATGATCTTTGTCGTAATGTCGGTTGATGTGCGCCATGGTCAGCTCAAGCCCAGCTCGCGCGATAACGTGGCGATCACGTTCGAAACACCACCAGCACCCGGCGTGCCCCAGGTGACAGTAGTGCATAGACCGTCATGCCGCAGAACATACATCCCACCCGGCCGGGTTAGTGGCGGAATACCTCTTCTCGCGGGGTCAGGCTGTTGTAGATCTGCAGCATGCTGTTTCCCACCCCCTTGGGGGGGTTTTTAAATCCGTTCAGTTGTTGCACAGGGCCGCGGCCCGGCGCAGGGCGGCGCTGATGCGGGGCTTGCCCAGCAGGGTCACAGCGCGGCCGAGTTCGAGGCCGGTGCAGCCAACGCCGCCGTGTTTTCGGGATCGTACAGCTCGCCGGTTGAGGGGCCGCACGCAGCGGCATGAACAGCTGTTTGCCCTTGACGCCGGCAGCCTGGCCCACGGCCTTGGCATAGGATCGGAAATCCGCGTGGCCGGCATTGATCTCGGCGTCGGCGGTCTCGAAGAAGGACCGTCCGGCGTCCCTGATCACCTGCCTCGCGTCGGGATGTAGTTGTCGTCCGCTCGGCAACAGGTTGGTGGCCCGACGAAGGCATCGCCGGCAATCTAGATATTGTCGGCGGATTGGCCTGCACGAAGGCGATAGCCGGTCGGTGGAACGAATCGGCCAGCGGTCCTGCCGTGATGAATCTGTGACCTGTGCAACCACTCCCACATGCTCGCATCGGTGGCATGCTGAATGGCCTCCGCTGACCATTGCCAGCTCTGCGGTCGTGCCGGGCCGGGGCGCCCTGCCCAGACGATCCCGGTGAGAACCCTGCGCAAGCTCTTCCAAAACCCGATAGCCATCCTGTTCACAGGTATGCCCCAGCCGGGCCAGGTGATTGCACAGGGCGTCGGGCAGATAGCCGGTCTCGCGCAGTTCGCGCAGACTCTGGCTGCGTGAACGCTTGGACAGGGCGCGCCGTCCTCACAGCACGATCATGGTAATGGGGCCGTAGGCCGGTGCCGGGAGATTCCCAGCGCATCGGGAGCATGACTGGCGCGGGGTGTTGTGCAGGTTATCCTCGCCACGCAGCACATGTCCACGCCCCATCGGGCATCGTCGATGGCATGCTGAAAAGAGGCCGCGGCTGCCGTCGCCGCGGCGGATATGAAAATCAACGATCTCCTCGCTGCGAAAACGCTCGCCCCCCGCACCCTGTCATGAAAACTCGATCTTCTCCTCGCCCCCGGCGGCAACCCGGAAGCCGCATGTCGGCGCGGCGGCCCCCCGCGCGCGGGCGCGCCGTTCATCGGGCACTGAGCCGGCACATGTGCCGGGAGAACGCGGGGCTGCCCGGCACCTGCTGCGCCTTGCGCGCGATGGCGAAGCTCCTGTGGCGCTGCTGTAGCAGGGTAGCCAGGGCGGGGGCCGCGATCACCGCTTCGAAATAAGTTCTAGATCCCGGCCCCGTTCGGACTGGGCATAGGGCCCCGCATCGCCGCTGCACCACCCCGGACCCGTCATGCACAGTTCCAGACCCAGCCAGCGCAGATCGCGCTGCAGCTGCTCGCCGTACTTATCCCCCGGCGGCGCTCGCGATCCGTGTCCCCTCGATGGCGCAGCAGGAGACCGCCGCCGTGATGCCGGCCAGCAGGGCGTTGACAGGCGGTGCGGGGGCGGTGCCGGGGTGGCATCTCCCCCGTGGGACTGGTGCGAACGGGTTGTGACGAGGGCTGCCTCATTCGGGCGGAATCATAGCCTTATCATCAGGTTCCAGTGCCAGACGCCGGGTGCCAGGCTATCGGCAATGGGAACCGGCGGGTTTTTCCCTTCTCCCCGCCGGGAAAGCCGTTATCTGACATGGCCGCGTCCGAACCGCCGCAACGAGCACGCCATCATGTTGAAAACGATTATTATTCCAGATCTGGCCGGCCCTGATCCTGCTCGCCGCTTCACATTCACGCCGCACGACCAAGAGCCGATCCGTGACGGTACGCATGCGACCACATGGGCGACTCGTCCTCGAACTCGAACGCGCGAAAAGCCCCCGTCACCCGTGAGAACTTCCTGGAATACGCACGTTTCCGGATCCTACTACTGCAAACAGCTTCCTCGTGTCATAACCCGGCTTCAAATGATCCAGGGCGGCTGGTTTCGAGCCCGGCATAGGCAGAAGCATACCCGTAGCCCCCGATCAAGAAGAACGAGCCGACAACGGCCTGAAGAACGTCGAAGGCGCCTCCCGCCATGGCCGCACCACCTGACACCGAACTCGGCCTCCTCCAGAGTTCTTCAGCATGTGAAGGACAACGGAGTTTCCCTCACTTCACCTCGACCACACCCGCAGGGCTGGGGTACTACTGAAACTGTGGCGTCTTCGGCAAGTCACCGAGGATCTGGACGTGTTCACGCCATCGAGAAGGTCGCCACCATGCAGCGAGGGCGGCCACCAGGACGTCCGCAGGAGGACTCGTGATCGATGAATGAGTCACGGAAGTCGAGGAATAGACTCACACACAGGCCGCCGTGCTGCGGCCGTACCTCAGAGCCTGGATAACACACACCCCCCCTGCAAATGCACACCCTGTTTCAATCTCCGACCGGCAATCTGGTACCCGCAGCGTCCGCAGATCCGGGCGCTGTTCACCCGCTTTATCTGTGATGCACTCGATCCCGCCCCGACCCGCACCGAGGTCTGTACATCCCGGCGAACCTGTTTCGAAGCCGGGATCGGGGATGACGAGAACAACCTTCCTATCAAGGAAATGCGAGAAATTGCGCGCCTGTCATCACGAGCGTATAATCAGCAACCTCATTCCACGGCAACCGCGACTTCCTGCTCGGGCCCGCTCGCCGAACTCATGGCGACCAGCTCCCGATGACCCCCGCCCGCATCGACCGCTACGGCAACAACCGACCCTGCTGATTGCACGGCGACACCCCCTGTGCACCGATGAACCTGGAATACTCTAGGCCTTCGCCGGCGAGTGCGCGATCCCGACTGGCACGACAATTCCTGGCCCTGGCCCCTGGCCGAGCGGTCGGCGGATGGCCCGGCCTGCGCGAACCAGCCGCGAACAGGACGCAACCAAGCGTCCTAAAGAAGAGCATTGATGTCAACCGGAGTCCGTTCATAAAGGCAAGGCGCGAGGCCGTCGTGCAGACCCTGAATTCACGCCACACCCACCGACCCGCTGTGCACGAATTCGACCTCGACGGCCGCCCTGCCCGGCGTATCGTGCTGGGGGACTGGTACGATCAGGGCAGTGTGCTGGAGGTTTCCGCCGCGGGCTGGGAACTGCATGGGTTGCAGCCCTAGCCTGTAATCACACCAAAGCACACCAGGATCACAAAGTTAAGGAAACCCTGATTATTACCCTTCTTGTCATTGCGAGAAGCGCAGCGACGCGGCGATCTCTAACCGACTGATTCTGCAGTACGAGATTGCTTCGCTACGTTTATGCCCTATGGGTACTCGCAATGACAGTCTGTTTGAATTAATCAGAGGTCCCCGGATGATCCAGCCCCACGCGCTGGTAGTCCTCGGGCAGGGTGAACAGGGCGGCCGGAACTGCCCGGTCCTGCTCTGTAGTTGACCAGCACCTGGGCCCGCCCCCCCTCATGCGACCACTGCACCGGCAGGCCCTCGTCCAGATAGCGGGTCGCGCCCTGAACATAGTTGGCATAGAAGCAGGGCCCGCGCATGGCCTCGGGGGTCAGATCCAGGTCACGGAACTGGCGCGCGGCCAGGATCTGCTGATACTGGCGCAGCGCGGCGGTGACATCGGGCAGCAGGGTCGGCACCACATGGGCAGTCATGCACAACTCGCCGTCGGCGATTACATCGACCCGGCTGACCGACTCTCCGCCGATGGGCGGCGCATCGGCATCCTTCCGGACCCGCACCTCGATCTGCGGCGAGCCTTCGACCTCCGTGACCTCGCTGTCGGCGATGGTCAGGATGTTCCGGCTCTGATGATTGACGTTGTGGAGCACGCCCGCGTCGCGGTCGACCAGCAGGAAATTGCCCCCATCCGCGCCGTCATCCAGGCGCAGGAAGGCTCGTGTGACCAGGATACGCACGGGATAGGGCGCGATACCCTGCTCGCTTTCCTGGTAGTGCAGGATAGTGGCATCCCGGGTGGATTCGGCGCCGGCGGGCAGCTGCAGCAGCATACCGGCAAGCATTGCGCAGATTGACAGGCTTCGTTTCATGTAGGGATTCCGTCCAGCGCCTCCAGCCCGGCCAGTTCCGTGTCGCTGAAACCGGCCTGCCGGCGCGCCTCGATGTGAAAGGGACCGCGCACCCCGCCGGGGATGTATTCCCGGATCAGGGCCTGGAACCGGGCCTCGGGTTCGACCCCGCGTCGGGCGCAGCAGTAACGGTACCAGCGGGTACCGATTTCAACATGCCCGATCTCGTCGTGCAAAATGATTTCCAGCAGGGCCACGGTGCGCTCGTCGCCGGCCTCGCGCAGGCGCTGCATCATGCCGGGCGTGACATCCAGCCCGCGCGCCTCCAGCACCCTGGGCACCAGCGCCATGCGCACCAGCACGTCATGCGCGGTCTCCAGCGCCATCGACCAGAGGCCGTTGTGGGCCGGAAAATCGCCATAGTCATACCCCAGTTCCTGCAGTCGCTCGCGCAGCAGGCCGAAGTGATATGCCTCCTCGGCGGCGACCCGGGCCCAGTCGCGGTAATAATCGGGCGGCATGCCGGCAAAGCGGGCCACCGCGTCCCAGGCCAGGTTGATGGCGTTGAACTCGATGTGGGCAATGGCATGCACCAGCGCGGCCTGCCCTTCGGGGCTGCCCAGCCGGCGGCGCGGCAGGTCGCGCGGCGGCACCAGCTCCGGGCGCGCAGGCCGGCCGGGGGCATCGAATGCCGAACCGGCGGCAGCCGGATCCACCGCCAGACGACCGGCCTGCAGGGCGCCGAAGGCATCCCGACTCAGACGGCACTTGGCGGCGGGATCGGATTCGGCCAGACAGGCGCGGGCGGCGGTGATCAGGCAGGAATCAGGCATGGAGGAGATTATATCAACAAGCCAGGGGACAATCCGTCATTGCGGGGGCAGCACCTAAGCAGTTTTCAGATCTGCCGCCGCGTACAGAGATTGCTTCGCCACATGGGGCTCGCAATGACGGATCAGTCCGGGGCATCTGCCTTCCAGCCGATCACCAGGTCCATCACATTGGTGCCGGTCGGGCCGGTGACGATCAGGTCGCCACTGGCCTCCAGGAAGGTGCCGGCGTCGGCCGCCGTCAGGGCCGCTGCGGCCGACAGGCCCTCGACCCCGCCCCGCTCAAGCGTCCCGCCGTCGACCAGCGCCCCGGCCGCATCGGTCGGACCGTCGCTGCCGTCGGTGCCGGCGGCCAGCAGCCGGCAGTCGTGGCGACCGGCCAGTTCGATCGCCGCCGCCAGAGCCAGGTGCTGGTTGCGCCCGCCCTGCCCCGGAGACTCGGGTAACCGCACCGTGGTCTCGCCGCCCCAGACATGCACCCCCGGCGCGCCTGTCAGCAGCTCCCGCGCCAGGCGGCGACCGGCGTCGGCGGCATCACCGGCCAAGTGTTCGGGGTGCAGATGCACTGGCAGTCCCCGGGCTGCGACGGCACCGGCCACGGCCTGCAGGGCATCGTCCAGGCGGGCGAGAACATGGCAGTCAATACGTTCGAAATCCTTCGGGTCGGGCCGGGCGGGTACGGCGACCGGCAGGCGCACACGCAAAGCCTCAGGCAGCGCAATATCATCCAGCCCGGCAACCGGGGGCGACACCAGCAGACCCGAACCGATACTGGCCGGATCATCCCCCGGCACATCACTGATCAGCCCGCATCGGACCCGGCGCCCGCGCAGATAATCGGCCAGCCGGCCGCCCTTGATGCGGGAGACGCTCGCCCGCACCCGGTTCATGGCGACGATGTCCAGACCGCTGCCGAGCAGCCAGTCGTTGAGTGCGACCAGATCATCCAGGTTCACGCCGGCGACCGGCGCCTCGACCAGGCTGGAGCTGCCGCCCGAAATCAGAAACACCCATTCCTGCCCGGCCGGTGCTTCGCCAATGAAGGCCAGCAGCCGCTCGCCCGCCGCCAGGCTGGCGGCATCGGGCAGCGGGTGGCCGGCCTCACGGCACTCGATGCGTGGATCGGCACAGTGTTCGCTGCGGCTGTAACCCTGTTTGGTGATCGACAGGCCCGCGGCCAGACGTGTGCCCAGGGCGTTCACGGCACCATCCAGCATGCCCTCGGCCGCCTTGCCGATCGCGACCAGCCGCACCGGCGTTTGCCCCGGCAGGGCCGCCAGCCAGCGCCGCGTGACGGCCTCACCACGCACCCGCTCCAGGCCGGCACGGTACCATTCAAGAATCAGATTCCTGGATGTTTTATTATTTAAATTCATTTAATTGAATAATATTTCCAGAATCATTATCAGGAAGGGGCTTTGATCTGTATCAGGTCATTGTTACCAGGCTTTGACAGCCGCACCGGGCTGGGGCAATCTGCCAGAAAACCAGGATCACGGGGAGGCAGGGCCATGGCTGCGCAGGAACATCGGCTCGAGGTTTATGAACCCTACGATTACACCGGCACCAATCCCCTGCCGCTGTCCGGCGTCGGCACGCTGCGCGGCGGCAACGGCGCCTTCTATTACCTGGTGGAACCGGCCAGGCCACTGGAGCTGAACGGCGAACGGATCAACCAGCTGCTGGTGCTGCCGCGCTATACCGGTGATCCCATGTGCAACATCGAGGACGGCAGCTGCACGGTCAACATCGAATATGTCATCCCCGGCGCCCGGCTGGAACCCGATACCCCCTTCTCCTATAACGACATCAAGCATTGGGGCGTGGGCAAGATCACCCGGGCCAACGGGAACGGGAACGGCAACGGGAAGGGCTGAACGCCGTCTCTGACAACTCACTGATAAAAAGCCTGAACCGCAAAGGCGCATAAGGCGCGCGAAGAGACTATGCATCAAACAAGGATATGCCCCGCATTGCTATCCTGACACTGTCTTGCGCATCTTCGCATTCTGACACCTGTACCTTTGCGCGCCTTATGCGCCTTTGCGGTTTTATGCGCGCAGTTGGGGCAACCGCGCGACGAGCTAGCTGCCGTCCGCCACCGCATCCAGCCCGCGGGCCAGATCGGCCCGAATGTCATCGATATCCTCCAGCCCCACCGCCACCCGGATCAGGCCGTCACCGATGCCGCTGTCGGCGCGCGCCTCGGGCGTGAGCCGGCCGTGGGTGGTGGTCGCCGGATGGGTGATGGTGGACTTGGTATCGCCCAGGTTGGCGGTGATGGACAGCAGCTCGGTGGCATCGATCACCTGCCAGGCCGCGTCGCGTCCACCCTTGACGTCGAAACTCACAATCCCGCCGAAATCCGACTGCTGCTCCCGCGCCAATGCATGCTGGGGATGGGACTCCAGCCCCGGGTAGTAAACCCGCTCGACCGCCGGGTGCACCTCCAGCCAGCGCGCCAGCCCGGCGGCATTGACACAGTGCGCCTGCATCCTGACCTTGAGCGTCTCCAGCCCCTTCAGAAACACCCAGGCATTGAACGGGCTCATGGTGGGCCCGGCGGTGCGCAGAAACCCGAACACCTCCTGCCCCACCCGCTCGGCATCGCCGACCACCGCGCCGCCAACGCAGCGGCCCTGACCGTCCAGGTACTTGGTGGCCGAGTGAATGACGATGTCCGCGCCCTGATCGAGCGGGCGCTGCAGGATGGGGGTGCAAAAACAGTTGTCCACCACCAGCAGACAGTCGCGGGCATGCGCGATTTCGGCCAGCGCACGCACATCACCCAGCTCAGTGAGCGGGTTGGAGGGCGTCTCCAGAAACAGCAGCCGCGTCTCGGGCCGGATGGCTGCCTCCCAGGCCGCGTTGTCCGAGAGCTCGACATAGGTCGTCTCGATACCGCAGCGGGCCAGGTAATTGTTGAACAGCACCGTGGTGGTGCCGAAGATGCTGCGCGAGGAGACGATGTGGTCGCCCGCACGCAGCAGGCCCAGACAGGTGGCCAGTATGGCCGCCATCCCCGAAGCCGTCGCCACACAGGCCTCGCCGCCCTCCATCGCCGCCAGGCGGTCCTGGAAGGTACGCACCGTCGGGTTGGTGAAGCGCGAATAGATGTTGCCCGGCTCATCGCCGGCGAAGCGCGCCGCCGCCTCGCGGGCGCTGCCGAAGACATAGCTGGAGGTCGGAAAGATGGCTTCGGAGTGCTCGCCTTCCGGCGTGCGCACCTGGCCGGCGCGCACGGCCAGAGTGGCGAGGCCGTATTCCTTGTCGTTGTCTTTATTCTTCATGGGCGTTTCCTGGAAGGTCGTATCCGTAGGTCGGGTCAGCCGCAGCGCAACCCGACAATATGTCGTGGCCACGTCGGGTTACATCCTATCGGGCTAACCCGACCTACCCGCTACGACGCCGGCAGGTCACCGCAGCCGCCGGTTCGGGATCGTCGGCCGCATGGACGCGGCCGTCGAGCGTACAGGGACGTATTCACAGCGTATCCCGAGCCGGTGGCTGCGGTGACCTGTGATGCGATGTCTCAGCTGGTATTGCGCATCTCGATCACCTCGGCGTCATCACCGTCCCGCCGTTCCTGCTTGGCCATGTCGTTGCGCCGGCACTGCAGGTTCTCCAGATATTCCGGCGTGACATCGCCGGTAACGTATTCACCGTTGAACACCGAGCAGTCGAAGCGTTTCAACCGGGGGTTGGTCTTGTTCACGGCCTGGATCAGATCCTCCAGGTCCTGGAAGATCAGCTTGTCCGCGCCGATCTCGCGGGCCACCTCCTCGTCGCTGCGGCCGTGAGCGACCAGTTCGTCAGCCGTCGGCATGTCGATGCCGTAGACGTTGGGATAGCGCACCGCCGGCGAGGCGGAGGCGAAATAGACCTTATTGGCACCGGCCTCGCGCGCCATCTGGATGATCTGCTTGGAGGTGGTGCCGCGCACGATGGAATCATCCACCAGCAGCACGTTCTTGCCCTTGAACTCCAGCTCGATGGCATTGAGCTTCTGGCGCACGGACTTCTTGCGCTGCTGCTGGCCCGGCATGATGAAGGTGCGGCCGATGTAGCGGTTCTTGATGAAGCCCTCGCGGTATTTCACGCCCAGGGTATTGGCCATGCGCAGCGCCGAGGTACGGCTGGTGTCCGGGATGGGGATGATCACGTCGATGTCGTGGTCGATCCATTCCCGCTGGACCTTGGCCGCCAGCTTGTCGCCCATGCGCAGGCGGGCCTTGTAGACCGAGACATCGTCGAGGATGGAATCGGGCCGCGCCAGGTAGACATATTCGAAGATGCAGGGCGCATAGTCGGTACGTTCGGCGCACTGACGGGTGTGAAGCCGACCATCGAGGGTGATGAACACGGCCTCGCCCGGCTCGACGTCGGCGATCACCTCGAAGCCCAGCACGTCCAGGGCAACGCTCTCCGAGGCGACGATGTACTCCACACCGCTGTCGGTCTCGCGCTTGCCATAGACCAGAGGGCGGATGCCGTGAGGATCGCGGAAGGCAACCACGCCATAGCCGGTGATCATGGCCACGGCGGCATAGGCGCCATTGCAGCGCCGGTGCACGCCGCGTACGGCCTCGAAGACGTCGTTCTCGTCGATCTTCAGCCGCCCCTGGCTGTGCAGTTCATGGGCGAAGACGTTGAGCAGGATCTCGGAATCCGAGTCCGTGTTGATGTGACGCAGATCGTCCTCGAACAGATAACGCTTGAGCTGCTCGGCGTTGGTCAGATTGCCGTTGTGCGCCAGGCTGATACCGTAGGGCGAGTTGACGTAGAAGGGCTGGGCCTCGGCGCTGGATTCGCAGCCGGCAGTGGGATAGCGCACATGGCCGATGCCCATGTTGCCGAGCAGACGCAGCATGTGGCGGGTGTGGAAGACATCCCGAACCAGGCCGTTGTCCTTGCGCAGGTACAGCCGATGGTCGTCGCAGGTCATGATGCCGGCCGCGTCCTGGCCCCGGTGCTGAAGCACCGTGAGTCCGTCATAGATGGCCTGATTGACCCGTTCCCGGGCAACGATACGATGATTCCACACATGCGTGCTTTATACCTCTAGTGTCCTGTCATGCGTCTAATGACGCCTTCAGCAAGGCGAGAAGCGGCCAGATGCAAGGCGCTTGCCCGCCGGGGTAGCCATTCTACCTCAAGGGCAAGCAACGCGGCAGATGGCCGCTTATCGCCTTGCCCGAAGGGAGCCATCGAGCCGCGCCATTGCCGCGTTGCAGCACTTGACAAGGGAGTGACCATTGCCTGCGCGCTGCGCCTCGCCTCAAGGCGCCTACTGTTGGTGCACTGGCACGGCTCGATGGCTCTGAAGGTATCATTAGACGCATGACAGGACACTAAAACTGAATGTTGTCGGCGATGTCCGGCGGCAGGAACTCACGCAGCCACAGGGCCAGGGTCTCGGCATGGGGCATGAGCACTGACTCCTGCCACCAGGGGTCCTGCGGCAGCAGGGTCAGCCCGCCCAGCAGGACCAGCACGGCGACAATCACCACGCCGCGCACCACACCGAAGACAACGCCCAGCATGCGGTCGGTGCCGGACAGACCGGTCTTCTTCACCAACTGGCTGATCAGGTAACTGACCAGCGCGCCGAGAATCAGCACAATGACCAGCAGGGCAATGAAGGCCAGGGCATGGCGGATGGACGGCGTATCCACCCAGCGTGTCAGCCAGCCGGAGAACTCGGGGGCGAAGGCCAACGCGATCCAGATGGCGGCGACCCAGATACCCAGTGACATGGCCTCCTTGACGAAGCCGCGCAACAGGCTGATGCCCGCCGACAGGCCGACCACCAGCAGCATGACCACATCGACCCAGGTCAGCACCGCTTAACCCCCCGCCTCAGGCAAATACCGGTTTGTGCCAGGCGGCGGGGCCACCGGCGCTCAAGAACTCCTGTTCGCATCCGCGCATTCTAGCAAATCAGGGATGCTCTGTGACGAGTCCCTTGAGATCAAAGGCTTTGGCGATTTCGGCCTGGAGTTTTTCCGCCTCGGGGCGCTCCGGCACCGGCCCGACGCGCACCCGCCAGGTTGAGCCCGAGCCGGTGGTGGCCGACTCGACAAAGGCCTTGTAGCCCTGTTCCTGCAGACGGTCCTGCAACCGCTCGGCATTGGCCTGCTGGCTGAAGCTGGCCACCTGCACCACCCAGCCGCTGGCCGGTGCCGGCGTAGCGGTGGCGGTCGGCTGAGACGGCGCCGGAGCCGGTGTGGGTGCGGGCGCTGGCTCCGGGGCGGGTGCCGGCTCCGGCTTCGGGGCTGGGGCCGGGGCCGGCACGGGCTCGGCCTCGGCGACCGTCCCGGTTTCAGGCAAGGCGGCCTCGGGCGCATCCGGCACCCTGGCCGGTTCCGACACGGCCTCGGTCTCGGGCGGCGGCGGCAGCACCAGCGGTTCCACCCGGTCCTTCATCTTGTATTCGGGTGCCGGCGGCAGGTTGCTGCCGACCGGGCCCATGCCGTCGTCCGGCCCTTCCAGGATCATCGGGATGAAGATGGCCGCCAGCGCCACGATGACCGCCGCACCCACCAGACGTTGCTTGAGTTTATCGTCCATGCCTTACCCCTCTTGCTGAAAAGCCTGTTCGAGCAACTGCAGCACTTCCCCCACGGTAAGGAAAGAACCGAACACCACAATCCTGTCACCCGGCCGGCTGTCCGCCCGGGCCGCCTGCCAGGCCGGGGTGACAGCATCGAAGCCCGTCGCCCGCGCGCCGGCCCCGGCCAGCAACGGCAGTACGCTGTCCGCATGCCGGGCCCGCGTCCCGCTCAGGCTGCCAACATACCAGCAATCCACCCCGGGCAACAAAGGCGCGATCACACTGCGCACATCCTTGTCGGTCAGACCGGCATAGACCGCCCGGGTACGGCCCGCCGCCGGGTGTGTCGCCAGCCAGTCCGCCAGCGCCAGCGCCGCCTGGGCATTATGCGCCACATCCAGCACCAGCTCGACGCCGCCCGCCTCCAGCCGCTGGCAGCGCCCCGGCAGACCGGCCGCGGTCAGGCCTGCGACGATGGCCGGCCGCGCCACCGGCAGTCGCGGCTGCAGGCACTCGATGGCCATCAGGGCGGCGGCGGCATTGTGGAGCTGCACCCCGGCACCCAGTGTCGGCAGCGGCAACTCCTCCCATTCCCGCTGTAACGACCACCAGTCCCAGTACCCGTCGTGGGAGCGGCGGCTGCCGAAAGCCTGATCCAGGCCATACCAGTGGGCGCCGCATTCGGCCGCAGCCGCGGCCAGCCCGGCGGGCGGGTCGGGATCGCCGCAGACGGCGGGACGCTGCGGGCGAAAGATGCCGGCCTTCTCACGGGCAATCAGTTCGCGCGTCCCGCCCAGCCAGTCCATATGATCCAGACCTATGGAAGTCACGACCGCGACATCGGCGTCCAGGATATTGACCGCATCCAGGCGCCCACCCAGGCCGACTTCCAGCAGCATGACATCGACCTGCGCGCGCTCGAACAGCCAGAGCGCGGCCAGGGTGCCGAACTCGAAATAGGTCAGACTGATATCACCGCGCGCGGCATCAATGGCCTCGAAGGCGGCCATGATGCCGGCATCATCCACCTCGCGCCGTCCGATACGCAGGCGTTCGTTGTAGCGGATCAGATGGGGTGAGGTATAGAGCCCGGTGCGGTAACCGGCCTGACTGTAGATGGCCTCAAGGTACGCGAGCGTGGAACCCTTGCCGTTGGTTCCGCCCACGGTGACGACGGGACAGGTCGGCTGCAGCAGATCCAGGCGTTCGGCCACGGCGCGTACGCGCTCCAGGCCCAGCTCGATCTCGCGGGGATGCAGGGTCTCCTGCCAGCGCAGCCAGTCGGCCAGGGAGTCGAAGCGCGTCATTGCGAGCGCAGCGCGGCAATCTCGTAACGCCGCCTCATTTGTTGCGAGATTGCCACGTCGCTACGCTCCTCGCAATGACGTAAAACTTTTATCACTCAGGGGTGGAACCTGATAATGCAGAAAATTCTAGGATGCACTGCGATGCATAAAGATCCCCAGCAGCCGGGCAACCTTGTCGCGCATCTCGCGGCGGTCGACGATCATGTCGATCGCCCCGTGCTCCAGCAGGAATTCGCTGCGCTGGAAGCCCTCCGGCAGGGTCTCGCGCACAGTCTGTTCGATCACCCGCGGGCCGGCGAAACCGATCAGGGCATTGGGCTCGGCGATATGCACATCCCCCAGCATGGCCAGACTGGCGGAGACACCACCCATGGTCGGATCTGTCATCACGGAGATGTAAGGCAGGCCTGCCTGTTTCATGCGGCCGAGTGCGGCACTGGTCTTGGCCATCTGCATGAGCGAGAACAGGGCCTCCTGCATGCGCGCCCCGCCGCTGGCGGAGAAACATACCAGCGGCAGCTCGCGTTCCAGACAGTGGTTCACGGCGCGCACGAAACGCTCGCCCACCACCGAGCCCATGGAGCCGCCCATGAAGGCGAAGTCGAACGCGCTGGCGACCAGCGGAATGCCCTGCACCTGTCCCTGCATCACGATCAGGGCGTCGGACTCGCCGGTGCCCTTCTGGGCCTGGTTGAGGCGGTCGCGATATTTCTTGCTGTCGCGGAAACGCAGCATGTCCACGGGTTCGATCCGGCTGAACAACTCCTCGCGCCCAGCCTCGTCCAGGAAGGCCTGCAGCCGGCGGCGGGCACGGATGCGCATGTGATGGCCGCACTTGGGGCAGACTTCCTGGTTGCGCTCCAGCTCGGCGCGATAGATCACCGAGGCACAGGCGTCGCACTTGGTCCACAGACCCTCCGGCACGGTGCGCTTGTTACCGCCTTCGGTGCGGATGCGCGTGGGCATCAGTTTTTCGAACCAGCTCATGTATGACTCTCGATATCAGTTGTTGGGGTGCGGACAGCGCCTGGGGCCGGCGGATCCCGCAGTCCCCGGCTTCACGAGACGGCGGCTGCCGGCTGCTTTGCGTCCATGGCAGCGCGCATGGCACGCAGCTCCTCGGCCACCTTGTCCTTGATGGTCTCGGGATGATCGGTCGACTCGGCGATGTGACGCACCAACGCACTGCCGACGATCACGGCATCCGCGACCTGGCTGATACGCGCGGCGGACTCGGCATCCCGGATACCGAAACCGACGCCGATGGGCAGCGCGGCGATGGACTTGAGGTGGCCGACCTTCTCCGCCACCGCGTCCACGTCCAGCCGGGTGGCTCCGGTCACGCCCTTGAAGGAGACATAATAGAGGAAACCGCCGGCCTGCTCGACGATGCGCGCCACGCGCGCATCGGTGGTGGTCGGCGAGAGCAGGAAAATAGGGTCGATCTCGTGTGTCCTGAGTCCGGCAACCAGCTCGCCCGCCTCTTCCGGCGGCAGGTCGACGGTCAGCACGCCGTCCACGCCCGCCTGCTGCGCAGCAGCGGAAAATTCGGCGCAGCCCATGGCCTCGATGGGATTGAGATAGCCCATCAGCAGCACCGGCGTCTCGTCGTTATCGCGGCGGAACTCGGCCACCATCTCCAGCACCCGACGCAGGCTCATGTGGTGCCTCAGCGCCCGTTCGCAGGCGGCCTGGATGACCGGGCCATCGGCCATGGGATCTGAGAAGGGCACGCCCAGTTCGATGATGTCGGCGCCGGCCTCGACCATGGCGTGCATCAGCGGGACGGTGGTCTGCGGATCCGGATCGCCGGCGGTGACATAGGGAATCAGCGCCTTCCTGCCGGCCCGGCGCAGCGCCTCGAAGCGGGCTTGAATGCGGCTCATACCTCGATCCCCTCATGCGCCGCGACGGTGTGGATGTCCTTGTCGCCGCGCCCGGACAGGTTGACGACGATGATCTGATCCCTGCGCATGGTCGGGGCCAGTTTAGTGGCATAGGCCAGGGCATGGCTGGACTCCAGCGCCGGGATGATGCCTTCCATGCGGGTGAGATCGTGAAAGCCCTGCAGCGCCTCGTTATCGGTCACGGACACATAGCGGGCGCGGCCGCTGTCCTTGAGCCAGGCGTGCTCGGGGCCTACGCCGGGATAGTCCAGTCCGGCGGAGATGGAATGGGTCTCGGTGATCAGGCCGTCGTCGTCTTCCATCAGATAGGTGCGGTTGCCGTGCAGCACACCGGGGCGGCCGGCGCACAGGGGTGCGGAATGGCGCCCGGTTTCGATGCCGTCGCCGCCGCCCTCGACGCCATAGAGGGCCACGTCCCGGTCATCGAGAAAGGGATGGAACAGCCCGATGGCGTTGGAGCCGCCGCCGACACAGGCGATCAGGGCATCGGGCAGCCGGCCGGCCTGTGCCTGGATCTGCTGGCGTGCCTCACGGCCGATCACGGCCTGGAAGTCGCGCACCATGGCCGGATAGGGATGCGGGCCGGCCACGGTGCCGATGATGTAGAAGGTGTTGTCGACATTGGTGACCCAGTCGCGCATGGCCTCGTTGAGCGCATCCTTGAGCGTCTTCGAGCCGGACTCGACGCTCACCACCTCGGCGCCCAGCAGGCGCATGCGGTAGACGTTGCTGGACTGGCGCTTCATGTCCTCGGCGCCCATGTAGATGACGCACTCCAGACCCAGGCGCGCTGCCACGGTGGCGGTGGCCACGCCGTGCTGGCCGGCCCCGGTCTCGCCGATGATGCGGGTCTTGCCCATGTGCCGCGCCAGCAGGGCCTGGCCGACGGTATTGTTGATCTTGTGCGCGCCGGTGTGGTTCAGGTCCTCGCGCTTGAGATAGATCTGCGCGCCGCCCAGGTGATTGCTCCAGCGTTCGGCGTGATACAGCGGCGAGGGCCGGCCGACATAATAATGCAGGTCGCGGTCCAGCTCGGCCTGGAAGTCGGGATCATTCTTGAGCTTCTCGTAGGCCTGGCGCAGCTCCTCGATGGGTTCCATCAGGGTCTCGGCAACGAAGCGCCCGCCGTAGGGCCCGAAGTGCCCATTGGCATCGGGCAGGTCGGTGAAGTGCGGCGGCGCCATGGCTTCAGTCGGTGTTGACACGGTTGACTCCTTGGATGAAGGCGGCGATCTTCGCCGGGTCTTTGATCCCCTTGTCCTGCTCCACGCCGCTGCTGACATCCACGGCATAGGGCCGGGTGCTGCGCACGGCCTGTTCGATGTTGCCGGCATCCAGGCCGCCGGCCAGGATCAGCGGCCGCGGCCGCTCGGCCGGAATGCGTTCCCAGTCGAAGCGCTCGCCGCTGCCGCCCGGCACCGCCGGGTGCCAGGCATCGAGCAGGATGCCGGCGGCCCCGCGCCAGGTCTGCATGGCAGCGACCACGTCCATGTCCGGATGCATGCGCAGGGCCTTGATATAGGGATGGCCCAGGCCATCGCAGAATTCCGGCGACTCATCGCCGTGGAACTGCAGCAGGTCCAGCGGCAGCGCTGCCAGATGGTCGCGCACTGTCCCGGCGGTCGCATCCACGAACAGACCCACCCGGCTGACAAAGGGCGGCAGGGCCGCAATCACCGCCCGCGCCTGTTCGATATTCACCGCGCGCGGGCTGCGCTCGTAGAACACCAGCCCGATGGCATCGGCCCCGGCGGCGGCCGCGTCTGCGCCGTCCTCCGGTCGGGTGATACCGCAGATTTTAACGCGCACGCGCATGGACAGGCTACCGGATTCTCGCTGGATTAAACCCGCAATCCTGTCACAAGTGCATGGGAATTGCAGCTTTTGAGCGAGAAGTGAGGGGCAGTTCAGCCGATTCCCGGCAACACCGCTTCGGCGGGCAGGCCGAATTCCGGCGGATACGCCACTTTCACGAAATACAGCCCCCCGGCCGGGGCCGTAATCCCACTGCGCGAGCGGTCGCGTCCGGCCAGCAGTTCACCCAGCCAGTCCACCGGCTGCTCACCCTTGCCCACCGCCATCAGGCTGCCGGCGAGGTTGCGCACCATGTGGTGCAGGAAGGCATTGGCCTCGATGTCGAGCCAGATCAGATCCCCACGCCGCTGCAGCTCCAGCCGGTGCAGGGTCCGGACAGGATGCCTGGCCTGGCAGGCCAGTGCCCGGAAGGCGGAGAAGTCATGCTCGCCGAGCAGAGGCCGGGCCGCGGCCTGCATGGCCTCAACGTCCAGTGACCGGTGCTCCCAGCACACCCGGTTGCGCAGCAGCGCCGGGCGCTGGCCGCGGTTGAGGATGATATAGCGGTACTGACGCGCGGTTGCCCGGAAGCGGGCATGGAAATCCTCACTCACCGGCTGCGCCCAGGTTATGGCGACCTCCGGCGGCAAATTGGAATTGCCGCCCAGGATCCAGGAGCGCATACGCCGCTCGGCATGGGTATCGAAGTGCACCACCTGGGCGGTGGCATGCACGCCGGTATCGGTGCGCCCGGCGCAGACCACGTCCACGGGATGATCCGCCACCTTCGACAACGCCCGTTCCAGAGCTGTCTGCACGCTGGGGGCGTGGCTCTGGCGCTGCCAGCCGTTGAAGGCACTGCCGTCGTACTCTACCCCGAGGGCGATGCGCATCAGCGGCTCCCGGGGCGGTGGCGGCAGGAACGCAGAGAACGCAAAAGCGCGGAGACGCAAAGCAATCTCATTGCCATGTTTCTCCACTCTTCCGGGACAGAATTCGGGATTGAATGGCACTTACTAATGAGAACGGTAGTAACCATAACCACGTTATTCCCGCTTATGTAAGTGCCATTCAATTCGGGATCGGGTTTATCCATGCCTCATCCCAGACCGCCAAGCCACGGCAGCAGGAATACCAGCGCGATAAGCGCGGGCCAGGTCCATTCCCACCAGACCGGGCGCGGCTGCAACGGAATCTCCAATACCACCGGCGGGTCATTCTCCGCCGCCGCCAGCACCCGCTGCCACAGCCCCGGCAGGGCGGCGGCAAAGGCGCGCCACCGACGCAGCGGCGGCAGCTCCGCCTGCCACTGGCGGATAAGTTCCTGCGCCTGCGGCACCCGCTGCAGGGTGAGCACGATACGCACGTTCAGGCGCCGGGCATCCAGCCCGAGGCGCTGCAACGGCCGGGTCAGCCAGGCCAGCCCGACGAGCAGCTGCTCGCGCGAGGTGGTGGTCAGCAGCAGATAGACCGCCAGCACCATCCCCAGCAGGATCAAGGCCCGCACCCCGCCCGCGGCCAGGCCCTGCCAGCTCGGTGAAAGACTGCCAAGCGCCGGCGCCAGTGGCGTGCCCGGCGTGAGCCAGCCGTAGATGAACACCAGTGCGACCAGCAGCCAGCGCAGCCGCCGCAGCGCCTGCCCTGCTCCCGGTATGCGCAGTGACCCGCGTGCCGGCCAGGAGAACAGCACGAAGGCCGCCAGCCCGCCCAACCCCAGTCCCAGTACCGGCCCGCGGGCATGCGCCAGCCCGGCGGCAAACACCAGCAGGGCCAGGATACGGATGGCGGGAGACGGAGATGCAAGGGACATGGCGGGATTCTACCTGCTCTGATCGCGCCAAGGCCATTATTCTCCTGAGAAAATGATGGAATGAGCGCACCGCCCGGCAACACCGTCCGGGCAGACGCACGGCCACGCAGGATCGGACCTCTTCAGGTACAGAAACAGTAAACCCGGAATTCCGTCGGCTTGATTTCCACCGACAGGATCAGGAAGATCACGGCATTCCGAAGCAACAGAGACCACGCATGAGCCAGTCGCAGATCAAGACCGACGAGAAGAAACAGCATTTCGACGACATCTATGTCGCCGAGAATCCCGTGCCCTTCAAGGAACGCATCCTGGATGCGCTGGATTACATTTCCGATGATTTCAACCGCCGGATGTTCGACCGCCTGATCCTGCCCTGGGTCAGGGACAAGGCCCAGCGCGGGGAGACCGTCAACTACGTCGATCTGTGCGCCTGTTTCGGCAACACCACCATGGCCACTGTCTACGGCATGGACTACGAGGCCATCCGCCACAACTGGCGGGATGTCGATGCCTGCTGGAAGATCGAAGCCGAACGCCGCTTTCCGGCCCATACCACCGGCATCGACATCTCCGCCAACGCCATGGCCTACGGCCAGGGCTGCGGCCTGTTCGACGAGACCGTCGTGGCCGACCTGAACGCTCCCGCACCGGAGGCCAGACAGGCCGTCGACACGGCAATGGAGAACGCCGATGTGGTGATCTCCACCGCCTCGCTGGTCTATCTGGAGCCGGAGGTGATCGCGGGCCTGATCGATGCCTTCGCCCGTGCCCCGCGCGAGGGCTACATGCTGGTCAATTTCCTCAACCCCTTCAGCCTGGACAAGGCGGACCTGACCAAGCGCCTGCTGCTGGAGCGTCTGGAGTTCGTCGGCAGCATGGCCACCCGTCACCGCCGCATGTCGCCGCTGGAACAGGAGAATTATCCCGGCGAGGAATGGTCGCTGCTGGAGATCTGGGTGCTGCGCCGCAAGCCCTGAGAACGATGGCCGCGGGCAGAAAGATCCTCTACTCCATCATCGAGTCGCCGGCCCACCCCGACTTCTCGGCCCTCTACCGCCGACTGGGCTTCGAGCAGATCAGACTCAACTCCCAGCGCAAGGCGATCAACGAACTGAAAGGCAATCCGCCCGACTATGTCGTGGCGGAATTCTTCTATGGCTACGGCAATAACTATGCGGGCGTGAATGTCTGCAACCTGGATGTATTCCTGTACAGCCTGCAGAAATATGCCCCGGAAGCGAAGATGATCGTGCTGGTGGAAAAGCCGGAGGAACAGTACGTACCGCGACTGGCGGAACTGTTCCGGTTGCATGCGGTGCTGACTCTGCCGGTAAGCGAGACAGACATGAAAGACGTTCTCGACAATGACGCATAGCCCGGTTGCGAAACTTTCCGGCGTTGCCGGACGCTCCACATCCCTGCTGACGCGGCCGGGTCATTGTCATCGAGCACGAATTACACAGCGGTCAGGAAAATTGGCTGCAACACCGAGGACGCTGTCATTCCCGCCTGCGTGGGGATGACGCAGCGTTACCCCAGCCATATTCCTGAGTAAACGTCCGGAGCCTGAAGCCGGACAATCGGCACAAAAAAAGGCCCTGGCCGGAGCCAGGGCCTGATCGTAGCCTGCGGCTTGAATCAGTTGTCGGTGGACTGTTCCATGTTGTCACCGGCTTCCTCGAGGGTATCACCCATTTCGTCGGTGGCGCCTTCGATCTCATCACCGGCCCGTTCCATGGATTCATCAATGTTTTCGCCGGCTTCTTCAGCCGGGCCCTGATCCTCGGCGCAGCCGGCCAGGGTCAGGCCGAGGGCGATCAGCAGGGCGCTAAGGATGTTTCTGCTCTTCATTGGCGACTCTCCTTGTTGAGTTATGCGATTGAGGGTGAAGCGCAGCCGAGTGTCGATGCTGTGGCACGGAAAAGCAAGCGTGGAATTCACAAAAACGCCAGAGCCCGGCGGATGCCAGGCTCTGGCGGGTGGCAGGGAAAGGAGCCTGGTCAGCCGACGTCTTTCATCAGGGCCTCGGCCTCGGATTTCTGGGCCTCGTTGCCTTCGTCGATGACTTCCTCCAGGATGCTGCGCGCCCCTTCCGGGTCCCCCATCTCGATGTAGGCGCGGGCCAGGTCGAGCTTGGTGGAGACCTCGTCACCGGCCTGCAGTTCGCCTTCGCCGACGTCGACTTCCTCTTCCGCCTCTCCGGTCGGCGCGGCGGCCTCCTCGCTCTCGCTCAGGTCGAATTCGAGCAGATTCTCGTCATCGGCCAGGTCGGGAGCGGCTTTTTCCCCGGGCGCCCCGGCTTCACCGGCCCCGGTTTCCTCAGGGCTGAAGCTCTCCAGCTCGCCCAGATCGAAATCCAGGGAGTTGTCTTCCCCGAGTGTCGGTGCGGTTTCGGTCCCGGCCCCGGGCTCGTCCCGGGAACCGGCTTCCGGCATTCCGGTATCGCCGAGGTCGGCGCCTTCCAGATCGGCCAGTCCGGCCTCGGGTTCGGGTTCGGGTTCGGGTTCGGGTGCCGCAGCCGGAGCGGGGTCTGCGGCAGCCCCATCCTGGTACAGGCGGTTGCCGGGGCTGAGTTCACGGCCCATCTCCACTACCCGCTGCCAGGCGGGGGCATCCTGGTTCTCAAGCTGCGCCAGCAGCGCCTCGGCCTCGGCATCGAAGGCAGTCTGGTTCCTGGCGGCGAAGAAGACCTCCAGCAGCTTGAGCCGGTAGTCATTGTTGCCGGGCTCGCTCTCGATCGCGCCACGGATGAGTTCCTCAGCCTGCTGATAGCGACCGTAGGCGAGATAGACATCGGCCTCGGCAATGGGATCGGCCTCGGCCTCGCTCTGGATGGTACCCATGTCACTGACAGAGAAATCCGTGAACAGCGAGGAGTCGGACTGCGTGCCGCCGGCGCTCGCCGGGGCCGAAGACTCCTCCGCTGCACCAGCAGCTGCCGCAGCACCGCCGGCGGCCACGGCCGCGGCCGGCGCGGCAGCCGTGCCGGCGGCATTTCCGCCCCTGGGCTCGGCCAGGATGCTTTCCTTGAACTCGGTCGAGGCCATGCGGCGCTTGCGCACGCCCAGCCAGGCCAGGATCAGCAGCAGCAATGCAACGGCGCCGGCACCGGCCTGCCACAGCGGATTGGTCAGGAAACGGCTGAGCAGGCCTTCATCGGCAGTGGCCGGCGCGGGCTGGCGGATCTCTTCCTGCATGCCGGGCGGCGTGGGTTCAGCCCGGGCCATCGGCTCGGTTTCAGCCGGCGCGGGTTCGGCGGCCTCTTCCTCCGGTTCAACCGGCGGTTCAACCGGCGGTTCGCCCGGGGCCGTTTCCCCGGCCATGTCCGCGGCATCCGCCGGGGCCGACGTGTCCTCTGCCAGGGCACCCTGCATCCGGGCCAGTTCGTCATCGCTCAACTGAACCAGGCGGTGGAGCTGGGCGATCTGCTCCTCAAGATCGGCCAGGCGGTCGTTCAGGTCCTGGTTCTGCTGGCGCTGGGCCTCCAGTTCCTCGACGGCAAGAACCAGTTCCTGGCGCACCTGCTCGATCTCACCGCCTTCGCTGCTCTGACCGCCTTCGCCGCTGGCGGCGGCAGTGGTGGCATCAGCCGCCTCGGGGGTGACCAGCTTGAGCTGGGCATCGGCAGCGGATGCTTCGCCCGCGGTTTCCGTCCGGGTCGGGGACGATTCGCCACCCGGTTCGGGCGCGCTCTCCCGCTCGACCTGGCCGGTGGCCGGGGCGGCAGCGGTCTGCTCGCTGCGGCCCTCGCGCCACAGGCGATGATGCCGGCTGACTTCGGCCCGGGCCTCGGTCTGGCTGATGGCAGTGAATTCCTCGCGCGAGGGCACGCGCAGCACATGGCCGGCCTTGAGGTTGTTCACGTTACCGTGCTGGAAGGCCTCGGGATTGGCGCGCACCAGACCGAGCATGGTCTGCTGCATGCTCACACCGGTATCGGGCCGGACCTTCTCGGCGATGTTCCACAGGGTGTCGTTGCGCTGTACCGGCCCGTATTCGAAACCGGTGAAGCGTGCCTGCTGACGCGCGCTGGCGGTGGGCCGGGAAGGCGCGGGCGCGGCGGCCTGACGGCCTGAGGTGGTGGGTGCGGCAGGCGCCGGCGCCGGGGCCTCGGCGGGCATCAGCGCAGGCGGATCGATCAGCATGGTGTACTCGCGCACCATCTGGCCGCTGGCCCAGCGGGCCTGCACCAGGAAATCGAGATAGGGCTCGCGCACCGGGTCCTGGCTGGTGACCTGGATCACGGCGGAGCCGTCGGGTTTGGTGACAACGGCGAACTTGAGCCGGGTATGAAGATAGATGCGTTCGACCCCGGCCTGTTGATAGGCCTGGGGCGAGGCCAGCTGCACCCTGAGCTGGTCAACCTCCTCGGGGCTGGCCGACAACAGGGATATCTCGGCGTCCAGGGCGGATGCAGGGCGGAATTGAGCTTGATTTCGCCCAGTCCCAGGGCGTAGGCATGACTGGCAAAGGCTCCCAGCATGGCCGTGACTAAGGCCGTTTTCCTAACCATTTCGCTTCCTCTTCATATGCCCGAGGACCCTTCCTGACCTGGATCCCGTCGTTTTGGATTTTGTGGAGAAGTATCCTGCAACTTAGCGTTCTTTATCGGAATTTCTTGAATGCCGTCCCCACTATAGCCTAGAGGTAATCTTTAACCAACAGCTCGGCGATCTGGATGCTGTTCAGGGCGGCACCCTTGCGCACATTATCGGCGACCACCCACAAATCTAAACCGCGCGGATGCGAGATGTCCTCGCGGATACGGCCCACATAAACCGGGTCGTGATTGGCACCCTCGGTGACCGCAGTCGGGTAGCCGCCGTCGGTATGCTCGTCCAGCACCACAATGCCCGGCGCGGCGGCCAGCAGCTCGCGGGCCTGCGCTGCAGTGAGCTTGTCGCGGGTCTCGATGTGTACCGCCTCTGAGTGGCCGTAGAAGACCGGCACCCGCACCGCGGTCGGGTTCACCTGGATGCTTTCGTCGCCCATGATCTTGCGGGTCTCCCAGACCATCTTCATCTCTTCCTTGGTGTAGCCGTTGTCCATGAAGGCGTCGATGTGCGGCAGGCAGTTGAAGGCGATCTGCTTGGGATAGACCTTCGCCTCGATGTCCTTGCCATTGAGCAGATGCGCGGTCTGGGTGGCCAGTTCCTCGATCGCCTCCTTACCGGTGCCGGAGACGGCCTGATAGGTGGCGACATTGATTCGCTCGATTCCGGCGGCGTCGTGCAGGGGCTTGAGCGCGACCAGCATCTGTATGGTGGAGCAGTTGGGATTGGCGATGATGCCGCGATTGGTGTAGCCGGCCACGGCCTCGGGGTTCACCTCGGGCACGACCAGCGGGATGTCGTCGTCGTAGCGGAACTGGGAGGTGTTGTCGACCACCACGCAGCCGGCGGCCGCCGCCTTGGGCGCATACTCCTTCGAAACCGAGGCGCCGGGTGAGAACAGGCCGATCCGGACCTTCGAGAAATCGAACTCAGCCAGATCCTGCACGGTCAGCTGTTTATCACCGAACCGGACCCGGGTACCGGCGCTGCGGCTGCTGGCCAGGGCGTATACCTCGCCGACCGGGAACTTGCGCTCGGCCAGAATCTCCAGCATCACCTCGCCCACGGCGCCGGTGGCGCCGACGACGGCGACATCGAATGTCTTGCTCATGTTCTGACTCCTAAAAAAATCTGATAGCCACGGAATACACGGAAAGCACGGACAATTGCTTGCCGGCGCACGCGCTGCGCGCGGCGCCGGGGGACAAAAAACATTTTTCCGTGCTTTCCGTGTTTTCCGTGTTTTCCGTGGCCATTATGAAATGTTCCGTGTATTCCGTGGCTATTGTTTGTATTCAATTCAACGCCGCGACCACGGCGTCGCCCATCTCGGCGGTACCCACCCGGCGCTTGCCGTCCTGCATGATGTCCGCGGTACGCAGCCCCTGATCCAGCACCCGGCCGACGGCGGCCTCGATGGTATCGGCCAGATCGCTCCGGTCCAGACTGAAGCGCAGCATCATGGCCACGGACAGGATGGTCGCCAACGGATTGGCGATATTCTGACCGGCGATGTCCGGCGCCGAGCCGTGGATCGGCTCGTACATGCCCTGACCCTGCTCATTCAGGGAGGCCGAGGGCAGCATGCCGATGGAACCGGTCAGCATGGCCGCCTCGTCGGAGAGGATGTCGCCGAACATGTTGGTGGTGACAATGACGTCGAACTGCTTGGGCGCGCGCACCAGCTGCATGGCCGCATTGTCGACGTACATGTGGGAGAGTTCAATATCGGGCCGGCTCGCGGCCTCGGCGGTCACCACCTCACGCCACAGTTCTGTGCACTCGAGCACATTGGCCTTATCCACTGAACAGACCCGGCCGGCGCGTTTGGCGGCGATGTCGAAGGCGACGCGGGCGATGCGTCGGATCTCGGACTCGGCGTAGACCAGGGTATTGAAGCCCTCACGCTCGCCATTGTCGAGCTCGCGCACCCCGCGCGGCTGGCCGAAATAGATGCCCCCGGTCAGCTCGCGCACGATCATGATGTCCAGCCCGGCGACCACCTCGGGCTTGAGGCTGGAGGCCTCGGCCAGCTGCGGGTAGAGGATGGCCGGACGCAGGTTGGCGAACAGCCCCAGCCCCGAGCGCAGCCCCAGCAGGCCCTTCTCCGGACGCAGGGCGATCTCCAGCGGCTCCCATTTGGGCCCGCCGACCGCGCCCAGCAGGATGGCATCGGCCGCCCTGGCCTTCTCCAGGGTCGCGTCCGGTAATGGCGTGCCGGCGGCGTCATAGGCCGAGCCGCCGACCAGCCCCTGTTCGATCTCGAGTTCCAGACCGCCCGCGGCTTTGAGATGGTCGATGACCTTCATCGCCTCGGCGACGATTTCCGGGCCGATGCCGTCGCCCGGAAGTACCAGCAGTTTCTTCATTGTCTGACCTTTTGCAACTGAGTCTGATGTTACTTTAGCCCGTCATCCCCGCGAAGGCGGGGATCCAGAAACCGTCGTGGTCAATGGATTCCCGCCTTCGCGGGAATGACGAAAAGGGAAAAGCGAAGGTTCCGTAATCTATTTATTCCCGGGCGCGAAGCGCCATGGCGATGATAAAGAATATGTCCGTGCTTTCCGTGTTTTCCGTGGCGCTCTTTATGATTGAAACAACCAGGGAGCCTCCTGCCTGCGCCGCTCCTCATAGGCGCGGATCTCGTCGGCGTGCTGCAGGGTCAGGCCGATGTCGTCCAGGCCTTCCAGCAGGCAGTGCTTGCGGAAAGGGTCGATCTCAAAGCCGAATTCAACCCCGTTCGGTGTGATGACCTTCTGCCCTGCCAGATCCACGGTCAGTTCGTAGCCCGGCTGCGCCTCGGTTTCATTGAACAGCTGGTCCACCGTCTCCGCGGGCAGCACGATGGGCAGGATGCCGTTCTTGAAACAGTTGTTGAAGAAGATGTCGGCGAAGCTGGGCGCGATCACCACGCGAAAGCCATGGTCCAGCAGAGCCCAGACGGCATGCTCGCGCGAGGAGCCGCAGCCGAAGTTCTCCCGCGCCAGCAGAATACGCGCACCCTGGTAGCGGTCCTGATTGAGCACGAAGTCCGGATTCAACGGCCGCTTGCTGTTGTCCCTGCCCGGCTCGCCGTGATCCAGGTAGCGCCACTCGTCGAACAGATTCGGCCCGAAGCCGGTGCGCTTGATCGACTTCAGAAACTGCTTGGGAATGATCGCGTCCGTGTCCACGTTGGACCGGTCCAGTGGTGCGGCGATCGCGGTCAGTGTCTCGAATTTTTCCATGAATTCTAACCTCGTTATAAGAGCGCCACGGAATACACGGAAAGCACGGACTGTTGCCTGCCGGCGCACGCGCTACGCGCGGCGCCGGAGAACAAAACATTTTCTGTGTTTTCCGTGTATTCCGTGGCGCTCTTGATCATGCTCGGATATCCACGAAGTGGCCGTGCACCGCCGCGGCCGCGGCCATGGCCGGGCTGACCAGGTGGGTGCGTCCGCCCTGGCCCTGGCGTCCCTCGAAGTTGCGGTTCGAGGTCGAGGCGCAGCGCTCGCCCGGCTCCAGCCGGTCGGCGTTCATGGCCAGACACATGGAGCAGCCCGGCTCGCGCCATTCGAATCCGGCCTCGAGGAACACCTTGTCCAGACCCTCGGCCTCGGCCTGCTGCTTGACCAGGCCGGAGCCCGGCACCACCAGCGCCTGCTTGATGTTGGACGCGACCTTGCCACCGCGGATGGCGGCAGCGGCTTCGCGCAGATCCTCGATACCGGTTGGTGCAGGAACCGATGAACACCCGGTCCAGTTTGATCGCCTGGATCGGCGTGCCGGGCTTGAGATCCATGTAGGCCAGGGCCTTTTCCATGCCGCCGCGCTTGACCGCGCTCTCGGCCGCGGCCGGATCGGGCACCACGGCGTCGATGCCGACCACCATCTCGGGCGAGGTGCCCCAGGTGACCTGCGGCACCAGTTCGGCGGCATCGAGCACCACGGTCTGATCGAACACGGCGTCATCATCCGAAACCAGGTCGCGCCAGGACGCCACGGCCCGTTCCCACATCTCACCCTTCGGCGCAAAGGTGCGCCCGTGCATGTATTCAATCGTGGCGTCATCGACCGAGACCAGCCCGGCGCGGGCGCCGGCCTCGATGGCCATGTTGCACACGGTCATGCGGCCCTCGACCGACAGGCTGTGCACGGCCTCGCCGCCGAATTCGATGGTATGGCCGGTGCCGCCGGCGGTGCCGATGCGGCCGATGATGGCCAGCACCAGGTCCTTGGCGGTCACGCCCGGTGGCAGTTGACCGTCGGCACGGATGAGCAGGTTCTTCGCCTTTTTCTGGATCAGGCACTGGGTGGCGAGCACATGCTCGACCTCGGAGGTACCGATGCCGAAGGCCAGCGCGCCGAAGGCGCCGTGGGTGGAGGTGTGCGAATCACCGCAGACCACGGTCATGCCCGGCAGGGTCGCGCCCTGCTCCGGGCCGATCACGTGCACGATCCCCTGGCGGGGGTCGTTCATGGTGAATTCCTCGATGCCGTACTCGCGGCAGTTGCTGTCCAGGGTCTCGACCTGGATGCGCGAGACCGGATCGCTGATGCCGCCGCGGCGATTGGTGGTGGGCACATTGTGGTCCGGCACCGCCAGCACCGAGTCGGTACGCCAGGGCCGGCGGCCGGCCAGACGCAGGCCTTCGAAGGCCTGCGGCGAGGTCACCTCGTGGATCAGGTGACGGTCGATGTATAAAAGTGTGGTCCCGTCGGCGTCCTCGCGCACTCGATGCGCGTCCCAGAGCTTGTCGTAGACTGTCTTGCCGGTCATCACTTGCCTCCTCTGATGCGGGAGAGTCTAGGGCCGGAGATTTAATAACACAAATTCATATTTTTCATGTAGACTATTCTTATTTGGAATAATCATATGGCCCTGGACATCGCCGGTCTGCGCGCCTTCCTGGCCGTGGCCGAACAGGAATCCTTCTCCGCAGCGGCAGCCGAGCTGCACCTCAGCCAGCCCGCGGTCAGCAAGCGCGTCGCCGCCCTGGAGGCGACGATGAAGGTACGCCTGTTCGACCGCATCGGCCACCGGGTCCTGCTGACCGAGGCCGGGGCGGCCCTGCTGCCGCGTGCCCGGCGTATCCTGCTCGACATCGAGGACAGTCAGCGGGCCATCGCCAACCTCTCCGGCCGGGTCGAGGGCCGGCTCTATCTCGGTACCAGCCATCACATCGGACTGCACCGCCTGCCGCCGGTGCTGCGTGAATTCGTAGCCGGTTATCCCGAAGTGCGGCTGGAGCTGCGGTTTCTCGACTCGGAAGCGGTGTGCGCGGCCGTGGTGGCCGGCGAACTGGAACTGGGCGTGGTGACCCTGCCGGTCGACCCGCCGCCGGCGCTGATGACGGAACCGGTCTGGGATGATCCCCTCTCCGTGGTTGTGGGTCGCGACCATCCCCTGGCCGGCCAGGGCCGGGTGGACATGACCCGGCTGGCCGGCACCCCGGCCATCCTGCCGGGGCCGGAGACCTTCACCCGCCAGATCATCGAGTCCGAATTCGCCCGCCGAGGCCTCAGGATCGAGGCGGAACTGTCGACTAATTACCTGGAGACCATCAAGATGCTGGTCGCGGTCGGTCTGGGCTGGAGCCTGCTGCCCGACAGCATGCTGGATGAGCAACTCAGCGCCCTGACGGTCCCGGGCCTGGCGCCGCACCGGCGGCTGGGCATCGTACATCACCGGGAGCGCACCCTCTCCAATGCCGCCCGGGCCATGCTGGAGACGGTCGCCCGGCACCGCGACTCCTGATGCCGGATGCGCTACGCTAAGGGATACTCGGATGTGTACTTTTGTGTTTGGCAGCCCGGACGAGGTTCACAGGCATGCGTTTTCTGCTCTTGGTTTTCGGCCTGACAGTGCTGGCAAACCAGCCCGCGCTGGCAGCACCCACCTACCACTTCGCCATCGTCAACCCCGCCTCCCCCTCCCGCCTGCATGAGGTCTGGGAACCCCTGCGTCAGCACCTGGGGCATGAACTCGACGCCGAGATCGAGCTGGTCTTTCCCAAGGGCATCGATAAGGTCGAGGAACTGCTGGGCCAGGGTGACATAGATTTCGTCTATCTCAACTCCTACCTGTTCTACCTGCTCAAGGGAAAGGGCAAGCTCACAGCGGTGGCCCAGATGCGCAACATCGAGGGCGAGACCACCAGCCAGGGCCGTTTCATCGTCCGTGCCGACAGCGGCATCGACAGTGTGGACGACCTGCGCGGACGCAAACTGGCGCTGATAAGCCCGCTCGGGGCGGGCGCCTACCTGGCCCCGCGCGCCTATCTGAACGATGTCGGGATGGACATGCACAGGGATCTGGACCTGGTCTTCACCGGCGATCTGAAAAAATCCATCTATGCGGTTCTGCTGGGCGATGCCGCCGCCGCGACCATGTGCGGCGTGAATTACAAGATCCTCGAGCACAAGCTCAACTTCAGGGAACTGCTCATCATCGACAGCACCCGTCCCTTTCCCGAACCCCTGGTCGCAGGCGCCAGCCGGCTCGGACCGGAGCACATCGAACGCTGGCGCCGCGCGCTGGTGGCACTGTCCGCGAGTCAGGCCGGTCGCACCGCGCTGCAGCCGCTGGCGGACATCAAGATCCGGGATTTCATCGCCTATGACCCGGACATCGAATCGCTGACCCGCAACCTCATGCAGTATTCGCCCGCACCGTGACCGGTAAGTACCGCTACAACCTGTTTCTCAGGCTGATCATCCCCATTGCCCTGCTGCTGGTGCTGATCGCGGCCGGGTTGGCCGCGGCCGTGATCACCGAATCCAACCGTGCCATCGAATCCTTCAAGGCCCTGCAGGCCGCATCCCATGCCAGCACGCTAGCTCACGGCAGCATGGACGCCATCCTGACCCGGGATTACACCCTGCTCGAGAACTGGGTGCATGCCGCCATTCCCAGCGACGATTATGCCTATGCCTACCTCGCCAATCAGGACGGTCTGATCCTGGCGCACACCAATTTCAGCTTTGTCGGCAGGCAGATCGAACTGGCGCGGCCCGAAGCGATGCTGCAGCGCCAGACCCGCTATGAGCAGCGCCCCGTAACCGAAATCATCCAGCCCATCGAACTCGGCGCGGGCTATCTGGGCACGGCGCATGTCGCCTACTACCAGGGTGACACCCTGGCGCTGCTGCCGAGCGTGGCCAGCAACCTGCTGGTACTGCTGTTCGTGTCCCTGCTGCTGTTCGGCATCGCACTGTATGCCATCGCCCGACGCACCACCGGACCGATTCATGCCCTGACCCGGACCATCGCCTCCAGCTCGCTCAGCAACCTCAAACCAATCCCCTCCAGCATCGCCTCGCAGAAGAACGAAATCGGCCAGCTGGCCCTGGCCTTCCGGGACATGCAGACCGATCTCAGGGACAGCTACGACCGCCTGCGCGATGCCCTCGGTGAGGTCGACCGCCAGAAGACCCACCTCGAGACCATGCTGCACTCCATCGGCGATGCGGTAATCACCACCGACAACGGCGGCCATGTGCAGTACCTCAATCCGGCCGGCGAGACCCTGCTCGGCTGGAACCAGGATGAGGCCAGGGGACGGCATATCGGCGAGATCTATCACGGCGAACATGACAGCGGCCAGCTGTGGGAACTGCTGGAGGCACAGTGTCTCGAGGGCGGGACCGCCATGCCGCGCAGCGAACAGCCCATCCTCAACCGCCAGGGCGAACGCATCTTCATCGAACAGTCCGCCGCGCCGATCCGGGACACCTCCGGCCGAATCAACGGCCTGATCATCGTCGCCCACGACGTGACCCGTGAGCAGATTCTGCAGCAGGAACTGCTCTACAAGGCCAGTCATGACGATCTGACCGGGCTGCGCAACCGGATCGAGTTCAATCGCCAGCTGCAGGAGTTCATCAACAACGCCCGGCTCGAGCACAAGGAGCACGCGCTGCTGTTCCTGGACCTGGACCAGTTCAAGCTGGTCAACGATACCTGTGGTCATGCCGCCGGCGACGAACTGCTGCGCCGGGTGGGTCACATCCTCTCCGGCGAGATCCGCCGCCACGACATCCTGGCCCGCCTCGGCGGAGACGAATTCACCATCATCCTGGCCGACTGCACCCTGGACGAGGCCGCCCCCATCGCCGAGAAGATCCGCCAGGCGGTGGAGGTATTCATGTTCATCTGGGACAACCAGCGCTTCAACATCACCACCAGTATCGGCCTGGCGCCGATCACGGCGGACAATCTGAACCAGCAGAAGCTGCTGAGCCTGGCCGACGCGGCCTGTTATGCGGCCAAGCACAACGGCCGCAACCAGGTCTACCGCTACGATGAGAATGACAGCCTGCTGAACCACCACTACGGCGAGGTCAACTGGATCAGTCGCATCAACCAGGCCATCGCCGATGACCGGCTGGTGCTGTACTTCCAGACCATCGAGCCATTGCGCGTGCAGGACGATGATTTTCACCTGGAAATCCTGGTCCGCCTGCGGGACGAAAGCGGCCGGCTGATCCCGCCCTCGGCCTTCATCCCCGCCGCTGAACGCTACAACCTGATGCCTACGGTGGATCGCTGGGTGATCACGCACACCTGCAACTGGTTCAGGCACCATCCTGAGGCACTCGCCGGAATCGGCGTGGTCTCCGTCAATATCTCCGGCGAAACGCTGAATGATCGCAGCTTTGCCGGCTTCGTGCTCAAACTGTTCGAGGAATGCCGGTTGCCGGCGCACAAGTTCAGCTTCGAAATCACAGAAACCACCGCCATCGGCAATCTCATCGTCGCCCAGGAATTCATGTCACGAATGCAGGCGATCGGCTGCCGCTTCGCCCTGGACGACTTCGGCACCGGCATGTCCTCCTTCGGGTATCTCAAGACCCTGCCGGTGGACTTCCTCAAGATCGACGGGATCTTCATCCAGAACATCGCCAATGATCCCATCGATTACGCCATGGTCCGCTCCATCAACGACATCGGCCACCTCCTGGGTCAGCAGACCATCGCCGAGTTCGTGGAAAACAGCGAGATACTCGCACGGCTGCAGGAAATCGGGATCGATTACGGTCAGGGCTATCATTTCTCCCGCCCCGCTCCGCTGGAGGAACTCGAGCAGCAGCTGAAACCGCGGCAGACCGCGGTCAAGGGGTCCTAGGGCCTGGCCATGATTGACGCATGTCAGCGACAACCGTGCTGCCGTGTGCCACACTCCGGGCAAGCCACGCAGCGGACAAGGAGGACAGACATGAGCACGAACATCCAGGACATCCTGGCCGATGAGGCCGAATCCCTGCTCTCGTACCGTTGCAGCGGCATTCCGCGTGAGCGCCTGCATGTACCCGGGCCGGATTTCGTTGACCGCATCGTCAGTCAGAGCGACCGCAACCCGCGGGTGATGCGCAACCTGCAAAGCCTGTTCAGCCACGGCCGCCTGGGCGGGACAGGCTACATGTCACTGCTGCCGGTGGATCAGGGCGTGGAGCATTCTGCCGGCGCCTCCTTCGCACCGAATCCGGATTTCTTCGATCCGCAGCACATCATCGAACTGGCCATCGAGGGCGGTTGCAACGGGGTGGCCTCCACCCTGGGTGTGCTGGGCTCGGTGGCACGCAGATACGCCCACAGGATTCCCTTCATCGTCAAACTGAATCACAACGAACTGCTCAGCTATCCGAATCAATACGACCAGACCCTGTTCGCCCAGGTCGATCAGGCCTTCGACCTGGGGGCGGTCGCGGTCGGCGCGACCGTCTACTTCGGCTCGGAGGAATCGCGGCGCCAGATCATGGAGGTCAGCGAGGCCTTCGCCCGCGCCCATGAACTGGGACTGGTGTGCGTGCTCTGGGCCTACCTGCGCAACAGTGCCTTCAAGCATGAAGGCACCGATTACCACACGGCCGCGGATCTGACCGGACAGGCCAATCACCTGGCTGCGACCATCGAGGCCGATATCATCAAGCAGAAGCAGGCGCTGGGCAACGGCGGCTACACCGCGCTGGATTTCGGCAAGACCCACCCGAAGGTCTACGACGAACTGACCAGCGAGCATCCCATCGACCTGGTCCGCTACCAGGTGGCCAACTGCTACATGGGCCGGGTGGGCATGATCAACTCCGGCGGACCCTCCGGCAAGGACGACCTGCACCAGGCCGTGCGCACCGCCGTGATCAACAAGCGCGCCGGCGGCATGGGCCTGATCTCCGGCCGCAAGGCCTTCCAGAAGCCGGTAGCCGAGGGCGTGAAGCTGCTCAACGCCATTCAGGATGTCTATCTGTCGGATGAGGTCACGATTGCATAAGATAGCTGGCTGATGTGGTCTTATAGCCACGGATTAACACGGAAGTAAAAAAGCCTTGAACCGCAAAGGCGCCAAAGGAGCGCAAAGTATCAAGGCGACCCGGTTTGTGTATCCTGAGCCGAAGGTTGGGCTGAGCACAGCGAAGCCCAACCTCCAGGATGCTGAAACAATATTCCTTCGCGCGCCTTATTCGCCTTTGCGGTTTTGATGTCTTTCATCCGTGGCCATAACAACCACGCAGATCAGGTAACGTCCGCCTCCCGCCAGGTCGTGCGCAGTACCGCGTAGCTGATCAGCACCGCCAGCAGACTCACACCGGCGGCGGCGATGTAGGTGGCCTGGGCGCTGACGCCGTCCCACAGGTAGCCCGCGGCCAGGCTGCCCACCGCGCCGCCGGCGCCGAAGCTCAGACTGCTGTACAGCGCCTGCCCCCGCCCCTGACTGCGGCCGGTGAAATACTGGTGCACCAGGTGAATGGCCACGGCGTGATACAGGCCGAAACTGGCGGCATGCAGGGTCTGGGCGAACAGGATGATGCCGAGCCGGTCGGGGAAGAAGGCGATCAGCAACCACCGCAGGGTAGTCAGCTGCAGTCCGATGAACAGCAGCCGCCAGGCACCGATGCGCGGCAGCCAGCGGTGGATCACCAGGAACACCCCGATCTCGGCGATCACGCCCAGGGCCCAGAGCTGGCCGATCAGGCCACGGCTGTAGCCATGATCCTCCATGTACAGGGTGAAAAAGGTGTAATAGGGCCCATGGCTGGCCTGCATCAGGAAGCAGATCGCCAGCAGGGCCAGCACGTCACCGCGCCTGAGGATCTGGCGCAGGCGGGGGGTCTGGTCTGTCTGCGCGGATCCCTCGGCCTCGCGCGTGGCCAGACTCGACAGCCAGATCGCCACGAACAGGCCCATGACCACCAGCGGCATGACCTCGGTGCCCTGGCTGTCGAGCAGCCTGCCCAACAGGGCGACGCTGATGATGAATCCGACCGAACCCCACAGCCTGATCCTGCTGTAGCGGTGCGAGGCCGCCCCCAGATGCGACAGGGTCACGGCCTCGAACTGCGGCAGGGAAGCGTTCCAGAAGAAGCTGAAGGCACTCATGACCAGCGCCAGCCAGACATAGGACGAGCCCAGGAACACGCCGGCGAAACACAGGATGGACAGCAGCGAGGCCATACGAATGATGCCCACCCGCTGGCCGGTGTGGTCGGCGATCCAGCCCCAGATATTGGGCGCGATCAGCTTGGTGGCCATGAGGATGGCCATCAACTCGCCGATCTCGGTGGCGCTGAAACCGAGCGACTTGAGATACAGCCCCCAGTAGGGCACCAGCGCCCCCAGCGAGGCGAAGTAGAACAGATAGAAGGAAGACAGCTGCCAGTAGTGTCCGGTCCGTGGGCTCACTGGGGGAAAGGCTCTCGGGATTGGGGCATGGGCCGGCATTATACCCAAATCGATCGGCGCCCGCGGCCGCGGGCCCGGGCTTCAGGCGTCGGCCTCGTTCCAGATGGCCCGGGATCTGGTCGGCCAGCGTCATGGGATCGAAGGGTTTGGGAATCAGGCTGAGCACACCCAGGCTGCGGAACTGTTCCAGCTCGCGGGACTGCACCCGCGCGGTCATGAACACCACCGGGATGTCGCGGGTGGCGGGCTGTTCGCGCAACCGGCGCAGGGTCTCGGGCCCGTCCATTTCCGGCAGCATCACGTCGAGCAGGATCAGATCCGGCTGCCAGGCCGCGGCCCGCTCCAGCGCCTCGCCGCCGCTGTTGCAGAGCTCGACCTCAAAGCCGCCCAGCTGCTCCAGGGACAGTCGCACGACCGCCTGGATATCCGGCTCGTCCTCCACGTACAGGATGCGCTGCAGGCTGCCCGGATCCATTGCGAGTCGGCCAGGGACCTTCAGTCGCTGCCGGCCGGAATGCGGGGCGTGGCGGATACCACATCCTGGTTCTGGCCCCGGGTGGCGCAGTGCATGGTCCATGAGCACAATGGCCAGCATGGCCTCAGCGATGGGGGTGGCACGGATGCCGACACAGGGATCGTGGCGGCCGGTGGTGACCACCTCGATGGGCTCGCCGTGCACATTCACCGAGCGGCCCGGCAGCCGCAGGCTGGAGGTCGGCTTGAGCGCGATACTGGCCACGACGTCCTGGCCGGATGATATCCCGCCCAGCACGCCGCCGGCATTGTTGCCGAGAAAGCCCTCGGGTGTGATCTCGTCGCGGTGCTCGGTGCCCTTCTGAGCCACGCTGGCAAAACCCGCCCCGATCTCCACGCCCTTGACGGCATTGATGCTCATGAGCGCATGCGCGATGTCGGCATCCAGCCGGTCGAACACCGGCTCGCCCAGCCCGGGCGGGACATTGGAGGCCACCACCGTCACCTTCGCGCCGACCGAGTCGCCCGATTTGCGCAGGGCGTCCATGTAGGCCTCCAGCTCAGGCACCATGGCGGCATCGGGCCAGAAGAAGGGATTGTCATCCACCGCTGCCCAGTCGAAGGCGGCCGGGACATTCTCTCCCAGCTGGCTCAGGTAGCCGCGGATCTCGATACCGTAGCGGCTGCGCAGGTAGCGCTTGGCGATGCCGCCGGCGGCCACGCGCATCGCGGTCTCGCGGGCCGAGGAGCGGCCGCCGCCGCGGTAGTCGCGGATGCCGTATTTCTGCTGGTAGGTGTAGTCGGCATGGCCCGGGCGGAAGCGGTCCATGATGTTGCTGTAGTCCTTGGAACGCTGATCGGTGTTCTCGATCAGCAGGCCGATGGGCGTGCCCGTGGTCCGGCCCTCGAACACCCCGGAGAGGATGCGCACCGCATCGGCCTCGCGGCGCTGGGTGGTGTGGCGCGAGGTGCCCGGCTTGCGCCGGTCCAGGTCACGCTGCAGGTCGGTCTCGGACAGCTCCAGCCCCGGTGGGCAGCCGTCCACGATCGCACCCAGCGCGGGGCCGTGGCTCTCGCCGAAGGTGGTGACGGTGAAGAGTTTGCCAATGGTATTTCCGGACATGGGGCTATTGTAGCGGCAAGTGCCGGCGACGTCTCGGGTTTTGAGTGATAAGTGAGGAGTGAGGGGGGGTTAGGAGTAAAATCCTGCTCCGGCGTTCCTCGCCCTCACTCGCCCCCTAAAGCCTCCCGCAACCGGGTCGATAGCCCCTATGCAACAAAAACAAGATGACCCACCGATTTCAGGGAGGCACACAGTGACCTACAAGCATGCACACTACGGTGAGCGGATCGGCAGCTACATGGGTGAGCCCATCTTTGCATCGATCGATGCGCCGGAAGGGCATTTCGTATTCGATCGCCTGGCCCGCTATGTCGATGACGGCTATCCGCTGGACCAGCTGGGGCGGGGCGAGGTGATGTCGCCGGCGGGGGTGGTGTACCGGCTGGCGGACTGAAAATGCAGGCCGGGCCGAAGGATGGGTGAAGCGCAGCGCAACCCATCGAGACGGGACGGTTCAGATCACCTTGGAATAGCGCCCGCCGCGACTTTCGCGCAGGTAGCGGTCGAACTGCATGCAGATGTTGCGGATGAGCAGCCGGCCGCGCGGCAGTACCCGGATACCGGCCGCATCCAGTTCGATCAGGCCGTCGCGGACAAAATCCTCCATTCCATTCAGCTCCGCCGCGAAATAATCGCGGAACTCGATGCCGTGGTCACGCTCCACCGCGGCGAACTCCAGCTCGAAGTGACAGATCAACTGGGTGATCACGGCCCGGCGCAGCTTGTCGTCGCTATCCAGCTCCACCCCGCGGAACACCGGCAGGTGACCGGCATCGATGCGCGCGGCGTACTCCTCCAGGTTCTTCAGGTTCTGGCTGTAGCTGTCCCCGATCATGCTGATGGAGGTCGCCCCCATGGCCACCAGGTCGCACTCGGCATGGGTGGAATAGCCCTGGAAGTTCCGATATAGCGTGCCGTTGCGCTGGGCCACGGCCAGTTCGTCATCGGGCCTGGCGAAGTGGTCCATGCCGATGAAGACATAGCCCGCCTGTCCCAGCCGCTCAATGGTGTGGCCGAGGATGGCGAGCTTCTCCTCGGACGAAGGCAGATCCCCGGTATTGATCTGGCGCTGGGTCTTGAACATCTCCGGCAGGTGGGCGTAGTTGAACACCGACAGCCGGGCCGGGTCCATATCGATGACCTTGTCCAGGGTGGCGGCGAAACTGGCCACGCTCTGATGCGGCAGGCCATAGATCAGGTCCACGCTGGTGGAGCGGAAGCCCTCGGCGCGGGCGGCCTCGAGCACGGTGCGGGTCTCTTCCTCGCTCTGAATGCGGTTGACCGCCTTCTGGACCTGCGGGTCAAAGTCCTGCACCCCCAGGCTGATGCGGTTGAAGCCCAGCTCGCGCAGCACGCCGATGGTCTCGGCGTCGGCCTCGCGCGGGTCGATCTCGATGGAGTACTCGCCGCTGTCGTCGTTCAGCAGCCGGAAGTGCTCGCCGGTGGCGCGCATAAGATCCCGCATCTGCTCGTGGCTGATGAAGGTCGGCGTACCCCCGCCCCAGTGCAGCTGCTGCACCGGGCGGTCGGCATCGAACAGCGCGCCCTGCAGCGCGATCTCCTTGAACAGGTGTTCCAGATAGGGCACGGCGTGCTTGCGGTTTTTGGTGATGATCTTGTTGCAGGCGCAGTAGAAACACACCGTGTCGCAGAAGGGGATGTGAAAATACAGCGACAGCGGCGGCTTCGGCCGCTCGGCATTGGTCGCCGCGGCCCAGCGTCTGTAGTCGGCCTCGGTGAAGGCCTCGGTGAACTGCACCGCCGTCGGGTAGGAGGTATAACGCGGCCCACTGGTGTCGTAGCGGCGGATCAGTTCGCGGTCGAATTCGAGTGTCTGTTCCATGGCGGGGAGTGTAGCGAAATTCTCCGGGACGTGGGATGACCTTGGTCAAATGGGGGCACCTAACGCTGGCGGCAATAACGCAGAGGACGCAAAGGCGCGGAGACGCAGAGGTTTTCAAGAAAACTCTGATTAGTTTTTTTCGTCATCCCGGCGAAGGCCGGGATCCAGAGGAATCAGACACATGGATGCCGGCTTTCGCCGGCATGACGGATTAATCAGAGTTTCCTTGATTCATTATTCATTTTTCTCTGCGTCTCCGCGCCTCTGCGTCCTCTGCGTTCCCAGCGCCGAAGATCAGGAGACCAACGCGTCGAAGTCCGCCTGATGGGCCTCCAGCTGGGCGGCGTCGAGCAGGAACACGCCCTGCCCGCCGCGCTCGAACTCCAGCCAGGTGAAGGGCACCTGCGGCAGGGCCTCGATCAATGCCGGCTCGCTGTTGCCGACCTCCACGATCAGGATGCCCTGCTCGGCCAGGTGTCGGCGCGCTCCGCTCAGAATCCGGAACACCAGATCCAGGCCGGTCTCACCGCCGCTCAGACCAAGGGGCGGTTCGTGGCGGTACTCCAGCGGCAGGCCGGCCATTTCCTCGGCATCCACGTAGGGGGGATTGCTGACGATGACATCGTAGACCTCACCCTCCAGGGCCGAAAACAGGTCGGACTGGATCACCCGCACCCGATCCTGCAGGTGATGACGCCCGACATTGATGCGCGCCACCTCGAGGGCTTCACTCGACAGGTCCGCGGCATCGACCTGCACCTGCTCGAGATAGAAGGCGCTGGCGATGGCAATGCAGCCGCTGCCGGTGCACAGATCCAGCACCCGGCCGACCGACTCGGCCGGGATCCAGGGCTCGAAGCCGGTCTCGATCAGCTCGGCAATGGGTGAGCGCGGGATCAGTACCCGCTCGTCGACATGGAAGGACAGCCCGGCGAACCAGGCCTCCTCCACCAGGTAGGGCACCGGGATACGCTCCAGGTAGCGCTTACGCAGCAGTTCCAGCACCCGGCGGCGCTCGTCCTCGGCCAGCACCGCGTCCAGATATTCCGGCGGCAGATCCGGCGGCAGGCGCAGGACGTTGAGCACCAGGTAGGCGGCCTCGTCAAGGGCATTGTCGGTGCCATGACCGAAGCACAGCTCATGCTCTGCAAAGCGGCTGGCCGCCCAGCGGATATAGTCGCGCACCCGGGTCAGGGTGGTGATGATGGATTCGGCGTTTTCCATGCCTTGCCTCGTTGCCAGTATCCGGAGCGGCGATGATACCGTATGCCGGCGGCCATTTCTCATCGCTGGCTTTCCCCTTTTCGGATTGCTGTGGGATAATCCTGCTATGTCCGATTCGACTCCCGCACTGCATCGCCATCCGCTGACCTGGCTGCTGCTGCTGGCGCTGTTCGCCGGCGGCCTGTACCTGGGCTGGCAGCAGTTCGACCAGCCGGCCCCGCCCCGCCTCAGCGACCAGGTCACGCGCCTGCCCCAGCCACGGCCGATCACCGACTTCGAACTGGTCGATCATCACGAGCAGCCCTTCACCCTGGGCCGCTTCCGGGACCAGTGGAGCTTTGTCTTCTTCGGCTATACCCATTGTCCGGACGTCTGCCCCACCGCCATGCTGGATCTGAAGCGCACCGTGGCGGCCGTTGCCGACAACGGGCCGGATGTGATGCTGCCGCAGGTGGTATTCGTCAGCGTGGATCCCGAGCGTGACACCCCCGAACAGCTCGCCCGCTTCGTGCCCTACTTCAATCCGGACTTCATCGGCGTGACCGGCAGCCAGGACCAGCTCGACCAGCTCAGCGGCCAGCTCAGCAGCCTGGCCATGAAGGTGCCCAACCCCGACAATCCGGACAACTACCTGGTCGATCACACGGCCTCGATTCTGCTGCTGAACCCCGACGGACGGCTGGAAGCCATTTTCACCCCGCCGCATGACCCCGACACCATGGCCGCCGACTACCGCGAGCTGGCCCGACATTTCAAGGAAAGCTCATGAGGCCGCTGCTGCAATCCCTGTTTCTGCTGTGCCTGCTGGGGCCGGGCCCGGCCCTGGCCGCAGACCTGCAGGTGGAGGATCCCTGGGTCCGTGCCGGGCCGCCCACCGCCCGGGTCATGGCGGGTTACATGACCCTGCACAACCCCGGCGCCAGTGACCGTGAGATCGTGCGGGTGACCAGCCCTGCCTTCGAGCGGGTGGAGCTGCACCTGAGCCGGGTCGAGGACGGCATGGCACGCATGATTCCGCAGGACGCGCTGCGCATACCCGCTCACGGCAGCCTCGAACTGGCACCGGGCGGCTATCACCTGATGCTGTTCAACCCGGCCGCGCCCCTGCAGCCCGGCGACAAGGTGGAACTGACCCTGCAGGATGCCGCCGGCAACCGCCTGCAGGTCAGTGTCCCGGTCCGTCTGCCCACGGACGGTGATGCCGGCCACTCGCATCACCACCACCACTGATGGCCGGGAACATCGACCGCCGGGCCGGCGCCTGGGACCACCTGCGCGCACTGCCCCAGTATCTGCTGCCGCATCACGCCCTCTCACGGCTGATGCTGCGTCTGACGCGGGTACGCACGCCCTGGGTGAAGAACCTGATCATCGACCGCATGCGGTATCACTTCCGCATCGACATCCGTGACGCGGTCCAGCCCGACCCGCACGCCTACCCCAGCTTCAACGCCTTCTTCACCCGGGCCCTGCGTCCCGACGCCCGGCCGCTGGCGGGCAGTGAATCCACCCTGGTCTCGCCGGTCGACGGCACCGTCAGCCAGGCCGGACACATCGAGGTCAACCGGCTGCTGCAGGCCAAGGGCCGGCGCTTCACCCTGGAGACCCTGCTGGGCGGCGATGTCGAACTGGCCCGGACCTTCGCCGACGGCGACTTCGCCACCCTGTACCTGTCGCCGCGCGACTATCACCGCATCCACATGCCGCTGGCGGGCCGGCTGGAGAAGACCATCTATGTCCCGGGCCGGCTGTTCAGCGTCGCCCCCTACACGGTGCGCAGCGTGCCGCGCCTGTTCGCCCGCAACGAACGCCTGGTCTGCCTGTTCGACACCCCGGCCGGGCCCATGGCCATGATCCTGGTGGGCGCCCTGTTCGTGGCCTGCATCGAGACCGTCTGGGCCGGCGTGGTCACCCCGCCGCACGGCCATCGCATACGGGTCGAGCCCGCTCCCGACAGCCCGCCGGTGCAGCTGGCGCGTGGGGCCGAGATGGGCCGCTTCAACATGGGCTCGACCGTCATCCTGCTGTTCCCGCCCGGGCGCATCGACTGGACCGCCGAGCTGCCGCCCGGCCGCCACCTGCGCATGGGCGAGGCGCTCGGGCAGTTGCGGTAAAAATCTGGTATCCTGTGCCGCCACATCGAAACCGCACGCAACAGGCCCGGCCGTTATGCATCCCATGCTCAACATCGCGACGCGCGCCGCGCGCGCCGCCGGTGACATTATTGTTCGCTACGTCGATCGGCTGGATGAGCTCAACGTCGCCAGCAAGGAACGCAACGACTATGTCTCCGAGGTCGACCGCAGGGCCGAGGACGCCATCATCCGCATCCTGCGCAAGGCCTATCCCGACCACGGCATCCTGGCCGAGGAGTCCGGCATCCAGGCCGGCAGCAGCGATGAGTACCAGTGGATCATCGACCCGCTGGACGGCACCACCAATTTCCTGCACGGCTTTCCCCAGTTTTCGGTATCCATCGCCCTGTCCCACAAGGGCCGGCTGGAACAGGGCGTGGTCTACGACCCTCTGCGCCAGGAGCTGTTCACCGCCAGCCGCGGCAACGGTGCGCAGCTCAACAACCGCCGCCTGCGCGTGGCCCAGCGCAAGGGCCTGGAAGGCGCCCTGCTCGGCACGGGTTTCCCGTTCAAGACCCACGAACACCTGGAGGCCTATCTGGGCATGTTCCGCGACCTGCTGCTGGAGACCTCCGGTATCCGCCGTCCCGGTTCGGCCGCGCTGGATCTGGCCTATGTCGCCGCCGGACGCCTGGACGGTTTCTGGGAGCTGAAGCTCAACCCCTGGGACATGGCCGCCGGCGTGCTGCTGATCCAGGAAGCCGGCGGCATCGTCGGCGACTTCACCGGCGGGCATAAATTCATGCAGAGCGGTAATGTGGTCGCGGGCAATCCGAAGGTCTTCGCCGCCATCGTCAAGAAGCTCCGGCCCCACCTGACCCCGGAGATGGGCTGAGGCCGGGAGCACAAGAGCTTAAGAGCGCCACGGAATACACGGAAAGCACGGAAAAATATTATGGCAGAAGCAAATAGCGGCTCCGCCTGACTTGATGCCCGTCATTCCGGCGAAGGCCGGAATCCATTGACCACGGCGGTTTCTGGATTCCGGCCTTCGCCGGAATGACGAAAAAGCATTTAAGAGGGTTCAGCCTTGGACACAATAATGTCCGTGCTTTCCGTGTATTCCGTGGCGCTCTTGAAACATTCAAGTTCCGCCCGCCCGGGCCGATCTGAGGGACAAGCCCCGCAGACAACGGAAACCGCCCGCGATGAAAGTCTCACCCCGCTACCATACCGATCCCGACGGCCTGGAACTGGAACTGACCCTGCGCGACATGCTGGCCGGCATGGAGGAGATCTACAGTACCGAGGCGCTGGCGTTCGCCGACTGCGGCATGGAAATCCTGTCCATCGAGCCGCCCGGGCAGCCCGTGACTGACATCCCCGCGCCGGCCCCGCAGGCGGCCCCGGCCCGCGTTCTGCCCTTTCGCCGCACCGCCTGACCCACCGCAAAGCACCCGGGCCGTCCTTCTCGTTACGATAACCTCTTGATTTGTAATCCCGTTTCGCATGCGGGGTTTTTGTGTTATACAGGTTGCAAGTGGATGCAGTTTCCGCGGCACGGTCGCGAAACGACACAATAAATCCACGCAACGCGAGGGGACACAATGAAGAAGACTCTGCTGGTGCTGCTCACCCCACCCTTTGCCGCCTGCCGCTACGGCTGCGCCGGCTGCTGTGCCGCCCCCATCGGGGTGTTCTGGCTGGCCGGTATCGTCGGCATCCTCTACGGCCTGATCTGGGGCGGCCCGGCCGAGGGCACCGGCGGCCAGACCGCCCTGCTCGGACTGGGTCTGTGGACACTGGCCTCGGTCTGGGCCGCGCTGACCATCCGCGGTGCCGACGACGACAAGTGCCAGAATCGCAGCAGCACCCTGTGCAGCAGGATACTGCCCAGTCTGGACGAGCACGACCCCATGGACGAAGTACGCAAGGCGCGCTGAGTCGCCGGCTTCGTCCCGGGGACGGATTGCAACAGCCCCGCTCTTCTGTCAGCCTGCGGCGATGGCTGGCAGGCGCGCCTGCCGCTTCCCTGACCGTCCCGCACGATGAGTGGCTGCTGCGACAACGATTGTTCCCTGGATGCCCGACAGACACGGCAGCGCCGCACGCTGCGGATCGTGCTCGGCATCAATGCTACCCTGTTCCTGGTGATTGCGGGCGCCGCCCTGTATGGCGGCTCATCAGCGCTGCTGGCCGACAGTCTGGACAACCTGGGTGATGCCCTCACCTACGGGCTGAGCCTGTATGCCGTCAGCCGCGGGGCGATGGCCAAGGCGCGAGTGGCTCTGTTCAAGGGCTGGCTGATCGTGCTCGCGGCCGGCGTGGTTCTGGCCCAGGTCATCTATCGCGCATTCGTCCCAAGTCTGCCCCTGTTCGAGGTCATGGGCATCTTCAGCCTGCTGGCACTCGCGGCCAACAGCCTGTGCCTGTATCTGCTCTGGCGGCACCGTCACGAGGACGTGAACATGAGTTCGGTGTGGGAATGCTCGCGCAACGACATTGTATCCAACCTGTCGGTATTCGCCGCCGCGGGCGGGGTCTGGCTGACCGGCTCGGGCTGGCCGGACACCCTGGTGGCGCTGGTGCTGGTGATCTTTCTGCTGCGTTCGGGCTTCGGTGTGATCGCCTCGGCCAGGCGGGAACTGCACGTCGCGGCCTGAAAAAAATAGCCACGGAATACACGGAAAACACGGACGATTGCTTGCCGGCGCACGCGCTACGCGCAGCGCCGGAAAACAAAAAATTTTTTGTCCGTGCTTTCCGTGTATTCCGTGGCTATCTTGTATGCTTTTTTATAACACAAGGCCCTACGGCTGGTCGTCAACCTGGGGGCCTTCCTTCTTGACCGGCATCAGGTCCTGCTTGCTCACCCCGAGCTGCAGGGCGACATTGCTGGCGACATAGATGGAGGAATAGGTTCCGACCAGGATGCCCACCAGCAGGGCGAAGGCGAAGGAGTGAATCACCTCACCGCCCAGCACGAACAGGGCGACCACCACCAGCAGGGTGGTCAGGGAGGTCATCAGGGTGCGCGACAGGGTCTGGTTGATGGAGGCGTTCATCACCCCGGCCGGGCTCTGCTTGCGGATCTTGCGGAAATTCTCGCGGATGCGGTCGAACACCACGATGGTGTCGTTGAGCGAGTAGCCGATAATGGCCAGCAGCGCGGCCAGTACGGTCAGATCGAATTCCATCTGCGTGACCGAGAACAAGCCGAGGGTGATGGTCACGTCATGGATCAATGCGGCCACCGCGCCCACCGAGAGGCGGTACTCGAAGCGCAGGGTGACATAGACCAGGATGCCGATCAGGGCATAGAGCATGGCCAGCCCACCCTTTTCGGTCAGCTCCTCGCCGACCTGGGCGCCGACGAATTCCACCCGGCGCATCTCCACTCCCGCATTGTGCTCGCGCAGCAGCGTCAGCAGCCGGCTGCTCAGCTCGGCCTGACTCTCGGCCCGCGGGGCGAGCCGGATCAGCACCTCGCGCGAGGAGCCGAAGTACTGCACCTGGGCGGCCTCGAATCCGTCGTCCTGCAGCGCGGTACGGATCGACTCCAGTTCCTGGGGCTGAGGATAACCGACCTCGATCAGGGTGCCGCCGGTGAAGTCGATGCCGAAATTCAGCCCGCGGGTGGCCAGCGAACCGATGGCAACCAGGATCAGCAGCAGCGAGAAGGCGAAGGCCAGCTTGCGCTTGCCCATGAAGTCAATGTTTGTCTGTCCGCTCAACAGTCGCATGGCAATGCCTTATATGGAGAGTTTCTGCAGCCGGCGGCCGCCGTAGACCAGGTTGACCAGCGCCCGGGTGCCCATGATGGCCGTGAACATGGAAGTCACGATGCCGATGGACAGGGTCACGGCGAAGCCCTTGACCGGGCCGGTGCCGAAGCTGAACAGCACGATGGCCGCGATCAGGGTGGTGATGTTGGCGTCGGCGATGGTGGAGAAGGCCTTCTCGTAACCGGAGTGGATGCTGGCCTGCGGGCTGTTGCCGTTGCGGATCTCCTCGCGGATGCGCTCGAAGATGAGCACATTGGCGTCCACCGCCATGCCCACGGTGAGCACGATGCCGGCAATACCCGGCAGGGTCAGGGTGGCCTGCAGCATGGACAGCACGGCGACGATCAGCACCAGATTCATGGTGAGCGCCAGGTTGGCCACCAGGCCGAAGGCCTTGTAGTAGATCGCCATGAAGATCAGCACGCCGATGAAGCCGATGAGCACCGACAGCTGGCCCTGCTCGACGTTCTCGCGGCCCATGCTGGGACCGACCGTGCGTTCCTCGATGATCTCGATGGGCGCGGCCAGGGCGCCGGCACGCAGCAGCAGGGCCAGGTCGCGGGCCTCGTTGGTGCTGTCCAGGCCGGTGATCTGGAAGCGCCGGCTGAGCTGGTCGCGGATGGTCGCGATGTTGATCACTTCCTTGATGGTGCGCTTTTCCTTGACCAGTTCACCGTCGATCTCGCGGGTCTCGACCTTGTTCTCGATGAACAGCACCGCCATCGGCCGGCCGATGTTGTCCCGGGTTGCGTCCTGCATCTGGCTGGCGCCGGCGCCGTCCAGGTTGATGAACACGGCCGAGCCTCCGGTGTCCTGATCGAAGCCGGAGGAGGCGTTGGTGATGCGGTCGCCGGTGACGATCACCCGTCGCTCCAGCAGCACCGGCTGGCCGTCGCGGGTCTGATGCAGCTCGGTGCCGATGGGCGCGCGGCCGGTTTCGGCGGCTTCGTAGGGATCGTTCTTCTCATCCACCAGCCGGAATTCCAGGGTGGCGGTCGCACCCAGGATCTCCTTGGCCCGCGCCGTGTCCTGCACGCCCGGAAGCTGCACCACGATGCGCCGGTCGCCCTGCTGCTGGATGACCGGTTCGGCCACGCCCAGCTCGTTGACACGGTTGCGCAGGGTGGTGATGTTCTGCTGCAGGGCGAAGTTGCGGATCTGGCGCAGTTCCGCCTCGGGGATGCGGGCGACCACATGGTGATTGTCGCCACTCGCCTCGGCGTTGAATTCCAGATCGCCGAACTCGTCCTCGAGTGCCTTCAGCGCCGCCTGCTGATCCTCGGGCGAGCGGAACTGGGCGACGATGGCCCCGTCCTTGCGGCCGATGGTGATGTAGCGGATGGGATCGTCGAGCTGGCGCAGGTAGCCGCGGAAGTCGTCCACGTAACGCTGCTCGGCCTGGGCGACGGCGGCCTCCATGTCCACTTCCAGCAGGAAGTGCACGCCGCCGCGCAGATCCAGGCCCAGGTACATGGGTTTGGCGTTCAGCGCCGTCAGCCAGTCGGGTTCGGCACTGGCCAGATTGAGCGCCACCACGAAATCGCCGCCCAGCGCCGCCTGCACCAGATCGGCCCCTTCGAGCTGCTCCTCGGTGCGATTGAAACGCACCAGCAACCGCTCGTCCTGCAGTTCGACGGCCTTGGGCTCGATCCCCTCGGTTTTCAGCGTGGTGCGCACCTGGTCGGCGATGGCCGCGTCCACCTGCTCGCCCCGGCTGGCGGAAACCTGGATGGCGGGGTCCTCGCCATAGAGATTGGGCAGGGCGTAGATCACACCCACCAGAACGATGACCAGTATCAGCAGATACTTCCAGAACGGATAGCGGTTAATCATGGAACGGGACCATCCTCGGGACTGCGACGCAGTTATATTATTGGTGTTTCCAGCCGCTGCACGGCCGGGCTCAGGCGTCCTTGAAGGTGCCCTTGGGCATCAGTGAGGCCACGGCGTGGCGCTGGATCTTGATCTCGACATTGTCGGCGATCTTCACAGTGACGAAGTTGTCGCCCACCTCGGTGATCTTGCCCAGCACGCCGCCGTTGGTGACCACTTCGTCGCCCTTGCCCAGGGCCTCGACCATGGCCTTGTGCTCCTTGACCTTCTTCTGCTGCGGACGGATGAGCAGGAACCAGAACACGACGAAGATCAGGATAAGCGGCAGAAAGCTCATCAGGGGGTCGGGCTGGCCCGCGGCCGGAGCATCCTGGGCCCAGGCCGGGCTGATGAAGAAATCGAGCAGAGTTTCCATCTGTAAATCCCTATTGCGGTTGTGAATCGGCAATTGACCCCCGCGGGGGGCCGAGGGTGATAAAGGCCGCGCGCATTATGCCACAGATGGCGGGGCCTGGTCGCGCCTGGCGTAGAAATCGGCCACGAAGGCCTCCAGCCCGCCGGCCGCGACGGCCGCCCGCAGGCCGCGCATGAGTGTCTGATAATAATACAGATTATGAATGGTGTTCAGGCGGCTGCCGAGGATCTCGTTGCACCGGTCCAGATGGTGCAGGTAGGCGCGGCTGTAGTTGCGGCAGGTGTAGCAGTCGCAGTCCGGGTCCAGCGGGCCGGTGTCGCGGCGGCTGGCGCTGTTGCGGATCTTGACCGTGCCGCGGTGGGTGAACAGGTAGCCGTTGCGGGCGTTGCGAGTGGGCAGCACGCAGTCGAACATGTCCACCCCGCGCCGGACCGCCTCGACGATGTCCTCCGGCCGGCCCACCCCCATCAGGTAACGTGGCCGCTCGCCTGGCAGGATCGGAGCCAGCGCGTCCAGGATGCGGATGCGCTCGGCCTCGGTCTCACCCACCGACAGGCCGCCGATGGCATAGCCGTCGAACCCGATGGCCTCCAGCCCGGAGAGCGAGGTCGCGCGCAGTTCCGGGTACATGCCGCCCTGGACGATGCCGAACAGGGCCGCGGGGTTGTCACCATGGGCAATGCGCGAACGCTCGGCCCAGCGCAGGGACAGTTCCATCGACGCCCGTGCCTGGTCCGCATCGGCCGGATAAGGCGTGCACTCATCGAAGATCATGACGATGTCGGCGCCCAGCTCGCGCTGCACCCGCATGGATTCCTCGGGCCCCAGGAACACCCTGCTGCCGTCGACCGGCGACTGGAAGTGAACGCCCTGCTCGGTGATCCTGCGCATATCACCCAGGCTGAACACCTGGAAGCCGCCCGAGTCGGTCAGGATCGGCCCGTCCCAGTGCATGAAATCGTGCAGGTCGCCGTGGCTGCGGATGATCTCCGTGCCCGGGCGCAGCATCAGGTGAAAAGTGTTGCCGAGGATGATCCCGGCACCGGTGTCGCGCACTTCCTCCGGGGTCATCGCCTTGACCGTACCGTAGGTGCCCACCGGCATGAAGGCCGGGGTCTCCACCGTACCACGGTCGAAGCTCAGCCGGCCGCGGCGGGCATGGCCGTCGGTTGCGATCAGTTCAAACTGCATCGGGTTGCCTGATTCGGGTCATGAAAATATTCACCACAAAGGGCACGAAGGCACGAAGGCACGAAGAGAAGATTCCTGATTCATCCGTCATTGCGAGACACGAAGTGCCGTGGCAATCTCGTTCGGCGTTCCTCGCTGCGGAAAGAGATTGCTTCGCTTCCGCTCGCAATGACGGGGTTGTTCTTCTCTGTGTCCTTCGTGGTTCATCTTTTGAAATGCTCCAGCGCCAGCCCGGCGCGGCTGAGCAGCATGGCGTCGCCGTAGCTGAAGAAGCGGTATTCCGCCTCCACCGCATGGCGGTAGGCCTGCATGACGGGTTCACAGCCGGCGAAGGCGCACACCAGCATCAGCAGGGTCGACTCAGGCAGGTGGAAGTTGGTCAGCAGCAGGTCCACCACCCGGAATTCATAGCCCGGGGTGATGAACAGCCTTGTCTCGCCGGCGAAGGGCCGCAGCGCGCCGTCCGCGGCGGCAGCCTCCAGGCTGCGCACCACCGTGGTGCCCACGGCCAGCACCCGGCCGCCGCGCGCGCGCGTGGCCTCGATCCGGGCCACTGCCGCTTCACCCACTTCCACGTATTCGGCATGCATCCGGTGGGCATTCAGGTCATCCACCCGCACCGGCTGGAAGGTGCCCGCGCCCACATGCAGCGTGACCCGGGCCGTCTCCACCCCGGCCCCGGCCAGCCGTTCCAGCATGGCTGCATCGAAGTGCAGCCCGGCGGTGGGCGCGGCCACCGCCCCCGGCACCCGCGCAAACAGGGTCTGGTAACGCTCGCGGTCCTCGGCCTGGTCGGGACGCTGAATGTAGGGCGGCAGCGGCACATGACCGTGCGCTTCCAGCCATTCCGTCACCGTGCGCTCAGGTGGAAAGCACAGCCGGAACAGCTCACCTTCGCGTCCCGCCACCTCGACCTCCAGCACCTCCTCCAGATACAGCCGCGCCCCCGGCTTCGGCGATTTGCTGGCGCGCACATGGGCCAGGGCGGTGCGTGCATCCAGCACCCGCTCGATCAGTACCTCCACCCGGCCGCCGCTGGCCTTGAGGCCGTGCAGGCGGGCCGGGATCACCCGGGTGTCATTGATCACCAGCAGGTCCCCGGGGCGCAGGTAGTCGGGCAGTTCGGCAAAGCGCGCGTCCCGCCAGTCACCGCTGGCGCCGTCGACCGTGAGCATGCGGCTGGCGTCGCGCCGGGCCAGCGGCATCTGGGCGATCAGGTGCTCGGGAAGAAGGTAGTGAAAATCACTGCGTTGCATGGCGCGGCATGGTATCACAGCCCGGCGTTCCCGCCCCGGTTGTCCCGACCGCCGTATACCGTATACTACGCCACTCCGGCCCGCGCCGGACGCCCTGCCGGGATGGCGGAATTGGTAGACGCAGGGGACTCAAAATCCCCCGGTGGCAACACTGTGAGAGTTCGAGTCTCTCTCCCGGCACCACTTTCCCGATGCCACGGCTGACCCGATGCTGATCTGGCATAGTTACTGCAATTACACAATAATCGTCACCGGAGCGGCGCGCTCACGCGCCACTCAGGGCCTGTTGATCCCGACACCCAGGAACTGATACCAAACCATGGCCGGAACACGCTATTCGATCGAAGTCCAACCCACCCTGCCCAAGCGCCTGGCACGTCTGCAGGAACTGGCCGACGACCTCTTCTACAGCTGGGACCGGCCGGTGCGCGGCCTGTTCTACCGGCTGGATCCGCAGCTGTGGGAAGACTGCGGTCACAATCCGAAACTGTTCCTGCGCCGGGTAGCCCAGGAGCGCCTGGACGCCGCCGCCGAGGACCGGGTCTACATGGAGGACTATGCCCGCACCCTGTCGGCCTACGACAGTTACAACAGCGAGGCACCGCGCAAGGAGATCCGCCAACATCTGGACCCCGAACAGAACGAACTGGTGGCCTACTTCTGCGCCGAATTCGGGCTGCACGAAAGTATGCCCATCTACTCCGGCGGCCTGGGCATCCTGGCCGGCGATCACTGCAAGGCGGCCAGCGATCTGGGCGTGCCCTTCGTCGCCGTGGGCATGCTCTACCGCCAGGGTTACTTCAACCAGACCATCGACGCCCACGGCAACCAGATTGCCCACTATGCCCCCGCCCGGTTCGATAACCTGCCGCTGAGTCCGGCCCTGGTCAGTGCCCAGGAACTGCATGTGTTCGTCGACCTGCCCGGACGACGCGTCATGCTCAAGGTGTGGGAGGCCAAGGCCGGTCACATCACCCTCTACCTGCTGGATTCCGACCTGCCCGAGAACCAGGAGGCAGACCGTGCCATCACCTATCAGCTCTACGGCGGTGACATCACCACCCGCATCCAGCAGGAGATTGTGCTGGGTATCGGCGGCGTGCGCGCCCTGCGCGCCCTGGAGCTGCACCCCACGGTATGGCACATCAACGAGGGCCACGCCGCCTTCCAGGTGCTGGAACGCTGCCGCGAAATGATCCGCCAGAAAGGCATGGACTTCCACAGCGCGCTGGAGCAGGTCGCCGCCGGCACCGTGTTCACAACCCACACCCCGGTACCGGCCGGGCACGACATCTTCGATCACCAGTTGATGAAGAGCTATTTCGGCGACTATGTGAAGGACCTGGGCCTGGGCATGGACGAATTCCTCGCCCTCGGCGACAGCCCCAACAATCACCACGGCTTCAACCAGACGGCGCTGGCCCTGCGCGGCTCGCGTTTTCACAACGGCGTGAGCCGCATCCACGGCGGCGTGGCCTCGCAGATGGAGAGCTACATCTGGCCCCAGGTGCCGCCATCGGAAAGCCCGGTACGCTATGTCACCAACGGTGTGCATGTGCCCACCTTCCTGGCCAGCGACTGGGCCAACCTCTACGACATGCGCTTCGGCCGCGGCTGGCGCAACGAGCTGCTCAACGAGGACTACTGGGAGCGGATCGACGCCATCCCCGACCACAGTTTCTGGAGCCTGCGCCAGAGCATGAAGTCGGACCTGATGACCGACGTGCGCCGGCGGGTGACCATCCAGCACAAGCGCAATGGCCTGTCCGACGCCCAGATCGACCGCCTGACCCAGCATCTGCTGCCGCAGGAGACGGACTTTCTGACCATCGGCTTCGCCCGGCGCTTCGCCACCTACAAGCGCGCCACCCTGCTGTTCGCGGATCCCGAACGGCTGGCGCGTCTGCTCAACGATCCCAAACGCCCGGTGATCCTGCTGTTCGCCGGCAAGGCGCATCCCAACGACCAGCCGGGCCAGCACCTGATCCAGGTGATCAACGAATTCTCGCGCCGGCCGGAGTTCGCCGGACGCATCGTCATGGTCGAGGGTTACGACATGGCACTGGCCCGCAAGCTGGTCACCGGTGTGGACGTGTGGCTGAACACCCCCGAATACCCGATGGAGGCCAGCGGCACCTCGGGGCAGAAGGCGGGCATCAACGGCGTGATCAATCTCAGTGTGCTCGACGGCTGGTGGGGCGAAGGCTACAACGGCGAGAACGGCTGGGCCATCATGCCGCACGGCCCACAATACGATGCCGCCTACCGTGATCAGGAGGAGAGCAACGAATTGCTCGATCTGCTCGAGCATCAGGTGATTCCGCTGTACTACGCACGCAACGGCCACGGCTATTCCGAGGGCTGGGTGCGCATGTCCAAGGCCTCGATCAAGTCCATCATGCCGCAGTTCAGCTCCCAGCGCATGGTGATGGACTATGTGCGCGATTTCTACGCCCCGGCAGCGCGCCATTGTCGCAAGCTGTCAGAGGATGACTTCAAGGGCGCCCGCGACCTGGCCGCCTGGAAGCGGAAGATCCTGGAACGCTGGGACAAGGTCACTGCGCACCGCGTGGATGCCATGCCCGAGGCCGTCCCCTCGGGCGAGGCCTGCGACATCAAGGTGGCGGTCAACCTCAACGGCCTGGCACCTATCGACATCAAGGTGGAATGCGTAGTGGGTACCGAGGACGAGCACGGTGAGTTCAGCTCCTACGCCTGCTTCGAGTTCGAACCGGCCGGCACCAACCAGCAGGGTGAATCCGTGTTCAGCCTGAACTTCAAACCGCCCCTGGCCGGTCTGCAGTTCTACAAGATCCGGCTCTATCCCTCGCACTGGCTGCTCAGCCATCCGTTCGAGGTGGGGAGGATGATCTGGTTGTAGCGTTCGGGGCAGGCTCGACCGGAGCCTGTGAAGGAATATTTGAGTACGCGGTTGTCGGGAGCTGATACAAGATACAAGTGGCAGGATACAAGCCGGAAGTGCTCTACTTGTATCTTGTATCCTGCATCTTGTATCTCTCGCTAGGCACGCCCGTAGAGCTCGAGCAGTTCGCGGATGCGCCCCGGCAGATCCGCGTCGATCCAGTCCCATTCGAACCGCCACTGCCAGTTGCCCCCGCGCACGCCGGGCTGGTTCATGCGATGGCTGCCATCCAGACCCAGCCAGTCCTGCAGGGGGACAACACTCAACCAGGCCACCGAGGCCATCGCGGTCCGGTTCAGGGCCCGGGGCATGTCCGTGGCCTCCTGCCCCAGATAGGCCACCAGGTGCTCGCGCGCGGCCGCATCCAGGGACTGGTACCAGCCCAGCGTGGTGTCATTGTCATGGGTGCCGGTATAGACCAGGCTGAGCGGTACATGGTTGTGCGGCAGATAGGGATTGTCCGCGCCGCTGCCGAAGGCGAACTGCAGTATCTTCATCCCCGGCAGATGAAAGGCATCGCGCAGCTGCTCCACGGCTTCGTCGATGGTACCCAGGTCCTCGGCCACCAGCGGCAGATCACCGAAGCGCGTCAGCATCTGCTCGAAGAAGGCCGCGCCCGGTCCCTTCACCCAGCGGCCCGCAATGGCGGTTTCGGCCGCAGCCGGGATCTCCCAGTAGGCCTCGAAACCGCGGAAGTGGTCGATCCGGATCAGATCGAACAGGTCGCGCTGGGTATGGATGCGTTCCCACCACCAGCTGTAGCCACTGCGCGACATCTGCTCCCAGTCGTAGAGCGGATTGCCCCAGCGCTGGCCGGTCTCGGAGAAATAATCCGGCGGCACCCCGGCCACCACCTGCGGATGACCGTCCTCCTGCAACAGGAAACCCTCGCGGTTGGCCCAGACATCGGCACTGTCGTGGGCGACGAAGATGGGGATGTCACCGAACAGCAGGATGTCCCGCTCGTTGGCGTAGCGGCGCAGGTCATGCCACTGGCGGAAGAAGACGAACTGCTCGAACATGACCTGTTCGATGGCCTCCCCGTGCCCGGCGCGGAAGGCCTCCAGCGCCTGCGGCTCGCGATCGCGCAGCGGCGCCGGCCAGTCGACCCAGGCCTCGCCGTCCCGGGTATCTTTAATTGCCTGATAGCAGGCGAAATCGGGCAGCCAGGCCGCGTGCGAATCAATGAATTCGCGCAATGCGGCCTGGTCGGCCGCGCTGGCATGGCGCTGGAAGCGTGACCGCGCCCGGCGCAGACACTCCAGGTGCCAGGCATCCGGATCGGCGGGATCGGGCGCCGGCGGCATCTCCAGCCAGCCCCATTCCTGCAGCAGATCCAGGCTGATCAACTCCGGCGAACCGGCATGCACCGAGGTGGTCTGGTAGGGCGATCGATCCTCGTGTGTCGGCCCCAGCGGCAGCACCTGCCACACGGACAGACCGCAATCGGCCATGAAGTCGATGAAATGAAAAGCCGCATGGCCCAGGTTTCCCGCACCGCTGCCGCCGGGCAGCGAGGTCGGATGCAGCAGCACGCCGGCCCGGCGGCGGACCTCGATGGGATGCTGCGGCCGGCTCATGCCTGATCAGCCATGACCGCTCCTGCCCTGGCGCATGACACCGCCGCGTGCCGGACCCTCGCCCCGGGCACCGAAGGAGAAGGCATGGGCCAGGTACTCCGGCGGCGCCTGCCCCAGCAGCTGATACAGATTGGCCAGCTGCAGCCGGAACAGGGAGTCGAAATCCTCCACCGAATCGGAGGGGTTGTAATCTCCGAACCACCAGAACCAGTCCGAGCCCTCGCAGATGGCCAGCTGCAGTTCGATCCGTTCCTGCTGTTCCGGGCTCAGGCCGCCGGCCGCCAGTACCTGGTCGACCGCCTCCTTGGCTTCGATCAGCATGTTCCAGCCGCGGTTCTTGTCCGGGTCGCCGATCCAGGTGGAGAAGCTGCCATAGACCCAGCTGCCGGCGACCAGTGACTGCAGTTCGTTCACCTCGACGTCATGGTCGAGGCAGTCGGAGAAGGTCGTCAGGTTGATCGCGGGATGGTCAGCGAGCTGCTGGTACAGGGCCTGCAGGAAGTAATAGCCGTTCTCTGGATAGTATTCCCAGGCGTTCTCGCCATCGAGGATGATGCTCACCACATGGCGCTGCGGTTCCGGCGAGGCAGCGGCGATGTTCTCGAGGTGATGGATCAGGTTGGCGACGGCGTCGTCGGCATGCCAGTCGGAATAGTTGAAGCCGACGGCGTCCGACAGGCCGTCGTCACGGAAGAAACAGGCCAGCTCGCTGCCGGGGAGGTGCCAGGGCTGAAACAGGGCGGTTTCGCGAGTGTCATCGCGGTGCGCCTCATCCTGCTGCAGGCTGTTGTGCAGCACCGACTCGCCGGTCGCGGTCCAGCGGATGCCCTCCTGTTCCAGCAGCCGCAGGGTGGCATCGCTCACGCCGCCTTCCGAGGGCCAGCAGCCGGCCGGGGTGAAGCCGAAGAAGCGCTCGAACACCGCCCTGCCCTTGCGGATGTGCCAGACGGCGCGCGCCTCGCCGCCGGGGTAGCCCTGACCGTCGGGCAGCGGGGCCTCGGGCATGGCCTGGCGGGCGGATTCGATATCCAGCAGCAGAGGCACGATGGGGTGGGCGTAGGGGCTGAAGGCCAGCTCCAGCCGCCCGGACTCGGCCAGGGCGCGGTAACGCGGCAGCAGACCGTCGAGGATTTCGCCGATCACCTGCATCAGCTCGCGCCGGTCCTGCAGGCTGAAGTGATGGGCCTTGTCCTGCAGTCGCTGGATACGCGGATCCTCGCGCCGGATCGTCTCCCCGGTCCAGGCCAGGTGATACCAGACCAGCAGATCGATCAGGAACTGGTCATCGAGATAACACAGCGCAGCCGGGTGCTTGAGCATCCAGCGGGCCACCCTCGCCAGCAACTGGTAGGCCGGAAAGCGGTTGATCAGGCGCTCCTGGTTGGCCCGCAGACAGGAATGGATGAGCTGCATCCGGGCATCCTCGTCGGCCGGCAGCACAGTGCTGCCCAGGGCCTCGAGCAGCGGATCACTGATGGTCATGGCCGTACCGGCGTTGAACTCAGCAACCTGGCGGCGGTAATCGTCGAGCTGCTCCAGCAGAATGGGGGCGAAATTGACCACGGCACGGGCCTCGGGCACCTGCTCCAGGTGCGCCACCATATCGACATAATCCTTGATGGCATGCAGATAGGTCCAGGGCTGGAAATAGCGGCCGCTGCCGAGATCGTGATACTGGGGCTGGTGCATGTGCCAGCAGATGACCACATTGATCGGCGTCTTATCTGACATGATGCAGCTCCTGCCCGAGCATGTCGGGAGTAACCAGGATCACGCCCCTGGGTGAGACGTAGAAACGTTCGGCATCGACCGTCGGATCTTCCCCGATGACCATGCCCGGGGGAATGACGCAGCCCTTGTCCACCACCGCCCGCGTGATACGCGCCCCCTTGCCCACATCCACGTCGGGCAGCACCACGGCATCCTGCAGTACCGCGCCGGTGTGAACCTTGACATTGGAGAACAGCAGCGAGTGACGCACCTTCGCGCCGGAGATGATGCAGCCGCCGGAGACCATGGAATCGACCGCCATGCCGCGCCGGTCCTCGTCGTCGAACACGAACTTGGCCGGCGGCAGCTGTTCCTGATAGGTCCAGATGGGCCAGTCCTCGTCATAGAGATTCAGCTCCGGGGTGACGCCGCACAGCTCCAGATTGGACTCCCAGAAGGCATCCACCGTACCCACATCGCGCCAGTAGCCCTGTTTGCCGCTGGTGGGGTCACGGAAGGGATAGGCCAGCACCCGGTACCTGTCGATGACGTAGGGGATGATGTTCTTGCCGAAATCGTGCTCGGAGCCGTCGTCATCGGCATCCCGGATCAGCTGTTCGTACAGGAACTGGGTATTGAAGACATAGATGCCCATCGAGGCCAGGGCCCGGCCGGGCTGATCGGGGATGGCATCGGGCTGCTCCGGCTTCTCGCTGAAGTTCTTGATCCAGCCGGCCTCGTCGATGGACATCACACCGAAGGCCCTGGCCTCCTCCAGGCTCACCTCCAGGCAGCCCACGGTCATGTCCGCCTTGCGCTCGACGTGCTCGGCGATCATGGGGCCATAGTCCATCTTGTAGACATGATCCCCGGCCAGAGTCAGGACATAATCCGGGGAATGGGCGCGCAGGATATCGAGGTTCTGGTAGACGGCATCCGCCGTACCCTGATACCAGGAGGTCTCGATGCGCTGCTGGGCCGGCAGCAGCTCGACGAATTCCCCGAACTCGCCGCGCAGGAAATTCCAGCCGCGGTAGATGTGCTGGATCAGGGAATGGGCCTTGTACTGGGTCAGCACCCCGACACTGCGGATGCCCGAGTTCATGCAGTTGGACAGCGGAAAGTCGATGATGCGGAACTTGCCGCCGAAGGGCACGGAGGGCTTGGCCCGCCACAGGGTGAGGTGCTTCAGCCGCGATCCGCGACCGCCGGCCAGGATCAGGGCCAGGGTGTTGCGCGTCAGACGGCTGACAAAACGACGCGTTGGCGCGGTATACATAGTCTCTCCTTGTTATTCATCCTGTGCCGCTGTGGCCGGCGGTGCGGCCACTCGGGCGGTCCCGTCCGCCCGGCTACGGCATACCCCGATTTGTGCGGTTCCATGTTAACATCGAACGCAAACGGGAATAATGGCATCCGTCATCCCGTGACCCACGTCACTGACTCAAAGTGTAGTCGCAGGTGAAGACCATCGATATCACAAACGCCGAAGGGCTTCCATCCGCCGCCGAGCTGACCCGCATCGCCCAGGCCCGGCATCACGACCCCTTCGCCGTGCTGGGCCGTCACGGCGAGGGCGGTAACACCCGCGTCCTGGCCTGGCTGCCCGGTGCGACGGCCGTGCGCCTGGTCGAGGCCGATGCCCCGATGCAGCCGCTGGCGCCGGAGGGCTTTTACCTCTGGCGCGGCCCGGCCGACAGTCTGCCCGCCTATTACCGCCTCGCCTGGCAGGACGCGGACGGCCGCGAGCACCAGGCCTACGACCCTTACTGCTTCGCCCCCCAGCTGGGGGATCTCGATCTGCACCTGTTCGGCGAGGGCCGGCACTGGCACGCCTACCGATTCCTCGGCGCCCACCCGCACGAGGTCGACGGCATCCGGGGCATCCGCTTTGCCGTCTGGGCGCCCAATGCCGAGCGGGTCAGCGTGGCGGGCGACTTCAACCGCTGGGACGGCCGGCGCCATCCCATGCAGGTACGCGGCGGCAGCGGCGTCTGGGAGCTGTTCATCCCCGACCTGACGCCGGGAATACTCTATAAATATGAAATCCGCAACCGCGAACACGGCGGCATCCATCTCAAGACCGACCCCTATGGCCAGGCCTTCGAACTGCGCCCCGGCACCGCCACCCGGGCCCTGGACGACAGCAGTTACAGCTGGGACGACGCGGACTGGATGCAGCGCCGCCGGCAGACCGACTGGCAGCGCGCCCCCATGGCCATCTACGAGGTCCACCTGGCCTCCTGGCAGCGTGACGCCGACGGGGGCTTCCTCAGCTACGCCGAGCTCGCCCAACGCCTGATCCCCTACGTGGCCGGGCAGGGCTTCACCCATATCGAGCTGCTGCCGGTGACCGAACATCCGCTGGATGCCTCCTGGGGCTACCAGACCACCGGCTATTTCGCGCCCACCAGCCGTTTCGGCGACCCGGACGGCTTCCGGGCCTTCGTCGACCGCTGCCATCAGGCCGGCATCGGGGTGCTCCTGGACTGGGCGCCCGGCCACTTTCCCCGGGACGCCTTCGCCCTGGCCCGTTTCGACGGCAGCCCGCTGTATGAGCACGCCGACCCACGCCGCGGCGAGCACCGCGACTGGGGCACCTACATCTTCAACTACGGTCGCAACGAGGTGAAGAACTTCCTGCTGGCCAATGCCGTGTACTGGCTGGAGGAATTCCATATCGACGGCCTGCGGGTCGACGCCGTGGCCTCCATGCTGTACCTGAACTATTCCCGCGAGGAAGGCGACTGGCTGCCCAACATCTACGGCGGCAACGAGAACCTGGAGGCCATCGAATTTCTGCGCGAACTCAACCAGGTCACCCACGGCCAGCATCCGGGCACCCTGATGATCGCCGAGGAGTCCACCGCCTGGCCGCAGGTAACGCGTCCGGTCTGGGTGGGCGGCCTGGGCTTCTCCATGAAATGGAACATGGGCTGGATGCACGACACCCTGCTCTACATGAGCAAGGATCCCGTCCACCGCCACTTCCACCACGACCAGCTCACCTTCGGCCTGCTCTACGCCTTCACCGAGAACTTCGTCCTGCCCTTCTCCCACGACGAGGTCGTCCACGGCAAGTCTTCCATGCTGCACAAGCTGCCCGGCGACGAGTGGCAGCAGTTCGCCAACCTGCGCCTGCTCTACACCTACATGTGGAGCTATCCCGGCAAGAAGCTGCTGTTCATGGGCCAGGAATTCGGCCAGCGCTCGGAATGGAACTTCGACGCCGAGCTGGAATGGGTCGCCCTCGAGCATCCCCCGCACGCCGGAGTGCAGGCGCTGGTGCGCGACCTCAACCATCTGTACCGCGAGCTGCCGGCGCTGCATGCGCACGAGTTCAGCGCCGATGGCTTCGACTGGATCGACTGCCACGACGCCGCCCAGTCGGTGATCAGCTACCAGCGCCGCGCGGGCGAGGATTTCGTCGTCGTGGTGCTGAGCTTCACTCCGATCGTGCGCGAGCGCTACCGCCTCGGCGTGCCCGGGCCGGGCTGGTACCGGGTGAGGATGAACTCCGATTCTGCCTATTACGGTGGCAGCAACCTCGGTGAGGATGGAGTGACGGCCGAACCCACGCCCTGGATGGGACATCCGTATTCCATCGAACTGACCCTGCCGCCACTGGCGGGGCTGATCCTGGTGCGGGAGTAGGTATTGAAGAGCGCCACGGAATACACGGAAAGCACGGACAAATTATATTCAATGAAACCCAGGTTGAACTAAGCTCGTTCTTTCCCGTCATTCCGGCGCAGGCCGGAATCCAGAGATCACAGCGGCTTATGGATTCCGGCCTGCGCCGGAATGACGGATAAACTGTCTATCACCATCTAACGGCATATATTATTTTCCGTGCTTTCCGTGTATTCCGTGGCGCTTTTGATTTCACTCACTCAACCCGGAATCATCGCATGAAACCGGCGCTCCTCTGTCTGCTGCTGTGCTGCCTGGGCACCATGACCGTCCGCGCAGAGGCCCGCGGCTGGGACGGGGACTACGAACGCCTGCACTTCAGCATTCACTGGCTGTTCGTGCCGGCCGGCATGGCCATCCTCGAGGCCCGCAGCCCCGCGCCGGGGCGGGCACGGTTCCGGCTCGAGGCCTGCTCCAACGCCGCCGTCGACCTGGTCTACGAGGTGCGGGATCTGATCCGGGCCGAGGCCCGGCGTACCGACCGCGGCCTGCGGCCGCTGGGGTATCGCTTCAGGCAGCAGGAGGGACGCCACCGTAATGACCTGACGCTGGATTTCCCATGGCCGGGCACGGTGCGGATGACCGACCATCTGGAACAGAAGACCATCACCTACCCGGTCGCGCCGGACACCCTGGACATGGTTTCGGCCTTTTTCACCACCCGTAGCCTGCCGCTGGAAGCCGGCGAGACCTACCGCCTGCCGGTGGTCGACAAGGACAGGCATTACATTCTGAGCGTGGAGGTACTCGGACGGGAACGGCTGGATACCCTGCTCGGCGAGGATACACCGACGGTGAAGATCCATCCCCGGCTGCAGAGCGATGGCATCTTCAAGCGCAGCGGCGAGATGCACCTCTGGCTGACCGACGACGACCGGCACCTGCCGGTGCGGATGGAAAGCCGGGTCAAATACGGCAAGGTGATCAGCGAGCTGACCGGCATCTACCGCCAGGCGCTGGAAATCCCAAGGGAAGGGCTGATGTGCGAACTGTTACGCGGAGAGAACCGATGATACTCCACCAGACCGAGCGGAAAGGACCGGCGCATGTTCACGGGTGAGGTCCGCTACTGGCCGCTGTTGATCGGTTGGACCATCGTCACGATGCTGTATCTGTTCGGATGGCGCCGCCAGGCCTGGGTGGCCACGGCGGGGATGGCGATCGTCACCTACGCCGTGGTATCGGTGGGATTGCGCGGGCATCTCTAAGTGTTGTCACATTACCGGGAACGCTGCGCTTATCCCGGCCTACACACTGCAGCCTCTCTGCAGGATGGGTGAAGCGAAGCGTAACTCATCATGGCCGGCATGATGATGGGTTACGGCGCGATGCGCCTCCACCCATCCTACGCCACCGGAAATCAGGCGTAATCGGCCAGGCGCACCGGCTGGCGCCGCGCGCCCCAGTGGCCGGGCTCGGCCTCGAACACACCCGCGACCTTTGTGCCGCACTTGTTGCACTTGCCCTCGGGGGTGATGTTCCAGTCGCTCAGCACATACCAGTCGCGCCCGATCAGCCGGTTGCTGCAGCTGTGGCAGTAGGTGCTCTCGCCTTCCCTGTCGTGGACATTGCCGGTATAGGCGTACCGCACGCCGTTGTTCATCGCGATCCGGCGTGCCCGGCTCAATGTCGCCTGCGGCGTGGACGGCACATCCTGCATCTTCCAGTCCGGGTGGAAGGCGGTGAAGTGCATGGGCACCTCAGGCCCCAGGTTCTCCACCACCCAGCGGGTCATCTCGTCGAGTTCCTGATCCGAGTCGTTGTGCTCCGGGATCAGCAGGGTGGTCAGTTCGAACCAGACATCCGTCTCCTGCTTGAGATACAGCAGGGTATCCAGCACCGGCTGCAGGTGACCGCCGGTAATCTTCCAGTAGAACGCCTCGGTGAAGCCCTTCAGGTCCACATTGGCGGCATCCATGTAGCGATAGAATTCCTTGCGCGGCTCGGCGGTGACATAGCCGGCGGTCACGGCCACCGATTTGATACCGCGCTCATGGCAGGCCCGGGCCACGTCGATGGCGTATTCATGGAAGATCACCGGATCGTTGTAGGTATAGGCCACGCTGCGGCAGCCCAGTTCCTCCGCCGCCCGGGCAATGGTCTCGGGGCTGGCCTGGTCGGCCAGGGTGTCGATCTCGCGCGACTTGCTGATATCCCAGTTCTGGCAGAACTTGCAGGCCAGATTGCAGCCGGCGGTGCCGAAGGACAGCACCGGGGTGCCGGGCAGGAAATGGTTCAGCGGTTTCTTCTCGATCGGGTCGATGCAGTAGCCACTGGAGCGGCCATAGGTGGTGAGCACCACCTCGCCGCCCTGGTTGGCCCGTACGAAACACAGGCCGCGCTGGCCTTCCTTGAGCTTGCAGTAGCGCGGGCACAGGTCGCACTGCACCCGGCCGTCCTCCAGTCGGTGCCAGTACTGGGTTTTCACGACTCCGTCCCCGGCCTGCTCCATCATTGTCAATCCTTGCGCCATACTGCCGTTCGTTCCTACTATTATCTAGAGATAGTGCCCGTAGCTAGAGAATGCAACTCTGCAGCCGTTGCCGGTCCGGTGCAGGGAGGTGAACGTCATGAGCCAGATTCGCCAACCCGCTGTTGCGGGAATGTTTTATCCCGACGACCCGGCTGTGCTGCGCCGGCAGGTCCGGGACCTGCTGGCGGCGGCGGAAAGCCCGACGGAGCCGCCCCCCAAGGCGATCATCGCCCCGCATGCCGGCTATGTGTATTCGGGACCGGTGGCGGCCAGCGTCTATGGCCGTCTGGGCAGGGCGCGCGACCATATCCGCCGGGTGGTGCTGCTGGGCCCCTCCCACCGGGTCCCCTTCCACGGCCTGGCCGCGCCGTCCAGCGAGGCCTTCCGCACGCCGCTGGGCGACATCCCTGTGGACACCGAGGCCATCGCCGGGCTGCGCGATTTCCCCCAGGTGCAGGTCCGTGATGACGCCCACGCCCTGGAACACAGCCTGGAGGTGCAACTGCCCTTCCTGCAGGAGGTGCTGGGCGAGTTCCGGCTGATACCGCTGGTGGTGGGGGATGCCAGCTACGCCGAAGTGCGCGAGGTGCTGGATCATCTCTGGGGCGGGGAGGAAACCCTGATCGTGATCAGCTCGGATCTGAGTCATTACCACGACTACGACACCGCCCGCGCCCTGGACCGGGCCACGTCGGTGGCCATCGAGGCGCTGGCCCCGGAGCGGATCGATTACGACCACGCCTGCGGCCGCACCCCGGTCGGCGGCCTGTTGCAGGCTGCCCGCGCGCGCGGGCTGCACGCTCATACCCTGGATCTGCGCAATTCCGGCGACACCGCCGGACCCCGCGACCGGGTGGTCGGATACGGGGCCTATGCCATCGACTGATTCGCGCTTCACGCAGGAGCAGCGCCGTGCCCTGCTGGACCTGGCCCGGGCCTCCATCCGCCACGGCCTGGATCATGGCCGGCCGCTGCCGGTGGATCCGGAGACCTTCGACCCGGCTCTGCGCGAGCCGGGGGCGGCCTTCGTCACCCTGCATCGCGCGGGACAGCTGCGCGGCTGCATCGGCAGCCTGGAGGCGCGGCGACCGCTGGTGGAGGAAGTCAGTCACCATGCCTTTGCAGCGGCCTTCCACGATCCGCGCTTCCCGCCGCTGATGCGGGGCGAATACCCGGAACTGGACCTGGAGCTGTCCATCATCGGACCGGCGCAGGCCCTGCAGTTCAGGGACGAGGCCGACCTGCTGCGCCAGGTGCGCCCTGGCGTGGACGGTCTGATCCTGGAGGAGAAGGGCCAGCGCGCCACCTTCCTGCCGACGGTGTGGGAATCTCTGCCGGAGCCGGCCGATTTCCTGGCCGAACTCAAGCGCAAGGCCGGCCTGCCGGCCGATTACTGGTCGGACCGGATCCGGATCAGCCGCTACACCACCGAGTCCTTCCAGTGAACCCGCTACCGGGCAACCGGTTCAGCCGGTGGCCCGGGCCGGCTCCCATTCCAGGCCGGCAAAGGCCTGATCCAGCGGCGTGCCGGCGATGTGGTTGGTGTAGTTGCTGAGGGTCTTGAGCGCGACGATGGTAATCACATCCAGGACTTCACGCTGACCATAGCCGGCCTCATGGAAGGTTTGCAGCTCCGCCTCCGGGACCCAGCCGCGGTGTGACAGGACGGCCAGGGTGAAGCGACGCAGCACCTCCAGCTTCGCATCCGGCAGCTCGCGCTGCTCGCGCAGGGCCTCCAGGACCGCCGGATCCATTTTCACCATCTGCGCCAGGCCCGAATGCGCACCGACGCAGTAGGTGCAGCCATTGTCAGCGCTGACCGTGAGCATGACCACCTGCTGTTCGACCGGATTCAGACCGGCGTGCTGGAGGATATCGGTGACGGCCGTATAGGCCCGCAGCGCGGCCGGCGATTCGGCCAGCACCCCGAACAGGTTGGGCACGAAGCCGTAGGCCTGCTCGGCCTGTTCCAGGACCTCACGGGAGGCTTCGGGGGCGGACTGCTTGTCGTGGATGGCATAGCTCATGGCTGATCTCCTCATTGGCTCTATTTAATATGGACCTTTCAGTCCATATTTAGTGAAAATTTTTTTCAGCGCAGGGCTGACAGGGTCACGCCGGCGATACGCCGGATCGCGGCCGCGCTGGCCCCGGCCTTGGTCAGGGTGCGCAGACCGCTCATGTTGGTGACCAGATAGTCGGCCAGCAGGCCGGGATCCCGCTCGGTGGGGATGTCGCCCTCGGCCTGCGCCCGCTTGACGGCCTGCAGGAAGACCTTGCGAAAGCGCGCGGCGCCGGCCTTGACCCGCGCGGCCACCTCGGCATCGCTCTGGCCGAACTCGCTGGCGGTGTTCATGACCAGACAGCCGCGGCGGGCATCCTCGCCCTGCGTCTCCCCGGCCACCGAGTTGAGTATGCCGGCAATGAAATCCCAGGCCCGCGGCGCGGCCTCCAGCTGTTGCTGCATGCCGCTCGCCAGGCTGTCACGGTAGCGATCGATGCAGCGTCCGAACAACGCATGCTTGCTGCCGAAGGCCTGGTAGAAACTGCTTTTGGACAAGCGCATCTCATCCAGCAGTTCCTGCAGCGAGGTGGCTTCGTAGCCCTGGCGCCAGAACAGCTGCATGGCCGCTTCCAGGGCGGTATCGGGATCGAATTCGAGAGGTCTTCCGGCAGGCATGGGTTAGATACTGGACCGACCAGTCCGGAATGTCAATCCGGGGCGTCGGTCTCCGGCGCGGCCAGCAGCCCGCGAGCCTCGTCGTAGCTCAGGCCCTCGATGCCGCTCTTCTGCATGGACACGCGCAGCGAATGCGCCAGCGCGGACGCGAACACCCGCTGATAGAAAGGCAGCGACTCGTCGAACACCGGCAGGGTCTCATCGACCGCTGCCGCGGCCTCCAGCCGGCGCTCGAAGGCCTGTTTTCTGGCTTCGATCAGTTCCAGCAGCGCCGTGTCCCGGGCCGCGGCCGCGTCCAGGGTCAGGGTCCAGGTGATGTCCTCATGCAGGCTGCATTCGCCGATCACCTGGCCATGGGCGGCCGCCGACCATTCGTGCGGGGCCAGCAGGGACAGCCAGAAGCGCTCGCCCTTGCGGTACAGCCAGTAGCTGCGCCCGACCACGGGCCTGAACTTGAAATCGCTCTGCAGCACGAACAGGGAAGTGAACAGCTCGCTGGAGATCTGATCGATGGTCTTGGGCGGCACCGCGGCGATCGACGCCCGGCTCGCGGCCAGGCTCTCGAGCACCGGCACCAAGCCCTTGCCCTGGGGATTGGGGGTCTTGTCCATGAGTGTCGGGTTGGTTAGTGAATAGAATCAAATGCGCCACGGAAAACACGGAAAACACGGAAATTTTATTGTCATTGCCATGGCGCTTCGCGCCTGGCAATGACAATGCCCATAGTCAGGGTTTTGTCCGTGCTTTCCGTGTTTTCCGTGGCGCTCTTGTAATCCTATCTTACCAACCCGCCCGCCGGCGGCTCAAACCAGCAGCAGCGCCAGCCCGGTCAGACCGAACATCAGGGCCGCAGTAGCCAGCGGCCGGCGCACGGCCCCGGCCTGCGGATGTGTGAGCGGCATGACGCGCCGGCGTTGGCCGTTGCGGCGCTCGATCCGGGGCGGGGCCAGGCGGCGGGGGCGGCGGTCGATGCCGCGGCGCTCATCGGCCCGGCGCCGGGCGGCGGCCAGCCGACGGCGCCCGGTCTCGCTGTCCGGTTCCCGCATCCCCTCGGGAATCAGTTCGGGGTGATCCGCCAGGCGCCGCCAGTCATGGCGATCGCGGCTGATTTCGTCGGCCTCCTGCAGCCGGCCAAGCAGGATATAACGGGTGATTTCGGCGCCGGGATAGGGGCCCCGCACCTGTCCGGCGCGGCGGGTGAACCAGAACTGGTCGGTGGACGCTGTCATGTGGGGAGGCTTACTCTCTGTTCCAGGGCCTGCTCCCCAATTTAGCGGGCAGCCGGCCGATATATTGAGACAGGCTTCAAGGAATCGACCTTATGCAACCCACCGGTCCCGGAATCCCGCCTCTGCCCCCGTCCCCAACCGGGGCGAAGGGCGGCGCCACCACCGCCACCTGGCGCGTGGGCCAGGTGCTGCAGGGGCTGGTGGTGCGCGAATCCAGCCAGGGCCAGACGCCGCTGCAGATCGGGCGGCAGCTGGTCCAGGCCCGCACCGGCAGTCTGCAGCTCACCCCGGGGCAGCCCCTGCGCCTGGAGGTGGTCAGCCTGAGCCGGGATCTGCCGGTGCTGCGCCTGCTCAATACCCTGCGCCAGGACACCGTCAGTCAGGCCCTGCGTCAGATCCTGCCGGCCCAACGTCCCCTGCCCCAGCCCCTGTCGGTACTGAATCAGCTCGCTGCCCTGCCCGAGGCCAGCCGAAGCACTCCCCAGCTCACGCAGCTGGTGCGCAGCTTCGTCCAGCAGCTTCCCGATCCCGGCCGGGTGAGCACACCCCGGGGACTGCAGCAGTCGCTGACCAACAGCGGTCTGTTCCTGGAAGGCAAGCTGGCCCGGGCCGCCGCCGGCGCCACTGGCGGCACACAGTCATCGGCGCAAACGGCCCAGACAGCGGTACAGGGCGATTTCAAGGCGGGGCTGCTGAACTGGCGGCCCAGCTGCGCCAGGCCGCCGGCCCGGCCGGCGCGACCCGGGCACCTGCAACCGGCACCACGCCAACGGCCGCGCCCCCGCTGCCGCAGACAGCACCGCCGGCCGCCGCGGCAGCAGCCGGCAGGACGCTGCCGCTGCCCGCCCTGGACAGCCTGGCGGTCCTGCGTCCCGGCATGCCGCCGCGCCCCCAGGCCGCCATTGAGGGCCGACTGAAGCTGGACCTGACGCAACTGCTGCAGCGCGGAGGTCTGCTGCAGCAGGTGGAATCCGCCCTGTCCCGGGTAAAGCTCAATCAGCTCGCCTCCCTGCCACAGGAACGCCAGCAGCTCCCGGAATGGCTGGTGGAGCTGCCGGTACGCCGCGGCGAGGACGCCATCGATGTCTGGAGCCTGCGCATCCGCCGCGAGGGCGGCCGCGGCGGCGAGGACGCAACCGGCGGGCGCCCGGGCTGGACCGTCCTGCTGGCCTTCGACCTGCCCGGTCTGGGACCGGTGCAGGCGCGGGTCAGCCTGAACGGCGAGCGCGACATCAGCACCCGCTTTCTCAGCGAACAGGGCGAGCCCCTGCGCCGGCTGACCGAGCATCTGCCGCGGCTGCGCGCCCGGCTGGAACAGTCGGGGCTGGTGGTCAATGAACTGGACGTGAAGCGCGGCCGGCTGCGCGAGCCGCCGGCATCCGCCCCGACCGGCCCCATCCTGGACGACCGGGCATGAGCGCGGACAAGAACAGGCGCGCCCCGGAACTCGCCGTGGCACTGCAATACGACGGCGAGCGGGCCCCGCGGGTCACTGCCAAGGGCAGCGGCGAGCTGGCCGAGCAGATCATTGCGCTGGCACGCGAGCACGAAGTACCGCTGCAGGAGAACGCCCCCATGGTGGAACTGCTGTCGAAGCTGGAACTGGGCGAGGAGATCCCGCCGGCGCTGTATCTGGCCGTGGCCGAGATCATCGCCTTCGCCTATTACATCAGCGGCCGGACCCCGACCGATGCGTGTTCCGCTCCCGGGTCAGCCCAGGGGGGAGACGCCGAATAGCCAGCGGTGCGCCCACAGCACAAACAGCGCATACAGCCCCAGGCCGCCGATCACCACCAGGACATCATTCCAGCGTGATGCCGGCAGACGCGGCACCGGCGGTCCCTGTCGATACTTGAGCGAAATGCGATCGGCCACGGCCCAGAGCAGAAAGATCCCGAACAGCATCACGCCGGCCAGGGTCCCGTTGACCAGCAGGTGGGCCAGCGCCCACAGCTTGGTCGCCACCAGCATGGGATGCCCGAGCGTCTGCTGTATTCGTCCCGGCAGATAGGCCGCCAGCAGCAGCGGAAACACGAACACCAGCAGCAGCAGCGCCACCGGCTGCAGCCAGTCGGGCGGGGTATAGAGTATGGTGGGATACTGCCGCACGCTCACGTAGCCCTGAATGATCAGTACCAGCCCGACGATCGCGATCAGGGAATACACCGCCATCCAGGGCAGCCGTCCCAGCCGCGCGGCCATGCGGTCACGCCAGCGGGGCGCGACAATGGCGATCGAATGGACGCCGAAGAACAGGACCAGTCCGAGAATATAGGTCGTCAATGCCTCTCTCCTGATGCCGCAGCCCGTCACGGCTGCATGGGTAAACATGCTTGAGCATAGGAGACCAACCCCGGCCTGGCGAGGTCCGCAGCCTGACCATGCCGTATTCCCAGACGGCAAAACCCGGAATGGCGAGGGGGCATGGACGCAGAATCCTGCGGCTTTTCTATAGTTGTCGGAACATCACCTCACTCGAACCAATCGCTGCGGGAGACTGCTATGTCACATATCGCGATCATCGTCGGAGACGGCTACGAGGATTCCGAATTCAGCGTACCGATGGAACGCCTGCAGACGGCGGGCCACACGGTCGATGTCATTGGCTCCAGCGCCGGCCAGACGGTCAGGGGCAAGCGCGGCCGTTCCGAAACCACACCTGATCTCGGCACCGCCGAGGCCGATCCGGACAACTACGACGCTCTGGTCATCCCCGGCGGTTTCGGCCCCGACCGGCTGCGCATGGACAGGCATGCCGTCGATTTCGTCAGGCACTTCTTCAACAGCGGCAGACCCGTCGCGGCCATCTGTCACGGGCCGCAGCTGCTGATCGAGGCCGATGTCGTGCGCGGCCTCACCCTGACCTCCTGGCCGTCGGTGAAAACCGATCTGATCAATGCCGGTGCCCGCTGGGTGGATGAAGCCGTGGTCGAGGACGGCAACCTCATCAGCTCGCGCAAACCGGATGATCTCGACGCCTTCTGTGCAGCGCTGCTCAAGCGCCTGCCCGACGCCGGAACCGAAACGCAGCATGGTCATGGCTGACGCACACCGGCGGCGCAGGACACTGGACAAGGCGGAGCGGGAATGAAAGAATCCGCCCTCTCGCGCATGCCCCGGCATGCAGCCGCTTGACTCACTGACGGGGATCGCCGCATGAGGCACAAGCCGCTCAAGACCGACCCCGGCCGGGACATCTCCGCCCCGCACCGCTTCATCGTCCAGCGCCATCCCGGCAGCCCCTGGCACTACGACCTGCGGCTGGAGATCGGTGATGTCATGGTCTCCTGGGCAGTGCCCAAGGGCATGTCCACCGAGCCGGACGACCGCCGTCTGGCCATCGAGACCGGTAACAGTCCGCTGGACCTGAGCGCCTTTCGCGGCCCGCTGCCGGAACCCGAAGACAGCGACAGTACCGTACTGGTGTGGGACACCGGCCATTACCGCAACCTGCGCGCCGATGGCGACGAACGGCGCTCGATGCGCGAGTCGGTGCAGGAAGGCCTGGTGAAGGTCTGGCTGGAGGGCGGCAAGCTGCACGGCGGTTATGCCCTCAAACGCACTTACCGCGGCCGGCATCCCGGTTGGCAGCTGTTCAAACTCGACGACGCGTCGACCTGAACCGCACTGGCGGTCTAACCCGCGTCATCCTGTTTCAGACAGCCCATGCCGACCAGCAAGTCGAACATCTCTGCCTCTGGCAGCGGCCGGCTGAACAGAAACCCCTGCATGTGATCACACCCTTCCACGCGCAGAAATTCGAGCTGCGCCTGGGTCTCGACGCCCTCGGCGATGATCTGCAGGCCCAGGCTGTGCCCGAGACTGATGATGGAACGCGCAATGGTCGCATCATCGGGATCAGCGGGAATATCGCGGATGAATTCCCTGTCGATCTTGAGATAATTCACCGGCAGCCGTTTCAGATAGGCCAGCGACGAATAGCCCGTTCCGAAATCATCGATGGCAACCTTCACCCCGTACTGGCTGAGCCGACGCAGGGCAGCGACGCTCTTCTCGGGGTCTTCCATCAGCATGCTTTCAGTCACTTCCAGCTCGAGCAGCTCAGGCGCCAGTCCGGTCTCGTCCAGGATGGTTTCCATGGTTTCGAACAACCGTGCCTGCTGCAGCTGGGGAACCGAGAGATTGACCGCCATCTTCACCGGCTCCAGCCCCGCATCCAGCCAGCCTCTGAGCCGGATTGCCGCAGTGCGGGCCACCCATTCGCCAATACGCACAATCTGACCGCTGCGTTCGGCAATGGGTATGAACTCGGCGGGTGAAATCATGCCGAATTCGGGATGCTGCCAGCGCAGCAGGGCCTCGAACCCGGACAGACGGCCGGTGGCGATACACACCTGCGGCTGGTAGTGGAGCAGGAATTCGTCGTGATCCAGAGCCCGCTGGATATCGGTTTCGAGTTTCAGCGTGCGCGCCGTCATTCCCTGTAGCTCCGGCGTGAAGAAGCAATACCCGTTGCGCCCCATCTGCTTGGCCTGGTACATGGCGATATCGGCATGCTTTGCCAGGGTATCGAAGTCATCGCCGTCATCGGGATAAATGCTGACCCCGATCGAGAACGAAATATTCAGCTCGAAACCGGAAATGCTGCAGGGCTCGCTGATCTCCGACATGATCTTCCTGCAGACATGGGCCGCACCATTGCTGTCGGTATCCGGCAGCAGCACGATGAATTCGTCGCCCCCCTGCCGCGAGACCGTATCCTGCTCCCGCACCAGGCGCGGTAGCCGGGCCGCCACCTCCTTCAGCAGCCCGTCACCGACACTGTGCCCCAGTGCATCATTCACATTCTTGAAGTGGTCCAGATCGCAGTAAAGCACGGCGATTCCGTGTTTGTAGCGACGCGCCCGAGCGATGGCACTCCGTACCCTGTCCAGAAGCAGGGTACGGTTCGGAAGCCCGGTCAGAGCATCGAAGTGCGCAAGCCAGTTGATACGTTCTTCATCCTGCTTGCGCTGGGTGATATCCTCGAAGATGGCAATATGGCCCCTGACCTTAGGGTTGGCGTCATAGGTTCTGACGATGCTCAGCCACTGGGGATAGATCTTCCCATCCTTGCGCCGATTCCATATTTCGCCCTGCCAGTAGCCCTGATTTTCCACCGCCTGCCAGAGCCTGCGGTAAAACGCCTTGTCATGGCGACCGGATGACAGGATATTCGGATGCTGACCCAGCGCCTCGGTTTCGGTGTAACCGGTGATCTCGGTAAAGGCCTTGTTGATCTTGATGATCCTGTCTTCCGCGTCAGTGATGATAATTCCCTCGCGGCTCTGCTCGAACACCATGGCGGCCAGCCTGAGCTCATCCTCGGCCTGCTTGCGCCGGGTGACATCACGCGCGATACCCAGAACACCGATCAGATTGCCCCGGGAATCACGCATCGGGGTCTTGACGGTTTCGAACAAGCCGTAGTACCCACCTGAGTTGAATCTCAGCCACTCCTCGTTCATGAGTGGCTCGCCGGCGTGCATTGCCCTTTGATCTTGCTCCTGGAAAAAATCCGCCTGGGACTGACTGACGAAGTCATAATCGGTATGGCCCCGGATCGCCTTTTCCGTGGCCCCGAAGAATTTCTCGAACATGGAGTTGCACAACAGATAGACACCTTCGGTATCCTTGAGCCAGACCAGATCCGGGATGGTGCGCACCAGCGTGCGCAGGCGGGACTCGCTTTGCTCCAGGGCCTTCTCGGCCGCCTCTCGAACCGCCTCGTTCTTGTGTTGCTCCGCCTGCATCGAAAGAACATACATGCGTTCCTGCTGGCGCCACAGGACAAGCAGACTGAAAGCCAGCACCGACAGGGCAAACAGACTGATCAGGCCCACCCAGCGCATCAGCGAGTACAGGGGAGCGAGCACTTCCCACCGGTCGATCTTGACCAGGATCTTCCAGTCTATATTGGGCACCTGGTCATAAGCCGCCAGAACCTGTATACCGCGGTAGTCCCTGCCCTGGAAGGTCCCGGAATCCTCGTCGCCCCTTGCCATGGAGCCAGGCCGGTCGGGCAGCTCCAGGGGATACTCGATGGATTCATAACTCTCGTCTGCGGCATATTTGCTACCGAGAGACTGCACCAGCCTGCCATCCTGCTGCACCAGCAGACTGCGACCGCTCTTGCGTTCCGACGGCCAGCTCCGGATGTACGGGAACAGGAAGTCCTCCGGGCTGCTGTGGATGAGGATGAAGCCGGCATGGGCACCAATACCCTCTCTACCGGGGAGCGACATGATGAGATCCATATGCAGCTGCCCGTGCGCGTCCCTGAAAAACCGGGTATGGCCGACCCGGCTGTCGCGCACCGGGACCGCCGCCCCCGCTGCTGCAGGGTCGAGTTCCGGCATGACATGACGTATACCCTGGCTCAGGAGCTCAGAGCCGTCCGGACCGATGATCATGACGCCTTCGTAGCCATAGGCCTCGCGGAAAGCGCTCAATCGCTCGCTCAGCGACGCATGTACCGCCTCGTCCCCGGCTGCAAGCGCCGCTGCCTGACGCACAAAAATGCCGTCCCCGGCAAGGGTCTGCGCATCGCTATAGCGTTCTTCCAGCCAGTTCCCGACCTGCTCCGATTTCAGCTCGGCGATCGCCTGCAGCTTGTTATAGGTCTGCTGTTCCAGATGCTGACGTTCATGCGTGAATATGAAATAGCCCAGCAGTGTCAGCAGCACCACCAGGGCGGTGAACCCCAGAAAGATCCGGTGCAGACGGGTCCGGAATCGGGCACTGGTCGCGCCCGCCTCGGCCCATGTCCCGGCACTGTCCTGCTGACCCCAGGTTCGGAGTAGCACGTAAAGCAACAGCCCGGTCAACGCGGCGAACCCCAGCCCCTTGGTCAGCTCGAACTCGCGCAACAGGCTCTCGCCGCTGCTGACCTGAAGCAGATAGGTGGAAAGATATATCCACAGACTGACGCCGGCGATGTAGAAGAAGGCAATCCTGCCGGGACTGCGCCCCGGCCAGATCAGTTTGTGAAGGATTGGAGGCATGCCAGAGTCAGCGGAATGAAATCAGGACTACAGTGACAGAAGGGCCGGCTGAGGGAATCCAGGCCTCACGACCAGAGCGGTTTTTACTGCCCGGAATCAAAAAGGCCGCCCGGAAGGACGGCCATGGGAATCCTGCTGGATTGCGTCTCAAGATCAACTCGCCCTGGCCGCACCGTGCATCATCACGATGAGATCGGCCTCGCCGCGGGTCAGGCCGCACTGCCTGACCAGTTCCTCGGCGTCGGCGCCGCCCTGGACCAGCTGTATGGCCTGCTGGTAGGGTCGGTCGCCGACGGCACGCATCTCGGTCTGATTCTGGCGCTCACTGAGCCGGCGCACCCGGTGTTCGACCTGCACCAGGTGATCACCCGCCCCCACCGAGGCCCGGGTCAGGGCGGTCAGATCGCCGCGCAGGGCATCAAGGTCGGCTTCGCGCCCGGTCAGCCGCTCCTGCAGAGCCTGCAGCTCGCGGCGCTGACGCCGCTGGGCACGCAGCAGTCCGATCAGGGAGACCGCCCAGAGCAGTGCCAGAATGCCGATGCCGATGCCGATGATTTCGATGTTCATGCGTACTCGTCTATCCGGTGTCCGTCGTCGCCGTCGCGGCGCCTGTCCTGTTTGTCCCGTGAACGGTTTTCGTCCTTGTCGCGGCGTTTGCCCGAACCGTCACGGTCCTTGATCCGCTCCCCGGGCTGCACCCGGTCGAACGGTGACGGAGATGGAACCTTTCCAATGTCCGCCATCGGTGATCACCTTAACCTGCATATCTTGCCGGGATCGCGGGAGCAGGCGCAGGATTCGTGTTCGTAGACGCAGCTCTGGAAGGAAAGAGGTAGTCACCACTACCTCTTGACTGAAGAGCAAGTCCACGGGCGCGAAGACAAGTCTGAACCGCGATAGGCCAACGGCGGCCTCCTCCTGTTATCGCTTGTCCTTGCCTCATCACGCCTGACTCCATCCCAGGTTGCACCACACCGCGCATCAGCCGTTGGCCGCCCGGTGAGATATGCAGGTTTCAGTTACAAGGCCATCAGCTCCATCCATTCCTCATCGGTCAGCAGCTTGTTGAGATCGATCAGGATGAGCAGGTTGCCGTCACGGCTGGCCACGCCCTGGATGTACTTGGAGCTTTCGTCATTGCCCACGTTGGGGGCGGAATCGATTTCGGAACTGTTCAGATCCATTACCTCGGCGACGGAATCGACCAGGATGCCGACCACCTGGCGCTCGGCCTCGATGATCACGATGCGTGAGGAGTCGTCCGGCTCGCGCGGGGGCAGACCCAGCCGCAGCCGGGTGTCGATCACCGTCACCACGTTGCCGCGCAGGTTGATGATGCCCAGCACATAGTCCGGGGCGCCGGGCACCGGTGCGATCTCGGTCCAGCGCAGGACCTCCTGAACCAGCATCACATTGATGCCGTAGACCTCGTCCGCCAGGCGGAAGGTCACACACTGGAAATGCTTCTCGTCAACGCTCTGTGCAGCCTGGTTCATGGTTCGCCTCTGATTCGGGTTCCCCCCGGCCGGAACCGGGGCTGTCAATCTTCAGTCGTCACGATTGACCCATAACTTGAATTTGCATTTATCGTGCCAGCACCCGTCACTCGCCCGTTTCCGGCCCTGCCCCGGCCAGCATCCGGGCCAGGGCGTCGGTGTCCAGCAGGGCGCACATGTGCTCGATCACGGTCCCGGCCAGCCAGGGCCGCCGGCCCATTTCGGTACGCCACTTCACATCGTCCCGGCTCAGGGTGATCACCTCGCCGACCTCGTCGCAGGCCAGGCCCCAGCGGTTGTTGTCGATCATCACCACCTTGCCCAGCCGGCGGCTGTCGGCCGGCGCCAATCCGGCATACTTGTCCGCCGGCAGCACCACGGCGGCCACATCGACCAGCCGCGCGCGCAGCCCCTGGTGCTCGCGCAGCCCCAGGAACCAGGTGCTGTGATTGGGCATTTCGGTCACGGCCTCATCGTCCCAGGGCGCCACACCGCTGAGCCGGGCCAGCGGCACGGCCAGGGTGAGACCGGCGACCTGGAACAGCAGGCACTGGAACTCGCCCTCGGCCCAGTCGGGCTGCACCGCCCCGGCCAGCTCCGGTACGGGCTCGGGTTCGGGTGCAGGCGCAGGCGTCGGCTCGACCACGGGCGGCGCCGGTGCCGGTGCGACGACCGGGACCGGTTCCGGCGCGGTCTCCGCGGGCGCGGGCGGAGGCTCGGGTTCGGACACCGGTGCGGCCTCGGGCGCCGGGGTGAGCAGTGCGTTCAGATAGGCGCCGAGTGCGAGCTGCTGGTCGAGCATGACCAGGTTGTCTTCGACACTGCGGGTCTGGACCCGGGTGGATGAGGATTCCTTCATGCCCATGCCTGGTCCTGCCTTGGGGTGGGTTCGCCTGCCGCCTCATCCGCGCTCGCACGCTGCAGCAGAAAATCGAGCAGCCGGGCATAGGCACGGGCACCGCGGGCGCTGCGCTGGGACAGCGACAACGGCTTGCCGGTCTTGCTGGCCTCGCGGAACTGGGTGTCGACCGGGATCACCTCCTGCCACAGGCGGTCGGGATAACGCTGGCGCAGCACATCCAGCGCCTCGCCGGAGGCGCGCGTGCGACGGTCGTACATGGTCGGCACGATCAGGTGCGCCGGGCTGTCGCCGCGGGCGCGGGCGATCATCTCCAGGGTGTGCAGCATCCGTTCCAGACCCTTCAGCGCCAGGAACTCGCACTGCACCGGGATGAGCAGCTGGTCGCAGGCGGCCAGGGCGTTCACCATCAGCACGCCCAGCATGGGCGGGCAGTCCATGAACACGTAATCGAAGCGATCCGCCAGGTCCTGCAGGGTGCGGGCGATGACCAGGCCCATGCCCTCCTCGGCCCCGAGCTGGCGGTCGAGCGTGGCCAGGGCGGTGGAAGCCGGCAGCAGGGAGAGATTGTCGAAGGCGGTCGCGACCAGCACCTGGTCGTAGCGCGGTTGCGCACGTTTATCGGCACGGTCCTTGAACAGGGTGTAGACCGACAGTTCGATGGCATCCGGGTCATGCCCGAAATAGGTGGTCAGGGAGCCGTGCGGATCCAGGTCGATGAGCAATACCCGTTCGCCCTCGGCGGACAGTTGCCCGGCCAGGGTGACGGCGGTGGTGGTCTTGCCCACCCCGCCCTTCTGATTGGCGACGGCCCAGATCTTTTTCATTGCTCAGGTTTCTGGTTACAGGAATTTCGGCAATATCGCCCCGACGGTCATCCGACCTTTGAATTCTTCCGTCATTCCGGCGCAGGCCGGAATCCATTGACCACCGCGGTTTCTGGATCCCGGCCTGCGCCGGGATGACGATGGTGCAGGGCCGCCCCCTGCCTTATACGGAACTTGCAAGATGCGCGCCGATCTGGCCCAGCGGCAGGACCTCGTCGGCCAGGCCGGCCTCGGCGACCGCCCCCGGCATGCCGTAGATGACGCAGCTGGCTTCGTCCTGCACCCAGACGCTCGCCCCGCCCTGCTTGAGCTTGCGCGCCCCTTCGCGCCCGTCGGCGCCCATGCCGGTAAGCACGATGGCCAGCACCCTGGCATGGAAGGCGGCGGCCACGGAACTGAAGGCCTGGTCCACGCACGGCCGGTAATGCTGGGCCGGATCGTCATACACCCGCAGGATCACGCGCGCACCCTGGCTTTCCACCGCCAGCTGGCGACCGCCCGGCGCGAGATAGGCCACACCCGGTTGCAGCGCCTCGCCGTCCTCGGCCTCCTTGACCTGGATCCGGCACTGCTGGTTGAGCCGTTCGGCAAAGGCCGGGGTGAAACTGGCCGGCATGTGCTGAATGAGCAGAATCGGTACGGCAAAGCCGGCCGGCAATCCGCTCAACACCTGCTGCAACGCGACCGGTCCGCCGGTGGAGCTGCCGATCGCCACCAGACGGAAGTCGCCGCGCCGCACCGGCGGCTGCATCCGCGCCGGCGCCGGCGCCGGCGCCGGCGCCGGCCGGGCGGCCGGGGCCTGTTGCATACGCAGGCCCTCCAGGCCGATGGCACGCACCCGGTTGCGCAGGGTGCGCTTGGCCTCTTCCTTGTCCCGGGAGAACTCGTCGAAGCGTTTGGGCAGGAAATCCAGCGCGCCGGCTTCCAGCGCATTCAGGGTCGCCTGGGCGCCTTCGTAGGTCAGCGAGGAGAACATCAGGACGGCGGTGGGACGCAGCGCCATGATGCGGCGCACCGCGGTGATGCCGTCCATGACCGGCATCTCGATGTCCATGGTGACCACGTCAGGCTTGAGCGCCAGCACCTGGCGCACGGCCTCCTGGCCGTTGGCGGCGGTGCCGACGACCTCGAGCTTGGCGTCCCCCTCCAGGATCTCGACAATGCGGCGGCGGAAAAAGCCCGAGTCGTCCACCACCAGGACGCGGAGACGGGAGGCCGTATTTTCCTTGTTGGCGAGAGACACGTTGTGTGTTCCTTGTGCGGGTTGCCCGGCCGGGCTCAGATATGGCGCGCGTACTTGCGCATCAGGCTGGGCACATCCAGGATCAGGGCGATGCGGCCGTCGCCGGTAATGGTGGCGCCGGCAAAACCCGGCATGCCGTTGAGCATGGCCGTGAGCGGCTTGATCACCACCTCTTCCTGGCCGATCAGCTCATCGACCACGAAACCGACCCGCTGGCTGCCGACACTGACCAGCACCACATGGCCCCGGGTCTTTTCCTCATCGCTCAGGCTGTAGCAGTCCTTGACCAGCCAGGTGCGCAGATAGAACAGCGGGATGGCCTTCTCGCGCATGCGCACCACCAGCTGACCGTCGACCACGTTGGTCTGCCTGATGTCCAGGTCGAAGATCTCGATCACGCTGGCCAGCGGCAGGGCGAAGGGCTGGTTGCCCAGCACCACCATCAGGGTGGGCATGATGGCCAGCGTAAGCGGCACCCGGATACTCAGACGCGAGCCGCGACCCAGGCGCGAGTCGATCTCCACGCTGCCGTTGAGCTGGCCGATGCGGGTCTTGACCACATCCATGCCCACGCCGCGGCCGGAGATGTCGGAGATCTCGGTCTTGGTGGAGAAGCCGGGGGCGAAGATCAGGTTGTAGGCATCGTGATCGTCCAGGCGGGCGGCGGCCTCCTCGTCCATCAGCCCCTTCTCCACCGCCTTGCGCCGCAGCGCGTCCGGGTCCATGCCCTTGCCGTCGTCCTCGATGGACAGCAGGATGTGATCGCCCTCCTGCTCGGCGGCCAGGATCACGGTGCCGGCGCGCGGCTTGCCGGCAGCCACCCGTTCCTCGGGCGATTCGATGCCGTGGTCGACGGCGTTGCGTACCAGGTGCACCAGCGGGTCGGCCAGGGCCTCGACCAGGTTCTTGTCCAGGTCGGTTTCCTCGCCCTGCATCTCCAGGTTGATTTCCTTGTCCATGGCCCGGGCCAGATCGCGCACCACGCGCGGGAAGCGGCCGAACACCTTCTTGATCGGCTGCATCCGGGTCTTCATCACCGAGGTCTGCAGGTCGGCGGTGACCACGTCCAGGTTGGCCACGGCCTTGCTGATCTCCTCGTTGCTGGCGGTCTTGTCCTGACCCAGGTTCTGCTTGAGCGTGGCCAGGCGGTTGCGCACCAGCACCAGTTCGCCGACCAGGTTCATGATCTCGTCCAGACGCCGGGTGTCCACGCGCACCGAGGTCTCGGCCTGAGGCGCGGGGGTCTTGGCCGGTGCCGCCTTCGCCTCGGCCGCGGGCGCGGCTGCCTCCGGCTTCGCCGCCGCCCGGGCGGCGGCCGGTGCGCTGGCCACGGCGGTGTCGCCGTCGCCGGCCGGCGCCGCGCCCTTGCCGTGGAGCTGATCCAGCAGGGCCTCGAATTCGTCGTCGGTGATCAGCTCGCCGCCACCCCCGGCCGCGGGCCCGCCCGCGCCGGCGTTGTCGGCGGGCGGCGGTGTGTCCGCCGCCGCGGCATCCCGGCCCGGGGCGCCCGTGGCCCCGTGGAGCTGATCCAGCAGGGCCTCGAATTCGTCGTCGGTGATCTCGTCGCCGCCGGCGGCCGGCGCCCCGGCGGCCTGATCGGCGTTGCCGCCGCCCTGCGCTGCATTGAGCATGCTCTCGAACTCGTCGTCCGTGGCATCGCCGCCCGCGGCTGGAGGGGCCTGGGGCGCGGACGCGGCTGACGGCGCGGCGTCCTCGGACTGGGGCTTGGCATAGGAGTTGAGCAGCGTGACCAGTTCCGGGTCGGCCGCACCCGGCTCCTCGCCGCCCTGGATCTCGGCGAACATGCCGTTGACCACGTCCACGGCCCTGAGGACAGCGTCCATCAGGGTGGCGTCGGCGACGCGCTCGCCGTTGCGCAGGATGTTGAACACATCCTCGGAGGTGTGACAGATGGTGACCAGGTTATCCAGGCCGAGGAAACTGGCCCCGCCCTTGATGGTGTGGAAACTGCGGAACACCGCGTTGAGCAGATCCTTGTCCTGCGGGCTGCGCTCGAGCTGGACCAGCTGCTCGTTGAGCTGCTCCAGCAGTTCGCCGGCCTCGACCAGGAAGTCCTGGAGTATGTCGTCGTTGGGATCGAGACTCATAGCAGTATTCCTTCAGCCTTCCTGTCCCTGCACTCTCGGCTCAAAAGCCCAGACTGGAGAGCAGTTCATCCACGTCGTCCTGGCTGTTGACCACCTCCGTGCCGGCGTCCACGCCGGGCACCTGCGGACCGTAGCCCCTGGACATGTCCTTGTCCGCGGACTCCGCCTCGGCAACGGTGTCCTTGAAATGCTGTCCGGAGATGCGCACCAGATGGACCAGATTGTCCTCCACCTCCGTGACCAGGTTGATCACCCGGCGGATGATCTGCCCGGTCAGATCCTGAAAACCCTGCGCCATCATCACTTCCGAGAGATTGGTGTTGAGCGTGCCGGCGTGGCGCGTGGTCAGTTCCAGGAAGCTGTCGATCTCCGGCACCAGGGCGCGGAACTCCTCCAGCTCCATGTTCTTCTGCCGGAACCGGCTCCACTTGTCGTGCAGCTCGGTGGCCCGCTGCTCCAGTTCCCCGGCGATGGGCAGACTCTGGTCGACGGCATTCAGTGTCTTGTGCGCCGACTCCTCGGTCATGCTGATGACATGGTTGAGCCGCTCCTTGGCATCGGGAATGTCGGATTCGGTCAGGGTGGCGATGCGCGAGTCGAGGTGAAAGTTGTTCAGCGCCTCGTGCAGCTCGCGGGTGAGCTTGCCCAGTTCCACGAACAGGCCCTGCTCGCGTTTGCGCGACAGGGTATCCAGCAGGTCGTTGACCGCCAGCTCGTTGCCGGCCTCCAGCTCGCTGACCAGCTCGCGCGCCATGGCGATGGTGTCCGGGTCGGCCATCATGTTTTGTTCTGTCATTAATATCCCCCGCCGGTTCTGCTCAGGCCGATGTGCCGAGACGCTCGAAGATCTTCTCGATCTTCTCCTTGAGAGTCACGGCGGTGAAGGGCTTGACGATATAGCCGTTCACGCCGGCCTGGGCGGCCTCGACGATCTGCTCCTTCTTGGCCTCGGCCGTGACCATCAGCACCGGGAGGCTGGCAAGCTTGGGGTCGGCACGCACGGCCTTGAGCAGGTCGATGCCGGTCATGCCCGGCATGTTCCAGTCGGTGATCAGGAACTCGTAATCGCCCGACTGCAGCATGGGCAGTCCGGTGGTGCCATCATCCGCTTCGTGGGTATTGTTGTAGCCAAGATCCCGAAGCAGGTTCTTGATGATCCGTCGCATCGTGGAAAAATCGTCCACGATCAAGATCTTCATGTTCTTGTCCAACACGACCTCCCGATAGTCGTCCAGTGCCTGCCGGCGGCCGCAATCGCCGCGACATTCAGTCCGTTTTCATCCTGCTGGCCATAGCGGCCGGTACGGCGATTTGCTTAGTTACTCTCGTCATTGCGAGGCGCGAAGCGCCGCGGCAATCTCCAAACGGCTCATGCTGCGTTAAGGGATTGCCGCGCTTTGCTCGCAATGACGGGCGCGCCGCGCCCGTCAGCTCGCGACCCACTCACCCATGCGCGCGCGCAGCCGGATCAGGGCCTGGCCGTGGATCTGGCACACGCGCGACTCCGATACCCCGAGCACCTCGCCGATCTCGCGCAGGTTCAGTTCCTCGTCGTAGTACAGCGACATCACCAGGCGCTCGCGCTCCGGCAGGCCGGCGATGGCCTCGGCCAGCGCGCCCTGAAAGTCCTCGTGCTGCAGGTTATCCAGCGGCTCATTGGGCTGCTCCAGTTTGCTGGCCTCCTGCTCGTCACCGAGCGCGCCCGGGTCCTCGAAGCTGAACATGCGTGCGCCGGTGGCGTCCTGCAGGATGCGGTGATATTCATCCAGGCCGATGCCCAGCGCCTCGGCCACCTCGTGGTCGCGCGCATCCCGGCCCACGGCGTTCTCGATCTCGCGCACCGCCTCGGCCACCTGGCGCGCCTTGCGGTGCACCGAACGCGGGGTCCAGTCGGTGCGGCGGATCTCGTCGAGCATGGCCCCGCGGATGCGGATGCCGGCATAGGTCTCGAAGCTCGCACCCTGGGAGGGGTCGTAGTTCTTGGCCGCCTCCAGCAGGCCGATCATGCCGGCCTGGATCAGGTCGTCGGCCTGCACGCTGGGCGGCAGCCGGCTCATGAGGTGATAGGCGATCCGTTTGACCAGGGGCGCGTGCTGGTTGACCAGCTCGTCCTGTCCACGTTCCTGTGTCGTTGCGTACATGGCTGCTCCATTCATGGCAGGACCTCCATCTGTCCACTGCTGGAGGTGATCAATCGTTCCACAAAGAACTCCAGATGGCCGGCCGCCCCGGTCGGGATCGGCCAGTTGTCAGCCTTCTGGGCGAGATTCTTGAAGGCCATCGCGGCACGCGAACGCGGGTAGGCGTCCACCACCGGCTTCTGGCGCTTGATGGCCTTGCGCAGATAATCGTCATAGGGCACCGCGCCCATGAAATCGAGGGTGACATCGAGGTAGCGCTCGGTCACGCGCGAGATCTTGTTGAACAGGTCCCGGCCCTCCTGGGCACTGTGGGCCATGTTGGCCAGCACCCGGAAGCGCTGGGCACCGTGGTCGCGGTTGAGCACCTTAATCAGGGCATAGGCGTCGGTGATGGAGGCCGGCTCGTCGCACACCACCACGATCACTTCCTGCGAGGCGCGCACGAAGCTGACCACGCTGTCGGCGATACCGGCGGCGGTATCCACGATCAGGGTATCCAGCGGCTGGCTCAGTTCGCTGAAGGCACGGATCACGCCGGCGTGCTCGGCCGGGCTGAGCTGGGCCATCTGCTGGGTGCCGCTGGCGGCGGGCACGATCTGCAGCCCGCCCGGCCCCGGCACGATGACCTCCTCCAGCGTGCGGCTGCCGTCGATGACGTGAGAGAGGTCGTATTCGGGGTGCAGGCCGAGCATGACATCGACATTGGCCAGGCCCAGATCGGCGTCCATAAGCATGACATTGCGGCCGCTGTCGGCCAGCGCCACGGCCAGGTTGACCGAGACATTGGTCTTGCCCACGCCGCCCTTGCCGCTGGTGACGGCAATGACGCGAACCGGTTTGGGCTGGGCCATGCTGCGCAGTCCTGCCGCCTGATCCATTCTAGACACGGCCGTTGGCTGCCAGTGCGCCGAAACGTTCTGCAAGGGTATCGTCATGGGTTTCCTGTCCGGCTTGTTGTTGGAGAGAGATGGCACGGTTGACCAGGTTCTGGGCCCGTGCGGGGTGTAGATCCTCGGGCACGCGCTGGCCGTCGCCGACGTAGGCGAGCGGCAGCTGATGCCCGGCTATAACAGATATCGCGCCGCCAAGGCCGGCGGCCTCATCGACCTTGGTCAGGATGCAGCCGTCCAGCCGGCCCTGATTGAAGGCGCGGACCGCTTCCTCCAGCACCTCGGCCTGGGTGGTGGCCGACATCACCAGATAGCTGCGGATCGGCATGCCGGCCTCGCGCAGGGTGGTGAACTGCTCACTCAGGCGCAGGTCACGCTGGCTCATGCCGGCGGTATCGATCAGCACCAGGCGCTTGTCACGCAGGCTCTGCAGGGTGGTGTGCAGCTCGTTGTGATCGGCGGCGACCTGTACCGGCACGCCGAGGATGCGGCCGTAGGTGAACAGCTGCTCGTGAGCGCCGATGCGGTAGCTGTCAGTGGTCACCAAAGCCACGCTGCGCGGCCCGTGACGCAGGGCATAGCGGGCGGCGAGCTTGGCCACGGTGGTGGTCTTGCCCACGCCGGTGGAGCCGACCAGGGCGACGATGCCGCCCTGGCTGAGGATGTCATCGTCGGTCACCGGCAGACGCTGCGCCAGCAGACCGAGCGCGCGGCGCCAGCCCTGTTCCGGGTCGCGGCTCTCGCCGGCAGCCTCGGCCAACTCGGCGCACAGATTCGAGGGCAGGCCCAGCGCGCTCAGCCGGCGCAGGACGGCGGCCTCGGCCGGGCGCCGGCGGTTGAGCTCGCCCCAGGCCAGATGGGCCAGCTGGTTCTCCAGCAGGCCGCGCATCTCCTGGATCTCGCGCCGCATCTCGATGATGGCCGGATCGTGGTCCCATTCGATGTCGGCCAGGGGGTTGCGGGCCTGGGGGCGGGATTCGGCGCCCGCCTGCACGGCCGGGCGGGTCGGAGCCGGTCCGGCCACCGGTGCCGGTGTCTCGCCGGCCTGGGCTTCGCTGTAACGGGCACGGGCATCATAGGTCCCGGCGCCCTCGGCGGCGGCCTCGCGTGGTGCGTCCGCCTCGGCGGCAGCGGCCGGGCCGGCACTGTTCGCGACCAGCGATTCGTCATAGTCGATGGCAGCGATGATCTCGATCCCCCGCTCCAGCTTGCGGTTGGACAGGATCACGGCATCGGCGCCCAGCTCATCGCGCACCTTGCGGATCGCCTGCCGCATGTCCTGAGCGAAGAATCGTTTTATCTTCATGTCTGTGTCCTCACGCCCGCTCTAGTTCGTCAGGCCGGCCCGGTTCAGGCCGGCGCCGCCTGCTGCTGCAGTCCCGCCGGGGCCTGGCCCACGGTGGCGACCACCTTGATCTGCTTGTTGTCCGGCACCTCGTCATAGGCCAGTACATGCAGGCCGGGGATGCTGTGCCGGAACAGCCGCGCCAGCCAGTTGCGGACCGGCGGGGCCACCAGCAGGACGGCCGGCTGACCGTTCATCTCCTGCTGCTGGGTCCGGTTGGCCAGGGTCTGGTGCAGGTGTTCCGCCAGTCCCGGCTCGAAGCCGGCGCCCCCTTCCTGGTGGGCCCTGAAGGGACTGTAGCAATATCTGTTCCAGCGACGGGTCCAGAGCAATGACTGGAAGTTCATGCTGCAATCCATTGATATGCTGGACAATGGAACGGCCCAGGGCGACCCGTACCGACGCCGTCAAATTTTGCGCATCCTGAGTGCGGCCGGCATGCTCCGCCAGTGTCTCGGCGATGCTGCGCATGTCGCGGATGGGGATGCGTTCTTCGAGCAGGTTCTGCAGCACCTTCACCACCGTGCCCAGCGGCAGGGTCTTGGGCACCAGGTCCTCGACCAGCTTGGGCGAGTTGCGGGCCAGGGTATCGAGCAGCTGCTGGACCTCCTCGTGGCCGAGCAGTTCGCTGGCGTGCTGCTGCAGCAGACTGCTCAGATGGGTGGCCACCACGGTGCTGGCGTCGACCACGGTGTAACCCAGGGTCTGGGCATTGTCGTGCTGATCGGGATCGATCCAGACCGCCTCCAGGCCGAAGGCGGGTTCGGTGGTGGCGGTGCCGGGTACGCTGCCGTAGACCTGACCCGGGTTGATGGCCAGTTCGCGTTCGGGCTGGATATCGCCCTCGCCCACCGGCACCCCGTTCAGCGTGATGCGGTAGGCGCCCGGGCCCAGATCCAGGTTGTCGCGGATGTGCACCGGCTGGATCAGGAAACCCAGTTCCTGCGAGAGCTTCTTGCGCACGCCCTTGATGCGGTCCATCAGCTGACCGCCCTGATTGCGGTCCACCAGCGGGATCAGGCGATAGCCGACCTCGAGGCCGATGATATCCACCGGGGCGACGTCGTCCCAGCTCAGGTCGCGCTGCTCCGACGGGGTCTCCGGTTCCTCGGTCGGGGCCTCCTCGGCCACCGGCTGACGCCGGCGCTGGCTCAGCCACCAGGTGGCCGCGCCGCCGATGGCGGCCAGGGTCAGGAAGGCGAAATTGGGCATGCCCGGCACCAGGCCCAGCAGTCCGATCACGCCGGAGGTCACGCCCAGCGAGGCCGGGTTCTCGAACAGCTGGCTGAGCACCTGGTTGCTCATGTTCTGGGAGCTGTTGACCCGGGTGACGATGATGGCGGTGGCGGTGGAGAGCACCAGCGAGGGGATCTGCGCGACCAGGCCGTCGCCGATGGTCAGCAGGGTGTAGTTGCGCATGGCATCGCCGAAGGCCATGCCGTGCTGCAGCATGCCGATGCCCAGCCCGCCCAGGATATTGATGAACAGGATCAGGATGCCGGCAATGGCATCGCCGCGCACGAACTTGCTGGCACCGTCCATGGAGCCGTAGAAATCGGCCTCGGAAGTGATGTCCTCGCGCTTGCGCCGGGCCTCGTCCTGGCTGATCAGGCCGGCGTTGAGATCGGCGTCGATGGCCATCTGCTTGCCGGGCATGGCATCCAGGGTGAAGCGGGCGCTGACCTCGGAGACGCGCCCGGCACCCTTGGTCACCACCACGAAATTGATGATCACCAGGATGGCGAACACCACCAGGCCGACGGCATAGTTGCCGCCGATGACGAACTCGCCGAAGGCCTCGATGACCTTGCCGGCGGCGTCGGTGCCGGTATGCCCTTCCAGCAGCACCACCCGGGTGGAGGCGATGTTCAGCGCCAGCCGCATCAGGGTGGCGATCAGAAGGACGGTCGGGAAGATGCCGAAATCCAGCGGCCGCATGGCATAGACGGTGACCATCAGCACGATCAGCGACAGCGAGATGTTGAAGGTGAACAGCATGTCCAGCCCCAGCGGCGGCAGCGGCACCACCACCATGGCCAGCATCAGCACCAGCAGGACGGGCGCCCCCAGGCCGTTGCGGACCATTTCCTTCAGGGTATTGAGTACCTGTTCCATATCGTCTCGCTGTGTCTGTTTTCAGTCGCTGGTATCAGGCTATGCAACCTTCTTTACCACTTTTTATTCCCCTCTCCCCTCGGGGAGAGGGGAATACCGGATCACTCCGCCGGCGGGTGGTAATACTCGTCAGGCACCTCGATGTCGCCGGGATCGGGTGGCGTCGCACCGCCATAGCTGGTGGCGGTGCGCAGCTGGAACACATAGGCCAGCACCTGGGCCACGGCGTAATAGAGGCCGGCCGGGATCTCCTGATCCAGGTCGGTGCTGAAATACAGCGCGCGCGCCAGCGGCGGCGCCTGGAACAGGGCCACGTTGCTGTCCAGCGCCCGCTTGCGGATCTCGGCAGCAATGACGCCCCGGCCCTTGGCCACCACCCGCGGGGCGCGCATGGCCGCATCGTCGTATTTCAGCGCCACGGCGAAATGGGTCGGGTTGGTGATGACCACGTCGGCCTCAGGCACGGCCTCCATCATGCGCCGCGAAGCGATCTCGTACTGGGCCTGCTTGATGCGCCGCTTCACCTCGGGCTTGCCCTCGGTGTCCTTCATCTCATCCTTGACCTCCTGCTTGGTCATCTTGAGCTGGCGCCTGTGGTCCCACAGCTGGAAGGGCACGTCGATGGCGGCAACGAAGATCAACCCCAGGCTCAGGAACAGGAAGCACCACAGCAGTATCTCGCCGCCGTTGGTCATGGCCTGCTTGGGCGTCTGCCGGCCCAGGTAGAGCATGTCGTCGAAGAAGGTGTGGAACAGGATAAGCGCCACGATGGTGACCAGGATCAGCTTGCCCAGGGCCTTGCCCAGCTCGACCAGGCCCTTGACCCCGAGCAGGCGTCCCATTCCCTTGATGGGGTTGAGCTTCTCCGGCTTGGGCGCCATCGCCTGCAGGCTGAAGGACAGCCCGCCCAGCGCGATGGAGGAGGCGATCGCCGCCACCACAGTGACCACCAGGAAGGGCAGCACGATGGTCAGGCCGGTCCCGAGCGCCACATCCATGGCCTGGAACATGGCCTCGGTGTTGAACACGTCGCGCCGCTCGAAGGCCAGACCCGTATGCATCAGCTCGGAGAACTGGTTGATCATGGTCTCGCCGATGACCATAAAGGTCAGCGCGCCGAGCGTGAGCATGATCAGGGTGTTGAGTTCCCGCGACCGCGGGATCTGGCCCTTGCGGCGGGCATCGTCAAGCCGTTTGGTGGTGGGCTCTTCAGTGCGTTCCTGACCATTCTCGTTCTCGGCCATCAGCCCGCCTCCAGACTCGACAGCAGCGTGAAGGCATCGGTGAGCAGTGTCTGGAACTGCGGCAGCAGATTGGACAGGGTCAGATAGATGACCACGAAGCCGAAGGTCAGGGTGACGGGGAAACCCACACCGAAGACGTTGAGCTGCGGCGCAGCGCGCGAGACCACGCCGAAGGCGATGTTGGTCAGCATCAGTGCGATCAGCGCCGGCACGGCGATCAGGATACCGCCGGCGAACATCCGGGTGCCCCAGTTGGCCAGGGTCCAGAAGACGTCGCGCGACAGGCCGTGGGCGGCGATCGGCAGCTGGTGAAAGCTCTCGGCCAGCACGCTGATCAGGACCAGGTGCCCATCCAGGGCTAGGAACAGCAGCGTGGCCAGGGTGACGTAATACTGGCCGATGACGGGCACGTTCACCCCGTTCTGGGGATCCACCATGGAGGCGAAGCCCAGGCCCATGCTCATGGCGATGGCATGGCCCCCGATGACCAGGGCGCTGAATACCAGCTGCAGCATGAAGCCCATGACCAGCCCGATCAGCAGCTGCTGCACGGCGATGGCCACCGCCTCGGCGCTGAGCGGGTCGACCGCCGGCACCGGCGGGATCACCGGCAGCATGACCGCGGCCAGTACCACCGCCATCAGCACCCGCACCCGCGCCGGCACCAGCCGGCCGCCGAACACCGGCATCACCATCAGCATCGCGCCGATGCGCATGAAGGGCCAGACGAATTCGCCGATCCATCCGGCGATCTGACTGGTGGTGAAGAGCAGGGGCGTGGCCATGGCTCGGGATGTCAGCCGATCAGCGCCGGGATGCTGTGGTAGAGGTTGGTGGTGAAATCGAGCAGGCTGCGCAGCAGCCAGGGACCGGCGAGCAGCAGCACCACCACGATTGCGGCCAGCTTGGGGATGAAGGTCAGGGTCATTTCGTTGATCTGGGTGGCGGCCTGGAACATGGCGATGACCAGACCCACCATCAGGGAAGCGATCAGCAGCGGACCGGCCAGCAGGACGGTGATGTACATGGCCTGTTGCCCGACGGTGATTACGGTATCCGGCGTCATGTCCGACTCCTAGCTGGCGATGTAGAAACTGGAGGCAAGCGTGCCCATGATCAGCGACCAGCCGTCGACCAGTACGAACAGCATGATCTTGAACGGCAGCGAGATGATCATGGGCGAGAGCATCATCATGCCCATGGACATCAGCAGGCTGGCGATGACCAAGTCGATGACCAGGAAGGGAATCATGATCAGAAAGCCGATCTGGAATGCCGTTTTCAACTCACTGGTGACGAACGACGGCAGCAGCAGCGAGAAGGGCACGTCCTCGGCGCGCTCGACCGGCTCGGCGCGGGCGATGTCGGAGAAGGTCTCCAGATCCGACTCGCGCGTCTGCGCCAGCATGAAGGCATGGAAGGGCTGCGCGGCCCGCTCCAGCGCCTCGCCCGGCGCCATCTCTTCATTGAGATAAGGCTGCACCGCCTCGACATAGACCTCGTCGAACACAGGCACCATGATGAAGAAGGTCAGGAACAGTGACAGGCCGATCAGGATCTGGGTCGAGGGCGTCTGCATGGTGCCCAGCGCCTGGCGCAGGATGGACAGCACGATCAGGATGCGGGTGAAGGAGGTCATCATCATCAGCGCCGCCGGCAGGAAGGTGATCGCCGTCATGATGGCGAGCACCTGGATGCTGATGGAATAGGTCTCACTGCCGTCCGGATTGCTCTCCATCTGGAAGGCGGCGATGCCCGGCTCGGCCAGCGAGACCGCCGGCAGCAGCAACAGGAGCAGGCTGATCAGAGCGCGCAGTTTCATGACACACGGCCCCGGCTGAGTGCCTGCTGCAGGTTACGGGCGAAGCTGTTCATGCCCGCGCCCTCCCCCGTCGGAGGCTCGATGTTCTTCTCCAGCACGTGCAGGGTCTGCACCCGGCCGGGGGCGACCCCGAGCACCAGCTGGGTCTCGCCCACCTGGATCAGCACCACCTTCTCGCGCGCGCCCATGGACATGCCGCCGAGCACCCGCAGGGCGCCGGCGGTACCGCCCTGCACGCCGGACATGCGCCGCATCAGCCAGGCGAAGACCAGCATCAGGGCGATGACGGCAATCAGCCCCAGCAGCACCTGCAGAAGGTTGGACCAGGCCATGGGATCGTTCAGCCCCTCGGCGGCCTTCTGGCTGTCGTCCGCCCACAGCGCCGGCGGGCACAACAGCAACAGGAATGAGAGCACGCGCACGGAATTCATTTTCACTTGAGCTTCTTTACCCGTTCCGCCGGGCTGACCACGTCGGTCAGGCGGATACCGAATTTCTCGTTGACCACCACCACCTCGCCGTGGGCCACCAGGGTGCCGTTGACCAGCACATCCATGGGCTCGCCGGCCAGGCGGTCCAGCTCCACCACCGAGCCCTGGTTGAGCTGCAGCAGGTTGCGGATGCTGATCTTGGTCCGCCCGATCTCCATGGCGATGTTCACCGGGATGTCCAGGATCAGGTCCAGGTTCGCGTCCTCGTTGCCGGCCGGCACCGCGCCGCTCTCGAACTGATCCAGCTCGGGTTTCTTCACCTGCTCCTGGGGCTGACCGCCGTCGTCGTCCTGCTCGGCCAGCGCGGCGGCCCATTCATCGGCCATCGCGCCCTGATCGACGTTTTCCTGGTCGATGTTTTCCTGATCGTCACTCATTGCTGTCTCCCGTCACGCACTCAGCTCTTGTCTATCACGTTGTTCAGGGGAACCATCGCCGTCTGGTTCACCTTGTCGAGTATCTTCACGGCCTTGTTGCCGTTGGTGCTGCCCAGGCGGCCGCGGAACAGCGGGATCTCCTCCGAGCGCAGCAGAATGGTTTCCGGCATGTCGATGGGAATCACGTCCCCGGGCTGCATCTCCATCAGCTCGCGGAAGGTGATGGTGGTCTCGGCCAGCTGCGAGGACAGCTCCACCTCGGCGTCCTTCATCTCTTCCTTGATCGCGATGCGCCAGCGCTCGTCCACGTCGCTGCGGTCACTCTGCACGCCGGCGTCGAGCAGGTCGCGAATGGGCTCGACCATGGAGTACGGCAGCGTTATATGCAGGGCCCCGCCGCCGCCTTCCAGCTCGATGTGGAAGGTGGAGACCACCACCACCTCGGTGGGGCTGACGATGTTGGCGAACTGCGGATTGACCTCGTGGTTGAGGTATTCGAACTCCACCGGCAGCACGGGCCGCCAGGCCTGAAACAGATCCTCGAAGGCCCGGTCCAGCATGCGCTGGATCACACGCTGCTCGGTGGGCGTGAACTCGCGGCCCTCGATCTTGGTGTGAAAGCGGCCGTCGCCGCCGAAGTAGTTGTCCACCGCGCTGAACACCAGCTTGGGGTCGAACACGAACAGGGCGGTGCCGCGCAGCGGATTGATCTTGACCAGGTTCAGGCTGGTCGGCACGAACAGGCTGTGGATGTACTCGCCGAACTTGAGCATCTGCACGCCGCCGACCGAGATCTCGCCCTGACGGCGCAGCATGTTGAACAGCGAAATGCGGAAATAACGGGCGAAACGCTCGTTGATCATCTCCAGCGTGGGCATGCGCCCGCGGACGATGCGGTCCTGGCTGGTGAAGTCGTAGTTCTGCGCTTCCCCGTCGCCGCCGCCGTCATCGGCCTCGGTCTCGATGTCGCCGCTGCCGACTCCGTGCAGGAGCGCGTCGATTTCTTCCTGTGAGAGCAGATCGTTCACGCACTACCCCTATTGCATGACAAAGCTGGTGAAGTAGAGATCTTCCAGCCGTCCCTGTCCGGTCATCCGCTCGAGCACGCTGCGCACCTCGTTCAAGGCGTCCTGACGCAGCTGCTCCTTGCCCTCACGGGTATTGAGCAGTTCCGGGTCCTGGCTGCTGAACAGCATCACCAGGCCGTTACGGATGGCCGGCGAGTGTTCCTTGATCCGCTCGATCACCTGGGGGTCGCGGTCGGCGACCTGGATGGTGATCTGCATGAAGCGCACATCGGCCTCACGCCCGAAATTGACCACGAACGGCGGCTCCAGCGGCTGGTAGATGATCGGCCCGCCGCTGGCAGGGGCGCTGGCCTGTGCGGAGGGCGCGCCGTCCGCGCCGGCAGCCTGATCGCCGCCCTGCCCCGCACCACCCCCCAGCACGCCGGTGAAATAGAGCCCGGCCAGCAGTGCGCTGGAGAGCAACAGGACCACGACAACGGCGATGATGACGATTTTCAGGCCCCCGCCCGACGCCGTCTCCGTGGTGTCCACATCCAGATCGAGATCTTCCTCAGCCATGCCCGTACCTTGTGCCCGTGAGTGTCTGCACAGGCATAAGCAAGTCCTGTGCCACGGGCAGGGGAATTTATTTATTCTTTATATTCAGCTGGATAGAAAGATTAAAAATCACATCGACAGCGGATTGACGCTTTCCCGGCGAACCGCCAGCCGGTTTCCCGGCACCGGGCCAGTGGGCGCAGGATGCGTGCCTGGGTATGGCTTTGCCAAGTCCAGGGGTTGTCAAGTGTGGAACTGGGGATTGATAAAAGATCGGCAAGGAACAGGCGGGAACAGCAGCCTGGATTCCCGGATGCTGCCTGTGCCGGGAACCGGCATACCGTTCGTGGAAATACTAGGTAACCTCTGATTAATTACGTCATTGCGAGGAGCGAAGCGACGCGGCAATCTCCAACTGGTTGATTTCACACTACGAGATTGCCACGCTTCGCTCGCAATGACGGGGTTTTAATTAATCAGAGGTTCCCTAGTTGGACGACAACCGGGGAGGAACATCAGTGGGCCGGGCCTGAATGCCACGCTCGATCACCGGCGGCAGATCCTCGCCATCGTCGGGCATCCCGGTCCCAGCGGTGGCGGAGACCTCAGCCCGCGAGTCGGTAGCATCTGGGCCCTGCGGCTTAGGACTCACCCCGCCGGACTCGCTGGCGGCGTAGGCCTCATCCCGCGAGCCGGCCACATCTGACCCGTGTGACTTACGGCTCGCCCCACCGGACGCGGTATCGGGCCGCGACCCCGTCGCTTCGCCGGCCTCCTCCCTATGCTGGTGTGCAGACGCATGAGGTTGCCTGTGCTTGCTTAACCCCTCGCTCACAGCGGGGGTCTCGGTTGTGGGCGACTGCGGGCGATCGGTATCTTCCTGGATACGCTTTCGGGTGGCGGCGGGTTCCGCCTGCCGGCTCTCGCCTGCCGCCGGGTCCGTAGTGACCGCGGGCGCCGCTGCCCCTTTCGCCTCGGGCGGTTCCGTCAGTACAACGGTACCGATGCCCCGGGCATCAAAGACCATTGCATCGTTCAGCGTCTCCTGCTGCACCAGCGCCAGAGCCACCGCCGCGCCGTTCCAACCGGTCTCTCCCGGTTGTGCAACCGTCTGCGTGGATTCGCCCCCCAGGCTCCGTGGCCGATCGAGGTCAGGCGAATTGAGCAGAACGATCACCGTAACGCAGGTTGCCAGCCCGAAGCCGAGCCAGCCAGGGCGCCAGTGCCCTGTACTGCCAGAGACTGCCGTGGATTTCGTCGGAACAACCCTACCGGCATTTGGATCGTTTCCAGTGCCGGCCCGGACCTGCGGGGCTTCGCTGGCCGTATCATCCGCCCCGGCCGGGAGCACGCCAGGTATCACAGGCCCGGAACAGGAAGGCCGGAAGTTGCCGCGGTCATGGCTGTCTTCGGCTGCGGCGATCCGCCCCCCGTCCACCTCGATATCGCCCGCCAGGGGAAAAGTACCGCCGGCACGGCGATTGCGCACGACTTCGTCCACCACTTCCGACGTCACTCGGGGCAGATCCCTGAGGCCGACAAGAATGAGGGCCTTGTTGCAGATCAGATTGATGAGCCTCGGGTTGCCTTTGCTGTACCGGTAAATCCGCTGTAGTACGTCTTCCGGTATAAACGGCTCGTCGAGCCCGGAATACTCGAGCCGGCTGCGGATATATTGCGCAGTCTCCTCGCCATCCAGGGCGTCGAGCCGGTGGATCCGCCCGCTCACAAATGATTTGTCGGTGTCGAAGTCCTGCGCCACACGGGCAAAGTCGCAGTTGCCGGCCAGTATCACCGGAAGTGAGAGCTTGTCTGAAAGCAGATTGAGGCTCTTCAAATCCGCTATCGGAAGATTCTCCACCTTATCGATCAGCAGGATTGGATTGCTTTTGGCGGCCATCTGTACCCGAAGTTCCCGGAACAGCGCGTCGGGGCTCCGATCGAGGTTCCTGGGCACGACCAGGTCGAGTTCCATGAGGACGCGGCGGACCATGTCGCCGGCGCTGACAAGCGCGATATAGACGCCCCTCAGTGACTGCATTGTCTTCAGGAAATGCAGCAATACAGTACTCTTGCCGCTGCCGGGCGCACCGCTGAGATACTGCAACCTACTACCCAGGCGCAAACCGGCGATCAGGCGGTCGACGGCGGCCTGATGGGCATGGCTGGGAAACATCGGAGCGGAGTCCGGATTAAGCGTGAATGCCGTGCCGTGCCGGACCAGTAATTCCTTGTTCATCTTTGTTTTCCATAGGAGGAATAACCAGGAGCCCGCATGGCCCACCACCTTGAATGGCCCCCGGCTTGAAGCTGTACTCGATGCCAGCCGCGGGACAGACCATGATCAACAGCTTGACGTTGCCGCTATCAATCCCGATGACGTCGGCTTGTCGGCAAGGAATCGCCGCTTGGCAATCTGTTTTATCCTCTTCATTGCAGGCCTTGTACCAGATCGGTACGCCACTCGTATTTATCCTGTAACCTCAAACAACTACACCACCCCAGGAGAGTGCCTACCCATTTGCAGCTACCGCAGATTATCGCCATGCGACGACAGCCCACCGGCACAGAATGGATAACTGCCTGATCGAAAAGCCTGTTCAACTGTCTGTCTGCGACGACAGTATGCCCTTTCCGCATGCGCTCCCTTGGACATCAGGAACAGGTATGCAGGTGGCCGGTTGCGGGCGTGGACTTGCGCGGCTACCACATCAGGTCATCTGGCACCTTGTAGTCCGCGTAGGGGTCGTCCTCACCCTCTCCGGCTTCCGGCCGGCTGTCAGCCTGACTGACGATACAAGCCGCATCGCGCTGTCCGATTTTCTCCGCCACCTCCGCGGTTACCATTGCATAGCCTGCATCGAACCGGACGATGGCCAGCTGACCGCGCGCCAGCCTGTCGCGGATGCTCTCCGCGACATGAAGACTTCTGATCGCGGTGCCGTCCTGAAAGTTGTAGACGACATCGCCTCCGGCATCCGTCAGCCGGTTCTGTTCCACCAGCTGGCGGACCTGGGCCTGGATCGCCCGAGCCTCGGCCGCCGCCTGCTGCTGGCGGTTGAGTTCACGATCGCGCTCCGCCGCCTCCGCCGCGGCCTTGCGTGCCGCCTCGGCGGCCTTGGCGGACTCGTCGACCACCTCGACCTTTTGCTTCTGTTTCAGCTTCTGCTGCTTGCGCTTGGACTTTTTTGCCTTCTCGAGCCGGGACTTGTCTACCAGCCCGGCCCTGAGAAACTGATCGCCGAAAGAATTTCCCATCGGTCCTGCCTCTGTGTTTCAAAATTCGTGTCATGCCTACAATCGCGGCCATTCTAACCCGGCGGTGTCCCGTCGTGCAGTTCAGTCTGCGCACCGGCCAGACCAAGGGAAATTCGGGGACAGTATTTTAATACTACAAGCATTGTCTCGGTGTGCTAGGAATTAAGGGTATTCTGTCCCGGGAATTGCCGATGCATCCCTGTCAAGCCTGAAGTTGTTCAGCCCAGCCCATGACACCGCGAGGTTGTGAACGTGTTACCGCAATTCAGCCAGCCGCTGACACCACTGTCCTGCCTGTTCCAGCTGACGGCATTACTGTTATTGCTGCTCCCCTCCCCGGCCGGTGCCCCACCCAACGACGACGCCTGGTTGCTGGAGGATGAAACCGACGCCGTCACCCCCTACGACGACACCCTGGCGCTGATCCACACTCCGCCCCCGAAGGATCTGTACCGCCTCGTCAACCGGCTGCGCATCAGCGCCGACTCCCTTGCCAGCGGCCGGGTCCGGGTCGAACAGTGTCACGAGAACCTCGACCCGGTGCCGAACCTGGAAATCGTCTACCGACCGGGCCGGATCGACCGCATCCGCATCCGCAGCCACAGCAACATCGGTCGGGCCCGGGTGGACGGCCACTCGGTCCAGCTACAGGACATCCAGCGCGGTGCCCGGCTGTGCCTGAGCCTGAGCAAACGCATGACCGAGGGCGCACACGAAGGCGAGTACCACCTCAGACACGGCCCCTTCTACCGGCGGTTTCTGGATGGCTATTACCCGATGCGTATGAGTTTCCGGCTGGATTACCCCGCGGACAGGGCAACGGTCAGCCTGATCAATCGCGGTGAAATCGCGGGAGCGGGGATAAGGGAATCTGCCGGAAAAATTGAAGTGGATGCGCACTTCGCCGGCAAACTCACACTGACGCTTCAGGTCAGCTCAGATTTAGTAAGCGACAAATAATAAGGAGCCGGTGACAAAAGAAAATCATTTCTTCTTTGAGTTGTCGCCGACTCGAATGGCACTTACCTTAAGCCAAATAAGCCTCGTCATTGCGAGGAACAAAGTGACGCGGCAATCTCCAAACCAGTTGATCCTGCAGTATGCGATTGCCACGCTATGCTCGCAATGACGGCTAAGTTGGTACCCTTCCTCACCAACCCTTTTTCCTCGCGGGACAACCAGTCTATTTTCGATGCGGACTTGTGAGAAACAGGGGCACCGGATTATCGGCACGGCCTGCTGACTCCTTGCGAGCGCGTGGGGTGCGCGGCCGCAACAGACAGATGTGACGCGATATCAGCGATTCACCGCAACCCATATGGACTCGACGCGTTTTTACATGCATGGCTGTTCCCTCCCGGATGCGTCGCTGTCGGTCCTCGAGCATCCCATTGTAAGCGCTTCCAAACTGCCTCAGGCGAGGCTTCCTACCCGGCGTGGCAAACGCCGCTGTCAGCGACACATGTCAACATACTGCTTTCAGGATTACTTTCATGCCGGGGAACGACTGTTCAAGGCGGAAAATCAGGCGTAACTGCCTGTAAGATATAGTCCTACTCACGGACAGAATTCATGCAACTGATTATAAATATTAAAATAAATCAAAGCTGAAGATTTGGTCGGCAACAAAGCGCAATCATTCTCGCCTGGCACCGATCCCTTCAGCCATGCGTGACGGGTAGGTTGAGAGAAGGTTATACCCCAGGCCAATACTGATTAGTATGCACTCTCGTCATTCTCACGAAAGTGTGAATCCATGCATTCAGGCACGAAATAATTAAGCCAGGATTCCCCGTGCAAATACTATAGGCTGTGATTCAGAAAAATGACTGGCGGCTTTTCGACCAGAAGCGGAGTGAGACGAAAGTTTATTCGGTTACCTAAATCCCCTGCCACCGCCCTACAGAAGACCTGAGGCAATTTTGCCGAGTCTTTATAAAGCAGACATACAAAGCCCAGCAACGCAGATTTCAATGAGGCTAATTCGCGCCGACCCGCCCTACCGGACGGGCACGCAGGGGAAAATCTCTCCCTGCACCCCCTCAGTGGAAAGGAGTCAGGTCTGGTGAAAAAGACTAACGGGCAGTACCGAATCCTTCATCCTCACTATACGCAGGAACTGGCAGGCCGGCAAAACGCATACCCTGAGTAACCGGGCCTTCCGGGAACAACTTATGCAGATATTTAACCCCGCCCTGGCTGGAAAATTCATTATCAAGCATTTCTTCGAGCTCACGGCCGCTTTCAGCTAAACCGTTTTCCAGGTAGTAGTCGCGTAATAAATGAATGACCTTAAAGTGGTCTTCGCCTAGCTCCACACCCTGCTCGCTGGCCAGGCGCCGCGCCTGGTCTTCATCCCAGCGTTTTAATTCCTCTTCCCGCTGTGTGCGACTCTGGCTACCAATATCAGTATCAACACTGACATCCATTGATTCTATAGAATCTCTATATTGATCATCGCTTGATTTTTTATCAATCATTTCAGGGTTCCTCATTTCATATTACAGCTAAGGCGCTTTTGTGTGGCTTAGCTGGTGGCGTGAGTGAAAAAGGGAGTGAAAAGGAGTCGGTGACAACTGATAGCGATAGCGAGAAGGATTCTCAGTTGTTACCAATCCCTTTTTCCATAACACTGCTCCCGTCAGATCAACCTTCCCTGAGTCTAGAACAGATTTCCGAGGTCTCAATGCCCGCCGGGCGGAAACAAGGCATGGGGACCCTGCCTTTAAATAGAACAGAAAGGGATTGACTGCCAAGCTTTACCCGGCCTCCGCTCCTACGGGCCATCGTGGAAAAACCCCGATCAACCTGGACGTTCAAGGACATGACTTTCGGGACGAGGGAGTATCACGATGTAATGTACCAGCCGGACGCCTCTGCTCGCAGCTGCTGCATAATGCAATCCGGCTCAAATCACAGTGAACCGTTTAACTTACCTTGGCGGGAAGGACGCCAGATTTCGACCAGAAGCGGAAGTAACGCCTCAATAACCGGCTCACGGTTTTTGCGTGCCCGTCACTGATAGGCGCGTAATTAATTTACTTGTTATGCGTCTTACGAACTCTGAATGACCAACAAAGATACGTGCGCACTCTATTTACATTTTCCAGTTGTTCGTTCTTCCATGCCTTTAGGAAGGCTTGTGATGGTTCTCGTCAGCTCCATAGCTTGTAAATCCAACACATAGTTGAAAACTAAGAGAGTTTTGTTAAAGCCGCTACCTACTGTTGCTGAATAGGATAAAACTGCGTAGTCCTTTTTAAGATCAATTAATGTTGATTCTATCTTTTTTCCATCTGAGGTTATTTCACTCTTGCTTATTCCCCAGCCATCTTCGCTTACTGAATGATTTACATATATTTTCTCGATAAAGCCGCTTTTTGATGTTTCTCCATTTATCTTTAAGCCAGAAACATCGCAGGACAAATCAATAATCATCTCGGCTGAAACAGGTTCGTGGAATACACATATTGACAAAAGTGCGGTTATGATTATTTTCTTCAATTATCTATCTCCCCTGCGCATCCATTTAAAGCGCATAACGGCAAACATAAGGGGCGCGCAGCGAAGCGGAGCGCCCCAGCCCGAAGGGCGCCTTGATGTGCTTATTAGCCATTACTCTCTTGCTCCATTCTTTTTAAGCACTCTCCGAATATTAAGCCCTGAACCATAGGCTCTTGAGTCCCGTAACATTGGAGCTCCAACATGCAAAGTTTTTCGTTGCTCCGCCGCTCTAAGATTTGTAACGGAATGTCAGATTTGTTTTCTTGCATTGCTTGAACACTGAGCGATACAAATTTCTCTTCTTGCTCAACCTGTATTTGAAACACCTTCTGTACACATGCAATTTGTTCAGGGCTCAAATTAGAGTCATTAGATTGTTTGTTTTCCTCGCTCTTAGGGTTGCAACCTGATACGAGTACCAACAACGAATAAATTAACAGTATTTTTGTAATGGACATGATGTAAGTCTATATGGCTATCGTGAAACTTGTGGGGCCTAGTGAAAACACATACATAAACGTAAACGGCGTAAACGGCGTAAACGGGTCAGGTCCGTAAACGGGGTCAGGTCTTGCAATCAAACATTCGTTTGTCGTATTGCAAGACCTGACACGGTGACCATGACACGGTGGCCCTCAGTGAGCGATAGCGAACGTTTTTCTGATGTTATTGATAGATTCATATTCGCTCAGTATTGATTCGGAGATATTTCTTAATTCTATCTACAGAGCCCCCAGCTTTCATATCGTCGAAAGTATTTGATAGCCGAAGAAGTTCCTCAGCGGCTTTCTCTATATTCTCCCCCATCCTATTGAGATACCATTTGTACCAGCACGGCAAAATGGGATAACAAGCTTCAAGATCCGATGAGTTTCTTCGATCCGCCTGAATCCGCTGATTCATTCTCTCCCTCATTTCTTCATTCAGACCATCAGCATTAACCGCATTGGCATAAAAGAACAAATCGGAAATTATTCGGTACTTAATAGATCGGTACCGCAAAATCGGCTGCAACCAAAACGTGACTAACAAGTAGCCCGCCGCTCCAGTCGCTATGCTGATTAATACGGTCCAATATTGGCCCATATCTGATTCCATAAGAACCTGACACTCTCTTATATGGAAAACATATTACTAGTAATAGTGCGGATTCTGCCTATCATTCAGTATTCCCAATTTGGCATATCGTAACGCATCCAATCCGCAATATTCTACTAATTAATCATGGTGATCAGTAGCATCGCGCAGCATGGTTTGGGTAGTTTCGTATCGTAATAGGCTGCCGAAGGCAGTCCACACAATTCAGTGATGTAATGATGATATGCGGAATACGCATCGGGTCGGCCGCAGAGGTCCGTTTTGTGCCGGAAAACGACCGCCGACGAGGCGGTCGTCTCCAGCGGTAGGGCCCACTAGACCTCGGTCTGCTCCGCCATCTCAAGCGCGTCGTCCACCTCGATACCGAGATATCGGACCGTGCTCTCCAGCTTAGTGTGCCCCAGCAGAAGCTGTATCGCTCTGAGGTTCCTGGTCCGCCGGTAAATCGGTGTGACCTTGGTCCGCCTCAGCGAGTGAGTCCCGTAGTCGGTCGGGTCCAGCCCGATCTCCGCGATCCAAGAGTGGACTATCCGAGCATATTGGCGCGTCGTAATGTGCGGGGAGCCTCGGCGACGGCTGGGAAACAGGAAATCATCCGTCCTCAGCCCTCGCACGGCAATCCATCTGCTCAGGGCGTCCCTCGTGACTTCGGTAATCTCGAATCGGACCGGCTGCTGGGTCTTCTGCTGCATGATAATCGCTCGGGCGGCTATGTGGCCACCGTGCGAGACATCCCGGACGCGCAGGCGAACCAGATCACAGCCCCGCAATTTACTGTCGATCGCCAAGTTGAATAGTGCCAGATCGCGGTATCGCTGCGATATTTGCAGCCGGATGCGAATCGCCCAGATGTCCCTGATTTTCAGAGGAGCCTTCTGACCTACGAGTTTGCCCTTATTCCAGGGAGCTGGCTGCGGACTGTAAGTGAGCATTTCCATAGCCGTTCCTCCTATGTAGATGGATGGAACGGGAGTATGGATCAACTCTTCAGTGCTCGTTTCGCTACCAACAAATAGCAACAGCTATTCAAATGATTGCTTGAAAATGCGACTAGCTGTTTCGAAGTCTTTATTTTCTACAAATACCTTATACAACGAATCATTAAAAACTTGATTAAATCGAATCTGATTGTCTCGAAGTTTCTTAATAAACTCATCTTTGTCATCTGGTTTCGAAAAACTGAAAGACTTCAAAGACATTGCATAATCAAATATGGCTTCAACATGATTTCGATTTTTCTCGGAAAACCATATTTGCTCGTCATTTAGTTCAAACGGTATATTTTTTCTTTCTAATTCATCTAGCACCACGTTCTTTCTGAAGTCTTCGTATATAGAAATAGTACGCAGATCATCTCTCTGACACCCGCATGAAGAAAATAGTGTAGAAATACAAAATACGAGTAGCATGGATTTGTATGTTATTTTTATCATAAGCAGGTGATTGTAAATTTATTGTTTTACTCTGAAATATTAGGTTTAGTAGAATCTAGCCACATCATAGATTTTCAATATGACTGATAAGGAGTATTTTTACCATTTAGCCAATCCTTTAGCCAGAATTCCGCTATGTGCCGAATGCCGCCCCGGGCCAGCCCAGCCTCTTGACCCTGCGCCGGTGACATCATCACCTTTCACAGGATGGTGGCATCGTGATCAGAAGCGAAATTAACGCGCATGCTAAGCTGCGTGTTTATTACGTCCGCTTCAATTACTTGTTGTGTTCTGACTATGATAACGCATAATATTTTGAATAGATGATACCGGCCATTCTATGAGGAATACCATAACCTGCGCGCCTATATTCAATCGATGCAATCCTTTTAGAAGAATTGATGGCGGAAGTAATACTCACGTGCAAAGTTTGATATATGCTGCTAATTTTCGCTTGGTTTCATACGGCCAATCACTACTGGCACACGATAATCAATGTCACGGTATTTCCAGATTATCGGCTGTACTTCGACATCGAATATCGTTGCGTCGATCTTAAGTTCCATCGTGTTTTTACCACTATCCCCGCCTGTTGCAGAATCTATCAGGCCAATCAATGTGGCACCAGGACAAGCCTCGATAAAGTGTGGATTACGCAGCAAAAGCCCTTCCAGTATGGATTTATCCAGTTTTACTTTAAGCTTGGCTTCATGTAGCTTGTAATGGTGCGTTGAGACGTTATCATCATTCACTTCAATACCTGTCATGGACGCATTTAACACTACATAGCCATCGAACGTGGCGTCATGTTTCACGTTTATGACTGTGGGGAGTGTGCACGTGAGCATGCTGCCCAATGGGCCGGTTGGGGTTAATTTTACATTGCCTGCTATCTGGGTAGCTAAATTTGCCTTAACTACAGCTTGGAGGTTATCCAGACTGGATGTCGTTACCACTCGTTCTATGGTTATTATCGATTCCTTAGGTGAAGCCTCAAGCGTTCCGGTTAGATGCCCCATATTGTCTGCACCGAGTGTGGCGCCTATTCCACAATCTACGGGGTAATTAAGCAATTCTTCTGCATTCACAGCCGCACATGCAGTGTTAGCTACGGTTTTTATTGTTTCGCATACACCTTTACTCACGCCTTTGACTGTATAGCATGCGAGTATCCTGGCAGACTTCTGTGTCTCGCAGGCCGCTTTTCTAGCATGACAATCAAGCTGATGCCATTTACATCCCGTGGGGCAATGCAGTCCATTTTTACAGTTGTCAGCACTGTCGCATGTTAACCTATTGCTGTTAGCATCACGGCAGTTGGCTATCCGCTTACAGTTTTCCGATACCTTGGATGCTTCGATTTTTGTATCGATCGGTATGGGCTCAACGCAGGGTGTGCCCGCAACACTGTAATCGAGGTTATCACCGAGGAGATTAAAGGCAGATTCGATTAAGAAGTCTCCAGCAATGGCATAGTTGGGCTGTTTGAAGGCGTCTTGCACCTTAGAATCATTTGCATCGAAGGAACGCGCTTTTAATGCTGCCACCTCTTCGGCAATAAGCACCGCTGTCGGTATGGGACGTGTGCTGTGTTGAGCACTTATCAAATTCACTTGAGTGTCTTCAGGCTGTATCAATCTTGATGCGGCAAATGCAATAACATCAATCCCAGACGGGCTGACGACGACGGCGCTTTGCACTACGTCTGCAACCACCCGTCTTGGTTCGCCAGATGGCTTCATGCATCTTATACCTTCAAATAAGTCTGCGGGATTGATATCGGCCAGGCGGAATGATTTATCGAATACATTAGCTTCGGGTATCAGATTACTGAGGTATGGCAGTAGTGCGTTAATGGTTTCATCAACCAATGCGACAGTGAGTGGGTCATTTTCAGCAGTGAAGTCCTTATCCACGAGGTGTAGACGTTTAAGGGACAAATCAGAAGCGACGATTGTAAAGACAACATTTCCACTCTTGATGGTCGGTACTGCATAAATATCCAGATTTCCCGTCACCTTTACTTTCACATTCTTATCGTAAAATTCCTCCAACAGTACGCTAACCATAATGGCCTGCTGTTTCAGAATAGTGCCTTCCAATTTGACCGAATTCAGCGGGGATTCTTTCTCCTTTTTTTCCTTTTCAAGGGATTGTGCGATTGCTGTGTTAAAATGACTGGCATCATGCCTTAGCCAGATATTGGCTTGATCCATGTTTTTGATGTTGACATAGTTCTGCCTGAGTGATCTGCTCGTCAGCTCATCAATATTGATGGGTTTTTTGACTTTATTGTACGTTTCTACCAGCTTATCGAGTTCTGCTTCATATTTTCCAGAACAACCGGATAAAGAGAACATCGCCAGAAGTAAAATGATAGCAATGCGCATTGGTAATACTGACATTATGTTCATATACCTCCCCCCCCCCCGGAATTGGCAATTTTTTCTGGATTGTGTAGATAAACCATGGTTTCTGAGTGCCAGCTTTGGGGCGCTAGTAGACTTATATTTTTAGACACTCAACGTTTAAGTACAGCCGCGCAGCATAGCTGCGTCTGATATTACCCCAGTATAATTGACACCCGTCATGCTGCTTCGCTTGCTGCCCAGTCGGGAGTTCTGTAGTTCAGGCCAGAGTGTAAACGCTCGCTATTATAAAAACGAACGTAATCGATAATGTAGGCCGTCGCTTCTTCCAGGGTTTTGAATTTCTGGAAGTAGATCATCTCTGTCTTCAGAGTATGAAAAAATGATTCCATATAGGCGTTGTCCCAGCAGTGTCCTTTTCGGCTCATGCTCACCCGCAACCCAAATGATTCAAGCACCCGACGATATTCCTTTGAGGCGTACTCGCAGCCTTGATCCGAATGAAATATGGTATCAGCTGTCGGTGCATGGGCTTGCACTGCCATCAGGAGCGCCTCTCGAACCAGGGCGGCAGACCGGTCCTTTGCAAAGCTCCAACCGATAATCTGGCGCGTATGCCGATCCATTACCGTGCTCAGATATGACCACTTCCCATCTACGCTGATAAATGTGATATCTCCTACCCAGACCTGGTTCGCACCCGTTGTCGGTTCCCGGTCCAGCAACAAGTTGGTGCTATCCCGAAACAGGTGGTGCCGGTGACGGTGCCGCCGAAAGCGACGCGCCATCTTGGCGGCAATACCATTTTCGCGCATGAGCCGAGCGACGCGGTTACGCCCACATAAAATATCATTCTGGCGCAGCGCCTGGTGCACCCTGGGATAACCGTAGCGGCCCTGGCTCTTACGGTGCACCTGGATGATCTGTTCAAGCAGTGCCTCGTCTTCCACACGGCGTTGGCATTGACCTCGATTGCGCCAAGCATAGAACCCGCCACGGGTAACACCCAACTTCCGGCACAGAGCAGCTACGGAGCTTCGTTTGACATGCTGCTCGATGAACCGGAAGGCATCTACTTTTTTCCCGGGAATACCCTCTCTGCCTTCTAGCACTGCGTTTTCATCCCTGACCTGCCGCAATTCCTTCTCTAACTTCTTGATCTTTTTCTCAGCTTGGAGAAGTTTGTCCCGAGAACGCGCCTCCTGATCATTATTGTCCAATTTCCCCTCCCGCATCTCCTGGCGCCACCGGTAGAGCATAATGGGGTGGATGCTCAGTGCCTCGGCAACGTCGATGGACTGTATATTTGGGTGATTGGTGATCGTAACCGCCGTATGCTTGAATTGAAAATTATAGAATGTGTGCTTTTCTTTCCTTTTCATGTTCCACCTCTTTGATAGCTCAGTTCAAAGAGGTGTCAATTATTTCGGGGCAGGATCAGTCGGGCTGCGGCGCCTTGTTAGGGCGTTTCTCAAGAATCGTAGTCTTCCCAGCCACATTGTTGGCAGGCTCCTATCGCAAACTCACCTGACTCACTGGCACTACCAGACATCACAACCTTTCCCCCGCATTTTGGACAGCCATATTTTTCTGCATAAAAAATATTGTAAGTATCGTTAATAGCGTCTCCCAGAGCCTCAGCAGAATTATCGCCGTAGAGTTTATACGCGGGTTCAACATCAAGTAACTCCCAATCGCTCAAATCTACTGGATCAAGCCTGTCGATATCAAAATTCCAGATGGCCAATCGAACAGATAAAGACTCCCCGGTAAAAGTGTATGGTTCTGCTAGAATCAATGGCCGCTGAAAGGTGATGCGCAGCTTATCTATTAATTCACTCTGAGCCATCTCAGCAACTTTGAGATCGTTGCACAACCTGCTAAAAGAAAGGACCAGTGGTGATAGCGCAGTACGCTCATCGGGAGTTCGTATTGACTTAAGCAAACCTTCGACCTCTTCTCGAGATATGGCGCCTGCTTCTACTTGGCGCGTAAGCTTGGCCAAAATATCGTCTCGCTCAGCCGAGCGCTCGAACTTGCTCTTTTCCTCTATAATCTTTACTTGTTTCTCGCCCCAAATCCCCAGGTAGTACCGGAGCGTTGCTTCATTGAACTGAGTGGCTCGCTTTTTTCTATTGCAGTCATGATGAGACGGAACAAGATTAATTGCGCCATTCAAGCTGAATTCTTTGGGCAGCCCTAGGACACCAATTAACCGAGCAAGCTCAATTTCACTTGTTGAATCAGGAATAAGGTGGTCAATTTCGAGATCACGGTACTTAATCGGATCGCCACAGTATAGGCAGAGTTGATTATTAGCCCTCCAGATTGAAACCCTGGTAGAAATCAGCATGCAAGTTATCACCATAACTCTATGTTAGACGGAAAATGTATTATTTTAAATAGTGAGGATTCGGCCCATCATGTAATACTCACGATGACGTGTATTCTGGTGCATCTTGCTGGGCACATTCATATAAACATACATATATATCAATAGGATACGATTGATTAGCTCACTTCGTCCGAATCGTGATAAGCCGCCAATTCCACCTTCCAAGCGGCTAATTCAGCGACACATTGATGATAGGCTGATTCCCATAGCCTGGTCGCGAAAGGCCGCTATGTGCCGATAACTGACTCTCCTCTTCCCGAATACCAGCGCTCGCCATTTCATAACTGATGTGTTTCCGGCTGAATGGCCGGATTTCCGTTTAATCACATTGTTGATGGGCAGAAAGCAGCCGGACAATTTCGTGTGGTGGGTGTCACTGAACCCGATTGGACCAGCCGCCATCCTGAATCCAGCTGGAGAAGCGCTGATCCGGCAGCGGCTGGCTGACGTGATAGCCCTGCACGGCGTCGCAGCCGAGGGATTCGAGCAGGTTCCAGGCGGTGTCGTTCTCCACGCCTTCGCCCAGTACCTGCAGGCCCAGGTTGTGGCCGAGGTCGATGATGGAGCGCACGATGACGGGGTCGTCTTCGCGCGAGGCGCGCTCGCTCAGGAAGGAGCGGTCGATCTTGAGGGTATTGAGCGGCAGGTGGCGCAGCCGCGAGAGGGAGGAATAGCCGGTGCCGAAATCGTCGATGGCCACGTGCACGCCGAGATCATGCAGCTTGCGCAGCAGTTCGGCGCCCTGGTCCAGGTCCTTCATCAGGGTCTGTTCCGTGACTTCCACTTCCAGGCAGTCGCCGGGGACGCCGGCCTCCTGCAGCGCCCATTCAATGCGCTCCAGCAGCCGCGGGGTCTGGAAGGTGCGGGTGGAAAGGTTGACCGAGACCGGGATGTGGATGCCGGCCTCCTGCCAGGCCTTGCACTGGCGCAGGGCGGTGACCAGCACCCAGTTGGTGATGGGTGCCATCAGGCCGATCTGCTCGGCCATCGCCAGGAAGCCGCCCGGCGGCACCAGGCCCTGCTGCGGATGCCGCCAGCGCAGCAGGGCCTCGGCACCGCACAGTTGATGCGAGGCGATGTCGACCTTGGGCTGGTAATGCAGCTCGAACTCGTTGCGCTCCAGGGCATGACGCAGCTGGGTGGAGAACTGCAGCTGCGCCGTCGAGGCGGCCGCCACACCCGGTTCGTAGAAGGCAAAGCCCAGCTCGTTGCGCTTGGCCTGATACATGGCGATATCGGCATGACTGAGCAGCGTATCGGCATCACTGCCGTGCTGCGGGGCGTGGGCGATGCCGATGGAGGTGCTGAAGTACAGGTGCTCGCCACCGTGGCTGTAGGGCGCCCTGAAGCATTCCAGGATCTTGCCCGCCACCTGTTCGCCGGCCCGGACCGGATCCTCGACCGCCGGCATCAGCACGCCGAACTCGTCCCCGCCCAGCCGGGCCAGGGTATCGGAGTCGCGCAGCACGCCGCACAGGCGTTGAGCCACCTGGCACAGCAGGTCATCGCCGGCCTGGTGGCCCAGGGTGTCGTTGAGCACCTTGAAGTGGTCCAGATCCAGCAGCATCAGCACCACCGACTGGCGTTCATCGCGCCGCGCCTGCGCCAGGGCCTGATTGACCCGATCCTGCCACAGGGTGCGGTTGGCCAGCTCGGTCAGCTCGTCAGTGGTGGCCAGGTGCTCCAGCCGCTCCAGGTTTTCGTGCTGACGGGTGATGTCGTCCAGGATGGCGTCGATGCGCACCACCCGGCGGCGCTGGCGGAAGGGGTACAGGCTGAGCCGGTGCCAGGCCTGTGAGTTGCCACGCCCCTGCAGCCGCACCTCGGCCTCGGCCGGCTGGCCGTCCATGGCCTGCTGCCAGGCGGCCTCGGCCTTGGCGCGGTCGTCTTCGTGGATGGCCATGAGGCAGGGGATCGGGCCCTCGCCCTTGCCGTTGCACAGGACCCTGGCCGGCGGGTTGAGGTATTGCAGGCAGGCGCCGGGCACGTCATAGGACCAGATCAGCTGCGGGATATTGGACAGCAGCTGCTGCATGCGCTCGAGCTCGCCGTTGTGCTGGGTCAGGTCAACCGCGTGCGACTGCTGCAGCCGGTCGAGGTGGCCTTCGATCATCAGGCCCATGAACAGGAATACGCGTTTGACCAACGCGTTCTCCAGGGCACTGCGCTCGTCCGGTTTCAGGCCGGGCATCTCGCCGATCAGTTTCAGCAGGTGATTGAGATAGAGCCGGTAGGCGCCGATCAGCCAGACCGGCTTGACGCCGCGCTGCTGGTGCAGGTGACCGATGCGGATGAGATCCCCGTCCTCCAGCGGCCCGATGATGCGCAGCAGCTGATTGAGCTGGCTGCGCACCAGGTCGCCGACATCGCCGCCGTCGTTCTCATAGCTGTACAGAACGTCGGCGATGCTGGGATTGTCGAACAGATAGTTGTAGTAGGATTCGGCGAACTGTGCCGCGCCCTGGCTCAGCAGGGTCTGATAACGGGCGAGCACTTCCGACTCTGCGCTGTCCATCTGCAGCACATAGTAGAAGTCCTTGCGAAGTTCGCGTTCCCGGGTACCGGCTTGTTCATTCGGGATGGTATGCGTATTCGCGGTTTTGTTACGCTGCCTTCTGCCTCCGGCCATCGTCCTGTCTTTCCAGGCTGTTCTTATTATGAGTACGCGTAAGTTAGCCATTTATTCCATTGTGCACACTGTCGGCCTTCCGACAACCAAATGCATTCTGCAACAAAAAGTTAGGCGAACAGATCAAGCATGCCATCAGGCAATTGTGTAATCTTTGCCGACACTCCCTGCAGCCCCTCCTCGCCATCGACGGTTTCACCCAGACCGGCCATGAACTGCTGCTGTTGCGCCTGGGCCGTATCCCGGTCCTGTTCGGCGAAGGAACGGTCGGAGACGTTCACATCGACCAGATCGACGCCATTGGCATTGAACATCTCACGCAGCCGCGGCAGCGCGGATTCCAGCGCATCGCGTGTCAGTGCGTGCTGAGCGGTGAAGTTGACCTGCGCCTGCGACTGGCCCGAATCATTGTTCAGTGATACGCGCACCTCGATCGGACCGAGCTGCGGCGGATTGAGTTTGATCTCCGCACCCTGCAGTTTCTGGTTGGTCATCCACATCACCTTCTCGCTCAGGGCATCACCCCACTGCGGATGCTGCATGGGCAGCGGGATCTGGGTGGTGGGCAGGGCCGGCTGGCTGCCGGCGGGATTGGGCTGGGCGGTCTGCGCCATGCCCTGTCCGGGCGTGGCGTGGCTGAACATCGCCTCGGTGGAGGCCAGCCGCTGTAGGCCGGCGGCATCCGGATTGCGCGCGGCCAGCTGGGCCAGCTGGGCGGCAGCGGTCTCGGCGCGCTGCTCACCGCCGCGGGCCATGAACTGGCGGAACAGATCCGCCGACAGCTCGCCATCCTGCAGGCTATCCTGGACAGCCTGAGCGAGCGGAGGCTGGCTGCCGCCCTGGGTCAGCATCCGGGCGGTATCCGGCAGCTGCCGGGCTGTATCGGCCTTCAGCGCCTGACCCGAGGCGGCGGCCTCGCCTGATCTGCCGGGCGCGGCATCGAGCAGCATCTGGGCCAGCGCCAGCGGTGAGACCTCGGTCTGCTCTAGACTGTCGGCATCGCCGTCCGCGCCGTCGGTATTCAGCAGGGCCGCCAGTCCGGCCTCCTCCCGGGCCTGCTGCGCCTCGGCGGCCTCGGCGCGGGCCTGATCGGCGCCGCCTTCGGCCGGCAAGGTCTTGCCCGTCCCGGCCTCCCCCGGCTGGCCCCCATTTGCCGCCCGGCCTTGCCGGGCCTCGGCTGTGCGGCTTTCACCGCCGGCCTTGTCGCTGTCCATACGCTTGTTCAGCTCGCTGGAAAAACTCGGGGATTTGCTATCGGAATCAGCACTTTCCGACTGCCTCGCCGGGCCCTGGCCGGAGGCCTTGGCAGGGACGGGCTGAACCTTGACGGGGCTTACCGGCAGTTCGGCCATGTTCGGTCTCCTTGGTTAATCAAACCTTGCACCCTCCATGGAGCAAGCAGCGTGCCAACCGGTAAGAATCAAGAGCGCCACGGAATACACGGAAAGGTTTCAACCCAGAAGCTTTGGTTTCATCGCCGGGCGCGCAGCGCCCTGGCGATGACAAACAAAACTTCCGTGCTTTCCGTGTATTCCGTGGCGCTCTTGAACTTCAGGACCGGTCCCTGTCCTTGTTGCGCTGATGCCGCTGCAGGGCGAACTCGTCGCTCTCGGTCTGGTCCCGGCGCTCCTGCGCCTGGTTCTCTTCCTCGCGGTAACGGTCGGCCACCTTGTCCAGGGCCTGGGCGCGGGTGCGCGAGGCCAGCCAGTGCTGGCGCTGCTGTTCACAGGCCTGCTCGCTCTGACTGATGCGCTGACGCTGCTGATCGATGGCCTGGTTGAGGCGGGCGAGAAAGACGCGATAATCCTGCAGGCGTGCCACCGACAGTCCGGTGTTGCCGGCATTCTCGAACTGGCGGGCATATTCGTCCCGGTACTGGATCAGCTGATCCAGCTGCTGGCGCTGCTGTTCCAGTTCGCGCTGGGCGGCACCGAGCCGCCGGGCCTGTTCCTGTTCCCGGCGTTCGGCCACGTCCACGACCGGTTTGATGCGTTTGGAGCGGGTCATCGAATCTTATTCGTTGTTTGTGATTCATGCAGGATGGGTAAAGCGTAGCGTAACCCATCGCTGCGCGGCCAGGCGATGGGTTACGCTACGCTTTACCCATCCTGCACCAGGAAGCTACTGGGTCGTGGCCAGGGCCTTGCCCAGCAGCTGCTCCAGATCATCCAGGCTCTCCACCAGCGAGACGCGCTCGTTCATGCCCTGACGCAGGAACTGCATCAGCCGCGGCTGGTAGTGAATCGCCTCGTCCACCCGCGGATCGGAGCCCTTCTGGTAGGCACCGACATTGATCAGATCGCGGTTGCGCTGATAGGTGGAATAGAGCTGCTTGAAGCGGCGCGCCGTCTGCATGTGGGTATCGTCGGTGATCTCGGTCATGGCGCGGCTGATCGAGGCCTCGATGTCGATGGCCGGATAATGGCCTGACTCGCCCAGCTCGCGCGACAGCACGATGTGGCCGTCGAGGATGGCGCGGGCGGCGTCGGCGATGGGGTCATTCTGGTCATCGCCCTCGGCCAGCACAGTGTAAAACGCTGTTATGGAGCCGCCGCCGGGCCTGCCGTTGCCGGCGCGCTCGACCAGCTGCGGCAGCTTGGCGAACACCGAGGGCGGATAACCCTTGGTGGCCGGCGGCTCGCCGATGGCCAGGGCGATCTCGCGCTGGGCCTGGGCGAAACGGGTCAGCGAGTCCATCAGCAACAGTACCTGCATGCCCTGATCACGGTAGTACTCGGCGATGCTGGTGGCGAGCATGGCGCCGTGCATGCGCATCAGCGGCGAGGTGTCGGCCGGCGTGGCCACCACCACCGAGCGGGCCAGGCCCTCCTCGCCCAGGTTGTTCTGCACGAATTCCACCACCTCGCGACCGCGTTCGCCGATCAGCCCCACCACGATGACATCGGCATGTGTAGCGCGTCATCATGCTCAGCAGCACGCTCTTGCCCACTCCGGAACCGGCGAACAGGCCCATGCGCTGGCCGCGGCCGACGGTAAGCAGGGAGTTGATGGAGCGCACGCCCACGTCCAGCGGCTCGCGGATGGGCGCGCGCCCCCAGCGGGTTGATCAGCCGCCCGGTGATGGGTGTACGTTCCTCGGCCTGCAGCGGGCCCCGCCCGTCCAGCGGCCGGCCGGCGCCGTCCAGCACCCGCCCGAGCAGATGCGGACCCACCGGTGCCTCGCAGGCGCGGTTGGTCGGGATCACCCGGGCATTGGGCGCCAGGCCCTGCAGGTCACCGATGGGCATGAGATAGAGTTTCTCGCCGGCGAAGCCGACCACTTCGGCCTCGATCTCGCTGCCGTCAGGGTTGACGATCAGACAGCGTCCGCCGATGGCGGTCTGGCAGCCGACCGCCTCAAGGGTGAGCCCCACCATGCGGGTCAACCGGCCCTCGACCACCAGCGGCACCGGTTCGGCCAGACGTTCGCCGTAGCGGCCCAGGCGCTGCTGCCACAGCGGGTTGCGGTTGGGATCGAGGCTGGCCACGCTCATGTCACTGCTCCGCGTCGTCGGCGCGTTCGCCGCCCAGCAGGCGGGAGATCACGGCATTGAGCCGGTTCTCCACCGTGGCGTCGATCTGGGAGGTATCCGAGATCACCTTGCAGCCGCCGCGGGCGATCACCGGGTCCTCGACCACCTTCCAGGCCTGTTCCTCGCTGTTCATTGACAGGTTGGTGCGCACCAGTTCGGCATCCTCGGGATGCAGCAGCAGGCGCACGTTGGTCGCCGCCAGCGGCAGCAGCGCCATGGCCTCGCGGATCACCGCCAGGATCTCGCCCGGCTCGGTCCTGAGTTCGCGCCGGATCAGCTGGCGGGCGATCAGCACCACCAGGTCGACCAACTCCTGCTCCACCGTCTCGTCCAGCTGCTCCAGGGGCCGGGCCAGGGTCTGCATCAGGTGATTGAGTTCATGCACCCGGGCGCGGATTTCCTTCTGCCCGGCGGCCAGGCCTTCCCTGCGGCCCTGCGCGAAGCCCTCGGCCCGCGCCTCGCGCTGCAGCTCCTCGAGCTGGCGTGCGGTCATGTGGCTGGCGGCATCGTCGCGGGCCTGCGGATCGGAGATATCCGGCAGGGTCCAGTCGTCGATCCCGTGGAGTTGTTCGCTGGGAATGACCTTTGTGTTCATGAGCTGACGCCTGTCATAGTATCCACTTCGTCATTGCGATGCCCAGACCCGAAGGGTGGGGTACCCATAATGAAGCCCGTAGGGATTCTATGGGCGAAGCGCGGCAATCTGTAACCGGATGCCTCTGCATTACGAGATTGCCGCGGCGCTGCGCGCCTCGCAATGACGTAAAATTCCTGAACCGGGATGTCAGGCTCATCACACATATTCCTCCGCCCCCTTGCCGCCGAGGGTGATGTCGCCGGCCTCGGCCATGCGCCGGGCGATGGCGAGGATTTCCTTCTGCGCGGTCTCGACTTCGCTGACGCGCACCGGGCCCTTGGCCTCCAGGTCGTCGCGCAGCATCTCGGAGGCGCGCTTGGACATGTTCTTGAAGATCTTCTCCTTGACCCCTTCGTCGGCACCCTTGAGCGCGAGATCAGCGTCTCGGAGGAGACCTCGCGCAGCAGCGCCTGCACGCCCATGTCGTCGACATCGACCAGGTTGTCGAAGACGAACATCAGGTCCTGGATCTGCTGGCCCAACTCGGCGTCGGCGTCCTTGATCATGTCCATGATCTCGGCCTCCATCGAGCTGTCGATGAAATTGAGGATATCGGCGGTGGACTTCACGCCGCCGACGCCGGAGGACTGGATGCTGTTCTGGTTGCCGCTGAACTGGCGCTCCATGATTTCGTCCAGCTCCTGCAGCGCGGCCGGCTGAATGCCGTCCAAGGTGGCGATGCGCAGCAGCACGTCCACCCGCATGCGCTCGGGCAGGAATCCCACCACCTCGGCGGCGTGGTCCGAATCCAGGTAGGACAGCACGATGGCCATGATCTGCGGATGCTCCAGCCGGATCAGTTCGGCCACGGCACGCGCATCCATCCACTTCAGCGCCTCCAGTCCCTTGGTATTGTGGCCGAGCAGGATGCGGTCGACCATGGTCCCGGCCTTGTCCTCGCCGAGGGCGTCGACCAGCACCTTGCGGATGTACTCCTCCGAGCCCACGCCCAGGTTGGTCTGGTTGTCGTAGGTCTCCATGAAATCGCCCAGCACGTGCTCGACCTGCTCGCGCGAGACATTGGTCATGGTCGCCATGGCCGCGCCGACGCGCTGGACCTCCTTGGGGCCCATGTGCTTGAGCACCTGCGAGGCGTTCTCCTCGCCCAGCGACATCAGAAAGATCGCGGCGCGCTCGGCGCCGTTGAGCCTGGCCGGTGTATTGTCAGCCATCGTCCTTCACCCAGTTCTTGACCACCTGTGCCACCCGCTTGGGATCCTGCGAGACCAGATTGCGGGCGTTACCCATCTGCTCCTCGTAGGCCTGGGCCGGCCGCGGCAGTGCGCCCTGCCCGGCCGCGGCCGCCAGGGCCTCGGGGTTGTTCATATCCGCGCCCTCCATCGCCGGCACCATGCCCTGCTGATCATGGCGGCCGCGGTCGGCCAGGCTGCGCATGATCGGGCGCAGCACACCGAAGAAGAAGATCAGCACCACCAGGACGCCGGCGGTCTGCTTGAGCGCATCCCACACCCAGGCCTGCTCCCACAGCGAGGGCTCGGGCAGGGGCTCGGGCGCCGGCGCCTGCTGGAAGGCGGCGTTGATCACCTGCACGCTGTCGCCGCGGCGGGCATCGAAGCCCACCGCCTCGCGCACCAGGGTGGTGAACTTGTCCAGTTCCTCCTGGCTCCAGGGCTCGCTTGTGGCCGAGCCGTCCGGACCCGGCACCCGCTTGTCGTCGATCACCACGGCAATGGACAGCTGGCGGATGGTGCCGGTGGCCAGCCTGGTGTGACTGATGGTCTTGTCCAGCTCGTAATTGCGGGTGCTGCGCCGGCTGCTGTTGGACTGAGTCAGCCCCGCGCCCTCGGCCTGCGGCCCCGGCGGCGTATTGGCCAGGGTGCCGGGCACGCCGGCAGCGGCCCCGCCCGCGCCCATCTGCTCCTCGCTGACCTGCTCGCTGCGCAGTGCCGGCAGGTCCGGGTTGTAGGTCTCCTCGGTGCGCTCGGTCTGGCTGAAGTCCAGCTCCGCGGCCACCTGGGCGCGCACCCCGTTGTTGCCCACCATCGGTTCGAGCAGGCTGAGGATGCGCTTGGTGTAGGTTTCCTCCAGTTTCCGGTTATAGGAGAACTGGGTACTGGTCATGCCGAACTCCGAGGACTGCTGGGAGTTGAGCAGATTGCCGTTCTGGTCGACCACGGTGACATTGTCGGGATTCAGGTGCGGCACACTGGAAGCGACCAGGTGCACCACCGAAGCGACCTGGCCCTCGTTCAGGCTGCGGCCGGAATACATGTGCACCACCACCGAAGCGGTGGGCGGCTCCTGGCGGCGCACGAACACGCTGCGCTTGGGCAGGGCCAGATGCACCCGTGCCTCCTTGACGTTGCGCAACGCGGCCACGGTGCGGGAAAGCTCGCCTTCCAGGGCGTGCTGGTAGCGGGCGTTCTCGATGAACTGGCTGGTACCGAAACCCTGATCCTCCTTGAGCAGCTCGAAACCGGCCACGCCGGATTCGGGCAGGCCTTCGGCGGCCAGCTTGAGGCGCGCATTGTGCACCTCGCCGGCGGGCACCATCAGCGCGCCGCTGCCCTGGTCGAGCTTGTGCGGGATGCCGTTCTGCTGCAGGGCATCCATCACCTGGGTGACATCACGCTCAGCCAGATTGCTGTAGAGCACGGTATAGGTCGGGGTGCGCAACCAGAAGAAGGCGGCGACCCCGACCGCCACGCCCGCGGCCAGCACCACCATGAAGGCCATCTGGCGCCAGGCGGGCAGGCCGGCGAAGCCGGAATTCGATGCAGCGGGTACCAATGCCATTGTCGTCGTCGCTCTGTTGTCAGGTTCGGGGTTCCGTCATTGCGAGCGCAGCGTGGCAATCTCGTAATTCGGGCTCTGCCGGTTGGAGATTGCCGCGGCGCTACGCGCCTCGCAATAACGAATCAAATTTAAATCAGCCACTCAGGTTCATGATCTGCTGGTAGGCCTCGACCAGCTTGTTACGCACTTGCGTCATGGCCTCGAAGGACACGCTGGCCTTCTGCATGGCGATCATGACGTCGCTCAGGTTTGTGTTGGGGTCGCCGGTCACGAAGGCCTTCGACATGTCGCCCGAGGTCTGCTGATACTGGTTCACGGTGTCGATGGACTGTTTGAGCATGGCGGAAAAGTCCACGCCCTGCCCGCCTTCGGCGGCCTCCGGCCCGGCCGCGGCCTCGGCGCCACCGGTCGCACCGGCCTGGCTGGCCTGGGCCATGACCCGCATCTGGTTGAGCAGCTGGTTGACGTCGATCTCACTCATGTCCTGTTACTCCGCAACGGATCGCAAGGTTCAATTTTCCCGGCATCGGGCCCGGAATGATGCAGAAACCGGGCCAGCTTCAACCCGGGATGGGGATGCCGGCATCCCGCATCCGGGCCAGTTTGTAGCGCAGGGTGCGCGGACTGATGCCCAACTGCTCGGCGGCGGCCTTGCGGCTGCCGGCAGCCTCCAGCGCCTCGATGATCAGCCGGTGCTCGCGGTTGCGCAGTTCCTCCTTCAGGTCCTCCTCGGCAGCGACCGGCGCGGCCGCGGCGGCGGTCTGACGCTCCGTCCCCGGCGGTGCCTGGATACCGGCCGAGACGGTCATCTGCTCGGCCTCGAAGTGCAGCTCTGCGGCCTCGATGCAGTCGCCGCGCATCAGGATGATGGCGCGCTGCAGCACGTTTTCCAGCTCGCGCACATTGCCCGGCCACTGATAGGCCAGCAGCTGCTGCTCCGCGTCCGGGCACAGTGTCGGCACACTCCGGCCGGCCGGGGTGTGACGCTCCAGCAGGCGCTGGGCGATGGGCAGGATGTCGCGCGGCCGCTCGCGCAGCGGCAGCAGGTGCAGGGGAAAGACGTTGAGCCGGTAGAACAGGTCCTCGCGGAAGCGACCGGCGGCGACCTCCTCACGCATGACCCGGTTGGAGGTGGCCAGCACCCGCACGTCGAGCTCGATGGGGTGCTTGCCGCCGAGGCGTTCGACCTCGCGCTCCTGCAGCACCCGCAGCAGCTTGGCCTGCAGGCCCAGGTCCATCTCCGAGATCTCGTCCAGCAGCAGGGTGCCGCCGCGGGCCTGTTCGAACTTGCCCGGGCGGGCCTGGTAGGCGCCGGTAAAGGCGCCCTTCTCGTAACCGAACAGCACCGCTTCCAGCATGTTCTCGGGGATGGCCGCGCAGTTGATGGCGACGAAGGGGCCGTCACGGCGCGGTGACTGTTCGTGCACGTAGCGGGCGAAGACCTCCTTGCCGGTGCCGGACTCGCCGGTGATCATCACGGTGGCGTCGGTATTGGCCACCCGCTCGGCCAGGCCGAGCAGTTCGCGGGTGCGTGCCTCCTGGGCCACCACGCCGTCGTCGGGCCGGGCAGCCTCGGGCAGATAGCGCCGCACCAGTTCCACCAGGGCCGCGGCATCGAAGGGCTTGAGCAGATAATCCGCAGCACCGGCGCGCATGGCCTCGACCGCCTTCTGCACCGTGCCATAGGCCGTCATCAGCACCACCGGCAGAGCCGGCTGGCTGCCGCGGATCCGCTCCAGCAGCTGCTGGCCGTCCAGCTCCGGCATGTTCACGTCGCTGACGACCATCCCCACGGATTCGCGCTCCAGCAGTTCCAGCGCCGCCCGGCCGTCACCGACCGGCGCGGCCCGGTAGCCGGCCACCGCCAGGGTGTCGCACAGGGCGTCGCGCAGGGCGGGATCATCCTCGACGATCATTACCGTGGCTTCATTCATGCTTGGACTCCTTGGGTGTTGTCGTCCGCACCGGCCGCGGTGCTGGGCAGGGCGCCGGCCAGCGGCGCCGGCGGCAGACGCAGGCTGAAGGTGGTACCGGAACCGGCTTCGGACTGGACGCTGATCTCGCCGCGGTGGGCCTCGACAGTGGCCCTGACCACGGCCAGACCCAGTCCGGTGCCGCCGGAGCGGGTGGTGAAGAAGGGTTCGAAGATGTGTTCGCGCAGCTCGGCGGGAATGCCCGGGCCGTTGTCGCTGATGCGGATCAGCACCGCGCCATCGGCCAGGCTTTCGGCCTTCACCCGGATAACAGGTATCTGCACCGCGGCCTGCAGGGCATTGATGACCAGGTTGGACAGGGCCCCCACCAGTGCGGTCTCGTCGCCCTGGACCGGCACCTCGGGATCGTCGCAGTCGCAGTGCCAGTCGACCGGGGCCAGCTGCGGCTCCAGTGTCTGTTCCAACGCGGCCAGCAGGTGTCCGAGCGGGATGGCCCCGGCCTCCCCGCCCTGGCCGCCGCGGGCGAAGACCAGCATATCGTTGACCATGCGTTCCAGGTGTCGCAGGCGCTCGACAATCCGGCCACCCAGCAGTTGCGGCCGGGTATCGGCGCCATCCATCCCGGTCAGCTGCGAGGCATACAGCAGGGCGGCAGACAGCGGGGTGCGCAGCTGGTGCGCCAGCCCTGCCAGCATCTCGCCCATGGCCGACAGCCGCTGCTGGCGATTGAGCGCCTCGGTCAGGCGGCGGGTCTCGGTGATTTCGTTGATCAGCAGGATACGGCCGGCGGCGGCATCCAGCGGCCGGTCGGAGATACGGATCCAGCGCCCGTCGTGCAGGCGGATGTCGTGGCCGTCGCTGCCGGCGGTATCGAAGCAACGCCGGCGAACACTGTCCCAGTCCGTACCCACCAGGTCATCGCCCAGCAGTGCCTGCGCCATGGGATTGCATTCGCTGATGCGGCCGTCGGCGTCCAGCACCAGCACTCCGCCCGGCAGGGCATCGATCAGGGTCTCCAGCCGGTCGGCCAGTTGCAGCCGCTCGGAGCGGCTGGCGGCCAGTTCGCGGTTCAGTCCAGCCACCTGCTGTTCCAGCTCACGGTAGCTGTGCTCCAGCGCCGACGACATGCGGTTGAAGGCCTGGAAGGCCTCCTGGAGCTGTTGCGGGTCGGGTTGTGTGGATGCTGCGGCCATGTGCTGTCCGTTCGACGTTGTGCCGAAGCGATTGCAACATGCATGCCTGAAATGACTAGTTGTTTTTATTCAGTAAGTTAGAAAGGCTGAAAAAGAAGGGCGTCAAAACAGCGGCGGTAAAACCATTGAAAAGAGCGCCACGGAATACACGGAAAGCACGGAAAATTTGTATGTCATCGCCGTGGCGCTCCGCGCCTGGCATTGATCTGGGCAGGCCCTGGTTACCTCTTTCGTCATCCCGGCGAAGGCCGGGATCCAGAGGTATTCGGATACATGGGTGCCGGCCTTCGCCGGCATGACGGATTAATCCGAGCTGCCAAGGATTATTTCAATGAATAACTTCCGTGCTTTCCGTGTATTCCGTAGCGCTCCTGATCTTGATCTTTATAAATTCAGGACGCCACCTCGCCGCGCTGCAGGCCGTACTTGCGCAGCTTCTCGACCAGGGTGGTGCGGCGCATGCCCAGGCGCTTGGCGGCGTGGGCGACCACGCCGCCGGCATCGTCCAGGGCCTGCTTGATGAAGGACTGCTCCAGGTTGCTCAGGTGTTCCTTCAGATCGATGCCGCTGCGCGGCAGGCGCGGTTCCTGGTACTCGATCGGCGGCGGGGTCAGCACCAGTTCGTCGCTGAAGGCCGGCTGCTGGCCGGATTCCTGCTGTTCGCGCACGCTGCTCAACGCGGCCTCGGTCTGGAACTTCTCGGGCAGATCGCCCACGTCCACCACGCCGAAGGGGTGCAGGATGGCCATGCGTTCGATCAGGTTGGCCAGCTCGCGCACATTGCCCAGCCAGTTGTACTGGCACAGGGCCATGACGGCGCCGGAGGTCAGGCGCACCGAGCCGCGCTTTTCGTGCTCGATGCGGCGGATCAGCTCGTTGACCAGCAGCGGGATGTCCTCCACCCGCTCGCGCAGGGGCGGCATCTCGATGGGGAAGACGTTGAGACGGTAGAACAGATCCTCGCGGAAGCTGCCGTCCTTGATGTTCTCTTCCAGGTTGCGGTGAGTGGCGGCGATCACCCGCACGTTCGCATCGATCGGCTTGTTGCTGCCGACCCGCTCGAAGGTGCGCTCCTGCAGCACCCGCAGCAGCTTGACCTGCATCGGCAGGCTCATGTCGCCGATCTCGTCCAGGAACAGGGTCCCGCCCTCGGCCATTTCGAAGCGGCCCTGGCGGGCGCTGATGGCACCGGTGAAGGTGCCCTTCTCATGGCCGAACAGCTCGGATTCCAGCAGGTCGGGCGGGATGGCGCCGCAGTTAATGGGCACGAAGGCCTCGTCGCGGCGGCCGGAATAGTAATGGATGTTGCGGGCCACGACCTCCTTGCCGGTGCCGGACTCGCCCAGGATCAGAACATTGGCATCGGAGTCGGCCACCTGCTGGATGTGCTTGCGTACCTGCTGAATGGCACGGCTACTGCCGACCAGGCTGCGGAACAGGTCCACCGGCCGCTGGCGCCCGGCCTCGGTGCGCGACTCGCGGTAGATCTCGGCCTGGTGCATGGCGTTGGTGAGTTGGGTGTAGCGGGCGGGCAGCTCGATCCGGCCCAGGATGCAGGAGCCGGCGTCGATGGCCACGGTCGGCTCCCTGCCCTTCTCTGCCAGCAGGAAGATCGGCAGGTGCTCGTCGAAGTCATGTATGCTCTTAAGGAGTTTCTCCAAGACATTGTCCGACTTGCATTTACCTACCAGTACCGCCAGCAGATCGCTGGCATCGTCCACGGCCTCCGTCCAGTGGTCGCAATCCTCGACCATGACGGGTTCGTGTTCAATGAACTTGAGCACCGCCTTGAGATCCTGGCGACGCTCGGCATCGGCTTCTATAACGAGGACCTTGCCATCAGCAGACATGAGATGATTCCTCCCGAACCGCTTATTGCGCCTGGTTGCGTGGTTTCACGGCGTAGCGACGCACCAGGCTTTGTCAGTCTTTACCGGACCCCTTTCCGGCAATTCCGGGCTAGTAAAACACCCTTTGGGAGAAATGTCAAAATTCCGACGGGAGAAGAAAGATCAAGAGCGCCACGGAATACACGGAAAACACGGAAAATATTAATACAAAGTCTTTTGCATCGCCCGGCGCTGGAGGGTAAAGACAAAGTACGCTTGATGTGCAGCGCCACGGCGATGACATACAAACATTCCGTGTTTTCCGTGTATTCCGTGGCGCTCTTTAAGAATTGGCGGCGTAGGCAGCCGCACCGCTGCGGCCGCGCCTGAGGTCGTGCAGGTCGGCGCCGAGGCGGTCCCGGTTGCGCTGCGCCAGTTCCCCCACCCGGCGATTCAAATCGAGGATCTGTTCCAGCAGTTGCCGCTGCGGCTGCGTCAGCCCGGTGGCGGCATGGGCCGCGAACCAGCCCTCCAGCCGCCGCCGCTGCCGGGTACCATTCTGCTCGACCGCCTCCCAGTCCCCGGCCTCGGCCCGGGCATGAAGCGTTTCCGTCAGCGTCAGCAGTTGTTCCAGTTCGTGTTCCATTGCTTAAACCTCTTTAAGAGCGCCACGGAATACACGGAAAACACAGAATTAAGTCAGGTGAAACTCATGGTCATATCGACCAGCGTCAGGATGCCCTGATGTAGATTCATTGCCGGGCGCATTGCGCCACGGCAATGCCAATATCATGTCCGTGTTTTCCGTGTAGTCCGTGGCGCTCTTGCTCTTCTCAGCCGCCCACTGCCTGCGGCGGCTGGTCGCCGACGGCGTCCCAGGCGGATTTGATCTCCCGGATCAGCCCGCTGACCTCGTCGAGCAGGGCCACTTCGTTGCGGATATTGGCCTGCAGCAGCTGGCGCTCCATGTAGTCGTAGAGATCATGCAGATTGCCGGCCAGCTCGCCGCCGGCTTCCAGATCGAGGCTGCTGCGCAGGCCGCCGACGATGGAGATGGCCCAGCTGATCTGCTCGCCCTTGGCGGCGATCTCGCCGCGCTCCATCGCGCCGCGGGCGGTAGCGATCCGGTCCAGGGCACCCTGCATCAGCATCTGGATCAGCCGATGAGGGCTGGCCGACTCGATCCGGGCCTGGGTGTTGACCTGGCGATACTGCTGAAGTCCTGCATGGGTGCCGGTGTAGCTCATGGATGTCACTCCGTTTTTACCAGTTTTGCCTGCCGGTTTGTCTCTCCGGCGAGGCGTGGTCACAAGGGACGGGCCGCTGTCCGTCCCGGGGGTTCATGCACTATCTGTTGCGGTTGTTCTGTCCGATCACCGGGATGGTTTCCAGCTGTCGGGTGAGAAAATCACTGGTGCCCTGCAGCTGCCCCAGAATGCGGTCCATGGCATTGAATTCGGCCCGGTACCGTTCCTCGAGGTTTTCCAGCCGGCGAGTCAGGTCCTGACGCTCATCCTCGATGCGGGAAAGCCGCTCCCGCAGGCTTTCGGTCAGAGGGTCGAACATCCCGTTGTCGTCATCCAGCAGCCCGGTCACCAGGGTATTCAGTTGATCGGCAAAACCGCGGGTGAAGTTGACCGTGCCGCGATCCCCGGTGCTCCCGCCGGTGATCTCCAGCTTCAGCCCGGCGGCATCCCCGCTGCCGGTCAGGGTGCGGCCGGAACCGGTGGCCGCCACACCGCCGATGGTGCCTGCTACATCCAGGCCATCTGTACTTGCGGGCGTGGCACCGAACAGGCCGGTGGCGGCGTTGCCGCCCGTCACTTCCACCCTCGAGGCCGAGCCGTAGCGTTCGGACGTCAGGCTCAACACCCCGCCGCTCTCGCTGACCTGCACGGCCACATCATTGTCCTGGAAGTCCTGGCTGCCGTTGAGCCGGGACTGGATCTGGGCGGCCAGTTCCGCCGCTGTATAGGTACCGGCGGCAAGCGTGATGCTGGCACTGATGCCGTCGACCTTCATGTTGAGGGTATCGTTGCTGCCGGCGGTAATGGTCAGATTGGCGGCCTGGGCGCCGCTCAGCTGGCCCCGGGTGGCCAGCTGGGTGATGTCCACGGCATAGTCGCCCGGCCGGGTGTCCTCGCTGGCGCCCAAGTAGCCGACCTGGGCATCGGCGGCCTGCCCGAAGGCGGCGAACAGGCCGGTCACGGCCTCGGGGTTGTCCTGGATCGCGGCCTCGAGTTCGCCTTTATCCAGCTCCAGGCTCCCGTCCCGTGCGTTACGGGTGATCCCGATCTGCGCCAATATCTGGTAGTTGCTGTCGGCGCCTTCCAGCGGCGTGCCCAGAACGCGATTGAGCCGGGATTCCAGCCCGCGCAGGGAGGCATCACCATTGAGGATGCCGGCCCGGCCGGTTTCGGGATCGTAGGCGCTCAACTGTTTCATCGTCGATGAAAGCTGGTTATAGCCCTTGACGAAGGCCTCGACATTCTTGGTGATGGCGCCGGGGTCGCTCTCGACCGTCACGCTGGTCGTGCCCGCGGCCAGGAGGTTGAAACTCAGGCCCTCGACCGCCTCGTCCAGAGTATTGCTCGCGCTGCTGATGGCAACGCCATTGAGCGTGGCACTGGCATCCTGGGCGGCCTGGTTCTGGACCATGAAATTCGTCGTTTCATTGAAGTTCAGCCGCGACAGACCGGCGGCATCGGTAGCGTTGCCGTCGTCATCGCTGACGCTGATCTGCATGGCATTAGCCGCACCGGTATCCTCGGCGGCAAAGCCCAGGCGATAATTCGTCCCGTCGAAGACGATCGAGGCCTTGACTCCGATATCGGCGGCATTGACCGCATCACGGATGCCGGTCAGGCTGCCGTCGGTGATGTCCACCGTGCGCACGGCCTTGTCGGGGTCCTGGGTGAAGCCGGTCACGCTGTCGGTATTGTCGTCATAACCGACCGTGCCGAAGGAAAAGGACAGGCTGCCGGTACCCACCACCTCGTCCAGGGCGGTGAAGTCGGCGCCGGCGGCGGGATCGCTCACCAGGCGCTGGGCCTTCGCCAGCTCGAACACCTCCAGGTCATAACTGCCGGCGGCTGCGGCATTGCTGCTGGTGACAGTCGCCACCTCCTTGTCACTGGAGCTTGCGGACTTGCTCTGGAAGCCGGACACGCTGGTCAGCGAGTTCAGGCTGGTCTGGAAGGAACTGAAGGCGCCCTTGAGCGCACCGTAGGCACTGATGCGGGCCTGAAGCTCGGCCTCGTTGCGGTCCAGCCGCTGGCGGGTGGGCCGCCCCTCGGCGGTAACCAGCTGGCTGACCAGGTTTTCGATATCCAGGCCGGAGCCCAGTCCGGTTGATGTGATGCTGCCTGCCATCTGCCGTCTCGTTAGTTGCCTAGATCATGGCCACGGAAAACACGGACATTTGAAGTAGGTCGGGTTAGCCCGGCAGGGCGTAACCCGACGCCAGCCTGACTCTATGTCGGGTTACGCTGCGCTAACCCGACCTACGATATACGCCACATTATTTCTTTCCGTGCTTTCCGTGTTTTCCGTGGCTATATCCATTTAGCAATAAACAGGCCAGCTTCAGGCCTGTTCCCGGAACAACAGACCCTCGGCGGCGTCCTCCTGCGCCTGCAGGCGCCGGGCGCGCTCGATCACGGTCTCCGGTGGGATCTGGCGAATCACTTCCTTTGTTTCTGAATCCACGACGGAAATCACTGTCCGTCCCAGTTCGTCATCAACCTCGAAGCGCAGATCGCGCTGCAGGTTCTGGACAAAATCATTCATGCGGGTCACGGCCTGTTGCAGATCGCCGGTATCCTTCATGGCGCGTTCGGGCTCGTTCCCCTGCTCCGCGACGGCGGCCCCTTGCCTCATGCTGTCTGCCGGCGGCAAGGCCTGGCCGGAGGCCACGCCCGGTTCCTGGGCGACAGCGGGCTTGCGCACCGTGGCGATCTCTGGGCGCGCGGTGTTCAGGGACGTCACCATGCTCAATTCGGTATTCATATCAGCATGCCTCTGAAGCCGGGTTGAAAACTCCGCCCGGGGGTTCCCGGCCCCCGGGCGGGTTCATTGCCCTTACTGCAGCAGCGACAGGGCCAGCTGCGGCAGGCTGTTGGCCTGGGCCAGAGCCGAGACACCGGCCTGCTGCAGGATCTGGCTGCGGGTCAGCTCGGCGGTTTCGGCGGCGAAGTCCGCATCCAGGATGCGCGAGCGGGATGCCGTCAGGTTCTCGTTGGTCACCGAGATGTTGCTGACCACTGCCTCGAAGCGGTTCTGCACGGCACCCAGTTCGGCGCGGGCACTGTTGATCTCGTCCAGTGCCGTATCGGCGATCTGGATGGCGGTCTGGGCCCCGTCGGCGGTGGAGATATCCATCTGCGACACCACGTAGGTGTTGGTGGTGGCGGCACCGGCGCCGGTAGCGGCGAAATCAGCCTGGACATCCGAGGCGGCCTGGCCGGTGAACTGGATACCCTCGGAACTGGTGCTGGCGATTTCGACACCGCCGTACTGGGTGCCGGTCGAGGCGAAACCCGTACCCGTCTGGGCGGTAGTGTTGTCAGCGTCGGTAATGGTCTGGGTGATATCGAAGTTGCTGCCATCGGCCTTGGCGATGGTGAGGGTGCCGGCATTGTTCGTGGCGGTATACCCCTCCAGGGCATCGATGGCATCGGCGACGTTCTGCGCGGTCACAGCACCCTGCTCATCGGTGTACAGGTCATTGCCGTCGATCGAAAGCGAATAACCGTCGCCGGCATCGCCGTCAGCAATGAGATCGTCGAACGCGATATCCTGGCTGTTGGTCGCGGTTGCCGTTACTCCGTCGATACTGGCCGCGTTGATGGAATCCGCAACAGCGGCAGCATCGCGGCTGGTATCGGCCACGGCCACGCCGTTGATGCTCATCCCGGACAGGCCGGCGAGGACAGGACCGGTGGAGCTGCCGGTGGTCACCTCGGCGTAGCTGCTGATGTCGGTCTCGCCCAGGACCGAAGTGCTGGCATTGGCGATGGAGTCGATCGACACGGTCTGGTTGGCGTTGGCGCCGACCTGGAACACCTGGGAGGAGAAGCTGCCGTCGAGCAGGTTCACGCCGTTGAAGGTGGTGGTCTGGGCCACGCGGTTGATTTCCTCCACCAGTTCGGCGACCTCGCCCTGCAGGGCGGCACGGTCGGAGTCACTGTTGGTGGCGTTGGCGGACTGAATGGCCAGCTCGCGGATACGCTGCAGGCTCTCGGTGAGGCCGCCCAGGGCACCCTCGGCGGTCTGGGCCAGGGAGATGCCGTCATTGGCGTTGCGCGCCGCCTGGGTCAGGCCGCGGATCTGGGTGGAAAAGCGCTCGGAGATGGCGAGCCCTGCCGCGTCGTCCTTGGCACTGTTGATGCGCAGGCCGGAGGACAGGCGCTCCAGGGCGCTGGCCTGCGAGCTCTGGGAATTGGTCAGATTACGCTGGGCGTTCAGCGAGGCGATGTTGGTATTGACGATAAGTGCCATGATTCGATCTCCTTGTCCCGGGTGGCATCAATGTGGCCACGGGGATTCGGTTGTTGACTAGCGGATATACTTCGAGCCTCGAAATATTCACCGCTCCCAACAGGCATAGCGGGCGGGGAAGACGAATCTTTAGGGTTTTTTGACGCTGCGGGGGGATGGCCGGGAAATCCACGAAACCTACTGTTTTTCTTATAAAAGCGCCACAGAATACACGGAAAGCACGGAAAGGAATAATGTGGTCAAAGACCGTAGGTCGGGTTAGCGCAGCGTAACCCGACATCGCCCCCGGTTGTCGTCGGGTTACGCCCTGCCGGGCTAACCCGACCTACGCATTGAAGTATTGGTATCGGGAATTTCCGTGCTTTCCGTGTATTCCGTGGCGCTCCTGATCCTTACTCATCCCCCACCGCCGCCGGGTCCTCGAGCGGGCGGGCGATGTAGTGGCCCTGGGCGTGGTCGACGCCGCAGGCGATGAGCAGCTGCAGGATCTCGCGGGTGTTGACGTACTCGGCCACGGTCTCCCGACCCAGGCAGTGGGCGATGTCGTTCATGGAGGTGACCATGGCCTGGTCGATGGGGTCCGTGGCCATGGCCTGGACGAACATGCCGTCGATCTTGATGTAGTCCACCGGCAGCTGCTTCATCTGGGAGAAGGAGCTGAAGCCGGTGCCGAAATCATCCAGCGAGAAGCGACAGCCCAGGTCACGGATACGGTCGATGGCACGCCGGGCCGCGCCCATGTCGCAGATGGCGGCGGTCTCGGTGACCTCGAAGGTGACACAGCCGGGCTCCACGCCGTGCTCGCCGATCAGCCGCTGGACCCGGGTCGGCCAGTCGCGGTTGCACAGGGTATGGCCGGAGACATTGATGGAGAAACAGGCCTTGCGGAACACCCGGTTGAGCTCGGCCAGCTTGAGCAGGGCGTGGCGCAGCACCCATTCGTCGATCTCGGGCATCAGGTAGAAGCGTTCCGCCGTGGGGATGAAGTTGTCCGGCGCGATGGCCTCGCCGTGCGGCCCGCGCAGCCGCAGCAGTACCTCGAAACAGACACTGCAGGCGGCCGGCTGGCCGACGAACCAGTTCCACAGATTGCCGTCCGGGAGTTCGTCGAACCGTGCCGCACTGAACCCGCCCAGCGGCAGGATGGGCTGGTAGTGGAGCAGGAAATCGTCGCCGCGCAGGGCCTCGCGCAGCCGGTTGGACCAGCCCAGCTCGCGGTCCATCAGATCCTTGTGCCGGTCATGCGGGTCATAGACATGACTGCGGTTGCCGCCCTGCTGCTTGGCCACATGGCAGGCGATATCGGCCTCGGCCAGGGCCTCGCCCGGCGAGGGGGTGGCGGCATCGATGACGGCGGCACCGATGCTGGCGCGCACCTTGAACGACTTGCCGTGGTAACTGAAATCCTGCTCCGAGACCGCGCCGCGGAAGGCCTCGCTGGCCGCATGCAGCTCCGCCGGTTCGATGTTGCGCAGGAGGATGGCGAACTCGTCCCCACCCAGCCGGGCCAGGGTGTCGGTGCGGCGCAGGCGCTCGAGCAGACGCTGTCCCACCTGGATGAGCAGTGCGTCCCCGGCCGCATGCCCCTCGGTGTCGTTGATGTACTTGAAGTGGTCCAGATCCAGGTACAGCAGGGCGCTGGTGGTCTTCTGGCGTTGCTGCCACTGGCATTCCGCCTCCAGTTGCTCCTCGAAATAGCGCCGGTTGAACAGTTCGGTTAGCGCGTCGTGGGTGGCCTGCCACAGCAGTCGTTCCTCCAGGCTCTTGCGCTCGGAGATGTCGCGGAAGGCGACCACCGAGCCCTGCTGCTCGCGGCCCATATACAGGGGATAAACGGTGCATTCGATCGGCACCGAGCTGCCCTCGCGGGTCCAGAAGCAGGTCTCCCAGCTGCGCAGGATCTGGCGGCCACCGTAGCTCGACTGCAGCAGGCCGCTCAGCGGCGCGATGGGTTTGCCGTCCTGATCGGCGTAGTGAAACAGTTCATGGGCGGACTGGCCGAGCAGCTCGCGGTTCTCGTCATAACCCAGGATCAGGCGCGCGGCCGGATTGACGAAGGTGATGCGGCCCTCGGCGTCGACCCCGTAGACGCCCTCGCCCACCGAGTTGAGGATACTCTGCAATCGCTGGCGCTCGGCGTCGATGGACTTGCGCCCGGCCACGCTGCGGCTCATCGCCGCCACCCGGGCCAGGAACAGGGCATCGTGCTCGTCCTTGAACATGCATTCGGCCGCACCGGCGTTGAGTGAGTCCTGGATCACCTGGTCCAGGTAGGTGCTGGTGAAAATGGCCGTGGTGACATGGCGGGTGGCCGGGTCGTCACGCAGCCAGCGGCACAGCACGTCGCCGTTCTCCCCCGGCATGAAGTAGTCGATGATGGCGATGTCGAAAGGCTGACTGCGGGCCTTGTCGAAGCCCTCGTCGACATTGGCGGCCATCTCCAGGCGATACCTCTGTCCGCTCAGCAGCCGCCGGTAATAGGCGCGCACGCTGGGTGAGTCGTCCACGAACAGGACCCGCGTCCCGCCCTGGTCGGCCAGCGGCGGTTCCAGGTCGCCCTCGCCCGCCTCGCGCGCGGACCTGAGTGTGTTGATGGTCGCCACCGCCTCGGTGTGCAGGCGCCAGTCGAGCATGGCGGTGTGGGAGCGGCGCACCACCCAGGCCCGGGTGGCGGGTTCGGGGTCATTGACCATGATCAGGACCGGCAGGGCCGCCAGCCCCGGTTCTTCCAGCAGCGTGAAGAGTTCGTCGGCCTCCGGCCGGGTATGCACCGGCCAGCCGATCACCGCTACCGCAATGCCAGCACCGCCCGGCGCGGTTGCCAATCGCTCCAGCCCGGCGGTGAAGGACTCCACGGCGCTGACGGCGAAGCCACTACCACGCAGCAGCCGCTCCAGCGCATAACGCAGGGTGGGCGACTCCTCGATCAGCAGGACTGTGTTGTTGGGTTCCGGGGCCATGAGGGACCTTTTACGGGCCTGCATGGCTATCGGTCGGCGGCTGGGCGGGCTTTAACAGATCAAGAGCGCCACGGAATACACGGAAAACACGGAAAGATGATTTATGAAGCGATTCAGCCTGTAGTTCGGATTACCCGCATCGCGTAACCCGACGCCACGCCGGCTGTCATTGCGAGTACCCAGAGGGCATAAACGAAGCGTGGCAATCTCGTACAGTAGTATCAATCGGTTGGAGATTGCCACGTCGCTACGCTCCTCGCAATGACGAATCAATCGGAGGTTTCTTTATTTTCGTCCGTGTTTTCCGTGTTTTCCGTGGCGCTCTTCAATTACCGCAGGAAGTTGAACAGCGACAGGTTCTGGATGCGGGAGAAGCTCAGCTGTGCGGCCTCAAGTGCCGCGGTGTGGCGGTTTAGATTGGTGGCGGCCTCGGCATAGTCCAGGTCCTGCAGCCCGGAACGGGTCTGTTCCATGCGCAGGATGGCGTCGGCATTCTGATTGCGTTGCAGGTCCAGCGCCCGCTGGCGGGCACCGATGGAGCTGCGGGCCGCGCTCATATTGTCAATGACCGCATCGATGTCGTCCAGGATATGCGCCGTCCTGGGGGGCGAGTCGAGATCCTGCGGCTGGTTGTTTTCCATGGCGGTGATGAAATCGGACATCACCGTGAAGACACTCTCATTGCTGTCAGCCGGTGCGGCCATGAAGATATCGGAACCGGAGTCGGTCACCGCGATCTGGCGGTTCTCGCTCACGGCGATGAAACGCTGGCCCTGGTCACCGCTGTAGCTGACCACGCCGGCGGTCTGACTGAAGGGCTCGGACTGGCTCTGGAAACCGCCGAAGATGTACTCGCCGTTGGCGTCCCGGGTATTGGCCAGTGCCAGCATCTGGTCCAGCAGCTGACGGCCCTCGGCGGCGATGTCGGCCCGGCTCTGGGCACTCTGGCTGCCGTTGAGACCGGTAATGGTCAGTTCGCGCAGCCGCTGCAGGGCGCTGATGCCGGAATCGAGCGTGGTCTCGGTCAGCCCGAGACGCGATTCGGCCCGATCGGCATTGGTCTGGAAGCGCTCCAGGCGCTGCAGATCCTCGTTGAGCCCGACGATGGCCGCACTGGCCGCCGGGTCGTCGGCCGGCGAGACGATGCGCCGGCCGGTGCCCAGCTGGTTGCTGACCCGGGCCAGCTGGGTCTGCTGGTCCTGAATGGCATTGAGCCCCTGCTGATAAAGCTGTGAAGTCGAGATGCGCATGTGTTTACCTGCCTGTCGCCTGCAACAGCGTCTGGAAGATGGTATCGGAGATGGTGACCACCTGGGCCGCGGCCTGATAGGCCTGCTGCCAGCGCATCATTTCAGCGGCCTCTTCGTCCAGGTTGACGGCGGAGACGGCATCATGCCGGGCCTGGGCCTGGTCGGCCAGATTACCCTGGGTGGTGGCCAGGGTCTGGGCCCGGCGGGTCTTGACCCCGACGTCGGCGATCATCTGGCCGTAGCTGTCCTGGAAGCTGGCCGTGGCGTTGTTCATGGTCTTGTCTGTCTGCAGACCGGCCAGGGCCAGGGCGTTGCGGTTGTCACCCCCACCTCCGCCGTTGGCACTGATCACGAACTGGTCGTTGTTGTCCGGTGAGCCCGAGATGGTGAATTCCAGTCCGCTGATACCGGTGTCGGCGCTGGTGAAGGTCGCCCCGGACTGGGTGGTCGGATCATAACCGAAGGAAATGGCACCGCCGTCGCTGAAGGTGTTGGTCGTGTCGTCATAGGTCAGCGTTATTGGCAGTGACGGCAGTGACCCCGTCACGGTACCGGAGGAGAATTTCCCGCTACCCGTGTTGGTCGGGATACCGGTACCGCTGGTCTGGCCGTCGATGCGCACAGGCGCGGCCGCGGCGATTTCGCGCGGATTGGTGATATTCGCGGCGATATCGTCGCCGCCCTGGCGGGTCGGACGCAGCAGGAATTTGTCACCGGCCACTGCGGTGCCGCTGACCGTGAGATCGATATCCAGGCCATATTTGGAAAAGGTCGTGCCCGGCGTGACCGTGTCCGTCGCCCCACTGGTCAGGTTGCGCAGGGTCCAGTTCGCGCCGTCGTAGCTCAGGCTGAATTCATCGGCGGTGAGCTGGTCGATATTGGCGCTGTCGAAGGCAACATTCAGGCTGGACGAGCCGGCATTGCTCAGGCTGGAGAACACCTGGTCGTTCGGATCGGTCACGCCGAAGAAGTCGGGCAGGCTGGTGCCGGGCGTCCCGTCCAGATCCTGACCGCTGCGATGCTGGGCATTGAAGGTCTCGGCCAGGGACACGGCGACCTGACCCAGACGGTTCTGGGCCGGATCCAGCACCTCGTTGCGAAACCCGATGATCCCGCCCCGCTGCCGCCGCTGATCTTGTCCGTGATCAGACTGGAGCCGGAACCGGAACCGCCAAAGGAAAAGCCGATGTCCAGCTGCTGGCTGTCCAGGCTGTTGCGTTCCACACTCAGGCTGCCGGCCTTCTGCCCCACCACCAGCGGCTGGCCGTTGCCGATATAGACATTGAGGGTGTGATCGGACTGCTCCAGGGTGGTCACGCCGACCTTCTCGGAAAGCGTGAGGACCAGCTGGTCGCGCTGGTCCAACAGATCGTTGGGAGGCTGTCCCGTACCGGACCCGAAGGCCAGTGCAATGTCCTCGTTCAGACTGGCGATGGAACCGGCCAGGTCGTTGATCTCGTCCACCTGGTTGCGGAATTCGATGCCGATGCGATCGCGCAGGCCGTCCAGCTCGCCGTCGATGTGATGGAAGCTGGACGCCAGCGACTGGGCCTCGCTCAACATCAGCTCACGGGCCGGGACGGCGGTGGGGTCGTCGGCCACCTGCTGGATGGAATCGAAGAAGTTCTGCAGCGCGGGCGACAGCCCGGAGTTCGGATCCGCCAGCAGGTTGTCCACCACCGAGGCGAACTCGGCGTAGGTTCTGGAACTGTCGCGCGCGCCGATACTGGAGCGCAGTTCGCGTTCCAGGAAATCGTCATAGCTGCGCTGCACACCGTCGACCTGCACCCCGTTACCGATGAATCCGGCACCTGAATTGTTCGGCGTCTGCGTACTGAGATCCACCCGCTGGCGGCTGAAGCCGTCGGTGTTGACGTTGGCGATGTTATGGCCGGTGGTGGCCAGCGCCCGCTGAAAGGAAAGCAGCGCCGACGAGGCCGTACCGAGAATCCCGCTGGCCATGGATTAACCCTCCTGCGCGCGCGAGGGCGCGGATGTTGTGCCGGCCGGCTCCCCTGCAGAGACTAACGGCCCCGTATCGGTCTGCTTGAGCGCGGTCACCTGCTGGCGGAAATCGGAACGGTTCATGATTGCGCTGATCTTGCGGGCATAATCCGGATCGGTGGCGTAACCCGCCTGCTGCAGGGCGGCCGCGAAGCCCTCGGCCGAATCGGCCTGCAGGGCCTCGCGATAACGCGGCTGTTGCTGCAGGAAGCGGGCATAATCGTCAAAACCCTCTGCCAGCGAGCCGTAGGCCCGGAAGGCCGCCCGCTCCTGCTGCATGACCCCGTCGCGGAATTCCAGCGTCGGTCTGGTCACCTGCTCACCCGACCAACGGGCATCGGCCTTGATGCCGAACAGATTGTGGCTGCTGCGCCCGTCGGGCTGCTGCATGACGTGCCGGCCCCAGCCGGTTTCCAGCGCGGCCTGCGCCAGGATCCCCTCCGCCGGCACATCCAGGGCGGCAGCGGCGCGCTGGGCGTGCGGCCAGGCTGCCTGGATGAATTCGCGCGGGTTGCCGGGTTCACCCAGTTCCGTACCGCCAGCAACCGCCTCGGCCGATCCGACGGCCGGCGCAGCTTCCGGCCGCGTCTGTGCCGGGCGCGCCGCCTGCGGACCGAACAGGCTCTCGCGCGTCACCGGCGGCACCTGGGGGACAGCCTGTCCCGCCTCGCCGGCCGAGTCAGGCGCGCCGCCCAACTGGCGCACCAGCATGTCGGCGATGCCCAGTCCCCTGCCCTTCGTGGCTTCGACCGCGATCTGCTGATCGAACATCTGCTGATAGAACTTGATCTGGTCATTATTGAGCAGACCTTCCTCGTCGAAGCTGGTGGCGCGCATGTTCTTGAGCAGCATCTGCACGAACAGGGACTCGAACTGTCCCGCCACCTGGCGCAGGGTGTCGATGTCACGGCCACCGGACTGCGCGGCGCGGCTCTTCAGCGCAGCCAGGCCCTGCAGGTCCATGAAGGCATTGGCATCGGAGACCGTGTTCATCGCGTCACCCCGCAGGATGGGTGAAGGCGCATGGCGCCGTAACCCATCGGGTTGGAACGGCTTCGATGGTGTCGCTTCGCTTCACCCATCCTACGACGTGGTCATGATCACCCATGGTATTTCCTTTACAGCACCACCAGCTCGGCGCGCAGGGCACCGGCCTGTTTCAGGGCTTCCAGGATGGCGACCAGGTCGCTGGGCGCGGCGCCCACGCGGTTGACCGCCACCACGATGTCGTTCAGCGTCACGCCGGGCTCGAACAGGAACATGCGGTTGTCCTCCTCCTCCACGGCGACACTGGTGGATGGCGTGAGCACGGTCTCGCCCTGCGACAGCGGTGCGGGCTGGCTGACCTGCGGATCCTCGGTAATGGTCACGGTGAGATTGCCGTGGGCCACCGCCGCCGGCATCACCCGCACATGCTGACCGATGACCACAGTGCCGGTGCGCGAGTTGACGATCACCCGCGCCGGCGCCTCACCCGGCCTGACCTCCAGGTTCTCCAGCAGGGACACGAATGCCACCCGCTGGGAACGGTCGCGCGGTGCACTCACGCTGACTGCCCCGGCATCCACCGGCTGGGCCGAGCGTGGACCGATCAGGTCGTTGATGGATTTCGCCAAACGGTTGGCCGTGGTGAAATCGGGCGTGTGCAGATTGAGCGTGAGGCTGTCGCCTTCCATGAAGGGGCTGAGTACCTCGCGCTCCACCGTGGCTCCGTTGGGGATGCGGCCCACGCTGGGCACATTGACCGTGATGCGCGAGCCGTCGTCACCGCCGGCGCTGAGTCCGCCCACCACCAGGTTGCCCTGGGCAACGGCATAGACCTGGCCGTCGGCGCCGCGCATGGGCGACATCAGCAGGGTGCCGCCGCGCAGGCTGGTGGCATCGCCGATGGAGGAAACGGTGATGTCGATCTTCTGCCCCTTCTTGGAAAAGGGCGGCAGGTCCGCGCTCAGGGTCACGGCAGCGGCGTTCTTGAGCGTGATGCGTTGATCGTCCGGAACCTTGACCCCGAACTGCGCCAGCATGCTTTTCACACTCTGCACGGTGAAAGGGGTCTTGTCGCCGGTGCCGTCCAGCCCGACCACGATGCCATAGCCGACCAGCTGGTTGTCGCGTACACCGGCCACGGTGGCGATGTCCTTGACGCGCTCGGCGGCGGCGGGGACGGTAATGAGCAGGCTCATCAGCAGGGTAAAGACAAATCCCAGGCGATTGGCGTTGAACATGGCTTTTCCGAAGGATCGAATCATGAGCTTTATTCCCTCACCCCAACCCTCTCCCGCTCGCGGGAGAGGGGGCAAACGTGTCGCAAAGCGACTATTGGATTAGAACGGCCAGAAGACACTGTTGAAGAACTGGGCGAACCAGCCCATGGTGTTGGAATCCGCCACAAAGCCCTGACCGCTGTAGGCGATGCGCGCATCCGCCACCCGGGTCGAGGGCACCGTATTGTCCGGACGCACGTCGACTGGACGCACGATGCCGGAGATCTGGATATATTCATCACCCTGGTTCAGGGTCAGCCACTTCTCGCCGCGCACAACCAGATTGCCGTTGGGGTGCACGTCGATCACGGTGACGCTGATGTTGCCGGTCAGGCTGTTGCTCTGACTGCTCTTGCCCTCGCCGTCGAACTCGGTACTGTTGTCAACCGAGGCGCCGAGCCTGCCGAAGGTGTCCCCCAGCGCCGTGGGCGTCTGCGATTCCAGCGAGGTTTCCTTGTCGGTCTCGGTCTTGGCATTCTTGCTGGCCTGGGTGCGTTCCTCCAGCACGATGGTGATGATGTCACCGACACGCCGCGCCTTGATGTCCTCGAACAGGTACATGGCCGTGCCGGAATGGTAGATGGTACCCTGCGTCTGCGGCGGCGGTGTCTGCGGCTGCGGCACCACCGGCCGGTAGTCGCCGCGCGGTCCCGGGTGGGTAGCGCAGCCGCCGGCGAGCAGGCTCAGCAACAGGCCGCCCAGCACTGCGATTCTGTAGAAGGTTTTCATCACGCGGCTCCGTCTCCAGGCCTTACAGGTTCTGATTCACGTACTGCAGCATGCGGTCCACCGAGGAGATGGTCTTGGAGTTCATCTCGTAGGCACGCTGGGTCTCGATCATGTTCACCAGTTCCTCGACGATGTTGACGTTCGAGGTTTCGAGCGAGCCCTGGATCAGGGTGCCGGTGCCGTTGGTGCCGGGGTTGTTGATCGTGGGGGCACCGCTGGAGGCGGTCTCGATGAACAGGTTCTGGCCGATCGGCTGCAGGCCGGTGGCATTGACGAAGTCCGCCAGCTGGATGGTTCCGGCCTGGGTCGGCTGCGCCTGCCCCGCAAGCTGTACGCTGACCACGCCGTCGGAGCTGATGGTCACGCTCTGGGCGTCTTCATCGATGGTGATCGCCGGCTGGATCGGATAGCCGCTGGAGGTCACCAGCTGGCCGTCGCTGTTCTTCATCAGCGAGCCGTCACGCGTATAGGACAGACTGCCGTCGGGCATCAGCACCTGCAGATAGCCCCGGCCCTGAACGGCCACGTCGAAGGAGTTGTTGGTCTGCACCACATTGCCCTGGGTGTGCAGCTTCTGGGTGGCAACGGTGCGCACGCCGGTACCCAGCATCAGGCCCGAAGGCAGCTGGGTGTCCTGCGAGGACTGGGCGCCGGCCTGGCGGATGTTCTGGTACAGCAGGTCCTCGAACACCGCGCGGTCGCGCTTGAAACCGGTCGTGTTCACATTGGCCAGGTTGTTCGAGATATTGTTCATCCGGGTCTGCTGTGCCTCGAGCCCGGTCATCGCAACCCACATTGCCTTGTTCATAACTGAATCCTCTTTAACTGATCCGCATCAGCTGCGCGGAAGCCGAGTCGTTTTCCCGGGCGGTTTCCATCAGCTTGATGTTGGCCTCAAACTGCCGTGACAGACCGATCATGGTGGTCATGGCATCGACCATGTTCACGTTGCTGTTCTCCAGTGCACCGCTGACCAGCTTCACCTCGTTCGAGGCCGGGGCCTGGCCGCCGTCACGCATACGCAGCAGACCATTCTCGTCCTTCTGCAGCTGGGTGGGATCGGGGTTGACCACCTTGACGCGGCCGATCACCGCCAGCACTGTGGCATCCTGCCCCACCGGCAGCATGGACACGGTGCCGTCGGGGGCGATCTCCACCTTCTGTGCATCGGGCAGCAGCATCGGACCGCCCTCGCCCATTACCGGGTGACCGGCGCCGGTCTCCAGCATGCCGGTCGGGGAGATGCGCAGATTGCCGGCACGGGTGTAGGCCTCACCGCCATCCGGCGCCTGCACCGCGATCCAGCCCTGACCGTCGACCGCCACATCCAGGTCGCGTCCGGTCGGTTGGATCGCGCCCTTGGCGAAATCCGTTCCGCCCGGCTGGGATTCGGCATAGACCCGGCTGGGAAAGACCTGCCCCTCCAGCGCATGGGCGCGGGCCGCCGCCAGGTCGGCCTGAAAACCGGTGGTGGTGGCGTTGGCCAGATTGTTGGCGTTGACCGCCTGGGCATCCATGACCTGGCGGGCCCCGCTGGCGGCGACATAGAGCAGCTTATCCATCGTCGTTTACCTTTAACGGATATTGATGATGGTCTGGGTGATGGTGTCGGCGGTGCTGATCACCTGGGAGTTGGCCTGGAAGTTGCGCTGAGCGGTGATCAGCTTGATCAGCTCGGCGGCGATGTCGACGTTCGAGGACTCCAGCGCCCCGGACTGGATCGCGCCCAGACTGCCGCTGCCGGGCTCGCCGACCAGCGGCTGGCCGGAGGAGAAGGTCTCGGCCCAGTTGGTATCACCGACCTGACGCAATTCGGTCGGGTTGGGAAAGCTCGCCAGCGCCACCTTGCCCAGCGCGTTGGACTGGCCATTGGTGAAGCGGGCCGAAATGACGCCCTCGTCACTGATGCTCAAACCACTCAGCTTGCCCTTGGCGAAACCGTCCTGGCTGAGGGAGTTCACGGTGTAGTCGCCGCCGAACTGGACCAGATCGGCCAGGTCCATGGTCATATTCAGGTCTGCCGCACCGGTCCCGGGGTTCTTGGCATCGAAAATCACCTCGGTACCGTTCAGGGCAGGCGTGCCCGAATTGGAGATCAGCTGGCCGTTGTTATCGAACTCGAAGCTGAAGGTATCGCTACCGCCGACCTGAACCACATCTCCCGGGTCGGTGCCATTGAGGTAGAGTCTTGCATCCCACTGGTTGTTCGCCTGCTTCTGGAAATAGGTGGTGGCCGAATGCTCCACCCCCTGGGAGTCGAACACCGAGAAGGAGGTCGAGAAGTTGTAGGTGGTGGCATCCGTGGGATCCAGGGGTGTCACGCCGGACGGTATCGCCGGGTCGCTGGAGTCCAGGTTCATGTTCAGCCCGATGCTCGAGGTCGCCCGCGGAGCGCCCTCGGTCTGGGAAACCTGCAGATCGTTCAGCGAGCCCGTATTGAAGGTATCACTCGAGTTGCCGATGGGATCGAATACCTGCAACCGCTGACCGGTGGAATTCACCACATAGCCGTTGCGGTCGATGTTGTAGGCACCGGCACGCGAATAGACCTGGCTGCCGCCGTCGGAGAGCACGAAAAAGCCCTCGCCGTTGATGGCCAGATCCAGGTTGCTGCTGGTGAAATCGATGTTGCCCTGACCGAATTCCTGGGCCACGTTGGCCAGGCGCACGCCGCTGCCGATGGCGGTCGAGCTGACGCCGCCCGTACTGACCGCGAAGACATCCGCGAATTCGGTGCGGGAGGACTTGAAACCGTTGGTGCTGGAGTTGGCGATATTGTTGCCGGTGACCTCGAGGTCCTTGGACGCGGCATTCAACCCACTGAGCGCGATACTGAAAGGCATGACCGATTCTCCTTTACTGAATCTGGCGGACTTCGGATAACTCCAGGGTTCTGCCGCCGTTCAGGCCGAGCAGCAGACCGCCGGAGCGATTGAGCGTGACGTTTTCCACCTCGGTGGCGATCAGGGTCTCGACGGCCTCGGCGCCATTTCCGGTATTGGCCGAGGCCTCAACCAGGTAGTCTCCCGCAGGCAGGGGCTGGCCCTGGTCATCCATCCCCTCCCATTTGAAGGGCACCGTACCGGCGGCCTGCTGACCCAGCCCGATGCTGCGTACCAGTTCACCGGCCTGATTGAAGATGCGCACCTCCACATCGCTGCTGCTCTCGGGCAGATCGATACTGCCGCTGAGGCTGCCGCCCTCCTCCAGGCGGCCAACGCCGGTCGGGGCCAGCACCGAACGGCCGACCAGGCTGGCGGCCTGCAGCGTCTGGCCGGATTGCATGGATTCACTGAAACTCTTGAACGAATCCTTGAGTTCCTGGATGCCGGTGGAGGTGCTGAACTGGGCCATCTGGGTCAGGAACTCGCCGTCCTCCATCGGTTTCATTGGATCCTGGTTACGCAGCTGCGCGACCATCAGGTCCAGGAAGTCCTCCTGGCCGAGTTCGTTCTTCACCTTGGATTCGGCCCTGCTGGCCTCCTCGCTGGTACGCAGGCCGGCGCCGGCGTAGATGTCCTGCAGACTGGATATATCATTCATCGGTTGACTCCCTGGGTAGCAGTCTTACTCGCCCATTCTCAGGGTGGCGAGCAACAGCTGTTTCGAGGTATTGATCACTTCCACGTTGTTCTGGTAACTGCGCGAGGCGGAGATCATGTTCACCATCTCGTCGACCATGTTGACATTGGACTGGTAGACATAGCCGTCCTCGTTGGCCATGGGATTGTCGGGCGCGTAGCGCATCTGTACCGGCGCATCGCTTTCCACCACGCCGCGCACCTGTACGCCCACCGACTCGGGGCCGGCGTTGTAGAGGCTTTTCATCATGGCGGCGAAGACCGGCTGACGGGCACGGTAGGCACCCTCTTCCGTCGGGCTGACGGTTTCAGCATTGGCCAGATTGCTGGCGGTGGTGTTGAGCCGGGTGTTCTGGGCGCTCATCCCCGAACCGGCAATATCAAAGACCTTGAACAGGGACATGATCATTCACCTCTCAGCGTGGACTTGATGCCGCTGAACTTGCGGCCGAGGAATTCCAGCGTGGTCTGATACATGACGCTGTTCTTGGAGAATTCCGCCTGCTCCGCCTGCATGTCCACGGTATTGCCGTCCATGGACGGCTGGGCCGGCACCCGGTATTTCAGGGGTATGCCGCCGTAGTTGTCGGTTGTGGTGGCTATGTGACCGGGCCGGGTGGAAGCGAGCTTGAGCTGTTCATCGCCGGCATTGCGCATGACGGCACGGAAATCGATGTCGCGCGCCTTGTAATTGGGCGTGTCGGCGTTGGCAATGTTGGAGGCCAGCAGCTCGTTGCGCCGGGCGCGCAGATTGAGCGCTTCCGGCATTGGCCCCAGCAGGGAATCGAGCGATATCGGCATGGCAACCTCAAACTTTAGTTCGTTCGGGCCATGTCGTAGCAATGCCTGTGCCAGCATCGGCGGGAGGCTTGTTTTTACAGGGATTTCGTTTTCGGAAGGGCGGCCGCGGCAAGGCCGGGCGGCAAGATTCCGCCGCCGGGTGGCAAAGGGCGGTGCAATTCGGGGGCGTGAGTTTCAACGCAGAGGCGCGAAGGCGCAGAGGAGGCAGAGAAAAACATTAGCCGGATTTCAGTCAATCCGTCATTCCCGCGAAGGCGGGAAAAAAGCGCGAAGCGCGTTGAACGTCCGCAGGGCGGCCCGAAGGGCGAGCGTAGCGAGTAATCCAGTATCCGGCAGCGCGGTCAAGCCCTGGATCCCCGCCGACGCGGGGATGACGGTGTAGTAAGTACCATTAATTTCTGCGGCCTCTGCGCCTTCGCGCCTCTGCGTTAATCCGGTTTTCAGTCAAGGCAACGCGCCCACCGATCGTGAAAGGTTCAGCGCCCGGCCAGACGCCCCTGGTCCAGGCCTTCCTTGAGCCGGTAGACCGAGCCGCGCGGGGCGCGCACCAGCTCGAAGGCGTCCGAGTGCTGGGTAATGGACTCGGAGGAGCCGAGAAACAGATAGCCGCCGGGATTCAGGCTGCGCGCCATCCGGGCAATGATGTCGCGCTTGGACTCGGTGGAGAAATAGATCAGCACATTGCGGCAGAAAATGATGTCGAAGCGGCCCAGCGTGGTATAGCTCTGCAGCAGGTTGGCCAGGGTGAAGCGCACCCGGCGCTTGATCTCGTCCTTCACCACCCAGTGCAGACCCTGCTGGGCGAAGTACTTCTGCTTGCGTTCCTCGGACAGGCCGCGGACCACCGCCAGGCCGTCATACCGCCCGGCCTGCGCCTCCCGGATCACCGTGGGGGCGATATCGGTGCCCAGGATCTCGGCCTCGCCCAGCTTGCCGGGATTCTCGGCCATGAACTCCTGGACCGTCATGCTGATCGAGTAGGCCTCCTGCCCGCTGGAACAGGCCGCCGACCAGATCCGCGGCACCCGCACCCGACGCGCGGCCATATCCGGCAGGATGGTCTGTCTGAGGATGTCGAAGGGAAAGGTGTCGCGGAACCAGAAGGTCTCGTTGGTGGTCATCGCCTCGATGACCTGCTCCTTCAGCCCGCGGCTGAAGGGCTTGCGCATCTGTTCGACCAGCTCGCCGAGGCTGTCGATCCTGGCCTCGCGCATGAGCCGGCCCAGACGGCTCAGCACCAGGTAGTGCTTGTTCTCGCCGAGCACGATGCCCGAGCTCTCCTCCAGAAAGGCGCGGAAGGCATCGAAATCCTGGGAGGGGATTTTGACAGTGTTCAAGCGGATTTCCTTGTCAGGCGGCTGCCGCGTCCGGCTGCATGCAGCGCCCGCAGCAGGTTGTCAGTTCGGCAGACCGGCCGTTCAGCCGACGGCGGCCCCGTCCACTTCCTGCCGGGTCTGGTTGACCTGCTTGAGCACCGAGGTGGCCAGCAGGTCGGGCTTGAACTTGGCGATGAACTCATCGGCACCCACCTTCTCCACCATGGCGTGGTTGAACACCCCGCTGAGCGAGGTGTGCAGCAGTACGTAAAGGCCCGCCAGCTCCGGCGCGGTACGGATCCGTGTCGTCAGGGTATAGCCGTCCATCTCGGGCATTTCCACATCCGAGATGACCATGGCCAGGTCCCGCAGCCGGTCCGGATCGTGCTCGGCCCACTGCTGCAGCTGCTCCAGCGCCTTCCTGCCGTCGCTGACCAGGGTAGCGTCAATATTGAGCTGATCCAGGGTGCGCTTGATCTGGTTGCGCGCGACCATGGAATCGTCCGCCACCAGGATATGCGGCCGGCACTCATGCTCGACCGCGCCGGCCTCGGCCAGAACCTCCTCGGAGATGCTGTCGTCCATGCCGATGACCTCGGCGAGCACCTTCTCCACATCGATGATCTCGACCAGCACGTCATCGACCCGGGTCACGGCGGTCAGATAGCTGTCCTTGCCGGCTCCATTGGGCGGCGGCAGGATCTGTTCCCAGTTCATGTTGACGATGCGATCGACCATCCGCACCAGAAAGCCCTGGGTGGAACGATTGAATTCGGTGACGATGACGAAGGCCTCGCGCGGATCCTGCAGCGGCGGCCGCCCGATGGCCATCCCCAGATCCAGTACCGGAATGGTCTTGCCGCGCAGGTGGGCCACGCCCCGCACCACCCGGTGGGACTGCGGCACCTGGGTCAGCGGCGGGCACTGGATGACCTCCTGGATTTTGAAGACATTGATCCCGAAGCGCTGCCGCCCATCGAGGGTAAACATCAGAACTTCCAGGCGGTTGTGTCCGGCAAGCTGGGTGCGCTGGTCAACGCTGGCCAGTACGGTGCTCATCTGTTTGGTCTCCTTCGATAGGGGCGGCTTCCTGTTCTGGCCCTGTAGCGGCCCGCTGGCACCCTTTCTTGAACCCGTCCCGCTTCCGGCACAGCAATTGCATCGTTCTGGCCGAACGACTTCGAACATGTGGGAGAGAGACGGGTGAAAAGGCTTTGCCGGATACTGTTGATCGGACTGGGACTGGGCCAGGCAGCGGGCGCTGTGGCGGCCGGCTTCCAGTCCCACCAGAGCATCCTGGACACCGCACAGCGGTTTCTCGCCGACCAGGCTGCCGCCACCCATAGCGGCAAGATCGAGGTCAGCATCGGCAACCTGGATCAGCGGCTGCGGCTCAAGCCCTGTGACCAGCCGCTGGAGGCCTTCATGCCCACCGGCGCCCGGCTCAATGGCAACACCAGTGTCGGGGTGCGTTGCCCCGGCCCGGCCGAGTGGAAAATCTATGTCTCTGGCAGCATTGATGTTTTCGGTCAGGTCGTGGTCGCCACCGAGCCCGTGCTGCGGGGCGAGTCACTCGGCGAGGCCCAGCTCAGGGTGGTCGAACGGGAACTGTCCGGACTGAGCTACGGCTATTTCGAGGGCACCGACAAACTGCAGGGCATGCTGGCCGGGCGCGCCATTCCGGCCGGCACGGTGATCACTCCGAACATGCTCACCGCCCCGCGGCTGATCAATCGCGGCGACCGGGTCACTCTGCTCACCGGCAGTGACCGGTTCCAGGTGCGGATGCGCGGTGAAGCCATGAGCGATGGCACCAGGGGCGAGCGCATCCGCGTCAAGGCCCTGAACAGCAAACGGGTGATCGAGGGCTGGGTGGTCTCCCGCGGCGTCGTAAAAGTGACGCTTTAGTGGCAGCGGCCAAAAATCACGCTAAAGTTATTGAATGTTTTGACGATACGATTTTCAGTCAGACCCGAATCAACCTGAGAAAACAGCACGCAGGAGGCCATAATGGCAACTGAAATCAACAATATATCCGGTTCTCAGATCGGCAATGTCGGGGCCGGCCACGCATCCCAGGGCGGCCAGGCCACGGCGGAGAACAAGACCGCCGAGAGCCAGGGCAATCCGGCGTCCAGCCGCGACACCGTCAGCCTCACCCCCCAGGCCCAGCAGCTGCGGGATCTGGAGAGCCGTATCGCCGATCTGCCCGAGGTGGACAGCAACCGCGTCAACACCATCAGAGCGCCCTCGCCAACGGCAGTTACGAAATCGACGCCAACCGCATCGCCGAAAAGATGATGCAGTTCGAGGGCGCGCTCTAGGTCATGCAGGCAGCAGAGTGCAGATCGACCCTGACAGCGCTGATCGAGCGTGAGCAGCACACGCTCGCCGCGCTGAACGCCATCCTGGACGCCGAATTCCAGGCCCTGCAGACGCAGGACACTGCCGCCCTGGAACAGGCCGCCGTCGCCAAGGCCGAACGCATGCAGGATATCGAAGGCATGGAACGACGCCTGGCCGAACTGCTCGGCCACGCCGGCTATGGCCACGACCGTGACGGCATCGAGGCCTGCATCGCCTGGTGCGACAGCACCGGTGTGCTGACCGGACGCTGGCAGACGCTACTGGAATCGCTGCAGCAGTGCCAGGAACGCAACCGCCATAATGGCGCAGCCATCGAGACCCACCGCCGCCACACCCGCTCCGCGCTGGCCGTGCTGCGCGGCCAGTCACCCGCCCCGTCCACCTACGCCGCCAGCGGCCACACCGATACCGGAGACACCGGCACCCGCCCGCTGGCCAAGGCCTGAATTGACTGGACCGTCCACTGACGTATCATGAACTGAACCCAGTACACGGGCCGGACACCCTCCATGGCGGACGCAATCGAGCAACAGGAACACTACCGTTCCCAAAGCGAAAAGATCACCCATCCGCCGCAGGTCATCGCGCTGCTGCGCCGGTTGCATGAGAACAGGATACTGCTGCGGGTAAGGATCCCCGGCGTCGAACGTTCCTTCAACAGCCTGCTGCTCAATCTCAACCCCCAGCGCGGCTACCTGCTCCTTGACGAACTCAACGATGAGCACGCCCACCGCAAGGCACTGGAAACCGGCAGGCTGCGGGTCTTCGGCCAGCACGACGGCGTGGAGATGAACTTCAACCTGTCCATCCGTCCGGCCCGGAACCGACAGGGCGTTGGCTTCTACCAGGCCGGGCTACCGGATTGCATCCACTACATGCAGCGCCGCGCCGACTACCGCGTGCACGTGGCGATGGACATGGGCCTCAGCGTGCTGCTGCCGCTCGGCGAGGAAACCCTCCTCGACGGCCAGCTGTGCGATGTATCCATGGGGGGGCTGGGCGCGCGGCTGGAGACGGGACAGGAGATCCGCAAGGGCCTGATCATCCCCGACTGCCGGATCCAGCTGCCGGAGGATCCCCAGTCCCTGCAGGCCGATCTGGAGGTACGCTTCGCCCTGCCGGACGAGCAGCACCAGGTCCTGCGTATGGGGGGGCGCTTCTGCAAACTCTCCTCCAGCGACAGGAGCCGGCTGCGCAAGTTCGTCACCCAGCTGGAACGCGAAATGATCCGCCGCCGCAGCCGCGGCAGCGACTGACTTGGGTCCGGGTCTGATCCCCGTTACAATGGCGGCCCTGTCTCCGTAGCTCAGCTGGATAGAGCGACGCCCTCCTAAGGCGTAGGTCGCAGGTTCGAATCCTGCCGGGGACGCCATATTCCACCCCTTCCATGCCCGGTTCCGCCTGCGGGACTTCCCGGCCATAATGCCTGCATGCGAGCGATCCTCAGCAAACAGCTTGAACGTTACCGATTGAGTGTCGCGCGTCCGGATGCCGTTCCGCAGCTGGCGCTGCTCGGCATCCTCGCCGGGGTGCTGGCAGGTCTTACCATCATCGCCTTCCGCCTGCTTGCCGAATGGCTTCAGTCCGGACTGCTCGCGGGCCGGGCCGGGCATTTCGCCGGGCTGGCTGCGAGTCACCGCCTCTACCTCGCCCTGCTCGGCGGCCTCGGTCTGGGCCTGCTGTTTCAGTGGCTGTCCGAGGACACGCGCCGGGTCGGCATCCTGCACGTGCTGGAACGCCTCGAGTACCACCAGGGGCGCATGCCCTGGCGCAACGCCCTGTCCCAGTTTCTGGGCGGGGCGGTCGCCATCATCAGCGGTCAGTCGATCGGGCGCGAGGGCCCCAGTGCCCACCTGGGCGCGGCCAGCAGCAACCTGCCGGCCCAGTGGCTGCAACTGCCCAACAACAGTCTGCGCGTCACCGCCGCCTGCGGGGTCGCGGCCGGCATTGCGGCCTCCTTCAACACGCCGCTGGCCGGCGTGGCCTTCGCCATGGAGGTACTGATGCTGGAATATACCGTTGCCGGCTTCACCCCGGTCATCCTCGCCACCGTCAGCGCCACCATGCTCAGCCGCCTGGTATTCGGAGACCAGATCGCCTTCAGCGTACCGGCCATCAGCCTCGGTTCCCTGTCGGAGCTGCCGTATATCATGATAGTGGGTATTCTGATCGGCATGATCGGTGCGGCCTTCCTGGTCCTGCTGCAACTGTTCACCCGCCTGCACGCCCCCCTGCCCGTCTGGCTGCGCTTCAGTCTCGCCGGCGGCGCCGTCGGTCTGGCGGGCATGGTCGTGCCCCAGGTAATGGGCATCGGGGACCAGACCATCACGGACACCTTCAATGGCCACCACGGCCTGACGTTACTGACATCGATCCTGATCCTGAAACTGCTGGCCACGACCTTCACCATCGGCGCCGGCATCCCCGGCGGCATGATCGGTCCGTCCCTGGTGATCGGTGCGGCGGGCGGCGGCCTGCTCGGCATGCTCGGCATGGATGCGGGAATCAGTGCCCCGGACTCCCTCGGCCTCTATGTCCTGGTCGGCATGGGTGCGATGATGGCGGCGATCCTCCAGGCGCCGCTGGCGGGACTGATCGCCATCCTGGAACTGACCCGATCACCCGACGTCATCCTGCCCGGCATGCTCGCGGTCGTCTCCGCCACCATCACGGCCGGCCTGTTCACTCAGCGTGAGTCGGCCTTCCATACCATGCTGCGCAACCTGGGCATGGATTACCGCAATGATCCGGTCAAGCAGTCGCTGCGACGCGTCGGGGTGACGGCCGCGATGCAGACCGCCTTTACCGTACTGCCACGCCGGGTCGAGCGCACCCGGCTCGATGAGGAGCTCAAGGACAATCTTCAGTGGATCGTGATCCGGGAGCCGGAACAGGCCGATGTGCTGCTGGCCGCCGTGGATCTGGTGCAGGCCGTTGCCCGGGACGCCGAAGCAACGGAGTTCGACCTCATGGATATTCCGGGCACCCGTCTGCAGACGACCGGGGTCGACCGCCAGGCCAGCCTGCAGGAAGCCCATGCCAGAATGCAGGCGACGGGAGCCGAGGCCCTGCTGGTGACGCGTTATGCCGCACCGGGTCTGAAACGGGTGGAAGGGATACTGACCGCCGAGGGCATCGCGCAGACCTACCGTCTCTGAAGTCCGGGCACGGTCACCGCTGCTACACGCGGCATGAGCGATGGGATCAGGCGGGTTGCAGCAGCCGCTCGATCTTTTCCATCAGGCGGGCGAAATCCACCGGCTTGGTGTCATAGTCGTCGCAGCCGGCGGCGAAGGCCCGCTCCCGATCCTCGGCCATGGCATGCGCGGTCAGCACCACGATGGGGATATGGGCCGTGCGGTCCTCACCTTTCAGGACCCGGGTCGCCTCCCAGCCATCGAGGTCAGGCAGACTCAGGTCCATCAGGATCAGTTCCGGTTGTTCCGTTCCCGCCAGCGCCACCCCGGTATGACCGCTGACCGCCGTCAGCACCTCATGACCGCGCCGGGTCAGGCGGCGGCTGAGCATGTCGCGGTTCATCTCATTGTCTTCAACCAGCAGCAGTCTCGCCATTGACCAGTTCCTGCAGCAGCGACACCAGCTGCTGTCTGAGGTTGACCCCCTTGGGCACGATCCGCGCACGCTGCAGTTCCAGCTCCCGGCGGTCGGCCGGATTGATGTCCATGGCCGAGACGACCACCAGCGGCAGCTCCGTGGTCAGGGGATTGGCGCGCAACCATTTGATGAAGTCAAAGCCGTTCATGTTGGGGAGGATGAGATCGGTGCAGATCAGGTGCGGGCGCTGCGACTCCAGCAGCGCGATCGCCTCCCGGCCGTCACGGGCCTCGATGACCTCGATCCCTTCGGCTTGCAGGGTCCGGCTGATCAGGTCACGGCTGGAGGCATTGTCATCCACAATGAGCGCCTTGCCCGCGTTCCCCGGGCCAGCGGTATCCCCAACCCGGTCACGGGTCGCCGGCACCGTCGTCCGGGAGGCCGGCTCCGGAAGCAGCTGGCCGAAATCGGCCGGCAGGTGGATGGTGAAGCGGCTGCCGCTGCCCGGTTCACTGTCGACCTCGATGCGTCCGCCCAGCTTTTCACAGAAGCGGCGGCTGATCGCCAGGCCCAGGCCGGTGCCCCCGTACTTGCGGGTGCTGGAGGAGTCGACCTGCGAGAATTCCTGGAACAGGCGGCCGAGTTTCTCCGGTGCGATGCCGATACCGGTATCCTCGACTACGAACTGTACCCAGTCCTCGCCCCTCTCCCGACGCCGGGAGAGCTGCAGCCGGACCTTGCCGTCCTCGGTGAACTTGGCCGCGTTGCTGAGCAGGTTCATCAGCACCTGGCGCAGCTTGGTCTCGTCCGAGAACATCCGGCCGGGGGGGTCGGGGACCTCGACCTGGAGATGGTTGTTGTTGCGCAACATCATCGGCTGGATGTTGTCAACCACGTCGCTGACCAGATCCCGGAGCTGGAACATGACCGGATTGATCTCGATCTTGCCCGCCTCGATCTTGGACAGGTCCAGCACGTCGTTGATCAGGGACAGCAGGTGCCGGCCGGCGGAGTTGATCTTGTGTAGATCGGGGGTGAGTTCCCTGGCCCCGATATCCCCGGCCTCCTCCTCCAGCATTTCGCTGTAGCCGATGATGGCGTTCAGCGGCGTGCGCAGTTCATGACTCATGTTGGCCAGAAAGGCACTCTTGGCGCGGCTGACCGAACGCGCCTCTTCCGCGGCCTGCTCCAGTTCGCGCTGCTGCGCCATCAACCGGTCCAGCATCTGGTTGAAGAACCTCGACAGATAACCGAACTCGTCCTCGCGCGAGATATCCAGGCGCACCTCCCGGCGGCCCTCGGAGACGGCGCGGGTGGCACTGACCAGCTGCTGCAGGGGGCGGTGCACGATGGTGCGGATGGACCAGGTCAGAAACAGGCCGAACACCAGCAGGGTGGCGAATATGCCGATCACCAGCTGGTTGCGACGCTGCGCAACCAGCTCGTCGAGGTTCGGGTGGAAGACCTCGAGGTCGATGTCCTGGCCCGGGGCCAGCGCCGTGGGCAGGTGGCGCTCGATCACATCCTGTCCGTCGGCATCACCGACCAGGAAATCCTGCTGGCCGAGACTCAGCCCGATGGCGGAGAAACCGCTGCCCTGCTGCAATTCGGCCATGCGCGCGGTCAGGTCGGCAGTCTCGCCGGCCGCGCCGGCCTCGACCAGACTGGCCACCTGGTAGGCGATGCGGTCGGCCCCGGCCTCGAAGTCCGCCTGCAGGCGGGATTCCATGTCACGCAGCAGCCAGGTCGCGACGATGAACACCGCCACGATGATCACCCACATCACCAGGGCGGTGATCTTGACCGCGATGCTGGCCTGCCAGTTGCGGGTCCAGTCGTCAGAGACAATGACTTCATTCACCATCCGGCGTTCCATCCTGAGCAGCAGGTTTGCAGGTTACCCGAAACGCCAGTTCGGGATCGTCGGCCGCATGGACGCGGCCGTCGAGCGTACATGGATGTATTCGCAGCGCATCCCGAACCGGCGTTTCGGGTAACGGAATCCACTCCTGATACAACTAACGAAACCCCAGCCAGCGCAGCCCCATCACCATGGGACAGATATTGGTCATGCCGGCCATGAACAGCATGAAACCGATGAACCAGGGAAAGAACCAGGCGACTTCGGGCAGGCCGATATAACTGATCAGCAGCAGCACGAACACGATCAGCCGCAGCATCCGCTCGGCATCGAAGCCGAAGCGCGGACAATGACCCATGAACGGATCGTGGTAGTCGGCACCGTAGCGCAGCCGGGACACGATGATGGGAATACGCCAGTTGGTCACACCCTCGAACAGCAGCACACCCATGTAGATATAGATCGGAATGGGTGCCTGCAGATACAACAGCACGATCAGTGTCGTACCGAGGATGAATCGGTAGGCTCGCTCACTCATGATTTCGCTCGTATGCCGTCTTTGTTTCACAGCCCTGACAGGGACTGCCATTTGTTTCTATAACGGCGCGAGCGGAGAGGCCTTGACCCTCGGGACAGGCGATTCAGTGCTGCAGCTGGCGGCGGGCCCCGATCACGTTGGGCAGCTGGCCGATCCGGGTGAGAACCCGGCTGAGCTCTTCCAGATCACTGATTTCAATGCTTAATTTCATATTGGCGGCATGGTCGTGCTTGTCGGTGACGGTATTGACCCCGAGCACGTTGATCTTCTCGGTGGCCAGCACCGAGGTGATGTCGCGCAGCAGCCCGGACCGGTCGTAGGCCAGGATCTGGATATCGACCGGATAGACCCGCTGCTGGGTGCCGCCCCAGCTGACCTCGATCAGGCGTTCATGCTCCTTCTGGTACAGGCGCAGCACGTTGGGGCAGTCACGACGGTGGATGGTCACACCCCGGCCGCGGGTGATGTAGCCCACGATCGGATCCTGTGGCACCGGGTGGCAGCAACGGGCCATGTGGGTGAGCAGATTGCCCACGCCGAGGATGCGCACGTCGCCGCCTTCGTCGCCGCGGTTGCTGGGGCGACTGAGCGGAATGGCGGCTTCCTCCCGGGTAAAGAGCTCATTGGCCGCGCTGACGATCTGGGTGCTGCCCACATCGCCCTTGCCGATGGCCACCAGCAGGTCCTGCAGATTGTCGAAACGCAAACGCCTGGCCAGCTCCTCCCAGTTCATGTTGTCCAGGCCCAGTCGGTCCAGCTCGCGTTCCAGCGCCGTGCGCCCGGCGGCGAGGTTCTTGTCCCGGTCCTGCTGATGGAACCAGTGGCGTACCTTGGCCCGCGCCCGCGAGGACTTGAGGTAGCCCAGGTGCGGGCTGAGCCAGTCGCGGCTGGGGGTGCCGTTGCGGGTGGTGAGGATCTCAACCTGCTCGCCGTTGTGCAGCTCGTAGGTCAGCGGCACGATCTGGCCGTCGATCTTAGCCCCGCGGCAGCGATGCCCGATCTCGGTGTGGATGTGATAGGCGAAGTCCAGCGGCGTGGCCCCCTGCGGCAGGTCGACCACCTGACCCTGAGGGGTGAGCACATAGACCCGGTCGCCGGTCTCGGACTTGAAGCGGTCGACGAAGTCGCTGGCGGTGGATTCCTCGTCGCGCCATTCGATGAGCTGACGCAGCCAGGCGATCTTCTGCTCGAAGCTCTGGTCGAAACGCCCGCCTTCCTTGTAGCGCCAGTGCGCGGCCACCCCGAGTTCGGCATGCTCATGCATCTCGCGGGTACGGATCTGGATCTCGAGCGTGCGCCCGCCGGGACCGACCACCGCCGTATGCAGGGAACGGTAATTGTTCTCCTTGGGATTGGCGATGTAGTCGTCGAACTCGCGCGGGATATGGTGCCAGAGACTGTGCACCACGCCGAGCGCGGCATAGCAGTCCGCCACCTGCTCGACCAGGATACGCACGGCACGTACATCGAAGATCTCGTGGAAGCCGACGTTCTTGCGCTGCATTTTGCGCCAGATACTGTAGATGTGCTTGACCCGGCCGCTGACATCGCCCGCGACGCCGGCGGCCTGCAGCTCGTTGCGGATGCTGGATACCACATGATCGATATAGCGTTCCCGATCCAGGCGACGTTCGTCCAGATAGGTGGCGATATCCTTGTAGACTTCCGGTTCCAGGTAGCGCAGGGAAAGATCTTCCAGCTCCCACTTGATCTGGCCGATGCCGAGGCGGTTGGCCAGCGGCGCATAGAGTTCCAGCGTCTCGCGGGCGATGCGCCGCTGACTCGGCGCATCCAGATGCCGCAGGGTGCGCATGTTGTGCAGGCGGTCAGCCAGCTTGATCAGGATGACGCGGATATCCTCGGCCATGGCCAGCAGCAGCTTGCGCAGGCTTTCGGCATGTTCCTGCGCCTTCTGCGCGGCATCGCGGTAGCGGCTGATCTGCCCCATCTTGGTCACGCCGTCGACCAGGCGGGCGATGTCCGGGCCGAAACCGCTATGCACCTCGACCAGCGTAACCGGGGTGTCCTCGACCGCGTCGTGCAGGATGGCCGCGCAGACGGATTCATGGTCCAGTCCCAGCTGATGCACGATCTCGGCCACGGCCAGCACATGGGTCAGGTAAGGCTCGCCCGAGGCCCGGCGCTGGCCGGCATGGGCGCGGGCGGCAAAATCCACGGCCTGTTCGACCAGCGCCTGCTGGGCCTCGCCGAAACCCTGCGCCAGGGCAGCACGGTACTGCGCCAGGTCGGGATCCTCCCGCCCCGGCGGTGCCTGAATGCTCGACTGACTCACGCTGACCATGGCTGCTGAAACGGCTCCAAAGATGCTACGACCCGCATTTTCATACTGACAAGATGCCGGTGCTCTAACAGTTATTCAAGGAAAGAATCGTTCCCCGGTCAAGCAGGAGGGGTGCGGCGGCGGCGTCAGAACCCGGACGACACCCACTGATACCACAGGGGCAGGGTTACCAGGCTCAAAAGTGTCGAAACAGTCACAGTCATGGCATAGAGGGCACTGTCCAGGCCGTAGCGGTCGCACAGGACGATGCCGATGACCATGCTCGGCATGGCCGCCTCCAGCACCACGGCGGTGCGTACCCAGCCCTCCAGACCGAGCAGCCCCGCCCCACCCCAGACCAGCAGCGGCATCAGCAGCAGCTGGATGATCACCGGATTGGCCAGGGCGACGACCTCCAACTGGCCGCGGGCGGGCCAGAACAGGCCCATGCCCAGGGCCAGCAGCATCAGCGGCACCACCGCGCTGGCCAGGCTGGCGAGCACCGAGTCGAGCATGGCCGGGACCGGCACGGCGGCGAGATTCAGCCCCACCGCGATCAGCGCCGCCCACAAGGGCGGCACCTTCAGCAGGCGGGTGAATATGCCGGTGTCGGGACCGCGGTCGCCGTAGCGCTGGGCAACCAGGATACCGAGCGTCAGCAGCAGTGGTGTGCAGGCGAACAGGTCATACTGGATGGCGATGCTGCGGGCCTGGGGACCGAAGGTGTTTTCCAGCACCGGCAGGCCGAGGTAGGTGACATTGGGAAAGGCGGCAGCCAGCATCAGGGCCGCGCTCTTGCGGCGCGACAGGCCGCACAGCCGGCACAACAGGCGGCTCAGCGCCAGCGCCGAGACCACACCGGTGATCGCCAGGGCCGAGATCTTGAAGGTGGACCAGCCCAGCTCGGCCTGCCACAGGGTCAGCAGCACCAGCGCCGGCAGCAGAACGTAGAACACCACATCAGTGATGCCGCGGCGCAGTTGCTCCGGCGGCAGGCCGCCCAGCCCGATGTGGCGCACCACCACACCCAGGGCGACGATCACGAACATCTCCAGGATGGTCTGCAGCATAATTGACCGAGGCGTCTCTGATTAACTCGTCATTGAGGGAATGGCAGGATTATTTGAATTACTAATGAGAACGTAAGTTAGACGACACTCAGCCGTTGTGCGCTCACGTAGGCCAAGGCAGCGAAGCGCCGCTGTAGCACTCCTACAGCAAGCTTCGATAACACAGGCCTACGTGAGCACACAACGGCCTGTCCTTCGTAAAATCAGATCGTTAGGGGCTTCAAGCCGCGTCCGCCTCGGCGTTGCGGCGCTTGGCAAGGGCCAGGCCATTCCCGGCGCACCGCGCCTTGATGCAGACGCGGCTTGAAGCCCTGAGTGTCATCTAACTTACGTTCTCATTAGTAACCCAATCAGTGCATATATTGCGGTTGTCATAGCCGCCATCGTCATCCCGGCGAAGGCCGGGATCCAGGGACCACGGCGGTATCTGGATTCCGGCCTTCGCCGGAATGACGGAAAACAAGCCCTGGCTGTCTGCTGAACTCCAGCCACTGGACTGTCACGCAAGCTTCACCCTGAAAATACAGAACTTCGCGTGATCGGAAGTGATTTTTTATGCAACTGCCAGGTTAATCAGTGGTTTTCTGGCATGCCGTGCTCAGGGGCGCGCGTCGGCCAGCCGCTGCAGCCACTCCGCACTCATCTGTTCCAATGCGCTGTGAAACAGTTCCACCGTGGTGTGCATGGAAGCATCTCCCGTATCGACGGACAGGGTCCGGCTCAGCTCGCTCACGGCCAGGCGCTCGCCCGTGTCGCGGTCGTGCAGTTCGAACGCCAGTGCCACCTCCACGCCGGCGCCCTGCGCTCCCCGGATCTGGTCGAAGCGCTCGAGCCGGGTATGCAGCCGGTACCGTGCCGCGCCGGCATAGTCCTCCTCCAGCACCCGGTCAGCCAGGCCGGTGGCCGTGAGATAGTCGACCAGATAGGCCTGCAACAACCGCGGCGGGCTCTCGCTCCAGTAATGATAGTGATGGCGCCGCAGCTGCAGCGGCTGCTCAGCCGTGCGATAGACGATGGCACGGTCCTGGTACAGAGCCGGCGTCTCCACCACGGCGACCACCAGGCCGCCGGTCAGCAACGGCCGGTTCAGGCGGGATGCGGGTTCGGCCCGGGCCAGTCTGTAGTAACTGTCCTCGGGCACGGCGGCGGGACCGGCGCAGCCACCGGCCAGCAGCGCCATAACCAGACTGAACACTGTAACTATGCTGCGCATCCCTACTCCTCGTCCGTCTGCGGCCGACCCCGGATCAGCAGGCCCGGATTGCCGCGGATCTGGCGGCTGAACTCGTTCATGTTGCGGCTGGCCTGGCGCAGGTCGTGCAAGATGGCATCGATGGCGCGGGCCGAGGCCTCCACCGAACGGCGCAGGCCCACCACGCTGCGCCGCACATCGGCATCGTTGTCGCGCACCATCGCGTGGGCATCATCGAGCAGCGCATCCAGCGCCTGCTGCGAGGCCTGCAGGCCGCGACTCAGTCCGGCCAGGTCGCGGCTCATATCATCGACGTTGACCAGGATGCTGTCCACCCGCGTCTCGGTCTCCTCATCCAGCATGGATTCCAGCCGCGCGGCGCTGTTGTCCAGCCGGCCGACCATGGACTCCAGCCCGCCGAGGATGTCCGGCAGCCGGGCCTGCACCTCGCCGCCGATGCCGCTGACCTGGGTGTTCAGATTGTCCAGCAGCGGCCGCAGGCTGTCGCGGGTCAGCCCGCCGACCTCGGCGGCCACCTGGTTGAGCACGGCGAACACATCCTCCGCCGGGGCGCCGGCGATGGCCGCGCCCGGTTCCAGGTAGCGGGTGCTCGCTCCCTCCGCGATCTCGATCACGGTATCGCCCAGCAGGCCGGTGGCATGGATCCGGGCCTGGCTGTCTTCGGGGATCTGCCAGTCGCGGCGGATCAGGAGCTCCACCCGGTAGCGGGTACCCTGTCCGGTCTGCTCCGGCACCAGCCGCTCGACATAACCGACCTGGTAGCCCTCGTAGGTGACATGGGTGCCCTTGCCCAGCCCGGCGATGTTGTCGAAATGGACATGATAGGGCTCGGCCTGGCCGACCCGGCCGGTGATCTTGTACAGCGCCGCCAGCAGCACCGCCAGGCTGATCAGGGTGAACAACCCCACCAGGAAATAATTGATATTGTCTCTACGCATTCTTTATCAACCGGCATCCTAAGATCTGGTCAGTCGTTGCAGATAATCCTCGGCGTCCAGCTGCAGCGCCTCGGGACGGCGCTGCAGCAGGGCCTGGACCCGGGTGTGGGCGGTGGCACGCACCGCCCCGGTGGTATCGGTCATGAGAATCCGGCCGCGATCCAGCACCGTGATGCGGTCGGCGATCTTGAACGCACTCTCCAGCTCATGCGTGACCACCACGACGGTGATCTTCATGATGTCGCGCAGGCGGATGATCAGCTCGTCGAGTTCGGCCGAGACCACCGGGTCCAGTCCGGCCGAGGGCTCGTCGAAGAACAGCAGCTCCGGGTCCATGACGATGGCCCGGGCCAGCGCCGCGCGCTTGACCATGCCGCCTGAGAGCTGGTTGGGCAGCAGATCCTCGAAGCCGGCCAGGTTGACCACCTCCAGCTTCATGCGGGTCATGATGCGGATGGTGTTCTCGTCCAGCCGGGTGTGTTCGCGCAGCGGAAAGGCGACGTTGTCCTCTACCGTCATGGAACTGAACAGGGCCCCGCCCTGGAAGGACACGCCGATGCGACGGCGCAGGGCCAGCATCTCGCGCTCGCCGAGCCGGGCGATGTCCTGACCGAACAGGCGCACCTGCCCGGCCACCGGTTGATTCAGACCCAGCAGGTGGCGCAGCAGGGTGGATTTGCCCGAGCCACTGCCGCCCATGATCACGTGAATCTCGCCGGCGCGGATGGTCAGGTCGATATCCTCCAGCACGGTCTGCTCACCGTAGCGGGCACCGAGCCCCTCCACCTCGACCACCGGCTGCCCCGGTTCGATGCGTTCGCGTGTGCCCGACATCGCCGCCGCTCCCATGTCAGCGGCTCAGAAACAGGGTGAAGAGCATGTCGGCAATGACGATGGCGGCGATGCACAGAACCACCGAGCGGGTGGTCGAATGGCCGATGCCATCCGCCCCGCCCCGTGCCATGAAGCCGTTGGTGCAGCCCACCAGCGCGATCAGCACGGCGAACACCAGGCTCTTGACCAGGCCCTGCATGACATCGGCCACCTCCAGGTAGGCGATCACGGCCTCCCAGTAACTGGCCAGGCTGAAGTGCAGCTTGAGCACGCACAGCAGCCCGCCGCCGGTCAGGGCCATGAGGTTGGCCAGGATGGTCAGCGCCGGCACCATCACCAGCATCGCCAGCAGGATGGGCGCGACCAGGTAGCGCACCGGGTTCACCCCCAGCACCCGCAGGGCGTCGATCTCCTGCGACATCTGCATCGAACCGATGCGCGCGGCGATGGCAGAACCCGAGCGCCCCGCCACCACGATGCCAACGATCAGGGCGCCGAACTCGCGCGTGATCGACAGCGCCAGGCCCGGGATGACCTGGGACTCGGCGCCGAAGTCCTTGAGGGTGTAGACGCCCTGCAGGGCCATCATCACCCCGTTGGCAAAGGCCAGGATGGCGACGATGGGAATGGCCGCCACGCCGATCCGCATCATCTCGGTGACCACGGCGCGCAGCCGCACCGGCTGGCCGCGCAGCACCCCCGCCACCAGCCAGTACAGGCTCTCGGCCAGCAGCAGGGCGGCATAGCCGAACTCGTCGATGCCGCGCGCTACGCGCCGGCCCAGGTTTTCGGTCAGGGCATACACAACAGATCTCTCATGAACACGTCATTGCGAGGCGCGCAGCGCCGCGGCAATCTCCTACCGGCTGATTCCGCATTACGAGATTGCCGCGCTTCGCTCGCAATGACGGAAGAAAGCGTAGGTCGGGTTAGCGCAGCGTAACCCGACACGGACCGGCGTCGGATTACGCCCTTCGGGCTAATCCGACCTACAGGACTGACATTTTCCACCAACATCCCAACTACACCGCCGGACAGGCGTCGATGCCGGAGTAGATGCTGAACACCGTATCCAGCCGCGCCAGCCGCAGCACATTCATGGCCGCCTCGCTGACACCGATCAGGGCAAAGGCCAGGCCGTTCGCACGCGCCTTCTGCAGGCCCTCGACCAGGCTGGCCACGCCGGAGCTGTCGATGTAGCTTACGGCGGACAGATCCACCAGTGTGGGCTTGCCCTCCTCCAGACAACCGAGGATCAGCTCGCGCGCCTGCGGCGAACTGTACAGGTCGATCTCGCCCTGCAGCGAAACCACGGCATAGCCCTTGTCCAGATTCACCTCGGCGTGCGTCATCTTTCCTGTCCACATTCCCTGTATACCCGCATACACATGCGGTTGCCCTCGGGTGAGGGCCGGTATTCCATGCCGTCCAGGACGCACTGCATGAAGTGCATCCCGAGCCCGCCCGGGCGCAGCTGTTCCAGCGGCCGCGGCTGCAATTGCTCGATTGCCACGCCCTGCCCCCAGTCGGTCAGCTCGAACGCCAGTCCCGCCTCCAGCGCGTAGGCCTCCAGCACCACCGGCCCCGGCTCGCGCCCGGCGTAGGCATGCTGGATGACATTGGCGCAGGCCTCATTGACCGCCAGCACCACGGCATCGCGCTGCTCCGGGGCGAAGCCGGCGCCCGCGGCCAGGTCCCGCAGCAGACAGCGCAGCAGCTGCAGCCGCTCGGGCAGGGCGTCGAACTCGATCCGCAGCAATCGGGTCGCTTCATTCATTCTGATGTCGTCAGATCCACGGCCAGCAGGGTCAGATCGTCACGCGGACTGCCGCTGGCAGGGATGACCGCGCCCATGATCCGATGCAAACGCTGTTCCAGTTCCAGATGGCGCTCGCGCCGGATCAGCGCGGCCAGGCCCTCAAGTTCCAGCGGCGCGCCCTGGACCTCGGCCTCGATCAGGCCGTCGGTGAACAGATACAGCTCGCCGGCAGTGAGATCGAATTCCACCGCGGGAAACCTTCCCTCCGGCAGCACCCCCAGCGGCGGGGCCTGGGCCGGAAATTCGCGCAGCGCCCCGTCGGGCCCGGCCTGCAGGGCCGGCAGATGCCCGGCATTGGCCAGTTTTCCCTGCCCACTGTGAACATCGTAAATGCCGATGATCATGGTCACGAACATGCCGCGGATGGTGCTTTCGGCGATCTCCCGGTTGAGCGTGGCCAGCAGCACGGAGGGGTCCAGCACCACCTTGCCCAGGCAGTGGAACAGGCTGCTGGCCTTGGCCATCAGCAGGGCGGCGTTCATCCCCTTGCCGGAAACATCGGCAATGGCGAAGTACACCTGCTCGTTGCGTGTCGGGAAATAGTCATAGAAATCGCCGGATAACCGGCGGGCGGAGTGATTGACGCCGATAACCTGACCCCGTGGCACCTCGCGCCGGGGCATCAGGCTGCACTGCACCTCGCGGGCCAGGGTCAGTTCCCGCTCCAGCTCCACGGCGAAGCGGTTGCGCTCGTCCAGGGCGCGTTCCAGCTCCAGGGTCATTTCCTGGAAGCTGAGATTGTCCTCGGCCAGGCGCAGATTGGCCGCGCGCATGATTTCGCCCAGGCCGGTCTGGTGTTCGATCGGCAGGTTCATGGCCTGGGCGGCCTCGGCCATGACCTGATTGATGCGTTCGAGCAGGGCATCGGTGGCGGCGGTATCCAGCCCCCAGCCGGCCAGCAGCAGCTCGCGGCAGCGGCGGATGACACCACGGCTGTCATCGGCGGTATAGACCGCGGCCAGCCAGTCGGCGCTCTGCGCCAGCCGGCACAGCGACTGCACATGCGGTTCCAGATCCGTCATCACCGGCGCATGATGCAGACCGATGACCTCGGCCAGGTCATCGGGCAGTGCCCACTGCCGGGCAAGTTCCTGGCCGATCTGGGCATGGGTCATCCCGAACAGGGTGCGTTCGGCCTGGAGTCTTGCATCGGGATCGAGCGGACGCAGACAGGCCCATTCATGGCTGCGGTCCGGACGCAGATAGAAACCGATGAGCAGACCGAAGTCCTGCAGCAACCCGACCGTGAAGGCCTCGTCGCCGTCCAGGCCCACCTCGGCGGCCAGCAGCCGGGCGGCGACGCCGCGGCGCAGGGCATCCTCCCAGAAAGCCGCCAGGTCCAGCCCCGGGATGGCGTCCTCGCGTACCGCATCGCGCATGGCCAGGCACAGTGACAGGTTGCGCAGGTTGCGATGCCCCAGGAGGGAGACGGCATGGGCAATGCTCTTGACCTGGCTGCGCAGGGCGAAGAAGGAGGAGTTGGACAGACGCAGCAGCTCGGCGCTCAGCTTGGGCAGACGCTCGATCAGCTCGGCCAGCTGCGGATTGTCGATGGCCGGATCGCTGCACGCCTGCACCACCTGCAGCGCCTCGCGCGGCGGGGCGGGCAGATCGGAAGGCCGGATCCGTTCCAGTTGTAGTGCCGTCACAGGCTCACTGTTCATCCCTGCTTCCCATTCCGTGCGTTTCAGTATGTTGTCCCGTAGGAAACCTCAATAAACATCCAGCCGCACGGCCCGTTACATTCTAATTTTGTGTCATCGGTCGAACCCTCCCGCGCGGCCGGCCGGCGCAAACAGCGTCTGCACAGGCCCGGGTCGACCGTACCAGTAGCCCTGGCCGTAATCCACGCCCAGTTCCCGCAGCCGTTCATGCACGGCCTCGCTTTCGACGAACTCGGCGATGGTACGCATGCCGATCACTCGCGCCACATCCACAATGGCCCTGACCATGGCCTGGTCGACCTCGCTCGACAGGATATTGCTGATGAAGGCCCCGTCTATCTTGACATAATTCACCGGCAGGTTCTTCAGGTAGGAGAAGGTACTCACCCCGGTACCGAAATCATCCAATGCGAACTTGCAGCCCTGTGCCCGCAGCGTCTCGATCAACCGCAGCGCGCGATCCAGGTTGTTCACCACCGCGGTCTCGGTGATCTCGAAGCACAACAGCGAGCTCTCGCCCTCCAGGCGGGCGACCTGCTCACTGAGGAAATCGAGAAAGGCATCCTCATTGATGGACTGGCCGGACAGGTTGATCGACAGCGCCAGCCGCCGCCCTGCCTGCAACTGCGTCTGCAGGACATCCACCGCTTCACGGACCACCCAGCGATCCAGCGCGGCCATGAGCTGGTACCGTTCCAGCGCCGGCAGGAAGGCCCCCGGTGGAATATGTCCTCCCTGCCCGTCGCGCATGCGCACCAGGATTTCGTAACGCTTCAGCTCAGAGCCGCTGGCGACCGGCAGGATGGGCTGGGCAAACAGTTCCAGCCCGTCTTCCTCCAGGGCCCGGCGCACGGCGGCGATCATGTGCATTTCCTCCTTGCGCCGGTGCAGTTCCTCGTCATCCGGGCGATAGACATGGATGCGATTGCGCCCGTCCTCCTTGGCGGCGTAACAGGCCATATCGGCCGCGGCCAGTACTTCGGCGGCACTGGAGACCCCTGCCTGCACCGGGGCCAGACCGATGCTCACCCCGATCTGGAAGGAACGCCCCTCCCAGACAAAGCGGAATTCGTTGACCAGGGTGCGGACCTTCTCGGCCGTCTGCAGCGCCAGTTCCAGCGGGCAGTGATACAGCAGCAGTCCGAACTCGTCCCCGCCCAGCCGGGCCAGTACGTCTGACTTGCGCATGGCCCCCTCCAGCCGCGCGGTCAGATTACGCAGCAGCAGGTCGCCGGCGGCATGCCCGCAGGTATCGTTGACGACCTTGAACTGATCCAGGTCGAGATAACACAGGGTATGTTCATGACCATCCCGGGTCGAGCGTTCCAGCAGCCGTTGCAGTTCATGATCCAGTTCGCGCCGATTGTACAGACCGGTCAGGGGATCGTGACTGGCCTGATAGCTCAGTTCGTGCTGCAGGGCGCGCGCCTCGCTCATGTCATGCATGATCATGACCGCGCCGCGAACCCGGCCGTCGTGGTCGCGGATGGGCGCGACGGCGGGGTCGACCGGCACTGGCATGCCGTCGCGCCGGATCAGCACACAGTGCTGCTGCATGTCGACGACCTGGTTGGTATCGATGCACTGGCTGACCGGATCCGCGATAAAGGTGCCGTCGTCTTCGTGCGCCAGTCGCATCACCTCACCGATCGGTTGCTGCTCGCCGTAGCCGGGAGCAATGCCGGTCAACTTCCGCGCCGCGGGATTCATGTAGGTGATCCGCCCCTGCTCATCCGTGGTCACCACGGCGTCGGCGATGGAATGCAGCGTGACCTCGGCCAGCTCACGCGAACGCCGGGCCTCGTTTTCTGAGGCGATCAGCCGGCGGATGGCCTCGTTGACGAAGCCGCCGAGATAACCCAGCTCGTCATGACGCGACTCGTCGAAGCTGACACTGGTATCCCCGGCCGAGATGGCCCGGGCCGACTCCGCCATCCGGGTCATGGGCCGGGTCAGCATGCGTTCCAGGACCAGCTTGAGACCGACCCCCAGCAGCAGCAGTATCACGCCCAGCCCCAGCAGCAGCCGGCTGCGCTCCTGGTGCACCACCGCAGCCAGATCGGGAAAGTGCAGGCGCAGTTCCGTCGTGTCGGCTCCACCGGAGGCATTGTGCAGATACAGCCGGCGACGATGGACCTGGAGCTCGCCCCCGCTGCCGGTTCCCTGATCGATCCAGACATTCAGTCCACCCGCCTCAGCCGCCTCGAAATACAGCGGCGGATAGATCCCCTGACCCGGATTGAACAGGGCATTCAACTTGGCGGGCTTCAGGCCGTCCTCCCCGACCTGCAGTGCTTCCAGCCGGTGGGCCAGGCTGTCGCTGAGCAGTTCGCGCCATTCGCGGGTGGCGGATTCCTTGTCGTGCAGAAACAGACCCGCGAAGACCAGCCCGATCACCACCAGTCCCCAGAAGACGATGACGGTGACCTTGCTGGACAGCGGCGAGGTCAGATTCTGCGGACTGTTCATCTGAGACCGACCCGGCGCAGTGCCATGACCATGGGACAGATGCCGCTCAGACCGGCGCCGATAAGGGCAAAGCCCACCACCCAGGGCAGCCACCAGAGCGCTTGGGCCGACTCCAGCATCGGCAAAGCCACCAATGCGGCCACAATCAGCCGCAGCATGCGCTCGGCCTCGAAACTGAACCGAGCCGCAGCCGGCTGTATCTCGACATCGGCGGCCACGGGGCGCAGTCGGGTGAGCAGGCGTGGTATCCGCAGGTTGGTGATCCCCTCGAACAGCAGCAGCACCAGCAACGCCTGCACCAGCGGAACCGAGTTCAGGTACAGGGCACCCACCAGCCACAGGCCCAGTACTATCCGGAAATGCCGCTCACTCATAACCTCACCCTCAACTGCTGCCTACTCTTCACTACAGGTTATCCGGTGACGGCCCACCTCCCGGTCTGGAAACGGACGTGGCTTGTCGCCCCGGCCCGGTCTGGCTAAGATCGCCCAGACCTGCGCTCCCGCCCACCCCGAGGCGGCGGCGCCGGCAAATATCCCTACTCCGTTAGCGACAATCTGTTAGCGGACTTGAATTTAAATGTGTTTACAATAACTTAAATTATAAAAGCCTTGATCCTTCCCCACCCCCTTATCCTGCTGCTGCTGCTGATAGTGGCCAACGGCGCGCCAATCCTGGCCCAGCGACTGCTGGACCGGCGCCTTGGCTGGCCACTCGACGGCGGCCTGGTGCTATCCGACGGCCAGCGACTGCTGGGCAAATCCAAGACCCTGCGCGGCGTCCTCAGCGCTTTGCTGCTGACCCCCGTCGCCGCCCTGGCGCTGGGGGAAACCGCCTGGCTGGGCGGACTGATCGCCGCCGGCGCCATGGCCGGCGACAGCCTGTCGAGTTTTCTCAAGCGCCGGCTCGGGCGACCGCCGAGCAGCCAGGCCCTGGGGCTGGACCAGATCCCCGAGGTCCTGCTGCCGCTGCTGCTGGTGAGTTACTGGCGGGAACTGGATGGGCTGACCCTTATCGGGCTGGTCGTGGCCTTTCTCGTACTCGAACTGCTGTTGTCGAAACTGCTCTACCGGCTGCGCATCCGTAAGCGGCCGTATTAGTGAGGAGTGAGGAGTGAGGAGTGAGGAGTGGGCAGGTCGGGTTGGCGCAGCGTAACCCGACATGATCCGACCTACGCCCGGGTCAGGGTGTGGACAGTCACCTCGGGCGGACAGTTCAGCCGAACATCCACCACGCAGGCACCGGAACCCACCGAGGTATAACCCTGCATGCCGTTGTAGCGCCAGGCACCGCGGCACAGGGCACGCGGTGCGCGGGCATTGCACAACAGCGGCCTGCCGCCGGGCAGACAGATCTGTCCGCCATGGGTGTGGCCGCACAGCATCAGGTCGAAACCCAGGTAACTGGCGTGGCGGTAAATCTCGGGGGAATGCGCCAGCAGAATGGAAACGGCCCCTTCCGGCACCCCGGCCACGGCTTTTTCCAGATTGTCGGCCCGGTAGTAGTGCGGATCGTCGATCCCGACCAGATGGATCCCGCCGTTGCCGCGTTCGAACCGCAGCGACTCGTTGAGCAGCAGGCGGATGTCGAGCGCCTCGATCCCCGGCACCATGCGCACACTGTCGTGATTGCCGAGAATGGCGTAGACCGGCGAGGCCAGGTGCGCCCGCAGCCGCGCCAGCCCCTCCAGTGCGCCCTCGCAGGGGCCGTGGGTACGGGCACGGAAGTCGCCCGTCAGTACGCACAGGTCATATTCCAGCTCGCGCACCGCCTCGATCAGCACCGGGGGCATGTCCTCGGCCATGTCCAGATGCGGATCGGAAATCTGCAGGATGCGCAGCCCGTCGCAGGCGGCGGGCAGCCCGGTGACCGGAATCCTGTTGTGGCGCAGCCGGATGCGGCGTGCGTTACGGCGGCCACGCCCGTACAACAGGCTGAGCCGCAGCAACTGGCGGATCAGACCGGGCGCCGAGGACCAGTTTTCCAGATGGAAGAAATTCCTCCCCTGCCCGAACACCCGCGCCTCGTAGTCCTGCTCCAGTCCCAGCCGCTGGCGGGCATGAGCGCGGCCGAGGCGGTGAATCAGCTTCTCCTCCAGTGCCGGATCGATGCTGAAAGGGGAGTCAGGCATAAGTCACCGGCCGGGCCGCTGCCACAGGGGGACGCCACGCTGCTTGAACAGGGGCACCAGCAGCATGCCGGCCACGAAGCCGCCGATATGCGCACCCCAGGCCACCCCGCCGCCCTCGCCCGCCGTGGTGGCCGAACTCAGCAGCTGGATGACGAACCACAGACCCAGCACCGCGACCGCCGGCAGGTAGAAGGTCTGGATGATGAAACCGAAGGGGATTGCCACCAGCACCCGGGCGTGCGGATATAACAGCAGGTAGGCTCCGAGCACCCCGGAGATGGCGCCGCTGGCGCCGATCATGGGCACGGTGGACTCCGGACCGGGCAGCGCATGAGCCAGTACCGCGACCAGCCCGCAGACCAGATAGAAGACAATGAAACGCACATGGCCCATGGCATCCTCGACATTGTTGCCGAAGATCCACAGGTAGAGCATGTTGCCGATGATGTGCATCCAGCCGCCGTGCATGAACATGCTGGTGAACAGGGTCAGCTCGGCCGGAATCAACTGAAGCTCCGGCGGCAGTTCGGCCAGGCCGAACAGTACCGCCGGCACCGTCCCGAACGCGAACACGGCCGCCTGCTGGGCCTGGCCCAGCGACAGCTGCCAGAAGAACACCAGCACGCAGGCCGCGATCAGGGCCACCGTAATGATGGGCGGCAGCTCGGCCGGATTGTCGTCCTTGAGCGGAAACACTAGTACCCCTTCAACATGATCTCGACTCAGTCGGCCCGGAAGCCGCAGGCCTTGTGGCTGACATCGCAGAAGGGCTTGCGCGCCGACTGACCGCAGCGGCACAGCGCGGCCCGGGTGCGGGTGGTGACACTGCCCTGCGCACCCTCGAGGGTCATGGGCCCGGCGGCGATATACATCGCATTGGTGCGGGCCTGGACCGTCAGCCGCCCTTCCTTTCCATCCAGAGCCTGCGCCCGGTCGTCCTCGAAGCAGGCATCGTCACTGAACGCCGACTGCTTGTGGGTGCCGTCGCACCAGGGTTTGCGCTGGGACAACCCGCAGCGGCACAGGCCGATCTCGGCACTGCGTTCCAGCACCTCGCCCTGCGCGTCCTGCAGCTCGATATCGCCGTACAGGATCAGCGGACCATTGGGGATGACCTTGATGCGGTTGGACATGCGTTTCTCCTTTGTTCAGTCGAACAGCCCCAGCTGCGGCGTATCCTCCCGGGGCGGCCGGAACAGGCTGCACTCCAGCGGTGGCGTCCCGGGAAAGCCCAGCCGCCGATAAGCCTGTTTGAACCGCTGGGCAAGCAGGTCGGCGAAGATCCCGGTGCCGCGCATGCGCCGGCCGAAGGTGGCGTCATAGTCGCGCCCGCCGCAGCAGTCGCGCACCCGGTTCAGCACGTGTTCGGCCTTGAGCGGTTCGTGCATCTGCAGCCAGTCGGCGAACAGGCCCTTGACCTCGTGCGGCAGGCGCAGCAGGACATAGCCGGCATCCCGGGCTCCCGCCGCATGGGCCGCCTCCAGCAGGCTTTCCAGCTCGACGTCGGTCAGCACCGGGATAAGGGGCGCGACCAGCAAACTGACCGGCACCCCGGCCTCGCTCAGGCGACTTACCGTTTCCAGCCGCCGGTGCGGGGCGGCGGCACGCGGCTCCAGCCGCCGGCTGAGGTTGCTGTCCAGTGTGGTCAGTGATATCGCGACCCGGCACAGGTTGTCGGCGGCCAGAGGGGCAAGGATATCCAGATCGCGCTCGACCAGGGCGGACTTGGTGACGATGGTCAGCGGGTGCCGGGTCTCGGCCAGCACCTCCAGGATGCGCCGGGTCAGGCCCAGCCGGCGCTCGACCGGCTGGTAGGCATCGGTGTTGATCCCGAGGGCGATGGGGGCGGCCGTATAGCCGCGCCGGCCCAGCTCCCGGCGCAGCAGTTCGGGGGCATCGGGCTTGTGATACAGGCGGGTCTCGAAATCCAGCCCCGGCGACAGCCCCAGCCAGGCATGGGTGGGCCGGGCGAAGCAATAGACGCAGCCATGCTCGCAGCCCCGGTACGGGTTGATGGATCGGTCGAAGGGCACATCGGGGGACTGGTTGTAGCTGATCACGCTGCGGCTGGTATCGACCGCCAGGCTGGTCCGCGGCGCGGTCCCGGTCGCGGCCAGGCTGTCCCAGCCGTCATCGATCCGCTCCCGGCTGTGCTGTTCGAAGCGGTTGTCGGGATTGCTGCCGGCGCCCCGGCCTTTGAAGGGACTGGCATAACGGATCGCCATTGCTCAACAGCCTCCCGGATCGGGCAACGCAGGCGCCGGCCGGTGGTGGCCGGATCGATTTATCGCACTGATATACAGGGAATGCCGCATCGGCTCCATTGTAACCCGGATCGGCGCGGACCGGGGCGGGCTCAGGCCGGGCGTGAGGGCCCCTTGCCGGTGCCGGCCAACCGTGACGGGGACGGCGGTGGCACGCCGCGCTCGCCACGGCGCAGGCGGGCAAAGGCGCCATCCATACTGCGGGTGAGCTCGCGGGTGTAGTCTTCCATCACCCCGCGCAGCTGCAGTTCCAGGCGCTCCTGCACCAACTCGTCGATCAGCGCCTCCAGTGCCTGCTCCACCGCCGGTCGCAGCCGCTGGACCAGCCGGGGAATGTCCTCGATCACACCCTGCTCGGCATCGATCCAGGCCGAGGTCACGGCCAGTTGCAGATGCTCGCGGATGTCACGGCTGAGTTCCTCGCCGATGCGCGTGACCGTGGCGGCATCCGGGCGGGTGTCCGCGGCTCTCCCTGCCGGCGCTGCCGCGGTCCCGGCCGCGCCCTGCTGCAGCTCATCCAGCAGCCGGGCCAGACGGCCGGCGTCCGGTCCCTTGGCCATCACGGCGACGGCACCGTGGGCCCGGGCACGGGCCTCGAAATCCCCGTTCCCATTGCTGGTCATCATCACCACCGGGATGCCGGCCGTCGCCGGCATGCTGGCGATCTCCAGCGCGGTTTCGAAACCGCTGATCCCGCGCAGGTCGTGATCGATGAAAACGGCATCCGGCCGCTGTGTGGCCAGCCGATCCAGTGCCTGCTCGCCGGATTCCGCCTGGTCCACGGCATAGCCCAGGCTGCGCAGCTGCTTGGAGAGCACCAGCCGGGCCGAGGGCGAGTCGTCGACAACGAGGACGGAGTGGATGGTCATAAGACTGTTCCCGGGCTGTTCCTCCGGCGGTCAGGCCACGCCTCCGCCGGCTTGGTTATTTTTCTTCCAGCTACAATAACCAAGGCCGTCCGCATTCGCAATGCGATAACTAACGAATTGATAATCCGTGACAAAACAAATACATTTGATTCCGACCCTGACGCCCGGACCCATCACACCAATTTAACCGCCCCTTCCGGAGACCGTGATGAACCTCGAAAAAGTCGTATTCGCCTTCTTCATCCTGCTCGCCCTGACCCTGAATTTCGGCTTCGTCATGGGCGAGATATCCAATCCCCTGCACCACAACAAATACGAGCTGTTCGGCGCCCTGACCGTCAGCCTGATCGCCACCGTCCTCAAATTCGGCGACCGCACTCACATCGGCGCCGTGCTGCTCGCCACCAGTCTGGTGGCCGACCTGCAGCTGATCGGTGCCGCCCTGGTCTGGTGGTATGCGGAGCAGGTCAGCATGGTCGGGCTGACGCCTCAGATCATGGCCGATATCGTGGGGCTGTCCGGCGGCGCACTGGTGGCCAACTTCGCCTCGGTGGTGATCCTGATCATCGAGACCGTCATGCTGCGCCGCTGAAGGCAGCGCCATGCAGGAGATCATCTTTCTCGTCTTCCGGCGCATGCGCCGGCCGCTGATCGCCATCATCACGGCCTATGCGGTATCCGTACTCGGCTTCACCCTGATTCCCGGCCGGGACGACGCGGGCAATGTCTGGCACATGGATTTCTTCCATGCCTTCTATTTCGTCAGCTACATGGGCTCGACCATCGGCTTTGGTGAAATCCCTTATCCCTTCACCACGGCACAGCGCGCCTGGGCCACCCTGACCATCTACTATCAAAAACGTGACTTTCAGCTGGCTGTACGGCATCGGTTCGCTGGCTCACCATCATCACGGAATCACAGCTTCCGCCGGGTGCTGGAATTTCGCGGGTTTCAAACACAGGCGTCCAGACAGGCTGCGCAAGCCCCTTCTACATGGTCTGCCGGCTTATGCGGACAACCGGCAGTCCTGCTGGTCAGGGAACTGGACTGCCCCGCCGGCATTTCGGCGCCAGTGCGTTAACTCGACACGACAGCCGGCGTATCGATGCCTGGCAGCTGCAGGATATGCGGTTCTATGTTCCCCGGCCTGCGCGGTGATGCACGATCGAAAACCCCTGGCGGGGCAGCAGGACTTGCCGCCAACCCGTGACTTGCCCGCGGGGCGTGATCGGGGCCGTCCACCGGGGAACGACCGGGTCAATTGCGCATCGGCCATCACCAGCAAAACTGCCACGCCGACAAGCGGTTCATTCTGCGCGCCCCCAGACCCGGGGGCCATGGAGAAAAAACAAAACATGGCCTCCTTCGGCACCGAATTTCAATCATCAATCCCTACCGAAAACCTTTCGCTGAAACCGTTCGGCTGGCTGTTCCACTCCACCCAGCATTGTATCTGATCTACGAATTGGGAATCAACCAGCATCCACAATGGCGCCACTCAAAGGATCTTCCATCACTCCGCACAGGTGGAAATGGATTACTGTGCGGCTAACGGCCGCTTCGGCAAGGGCACTGCGGGCCGCGAAACTCAACGTCGAGGGGCGTTGGAAGACCCCGCGTTCGTCGAGGCCCGCCCCCGGGCGACCCAGGCCGGCCCGAGGGGCAGTGTCAATCGGCCGCGGCACCGGAGGCCGGGGACCCTGGTTGCCGCCGGCATCGAGAGGGCCGGGGCGGCAATCATCGGGCTGCCACCGATGGACGACAGCAAACAATCTGTCGCTCCCTGATCCAAACCGCCACGGGACGTCAGGCGAGCGGCTGTTCCCCACCGTGGCCGGACACCGAACCGAACGCCGCTCTAGTGCGCATCTCCCGGCGGCCCTCGGCGCGGACTTCATCATGCAGCCAAAGCACATCCGCGTACGTGGCTGGCATTCTGTCGCTGATTCGTCACCCCGGCTGGCTGCAGGACTTTCTCAGTGAAATCGGCCCGCAAGAAAAGGGACGAGGGAAACTGGGGCCAATCTGCTGGTTTGTTCGCGGGTCTCCCGGTTGTCGTCAACGACCGGGCGCCGGAAAAACTCCTGGGGCCCTGACCTCGATGCGGGAAACCAGGGCCGGGTTGCGCTGATGACCTGGCTGGGGCCGCGGCAGGGCAGGCGGAGCTGTGTCGTATCAACGGGCGTGGACCCGCAGACTTGCGACAACGGGGCTTGCGGTCTTGGTCGTACTTGCTGACTCAAGGGGCGCGGCGGGGCTACCTTCCTGGCTGCTGGAGGATGGGAATTTCCGAGGGCTCGAAACGCGGCGGGCACCAGCTGCTTGCTGGTGCCGGTGTGAGCGAGGCCAGGGCGTGCAGCTGGTGAAATTGGGAGTGTGCAGAACTACAATGTGCGAAAACTACTGCTCACGGCCGGGTGACCGCCCCGACGGGCTGACTGGCGGCTTGCTGCGCGGCCGCGACCCGGGCAGGGCGGCGGCCGTTGCCGACACCCGCCCCCCTGAACGGTACGGGCGCCCAACCGGGCTCGGGGCAGGGGCTCACTTCCCCCTCTGCTTCCCGGTCATGCCGCCAGCGCCTGCGCCGTTCCCGGCACCGGCTACAGCGAACGGCCGCGGGCTGGGAAGGATTCACGCCGACGAGCCCCAGAACTTGAAGGACAATCAACAGCAGGGGGTTGGCCGGGAAAACACCGGTCGGCAGCCTGGCGGCCCCCGCAGGCCGCGGGGGCAGGCCGGCTTCGCGGGATTCACCCGGCGGCCGTTCCAGGGCCTGTTCGTACTCACCCCCGTCGATGCGGCGTGGCCAGGTATCTCCCGGGGGCCCGGTCGGCGTCCTGCTCCGCGAAACCTGACCAGCTCCCCCCGCCCCAGCGCATTGGACAGAAACCAAGGCGGCCCAGAACATGTTTCTCGTTGGGATGACGTAGGCCGCGATACCCCTCGGCCTCCAGGCCGTCCACGTGGGCGAGTGCGCCTGCAGGGGATCGGTGAAGCTGTCCACGGTCCTCAGTTTCTGGCATGATCGATGTCGACGAAATCGGCCATCACCAGCCCCAATTTCAACACTCGGGCGTTCGGTCATAGGACCGGCCCGGGCGGGATTCGCGGGGCGAGCCTGGTTCGCTGGCGCGAATTGCTCGTGGCCGGGCCAGGGCCAGCGCGGGTCAGGCGGCCGATTGCCTTCCGACGACACTTCGGGGACCGGCCACGCCGGTGCCGGCCGTGGGCCGCAGTAGCCAAACCGGGGTTCTTCGGCAGATAAACTGCTGAATGAAAATCCTCAGCATAATTAAAAGGTCGGGCGCCTGGCAGGATCTCGGGTCGTGAATTTCCCGTTCGTGACGGGCGCGCCTGCAGTGCCGCCCTATTTAGGCTTCGGCGTGGACCGGCCCTTCGGCCAGTTGCTGCTGGCGCCTCGCCGTAAGTGTAGATGCCGGGAGGCGGTACTGGGTGGGCCGATATCGTTGCCCGACGCCATGCCCTGGGGTCGGATCGTTGGCCCAGGAACCGGCGCAACAAACTCGCCGTACTCGATGCGGCGCGTGATCGAACCACCACCAGCCACACCTTCGTTGTGCCCGGTCATGCCGGTTGCAGACTTCCTCGCTAGGTGGGGTTGGGCCGTTGTACCACCGGCATAAACACCCCACGGCGGTGGAATCCCCCCGTCCAGTTCCAGAAAGCCTTCTCGGCCCCCCAGGGACAAAGGGGCCAGGCCGAACAGGGGGGCTGCTCCATGCCCTCCGGAAAAGGGGGCGGGGACCAGTGGGTACAGTTGGGGGACATGGGTGTCGCTTCGGGGCACCGGGCATGCTTTCCTCACGCCCGGGCAGCGCCGCTTCCGGCGTGGGCAATGCGGTCTTTCGGTTCAGCCAGGACATGATCGCTCTCCCCTGCGCTTGCAGGTATTCAGAGTCTGCCGCAAACACCCGGCACTGGCCACCATTCCCACACGGTAATCATGGGGTCGCGGCTGTCATCGCCATTTTCCCTGGTGTAATGTGGCCTTACTCAGCCAGAAGGACAGACCCATGAACGAGACCGCCACACCGCCCGATGCCCTGATGGTGCTGGGCAGCCGCTGCCCGCACTGCCCGACCGTGCTGCAGGGGCTGAGTGATCTGATCAAGCAAGGCCGCATCGGCCGCCTGGAAGTGATCAACCTGGAACAGCGCCCCGACCTGGCCGGGGAACTGGGCATCCGCGCCGTGCCCTGGGTGCGACTCGGACCGTTCGTGCTGGAAGGCCTGCGTTCGCCGGCGGAATTGAAGCAGTGGGCCGAGCGCGCTGGCAGCACGGAGGGGCTGGCCGAGTATTTCCAGGAATTGTGGAAAGAGGGGAAACTGCAGCAGGTAGTGGATCATATCCGTCGTGACCCGTCCGCGTTCAAGGGTCTGCTGGTGCCGCTGGCCGACCCCGAGGCCGAACTGCAGATCCGGCTCGGTATCGGCGCGGTGATGGAGGACCTGGCCGGAAGCCCGGCCCTGCAGGCCGGCGTGGCCGATCTGGGAGAACTCACCCGGCACGAACAGGCGCTGGTGCGCAACGATGCGAGTCATTACCTGGGCATGAGCGCAAGCCCCGAGGCAGTGCCCTATCTCGAGGCCAGGCTGCAGGACAGTGATCCGGGAGTGGTGGAAGTGGCAGAGGAAGCCCTGGAGCAACTGCGGGATGCCGGCATCACCCTCCACTGACACGGCTATCCTCTGGTTTCGCCAGGACCTGCGGCTGACCGACAACCCGGCCCTGCAGGCCGCCTGCCGTGATGCGGGCAAGCTGTTGCCGGTCTACATCCTGGAAACCGACCCCGATCCCTGGACACCCGGCGCGGCCAGCCGCTGGTGGCTGCATCACAGTCTGGCCGCGCTCGACGCCGCTCTGCGCGAGCGCGGCAGCCGGCTGCACCTGCTGCAGGGCAGGGCCGACGAGTGTCTGGAAACACTGGCCGCAACCAGCGGTGCCACGGCCGTCTACTGGAACCGGCGCTTTGAGCCCGCAGCCCTCACCCGTGACCGGGACATCGAGGCCGGCCTTAAGCAGCGTGGCATCACCTGCCACAGTTCCAACGCCGCGCTGCTGGTCGAACCCTGGGATCACTTCAATCAACAGGGCAAACCCTACCGCGTCTTCACTCCCTTCTGGCGCAGCCTGCAGCCGCGGCTGGAGGCGATCGTACCGCAGCGGCGTCCGTCGGCGCTGCCCGGTGTGCCCCGCGGGAACGGGCACGGCCTGTCGCTCGAAGAACTCGGACTGCTGCCGGAATACGACTGGGACGCGGGTCTGCGCAACGAATGGCAGCCGGGCGAGGCCGGGGCGGGCAAGCGGCTCAGATCCCTGCTGGAAACCCGTCTGATCCAATATCCCGAAGCGCGTGACCGACCGGATGATGAGGGTACCTCACGCCTGTCGCCGCACCTGCATTTCGGCGAACTGGGACCGCGCCAGGTGCTGGCGCAGCTCATGCAGCACAGGGCGGGACACCGCAGCGCCGGCCTGGTCAGGGCCGGTGAACAGTTTCTGCGCCAGCTGGCCTGGCGTGAGTTCGCCCATCACCTGCTGTATCACTTTCCCGAGACCACCGACAAGCCGCTGGACCGCCGCTTCGAACATTTTCCCTGGAGTAACGCTCCCGAGACACTGCGCGCCTGGCAACGGGGCCGCACCGGCATTCCGCTGGTCGACGCAGGAATGCGCGAACTCTGGCACACCGGCTGGATGCACAACCGGGTGCGCATGGTGGCCGCCTCCTACCTGAGCAAGAATCTGGGCATCCACTGGCGTGAGGGCGCGCGCTGGTTCTGGGATACCCTGGTCGACGCCGATCTCGCTAACAATACACTGGGCTGGCAATGGACCGCCGGCTGCGGCGCCGACGCCGCGCCCTTCTTCCGCATCTTCAATCCCGTGACCCAGGCGCAGAAATTCGACCCGCACGGCCGCTACCTGCGCCGCTGGCTGCCGGAACTGGCGCGGCTCCCGGACAAGTGGCTGGCCCGACCCTGGGAGGCGCCGACCGAGGTCCTGGCCGAGGCCGACATACGGCTCGGAGACAACTACCCGGCACCGGTGGTCGATCTCAAGGCCTCGCGCGCCCGTGCCCTGGGCGGCTGGGACGAGATCAAGGGAATAAGCCGCTGAGCCACGCCTGCAGTAACGCAGGCGGAATTACGCCTTGCGGGCTGACCCGACCTGAACCTGCAGAGCGACCGCCGGTCCCGTATAATGGGTGATTGGCCGGAAATACCCGGTCTTTCCAGGGTTGAGTCTTCATCGGACAGACCCTATAAAGTTGCATTGAAACAAACGCGAGGTGAGCAATGGCCGACTGGCTGAAGGCGACATTACGGGAAAAGGTGCAGTGGAGCGATGAACTCTATTCGCTGCGCTTTGACGCCCCCCTGCCGGAATTCAAGGCCGGACAGTTCGTCCGTGTCGGACTGGACATCGACGGCGAGCGCGTAGGCCGGCCCTATTCGCTGGTCAACGCCCCGCACGAATCGACCCACGAGATCTATTTCAACATCGTGCCGGAAGGCCCCCTGTCGCCGCGCCTGGCCGAGCTGAACAGGGGCGACGAGTTCCTGGTTAACTCCGCCGTCAATGGCATGATGACCCTGGACCAGCTGCCCGAGCACCGTCACCTGTGGCTGCTGGCCACCGGCACCGCCCTGGGCCCCTTCCTGTCCATTCTCAAGACTGACGAGCCCTGGTCGCGCTTCGAACGCGTGGTGCTGTGTCACTCGGTGCGCACGCCCGACGATCTGGCCTACCAGGACGCCATCACCCGGCTGCTGGAGCAGCACGGCAATCAGCTGGACTTCATCCCGATCGTCACCCGGGCCATGCATCCGGGCGCGCTCAATGTGCGCATCCCCGCCGCGCTGGAATCCGGCGAGCTGGAACAGCGCATCGGGCTGGAACTCAAACCCGACAACGCCCACGTTATGCTGTGCGGCAACTCGGACATGATCCAGGATACCCAGCAGCTGCTGGAAGGCCGCGGCCTGAAGCGCCACCGCAAGCGCGATCCCGGGCATATCACCACCGAGAAATATCACTAGGGAACGCCCGAACAACAGAGCTACCCACGTCATTGCGAGGCGCGTGGCGCCGCGGCAATCTCTGTCCGGTTGATTCGGCATCAGGAGATTGCCGCGCTGCGTTTATGCCCTTTGGGTGCTCGCAATGACGTCATTCACAACCGGCGTATACGGTACTCCAGCCGGCTGCGCGCCGGATCCAGTTCGGGCAGGATTTTCAGCGTGCGCCTGAGATCGCGGCTGTCGGCGGGGAATTTCAGCCAGGCGCCGATGCGGTTTTCCAGCCGCGGATGGGTCAGTTCGAAGGCGACGCGATAGCGGGCCCGCAACCCCGGCACGGCACTGAAACCGCATTCATGCAGGTCACGCCGTCCGGGAAAGTTCATCACCAGCATTCCACGCCGCGTCAGGTGCGAATCCAGCAGCCGCAGCCAGGCCGGGCTGGCCGTGATCGCCCGGGCCGGTTCCCCGTCGACCTCGGTGAACAGGTCGTCGATGATCAGGTCGAAGGCCTCGCCGTCATAATCCAGCAGCCAGTCGCGGGCATCGGCCCGGATCAGTTCGATGCCCGGCCCCTGCAGGTCGAAGAAGCGCCGCGCCAGCTGCAGGTGCAGGTTTTCGAGCTCCACCCCCACCAGGGCATCGAAGCCTGCATGGCGGCGCAGGAGATTGATCACCGCACCGCCGCCCACGCCCAGTACCAGCACCCGTTCGAACCGCCGCTGCGGCTGCAGCAGGGCGGGCAGCACCAGCAGATCCCACACGCTGCCGGTCACCGGCTGGCGCGGGTTGTACTGGGTATGCAGCACGCCGTTGGTGTAGAGCCGACGGGTGCGCCCGGCGCTGCGCACCTCGTAGTCGACGCCGGCGCGCCGCGCTCGCCAGATCACCGCCACCGGATCAGTCGCCGGCCGCAGCCGGCGCAGCTCCGACCGCGCCGGTCACACCGGCGTTCTTCAATGCGCGCTCCAGCGCCCGCGCCGCGGCGGTGAATCCGAAGCCGGCGGTCACGGCCACGGAGGAACCATAGCCGAATGTGCAGTCCAGGTGTACGCCATGGATGCCCGGCTTGGCCGGGCACACGCTCCCGTCCGGTTTGGGATAAACCGGCTGCTCGGTGGAGAAGACGCATTCGATACCGAAGCGGCGCGTCGGGTTGCGGGTCCAGTTGTAGTTGGCGCGCAGCCGCGAACGCACCTTGGCAGCGAGCGCGTCGTTCCAGGTCCGGGTGAGATCGGTGATCCTGATGGCGGTGGGATCGGTCAGCCCGCCGGCACCGCCAGTGGTGATGATGGGGATCCGGTTGCGTTTACAGAAGTAGATCATATCCGCCTTGAAGCGGATACTGTCGATGGCATCGATGACATGATCATAACCCAGCGGCAGCAGCTCCCACAGGTTGCGGCTGGTGAGAAAATCATCGACCGCATCCACTTCGCACCAGGGGTTGATCTGCTTCACCCGTTCGATCATCACCTCCACCTTGGACCTGCCCAGGGTGTCGCTCAGACTGTGCAGCTGGCGGTTGACGTTGGAAGGACTGATGTCGTCGTGATCGATCAGGGTCAGCCGGCCCACGCCGGTGCGGGCCAGCGCCTCCACGGCCCAGGAACCGACGCCGCCCAGTCCCACCACGCACAGATGCAGCTCGGGGATGCGGGCGAAGGCGGCCTCGCCATACAGACGGCGTACGCCGTCAAAGCGTTCGGCATAACTATCCATGAACTGCGCCGCGCGGCTCAGGCCGCCGGTGGCGGTGGCGGGACCTCGGGCGGGGAGTCGGGCGGAATCTCGGGGGCCTCGCCGGGCGGCGGCTCTTCCGGCGGCCGATCCGGGGGAAATCCGGGCGGGACTTCACCGGGCGGTTCTTCCGGCGGAAAGCCGGGGGGAATTTCCGGATCGCCTGCCTTCAATACAGCAATAGCACTGGCATTGAACATCTTGCACCTCCTGTCCCCACAGGATAACGCGAAGCAGTCCCGGGAGCGACTGCACTCTATGCCGGGAACACTGCCTTTATCCCGGCCTGTTCGACAAAAAAACGCCGCCCGTAGGCGGCGTCGGTACGGTTTCAGTCGTGCTCACTCCCGGATGATCTCGGGGAAGAACACCTTGTCCGGCTCCTTGGCCTGCAGTTCGGCCGCCTTCTTCTTGGCCTCGCCGTAGGTCATCTCACCGTCGAGCGCGCCTTTCTCGAACTTGTACTTGTAGCGCCAGCCGATACAGTAACCGGTGTCTTCGTTACGATGCAGCAGTGGATCCGCCTTGAGTGTGTAGGTACCTGCCATATGACCTCCTCGTTCATACGTCATTGACCAACATCAGTGAGCTGCATGTATATCACAGCCGCTGATGTCACTCCAGAGTGATGAAGACGTGGCCATGGTCCGCCGTACGGACCTGGAAACGCCGGCCGGTGAAGGCGGCAATAACCTCGATCTGGGTACGGGTATGGGAGCCGGGCTGGATGGTCCGGAAGCCGCCCTGCCCGGCCAGGGCCATGGGCAGCAACAGCTGATCGGCCAGCCAGGGGCCGACCGGCACATCTTCGTCCAGGTAGGCCCGGACCGCATCCACCAGGCCCTGGGCGACCTCCTCGGCCGGTACCCCTTTTTCGCCCAGCGCGCTGAACACCTCGGTGATGTGTTCACTGTAGACACTCACCCAGACTGCATTGCCGGTGCTGATACAGTCCTCCGTCCGGTGCGCCTGCAGCCCGCCCGCATGCACCGCCAGGCCGGCCTGGATCACCGCCAGTTCCCGCTCGGCGATCTCCAGCGGCAGCTTGGCCACCAGCGCCTGGGCATCCAGGGTCAGCACCTTGCCGCGGCGCGGGATCTGCAGGGGCCACAGATGCACGGCCGGGCGGATATGCACCCGGATGCGGCCGCCGCCCTCGGGATGGAAGCCGGGACGGATCAACTCAGCCTGGACCTGTGGCCCCATGCGGTTGATCATGGGCAGAAAGGCCTGGTTGAGGTATTCGAAGGTGGGCGCGCGCGGGTTGTGGGTGCCGCCGTCGAGCGTCAGGGTGGATTCGTCCTCGCCCAGCATCAGCGCCGGTAGCAGGGTCTGCAGCAGCAGGCCGGTGCTGCCGGCCGTGCCGATATCGAAACGATATACCCCCGCCCGCACCGGCCCGGGGGCGAAGCTCAGCGAGGTCGAGCCGGGGCCGGCGCCCTCGACCTCGGCATCGCTGATCGCGGCGGCGGCCCGCACCGCGGCCAGGTGCTGCGGCTGCAGCCCGGGGCGATCACGGCCGATGCGGATGTTGTCGATGTGAAACGGCCGCTGGAGGCACAGTGACAGCGACAGTGCGGTGCGCAGCACCTGACCGCCGCCCTCGCCGATGGAACCGTCCAGGGACAGGGATTGTGCAACTTCAGGCTGGTTCATGTCTGGTCATTGTACCGGAGAGCGGACCGGGTTACAGCCCCGACCACAGCCGCTACAATCGCCTCACCTTCACGCCTCACTGCCCGACATGCCCCGCTATCGCCCGCCCCAGCCCAAAGGCACGCCCTACATCACCCCCGACGGCTTCGCCCGCCTGCAGGACGAACTCAAGGGGCTGTGGCAACGGCGCGCCGAGGTGACGAAAGCCTTGTCGGCCGCCGCGGCCGAGGGCGACCGCTCGGAGAACGCCGAGTACATCTATCGCAAGAAGGAACTGGCCGGGATTGACCGACGCATACGCTACCTGCAGAAACGTCTGCCCGAGCTGCGGGTGGCGGGGCAGGTGCCGAGCGATCCGACGCGCATCTTCTTCGGTGCCTGGGTCAGGCTGGAGGACGAAGCCGGCAGCGAACATACCTACCGCATCGTCGGCGGCGACGAGTTCGACCCGGCCCGGGGCTGGATCAGCATCGACTCGCCCATGGCCCGGGCCCTGCTGAAAAAGACCCTGGACGACGAGGTGGAGGTGCAAACCCCGCAGGGACCGCGGCGCTATTACATCACCGATGTCCGTTATACGGAAACATGAGATTCATGCCGGCCACAGCCAGTTGCCGACTCCCCTGGCCAGTTTCACCAGCAGCCACAGGAACAGCAGCGGCAGAATGACCGTCTGCAGCACGAACACCACGATCAGGTCGATGGTGTGCTCGCTGACCCGGGTGACGGTGGCACGCAGCTCCGCCGTCCGCGCCTCCAGATCCAGCGAGCCGACCATCGAATCATAGGCCCGGCGGGCCTGATCCAGCAGACCGGGGGAGCCTTCCTGCTCCAGCCGCTGGCGAGTGGCCTCGTTGATGCGTCCGATGCGTTCGGTGCTCTGCTCGAGTTCAGCCGTGGAGACGGCATAGCGCTGCTGCAGGAACAGGCCGTACATCCCCTCGCCGGCCAGGGCGATCATCGGGATCGTGAAGCGCACCACCAGCAGCAACAGGGCAAGCTGCAGCAGCCGGCGCGGCCAGTCGCCGGCCCGGCGCGGACGCCACCACAGGAAGATCAGCGCCAGTCCGCCCAGCAGTGTGACCAGCCAGGTAGAGCCGTCCCAGGCGGTCATGTCCAGCAGCACCCGCTGCAGGCCGAGCGAGGTCGAGCTGACCAGCATCACCCAGGAGAAACGCTCGATCAGATCATTGACCGGGTCGAGGATCTGCCCCGGCGCGAAGTTCACCCCGACCCCGGCCGGCTGGAAGGCCACCTCGGTGCCCTGGGCGACCGAGATCACGCCGTTGAGCCCGCGGGCAATGCCGAAGGTCACCAGCGCCCGCTTGAACCCGGCCTCGGTGTACTCGCGCCCGGCCGCATCCAGCCAGCCGCCGTGCGCCAGCCCCAGCAGGAGCAGGATACACAGGCTGAGCAGCACCTTGCGCAGTGTGGATGGCATGGACACCTCGAATGCAGGGAGAGTGGACAGGCATGAGGTTATCACGCCGCCGCCGCTCCGTGCTGCCACGGCTTTCACCGTTGCGGTGGATTCTGTATGCTCGCAGGGCTTCATTCCAGGCAGAGAAACCCACAGGATGAGCCGTCCCCAGCCCGACATGCCGGCCGCCCCGCTGGTCCGCGCCCGCGGCCTGAGCAAGGTCTATGACCAGCACCGCGCGGTCGACGGCATCGACTTCAGCATCCCGCGCGGCAAGTGCTTCGGCTTTCTCGGACCCAACGGCGCCGGCAAGACCACCACCCTGCGCATGCTGATGGGCCTCACCCCCATGAGCGCGGGCGAACTGACGGTCTTCGATCTGCCCCTGCCCGCGGCGGCACGCGAGGTGCGACGCCGGGTCGGAATCGTGCCCCAGGCCGACAACCTGGACCCGGATTTCAGTGTGCAGGAAAACCTGCAGGTCTACGCCAGCTACTTCGGTCTGCGCGGCAACGAGACGGAAACGCGTATCGAACGGCTGCTGGAATTCGCCGCCCTGACCGACCGCCGCCGGTCGAAAACCGAAACCCTGTCCGGTGGCATGAAGCGGCGCCTGACCATTGCCCGCGCGCTCATCAATGAGCCCGAACTGGTGATCCTGGACGAGCCGACAACCGGCCTCGACCCCCAGGCCCGGCACATCATCTGGGGCCGGCTGATGGAACTGCGCCGGCGCGGCACCACCCTGGTGCTCACCACCCACTACATGGAAGAGGCCGAGCGTCTGTGCGACGAACTGGTGATCATGGACCAGGGCCGCATTCTGGATCAGGGCACGCCGGCGCAGCTGATACAGCGCCATGTCGAACCCGAGGTCATCGAGATCCGCGGCCGCGCCGAACTGCTGGAGCGGCTGCAGCCCACGCCGGATTGCCGCATCGAGCAGATGGGCACCAGTCTGTACTGCTACACCGGGGATTCGCGTGGCCTGATGCAGCGACTGCAGTCGGACCCTGAGCTGACCTTCATGCACCGGCCCGCGGGGCTGGAGGACGTCTTTCTCAAACTCACCGGCCGGGAGCTGCGGGACTGATGCTCGATCTTCGCCTGCCTCGCCTGCGCCGCGATGCCCTGACCGTGCTCAGGCGCAACCTGCGCGTCTGGCGCAAACTGCTCGGTCCGGCCGTGGCCATGAACTTCGGTGAACCGCTGCTGTACCTGCTCGGCTTCGGCTACGGGCTGGGCATCTTCATCGGCCAGATGTCGGACATGCCCTACCTGACCTTCCTCGCCTCCGGCATCATCGCCTCCTCGGCCATGACCACCGCCAGCTTCGAGGGCATGTACTCGGTGTTCACCCGCATGGTGCCGCAGCGAACCTATGAGGCGCTGCTGGCCACGCCGCTGGAGATCGACGACATCCTGGCCGGCGAGATGCTCTGGTGCGGCACCAAGGCTCTGTTCAGCGGCATCGCCATCCTGGCCGTGGCCACCGCCCTAGGCGTGGTCGCCGGCTGGCAGGCCCTGCTGGCCCTGCCGGTGGTGTTTCTCACCGGCCTGTGCTTCGCCGGGCCGGCCATCATCATGAGCGCCCTGGCCTCCAACTACGATTTCTTCAATTACTACTTCGTGCTGGTGGTCACGCCCATGATGCTGCTGTGCGGCGTCTTCTACCCCATCGACAGCCTGCCCGAGCTGATGCAGTACATCGTGCAGGCCCTGCCCCTGACCCATGCCGTGGCCCTGACCCGGCCGCTGGTCGCCGGCCAGGCCGTGACCGACGTCGGCCTGCATCTGTCGGTGCTGGTGGCCTACACCCTGATCAGCTACTACCTGGCCGTGGTGCTGGTGCGACGGCGGCTGCTGGTGTAAAACTGGGAGAGCGCCACGGAATACACGGAAAGCACGGACGCTATCGATGCCAAGTCGGAGGACTGTTTGAGATTCCCCGTCATTCCGGCGCAGGCCGGAATCCAGAAGCCGCCGAGGTCAATGGATTCCGGCCTGCGCCGGAATGACGACCCTCAGGTCAGGCGGAGCCTCTTCAGTTTCTTACAATCATATTTTCCGTGTATTCCGTGGCGCTCTTGAGTCAACACCGCAAGGATGCCCGATGAAGCCCTATCTCTCCGCCGGCGTGGTCGTGGTCCGCAAAGCCCGGGAACAGCGGCTCTATCTGCTGCTGCGGGCCTACAACTACTGGGACTTCCCCAAGGGCAAGCTAGAGCCGGAGGAGACCCCGCTGGCCGCGGCCATCCGCGAGGTGGAGGAGGAAAGCGGGATCCGGGATCTGTGTTTCGATTGGGGCGAAGCCTGGATCGAGACCCGTCCCTACAGCCGGCCGCTGAAGATTGCCCGCTATTACCTCGCCCGTACCGACACCGGGCATATCGCCCTGGGCGTCAACCCCGAGCTTGGCCGGCCCGAGCACCACGAATACCGCTGGGTCACGATCGGGCAGGCGCAGCGGCTGCTCACCCCGCGGGTACTGCGGGTGCTGGAATGGGCGGAGGGGATCCTGAACGTGGGCTGACACCACACCACCTGCAGGCCGGATCAGAATTCATGTCGGGTTACGCAGCGCTAACCCGACCTGCCTCACTCAGAAATACACTTCGACGATCCGCTGGTGCACCTTTGCCAGCCCCAGCTGCAGCTCGTCGATCAGGCCATGCAGTTCATCCTGCGCCAGCTTCTCGGGTTTCACCCGCAGCACCTTGCGCTGCAGCGTGCCGAGCGCCTTGAGCGGCTTTTCGTTGTGCGGCATGCCAATCAGGCAGTTTTCCACCTCGCAGGTGGTGTGATAGAAGGCGCGCGGGAAACGCCGTTCCTGCAGCAGAAAACGCAGCACATCGGGACGCCGCACCCGGATGCGCATGGTGCGCCGGTACATCTGGTAGGCGGTAAGCGATTTCAGCACCGACATCCACTGGATGTTCTCGAACGGTGTCAGATCCTCGTGCAGATCCGGCAGCAGGGTGGCCGAGCGCACGTCAATGATGCGGGTGGTCATGTCGGCGCGTTCCAGGTTGCGCCCCATGCGCAGAAAGTCATAGCCCTCGTCATGGGTCATGGTGCCGGCCAGCTGGCCGGTGATGGTCTGGGCGCCCAGAATGATACGACGCAGGTAATCGTAACGATTGCGCTGAGCCAGCGACTGATTGGCATCGGCCCGGGCACCGAGATAGAGCTGATTGACCTGCTCCCAGGCTTCGCGCGGGATGATGTCGCGGATGGTACGGGCGTTTTCCCGCGCCTGACCGAGCGACGTCAGGATCGAACTGGGATTGCTGGTATTGGCGATGAGGAAGCGGATGACACTGCGCTCGTCGGCCTCATGGTAGTGCGCGAAGAACAGCTCGCGCGTGCCCATGATCTCGATGATCGGCTCCCATCCAAGCCGTACCCGTTTGGGAAGATCCAACAGCAGATTGGTGTTGACATTGATCAGGCGGGCGGTGTTCTCGGCCCGCTCGATGTAACGCGCCATCCAGTAGATGTTCTCGGCGACGCGGGAGAGCATGGTCATGAGGACGCCTCCATGTCGACGATCCAGGTGTCCTTGCTGCCGCCGCCCTGGGAGGAGTTGACCACGGTGGAGCCCTTCTTCAACGCGACCCGGGTCAGGCCACCGGTGGTGACATGGGTCTCCTGGCCGCTGAGGATGAAGGGCCGCAGATCCAGGTGGCGCGGCTCGACCCGGTTGCCGACCAGGGTCGGCGCGGTGGAAAGTGTGAGCATGGGCTGGGCAATGTAATTGCGCGGGTCGCGCCGGATCAGGCGGGCGAACTTCTCGCGTTCCTCATTACTGGCCTGGGGCCCGATCAGCATGCCATAGCCGCCGGACTCGTTCGCCGGCTTGACCACCAGCTTGTCCAGGTTGGCGATGACATGGTCGCGCTCGTCCTTGTTGATGCACTTGTAGGTCGGCACGTTGGGCAGCAGCGGATCCTCGCCCAGGTAGTAGCGGATGATCTCCGGGACGAAGGCATAGACCACCTTGTCGTCGGCCACGCCTGCGCCGGGGGCATTGGCCAGGGCCACCTTGCCCGCCTTCCAGGCCCGCATCAGGCCCGGCACGCCCAGCATGGAATCGGGATCGAAGGCCTCGGGGTCGAGAAACAGGTCATCGATGCGGCGGTAGATCACGTCCACCCTTGAGAGGCCCTCGATGGTGCGCATATAGACACAGTCGTCCTTGTCCACCACCAGGTCGCGGCCCTCGACCAGCTCGGCACCCATCTGCTGGGCCAGGTAGGCATGTTCGAAATAGGCGGAGTTGAACACCCCCGGCGTGAGCACCACGATCTCCGGCGCATCGCCCGGCCGGGGCGAGAGCGAAGCCAGGGTGTCATAGAGCTGGGAGGGATAATCATCGACCGGCAGGATGCTGTACTGCTCGAACAGCTCGGGGAAGATCCGCTTCATCACCAGCCGGTTTTCCAGCATGTAGGACACGCCCGACGGCACGCGCAGATTGTCCTCCAGCACGTAAAAGGCGCCATCCTTGTCGCGCACCAGGTCCGAGCCGCAGATGTGCGCCCAGATGCCGTGCGGCGGCTGGATGCCGATACACTGCTCGCGGAAATTCTTGGAATCGTCCAGCAGCTCACCGGGAAAGACCTTGTCCCTGACAATGCGCTGCTTGTGGTAGAGATCGTCGATGAACAGGTTCAGCGCCTGCACCCGCTGCTTGAGCCCGGCCTCGACCTGTTGCCATTCTGTCTTGTCTATGACCCGCGGGATGATGTCGAAGGGCCAGGCCCGGTCGATGGAACCCTCCTCTTCCGTGTATACGGTAAAGGTGATACCCATGACATGGATGGCGAGCTCGGCGGCGGCCTTGTATTCCTCGATATCCTCGTCCTTGAGGTCGCGCAGATACTGGCACAGCGCCTGGGCGGCGGGGCGCGGCCGGCCACTGGCCCGGATCAGCTCGTCATAGAGTCCCTTGACCTTGTAACTTCCCCAGCGTATCGCCATGGTATCCTGCTGTTCAGGCTGAAATTTCGATCCACATTAACCCGCTCGAGACAGCGATTGCAAGCCTGTCTGATTGTGGTTGATAATCCGGCTGAAGCCCCTCTTCCATACCCTGTACCAGGAATGCACACGTGACTTACTGCCTTGCGATAAAAGTGAACAAGGGACTGGTCTTCGCCTCCGACTCGCGCACCAACGCAGGCGTGGACTATGTCACCACCTACGGCAAGATGCACCGCTTCGTCTGGCCGGGCGATCGCGTGTGCATCCTGCTCAGTGCCGGCAGCCTCGCCACCACCCAGGCGGCGGTCAACCTGATCAACAAGGACCTTGAAGAAGGCGATGACGCCGAATTCAACCTGCGGCAGGCCAAGCATCTGTACGAAATCGCACACTATGTGGGCAAGCTGGTCCAGCGGGAGCAGCGGCTGCACGAAAAGGCGGTGGAGAAATCCAATATCAGCGTCGAGGCGAGATTCATCGTGGGCGGGCAGATCGCCGGGCGGGAACCGGAAATCTACCTGGTCTACCCGCAGGGCAACTACATCAGCGCCTCGTCAGAGACGCCCTACCTGCAGATCGGCGAGAACAAGTACGGCAAGCCCATCCTGGACCGCATCATCACCCAGGACACCAGCCCGGAGGACGCAGCCCGCTGCGCGCTGGTCTCGCTGGATTCGACCATGCGCAGCAACATCTCCGTCGGCCCGCCGATGGAACTGGCGATCTACGCCGCCGACAGCCTGGAGGAACCACGACACATGAGCCTCAAGCTCGCTTCCCCCTTCTACAAGACCCTGCAGAAACGCTGGAACGAAGGGCTCAAGCGCGCCTTCAACCGCTTGCCGCGGTTCGACTGGGAAGAGAACAAATAAGCAGGGTTGAGAAGGAACCTCTGATTCATTCGTCATGCCCGCGCAGGCGGGCATCCATGCCTCTGGAACATCTGGATTCCCGCTTTCGCGGGAATGACGGCAAGGTAATTAATCAGAGCTCCTTAGAGGCGAAACTGCCATACGGCCACTACGGCTGCCCCCTCTCCTGAATCAGCCGGTGAATGAAATGCAGCTTCTCCACCGCCCTGCCTGACAGCACGAAAGGATAGGCATCTCCCAGCCCCATGCTCCGGTTGAGATCGTTCAGCGCCACGCTCAGTTCCGACCAGTCCGTCATCAATTTCTCGAAACGCTCGCCCTGACCGGTACTCATGCGAAAGCCGTAGTCCTCGGCCGTCTCCAGGGTATCGGTCATGTGCAGGTAATGCGCCCAACTCTCGGCCCAGTCCTCCCAAGGGTGGGCACTGGCATAGGCACTGACATAGTGCTTCTGCCAGTCGGGCGGCGGACCCGCGTTGTAATAGCGTTGCAGCGCGGCCTGATACTTGCGCTGCTCGTCGCCGAACAGGGCGTGAAACTCCTCCAACCAGGCGCTGGGCCTGACCAGCCGCTCCCAATAGTAATGACCGATTTCGTGACGGAAATGCCCCAGCAGGGTGCGGTAACGCTCGTTCATCTTCTCGCGCATGCGCTCCCGCTCGCTGGAGCTGGCTTCCATGATGTTAATGGTGATGATGCCCGTCCTGTGCCCGGTGATGACCTGCTGCTGAGGCGTGACGGCATTGCTGAACTCATCCTCCTGCTGTGGGTCCTCCATGAACTCGAAGGCCAGTCCGCGTTTCGGATCCGCTCCTCGATCCACGATGGGCAGACCAAGCTGGATCAGGGTATACAGCAGGCGCCGCTTGGCGGTTTCGATGCGTGCCCACAGGGTCAGGTTCCTGCGGACACTGAGATTGGGGATGATGCGGTTGAGCTGGCAGGAAACGCAGAATTTTTTCCCCGTTTGCGCCGGCACCATCCAGTTGCAGACGTTATAACGGCTGTAGTTGACGCACTGGTGGTAATGGCCGCCATCGGCCAGCGCCCGCCAGCCGCCTTCCGCGGCCGGCTCCAGCGCACTCAGGACCTGAAGACCGGGGAGAAATCCCAGGGTACGCTCGCACACCAGGCAGCGGTTGTTCTCGAAATGCAGACGGTTGCCGCAGGCGCAGGTGAAGGTTTTCAAGAGGTCAGTCTCTCGCTGTTTTTAAATCAATGAGTTGCATAACGGCCTCGACTGCCCCGCCTGCCGGTCCATGGCCAAAACCGCGTTTCACCCAGGGGAACTGGCCAGCTGCGTGCGTGCATTTTAGAGTATTGATCCCCGTAAAGACATGCCTGCTTCGAGGCACCAACGAGCAAGGAGGTACGTCACATGTCCGAACAAGACACCCTGACCCTGAAACCCGCCCAGCACGACAAACTGGGCATCGTCCACTGCGGCGTGACCCGCCCGGGCGTGGTCGCCTGTGCCGGCGAACTCAAGGACATCGAGGACGGCGAAGAGGTCCGGATCGACCGTGCCGGTATCCAGGTTAAGCGCAGCGGCGACGAATACACCTTCAGCCGCGCCCACTGAGGCCCGCCGGCCGGGGCCGGGAGTCCCCTCCCTCTCGGGCACCCCGCCCCGGCTGAATTTTCCCCTGCGCCCGGCTTGCACTCGGTCGCGTTTTTCCGGATAATTCCCGGCTTCCACGCGCCCGTAGCTCAGCTGGATAGAGTACCTGGCTACGAACCAGGCGGTCGGAGGTTCGAATCCTTCCGGGCGCGCCATCTTTAATAATCAATAAGTTACGAAATTCGCTCTTCCCTCGCTTCCCTTCTGTACTCTTCGCTACCTACGCAACTTGTTGATTCATTGTTCTCGTGACATTCAACCGACCATCTGGCCATTTACCTGGTAGTTTGTCATGCAAGCAAGACAAGTTTTGTTCTGCATTCATAAATTTAGCTGGTAATAGAAACGTGTGAGAGCCTGACTTTCCTGACACCGACTTTCCGTCAACCTGATATCAGACCAGGAAAACGCAACAGGAAGCTGGACTCTCCGTCACTTGGCGTCGCTAAAAACGCCGGATTATCTATACTGTAGAAAAGGTTTTAAACGCTGGTGGCGCAGATGATAGTCGCAGAACCATCCGGGCTTGTCATAAATCGAATCAGCACAATGGTATACACAACGCCGGAAACCCATCCGAAGGGGGGTATTATGGCAGTCGGCGATTTCTGCAATCGTGAGGTAGTCGTCACCACTCAGGAAAGTTCCGTGATCGAAGCGGCACAGCTCATGCGACAACATCACGTGGGTGATGTTGTGGTGGTGGAAAACAAGGACGGACAGCTCCAACCGGTGGGAATCATAACGGACCGCGATCTCGTGCTGGAGGTGGTGGCTCCCAATCTGGACATGAACGCCGTCGCCGTCTCGGACATCATGAGCTATGAGCTGATCACCGTGCGGGAAGCCGACGGTCTCTGGGATACACTGCAATTACATGCGTTCCCGCGGTGTGCGTCGCGTACCGGTGGTGGATACACAGGGCACGCTGGCCGGCATCCTCAGTGTAGACGACCTGATCGAACTGCTTTCCGAGGAATTGGGCGCACTGTCCAGGATCATCCGTCAGGAACAGCGTCACGAGCAACAGCTACGGACCCGACCCTGAGGATGCCCTGATTACCAAGGCCTGAGGAAACAGTGCTTCCACTCCCGTATCAGGTTGAGGAGGAAGGCGGGGACGGTGTACAGGCGGCGAGCGCGGTACGCCATTTCCACAGCAACGCTTCCCGCACGGCCACATCCCGGCGGCAGTCGGAGAGGCGCGTTTTATCCACATGCAGGGTTACTGTCTGCCAGCCTTCCGCCACGGGGCATTCCACACGCACCTGCCAGTGGTCGTTGGCCGGCTCCACCTCGAACAGGTAGGCATCGAGTTCAAGCTGCTCCAGCAGTTCCCGTACCATCTCATTCGCGGTGGACAACTCCTTGATGGACAGGGTCATGTCGGATTACTCCAATAAATGATTTACCCGAGTATAGACAATGCGACAATACAGCCGCGGCATACGTTCCCGTCCACGGTGACTTCAATGTGGCGCTGTATCCCACAAAGCTTCTTCATCACTCGCTAATCCGGTTCACGCTCCAGACCACAGCAGTGCACCGTGCCCGCCGGGGGCCGGATCTCGGCCAACACCGAACCGGTCACCGGATTGGGGCGAAAGGTGGTGCAGCCTTTCAGCCCCAGATCAAAGGCTCGTTCATAGACAGAACCGTAGGAGGCGAAATCGAAGTCCTCCGGGATGTTGATGGTCTTGGAAATGGCGTTGTCGACAAAGGGCTGCAGCGCCGCCTGCATGCGCAGATGGGCCTCGGGGTCCAGATCATGGGCGTCGACAAACGCCGGCGGGAAACCGTCGTTGCCCCGTTCGCGCCACAGTCGGCAGGCATAGTCCTCCACCTCGCGCTCGACGTCATCACCCTCCTCCTGATGCACCCGACGCGTGAAATGCGCTTCGAATACCGGCTCCAGACCGCTGGAGACGTTGTTGGCCAGCAGACTGATGGTGCCGGTGGGCGCGATGGCGGTGAGGTGACTGTTGCGCAGCCCGTGGCGCGCGATGGCATCACGCAATGTCGATGGTAGCGAGGCGACAAACCTCCCTTCCAGGAGGCAATCGCGGTCGAAGGCGGGGAAGCTCCCCTTTTCCCGGGCCAGTTCAACCGAGGCGCGGTAGGCGGCATGGCACACCCGCTCCATGACCGAAGCCGCGAGGTGATAGGACGCCTCACTGCCGTAGCGCACGCCCAGCATGATGAGCAGATCGGCAAGGCCGGTCACGCCCAGGCCCACGCGCCGCGTGGCCTGCGCCTGCTCACGCTGATGCTCCAGCGGGAATCCGGACACGTCGGTGACATTGTCAAGCATGCGCACGGCAAGCCCCGCCGCCGCCTCGAGCGCCTCCTCGTCCAGTTGCGCCTGGGGGGTGAATGGCGCCTGTACGAAGCGGGTCAGGTTGAGCGAACCCAGGTCGCAGGCCCCGTAGGGCGGCAACGGAATCTCGCCGCAGGGATTGGTTGCGGTGATATGCTCCCGGTACCACAGGTTGTTGAGTTCATTGACCCGGTCCACGAACAGCACCCCGGGCTCGGCATAGTCGTAGCTGGCACGCAGGATTTGGTTCCACAATGAGCGCGCCCGCACCACCCGCAGCACCCGGCACGGCACCTGGCCGTCCTCCCCCGGCCAGGTCCGAAGCTCCACCGGCCCGTCTCCGCGCTCCAGGTGCCGGTCGGGGAACACCAGCGGCCAGTCCGCATCACTTCTTACCGCTTCCATGAAGGCGTCTGTGATCTGGATCGACAGGTTGAAGTGACGCAGTTCGCGCGGGTCCTGCTTGGCATCAATGAAAGCTTCGACATCGGGGTGATCACAGCGCAGGGTCGCCATCATGGCGCCGCGACGCGCGCCGGTGGACAACAGGGTCGCGCAGGCGCTGTCCCAGACACGCATGAAGGAGACCGGCCCCGAGGCAATTCCGCCGACATGCCAGGCGCGGTTACCGGCCGGACGCAGGGTGGAGAAGTCATAGCCCACGCCGCCGCCCTGCTGCATGGTGAGCGCGCCCTCCTTGAGCGCGTCGAAGATGCCGTCCATCGAATCCTCGATGCGCCCCATCACAAAGCAGTTGTACAGCGTCACACGCCGGCCGGTACCGGCGCCGGCGAGAATGCGCCCGCCGGGCAGGAAGCGGAAATCCCGCAGCTGATCGAAAAAGCGCGCCTCCCAGGTCGCGCGATCATGCGGTTCCACCGCCGCCAGGGCCCGGGCCACGCGTCGCCAGGTATCCTCCAGGGTGTGGTCACGGATCTGCGTTCCCTCCCGGTAGCGGTACTTGGTATCCCAGATGTCGCGGGAGATATCGCTGAGCAATGTCTCGTCGTTCATGGTTCCCTCCGGCATGGATCCGACCGGTCCTGCAGAGGTAGCAGGCAACAAGGCCAGGACCACATTGCCGCTCAGTCCCCGGATTCGGCCTGGCATTGGGGACAGAAGTAGGCCATACGCCCGCTGATACGTTGCCTCGCCAGGGCCACGCCACAACGAGGGCAGCATCCGTCGGGTGTACGGTGGGGCAGAAGAAAGGATACCGGCATGCGATCGGGCTCGGCCCGTGCTTTCACGCATTGTTCCAGAATCTTCTTCATCAGTTGAAACAGGCGCTGCACCGTCTCAGGATCCAACGCATTGATGCGGCATGCCGGATGAATACGGGCATGGAACAGGATTTCGTCGCTGTAGACGTTGCCGATGCCGGCGATGGCCTGCTGATCCATAAGCCATGCCTTGACCGGCAAGCGCCGCCCCACCCTTGCTTCCTCGAAGGCATCGAGGTCCAGGCGCGAATCCAGGGCATCGGGCCCCAGTCCGCGATCGCTGACGAATGTCGCCGGATCGCGGCACAATGCAATAAGCCCCAGTTTGCGCTGGCAGTCATAGGCAAGGCGATAATCATTGTCGAATTCGAACAGCAGGCGGATATGACGCGGCGGCGAAACCGCGCCGCCAGCCTTGAAAAAGACCAGTCCGCCGGTCATCCCGAAGTGAAGCACCAGCCACCAGGGGCCGTCGGAAGCGGCAAAGAGAAACTTGCCGTGGCGATGCGTGGTCTCAAACCGGCGGTCATGCAGCACCCGCCCCATAGCGGCCGGCGTGGTTCCTTCGAGCAGATCCTGATCAGCGTGCACCCGTGTTATACGCCGATGCAGGGCTGTGGCCGCAAGATAGCGGCGTTCAGTTTCGACATCGGGAAGCTCCGGCATGGCCGCCACCTTTCATGGAAGCCCCGGCTGGTTCAAACCAGCCAGGAGAGAGTCTGATATGAATCACGACCCTGCGGGATGAATCCTTCGCGTGAACTCCGGAATCTAATATGCCTTACTCGTCTGCTCTGCTAAGCATTCCCGCATATCCAGGAACCTCGTCGGCATGTCGTCTCCCAGCAAAAGCCCTGTCCCCCCATTCTCCGTGGCATGAATAACCATTGCTTTTGTCTCCAGACATTGTTCTCCATTGACATCACATACCGACACACTCACAACCCGCATCGGGTCCAGTGCGGGATGAGTCAGGGGAAGATTCATGCCCCGTTTGCTTATATCGCGGCTGACGGCTAACAGAGGAGGCAGTGATTCGAGATAAACCTTGACGTTGAGGTTCACATCCTGTCTTACGCCTGATCTATGTTCCATGAGCACCTTCCTCCAGCTATAAAGGTCTTCCCTGATAAACAATATTTTGCATACTGACACGCGCTGGCATGACATCCGGCGATTCAGGAATCATCCGTCGGACTTCAGACACATTGCTTATCGAACAGGGCTACGGCATCAACAATGAACTGTAGCGATCTCCCATCCCAGTCTAGTTCAGCGAGGAAATTTTCGCCCGCGCCATGATTGATCAACGTCAAAATGTTTGTCTGTATTTCCTGCAGTTAACCAACGCCTATCATGGACAATGTCCTTCAGCCGTCGCCGCGCTTCGAGGCGATGCGTCGCAGTAAGGCCTGCCATGATGCCGCGAAGGCCTGCACACCATCGTGCTGCAGCCGCTCCGCCAGGATATCGATATCGACGCCGGTCTGCGCGAACTCGGCGAGCAGCGCATTGGCGTCGCCGCCCTCGACCGGCAACTCACCGCTCAGCCGGCCGTGCTCGGCGAAGGCGAGCAGGGTCTGCTCGGGCACAGTGTTGATGGTTTGCGACGCGGCCAGCGCCTCGAGGTACAGGGTGTCGGGCGCTTCGGGATCCTTGGTGCCGGTGCTGGCCCACAACAGACGCTGCGGCCGGGCGCCGGCGTCATTCAATGTCTGCCAGCGGGTTGAGGCCAGCAGCTCGCGATAGGCCTGGTAGGTGCGTTGGGCGATGGCGATCCCGAGGCGGTTCTTCAGCACCGCCGGCACTTTATCCTGGACGGCGACGTCCCAGCGGCTGACGAACAGTGAGGCCACACACCCCACCGCGGGGTCGCGGCCTGCGGCCAGCCGCCGCTCTATCCCGCGCAGGTACGCCTCGGCGGCGGCGAGGTAGTGCTCGCGGGAGAACAGCAGCGTGACATTGACCGGCACGCCGGCGAAGATCGTCTCCTCGACGGCAGGGATCCCGGCACGGGTACCGGGGATCTTGATGAACAGGTTGGTCCGCCCCGCCTGCCCGTAAAGTGCCCTGGCCGCCTGCACGGTGCCGGCGGTGTCATCTGCCAGCGAAGGCGACACCTCCAGCGAGACCCAGCCATCGATCCCGCCGCTGGTGTCGTGCACTGGGCGGAACAGGTCGGCGGCGCGGGTCAGGTCCGCCAGTGCCAGTTCGAAGAACAGGGCCTCATCCGAGCTGACGGCACCTGCCCTGCCACGGATGTCACCGTCATAGGTATCGCTGTTCTGAATAGCCTTGTCGAAGATTGTCGGGTTGGAGGTCAGGCCCGTCACGTCAAACTCCTGGATATAGTGCTCGAGGGTACCGTCAGTCAACAGGCCGCGGGTGATGTTGTCGAGCCACAGGCTCTGGCCGAGATGGCGCAATTGGCGCGTAATGTTCATTCTTACTCCGGTTGTCGACGGCCGGCGCCGTCATGGCGCCGGCGTCGACCTCAACACCGCCAGCACCCAGGCTCGCAATGACGAATGAACCACAGGTTCCCTGATTTATTCGTCATTGCGAGGCGCGTAGCACTCAATGCGCATCGGCTGGAGTTCGGGCGGGTCAATGGGAGATTCAGTCCCTGGCAACAGACATTGCAGGTAACAACCAGCCGGGGAAATGCACTGAATTGGACGCGCATGGAGGTGAACAGCCTCTCTTGTCCCAAACCTGTGCTCCATCGTCTTCACTCCATCAAGACACGGTTGCAACCCGGAATTGTAGTAAACAAGCCGGTACCCAGGACCGACCTTTATTGACTCAAGTCAATCACGTCGACTATATCGCGTCCGGTTTGATCAGACCGATGAATTTCCGGGTTCGCACTACAGGGGAAGCTCTCATCCCGGGATGACAATGAATTGACATTCCGACAGCGGCATTGCATCTGCGTGCCAGTTGCTATACTCAACAGCAGGCCAGCCATGTCGCCCCATGGCCTCAAACACCCTTTAACAGGAGTCACCCTGGATGGGCAGTACCGATTCTGACGACCGCGCATCTGCACCGACTTTCACTGTCAAGGACTGCGCCCTGGTGACACTTGCCACCGGCAGGAAGGTGCGGCTGTTGCAGGAACTGCGCAACCGGCTGGAGGAAATCGATACCGCCAGCCTGTATCACCACTTCTGGGGCGGATTGCTGGCATCCCGCTTCGAAGAGCGCGAATACCATAACGACTTTGCCGCCTGGGTCCGGCACGGGATTCACGATACCGTGCTGGCGGAGCGGCTGGCCGTCCTGGATCCGACCGGATTCAGCGACCTGGAAGCCCTGCGTCAGGAAATCCTCGAGCAGATCGACAACCGCCTGGATGAGGCCGAGCATCTGAGCTGGTCCCGGGCGACCGTCCAGTTCGAATTCGTCTGTTCCCAGATCGTGGTTTTCCACACCCATCGCGAACTGGAGCGGCCGGAGGAGCTCGCCGAGGTCATGCCGGAATTGTCGCCCAGCAGTGTTTTCTATCATTTCATCGATGCCCGCCGGCGCACCCCGGATCGACGTGACGATTTCAGTGACTGGCTGTCAGGCTACGGCGAATCCTACAGCGAGCTGCAGTCACAACTGGCGGGCGTGGACCCCTACTTCGGCAGCCTCAGCGAGTTGCGGGACGAGCTGGGCGAGCTGTTTTCCGGTTATTTCGGCGGTAACGGCCAATGAGCATGCTGGACGACTATGCCGCTGTCACCGGCAGCGATGTCATCGCCCAGTTGCACCAGCTGGCCGAACCGATGCAGGGCATGAAGGTCGTACATGTCAATTCGACCCGTTCCGGCGGCGGGGTAGCCGAGATACTCACCAAGATGGTGCCCCTGATGCGGGAACTCGGCATCGACACCGACTGGGAGATCATCAGCGGCGAAGGCGATTTCTACACCTGCACCAAGGGCATGCACAATGCCCTGCAGGGGCATCGGATTCCGATCAGCCAGCAATTGCTTGATGTCTATGCAAAAACCAACGCGGACAACGCCGAGGCCCTGCGGCCCACCCTGGAACAGGCGGATTTCGTGTTCATCCATGACCCCCAGCCGGCGGCGCTGCTGCAGCATTGCCCCGGTCGCAGGGGAAAGTGGATCTGGCGCTGCCACATCGATGCCAGCCATCCCTACCGTCCGGTCTGGAGATACCTGCGCGAGCGGATCGCCGGGTATGACGCCAGCGTCTTCTCCCTGGCGGCCTTCGCCCAGGAGCTGCCGCATCCGAAGTACCTGATTCCGCCCAGTATCGATCCCCTCACCGACAAGAACGTGGAACTCGAACAGGCCGAGATCGATGCTGTACTCGAGGAACACCAGCTCGATCCGGAGCGACCGATGCTGGTGCAGATATCGCGTTTCGACCGGTTCAAGGATCCGTTGGGCGTGATCCGCGCCTACCAGCTGGCCAGGGAATTCAGCCCGCACCTGCAGTTGGTACTGGCCGGCGGCGGGGCCACGGACGACCCCGAGGGCGCAACCGTGCTGGAAGAAGTGCGCGCCGCCGCCAGTGACGATCCGAACATCCACATTCTGCTCCTGCCGGCCGACGCCCATCGCACCGTCAACGCCCTGCAGCGGGCCGCCGACCTGGTGATCCAGAAATCGCTCCGGGAAGGCTTCGGTCTCACCGTCACCGAAGGCATGTGGAAAGGCAAGGCGGTGATCGGGGGCGATGTCGGGGGCATTCGGCTGCAGGTGATTGATCATCACACCGGCTTTCTGGTCAATACGCCAGAGGGCGCTGCCCTGCGCATCCGCTATCTGCTGCACCAGCCCGAAAAGCTGCAGGAAATGGGGGAAAAGGCGCGGTCCCTGGTGCTCGAGAACTTTCTGATCACCCGGCATCTGCGCGAATACCTCACCCTGATGGTGGCGCTGATGAATAACGCCGGCGATCGCATCGAACTTGGCTGAGGTCGGACCAACTCCGCATTGCCACCAAATGCCGTTCGGTGCCGGGATCGGGGACGACGGCAGTGTCCGCTTCGCCCTGTGGGCGCCGGCGGCGGAGCGGGTGGAGCTGCTGCTTGATGACGCTGCCGGGGATAACCCATTTGAACTGCACCCCCGGGCGGACGGCTGGTTCAGCATCTCGACCCACGCGGCGCACACGGGATCGCGTTATCAATACCGCATCGATGGCGGGCAACCCGTGCCGGATCCCGCCAGCCGCCATCAACCGGAAGGCGTGCACGGTCCCAGTGAAGTGATCGATCCCCGGGACTGGGACTGGCGGGATGACGACTGGCGCGGTCGTCCGTGGCAGGAAGTGGTGTTATACGAGCTTCATCCCGGCACCTTCACCCCGGAGGGGACATTCGCCGCGGCGCGGGGGAAGCTCGACTATCTGGCCGAACTCGGCATCACCGCCGTTGAATTGATGCCCGTGGCCGCATTCCCGGGCCGTCGGGGCTGGGGCTATGACGGAGTCTACCCCTTTGCCGTGGAAGCCGCCTATGGTCGGCCCGACGACCTCCGGGGCCTCGTCCAGGCCGCCCATGCGCGTGGACTGATGGTGTTCCTGGACGTGGTGTACAACCATTTCGGTCCGGAAGGCAATTACCTGTCTCAGTATGCCCCGGCCTTTTTCACCGATCGCCACCACACCCCCTGGGGCGATGCGATCAACTTCGACGGCGCAGGCTCCCGCTGGATCAGGGAATTCTTCATCCACAACGCCCTCTACTGGCTGGAGGAATACCGTTTCGACGGGCTGCGCCTGGACGCGGTGCATGCCATCCTGGACGATTCCGACCCGGACATCCTCACCGAGCTCGCCGCGCGGGTGCAGGCCGGCCCCGGCAGGGAGCGCCACATCCATCTGGTGCTGGAAAACGACAACAACAGCGCCCGCTACCTGCGGCCGGACAACGGTCCGGAAGCCCCCCTCTATCGGGCCCAGTGGAATGACGATTTTCACCATGTCCTGCATGTGCTCCTCACCCGGGAAGTACACGGTTATTACAAGGATTATGCCGATGATCCGCTTTCCCATCTGCAGCGCTGTCTGACCGAAGGCTTTGCCTACCAGGGGGAACCCTCCCCCTATCGCGGCAACCGGCCGCGCGGCGAGGCCAGCGGCGGGCTGCCGGCAACCGCCTTCGTCGCCTTTCTCCAGAATCACGACCAGATCGGCAATCGCGCCCTGGGCGAGCGCATCGGTCAGCTGACCGACGCGGAGCAGCTGCATGTCGCCACCGCCCTGCTGCTGTTGCAGCCCTCGCCGCCCCTGCTGTTCATGGGTCAGGAATGGGCCAGCCCCCGGCCGTTTCAGTTCTTCTGCGACTTCGGCCCCGATCTGGCCGAGGCTGTGGTCAGGGGGCGGCGCGAGGAGTTCGCCGATTTCCCGGGCTTTGGCGATCCGGCGGCACGGGAGCGCATCCCCGACCCGCTCGCCGATGACACCTTCAACAACAGTCGTCTCGACTGGGAGGCGGCACAGACGGACAGCGCCCGAGCCTGGTACGAACGGCACCGGCAGCTCCTGGCGCTGCGGCGTGACGCAATCATCCCCCGCCTGGATCAGCGCGCCCCCCAACGGGCGGATTGCACCCGCCTGGGCCCCTGCGCGCTGGCGGTTGGCTGGCAACTGCGGAATGCACGGCTCAACCTGCTGTTCAATCTGGACAGTCAGTCACTCAGCGCAATCGCCCCGCCGCCCGGACGCCTCCTGTACGCAACGCACCCCGAGGCAGCCACAGCCGCCACCGGGACATCCCTGCCGGCGGCATCCCTGTTGGCCTACCTGGACAGGCCGGGAGAGCCTGCATGACCCGGCCGGCACCCCTGAGCGCCAGCTACCGTCTGCAGTTCAACAGCGGCTTCACCTTCGCCGCCGCCGGCGACTGCGTCGATTATCTGCACCGATTGGGCATCAGCCATCTGTATGCCTCGCCCTATCTCAAGGCGCGCAGCGGCAGTCCGCATGGCTACGACATTGTCGATCACCAGGCCTTCAATCCCGAGATCGGCGATGCAACGGATTTCGCAATGCTGGTCGATCGGCTGCACAGCCATCAAATGGGACTGATCATGGATATCGTGCCCAATCATATGGGGGTCGGCGGCTGTGACAATGCCTGGTGGCTGGATGTGCTGGAACACGGGGAGGCGTCGGAGTATGCCGAGTATTTCGACATCGACTGGCACCCGAGCAAGCCGGAGCTGAACAACAGACTGCTGCTGCCATTGCTGGGCGATCACTACGGCAGCGTGCTGGAGGCCGGCGAATTGCAGCTGCAACTGAATTCCGATGGGGACGGCTTCACCATTCATTATTATGAACACTGCCTGCCAGTCGATCCGCGCACCTGGCCGGACATCCTCGATTTCCACCCCGATCGGCTGGAACAGGCACTGGCGGACCGGCCCGAATCACTGCGGACCTATCGGGACCTGGTTGAGAAATGTCGGACACTGCCCATGCGCAGCGACCTGGCGCCCGAGGCGCGCCGCTCACGCGCGCATGGAGGCAGAGATTGCAGGCAGCGTCTGTCCGGGCTGTGCAGCAACCACCCCGACGTCGCCGATCACCTGCGCCAGTGCGTCGCCGAAATGAACGGCCAGCCGGGTCGGCCCGACAGCTTCGACGCCCTGCATCGCCTGCTCGATGCCCAGGCCTACCGCCCCGCCTACTGGCAGGTGGCGAGTGACGAGATCAACTATCGTCGGTTCTTCGATATCAATGATCTCGCCGGGCTGTGCATGCAGAACCCCGCGGCCTTCGCCGCCACCCACAGCCTGGTCCGCAAGCTGATTGAGCAGGGCCGGGTGGACGGTCTGCGGATTGACCATCTGGATGGACTCTCGGAGCCCGCCGCCTATTGCCGGCAGCTGCGCTCGCAGGTCTGCACCGGCTGGGACAACACCGACCATCCCCTGCTGGTGGAAAAGATCCTGGCCCCGCATGAGTCGCTGCCGGACGACTGGCCGGTCAGCGGCACCACCGGCTACGAGGCCGCGCACCTGCTCAATGGGCTCTTCATCCGCCCCGATGCCGAGCGCGATCTGACCCGCCTGTATAGCCGTTTCAGCGGCCGTTCCGGAGACTTCGATGAGATCCTGTACCAGTGCAAGCAACGCATCCTCAACACCACGCTGTCCAGCGAACTCACCGTGCTGGCCAACCGGCTCAGCCGTATTGCCGAGGCCGACAGGCACACCCGGGACTTCACCTATCATGGCCTGCGGGACGCACTGACGGAAATCCTGGCCTGCTTCCCGGTATACCGGACCTATATCACTGCCGACGGCATCAGCGAACAGGACCGCAGGTATATCGACTGGGCCGTCGCCCAGGCCAGGCGACGCAGCCAGGCCAGTGACAGCCAGGTATTCGGCTTCATACACGACATTCTGCTGCAGGCGCCGGCGGAAGAGGATAACCCCCATGTACGGCATCTGATAGTGAGCTTCGTACTGCGGTTCCAGCAGTATTGCGCACCGGTAATGGCCAAGGGCATGGAGGATACGGCCTTCTACGTCTATAACCGGCTGGTATCCATGAACGATGTCGGGTTCGACCCCCGCGGCTTCGGCGTGACGCCGGCCGCATTCCACCACGAGAATGCGCGGCGGCAGGCCGAAACGCCCCACTCGCTGACGGCGACATCAACGCATGACAGCAAACGGGGCGAGGATGTCCGCGCCCGCATCAATGTGCTGTCCGAGCTGCCCGGCGAATGGCGCCGACACCTCGGCCGCTGGTCGCGCATCAACCGGCGCAGGAAACGCCAGACAAACGGGACCCCGGCCCCTTCCCGCAACGATGAGTACCTGCTCTATCAGACCCTGATCGGTGTGTGGCCGCCCCATCCGCCGGATGCAGAGGAACTGGCGCAGCTGCATGAACGCATCGATGCCTATATGCTCAAGGCAATGCGCGAGGCCAAGGAAAACACCTCCTGGATCAACCCGAATCTGGAATACGAGACTGCGGTATCGGAATTCATCCGGGCGCTGCTGCGGCGTCCGCAACACAATGCCTTTCTGCGCGACTTTCTTCCCCTGCAGCAGCGCGTCGCGCGCCTGGGGCTGTACAACAGCCTGTCGCAGGTCCTGCTCAAATTCACCATGCCCGGCTGCCCCGATATCTATCAGGGCAACGAGTTGTGGGCATTCAATCTGGTGGACCCGGACAACCGCCGGCCGGTCGATTACACGCAACGGCGCACCCTGCTGGAACAGCTCGAACGGGACAGCCGCAGCGCAGAGCAGAAGCTGCGACTGACGCAGCAACTGCTGGAGACCCTGGATGACGAAGGCCGGCTCAAGCTCTATGTCATCTGGCAGGCACTCGGCCTGAGACGCAGCGAGCCGGCATTGTTCAGCGAGGGCGAGTACCTGCCCCTGACGCCATCAGGCCCGCACGCCGAGAACCTGGTCGCATTCGCCCGCCGCCTTGAGGGCAGAATCGTCATCGCCGCCGCGGCACGCGGGTTCGCCGACCTGGTCGGGGAAGACTCGCCGCAACCCGTCGGCGAGGCCGTCTGGGAACACACCCGCCTGGCATTGCCCGACATCGGCGCGGACAGCTTCCAGGACCGACTCACCGGGCAGAACCTGAAGGCCGGACATGACGGATCGGACCACGGGCTGGAAGTGGCCGAGCTGTTCGCCCATTTACCCGTCGCCCTCCTTACGAACGCATGACACCGGGGCGGATCAGCTGCCGGAGACGGCGACCGTCAGCAGCAGCGACCTCGGCTTGATGCGAAAGCCGCCGTCACTGTCCAGCCTGCGCACATTCCGGGTCGCCTTCTCCAGCGAGGTATCCACCAGCACCCGCCATCCGGCGCAATCCTTCGGCGGCGACGGCGTCCTGCACTCCACCGCCTGGTCCGAGGCATTGAGTATGACGTAGAAGGTATCGTCATATTCGGGGGCACCGCGTTCGGTGAGGTGGTAATGTCCGGCCTCGCCGCTCAGCATGAAGGCCAGCGTGCGCCTTTCGCCGTCCTGCCAGTCGGCGTCCGTCATCGACTCACCATCCGGACGCAACCAGGCGATATCCCGGGTTTCGGTCCCGGGCACACTCCGGCCGTGAAAGAAGCGTGAGCGATGAAATACCAGATGGTCCCGGCGCAGTTGAATGAGGCGGCGGACGAATTCGAGCAGATCCTGGTCCGGCCCGCTCAGGCCCTCCCAGTCGAGCCAGGCAACCTCGTTGTCCTGGCAATAGGCGTTGTTGTTGCCGTGCTGGGTATTTCCGATCTCATCGCCGGCCAAGATCAGGGGCAGGCCCTGGGAGATCAGCAGCGACGCCAGTAGATTCCGCCGCTGGCGCCGCCTCAGCCGGTTGATCGCGTCGTCGTCAGTCGGTCCCTCGACGCCGCCGTTCCAGCTCAGATTCTCATCCATGCCGTCGCGGTTGTCCTCGAGGTTCGCCTCATTGTGCTTGTGGTCGTAGCTGACGAGATCCTGCAGCGTGAAGCCGTCGTGCGTGGTCACATAATTCACACTGGCCCAGGGCCGGCGTCCGCGGCGTTCGTAGATATCACTGGAACCCGACAACCGTGAGGCCAGTTCCGGGAGCTGCCCCGGGTCACCGCGCCAGAAACGGCGCAGGCAGTCACGGTAACGGTCATTCCACTCCGCCCAGGGCGGTGGAAAGTTCCCGACCTGGTAGCCGCCCTCGCCCGTATCCCAGGGTTCGGCGATGAGCTTGACCGTAGACAGCAGCGGATCCTGGGCCACGGCGTCCAGAAAATTGGCCTGCTCGCTGTACTCACCGTTGACTCTCGCCAGCGTCGTCGCCAGATCGAAGCGGAAACCGTCCACGCCCATCTCCTCCACCCAGTAGCGCAGCGAATCGGTCACCATGCGCAGCACATTGGCATGCCGCAGCTCCAGCGCATTGCCGGTCCCGGTAAAGTCGTTGTAATAACGCGGATCGTCCTCCATCAGGTAGTAATAGCTCTGGTTGTCGATACCGCGCAGCGACAGGGTCGGCCCGAGATGGTTGCCTTCCGCCGTGTGGTTGTACACCACATCCAGCAGCACCTCGATGCCGGCATCGTGCATCAGCTGCACGAAGGTCTTGAACTCATCGATATTGCCCTGACTGAGATAATCGGAATGGGGCGAAAAGAAGCACAGCGAGTTATAACCCCAGTAATTGCGCAACCCCGCTTCGACCAGATTATGGTTGTGAACGAAGGCATGTACCGGCAGCAGCTCCACGGCCGTCACGCCAAGCCGGGTGAGATAGTCTATGATCGCCGGCGAACACAGGCCCTCGAAGGTACCCCGAACGGACTCCATCACCTCGGGATGCTGCATGGTGAAGCCCCGCACGTGCATCTCATAGATCATGAGTTCATGCCAGGGCGTCACCGGCGGCGGCTGCCCGCCCCAGGTGTAGGACGGATCTATCACCACGCATTTCGGCATGAAGGCGGCGCTGTCACGGCTGTCGAAGGACAGATCGGCCTCCTTGTGACCGAGTTCGTAGCCGAACAGGGCCGCATGCCATTGCAGGTTTCCGGACAATGCCCTGGCATAGGGATCCAGCAGCAGCTTGTGATGGTTGAATCGGTGTCCGGCGGCCGGATCGTACGGACCGTAGACGCGATAGCCATAGCGCTGGCCCGCGCACACATCCGGCAGGTAACCATGCCAGACCTCGTGGGTGTATTCAGGCAGCGCGATCCGGGCCAGTTCCTGTTTCCCGCTGGCGTCGAACAGGCACAGCTCCACCTTCTCCGCATGCGACGAGAATATGGCGAAGTTAGTGCCGGCCCCGTCCCAGGTGGCGCCGAGGGGATAGGGCAGTCCTGGCCAGACACGATAATCTCTTGAATTCATAGCGGTGTTTTCCGTTGCATATAGCCGGGCAGTCTGTCGACCACTCAGGCCATGCGGTAAAGGCCCGGGCGTGAGCAATCCCAGCATAGACCGGAATCCGGCGCAGTGCATGCGCCCCTTCATGAATCCCCGCTATTAGCCCACGCCCGCCCTGACAGCTGCGCCTGCATCTTCTATAAAGGGATTGTCGGTCGAGAAAAATCATCCATTCATGCCATCCGATCACTCTCCGCGGGAGCACACTATCGATATCGACCTCGACGCCAAGGTCGCCTTTCTGAGCCAGCCGCGCAATTACTGCCACCCCGTCTGCCCGAGTGGGGTGGAGGTCATTCAGACCCACATGTCCTGGGTATTCATGACCGACCGTGAGGTCTACAAGCTCAAGAAGCCGGTGCGCTTCAGCTTTCTCGACTTCAGCACCCTGGAAGCCCGCCACCGGGACTCCCTGGAGGAGGTGCGGCTGAACCGGCGGCTGGCACCCGACGTCTACCTGGGCGTCCAGGCCCTGCGACAGAATCGCGCCGGACAACTCCAGCTCGACGTCGACGGTGAACCGGTGGAATGGCTGGTGCGGATGCGGCGCCTGCCGGCCGGGCGCATGCTCGATCACGCCATCCGGGCGGGGACGGTCGAGGACGATGATGTCCACCGCATCACCCGGGTGCTGGCGGATTTCTACCGTCGGGCCGCGCCGGTGCCGATGCGCTTCGCGGACTATCGGCAGCGCCTGCGCCGGGACATCGAGATCAACCGGCGCGAACTCCTCACAGGTGACGCCCACCTGCCCCGGGCACGGATCGAGGCGCTCACGGACGCCCAGTTCGGCTTCCTGGATCAGGCAGCCGAACTGCTCGAGGCCCGCTGCCGGGAACGGCGCATCATCGAGGCCCACGGCGACCTGCGTCCGGAGCATGTCTGCCTCACCCCCACCCCTGTGTTCATTGATTGTCTGGAGTTCAACCGCGCCTTCCGGCTGCTCGACCCGGCCGATGAACTCGCCTTCCTGGCCATGGAGTGCGAATACGCCGGCGCCGCCTTCATCGGCCCGCTCCTCTTCGCCACCTATGACGACATCACCGGCGATACGCCGCCCGCCTCCCTGATCGCCTTCCACAAGTCCTGCCGCGCCACGCTCAGGGCACGGCTGGCATTCGCACACCTGCAGGATCACGGCGACTCGGAGCATCCCCGCTGGATCGAAAAGACACGGGGCTATCTGGATCTGGCCGAGCAATACAGCCGTTGCCTATAACAAGCCATTATCCCCTCTCCCGCGCAAACGGGTGAGAGGGAACTGTTTTTTACCTGACAGTTGTAAAAAATTCTCCCGGCAAAAGAACCGGCCTTATACCGACAGGAGCCGGTGAGAATCTGAGCCACAATGCTGGATTGCACCGGTGGTGAACTCCTGCCAGGCATGTGTAGGAGCGGGCTTTGCCCGCGAATGTTCGCGGCCGAGGCCGCTCCTACAGACAGGGTTTTTGCAATGATTGGGGTCATGCTGCCGGGTCACGCCTGCGCAGTAGGCTCGCGGCCGTCTGACCGAGAACCAGGGGAATGAGACTGGAGCCGAGAATAACCGGCCAGTGCCCGGGGGCAGGCGGCGCCACCCTGAGTACTTCTGCAACCCGGGGCGTGTACAGGGCGCCGACCAGCAGCAGACCGCACAGCGCGATGGCGCACCAGACCCAGGGATTGCCGGTGATGTCGTTGCGGAACACTCCCATATCCAGTGAACGCATGTTGAAGCTGTGCCACAGCCGGGCGAAACCGTAGGTCAGAAAGGCCAGGGTCACGGCCTGTTCCACATCCAACTCCAGCACCTGCAGCGCATAGGCAAACACCGTCAGCAGCGCGACGGCCATCAACAGGCCGAAGCCGGCGATCGCCCACCAGTGCCCTGAAGTCAGGATCGGCTCGCGTGGATCCCGCGGCGGGCGCCGCATGACCGCGCGGCTGCCCCGCCCCACGCCCAGTGCCAGCGCGGGGAATACATCCAGCAACAGATTCAGAAACAGGATCTGCAATGGCAGCAAGGGCAGCGGCGCGTTGACCAGCGCCGCCGCCGAGACGCCGAGGATCTGACCCAGGTTGCCCGACAGCAGATAGACCACGAACTTGCGGATATTGTCGAAGATTATCCGCCCCTGCTCGATCGCCGCGACGATGCTTTCGAAGGCATCGTCGACCAGCACGATGTCGCTGGTTTCCCGGGCCACCTCGGTGCCGCGCCGCCCCATCGCGATGCCGATATCGGCCTGTGTCAATGCTGGCGCATCGTTGACGCCGTCGCCGGTCATGGCCACCACCTCACCCTGCTGCTGAAATCCCTCCACCAGGCGCAGCTTCTGTTCCGGCTCCACGCGGGCGAACACGCTGGTCCGACCGATGCGCTCCCTGGCGGACACCGCCCTCTCCGCCGGCGACAGCTCCTCGCCCATCAGCACCTCGGGCCGCGGCGAGTCGACGATGCCCACGGCGTACGCGATGTTGCCCGCCGTCGCCGGGTGGTCGCCGGTGACCATGATCACGCGAATACCGGCCTCGCGGCAGCGGGCAATGGCCGCCGCGACCGTCCGCCGCGGCGGATCGTACAGTCCCACCAGACCCAGCAGGATCAGTTCCCGGTATGGCGGCGCATTGGTGTCGGCAACGCGCTTCTCCGCCAGCGCCAGCACCCGCAGGCCGTCGGCGGCCAACTGCTGGTTGCGCTCGCGCCATCGCTCACGGCCGGTCTCGTCCAGAGCCATGAGCTCACCCCCTTCGTTGCGCACCCGGGTGCAGGCAGCAAGCACCGCCTCGGGGGCACCCTTGACCTGCACCAGCACGGCCTCATCGGCGCTGTGGTAGGTCGCCATCTGCCGGGTCTCGGGATCGAAGCTCTCTTCACGCTGCTCCGGAAAATCCTCCCGCAGCGCGTCCGGCTCAAGGTCCGCGGCCAGCCCCGCATCGAGCAGCGCCACTTCGGTGGGATCGCCCCGCGCCTGCCCCTCCTCCTGCACCGCGTTCGAGCACAGCATGCCGGCTTTGAGCACCGCCATGAGATCCTCCCGCCGGGCCGGATCCAGCACCGTCTCCCCGTCACGGAACTCCGCCCGCCCGTCCGCGCGCGACAGCTCCACATCGCCCGTGGGCAGTGCAAGCCGGCGCAGGACCATGCGGTTCTCGGTCAGGGTCCCGGTCTTGTCGGACAGGATCACGGTGGTCGCGCCCAGGGTTTCCACCGCCGCCAGGTGCTTGATCAGGGCATTGCGCCGCGCCATGCGCCACATGCCGCGTCCCAGCGCCACGGTCGAGACGATGGGCAGACCTTCGGGGACCGCAGCGATGGCCAGGACGATGGCCGTCTCCACCATGAGAAACAGCTCCTTGCCGGCCACGATGCCGGAAGCGGCTACGGCCACGCCGATGACAACGACCAGGTAGATCAGCCGCCTGGCCAGCCGTTCGAGCCGGCGCTCCAGCGGCGTTGCGCCTGTCTGTGCCGACTCCACCAGGGCCGAGATGCGGCCGATCTCGGTGTCCATGCCGGTGGCGACGGTCACCCCTTCCGCTTCGCCGCGGGTGACGGCCGTGCCGCTGTATACCATGCTGCTGCGCTCGGCCAGGGGAACCTCGTCCACCGGATCCGTCGCCTTGGCCACCGGGACCGACTCACCGGTGAGCGCGGCTTCGTTGCACTCCAGGTTCTCCGTCTCTATAAGCCGCAGGTCCGCGGGCACCATCTCCCCCTCCTGCAGCAGAACGATGTCGCCGGGCACCAGTTCATCCGCGGGAATCTCATCGATCCGGCCGTCACGCCGCACCCGGGCCTGCATCCGACCCATGCGCTTGAGGGATTCTATCGACTCCCGGGCGCGCCACTCGGTAACGAAGCCGATCACGGCATTGATGAGCAGAGCGGCGGATATCGCCACCGCCTCCACCAGGCGGGCAAACAGCGCCGCCAGGATCGCCGCGATCAGCAGCAGGACGACCACCGGACTGGTGAACTGGTCGAGCAGGATCCGCCACGCCGGGATCTGCTCCATCTCACGCAGGCGGTTCGGGCCCGATGTGGCCAGCCGCTCGGAGGCTGCCTGCGCACCGAGCCCCTTTCCCGGCTCGACGTCGAGGCGGTCCAGCACCTCCTGCGCGTGCTGGCGGTAAACCGGCGGCTGGTCCGATCCGAAATGCGGGTCGCTGTCCGTGTTGTTATTCATGTTCGTGTTAACAGCTGTCTGCCACACCCGTAATGGCCGTGTAGTTAAAGTTGGGATGCGGGAGCCCGACCGACATCGGCTCGGGGTAGCCGGACCTGCACTGCGTCGCAGGGAAGCCGTGCGCCGGCGGTTCCGCTTTCACTCCCCGGCGAGCAGCCGCACCAGCGACCCGCCGCTGTGCATCCGCCGGATGGCCTCGGCGAACAGGGGTGCGCTGTCGAGCCGGGTCAGCCTGGCATGGACGGCCGCCGACTCCAGTCGCAGCAGCGGCAGGGTATCGGTCACGACCAGATCTTCGATGGCAGGGGTGGCCAGCACGCGGTCGGCGGCGCCGGTGAACACGCCGTGGGTGGCCGTCGCCCATACCCGCGCCGCGCCCTGGTCGATGCATGCCTGCGCCGCCCGCGCCAGGGTCCCGCCGCTGCTGATCAGGTCATCGAGCAGAATCACCTGACGGTCGGCGACCTCGCCCACCAGCATCCGGCCGCTCACCACCCCGGCGCTGCGCCGCTTCTCCATGAAGGCCCCCTCCACCGGGCGCTCCAGACGCTGCTCCAACGCCAGGCGGAACAGCTCGGCCCGCTTGATGCCGCCCACATCCGGCGACATCACCACCACCGGCGCATCGGCCTCCAGATGGCGGGAGAAGTGATCCAGGAACAGCGGCCGGGCCTCCAGATGGTCGGTGCGGATGCGGAACGCGTTCTGGAAGGCCGCCAGATTGTGCACGTCCATGGTCATGACGCCGTCCACTCCGACCGCCTCGAACAGGGCCGCCACGTAGCGGCTGGTAACCGGGTCCCTGGACTTGGTCTTGCGGTCCTTGCGGGCATAACATAAATAGGGGACCACGGCCGTGACCCGCGCCGCAGCGGCATCGCGCAGGGCACCGAGGAAGAACAGCAGGCGCACCAGCCGGTCGTTGACCGACTGTTCGGCATCGCCGTACAGTGACTGGATTACATAGACATCACGCCCACGCACACTCTCCAGCGGCCGGGTCTTGTGCTCGCCGTCCTCGAACTCCCGCTCCTCGTGCGCGCCAAGAGATGTCCCCAGCGCCGCCGCCACCCGCCCGGCGAACTCGCAGCCGGCATTGAGGGAGAACAGGGCAAGCGACGCGGGATCCGGCATGGTCGACATTCAGGCCCGGTGCGCGCCGAGGTGGCGGCCGAACCAGTCCCGCGCCAGTCCGGCCACCGCCTCCAGCTTACCGGGCTCCTCGAACAGATGGGTCGCGCCCGGCACGATCTCCAGTCGGCATTCACCGTGCAGCCGGGCAGCGGCCTCGCGATTCATTTCGATCACGGCATGATCCAGGCCGCCGACGATCAGCAGTGTCGGGGCCTGTAACCGCGGCAGATTGTCCAGCGCCAGATCCGGCCGGCCGCCGCGTGACACCACGGCCCGGACCACCTGCGGGCGGTCGGCCGCCGCATTCAGGGCGGCGGCGGCGCCGGTGCTGGCCCCGAAGAGGCCGAGCGCAAGACCGCGAGTGATGGCCTGGCCGCTTGCCCAGTCCACGACCTCAGCGAGGCGGTCACTCAGCAGGCCGATATCGAAGCGCAACTCACGCGTCTGCTCGTCGATGACCTGTTCCTCGGCCGTGAGCAGATCGAACAGCAGGGTCGCCAGCCCGGCCGCGTTCAGCTGCTGCGCCATCCAGCGGTTGCGCGGACTGAAGCGGCTGCTGCCGCTGCCGTGGGCGAAGACCACGATGCCGGTTGCCGCGGCGGGAATGCCGAGGTCCCCCTGCAGCACCGCTCGGCCGACCGGGATCTCGATTTCATCGGGTTGAATTTCCTCTTCCATGTCGCCTTCCTCACAGCTCCTCTGGGGCGAGTCCATCCAGCGCTTCCGGCAGCGCCGGGGTGCGAAACCAGATCAGGGTGCTTCTGCCATTGGCCGTATCGATACGCAGCCCCTGATGCTGATCGTTGACCCGCAGGCGGAACAGCTTCATGACCGGACCGGCCGGGACGGTGATTGCCTCCTCACCTTCTCCGACCTCGATCACCAGCTCCATTGCCTCTCTGCGTCGGGCGAGCGTGACCCGGCGCAGCGGCTGCTCCCGACTGATCGTCTTGCCTTCGCGCTCCGGCTGCGATGGCGGCGGATCCAGTCGGGCCGTGGCGATATCTGTCACCGTGACCAGCCAGCCGTGATGCGCGCGGTCGAATGTCTCGCAGAATTCCGGCCACTGCGCAACGGGTACCTCAATCTGTTTCAAACCCTCCATGACATCACCCCGCGCCGCTGCGGTCCTGGGTCTGGGCCTGGGCCTGCCAGGCGGACTGCAGCAGGGTGCGGACCTCCGTGTCGCTGACCTGACCGAAATCCCGGTACCACTGGCCGATCGCCATGAAGGGCTCGGGGGTTTCGAGGCAGATCACCTCGTCCACCTCCCGGCGCAGGCCGGCAATGGTCTGCGCCGGTGCAACCGGCACCGCCGCCACGAGGCGGGCCGGCTGCTGCGAGCGCAGCGCCGCCACCGCCGCCCGCATGGTCGCGCCCGTCGCCAGGCCGTCATCGACCAGAATGACGGCCCGGCCCGCGATATCCGGCCGCGGGCGGTCGCCGCGATAGGCCTGTTCCCGCCGCTCCAGCTCACGCTGTTCCTCGGCCACAGTCTGCTCGATCACTTCGTCGCTGATGTCCAGGCCGGCCACGATGTCCTCGTTGAGCACCCGTGCGCCACCGCTGGCCAGCGCCCCCATGGCGAGTTCGCGCTGTCCCGGCGTGCCCAGCTTGCGCACCAGGACGATATCCAACGCCACGCCGAGAGTACGGGCGATCTGGTAGGCCACCGGCACCCCGCCGCGCGGCAGCGCCAGTACGATGACATCGCTGCGTCCCCGGTAGTCGGCCAATGCCTCGGCCAGCTGGTCACCTGCAACCCGGCGGTTTTCAATCGGCAGTTTCATCACTAATGGTCCTTCAATATGATATTGCCTAATACTAAAGTGCTTTCTCAGTGCGCAGGTTGGGCTGAACAACGTGAAGCCCAACAGCAGGCCGCGGGATTGTTGGGCTTCGCTGCGCTCAGCCCAACCTACGGTCTGTAATACCCCGCCGCGGCGTTGCCGCCCATTCGGCAGTGTTTCTAGTTCATGACCTCCAGCCGTTCGTCCACCTCGCCGGCCAGGGCCTTGAGCGCATCCGCGATCATCACCGGATAGGCGGGTTCGCTCCGCAGCTGCCGCAGATGCGCCGGCAGGCGTTCCAGTTCCTTCGCGCTGCGCGTGCGCAGCGTCTTCAGCGACTCGGGAGAATGCAGGCGCCGGCCGTCCTGCATCACCGGCTGCAGCAACGGCTGCCCCTCTTGCACGTCCCCTTCCCGGGTCAGGATATCCCGCTGCATCCGACCCCCGGCGTCATACTGGCGATAGACCTGCTTGCGCCCCGGCCAGGTGGCCTTGTTCTCGGAACGCTTGCGCCGGGCCCGGCCGGCATATTCCTCCAGCTTGTAGGCGCAGTCCAGATAGGGGGCATCGTTGGAGGTATCCAGATGGGTGCCGATGCCGAAACCGTCAATCGGGGCGCCGGCGTCCAGCAGCTCCCGCAGCGCGTATTCATCCAGACTGCCGCTGCTGAAGATACCCACCTCCCGCAATCCGCCCGCGTCGAGGATGGCGCGCACCTGTTTGGCATGCGCGACCAGATCGCCGCTGTCGATGCGCACGGACCGGATCCCGATGCCTTCCTCGCGCAGCCCGGGGGCCAGTTCCACCACCTTGTGGGCAGCCGCCTCTGTATCATAGGTGTCGATCAGCAGGACCACATTCTCCGGACAGGAGCGGGCGAAATGGGCAAATGCCGCCTCCTCGACGTCATGGGCCTCGATGTAGGAGTGAGCCATGGTGCCGAAGCTGGGAATGCCGAACTGCATGTCGGCCAATACTGTCGCTGTGCCCGCGAAACCGGCAAGATAGCTGGCCCGGGCCGCCAGCAGGCCGGCCTCGGCACCGTGGGCACGGCGCAGCCCGAAATCCACCAGTGTCCTGTCCGGCGCCACCAGCACACAACGCACGGCCTTGGACGCGATCAGGGTCTGGTAATGCAGCAGGTTGATCAGCCGGCTTTCGACCAGCTGCGCCTGGGGCAGGGGCGCGGTGACGCGCAGAATGGGTTCATCAGCGAAGAACACCGTCCCCTCCGGCATGGCATGCACATCGCCGGTGAAACGCAGCCCCGCCAGACAGTCCAGCAGTTCGCGGCTGAACCTGCCGCTGGCCGCGAGCCAGTCGTGCTCCTCGGGACTGAGCTGCAGGGCTTCCAGAAACTGCAACGCCTGCTCCAGGCCGGCCGCGACCAGAAAACCGCGCGGCCCGGGCAGCTTGCGGACGAACAGTTCGAACACGGCGGTCTCCGTCATGCCGTGATCGACATAGCTCTGCAGCATGGTCAGCTGATAGAGATCCGTGAGCAATGTGCCGCGCATGGGTTCCATCATTGCTGCACCTCGCATCATGGTCATCGGGCACCGAGCTTGACCGGCCTGGCACCAAGCGATTCCATTTCCCGTTCAGCGCGATCGCCGTCACCGGGCTGCACATCCACCGCCCGGACCGCATCGCGCAGCAGCATCACGCCGAACCCTTCATTCAGGGCGTCCCGAACAGTATTGAGCACGCAGTAGTCGGTGGCCAGCCCGCCCACGAACACCCGCTTCACACCGACCGCGTGCAGACGCGCGGCCAGGTCGGTGTCATCGAACCCGGAATAGGCATCCTTCTCCGGAGTCGTCGCCTTGGAGATGGTGACGGCGGTGGCGGGCAGCCGCAACCCCGGGGCGTATTCCGCGCCCTCGGTGCCGGCGATGCAGTGCGGCGGCCAGATGCCGCCCTGCTCCCGGAACGAACAATGATCCGGCGGATGCCAGTCGCGGGTCGCGTAGACCGGCAGTCCCCGCTGGTGAAACTCCCCGATATAACGGTTCAGCACCGGGACAACGGCGTCGCCCTCGCTGACCGCCAGACTGCCGCCGGGAAGAAAGTCCTTCTGCACATCGACAATCACAAGGGCATCGCCTTCCTGGAGTTGGCCGGGTTCGAACTCGATCATGGCTGCCCCTCGTTTGCAGTGCCGTGGATCAGGCGTCTCCTCCTCCCTCCTGCCCGTATCCGGAAGCGTAGCAGGCATTACGGAACAGAACAGACCGACATGGCCTGCGCCAGGTATCAGAATCGAATCCGGCTGTTACTGCACATCGCCGACAGGGATTGTCATGCCGATGATATCTCCGGCATTACAGCACTTCTGAATCGCCCTTCCGCGTCAGCCCGGACGGTAAAAATCTTGTGCTACGCTTGAATTACCTGATCCACTGGCTACTCCCTGCAGGAGACCGCGCTATGAAATTGACACTGAGTGTGATCAAGGCGGACATCGGCTCGATCGGCGGACACATCTGTCCCTCCGAGCGCCTGATGGACTCCGTCCACAATCATGTGAACGACCAGAGTGAGGGCCTGCTGCTCGATTATTACCTGAGCTATACCGGCGACGATATCGCCATCCTGATGACCCATGAACGTGGTCCGGGCGACGAGAAGATCCACAAGCTGGCCTGGGACGCCTTCCTCGCCGGCACCGAGGCGGCAAAGGCCGAGGGCCTGTACGGCGCCGGCCAGGATCTGCTCAAGGAGGCCTTTTCCGGCAATGTGCGCGGCATGGGGCCGGCCGTGGCCGAGCTGGAATTCGACGAGCGCCCCAACGAGCCGTTTCTGTTCTTCGCCGCGGACAAGACCGATCCCGGCGCCTATAACCTGCCTCTCTACCTCGCCTTTGCCGATCCCATGAACACGCCGGGGCTCATGCTCTCCCCCGGCCTGGCGGCAGGGTTCAGATTCGTGATCATGGACGTGAATTACACCGAGGCCGACCGGGTCATCGAACTCAACGCCCCGGAAGATCTCTACGATATCGCCACCCTGCTGCGCGATACCGAACGCTATGTGGTCGAATCGGTGTGGTCGCGCGGCAGCGGCGAGCAGGCCGCGGCGGTCTCCACCTCGCGCCTGCACAACATCGCCGGCAAGTACACCGGCAAGGACGATCCCGTGATGCTGGTGCGGGTCCAGAAGGACTTCCCCGCCACCGGCGAGATCCTCGAGCCCTATGCCATCGGCCCCTATGTGGCCGGCTGCATGCGCGGCTCGCACCAGATGCCGCTGATGCCGGTGCAGCTGAACTCCGGAATCAGCTATTTCGACGGTCCGCCCGTGGTCAGCTGCGCGGCTTTCGCCATGCATGACGGCAAACTCACCGAGCCGGTGGATGTCTTTTCCAACCCGTTCTGGAATACCGTCCGCGGGCATGTCGCCGACAAGGCGATAGACATGCGCCGCCAGGGCTTCTTCGGCGCGGCGATGCTGCCCATGAGCGAGCTGGAATACACCGGCATCATGAAAAAACTGGAAACACTGGACGACAGATTCCGGGTGCGGGATTGACGGACACTTCCCCTTGCGGCAACCGATCCGCGCAAAGAATGCTATTTTCAGTCAGGCAGCAACAAAACGGACAGACGCGACAATTCCATGCCGGTGACCGGTTGCAGTCACGCATCTTTGCCCGGCTCATATCATGGGCCAGATCGAAACATGGCGGTCAGAGATGATGGCTTCCGACACCGGAAACAGCCAGTCAGGCAACATCGTTGCCGTACGCGGCAACGTGATCGATGTCCGCTTCCCGCCGCCCCTGCCGCCACGCCGGGACGAGCTGCGCACCGGCGTTGACGAGCGGGTCGTGCTGGAGGTGCAGAGCCACCTGGACACCGGCACGGTGCGCTGCATCGCCCTGAACTCCACCCGCCGCCTGGGCCGGGGGATGCCGGTGAGGCATACCGGTGCCACCCTGATGATGCCCGTGGGCGAGGCCCTGCTGGGGCGCATGCTCGATGTGTTCGGTGCGCCGGTTGATGGCGGGGCGGCGATTGAAGCCTCCGAGCACTGGCCCATCCACCGTCCGCTGCTGCCGCTGGCCGACCGCGCCACCGGCAACGAGGTGTTCGAAACCGGCATCAAGGCCATCGATCTGCTGGCGCCGCTGGAGCGCGGCGGCAAGTCGGGCATGTTCGGCGGCGCGGGCGTGGGCAAGACCGTGCTGATCAACGAACTCATCAACAACATGGCCGAGCAGTACAAGGGCATCAGCCTGTTCTGCGGCATCGGCGAGCGCATGCGCGAGGCCGAGGAGATGTACCGCGCCATGCAGGATTCCGGGGTGCTGGAGAAGGCGGTGCTGATCTACGGGCAGATGAACGAGCCGCCGGGGGCGCGCTTTCGCGTGGGCCACGCGGCCCTGACCATCGCCGAATATTTCCGCGACGTGGTCAAACGCGACGTGCTGCTGCTCATCGACAATGTGTTCCGCTTTGTCCAGTCCGGCACCGAAGTCTCGGGCCTCATGGGACGCATCCCCTCGCGGGTGGGCTATCAGCCCACCCTGGCCACGGAGCTTGCCGCGCTGGAGGAACGCATCTGCAGCTCGCGCAGCGGCAGCATCACCTCGGTACAGGCGGTGTATGTCCCCGCCGACGACCTGACCGATCCCTCGGCCACCCATATCTTCGCCCACCTGTCCGCCTCCATCGTGCTGTCCCGCAAGCGCGCCAGCCAGGGCCTGTACCCGGCCGTCGATCCCCTGCAGACCGACTCCAAGATGCTCACGCCCACCGTGGTGGGACAGCGTCATTACCGCGCCGCCCAGGCGGTACGCAGCACCCTGGCCGAATACGAGGATCTCAAGGACATCATCTCCATGCTGGGCATGGAGGAGCTTTCGCGCGAGGACCGCGCCACAGTCAGCAAGGCGCGCCGACTGGAGCGCTTTCTGACCCAGCCCTTCTTCGCCACCGAGCAGTTCACCGGCAAGCCGGGCAGGCTCGTTGCCCTGGAGCAGACCCTTGAGGGCTGCGAGCGCATCCTCGACGGCGAATTCGCCGGGGTGAACGAGAAGGCCCTGTACATGATCGGCCCCATCGACGAAATCGAAGTCAAGGGAGAGCGTAATGAGTGAGCAGGCGACCGTGTCGGATCTGCGCCTGCAGGTGCTGCTGCCGACCGAGGTGCTGGTGGATACAAAGGTGGTCAAGGTGATCGCCGAGGCTGAAAACGGCGCCTTCTGCCTGCTGCCGCGGCACGTCGATTTCGTCGCCGCCCTGGTGCCGGGTGTACTCAGCTTTTTCACCCCGACGGAGGAGGAGCGGTTTGCTGCCCTGGATGAAGGGGTACTGGTCAAGTGCGGACGAGATGTCTTCGTCTCGGCCTTCGACGGCGTGCGCGGGACAGATCTGGGCCGGCTGCAGGCGCTGGTCGAAGCGCGTTTTCTCGAACTCGACGAACACGAGCGCCGAACCCGCACGGCCCTGGCCCGGCTGGAGGCCGGCACCCTGCGCGGTTTCCGTGAGCTGCAGGAGCGCTTCCATGGCTGACGCGCCGCCACCACACCAACGCGACCACCGCCGGGAACCGCTCAGCGACGAGGTGGGCCGGCGCGCCGAACGCAAGCTGCGCGCCCGTCGGGAAAGCCGGCGCACGGCCTGGTTCGGGCTGGGCATGTTCGGGCTGGTGGGATGGTCGGTTGCCATCCCCACCCTGCTCGGCATCGCCGTGGGACTGTGGCTGGACACGCTCTGGCCGGGACTGCCCTCCTGGACTCTGACCCTGCTCATCATCGGCGTGGCTCTGGGCTGTCTGAACGCCTGGTACTGGATCAAGCAGGAGAGTGAGCGTGACTGAGATCAGTCTGGTTGAACAGGTGCTCATCACCTTCGGCGGGCTGTTTCTGCTGGGACTGGTCGCCGATCTGATCGGCCGGCACTCCCCCTTGCCGCGCGTGACCCTGCTGTTGCTGTCGGGATTCGCAATCGGGCCTTCCCTTCTCGACTGGCTGCCCGATTTCACCGACGACTGGTTCCCGGTGCTCACCGACATCGCCCTGGCCATGATCGGCTTTCTGCTCGGCCAGAAGATGACCCGCGCGGGTCTCGCCGAACTCGGCCGCCCGGTGCTTGCGCTGTCCCTCGGGGAGGTGCTCGTCACCGCGCTGCTGGTATTCAGCCTGTTGCTCCTGTTCGGCGTCTCTGTAGAGATTGCGCTGCTGCTTGCGGGCATCGCCCCCGCCAGCGCGCCGGCCGCGACCGTGGATGTCGTGCACGAGTACCGCGCCAGCGGCAGATTCACTGACACCCTGCTGGGCATTGTGGCCATCGACGATGCCTGGGGCCTGCTGCTGTTCAGTCTGCTGCTGGCCATCGCCCAGGCCCAGACAGGTCAACAGGGTGCGGTGGACAGCGTGCTGCACGGAGGCTGGGAGATCGGCGGTGCGCTGATCCTGGGGTTGGCCCTGGGTCTGCCCATGGCCTATATCACGGGGCGCGTCCGTCCCGGCGAACCGACCCAGGCCGAGGCCCTCGGACTGGTCATGCTGGGCGCCGGCCTCGCCGAATGGCTGAATGTCTCCTATATCCTGACCGCCATGATCATGGGGGCGATGGTCGCCAACGTGGCCCACCATCACGACCGGCCCTTTCGCGCCATCAAGGGCTTCGAGTGGCCGTTCATGATCCTGTTCTTTCTGCTTGCCGGCGCCGCCCTGCATCTCGACGCCCTGCTTCAGGCCGGCGCACTTGCGGCTGCCTACATCGGGCTGCGCACCGCCGGTCTGGTCATTGGTGCACGCCTGGGGGGACGTTTCATCGGGATAGAGCCCGGCGTGCGTAACTGGATCGGGCTGGCCCTGTTACCGCAGGCCGGTGTGGCCATCGGGATGACGCTGCTCGCCGGTCAGCGCTTTCCCGAAATCCGCGACACGATCCTGCCGGTGATCCTCGGTTCCACCGTGATCTTCGAACTCATCGGCCCGGTCATCACTCGCTGGACCCTGATCCGGGCCGGGGACATTCCGTCCTCCAGCACGCACAAGGGGAGGTCCGGACAATGAGCGAACTGCTGCAGCTGATCTTCGCGTTTGCCGCCGGCATCCTTCTCGGCCTGGTGTTCTTCTGGGGCCTGTGGCTCACGATCGCCGGCCTGCCACGGGCCCCACGGCCGGGGCTGCGCCTGCTGGGCAGCCTGCTGCTCCGGCTGGGCCTGGTGCTTGCGGGGTTCTATTTCATCGCCCGCAACGGCGACTGGCAGCCGGTATTGGCCGCCGCGCTCGGCTTCACCCTGCCGCGACTGCTGCTGGTCCGGCGTCTGGCGCTGCATCACCTCAACAGGGAGTCGGATGCATGACCATCAGCCCCGACAGCGTCGTCTTCTGGCAGTGGGGTTGGTTCTCCCTCAATGCCACCATCGTCTTCACCTGGGGCGTCATGGCGCTGCTGACCCTGATCTCGTGGCTGGTGACACGGCGCCTGTCCACCGGCACGAACTTCTCGCGCTGGCAGAACCTGCTGGAGGTTCTGGTCACCGGCATGCGCGACCAGATCCGGCAGATCAGCCACCAGGAGCCGGGACGGTACCTGCCCTTCGTGGGCAGCCTGTTCCTGCTCATCGCCATGGCCAACCTGCTCAACGTGGTGCCCGGCTATATGGCGCCGACCGGCTCGCTGTCCACCACCACGGCACTGGCCATCTGCGTATTCGTCGCGGTCCCGTTGTACGGCATCGTCTACGAGGGCCCGCTGACCTACCTGCGGCATTACATCAGGCCGACCTGGCTGATGCTGCCCTTCAATGTCATCGGCGAGATCTCGCGCACCATCGCCCTGGCGGTACGCCTGTACGGCAACATCATGAGCGGCACGGTCATCGTCGCCATTCTGCTCAGTCTCACCCCTTACTTCTTTCCGGTCGTGATGCAGCTGCTGGGGCTGCTGACCGGAATGATCCAGGCCTACATCTTCGCCGTCCTGGCCATGGTCTACATCGCCTCCGCCACCTCGGTCCGGCAAGGGAACCGGGGCAGCGGCAATCCACCGCAATCCGCATCGGAACCACAGGGAGAACAACATGGATAACATCTCCGTCATCGGCATGATCTCGGTGATCACCGCCGGCCTGACCATCGCCATCGGCTCGATCGGCCCCGCGCTGGGCGAAGGCCGGGCCGTGGCCCAGGCCCTGAGTGCGATCGCCCAGCAGCCGGACGAGTCCGGCACCATCACCCGCACCCTGTTCGTCGGCCTGGCCATGATCGAGTCAACCGCCATCTACTGTTTCGTGGTGGCCATGATCCTGATCTTCGCCAATCCGTTCTGGGAACATGTCACCGCGGCCGCGGGGGGCTGATTCGATGACGATCGACTGGGTCACGGTCTCGGCGCAGATCGTCAATTTCCTGATCCTGGTCTGGTTGTTGAAGCGGTTCCTGTACCAGCCGGTCATTCGCGCCATGGATCGCCGCGAGCAGCGCGTCAGCAACCGGCTGAACGAGGCACAGGAACGCGAACAGGCCGCCGAGGACAGGGCCAGACAGTTCGAGAAAAAGAGCGAGTCCCTCGACCGGCGCCGCGACGAGATCCTGAACCAGGCGCGGGAGGATGCCGCGCGGGAGAAAAAGCAGATGCTGGAAGACGCACGCGCGGAAGTCGCCGGAACCCGCCGGCACTGGCAGCAGCAGGCCAATGCCGAGAAGGAGGAGTTCCTGGCCAATCTGCGCCATGCAGCGGCAGAGGCGATCCAGGCCATCGCCCGGAAGGGCCTGCGCGATCTGGCGGACGCCGAGCTGGAGGAGCGCATCGTTCACACCTTCATCGAGCGGCTGAAATCGCTGGATGCGGACAGCCGCAAGGCGCTGGCGCAGACCGCCGAACCGGTGCGCATCGCCAGCGCCTTCGAGCTGGACTCCGGCCTGCGCAGCCGGCTGACCCGCGCCATCCACGAACAGCTCGCCGAGCAGGTCGAGGTCGAGTACCGCCGTTCCCCGGAACTGCTGGGCGGCATCCAGCTCGCCCGCGGCGGGCGGCGGCTGGGCTGGAACCTGGCGGATTACATGGAGGAACTGGAGGAGCGGGTCGAGACCGCCTTCAGTCCCGCCGAATCGACCCGGGAAGAGGACTGAGCGCATGTTGCAGGCGCTGCTCGAGGACATCGTGGCCAGGGTGGACGCGGCGAATGCAGACATCCGGCCGGAACTCCGGCTGCGGGAGATCGGGACGGTGACACAGGTGGGCGGCGGCATCGCCCGCATCAGGGGCCTGCCGGGCGTGACCTCGGAGGAACTGGTCCGGTTCGCCGGCGGTGTGCTCGGGGTTGCCATCAATCTGGAACCGGACGAAGTCGGCATCATGCTGCTCGATGACAACGCCAGGCTGGCAGCGGGCACCGAGGTCTATGCCACCGGCCGCGAGGTGGACACGCCGGTCGGCGACGCCCTGCTGGGCCGGGTGCTCGACGCCACCGGCCGGGTGCTCGATCACGGCAAGGCGCTGCGCTTCAGCGAGCGGCGCCCGATCGAGCGTCCCGCCCCCGCCATCATCGATCGGGAGCCGGTCACCGTGCCGCTGGAGACCGGCATCAAGACGATCGACGCCCTCATCCCCATCGGCCGCGGCCAGCGTGAACTCATTGTCGGCGACCGCCAGACCGGCAAGACCTCGGTGGCCGTCGACACCATCATCAATCAACGTGACAAGGACGTCATCTGTATCTACTGCGCCATCGGCCAGCGCGGCACGGCGGTCGCCCGGGTGGTGGACACGCTGCGCCGGAACGAGGCCCTGCAACACACCATCGTGGTCGTGGCTTCGGACGAGGATGTGCCGGGGCTGCGCTTCATCACGCCCTACGCGGCCACCACCATGGCCGAATATTTCATGGAGCAGGGCCGGGACACCCTCATCGTCTACGACGACCTCACCCGGCATGCCCGCGCCTACCGAGAGCTGTCCCTGCTGCTGCGCCGGCCGCCGGGCCGGGAGGCCTACCCGGGCGATATCTTCTATATCCACTCGCGCATGCTGGAGCGCGCGACCCATCTCAACGGCGACCGCGGCGGCGGCTCGCTGACGGCGCTGCCCATTGTCGAGACCCAGGCGCAGGACATCTCGGCCTATATCCCGACCAACCTCATCTCCATCACCGATGGCCAGATCTATCTGTCGCCGGTCCTGTTCCACAAGGGCGTGCTGCCGGCCATCGACGTGGGCAAGTCGGTGTCCAGGGTCGGCGGCAAGACCCAGTACCCGGCCTATCGCAGCGTGGCCGGCGATCTGCGCCTGTCGTACTCCCAGTTCGAGGAACTGGAAACCTTCGCCCGCTTCGCCACCCGCCTGGACGAAGACACCCGCGCGACCATCGAACACGGTCGCCGCGTGCGCGAGATTCTCAAACAACGCGAGCACCACCCGCTGCGCGCCAGCGAACAGATGGCCGTACTCAAGGCCGTCAACGCCGGTCTGTTCGACGAGCTGCCGCTGGAGCGGATCGACGAGGTCGAGGCGGCGATCCAGCGTCGGATCGTGCAGGAATTCCCGCAGCTGTGCGAACGCCTGGACGCCGGCGAGGCGCTGGATGATTCCCAGTGGCAGCAGGTGCTGGACCTGGCCCGCGACCAGCTCGCCGAAATGCGCGACAAGCAGGAGGCATAAGTCCCATGGAATCCCTCGAACGCCTGCACCGGCAGCTGGACAGCCTGGACGAACTGCGCACCGTGGTGCGCACCATGAAGGCGCTCTCTGCGGCGAGCATCCGGCAATACGAACAGGCGGTCACCGCCCTGTCCGGCTACTACCGAACCATCGAGCAGGGTCTGCAGGCCGTGTTCAGGGAAATGGAGCCGCCCGCCCCCGCCGCTGGACAGAAGCGATCGGCACAGCGATCGGCTGCGATCGTGTTCGGTTCCGATCATGGTCTCTGCGGTCGTTTCAACGAGGACATCGCCAGCTGTACGCTGGAGCACATGGACACGAAGCCCGCCCCACGGGAAGACCGGCTGATCCTCGCCGTCGGCGCCCGTGTGGTCGCGAGTCTGGAACAACAGGGCCAGAAGATCGAGGCGGACTTCCCGGCCCCCGGCTCGGCCGCCCGGATCACGGCAGCCGTGGAAGAGATCCTGCTGCAGGTGGACGCATGGCGCGAGCAGGCCGGTGTGCACTCTGTCCATCTGTTCTACAACCGCCATTCCAGCGGCAGGGGATATCGGCCTACCGAAATCGAGCTGTTACCCATTGACCTGCGCCGTTTCCACCGCCTCCGCGCCGCGCCCTGGCCCTCGCGCAGTCTGCCCGCCTTCAGCATGGAGCGTGAGGTTCTGCTCAGCCGACTGCTGCATCAGTACCTGTTCGTTTCCATCTTCCGTGCCTGCGCCGAATCCCAGGCAAGCGAGCACGCGAGCCGGCTGGCCGCCATGCAATCAGCGGAGCGTAACCTGGACGAGCGACTGGAGGAGGTGACCCTGTCCTTCCGCCGCGCCCGCCAGAATGCCATCACCTCCGAGCTGCTGGATGTGGTGACCGGCTTTGAAGCGATCACGACAGGCAGCAACCAGGGCTAGTACATGACATGAATCACACCGCTCCCGACAAGTCGCTGTCAGCCGGGGATTTCGATGCCGCCGTGTTCGATCTCGACGGTGTCATCACACGTACGGCCCGGCTGCATGCAGCGGCGTGGAAAGCCCTGTTCGACGAATATCTCAAGCAGCACACACCTGCGGATGACACCTTTCAGCCCTTCGACATCGAGTCCGACTACCGCAGGTACGTGGATGGCAAGCCCCGCTACGAGGGCGTGCGCAGCTTCCTCGAAGCCCGCGGCATCGAGTTGCCGTACGGCAGCCCCCACGATGCGCCCGACGCAGAGACGGTGTGCGGCCTCGGCAATCGCAAGAACCGGCTATTTCTGCAGCGACTCGAAGCCGGGGGCGTCGAGGTATTCGACACCAGCATCGAGCTGATCCGCGCCCTGCGCGACGCCGGCCTGCGCACCGCCGTGATCTCCTCCAGCCGCAACTGTCAGGCTGTGCTGGAGTCCGCCGGCATTGCCGACCTGTTCGATGTCCGCATCGATGGAACCGACCTGCAGCACTCCGATCTGGCGGGCAAACCGGCACCGGACATGTTTCTGCAAGCCTGCCGCCGGCTCGACTGCGACCCGGCGCGCGCAATCGGCTTCGAGGATGCAGTGGCGGGCGTCCAGGCGGCCCACGCCGCCGGCTACGGCCGGGTGATCGGCGTCAACCGCGACGATCAACACCAGGCCCTGCGGGAAGGCGGCGCGGATCTGGTCATCGCCGATCTCGGCGAGCTGCGACTCGCAACCGGCGCCGAAGCCACCCGGCCGGCACGCCGGCTGCCATCCGCGCTCGATTGCCTGGACGAAATCCTCCCCGGCAACGACCGGGAACCGGCGCTGTTCCTGGACTATGACGGCACTCTGACCCCGATCGTCTCCCGTCCCGAGGATGCCGACCTGGGCGAGACCCTGCGCCTGACCCTGCAGCGTCTGACCGGCCTGTGCAAGCTGGCCGTGATCAGCGGCCGGGACCTCGATGACGTGCGTGAGCGCGTCGGCCTCGATACCCTCTGGTATGCCGGCAGCCACGGCTTCGACATCGCCGGACCGGCAGGCCAGCACTTCCAGTACCAGAAGGGGACCGATTACCTCCCCATACTCGACGCCGCGGAACGGGCGCTGACGGCGGGACTCGCCGATATCCCGGGTTGCCAGATTGAACGCAAGCGCTTCTCCATCGCCACTCATTATCGCCGGGTGTCCGAGGACGCTGTGCCCAGAATCGGACAGGCCGTCGAAGCGATCCGCAACGCCCACCCCGGCCTGCGGCTGACACAGGGCAAGAAGATCTTCGAACTGCAGCCGGACATCGACTGGGACAAGGGCAGAGCCCTGCGCTGGATGATGCGCACACTGGGCCTGGACCGACACGGATACCTGCCGCTCTACATCGGCGACGACGTCACCGACGAGGATGCCTTCCGGGCGCTGAAAGACGACGGCATCGGCATCCTGGTCACACAGGACAACCCGTCCACGCACGCTGACTACCGGCTCGATGACCCCGCTGCCGTGGAAACTCTGCTCAACCACATCGCCGAACGGCTCGAGAGGTCGGCATCATGAACGGTTGGAAACTCGTCTATGACGCCTGGGACCCGCAGGCCGAACCCCTGCGCGAGGCCCTGTGCACGGTCGGCAACGGCTATTTCGCCACCCGCGGCGCAGCCGCGGAGTCGCGCGCCGACGCCACCCACTACCCCGGCACCTATATCGCGGGCTGTTATAACCGGTTGCAGACCGAAATCTCCGGCAGGACGATTGAAAACGAGAGCCTGGTCAATGCACCCAACTGGCTCACTCTCGGCTTTCGCATCGAGGGAGGCGACTGGTTCGATATCGACGCGGTTGAAGTCCTGTCCTACCATCAGGAACTCGACCTGGCACAGGGTATCCTGCTGCGCTCGCTGCGCTTTCGCGATCCATCGGGGCGGCATACCCGCATCGAACAGCATCGGCTGGCATCCATGGCCGCCCCGCACCTGGGCGCACAACTGGTGCTGATCCGGGCCGAGGACTGGTCGGGCGCGATCGAGGTCTGCAGCGCCCTGAACGGCTGCGTGGTCAATGCGGGGGTGGCGCGCTACCGGGACCTCAACCACCACCACCTCGCGCCGCTCACAGCCGACACCGGGGCCGACGGCAGCCAGCTGCTGGAGATGGAAACCAACCAGTCGCACATCCGCATCGCGCTGGCAGCGACCACCCGGCTGTGGCGCAATGGCTCCCTCGTCGAAGTCGAACCCGACTGCCGCCGGGAAGACGGCTATGTCGCCCATCACTACCGGCTCGAAATCGAGCCGGCGCAGCCACTGCGGATCGAAAAGATCAGCGCCCTCTACACCTCGCGCGACCGTGCCATCAGCGCACCCGGGCTGGAAGCACGGAAGGCCGTCGCCGATGCCGCCCCCTTTTCCCGGCTGGCAGAGCGGCATGCCCTGGTGTGGCAACAGCTCTGGCAGCACTTCGACTTCGACCTCGAGCACGAGACGGCCGGGACCGGGGAGCGCACAGAACGGATACTGCGGCTGCACCTGTTCCACCTGCTGCAGACGACCTCGCCCCATGTCATGGATCTCGATGTCGGCGTCCCGGCACGCGGCCTGCACGGTGAGGCCTACCGCGGCCACATCTTCTGGGATGAGCTGTTCGTGTTTCCACTGTTCAATCTGCGTATGCCGGAAATCACCCGCGCCCTGCTGCGCTACCGCTATCGCCGCCTGGGTGAGGCTCGCCGTGCCGCCCGGGCCGCCGGCTGTCGCGGCGCCATGTTTCCCTGGCAGAGCGGCAGCAACGGGCGCGAGGAGAGCCAGCGCCTGCATCTCAACCCGGAGTCGGGCAACTGGATTCCGGACAACTCGCACCTGCAGCGCCATATCAATGCCGCAGTGGCCTATAACACCTGGCAGTACTACCAGGCCACCCGCGACGTGGAATTCCTTTCCTTCTACGGCGCGGAAATGATCCTGGAGATAGCGCGTTTCTGGGCTGGCGTCGCCACCTACAACAACCAGCGAAAACGCTACGAGATCCTGGGGGTAATGGGACCGGACGAACACCACGACAGCTACCCGGGCGCCGAGCAGCCCGGCCTCGACAACAACGCCTATACCAACCTCATGGCGGTATGGGTGCTGTCCCGGGCGCTGGAACTGTGGGACATCCTGCCGGGCCAGCGTCTGACCGAGCTGTGCCAGAGCCTGGATCTATCAAGGGAGGAACTGACTCACTGGGATGAGGTCAGCCGCAGCATGTACATACCCTTCCACGGCAAGGGCATTATCAGCCAGTTCGACGGCTACGAGACACTGGAGGAATTCGACTGGGAAGGCTACCGCAAACGCTACGGCGACATTCAGCGTCTGGATCGCATCCTCGAGGCGGAAGAGGACACACCGAACCGCTACCAGGTCTCCAAGCAGGCCGATGTGCTGATGCTGTTCTACCTGTTCTCCTCGGAAGAACTCTCTGAACTGTTCGAGCGCCTGGACTACCCCTTCGAATACGAGACCATCCCCCGCAACATCGATTACTATATGCAGCGCACCTCCCACGGTTCCACCCTTAGCCGCGTGGTGCATTCCTGGGTACTGGCACGGTCCAACCGTCCTGGCTGCTGGCCGCTGTTCATGGAGGCGCTGGAAAGCGATGTCGCTGACATCCAGGGCGGCACCACCCAGGAGGGCATCCACACCGGCGCCATGGCCGGCACTGTGGACCTCGTCCAGCGCTGCTTCACCGGCATCGAGACCCGGGGCAACGTGCTCTGGCTCAACCCCAGCCTGCCGGAGGGATTGAAAAGCCTCAACCTGAAAATCCGCTACCGGGGCCATCAGCTGGCATTACACATGACACCGACCCACTTACGCATCAGCACTGAACCCTCTGCCGAGCAGCCGATCAGCATCGGAATCCGGACAGCCGTACATCAGTTGAATCCCGGCGAGATGCGTCAGTTTGAGTTGCAGCGGGATGGCTGAAATCAACTTTGGCTGTAAAACACGATTTGAGGAGTGTGTATCAGGCGCGATACGCGAAAACGAGCTTATACGCAATTTCTATTACTTATATATTGTGCGTAGCAGACAGCCGGTCCATCACCGATTGATATAAGACTATTTGGTTCACTTTGATCGGCCACGAACCAGGAGGTCGGAGGTTCGAGCCGAGGCCGGCGCAGCCGGCCGAGACAACACGCAGCGAATGCAATGAGTGAGCGGCCCCCTTGAGAGGTGAGCCGCGCACCGTCGGGACATCGACGTCTCCCGCGCGACAGGTCTTGACCAGTCCGCTGGCTGAAATCAGATTCACATACGTTCCTCACGCCGGTGCCGAAGGAGACGCACTGCGGCAAACCCGCCTTGCGCCATGCTCATTCAGTCACGCTTGCGAAGGCTGGGCCAGGCGGAAAACGCCAGAAAATAGAGCGCAATGAGATTCACGATCGGGATCACCATCAAAAGGCTCAGCCACTTTGAATACCCGGCCTTCGAGAAGATCGCCCAGAATGGGACAATGATGATCAACGCGAATATAATCCACATGATGGGGCCGAACACGAAAAAGCCCGTTGGCATACCTTCACCCGCACCTGGCATAATCTCTCCCTCTCTGGTTATAGACCAGTAAAACTGCATCAATTAGAACTATAGGTGCCGGAATCAATCGGCCGCCAGCCATTCCTCGATTTTCCTGCGATCCGGCACGCCGCCGGCATGCACCACCTGGCCGTCGACCACCACGCCGGGGGTGGACATGACACCATAGCTCATAATGGCGCCGAGATCCTCGACCTTCTCCAGTTCGACCTCGACGCCTCTGGCCCTGACGGCCTCCTCGATCAGCGCCAGGGTGCGTTTGCAGTTGGCGCACCCAGTGCCCAGTACCTTGATGTTCTTCATCACCTTTACCTCTTGAACAGTTATCAGCAGCAGGACTGGCCGCTGGCGGTCGGCGTGCAGCAGCCGGACCCGGCCGCCGCCCGACCCTTGTCGACCTTCGGCTTGGCGGCAGAAGCCGCCGTTTCGTCGAAGGCGGCGTCGAGCTTCTGCGCGGCCTCATCGCGGATGTGGCGGGCGATCTCGATCACGGCGTCGATCTGGTGCTGCGGCACCCCGGCCTTGCGCAGGCGTTCCAGCTGACACTGACCCATGTCCGGGTGCCCGGCGGCGATGCCGGAGGCCAGCGAGACCATGGCGACGATGGAAGGATGCAGTTGCGGTTGGTCGGTCATTGTCGATACTCCTTGAAGTCAGCCGAACAGGTTGAAGCCCCACCCCACCAGCATGAAGGCGATGGCCAGTACGCCGGCATACAGGGCCAGGGCCGGCCATTTGATGACCTTGCGCAGGATGATCATCTCGGGCAGCGACAGGGCGGCGATGCTCATCATGAAGGCCAGGGTGGTGCCAATGGCCACACCCTTGCCGAGCATGGCCTCGGCCACGGGAATGACGCCGGTGGCGTTGGAATAGAGCGGGATCCCCAGCAGCACCGCGCCGGGCACGGCCAGCCAGTTGTCCCGCCCGCCGAGGTGTTCGGTCACCCAGCCCTCGGGCACATAGCCGTGGAACAAGGCTCCGACGGCAATGCCGGCGACCACCCACTTCCATAACCGGCCCACGATCTCCCTCACCTCGCCCCAGGCATAGCGGTGGCGGCCGGCCAGGGAGGTGTCGGGCTCGGCCTGCGCCATCTGCCCCATCTGGATCTTCCAGACATATTCCGCCACCCAGCGCTCGGGTCTGAAGCGCTCCATGATCGCGCCGCCGACATAGGCCACGGTGAGGCCGGCGGCGACATACATCAGCGTCAGCTCCCAGCCGAGGATGCCGAGCAGGATCACCACCGCCACCTCATTGATCATGGGGCTGGCGATGAGAAAGGAGAAGGTCACGCCCAGCGGGATGCCGGCCTCGACGAAACCGATGAACAAGGGCACCGAGGAGCAGGAGCAGAAGGGTGTGACCGCGCCCAGCGTCACTGCCGAGGAGCGCGCCAGCCATCGGGGCTTGCCGCGCACATAGTCGCGCACCTTCTCCGGGGACAGCAGTGCCCGCAGCAGGCCCATCACATAGATGATGAACACCAGCATGACGAAGATCTTCGCCGTGTCCATGACGAAGAAATGCAGCGCCGCGCCGGCATGGCTGTCGGCGGCAAGACCGAGCCACTGGTAGACGATCAGATCGGCCAGGGCATCGAACATCAGTGCGCCCTTCCCTCATCGTGCAGATGCTGATCCTCGGGGCAGCATTCAGCATAGCCCGGCACCCCGGCGCGGCGCTCGTACCAGTCCCGGCTGCGGTTGACCACGTGCACCGCCAGCAGCATCACCGGCACCTCGATCAGCACGCCCACCACTGTGGCCAGGGCCGCGCCCGACTCGAAGCCGAACAGCACGATGGCGGTGGCCACGGCCAGCTCGAAGAAGTTGCTGGCGCCGATCAGCGCCGAGGGGCCGGCCACGCAGTGCGGGGACTTCACCGCCCGGTTGAGCAGATAGGCGAGCCCCGAGTTGAACAGCACCTGGATCAGGATGGGCACGGCCAGCAGGGCGATGATCAGGGGCTGGACAATGATCTGCTCGCCCTGAAACCCGAACAGCAGCACCAGGGTGGCCAGCAGCGCGGCCAGCGAGACCGGGTGCATCCGGTCCAGTACCCGCTGCAGCCGCAGGTAGCCCTGTTCGTGATTGAGCAGCCAGCGCCGCCACAGGTTGGCAATGATCAGCGGCACCACGATGTAGAGCAGCACCGACAGCAGCAGGGTCGCCCAGGGCACGGTGATGGCCGACAGGCCCAGCAGCAGACCCACGATGGGGGCGAAGGCGAAGATCATGATGACGTCGTTCAGCGCCACCTGGGTCAGGGTGAAGTGCGGCTCGCCCTCGGTCAGGTGGCTCCAGACGAACACCATGGCCGTACAGGGCGCGGCGGCCAGGATGATGAGTCCGGCGATGTAGGAGTCGATCTGCTCCGCCGGCAGCCAGGGCCGGAACAGCCAGCCGATGAACAGCCACCCCAGCAGCGCCATGGAGAAGGGCTTGACGGCCCAGTTCACGAACAGGGTCACGCCCACGCCGCGCGCGTGCTTGCGCACGTCCTTCAATGCGCGCAGGTCGATCTTGAGCAGCATGGGAATGATCATCAGCCAGATCAGCACCGCCACCGGCAGATTGACCTGCGCGACCTCCATGCCGCCGATGGTTTGGAAGGTACCCTGGAAGAAGTGCCCCAGCCCGATGCCGGCGATGATGCACAGGAACACCCACAGGGTCAGGTAGCGTTCGAAAAAGCCCATGGCGGCGCCGGCGGCGCGTTTTGCGGTGGTCTCGCACTGGGTGCTCATGGAAAACTCCTCGTTCGTACGTATCGTCGCGAACACTTCGGATAACGTTACCCACCCATTTTCCCGTCATTCCGGCGCAGGCCGGAATCCAGAAACCGCGGTGGTTAATAGATTCCGGCCTGCGCCGGAATGACGGATATACAGGTGGCGATACAGTGGATGCAGGTTGGGTCAGGCGCGCAGCGCCGTAACCCAATATGCCGCGGGCCGTCGGATTACGCTGCGCTAATCCGACCTACATCCCTGCTCATGCACGCCCCCTCACTGTTGCTGCTGTTCCTGCTGCAGCCGCTGCAGCAGCCCGCTTACCCGCTGGCGGATGTCATCCCGCGTGGCGCTGAACACGGCGAGGATCTCCTCTTCCGTGCCGGTGGCCTTGGCCGGATCCTCCAGCGGCCAGTGTTCCTTGCGCGTGCCCGGCGGCAGTACCGGGCAGTGTTCGTCGGCATGGCCGCAGACAGTGACCACCAGATCGGCCGCCGCCAGCATGGCATCGGTCACGCGGGTGGATTCCTGGTCCGAGATATCCGCGCCCGCCTCGGCCATCACCGCGATGGCACGCGGGTTCTTGCCATGAGCCTCGATGCCGGCCGAACCGATATGCCAGCTCGCGGGCGCGAGCTGCCTGGCCCAGCCCTCCGCCATCTGGGAACGACAGGAATTGCCGGTGCAGAGAAATAACAGGTTCATGAAAGACTCCTGTAAGAAAAGGAAAGTCAGGAATAGGGATTCAGGCGCAGCAGGCGGCGCCCGGACGGTTGGGCATATTGGTAAGTGCCGCGCTGTCGTTGGCGTAGGGAGCCTGCCTGTCCACGCCTGCCAGCGTCGCCGCCAGCACCTGCCGGGCCCAGTCGGGCAGGGCCGCGTGCAGCCGGTAATACACCCACTGCCCCTGGCGCCGGTCGCTCACCACCCCGGCCTGACGCAACTGGGCCAGGTGACGGGAGATCATGGGCTGGGAGACATCCAGCGCATGGGTGAGCTCGCACACGCACAATTCGCCCTCCCCCTGCAGCAGCAACAGGGCGCGCAGGCGCAGCGGATGGGCCAGGGCGGCGAAGAAGGCATCGGGATCAAGTTCCATGGGAGGGAATATATGGATTAACATATATATTGTCAACCATATATATTACGGCATGCCGATCCGCGGGGTACCCCCCCCCTCCTGCAACTGAGGTAATTCATTCAGGAATCAGGCCGTCCGGTGACCGCACAGCCACCGCAGTGAACCCGCGGCCGGAACGTTCAGGCCCGCTGCAGTCGGGCAGGGTCGCGCCCCAGCGCGGCCAGCACGCCGTCCCAGAATATCAGCCGCGCCTGCACGGCCTCCCGTGCGGCGGCCACCGCTTCCTCCCGTTCCCTGTCATTGCGGCACAGGCCGTTCAGCAGGCGCAGGGACAGGGGGCCGTGGGAACCCTCGTCCAGATGGATATGGCGTTCCAGATAATAGTGGAAGGTGGGGGCGTCCTGCCAACCGATGCCGGAACGCTCGAGAATGGCACGGAACATGTCGGGGATGATGTGCTCGCGACCCAGGGCCAGGGCAGCTGCAGCCTCATGCGGCCTGCCGGAAGTCAGGAATCCGAAGGTGGTGGTGGTGAAGGCACGCGCGGGGGAAGGCACCGTGGACAGCGCCAGGGCCGCATCCACGCCCTGCCGGCGCACGGTGTCCACGAAGGCGAGCACCGGCCCGGTATCGGCGCCGATCTCCTCCATGGCCTGGCAATAAAGCTCGAAATGGCTGGTATAGCCGGCGCCGGTGCCGGGCATGGCTTCGTCGCATTCCTCGCCGAGCACCATCTCATTGATGAAGCGGCGGACATCGCCGTCGCCCACCGGCACCCAGGGAAAGCCGGCGGGCGCCACCACGGCCTGGAGATGCTTGGCCACCGACATGAAATCCCAGACCGAATAGACATGGTGTTCCATGAAGGTGCGCAACTCCTCCACCCCCTGTATGGCGGCATAGACGGGGTGCCGGTCCAGGGCGTCGCGCAGCGACTGGATGATATCCTCGGCAATCGGCGTGGTCATGGTGATGATCCCTTGGAACGCAGACAAACGGCTTGGCAATCTACCAGCCGGTCAATGGCCCTTCAACCTTCAGATAAAGCCGGTTTTTCATCAGGACGGCGGCACCGCCTGCCCGGCCGATTGTGGAAATCACGCGCTTCAGGGACAATCGCCGGCGGCTTCCGCAACACCCGACGTATTCAGCATGACCGCCATGGCTTCCGTTTCCCGAACGCTCATACCGCCTCCCGTCCGGGTATTGATCGTACTGATGGCACTGATCCTGGCACTTCAGGGACTGGTGGAACTGCTGCGCAAACCCCACGAACTCAGACCGATCAGGGCGGACCAGGCGGCGCAGTTGCAGCGTCTGTTTGACCACCACGACTATCGCTGGCCGCCGCAGGGAAAAGTGCCGCCGCTCGGCATCCTGTCACTGCCGCCTGACCTCGACACGCTCGACGTGGATCAGAAAAAATCGCTCTTCTTCCGTACCCTGCTCCCGCTGGTGCTGGCGGAAAACGCGCGGCTGCGCGAACGCCGGCGGTTCGCCCACGATGCATTGAACCGGCTCGAGACACTGACCGGTTCCGAAGGCCGGCGGCTGCAGCGGCTCGCCCGACAGTACGGGGCCGAGGGCGCCCTGGATGCGCCTGCCACGCGGACGACCCTGTTGCGCCGGGTCGATATCATTCCGCCGGCACTGGTACTGGCCCAGGCCGCCAATGAAAGCGGCTGGGGGACGTCGCGCTTTGCTGTCGAGGCCAACAATCTGTTCGGCATCTGGACCTATGAAGCCTCCGCCGGCCTCACACCGGGCGAGCGCAACGTGGACGCCCGGCATTATGTCCGCGCCTACCCCAGTCTGCAGCGCGCCGTGCGCGATTATCTTCACAACCTGAACATCGGCCATGCCTATGGGGCGTTGCGCCGCCAGCGCGCGGCCATGCGCGCCCGGGGCGAGCCCCTTGATCCGCTGGTCCTTGCCGGCGCACTGGAGCGCTATTCGGAACGCGGTGTCGATTATGTTACCGAGATCCGTGGCATGATCCGCAGTAACGATCTCAACCGTCCGGGTCAATTACACCTGGCGCAATGATCCAGGGCTGGCTGTACCAGTACCAGCGCCCGCTCCCGGCCGCCGGGGCGGTGCAGTTGTAGCGCGCCCGTCCCATGGGCAGGGGCTCGCGGGCCCTGACTCGATAGCGCGGCGGCCGATCTTCCAGACGCTGCACCTCGGCCCGACCCTGGCCGGAGGCGTAGCAGTCGAACCCGTCCGCCACGTAGCCACCCGGCGCCAGGGTCAGTTCCAGTACCGGCGGATTCTGTTCCCTGACCAGGGGGTCGCCGGGCTGTGCCTCACTGACCGGCAGCGGCAGACTCAGCGCCTTGCGCGCAAAGGCCTCCCTATCCGCAAAGGCCTCGGCCATAGGATAGCGCGGCAGGGCAGTGTAATCACTCATCGCACCAACCGCCCCCGAGTGCTGGCCGATGCCGACATAGCCGAGCTCGCGCACCAGCGCGGCCAGCCGCGCGTCGAACTCGCCATAGGGATAGGCGAACAGGGCGGGAGCGGTATTGGTGTCCGTACCCAGTTCCTGCTGCAACCGGGTCTGGGCCCGCTCGATATCGCGGCGCACCCGTTGCGCCCAGGCACTGCGCTCCTCGCCGGCCTCACGCAGCCATAGATGGCCGTGACTGGTACTGTGGTTGGCGAATTCCACGCCGGCTCGCTGCATTTCACGCAGCTGTTCCCAGCTCATGTAATCGGGCAGCCTCTCATCCACCGCGTCGGTACTGACGAAGACGGTGAAGGGCCAGCCGCGCTCGCGCAGCCGTGGAAAGGCCTGTTCGTAGACCGAGCGGTAGGCATCGTCAATGGTGATCGCCACCACCCTGTCGGGCATTTCCCCGCCCTCCCGGAGCCGGCGCAGGATACGGGTCAGCGGCCAGACCCGAAATCCCTCATCCGCCAGATACGCCAGCTGGGCCTCGAACTGCGCCAGGGTGATGCTGGTGGCGGGATGGGCCGCTTCACCGAAGCGGTGATACATGAGGGCCACGGCATGCGCAGGCGTCTCCCGGGCGGAGACCGGTGGCAGCCACCATGCGGACAGGCCGGCACACACAGCGACAACCGCGGGCAGGCGGCGCCACAGCCGGTGAAGTTGCAGGGAGATTCGCATCATTCAGGCGTCTGCCGGTTTCGGGATTGGATGAACCGGAATTCGGGTGACTGCATCGCCCAACCAGTATTCAGCATCTATACTATGCGTTCAACCCGAACCGGGCCGGGTATCATCGATCTGCAGCAGCACGGAATCATCATGCCATGTCCAGACGCATCACCACCCTCCTCCTGCTCAGTCTGATTCCGATGCCCGCGCTGGCACTGGGCGATGCGGAGGCAGGCAAACGCATCGTCATGCAAGGCAACGATCAGGGCGCCACGGCCTGCGTGAGCTGTCACGGCGCCGACGGCAAAGGCAATCCCGCGGCGGGCTTCCCGCGCCTGACCGGCCTGAGTGACAAGTACCTTATCAAGCAGCTGCAGGACTACCGCCGGGGCACGCGGCGCAACCCGATCATGCAGCCGATCGCCGCCGCGCTGGCGCAACAGCAACTGCTTGACGTCGCCGCCTACTACGCCGGCAAGGCCCCCTCGGCCAATGCGGAAGGCACCCCGCCGGACGCCGGCCGGACGCTGGCCCTGCGCGGCGACTGGGACAACACCATCCCGGCCTGCGTGAGCTGCCACGGACCGGGGGGCCGCGGCGTGGATCCCTATTTCCCCGCCCTGGCCGGCCAGCACGCCGGCTACATCCAGTCCCAGCTCGAGGCCTGGCGCAAGGGCACCCGCCACAACGACGTCAACGACCTGATGCGCGTCGTGGCCGAACGCCTGACCCAGACCCAGATTCAGGCGGTATCGGAGTACTTCGCCGCCCAGCCTGCCGTCAAACCCGAGCCGGGAGCCGAGCAATGAATCGACCCCTTCACCTGATCGCTGCCCTGGTGCTGTGCAGCACCGCGCTCCAGGCCGGACAGGCGGACGACGACCAGGAGGAGCTGCCGGACACTCCGAACAGCGCACCCGGCTTCACCCCCCCGGCCGAATCCGAACTGCCGGACGGCCCCTTCGGCGAGATGGTGCGCTACGGCCGCGACCTGTTCGTGAACACACAGCAGCTGCGCGGCAGGTTCGTCGGCAACGGCCTGAACTGCGTCAACTGCCATATTGATGCCGGCCGCCGCGCCGACTCCGCGCCCTTATGGGCCGCCTACACCATGTATCCGGCCTACCGCAGCAAGAACGACCGCGTTAACACCCTGACGGATCGCATCCAGGGCTGCTTCCGCTACAGCATGAACGGTGCACCGCCGCCCTCCGGCAGCCGCGAGCTGTCCGCCCTCCTGAGCTACCATTACTGGCTGGCCAGGGGAGCACCGGTCGGCGTGGCGCTCGCAGGCCGGGGTTATCCAAAGCTCGACACGCCTCCCAGCGCCCCCGACATCGGCCGCGGGCGGCAGGTGTTCGAGGCCCAGTGCGCCTTCTGTCACGGCGACGACGGCCAGGGCCGCAAGGCCGAGGGCGCCTATGCATTCCCGCCGCTGTGGGGCCGGGACTCATACAACTGGGGCGCGGGCATGCACCGGATCAACACCGCGGCCGCCTTCATCCATGCCAATATGCCGCTGGGCAGGCCGGAATCACTCAGTGTGCAGCAGGCCTGGGACGTCGCCACCTTCATCAACAGCCGCGAGCGGCCGCAGGATCCCCGGCATGAAGGCGATCTGCAGGAGACCGACGCGGCCTACCACGCGCACCAGTGTCACTACGGCGACGAACTGGACGGGCAGCTACTCGGCAGCCGGGCCCATCCCAATCCGCTCCAATAGCCGGCGGCGATACGCGGGTCAGGCAGGTTTCTGCAGCACCAGCAGACGGTAATTCTTGTAGCGCTCGAATACCTCGCGGGTGCGGTATCCGGAAAGATATTTGAACCGCAGCTTCTCCCAGCGCTTGCGCAGCAGCCAGCCCAGTAGCCGCGTCCCCCACGGATAGCGGCCGTGCAGATAGACCCCGGTGGTCTCCACCGCCGGGATAATACGCTGGGTGAGCACCTCGTCGAGCAGGCCGATGGTGGGGCTGACGCGCGCTGTGATGTCCTCGTCATGCAGGATTTCGAAAGGGGATGCCGCGAGGGTGATGTAAAAGTCGGCCAGGGTGTGTCCGCCGCCGAAGCTGCGGCTTGCCGGCGTGCCGTCCCCGGCGGCCGCAGTCTTGAAGAAGTCGCTGATAATGACCCGACCACCCGGGGGCAGCAGCCGATCAAGGCGTTGAAACACGTCATCCAGCTTAATGTACTGAAAGCTCTCACTGAACAAAGCCACGTCATAGGCCCCGAACTGGGAGTCGACATCCAGCGCCTCGAAGCTCGATTCATAGACCCGGGCATTATTCTGCCCCGCCTCTTCCAGGCGCCGGCGCACCATGGCGGCCAGTGCGGCCGAGGGGATAACACCATCGGCCCGGTAGCCCTTTCCGCGCAGTTGGACCAGCATGTTGCCGGTGCCGCAGCCGATGTCCAGCAGCCGGGACGCCACGGCGGCGGGCGGCAGGGCCTCCAGGATCAGATCCGTATAGCGTTGCAGTGCCAGCGGCAGATTGGCGACCGTGACATCCAGACCGTCCCACAATCCGTAATGCAGATCATCGACCGCCAACAGGTGCCGGGCCATGACCAGTCCGTATTCGCGTGAATCCATCTTGTCCGTGCTTTGATCTGCCGGGCCGCCAACACCCGTATTATCGGAATATGCAAGGCCGCATCACTTATTATTCTGGCGCCGTCGGAGCAACCGGCCCGTCGGCTGCGACCAGATTATGTTCCCATGATACCGGCTCATGCCGTCACGGGCGAGGTCGAAATCCCGGTTCAGGACAGCAGTGCAGCCCTGGCCGGCCCTACCGGGCCGGCTGGGTCTGAAGGCAGATCCAGCCGGCCCGGCGTTGACCCTGGCAAAGCGGGCTGAGTATACTTTGGCGGCTGAGCGTGAAGCCCATGCCGGTTGCCGCGGAGGCAGAAATTCCGGCCTATCAGCAACCTGCAGCCGGCCTTACCGGTTATCAGGGCAGTCAGCTCATCCGGCCGCCAGTTATCGGCTCCCCATCGTCATTTCATCCTTGCAGCGGGGTAACCCCATGTACAACCGGAGCCACCCCAGTCCTGAATACCTCGATATGGTCAGGATGTACGAGACCCTGCACGAACAGGGTGAGCAATCGGCCGGCAAATCCGCCGAGGACACTTTCCCGGGCAAGATGCTGATCGAGCATGCTCCTGGCATCAAGGAGATGATCGAGCATACAGGTGCCAGGTCCATACTGGACTATGGTGCCGGCAAGGGCCTGGGTTACAAGCAGCGCAATATCAAATTGAACAAGACCCTGGAGGTGGGCAGCATTCAGGATTACTGGGGCGTCGACGAGATCCGCTGTTATGATCCCGGCTACGAACCCTTCAGCCAACTCCCCGACCAGCCGTATGACGGCGTGATATGTACCGATGTGCTTGAACATATCACAGAGCCGGATGTGCCCTGGGTGATCGATGAAATGTTTTCCTATGCACGCAAATTCGTCTACGCCAACGTCGCCTGTTACCCGGCAGTCAAATCCCTGCCCAACGGGCAGAATGTCCACTGCACGGTTCACCCCCCGGAATGGTGGGCGGGGCTGGTGCATGCGGTCGCCATGCGCCACACCGACATTGCGTATCGCCTGGTAATGTCCGCAAAGACCGGTCGCCGCAAGAAATTCGGTTTCGGAAAGAACCGCAAGACGGTTTACCACACCACTGAACGCCTGGTTTGACGATAACGGTTTCGGCTGCATGCGAGCCTGTCCGATTTGCCGATGTCGCTCAGGTCTGCATACCCGGCCTGACTAACACACGGATTGATGTATCTTGAAAAACAAAATGAAACCGGCTTCTCTTACCTTTACCAAGTTCACCAGAAAGAAACTGCTGCCCTGCTTTCCTCTCTCATCGAAACAGAGACTCGAAACTGAACGTCGCCTGCGCGGCAAGGAAGACTACGGCAAGCTATTACTGTCCGATGCCGTGATCGTGTCGCACGAAAAGAGCGGACGGACCTGGCTGCGAGTCATGCTGAGCCGGTTCTACCAGCAGCGTTACCGGCTGCCGGAGAGAAAACTGCTCAACTTCGACCGCCTGCACCGGCTGGAACCCCGGGTGCCCGTGATTTTCTTCACCCATGACCGGCAACTGGGCCATTACACAGGGAACTGGAACAACGAGGAACTCTACCGCACGGCCCCCGTGATCCTGCTGGTGCGCGACCCGCGCGATGTGGCCGTCTCCTTCTATTTCGACTGGAAATACCGGATGAGCGATCACAACCGGAAGCTCTACTTCCTGCCGCTCGATAACATCTCCATCTACAACTTCATCATGCAGAGCGAGTTCGGGCTGCCCGCCATCATTGCCTTCATGAACCGCTGGCATGGGTACATCGGACGGATGGAAAACCTGCACCTGTTCCGATATGAGGACCTGCGAGCGGATACGGCATCGGAGCTCGAAAAGATCCTGCGGATACTGGGCACCGACCCGCAGCAGGAGGAAATCGAGGACATCGTCGCTTATGCGGAGTTCGAAAAAATGAAGCAGCGCGAACTCTCGGGCGAGACCGGTGACAGCCGCATCTGCGCCACGGATCCCGATAACCCGGACTCCTTCAAGGCCCGGCGGGCCAAGGTCGGCGGCTACCGGGACTATTTCAGCAAGGATGAAATCCGCCGGATCGACGAACTGGTCGGCGCCACCCTCAACCCTGGCTACGGCTACTGAGTCTGCTCCCCGTCCCGGTCAGGGTCTGATCCTGCAACCATGGCCCGGCTGACGGCGAGCGCCCCGAACAGAATCAGAAAGAAGTGCCCGCGTTCGTCGTCATGACGGATCTGGAACATGCCGGCCAGCAGGAACAGTGCAATGGCGGCGAGCAGGAAGAGCAGCAGGGAAAAATCCCGCGTACGCGGCCCGCAGGCGGTCGACGCAGTTTTCAGGGCCAATCCGACCCACAGCAGAAACAGGCACAGACCCACTACGCCGATCTCGGCCAGCAACTGCAGATACAAATTGTGAAAGTGCGATTGGGGGGGCTTCACGCCCGAGGATACGATCAACATCTCGCTGGTCCCGGCGCCCCAGCCGGTCAGAGGTCGAGCCTCGATGCGTTCCCACGCCTCCGCCCACAGCGGCATCCGGGAACGCAGGCCGGTGGCATCCAGTCCCTCGACATTCTCCGTCGTCAGCAGAGATACCACTCTCTCCACATCTGTCATAAGCCGCTTTTCGATTATCCCACCATTCAAAAGAACAGCAGCAGCCAACACGGCTGTCCCGGCCAGGATAATCATCAACACCTTCCCTGATCTCGGGTGCTGCAGCGAGTGTACAACCAGCGCCAGCAGGACCACGGGCAGCACCAATGCACACGCCAACCAGACAGCGCGGGTCTGGGTCCAGAGCACAACCAGCGCCAGGAAAACCAGCAGAATCAAACACGCGGCACCAGCCACATCTGCCGGAGACGACCCGTGAACAACAGGATCAGCAGGCCGGTCAGCCCCGTCGCGGCATACAGAGCTGCACCGTTGCCCATCCCGAACAAGTGCCGCTGACCGTCCATGACCGAATCCAGTTGCGACCAGTCAAAGCCGAAGGCCAGAGCGAGCACCAGGCCGGCCAGCCCCAGACCCAGCACCCCGCGGATGCGCCGTTCATCGCCACCGATCCAGTAGGCCACAACCAGGGAAAATGCCCCACCGGTCAGCAGCAGATCGGCGCCAGATTCCAGGACTTCGGGCCGCCACTCACCACTGCTGTACAGGTACGCCCGCAACCAGCTCACAAGGATATAGGCGGTCAGCACCAGTGACACCCAGACGAAGGGCAGACCCCTGGCACGGGCCCGGAACTCACTGCCCCGGCCGAGCAGAGTCAGCAGCATGAGTACCAGCCCGGAGTACAGCAGACCCTGGTTGACGAAACCGCCGAAGGCGAACATGCCCAGTCCCGCAAGCCCGAGCCGGTCAGTCCAATCGGCCGATGCGGAAGAACTTACAGGAAGAATCGAACTCAAGCAGACACCCGCCGGATTAGCGCCCGATCGCAACGGGCAGAGCGATTGAATGGGAGCGAATTCTACCCGAGGCGACCGGATCGGACCACTTGCCCGGATCCATCACACGGATTCCGCCATGCCGGGAGACCTCCCTGCTCCATGCAATCCCCTGCCGGCTCGGGTAAAATGGCCTATTCTTCGATCAACGTGTTCCCGGAATCCATGACCAGCACCTTCGCAGCTCTGCGCGCCTCGCTGCCCCAGGCCACCAAGACCATCTGGAAGAAAACCAGCCGGCGCCTGCTCAAGCTCCGCCTCGATCTGACCGGGGCCGATGCCGAGCAACGCATCCAGGCGGAGCGCCGGCTGCGCGGCCGGGAACAGTATCGCAAGCTCAAACAGGCCGATGCGGTGGTGGTCTCCTTCGGCAAGAGCGGCCGCACCTGGCTGCGGGTGATGGTCTCGCGCCTTTACCAGCAGCTCTACGGGCTGCCCGAGAGCGCCCTGATCGGTTTCGACAACTTCCACAACATGCAGCGGGCCATTCCGCGCATCTTCTTCACCCACGACAACTACATCGGCGACTTCACCGGTCACACCGACTCCAAGGTGGATTTCTACGGCAAGAAGGTGGTGCTGCTGGTGCGTGATCCGCGCGATGTAGCCGTATCACAGTTCTTTCAATGGCAGCACCGCATGCGTCCGGAGAAGAAGGCGCTGAACGAGTACCCCCCGCACGGGGCCGAGATGTCGGTATACGACTTCGTGTTGCATAAAGGCGCCGGCCTGCCCAAGGTGATGGACTTCATGAATCTGTGGGCGCGCGAGATGGACAAGATCAGGGAGTTCTGCCTGGTCCGCTACGAGGACATGCGCGCCGACCCGCACCAGGCGCTCAGCCGGGTGGCGCAGTTCCTGGAGATTCCGGCCAGTCCCGAGCAGATCCAGGAGGCTGTGGACTACGCCTCCTACGAGAACATGAAGAAGATGGAGTCCTCGCACAGCTTCCGTCTGAGCGGCGGGCGCATGGTCCCGCGCGACCGCAACAATCCCGACAGCTACAAGGTACGCCGCGCCAAGGTCGGCGGCTACCGGGATTACTTCGAGGACGACCAGATCCGGGAGATCGATGCCCTGATGGAAGGCACGCTCGACCCGGTCTATGGCTATCGGGCCTCAGAGCCGGTCGGCTGAGAAGGCCGGTTCGCTCACTCGATAACCTGCCGCGAGGTCTCCAGATACTGCCTGCCGCGGGACATGACGGTTGCGGCATCGGCGCTCTCCGAGGCCACATGCACCTCCTCCAGCACCTCCGCCAGTTCTTCCAGCTCTTCCTCGAGTCTGTGCAGGGCATTCTCCAGGGTGTACGTAATCCGGTGCACCTCGTGCAGGTCACCGGAACTCAGTTCCCCCCTGGCCAGAATTGCTTCCAGACGGGCGTTGTATTCGGAGAAATTCGCCACGGCCTGTTCCAGCGTCTCCGCCGGCTCACCCTCGTAATGGCCTGGACGGTCGTCGGCCAGAACAGGCAGAGACAGGCCGAGAGTGGCCACGAGCAGGCTGGATGCAAATCGCTTCATTGTACGACCCCTTTTAACTGAATAAAAATCATTATCAATAATATTCGCATGCCAGTGACTGGCTGTCAATCGCCCGCTTCCGGCGCGACGCAGCACAGGGCGGGATTTCATATTCCGGGTCGGGAAAGCAGACTCAGAGGGGAATGTCACCTAAGTTAGCCGTCATTGCGAGGAACGAAGTGACGCGGCACAAGCGAGCTTGCGAGCGCAGAACGCCTTTATGCCCTTTGGGTGCGCAGGGCGGCCCTTTATGCCCTATGGGTGCGAAGGGGTGAGCGTAGCGAATAATCTCCAACCGGCTGATTCTCCGGTATGAGATTGCCATGCTACTCCCATAGAACCCCTTCGGGCTCGTTATGGGTACCCCACCCTTCAGGTCAGATCAGAGATTGCCCGCACGGGCCAGCGGCGGGGTCCGGTCCAGCAGTTCCAGCGCATCGTGGCGCAGGTGGTTCTTCGCCATTTCCTCGCGCAGCAGGTCTTCCGTGATCACGCCCTGGTCGAGGCATTCGCGCACCAGGCCGAAGAAGAAGGCCTCCTGGTTCGGGTCCGGGTGCGCCCGGTAGCGTCCGGCCAGGCCGTAGTCGCCGAACAGCGCCCGGCGCGCGCGGCGGAACCAGTGCTTGGGCGGGAACAGGCGGAAGGAATCGGCGGCGCGGAAATCCACCGGCAGACCGGTCTTCCAGGGCTGGGTCTTGCGCTTGGTGTTGTGCAGCATCCGGGTGTTCTCATCGAGGTGGTCGAAGTCGTTCCATTCCGGCTCGAACAGCCCGATGGTCTCGGCATCCTCGTATTTCAGGCACACCCAGGGCATGTAGTCGCGGATGCCCTCGAACATGGCGTGAAACTGCTCCTCGAACTTCCAGTGCGTGAGTTTGGCGTTGTCCATCAGCATGACGCTGGTGGCCAGACAGCCGCGCTTGCCCTTGTTGCCGGACTTGGGCCGGCACATGACGGCCTTGCCCTGCATGTCGCGGGAGAACAGCTCCCAGATATCAGCCAGGGCGAAGATGTCCGGATCGATGACGATGGAGCGGCCCTGGTAGTTCATCAGCTGCGGTGGCAGGAAGCGGGTCGGGGTGAAGGACTGCAGATCGTCCCGCACCCAGCGCCGCCACTCGCCGTCGCGCAGGTACATCTGCCCCTCGTGCTCGCGCAGGATGGGGAAGTCGTCGTAGTGCATGATGCGGATATCGAAGCGGTCGTTGTGCTTCGAATTGCGCCGCAGGGCGTACTGCGCCACCAGGGCGCCGAGTTGCTGCTTGTCGTTGGCCTGGATGAATACACAATGCTCCATGCCGGGTTCCTCGCTGGGGACAGTCATAATCCGCTCATTTTATCGGTCCGCCCCCCCGAAACCAAGCTGCACCTGCCCCGCGGCCGAAGGATTGCCGACAACACCGGGAAGACACCGTCATTCCCGCGCAGGCGGGAATCCATGAACCGCCGAGGCTGCTGGATCCCCGCCTGCGCGGGGATAACGAGGAAGCGGGCGTGGCGCTTTTGGCCGGGGGCGGCAAAAACGCGTATAATTCCCGACCACCTTCATCCCCACCCGGGGCCAGCATTTTTTCATCCGGAACAACAGCATGAGCTTCACCAACCCCCTGCGCCGCATTGGCAGCGACAATCTCCGCAAGGCCGCCATCATCACCTCCACGGCCCTGCTGCCCCGGCGCCTGCGGGTGGCCCGGCGCAAGGCCCGGCTGGGGGCGCTGGAAGTGGACATCGCCCGGCGCTCCTCGCTGATCATCATCGCCCACCCCAAGAGCGGCAACACCTGGCTGAAGGTCATGCTCACCCGCCTCTACAGCCGGCGCCACGGGATCCCCGAGGAGGATTTCGCCCGCTATCCCGCGCTGGCCGACGCCAACCCGGCCATCCCCCGCTTCGCCGCCACCAACGGCTGGTACAGCTACGAACGTGCGGTGGGCGACAAACTGCAGCCGGGCGCAGCGGACTCCGAACTCAGGCACAAACCGGTGGTGCTGCTGGCGCGCAATCCGCTGGACATCGCCGTATCCTGGTACTTCCAGTTCACCAAGCGCCAGTCCGGGCACAAGCAGGAACTGATCAACGCCGAGCTCGCACACCCGGTGGACCGTCACAACATCGGGATGTGGGAATTCGTGCGCGACAGCGACATCGGCCTGTCCTCGCTGATCCGCTTCCTCAATTACTGGGACGCGGCCCTGGACAACCTGGATCACACCCTGCTCACCTCCTACGAGGCCCTGCGCAGCGAGCCCGCCGAGGTCCTGCGCCAGATCACCGGGCTGATGGGCGATAGCTTCAGCGACGCTGAGCTCAATGAGGCGGTGGAATTCGCCTCTTTCGACAACCTGCGCAAGCTGGAGAGCGAGGGCTTCTTCCGCTCCGGCGGTCTGACCCTGCGCAACGCTTCCGACCCCGAGAGCTTCAAGGTGCGCCGGGCCAAGGTCGGCGGCTACCGCGACTACTTCACCGAGGCACAGGCCCGGGAACTGGAGCAGCTGGTGCGCAGCGAACTCTCGCCCCGGCTGCAGACGCTGTTCGGCCTGGACCGGCCGCAGGAGGACGCCCCGGCGGCACCGGCCGCGGCCAACCCTTGACCCGGCAGGCGCCGCGCATCTGGCGGGTCCTCGGCGACAAGCGCGGGGACAACGGCCAGGTCGAGGTCATCGCCGAGGCCCTGGCCCGGCAGCACGGCTGGGAATCCGAACTCCGCCATCTGGAGATGCGGCCCAGATACGTGTTCGGCAAGCCGCGCGTCGGCCCCACCCTGTATCACCTGGACCCCGAACGGTCCGACGCCCTGGAGCCACCCTGGCCCGATCTCATCCTGACCAGCGGCCGCCGCCCGGCGAATGCCGCCCTCTGGATCAAAAAGCAGTCCGGCGGCCGCACGCGCATCGTGCTGGTGGGCAAGCCCTCGGGCTGGATGTCGCACTTCGATCTGATCATCACCAGTGCCGAGACCCTGCCCGCCCCCTTCCCCAATGTGCTGCACATCGGCCTGCCGCTGATGCAGCTCGACCCGGACCGGCTCGAGGCCGGCCGCGCCCAGTGGCAGGCGGCCTTCGTCGATCTGCCCCGGCCGCTGGTGGTCTTTCTGATCGGCGGGCCGACCAATCCCTTCGTCTACAACGCCGACGTGGTGCGGCGCCTGCGCGCGCGCATCGATCAGGTGCTGGCCGCCGGCGGCACCCCCTGGCTGGTCGGCTCGCGCCGCACCCCGAAGCCCTTCATGCAGCGGCTGCGGCAGGGTCTGCCCGCAACGGTGCGGGTCTATGACTGGAACCGGCCCGAGGGCGATAACCCCTACGCCGGTCTGCTGGCCCTGGGCGATCGCTTCGTGGTGACCGGCGACAGCATCTCCATGCAGGTGGAGGTGGCCCGACTGGGCCTGCCCCTGGAGATCCTGCCCCTGCCCACCGGCTGGTTCGGCGGGATCGACAATGCCCGCCGGCGGCTCGCCGCCTGGCTGTTCCAGCCGCCGCGCGATGCCAACCCCCGGGAGCAGGCCCGGATCGCGACGGCCCGCGCCCTGTACCACCTGCGGCTGCTGCAGCAGACCCGGCACTTTCCCCGTTTTCACCAGATGCTGGTCGACCAGGGACTGGCCCGCTGGGCGGGGGAAAACCACAATGAAACCGGCGCGGCCGGCAGCCATGACCGCGCCGGTCAACAGACAGAACAGGATCTGCAGCGTATCCTCGAACGTATCGAAGGACTGCTCCCGGCTTCATAACATGAAATTGAACACTTCTGCGACATATCGAAACCCCCGTGCGTTGGGATGGCTTGCCGCACTACTCCTGGCCGCGGCAAGCCAGGCGCCGGCCATGGCCGGCGGCGAGCCCGTCGCGCACTCGCCGGCGACTGCGCTGCCGGTCGTGGGCTGGCAGGCGGTGACACTGAGCGCCTCCAATCTTCTGGGCTCGGCCGTCTCCCGCATCCGGCTGCATGAGGCGGCGGCCGGCGAACCGGCCGGCCAGGTGAACGCCGGCGGCCCATTGCTGGTGCTGCTGGCCGACAACCGGGTGGGACGGCAGAACCTGGAGCGCCTGTCCGCCTGGTACGATCCCGCCGGCACCCTGGTACAGCGCTGCCGGGTCGGCTTCGGCCGCAGTGACAGCCGGGCCAAGTGCTACCGCTACGAAGATCGCGGCATCCTGCGTGAACGCCGGGAGAGCGATCTCACTGCCGCCGACATCGCGTCGCAGCCGGACTGGACCCGCGACGGCGCCCGCAGCGCCCTGGCCCTGGCCCGCGACTGGCCCGTATCCAGTTCGGGGCGGCTGCGGCTGCCGGACGCCATCCCGGAAAACGCCGGACTGATCTCGCCCACGCTGCTGCTGCCCCTGGCCAGTGCCGCACCCCTGCAGGCGAGCGGTGACAGCAAGGCCTTCTTCGTCCACACCGATCACGACTTCTTCCGGGTCACACTGACGGTCACCGGCCGTGAACCGGTCGCTGCCGAGTACCGACTGGACACGGACACAGGCAGTCAACAGATCCGGAACCGGATCGAGGCCCTGGTGATCCGCCTGGAGACCACGCCCATCGGCGACCCCGAAAACGGTTTCGAACTGCTGGGCCTGCGCCCGCCCCTGACCCTGCTGCTCGATCCCGCCACCCGGCTGCCGCTGGCCCTGCGCGGCGACGCCCCGCGGCTCGGTCCCGGTGAGATCCGGCTGGAAGCGGCGCGGCTGAGCGAATGAAGCCGGCACGGACGGTCCTGATCAGCAACCCGGCCAGCGGCCACAACCGCAAGGCCTTCGACCGACTGCAGCAGCGTCTCGCCCGCTATCCGCTGCTGGAACAGCATGTCACCGGCTCGCCCGCCGAGGCCCGGGCGCTGATCCGGCGACTGGCCGGCACCGACACGCAGGTACTGGCCATCAACGGCGGCGACGGCACCCTGGCCTGTATGCTGGGCCTGCTCGTGCAGCACTGGCCGGCCGAGCGCTGGCCCGCGCTCATCGTACTGCCCGGCGGTACCGCCAACATGAGCGCGGGCGACATCGGGGCAGCCGGCAGCCCGCGCCGGGCCTGGCGGCGCTTCTTCCGCTGGCTGGACCGCGGCTGCCCGCTGGATGCGCCGGCGGCAGAGCGCCATATCATGCAAGTGGAGGGCCTGGCCGATGGCAACATCCATTACGGCATGTTTCTCGGCACCGGCGCCATCATGCAGGCCACGCAATATGCCCACAGCAGGGTGCATGCGCGCGGCCTGGGCGGCGAGATCAGCCTGGGCCTGACGCTGGCGCGTACCCTGTGGGGGCTGGCGCGGCGCGACCCGCGCTTCTATCAGCCGACGCGGGTGCGCCTGAGCCTGGCGGGTAGCGACACCGCCGCGCCGGCCGCGCGCGAGGAAACCCCCATGCTGATCCTGGCGGCCAGCACCCTGGAGCGACTGTTTCTCGGTATCCGGCCCTTCTGGGGCCAGGGCGACGGCGCCCTGGGGCTGACCACCATCCGGGCCGGCGCGGCACACTTCCCGCGCACCTTCGCCTCCATCCTGCGCGGCCGACCGAACCGGCATGCAAGCCCCGGCAATGGGTATGAGAGCTTTCGCACGGCGCACTTCGAGCTCGATTTCGACGGTCAGCTCAATCTGGACGGCGAGCTGCTTGCCGCCGGCCGGTCATGCGGGCCGGTCACGGTCACTGCCCGGGGCCCGTTCCGATTTCTGCGGCTGACATGACCCACCTGTTGACCGCTGCGTATTTCGTGAACCACGTAGGTCGGGTTAGCCCGGCAGGGCGTAACCCGACGTGGTTTGCCGCCGCGGTGTCGGGTTACGCTGCGCTAATCCGACCTACGCGGCTCAACAGTCTGAAATATTGACCACGACACCGAAACACATCGTCATCCCCGCGCAGGCGGGGATCCAATAACCGCGGTGGTTTATGGATTCCCGCCTGCGCGGGAATGACGGGAAGGGGATAATCAGAGTTTTCTGGGGCATAATGAATCCCGGCATGACCGCCATAAGAACACAGCCCGCCTACCCCGAACCCGCCGGCCCCGATGCGGCCGATTCGCCGCCGCTGCATGCACTGCTGAACGCTCTGCAGACACGCTTTGGCGACGCGCTGCAGGCGGTGGTGCTGTACGGTTCCTGCCTGCGCAGCGCCGACCTGCTGGAAGGCGTGGTCGACCTGTACGCCCTGGTCGATGACTATGCTCGGGCCGAACCCCGCCTCCAGCGCCGTCTCGGCATCCGGCTGCTGCCGCCCAATGTCTATTACCTCGAAGCCCCGGTGGATGACCGCACGGTGCGCTGCAAGTACGCCTGCTCAGTCCCTGGCCGCGCTCGAACCGCGGCACCGGCCGCGCCCGATTCGAATCCTATGTTATGTGGGGGGCGCTGTCGCCCAGCCGGTGGAAAGCTTTTCAAACAGCCGCACACCGCAGTTGTGCGCGCGCCGCCTGCACGCGATTTCCTGCAGGGCCGCCGATACCCTGCTCGCCGCTCCCGGTTCCCGCCCTGCCGCCGAGGCATCCTGACCAGCCTGTGGGGAAAGGCGCCCCGGTGGCCACTTAGCTAATGCCACGGTCGAGCTGCGCGAGGAGCGCAGGGGCCGGGCCGGAGAAACCCTGGCCCGGCATTTACCGGCTTTCTATACCGTCATAACTCTGTCCCTTCCTGTCGTCTTTCCTACTGCATTCACCCTGCTGCCGACCAAGACGACGCCGAGGCATACAATACAGCTCACACGTACGCCCCGGCCCGTCGCCTGGCCGCTGGCAATTGCTGCCTGCCCTTTGGCAGGGGCAGAGCTGCTGTCCCTGGACCCGGCTGGTCAGGGCCTGTCACGCGTTCGAGGGCGTACTGGAACTACCTGGCCTGGAAGCTCTCCCGCCATTCGGGCCAGACAGTCGAGGTTCCGGCGCGGGTCCGCCGCCGGCCGCTGATCCATGTCTGGAGCTGGGGCTGGCAGCTGTACCGGCGCGGTGTCTTTCGCTGACGGTCTTGAGCCTCGTCAAGAAAGTCCGACCTGATTCGGGTTTTCCGTCATTGCGAGGCGCCTGGCGCCGCGGCACAAGCGAGCTTGCGAGCGCAGAACGCCCGCAGGGCGGCCCCGAAGGGGTGAGCGTAGCGAATAATCTCTAACCGGCTGATTCTGCATTAGGAGATTGCCGCGCTGCGTTCGCAATGACAAATTTGATCTGCGCCATGACTCGCCCCCGTGGGATGGGGTATAGTTGCGCCACGTAACACGCAGGGTATTGAGAATCATGAAGAACTACGGGGTATTCATCCAGACCAATCACAAGCAGATCGTCGGCGCCATTGTCGCCGAACACGCGCTGCGCCGTTACTCCTCCCACAATGACGAATTCGACGTGCACGTCATGGACACCCGTGACTATCCCTTCTTCCGGGCGCGCGAAGGCCAGTACTACATGCGCGACGGGGTCAAGCGGGTGTGGCTGAATGACGACCTGCAGTCCTTCACCCCCACCCGTTTCATGCCGCCGCAGCTGATGGGCTACCAGGGCCGGGCCGTGGTCATCGATCCCGACATCTTCGCCTGCACCGACATCTGGGAACTGCTCACCCGCGACATGCAGGACAAAGCCATCATGTGCCGCATGCGCTCCGGCCCCAAGGGCTTCATCGACCGCTGCTATGCCAGCAGCGTGATGCTGCTCGAGAACAGCCGCCTCACGCACTGGAAGCCGGAGGATCAGTTCAACGCCATGTTCGACGCCGGCTATGACTACCAGCCCTGGATCTGCCTGAAGAACGAAGACCCCGAGAGCATCGGCTTCTTCGAGAAGGAATGGAACGACTTCGACACCTTCTCGCCGGCGACCAGGATGCTGCACACCACCCGGCGCAAGACCCAGCCCTGGAAGACCGGCCTGCCGGTGGACTGGCGGCCGTCGGAGCGCTTCCGCCTGTTCCCGCCGGCCGCCTGGCTGCTGCGGGCCCGGCGTCACCTGTTCGGCGAGTACGGTCTCATGGGCAAGTACAAGGCCCATCCCGACCAGAATCAGGAGCGTTTCTTCTTCGGCCTGCTCAAGGAATGCATCAACGAGGGCAGGATCAGCGAGGCCTTCCTGCGCGAAGAGATGGAACGCAGCCATGTGCGCCACGACGCCTTCGAGGTACTGGAGCACACCCAGGATCTGCCGCCGGCGCCGGCGCATCCGTTGAGCGCGCAGCAGGCGGCGTGACGGGCAGATACAAGAGACGAGAGACAAGGTACAAGCAAAACCCGCGCAGCCTCGTAGGTCGGGTTAGCGCAGCGTAACCCGACGTCCTCGCGGTCAGTGTCGGATTACGCCCTCGCGGGCTAATCCGACCTACGCCGCTAAAAACCTTCCAGCAGCGCCCGAACCCGCTGCGCCGTGCGTTCCAGCTCGGCGCCTGAATCCTCCTCCACTGTCTGATACCACTGCTCGCCCTGCTGAATCAGCGCCGGCGCTTCATCCAGCCAGTGCGCCCGGCCGGCATCGACCAGCGCCTGTTGGATACGCCCCACGTCACGGCGCATACGCACCGGCGCCAGCCGTATGGCCAGGCGATGGCTGAGCGGTTTGTAACGGAGGTTGTGGGGATGGCGCCACCAGGCACCCGGCGGGTCGGCCGGGTCGAACAGATACAGCGGTCGACCCATGGCCGCGGCCTCGGCCAGCATGGACATGCTCTCGCCGGTCACCACGAAGCGTTCAGCCAGGCCCAGGTAGGCATGATAGGGATTGTCCCGACCTGTGTTGTCCTCATCCCACCACCAGGCGGCTGATGGCACTGCAAGCGCATCACGGAAGGCCTGTGCGGCCGCCGGCGGGGTGCGCCGGCTGTCGGTGACCAGCACCGTGCCGCCGGTCTGCGCCACCAGCCGGTTCACGCCCTCGGCCAGCCGCCGGCCCTTGTCCCGGGTGAACACGAAAGGTCCGCTGTCGCCGCCGATCAGCACCGTGGTGAAGGGACGCGGCAGGTCGGCCAGTTCGGGTGCCAGCCGCTGCGCCGCGGCCGCGACCCGCTCGCGCTGCACGCGGTGCAGCGGAAGGTTGTTGTGCAGGATGTTGTCCTGCTCGGGGAGGAAGTACTGCGGGGTGGTGACGATCAGATCGTAGCAGTCCGGCGGCGCCCAGGGCCGGCCGATATGGACCAGTCGGCTGCGGTTGCCGGACCGGCGGCGGATCCAGCGCGCAACCGGCTCGTTGCGCCGACCGGCGCTGATGATCAGATCCGGCCAGGGCGGCGCCAGCGGACTGGAGCGGCGGCGATCGATCCCGGCCAGGGTCGTACCCAGGAGCAGATGCGGCAGCAACTCCCAGCCGCGTGCCTGGATGTGCTTTTCCTGATACGGCCAGCCCAGCGCCTCGGCCAGTGCCAGCACCTGATTGTTGTCGCCGGCCTTCCTGCCCAGCAGCACCCAGACACCTGTTTGCATCGTCAAGCCGGATCGGTCCGTATGGGAAACTGTGCTATCATACGCGCCCTGTCACCAGGGTGAAACCGCCCGCCCAGCATACAAGACCGCGCCTTTTTATGTTCGACATGTCCTATAAAGAAATGGGGGCCGTAGCCTCGCGTCACCTGGCCCTCGCCTCACTCTTTTTCCTGCCGCTGGAAAAACGCATCGCGCTCGAGCGGCGCCTGCGCGGCAGGGAGGAATACCGCAAGCTGCAGGAGGCCGACTGGGTGCTGATGTCCTGGGGCAAGAGCGGGCGCACCTGGTTCCGGGTGATGCTGTCGCGTTTCTACCAGCTGCGCTTCAACCTGCCGACGGACCACATGCTGGAATTCGACAATTTCAACCGGCTCAACCACGCCGCGCCGAAGGTGCTGTTCAGCCATAACAACTACATGCGCGATTACCTGCGCAACTGGGACAACCTGGAGCATTTCCGCGGCAAACAGGTGGTGCTGCTGGTGCGCGACCCGCGCGATGTGGCCGTCTCCCAGTTCTTCCAGTGGCGCTACCGCATGCTGCCGCGCAAGAAGCTGCTCAACGACTACCCCCCGCACGGCGCCGAGATCGATGTATTCGACTTCGTCAGCAATGAAAAATGCGGCATCCCACGCATCGTGGATTATTTCAACGGCTGGGCCGCGGCCATGCCGATGCTGGGCGATGATCTGCTCCTGATCCGTTACGAGGACATGCGCAGCGACCCGGGCGCGGTAATGCGCAGGGTGTTCGATTTCACCGGCACGCCCGGCAGCGCCGACGAGGTCACGGCGGCGGTGGAATACGCCGCCTATGACAACATGAAAAAGCGCGAGGCGGAGAAACAGGGGATGCGCGCCAGCGGCCAGCGGGTGAAGCCGGGTGACGAGAACAATCCGGATTCCTTCAAGGTGCGGCGCGGCAAGGTGGGCGGTTATCGCGACTACTTCACGGATGAACAGCTCCTGGCGGTCGACGCGATGGTGGAGCAGCACCTGGACCCGGTGTTCGGCTATAAGCGGGCGTAGGCCGGGATAAGCGCGCGCGTTCCCGGCATCCTGCCAGACCGCTGCCGGAAACGGTCCTGCCGGCCCTTATTCCGGCCTGCAGTCCTTTGTTATTTGGCGGCCCCGCGCAGCCCCTGGGCCAGACGCAGGATGCGCTTGCCGGTGTGCGTCCCCATGCGGGCCAGGCGCTGGGCCTGACGCGCCACCGGACCGGAACGCACCCAGTTGACCTGCACCATGCGGCGCTCGCCGTCGAAGCGCTTGTAGCCATGATAGCTGTTGCCGCTGCGCTTGAAGGCCAGCAGCGTGCCGCCGATGGGCGTGACCTCAGCGGCGTAATCCTCGATATCGCTCTTGCTGCGCAGCAGCCGCAGCTTGCCGCCCTCCTGATGCCATTCCGGGTTGAAGTACAGCAGCACCGTGATCACCTTGCTCCAGTGATCGGTGTGGATGTTGCCATCGCTCATTTCGGAATACTTGCGCACCGTGATGGTCTTGACCGTGCGGCCGAGATTCACCCCGAACTTGCGCTCGATCAGCTGTTCGAACTCGGGACTGTCCAGCTCACGCAGCACCTGGGCAAAGGCCGGGCCGAACTCCAGGTCCTCGGGATTGAAGTTGGCCGGGATGTCGATCCGCGGATAGTCGGCATTGACCCGTTCCAGTTCCCCCGCCGGTATCACGTCCTCGGCGACCATGAAACTGAAGGGGTCAGTCTGCAGGGGGGTGTCTTCCACCGCCTGGAAGTTGAGGAGTCGGCTGTCGGTCGCGGTCATGATCGCTGTCTCGCTGCAGTCAGGGCTGGCTGGCCAGCCGCTGTTCCCCGTTGGGGTCCATCTCGGTTCCGGTGCCGGCATAACGCTGCACCAGGTCATAGTCGGCCACCGAGTCCACATCCACGGCGGCGTTGGCATAGGGCAGGATCACCGCGCCGAGGCGCAGGCCCAGATGCCGGGACAGGCGCGACAACGCCGCATCCAGGGTCAGCAGGCCCAGCCGGTAGCGGATCACAGCCCACCAGCCGAGCAGACCGATCACCAGCAGCGGCTTCTTGCGCTGGTTCTCGATCCGGCGCCAGAAATCGGCAGCGCGGCGGCCCTCCGGTGTCATGAAGGCGAACAGGTTGCAGCCGCAATAGTTGCCGTCGCGGAACCGCAGCACGGTCTTCTTCAGGTCCGGATAGCGTGATTTGACCAGTTCATAGGGCGCCAGTCCGACGAGCACGTCACACTGCGCAGCCACGCTGTCACGACAGAAGCGGTCGACGATCTCGCTGGTCAGCAGGGGATGATCGGCCGTGGTGATCAGTACGGGATTCGCGTCGGGCATCTCCGAGAGCATGCGGTAGGCGCTGGTGCTGGGCGAGGCCTCCGGCGGCGACCAGGCCAGCCGCTGCTGGTCGATCTCGCGGGCAAGCCCGGCGTCGCTCTGCACGCAGCCCGAATCCGGCCCGCTGAGGCGGATGCTGCCCACACTGTCCGCACCGCGCAGGGCGCTGATGACCCGGTGGATCATCGGCACGCTGCTGATACGCAGCAGGGCCCGGCAGGCCACCCCGGAATGCTCGCGCAGGGCATCGCGCCGGCTACGCTCGCCGGCCAGGATCACACAGGTGAAACGCGGTGAGGCGGCCGGTCCGGCCGTTGGGTCCTGTGCCTTCAGGGGATCTGAGGGGTGATTGTCCACGCCCGGCTCACAACGACTTCTGATAGACCCGGTAACGCTTGTAGATCCGGCTGCCGATCGCTTCGATGATATGCCGCATACCGGCATTATCCTCCAGGATCCACCCCATCTCAACTGTCTGAACCCCCCGTTTGATCATGGCCTCGCGCACCGCGTCGATCACCAGAAAGGCCAGGGTCGGGCCCAGCCGCGAGAACTGATGCTCCCGGCGCACCCCCATCAGGGCCACCCGGGTGGTGCGGGGCCGCCGGACCTTGAGCCGCCACAGCAGCCGGGCCCAGCCCAGGGGCAGGACCCGCCCGTTCAGGTCGCGGATGGCCTCGTTGATGTTGGGCAGGGCCACGATGAAGGCCACCGGCCGCTCGTCGATCTCGGCAATCTGGACGTAATCGTGATCCAGCAGCAGGGTGAGCATCTTCGCGACTTCGGCGAACTCGGCGCGGGTAAAGGGCACGAAGCCCCAGTTGCCGGACCAGGCGTCATTGAAGATGTCGCGCATGGCCTCGAAATCCGCCGCCTTGCGCCTGCGGTCGAGCGGCCGTATCCGCACCCGGCGCAGCGCCCGCCGGGCCAGCTTCTGCATCACCTCGGGGGCGGTGAAGTCGGGCCGCACCGTGTAGGTCAGCAGGTCCTTCACCCCGGCAAACCCCTGTTCCTCCAGGCGGGCCTGATACCAGGGCCGGGCATGCCCCATCATGATGTAGGGCGGGTCCTCGAAGTTCTCCACCAGCAGGCCGATTTCCTCGTTGATGGAGAGGTTGTAGGGGCCGCGGATCCGGGCCGCGCCCTGTGTCCGCAACCAGTCCTGCGCCGTTTCCAGCAGGGCGGCGAACACCGCCGCATCGTCCTCGGCCTCGAGCATGCCGAAGTAACCGAGCCTGTCACCCTCGACCGGTGGCTGCAGACGATCCAGCTGGGCGGTGATCCGCCCCACCGGCCGGTCGCCCCGGTAGGCGACCCAGGCCCGGACCTCGCTGTGCTCGAACAGGGGATGGTTGTGAAACACCCGCTGGCGCTGCTCCAGGTGCAGCGGCGGCACCCAGGCCGGGTCGTCGGCATAGAGGCGCTCCGGCAGGCGCAGGAAATCCTTCACCGTCGTCCGGTCCCGGGCCTCGATGATGCGCAGCCCCCCGCTGTCCGTCCCCGCACTGGTCATGAACAATCCTGTCGCCTTGAACCGCATGAATCCGTGAAACAATCCCGCCATCATACCGTAACCGCTGCGGTGGAACCCAGTGCCGCGGCCCGGATTTGATCTTTTTGACCCCCTCCGGCACACTCCTTTTCCCGCGCATTCCCACCCCGATATCAGGCCCGCGGAACGGGCACAGGAAGCACTCAGACTTGGCCAAGTTCATCCTCGGCAACGCGCTGCGCAAGAAGGCGCTGGACAACAGCGTGCTGCGCCATACCCTGTGGCTGCTCGACCTGCTGGTGATCGGCCTGCTCTACAGCCTGTTCCGGCTGCTGCCGGTGACCTGGGCCTCGCGCACCGGCGACTGGCTGGGCCGGCGTATCGGTCCCTGGTTCAGAAGCCGCTGTGACCACATGCGGGCCAATCTCGGTCTGGCCTTTCCCGACAAGAGTCCGCAGGAAATCGAGCAGCTGCTGCCCGAGATCTGGGGCAATGCCGGTGCCGTGCTGGGCGAGTACCCGCATCTGGCAAGGATCGTCGATCCACGCCACGATCATCTCGAACTGGTCTTCGAACACGAGATTCCCACCTACAGCGATCCCACGCAGCCAGCCGTGTTCGTCACCGCGCACATCGCCAACTGGGAGGCGGCCGGGGCGGCCCTTTACCGTTACCGGGTACCCTTGTCTGTGCTGTATTCCCCCCTGGCCAACCCCTGGCTGGACCGGCTGTTGCGGCGCTCCCGCCTGGCGCTGGGCTGCGAGTTAATTTCCCGCGAGGCCAGCATGCGCCCCTTCGTCCAGGCCCTGAAGGAAGGCCGCTCGGTGGCAATGATCATGGACCGTCGCATCGAAGCCGGCACGCCGATTCCCTTCTTCGGCGCGGACAAACCCTCCTCCACCCTGGCCGCGCGTCTGGCACTGAAGTTCGGCTGCCCCCTGGTGCCGGTCGAGCTGGAACGGCGCGAGGGTCCCCGCTTCACCATCACCTTCCATGAACCCCTGTTACCGGCCAACCCGGACGCCGACGCGGAGACCCAGGCCCGGGACCTGACCCGCCAGATCCACCGGCATTTTGAGCAGTGGATCACACAACGGCCAGGGGCCTGGTTTTGTTCGAAAAAAATCTGGTCCAGTGCTATACTTCGCGCACATCGGGGTGGCAATGTTACCCTGTCCACAGCTTCCGAACAGCGCACAGATCACAGGTAACCCCTTAAAGATGTCGGCCAACCGCACAGCGAGTGCCCAGTCGCGCGAGCAGTCCATCCGGCTGTTTGACAATCCGTTGCTGGAAGCCCTCAGTCATGTTCATCCCATCATGCCGTTGCTGGTATGGCTGCCGGTGGCTGTGTGGCTGCTGGTGCGTGCCGTCACCGTGCACGGGATCGGGCCCATCGGACTGGCCGGCATCGGCATCGCCGGTCTGGTCACCTGGACCTTCGCCGAATACACCCTGCACCGCTTCGTCTTCCACTACCCGGCCAGAAGCCGCCTGGGCAAACGCTTCGTGTTCCTGTTTCACGGTGTCCATCACGACACCCCACAGGACAAGACCCGACTGGTGATGCCGCCGGCAGGCGCGGCCCTGATCCTGGGCGTACTGTGGCTGCTGTTCAGCAGTGTGCTGCCCCATCCCTGGGCCGAGCCCTTTACCGCCTTCTTCCTGCTCGGCTACCTGGTCTACGACTACATCCACTACGCCACGCACCACTTCCCGATGCGTCACCCGGTGCTGCGTTTTCTCAAGCAGTATCACATGCATCATCACTTCTCCGCCGACGCCGGGCGTTACGGTGTCAGCTCTCCGCTCTGGGACCGGGTGTTCGGCACCTACCTGCCGCCGCGCGGGCGCTAGGCCCCCTGCCGTGTTCCATCAGCCCCGCCCCGGTACCTGAACCGAGCGATGCCGAAGTATTACCTGCTGCCCAAGCGCCTGGCCAAACGCGCTCCCTGGACGCAACAGCCGGTCTGGCTGCTGGAGGCCCTGGTATTCTACAGCCTCTACGGACTGGTCCGGCTGCTGCCCTTTGCCCTGGCCGCCGCCTTCCTCTCCCGCCTGCTCGGCAGCCTCGGCTACTGGAACGACAAGAAGCGCCGGGTGGTACGCCGCAATCTCGAGTTCGTACTGCCCCAGCTCTCCGCCGCCGACCGCGACGGGTATGTCAGACAGGTCTTTCGCTGCACCGGTCTGGCCGCGGCCGAACTGTTCCTGCTGGACCGGCTGTGGAAGCACAGGGACCGCTTCCTGGAATTCGACGTTCATCCGGAGGCCATGCAGGCATTCGAACGGCGTGAGGCCATGGTGTTCGCCACGGCGCATGCCGGGGCCTGGCAGCTGACCAACCTGATCAGCCGCGAATACGGCCTGAGCATCTCCATCCTGTATGCCCGCGAGGCCAACCCCTGGCTGCACCGCTTCTTTCTGCAGCGGCGGCGGGCCTTCGGTTCGCGCCTGGTGCCCAGCACCGGCGGCGTGCGCGAACTGATCCGGGAGCTGGGCGCCGGCCACAGCGTGGGCGCGGCCTTCGACACCCGCATCGATTCGGGCGAGATGATCCCCTTCTTCGGCGTACCGGCCCCGACCAACACCACCCCGGCGCGGCTGTCGCTGCGCGGCTATCCGCTCATTCCCATCCGCTGCGTGCGCCTGCCGGGCCAGCGCTACCGCATCGAGGTGCTGGCCCCGCTTGCCCCCGCCGATCCGCAGGCCGGGCGCCAGGAGCAGGTGCGGGAACTGACCCTGCGCCTGAACCGGTTGTTCGAGGACTGGATCCGGGAATCGCCGGGCGACTGGCTGTGTATGAAACGCCGCTGGCCCAAGGACGCGGAGCCGGCCGCTGGCGCCGACGCGCAGGGATCAACGTCATGAGTCACCATCCAGGCCCCGCTGCCTCACAGCAGGCTGTGCCGTCGGCGCGGGTCTGGGTGGTGGACGCCTATCGCGCCGGTGAACAGACCCAGCTGCGGGCGCTGGCCGAGGCGCTGGAACTGCCCTGGGAGCGCAAGACACTGCGCTATCGCAAGCAGGAGATCCGCACCAACCTGTTCCGTGGCCGCGACCTGCGCGGCGTGGACCTGGCCCATTCCGATCCGCTCACCCCGCCCTGGCCGGACCTGGTGCTGTCATCCGGCATGCGCAACGAACCCGTGTGCCGCTGGATCCGCGATCAGTCCGGCGACCGCACCCGCATCGTTTTCGTCGGCCGGCTGTGGGCCGATCCGGAACATTTCGACCTGGTGATCACCACCCCCCAGTACCGGGTACCGGAACGGCCCAACGTGCTGCGCAACGATCTGCCGCTGCACCGGGTGCAGCCGGATACACTGGCCCGGGCGGCCGAGCACTGGGCGCCGCGGCTGGCGCACCTGCCCCGGCCCTTCATTACCGTCAACCTGGGCGGTGACAGCGGCCCCTACGCCTTCGGCCGGCATGCGGCCGAGCGGCTGGTACGGGATGCGGTGACGCTGGCCCGCACCCGCGGCGGTTCACTTCTGGTCAGCTCCAGCGCCCGCACCCGCCCCGTCGCCATCGATGCCTTTGCCGCCCAGGACGAGCTGCCCATGCAGCTGTATCGCTGGCAGCGCGACGATCCCGACAATCCCTATCTCGGCTTTCTGGCCCTGGCCGACGAGCTGATCGTCACCGCCGACAGCGTCTCCATGCTGTCCGAGGCCTATGCCACCGGCAGGCCGGTACACATGTTCGACCTGGGCCGGGGACGCTTCAGCATGCGCCACGACATGCTCATCGCCGCCGGTGAGGCGGACAGGGCAAAAGAAGTGGTAAAACAGGACGCGGGGCAGAAGACCGACCTCACCGCCGGCGCCCTGGCCTACCGGGCGCTGATGCGCTGGGGCTGGAAACACCTGTCACGGGACATCAGTCGGGTACACCTGCAGCTGATCCGTTCCGGCAAGGTGGCCTGGCTGGGCGAGCCGCATCCGGGCTCGCAGGCGCACCAGTCCAGTGATATGCAACGGGCGCTGGCGCGGGTGCGGGCCCTGCTGGAAGATACCGCATCGGTTTGAATCGCAGGGCGGGCCAACGCAGCGTAAAACCACCGGCTGTAACCGTTGACAAATTCATCCGTCATCCCCGCGCAGGCGGGGATCCAGAAACCGCTACGGCCAATGGATTCCCGCCTGCGCGGGAATGACGGGAAGGGGAAAAGCAGGGCTACGGGTCGAACCAGCGCTGTAGGTTGGGTTAGGCGCGATAGCGCCGTAACCCAACGAATACGGTCCGAATGTTGGGTTACGCCCTGCGGGCTGACCCAACCTACAGCCTGGCGCTCAGGCCTGCAGCTCGACCCGACCGCGCGGCTCCAGCCGGTAGACCCGGTCGGCCGCCTCGGCCAGGGCGGTGTTGTGGGAGATGGCCAGGATGGTCAGCCGCGTGCGCAGTTCACGCAGGGTGGCGACGATGGCCTGTTCACTGGCCGGATCCAGCGCGCTGGTAGCCTCGTCCAGGATCAGCAGCTGCGGCCGGTTGATCAGGGCCCGGGCGATGGCGATGCGCTGACGCTGCCCCCCCGAGAGGCGTCCCCCGCGTTCCCCGACCTGGGTATGAATCCCCTCCGGCAGCCCCTCGACGAATTCCCAGGCACCGGCGTCCTGGAGGGCCTGGATCACCCGCGCCTCGTCGATGTCGGGATCACCCAGGGTGACGTTGTGCAGGATGCTGTCGTGCAGCAGCACTGTCTCCTGCGGCACATAACCGATCTTGCGCCGCCAGGCCTTGAGATCGAGCTGATCCAGCGCCATCCCGTCAATGCGCACCTCGCCGACCCCGGGCCGCAGCAGGCCGATGAGCAGATCGATGATGGTGGTCTTGCCCGAGCCCGAGGGCCCGATGAGGGTGGTGATGCTGTTTACCGGAATGTCCAGATCGAGGCCGGAAAAGACCGGATGCCCGTCATAGGCGAAATCGACCTGCTCGAACCGGATCCCCTGGCGCAGCACCGGCTCCGCCCCGCCGCCCAGCGGCTCCTCGGCCCGGCGGGCCTGGTCGATGGTATCCAGCAGCGACCAGTAGGCGCTCTCGCCCTGCATCAGCTTCTGGTACTGCTTCTGCACCTTGCCCAGGAAGCTGAAGGCACGCCCCAGCGCCACCACCAGCACCATCACCGTGGCCAGGTCCATGGAGAACTGCTCCAGGGCCAGGTACACACCCAGGGCGATGAAGGCGGTGAACATCAGGTCCTGGGCGGAATTGAGCGCGGCGGCGCTGAACACCTGCCGGCGCAGGGCCTTGTTGAGCTTGTTGGTCTCCAGGTTGAGCACCCGGTCGGCCAGTTCCTCGCGGGCCATGGCCTTGAGCGGCTTGACCGACTGCAGGGTATCGGTCAGACGCGACATCAGCGAGATCATCAGCTGGGTCTGTTTGCGCCCGGCGCGGCGGGTGATGCGCACCAGGAAATGCGAACCGCCGATGATGAGCACGCCGGCGATCAGACTGACCAGGGCCGCCCGCCAGGACACGGCCACGGCCACGCCGGCGTAGACCAGCGACTGGATCAGGAAGGTGATGGCGGTCGCGCCGTTGACGTAGGCATCGGAGGCGCGCTGGGCCTCGGAGGCCATGGTGTTGGTCAGCTTGCCCACCGGCTGGTGCAGGAAGAAGGCCCAGCGGCTGCGCATCATGTGACGCAGCACGGCCAGACGCAGGTCGGTGGCCAGCTGCGCGGCGGTATAGCCCACCTGGCGCTGGGCCAGTAGCAGCAGCAGCGCCTTGAAGGTCGAGGCCACCACGATCAGCAGCAGCAGCGGCCCCAGGGTCGGCGGGATGCCGAGCCAGGCAAGCAGATCCAGAACCATCAGCTCCAGCTCGCCGGGCGGTTCCTGCGGGCCGCTTCCGGGTTCATTGTGATACAGCGCGACCTTGAGCACCGGCAGCAGCGCCGACAGCCCCAGTCCCTCGGCCAGCCCCGACAGCAGCAGCGCGACCAGCATCAGGAAACTGGCCAGCGGGTAGGCACGGAACAGATTGAGCATCAGGCGCATGGATGGATTCCGAGGGCGACACGAAAGGCGGCATTATCCCCGTTCCCTCTCTGGCACTCAAATGCCCGAGGCCGAATGGCACTTACTTTAGCCTCGTCATTCCGGCGCAGGCCGGACAAAAGCGCGCAGCGCGTTGAACGCCCGAAGGGCGGCCCGAAGGGCGAGCGCAGCGAGTAATCCATGGCACTCTTCCAATCCATGCCTGGACGCACCCAAATGCAGAAACATGAGACTGGCGCCAGGGTTGGACATTGACGATCGCGGGATCTGGATCCCGGCCTGCGCCGGGATGACGAAAAGGAATTAATCAGAATTTCCCTAAATTAAGGGCCATTCGACTCGGGATCCACATCACCAACGCAGTCTCATAAGCAGCACCGAGGCGGCAAGAAAAATGCAGACCACGGGAAACACCGCCGTGGCCAGCGGCGGCAGATGATAGATCTGGCCCAGCGCGACCAGGATCTGTGAGCCCAGATAGAAGAGCACGCCGACCAGCACGCCGGCGGCCAGCTGCCGGCCCATGCCGCCGCGCTGGCTGCCGGGTTTCACGCTCAGGCCCAGGGCCAGCAGCGCCATGCCGACGGCCGCGAGCGGCAGCATCAGACGGTTCCACAGCGCCAGGGCATGGGCGTGCGCACTCTGGCCGCTGCGCTGCAGGTAGTCCTGGTAGGCGTAGAGCACGCTGGGCGGCATGCTGTCCATGCCGAGCAGCAGGCGCTGCAGCTCGTCGCGTGACCACAGCCGGTCCACGATCAGCCCCGGCTGGCGCTGCAGGCTCAGCTCGCCCGCCTCCCAGCGTCGCACCTGCGCGTCCTCGAGTTGCCAGCGCCGCCCCTCGATCACCCGGGCCTGCTCGGCGTGGATGGCACGCAGCAGCCGATGGTCCGGGCCGAACTCGAAGATATCGATATCACCCGGGGATTGATTGATGCCCAGACGGCCGAGCCGGTAGAAGGTCCGGCCGCTGCGCGACCACAGGCTCTGCCCCGGTTCCAGGGTGTTGTTGCCGCGGGCCTCGCTGCGGATCTCCTCGCCCCACTGGTGCAGAGGTGCCGTGACCCATTCCATCGCCCCCCACAGCAGCAGACACAGTACCAGCAGCGGCAGCATCAGCGAGCGCAGCAGCCGGGCCTTGTTCACGCCGGCGGCGCGGATGATGGTCATCTCATTGAGCTGCTCCAGCCGGGCGAAGGCGGTCAGGGTGCCCACCAGCACGATCACCGGCGTGAGCGTGAGCAGTTGCTGCGGCAGGGTCAGCAGCACATGCAGGACCACCTGGCCGGTGGTGTAGCTGTCGGTGACCCGTTCCAGCTCCTCGATCAGGCGCACCAGCAACAGCAGCACACCCATCACGGTGGCGAACAGCAACCACCCTGCAACCATATGTCCGGTCAGATAGCGTCTCAGCGTGCGCATGGATCAATGCGCCCTCTGGCCGGGAGACAGCGCAGGCGGGCGTCGCCGCAGCTGTCGCAGCCGCTCCGGCGCCATCAGCGCCAGCAACAACAGCAGCGGCGGGACATAGGCGATCCACAGCCCCGGCACCGGTGGCAGTGTCGCCTGTTCCACCAGGGTACGCACCATACTAACTTCGGCGAACAGCAGCAGGTAGATGAACAGCGCCACCACATTCGGGCGCAGGCGCGACTCCCGCGGTTTCGAACGCGCCAGCGGGAAGGCCAGCAGGGTCAGCAGAAAGGTTGCCAGCGGCGTGGACAGGCGCCACTGGTATTCGGCGATGTCCTTGGGTTGATCGGAGCTTCGCAGCTCCGCCGTCGGCCGCGCCTTGCTCTTGTATTTCTCCCGGGCCTGTTCGGCCGCGCCCCAGACAATGCTCATTTCGCCGAAGCGCATGGACAGGTCGGACCGGCCCTCCGGGCCCAGCAGATAGCTGTAACCGTCATGGAATACCAGTACCGCCTCGCGCCCCGGATCGAAGCGCGGCAGGCGCGCGCTGTCGGCCCGGATCAGTTCCTTGTGCACCACGCCCTCGGCATTCTCGTGGGTGCGGAACAGGAACACGCCACGGTGCAGCTTCTCCTGTTCGGCGCGGTCATCGGCGATGAACATGTAACCGTCGACATCCAGCGAAACGAACTGGCCCGCGGCCAGTTCGCCGGCATCGAGCCGGCTGATGGCCTGAGCCTCCAGACGGTAGATGCTGTCGTAGGCCCAGGGCCGGCCGAAGATCGACAGCAGCCCCGCCAGCAGGGCGGCCAGCAGCACCGCCGTACCCACGCTGCGCATCAGGCGCAGAGGCGAGACCCCGGCCGAGACGAGTGCGGCGATCTCGCCGTTCTGGTACAGCCGGCCCATCACCAGCAGCACCGAGAAGAACAGCGCAGTGGGGAGAATGACTTCCAGGGTGGTGAGGCTGGACAGGCCCACCAGCTGCAGGGCCGTGGCCGTGTCGATCAGGCCGTCGGCGGCCATGGACAGGTTCTTCGACAGGCTGAAGCCGACATAGATCAGCAGGAACAGCCCCACGCCCAGCGCCAGGGGGCGCAGGATCTCACTTGCCAGATAGCGGTCAATCAGCACGGCAGCGGTTCGGGGACAGTATCAGCCACAAAGGGCCTACTTTAACATGCCGGCGCGGCGGGAGGTTTCAGACAGATTGCTCAGGCGCGGCCGCCGCGGCATGCGCGCGCGGCAGGGCCGTACTCATGCGCTCGGCGCTCTCGACCCGGCCGTCCCGCGGCCGCCAGCGCCGTACCTCCAGTTCCAGTGTCCAGCCATCCGCGGCGGGCTGAATCCGGTACAGGTGGTAGGCGGCGTATTCGTCCCGGGCCGAGGAGGCCGAGGGCACACCGATCACGGGCGCGCTGCCGTCGCGGGTATCCAGTTGCAGATGATGACTCCTGTGCCCGTGGCCGTGGATCACCAGTTCCACGCCCTCGGCGGCGAGCAGTTCGCACAGCGCCTCGCCGTCGAGCAGACGCTTGCGCGCCCTGACCGTGCCCTCGATCAGGGGGTGATGCAGAATCAGCACCCGGCACAAACGCTCGGACCGGGTTTGCCGTAACAGCTCCGCCAGGCGCCGGCGCTGCGGCTCGCCGACCTCGCCCACGGCCCGGCCGGCCGGTGAGGCGATGGCGGTGGACAGCCCGATCAGGGCCAGCGGGCCGCGCCGGCGCAGCACGGGAAAGGCCGCCCCGGCCTCGCCGTAAGGCGCATCACCATGCCAGTAGGGCGCCCAGTGCGGCGCGCCCCGCTCCCAGGCCCCGGGGACGGTCGCGTCGTGATTGCCCGGCACCACCAGCAACCTCTCGGGTGCGGCCAGCCGGTCCAGCCACAGGCGGGCACGGCGGAATTCGCTCTCCAGCCCCAGGTTGGTGAGATCGCCGCTGACCGTGATCCAGTCCGGCGCCTGCGCCCTGAGATCCTCCACCAGGGCGGCCAGGGTCTCGGGCCGGTAACGATAGCGACGGCGGGTATACCAGGACAGCAGTCCCAGCAGGCGCTTGTTGAACAGTTCGGTCGGGGGAACCCAGGCGGGCAACGGCAGGTGCGGGTCCGACAGCTGGGCCAGCACCGTGGAAGTCGGGTGGGTGGAATCCGGCATTTTCATACGGCCGTGCGCGGACGCCGCAGGGGCGCGGCATCGCGCAGTCGGCGTGGCTTCAGTCCTAGCCGCTGCAGCAGGCCCCGGCAAAGGCCGTGCGGGAAATGGCTTCGCCGAAGGCGGCCACGATGGTCTCGATCTGTTCCGGGCTGTGGCCGGCGCTGACGCTGCAGCGCAGCAGCGAGGCACCATCGGGGGATGCGGGCGGCACCACCAGATTGACGTACACGCCGCTGGCCAGCAGTTCGTTCCAGATACGCGCGGCCTCGTCGTGGGAATCGACCCGCACCGCCACCACCGGGCTGGGTGCCGATCCCAGCCGGAAGCCCAGATCCTTGAGCCCACTGTAGAGCTGGGCGACATTGGACCAGAGCTTTTCCCGCAGCTCGGGATGGCTGCGGACATGATCCAGCGCCCAGTGGGCCGCTGCAATGTTGGCCGGGCTGGACGAGGCGGTGAAGATGTAGGGACGACTGCCGTAGCGCAGCAGGTTGAGCTGTTCGTGCCGGCTCACGCAGAAACCACCCATCGAGCCCAGGCTCTTGCTGAAGGTGCCGGTAATGAAATCCACCCGGTCCAGGATGCCGGCGGCCTCGGCCACGCCACGCCCCTGTTCGCCGTACACGCCCAGCGAGTGGGCCTCGTCGACCATCAGGTAGGCACCGAATTCCTCGGTGACCTCGAGCAGTTCGGCCAGCGGGGCGATGTCGCCCAGCATGCTGTACAGGCCCTCGGTGACCACGAGCGCACCGCGGGCGTCGTCGCCGAGGCGGCGCAGCCGCTTGCGCAGGTCTTCCGGGTCATTGTGACGGAAGGGGAAGAAATCGGCCCCGCTCAGGCGGCAGCCGTCATAGATGCTGGCGTGACTGTGGGCGTCGATCACCACCTTGTCGCCGGCGCGCAGCAGGCCGGTGAGGATCCCCAGATTGGCCTGGTAGCCGGTGGAGAAGATCATCGCGGCCGGCACCTCGTAGAACTCGGCAAAGCTGCGCTCCAGTGCCACGTGGCTGGCGAAGCTGCCGTTGGCCATACGCGAGCCGGTGGTGCCACTGCCCTGCTCGCGCAGGGCCTGGTGAGAGGCCTCCAGAATGCCCGGCTCGAAGGTCAGGCCGAGGTAGTTGTTGGTGCCCGCCAGGATCGTGCGCCGCCCCGCGATTTCGGCCTCGGTCGCCGACAGCATGCGCTCCATGACGATCCGGCCGGGATCGGCATCGGCCTCGTTCAGGGCGCTGCGGATGTGTTCGAGTTCGGCGAAGCGTTTTGAGATACTCATGAGTTCTCCCCGAGCAGACGCTGGACCTGGATGGCAAGATCCTGCACCGTGCGGATATCCGACATAACATTCAGGGGGACGATTATATCGAATCGGTCCTCGATTTCCTGTAGCAACTCCATCACATTAATGGAATCCAGCCCCATATCCGCCACCAGGTCGGTCTGCTCCTTCAATTCGACATTCCCGGTCGGAAACCGGGCCAACAGGGTGTACAGACCCTGCAGGATTTCCTGGTACTGGTCCCTGGCTTCAGTGGACATTGGAGATGCCCTCGTTCGTGTGCGGTCGCGCCGGTACCAGCAGCGGCTGCAGGCCGTCACGCAGCACAATGGCCGGACGCCAGCCGGTGGCGCGGGTAAGGGCACTGTTGTCGCACACCCAGTCGGGATGACGCAACTCGTTGACCTTGCCCGGCGTGAGCATGGGCTGATAGCGCAGCAGCGTGGCCGCCGCCAGATTCAGCCCGGCCAGGCCGCGCAACAGCCCGCCCGGCACCGGCAGGCGCCGGCCCGGCCGGCGCCCTGTCACGGCCGCGACCGTGGCGGCGATATCGTCCCAGCTGTAGCCGCCGGGGGTACCGTCATGCAGTTCATAGGTTCCTTCGGCCGCGCTGTCGAGCAGCTGGCCGACGGCAACCGCCAGATCATTGACGTGAAGCAGGGAGGCACGTGCCCCGGCCGGTCCCAGTACCGGGGCGATCCCCCGGGCCATGATCCGGAACAGCGGCAGCAGCTCGCGGTCGCCGGGGCCGTAGACGGCGGGCGGACGCAGCACGGCACAACGCATGGATGAGCCCGCGGCCAGGTCGGCCAGGCGGGTCTCGCCTTCGCGCTTGCTGGCCGCATAATGCGACAGACCGGGCTCGCGCGCGGCCAGGGAGGAGATCAGAACGAAACGCGGTGGCCGCGGCCGGTCCAGGGCCAACCGTGCCAGGCGCGCCACCCCGTCGGCATTGACCGGGCGGAAATCCCGCGCGCTGCGGCCGCGCACGCGGCCGGCCACATGCACCAGGGCATCGGCACCGGCCAGCAGGCGTTCCAGTGCAACGGTATCCTCGAGCCCGCCGCTGACGGTCTCCAGCAGTTCCGTCCCGGACGCAGTCAGACCGCGCCGGTGGACCAGGGCCCGCACCCGCCAGCCGGAGCGCAGCAGGTGATCGACCAGGGCCTGTCCCACGAAGCCTGTTGCACCGGTGACGGCAACCGTTCCCGTCATGCCAGACGCCGGGCCTGATCCCTGGCCGGCGCCGCCGGCCGCGCCGGCCGCGGTCCATTGACCACGGCGGCCGGCGGTGCGGCCGCCTCGGCCGCACGCCGGGCCAGGAATTCCTGGCGGGCACGCGAACGTGCGAGCTTGCCGGAAGAGGTACGCGGCAGGGTCCGGGGCGGCACCAGCTCGACGATGCAGTCGATGCCGAACTCGGCCCGCACCTGCCCCTTGATGTTCTTGACCAGCGTCTCACGCTTGAGCGGATCGCGCTCCCGGCACTGCACGACCACGGCAGCCGTCTCGTGCTGATGGTCGTCGGTCACGGCGAAGGCCGCGGCGTCGGTGAAGCGCACGCCCGGCTGCTGCTTGGCCAGGTATTCCAGATCCTGCGGCCAGATGTTGCGGCCGTGGACGATGATCATGTCCTTCTTGCGGCCGGTGACCACCAGGTTGCCGTCGATCAGGTAGCCGACATCACCGGTATTGAGCCAGCCGTCGGGACTCATCACCTCGCGGGTGGAGGCCTCGTCCTCGAAATAGCCGCTCATCACACTCGGGCCGCGCAGATGGATACTGCCGACATGACGTTCCGGCAGCGGGTTGCCGTCATCATCGCGGATCGAGACCTCGAAGGTCGGGAGCAGCGGACCGCAGTCGACATATTTCGCCACGCGCACGCCTTCGCGCTCGGCCGTCTCCGGATCCAGCGGCCGGGCCTCGTGCGCCTGCTGCAGGTACTCGGCATCAACGCAGTCGACCACCATCTCCTCACCCAGGGGCGCGAAGCTGATGGCGAGCGAGCACTCGGCCATGCCGTAACAGGCCACATAGGCGCGCGGGTCGAAACCGGCCGGCGCGACGGCCTCGGCAAAGCGCTGCAGCGGCTCCGGGCTGATCAGCTCGGCGCCGACACAGGCCACGCGCCAGTTACTGAGATCCCACTGTTCGGCATCCCGCGGGCGCACGCGCATGGCGGCCAGGTCGTAGCCGAAGGGCGGCGCGGAGGCGATGGTGGCGCGGTTGCGCGACATCAATTCCAGCCACTGGCGTGGCCGCATGGCGAAATCGCGGGTGCCCAGGAAGTCGACCGAACGCTGGGTGGCCATGGGCATGATGATGAAGGCCACCAGTCCCATGTCGTGATAGAAGGGCAGCCAGGAGCCGAAACGGTCCTGATCGTTGAGCTTCAGCCCGTTCAGTGCCATGTCGTTGATGTTGGCCAGCACGGTGGCGTGGTCGATCACCACGCCGCGCGGGAAACGCGTGCTGCCGGAGGTGTACTGGATGTAAGCCGTATCTTCCGGCGCGGCCCCGGGCAGCTCGCCCGTGAAGGGTTCGAGTGCATCGAAAACGTCCGGCGTGCCCACGCAGCGCAGCTCCAGTCCGTCGGTGGCCTCTTCGAGAAAGCTCAGCCATTCCTCGGGCGCCATGGCCGCCTCGGCCCGGCAGTTCTCGAGCAGCTTGCGCAGCTGGTTGACGAAGGCCTGATGCCCGCCGATGTGTACGGTGGCCGGCAACGGCACCGGTACCAGGCCGGCATACTGGCAGGCCCAGAAGAAGCGCACGAAGTCGGGCGTCGTCTCCGCCACCAGCGCGACCCGGCCGCCCTTTTCGATCCCCAGGCCGAGCAGCCGACGGGCAAGCGCCAGGGACTGTTCGCGCAGTTCCCCGTAGCGCAGGGCGCAATAGAGCTGGCCCCGGCCGTTGTAGAAGTTCACGCCGGTCTCACCGCCAGCGGCATAATCCAGGGCTTCGCACAGGGTCGAGAAGGTGGAGGGTCGCAAAGCTAGATCATGCGAACTGCCTGTCGGCTGCATTACATTATCCTTTTCCGGTTTCGGAAGCGTCTTGGTTTCAGGTCCAATTGGCAAATACTAATATAAGACTGCCAGTTACCCCAAAGGTTTCAACAAATTTGTGAAACAGTTTGCCCATCATTGGGACATATAAGCGCCAATGATACGACGCCGGGCGGGGTAATTTCAATCTTCCCTGTCCAGAGGAGCTCCGGGACCCGCTCGCCACCGCCCGTTTCTGTCGGCTCAAGGTAACACCTTCCGGGCCCCGTATTCCCGTGCCGGGGATGAAATTCCCGCCTCTGTGACCGACTTCACACGCCTGTCCGGCACAAATCCGACCGGGTTCACACAGGCATCCCGCCCCGCGACCGATACGCCTGCCAGTTGCCAAACAACCCGCAGGTATTTCCCGTGCCCCTGATCCCTGGTTCTGCCCCGCGACCACGCCTTCCGGCCCTGTTTCTGCTCCTGCTGGCATTTGCCTGCCTGTCCCGCACACCGCTCACGGCCGCCGAACTCGGGGCCTCGACGCCGCCGCAGACGGTCGAGGGTCAGATCATCGTGCGCGCGGCCGATGGCGTCAGCGCCCTGGAGTTTGCCGATATCGTCGGCTTCTACGATGCCCGGCTCCGGGAGCACATCGACCCCATCAATACCCGGGTGCTGCATGTACCCGCAGGTATTGAGCAGGCTATCGTGCAGGAATTGGGCCAGGATCCCGGGATCGTGTTCGCCGAACGCGACATGAAGCTCGGCATCGAGTCCCTGACGCCGAACGATCCGAAATACGCCGACCAGTGGCACCTGCACAGCTTCGAATCCGAGCGTGCCTGGCGGTATTCACAGGGCAGCGGCATCACCGTGGCCGTGCTCGATACCGGTGTGCACGGCGCGCACCCCGATTTCGGCAACCGGGTGCTGGCAGGCTGGAACGCCGTGGACCAGGGCACGGACAGCAGCGACATCAATGGTCACGGGACCAAGGTCGCCGGGGTGATCGCGGCCGTGACCGACAATGGCATCGGCGTGGCCTCGATCGCTCCGCAGACCCGTATCCTGCCGATCCGGGTCAGCAATGACAGCGACGGCGGCGCCTACCTCAGCGACATCGCCCGCGGCCTGACCTATGCCGCCGATGCCGGCGCCGACGTCGCCAACATCAGTTACAACGTCAGTTCCAGCAGCAGCGTGGCCAGCGCCGCTGAATACATGCGCGACCGCGGCGGCGTGGTCGTGGTCGCCGCCGGCAACGACGGCATCGATCCCGGCTACAGCGACAGCCCGGCGATGATCACGGTCTCGGCCACCACCAGCAGCGACAGCCTGGCCAGCTGGTCCAATTTCGGTGCATACGTCGATGTCTCCGCACCCGGACAGGGCATCTGGACACTGAACCGCAACGACGGCTATTCCACCGCCAGCGGCACCTCCTTCGCCTCGCCGGCCACCGCTGGCGTGGTGGCGCTGATCATGGCTGCCGACCCCGATCTCAGCCCCGCCGAGGTCGAAACCCTGCTGGAGACCCACGCCGATGACCTGGGCAGCACGGGCTGGGATCCGCAGTACGGCCATGGACGGGTCAATGCCGGCCGGGTGACCGAACAGGCCGCCGGCGGTGATACCCCGGACACCCAGCCGCCGGTCGTCACCGCGCCGGCCGCCGTCACGGTCGAGGCCACCGGCGCGCTGACCGGTGTCACACTGGGCAGTGCCAGCGCCCACGACGATATCGACGGCAACCTCAATGCCGTACCGGACACCACCGGGCCCTTCCCCGTAGGCAGCCACAGCGTCACCTGGACCGCCACCGACAGCGCCGGCAACACCGGCAGCGCCATCCAGAGCGTGACCGTGCAGGACACCACGGCGCCCGAGGTGCAGGCACCCGCGGATCTAACTGTGCAGTCCACGGGCGACGCGGTGGCGGTCGATCTGGGCAGCGCGTCGGCCAGTGACCGGGTCGACGGCAGTCTCAGCGCGAGCGCCGACAATATCGGTCCCTTTGCCCTCGGCACCCACACCGTAACCTGGACCGCCACCGATGCCGCCGGTAATAGCGGCAGCGACACTCAGACCGTGGTCGTGACCCTGAGCGATGTGACTGCCCCCGTGGTCAGCGCCCCGCCCGACATCCTGATCGAGGCCAGCGGCAGCCTGACCGCCGTAGCCCTGGGCAGCGCCAGTGCCGTGGACAATATCGACGGCAGCCTGAGCGCCAGTCCCAACCGCAGCGGGCCCTTCCCAGTGGGCAGCCACACCGTCACCTGGACGGCGACCGACAGCGCCGGCAACACCGGCAGTGCGACCCAGACCGTCAGCGTGCAGGACACCACGCCGCCGTCCCTGAACCCGCCCGCCACCCGTACGCTGGACGCCACCGGCTATCTCACCAATGTGAATCTGAAAGCGCCCACTGCAACCGACCTGGTCGATGGCGACATCACCGCCGTGGCCGACCGCATCGGGCCCTTCACCAGCGGCCGGCATAACATTACCTGGACGGCCACGGACGCCGCCGGCAACAGCCGCCAGGTGGTGCAGACGCTCAAGGTGCGGCCGCTGGCCGAGTTCGAACTGGACCAGGAAGCCGGCGAAGGCGACACGGTCGAGGTCCGGGTCCAACTCAGCGGCGACGCGGCGGACTACCCGGTGCGCCTGCCCTATCGGGTCGGCGGCAGCGCCACGCCCGGCCAGGACCATGACGCCAGCGACGGTGAACTGGTGATCAGAACCGGACGCAGCGCCACGCTGAGCTTCAACGTGGTCGATGAACAGGCCGTGGGCGAAGGCGACGAGACCGTCACCTTCACCCTGGACACACCGGACAATGCCGCACTCGGCGGCCGCGCCAGCCACACCGTCACCCTCCGCGAGCAGAACCTGCCGCCGCGGGCCGAACTCGAGGTCCGTCAGGACGGACAGCCGACGAGCACCGTCTATGCCTCCGCGGGACAGGTGCGGGTCACCGCGCGGGTCGAGGACGCCAATCCCGATGACAGCCACACCTATGACTGGAGCCTGACCGACGCCTCGCTGGTGTCGACCAGTGGCGTGGCCGGTGAGGAGTACAGCTTCGATCCACAACAGCTGGCACCGGGTATCTACATCCTGCGCCTGACCGTGACCGATGACGGCAGCCCGGCCGAGGCGGTCACCGTCCAGACCAGCGTGCAGGTCGCATCCCGACCGCCTGCGCTGAACGCCAACGAGGACAGCGACAACGACGGCATCGACGATGCCAGCGAAGGCACCGGCGACAGCAAGGGCAACGGCATCCCCGATTACCTCGACGCCCTGCCCGACCGGCATGTGCTGCAGTCCCGGGCCCGTGTCGCCGACCGCGATCTGCTGGTCACCGAGGCGGGCCTGCGGCTGCGCCTGGGCACCACGGCACTGGCCGCGGGCCGGCACGCCGCCGGCGTCTCAGCCACGGACATCGTCAATCATGGCAGCGCGAGCGGCACGGCGGCCGTGGCCGCGGACGATGCACGCCGCTATCCCGGGGGGCTGTTCGACTTCGAGCTGACCGGTCTGAGCCAGGCGGGCCAGTCGGTGCAGGTGGTCGTCCCGCAGCTGGCGCCGATTCCGGCCGGCGGTGTCTATCGCAAATACTTAAGCGACCAGGGCTGGCAGGAGTTCGTCATCGATGCCCGCAACCGCCTGGCCTCCGCGCCCGGCGGCAAGGGCAGCTGCCCGTCACCGTCCAGCCCGGCCTGGCGGGAGGGCCTGAATGCGGGCGATCTGTGCGTGCGGCTGACCCTTGAGGACGGCGGTCCCAATGACGCCGACGGCCGCGCCAACGGCCAGATCCTGGATCCCGGCGGCGTGGCTGCCCCCGCCAGCAGCGGCGGGAGCAGCAGCAGTAGTAACAACCTCAGCAGCAGCGAGGGCGGCGGTGGCGGCGGCTGCAGTCTGGGCGGCAGGAGTTCACAGGATCCGCTGTTCCCGTTACTGGCGCTGTTCGCCGCAGCCGGGCTGTTGCGCAGAGGGTGCCGGGCACAGGGATGATCGTCGCAACGCCCGGCCGCGGCGGCGCCGGTGACGCCGCCGCGGCTTCCCTCAAAAGCGGATATGCGTGGAATGGTTGAGGGTGTATTTCGCCCCCTTCCAGTTGTCGACGTGGAAGCGGGTGAAGGGTAGTCCGGTCTTTTCGAAGAACCGCGGCCAGCCGATCCGCTCGACCCATTCGCCGACGCGTTCCCAGTCGCGGGCATCCTCCTGGTAGCACTTCAGGATCTTCTTGACCAGGGCCGAAACCTCGGGCCAGCGTGGCGGCTTATTCGGCAGGCCGGCGGCGACCAGCTTCATGAAGCTCGGCTTGGAGCGGGCATTGGAGTTCTTGCCGCCGATCCAGATCGCCAGTTTGGAATTGACCGGGTCGTTGATCTGCATCGGCGGGCAGGGCGGATAGCAGGCCCCGCAGCAGATGCACTTGCGCTCATCGACTTCCAGCGAGGGTTTGCCGTTGACGATGGCCGGACGGATCGCGGCCACCGGGCAGCGGGCGACCACCGAGGGACGTTCACAGATATTGGCCACCAGATCGTGATTGATCATGGGCGGCTTGGTGTGCTGGATGTTGATGGCGATATCGGCCTGCCCGCCGCAGTTGATCTGGCAGCAGGAGGTCGAGATGTGCACCCGGTTGGGCATGCGTTCGTTGACGAACTCCTCGTACAGTTCGTCCATCAGCGCCTTGACCACGCCGGAGGCATCGGTAGCCGGGATGTCGCAATGCAGAAAACCCTGGGTGTGGGAAATCATCGACACCGAGTTGCCGGTACCGCCGACCGGGAAACCCTCATCGTTCAACTTATCGATCAGGGGGACGACCCTGGCCTCGTCACTCACCATGAACTCGATGTTGCTGCGGATGGTGAAGCGGACATGGCTTTCGCCATACTCATCGGCAATGGCGCACAGCTTGCGGATGGTGCCGGTGTCCATCTGGCGCTGGGTGCCGGCACGCACGGTCCAGATGCTGTCCCCGTTCACGGATCTGTGGTGCAGCACACCGGGGCGGCAGCGTTCATGCCAGTCCCACTGGCCATAGTTGCGGCGCATCACGGGATGCATGTACTGGAATGGGTCTGGCACGCCGCTCTCGACGGCTTCACGATACTGATCGCTCATTTCACTCTCCTCGCAATCTCTGGACTATCGGACACAGGCGTACGGCTACGCGCCCTGCTTACCGGCCTGGCGCTTACGCCACTTCTCCGCTTCCTCCTCCCAGGCGTCCATGCGGGCGTAGGAGTTGCTGCGCGGCTGGGCGACCATGGCCGGCTCGACCTCTACACCGATTCCCTCCAGAAAATTGGTAAGGCCGATGCGCTCGATGGTTTCGCCCAGGCGCTCGTGCTCCAGCCCGTTCTCGGCCCAGAAATCGATGATGGTCTCGGCCAGCTCAACCAGTTCCTCGTAATCCTGCTGGGTCTCCAGTTTGCGGAAAGGGACCAGCACCGTGCCGAACAGATCACCGATCTTGAGGGTGCGCTTGCCGCCGACCAGGATTGTCACCCCGCGGTCCAGTCCCGGTGAGAGCGCCTTCGTCATGACATTGATGCAATGCATGCAGCGCACGCAGTTGCTGTTATCGATCTCCAGCGTATCGTCCTTGGTGAGTTTCATGCACTGCGTGGGACAGCGCGAGATGACATTCTCCTGCACATAGTCGCGGCCCTTGTCCATGACGAACTTTCTGACCTCATCCTGTTTGATGCGGATATCGTCGCGCCAGGTTCCGATCACGGCCATATCCGAACGCTGGATCGAGTTCATGCAGTCGTTGGGACAGCCCGAGAACTTGAACTTGAACTTGTAGGGCAGGGCCGGACGATGCAGGTCGTCGGTAAATGAATTCATCACCTGGCGGTGGGCGACGGCTTCATTGAAGCAGGAGTGCTCGCAGCGCGCCGCTCCCACGCAGGACATCGATGTCCGCACCGAGGGACCGGCGCCGCCCAGGTCAAAGCCGAGTTCATTGATGGCATCGAACGCGGCCTGAATATTCTCGGACTTGCAGCCCTGGAACATCATGTCGCCGCTCTGACCATGCAGCGCCAGCAGCCCGGACCCATGCTCGTCCCAGACATCGCACAGCGCGCGCAGGAGCTCCGTATCGTAGTGCATGCCCGGCGCGGGCATCACGCGCAGGGTATGGAATTCCGAGGACTCGGGGAACTTGTCGGCCACCTCCGAAAACCGCGGGATAATGCCGCCGCCGTAGCCGCGTACGGTAACGGTGCCGCCCTTCCAGTAGCCCTTGATGTTCTGGTAGGAATGCTCCAGCTGCCCCAGCAGGTCGGCCATCATCGGCTTGTCCTGCGCCAGGCGCTTGAAACCGGTCACGAAACTGGGCCATGGACCGCTCTCGAGTTGATCCAGATTCGGCGTGTCGTGCTGCTTCTTCGTCATAACCTGTGACCTCCATTGCCGGCTGAATTGAACTGCCGTTACTCGGGGGATGCATGTCGCAATCCACACCGCATCGGATTGCATGCACTCTACGCATACATTCTTGGCCGCCCTGACAGATAAAGGCAAACGATATTATTCGGCTATTTAAATCGGTAATTCCGATATAAAAGCTGGTTTGACGAACATCAAGGAAGGATTTTCTGACGCCGTGTCAACACAGCCGAGGGAACTCGACCGCATCACTCAAGGCAAATCCGGATCGGATACGCTCACGCTGCCCCGCTCCAGCTCCACCAGGTGCGGCAACAGTTCGGAATTGCGCTGGACATGAAAGATGAAGCGCGGCACGTCACGTTCCGTGCTCTGGGCCATGAACGGTTCACCCCAGAAGCTGAGCAGCGCCTCCGGCCCGCCGCTCTCGTGCGAGTCCGCCAGGATGAAGGAGACATTCCTCTCCAGTCGGCACCAACGCGGTTCCCGCACCTTTTCGTGGCCCTGACAGGCAGCGACCCTTGCCTTCAGACTGTTTTCCCAGATCCGCTTCTGGCTCTCATCGAGCACAAACTGGATGGAACGCACATGTGGGTTTTCGATTGCCGGTCGTAACAGCTTGTCGAACAATTCATCGGGAACATACATCGACAGACAGACATTGAACCAGACACTGTCCCCGCTCATTTCGCGCGCAAACTGCTCACTGACGCTGCGCAGTTGGCGCGGACCGACCAGGACGATCTCCGGGTGCCGCAGCCCGGCCTGGATGCGTCGCACGCTACGGGCGGTACTCGCAACCTCCTCCGCCGTGATCTCGTTGTTGCGGGCATGGCGCATGAAGTTGACAAACAACAGCCCGAGCAGTGCCAGCACAATGGGCAGAATGATCTGCTCGTCGACCACATGCAGCAGATGCAGGATAATTGCCGCCACCGCCGCCAGAATGCCAGCGATGGCGTCCCATTCAAAGCTGAGGAATTTCTTCAGTTTCATTCGCAGTACCGCATTGCCTGCACGCCTGGCTATGATTTTCGTTCCCGCCGATGGAAACCGCTGTTACCGTTTCCTGAACCCGATGTATAACCGGGACTGCAGGCTGTCCCCGCTGGCCCGGCCCAAGACGCTGCATCCGTCTGGCATGCACGGCCTTGCAGGCACGGATACATCTTGCCTCCCGAACCCTGCGGGACTCTGAATGAGACTTCGTCAGGCCAGGAGACTGTAAATGGATATTAAATACATCTTACTTGCAATATACTATTCCCCATTCCTGATCAGCAACAGACCCTACAAGAAACAGCATGGATTTCGAACAAGTACGCACCTTCCTTTCCGTGGCTGCCAACGGCAGCTTCCTGGAGGCGGCCAAACGGCTGCATGTCACCCAGTCCACGGTCAGCGCCCGCATCCAGAACCTTGAGGATTACCTGGGTACCCGGCTGTTCGTGCGCAACCGCGCCGGCGCCAGCCTGACCCCGACCGGAAAGCGTTTCCTGCGCCACGCCAAGTCGCTGGTCCTGACCCTCGAGCAGGCACGCCATGACGTCGGCCTGCCGGGCCGCTTCAGCGCCAGCATCACGGTCGGCGCACGCATCGCGCTGTGGGAAGGCTTTCTGCCCCGCTGGGTCGGCCACATGCGCGACACGGCCCCGGACATCTCCATCCGCAGCGAGATCAGTTTCGAGGAGGATCTGATGCGCCGCCTGATCGAGGGCACGCTGGACATCGGCATGATGTACACCCCGCAGCACAGCCCGGGGCTTGAGGTCGAGCACCTGTTCGATGAGCGCCTGGTCCTGCTGACCACCGATCCGGATCAGCCCTGGCCGGGACATGACTATATCTTCGTCAACTGGGGGCCGGCCTTCTATGCCCAGCACCGGGACAACTTCCCCGATCTGGAACAGCCGGCACAGACGGTCAACATCGGCTGGCTGGGGATCCAGCTGATTCTGTGCAATGGTGGCTCCTGCTTTGTGCCCATCCGCATGGCGGAATCGTTCATCGATTCGGAACGACTGTTCGTGGTGCCGGACAGCCCGGAATTCCGGCTGCCCGCCTACATGGTCTATCCGCGGGAAAGCGAGTCGGATGTGATCGGACAGGCACTGGCCGGACTGCGGCTGTTCGCCGAAACCGAGCGCCACAAGTACAGCCCCGAGGGCTGAGGCAACAAGCCGTCATTCAGAGACTGCAGGAGACTATGAGGATAAAAGGGGGCCGCCGCGCCCTGGCTGAGTCGGCTAGAACTAGAGGAAGACGGCGAAGCGACCCAAGGGGATGAAACACCAGGACCTGTTGACAGGCCCTGACACCGGCCGCTTCAGCCGGTGCTCCAGGCCCGGGGCCGCTTCATGCCGGCCAGGCGGCATGCCTGCTTGACATAGCCGTAGGGGAACAGCTCGAACAGCCGCGCCTTGGCCGCTTTCCCGTAGCCGAGTTCGTTGGCCAGGTACTTGATGACGAAGCGGGCATCGGCGGCGATGCCGTGATCGGCATAGTACTGGCGCATGAATCCGAACACCTTCCAGTGATCCGGCTCGAGCTCGATACCCTCGTCCTCGGCCATGGCCCGTGCGATGTCCTCGTTCCAGTCGGCCGGCTCGATCAGATAGCCTTCCTTGTCCACTTCGGCTTCGATCGGGATTTCCAGTGCGGTGGCTGTCATGTCTGTGCCTCCTGTTGGTTACAGCAATTCATCGTTGTTTATGTAATACCAAGCCGTTAACTGGAACACAAACGATATTATTCACTATTTAATATGCAAATGTTCGATATAAAGCATGGTGGCGTTCCCTGGGAAGTCCGTGGGTAGCCGGTGTCGGGACGAACCTGAACTATCGTCCCGACACCGGCTACTCACGGACTTTATTGACTCCCATCCCTGTATACGACTGTCCGGGCTGTACGCAGTGGGTCTGCGCAACCTGACCAATGTCCATGCCGGGGCTGTTTCCGGGGCGATTGTTCAGGTTCGCCCCGGAAACAGCCCCGGCATGGACTTACCCACCACGCTTCCCTGACAGCGCCAGTTTCAATATCAGCGATACCTGAATCCGATTTATTTCACTTGCCTTACCGCCCACGGCGGCGGCAACATGAAGTCAGTCACCCGACATGGCAGGAGTCAAGCATGTCCAGAACCCCACCCTCACGCCCCACGCGTGAGGATTTCAAGCAGGCCCTGAGCGACATGGGCACTTATATCGATGTCACCGTGGACGACCTGATGGAGATCACGACCATGGCGGAACGACATGCACGCCAGCGCGAGGCCGAGGCCTATCGCGTGGATACCCTGATGAGCCAGCCGCTGGTCACGGTGCGCACGGACACCTCCCTGGCCGAGGCCGCCCATGAAATGGTCACTCGCCGCATCAGCGGCCTGCCGGTGGTGGACGCCGACAACCGCCTGGTCGGCATCCTGACCGAGGCCGACATGCTGCGCGCCCTGGGCGTACCCTCGCATCACCCCACCCACAACCTGTGGCAGACGCTCGAGGCCATGTTCACGCACGCCGTCCGGCCGCAGTCCCCCGAGGGCAGCGTTGCCGCGCTGATGGTCACCGACCTGGTCACCATCCGACCCGACCAGACCCTGCACGACGTACTGGAATTGATGAAACGTCACCGCATCAAGCGGCTGGTGGTAACCAACGACAAGGGAGAGCCGATCGGCATGATTACCCGTTCGGACATCGTACGGGTGTTCTTCGACCGGATACGGGGGCAGGAATAAGTCGGAGCGCGCTGTGATGCTGTTGGGGTCGAATCCCGCCTTCAATTCAAAGAAAAAGGGGCCATGATGGCCCCTTTTTCTTTGAATGGCGGAGAGAGAGGGATTCGAACCCTCGGATGGACAGAATCCATCAACGGATTTCGAGTCCGCCCCGTTCAACCGCTCCGGCATCTCTCCGAAAGAACTTCACTGCTTCAATCCCGTTATTGCTGATCCATGACCCTTGTTTCGGGGCGTCCTTCCAGCCCGGATTCCATCCGGGCGTTCACCCCGCTGTGAAGCGCCACCGGCGCTTCGTCGAGCATTTGATGGTCCGCTGTTCGCAAACGGGATGGTATTCTATCGCAAAAGCGCCAGGAGCTCTAAACGTTGGCAGCCGACTACCGCTATAGCTGTTGAGCCGGTTGCCGGTGCACGCTGTGACCCCCTATGTCCCGACGCATTTATATCATACTGTTTTTGATCGCGATTACCGGCTGCTCTGGTGAGCGCACCCTGCTCGAGGAAATCCGCGAGTCGGGAGAGCTGGTGGTGGTCACGCGCAACAGCCCCACCACCTACTACCTCGGACCCGACGGTCCGACCGGCTTCGAATACGATCTGGCCCGGGAATTCGCCGATCACCTGGGCGTCAAGCTCAGGGTGGTGGTACCGGACAGCTTCAACGGGATCCTCCCAATGGTCGCCAGCGGCGAGGCCCATTTCGCGGCAGCGGGACTCACCATCACCGATGTGCGCAAGATGATCGTACGCTTCGCACCGAGCTACCAGTCCATCATCCCGCAGCTGGTCTATCGAACCACCACGACGGAACCGGCCGGGCTGGACGATCTGGACGGCATCCTGGAAGTGGTCGCCGGCAGCAGCCATAGGAACAACTCAAGCAGCTCAAGGCCACTGAGTATCCCGACCTGAGCTGGCGCGCCAACAGGGAGCTGGACAGCGAGGCGCTGCTGCACCTGGTGTGGGAGCAGGTCATCGACTACACCATCGCCGATTCGAACGAAATCGCCATCAACCAGCGTTTCTACCCGGAACTGCGCACCGCCTTCGCCATCAGTGAGCCGCAGCCGCTGGCCTGGGCCTTCGCCCGCGGCCCGGATACCAGCCTGTACGAAGCGGCCAAGCAGTTTTTCTTCGAACTGCGCAACAGCGGCCGTCTGGCACAGATCATCGAACGCTATTACGGCCATGTGCAGGACTTCGACTATGTCGGCACCCGGCGCTATCTACGCCACATCCAGCTGCGGTTGCCAGAATACACCGGGATCTTCAAACGGGCAGCGAAGAAGAACGGCCTGGACTGGCGCCTGCTGGCGGCGGTCGGCTATCAGGAATCACACTGGCGGCCGGACGCCCGCTCGCCGACCGGGGTGCGCGGCATCATGATGCTCACCCTCAACACGGTGAAATACCTGGGCCTGGACGACCGGCTGGACCCGGTGCAGAGCATCCAGGGGGGTGCGGAGTATCTGCGGATGATGATAGAGAAGATCCCCGAACGCATCCCCGAGCCCGACCGCACCTGGCTGGCGCTGGCAGCCTACAATATCGGCTTCGGCCATCTGGAGGACGCCCGCCGCCTGACCGAGGCCAACGGCGCAGAGCCCGACCGCTGGGTGGACGTGAAGGAGCACCTGCCACTGCTGACCCAGAAGAAATGGTACCAGCGCACGCGCTTCGGCTATGCCCGCGGCCACGAGCCGGTGCAGTATGTGGAGAATATCCGCAGCTACTACGACATCCTGGTCTGGTACACGGAACGCGACCAGGAGCCGGTGCCTTCACCGCCGCAGTGGGTGAGTGATTTCCCTGCGCTCTAGGGAACCTCTGATTGATTCGTCATTGCGAGCGTAGCGAAGCAATCTCCTACAGTAGAATCAATCGGATGGAGATTGCCGCGTCGCTCCGCTCCTCGCAATGACGGGAATAATCAAATTGATCAGAGTCTCCCTGGATCACCTACTCTCGCCGATCTCTGAAAAAATCTTTCAACAGCTCCGCGCACTCACTTTCAAGTACCCCGCCGGTCACCTCCACGCGGTGGTTGAGCCAGGGCGCGTCGAACACCTCCCAGCGGCTGTCCACCACGCCGCGCTTGCTGTCGTGCGCCCCGAACACCAGTCTGGAAATGCGGGCATGGATCATGGCCCCGGTGCACATCAGACAGGGTTCGAGGGTAACGTACAGGGTGGTATCGGGCAGGCGGTAGTTCTGCAGGGCCGCGCCGGCGGCGCGCAGGGTCTGAATCTCGGCGTGCGCGCTGGGATCATAGCTGGCGATGGGCTGATTCCAGCCGGATGCGATCAGTTCACCCTCCTTCACCAGCACCGCGCCGATGGGCACCTCGCCGGCGGCCGCGGCCAGTTCGGCCTGCGCCAGGGCCTGTCGCATCCAGTATTCGTCGCGGTCTTCCGGTGAATCCAGCGCAGTATCCATATCCGTGATTTCACTATTCCGCAGGTTGGGAACGCCCGAAAGGCATAAACGAAACAGAGCAAATTTTCCGGCAATGGTAGTTCATACATCCGGAATGCGGGTGCCGGGCAATCACGCGGATATCCCCGACCAGAAGGCAGGCCCCTTGCTGAGAAACTCGTCGTAACGCATGTAGTGCGATCCGTCACAGGAAAAGGTGAGGCTTACCATCCCGTTGAAGATATTAATGGACGCCGTACGCAGGTAGATGGTCGTGTCGACCAGGCGCAGATCCCGCATACCGTCCAGGATCCGGACAATATCGCTCGGCGGTATCGCGGCGTCCGTGGGATAAGGTCGCGACGGGTATAGCAGGCAGATATCCGGATCCTTGAGTACTTCCTGGTCGAGGATGCGATACCGAAGCGGATCATCGATCATCCAGATGATAGCCTGGCTGCTCGAAAAGTGGATCTGGCACTGGAAGACGCCACGCTCCGTGAGCAGTTCCTCCAGGATGGACAGGGCCTGCTGCATATTGCGGTCCATCGGGCTCTCGGTCCGGGTCTGCAGGAACAGGGTGCCGCGGATGGCCGGGTCGCCTTTCACTTGCCGCCAGTCAGCGGGCTCCTGGTAAAGCGCCGAAGTGACCGGAAGGCTGCGCAGGTCGAAATCCGCACCGACATACCCCAGAATGCCGGTGTCGGCGGCGACGATCTGCAGAGCGGTCAACGAGGGGCGCTGGCCGGACTGGCTGATATAGGCATCCGATAACAGGAATCCCCACGCCGGCATTGCCTCCTGCATATAGGGGCGTTCTGCGCGGTTGCGATGGAAATGCCCGGCCATGACGCCGTCCTTGCTGATGTTATCGCTGAGTTGCAGACCGTCGGGGTCGAGTGCGTATAGGTAGGTGCAATAGGGTATGCTGGAGAATCCGTCCAGCAGCAACGCATTCAGGCGCTCTCTATCGCCCCACACCGGGGTACATTTATTGGCCAGCTGCGCAAGCGGCTCCCGGAGCATCCGGGCCAGTTCTTCACGTTGCCGATAGATGCTGTCTTGCCAGGAAGGCCCCATTGTCTTGTCAATCATCAGAAAGCCCGCATCCTGAAACGATAATATTCACCGTAGCCCGTGTCATACCAATGACAGTCCTTATGTTAAGGGATTGCACGCCCTGGAGATACATGCAATTGATTTACTGATTGGGCGCAATAAGCGAAAGCTCACCAGTACGCCTCCCGTACTCCTGCGTCTTCAGCACATTCCTTCCCGCTCCTGTGAAACATTGAACCTGAGCGTCTCCTTAAGAGGTTAGCACCCCACTTCGATACGTGCGACAAGGAAATGACGTGAAACACTATGCTGTCGATCCACAGGATATCGTAACTGCGAGCCACACGATATCCGCAGTTTTTCACCGGCGCTGGTGACAGGACAGCCACGCAGTTGAAGGTGATGAGAAATCGCCGGACGCAGCCCAGCGTGAAATCGATATTGCCAGGTGGATGGCGCACAACAGTATGATATAAACAAGGGAGTCATTCACGACGGTGGGCCGAAACCACAGCTTATCGAGGCAGGGGGGGCGTACTCGGCATGCCAGCCCGAGGTGGATGGACCCTGCAATTTTATTGAAACTGCCTGGGTGGCAAACGATCTCCCGCCGCTGAACACTGTCTCGTCAGGACAACGTAATGACAGAAGAAAGAACCCATGTATTGGCGTATGCAGTACGGGGGCAGGTCGTCGCAAAATACGGCGGCCAGGTTGCCCTGGTGCTCGCCCTGCTGACGCTGCCGCCGCTGGGTTGCGCACTGCTTGAGCACAACTGGGCAATGGCCTGGCGATTTGGCTTATTGTGCAGTGGCCTGTCGCTGGCAGGCGGCATGCTGGCAGGCCTGCCTGCACCGGATCGCATCCAGGTGAACGAGGCGCTGACTGTCACGGCCCTGGCATTCGTGGGCGCGGCACTGTTGATGTCCTGGCCCATGAGCGAAGCCGGGGTTGTATTTATCGATGCATTGTTCGAGGCCGTCTCGGGTGTCACCACCACGGGGTTGTCGACCCTGGGCAACATTGAAGCACGCTCCACTACATTTTTGTTCACCCGCGCCTGGATGCAGTGGTATGGCGGCCTGGGCTTCATTGTGCTTTCGGTCGCGTTATTGATGGGGCATCAAGCCGCCTCACGGCGCCTGGTGGGAAGCGTGGAAAGCAGTGCAGCCATAATGGTCACGGCACGCACCCACGCCATGCGCACACTGATCGTTTATACTTGTCTGACCGCCGCAGGGTTGGCTCTGATCTGGCCATTGGCACAGGATGGATTCACGGCATTGCTGCATGTCTTATCGGCAGTCTCGACCGGCGGCTTTTCCAATCACACGGCGAGCCTGGCAGGGATGTCGTCGCAGAGTACCGCCGTTGCGGTCATGGCGTTGTCATTTCTCGGCGCCGTCTCCCTGCATCTGTACTGGAGAGTCGGACACGCCGGCTGGCGCCACGGAGCTGGCACACTCTTTACTGATATCGAGCTGCGCAGCCTGTTGTTGCTTTGTCTCATTTCGGGCAGCGTACTTGGCCTGCTGGCCTGGCAGAATGATGTTTCCGCACCCTGGTACCAGGGTTTCATAATCGGGATCTCTGCACAGACGACAACGGGTTTTACGACCATGCCGGTGTCAGATCTGGATCCTGTATCAAAGCTTGTCATGATTCTTTCCATGCTCGTGGGCGGAAGCGTGGGCTCATCCGCTGGTGGATTCAAGATCCTGCGCCTGTTGATCCTGGTGCGTTTGTTACAATTGATGTTGCGCCGCACCGCGATGCCGGTTCACGCCGTGGCCGAACCCTATCTGGGCGATCAGAAACTGGAGACAGATGATGCCATCCGCGCACTGCAGCTTATTTTGCTGTTTATTATCATTATTATTGTGTCATGGATTCCGTTCTTGATGCTGGGTTACGATCCTCTCGACGCGCTGTTCGAGGTCGTGTCAGCAAGTGGCACTGTAGGCCTCAGCAGCGGCATCGCACGACCGGAACTGGAACCCGTACTCAAGGGTATTTTGTGCTTTGATATGCTGGCTGGTCGTGTGGAAATCGTGGCGTTGCTGGTAGTTTTGTATTCGCGCACGTGGTTTGGCCGCAGAGAGAAGGTCGCATGAGAACCGTTGTTATCGGCGCTGGTAAGATTTCCACGTTGACTGCACAGCAACTGCTCAAGCAGGGTCACGAAGTAGTGATCATCGAAAAAGACAAGGCTCGTATCGATGAGCTGAGTAACGAGCTGGCCGCCGGGTTCATTCACGGTGATGGCAGCAAGCCGGCGATTCTGCGTGAAGCGGATCCAGCCGCCACTGATTTTTTGTTTACCCTGACGGGCAACGACCAGAGCAATATCATCGCGAGCCTGGTCGGTCGTTCGCTGGGCTTCAGTCGCGTTGTTACACGTATTGATGATCCCGCCTACGAGCATATATGCATCGAGCTGGGCCTCAGTGAACTCGTTGTACCGGATTACACGATCGCCCGGTATCTGACCGATATCGTCGCCGGCAAAAACCCGCTGGAACTGTCAGCCATGGTGAAGGGTAATGCACGAATCTTCTCCTTTGTGGCACGTGAGGACGACGAAGTCGCTGTCGCCGATCTGAAACTGCCCACCGAGAGCCGGGTGATGTTTCTGTATCGCAATGAAAAATTCATTATTCCCGATATGGATACCACCCTGAAGAAAGGCGACGAGGTTGTGGTGATTGCGCATAGCAAGGTGTTGCCGGATCTCGAATCGCGCTGGAACCCGCAAGCCGAGAACGGGCCCTGACAGAAACAGAATGCATGCTTCCTGCTTCCATTCGATCTCCTGAGCAAGTCATGCCAAACGGGAAACCCAATGAAGCGAACGCGCCATGACTAACGCGCAATGGTTTTTACTCGTGGGCGCGTTGCTGCTTGCCAGGGGCTTGACTGCGCCGATGCTACAGCGCCTGCCGGTCACCCCGGCGATTGTCTATCTGGCCGTGGGGTTGCTGGTCGGGCCGACGGTGCTCAATCTGTTTCACTTCAACCCACTCAAGGAATCGGCGCTACTGGAAGTACTGACCGAAATGGTGGTACTGATTTCGCTGTTTTCCGCTGGCGTCAAAATGCCTGTGCCGTTCAGCTTCGCGCGCTGGCGCACACCGATTCTCCTGGCATCGGTGTCGATGGCGGTCAGCGTCGGGCTGGTCGCCGCCTTTGCCTACTACCTGCTCGGTCTGCCACTGGGTGCCGGCGTCCTGCTGGGCGCCATCCTGGCGCCCACCGACCCGGTACTGGCGACCGATGTGCAGACCCGCCATCCCGGCGATCGCGACCGGCTTCGCTTCACCCTGACCTGCGAGGCGGGCATGAACGATGGCAGCGCATTTCCGTTTGTAATGCTGGGGATGGGATTGCTGGGGCTGCACGAACTCGGCGAGTTCGGCCTGCGCTGGGCGCTGGTCGATGTGCTGTGGGCCACGATAGCGGGGGGTGTCATCGGAGTCATCTCCGGCGCCACCCTCGCCCACCTGGGACGGAAGCTGCGCGGCACTCCGCCCAGGCACAAGCTGATGGACGACTTTCTCGGACTCGGTCTGATCGGTGTGGTGTATGGCCTGAGTGAACTGGTCAACGCATGGGGGTTTCTGGCGGTGTTTTTCGCTGCCGTCGCCCTGCGCCAGACTGAACTCAAACTCGCCGGCGACGATATGAACAGCGTCGCTCTGAACGAACCGGGAGAGGAAAACCCAGGCCCGGAAAACGAGCCCACACCGACCGTCAGCGAAGGGGCGCTGGTATTCAAGGAACACCTGGAGCGACTCTCGGAATTGGTGCTCATCCTGCTGATCGGTGGCACGCTGTTTATCGATTCCTGGAGCTTGCGTGCAGTGGGGCTTGCGCTGTTCCTGTTCATGGTAGCACGCACGCCGATCAGTGTCCTCGTTGGCCTGTTGGGCTCGCGCACCTCGTGGCCGACACGCAGCATGGTCGGTTGGTTCGGGGTGCGCGGCATCGGTTCGCTGTATTACCTGATGTTCGCCATCCAGCATGGTCTTCCTGAAGAACTGGCCCTGGATCTGGTTCAATTGACACTGATTGTGGTCACACTCTCGATTCTCGTACACGGTACCAGCGTCAAGCCGCTGATGAGCCGGTTTTTGCGTCACCGCAGCCATCAGTCAGGAGTCAACGGGGTCGGACCAGGTCAACCAATTGAACGCAAAACAGAACAAGCCGACAAATGAGGTATCCCAGAGCTTATATGCGCGCTTCTAGCCAAGGACAGTCAGCCGGGCAATGAAATCAAAAAGCTCGAAGCAGCATCTACTTACCGTTGGAGCGCCATGCGCCGGGCGACAAGCCCGTACAGCGTTTGAAGCTCCGACTGAAGGCAGCTTCCGATTCGTAGCCCACTTCTGCGGCGATCTTTGCGATTGTCATGCCGCCCCCGGCCAGCATTCCAGCTGCGAGCTGCATGCGCCAGCTGGATAGATACGTAATCGGTGCCACGCCGAGGTGCTCGGTAAACCGGCTGACCAATACGGTACGTGAGACGCCCACCTCCCTGGACAGCATCGCCAGCGTCCAGGGTCGTTTGGGATCGGCGTGCAGTAGTGAAATGGCCCGGCCCACATGGCGATCGGAAAGCGCAGCCAGCCAACCTGTCGCGTCACTGGACAGCGACTCCATGTAGCTGCGCAATACCTCAATAAAAATCAGCTCGCTCAGCCGTGCCAGGACACAATCACTACCTACCCGTTTATTACGGCTTTCCTTCATGATGCTTCTGATCAGATTACTCAACCAACCATCTCCAGCGGAATAGCCATTGGGGACATGGATCATGCGCGGCAACGCCTGAATGATGGGATTGAAGGGAAATCGATCACAACCCAGGAAGCCACAGGCCATGCTCGCCTTTTCGGGACCGCCACCGAAATTCTGGATGTAATACGGCGGCGACAGCTCCTCGGGTTGATCGAAGGCGGCATAATTGGGTTCCGCGCGCATGTGAGGCTGGCTGGACAAAACGTGCCTGTCGCCCTGCGGAAACATGATGATGCTGCCGGGAGCAAGACGCACAGGCTCCTCCTCCGCATCGATCAGGGTTGCCCATCCGAAACCGCTGGTAATTACATGATACTCGATAACATGCTGGGCGCTCGGCATCACCAACGGCGCAATCGAGGCGGCAGCGGGTGCCTCGGCCACCCACGGTGACGAGGCCTCGACGTCGAAGAATATCGCACCCGAGAGTCTTACCGTCCTAAGCACATCCGACAAGATGTCCCCTTTCATGGTTCTGTTTCACTCCTCGGTTCCGTATTCGGAGCCCGAACCGTGCCGTTCAAGTCGGTACGATCGATCAACAATCCCGGCCGCACAATCATATTCCGAGCATACCCCATTGTCTAAGATTTGTCCTGCAAAGAGCGGGCAACGTCCGGTTACTGTGGCACAGACTTACAAGCTCTTTGCACGAACAGCGCCAGCGGGACAATACGCGCGAGGCGTTAATCAACAGGACGACTGACCCGGGCCACCGCGGCCTGCGTCAAATCACTGAGGTCGATACTATGGATGCTTTAACAAAACAGACGCAAATCGACGAAAAACAGCTCAATACCTTCGTGGACAAGGTCATGGAGGACATCGGAGGCTCATTTGCAGTGCTGCTGTCCTTTATGGGCGATCAAACCGAGGTCTACCGGACACTACGCGACATCGGCCCATGCACCACCACCGAGCTGGCGATTCTGAGCAAGGTCGACGAACGCTACCTGCGCGAATGGCTCAGCGCCCAGGCGGCCGCCGGTTACGTTGTCTACCACGATCAAGATGACACCTTCTCGCTCACGCCGGAACAGGCCATTGTACTGGCGCAGGAAGGCCACCCCGCCTGCATGCAGGGCCTGTTCCAGCAACTGGTCTCTCAATTCACAACCCACGATCAGGCTATCAATACGTTCAAATCAGGCGCCGGCCGCGACTGGGGTGAACATCATGCTTGCTGCTTTTGCGGTACCGATCGATTCTTCCGTCCCGGCTATGAGGCCAATCTGGTTAACGCCTGGTTGCCGGCGCTTGATGGCATCACCGACAAGCTCAGCAAAGGTGCGAAAGTGGCCGATGTCGGTTGCGGTCACGGCTCTTCCACCGTGTTGATGGCTCATTCCTTTCCCCGGTCGATCTTTTATGGATACGACTTCCATGAGCCGTCCATCAAGGCTGCAACCAGCAAAGCGGCCGACAACGGCGTGAGTTCGAACACCCACTTCGTGACATCCAGTGCAAAAACCATCAAGGAGCGGGACTTTGACCTGATCTGTATGTTCGACGCCCTGCACGACATGGGCGACCCGGTGGGAGCGGCCCAACACCTGAGAGAATGTCTCAGCCCGGAAGGGACCTTGATGCTCGTCGAACCGCTGGCCGGTGATACGCTCACCGACAACCTGCACCTGCTGGGCCAGATCTTTTACTCGGCCTCTACGGTCATCTGCACACCCGCCTCCCGGGCGCAGGAAGTCGGACTGGCACTGGGCGCCCAGGCGGGCGAGCGGCGGCTCACCGAGGTACTCAAACAAGCCGGTTTCACCCATGTGCGCCGCGCGGCCGAGACCGATACCAACATGCTTCTCGAGGCGCGCCCCCTGAAAACGCCGCCGGGAGACAAATCAAACCTGAAATCGTCCACAAGCCGCTACGATAACCACCTGGGGCCAATCTACGCCTGGATAAATGGCGGCGCGGAAGCCGCCACGGCCTCCGGTGCTGTCGAAGTTGCAAAAATTGTCGAGTCATTCTCGCCGCAGGGGCCTGGCCGCGACCTCGGCGCGGGATTCGGATGCCACGCCATACCCTATTGGTGCGTAGGCTTCGCGTCGTGGCGCTTAGAACCTGTGCCGCCTACTTCGACGAATTCCGGTCTCTCAGGACGAGTTCTCCTTTTTTTTTTTTTTCTTTTTTTCTCGCCTCCCGATCGGACCGTGCTCGGTGAGCTTCAATCCTTTCAGCAATACTTGCCGCAGTCACCGCTACTGGTAATTTGCTGGGGGACACCATCACCCACTTACCGGATTACGAATCAGCAACACGCCTGATTGGGACAGTAGCATCGGAAATTGATAGAGACGGGCATTTTGTGATAACCCTGCGGGATTACTTCACTGCCCTGACCGGCGAACAACGATTTATCCCGGTTCGCAGTACCGAGCGCCGCATACTCACCTGTTTTCTCGAGTACACCGACTCGCATGTCAAGGTCCACGATATTGTACACGAATGGAACGGTACCAGCTGGACGACGGCCGTCAGCGCTTACGCAAGCTAAGCCTGTCGCCGGAGTGGCTTGAGAACTCTCTTAAAGCAAACCACTTTTCTGTGGATCGGCACACCGGCTTGTCGGGGATGGTGCATCTTATGGCACACCGCGCTTAATCGGCAGTCTCGTAACATCCGACCTTCCCGATAATTAACCAAGGTCCACTTCGACGAAGTGCTCCTGGCGGTCGTCCACGAGCGGAATGCGTGTATCGGGACGTTCGGCACCGTCCACGGTCACGCGACTGACCTGCCCCGATGGTCCGCCGACGCGCCTGACGGTGATATGGTAGACAGTATCACGATAGCGGTAGTGGATTTTGTAGGATTCCCAGTCGGCGGGGACACACGGCACGATGCGTAGATGGTCCACTTCCAGTTGCAGCCCCAGCAGGGTTTCCACGGTCAGCCGGTACATCCAGCCTGCCGCGCCGGTGTACCAGGTCCAACCGCCGCGTCCGATGTGCGGCGACACACCATAGATATCCGCACACATGACGTAAGGCTCGACCTTGTAGCGCTCGATGGCATCCGCAGTGCTGCCGTGATGGACGGGATTGAGCATGGCGAAAAATTCCCACGCGCGATCCGTGTCGCCCAGCATGGCAAACGCCATTGTGGACCAGATCGCGGCATGGGTATATTGGCCGCCGTTCTCGCGCACGCCGGGGATGTAGCCCTTGATGTAGCCGGGCTCCAGATCAGATTTATCGAAGGGCGGGTCGAGCAGCTGAATGATCTGCTTGTCGCGTCGTACCAGACGTTTATCCACTGCCATCATCGCCTGGCGGGCGCGCACAGGATCGCCGCCCTGCGAGATAACCGCCCAGCTCTGGCTGATCGAATCGATCTGGCATTCGTCGTTGCTGGACGAGCCCAGGGGCGTGCCATCGTCGAACCAGGCGCGCCGGTACCAGCCGCCGTCCCAGGCCTGGGACTCGATGCTGCTGCGCAATTGCTCCGCCTGCTCGGTGCACACGTCAGCAAAGGCGGTATCACCGTGGTCGCGCGCCAGGCCGGCGAACAGCTCGAGATTCTCGAACAGGAACCACGCCAGCCACACGCTTTCGCCCTTACCCTCCTTACCGATCAGATTCATGCCGTCGTTCCAGTCGCCGCAGCCAATCAGCGGCAAGCGATGAGCACCAAAACGCAGGCCGTGCTTGATGGCACGCACACAGTGCTCGTACAGGCTGGCTGCTTCGGACGAGCGTTGCGGCTGGTCGTAGTAAGCCTCTTCTTCCGCATACAGCTCGCGGCCCTCCAGAAAATGGATGGACTCGTCGAGCACGCCCATGTCGCCGGTCGCGAGCACATAACGACAGGCGGCATACGGCAGCCACAAATAGTCGTCGGAGAAATGAGTGCGCACGCCCTGCCCGTTGGGCGGGTGCCACCAGTGCTGCACGTCACCCTTGATGAACTGGCGCCCGGCGCAGCGGATCAGCTGCTCGCGGGCGAGCCACGGTGTCGCGTGGATCAGTGCCATGGTGTCCTGTAGTTGATCGCGGAAGCCGTAGGCACCGCCAGACTGGTAATAGCCGCTGCGACCCCACAGCCTGCACGATATGGTTTGATAAACCAGCCAGCCGTTGGCCAGCACGTTGAGCGCAGTGTCGGGCGTGTCCACGTTCACCGCGCCCAGGGTGTGGTTCCAGTGTCCCCATACTGCTTCCAGCGCCTGCCGCGCGCCTGCAGGCCCGCCGAATTGTTGGATAAAGTGACGTGCTTCATCGGTGTTTCCGGCTGCGCCGAATACGAACACGATCTCGCGTTCCTGCCCTGCGGACAGCTCGATCCGGGCCTGGATCGCGGCGCACGGGTCGAGGCCGGCACCGATTCGACCAGACAGGTGCTTGCGTCGCATCGCCGCCGGGCTGGCCAGCGAGCCATTGCGGCCGATGAACTCGGCGCGGTTTCCGCTCACCGACCGCTCACGCTCGCTGACATGGGTAAACACCACCCGGTTGGCGCATTCGCGACCGTAGGCATTACGGGCGAACAACGCGCCAGTATGCGGATCGATTTCGGTGACGATGTGCATCAGGTTGGCGTGCCGCCACTCACCGAGTACCAGCTCCCAGTAACCGGTGAGTGACAGGCTGCGCGCACGCTTTGACGCGTTGCGCAGCTTGACCACCACGAACTTGACCGGCGCATCCATGGCGACGTAGGTGAACAATTCCGAAACGATGTCTGCCTCAAAGTGCTCAAACACGCTGTAGCCGAAACCGTGCCGGCACACGTAGCCGGAGCGGCCATGCGCGGGCAGCGGCATCGGCGACCAGAACGCACCGGTTTCCTCGTCGCGGATGTAGAGCGCTTCGCCGCTGCTGTCGGAAAGAGGGTCGTTGTGCCAGGTGGTGAGGCGGAATTCGTGCGCATTTTCCACCCAGGTATAGGCGCTACCGCTCTCGCTGACGACGGTGCCGATGTGCGGGCTGGCGATCACGTTGGCCCACGGCACCGGCGTGGTCTGTCCGGGTTCGAGAGTTACGACGTATTCGTGGCCGTCGGGCGTGAAGCCGCCCAGGCCATTGCAGAAAATGCGCTCGCGCGGGGCCAGTGGATAAACCGGTTTGGCGCCCGCCTGCTGCGAAGGCTCGAGCAGGTCCGACACGCGTTCTGACGACACACGGCGATCCACCTGCTCGATCAGGGTCGCTGCGGTATCCCTGAAGACGATGCGGGCGACCGTCTGCAGCAGCACGCGTTCGTTTTCGGTCAGTTCCTCGGCGCGACGCACGAAGACCCCGCCCGGTTTGTCGATCATCTGCGCTTCGGGACCCGAGTTGATCAGGCCCATGATCCGATCCTGCAGCTCCGCCCGGTAGCCCGAGAAATCCTCGTTCACGATCACCATGTCGGCAGCCAGGCCCTTCATACGCCAATAGGCATGCGCCTGCAGCACCTGCTTGACCAGAACGATGCGGTTGAGGTCGCCGATGTGCAGCAGGACGATGGGCAGATCACCAGAGATGCCAAAGCGCCACAGCCCGGACTGTCCCAACTGGTTACGCGCAATAACGTCGGGTGTGGCGCGTCGCAGTGCCGTGCCGAAGATCACGGAATTGGCCAGGCGGCCGTAGATCTGGGCATCCTCTTCGGTGACATTGAGGTGACGCAGTACCTCCTGGCTCTGAAACCAGGCCATCTCGAACGCGCGCTTGACGAAGTGACGGTCGCAGTATTTCTCCAGCAGGGCCAGTGCGGCCTCGCGTGTGTCCGCGACACCGGAGATGATCTGTACACTCGCCGATTCATCGGGTGCCAGGGTAAGGGTGCGGCGGATCGCCACGATGGGATCGAGCACCGGCCCCTGCGTGTTCGACAAAGTCGATGGGCTGTCGCCGTCTTCCAGCACCAGTGGGTTGACCGCCGTGCGACCCCGTCCGATGAAGCGGGCGCGGTCGGTCTCGTAGGACGGTGCATCGGCTACCGCTCCGGGTGCAGCCAGCAGGTGAAACATCCAGGGCACCTGCTCGCCGGGTGTGCGGGGACGCCGGGTGCAGAGGATCGCCTGCTGCTCGGGCAGGATTTCGGTCTGCACGAACAGATTACTGAAGACGCGATGCGCCAGATCGGCATTCAACGGCGCCAGCACCACTTCCGCGTAGCTCGTCACCTCGATGTGACGGGTGCGCGCCGACTGGTTGGTGAGCGTGACGCGACGGATCTCGACGTCGTCCTCGGGCGACACGCTGATCTCGGTGTGTGCTTCGATCAAATGATCGCGTCGCCGGTATTCAGCACGCGCCTGCACGAAGATCGCCTCGTAGTGGTCGGCGCGGCGCAGGGTCGGCTGGTGAGCGGTCGACCAGTACTTACCGCTGTCGCGGTCGCGCAGGTAGATGAAAGTGCCCCAGTCATCGGAAGTGGCGTCCTCGCGCCAGCGGGTGACGGCGAGGTCGCGCCAGCGGCTGGTGCTACCGCCGGCATGGGTCGCCATGACGTGGTAGCGGCCGTTCGACAACAGATGGACTTCAGGGATCGGCGTGTTCGGATTGGTAAACACGCGCATGATCGCGCCGGTGTCCGCACTGGGGGGACGGGCGGCAGCGCTCACTTCGGCGGCGTGCGGATGCAGGGTAGCGCCCTTCTTCGGCACCCGTTCCTGCAGCAGCAGTTCGGTCGCCTGTGTCAGCGGATCTGACATGAAGCGGCGCTGCATCGGCTGGTCGAGCAGGACATGCGCATACGCCAGCAGGCTCATACCCTGGTGATGCGCCATGAATGCCTGCACGATGGCATGCGGCTTGCCCCGCGGCACCCGCGAGGGCGTGTAGTCGATTGCCTCGTAGAAGCCGTATGCGCCGATAAATCCCTGCTCGGCCAGCGTCAGCAGGTTACGGCAGGCTTCCCTCGGCATCACCGTCAGCGCCAGTGCACTGGCATAGGGCGCGATCACCAGATCGTCGCCCAATCCGCGCTTGAAGCCGAGGCCGGGCACGCCGAATGCCCGGTACTGGTAGACCTTGTGTATGTCGGTGGCGTTATAGCAGGACTCGGAAATGCCCCACGGCACTTCGCGTTGTCGGCCGTATTCGATCTGGCGCGACACCGCGGCCTTGCAGGTTTGTTCCAGCAGGGTATTGGGGTAACTCGGCATGACCAGCTGCGGCATCAGGTACTCGAACATCGAGCCGCTCCACGAAATCAGACTGACGTCGCCGCCATGACTGGTCAGCAGGCGGCCGAGCGAGAACCAGTGCTTCTGCGGCAGCTGTCCCTGCGCAATCAAAAGAAAGCTGGCCAGGCGTGCTTCCGATGCCAGCAGGTCGTAACAGGACGGATCGCGGCGCCGTTCACCCACATCATAGCCAATGGCCAGCAGACCGCACGTCGTATCGTAGAGAAATTCAAAATCCATTACCGCCAGAGCGCGGCAACGCTGCACCAGATCGTCGATCACGCCAAGCCGTTCGGCCGCGACGGACGAACGCGCCTCAGTAACCTTTCCGTGCACGCCAGCCAGTTCCACCAGTGTCGGGATCGTGCTGAAGTGTCGCGGGTCAGGCACCAGCAACCGAAGCTCATCCCGAAGCGCCTGGGATTGCCGGTCGAATGCCCGCGCCCAGTAAACCAGTTCACCATCGATATCGACATCAGCCGGAAGCCAGTCAACCAACTCCCCGCTGGCACGGTGAATCTCCTCCAGCGCCTGCTCGGCGGCTGCCAATGTCTGGGGCGAGCCGCTCAGTGTGAAAGAGTACAGCTTGTCCTGCAGCAACCTGATCTTGTTTGCAATATCCGGATCGAACGACAGAGGCAGCTGTTCAGCGAACACCTGCAAACTATCCTGAAGCCCCTGCAATGCGTTTGACGACAGCACCGGCTGATCTTTCAGCTCGGCCAGCCCAGCCTGCAGGGTGAGCAGACAGCCGGCCAGGTTACCGCTGTCGACCGACGAGACGTACTGCGGGTGCAGCGGCTCCAGGGTGTGCGTGTCGTACCAGTTGTACAGATGGCCGCGGTAGCGTTCCAGCTTCTCCACCGAGTCGAGTGTATTGCCGATGCGCTGCAGGCATTCCCCGGCCGTGATGTAGCCGAAATCGACCGCCGCCAGGTCGGCCAGCAGCGACATGCCGATGTTGGTGGGCGAGGTGCGCGAGGCGATGGCCGCTGCCGGGTATTCCTGAACGTTGTCGGGCGGCAGCCAGTTGTCCTGCGGACCGACGAAGTCCGCGAAGTAGCGCCAGGTGCGCCGCGCCGACTTCCGCAGGAAGGCTTCCTGGTCGACGCTCAGGCCCGGGACGGGGGCGGCCAGCGGCCGGCTGATCCACCAGCCGGCGACAGGCGATAACAGCCACAGCAGCAGGATAGGCGCAGCGGCGAGCCACGCCGCCGGCTGACCAGCCATGGCCAATGCCGCGCCCAGTGCCAGCGCGAGCACCGGCGCGACCCACATCTCCCGGAAAAATTCGGCGAGCGTGCGGCGAGCGTTGCGGCGCGCGTAGGACGGCAGTTTCCACAGCAGCAGGCCGCGTCGCGTGAACAGCATGCGAAGCCCCGAACGCAGGATTGCCCCCAGGCAGATCAGGGTGTCGTAAGGCAAAAAAGCCAGGGTCAGTACGGCGAGCACAAGCGGGCGCCCCGCGGATCTGCCGGCCAGGTTCAGGTGCACTCGCCATTCCCATTCTTCGGGCTTGCGAACAAGCTCGATGGCAGCGGCCAGCAGGGTGGGCAGAAATATCACCGCCATGACCAGCAAGGCCCAGTGCCACTCGGGCCCCGGCCCCAACAGCCAGCCGCCGGCCAACAGGGCGAGCAGCGCAGGCGCGACCAGGCTGCGCCTCAGATTGTCGAAAAGCTTCCACCGTGACAGGGCCGAAAGCGGGTTCGCCTGCCGCCTCACCCGCTCGCCATTCGGGCCGGGAGGGGCCGGCACGCGTGGTAGCAACCAACCGGCCAGCTGCCAGTCGCCGCGTATCCAGCGGTGGCGCCTGCTGGCCTCGGTGGCGATACTGGCCGGATGTTCCTCGATGAGTTCGACATCGGTCACCAGCGCCGAACGCGCATAGCCACTTTCCAGCAGGTCGTGGCTGAGGATGAGATTTTCAGGAAAACGGCCGTCGACGGCCTGACGAAACGCATCGACGTCGTAGATACCCTTGCCGATGAACGAGCCTTCCCCGAACACATCCTGGTAGACATCCGATACTTCGCGAGTGTAGGGATCGATGCCCGAGTCACCCGCAAACAGTTTGGAAAAGCGTGACCGGCCGGCACTGGTCAGGCTGATCGAGGTGCGCGGCTGCAGGATCGCATAGCCTTCGACAATGCGTCCTTTTCCGGCATCATACACAGGCCGGTTAAGCGGGTGCGCGAGGTTGCCGATCAGCGTACGTGCCGCGTCGCGCGGCAGTTGGGTGTCGGTATCCAGGGTGATGACGTACTGGACCGAAGCCAGGAGGGACAGATCACCGACGATATCCGAGAAGGCCGTATGTGCTTCACCCCTCAACCGAGCGTTGAACTGCTCCAGCTTGCCGCGCTTGCGCTCGTAGCCCATCCACACCCGTTCGAACGGGTTCCACACCCGTGGCCGGTGAAACAGATAGAAGATGCATGCGCGATCCTCGCGATAAGTCACGTTGAGCGACTCGAGTGCTGTACGGGCATATTCAAGCAGGGCTTCATCGTCCGGCTGCGTCTGCTCGGGCGCGTCGGAAAAATCCGTCAGCAGGGCAAAGAACAGATTGGGATCGCGATTGCCGAGGTAGCGGATTTCCATCGCTTCGATCAGATCGTCGACGTCCTGGGGCTTCGTCAACAGGGTGGGGACGATCACCATGGTGCGGTGGCTGTCCGGAATTCCGGTGGAAAAATCCAGTCGCGGCAGCACCTGCGGCTGCAGGACGAGCGTGACCAGCAGGTTCACCAGCGGTACGGCCAGCGCCGAGGCGCCGATGACGAGGGGAAGTGCCAACAGCCCGATCCGCCAGCCATCTGCATCGACCCTGCCCGTATCAAGGCCGAGCAGGGCCAGCCCGGCCGCTGTCGCGAGCAGCGTGAGCAGCAGGATCGGGCCGAGATAAAGCGGGAAGCGGAGATGCCGGCCCATCCGGCTGAGCCTGGATTTCCACGACAGCCGGCAGTCGACCGCAGACTCCAGCTGTGGTCGTCCCAGATCGATCAGGTAATAGCCCACATGCGCCGTGCGATCATACGTGCCCTGTTGCACCGCGGCTGCCTGCGCCAGCGCGACGGCTTCGCGTGCCACCGCCATTTCGCTCCAGGTGGTGTGTCGCGCCACATCCTCGATGACGTGCCGATAGCGGTCGCGGGTGGCAAAATCCTGGCAGGCGTACACTGCCATTGGGTCTTCGTGCAGGGTCTGTTCGACGACGCTGAGCGACTCGACGTATTGCTTCCAGTCCATGGCACCGATGAAGCGCAGGCTGCCGATACTGTTGGCGATGGAAATCTGGTTGGCCGCGGCGGTGCGACCGGCCGCCTCCGACAAGCCGGCTGCGGTCACCCCCTGGTCGAGCAATTTGTGCTCGACCCAGGTTTGTACGAAGGCCATGGCCGGCCCTTGCGCCTGTAGCCGGTCGTAAAACTCCTCCACAAACGGCGCGGTAAGCGGAACATCGGCATGGGCAAACTCGGCCAGCAACTGGATCAGCTGTTTTGGCTCGGTTTCGGCCGCCTCGAGCATGCGGTCCGCCCAGGTGATGGCCGCATCGCGCTCCTCGCGCCGCTGGGCGATACGCACACCGACACGGCGAAGATTTTCCAGCAGCGCCAGCTGCAGCATGATCGGGAAAGCCCACAATTCGCCCAGTTTCAGAGGCTCGACGGTCTGATAGGCGGAAATGAACTGGGTGGCGTTGTCGCTGTCGACGCGGCCGTCCATGTGTGAGATCAGTTCCAGCGCCAGATCGTAGATGCGTGGAAATCCGGCCGACGAGCCAGCGGCCAGCCGCGGCAACTGCTGGCTGTAGCCGCGGGGCAGGTGTCGACGCGCCAGGGTGATCTGCTGCTCGATCAGGTAGAAATTGTCGAGCAACCAGGCCTCTGCCGGCACGATCCGTTGTCCCTGGGTGGCGACGGTGGTGACGACTTCATACGCCGCCAGCAGAACCCTTGCATTGTCCGCCAGCCGTGGCAGCAACCGGTCTTCTGGCCCCGGATGCGGATCAATCCTGTGCTGACCTGCGAGCGTGACTGCGTGACGCTTCAGTTGCTCGATACTGAACAGCTCCGCACGCAGCAAGCCGGTATCACGCTCATGGCGCAGCGCATTCCGTATGTGTGGCGAAAACCTGAACGCTTCGATGCTTATGACATACTCCTTGTCCGAACCTTGGATGCTCAAAGCAGCCCTGGCCATGTGGCCGGTATTAACCGAAAACGAATCCCACGTTCCTGCTGACCCTAAGCCCTTATCCTTTTATCAGTTGATTCGGTCAATTAATTGTACGCTGTTTTGGCGGGAATTGAGGTCATCAAGATGAAAAGAGAGGACATATCGTCTTCGGTGACAGACCAGTGCATTATACCTTGGTGAAGAACTGCTTTATGCTGCCTGTCATTGCCAGATATTGCCACACCACTACACAAAGACCGTTTGAGGAGGGCTCTGTGGGACAGCGCACATACAGGAAGTGTATCATCTGGTAAATTTCCCGAGTGCAATAAGGTATGGTCCGATGCTGACCAACCGGATCAGGATGCGGATGCTTTTTCCTTATTGCGCACAAGGAGCACGAAATGAACACAAGTTATCGCAAGACATTCCTGGCCAGCGCAATTGCTGTGCTGATATCCGCCCCTGCGTTCGCTGCCGAAGGCATCCAGTCTGAAGGTGAATCTACGCCAGGAAAGGCTGGGACGGAAAAGCCTGTAACCGAAAAGCCAATGGATATGGAACCGAAAATGGGTGGCAAATCCATGGGTATGACCACCAAAACCCAGGCAAGGGGTGATAATCCGATTTACTCCCGATCCGCGGATGAGCTTGAAGGCACGGAGGTAGTGGATAGCGCTGGAGAGAATGTCGGAACAATCAAGCATGTAGTATTCATGCGTGACCGTCACAGCGCTCATGCGGTTATTTCTACCGGCGGGTTGCTGGGCCTTGGGGAACGTGACATCGTCGTGTCACTCGATGAGCTCGATACCGTGGGTGAGGAGTTGCAGTTGAAAAACACGAAGGAGCAAATTCAGGCCCGCAAGGAGTATCAACCCGAGCAATACGTCGAACTGAAAGGTGACAAACCGATCGGAGTGGAGTTCTCTGCATTCGAGCCAGCAGATAGCGACTCTGATCCGGAGCTGGTTCCGGAACCCTCAGAATCGACTCAGTAATAAAATCTATGCAGTGAATGTGTGAATGAACACAATCAGGGAGCATTGCTTGTATCTGCATCTAACCCGATCCAGGGTCAGTGTATTCGCAGGCTATGCTCCTTTATTTTTATGATGGTACAGCCGATCACAATCGAAAGCATGCACCACGCAACATCTACGCCTGAAACCATATCGGTTCCGCACGATTTCGCACACAGGATCATTAATCTTGTGGTTTGAACCACAACGCAGAGCGACTTGGTTCTTGCGGAAAATAATAGTAATGGAAGTATAATTCTCCCTTTTCGCTGAAAAACCATCCTGACTACCCCGCATCAACCCGGCCGACCAGGCCTTACAAATCTCACCCGATACGGTTATCTGACCGGCAGCATGGTCCGAATTCCGATCCTGTGCTCCGGCCAGACCAAACCGGCATCAGTATGAGAAAGTTCCGTTGTTTCGACTGCTTACTGAAATAGCGCCATCCGAGAACATAGCCGGAACCGATAACCTACTGACTTTGTTGCGGAAACATGTCGGACACTGGTGGCTGGAGACATATCTGAAGAAAATGACACCGCATAAGTTGGACAACGCACAGAGCAGTCCTCGATCTTCAGCTATCTTGAAAACATAACCCTGCATCTACATGAGTTCATGGATAAGAGGCAGAACCCAAACGGAATGATCATCTGGAGATCAATCATGAACAAGAATCAGGTCAAAGGTCGTGCGAACGAGGCGAAGGGGAAGGTCAAGGAGGTTGCCGGAAAGGTGACCGGCGATAAAAGCACGGAGTACGAGGGTAAAGCCGAGAAGCATGGCGGCAAGGCTGAAGCCAGGTACGGAGATCTCAAGAGCGACGTCAAGAAGGAAACGAAGTGAACTATTCAACGACACAATCGAAAAGCAGATACCAGCCGCCGATGACATGCAGACAGGAGTCACATTGCTGAGTGTCGTCACCAGGCCGGGAAGCGCAGCGGATTAAAATTCCAGCTGTAGCACCAGACAACCATCCCTGAATAGCGGAATGATGATCCCTCCTCGAGCTGAAAGAGGTTGAAATGATGAATAATAGAATTTTGGCAATTGTGTTGCTTGTTATCGGCTTGATCCTGCTTTTCTTTGCGTATCAGTCATCCCAAAGCCTGGGCGATCAGGTGACGGAGGCCGTTACCGGACGCTTCACTGACTCCACCACCTGGTTCCTGATCCTTGGCGCGGCTTCTGCGGTGGCCGGTATTGGGCTGCTGCTGTTCGGTAAATCCGCAAGCAAGTAGCGCAGGAATTCGCGATGCCCAACCACAGGCAGGAATCCCTGGTTGGCAGGGCGAAGGTTGTCGATCAAAACCTGGCGGCGTCACCTCCGGATAAACGACTGTTCAACGCCGTTGAGCTTCGCTTGTTTCGCTACACGGCGGTCCTGTTGTCCCTGGTTTCACTGACCGCGCTAATCGGAATCATCGTGTGGTCATTAGGCTGGATACTGAATGCCTTCTACAACCTGCTTCTGTCGCTCTCCCTGGCCGGCATTCTGGCGCTGGTGCTTTATCCGGTAGTGGACTTTCTCGAGAGTTGGCTTCGCTTACCCCGCTTGCTGGCCATCATTCTTCTGCTGGCAGTCTTCTTCGTGGGTATCAGCGGCCTGATTTTCCTGCTCGTCCCCATTCTGGTCAGCCAGACCGTCCAGCTGATGACTGTTTTGCCCGATATACTCGCAAGCTGGCAGGCACATTTCTCCTATCAGTTCCCGGAACTCACCGCCATGATTTCCACCCGGATGGAGAGCAGCGGCGGGGAGGAGTCCCAGCCAGTCCTGCCAGGCCTGGAGGAACCGGGCAGGACCATCATGTCCTATCTGGGGCTGTTGGCGGGTATCAGCTTCGTGCCCCTGTTCCTGTTCTTCACCCTGCTCTCCGGGGACTTACTCCGGGGAAAGGCATCCGAACTGTTATCCCTTTCCACAAGACCACCCAGCAGAAGGTGCTGTATTTCATGGATGTTTTCGTGGGATACGTCACCGCCTTCTTTCAGGGCCAGCTGATCATCGCCGTGTCCATGGGTACCTTGTATGCCATAAGCTTTACTCTGATCGGCCTGGAGTTCGGCGTACTTATCGGTCTGGTGCTTGGGCTGCTGAATATCGTCCCCTTCCTGGGCACCCTGATCGGCCTGCTGGTGGTCCTGCCCATGGCCTATCTGCAGCCTGATGGCGGCATTGAGTTACTGCTCCTGACCGGTCTGGTATTCGCGGCGGTTCAAGTAATCGAAAGCTGGCTGTTGACGCCGAAAATCATGGCCAACCGCTCGGGCCTGCACCCCGAACTCGTGGTTATTTCACTGTTCTTCTGGGGCACAGCCCTGGGCGGCATTATCGGCATGGTACTTGCGGTTCCCCTGACAGCGTTCTTCGTCGCTATCTGGAGCGAGATCAAAGCCAGTCTGAAACGCTCGCTGAGCAACCGGGAAGTCAGACCATGAACGAGGCACTATGTGCGACGCCCTAAGATGGCAGACAGCAAGGTTCCCGCGGCAAAGGCGATACCCAGGGAGATCAAAGGCTTGTTCCGCACGAAGGCGCTAATGGACTGCCGGGCTTCGCGGGAGCGCTGCTTGACCTTCTGCCCGGCATCCCTGACACGGGCCTCCGTATCCGCGGCCTTATGGCGAATCTGTTCCTCGCCCTTGCCCGCAGTCCTGGCGAACTTGTCCACCGACTCGTGGGCACGCTCAGAAAGACGGTCTGTGGTGGTGTGGTCGCCACTCGATGGTTTTCTCATGGTATTTATTCCCCCTGCTTTGATGGGACATAGGTGGACGCCGTTCGGCATCCACTGGAAAGTACGGGGAAGACTATCGCGAATGCCCCCACCTGTCTGCGCGGCAACGAACATATGGACTAATCCACCACTATAATTGATCTGAGTACACGCGTTCGCTCCGGATCTGACATTGACAATGCAGTCGGCGTTTAAGAATTCGGAAACCCTGGGGGGTCGACGCAACGGATTCCGCTGACGGTAAGGTCCGCGCACTCGTGGCCGAGGAAAGGTCGCCCCCGTGCCATTGTGTACGCTACCGCACAGATCATTCCGCGGTAGGGCTTCATGATTAATTCCTACCTTACTGGTAACTGGGTAAGGATCAGCATGAACCCTGTCAATGCACTATTCACCTTTACAGGCGCCGGTGCGGATCGTGTGTATTTCAGCAATCAACTCGGAGGATGGAACCATGAAAATCAGCGAAACCATAGCAGCCTCTCTGCTTGCAAGTGCTCTCATGTTCACGCTGGCTGGCTGCGAGCAGCAAGGTCCTCTGGAAGAGGCTGGTGAGGCAGTTGACGACAAAGTCGAGGACGCGGGCGATGCCATCGAAGATACCACCGACGGCAACTGATCCTCTCTCTTCCCAATTGACGCGCCCCACAGCCGCTGAAATGCTCCGCACAGCGGTTCAGGTGCTTCAGTCAGGGTAGTATGCGTGCTCCGGGGCATCACGAACGAGGTTTGCCTGGAAACCGAGAAGAGGCGGCGCGTAGTTGCCTGCAGTGACTGTATGGACCCGCGAGGATCGTTCACGCCACGCTCACAAGACGCTCCGAGCTACGCGTTCGAAACGACGACTGCCCGACGCGTGTGTGTGGGTATATGAAAATTGTTCTGGTCATACTGGCCCTGCTACTGGTGATCGCTACGGCTCTTCCGCTACTGCGTTTCGACCAATGGTGGATTCGCGTTTTAGATTTTCCAAGAGGTCAGATTACCATCGCAGGGATTGTACTTCTTGCCCTCTATCTCTATTTCTGGAACACGCAACGCGTCTACGAATCCGTCGTTCTCGGGCTATTGGTTATGGCCGTGGGATATCAGGTAGTGAAGATGTTCCCATACACGGCGCTGATGCCCAAGCAGGTACTGGCGACGGAGTCGCGCTCGGACGGCGGAAACCTCAAGCTTCTCGTTGCAAACGTGATGATGGAAAACCGGGAGTCGGGGGCCTTTCTGGATGTCGTGCACGAGTACGATCCGGACATGATCCTGACCGTGGAGACAGACGAGTGGTGGGAGGAAGCACTCAGGCCACTGGAAGAGCAATATCCGAACTCGCTCAAGATCCCGCTCGACAACACCTATGGCATGCTCGTGCATAGTCGACTGGAGATAATCGATCCCGAGATCCGGTTTATCCTCAAGGACAGCATCCCGTCGATGCACATGCAGGTGGTATTGCCGTCAGAAGACCGTGTCTTCATGCATTTCGTTCACCCCGACCCACCCAACCCGAAGTACACGACCGAGACCACAGAACGGGATGCAGAACTGCTTATCGTGGGACGAGAAGTGGCAAAACGCGATGAACCAACAATTATTGCCGGGGATTTCAACGATGTAGCATGGTCCTATACCACGAGCCTGTTTCAGAAAGCCAGTGGCCTGCTCGATCCCCGCATCGGGCGGGGGACGTACAACACCTTCAACGCGAGGAACCCGCTCCTGCGCTGGCCGCTTGATCACGTCTTCCACTCCGATCATTTCAAGCTCGTCCGGATGGAGACGGGTTCAGCTTGGGGATCAGACCATTTTCCCATCTTCATCGAACTGAGCCTGGTGCGCGGAGCAGAAGCCGAGCAGGAAGGAGCTGATACGAACCGGGCGGAAAAAAAGGAGGTAGATGAGAAGATCGAAGATGGGAAGCAGCAAAAGGACGAATGAGCTCGTCAGGAGCGGGGGCCGGTACAAGCCCTTTACCAGATGCCGCTGCCCGACATCAGTCAGTGCTTCGATTTCAGCATGGCGTGTTGGGGTTCTCCATCCGATCGGCGCTGATCGTGCATTCTACCTTCTTCATTTGCTCAAGGCTGACCTCCGCACCTCCGTCCGTTAACCGTCTATTCCTCCTGAATTTACGTGGCCGAAAACGCAGCAGCGTTACGCACAGCATCGATATCGTCCTGAAGTGACATGGCCCGCTCCGAACGGACCAGCGCCATCCGTGAATGTTTTTTGGCTGCGGCGACCATCGCATGGTCATCTGTTTCGGCCAATGCGCAAAAAGCTTTCTGCAGTCGAATGGAAACCTCAACGATACCCGCGCCGTCACGGGTAATTGCAGTAAAGGCATCATCGAACATGTCGTCGATCACCAGCTCCGGGATCGATACACGGTCATAGGTTATCGCCGGCAATCTGTCCTTTTCAATCGGGGATTGCCAAAGCGTAAACAGTCGTACCATTGCGCCAATGACATTGATCGCGGTTCCCGGGTCATTGATGCCAGGCGACAGCGCCTTGTCGGCGATTTCGGACAGCGCAAGCAGCCCGAAGCGGGGGTCATCTTCAAAAGCACGATTCGGACTGATCGTGAAGGCGCTGGAAAAGGCATCAGGTGTGAACGCCTCGCAGCCTTCAATACGAAGCAGTGGACGGCGTGTGCTCACGAACGTACCCGGCAACGCCGTCACTATCACGCGGCAATTGAGCGACTCAGCACGGGATTGCAGCGTCTCCACATCAATATGCTAGACATAACCAACCGTAGAAGAACACACGGAGAGACCCTTGCCCCCCGCCTGATCCAGTGAGACTGACGAAGCACCCAGCGTTGGCGCATGTCGGCGACGATCAAGAGCGTCGCCGGCTGCCTTTTCCACTTGCTCAATGGTGTTCACCACCCGGCCCAGTCGGGCAATTCTGTCCACCCAGCGAACGAAAGTGATGATGACAATGGCAAACACCAGAAGGGTAAGCACGAATATCGCAAACAGGCCCGCAGAGTCAAAAATGTCATTTTTGACTGCTATCAGAGAAACAAGACTGAAGATGAAGGCGCCTATAAACGCAGACAATGCGTTCTGGGTAACATCATCAGCAATAACAAGCGGTATGGAACGAGGTGTCGCACCGGCACTGGCGGATGCGTATGCCGCAACCATGGAACCTACCGCAAAAGTCGCAATAACCAGCATGCTGGAAGCCATGATAGACAGCAGGGACTCAACTGATTCCAGGTTGACCTCGGGCAACACACTGGAAAGACCCGTATCGTCAGCCAGCTTGGCGATGAATGTACCACCAATGGAAAGCACGCAAAGCACCAGCGGCTTGATCCACAAACGCTCTCTAATCCGACTGAAGAAAAAGCGAAGACCGTCCGATGTCAACAGTGATGATTGACCCATAATCGCTTCCTCCACCGTAATGCACAGGGTCACATAGGTTGCCAGGAACGCCTATGCAGTGGGAAAGGCGCATACGACAGGGTGGCAACACATATTCTTCCCTAATTGTAGCCATACTACTATTAACACACCCTTTCAGAATGTGTTCGCCATGCGCATAAGCATAACCCAAAATCCCGTAGCGTCCTGTCCGACGGCACACATGGGGCCAGCGCATGATGCATCGAAGCGGTTTTCAGGGCTTCTGTGCGCTGCCGTACAGAAGTCGGCCTGGGTTTAGAAGAAACTGAAACAGCTGGAATCGCCGAGAGCCGTATTCGGACAGTCATTACGGCAAGTGCGCTTACAGTGGGACTGGATCGCAAAAGATACAGTTAGAACGCGTGGACTGGAAATCATACGCCACCCTCGGGCCGTTCTTAATCTCACGTAAAGGAATATTTCATGAACAATATCGTCTACATCGTCGGCGCAGTCGTCATCATAATCGCAGTCCTGTCGTTCGTTGGACTGGGCTAAAGTCCTTGCGGATTCGGTAAAGGCGGGTCGTCAGCAATCTGGACATAAACCGCCCGGTTGTTTTCAACCATTTCTGGTGCATATCCCCCGACGTCTCGAATCCCCCGCACCAACGCATCAGCCTTGAGTCGGAGATTGCGTCAACCCGGAGGTGTCCACCGCAGACGGGACGATTACCGACAGAGCTCTCGGCACGACCTCAAAGGTTGCGGGCGTATGGGTGAGGATCTCACCATCGGCGGAGACCGGTAGCCGCCGCGAGGTCCACACCTGAATCTTCCGCCCGTGCAGGCTGCGGACTTCCTCCAGCTCACGGTGCTGTCCGTCCTTGACCCAGGGGCCAATCTGGATCAGCCGCCACAGCGGCATCGGCAACAACGTATACAGATCCAATCGGTTGTCGTCGACGGCAGCGCCTTCGAATACCACCGCCCCGCCGCCATAGAAGCGCCCGTTGCCGACCGCCACATGAATCACCCGCAAATGGTACTCGGCATCGTCATCAAGGATGATATGACACCGAAACGGCCGGGTATCACGATAGGCACTGAGCAAGGCGCGGGGATAGCCGAGCACTCCCAATCGGCGTTTGATTTCGCCCGACAGGCGTTCGGCCACCTTCGGGCCGAGACCGATGCTCGCAACATTGGCGAACAGACAATCATTCACCCGTCCCAGACCGATCCTGACCGGGGTTCCCGAAAGCGCAATTTCGAGCGCCTGCAGACACACTCACCCTGTTCCACTCCGTCGAGGCTGAGGGTAATGAAGGCGACCAGCGCTCGCCGCGGCGACGATCCGGTATCGGCACCCTGCCGAGCTGTGCGGTCAACGCCGCCGCATTCAGTTTCTCTGTCCACTCTCGTCTCGCTGACGTTCATCCAGTCGCTTGTCCGCTAATCCAGGATCTGCGCCAGCGGCTTGGCCGCGCTGATCCGCTCCAACGCCACCTTGGCGCAGACCAGGATCGGGACGGTGAGCAGCGCCCCAACGATACCCCACAACCAGAACCAGAAAACCACGGAGACGAAGATCACCAGTGGGTTGAGGGTAAGCCGCCTGCCCACCGCGAGCGGCGTGACGAGATAGCCCTCAATGGAGGTGATCAGGAGGAACGCCAACGGGACCATCAAGGCCTCGCCCAAGCTGGGGTAGGACAGGATGGCCGCTAAGCTGAGAATCGCCGCCATCACTGCCGGCCCCAGATAAGGTATGAAATTGAGCAGCCCGGCCGCCACGCCCCACAGCGCCGGGTTGGGCATTCCCATCAGGTACAGCACGCCCGCCACCACGGCCCCCAACAGCAGATTGATGATGGTGATCGTAACGAGATAAGCAGACACCGACTTTTCGATCTCCTGCCCGATCTCCACGGCCTGGCGTTGGGCGTGAAAATCCGTCAGCGAGGCGACAATATTGCGGAACAGACGGTCGCCCCACCCGAGAATGAAAAAGAGCATAATCACGGCGGTGAATACGCCCACCGTGGCCTCGCGCGCATTGCTCAGCAAGAGTTTCTGCAGGCCACCGTCCTTTGCCACCACCTCGGTTTGCTTTGACTTGTCCACATCGCCCAGTCCCTCGACCTGTGCGGTCGCCTCTTTGACCTCTTCCATCGATTGCCTTACATCCGCCAGTTTATACTGCAGTTGGAGCAGCGCACGCGGCGCATCGCGAATCCATTCACTCGCCGGACCTGCCAGGCTGTACGCCCCGAACCCCAATACCGCCGTCACCAGAGTCACCATAAACAGGGCGCTTAGCGGATAGGGTATATGCCAGCGGTGCAGGCGGCGCGTCACCGGGCGAAAGATGAAACTGAGCAGAAACGCAGTTGCCAGTGGCAGCAGCACCGGCTGACCGAAATGCAGCGCCCCCAGCAGCGCGAGAACAAACAGCCCCACGACCACATAGTAGAGCCTGCGCAGCCGATCGGTATGCTGCCCGTCGGGCGGCGTCTTCTCCCCGGCCGGTGCAGCCTTGCGCGGGGCATTGCGCTGCAACTCGGCCTGTTCCAGCGGTTCCGTCATATCTCGGTGCTCATGTGCAATGCATGGGTGTTATTCACCCTGCATGGTTATATAATCCACCCAACGGAGGGCTGGTCCGCAAACCGAACGAACCCTCAATGCTTCAGAATCACGTACAGGGCATGAATGATTCCGGGAATATAGCCCAGGATGGTGAGCAGGATATTCAACCAGAAATGCCCCTTGAACCCCACCTCGGTGAACACACCCACGGGAGGAAGCAGTATCGCGAGAATGATCTTCAGCGGATCGGTTGCTGTAACAGGCATGTGGCACTCCTTGTTAGCTGTGATAATGTGTCCGTTTATTGCTGGTTGCAAGTCACATGCCTGGCGCAGGCATATCCCTGGATCCGGCGTGTTTATTGCTTAGGATCAAGTAGGCCAGGCCCAGGAGATGATTCGCATGTATGGGACGGCTACACCCGACGACGACCGCCATCGTCAACGCGCCGGCCTGCAGCGGCTGGCCCATTTGCTCGACAGCGCCATCCCCTTGCCCGGGGGGCTGCGTATCGGCCTGGACGGCATCATCGGCCTGATCCCGGGGCTCGGCGACGTGGTCGGGGCCGCGCTGTCTTCCTACATCGTCGCCCAGGCTTACCGCCTCGGGGCCTCGCGCAGCGTCATTGCACACATGGCCGGCAATATCGCACTGGACACCCTGATCGGCACCATCCCGTTTCTGGGCGACCTGTTCGACTTTGCATGGAAGGCCAACCGCCGCAATGTCGATCTGCTGGAACGTCATCTGGCGCAGCCGCGCCAGACCCGGAGGCAGAGTAGCCTGCTGATCGTCGGGGTCACGGCCGGGGGCGTAATTCTGTTGCTGGGGATTGTATATCTCCTGGTGGCGCTGGTGCACTGGATGTGGACCTCGCTGAGTAGTTGAGACGAGTGACAATCGCGTGCATCCAGCACAGACCGTAAGTTTGTGGATGGCACGCCTGCCCGTAAACCCCGTCATTCTTTCGGCCTGCGGCTGTCGCCGGTCGGCAGATGGTCCGCCACAAACGCCCCGCGTTCGCCCATGGGCCGTTCGTGGTGATGGATGGTGTCGCGCCCGGTCTGATATTCCATTTCGCCATTGAGCACGGCCCCGAGAATCACCGCAAAGGCGGTGATAAACAACCACAGCAGCAAAATCACCACGGCGCCGACCGAGCCATAGGTGGCGTTATAACTGCCGAACCGGGACACATAGAAGGAAAACAGGGCTGAGGTCAGCAGCCACAGGAGCAGGGCAAGCACGGCCCCCCAGGACACCCATTGCCAGCGCGCCTCCTTCCGCGCCGGCCCGAACCGATAAATGCTCGCCAGCATAACCAGAACGACACCGGCGAGCAGCAGCCAGCGCAGCACATTGACACCGACTTCGACCAAGCCACCCAGCCCGATCAGGTTGAGCACGATGGGAACCGCCACCACCAGCGCGATGACCACCACGGCGACCAGCACCAATCCAAGCGTCATGGCATAGGCGATCAGGTTCAATCTGATGATGCCGCGTTTTTCCCGCTCCCTGTAGGCGATGTTCATGGCGGCGATTATCGACCTGGAACCCTTGGTGGAACTCCACACCGACAGCACGACCGCCCCGGCCAGGCCTAGACCGAGTTTACCGTCCGGGCGCGTGGCCAACTGCTGCATCTGTTGCTGCAGCAAGGTATAGGCGTCGGCGGGCAACATTTTTTCAAGAATAGCGAACTGCTGGCTCACGTGGGCGGGGTCGGCCACCAGCCCATACACCGCGATGAGCGCGGCAATGGCGGGAAACAGAGCCAGCAGCCCGTAGAAGGCGACGCCGGCCGCCACCAGCCCGAGATTGCGCCGACCGATCTCGCCCCATACCCGGGCCATGACCCGGCGCCAGCCGCGCCAGGGGATCTCGGAGGGCACACTGGCATGGCGCCCCAGCTTACGCTCACGGGCCTCGGCCGTACCGGTGTTGGTGTGTGTCATCGCCACCCTGCCTCGGTCGACCGTGAGGGAAGGCCTTCCTGCGATCCGGTGTCTGGACAGGAGGAATGAATGTCGCCTCTGTCCATGCCGACCTCCTTGCCTGTCAGACATGTCTGCTGAAATTCTATAATTACGCTCTGTCGATTCAAAAAACATGCCGCGCGAATGCGGCGGCGCAATCTGCGTCCCGGGCGCCTTTAACCCGCCAGACGGCGGCATATGCACCACCGCAGGGGGCAATCCACCGGGCTCTCAGGTGAGCGGACGTTGAATGCGCCGAAACACGGCCTCCAGCAGACTGTAGAGCCCGAACGCCATCAGGCCGATGGGCATGGTCATCAGCAGCCAAGACCCGTAGGCCTGCTGTCGCAGTGCCATGAGCGCGCCCGGCAACCCGCGAGCGGCACTGGAATCCGTGGTATAGGCGACCACCAGGAAGAACCACCCGATGATCAGATAGATCACGCCCCGGCTGGCATACCCCAGCCGGGAAAACCACTGAAACTTGTTTTGCCTGCGGCTGATATTCATGTCACCGGTTCTCATTCCATGAATGTAGCTCATGCATTCCTGCACGGAAATCCAGGATCAATAATGCCCGCCGGCGCCGGATGGGGGATATCATCCACACCGCGCGCACGCGCGCCCTAGGGCTCGGCCGTTACCCTGGATACGCCATGGCATGAGGTTGCTGCTATACTCTTCATGAGTGACATTGCCCTGCAAACGCAGAAGGATCCGAAAATGAAGACACTGGCCAAAAACCCGGTTCACCCCTTCCACCAGTTCCTGTGCATCGGTGTACTCGCCGCTTTCGGCCTGAGTGGCTGTAATACCATGGCCGGCATCGGCCAGGATGTGGAATCCGCCGGTGAATCCATCGAGGAGGAAGCGGTCGAGGAACAGCGTGACTGAAGGGTTTTTTGATCGAGACCGCGGGCTGGATCCCGTTAGAGCATGGCCGCGGAGGGGGGGGGGGGGGGCACGGTGTGAGAAGCGTCTGGCGGTTCAGGTGGAGAACCATCACCTGGAACGGTGGCTTTGAGGGCACCAGCCCTCAGCAGGTCTCGCACAAGCAGCTGTCAAAACAGGCCATACCCGACCGCTGCGAAGGTTCCCGCTGTAACCAGCAATCCGATCAACGCCAGCAGACCATCATGGGCGATCAGCCCGAGACCAAGAAGGGTCAGCGCGGCGCCTGCCCCGTTGGCGCTGAATGGCACGAACTCCATGGGCGGCATGGCGACGGCAATGAGCACACAGTCCAGGGCGATGATGTACTGCCCGAAGCCTCCCGTGATCCGGCTGAGACGCGGCCGTGAAATCCGGTCCAGAAGCCTCGCCACCGGCCGCAGCCAGCGGATCACTTTGCATACCTTGTCACGCTCAGCGGCCCGCTTGAGAAGCCAGCCAGGCAGCCAGATACGTTTGCGCCCCACCAGCAGTTGACTCCCAATAATCAACACAATTGCACCCATCAGCGTAGGTACACCGGGTATATCCCCTATGATCGGCGCCAGGGTCACCAACCCCGGAATCAGCAGCATGGCACCGAATGACCGTCTGCCCACGGCATCGATCACCTCCCCGGTGGTAACCGGGTCGGCGTTGTTCGCGGCGTCCTCGATGCGATCGAGCAGGCGCTGAAGATTGCCTACCGGCTTCTGATGATCGTCCTGCATGCCTCGCCTCGAACGTTATCTTAGACGTAGCACATACCATGCCTGGCCTGATTCAGGGGTTGCTGAGGCTGAACACCTTGTTCCGCTGGAATTACCAGCCCAATTGTCAGCAACATTCGCGCCTTCAGCTGGATGCGCGGCATATCACACCGGTTCAGGTCCCGGGAGCGGTCGGGTGGACGCCGTTCGCGCGATACCGATCTACTCTCAGATCCATATCCCACCCCCCTGCAGCCGCGAAAACCACCCTGGCGGTACCTTACAGCGACACAACGATGGTCTGCAAATTGCTGTGCACCAGAGTCCTCGCACCAGGGACTGGGACTGCGGACTGCAAAACCGCCTCATCTCGGCGGGTTATCCAGCCGACAGCGTGCGCAACCTGGACAGCAACCCCCGTGTGACGGCCTGTTCCACATCACGGCCTGTATCTTTGTTGCCGTTGACCGACGCGGGAAAGGCGTCTATATCTTCATATACTCTCCGGAGCTTAGCCTATCGCACTCGGAGGGTTTTAAACTATTGATTAGGTCCATCAGCGCAAAGCAGCGCCATACCTCTGGCCGACTACGGGGAAATGATGGAAATGATCATCGAATACATTGAGACCGGTGTCGGTATTGCGACAAAAGCCGTTTTTGCCGTTCTTATTGTTTTCGCTTTTTTTTCGTGGCCAATGCCAGATCTCAGCCCGTCGTTACGCCGCTTCCAGAGCCCCGCTCAACAGACACTATGTGGCTGCCGTTGTTGTACGATTTACCGCGAGAAGTAAGAGCTAAGATCATCACGAGCCTACTCGTCCCAAATCTTGTATTCAGCCGAGACTACATCGACTGCAACGTCCTTCAAATCCACGCTGAACGCGAGCCATTGTGGCGGGGCGTGTACCTTTACCTGGGAGCGGAGCCGGGAGAGATTCGCTCCTATCTGCGCGACATCAGAACCGCCGCGCAGGAAATCTGCCAAGGGCATGGCGACAGCCCCACGGCACTCAACGCGCTCGGCATTCGCCCGTCCGGCCGAGTGTACAGATCCTGCAGCCCAGGACCATCCGGACGGAGAAGATCCCGGTGAACGCGAAAGCAGTGAGGACGCTGATTACGACACTGGATGGCGCGACTGCGGCTCGATGACTCAGTGCAGGACACAATATCGCCGGGACGACACAGGAAGAATCCGGGATATTATTCATGAAAAGCGCGGAACAACACCAGACGACCGAGACTTTTATGTTCGCGTCCACAAGAGCTATTCGGAGACCGTGCTCGAACCCTTGTTGGCGGGGAAGGCCCCTTTTTATACAGTCTATCGCTCAACCGCAGGATCTTGAAGTCTCAGCTGTGATGCCGGTCAGTACCAGACATTGCCTGCCAATTCCAGTCACTCCCACTCGATAGTCGCCGGCGGCTTGCCGGAGATGTCGTAGGTCACCCGTGAGATGCGCGGTATCTCGTTGATGATGCGCCTGGAGACATGGTCAAGGAATTCATAGGGCAGATGCGCCCAGCGCGCGGTCATGAAGTCGATGGTCTCCACGGCGCGCAGGGCGACCACATAGTCGTAGCGCCGGCCGTCGCCGGTCACGCCCACCGAGCGCACCGGCAGGAACACGGCGAAGGCCTGGCTGACCTTATCGTAGAGGTCATGCTTGCGCAGCTCGTCGATGAAGATGTGATCGGCCAGGCGCAGGGTGTCGGCGTATTCCTTCTTCACCTCGCCGAGGATGCGCACCCCCAGCCCCGGCCCCGGGAAGGGATGACGGTAGACCATATCGAAGGGCAGGCCCAGCTCGGTGCCCAGCTTGCGTACCTCGTCCTTGAACAGGTCGCGCAGGGGCTCGACCAGCTTGAGCTTCATTTTATCCGGCAGACCGCCCACATTGTGGTGTGACTTGATCAGGTGCGCCTTGCCGGTCTTGGACCCGGCGGACTCGATCACATCGGGATAGATGGTGCCCTGCGCCAACCAGTTGGCGTTGGTCAGCCGACCGGCCTCCTCGTCGAACACCTCGATGAACATGTTGCCGATGATCTTGCGCTTCTTTTCGGGATCGTCGACGCCCTTCAGGGCCTTGAGGAAGCGGTCCTCGGCATCCACCCGGATCACCCGCACGCCCATGTGCTCGCCGAAGGTCGCCATCACCTGGTCGCCCTCGTGGTGGCGCAGCAGGCCGTTGTCCACGAACACGCAGGTGAGCTGGTCGCCGATGGCCCGGTGCAGCAGCGCCGCCACCACCGAGGAGTCCACCCCGCCGGACAGGCCCAGCAGCACCTCGTCGTCACCGACCTGGGCGCGGATGGTTTCGATGTGATCCTCGATGATGTTGCCGGGCGTCCACAGGGCCTCGCAGCCGCAGATATCCAGCACGAAGCGGCTGAGGATACGTCCGCCCTGGCGGGTGTGGGTGACCTCGGGGTGGAACTGCAGGCCGTAGAAGCCGCGCTCGTCGTCGGCCATCCCGGCCATCGGCGCGCCGGCGGTGCTGGCCATGAGCTTGAAGCCCGGCGGCATCTCGATCACGCGGTCGCCATGGCTCATCCACACATCCAGCAGCCCGTACCCCTCGGGACTGGTGTGGTCCTCGATATCCTTCAGCAGCCGGGTATGGCCGTGGGCGCGCACCTGGGCATAGCCGTATTCATGGTGTTCGGCGTTCTCCACCCTGCCGCCCATCTGGAAGGCCATGGCCTGCATGCCGTAGCAGATCCCCAGCACCGGCACGCCCAGCTCGAACACCTGCTGCGGCGCCCGCGGCGAGGTCTCGGCCGTGACCGTCTCCGGCCCGCCGGAAAGGATCACACCCATGGGGCTGAAGACACGCAGATCCTCCGGATCCATGTCGCAGGGATGGATCTCGCAGTAGACCCCGATTTCGCGGATGCGGCGTGCTATCAGCTGAGTGTACTGCGAGCCGAAGTCGAGAATGAGGATGCGGTGGGCGTGGATGTCGGTCATGGGAGGTTCTCTGAATTACAGGACTTCGTCATTGCAAGGAACGCAGTGACGAAGCAATCTCTGAATCTGGGCGGAAACGGTCACGAGATTGCCGCGCTCCGCTCGCAATGACGGGCGCGGCGATTACAGCCCGGTGATCATACCCGATAGTTCGGCGCTTCCTTGGTGATCTGCACATCGTGGACATGGGACTCCTTCATGCCGGCGCCGGTCACGCGCACGAACTGGGGCTTGGTGCGCATCTCGTCGACCGTGCGGCAGCCGGTGTAGCCCATGCTGGAGCGCAACCCGCCCAGCAGCTGGTGGATCACCGGGTTGAGCGGGCCCTTGTAGGGCACCCGACCCTCGATGCCCTCGGGCACCAGCTTCTCGGCCTCGTTGCCCTCCTGGAAGTAACGGTCGCTGGAGCCCTGCTGGCCCGACATGGCGCCGAGCGACCCCATGCCGCGGTAGGACTTGTAGGAGCGGCCCTGGAACAGCTCGACCTCGCCGGGCGCCTCCTCGGTGCCGGCGAACATGCTGCCGACCATGATGGAATAGGCGCCGGCGGCGATGGCCTTGGCCATGTCGCCGGAATAGCGGATGCCACCGTCGGCGATCAGGGGGATGCCGGAATCCTTCAGCGCGGCGGCCACATTGGCCACGGCGCTGATCTGGGGCACACCCACGCCGGCCACGATACGGGTGGTGCAGATCGAGCCCGGACCGATGCCGACCTTGACCGCATCGGCGCCGGCCGCCTTCAGCGCCAGGGCTGCCTCGGCGGTGGCGATGTTGCCGCCGATCACCTGCACCTGGGGGAAGTTCTGCTTGACCCACTTCACCCGGTCCAGCACGCCCTGGGAATGGCCGTGCGCGGTATCGACCACCACCAGGTCCACCCCGGCGGCGACCAGGGCCTCGACCCGCTCGTCGGTGCCGGCGCCGACGCCGACCGCGGCCCCGACCCGCAGCTGACCCTGATCGTCCTTGCAGGCATTGGGCTTGTCGGAGGCCTTCTGGATGTCCTTGACCGTGACCAGGCCGCGCAGGCGGAAATCGTCGTCCACCACCAGCACCTTCTCGATACGGTACTGGTGCAGCAGTTTCAGTATCTCGTCCTTCTCCGCGCCCTCCTTCACCGTCACCAGCTTGTCCTTGGGCGTCATGATGCTGGAGACGGGGGCATCGAAGCGGGTTTCGAAGCGCACGTCGCGATTGGTGACGATACCGACCAGGTCCTCGCCGTCGACCACCGGCACGCCCGAGATGCGGTGCGCCCGGGTCAGTTCCAGGACGTCGCGGATGCTGGCATCGGGACGGATGGTGATGGGATCCTTGATCACGCCGCTTTCGAATTTCTTGACCAGCCGGACCTCGGCGGCCTGCTGCTCGGCATTCATGCTCTTGTGCACGATGCCGATGCCGCCCTCCTGGGCCAGGGCGATAGCCAGCCGGCCCTCGGTGACCGTGTCCATGGCTGCCGACAGCAGCGGGATGTTCATGCGGATCTCGCGCGTCAGCTGGGTGGAAAGATCCACGTCGCGCGGCAGCACATCGGAATGGGCGGGCAGCAGGAGGACGTCGTCGAAGGTCAGGGCTTCTTCAAGGATGCGTATCATGGAGGGGGTCCGTGCCATAGTCAGCTCATCAAGGGCGCAATTATAGGTTTTGCGCCCCGGCCGGTAAACCGCAATCACGCTTTTGGCCGGCCCGGCCACGCGGGAACAGCCCCTTGTTTCGCGGTGTGTTTTCCCCTGCCCGCCTGGGGTATGATCGACCCATGCAGCGCCCCGACCTTCCGCCCCCGTCCCCTGTCCCGTCCCGGGACGAACGCGACGTCTTCACCGTCTCCCGGCTCAATGCCGAGGCCCGCGACCTGCTGGAGAGCCGTTTCCCGCTGATCTGGGTCGAGGGGGAGCTGTCCAACCTGGCCCGGCCCGGCTCCGGGCACTGGTATTTCAGCCTCAAGGATGCCCGCGCCCAGGTCGGCTGCGCCATGTTCCGCGGCCGCAACCGTAATGTGCGCTTCCAGCCACAGGAAGGCATGCAGGTGCTGGTGCGCGCCAGCGTCTCCCTGTACGAGGCCCGCGGCAACTACCAGCTGATCGTCGAGCACATGGAGGAGGCCGGCGCCGGGGCCCTGCGCCGGGCCTTCGAGCAGCTGCGCGACAAGCTGGACGCCGAAGGCCTGTTCGCCCAGGAGCAGAAGCAGCCGCTGCCGTCCCTGCCCCGGCGCATCGGCGTGATCACCTCCCCCACCGGGGCGGCCATCCGCGACATTCTCAGCGTACTGGGCCGGCGTTTCCCGGCCATCCCGGTACTGGTCTATCCGGTGCCGGTGCAGGGTGAAGGGGCGGGCGCGAAGATCGCCGAGGCGCTCGCCCTGGCCGATGCCCGCAAGGACTGCGACGTCCTGATCCTGGCCCGCGGCGGCGGGTCGCTGGAGGACCTGTGGGCCTTCAACGAGGAAATCGTCGCCCGCGCCGTACACGCCTGCTCGCTGCCGGTGGTGGTGGGCGTGGGCCACGAGATCGACTTCACCATCGCCGATTTCGTCGCCGACCGGCGCGCCCCCACCCCCTCGGTGGCCGCCGAAATGGTCACCCCCAGCCGGGACGACTGGCTGCTGCGCCTGCAGGACCGGGAGCAGAAACTGACCCGGCGCCTCACCCAGCAGCTGGAACGCCGCCGCGAGCGCCTGGGCTGGCTGGCGCAGCGATTGCAGCGCCAGCACCCCGGCCAGCGCCTGGCCCAGTGGAGCCAACGCCTGGACGAGCTGGAAAGCCGCCTGCAACGCAGCCAGCAGGTCCGGCTGCGTCACGCCCGCAGCCGCCTGAGTGAGCTGGCCGCCCGCCTGTACCGGCACAACCCGGTCCCCAGGCTGGAGGCGGCCCGCCAGCGCCAGTCGGAACTGGCCCGCCGGCTGCGGCTGGCCATGCGTCACCGCCTGCAACACGACCGCGACCACCTGGGCAGCCTGATGCGCCAGCTCGACACCGTCAGCCCGCTGGCCACGCTGGACCGGGGTTATGCCATCGTGCGCCATGGCGCGGATGGTCGTATCCTGCGCTCGGTGGAAGGCGTCAGGCCAGGTGATACCCTCGAGGTACGGCTGGCGCGGGGCCGCCTGAACGCGGAAGTGCAGACAGTCGATGACAAAACGGAAAGGTAGGTACCGTCCTGGCTGTGAATCCGCGTTTGTTTGCCGTCATTCCAGCGTATGCTGGAATCCAGTGACCGCAGTGGTTTCTGGATCCCGGCATACGCCGGGATGACGAAAAAAACGGTAGTTGCAGGTCGGGGCAGCCTGAAAGGCGTGACCCGACATCCCCGCTGTGCTCAGTGCCAATCTGCGCTACCGTGCAGGATAAGTCCCTGGAAGCAAGGTTCAGATGATGCGCATATTCCTCTTGTTTTTCAGCCTGCTGTTCAGTCAGGCCCTGTTTGCCGCCCAGCTGCCGAAGGCCGATCCGGTCCCGGGCGGAGTGGCGGTCATCGCCCTCCCCGATCAACCGCAGCCGCCGCAGGTGACCTTCAACGGCAACCGCACCCTGACCGTCCGGCACGACAACCGCTGGCACGCCCTGGTCGGGCTGCCGCTCGGCCTGGAACCGGGCGAGCATCGGATACAGGTAGCGAACGGCAGCGGCGACAAGCAGCGCATCGCCTTCACGGTCCAGTCCAAGGAATACGAGGCTCAGTACATCACTCTCAAGAACAAGCGCCAGGTCAATCCCAACCCGGACGACCTCAAACGTATCCGGAAGGAGTCAAAGCGCATCCGTGCCGCGCTGGCCGCGTTCAATCCCGCCGAGGCCGTCCAGCTCGATTTCAACTGGCCGGTCGACGGCCGGCTCAGCAGTCCGTTCGGACTGCGTCGCTTCTTCAACGAACAGCCGCGCAAGCCCCACAGCGGCCTGGACATTGCCGCCCCCGAGGGCACGCCCATCCGCGCGCCCGCCGCCGGCGCAGTCATCGAGGTCGGTGATTTCTTCTTCAACGGCAACAGTGTGTTCATCGATCACGGCCAGGGTCTGGTGACCATGTACTGTCACCTGGACCGTATCGACGTCAGGGTCGGCGATCGCATCGAACAGGGCGAGACACTCGGCACTGTGGGCATGACCGGCCGCGTCACCGGCCCGCATCTGCACTGGAGCGTGAGCCTGAACGACGCCCGGGTCGATCCGCTGCTGTTCCTGCCCACTCCCACGCCCTGAGCAACGCGTCACGCTTCCCGCCTCCTGCCCGGCCTCGACTTTCCGCCCGGAAGATTCTTGACTAGACTGTTCAAGTAAGCAGCCGTACGGCGCACTGACCGTTCGAGCCGGCGCGAAAGGAGCGGCATCATGTCCAGCAGTCTGTTCCGCACATTATCCGGTTCCTCAGCAGCGCCCAAAGCGGCGGAGCTGCGCTCCATCATCGACAATCTCACCGACGCCTATTTCCGCACCAATATCGATGGACGCATCCTGCTCGCTTCGCGCTCGATCGAGGCCCTGAGCGGCTACCGACTCGAAGAGGTCATCGGCCGCAACGTTACCGAGTTCTATCTGGATTCCGCCGCGCGGGCGGATTTTCTCCAGGCACTGGCCGACAACGACGGCCAGGTCCATGGCTACGAGGCCGGCCTGCGCAGGAAGGACGGGACCGAACTGTGGGTGGCCACCAGCGCCCATCTGCTCCATGACGATGCGGGCGAGGTCATCGGGGTCGAGGGCACGATACGCGACATCACCGAACGCCATCAGGTCGAGATCGCGCTGCGCGAAAGCCAGGAGCGCTACAAGGCCCTGTTCGACAGCGCCGGCGATGCCATCTTCCTGCTGCAGGACGACCGTTTCATCGACTGCAACCCAATGACACTGGTGATGTTCGGCTGTACCCGCGAACAGATCATCGACCAGCCGCCGTATCGCTTCTCGCCCGAATACCAGCCAGACGGCAGACTGTCGAAGGAAAAGGCGCTGGAGAAGATCATGGCCGCCTTCGAGGGCGCCCCACAGAACTTCGACTGGACGCACATCAAGCACGACGGAACGCCGTTCCATGCAGAGGTGACCCTGAACCGGGTCGACCTGGGCGGAACACCCCATCTGCTGGCATCGGTTCGCGATGTCTCCGAACGCAAACGCATGGAAACCGCCCTGCAGCTCAGCCGCCGGAACCTGGCCGAGGCCCAGCGCATCGCCCATGTCGGCAGTTGGGACTGCGACATCGTCACCGAGGAAATGGAATGGTCGGACGAGATGTTCCGCATTCACGGCTTGGAGCCCGGCAGCCGCACACCTGGCTACGAGCTGCTGGCCGAACGGGTCCACCCCGAGGACTGGCCGGGGGTGCAGGATGCGATCAATACCGCCCTCCGGGGCGAGGCCTGCCTGGACAGTGAGTTCCGCATCCTGCGTCCCTCCGGCGAGGTCCGCTTCGTGCACGCCCGGGGCGAACTGATCGGCAACGCCCGGGGGCAGCCGGGACAGATGGTCGGCACCATGCAGGATGTCACCGAGCAGATCCAATCCCTGGCCGCCCTGCGTTCCAGCGAGGAGCGCTTCCGCGATCTCGCCGAGAACATCAACGAGGTATTCTGGCTGGTCGCGCTCGACTGGCAGAAGGTGTACTACATCAGCCCCGCCTATGAAGCGATATGGGGTGAAAGCGTGGAGTCGCTGTATGCCGGTCCGATGTCATGGGCGGAGAGGGTTCATGCGGACGATCGTGACCGGATCCATGATTTTCTGAGCCAGGTCTCCATTGACCAGGAGGAGGTCCTGTTTCCCGAGTTTCGCATTGTGCGCCGCGACGGCGGGATACGCTGGATCTCGGCCCGGGCCTATCCGGTGCGCGATCAGGAGGGCCGGCCGATCCGCGTGGCCGGCATCGCCGAGGACATCACCGAACGCAGGCAGGCCGAGGAACAGCTGCGCCAGTCTGCCGTGGCCTTCGACAACACCGCCGAGGGCATCCTGATCCTGGACACCGAACGCCGCATTCAGGCCGTCAACCGCGCCTTCAGCGAGCTGACCGGCTATGACGAGCAAGTCATCCTCCACCAGACCCTGGAACGACTGGAGCCGGAACTGGACAATGCCCCCGACAACGGCGTGGACTGGGCGGCCGTGGACCGCAATCGGCGCTGGCAGGGCGAGGCCCTGCTGCGCCGCGCCAATGGCGAGCTGTTCCCGGCCTGGCTGACAGTGAGCATGGTCCTGGACGCGAGCCAGCGGCCGGCCAATTATGTCTACATCTTCTCCGATATCACCACCATCAAGCGCTCACAGGAAAAACTGGACCATCTGGCCCATCATGATCCCCTGACCGACCTGCCCAACCGCCTGCTGCTCAACGCCCGGCTGGAACATGCTCTGCAACATGCGCACCGGGAACAGTACCGTGTCGGTATTCTGTTCATCGACCTGGACCGGTTCAAGAACATCAATGACAGCCTGGGTCACAGCATGGGTGACGAGATTCTCATCGAGGCGGCCCGGCGGCTGAAACAGCTGCTGCGCGAAGAGGACACCGTGGCCCGCCTCGGCGGCGACGAGTTCATCGTCATCCTCGACGAGGTCGGACACAGTCAGGACGTGATCACCCTGGGCAGCCGGATCATGGAGCTGTTCCGCGAACCCTTCGTATTCGGCTTGCACACCCTGCACGTGACCGCCAGCATCGGCATCAGCGTCTATCCCGAGGACGGCCGCGATACCGATACCCTGATCAAGAATGCCGACGCCGCCATGTACCGGGCCAAGGAACAGGGCCGTGACAATTTCCAGTTCTACACCCAGGAGCTGACCAACAGCGCCTTCGAGCGCATCCTGCTCGAAACCAGCCTGCGCCGGGCCCTGGACGAGGAGGACCTGGTGCTCTATTACCAGCCGCAGATATCGCTGGCCAACGGCCGCATCATCGGCGCCGAGGCACTGATCCGCTGGAACCACCCCGACATGGGGCTGATCGCGCCCAATCGCTTCATACCACTGGCGGAGGAATCCGGCCTGATCGTACCCATCGGCAACTGGGTCCTGCGTACTGCCTGCGAGCAGGCACGTTACTGGCTGGACATCGGCCTGCCGCTGGAGAAGATCGCGGTCAACATCTCCGGCATCCAGGTCCTGCGCGGCGACATCAGCAAGGCGATCAAGCGCGCGCTCAACTATTCCCGCCTGGACCCCTGCAACCTGGAGCTGGAAATCACCGAAAGCACCCTCATGCACGAGGGCGGCCAGGCCATCGCCTCACTGGAATCGCTGCGCACCCTCGGGGTGGAACTGGCCATCGACGACTTCGGCACCGGCTATTCGTCACTGAGCTACCTCAAGCGCCTGCCCATAGACAAGCTCAAGATCGACCGATCCTTCATCAACGACGCCGCCACTGACCCCAACGACGAGGCTATCATCCGCGCCATCATCGCCATGGGCCACAGCCTGCAGCTCAAGATCGTGGCCGAGGGGGTGGAAACGCAGCAGCAGAGTGAATTTCTGCAGAGCCTGGGCTGCGACGTGGTCCAGGGCTACTACTACGGCCGGCCGATGCCGGCGGCTGAGTTCGCGCGGCTGTTCAGCCCGGTTTCTGACGACGGGCCGGGGCGGCAATAACGCAGAGACACAGAGAACTGAATATATAAAATCTTTGCGTCTCCGTGTCTCTGCGAACTCTGTGTTTCCAGCGCCGGGCTTCCCATCACCGCCACACCCCGCGCGGCGCGGTGTAATTCTCCAGCACCTTCACGTAATTGGCCCGCTCGTAGGCGGCCGGGTCGATGGCATTGCGGTGACTGACGCAGCCGCGCATCTGGCGGACGGAGTCATACTCGTGCGCTTCCATCCATTCCAGCATCCCCTGGTGGATACGGCCCAGCTCCTCCGGGCCCTGCTGCAGCAGCACGCTGCACAGCTGTACCACGTCGGCCCCGGCCATGATGGCCTTGAGACTGTCGGCTGCAGTGTGGAAGCCGCCGCTCACCGCAAGGGCGAGGCGCGTGCGGCCGTGCAGAATCGCCGCCCAGTGGATGCGCAGCAACGTCTCGTGGGATGAGGACAGGGTCAGACTGGGCACCACCTCGCGCGTCTCCAGATCGATGTCGGGCTGGTAGAAGCGGTTGAACAGCACCACCCCGGCCGCACCGGCCGCTTCCAGGCTGCCGGCCAGGTGGCCGACCGAACTGAACTGCGAGGACAGCTTCATCGCCACCGGCAGCGAAACCTGCTGGCGCACGGCGTGCAACATCTCGATATAGCGGCTCTCCACCTCGGCGGCCGACTGGTGGATATCGGCGGCGATATAATAGACGTTCAGCTCCAGCGCATCGGCCCCGGCCTCCTCCAGCAGCCGGGCATAGCGCACCCAGCCGGCGTCGCTCACGCCGTTGAGGCTCGCGATCACCGGAATGTCCAGTGCCGCCTTGAGCCGGGCCAGCTGTTCCAGATAGGCATCAACATTGTTGATATAGCTGTCCGGCTCGGGCAGAAAGCTGTCGGCCTCGCCGAAGCCGATGGCCTGCTCGTGCAGAAACCGTGCAGTGGACTCTTCGGCCTGGCGCACCTCCTCCTCGAACAGTGAATACATGACCAGCGCCCCGGCGCCGGCATCCTCCAGCCGGCGGGCGCTGTCCAGGTCGCGTGACAGGGGCGAGGCCGAGGGGACCAGGGGGGTTTTCAGCTCCATGCCCAGATAATCGGTACTCAGGTCCACCATCTCATTCCTCCCCCTCGGTATCGCCGTCCTGTCTGAAATCCGGCGCTTCCGGCTCTTCCCAGGAGATCTCGGCCAGCTGTTTATAGTGATGATAACGCGCCAGCACCTCTTCCTGAGACTGCTTCAGGAAGGCCTCGGCGGCCTCGGGGTGGGTGCGCCAGAGCATGCTGAAGCGGGTCTCGGATTCGACATATTCGCGGTAGGGTATACTCGGCTCGCCGGAGTCCAGGTGCAGCGGGTTTTTCCCCTGCTCGATCTTCTTCGGATCGTAGCGGAACAGGTGCCAGTGGCCGCTGTCGACCGCCAGCTGCTGCTGGCGGTGATTGTGCGACAGGTCCACGCCGTGGGCGATGCAGGGCGAGTAGGCGATGATCAGCGAGGGTCCCGGATGGGCCTCGGCCTCGAGGAAGGCGCGCAGCGTCTGCACGTCCTTGGCGCCGTAGGCCACGTGCGCCACATAGACATTGTCATAGGCCATGGCCAGCAACCCCAGATCCTTCTTCACCGCCGGCTTGCCGCCGGCGGAGAATTTGGCCACCGCACCGCGCGGCGTGGCCTTGGAGGTCTGGCCGCCGGTGTTGGAATAGACCTCGGTGTCCAGCACCAGGATGTTCACGTCGCGCCCGGCCGCCAGCACATGGTCCAGGCCGCCATAGCCGATGTCGTAGGCCCAGCCGTCGCCGCCGATGATCCACACACTCTTCTTCACCAGGTTCTCGGCCACCCGCTCGAGCTGGCGGGCACGCGGGTCGTCGAGCAGATCCAGCTGGCGGCGCAGCCGCGCAACCCGTTCGCGCTGCTCATGGATGCCGGCCTCATCCGACTGGTCGGCATTGACGATCCCGGCCACCAGTTCGGTGTCCAGCGCGTCTCCCAGGGCATGCAGCAGGTCCAGGGCATGCTCGCGCTGCTGATCGATGGCTACCCGCATGCCGTAGCCGAACTCGGCATTGTCCTCGAACAGGGAATTGGACCAGGCCGGTCCGCGGCCCTCGGCGTTGGCTGCCCAGGGCGTGGTGGGCAGATTGCCACCGTAGATGGACGAACAGCCGGTGGCGTTGGCCGCCACCATGCGGTCGCCGAACAGCTGGCTGGCCAGCTTGATGTAGGGCGTCTCGCCGCAGCCCACGCAGGCGCCGGAGAACTCGAACAGCGGCTGGAGCAGCATCGAGCCCTTGAGGGTGGTCAGCTTGACCTCGCGCCGGTCGTACTCGGGCAGACTCAGGAAGAAATCCCAGTTGGCCTTTTCCGGTTCGCGCAGCGCGTCGATGGGCGCCATGTTCAGCGCCTTGCGGCTGGCATTGGACTTGTCGCGGATGGGGCAGATGTCCACGCACAGGCCGCAGCCGGTGCAGTCCTCAGGCGCGACCTGGTAGGCGATGTGATAACCCTCGGGATAGTCCCTGCCCTTGACCGGCATGGATTTGAAGCCGGGAGGCGCGTCCTTGAGGTATCCCTCAGGAAACAGCTTGCTGCGGATCACCCCGTGCGGACAGACCAGCGGGCACTTGCCGCACTGGGTGCACAGATCCGTCTCCCATACCGGGATCTCCAACGCCAGGTTGCGCTTCTCATAGGCGGCGGTGCCCAGCGGGAAGGTGCCGTCATTGGGCATGAAGCTGACCGGCACCTCGTCGCCCCTGCCCGCGATCAGTTTCGCCGTGAACCGCTGGACAAACTCGGGCGCCGTCTCCGCCACCGTGGCCGGACGCTCGAAGTCGCTGGTGACCTTGTCCGGCACCGCCACCTCGTGCAGGTTCTCCAGCGCCATGTCGATGGCGCGGAAGTTGAACTCGACGATGCGCGCACCCTTTTTGCCATAGGTCTTCTCCACCGCGGTCTTGATGGCGGCGATGGCCGTATCCCGGGGCAGCACATCGGAGATGGCGAAGAAGCAGGTCTGCATGATGGTGTTGATGCGCGTGCCCATGCCGGCATCCTGCGCCACCCGGTAGGCATCGATGCAGTGGAAGCGGATCTTTTTGTCGATCATCTGCTGCTGCAGCTTGCGCGGCAGGCTGTCCCAGACCCGGTCCGGCGGCTCCGGGCTGTTGAGCAGGAAGACCGCCCCCTCGGCGGGCCTTATCCAGCAGGTCATAGCGTTCCAGGAACACCGGCTGATGGCAGGCCACGAACTGCGCCGCATCATCGTCGATGAGATAACTGGAGCGGATCGGCCGCGGGCCGAAGCGCAGGTGGGAGACAGTCACGGCGCCGGCCTTCTTGGAGTCGTAGACGAAATAGCCCTGGGCATGCAGGTCGGTGGACTCGCCGATGATCTTGATGGAGTTCTTGTTGGCGCTGACGGTGCCGTCCGAGCCCAGGCCATAGAAAATGGCCTGCACCGCCTCCTGGTGGGCGTCGGTGCGAAAGCCCGGGTCCCAGTCCAGCGAGGTATGGCTCACATCGTCATGAATGCCGATGGTGAACAGGTGCTTCGGCTCGCGCTTGTCGAGCTCATCGAACACGGCCCTGACCATGCCGGGCGTGAATTCCTTGGACGACAGGCCGTAGCGCCCGCCGATCACCCGCGGCAGGGCGGTGAATCTTCCGCCGCCGCTGCACTGGTGCCGGGCCAGTGCGGTGATGACATCCTTGTACAGCGGCTCGCCGTCGGCGCCGGGTTCCTTGGTGCGATCGAGCACGGCGATGGATCGCACTGTCTCCGGCAGGGCCGCGATCAGCGCCCCGGGATCGAAGGGCCGGTACAGCCGCACCCGCAGCACGCCGACCTTTTCGCCCTGGCGTGTAAGCCAGTCCACCGTCTCGGATACCGTCTCCGCACCCGAGCCCATCAGCACGACCACCCGTTCGGCATCCTCGGCGCCCTCGTAGTCATACAGGCGATAGTGCCGGCCGGTGAGTTCGGCGAAGCGGTCCATGCATTCCTGCACAATGCCGGGGAAGGCGTCATAGTACGGGTTGACCGTCTCCCGACCCTGGAAATAGACATCCGGGTTCTGCGAGCTGCCGCGCAGCACCGGATGCTCCGGGGACAGGGCCCGGGCGCGATGGGCGGCCACGGCATCGTTGTCGATCAGGGCCCGGATGGTGTCCTCGTCCACCACGGCGATCTTGGCCACCTCGTGCGAGGTGCGGAAGCCGTCGAAGAAATGCAGTACCGGGATGCGTCCTTTCAGCGTGGCGGCATGGGCGACCAGCGCCAGGTCGTGCGCCTCCTGCACCGAGGCCGAGGCCAGCAGGGCGAAACCGGTACTGCGCGCGGCCATGACATCGCTGTGATCGCCGAAGATGGACAGGGCCTGCACGGCCAGTGAGCGGGCGGCGATATGAAACACCGCCGGGGTCAGCTCGCCGGCGATCTTGTACATGTTGGGCAGCATCAGCAGCAGGCCCTGGGAAGCGGTGAAGGTGGATGCAAGCGCCCCGGTCTGCAGCGCGCCGTGGATGGCGCCGGCGGCCCCGCCCTCGCTCTGCATCTCCACGATGGTCGGGATGCTGCCCCAGATATTGGTTCTGCCCGCGGCCGACCAGGCATCGGCCAGTTCGCCCATGGGCGAGGCCGGGGTGATGGGATAGATGGCACAGACATCGCTGACGGCGTGTGCAATGCGGGTGGCGGCTTCGTTACCGTCGACGGTCAGCCGGGTCGCTGCGGCCATGTGTTCCTCCAGCTGTCATGATCAAGCCTGTTCAGGCCAGCATAGTGGCCAGGGGCAGGGCCCGCCACAGCCAATGTCAGGCGACTTGACCGGCATCAATCGCGCAATTCCAGCAGCGGCTCGAGCACCGGCCACACATTGTCCAGCAGCCGCGGTTGGGCGGCGGCAGTGGGATGAATGCGGTCGGCCTGCATCAGGCCGTCCTCCAGCGCCACGTCCTCAAGCAGAAAGGGCAGCACCGCGGTTTCGTAACTGTCCGCCAGTTCGTGGTAGATATCGGCGAAGGCATCGGTATAGGCCGGGCCATAATTGGGCGGCAGGCGCATGCCCAGCAACAGCACCCGCGCCCCGGCGGCCTGGGCCCGCTCGGTCATGCCGGCCAGATTGTCACGGCTTTGTTGCAATCCCAGTCCGCGCAGGCCGTCATTGCCGCCGAGTTCGATCACCACCAGGCAGGGTGTATGTTCCTGCAGCAGCGCCGGCAGCCGTGCCGCGCCGCCGGCCGTGGTCTCGCCGCTGATGCTGGCGTTGACAACCCGATGTGGATACCCTTGATCACGCAAGCGCTGTTGCAGCAGATGGACCCAGCCCTGCTCCAGTTCCATACCATAGGCGGCGCTGATGCTGTCGCCCAGCACCAGTATGCGCGGCGCCTCCTCAGCACGCACCGGGCCGGCCGCGACCAGCAGCAGACACACAAGCAGTTTCAGGAGACGCATGAAGGCACAGGCAAGCGAGGAATTCACGGCGACCATCCGGGCTGAAGGGCTGGACAAGGAAGTGACAACGCCCAAGGGCGCTCTGTCCATCCTGTCGGATATCGGGCTGCAGATCAACCGCGGGGAAGCGGTGGCCGTGGTCGGCGCCTCCGGCTCCGGCAAGTCCACCCTGCTCGGCCTGCTGGCCGGACTGGACCTGCCGACCCGCGGCCGCATCTGGCTTGACGGCCATGAGATCACGGCCCTGGACGAGGACGGGCGCGCGCGCCACCGCGCCGGCCGGGTCGGTTTCGTGTTCCAGTCCTTTCACCTGCTGGACGCCATGAGCGCGCTGGAGAACGTCATGGTGCCGCTGGAACTGCTGCAGCTGCCCGATGCCGAGGCCCGTGCCGCCGACTGGCTCAGGCGGGTCGGGCTGCAGGACCGCCTGGATCACACCCCGGCGCAGCTCTCCGGCGGCGAGCAGCAGCGGGTGGCCATCGCCCGCGCCTTCGCCGTCGAGCCCGGCATTCTGTTCGCCGACGAACCCACCGGCAACCTCGACAGCCGCACCGGCGCCCAGGTGGCCGACCTGCTGTTCGAGCTCAACGCCTCGCATGACACCACCCTGGTGCTGGTCACCCACGACCCGGCCCTGGCCGACCGCTGCCAGCGCCGGCTCACGCTGGACGCGGGCCGGCTGGTCTGATGGCCGCTGCCCCTGCCCTGCTGCCGCTGGCCTGGCGCTGGCTGATTCGCGAGCGCCGCCATGGTGAGCTGAGCCTGATCTTCATTGCCACCCTGCTGGCCGCCGCCGTGGCCGCGCTCACCGGACGCTTCACCAGCCACATCAACCACAACCTGCTGGCCCAGGGCGTGGAACTGCTCGGCGCCGACCTGATCCTGGACACCCCTTCCCCCCCGCCCGCGGCCTGGCTGGAACGGGCCGCCGGGGAAGGCCTGCAGGTCAGCCCCGGTGTGGAGTTCGCCAGCGTGGTGGTACACGGCGAGCGGGTACAGCTCGCCAGCATCAAGGCCGCCGCCGACAATTATCCCCTGCGCGGGCGGATCGAGATCGCCGACACCGTGCGCGGCGACCCCCGCCCCGCCCCGGGCATGCCCGGGCCCGACGAGGTCTGGGTCGAGGCGCGCCTGTTCGATCTCCTGGATCTGGCCATCGGGGACCCTATCCAGTTGGGACAAAAGCAGTTCAGCATCGGCGCCGCGCTCGCCTTCGAGCCCAGCCGCGGCGGGGACTTCTTCAACCTCTCGCCCCATATCCTGATGCACCGCGACGCCCTGCCGGCGACCGAACTGATCCAGCCCGGCAGCCGGGCCCACTACCGCACCGGCTTTGCCGGTGAGGCGAGCGCCCTCGAGGCCTTCAAGGTCTGGCTGGAACCGGAACTCCGGGACAATCACAAGCTGATCGACATCCACAGCGGCCGCCCGGCCATGGGCCGCGCGCTGGGACGCATCGAGCAGTACCTGCACCTGGGCAGCGCCAGTGCCCTGCTACTGGCCGGCATTGCCATCGCCGTGGCCGCGCGCCGTCACGCCGACCGCCACATCCCGGCCAGCGCACTGCTGCGCACCTACGGCGTGGACAGTCGGCGCATTGTCATGTTATTCCTGCTGCAACTGCTCATCCTCGGCCTGCTGGCCAGCCCCGCCGGCGCCCTGCTCGGCTGGCTCGGCGGCCAGGCGCTGCTGCAGCTGATCGACCCGGCCGGCGCGCCGCCGCTGTTCACCCTGCTCGATCACAACCTGCTCATCGCCCTGCTTACCGGCCTGGTCACCCTGCTCGGCTTCGGCCTGGCCCCGATCCTGGCCATCCGCAGCGTCCCGGCCCTGCTGGTGCTGCGGCGGCTGCCCACGCCCCTGTCCCCCTCCCGCTGGCTGGCCTATTTCAGCGCCGGCGGCGCCCTGCTGCTGCTGATGTGGTACCAGACCGGCTCGCCGGTACTGGTCATCCGCTTCGCCCTGGGTGCGCTGGCGCTGGTGCTGATCGCCGCCGCGCTGTTCCAGGGGCTGCTGCTGGTACTGCGTCGGGTCCGCTCGCGACGCATCTGGTGGCGCTTCGGCGTGGCCAACCTGTGGCGCCGGCGCCGCTTCGCCACCGCCCAGGGCATCGCCTTCGGCCTGATCTTCATGTGCTTCGCCCTGCTCATCGCCGTGCGCCAGGAATTGTTCGACCAGTGGAACAACCAGCTGCCGCCGCAGACCCCCAACCACTTCGCCATCAACATCCAGCCGCAGCAGGCCGAACCCTTCGCCGCCGCCCTGCAGCGCCTGGACATCGACTATGACGCCGTCTATCCGCTGGTGCGCGGGCGCCTGATCGAACTCAACGGCGAGCCCATCCGCCAGGCCATCAGCAAGGAGGCCGACGACCACAACGCCCTGCGCCGCGAGCTGAACCTGACCTGGAGCGAGGCCGTTCCCTACGGCAACGAGGTGCTGAGCGGGCACTGGTGGGAAGGCACGCCGCAGCGCAATGACGTGATCTCGGTGGAATCTCAGCTGGCTGAACAGCTCGGCATCGAAATCGGCGACCGGCTCGGATTTCTCATCGGCGGCGATACCTTCGATGCCGAGGTGGTCAACCTGCGCAGCGTGGAATGGGAATCCTTCCGGCCGAACTTCTACATCGTCTTCCCGCCCGGCCGGCTGGAGGAGTATCCGGCCACTTACATGACCAGCTTCCATCTGCCCGATGAGCGGCGCCGGCTGCTGCCGGAACTGCTGCGCGAGTTTCCTTCCGTCACCCTGCTGGACGTGGACTATGTGCTGGCCGAGGCGCGGCGCCTGTTCGACCAGGGCAGCCGCGCCATCACCGCCATCCTGGTGCTGATCCTGGCCAGCGGCGCAGTACTGATGGTGGCCACCGTGGTCGCCAGCGCCGGTCAGCGGCTGCAGCAGAACGCCCTGCTGCGCGCGCTCGGCACCGGCAGCCGGCAACTGCGCCAGGCCCAGTTCGCGGAATTCCTGTCACTGGGGTTTCTTGCCGGCCTGCTGGCCTGGACCGGAACGGAACGCCAGATACGGCCTGTTCAGCCGGGTGTTCGAACTGCCTTACCAGCCCAGTCTCACTCTGCTGGCCGGCATCCTGGCCACTACCATGCTCACCCTGGGCATCACCGGCGTCTGGTCCACCCGCAGGATCCTGACCCGATCGCCCATGTTGCTGCTGCGCGAAAATCCGGACTGACGCCGCCCGCTGGCATTCCCGGAGCCTTCGACTAACCTCAATAAGGTACACGGAGCTGAACAGGGAGAATGACAATGAAGCGACTCTGGCAACGGTATGCCTGGCTGCTCGGTACCTGCCTGCTGGCAGTATCCCCGGGCCAGGCAACCGAAGTGGACCTGGTCGGACTGGACATCGAGGGCGTACGCCTGGGCATGAGCACCCGCGAGGCCGGCGCCGCCCTCGACAACCGCGGCTATACCCAGGTCAAGAAAACCAGCTTCGAGAAAAAAGACCGCAATGGCATGCATTATGTCGGCCTCAAGCTCAATCCCGGCGGCGAGGTGATCTCGGTCGAGGTCGCGCATTTCCTCAACGACCAGGTCGATCCTGACGCCGAGCGCGACACATGGATCAAGCAGTGGGGTAAACCGGACAAGCGCATGGGCAACCCGGACCACGACTGGAACCTGACCTACGAGAACGACGCGGCCATCCTGGATACCTGGGCGAAGAAGTCGCTCCTGCCCGGTCGCAAACCCAGCGAATTGCGCATGCGCCTGGTCTCCAAACACCAGGTGCTTGAGTCCCGACGCGGCCATGAAGTCCGCAACGAAATCTGCATGGCCATCAAGGACAAGCCCGTCTCCATGCTCAACATCACTGACCGCGACAATCTGATGGAGTGCATCCGCACCGGGCAGCTGCGCATCGTCGCGCCCTGAACCCCAAGGTGAAGGCGGGCCGCCGCGGCCCGCCATAACGGAAAAGGAACCGGAAAAGGGGTCGGTGACAAAACGCAATCATTATCATTTGTCACCGACCCCTTTTTAACCGCGGCCGCGCGAACAGCTGGTCCGGATTCCGAAACCCTTTTAAAGAACAGTCACATTGTCGCTGTCTGAGCCGGTAGCGATAATGCCCGTTCGCGTGCCTCGTCCAGACCCCCGGCGAATTCGAGCCGGCCGGCCTGCTCCCGGATGCCGGCACGGAGCAGCTTGTCCTGCATGCGCGGCTTGAGGTTGGCGATGATGACGGCGATGCCGCGCTGGTGCAGGTTCTCCAGCAGGGATTCCAGCGCCACGATGCCGGTCATGTCGATCATGGGCACGTCGCTCATGTCCAGGATCACGATGCGCACATCGCGGCTGGTGCTGCGCAGGGCACTCATGGCCTTCTCGGCGGCGCCGAAGAAGAGCGCGCCGTTGATGTCGTAGACGGCCACGTGCGGCGGCAGCTCGCCCAGGTGCTGGTGGGCGCTGGTGTCCATCAACTCGGTGCCGGTCAGGACCGAGATGCGGCGGATGAACAGGATCGCGGCCAGCACCAGGCCGGCGGCCACGGCAATGACCATGTCGAACACCACGGTCAGGCCGAAGCAGGCCAGCAGCACCACCACGTCGCAGCGCGGCGCCACCTTCACGATGTTCACGAAATGCCGGGCCTCGCTCATGTTCCAGGCCACCACCAGCAGCAGCGCGGCCAGCGCGGCCATGGGCAACTGGCCCAGCAGGCCGGCGAGGCTGATCACCACGACCAGGATCACCAGGGCATGCACGATGGCGGCCACCGGGCTGCGCGCGCCGGCGCGGATGTTGGTGGCGGTACGAGCGATGGCGGCGGTGGCCGGGATGGCGCCGAAGAAGGGCCCGATCAGGTTGCCCAGGCCCTGGCCGATGAGTTCGGTATCCGGCTGGTGACGGGCGCCGGTCAGGCCGTCGGCCACCACGGCGCAGAGCAGGGATTCGATGGCCCCGAGCATGGCCACGGTGAAGGCCGCGGGCAGGAGTTCGCGGATCAGTTGCCAGGAGATCCCGATCGGATTGCCGTCGCCACCCGGCAGCGCCCAGGGCAGCAGCGGCAGCGGCGGGGCCTGCGGGATGCCCTGGCGGGTCACGCCATCGAGCATGTAGCTGAACTGGGAGTTGATGGTCGCGACCGAGAAATCGGGCAGGAACCATCCCAGCACCCAGGCGGCCAGCGCTCCGGTCAGCAGCGCGACCAGGTGACCGGGGATGCGGGTCTTGAGCCGGGTCCACAGCAGCAGCACCGACAGGGTGATCAGCCCGATGACCAGGTCCGGCCAGCGCGCGCTGGGCAGGGCCTGCAGCAGCATGGCCAGCTTCTCCAGGAAGTGCTGGGGCAGCTCGCCGGTGGTGAGGCCGAGAAAATCCTTGATCTGCAGCCCGGCGATGACCACGGCGATACCGGCGGTGAAGCCGATGGTGACCGGATAGGGGATGTACTGGATCAGCCGCCCCATGCGGGCCACGCCCATGATAATCAGAATCACGCCCGCCATGACCGTGGTGAGCAGCAGCCCGCCCAGACCGTACTCATGGGTGATGGGGAGCAGGATGACGACAAAGGCAGCAGTGGGCCCGGAGATGCTGAAGCGCGAGCCGCCGCTGAGCGCGATGATCAGCCCGGCTATGATGGCGGTATAGAGGCCGTACTGGGGCGGCACACCGCTGGCGATGGCCAGCGCCATGGCCAGCGGGACGGCGACGATACCGACGGTCACGCCGGCCATGAGATCGGCGCGCAGATCGGCGAGGCGGTAGCCCCGGAGGGATGCGATGAGGGCGTTCCGGTTCCAGTACTCGAACATCATGCTGCCTGGATATGAAGTGAAGTGGAGCGATGGATGTGGTCGTCACGCACAACTACGGCCTGCGTTTCTTCCTCGCCGCGCTTGACTTGACCTTCTTCATCAGCCGCTTGCGCTTGTGCTGCTGGCGCGGCGTGAGCTTGTTGCGCTTGTCCTTGTACGGGTTCTCGCCGGTGCGGAATTCCAGCCGGATCGGGGTGCCAACCAGTTGCAGCCGGGTGCGAAAGAAGTTTACCAGATAACGCTTGTAAGCATCCGGGATGGACTGGGTCTGGTTGCCATGGATCACGATCAGCGGCGGGTTGTGGCCGCCCTGGTGGGCATAACGCAACTTGATGCGCCGGCCGCGGACCAGCGGTGGCTGATGGGTGTGCACGGCCACCTCCAGCATCCGGGTCAGTTCCGGGGTGGAGAACTTCGCCGTGGCCGACTGATAACAGCGCTGCACGGCCTCGAACAGGTGGCCCACATTGGTGCCGTGCAGCGCGGAGATATAGTGGAACTCGGCGAAGTTCACGAACGGCAGGCGGCGGTCGACCTCGCTCCTGATGCGGTCGCGCATATCCGTCTCCAGGCCATCCCACTTGTTGATGGCGATGACCAGCGCCCGGCCCGAGTCGGCGGCAAGTCCCGCCAGGGTGGCGTCCTGATCGGTGATGCCGTCGTGGGCATCCAGCACCAGGATCACCACGTGCGCAGCCTCCATCGCCTTGAGCGCCTTGATGACGCTGAACTTCTCGACCACGGCATCGATGCGGCTGCGCCGGCGCACCCCGGCGGTGTCGATCAGGGTATAGGGCTGGCCGTCGCGTTCGAAGGGCACCAGGATGCTGTCGCGGGTGGTGCCCGGCTGGTCGAAGGCGACCACCCGTTCCTCGCCCAGGATGCGGTTGAGCAGGGTGGACTTGCCCACGTTGGGCCGTCCCACCAGGGCGATGCGGATGCTGTCGTCGGCGGCCTTGTCCGGTGTTTCCTCCGCCGGTTCCGGCAGGGCCTCGAGCACCGGGTCGATCAGGTCGTGCACGCCGTGGCCGTGCACGGCCGAGAGGGGAAAGGCCTGGCCCAGGCCCAGGGCATAGAATTCGGCCACCGCGGTGTCGGGATCGGCCCCATCGACCTTGTTCACGGCCAGGTACACCGGCTTATGGGTGCGGCGCAGACGCTCGGCGATCTGCTGGTCGGTCGGCGTCACGCCACTGTGGGCCTCGACCAGAAAGATGACCGCATCGGCCTCCTCCACCGCCTGCCAGGACTGCTGCGCCATCAGGACATCGATACCGGCCGCCTCGCCGCTCAGGCCGCCGGTGTCGATGACCAGGTAGGGCCGTTCGCCCAGCTTGCCCTCGCCGTACTTGCGGTCGCGCGTCAGGCCCGGCAGGTCCGCCACCAGGGCATCCCGGCTGCGGGTGAGCCGGTTGAACAGGGTCGATTTGCCGACATTGGGGCGTCCGACCAGTGCGATGACGGGGAGCATGGCTGATTCAGGGTTCCAGGGTTCGAGAAAAAAGCTGCAGTCGGCAGGCCGGAGTAAGCCCGGGGGCGCAATCCGACACCGGGCCATGTCGGGTCGGGTCACGCTATGCTGACCCGACCTGCGGTGCCAGCATCTAGAGCCCGCTTATCTTGTATGCCGCGAGGGTGCCGTCGCTGGCATAGATATAGACCGTATCACCGTCCACCACCGGGATGGACAGAACCGGATCGCCGGTCACCCGGGTACGGCCCACGATGGCGCCGTCGAACCGCGACAGGGCATGCAGATAGCCCTCCAGGTCGGCCACCAGGACATGATCATCCAGCGCCACGGGCGTGGTCAGCTGGCGGTGCAGCAGACGCTCGTTCTGCCAGATGGCCGAGCCGTTGCGCCGGTCCAGGGCCCAGACCCGACTGTCCTGGTCGGTGACATAGACATGGCGGAAATCCACGCCCAGACCGACGGCCGACGACATCTCCCGGTCCCAGAACTTGTTGCCGCTGTTCCCCTCCACGGCAGCCACATGCCCCTGGTAGGTCACGGTGTAGACGGCATTGCCCTGAATGCGCGGCGGCGAGTCGATATCGACCATGCGTTCCAGTTCCGAGCGTCCGGCCGGACGGCTGATGGCGGTCTCCCACACCGGCAGGCCGCGCTCCAGCTCCACCGCGGCCAGCTTGCCGCTGTCCTGGCCGATGATGGCGAAGCCTTCCACCAGGGCGGGGGTTGAGGTGCCACGCAGGCTGAGCGCAGGCACGGTACGATCGAATACCCAGAGTCGCTCGCCGGTGGCCGAGTCCAGGCCGGTGACGTCACCGTCGACCGACTGCACCACTGCCACCCCGCGCGCGGCCTGGGGCGGGGCCAGTACCTCGCCGGAGACGCGGGCGCGCCAGACCTCGCTGCCGTCACGCCAGTCCAGGGCCAGCACCTCACCCTCGATGCTGCCGACCAGGATCAGGCCATCGCCGGTCCCGACGCCGCCGCTGATCGGCAGATCGGTATCGCGTTCCCACACCGGCTCGCCGGTCCCGGCCTCGAGTGCCATCACCCGGCCCTTGTGGTCGACGGCGAAGATGCGGCCACCGTCGACCACCGGCTGCAGGCGCAGAAACTTCCCGCCGGAGCCGGCACCGATGTCACGCGACCACTGACGCTGCAGTTCGATCCCGGCCTCGATGTCCTGCAATTCAGTGGGCGGCTCGGTATTGTCACCGCCGCGCAGCCAGGCGCAGCCGGGCAGTGCCAGAGCAAGCAACAGCAGGGGCAGCAGAACACGCATCAGGCTGCGCCCTCCCCACCGACGCGCGCGGCATCGTCACGCTTGGCTTCGAGCAGCGACCGGCCGGGCAGATCCCCCGGATAGGCCGCCAGCGCGGCTTCATAGGCCGTGCGGGCCGTTGCATAGTCCGCGTGCGCCATGGCCAGATCGCCTTCCAGTTCGAGATAGACCACGGCATAGCTGCCGCGTTCGCTCACCTCGTCGAGCAGGGCGCGGGCCCGGTCGAGTTCGTCCCGGGCAATCAACAGCCGCAGCAGGCGCACCCGCGCCGTGTGCTTCAGCGGCCCGTCACCGGCGCGCTCGTAGGCCCACTCCAGCTGGGCCTGCGCCGCCTCGGGATTGTCCTCGTCGAGCTGCAGCCGGGCGATCTGCAGGGCAGCCAGCACGGCATAGCTGCTGCCCGCGTATTCATTGAGCAGGTTCTCGTGAACCGAGGTGGCGACGGCTGACTCCCCCTGGGAGACCGCATTGCTCAGCTGGGCATAGAGATTGGAAGCGGCCATGGACTGCTGTTCCTGGTACTGCAGCCAGGCCTTGCCGCCGAACAGGGCGGCCAGGCCCAGCATGATACCGGTGAGCAGGGCACTGCCATTCTCGCGCAGCCATTTCTTGATCGCTTCCGCCTGTTCGTCGTCGGTTTTGAAACTCTCGGCCATGCTGCAGCCCTCACTGGTTGACGATTTCTGTTAGATAGTTGACGAGCTCCGGCTCGGGCAGTACCCGTTGTTCGCCTGTCTCGCGCAGGGGCTTGAGTCCGTACTCGCCGCGCGCGGCCTCCTCCTCGCCCAGGATCAGGGCGTAGGCGGCCTGACACTTGTCCGCCTTCTTGAACTGGCTCTTGAAGCTGCCGCCACCGCAGTTCATCTGTAGCCGCAGTCCCGGCACCGCGTCGCGCAGGCGCTCGGCCAGCACCGGTCCCTGGGTGAGCGCCGCCTCGCCCGCCACCACCAGGTAGACGTGCGGGGTGGGCGGCGGCGGCACCGCCTCCAGCGTCTCCAGCAGGGCGATCAGGCGTTCCATGCCCAGGGCGAAGCCCACCGCCGGGGTCGGCCTGCCGCCGAGCCAGCCGACCAGGCCGTCGTAGCGCCCGCCGGCGCAGACCGTGCCCTGCGCGCCCAGCCGGTCGGTGACCCACTCGAACACACTGCGGCTGTAGTAGTCCAGCCCGCGTACCAGGCGCGGGTTGATACGGTACTCCAGCCCGGCGGCATCCAGGTAGCCACACAGGGTCTGGAAGTGATCACGGGACTCGGTGTCCAGGTGATCGGCCAGTTGCGGGGCGGCCTCGATCAGCGCCTGCATGTCCGGGTTCTTGCTGTCCAGGATACGCAGCGGGTTGCTGTGCAGACGGCGCCGGCTGTCCTCGTCGAGCTGGTCATGGTGGGCTTCCAGGTATTCCACCAGGATGGCCTTGTAGGCGGCCCGCGCCTCCTGGCTGCCCAGCGAATTGACCTCCAGCCGGACCTCAGCCAGGCCCAGCGCCCGCCACAGACGTGCGGTCATGAAGATCTGCTCGGCATCCACATCCGGGCCTTCCATGCCGAAGGCCTCGACGCCGATCTGGTGAAACTGGCGATAACGCCCCTTCTGTGGCCGTTCGTGACGGAACATGGGACCGGCGTACCACAGCCGCTGGACCTGGTTGTAGAGCAGCCCCTGCTCCATGCAGGCGCGCACGCAGCCGGCCGTGCCCTCCGGACGCAGGGTCAGGCTGTCGCCGTTACGATCCTCGAAGGTGTACATCTCCTTCTCGACGATGTCGGTCACCTCGCCGATGGAACGCTTGAACAGCTCGGTCTTCTCCAGGATCGGCATCCGGATTTCCTGGTAGCCGTAATCCTGGAGGGTGGCGCGTGCCACCGCCTCCACATGCTGCCAGGTGGGGGTCTGCTGCGGCAGGATGTCGTTCATCCCCCGCACGGCCTGAATATTCGAACTCTTTGCCATTGTGTATCGGATCAGAAGGGATGCGCCGGGCGCATCCGGTTATTCGAGCGTGAAACGGGCCACACTGCCCGGGTCATAGCCGGACAGGGAATAAGGCTCGCCGTCCACGGTCAGCTCCACCCCGGCGGCATTGCCCAGCACCACCTGCAACGGCGGTCGGCCGCTGATCCGGTGCTCGCTGCCGGCCTGGTACAGGCCCACCAGCAGGCGCTCGCCAGCGGCGTTGCGGATGGATATCCAGCTGTCCTGGCTCAGCTGCAGCCGCAGTTGCAGCTGCTGCGGCCCGGCTTCGGCCGGCGCCGGCGGCACTTCGGGCCGGGCGGGTGCAACCGGCGCCGAGGCCGCAGGCGGTGACTCCGCCACGGGCGGCGACTCCGACGCGGGCGGTGGCTCCGGTACCGGCGGCGGCTCCGGCATGGACTCGGGCCGGCCCGGAGTCCCGGGTGCCGGCCGCGGATCAGACGGTGCGGTCAGCGCCGGCAGGCGGACCCGCGAATCCCCGGCTTCGCTCCGGGGGGAACCGGACGGCACCGGCAGCGGTTCGAGATCCGACACCTCGCCGGCCGTCGAGGCTTCCGGGTCACCGGCGGTAGTGAACCGCTCCCACAACCCCGGGAGTACGAAGACGGCCAGACCCGCGAGCGCGACCAGCAACACCAGCGTGCCCAGCAGCCGCCAGGGCATACGGGCGCTTCTCAGCGCAGGCTGCGCCTGCGGCGGCATCCCCACCGTGCGCAGTTCGGGAGACTCGGCCGGCTGGTACCGGGCCAGCAACTCTTCCTCGTCCAACCCCAGCAGCCGGGCATAGGCGCGCACATAGCCGCGTACATAGATGGGTGCCGGCAGGCGGCTGCGATCATCCTGCTCCAGCGCGACTATGGTCTGTTCGTTGAGATGCAGCTGGGCGGCGACCTCGGCCGGGCTGATCCCCTTGTGCTCGCGCACCTCGCGCAGACGCGCGCCCACCCCCGCGGTATCGGCGGTCGTGGCAGTCGGTTCCGACTCTGTGGATTCCGGCGTCTCGGTCATGGCAATGTCAGGGCTGTCCAGACAGCTCCCTGGCCTCGGGCGAATCGGGGAAGTTGTTCTTCAGCAACAACCGGTAGCTGGACACGGCGTTCCTGTCTCCGAGCTGCTCCTCGGCCCGGATGCCGAGCATGAGCGTCTGCGGCGTATGCCGGGCCACCGCCTGATAGCGCTGCAGATAGGCCCGCACCTTGAGGTAATTGCCCTGTTCCATGCTCACCTGCGCCATGCGGCGCAGGGCAACGGGATACTCGGGGGCTGCCTCCAGTGCCTTGCGCAGGTAGATTTCCGCCTTGTCCAGGTCGCCGGCGCGCTGGGCGCAGATGCCGGCATTGGTGTAGACCATTTCCGGTGTCTCGTAGAGCGGGTCCGAGGCCGCAGCCACGAAATGCGGCTCGGCGTCCTCCCAGCGGTCCTGACGGCACAGAAAGGCGCCGTAGTTGTTGTGCGCGCGCGAATCCTTACTGTCCAGGCGCACCGCGCGCTGGAAATGGTGGTCGGCCTGATCGATCTCGCCCAGCGACTCATACAGCACGGCAATGGCGTTGTGCGCCGCGGCCAGTGAGGGATCCTGGCGCAGGGCCTTCCTGAATTTCTCCATGGCCACCTGGTTCATGCCTTCCTGCATGTACTGCAGTCCCAGCTCGACATTGTACTGGGCCGCACTGCGGGCCTCTTCATCGCGGACATTGGCTGAACCGCAGGCAGCGGTGAGCGCGGCGGTCAACAACAGAGTTATCAGCCTTGCCCTCACCCCTGAACCCCCTGCACAAGCGGCACGATACGCCCGGCCCGGCGCCGGGTGCGGTCCTGGAATTCGCCGGCCAGCTGACCGCAGGCGGCGGCGATGTCATCGCCGCGGGTCTTGCGGGTGACAGTGACGATGCCACCGTTGATCAGGATGTTCTGGAACTCCAGGATGCGCTGCGGGTCGCTGCTCGTATAGGTGGTGTCTGGAAACGGATTGAACGGAATCAGGTTGACCTTGGCCGGCACCCGGCGCAGTAGCCGCAGCAGTTCACGGGCATGGGCATCGGAGTCGTTCACGCCGGCCAGCATGACGTATTCGAAGGTCACCCGCCGCCGCGGCTCGTCGGCCACGTAGCGTCGGCAGGCCTCCATCAGTTCGGCGATGGGGTATTTCCTGTTGATCGGCACCAGCTCGTTGCGCAACTCGTCGTTGGTCGCGTGCAGCGAGACCGCCAGGCTGACGTCGCATTCGGCCCTGAGTCGATCCAGTTCGGGGACAATGCCGGAGGTGCTGAGCGTGATACGGCGCTTGGACAGACCGAAGGCCAGGTCGTCGCGCATGATCTGCATGGCGCGCACCACCGCGTCGAAATTGAGCAGCGGCTCGCCCATGCCCATCATCACGACATTGGTGATGGCGCGCCGGTGCTGAACGTCACCGCCCAGGGCGCGGCTGGCCAGCAGCACCTGGCCGATGATCTCGGCCGTGGTGAGATTGCGGTTGAACCCCTGCTGGGCGGTGGAGCAGAAGCTGCAGTTGAGCATGCAGCCGACCTGGGAGGAGACGCACAGGGTGCCCCGCTCCTTTTCCGGGATGAACACCGTCTCGATGCAGTTGCCGTCGGCCAGTTCCAGCAGCAGCTTGCGCGAGCCGTCGCTCGAGAGCCGGTCCATGACCACCCGCGGCAGTTCCACCCGGGCCTCGTCGTGCAGGCGCTCGCGCAGGGCCTTGCTCAGATTGGACATGCCGGCGAAGTCGTCGACATTGAGCTGGTAGATCCACTTCATCACCTGCTGGGCGCGAAAGCCCTTCTCACCCATCCCGGCGAAGAAGGCTTCCAGACCCTTGCGGTCCAGGTCCAGCAGATTGGTTGTGCTCGGGTCGGACATGCCGGTATCCCGCGGCAGGCGCCACAGACGCCGCCAGCGGATTTCACTCCCTCAACGTGTGCGCGGGCACAGCTCGTCGGATTTGAAGAAAAACTCGATTTCGGTCTTTGCCGTATCCGGACCGTCGGAGCCGTGCACGGCATTCTCGTCAACGGTCTCGGCGAAATCGGCGCGGATGGTGCCGGGGGCGGCGTCCTTCGGATTGGTCGCACCCATGATCTCGCGGTTACGGTTGATGGCGTCCTCGCCTTCCAGCACCTGGACCATGACCGGGCCGGAGGTCATGAAATCAACCAGCTCATTATAAAAGGGACGCTCCCTGTGGACTGCATAAAAGGCCCCGGCCTGTTCCCGGGACAGGTGCATCATCCTGGCCGCCACGATCCGCAGCCCCCCGTCCTCGAAACGGCTGTAGATCCGGCCGATCAGGTTTCCGGCCACGGCGTCGGGCTTGATGATCGAAAGGGTGCGTTCCACCGCCATTGACCGAATTCTCCGAATAACAGGTTGATTTTGACTGGATAATATAACATAAACCCGCGTGGTCACGCGGGTTTATGCCGGAAAAGGGATACAGTTTACCCAAATCCCCGCGGGACGGGCAATGTGATTCAGACCGACTCTTCGATCCAGGCCAGCTGGATCGCCTCCAGGGCCTTTTCCCCACCGCGGCGCGGATCGTCGTCGAATTCGTCCAGTTCCAGGATCCACTGGCGCAGCTCGACAAAGTTCACGTACTTGGGATCGGCCTCCGGATGCGCCAGGTTCAGCGCGGCCGCGATCGCCAGCGAGTCCGTCCACTTCAGCCCCATGTCCATGATTCCTTTTCCCGGCCAGCTGGTTGGGGTATACAAGGATTTCAGGGAACAAACAAGCCCGCGCCGGGCATCCACCCCGTTGCCGGGGCTCAGGCGCGGACGGGGTCGAAGTTCACGGGGACGTCACCGGTATGGCGCTGCCGGGCCTCGCGCTCCTGGCGCTCAGCCACTTCCAGTACACCACCGTTGCGCATCAACTCACCCAGGGTGATCTGGTCGAGGAAGGTGCGGATCTGGCTGCTCAGCTCCATCCACAGCTCATGGGTCAGGCAGCGCTGGTCGTTGTGGCAGTTGGCCAGGCCGCCGCAGCGGGTGGTGTCGACATTCTCGTCCACCGCCATGATAACGGCCGAGACCGGGATGTCATCGGAGCCGCGGCTGAGCGAATAGCCGCCACCGGGCCCCCGGGTGCTGACCACCAGCTTCTCCCGCCGCAGCCGGGTGAACAGCTGCTCCAGATAGGACAGGGAGATCCCCTGGCGTTCGGAGATCTCGGCGAGTTTGACCGGGCCATGACCGGCATGCAGCGCCAGGTCCAGCATGGCGGTCACGGCATAGCGCCCTTTGGTCGTCAATTTCATAGGATCGGCCCCTCTGATACATGGATAAGGGTCATCTCTACACTATCCCATACCCTACTATTTTAATCAAGTATTACCCCGGGTCTCCGTGTCCTCGTCCTCGGGACTGCCCGGTTCGAGTTCCTGCACCGGTGAAGCGGTCTTGATCTCGCACGAGCCCAGTTCGGGCAGCTGCAGATCGCCCATTTCGGCCCCCAGGCTCTTGAGGCCGTTGCAGACCTCCTCCAGCCGCTGGTCCATCACATGCACATGCTCGAGCATGGCATTGATCGCCGAGGCCACCGGATCGGGCATGTCCTTGGTCAGGCCGTAGGCATCGAAGCCCATCTTCCTGGCAATGGCGGCCTGGCTCTCGCTGGGCGCGGTGCGCTGTTCCACCACCCGGCCCGGCACGCCCACCACCGTGGCCAGGTCGTGGATGTCCTTGAGCACCACCGAGTTGGAGCCGATGCGCACGCCGTTGCCGATGCGGATCGGCCCCAGCACCTTGGCCCCGGCGCCGATGACCACGTTGTTGCCAAGGGTCGGATGACGCTTGCCCCGGTCCCAGCTGGTCCCGCCCAGGGTCACCCCGTGATAGAGGGTGCAGTCGTCGCCGATCTCGGCGGTCTCGCCGATCACCACGCCCATGCCGTGGTCGATGAAAAAGCGCCGGCCGATCGCCGCGGCCGGATGGATCTCGATGCCGGTGAACCAGCGGGTCAGCCCCGACAGCCAGCGCGCGAACCACTTCATGCCCCGCTTCCACAGGGCATGATTCAGGCGGTGCATGAGCACGGCATGCACACCCGGGTAGGTGGTCAGGATCTCGAAGACATTGCGCGCGGCCGGGTCGCGGTCGAATACGCAGTGGATGTCCTCGCGCAGCTGTTCAAGGGACATGATCGGGTCCAGTCCGTGTCGGTATAACCGGCATTGTACCTTTGGCGGGCGTGGCGCGACAGCCGCCCGCTGACAGCTCAGGCGCCCGTACCTGCCTTGGCCTGCGCCGCGCTGAGAATGCCGCGCAGGATGTTGACCTCGTTCTTATCCGGCCGGGCGCGCGTGAACAGCCGCCGCAACCGCCGCATCATCTGTCCCGGCTGTTCCGGGTTGATGAATTCCAGCTCGTACAGCGTCTGTTCCAGATGAGCATACAGGCCTTCCATCTCCTGCGCCGTGGCCGGTGGATGCTCGGGCGACTGCTGCGCCAGCGCACCCTCCCCCAGCCAGCGGGTACGCAGCTCGTAGCTCAGGATCTGCACCGCCTGGGCGAGATTCAGCGAGGCATAATCGGGGTTGGCGGGGATACTGACCAGGGCGTGGCACAGATCCAGCTCCTCGTTGGTCAGGCCGCTGCGCTCACGGCCGAACACCACTGCCACCGGCCCCTGCCCGGCCTCGGTCAGCGCCCGGGCGGCACAGGCGCGCGGCTCCAGCAGCGGCCAGCGGATGGCCCGCAGACGGGCGCTGGTCCCGACCACCCAGACGGCATCGGCCACTGCCTCGGTGAGGGTCCCGACCACCCGGGCGCCGGTCAGCAGGTCCTCGGCGCCCGAGGCACGCGCGCTGGCCTCGGGATCGGGGAAGGCGGCCGGGTCGACCAGACACAGGTCATTCAGTCCCATGGTCTTCATGGCCCGCGCCGCCGCACCGATGTTGCCCGGATGCGAGGTATTGACCAGCACGATGCGGATGCGCTCAAGCATCGGACCGCAGCTCCCGGCTCAGGCGCCGGTGGATGCGCTCGAACAGTTCATTGACCGCCGTACCGGCGGCGGCGGCGCCGCCCTGCGGGGAATCGGCCGGTGCCGGCACCTCGGCCTCGATCAGTTCCTGCAGCCGCACCCGGCGGTTGCCCAGGTCCAGCAACTGCCAGCGCAGTCGCACCCGGAACCGGCTGGGTGTGACGGTGAAGTCCTGGACGAACTCCAGCACCTCGATCTCCAGGCGGTGATCGGCGCTGGCCGGTGTGGCCTCGCGCACCACGTAGGCATACGGGCCTTCCCGGGTGAAGCGCTCCAGCAGCAGGTCGTGCAGCAGGCGCTGCGGCGCATCGGCCCAGCGGCTGCGGGCGAAGAATTCCAGCCGGCCCGGCGCCTGACGATAGGCCATCCGCGTACCGGCCAGTTCAGCGCGGATGCGCGGCGGCGGCAGCAGCAGGGTCAGCGGCACGCGCTCCACCGCCGCGGCCTGACCGGCCGGCGCCACCGCAAGCGTGTAGTGATCGTAGGCGACAGGCGGGCGGGGCTCGGGCAGGACGGAACAGCCCGCCAGCAGCAGGACCAGCACAGCCGCCAGGCCGATCCGGGTGTTGCGCTGCGGTCTCATTGCCTGTCCTCCCCCGGCCCGGGCGGCCGCTCGGGCTCGCCGTGGAGCAGCCGGCCCGGGTCCTGTTCCAGATTACCGATCAGACGGCGCATGTCGCCCGACAGGCCGTGCATGTCCTCCAGCAGACGCTGGACCCGGGGCAGCAGCCGGTCGGTGACCTGGTCCAGGCCCTGGCCGCCGGTCTCGACCTGGCGGCGCAGCGCCTGGCTGGTGGCGGTGAAATCCTCCGCCATGATTTCCAGCGAACGGGTGCCGGCCTGCAGTTGTTCGACCAGCGGCGGCAGCGCCTCGCCGGCCTCGGCCGCCGCGCCGAAGAAGCGCGCCGCGTCCCGACTGCCCTGCGCCAGGGTATCGCGCTGGGCGGCCAGGGTCTCGCTCAGGGCGGCCAGGTTGTCCAGGGTCGTACTGAAGGCCTGGCGGTTGTCGGCACCGAGCAGTTCATGCAGATCCTTGGCCACGCGGTTGAGATTGTCGGCCATTTCCGACAGGGTGTTGTCCAGGCGCGAGAACAGCGACGGGCCGGTGTCGATGACCGGATATTCCTGGCCCGGCCCGGCGGTGAGCAACGGCGAGGAGACCTTGCCGCCGGTCAGCTCCACCGAGGCGATGCCGGTCAGGCCCTGCACCTTGAGGGTGGCGAGGGTGTCGACCCGCACCGGGGTGTCACTTGCGATGTCCACGGTGACGATCACCCGTTCCGGATCGGTGGGATCCAGTTCCAGTTCACGCACCTTGCCGACCTCCACGCCGTGATAACGCACCGGCGCATCCCGGTACAGGCCGGAGACGGATTCGGTCATGTGAATCCGGTAGGTGCGGTAATCGGTGGTGATATCGCCGAAGGCCAGCCACAGGCTCAGGCCGACGCCCGCCGCACTGAGTACGATGACGAACAGCCCCACCAGAACATACTGTACCCGTGTCTCCATCCCGGTGTGCCCTCAGCCCTTGTCCGTCCGTGCCCGGCCGGCACGGGCCCCTTCGAAATACTGGCGCACCGCCGGATGCTCCACGTCAGCCAGCTCCACCATCGGCCCCGCCGCCACGATGCGTTTGTCCCCCAGTACCGCCACCCGGTCGGCCACCTGCCACAGGCTGTCGGGATCGTGGGTGATCATCACCACCGTCAGTCCCAGCCATTGTTTCAACTGCAGCAGCAGGGCGTCAAAGCCGTCGGCGCTGGCCGGGTCCAGGCCCGAGGTGGGCTCGTCCAGGAACAGCAGTTCCGGATCCAGCGCCATCGCCCGCGCCAGCCCGGCGCGTTTGATCATGCCGCCGCTGAGTTCCGCGGGGTAGCGGTGCGCGGCCTCGGCGGGCAGCCCGACCTGGCGCAGCTTGAGATAGGCCAGCTGATCGATGAAGGCCGGATCGAAGTCCGTGTGCTCGCGCAGCGGCACACCGATATTCTGCAGCAGGGTCAGGCTGCTGAACAGCGCCCCGTGCTGAAACAGCACGCCGAAGCGCCGCCGCAGGGCCTGGCGCTCGCGCTCCCCGGCCCGCAGCACGTCCACGCCCAGCATGCGGATGTGCCCGGCGCTGGGCCGGTGCAGCATGATCATCTCCTGCAGCAGGGTGGTCTTGCCGCTGCCGCTCCCGCCGACCAGCGCCAGCACCTCGCCCCGGCGCACGTCCAGATCCAGGTTTTCATGCACGACGAAAGCGTCGAAGCGTGTCTGCACCTGGCGCAGTTCGAGGACCGTGTCAGCTGCGTTCATCAGATATTGAGCCAGCTGAACATGACCGAGAACCAGGCATCGGCCACGATGACCAGAAAGATCGATTGCACCACCGACAGGGTGGTGTGATGGCCCACGCTGGCCGCGCTGCCGGAGACCTTGAAGCCCTGGAAGCAGCCGATCAGTACCACGATCAGGGCGAACACCGGCGCCTTGCCCAGCCCCAGCAGGAATGAGCGCAGACCCACGGCCTCGTTGAGCCGGTCGAGAAAGGGCACGAAGCCCAGCCCCAGCTGCAACTTGGCCATCACCATGCCGCCCAGCACGCCCATCACATCCGCGAACACCGTCAGCAGCGGCAGCGCCAGACACAGGGAGATCACCTTGGGCAGAACCAGGACCTCGAACGGCGAGATGCCGATGGTGCGCAGGGCGGCCACCTCCTCGGTCACCTGCATGGTTCCGATCTGAGCTGTATAGGCCGAACCGGTACGCCCGGCGACGATGATGGCCGCCAGCAGTGGGGAGAGTTCGCGCAGCATGGACAGGCCCACCAGATCGGCGACATAGATATTGGCGCCGTAGGCGCGCAGCTGCACCGCGCCCTGATAGGCGATCACCACGCCCATGAGAAAGGACAGCAGGCCGACGATGCCGAGCGCGCGCATGCCGGCGGTTTCCATGTCCGCCAACACCGCCTTCCAGCGGATGCGCCAGGGCCGGGCCAGGGCCCGCAGCAGGCAGACAAAGGTCTCGCCGGCAAAGGACAGCAGCTCGAACAGTTCCTGCAGGACATCCAGACTGGCCTTGCCGATGCGGTACACACCCCGCAGGGGCTTGGGCGGCGCGGGCGCGGCCGGCTCGGCCAGCTCATCCAGACGTGCCAGCAGGTCCATATGGTGTTCGGGAAAACCCTCGGTTTCGACCTGGCGGCCCTGCGCATCGAGACGCTCCAGCAGCGAGCGCAGCAGCCAGGCCCCGGCCGTGTCCATGGCCTGCACACCCCCACCCTGCAGAACCAGCTTTCCCGCTCCGGGAAAGGTCCGGAGCCCCAGTTCCCGCGTCAGGCGGCCGAGCCCGTCCACGGTCCAGCGGCCATGGCAGCGCCAGGTGGTGCTATCAACCTGTTCCAGGCCGGCGGGTTCAGATTCGGGACTCGGGTCCATGCGGGCAAGTCTACTCAATTTCGTGGGAAGGAGTGAGGAGGAGGAGAATACCGGATGATGGTTGTCATTCCCCTCCACCCGTCATCCCCGCGCAGGCGGGGATCCAGTGACCACGGCGGATTCTGGATTCCCGCCTGCGCGGGAATGACGGATAGCCGTCGTTCGCGCCGCTGGTGAAGGTAATTGGATCCCCGCCTGCGCGGGGATGACGGAGAGGCTGAACCAGCTTCAGCATAGCCACGACAGCCACCGCGCTACGCGGGATCAGGCTGTACTAACCCATCAATAACACGCCTCACGCCCTCTCCCAGGGAAAGGCCAGCACCGCGTCGATATCCTCCACCCCTGCTGTCCGCATCAACAGCCGGTCCAGTCCCACGGCCACACCGGCACAATCGGGCAGGCCGTGTTCGAGCGCAGCCAGCAGGTGTTCATCCAGGGGTACCGGCGCCAGCCCCTGCCCGATGCGCCGGGCGTTCTCGGCCTCGAAACGCCGGCGTTGCTCAACGGCGTCGGTCAGTTCATGGAAGCCGTTGGCGATCTCCACACCGTCGAGGTAGAGCTCGAAGCGCTCCGCCACCGGTGGCCGCCCGGGGCGGATGCGGGCCAGCGCGGCCTGGCTGGCGGGATAATCGTACAGAAACACCGCCGGCGGCAGCCGCGGCTCGATCACCTGGGTCAACAGCAGGTCGCGCCAGGGGTCGGGGTCATCGGCCGGCATGCCGTCGGGGACCGGTATGGCGTGTTCGTCCAGGGCCCAGCGCAGGGGCGCGATCGCATCCTCCAGCCCGTCGACTCCGGCGTATTGCAGGAAGGCCTCGCGATAGCTTAACCGCTGGATGCCGCCCACGGGGCGGGTGTCGTCGAACAAGGATTCCAGCAGGGTTTCGACTTCGGTCATCAGGGCCGGCGCGTCGAAGCCCACCCGGTACCATTCCAGCAGGGTGAACTCCGGGTTATGGCGCCGGCCGCACTCATCGGCACGGAACACCTTGCAGATCTGGTAGATCGGGCCCGAGCCGGCGGCCAGCAGCCGCTTCATGGGGAATTCGGGCGAGGTATGCAGATAACCCGTGGGCGTCTCAGGCCGCGAGGCCGGATGCGCGGCGAAGCTCTCTAACTGGGGAGTGGGCAGTCCGGCATGCGACAGCAGCGGGGTCTCGACCTCCAGCACGTCACGTTCGGCGAAGAAGGCGCGGATACGCGTGAGTAGCTCCGCCCGCAGACGCAGGACGTCCAGGCCGGCGGCGGGTTGCCAGGGGTTCTCGTTCATTGATGCTGGCGGCTCAAACCCCGGAACACCCTGTCAGCGCAAGGATACCTGTCCGAGGCGCGCAGCGCCGCGGTAATCTCCAACCGGCTGATGCCAAATCACGAGATTGCCGCGCTGCGCTCGCAATGACAGGATCTCATCAGGGTTTCCCTATTCCTTGGCGCGGGAGATGTACTCGCCGCTGCGGGTATCGACCTTGAGCGTGTCGCCCACGTCGACGAACAGGGGCACCTGCACCACGGCGCCGGTCTCCAGGGTGGCCGGCTTGGTCGCGCCGGTGGCGGTGTCGCCGCGCACGCCCGGGTCGGTTTCGGTGACCTGGAGGATGACGTGATTGGGCGGCGTGACCGAGATCGGTTCGCCGTTCCACAGGGTCACCACACACACGTCCTGTTCCTTGAGCCAGTTCTTCGCGTCGCTGACGGCGGAGTCGCCGGCGCCGACCTGCTCGAAGGTATTGGGATCCATGAAGTACCAGAACTCGCCGTCGCTGTAGAGGTACTGCATGTCCACGTCCAGCACGTCCGCCGCCTCCAGGCTCTCGCCGGACTTGAAGGTCTTCTCCCAGACCCGGCCGGTCTTGAGGTTGCGCAGTCTGGTACGATTGAACGCCTGCCCCTTGCCGGGCTTGACGAACTCGTTTTCAATGATGGTGCAGGGATCGCCGTCGAGCATGACCTTCAGGCCGCGCTTGAACTCGTTGGTGCTGTAAGTCGCCATAAAAAACCTTCCACTTCCAATCCGGACCGGAAATCATGAACAAACCGGCGCGTATCATACCGCGAACCTCCCGTGCAAAGCACGCCCGCCAGTGGCAGCAGGCGCTGTCCGGCGCGGTGGACAGCCCTGCCGAACTCGACCGGCGGCTCGGCCTCGCGCCGCGCCCCGCCGCCGGTGCCGCCCGGGACTTCCGGGTCCGGGTACCCGAAGCCTTCCTGGACCGCATCCGCCCCGGCGATCCGGACGACCCGCTGCTGCGTCAGGTCTTTCCCGACCCGCGCGAGGACGCGGTCCAGCCCGGCTACTCCACCGACCCGCTGGCCGAGCAGGAGGCCATGGCCGTACCGGGACTGCTGCAGAAATACCCCGGCCGTGCCCTGCTTACCCTGACCGGCGCCTGCGCCATCCACTGCCGTTATTGTTTCCGTCGCCATTTCCCCTATGCCGAGGCCAGTCCGCGCGGCGCCCGGTGGCAGGCGGTGCTGGACCACCTGCGGGCGCATCCGGACGTCGAGGAGATCATTCTCAGCGGCGGCGACCCCCTGACCCTGGCCGATGCCGGCTGGCCGCCTGTGTCGCCGACCTCGAGGCCGTGCCGCACCTGCAGCGCCTGCGCCTGCATACCCGCACCCCGGTGGTACTGCCCGAGCGGGTCACACCGGCGCTGCTGAACTGGCTGGGCGGGACCCGCTTCCAGACCCTGGTGGTGGTGCACGTCAACCATGCCAATGAGCTGGATACACCGGCCCGTGACGCCCTGCAGGCGCTGCGCGGCAGCGGCGCACTGCTGCTCAACCAGGCGGTGCTGCTGGCCGGTGTGAACGATTCGGTGGAGGCGCTGGAGCAGCTCGGCCGGGCACTGATCGCGGCCGGCGTGCTGCCCTATTACCTGCACCAGCTCGACCCGGTACAGGGGGCAGCGCACTTCGCCGTCAGCGATGCGCGGGCCCGGGAACTCATCACCCGCTTACAGGCACAGTGTTCCGGTTACCTGATCCCCCGCCTGGTGCGGGAAATCCCCGGCGACCCCGGCAAGACCCCGCTGTGAGGACCGGCGGCCGGAACCGGAAGCGCCCGGTTTCCCCTGCGCCACGAAATAACATATTATTTTTCCAAACAACCGCTTGGCATGGCAGCCTCAGATCAAGAACAGGGCCGTTCCGCCGACAATAATTCGGTAATGCCCATAATATAACCAAGCCAACCAGAGAAGGGAGCCATGGAGCCTCACCTGCCCACGCGCACGCCACCGCAAGCAAGCAGTTTCGACACCCGCCCTGCCCAGCTCGAGCAATGGATCAGCCAGCTGCCGGTGCTCAATGTCGGGGAAACCACCCGCCAGCTGTTCTCCGCCCTGATCGAAATGAACCAGCTCGACATCGGTGTCCAACAGCGCTTCAGGGCTCTGGAACTGCTGCGACCCTGCATCCTGAATGCGGTCGAGGCCATGCAGAAGCATTATGTCGGTCAGCCGCTGCCGCTGTCGGACAAGGGCCGCAAGGTGCTGGAGCTCAGCGAGGCCCTGCTCAACCAGCTCGCCTCCGGCTACCGCATCTGCATCGCGGACGAAGACACAAAGAATGTGCTGCGCAAGGACAAGAAGCTGTTCACCCTGGCCGTTCACCGCGCCCTGACCGCGCTGGGCGACAGCCTGTTGCGCGCCTACCTGGTCTATGCGCCCTGCCCGCCCGGTCTGTGGCGAACCCTGCACCAGCTCTACGTTCTGGCCGAGGAACGTTCCCTCGGACACTCGCCCGTGCGCACCGGGGACGGGGAGACGGTCGCCGAAACCATCAGCGGCGTCTACAAACAGCTGCTGCTGCTCGCGCTGACCTCACCCTACCGACTGCGCCAGGGCGAGGTCAGCGCCATCCACACCGCGCTGAGGCACTGGGCCGAACTGGTCAGCCTGGAGGATTATGTCCAGCCCAAGAGCCCGGACCAGATCTTCATTGTCAGCCTGGACAGTGACGATCCGCCCACCTACCTGGTCCTGCGTCACCAGAACTATCACCGCCGCAACTGCCGGCTGCTGGACACGGCGCAACTGGCCGAGGCCGCCCGGGCCGAACTGGATGCGCTCCAGCAGGGCGGCCGGCGCAGCACCGATCTGCGCGCCGACACCCTGCGTCGGCTGATGCTGGCCTGGGGCGTGATGCCCAAGCGCCGCTTCAGCCGCATGCAGCAGGGTTCGAAGGCGGTCGTCGCCATCGGCCTGAGCCCGGTACACCATTTCATCAGCGGCGGCGCGGCCTTCGAGTCCGGTCCCCGCGCCGAAGCCGAGCTGGAGGAAAAGGCCAGGTTCACCGCCACCGAACCCAGCGACCAGCGCAACGAGCTGCCCGACGTGTGGGACCTGCGCGCCACCCGGCGCTGGCAGACCGACGAGTTCAGCGTGCGCATGGTGGAAATGACCGCAGACGTGGAGCCCGCCACCGAACCCCCTGAGGGCAGGGACGCGCAGGCGGAATACGCCACCCATGCCTGGCGCATGGTCAATGTCAGCGCCGGCGGCTACTGTCTGCTATGGGACAGCCACGACAGTACCGATGCCCAGGTCGGCGAGCTGATCGGCATCCATGAGGCGGCCGGCGATGACGAGGAAGGCGATCTCCCGCAACTGGCACTGGGCATTATCCGCTGGATGAAATGCCCGCCGGGACAGGGGGTGGAGATGGGGGTGCAGATGCTCTCGCCCGGAGCCGTGGCCGTGGCCACCCAGGTCGTGCGCGAAAACCGGGAAATGCATTTCATGCGCAGCCTGCTGCTGCCCGAGATCCGTCAGCTGAACCAGCCGGCCACCCTGATCACCCCGACCCTGCCCTACCAGGCCAGCGACCAGGTCAATGTGCACTCGCACGGCAAGCTGGCGCAGGTACGTCTGACCAAGCTGCTGGAGAACACCGGATCCTTTGCCCAGTTCCAGTTCACCGCCCTGGACGAACAGACCGAACGCAGCGAGCCGGATTACCCGGCCATGTCGCCGGAAGACTTCGCGTCCCTGTGGAAAGAAATATAAAGCAGGGATCGTAGCGTAGGTCGGATTAGCCCAAAGGGCGTAATCCGACATCCGCGGACTGTCGGGTTACGCTACGCTAACCCGACCTACCCACTGGTGGGGTACGGGGGTTCCTGATTCAATAAATCGCCTCGAACACCGCCGGATAGACCACCCGGCCGCCGCCGGCGAGGGCTCCCTCGACCAGCTCCATCGCGGTGACGGCGTCCTCCGGGACGGGCAGATTGGTGGTGATGTTGAACTGACTGCCGGACTTGAAGCCGAAGCGCTCGTAGTAATCCGGCCGTCCGGCAATGACGATGGCGGTGTAGCGCATGTCGCGGGCGCGGTTGACGGCGGCCTGCATCAGGGCCACACCGATGCCGCGGTGGGACTGGGACGGCACCACCGACATGGGACCGAGCACCAGCACCGACTTGCGCCCGCCCTCGCCTTCCAGCACCGCCCTGGACAGCAGCAGGTGCCCGACGATGCGGCCGTTGATTTCGGCGACCAACGACAGGTCGCGGATAAAATCCGGCGACCGTCGCATGGCATCGACCAGCTGCGTCTCGGCGTCGCCTTCGAAGGCGCTGAGATTGACTACATCGATGGCCTTGACGTCTTCAGGGCTTTCCGCGCGGACGATGACCTCTTCCATCCGAATCACTCCCCTTGTTTTCGCTTGTCCTGCCTTCTACCTTAGCACGCCGCCCGCGGCCGGGGCAGTCATCCGGCCGTAAAAATGCGCGATTCCGCCGGCGGCCGCGGCGGTCAAGAGAATTCACATTCCTGCCGATAAGGGGTAGTTTAGTGGACCCGGCCACGGCGGCCCATGCGACCGCCCCGGGCTCTAATGGACTGACAAGCCGGAGGGAGCGTGACTGGCAACGAAGATGTACTGCGCCTGATTATCATCGAGGAATCCCAGAACGACGCCGAGGCCATTGCCAATATCCTGCGCAATGCCGGCCACGTCGTGCGTTACCAGTACGCGGACAGCCTCGAGGCCACGGCCGAGGCGCTGGAACAGCAGCTGCCCGATCTGATCATCCTGGCCCAGGGCCAGGCGGCGGTGCCCATGAGCGACCTGCAGGGTCTGCTCGAGCAACACGGCCCCGAGACCCCCGTCGTGTTCATCGGCGACACTGCCGAGGAGCCGCAGACCATCGCCGCCCTGGAGGCCGGCGCTGCCGACCTGGTCAGCTACGACCAGCCCGACCACCTGCGCCTGGTGGTGGCCCGCGAGCAGGCCAACCTGCTCATGCGCCGCGAACTGCAGCGATTCCGCATCTGTCACGAGGAGAGCGAGAAACGCTGCCGCTCGCTGCTGGACAGCTCGCGCGACGCCATCGCCTACGTCCACGACGGCATGCACATCTACGCCAACCAGTCGTACCTGGAAATGTTCGGCTTCGACAACATCGAGGAGATCGAGGGCCATCCCATCATGGACATGGTGGCCCCCGACGATACCAGCCGCTTCAAGGAATTCCTGCGCAACTACAACAGGCAGGAGCAGAAGGTCGATGACCTGGAGGTGCAGTGCATCAGCGTCCCGCGGGGCAATTTCAAGGCGGTGATGGAATTCTCGCCGGCCTCGATCGAGGGTGAAATCTGTACCCAGATCGTGATCCGCGACCAGGCCGTCGGCGACCCCGAGCTGGCGCAGAAGCTGCAGTTTCTCAGCAAGCAGGACATCCTCACCGGCCTGTACAACCGCCAGTACTTCCTCGAGGAGGTCGAACTGGCCGTATCCGACGCCCAGGCCGGCTCCACCGAATCACACCTGCTCTATCTCCTGCTGGACAACTTCAAGGGCGTGAAGGACACGGTAGGCCTGGTCGGCAGCGACCTGGTGATCAAGGATATCGCCGACCTGATCCGGGTCAAGCTGGGCGAGCAGGGCCTGGCTGCGCGCTTCGGCGACAACTCCTTCACCCTGTTGCTCAACCAGGGCGATCTCAACGCCGCCCAGGCACTGGCCGAGGCCCTGCGCCACGCCATCGAAGAGCATATCTTCGACATCGAGGGACGCACCCTGACCCTCACCGCCAGCATCGGCATCAGCCCGGTCACCGAAAGCGTGCCGGACGCCCACGAGGCGATCTCGCGCGCCGACCTGGCCTGCGAGGTGGCCCGCTCGGCAGGCGGCAACCGGGTGCATCTGCACAACCCGGTCACCGACGAACAGCTCGGGCGCGAACGCGAACAACAGTGGAAGCAGTCCATCAGCGAGGCACTGGAACAGGACCGTTTCAGCCTCATGTACCAGCCCATCGTCAGCCTGCACGGCGATCCGGCCGAGCGCTACGAGATCCTGCTGCGCATGCGCGACGGCGAGGGCGAGGAGGTCCCGCCGGGACAGTTCCTGCCGGTCGCCCGCCAGACCGGGCAGATCGTGGACATCGACCGCTGGGTCATCCGCGAGGCCATCGCCCGGCTGGCCGAGCGTCGCCGCGAGGGTCACGACACGGTCTTTTTCATCAAGCTGTCCGGTCCGACCCTGGACGATCCCGAACTGCCGCTGTGGATCAACGAACAGCTCAAGTCCGCCCACCTGTCGGGTTCATCCGTGGTGTTCGAAATCGCCGAGAAGGAGGCCGCCGATCACCTCAAGCACACCAAGGCCTTCATGAAGTCCATGGAGAGCATCCACTGCAAGACCTCGCTGGAGCACTTCGGCGGCGGACCCAACTCCTTCCAGCTGCTCAAGCACCTGCCGGTGAACTTTCTCAAGATCGACGGCGCCCATATCCACAACCTGGCCTCGGACGAGAACAACCAGGCCATGGTCCGCTCCATCGTCGACATGGCCGCCTCCATGCAGAAGGAATGCATCGCCGAGTTCGTCGAGGACGCCAGCAGCCTGACCGTGCTGTTCCAGCTCGGCATCCCCTTCATCCAGGGCTACTTCCTGCAGGAGCCGCACCCGGGGATGGACTACGACTTCACCGAGGAGTCGATCTAGGCCTTCGCGCTGGAAACACAGAGAACGCCGCCCGACTAGCGGCTCTCCAGCAGATGCGACACCAGGCCGTCGGCCAGCTTGGGCTCGAACCAGGTCGACTTGGGCGGCATCACCTCGCCGGCATCGGCCACCGCCATCAGTTCGGACATGGGCGTGGGGTACATGGAGAAGGCCACGACCATCTCGCCGCTATCGACCCGCTGCTGCAGACCCTCCAGGCCGCGGATACCGCCGACGAAGTCGATCCGGGAGTCGCGGCGCGGATCGGTGATGCCGAGCACGGGTTCGAGCAGGTTGTCGGCCAGCAGGCTCACATCCAGGCGCCTGACCGGGTCGTCCTTCGGGATCAGGTCGTCCTTGATGCGCAACCGATACCACCGCCCTTCCAGGTACATGCCGAACTCGGCCGGGTGCGCCGGCTTGACGGGCGCGTCACTGGGACTGGCCTCGAATGACTGGCTCACTGCATCCAGGAACTCATCCGGGGACAGGTCGTTGAGGTCCTTCACTACCCGGTTGTAGTCAAAGATGCCATCTGTTCGTGCGGGAAGATCACGGACAGGAAGTAGTTGTAGGGTTCTTCGCCGGTGTGATTCGGATTGGCTTCCCTGCGGGCCGCAGCGACGCGCGAGGCCGAGGCCGAGCGGTGGTGGCCGTCGGCGATGTAGAGATTGGGCATGGCGTCGAAACGGGCGGTGATGTCATCGATGATGCCCTGATCCCGCACCACCCACAGCTTGTGACCGATGCCGTCGTCGGCCACGATATCCACGTCCGGCGCGCCCGTGGCGGCGGATTCGAGCAGGGCATCGACCTGCGCTTCGGAGCGATAGGCCAGCAGCACCGGGCCGGTCTGGGCGTCCAGGGCGTCGATCTGGCGCACCCGGTCGTCTTCCTTGTCGGGGCGGGTGAACTCGTGCTTGCGGATGCGGTTGCTGTCGTAGTCCTCGACCGAGGCCACCGCGACCAGGCCGGTCTGGGTGTGATCGCCCATGTGCAGACGGTAGACGTAATAGCAGGGCTTGTCGTCCTGCACCAGCACGCCCTCCTCGCGCATGCGCTGGAAGCTCTCCGCCGCCTTGGCGTAGACCTCGGGCGCATAGGGATCGGTACCCTCGGGCAGGTCGATTTCGGGCTTGGAGATGTGCAGAAAGCTGTAGGGTCTGCCCTCGGCACGGCTGCGGGCCTCGGCGCTGTTGAGGACGTCATAGGGCGGGGCGCAGACATCGCCGGCGCGGCCGTCGACGGGGCGCAGGCCGGCAAAGGGTCGGATCAGGCTCATTACGGCTTCCTTATGCTTGCTCGTGGAAAGCCGCGTATTGTACTGGATCGGGCCGGCGGTTTCAGGTCCGCTCCAAGCGCCTAGGGAACCTCCGGTTATTATCCTTCCCGTCATTCCCGCGAAGGCGGGAATGCAGGCGTTGCAGAGACATGGCTCCACCTGGAGCCTGTGCCGGCGCAGGCCGATAGGGACATAACGAAAAATCAGAGGTTCCCTAGTCCTGTGCGGCCTTGAGCGCAGCAATGCGCTCCTCCAGCGGCGGATGCGACATGAACAGGCGCTTGAGCCCCCGGCCGATGGGCCCGGAGATACCGAAGGCGGCCATCCGGTCCGGCAGATGCGGCCGGTCCGCCGACTGGCGCAACCGCTCCAGCGCGGCGATCATGGACCCGCGGCCGGCCAGCCGCGCGCCGCCGGCATCGGCGCGGAACTCGCGCCGGCGCGAGAACCACATGACGATGGCGCTGGCCAGTATCCCCAGCACGATCTCGGCGATGATGGCGGTGATCCAGAAGGCCGGCCCGTGGCCGCGCTCGACCTTGAATACCGCCCGGTCGACCACATGACCGATCACCCGCGACAGGAAGATCACGAAGGTGTTCACCACGCCCTGGATCAGGGCCAGGGTGACCATGTCGCCGTTGGCCACGTGGCTGATCTCGTGGGCCAGTACCGCCTCGGCCTCCTCCCGGCGCATGCCGCGCAGCAGCCCGGTGCTGACCGCGACCAGCGAGCGGCGCTTGCTGGGGCCGGTGGCGAAGGCGTTGATGTCGGGCGCGTCATAGACGGCCACCTCCGGCAGGGGGATGCCGGCCTGGCGGGCCTGGCGCTGGACGGTCTCCACCAGCCACTGCTCGGTGGCGTCCCGCGGCCGCTCGATGACCCGGGCGCCGGTCATGCGCTTCGCCGTCCAGCGGGAAATCATCAGCGAAATCAGCGCACCGCCGAAGCCGATCACGGCGGAGAAGATCAGCAGGGCAGTGAAGTCCAGCCCCACCCCCTGCTCGTCCAGGATCCGCTCCACGCCGAGCAGGCGCAGGGTGATGCTGAGGACGACGATAATCGCCAGGTTGGTGGCGAGAAACAGAAAAACACGTTTCATCTATGGGTTTCCTCGACCGTTTCCGGCAACATTGACAAGCCAGCACAAAAATCCAACGTATAATGGCGTTATACTTGCATTCAGTGTTCGCGCCACGACGGCGATTGCCTTATGGGGGCGCCGGCGGGTATTTTCAAGCCAGACACAGGATTACGCCAGTCTTCAATCATGTCCGAGATCCCGACACAGGATAAGACCTCGCGCAAACGCCCCCGCCGCCGCGGGAGCGCCTGGCGGCGGCTGCGCCGGTCCCTGCCGGGCCATATCCCGATCGCCTACAAGCTGTCCTTCGTGATCTCCGTTCTGATGGTCACCTGTATCGGCCTGCTGGCCAGCCTGGTGGTCCAGCACCAGAACCAGATCCTGCGTCAACAGGTCGACGAACTGGGCCGCACCCTGGCCCATCAGTTCGCCCGTTCCTCCGCCGAGCCGCTGCTGGCCGACGACAGTCTGGCGCTGGACGTGCTGACCACCAACCTGATCCAGGACGACAATGTCCTGGGCACCGCCATCCTCAGCTCGAAAGGCGAGATCCTCACCCAGGCCGGCATCACGCCCTTCGACCAGCCCCAGGGCGATACCGCGCCCGACCCCAACCGCCTGCGCGGCTACGAATGGCAGAGTCGGGACGCCAGTCAGGCATATTCCTACGATCTGGTCGCCTTCACCAGCGCTGTGCGGGTCCAGGACGTGGTTGCCGGCCACGTGGTCATTACCCTGGACCGTACACCCTGGGAGCACTCCCTGTTCACCGCCAACCAGCACATCATCCTGGCCAGTCTGATCGTGGTGCTGATCGGCTCGGTGCTCACGGTCGCCCTCAGCCGGCGGCTGTCCCAGCCCATCTATGACCTGATCCACGCCAGCCAGGCACTGGACGAAGGGCTGTACCACCTGCGCTTCCCGGAGCGGCGCAAGGACGAGCTGGGCAACCTGATGTCCTCCTTCAACCGGCTGGCCGAGGGCCTGCACCAGAAGAACCAGGTCGAGCGTACCCTGTCGCGCTACCTCTCGCCCCATGTGGCGCAGGAAATCCTGGCGCGCGGCACCCGCCTGGGCGGCCAGCGCGTCGATGCCACCGTATTGTTCGCCGACATCGTCGGCTTCACCGAGATGTCCGAACGCATGGCCCCGGAAGCGGTCGCCCAGTTGCTCAACCAGTATTTCGCTCATATCTTCCGTGCCACCGACGCCAACCACGGCATGATCGACAAGTACATCGGCGACTGCGCCATGCTGGTCTTCGGCGTGCCCCAGTCCGATCCCGATCATGCCTTCAACGCCGTAATCTGCGCCCTGATGATCCAGCGCCTGGTCGGGCTGGAGAACCAGGCCCGCGAACGCCGCGGCCAGCCGCCGGTGCGGTTCCGGCTGGGTCTGAACAGCGGCGAGATGCTGGCCGGCAACATGGGCGCGGACGAACGCATGGAATACACGGTGGTCGGCGACAACGTCAACCTGGCCTCCAGGCTGTCGGCCTGCGCCGAAGCCGGCCAGGTGCTGGTGTCGGAATCGGTGTACGCACGCGACGAGGTGCAGGGCCGCGTGATCGCCGAGGCCCACGAGGCGGTCACCCTGCGCGGCATCTCCCGCCCGGTCATGACCTACCGTATCCTGGATCTCAAACCCGAATACCGCGAAGCCTTTGACCAGCAGATCGAGCTGATCTGGCACCAGGGACGGCTGCAGAGCGCATGAGGCAGTGGCTGGTTATCCTGCTGGTGACGGGAATGCTGCTGGCCGGCGGCTGCAGTGTTACCCCGTCGCGTGACACCGACATCCTCTCCCCCGTGACCCGGGCCGGCACCGAGTACGAGCAGGCGCGCGAGCTCTATGCTGAAGATCCCGCCATCATCGACCTCTACCGCGACCGGCTGGTCGAACTCTCCCTGACCCTGGCACAGCACCGGCGCCAGGAAGGCGAGTGGTATGCCGCCGAGCGCACCCTGGAGCATGCCCTGACCTACCTGCCGGAACACGACCGCCTGCAACAGGCCCTGGACGAGACCGCCCGGCAGCGGCAGGCACAGATGCAGCACACCCGGGACCAGGCCCTGGCAGCCGAAGCGCAGTATGAACTGGCCCGCAGGACGGCCCTGCGGGAACAGGTCCGCCTGCAGGAAACCGACTACCTGCATGACTGGCGTCTGAGCCGGAACACCCGCCGGCTCGAAGCGCTGGCCGAGCCGCTGCGCAACTGCGCCCGGCGCAACCTGGAACGCGACGCCCTGGAACTGGCCGAACGTTGCCTGGAACTGGCCGGCCAGATCCGCGGCGAAGACTTCGTACAGGACACCCTCCAGGCCCTGCAAGCCAGGCGGACATCGGCGGAACAGGCGACAACGGAAGTCACTGCGCCTGCGCCCGCGCCGGCACAGACCCGCACCACGACCAGCAACAACAACAGAAGCAGGAACGCGAGCTGCGCGCCCGCCTGACCCGTGCCATGAACGCGGGCGACCTGACCCAGGCACGCGCCATCACCCGTGAGCTGATCGAGCTCAAGGGCCGCACCCCGCAGCTGCGCGACCTGCAGCGTTCCCTCGACACCGCCATCCAGGTACAGATCGACAGCCTGCACAAGCTTGCCAACGAGCATTACCGCTCACAGCGTTACCAGGAAGCCCGAACGACCTGGGAAGAGGTGCTTAAACTGGATCCGCAGGACCCCCAGGCCCGCGCCCTGATCGAGCGTGCCGACCGGGTCATCCAGAAACTGGAATCGCTGCACCAGGAAGACGGGAACCCGGCCGCCGCCGCCCAGTGAGCCATGCGGACAGTGCGATAATGCTCAGGGCCGCATAGCCCACTATTGACCCGACGACCCATGAACCACAGCACTCACGCCTTCTCCGCATCATGAGATTACCCGCTGCCCTGCACTACCGGCCACCCCGGTGGCCGGTCTTTCGGCGGGCCCGTTGCTTTCCAGGCTCCGCCACGATTCTCTACCTCTTTCTGAGCCTTGCCTGCGGCAAGGTGTATGCACACCCGTTTGACCCGGAATACGCGGACGGACCAACGCACAGTGAACTACGGCTGAGTCCGGCCGAGACCCGCTATCTGCAGCAGATCGGGGAGTTGAGTGTCCCCCTGATCCGCGGCCAGCCGCCGCTCAGCTTCATTGAAAACGGGGCACCGCGGGGCTACCTGAACGAACTGCTGGAGGTCATCAGCACCAAACTGGGGCTCAGCTATCGTCGTTTCGACGCGAGCTACACCGGGTCCATCCAGGCCCTGCGCGACAACACCGCGGACCTGCTGAATGATTATTCCAGCTTCGGTGATCGCTCGGAGTATCTGCTCGAAAGCGATCCGGTACTGATTTCACCTTTCGTCGCCATCGGCCGCGCCGACTCGAAACCGATACGCAGCATGGAAGACCTGCGTCAGGCCCGGCTGGTACTGGTCTCCGGCTTCCAGCAGACCCGCATCATAATGGAACGCTACCCCGGGCTGAATTTCGTCCTGGTGGACAGTATCGACCAGGCATATCGTACCCTGCGGTCCAGGGACGCGGACTACTACATCGACAACGCCACGCATGCCGGCTATTACCTGCGTCACCACATGATCACCGATCTCGGGATCGCCGGGGAGCTCCCTGCGGATGAAATCGGCCGGCTCAAGCTCCACTTCGCCGTCTCGACACGCCACCCGCTGTTGCATTCAGCCATCCAGAAAACCCTGAACCGGATGATGGAGAACAAGGAGCTGGACCGGCTCAAGGACAAGTGGCTGTACAGAAGCGGGACGGCAAACACACTTCACCTGACAGCGGAGGAACGCAACTGGCTGGAAGCCAATCCCGAGATCCGGGTGGCCCTTGATCCTGGCTGGGCACCGGTGGAATACCGGGACGAGGCCGGGAAGTACAGCGGGATATCACTGGATTACCTGACGCAACTCGAACAAAGACTCGGAATCGATTTCCGCATCATGGAAGGACTCAGCTGGCAGCAGGGCGTGGATGCGCTCAAAGCACGTCAGGCGGACATGTTCGCCTCCGTCGCCAGAACACCGCAGCGGGAGGAGTACCTGCGATTCACCCATCCCTATCTGGAAATGCCCATTCGCATATTCACCAGGGACGATGTGTCCTATATCGGCGATCTGGAGAACATTTCAGGCATGCGGGTGGCCGTCGTGGCGGGATATGCCATCCAGGACTGGTTGAACAATGATTATCCCCGCCTCGATCTGATCACGGTGGCAACCCCGGCCGAAGGTCTCAAGCGGGTCGCATCCGGAGACATCGATGCATTCATCGGCAATGTGGTGACAGCAACCTACTATATGGGCAGACACCAGATAGACAATGTGCGTGTTGCCGGTGACACGCCCTATTTCAACTCCCAGGCCATGGCCGTGCGCAATGACTGGCCGATACTCACCGGTATCCTGCAGAAGGCCCTGGACTCGATCAGCGCCGAGCAACACAAGAGCATATACAACCGCTGGATGTCCATCCGTTTCGAGCATACACCGGACTACCGTATGCTCTGGTGGCTTGCCGCCATCGCCACGCTGGTTCTGGCGGCCAGTTTCTACTGGAACAGGATCCTGGACCGGACCGTCAAGGCACGCACCGCGGAACTCCAGGAAAACGAAACCCGGATACGCGATATTCTGGCCGCCAGAAACTATATCCTGGAAGGCACCAATGCGGGCACCTGGGACTGGACCATCCCCAGTCGCCGGCTCGTGGTCAATGAGCGCTGGGCGAATATCATCGGCTATCGACTGGAAGAACTGGAGCCGGTGGATATCGACACCTGGTTCGAAAGCGTCCACGATGCCGACAGGGGTGAGATACAGACTGCACTGGACGCCCACTTCAGCGGTGACAGTGACTACTTCGATGTTGAATTCCGCCAGCGTCACAAGGACGGTCACTGGGTCTGGATCAACGCCCGCGGCAAGGTGGTGGAGCGCAACGGCGATGGCGATCCCGTGCGCATGAGCGGCACCCACCTCGACATCACCGCCCGCAAGCAGGCGGAAGAAACCATACTCTACCAGGCCCACTATGATGGGCTGACCGGGCTCCCGAACCGCTTCCTCACCCTGGACCGCCTGTCCCAGCTGCTGCTGGACGCACGGCGCCGCGACGAAAAGATCTGTGTCCTGTTCATCGATCTGGACGATTTCAAGAAAATCAACGACACCCTGGGCCATGACACAGGCGACAGGATCCTGGTCGATGCCGCCAAACGCCTGCGTCAGGCCATACGCGGTGTCGATACCATCGGCCGCCTGGGCGGTGACGAATTCATCGTGCTCGCCGGCAATCTGCATGCGGACAGGGACATCATCCAGGTCGCCGAACAGATACTGGAAGGCTTCCGCACCCCATTCCGCCTGGACGGACGGGACCTCATGCTGACCGCCAGCATCGGCATCTCCATCTATCCCGACGATGCCGACAGCGCACTCAAGCTGCTGCAGAATGCCGACTCCGCCATGTACCACTCCAAGGCCCATGGCCGCAACACCTTTGCCTTTTTCACCGAGGCGATGAACGCAAGCCTGTCACGCCGGCTGAGTCTCGAGGAAAAGATGAACGGCGCCCTGGAACGCGGCGAATTCCACCTGGAATTCCAGCCGAAGATCGAACTCGGAGGACAGATTATCATCGGCGCGGAGGCCCTGCTGCGCTGGACCAGCCCGGACCTGGGGCAGGTCTCGCCCGCCGAGTTCATCCCCATCGCCGAGCAGACGGGACTGATCGTCCCCATCGGGGAGTTCGTGCTGGCCGAGGCACTGAAAACCGCCGCCCGGCACAACCAGCGATCAGACCAGCCGTTCTCGATCGCCATCAACTTCTCACCGCAGGCAGTTCCGCGATCCCGGCCTGGTGGACTTCTTCACCCGCTGCGTCGAGGATACCGGTATCGGCTGGGATCAGATCGAAATCGAGATCACCGAGGGCGTGTTGATGACCGGCCTGTCCTATATCGAGGCGGCCCTGTCAGCCCTGAGCGAAAAAGGCGTGTCGCTGGCCATGGACGATTTCGGCACCGGCTATTCTTCGCTGAGCTACCTGCGTGAGTTTCCCTTCACCGTATTGAAAATCGACCGCAGCTTTGTCCAGGCAATCACCGGCAACAACAACGACTTCGAACTCGTCAAGGCCACCATCGCCATGGCCCACAGCCTGGGCCTGAAGGTCGTCGCCGAAGGCGTCGAGACCGAAGACCAGCGCCGGATACTCAAGGAACAGGGCTGCGACTACGCCCAGGGCTATCTCTTCGGCAGGCCGATGAGCGCGGATGAACTCTTCGCGATGATTCAGTAATCCGAGCATGGGGGTCACGAGCATAGGGGTCAGGTCTTGCAATCCATCCCGGCCCGGACCGGATTCAGGACAACATACCGCGACAGTTCCAGCAGGTAAGCTTCGCGTTCCACCAGTATCCCCTTGAACCGACCTTGGAAGAGGTGCCCAACCAACCCATGACGTCGGTTGAAGGTCTGCGTATAGACGCCATTCAGCTGGCGCATCCCACGGGAGAGATTGGCCTCGGGCGTCTCCACCACCAGATGGTAATGATTCGTCATCAGGCAATAGCCATGACAGCGCCAGTTGAATCGATCACAGACACCGTCGAAGATGGATAACCAATGCAGACGATCCGCCTCATCGGCATAGATATCCTCGCGTCTGTCGCCACGGGCGGTGACATGGTACAGCCCGCCTGCGACCTCGATCCGTAACGGCCGCGCCATAGAGCCCTCCCTGGCTCATTGGTGTTGGATTGCAAGACCTGACCCCGTCACCCCCTTACAGAAGGATAAAGAGCGCAACGGGAATCAAAGCATTAATAATAAATGAGATTGATTCCGGCAATTTCAACACTTCATTAACGCTCTTTTCTTTATGGGCCAGAACCAGAATAAATAGCGCTACGCATGAAATAATAAAAACTGGAACGCCAAAACGAAAAAGCTCGTATGCAAACTCAAAATCGGATTGCGCTTCAATACGACCAAATAACCCGCCACCAAGAATCCATGAGTAAATCAAATAAAGGTTTACGAATAGTAACGATGATATTAACCCCCATTTTATTATTTTATCTGCCATTCCATTACCCTAATCATCTATTCAATTTATGCCGAAAGAACATATCAGCCTTTTCCCTAAAATCGTCTGCTGACGAGTTGTGACCAGGCATACCCGTTAAGGGGTTGGGTGGCGAATTCTGTGGAGGCTTAGGCCATTCTGTAGTATTTGATGGCAAGTTTCGCATGCAACGTAATAAAGCCTCATCACATATTCTCTCAATTTTATTGTCTAGTGGACTATCCGGTTTGCATGTGTTCTCTTTTTGCTCATAGCAGTAATCATGATACATAAAACACTCGTCCAAGCTATCCACCGGAGGAAGCGGATCATTTGGAATATTATTTCCACTTTGTCCACCGGCCCAATTCCTGCCACCCCAGTTCCCGTACATCTCCCATAATCCATGTGGGTCATACCAATTGACCGGATTATTCCCGACATATGCGTATGCATTCAGCCCACCTTTCAAGCCAAGGGGATCCGCAGTAATATACCGCCCCGTGCTTGAATCATAATACCTAAAGTAGTTGTAATGCAGCCCCGTCTCACGATCATAATACTGGCCCGGAAACCGCAGATTGAACATCACCACCCGCCCGTCCCCGTCCGGATCCTCGTCGACCGTGGCCTTCCCGAACGGCGTATGGGTCGCCGACCAGACCCTGGCCCCATTCTCGTCGGTCAGGGCCTTGGGCGTACCCAGGTGGTCATTGTGAATATAGTAAGTTTTTTGCGCAGGCACAGACTCTTCTATAGCAGAAGGGCCAGGAGACGCCGCATAGAACTGCCTTAGAATAGATAAGTCCGCCAGATTAACAAATCCGCTCCCATCAAAATCAGCATCTTCGTCGGTTGATCCATAGCTCTGCCTGAATAGTGAAAAATCTGTCAAGTTGACAAAACCGTCATCATTGAGATCAGCATCACACCGATTACCGTATCCATCCCCGTTGCTGTCGTACTGATCAGGATTGACATGATATACGCAATTATCCTGACTATCGGGGACGCCGTCGCCGTCGTGATCCGCGATAATTACCGCCAGTGGGCGGCCGTTGAGATACACATATTCCCGTTGGATCACGCCCGCATCCGTGCGTTTGACTCGCAACTGCCCGGCCTGATCATACAGGTAGGCAATGCTTTGGTTTTCGTTCAGCCGATTCTTGCGTGTCCGCTGCCCGAGGCCATTGTAGCTGTAGACTGCCACCCCCCCGACTTCCTTCAGGCGGTTGTCAGGCGTGTAGTCCAGCACCTGGCCACGCAGTACGGTCGTATTGCCGTTGGGGTCAAGCTGGATCGCGCCACTGTCCCCGTCCAATGAGGTCAGGCGGTTGCTGCGTGGCGTATAACCGTATTGGGTCATTCCCGCATCGGTTGTCAGCTGCGTGCGGTTTCCATTGGGATCGTAGACATAATCATGCTGTCCGAAACTGCCTGCGGCCGTATCCAGTCGATTCAGAGCATCGTAGCCGAAGGTGCTTGACTGTCCACTGATGAGTTCGTTGCGCTGCTGCAGGTTCCCGTTGCCGTCATAGAGTGAATAATCCATCTGCAGGGTGCCGTCAACATTCTGGCTCTGCAGTCGATGGGCGATATCGTAGCCCTGCGACAGGGTGATGCCATTGCCGTAGACAAGATGGCTGACATCGCCGAAGGGCGTGTATTGGATGTTGCTTGCCAGAAGAAGGCTGTTGCCATCCTTTGTCATCTTAAGGGTTTGAACGTTTCCTGCCGGGTCATACTCGTAACTGACCTTCGCTCCAGAGGGATAGGTGATTTCTGCCAGCCGCCCCGCGCGATCATAGCTGTAGGCCAGGCCCTGTGACTCAGCCACCTCGCCAAAGGCGGTATAGCTGTACTCCACCACGCTGCTTCCACGCGTCACCCGGCACAGCAAACCCTGCCCGTTGGAGCAGGTGTCGTAGACATAGCTGACGTCGCTCTCCGCGCCGGGGCCGTCGATGGCGGTGAGGCGGTTCAGGGCATCGTAGCTGTAGGTGAATACCTGGCCCTTGGCATCGGCTTTCTCGATCCGATTACCGGCGGCATCGTAACGGAAGGTGGTCGTGCCAGTGTCGGGGCTGGCCTGACTGATCAGATTCCCCAGATCGTCGTAGGCATAGGTGGTGGTGCCGTCGATAGGGTCGGTGACGGTGGTCAGATTGTCCTGAGCATCGTAATCGTAGATGGTGGCGGCATCAGCGGTCGTCGGATCGCTGCCGCCGTCATCCTGAACGGTGTGAGTCAGGCGGCGCAGGGCGTCATAGCTGTAATCGGTGACCGTGCCCCGGCCATCGGTCCGGCGGTTCAGGGTTCCATCCGGAGCATAGTCATAGTCGTCTGATTCGTTGGCCTGGGTCGTGGTATCGAGCTGGTTGTAGATGTCGAAGGCCTGGGTGAGCTGCTTTTTCAGGGCCCCGGCATTGTCGTAGATTTTCTCAGCCTCGCGATTGCCTTCGGTGTCCAGGGTGTACTCGATGTAATTGCCCAGTCCATCGGTGATCCGGACCAGGCGGCGGGCATCATCGTAGCCGAAGCTGAGCACGGTGGCCTCGGGAGCGCCATCAGCCTGGGTGATGGTCTCGACCTCACCGGTGGGCAGGTAGGTCCAGCGGGTAGTGCGAGTCTTACCGGTATAGGTGTCGGTCTCGGTGCGGGTGTGGAGTCGGTCGTTGCCGATGTAGTAAGTGAAGCCAAGCTGCAGGCCGTTGGGACGGGTTTCCGAGGCCACTTTGCCGGTGGCAGTGTACTGGATATCGCGGCGGATCAGGACGCCGTGGGCGTTTTCGATCTCCTTCAGGCGGCCGCGATTGTTGCCATAGGCCGGATCGTTGGGGTAGTAGCGATAATGCGTGACATCGCTGACGTCGGTGCGCGGGCCGTCGATCAGGCTTAGCTGGTGCAGGGGGCCGTTGTACTCGTAGCGGGTGGTGCGGGTGACCGGGTTGCCGTCGGGATCAAAACCATTGACCGTCTCGGTGAGGCGGTTGCCCCAGTCGTCGTAGGTACGGCTGGTGATTTTCTGCGCGCTTGAGTAGACCGAAGGTTCGCGGATTTCTGTGATCTTGTTGTAGAAGCGCGGATCGTAGTCATATTCGATACGACGTTCTTCGGGTGTGCCGACGGCTTCGACCTTGTAGCCGTACTGACCTTTGGCGTCGTAGTCGCCGTACTGGGTGGTGAGACCGTTTTCGGTCTTGGACAACAGGTTGTTGTTGGCGGAGTCGTAGGTATAACTGGTGTCCCCGCCGTTGGCGCAGGCGCTGCAGCCGGGGCCGCTGATGCCGGTGACAAGCGCGGTGCCCAGGTTGACGTCGGTGGTGTAGGTGGTGGTCTGGCCGCGGGAGTTGGTGACGGTGCGGGTACCGGTGGTGTCGTCGTAAGTGATATCGACCCGTTGGGCGTTGCCGGCGTGGTAGCTGGCCTTGGCGCGGCCATCGGTGTAGTACTCGTAGGTGGCGTAGCGGATGCCGCGTTCGTCGGTAATCCCGGTTAGTACGTGGGGCATGCCAGCATGTTCATAATGAAATTGTTTGACGTTTCCGTCCGGAAGGGATACATACTCCAAATTATTGCTGACGTCATATGAAAGGCCCCATGCTCTTCCGGAATGGTCTAATATCTGATATACTAGACCTTCTACACCATAATAAATATTGATGTACTGCCCATATTTATTGGTTAGGCTTTCCAGCCTATTATCCGGGTCATACCCGAAAGTCAATATCAATTGATCATTGCGCATGACTTCCGTTATCCGACCGTCCAGTGTGTAATTTTCTTCCCAACCATTTCCAGTTAAAGTCCATCCCGTCTGGCTATTATTGCCCTCATACACTTCAGATAATACGTACTGCAGATCCGGATCAGCCACCCACACTTCAGATACATTGATAAAGACTATCTCCTGGCCGTTCGGTCGTTTCGCAATCACCTGACTTTCACGCATATTGACGTCTAACGAACGGTATGAACCCAAACTACCAAGCTGACCCATCCCATGGGCAACCTCTGAACCCGGGATACCCGAGTGTATATACATTAATTCTATGTCTTCGCCCACTGTACCAAGATAGACGCTGGAAAACTTGTTGCCTGTAGCCATAGCCACCGGGTTGCCTGCTGTCGGGCAACCGTTGGGCGCGTTCTTTGGATTTGCTACACATAGACCCGATTCTGAATCATAGACTTGACCGTCTACACACGGATTCGCCAAGCAAGCCTCATAAATCGCTTGGCCATAAGGAAAATCAAAAGATTTGGTAGGATTTGGATTGGAATCCCACCATGATTTGTTATTACTATTGTCAAACACATATCCGTTTCCACAAACGATCCTTACTGTTGGAACCTCAGAACTCCCTATTGTCGATTGGACATCATAGACATCCAAAAAGAGCAGCCCTTCCCCATTCTGCGCCTTTAGTTGACTGGAAATAAAACTGGACGCCAAATATTCACCACCATCACCAGAAAGGCTATTCAGAACATTAAAAAGCTTCTCAATCGCCAGTTCTGACTGGCTCGGTCGGTACCATTCCGTTATAGGCGTTTCAGATGTAGTTGTTTCATCAAGCGAAAAAACCGACCTAGTATTGATTGAGGTATCGGCAAACGAATAACCAAAAAAGACCACTTGAACGGCGGCGGCAGCGAAATATCTTACACATAAGGGGATGGGGAAATTTTCATTGGTTCGGTTAGCGTAGCGTAACCCGACAGAGCCAGGACGTGAGTTTCGGATTGCGCCTTTTGGGCTAATCCGAGATACGTAACGCAGGACAAAAACAAGTGAGCGTGATAAAGCGAAAGATGGCTTTATGATCGTAAAAATCACAGGCGCCTCTTTATTATCAATTCTTATCGGTCGCCTAACTTAATCACGCCGCTAATCTTGTATCAACGGCAAAACCTCGACTTTTTCTGTAATCCAATGCTTACGAGAGCTTCGTGTCGGAGTATTTGCGTGGGACGGATAACAGGCCGGGACAGGGAATAAAGGCATGAGGCCCAGGAAGGAGTAACCATATAATTCGTAATTATGAATTATTGTTCCGTTCAACCTTCTCCAGCACCTGACTCGGCCAGTCGCCGGAGCGGTAGTAGTCGAAGTGCGCCTGCATTTCCTCGAAAACGGCGTCGCGTTCGGCCTTGGTGGCGTACCAGTGCTCCCAGTGCCAGTCCTCGCCGAGCAGGTGTGGCAGGGCCATGGGATCACCTTCGGGGAGACGGCCGCGGATGCCGTATTTCTTGGTGGGATGATTCTGGTTGGTGGTGTTCATGATGCGTTCCCCCTCACCCTGTTCCTCTCCCCCTGAAGGGGGAGAGGGGAAGAGCTATTTTTCATCGGTGGTTATACGGGTGACCTTCTGGAAGCCGCGGGGCAGCTTCTTGCCGCGCTGGCCGCGGTCACCAATGTATTCATCGAGCTCGGGTGGCTTGAGGCGCAGGTGGCGCTTGCCGGCCTCGACGATCAGCTCGGTCTTTGCCGGGATGCTGGCGATGCCGATCAGGTACTCCTCGCGGGCGGCGGCCTTCTTGGCCGGGATGCCGAGGATCTTGTTGCCCTTGCCTCTTGCCATGCGCGGCAGGTCCTTGAACGGGAACACCAGCATCTGACCGGTGCTGTTGATGGTGGCCAGACGGTCGCTGTCGTAATCGGTTACCTGCACCGGCGGCAGCACCTTCGCGCCCTTGGGCAGATTGAGCACGGCCTTGCCGTTCTTGTTCTTCGCATACAGATCCTCCAGTTTCGCCACGAAGCCGTAGCCGGCGTCGCTGGCGATGAGGTATTCGTCGTTCGGGTCGCCCAGCATGAGGCCGGCGAAGGTGGCGCCGTCGGGCGGGTTGACGCGGCCGCTCAGGGGCTCGCCGTGGCCGCGGGCCGAGGGCAGGTTGTGTACCGGCAATGCATAGGTGCGGCCGGTGGAATCGAGGAACACGGCCAATTGATTGCTGCGGCCGCGGGCGCTGGCCAGATAGCCGTCGCCGGACTTGTAGGCCAGGGTGCTGGCGTCCACCTCATGGCCCTTGGCGGCGCGCACCCAGCCCTTCTCGGACAGGATGACGGTCATGGGCTCTGTCGGGATCAGCGCGGTCTCATCCAGGGCCTGGGCGGCCTCGCGCTCGACCAGGACGGAGCGGCGCTCATCGCCGTATTTCTCCACGTCCTCCTCGATCTCCTTGCGGATAAGGGTCTTCAGCCGGCGGGCCGAACCGAGGGTCTTCTCCAGCCAGTCCTTTTCCTCCTGGAGCGACTTCTGCTCGTCGCGGATCTTCATCTCCTCCAGCCGGGCCAGTTGGCGCAGTTTGGTGTCGAGGATATAGTCCGCCTGCACCTCGCTGAGCTTGAACCGCTTCATCAGCACGGGTTTCGGTTCGTCCTCGCTGCGGATGATGGCGATGACCTCGTCGATGTTGAGGAAGGCGATCAGCAGGCCTTCCAGCAGGTGCAGGCGCTTGTCGACCTTGTCCAGGCGGTATTCCAGACGCCGGCGCACGGTGGCGGTGCGGAACTCCAGCCATTCACCCAGGATCTGCCTGAGGTGCTTGACCTGGGGTCGGCCGTCGTTGCCGATCATGTTCAGGTTGATGCGGTAGCTGCGCTCCAGATCGGTGGTGGCGAACAGGTGCGACATCAGGGCCTCGACATCGACCCGGTTGGAACGCGGCACTATGACCAGGCGGGTGGGATTCTCGTGGTCGGACTCGTCGCGCAGGTCCTCCACCATGGGCAGCTTCTTGGCCTGCATCTGCTGGGCGATCTGTTCCAGGATGCGCGACCCGGCCACCTGGTGCGGCAATTCGGTGATGACGATGTCGCCCTGATCCAGCTCAAAGCGGGCCCGCACCCGCAGCGAACCGCTGCCGGTCTCGTAGGCCTTGCGCAGTTCCGCGCGCGGCGTGATGATCTCGCCGCCGGTGGGGAAGTCCGGCGCCAGCACGTCCTCGCACAATTCGGCGAGCGTGGTTTTGGGCTTCTCCAGCAGCTTCACCGCCGCGGCGGCCACTTCGCGCAGGTTGTGCGGCGGGATGTCGGTGGCCATGCCCACGGCGATGCCGGAGGCGCCGTTCAATAATATGTTCGGCAGCCGCGCCGGCAGCAGTGAGGGTTCGTCCAGGGTGCCGTCGAAGTTGGGCTCCCAGTCCACCGTGCCCTGCCCCAGCTCGCGCAGCAGCACCTCGGAATACGGCGCCAGCCGCGCCTCGGTGTAGCGCATGGCGGCGAAGGACTTGGGATCGTCCGGCGAGCCCCAGTTGCCCTGCCCGTCCACCAGCGGGTAGCGGTAGGAGAAGGACTGGGCCATCAGCACCATGGCCTCGTAGCAGGCGCTGTCGCCGTGGGGGTGGAACTTGCCCAGCACGTCGCCCACGGTGCGGGCCGACTTCTTGAACTTGGCGGTGGCAGACAGCCCCAGCTCGGACATGGCGTAGACGATGCGCCGCTGCACGGGCTTGAGGCCGTCGCCGATGTTGGGCAGGGCACGGTCGAGAATGACGTACATGGAATAGTCCAGGTAGGCCTTCTCGGTGAACTCCTTCAGCGGCAGGCGTTCAACGCCCTCGAAATTCAGTTCGTCGTTTTTCATAAGGATAGTCGTTTAATAAAATCGATAGCCACGGAAAACACGGAAAGCACGGACATTAGTGAAATTGGGCCTGAGAATTCTTAAACATTTCCCGTCATTCCGGCGCAGGCCGGACAAAAGCGCGCAGCGCGTTGAACGCCCAAAGGGCGGCCCGTAGGGCGAGCGCAGCGAGTAATCCATTGACCACGGCGGTTTCTGGATTCCGGCCTGCGCCGGAATGACGGGCATCAAGTCGGGCGGAGTCTCGGCAGTTTTTGCCATTATATTGTCCGTGTTTTCCGTGTATTCCGTGGCGCTCTTGATCTTCACGGCACATCGGCCAGGTTGCCCTTGCTTTCCAGCCAGGCGCGGCGGTCGGGGACGCGCTTACGCGCCAGCAGCATGTCCATCAGGGCGTTGGTGTCGTCGCCCGCCTCCAGCACCAGCTGCACCAGGCGGCGGGTGTCGGGGTTGATGGTGGTCTCGCGCAGCTGCATGGGGTTCATCTCGCCCAGGCCCTTGAAGCGCTGCACATTGACCTTTCCCTTGAGCTTCTCGGCGGCGATGCGGTCGAGCACGCCCTGGCGCTCGGCGTCGTCCAGGGCATAGAACACCTGCTTGCCGACGTCGATGCGGTACAGCGGCGGCATGGCCACGTAAATGTGCCCGGCCTCGACCAGCGGACGGAAGTGGCGCACGAACAGGGCGCACAGCAGGGTGGCGATGTGCAGGCCGTCGGAGTCGGCGTCGGCCAGGATGCAGATGCGGTTGTAGCGCAGGCCCTTGAGCTCGTCCGAGCCGGGGTCCACGCCGATGGCCAGCGCGATGTCGTGCACCTCCTGCGAGGCCAGCACCTCGGCCGGGTCCACCTCCCAGGTGTTGAGGATCTTGCCGCGCAGCGGCATCACCGCCTGGAACTCGCGGTCGCGCGCCTGCTTGGCCGAGCCGCCGGCCGAGTCGCCCTCGACCAGGAACAGCTCGGTGCGCTTGGGATCGCTCGCCGTGCAGTCGGCCAGCTTGCCCGGCAGCGCCGGGCCGGAGGTGACCTTCTTGCGCACCACCTTCTTCCCGGCCCGCAGCCGGTTCTGGGCGGCCTGGAGGGCCAGCATGGCGATGCGCTCGCCGGCCTCGGTGTGCTGGTTCAGCCACAGGCTGAAGGCGTCCTTGACCACGCCGGAGACGAAGGGCGCGCATTCGCGCGAAGAGAGGCGCTCCTTGGTCTGGCCGGAGAACTGCGGGTCCTGCAGCTTGACCGAGAGGATATAGCTGCACCTGTCCCAGACATCCTCGGGCGCCAACCGCACGCCGCGCGGCGCCAGATTACGGAAGTCGCAGAACTCGCGCAGCGCCTCGGTCAGCCCGGTGCGCAGGCCGTTGACGTGGGTGCCGCCCTGGGCGGTGGGGATGAGATTGACGTAGCTCTCGGCCACCGGCTCGCCGCCCTCGGGCAGCCAGCACAGGGCCCATTCGGCGGCCTCGTGGCTGCTGGCCAGATCGCCGGTGAAGGGCGGCTCGGGCAGGCGCTCGGCGCCGTTCAGCGCCTCGGTCAGGTAATCCTGCAGTCCGCCCTCGTACTGCCATTCCAGCTTCTCGCCGCTGGCCTCGTCATGCAGGCGCACCCGCAGACCCGGACAGAGCACGGCCTTGGCCCGCAGGATGTGCTTGAGCCGCGGCAGGGAGAATTTCGGGGAATCGAAGTATTTGGGATCCGGCCAGAAACGCAGGGTGGTGCCGGTGTTCTGCTTGCCGACCGTGCCGATCGTCTCCAGCTCGGAGACCTTGTCGCCGCCGGCAAAGGCCATGTTGTATTCCTTGCCGCCACGGCGCACCCACACCTCCAGGTGCTTGGACAGGGCGTTGACCACCGACACGCCCACGCCGTGCAGGCCACCGGAGAACTGGTAGTTCTTGTTGGAGAACTTGCCGCCGGCGTGCAGGCGGGTGAGGATCAGCTCCACCCCCGGCACGCCCTGCTCCGGATGCACGTCCACCGGCATGCCGCGGCCGTCGTCGCTGACCTCCAGCGAGCCGTCCTTGTACAGGGTGACATCGATGCGCTTGGCATGGCCCGCGACGGCCTCGTCGACGCTGTTGTCGATCACTTCCTGGCCCAGGTGATTGGGGCGGGTGGTGTCGGTATACATGCCCGGGCGCTTGCGCACCGGGTCCAGACCGCTGAGCACCTCGATGGAGGCGGAATCGTAGGCTTGCTGGCTCATGGGAAAAGGATCAGTAAGGTCGGGTCAGGGATCATCGTAGAAACGCGGCGCACCGTAGCGGACCCGTTTGCGGATCTCGTCCACTGACAGGCTCCCCTCGGTCGGTTCGCAGAAATAGTGCTGATGGAGAAACCGCCGGTAGCGCGCGGTTCCGCCCGAGTTCAGGCCCTGCCAGTCGGCGCCGCGCATCCGCTGCCAGCTGTCGCCGCTGGTGGCGTAGGCGTAGGTCCTGTACTCGCCGGTCTCGCAGCGCAGGCCCTCGTAGAACAGGTTGCCGGCCCCGCCCGGGGACTGGATACGCAACAGGTAACGGATCACGCCGTCCTCGTCGACCCGAATGGAATCGGGATCGAGCTGGATCTCCAGCCGGGTATCCGGCAGCTGGGACGGCAGGGCGCGGAACTGCCCGGGATCGGGGAAGGCCGGCAGGCGGGTCTCCAGCTCCTGCCATTTATCATCATCGTCCGGTCCCACGTACTCGTGCTGGGGATAGACGTCCTCATCGACGGCCTGGGCCGGGGCGAGGCCGCCCGCCAGCAGCAGCGCCAACACAGCGGCGGCCGGGCGGGCAAGGGAGGGGAAGCGGGAACTGTTCACGGCGTCTCCGTTCGGCATGGTGGCGACATTGTACAGCCCCTGAAGCTGACAAGGCCACCACGCCGGGCGGCCGCCGTCAGTCCAGATCGGCGGCCAGGGACTCGACCACGGCCGACGGCAGCTCCACCTGATGGGGAAACTCAGGGTGGTCGATGCCGGCGCTCACACCGGCGCCCTTCCTGACGGCCTCGGCCATCTCCGGGGTGAGCTCGAAGCGCAGGAAATGCACCGAGGAGGTCTTCTCCTCGGTCTCGCGCTCCATGTCCTCGTCGGCAATGGCAAAGACCGCAGGATGTTCACCCACACGCACCCAGACCCTGTCCTCGACCCCGACCAGTTTCGCCAGCAGCTGCTTGCGCTCCTCGGGGTCCGGCACCTCGATCATGAAGGTGGCCTTCCAGTTGCTGCCGTCGGGGATCAGCGGGTTGTAGGCAGCCAGTTCGTCCTCGATGCCCGCGGCCTCGAAGATGCGTTCGGCCCGCAGCATCTCCTGGACCTGGTAGTGCATGGTCAGCCGGTCCTCGAAATAGAGGGTGGCGTTGGGGCCCAGCGGCAGCTTGCGGTTCTTCTTGTGCGCGAGCACCCTGGTGCGGAACTCGGGCCGGACCTCGGCGTACTGTTCCAGTGAGTAGAGATCGTCGCGGGTCAGCTTTTCCATCATGGTTACCTTCTGGATTCGGTTTGTTCAGGATTTGCGTTTGTTACACATCGGTCTGAAATATTGGCTACAACCCCGAAGCTACCGTCATCCCCGCGTAGGCGGGGATCCAGTGGCCGCGGCGGTTCATGGATTCCCGCCTTCGCGGGAATGACGGAAAAGGGAATAATCATAGGTTCCTTGGTTTATCCGTGGGTGATACACCTCCACGGTCAATTCATGCACCCGGCAATCCATACGCCTTGCGCAGCAGGGTCAGCGGATGCTCCGGCCCCTGGCCCGACTGCAGGCCGTTCTCGATCTGGTGGCCGGCCATGGGACAGTCGCTGCTGTAGTGGTCGGCCTCGGCCTGCTTCACCCGGTTGACCACGGGCCTGACAATCTTCATCGAGACCTCGTGGAACTCGGACTTCACGGCATAGGTGCCGTCGTGGCCGGAGCAGCGCTCGATGGCCTGCACCTCGGTGTCGGGCACCAGTTGCAGTATATCGCGGGTCTTCAGGCCGATGTTCTGCACCCGCAGGTGGCAGGGCACCTGGTAGGCAATTTTACCCAGCGGCTGCTTGAAGTCGGTATCCAGCTTGTCGTGCTTGTGCCGCAGGGCCAGGTATTCGAACGGGTCGTAGATATTGTCGCGCACCTTCGCCACATCGGCATCGTCCGGGAACATCAGGGGCAGCTCCTGTTTGAACATCAGCACGCAGGAGGGCACCGGCGCCACGATGTCCCAGCCCTCGTCGATCAGCTTGACCAGCTGCGGGATGTTGGCGTCCTTCGCCTTCTCCACCGCCTCCAGATCGCCCAGTTCCAGCTTGGGCATGCCGCAGCACTGCTCCTTCTCCACCAGCCGCACCGGGATGCGGTTGTGCTCGAATACGGCGATCAGGTCCTCGCCCACGTCCGGCTCGTTGTAGTTGCCATAGCAGGTGGCGAACAGGGCAACCTTCCCACGGGTCGGGCCGGCCTCCTCCGCGCTGCTGTGCCGCGACTGATGTCCCTTCGCCCGCTTGCGCAGGGTGTCGCTGTGATACTCGGGCAGCAAGGCATCGGGATGCACGCCCAGGGTCTTGTCCAGCAGCTTGCGTGCCGCCGGCATTCTGTTGGCCTTGTTGACCACACCGGAAACCACCGGGATGCCGGCCAGCCGGCCGACCAGGTCAGTGGAGGTGAGCAGCTTGTCGCGCGAGCGTGTCTTGCCCTGTTTGTACTTGACCGCCTTGGCCCGCAGCATCAGATGTGGAAAATCCACGTTCCATTCATGCGGCGGCACATAGGGACACTTGGTCATGAAGCACATGTCGCACAGGTAGCAGTGATCGACCACGTCCCAGTAGACCTTTTTCGGCACCCCGTCGAGCTCCATGGTGTCGGATTCGTCGATGGCGTCGAACAGGGTGGGAAAGGCGTTGCACAGGCTGAAGCAGCGGCGGCAGCCGTGGCAGATGTCGAACACCCGCTCCAGTTCGCTGAACAGGGCGGATTCGTCGTAGAAGGATTCCTCTTTCCAGCCCAGGGGATGGCGCTGCGGCGCCTCCAGGCTGCCTTCGCGTGGCGCGCTCATACTGCTGCTCCTGTCAATCCGGGAACAAAAAGGGGCCGGATTATCCGGCCCCGCTTCAGTGCTTCAGCCGAGGCCGGCAACCTCAGTCGTCGAGGTTGTCCAGCGCCTTCTGGAAGCGGTTGGCGTGTGAGCGCTCGGCCTTGGCCAGGGTCTCGAACCAGTCGGCGACCTCGTCGAAGCCCTCGTCGCGCGCATCCTTGGCCATGCCGGGGTACATGTCGGTGTACTCGTGGGTTTCGCCGGCAATGGCCGCCTTGAGGTTGTCCGCCGTGCCGCCGATGGGCAGGCCGGTGGCCGGATCGCCGACGGCTTCCAGGTACTCCAAGTGACCGTGCGCGTGGCCGGTCTCGCCTTCGGCGGTGGAGCGGAACACGGCGGCGACGTCGTTGTAGCCCTCGACGTCCGCCTTGGAGGCGAAATACAGATAACGACGGTTAGCCTGGGACTCGCCGGAGAAGGCGTCCTTCAGTGCCTGTTCGGTCTTGGTGCCTTTCAGTTCCATAATGACTTCCTCCTGTTCAGGGTTATAGCAGTTGCCGCAAATTTAGACTCTGTCTAAATGTGGAGAGACTTTAATCCAATTCCCAGCCGGGAGTCAAGCCGAAGTGTAGTGGACGGGATGAGGAAGAACAGGTGACAGCGCGGTAAAGGGGGGAAGGAAGCAAGTCCTTGTCCTCGTTCGGATTCCGGTCAATATCCGGCCTGTGCCGGATTGACCTGCCCTACTCCGGAAAATCCGATCCGGACCGGGCGTCCGGCTGTCAGGCAGACTGCCAGGTTACCGGTAGTTCGAGACAGGACAGATTCTGCCGCTCCTGCGACAGATCCACACGCGTAAACGGGGTCCGTAAACGGGGTCACGTAAACGGGGTCAGCGTAAACGGGGTCAGGTCTTGCAATCAAACATTCGCTTGTCGCATTGCAAGACCTGACCCTTATGCTCTGCTTATGCTATCCCAAGACCGACTTCTTGGCATTCAGATATTGCAATTAGCGTTGCTATCGCATCATCTGTTCGGCTTTTCTTGATCAAGTAGTTTAAGTGGTTAAATGAATTTGTTATCGCCGTATGCAGCGCCTGATCTTGTTGGGATGGTGATTTCCATAACAAAAACGGATCAACATAAAGAGGAACATGTCTTCGTCAAAGAATTGCGTAAACGGGGTCAGGTCTTGCAATCAAACATTCGCTTGTCGCATTGCAAGACCTGACCCTTATGCTATCACGCGCTTGTCGCGTGCATGGCATTGTTATGGGACAAATAGACTTTGCTTTCGAATCCTTCATTAACGGAAAGGGCAAAATCAGTCGCTAAGTCTTGAACAAGCAGGCTAAAACTATCGATATCACTCTGGGTCACTGGGATGCCTTCATCCCCGTGAGCGATAGAATTTCTAAATTTTAGCAGCTTATTAAGCGGGCCCTCATAATTTGGGCTCAGACATTTCAAGCAAAGCTTATCCAAAATTGAGTTAGTTACTTTTAAGTTGGCATTCGACTCTGTATTTACTCCTGTGCTAAAGACAACGGGACCCTGATACATCTCAAATAGGCTCCTCGACAGTTTTGCAATTGCTCCAAAATTAGTCTTTGGCGACTTGAATTTGGCCACATTGTCTGTTTGATAAGATATATAATAGTCGTGCAAGGTAGAAAATGGCAGACGCATCTTATTTATTTCCTGCAAATAAAGAGCAATTGCTTTTTTTATAAATCCTTCCCATTCAGCATAGATCCCCAAGACTGACTGACGAAGTAGGAAATATTTATGCTCCGGCAACATTGAATAGCGAAGATGCACAGTCTTACACTTGTACATCTTGTTTTGCAATGAATCTAGCTCGCAAAAAAGAAGTGACTGCAAGTTACTCATCTGGGGAGAAAACCTCGAGGGCTCTTTCAATTCTCTTTTTTACCCTCTCCTTATAGTTAGATGCCACACCAGAAACCTTCTTGAACTCTTCGTCATCTTTTAGAGCTTCAACTTTCTCTTGAAGTTTACTCCGGTCTGACTGCTCAAAATATTCAATATTCCCAGCCACTCCGTTAAAGATACCGTCATACAGGCTGGTTGAGAACTGGCCATTTCTACCACTCAAGGCACTCCGCCCAAGAGAACTGACGATTTCAACAACTCGATTGAAAACCTCCACCTTTCCTTCATAATCGACCTCATCTTTTGTGGCCATCTTCATATACTCAGTCATATGCTCAGAAAGATTCTTGTTGACATTCTCATGATTCTGAAAGAGAGAAAAGAATCGGAGGACCAGCTCATCTAGATAAAGTTCATCTTGCTGCTTCTGCGTTGGCTGGACCAATTCGATAAAATCGTCTTTTGATGAGAGATGCTTTATTAAGTTAGTGAACTCAACAGAAATACCTCGGAAGATGCAGTTGCGTATTTCTTGATCAGTCAGTGGAGACCCCCCGGTATTCAATCGGTTAAAGAGCTCATACCGCATATCATAGTTGCTATCCCACTTAACTACTTCAATTCGGCAAACCGAACGTTTGATATTCAACTGATATTTAATTGGCAGGTCTGAAATTCCAAGTCCTTCCAGTGATTCAACGACATCTCCTGCCATGAGAGTCCATCCATTCTTTTCAGGAGTATGTTTAAGCATTCCAAAGAAAGATAGTATTGTGGATAATCTTTGTAGGCCGTCTACAATTTCCCACCTGCCATCTGTATCTTCGGCAACAAAAATTGATGGTATCGGGATACCCAGGAGGAGAGATTCGATAAACCTAGACCTCTGCTCCAAATCCCATCGAAACAAGCGTTGAAATTCCGGGTCGATTACCAACTCATTTGAATACATATTCATAAGCTCGCCAAATGACATGTCGAGCCTATCAGCAGACAAACTATTCCTTCCGCTTAAAATCTGATCTTCTAAGTTGCTCATTTTTTCTCCGATTTTATACTAGTTTCCCATAACGCTTCGGTTCACCCGACCGAAAAAGCGGCCGTGCGAGGCCGACTGTTGCCACCGAAATCGCACCGCTTTTTCGGGTCGGAGCGCAACCGATTGTTAGCCATCACGCCTTGACCTTTCCCGTAATAACATCGATGTAGATCAAACCTTTTGTTTGCGCGGCCTTAATCTTGCGGTCAAGCATCTCCGTGAAGCTGACGAGACCCTCGAGAACTAAGACTAGATCTCCACCGTCAATAAACACGGTCTTGATGGCTTTGCCTGCCACAAGAGAGCCGACAACGTGCTCACTGAACCCGTGAATCGAGAAGAAAAGCCCTCTCCCGTACATCTTCCCTTCGATCTTACCGGCAAACTGATATACAGCCTCATTAGCGGCAGCTTTGTCTTGCCATTTCGCTTCAATAATGTAGTGCTCACCATCGTATTTGATTGCGCCGTCGATCTGCTCACCATTCACACGGAAAGGCTCAGTTACCTCAAGCGACGCGAGCTTTGCCAATGCTTGGAGAATACTCTCAAGTTCATACCCTCTCCTAGCGCCTGTAATCTCACCCTGAAGCAAAGCGATGAACTTGGCCTTAAGTTCTGGAAGTGCTGCGCCTGGAGCACGCGCATCTGCCTCTCTGCGCTCCCGCTCCTTCCGTTGCTCCTGGATTTTATGATCTCTGATCTCTTGAAGTTGTTTCAGATGGTTAATTGAGCGTTCCGCTTCAGCGCGATTAAGTTTCTTGAGCTTATCGAAGTAGTACGTGTCGAAATGCTTCCATGCGATAAGCGACTGGAGCATGGCACGAAACTGCCCGAGACCCTTGTCTGGTTTCCCGCTCAGGTGATTGAACATGGCGTCCACAACAGCGTACCTGTGCATTGTCTTGAAGTCGCCAATAGCCCTGACGTCGTTCTTTGTGCAGCTGTTGTTCTCAAAAAAGGCAATAATGTCGTTTTTGGGCCAGAACAGTTTCAGAATGCAGTCCCGCATGGCCAGCTTGATGTCGTTCGGAAAACTCATGTGCTCTTTTAATTTTGTAAGGCTAACAGTGTGTTATACGGAATCCATATTATTGGTAATATGCAGATTCTGCCTATTATTCCAATATCCCCGATTCCGGATATTGTGACATATCCTCGCAGCGATCTTCGCCTAAATACTTATAAATATCAACAGGATTACCTAATCTGACTTGCGTTATCTCGAATCGTGATAGGCCGTCAAGGGCAGGTCGAAAGCTGACTGATTCAGCGCTGCAACAATGATAATCGGAATATCGCACCACCCTGACCGCAGAAGTTCCATGCTATGACTTCAACCGGTCGCTGCAACACAGGCAGTGCATCTTGTACTCCGTGAGACAGCGGTCAGAGGCAATGAACAAGACAACGCTGGGAAACAACCCCGTATCCGGATCGGATAGCTGCGTATCGCACTGCATGACGCAGCGACTACTCCTAGCGATCATGGTGGTACGCAACTGCTCCGGCTCGGCTTCGTTGATCTTGTAGGGCCTTGTTAATCTTGTTCTTGAGGCTGGGTGGACCACCCGTGTCCAGGCCGGGTTGCGGCCTCAGGTCGTCTATACCCCGCCCTCCCGCCTGCGGCTCAAGCGGCCAAGCCATTAATAAAGCTGAAATTCCTGTAAGCAAATGCTGACAGGGGCGGCCGACGCCCCCCCTCTCCCTCCCTGCCCCAGATTGACCACCCCGCCCCGTCACGCTACCGTAGCCGGCTCCCGGATAAGGACACCCGCACCACCGTGGCACGCAAGAAAGCACAACCCGATTTCGAGAAGACCCTGGTCGAGCTGGAGGGCCTGGTCGAGAAGATGGAACAGGGCGACCTGTCCCTGGAGGCCTCGCTGGCCTCGTTCGAGCGCGGCATCGAGCTGATCCGCACCTGCCAGCAGGCGCTTTCCGAGGCCGAGCAGAAGGTCGAGCAGCTCCTGGACAAGGACGGCGAGCCCGTCCCGCTGGAACGTGACGAAGGCTGACGGCGGCTTTCCGGCCTTTCTCGCGGACTGCCAGCGGCGGATCGAGGCCGCGCTGGAGGCCCGCCTGCCGGCCGGGGACATCCATCCGCAATCTCTCCATCAGGCCATGCGCTACGCCACTCTGAATGGCGGCAAGCGCATCCGGCCGGTGCTGGTCTATGCCGCCGGTCAGGCGGTGGGGGCGGCGCCCGAGGCGCTCGATGCCCCGGCCTGCGCGGTGGAGTTCATCCACGCCTATTCCCTGGTCCACGACGACCTGCCGGCCATGGACGACGACGACCTGCGCCGCGGCAATCCCACCTGCCACAAGGTCTTCGGCGAGGCCGAGGCCATCCTGGCCGGCGACGCCCTGCAGGCGCTGGCCTTCCACACTCTGGCCCACGACCCCGACATCCGGGCCGACGCCGCCACCCGGCTGCGCATGATCGAGCAGCTGGCCCAGGCTGCCGGCTCGCGCGGCATGGTCGGCGGCCAATCCATTGACCTGGCCGCGGTGGGCCGGGAGCTCAGCCTGCTGGAGCTGGAGGACATGCACATCCACAAGACCGGGGCCCTGATCCGGGTCAGCGTGCTGCTGGGCGCGCTCAGCCGGCCGGACTGTCCGGAATCCGCCCTGCGGGCCCTGGACCGCTACGCCAAATGCCTGGGCCTGGCCTTCCAGATCCAGGACGATGTCCTCGATGTCGAGGGCGATACCGCCGTGTTGGGCAAGCCCGCCGGCAGCGACCAGGACCGCAACAAGCCCACCTACCCGGCCCTGCTGGGCCTGGCCGAGTCCAGACAGCGGGCCCGGGAACTGATCGACGAGGCCCGCGCGGCACTGGGGGAATTCGGCCCCGAGGCCGCCCCGCTGCACGGTCTGGCCGACCATCTGCTGACCCGCAGCCACTGATCCCCTGCCCGCGGTATCCTTGAATCACCCCGCCGGACACCGGATAATGTACCGTTTATATTGGTAGTCGCCTGATGCCCTACTCCCAGCCCTATCCCCTGCTCGAGCGGATCGATTCCCCGGCCGACCTGCGTCAGCTGCCGGAAGCCGAGCTGGTGGCGCTCGCCGACGAGCTGCGCCGGTTCCTGATCGCCTCGGTCAGCCAGACCGGCGGCCACCTGGCCGCGGGGCTGGGCACGGTGGAGCTGACGCTCGCCCTGCACTATGTCTACAACACCCCGGACGACCGGCTGGTGTGGGACGTGGGCCATCAGAGCTATCCGCACAAGATCCTCACCGGGCGGCGCGAGCGCATGGCCAGCCTGCGCCAGCGCCACGGCCTGGCCGGTTTTCCCAAGCGTGGCGAAAGCCCCTACGACAGCTTCGGCGTCGGGCATTCCAGCACCTCCATCAGCGCCGCCACCGGCATGGCCATCGCCGCCGCCCACAGCGGGTCGGAACGCCGGGTGGTCGCTATCATCGGCGACGGTGCCATGACCGCCGGCCAGGCCTTCGAGGCGCTCAACCATGCCGGCGACCTGGGCGCGAACCTGCTGGTCATCCTCAACGACAACGACATGTCCATCTCGCCCAACGTGGGCGCGCTGTCCAACTACTTCGCCCGCCTGCTGTCGGGGCGCATGTACTCCAGCATGCGCGAGGGCGGCAAGAAGGTGCTGCGCAACCTCCCGCCCGTGGCCGAGCTGGCCAAGCGCGCCGAGGAGCACATGAAGGGCATGGTGGTGCCCGGCACCCTGTTCGAGGAGATGGGCTTCAACTACATCGGCCCGGTGGACGGCCACGACGTTCACGGCCTGGTCAAGACCCTGGGCAACATCCGCGCGCTCAAGGGACCGCAGCTGCTGCACATCGTCACCCGCAAGGGCAAGGGCTACAGCCCGGCCGAGGACAACCCCTGCGCCTATCACGGCGTGGGCAAGTTCGATCCGCACACCGGCACCAACGCCGGCGGCGGCAAGCCCGGCGCGCCGACCTACACCCAGGTGTTCGGCGACTGGCTGTGCGACATGGCCGAGGCCGACCCGGAGCTGGTGGCCATCACCCCGGCCATGCGCGAGGGCTCCGGTCTGGTGGAATTCTCGGAGCGCTTCCCGCAGCGCTACTTCGATGTCGGCATCGCCGAGCAGCACGCGGTGACGCTGGCCGGCGGCATGGCCTGTGACGGCCTGCACCCGGTGGTGGCCATCTACTCCACCTTCCTGCAGCGCGCCTACGACCAGACCATCCACGACATCGCCCTGCAGAACCTGCCGGTGACCTTCGCCATCGACCGCGCCGGCCTGGTAGGCCCCGACGGCCCCACCCACGCCGGGGCCTTCGACCTGAGCTATCTGCGCTGCATTCCCAACATGGTAGTCATGACCCCGGCCAACGAGGCCGAGTGCCGGCGCATGCTCAGCACCGCGCACCGTCACGACGGCCCGGCCGCGGTGCGTTACCCGCGCGGCCGCGGCCCGGGCGTAAGCATCGGGTCGGATCTGGACACCCTGCCCATCGGCCGGGCCGAGCCCCGCCGCCAGGGCCACGGCATCGCCCTGCTCGCCTTCGGCAGCCTGCTCGCGCCCGCCCTGGAGGTCGCGGAGGAGCTGGATGCGACCGTGATCAACATGCGCTTCGTCAAGCCGCTGGATGAAGCCCTGCTGCTCGAGGTCGCCGCCAATCACGACCGGCTGGTCACCCTGGAGGAGAACGCCGCCGCCGGTGGGGCCGGAGCGGCGGTACTGGAATGCCTGCAGGCGCACGACCTGCAGCGCCCTGTGCTGCGCCTGGGCCTGCCCGACCGCTTCGTCGAGCACGGCACCCGCGAGGAGTTGCTGGCCGAGTGCGGGCTCGACGCGGCCGGCATCCGCGAGGCAATAAACCGTTGGCAGGCTGGTGAAAATTGCGCCGGCAAGGCCGATCGCTTAGTCTCCTGAAGACGACAGATTCGTAATTTCCCCACAGATTCAGGTATCTCATCCCGTGGCAGCCCGTTATACACTCAAGGTCCTGACCGAATTCGCCTCGGCGCATACGCTGCGGGAGTACCCCGGCGCCTGCGCGCGTATGCACGGTCATAACTGGAAGGTGGAGACCGAAGTCGACGCCGGCGCCCTGGACGACGTCGGCATGGGCGTGGATTTCAAGGTCATCAAGGACGCCGCCCGCCGCATCGGCGAGCGCCTGGATCACCGCTACCTGAACGAGGTCGAACCCTTTACCGAGGTCAACCCCACGGCGGAGAACATCGCCGCCTATTTCTACCGGGAGCTGGCCGCGGAACTGAACAATGACAGGATACACGTCCGCTCGGTCACGCTGTGGGAGACCGACCGTGCCTGTGTGCGCTATACAGAGGACCACTGAGACATGAGCCAGATGAAACCCGCCTCCGCCAAGGTCAGCAAAGAGATCGAGGACGTGCAGAGCTCCCCGGACACCCGGCATATCGCCATCGACAAGGTCGGGATCAAGGACATCCGCCATCCGGTGCGGGTACGCGACCGCTCCGACGGCGAGCAGCACACCATCGCCAACTTCAACATGTACGTCAGCCTGCCGCACAACTTCAAGGGCACGCACATGTCGCGCTTCGTGGACATCCTCAACCGCCACGAGAAGGAGATCACCGTCAAGTCCTTCAAGGACATGCTGGGCGAGATGACCGAGCTGCTGGACGCCGAGTCCGGCCACATCGAGATGAACTTCCCCTACTTCGTCATGAAGGCCGCGCCGGTCTCCGGGGTGCAGAGCCTGATGGACTACGACGTCAGCTTCATCGGCGAGATCCATGAGGGCCACCCGCAGATGAATATCAAGGTGGTCATTCCCGTCACCAGCCTGTGCCCCTGCTCCAAGAAGATCTCCGATTACGGTGCCCACAACCAGCGCTCGCACGTCACGGTCAGCGTACGCACCAAGGGTTTCATCTGGATCGAGGAACTCATCGAACTGGTGGAGAAGGAGGCCTCCTGCGAGCTCTACGGCCTGCTCAAGCGCCCCGACGAGAAGCATGTCACCGAGCGCGCCTACGACAACCCGAAATTCGTCGAGGACATGGTGCGCGACGTCGCCGCCCGCCTCAACGCCGACGAGCGCGTCAGCTCCTACGTGGTGGAATCGGAGAACTTCGAGTCCATCCACAACCACTCGGCCTACGCCATGATCATCAAGGACGAGGAGGCTGAGAAAGCCTGAGCCTGCCACCCGCGCGGTGACAGGCTCGGTCATCGTCAGGGAACAGCCTCGTGGTCACGAGGCGGCCCCGGATTTCAATCAACTCGTTTTTCGCCGGGCCATGCCGACCAGGCCAACGAGCCCGGTTCCGAACAGCCATACAGCAGCCGGAACGGGAACCGGACTGTAGGCCGGAAAGTTGTTCCCGTTGTTGCCGAGGTTGCTGAATGTTCCCTCGAATATACCACTCAGGCCTGTCCAGGCCCCTGATGTAACCTGGTTGCCGAGGATGCCGTCTCCATCCCCGTCCAGGGCGAGAATATCAAGCTCAACACCGAACGCGTCGTCCTGCAGCACATCGGCAGCGAAGTCATAGGAAAAGTCGAAAGGCGCGAGGTGCGGGTCACCGTTGGAATCAAGCTGCTGCACTGTCCCGCTCATATGCACGCTTCCATCTGCATTCGCGTTCAGACCGAGAGCCGAAAAACTGAACTCGACACCAGCCATGACGACCGTACTGTCAAGCACAAAACTGCCCGACCCGGTACATGAATCGTAATTCACTGAGCCGCTCAGCCCCGTGTCGACCGAGACCACATCCCCGGTGCTCGACAAGGCCGTGAGCGATCCTGAATAGGCATAACCATCCGCGAAGCAGGATTGGGCACCGGCCTGCAACGAGACGGAAAATATCGCAGCCGCAGAGGCCATCGTGATGAGCTTGTTCATTGTTTTATCCTCCAGGGGTTATTTTATTATTTCGATAAAGGCAGTCAGCTGGTGATCACTGCCGCTTCGATATTACACAAAACCGTTAGATTTAAAAGACAGGGTCACCTATATAAGAAAGCCCTGATTAATTCGTCATTGCGAGGAGCGAAGTGACGCGGCAATCTCAAAGCGCTTGATTCTGCAGTATGAGATTGCTTCGCTCCGCTCGCAATGACGGGATTAATTGGATTCATCAGAGTCTCTATAACATTAATCATTATTTTTCATCGCATTATCCCGGCAGCCAGCCCGCGGCCGCCACGAGCCACAGGCACAGGCCGGCGAACACCCCCGCGAGCACGTCGTCGATCATGATGCCCAGACCGCCCTGCACATGGCGGTCGAGCCAGCGGATCGGCCAGGGTTTTAGAATGTCGAACAGGCGGAACAGGACGAAGCCGAGGACCAGGGCCGGCCAGCCCGGGGCCACGACCGCCAGGGTGATCCACAGCCCCACCACCTCGTCCCAGACGATGGCGGAATGGTCGTGCACGCCGAGCGCCCGGGCGGTATATCCACATACCCAGACCCCGAGCAGGAAGGCCGCGGCCACCAGCAGCAGATAGACCGGCAGCTCCAGTCCGGCGATGAGCGGATACAGCACCGCACCGGCCAGGGTCCCGAAGGTGCCGGGGGCGATCGGCGCCAGGCCGCTGCCGAAACCCAGCGCCAGCAGATGGCGGGGGTCCTTCAACCAGTGGATGGTGGGTTGTTTCATAGGCGATCCGTTGCTCCAAGGGCAGCAAATAGGTCGGGTTAGCGCAGAGTAACCCGACAGGTACCGCAGTTGTGTCGGGTTACACCCATTCGGGCCAACCCGACCTACGGGCTCGTCTGTCCCCTCTTCCCGTCATTCCGGCGCAGGCCGGAATCCAGTGACCGCAGCGGCACCTGGGTCCCGGCCTGCGCCGGGATGACGCGGAGAGATCGGGTTGCGCTCTTCCGGTTGCCCCGATCAACTCAACTCATGGACCAAAATGCTGATAGCCGCCGGCGCCGGGCCGGAAGGCAGAACCGTCGGCATGCCGGCACTCCAGGCCTTCCCCCGGGGTGATCTCGCCGATCCGCGTCAGTGCGATGCCGGTTGACTCCGCCACTGCCGCGATCCGGGATTGTGCCGCATCCGGCACGGTGAAGCAGAGTTCATAGTCATCACCGCCGGCCAGGGGCCAGTCGTACCAGGTCGTATCATCGCCCCTCACCAACTGCGTCAGTGCCGGATGCCTGGGCACGGCATCGACGTCGATTTCAGCGCCCACGCCGCTGGCCTGGCACAGGTGGCCGAGATCGGCCAGCAGGCCATCAGAGATGTCGATGGCCGCGCTGGCAAGCCCGCGCAGCGCGCGGCCCAGCGCAAGCCTTGGCTCGGGATAATCCAGCCGTAACCGGCTGGCCTGCAATGCATCCGGATCGGCATCGGCCTCGCGCAGCGCCAGCGCGGCCGCAGCCGCGCCCAGGCCGCCGCTCACATAGATCGCGTCGCCCGGCCTGGCACCATTCCGGGTCAGCGCCTGCCCTTCCGGCACCCGGCCATGCACCGTCACCGTGACGGTCAGCGGACCGCGGGTGGTGTCACCGCCGATCAGCGCGATTCCCGATTCGCTCGCCAGCCGGCCGAAGCCCTCGGCGAAGGCCGCGAGCCAGGCAGCATCGGCCTCGGGCAGGGTCAGGGCCAGCAGCGCCCAGGCCGGATCGGCGCCCATGGCGGCCAGATCACTGAGATTGACCGCCAGGGCCTTGTGGCCGATGGCTACCGGATCGGTATCAGGGGGAAAATGTACGCCCGCGACCAGGGTGTCGGTGGCAATGACCAGGTCGTGGCCGGGCGGGACACTGACGACCGCGGCATCATCCCCGATGCCGAGCCGGATGTCATCGCGGGCCGGCGTCAGCCCGGCAAAGTAGCGTGCGATGAGATCGAATTCATTCAGCGGCATACCGGCTTCAGCCGCCACCGGCCCCCGGCAGGCCGCCGCCGGGCTCACCCTGCGGATGTTCAACACTGCGCAGCCGCCGCGACACCTGATCGAGCACGCCGTTGACGAAGGAATGTCCCTGCTCGGCCCCGAACTTGCGCGTCAGGGCGACGGCCTCGTTGATGACAACCTTGTAGGGAATATCGATACGCTGCATGAGCTCGTAGGTGGCAATGCGCAGGATGGCACGCTCCACCGGATTGACCTCCTCGAGCGGCCGGTTCAGCGCCGGTGCATAGCAGGCATCCAGTTCCACGGCCCGGGCGGTGACGCGCTCGACCAGCTCCCGGAAATAGGCACGGTCGGCATTGCGCAGCTCGGCCTCGTCCTGCTCGAACTGGGCCAGGATCTCATGGGCGTCCATGGCGGTGAACTGCCACTGATACAGGGCCTGCATGGCCAGCCGCCGGGCCCGGCTGCGGGCGGCGTTGGGGTGGGATCTACCGGTCGCCGGGCTCGCGGCCATCTCAGGTCTCCAGGTTGCGCAGCAGGTTGATCATCTCGATGGCCGACATGGCCGCCTCCACGCCCTTGTTGCCGGCCTTGGTGCCGGCACGCTCGATGGCCTGTTCGATGGTATCCACCGTCAGCACGCCGAAGGCCAGCGGGATGTCGTGCTCCAGCCCGACCTGGGCCAGGCCCTTGGTGCACTCGCCGGCGACATACTCGAAATGCGGTGTGCCGCCGCGGATGACCGCCCCCAGGGCGATGATGGCGTCATATTGTTTGCCCGCCGCCAGGCGTTTGGCCACCAGCGGCATCTCGAAGGCGCCGGGCACCCGCACGATCTTCAGATCACGCCGCTCGGCGCCATGGCGCACCAGGCAGTCGACGGCACCCTCGAGCAGGCTGTCGACGATGAAGCTGTTGAAGCGCGCCACCAGCAGGGCGATGCGCGCATCCCGGACGGTCAGGCCGCCTTCGATTTCGGTGATGTCGGTCATGTTGTCTGCGTTCTCTGTGTATAAATGAACTGTGATCCGAATGGCACTTGCTTTATCCACGTCATCCCCGCGAAGGCGGGGATCCAGCGTTGATTGGTGTCACCAGGCACTGGATTCCCGCCTTCGCGGGAATGACGGATTACCCAAAACCGGCGCTCTTGGCGCCTTGGCGGTTCACCAAACCTGGCGTCTTGGCGGTTCACGCCCACATCAATCCGGCTCCACGTATTCGACCACGTCCAGGCCGAAGCCGGCAATGCCGTGCATCTTCTTGGGCGCGCTCAGCACCCGCATGCGGGTCACTCCAAGATCGGCCAGGATCTGAGCGCCGATGCCGTAGGTGCGCAGCTCCTCGCGCGAACGCCGCGGCTCGCCCAGGCCGCCCTCGGCATAGGCGCGGATGCGATGGATCAGGGCCTGCGGATCCTCCGGCCTGCCCAGCACGACCACCACGCCGCTGCCCTCATCGGCCACCCGCTTCAGCGCCCGACGCAGCGGCCAGCCGCAGTCGGAGGTGGTCGCGCTGAGCAGGTCGCACAGCGCACCCTGCACATGCACGCGCACCAACACCGGCTGGTCGTAGTCCGGCCTGCCATAAACCAGCGCCATGTGCACATCGCCGTCGATACAATCCTCGTAGGCGATCAGCCGGAACTCGCCGAACTCGGTCGGCAGCATGCATTCGGCCGTACGCTCCACGGTCGTCTCGTTCTCGATCCGGTAATGAATCAGATCGGCGATGGTCCCCATTTTCAGGTTATGCTCGGCGGCGAACTTCTCCAGGTCCAGGCGCCGCGCCATGCTGCCGTCCTCGTTGAGGATCTCGACGATGACGGCGGCGGGTTCGGCGCCGGCGAGCCGGGCCAGGTCGCAGCCGGCCTCGGTGTGCCCGGCGCGGGTCAGCACCCCGCCCGGCTGGGCCATGAGCGGAAACACATGCCCCGGCTGGACGATGTCCGAGGGTTTCGCCGCCGGCGCCACCGCGGCCTGGACGGTGCGCGCGCGGTCATGGGCCGAGATACCCGTGGTCACGCCCTCGGCGGCCTCGATGGACAGGGTGAACGCCGTCCCGTGCTGGGCGGTGTTGTCGCGCACCATCAGCGGCAGCGCCAACTGCTCGCAGCGCTCGCGGGTCAGGGTCAGGCAGATCAGACCGCGGCCATATCTGGCCATGAAGTTGATGTCCTCCGGCTGCACTTGGTCGGCCAGCATCAGCAGGTCGCCCTCGTTCTCGCGGTCCTCGTCATCCATCAGGATGACCATCTTCCCCTGCCTGAGGTCCTCGATGAGTTCCTGTGTGGTGCTCAGTATCATGTTTGTCCTGGTGTCCACCTGTATTCAGTCCTTTTCCGTCATTGCGAGCGCCCGAAGGGCATAAACGCAGCGCGGCAATCTCTAACCGGCTGATTCCATATTACAGAGATTGCCACACTACGCTCGCAATGACGGGACAAATCACTTTCATTTGAGAAATCCGTGTTCAGCCAGGAAGGAGGCGCTGATTCCGCTGCCCGGCTCGGCCGCCTGCTCGCCCAGCAGCAGTCGCTCCAGGTAACGGGCGATGATGTCCACCTCCAGATTCACCCGGGTACCGCTGCGGTACTCACCGATGGTGGTCTCCTGCAGGGTGTGCGGCACGATATTCAGATCGAAGCTCGCGCCATCGACTGCATTGACGGTAAGACTCACTCCGTCGACGCAGATCGAGCCCTTCCCGGCGATATATTTTGCCAGACCCGCGGGCGCCTGTATGCGAAAACGCTCCGAGCGGCCCTCGGGGCGGCGCTCCAGCACCGCGCCGACGCCGTCCACATGCCCGCTGACCAGATGGCCACCCAGCCGGGTGGTCGGGGTCAGGGCCTTTTCCAGATTCACCCGGCTGCCGACATTGAGGTCACGAAAGCCGGTGCGCGCCAGGGTCTCGCCGGAGACATCGGCCCAGAAACCGTCGCCGGGCAATTCCACCACGGTCAGGCATACACCGTTGACGGCGATGCTGTCGCCGAGTGAGACGTCATCGAGCGCCAGCTTGCCGGTGCGGACCCGAACGCGGGTATCCTCGCCGCCCGGCTGCAGCGCGGCGACCTCGCCGACGGCCTGGATGATGCCTGTGAACATGGGTCGGTTTTCTATAAAGTTCTTAAATGGCCACGGAATACACGGAAAGCACGGACAAATTGAAACCCTGTAACACTGCAGGTCGGGTTAGCGCAACGTAACCCGACACGCGCCTTGGACATGTCGGGTTACGCCCTTTCGGGCTAACCTGACCTACGGTGCTGGAAGAGTATCCGTCATCCCGGCGAATGCCGGGATCCAGAAACCGCTGCGGATAATGGATTCCCGCCTTCGCGGGAATGACGTTGTAATCAGTATTGCTGACGGTTGTGTACACAATCATCCTGTCCGTGCTTTCCGTGTTTTCCGTGGCTATTAATAAATCACTTCACCCGCGCGCGGATGCGCCAGTCCGGCCCCACTGCGCGGATATCCTCGATCGTCAGTGCCACGCGGTCGGCCATGGTATCCAACCCAGGCAGATGAAACAGTCCCCGGGCCTGATCGCCCAGCAGGTGCGGCGCCAGGTAGATCACCAGTTCGTCCACCAGGCCGGCCCGCAGCACGGCGCCGGCCAGGGTCGGGCCGGCTTCCAGCATGACCTCATTGATCTCGCGCTGGCCGAGCAGTGTCAACACGTCAACCGGATCCAGCCGATCATCACGTACCGGCAGCACCGCCACCTCGGCGCCGGCGGCCTCCAGGGCCCGGCGGCGCCCGCTGTCATCGCTGCCGGTCAGGACCAGGGTATGGCCGGGCAGAGCCAGCAGCTTCGCCGAGGGCGGCGTGACCAGCCGCGTATCCAGCACCACCCGCAGCGGCTGCAGCACGGCGCTCCCATCCAGCCCCTCGATCCGGGCCGTCAGGGAAGGATCGTCCCCGAGCAGGGTGCCGCTGCCGGTGAGAATGGCCGAGCTGCGCGCGCGCAGCCTGTGCACATCGGCCCGGGCCGCGGGACCGGTGATCCACTGGCTCTCGCCCGAGGCCAGCGCCGTGCGCCCATCCAGGCTCATGGCCAGTTTGCAGCGCACGAAGGGACGGCCGCTGCGCATGCGCTGGATGAAACCGGGATTCAGCGCCGCGCTCTCGGCCGCCAGCACCCCGGCCTCGGTCGCGATCCCGGACGCCTCGAGCCGGGCGAGGCCCTGCCCCGCCACCCTCGGGTTCGGATCCTCCATTCCCGCCACCACGCGGCCGACACCGGCCTCGATCAGCGCCTCGCTGCAGGGCGGCGTGCGGCCGTGGTGACTGCAGGGCTCCAGCGTGACATAGGCCGTGGCCCCGCGCGCGCGTTCACCGGCCGCGCGCAGGGCATGCACCTCGGCGTGCGGCCCGCCGGCGCGTTCGTGCCAGCCCTCGCCGACGATCCGGCCGTCTCTCACCACCACGCAACCGACGCGGGGATTGGGGTCAGTTGTATACAGCCCCCGGCGCGCCAGCTGCAGGGCGCGGCTCATGAAGCGGATGTCGTCGGTATCAGGCACGTCAGCCACGTTCCGGCGGCACGGCATCAACGCAGAGGACGCGGAGACGCGGAAGCGCAAAATGCTCAGGGAACCTCTGATTATTACTCTTCCCGTCATTCCCGCGCAGGCGGGAATCCAGATGTTTCAGCGAGATGGATGCCCGCCTGCGCGGGCATGACGAATAAATCAGAGGTTCCCTAAATATAAAAATCTCTGTGTCTCTGTACCCCAAAGGGCATAAACGTCTCTGCGTACTTTGCGTTGGCGTCACCTGCGTTGAATATGTCACTACCTTACTTCTCGTCCGGCAGCAAGGGGATCTGGTCGCGCTTCTCCTCCGGCGAGGGCTCGTTCTCCAGGCGTTCGATCTCCTCGCGGAAGGCATTGACGTCCTGGAAGCTGCGATAGACCGAGGCGAAGCGCACATAGGCGACCTGGTCCAGGCCGCGCAGCTCCAGCATGATCCATTCACCGACCTGACGCGCGTCCAGCTCGCGCTCGCCGGAGGCGTTGATGCGCTTCTGGATGCGCTCGATGGCCGCCTCCACCTGCTCGGTGGCCACCGGCCGTTTTTCCAGCGCCCGCAGGATACCGGAGCGCAGCTTCTCCTCGTTGAAGGGTTCGCGCGTGCCGTCGCGCTTGACGATACGCGGCATCACCAGCACCGCCTGCTCGAAGGTGGTGAAGCGCTCGCCGCAGCTCAGGCACTCCCGTCGACGGCGCACCTGCGCGCCCTCGTTGGCCAGGCGCGAGTCGATGACCTTGGTTTCGATGGCTCCGCAGAAGGGGCAGTGCATGGTTGCCTAGGGAATGGGGGTGAGGGAATGAGGGTGAGGAAAAATCCAATTCCTCCTCCCATATCCTACCCCCTGATCCCCACTCCCTATCCTTTATACACCGGAAACCGCTTGCACAGTTCCAGCACCTTGGCGCGCACCTCGGCCTGCACCGATTCGTTCTCGACATCATCCAGGATATCGCAGATCCAGCCGGCCAGTTCCTTGGCTTCCTTCTCCTTGAAGCCGCGGGTGGTCATGGCCGGGGTGCCGATGCGAATGCCGCTGGTGACGAAGGGGGACTGCGGGTCGTTGGGCACGGCGTTCTTGTTCACGGTGATGTTGGCGTTGCCCAGCGCGGCGTCGGCGGCCTTGCCGGTGATCCCCTTGTCGATCAGATCGACCAGGAACAGGTGGTCGTCGGTGCCGCCGGAGACGATCCTGTAGCCGCGCTCGTTCAGGGTCGATGCCATGGCACGGGCATTGTTCACCACCTGCTGCTGGTAGTCCTTGAAGGCCGGCTCCAGCGCCTCCTTGAAGGCCACCGCCTTGCCGGCGATGACATGCATCAGCGGGCCGCCCTGGGTGCCGGGGAAGACCATGGAGTTGAACTTCTTCTCCAGCTCCGGGTTGGACCGGGCCAGGATCAGGCCGCCGCGCGGGCCGCGCAGGGTCTTGTGGGTGGTGGTGGTGACGACATCGGCCACCGGCACCGGGTTGGGATAGATGCCCGCAGCCACCAGGCCGGCCACGTGCGCCATGTCGATGAACAGGTAGGCGCCGACCGAATCGGCGATCTCGCGGAAGACGTTCCAGTCCATGATGCGCGAATAGGCAGAGAAGCCGCCGACGATCATTTTCGGCTTGTGCTCCTGAGCCAGCCGGCGGATCTCGTCATAGTCGACCTCGCCGGTCTCGGCGTTAAGGCCGTACTGGACGGCATTGAAGAGCTTGCCCGAGAAGTTGACCTTGGCGCCGTGGGTCAGATGGCCGCCGTCGGCCAGGCTCATGCCCAGAATGGTATCGCCCGGCTGCAGCAGGGCCAGATAGACCGCGGCGTTGGCCTGGGAGCCGGAATGCGGCTGGACATTGGCGTAATCGGCGCCGAACAGTTCCTTGGCGCGGTCGATGGCCAGCTGCTCGGCGATGTCGACATGCTCGCAACCGCCATAGTAGCGCTTGCCGGGATAGCCTTCGGCGTACTTGTTGGTGAGCACCGAGCCCTGGGCCTGCATCACGCGGGGGCTGGTGTAGTTCTCCGACGCGATCAGTTCGATGTGCTCTTCCTGGCGTTTTTCCTCGGCCTGGATGGCACTCCAGAGTTCGTCGTCGTAACCGGCTATCTTCATATCTTTGTCAAACATCGCTTACCTCTGAGTTGCTGAAAATCGGGGCCCGCGCATGCGGTTCGGCCCGGTCTGGATGCCGGGCGGGCGGGATAAAACGACGATGATAACAGGATTTGCCGCCGGTTTCCGCTCCGGGCGACCGTCTCATCCCCTGATTTTGCGGGTAAAATCCTCCAGACGGCGGCGCATGCGGCGGACATGACTGCCTTCCCAGTAGAGCCGGCCACAGGCCGGACACTGCCACAGCGCCTGGCCGCGGACATCCGGTGGCGCCGCTTCACGCCGGGCCTCGGCGGCCGACTCCAGCGGCCGGTTGCAGACCAGGCAGCGGCTGAAGGGCCGGTACTGCCAGTCGATGGACAGCCGGGCGGCTAATTCTACCACACAGTCATCAAGGGAATTGGCCTGGAGGTGGATCACCGTCTCGTCGGCATGCCGGAATTCGAGCAGCTTGCGGTCGCGCGTCACCAGCCAGCGACCCTCAAGCCGGGCCCGCTCGATGATATCGCGGTCACTTTCGTCCGGGTGCGGCAGCTCGGTATCGTAGCCGGCCGCCCGCAGCCAGCGCGCCAGCCCCTTGAGCATCGCATCGCACAGCAGCTTCATTCCCCCGCCCCTTCAACGACGTAGGTCGGGTTAGCCTGAAAGGCGTAACCCGGCATTCACCGCGGCCCTATCGGGTTACGCTGCGCTAACCCGACCTACAACAGCGGAACGTTCCATGTTTGCTCTTTAGCCGTCCTTCCCGAAACCCTATAATAAGCCACTTCCAAGCCACAGCGACTGAAGCATTCCCATGGCTCAATACGTCTACACCATGAACCGCGTGGGCAAGGTTGTCCCGCCCAAGCGCTGGATCCTCAAGGATATCAGCCTGTCCTTCTTCCCCGGCGCCAAGATCGGCGTGCTGGGCCTGAACGGCTCGGGGAAATCCACCCTGCTGCGCATCATGGCCGGCGTGGACACCGAGATCGAGGGCGAGGCCAGGGCCCAACCCGGGATCAACATCGGCTACCTGCCGCAGGAACCGCAGCTGGACCCCGACAAGGACGTGCGCGGCAATGTCGAGGACGGCCTGGGTGAGGTCGCCGAGGCACAGACCAAGCTGGAAGCGGTCTACGCCGCCTACGCCGAGCCGGACGCCGACTTCGACGCCCTGGCCGCCGAACAGGCCCGGCTGGAGAACATCCTGCAGGCCGCCGGCGGACACAATGTGGAGCACAAGCTGGAGGTCGCCGCCGAGGCCCTGCGCCTGCCGCCCTGGGAGGCCGACGTCACCAAACTGTCCGGCGGCGAGCGTCGGCGCGTGGCCCTGTGCAAGCTGCTGCTGTCCAACCCCGACATGCTGCTGCTCGACGAGCCCACCAACCACCTGGACGCCGAGTCCGTCGCCTGGCTGGAGCGTTTCCTGGCCGAGTTCAGCGGCACCGTGGTGGCCGTGACCCATGACCGCTATTTTCTGGACAATGTCGCCGGCTGGATCCTGGAGCTGGACCGCGGCCACGGCATCCCCTTCGAAGGCAACTATTCCGCCTGGCTGGAGAACAAGGAAAAGCGCCTGGAGCAGGAGAAGAAGGAGCAGGTCTCGCGCCAGCGCGCCATCAAGTCCGAGCTGGAGTGGGTGCGTTCCAATCCCAAGGGCCGCCACGCCAAGAGCAAGGCGCGCCTGCAGCGTTTCGATGAACTGCAGTCGCAGGAATTCCAGTCCCGCAACGAGACCCAGGAGATCTACATCCCGCCCGGCGAGCGCCTGGGTGACCTGGTGATCGAGGCCGACGGCGTGAAGAAATCCTTCGACGACCGGCTGCTGATCGACGACCTCAGCTTCAAGGTCCCGCCCGGGGCGATTGTCGGCATCATTGGTCCCAACGGCGCTGGCAAGACCACCCTGTTCCGCATGCTCACCGGCAACGAACAGCCCGACGGCGGCGAGATCCGCATCGGCGACACCGTGCACCTGGCCTATGTCGACCAGTCGCGCGACGCGCTGGACGGCAACAAGTCGGTATGGGAGGAGATCTCCGACGGCCAGGACATCATCCGGGTCGGCAAGTACGAAACCCCCTCGCGCGCCTATGTCGGGCGCTTCAATTTCGCCGGCTCCGAGCAGCAGAAGCGGGTTGGCGATCTCTCGGGCGGCGAGCGCAACCGCGTGCACCTGGCCAAGCTGCTCAAGAGCGGCGGCAACGTGCTGCTGCTCGACGAACCCACCAACGACCTGGACGTCGAAACCCTGCGCGCGCTGGAAGAGGCGCTGCTGGCCTTCCCCGGCTGCGTGCTGGTCACCTCGCACGACCGCTGGTTCCTGGACCGCATCGCCACCCACATCCTCGCCTTCGAGGGCGACAGCCGGGTGGAATGGTTCGAGGGCAACTACGCCGACTACGAGGAAGACCGCAAACGCCGCCTCGGCGACGCGGCCGACCAGCCGCACCGCATCAAATACAAGCGGCTGGCCTGATATCCTCGGGCGGCCGGCAGCCCCGCCTGTCCGCATGCTGGCATGAGCTTGACGCGCCATATTCTCTGAACTAAGTGTTGTTCAGAGGGGGAAGCGTGTTGTACGGGCAGTTTAGTCACGGATAACATGTAACAGATTCTGTCAGGCGTATTCGCTCCCACCCTCCAGAAACGTATAACAAGCATCTGGAGGAACACACCATGCACCGCCGCGACTTCCTGGCACTCAGTGTCAAATCCCTCATGGCCGCCGGCCTGAGCTCGTCCATCCCCGCCGCCCTGCTGCGCGCCGGCAACTCGCATGCCGCCATCCTTGCCGCCGGCCTGTCGGATCCGGCAGGTCAACCGCTGTTCACCCACAGCGTGCCGAATGCCCTGTCCGGCGGATTCAAATACGTGCCGAAGAACAACCGGCTGCGCATCCAGATGGCACAGGCCACGCAGATGACCGGCCTGCTCGGGGCCGACGGTGTCACGCCGGTACCGACCCCGGTCTGGGGCTACGGCGAACTCGGCCAGGACGTGACCTGGCCGGGCCGCACCATCGAGATCGACACCGCGGACGACCCCCTCGAGATCACCTGGGCCAACCAGCTCCATAACGTGCCCCATCTGCTGCCCGTGGACACCAGCCTGCACTGGGCCTATTCAATGCATGGCTATGGACGCAACAGCATCGGCAGGAACGGGGTGCCGGTCGTGCCGCATGTGCACGGCGGCCACAACGACAGCCCCTTCGATGGCAATCCGGAGTACTTCTTCTCGCCGGCCTGGGCGGTACGCGGGCCGCGCTGGGAGAGCCGGAAGTACTATTACGGCGGCCCCGACTGGAACCAGGTCGCCGGCATGAACTGGTATCACGATCACGCGCTGGGCATCACCCGGCTCAATGTCTACGCCGGCCTGGCCGGATTTTTCGCGGTACGCGACGCCGCCGACACCGGCAGGCCCGACAATCCGCCGGGCCTGCCCGCCGACCCCTACGAACTCGGCTATGCCATGCAGGACCGCATGTTCCGCAGCAGCGGAGAATTGTTCTACCCGGCCTTCCCCGGCGATCCCTTCTACGCGGACTTCATCACCGACGAGGGCGCGTATCTGCCGGACGACCGGTTCCCGGGCGGCGGCCCCACGGCGCTGGCGGAGTTCTTCGGCGATCACATGCTGGTCAACGGGGTTATCTGGCCGAAGGCGAGCGTGGAATCGAGACAATACCGGGTACGGCTCCTCAACGGCACCGACAGCCGCTTCATGCGCCTGCGGCTGAAAGTGATACCCGGCGGCGCCGGCAATCCGACCGCAACCGATCCCGCCGCCGGTTATCCGCTGCCTTTCTATGTCATCGGATCCGATCAGAGCCTGCGTGCGACCGCAGTCAGGATCGACGAGATCGACTTCGCCCCGGGCGAGCGCCTGGACCTGATCGTGGACTTCAAGGAGGTGCCGGCCGGCACCCGGGTGATCGTAGAGAACCTGCTGGGCGACGCCCCCTTCGGCGGGGAGCTGCCCGCCGCGGAAGACCTGTTCCCGAACCGGCGCACCGACCGGGTGATGGCCTTCGATGTGGAATTGCCATTCAACAGCAGCCGTCCCGACACCCAGATAATGGACGGCAGCCACCTGGGTGGCGGCGTGAACGTCGCGGATGCCGTCCGGACCCGCAGGCTGGCCCTGTTCGAGGGCACCGACGAGTACGGCCGCCTCCAGCCCCTGCTGGGCACTGCCGAACCCGTCACCGACGTCCAGGGCAATACGGTCAACGGTACCCTGGCCTGGCATCAGCCCATCACGGAGAACCCGGGCCTCGGCGACACCGAGATCTGGGAACTGTACAACGCCACCGGCGACGCCCACCCGATCCATGTCCACCTGGTGCACTTCGAGGTGATGAACCGGCAGCGCTTCAGGGCGGATCTTGTCGAGCAACCTGTGGAGCAGCACAACGGCAGCCAGGGCAGCGGCTTCCGGCTGGAGAATATCAAAACGATCGGCAGGGAAAATGCCCCGGCCGCCTCCGAGCAGACGCGCCGCGACATGGTCATGGCCCTGCCGGGCGAGGTGACGCGCATTCGCATGACCTTTGACAAGCCCGGCCGCTATGTCTGGCACTGTCACATCCTTTCGCACGAAGACCATGAGATGATGCGGCCCTTCCATGTCGGCCCGGGACCCTACTGAGATCTCGTCGCGATCACCGGGACGGGTGGCGACGGCCGGATACCGCACCGGATCAAATACAAGCGGCTGGCGTGAGGGGCTTCATGCCTGGATGGTTTTTGAGCCACGGATGAACACGAATAAACACTGATATATACAATCCCATAAACCGCTAAGGCGAATAAGGCGCGCGAAGGCGTGGACTATGGTTTGAACCGGATTGCTGCAGAGCGCCTGTCCGTATTTTAAAACTTCGCGCGCCTTATTCGCCTTGGCGGTTTAAAGCTTTTTGATCCGTGTTTATCCGTGTTCATCCGTGGCCCTGCCCCGCGCCGGCCACTATCCTGACCAGACCTTGCCGCCCCCGCAGCGATCTGTGATGATCCATACCGATGGACATTGACCTGCTCAAGACCTTCCTGGAAGTCGAACGCGTGCGCCACTTCGGCCGCGCCGCGGAGCGGCTGTTCATCACCCAGTCGGCGGTCAGTGCCCGCATCCGACAGCTGGAAGAGCTGCTGGGCGTGGAGCTGTTCACCCGCAAGCGCAACGACATCCAGCTGACCCCGGCCGGACGCCGGCTGAAACAACACGCCGCGGCCATCATCAACCAGTGGGAGCGGGCCCGGCAGGAAACCGGGCTGGGGGAGGCCTACCGTGACGTACTGGCCATCGGCGGGCTGGCCGACCTGTGGCCGACAGCGCTGGAGAACTGGCTGGTACGTCTGCAGCAGGCGCTGCCCGACATCGCCCTGCGGGGCGAGGCCGGCGCCGCGGACGAACTCGTCCACAGGCTGCTGAATGGCGCACTGGATATCGCCTGTATCTATGATCCGCCGCAGGTATCGGAGTTCACGGTACGGTCGCTGGGAGTGATGGAACTGGTGCTGGTCGCAACCGAGGCCGGCCTGACCGCCGCCGAAGCGATGGCGGAGAACTATATCCTGGTTGACTGGGGCACGGCCTTCGCACTGAGCCATGCCCGGCAGTTCCCCGACCTGCCGGCGCCGGCCGTGCACCTGGCCCAGGGACTGCTGGCGCGCGACCTGCTGTTGCGCCGGCCCGGTGCGGCCTACCTGCCACGCCAGTGGCTGGAAACGGATCCGCGCTGCGCCGGACGGCTGCATGCGGTCGCCGACGCCCCGGTGCTGGAGCGCACCTGGTACGCGCTCTGGCGCGACAACATGACGCGCCAGCCCCTGCTGGATGCGGCACTGGCCGCCTTTCCGGCGCCGGGCTGAACCCGCCCGACCCGGGCCTCAGCCCCAGGGGTCCTCCAGTATCCGGCGCAGGCGGCGCTCCTCCTGCATGTCCTCGATGCGGCGGCGCCGCTTCAGGTCCACGGCGCGTCCGGCGCCGGCACCGGCCTGGCTGTCCAGGCCGCTGTCCTCGCTGTCGATCTGATTGAAGATTTCCTCAAGATCCAGGTTCTGCATCGCATTTTCCCTCGGCTTCGGCGCCCCGCAACGGCGGGGAATTTGCGATGCTATCTAAGGCCGGTCGGCGGAAAATTAAAGCGATTTTTTTTCGTCCTGACGATTCATTCTGCTTGTCGATGCGGGCAGATGCAGCCGCAGCCCCATCAATACCAGCCAGACGGCTCCGTAGAGCAACGGCTCACGCACATCGGCCTTGACCAGCCAGTAGTAATGGATCACCCCCAGCAGGGCGATGGGATAGACCAGCCGGTGCAGCCGCTTCCAGCCGCGGCGCAGCCAGCGCTGGCTGGCCTGATTGGAGGTGAGCGCCAGCGGCAGCAGCAGGGCATAGGCGGTCATCCCGAGCGTGATGAAGGGCCGTTCCACAATATCGGCCAGGATTTCGGACCAGAGGAAGAACTGGTCGAACCAGAGATAGGTCATGAGATGCAGACTCGCATAGAAAAACACGAACAGGCCCAGCATGCGCCGTAACCGCAACGGCCACTTCCAGCCCGTGAGCCGGCGCAGCGGTGTCATGGCCAGAGTGATCAGTACCAGGCGCAGGGTCCAGGTCCCGGTGGCATCGGTGATGTCCTCGATGGGATTCGCGCTCAGCTGATCGGTCAGCGCCCGCAGGACCAGCCAGGCCAGCGGCAGCAGGCAGAGCAGAAAAGTAATGACGCGCTGCCAGACAGCAGGAATACCGCCCCTGGCACTAGCTTCCGCTGCAGCAACCATCGCCGGCCTGGATGGGCGGACAGGACACAGTGCCGTAGGAACAGAACACACAGCAGTCGCCGGCCCGGGGCCGCAGCAGCACGCCGCAGCCACCGCACTCGTGATACCAGAGGCAGTAATCGTCGGGCATGGTGAGGGTTTCACGGTGCCCGCATTCCGGGCAGGTCAGGGTGGAAAGGTATTCGATCCCTGCCTGTGACATCAGAAGTGTTCCCTCAGGTCCATGCCCCGGTACAGCCCGGCGACTTCCTCTTCGTAGCCGTTGAACATCAGGGTCGGCCGCTTGAGGAATTCGCCGATGCGCCGTTCCCGTGCCTGGCTCCAGCGGGGATGGTCGACGTTCGGGTTCACGTTGGAATAGAAACCGTATTCCTTCGACGCGGCCTTCATCCAGCTGCTGACCGGCTGCTGCTCTTTGAAACGGATCTTCACGATGGACTTGATGCTCTTGTAGCCGTATTTCCAGGGCACCACCAGACGGATGGGCGCGCCGTTCTGGTTGGGCATGACCTTGCCGTACAGGCCCACGGCCAGGATCGTCAGCGGATGCATGGCCTCGTCCATGCGCAGCCCTTCCACATAGGGCCAGTCAAGAATGCGCCGGCGCTGACCCGGCATCTGTTCCGGGTCATGCAGGGTCTGGAACTCGACGTATTTCGCATTATTGGTCGGCTCGAGGCGCTTGATCAGATCGCCCAGCGGAAAACCCACCCAGGGGATGACCATGGACCAGCCCTCCACGCAGCGCAGCCGGTAGATGCGTTCCTCCAGGGCGTGCGGCTTGAGGATGTCCTCCAGGGCATAGGTGCCGGGCCGGGCGCACTCGCCTTCCACCGTCACCGACCAGGGGTCGGTCTGCAGCCGGTGGGCGTTCTCGGCCGGATCGCCCTTGCCGGTGCCGAACTCATAGAAGTTGTTATAGGTGGTCACATCGTCATAAGGCGTGAGATCCTCGTCGGTGCTGAAGCGGCTCCTGGCGATATCGCCGGGAAGACTCACCTTCGCCTCGGCCAGCCGCGCCCAGGCGCCGGTCAGGCCGGCGCCGAAAACGGCCAGGCCGGCCTGCATCAGCCGCCGGCGCTGGCGATAGACGGATTCGGGGGTGATTTCGCTGGGCAGGATCCGGTTGGGCATGAGGGTTTCCCTCGCATCTGACGCTGAGCTGTACTTGATTAGTTTCCTGGCATCCGAAAAAGTTCGCCCAAACCCTGAACCACAAAGGCGAAGAAGGCGCGCGAAGGGATAAATGGATTGATCACGAAGGCTTTGGCATACATGGGGCTATCAACGCAGGCTGGGCTGAGCAGAGCGAGGCCCAAGGGGCAGCGGATTAATGTTGGGCTTCACGTTGTTCAGCCCAACCTACGAAACCTTTGTGCGCCTTCTTCGCCTTTGCGGTTCAATGCTTATCAGGAATACGGATACGCTCAGTCCACCCACACCCGCGCGTTGCGGAACAGCCGCAGCCAGGGCGCGTCCTCGCCCCAGCCATCCGGGTGCCAGAGAATGCTGCACGGTGCGGAATACCCGTTCGGGATGCGGCATCATCAGGGTGACCCGGCCATCGCGGCTGGTCACGCCGGTGATGCCCTGGGGCGAGCCGTTGGGATTGAAGGGATAGGTCTCGGTGGCCCGACCGTAATGATCCAGGTAGCGCAGCGCCATGCCGCCCTGCTCCAGCAGCCGCTCGCGGTCGCCGGCACGGTCGAACTCGGCCCGGCCCTCGCCGTGGGCCACGGCCACCGGCATGCGCGAGCCGGTCATGCCGCGCAGCAGGATGGAGGGAGAGTCGGTCACCTCGACCAGCGACAGCCTGGCCTCGAACTGCTCGCTGGTATTGCGCACGAAGCGCGGCCAGTGCTCGCTGCCGGGGATGAGTTCCTTCAGCCCGGCCAGCATCTGGCAGCCGTTGCACACCCCCAGGGTGAAGGTATCGCCGCGCTCGAAGAAGGCGCTGAATTCGTCGCGCGCGCGGGGGTTGAACAGGATCGACTTGGCCCAGCCCAGTCCGGCGCCGAGCACGTCGCCGTAGGAGAAACCGCCGCAGGCCACCAGACCGCGGAAACCGGCCAGCCCGACCCGCCCGGCGATGACATCGCTCATATGCACGTCCACGCAGTCGAAACCGGCACGATGGAAGGCCATTGCCATCTCGATCTGGCCGTTCACGCCCTGCTCGCGCAGGATGGCCATGGCCGGGCGCACACCCGTCTGGATGTAAGGCGCGGCCACATCCTCGGCCGGATCGAAGGCCGGTTCGGCGTGCAGACCCGGATCACCGAGGTTTAGCAGGGCATCGAATTCCTGCCGGGCGGTCTCCGGATTGTCGCGCAGGGCCTGGATGCGATAACTGGTCTCGGCCCAGGCCCGCTGCAGTTCCACCCGGGATTCATTCAGCAGCTCGCGACCGCCGTGGCGCAGGATCAGGCGGTCCCCGGCATTGGGACTGCCGAGACCATGGCTGTAACGCCCCAACCCGCGCTCATGCAGCAGTTCGCGCACGGCGGCGGCATCCTCGCGCCGGACCTGGATCACGGCGCCCAGCTCCTCGCTGAACAGGGCCGCCAGCGGCTCCGCGCCCAGCCCGTCCAGATCGATGTCCAGACCGGTGTGCCCGGCGAAGGCCATTTCACACAGGGTCGCCAGCAGGCCGCCATCGGAACGGTCGTGGTAGGCCAGCAGCCGGCCCTGGCGGCTCAATTCCTGGATAGCGGCGAAGAAGGCCTTGAGCGCGTCCGGGTCGTCCAGATCCGGAGCATGATGACCGACCTGCTTGTAGACCTGGGCCAGGGCCGATCCGGCCAGGCGGTTGTGGCCCTTGCCGAGGTCGATGAGGATGAGCTCGGTCTCGCCCCGATCGGTGCGCAGCTGCGGTGTCAGGCTCAGGCGCACGTCCTCCACCGGAGCGAAGGCCGAGACGATCAGCGACAGGGGCGCGGTCACGCTGCGCGCCTGGCCGTCCTGCTCCCACACCGTCTTCATGGACAGTGAATCCTTGCCCACCGGGATGGCGATGCCGAGCCGCGGACACAGCTCGCGGCCCACCGCCTCGACCGTGTCGAACAGGATGGCGTCCTCGCCGGGGTGGCCGGCCGGCGCCATCCAGTTGGCCGACAGCCGCAGCCGGTCCAGCCCGGCGATCGCCGCCCCGGCGATGTTGGTGATGGCCTCGCCCACCGCCATCCGGCCCGAGGCCGGGCCATCGACCAGGGCGACCGGCGTGCGCTCGCCCATGGCCACGGCCTCGCCGGTGAAGGCGTAGTGATCGGTGGTGGTCACCGCGGCATCGGCCACCGGCACCTGCCAGGGGCCGACCATCTGGTCGCGGGCGACCAGGCCGGTGACGGTGCGGTCGCCGATGGTGATCAGGAAACTCTTGCTGGCCACGGTGGGCAGACGCAGAACCCGGTAGACGGCCTCGGCGGGATCGATGCCCGCGGGGTCGAAATCGGGCTTGCGGAAGGTGCGGTGGTGCACGTCGCGCAGCATCCGGGGGGGCTTGCCCAGGACCAGCGACAGCGGTACCTCCACCGGGGCGTTGTCGAACTCGCCGTCGCCGACGATCAGGTCCTGGTCCTCGGTGGCCTCGCCCACCACGGCATAGGGGCAGCGCTCGCGCTCGCACAGGGCCTGGAAGGCCTCCAGCCGCTCCGGCGCGACGGCCAGCACATAACGCTCCTGCGACTCGTTGCACCAGATCTGCATGGGCGTCATGCCGGGTTCGTCGACCGGGAAGTTGCGCAGCTCGAAGCGCCCGCCGCGGCCGCTGTCGTTGACCAGTTCCGGCAGGGCGTTGGACACGCCACCGGCGCCCACGTCGTGAATGGACAGGATGGGATTGTCCGCGCCCATGGCCCAGCAGCGGTCGATCACCTCCTGGGCCCGGCGCTGCATCTCGGGATTGCCGCGCTGTACCGAGGCGAAGTCCAGATCCTCGGCGCTGACACCGCTGTCCATGCTGGAGGCCGCGCCGCCGCCCAGGCCGATGAGCATGGCCGGACCGCCCAGCACGATGATCTGGGCGCCGGGCGGGATGTCCTGCTTGTCGATGTGCTCGTGGCGGATGTTGCCGTAACCGCCGGCCAGCATGATGGGCTTGTGGTAGCCGCGCACCTCTTCACCGTCCGGGCCCGGCACCTTTTCCTCGAAGCTGCGGAAGTAGCCGCACAGGTTGGGCCGACCGAACTCGTTGTTGAAGGCCGCCGCGCCCAGCGGTCCCTCGATCATGATGTCCAGCGCCGAGACGATGCGCCCGGGCCGGCCGTGGTCGGTCTCCCAGGGCTGCTCGAAGCCGGGGATGCGCAGGTTGGACACCGAGAAGCCGCACAGCCCGGCCTTGGGCTTACCGCCGCGCCCGGTCGCGCCCTCGTCGCGGATCTCGCCGCCGGCGCCGGTGGCCGCGCCCGGAAAGGGCGAGATGGCGGTGGGGTGGTTGTGGGTCTCGACCTTCATCAGGATGTGCGCCGGCCCGGTGTGCTCGCTGTAGCGGCCGTCGGCATCCGGATACAGGCGCCGGCCTTCGAAGCCCTCGATCACGGCCGAGTTGTCGTGGTAGGCCGACAGCACCCGGTCCGGGCTGGCCCTGTAGGTCTCGCGGATCATGCCGAACAGGGATTCCTCCCGGGCGCGTCCGTCGATCACCCAGCTGGCATTGAAGATCTTGTGCCGGCAGTGCTCGGAATTGGCCTGGGCGAACATCATCAGCTCGACGTCGCTGGGGTTGCGGTTGAGCGCAGTGAAACTCTCGACCAGGTAGTCGATCTCGTCCTCCGACAGGGCCAGGCCGAGTTCGCGGTTGGCGGCTTCCAGCGCAGGACGGCCGCCGCCGAGGATATCCACCCGGGCGAAGGACTGCGGCTCGGCGCTGCGGAACAGGCCCTCGGCCTCCTCGAAGCTCTCCAGCACGGATTCGGTCATGCGGTCATGAATCAGTTCCAGGAAGCCCCGGCGTGCCGCCCCTTCCAATGGCCGGTCGTGCGGCGTGAGCACCTGGTAGGAGATGCCGCGCTCGATGCGGTGAATCCTGTCCAGGCCGCAGTTGTGGGCAATGTCGGTGGCCTTGGAGGCCCAGGGGGAGATGGTGCCCAGACGCGGCACCACCAGGAACAGCTGGGCACCGGCGGGCACGGCCGGGGCGCGCGGGCCGTATTCCAGCAGCCGTTCCAGCCGGCGCTGCTCGGCCGCGTCCAGATGCTGTTCCAGATCGACGAAATGCTGGTAGCGGGTGTGCAGGGCCTCCAGCGTGATGCCCGCCTCCCGGGCGCGCTCCAGCAGCTTGTCGGTACGGAAGGCGGAAAGTGCCGGGGCGCCGGGCAGGTGCAGCATGGAGGCCTCTGGATCTGCGGGTTCGGGAAGCGGCAAATGATACTGAAACCGTCGCCCCGGGGCCAGTGAGGCTGGTGAGGAGTGAGGCTGGTGAGGAGTGAGGAGTGAGGAGTGAGGAGTGAGGAGTGAGGAGAAGGGTAGGATGGGTGGAGCGAAGCGTAACCCATCATTGTTGCGGTCAGGCGATGGGTTGCGGCGCTCCGCGCCTGCACCCGTCCTACGCTGCCCTGTGAGGGATCATTCCAGCGTGCGCCAGTCGAAGCCGCCGTCCTGGCAGGCCAGGCTGTAGTCGAGCCGGCCGTCGAACACGTCCAGCTGTTCGCGCACCCGCTCGGGGGCGTTGTTCTTCTCGCTCAGGTGCGCGGCCACCAGGTGCTGCAGCGGACCCAGTTCGATCTGATCCAGCAGGCGGCGGGCCTGGTGGTTGTTGAGGTGGCCATAGTCGCCGCCGACCCGGCGCTTGAGGGCGGGTGGATAGCTGCCCCTGGCGAGCATCTCCGGGTCGTGGTTGAACTCCAGCACCAGGGCGTCACAGCCCTGGAGAGTGGCGACGATGTGCGGCGTCAGGCTGCCGCAGTCGGTGAGCAGACCGAGCCGGTGACGACCACCGTGGAACAGGAACTGGCAGGGTTCGCGGGCATCGTGCGGTACCGGGTAGGGCTGGACGTGGATATCACCCACATGAAAATCGGCGTAGCCGGCGATCGAATGCAGCGGCGGCAGCTCACCCTCAGGCAGGGTGGCGGCGGTACCGTGGGTCATCCAGACCGGGATGGTGTGGCGGCGGGCGAAGGGCAGCACGCCGCGGATGTGATCGCTGTGTTCATGCGTGACCAGGATAGCCGAAAGTTCTTCCGGGCTGCGGCCCAGCCGCGCCAGACGCTTCTCTGTCTCAGTGATGGAAAACCCGCAGTCGACCATGACACAGGTCGACCCGGTCTCCACCAGCATGGCGTTGCCGCGACTGCCGCTGCCCAGGGACGCGAAACGCATGCCGGAATCGAATCCTTGTCCCTACTTGAGCTGCTCTTCCAGCAGGGTGAGGATACGGGCCGCGGTTGTGGAATTATCCCGCTTGCCGTCCATGTCGCGCACGATCACGCTGGTCTGCGCACCGCTGGCCTGCAGCTGGATCCGGTACTGGGCCTCGCGATCGATCTGCTCGTCATCGCTCCAGAAGGCCAGCCGCGAGAGCAGCCCCTCGCCTTCCTGCTGCTTGAGCGGGTCGTCGTAGCGCACATAATAGACGCCTTCGGAGCGGTTGCGGTCCTCCACGGTGAAGCCGACCCGGTCCAGCGCCAGGCCGGTGCGGCGCCAGGCGCGGGAGAAGTCATCCCCCAGCCGCAGCTCGACCTCGCCTGTGTTGGTGCGGATCAGCTCGGCACGTGCCGCCGGTGTTTCCTGTGTCTCCTGCGCCAGCCGGGTCCGGGCGCGCTCTTCCTCCACGCCCATGTGTACCATCAGGCGCTGCAGCATTTCGGCTTCCAGCGCCGGATCGCTCGGGCGCGGTTTCCACACGGTATTGCCGTCCTGGTCCGCGGTGCCCTCGACCACCTCTTCCACGCCCTGGTGGGTGAGATAGACCTCGGTGATACCGGGCTCGCTGCCGCGCTCAAGGCGCACCCGGAACTTGTCGCGGGTGGCTGCCGAGTAGGCGAAATCCATGACCTTGCCCAGGGTGCGACGGATCGGCCCCTGCGGTATGTCGGCGCGATTCTCGGCCCACTCGGTCTCCAGGATGCCGACGCGCGGATCCTCCACCGTCAGCAGGAAGCCGCTCTGGACCCAGAAGTCACGCACCCGCGGCCAGACCTGCTCGGGCGGGGCCTGCACCACCAGCCAGCGCTGCCGGCCGTCCTGCCTGACCTCGATGTTCTCGGGCTGGGGCAGGACCCCGGCCTCGGACGGGGCGCTGGTCCGGGCGTCGGTCTCGTATTCGGACAGGGTCGCCGAGGGGATCACCAGGCTGTCCTCGATCTCACTGGAACGCAGATCCGGCGGCAGTTCCAGCGTGGGCTCCTGCCGGCTCTCCTTGTAGTCGGCCCCCTTGGCCGGCCAGTACTCCTGAACCGTGCTGCAGGCGGTCAGGATCAGGGCGGCCGTCGCGACGGCCGGGATACGCAGGGCTGAGGGCAGTTTCATGTAGGCATTCCGTGTTGAATGATGAGTCATGCTTGCAGCACACCGGCCTGGCGCAGGGCCTCGGCGACCCGTTCACGATAGGGCTCGGACAGGGGCGTGAGCGGCAGGCGGATACCGGCCGGGATCAGGCCCATGACATACAGCGCCCATTTCACCGGGATGGGATTGGCCTCCAGGAACAGGGCATGATGCAGCCCGTCCAGCCGGTCATTGATGGCCGCGGCACCTGCACGGTCGCCGGCGCGGGCGGCCTCGCACATGGCATGCATGTCCGCCGGCGCCACATTGGCGGTCACCGAGATCACCCCCTGCCCGCCCTGCAACATGAATTCCATCCCCGTGGGGTCATCGCCACTGTACAGGTCGATACGCCCGTCGCAGCGTTGGCGCAGATCACGCAGCCGGTCCAGGTCGCCGGTGGCGTCCTTCAGCCCGACGATGTTGGAGATATGGGACAACCGCTCGACGGTGTCCGGCAGCATGTCACAGGCGGTACGCCCGGGCACATTATAAAGGATCTGCGGAATCGGCACCGCCTCGGCGATGGCCTTGTGGTGCAGATACAGGCCTTCCTGGGTGGGCTTGTTGTAATAGGGGGTGACCAGCAGGCAGGCATCGGCCCCGGCCTGCTGGGCGCAGCGGGTCAGGCTGATGGCCTCAGTGGTGGAGTTGGCCCCGGTGCCGGCGATCACCGGGATCCGCCCGGCAGCCAGTTCCACGGTACGGCGGATGACCTCGCAGTGCTCGTCCTCGTCGAGGGTGGCGGATTCACCGGTCGTGCCCACGGCCACGATGCCGTCGGTGCCATGTTCGATATGAAATTCAACCAGTTTCGCCAGGCTGGTGTAGTCGACCGCCCCGTCCTCGTGCATCGGGGTCACCAGCGCGACCATGCTGCCATGGAACATGCAACTCACTCCGCAAGCCTGTTTCGGGACCCGGATCGGGTTCCCCTGAAACCGCCACATACTACTGGTCCGCTCCGGTGCTGACAAGGCAACGTCGCCGTAGTGGCAATGCACGCCGGCTCTAAAGTATCCTTCGTACAATCATCAAGGTGAGGCAGCATGAGCGAAGACAACACCCCCCTGCGCGAGATCCGGATCAACCCCATCGTTCCCAGCGAGTCCGTCCTGGTGGCCACCGCCCGCGCCATGCGCCCGCGCAAGGACGAGGACCCCGCCCCCCGGGACACCCGCCGCCACGTCGAGCGCTGCCCCTTCTGTCCCGGCAACGAGGCCATGACCCCGCCGACCATCATGGCGGTGCCGAACGAGGAGAACTGGCGGATCCGCATGGTGGAGAACCTCTACCCGGTGCTCGGCGAGACCCCGGGCGGCGGGCTGGCCTTCGGCCTGCAGCAGGCCATCGACGGCTACGGCCGCCACGAGGTGATCATCGACAACGCCAGTCACGGCATCGCCATCCACGAAATGGATGAAGCGCACCTGGCGCTGCTGTTCGGGGTCTACCGCGACCGCATGGCCCAGCTCTACGCCTCTGACACCCGCATCCGCTACGTGCTGGCCTTCAAGAATTTCGGCCCGGCCGCCGGGGCCAGTATCGCCCACACCCACAGCCAGATCATCGCCATGCCGGTGGTGCCGGAGAATCTGCACAACGAGCTGCTCAACAGCCGCCAGCACTACCAGAAATACAACCAGTGCATCTTCTGTTCGCTGATCGACGAGGCCCTGACCTTCGAGGCCACCATCTATGACCGCGTCTCCGGCGAGATCCGGCGCAAGATCAGCGTCGGCCAATACGTGGTCGAGCGCGGCGAACACTTCATCGCCATCAAGCCCTTCGCCAGTCGCTACGAGTGGGAGGTGCACATCCTGCCGCTGCAGCACGACAGCGATTTCCTCAACATCACCGATGAGGCCCGCGCCGACCTGGCGCGGGTGATGCGGCGCACCATGGCCCGCCTCGATGCGGTGGTCGGCGGCGTGCAGTACAATTATTTCCTGCATTCGCTGCCGCGCAGCGAGGCCTATGCCGACTGCCAGGCCGGCTTTCACTGGCACCTGGAGATCTGTCCGCGCACCAGCATCCCGACCGGTTTCGAGCTCGGCTCAGGTTTGTTCGTCAACACCATCAGCCCGGAAGACGCCGCCCAACAGCTACGCGAGGTAAGCCTGGACCCATGAGCACCCATCTTGTCATCTCCGCCCTGGGCGCCGATCAGCCGGGCATCGTCGATGAACTGACCCGCTGCATCTATGACTACGGCGGCAATGTCGCCGACAGCCGCATGTCGGTCATGGGCGGTGACTTCGCCGTGATCCTGCTGGCCAGCGGCAACTGGAACACAATCGCCAAGCTGGAGGACCAGCTGCCGCAGCTGGGTGAGAAGCTGGGCCTGACCGTCAGCCTGCGCCGCACCGAGGAGCACCACTACAGCCGCGACACCCTGCCCTACGTGGTCGAGGTGGTCGCCCTGGACAACCCCGGCATCGTGCACAACCTGGCGCACTTCTTCTCGGCCCGCAACATCAACATCCAGGACCTGAACACCAGCAGCTACGCCGCCGCACACACCGGTACACCCATGTTCGCCGTGCACATGACCGTGCAGATACCGGCCAAGCAGCACATCGCCGGTCTGCGTGAGGAATTCATGGATTTCTGCGACCAGCTCAACCTGGACGCCATCATCGAACCGGCAAAGGGTTGAAGCGCCCGGCCGCCAGCATCCCAAGGAGGCCTGCATGAGCAACGTCGCCGTCGGCAAGAAGGTCCGCGATTTCTCTCTCCCCATGACGGGCGACCAGACCTTCAAACTCTCCGATTGCAGGGGGAAGAAAGTGGTGTTGTATTTCTATCCCAAGGACAATACCCCGGGCTGCACCACCGAGGGTCAGGACTTTCGCGACAACTACAGCAAATTCAAGCGTCAGAAGACCCTGGTCTTCGGCATCTCGCGGGACAGCCTGAAAAGCCACGAGAACTTCAAGGCCAAACACGAACTTCCCTTCGAACTGCTTTCCGACACCGAGGAAAAGGCCTGCGCCCAGTTCGACGTGATCAGGGAAAAGAACATGTACGGCAAAAAGGTGATGGGCGTGGAACGCAGCACCTTTCTCATCGACGAGCAGGGGGTACTCCGGCAGGAGTGGCGCAAGGTCAAAGTCAAGGGCCATGTCGATGAGGTCCTTGAGGCCGTGAAGCAAGCTCGACAAGGCCTGAATCCTTCCCGCACACTTACACATATCACACGGCGGAATCCTTAATTTAATGACACATAAACGCCTGTTCGTGCTCGACACCAATGTCCTCATGCACGACCCGACCGCGCTGTTCCGGTTCCAGGAACACGATGTCTTTCTCCCCATGGTGATACTGGAGGAACTCGACGCCGGCAAGAAGGGCGTCACGGAAGTGGCCCGCAACGTGCGCCAGGTCAACCGCTTTCTCGACGAACTGACCTGCAACGCCTCGCATGAAGACATCGAGAGCGGACTGCAGCTGTCCCAGCGCCCCTTCGACATGAATGGCCACGGCCTGGATTCCTCCGGCACCCTGTACCTGCAGACGCGCAGCATGAAGTTCGAACTGCCTGCCGCCCTGCCCGGCAACGTCCCGGACAACAACATCCTCGGCACCGCGCTGGCCTTGCAGCAGGAACGTCCCGAGGCACGGGTCACGCTGGTGTCCAAGGACATCAACCTGCGCATCAAGGCGGCCATCGTCGGCATCCACGCCGAGGACTACTACAACGATCAGGTACTGGATGACGTCAACCTGCTCTACAAGGGCATGGTTGAACTGCCGGCTGACTTCTGGCAAAACGTCGGCGAAGGAATGGATTCCTGGCAGGACAATGGCCGCAGCCTGTACCGCATCCACGATGAAATGACCCGGGACTGGCATCTCAACCAGTGCATCTACCTGCCCGGCGAAAACGAATTCGAGGCCATGGTCAGGGAACACGACGGCGACAGCGCCCTGGTCGAGGTACTGCGCGACTACCGCAAACCCAGCCATTCCGTGTGGGGTATCGCCGCCCGCAACCGGGAGCAGAATTTCGCGCTCAACCTGCTGATGGACCCGGACATCGACTTCGTCACCCTGGTCGGCCAGGCCGGCAGCGGCAAGACACTGCTGACCCTGGCCGCTGCACTCACCCTGACCCTGGACGAGAAGCGCTTCAGCGAAATCATCATGACCCGGGTCACGGTCCCGGTGGGCGAGGACATCGGCTTCCTGCCCGGCACCGAGGAGGAAAAGATGACTCCCTGGATGGGGGCGCTGATGGACAACCTGGAGGTGCTGACCCAGTCGGATGCCGCCGGCGAATGGGGCCGGGCGGCGACCAATGACCTGCTGCACCGCCGCATTCGCATTCATTCGCTGAACTTCATGCGCGGCCGCACCTTCCTGAACAAGTTCCTCATCATCGACGAGGCCCAGAACCTGACCTCCAAACAGATGAAGACCCTGATCACCCGCGCCGGCCCCGGCACCAAGGTGGTGTGCCTGGGCAACGTGGCCCAGATCGACACCCCCTACCTGACCGAGACCACCTCCGGCCTGACCTACGTGGTCGACCGTTTCAAGGGCTGGGGCTACGGGGGGCACGTCACCCTGCGCCAGGGCGAGCGCTCGCGGCTGGCGGATTACGCGTCGGAGAATCTCTGAGGCTTGGCAACATCAACGCAGAGGACGCAGAGAATAGTAATGAATCTCTGATTATTTTGTCATTGCGAGGAGCGGAGCGACGCGGCAATCTCTAACCGATTGATCCTGCCGTTCGAGATTGCTTCGCTATGCTCGCAATGACGGCATAACTGAATTAATCAGAGTTCCCTTTGCGCCTCCGCGCCTCTGCGCCCTCCGCGTTATTCACCGCCGGCGCCAGTCGGTTCCACTGCGGGCTCGGGCTCCCTGCGCGGCCAGGCCTTGAGTACGGCCTGCACCAGGGTGGCCAGCGGAATGGCGAAGAAGATACCCCAGAAGCCCCACAGACCGCCGAAGACCAGCACCGCCACGATGATGGCTACCGGGTGAAGATCGACCACCTCGGAGAACAACAGCGGCACCAGCACGTTGGCATCCAGGGCCTGAATCACGGCATAGGCGATGAGCACGTAAAGGAATTCGCTGCCCCAGCCCCATTGGAAATAGGCGATCAGGGCGATCGGCACCGTCACCACGGCTGCACCGATATAGGGGATGATCACCGACAGGCCGACCAGGGTGCTGGCAGCACGGCATACTGCAGACCCATCAGGGTAAAGGTGGCATAGGTGACGCCGCCGACGATGAAGATCTCCCACATCTTGCCGCGGATGTAATTGCCGATCTGGGCGTTGACATCGTGCCAGACGGCGGTGGACAGGTGCCGCTCGCGCGGCAGATAGGACCCCAGCCAGCCGATGATGCGGTTCTTGTCCTTGAGGAAGAAGAACACCAGCACCGGCACCAGGATGAGGTAGACCAGCAGGGTGATCAGGCTGACCAGGGAGGCCACCGACAATGACAGCACCCGCTGGCCCATGCTGCCCAGTTCGGTGCGGATCGCCATCATGAATTCGCGGATCTGGTCGTCGGTTACGAAGTTGGGATAACGCTCGGGCAGCTTGAGCAGCATCGACTGGCCGCGGCTGACCATGTCGGGCAACTGCTGCACCAGCTGGGTGAGCTGGAAGGACAGCCGCGGAATGATGCCGAAAAAGGCGAACAGCAGGAACAGCATGAAGGCAATGAACACCAGCAGCACGGCCCAGGTCCGGCCCAGCGCGTGGCGTTCCAGCGGAGTGACCAGTCCATCGAGCAGATAGGCGATGACCACGCCCGCCAGCACCGGCGCCAGCATCCGGCCCATGGTCAGGACGATAGCGAAGCCGATGATCAGAAACAGCGCGAGGATGACGACCTGCGGATCGGAGAAGTAGCGCCGGAACCAGTTGCGGATGATGTCCATGGGCGGAAGATTCAGGACCAGCGCTCGAGATAGGCCTGGTAGTGCTCCTCGAACACGGTCTCCAGTCGGTCGATCACCTCCTCGGCCGCCTTGCCGTACATCACGTGTTCGGTTACCAGCGGCGAGGTCTCGTTGAGCAGCTTGTTCTTGTCCAGCATGTAATAACTTTCGGACAGGCGCTTGACAGCCTTGATGACGGACTCGGACTCCGGCCGCGGAATCGGTTTCGGGGTCTCGGGCAGCACCGGTTCGGCCGGTGCTGCGGCCTGCGGCTGCGGCAGACCCGCCACGGGCCGGCCGGCGAGAAACTCGGCATAACGGATCAGGGCGTGACGGTCGGCCTCGTTCAGTTCATTGAACAGTTCCAGCAGTCTGGATTCATCTGTCGGCATAATAAAAACAGGCTCTAGTTACTATGGAAACCCTGATTAATTAAAAACCCCCGTCATTGCGAGCGAAGCGTGGCAATCTCGTAATGCGAAATCAATCGCATGGAGATTGCCACGTCGCTTCGCTCCTCGCAATGACGGAATTAGTCAGGCACGTAGGTCGGGTTAGCGTAGCGTAACCCGACAGCTCGCGGCATGTTGGGTTACGGTGCTGCGCACCTAACCCAACCTACGTCACTGCTCTCGAGACCTCGGCCCTAGAACCTGGCACCTGTTCACTCCCAGTCATCATGATGCGTCTTGCAGTAATGGCGGGCGAATTCGAGCAGCTCGTCCATGGCCAGGTGGCGGAATTTCTGCTTCTGGTGGACGAAGGAGAAGGGCCGTTCCAGTCTGGGCTCGAGCTGCAACGCAACCAGGGTCTGCAGCTTCAGTTCCTTCTGGATGGTGGCCCGCGAGACGATGGACACACCCATCGCGGCCTCCACCGCGCCCTTGACCGCCTCGGGGCTGCCCAGCTCCATGCACACGCTGATGTCGGTCATGTTCACGCCCGCCTGGCCCAGGTATTCGCTGATCACTTCGCGGGTGCCCGAGCCCTCCTCGCGGCAGATGTAGGGATACTTGAGCATTTCCTCGATCTTGACCACCTTGTTCCTGGCCAACGGGTGGCTGGGCGGAACAATGGCCACCAGCTCGTCCATGCGGCAGATCTCGACCACCAGGTTCTTGTTGGTCACCGGCGCCTCGACCACGCCCAGATCGATGATGTTGTTCTCCACCATGGAGACGATGCCGTCGGTATTGGACACCCGCAGCTGGACATTAACGTCCGGGTACTTGTTGCGGAAATCCCCCAGCAGCGCCGGCAGCATGTACTCGGCGATCGTGGTGCTGGCGCCGATCATGACCACACCGCTGATGTCGCCGGTCATTTCCCGGACGGCGTTTTCCATGTCGTTGTAAAGATCGAAGATACGGTCGGAGTACTCGAACACCCGGCGACCGGCCTCGGTCAGGCTGATGCGGTTGTGGGTGCGGTCGAACAGGCGGGTGTTGAAATGCTCCTCCAGCTGGCGGACCTGGAAGGTCACGGCCGGCTGGGTCATGTGCAGCGTCTCCGCCGCCTTGGTGAAACTCAGCAGACGTGCCACTGTGTGAAAGACCTGCAATCTGCGATCGGCCATGGCTCTCTCTAATACCGGATTCGGGACGGTTTTCTTCTGTAAAACAGCCACCTGTCATTCAGGCGGCTGCTAATCCTAGCAGCAATCGCCCGAATATAAAATATTCTGATGCGGCTATGCGTGAAAATGGAGTTATCCGGAATGCGCATGGCGCCGCCAGCGCGCGGCATAGTACAGCACAGGGATGACCACCAGCGTCAGAAGGGTGGAGACAAACACACCGAATATCAGCGAGATAGCCAGACCGCTGAAGATGGGATCGTCGAGGATGAAAAAGGCTCCCAGCATGGCCGCCAGACCGGTCAGGATGATCGGCTTGGCCCGTACCGCGCCGGAGCGCAGCACGGCTTCCTCAAAGGCCACCCCGCGCTCGACCTCGTGGTTGATGAAATCCACCAGCAGGATGGAATTGCGCACAATGATGCCGGCGAGCGCGATCATGCCGATCATGGAGGTGGCCGTGAAGGGTGCTCCGAGCAGTGCGTGCCCCGGCATGACGCCGATCACGGTCAGCGGGATCGGCGCCATGATGATCAGCGGCACCAGGTAGGAACGGAACTGGGCCACGATCAGCAGATAGATCAGCAGCAGCCCGACCGAGTAGGCGATGCCCATATCGCGGAAGGTCTCGTAGGTGATCTGCCACTCACCGTCCCACTTCAGGCTGTACTTATAGGGGTTCTCCGGCTGGTCGATGAAGTGCTGCTCGATCGGCTCGGGCCGGCCCAGTGTGTTGTCGCGCAGCTGACCGACGATGTCGAACATGCCATAGAGCGGGCTGTCCACGCCGCCGGCCACATTGGCGGTGACATGGACCACCGGCAGCAGGTCCTTGTGATGGATCGCACGCTCGCGCTGGCCTTCGCGCACCTCGACGATATCGGCCAGGCGCACGCTGCGTCCACCCTCGCCGGTCAGTTCCATCGCCAGCAGCCGCTCCAGCCGGTCCTTGTCCTGCACCGGCAGTTCCAGGCGCACCGGCACCGGATACTTGTCATGGCCGGTATGCAGGTAGGTCACATCCTCGCCGGACAGCGCGGTTGTGATGGCCTGAACCACGGTGGACTGGGCCAGCCCGAAGCGGGCCGCGCGGCTGCGATCGACCGTCATATAATACTGGGGCGCGGCGGCCTCGACGCTGTCGTCGATGTCGACCACATGCGGAGTGCCGGCGAAGACCTGCTTCAGCTCGCCGGCCAGTTCGATCTGCCCCGTATAGTTCAGGCCATAGATTTCGGCCACCAGCGGCGAGAGCACCGGCGGGCCGGCCGGCATCTCGACCACCTTCACACTGCCCTGGTAGCGTTCGGCGATGGCCGTGAGCATGGGCCGCACCATCAGAGCGATCTCGTGACTCTTGCGCTTGCGTTCGGCCTTGTCGCGGAGGTTGACCTGGATGTCGCCCTGATGTGCCTCGCTGCGCAGATAATACTGGCGCACCAGGCCGTTGAAGTTGATCGGCGAGGCCGTACCGGCATAGATCTGATAGTCGGTCACTTCGGGCACCTGCGCCAGCGCCGCCCCCATCTCGTCCAGCACCCGGGTCGTCTGCTCCAGGCTGGTGCCCTCGGGCATGTCCAGCACCACCTGGAACTCGGACTTGTTGTCGAAGGGCAGCATCTTGAGCACCACCCACTGGTTTGCTGCCATACCCAGCGACACAACGATCAGGACCAGGGTGATGATGCCCAGCAACCAGCGTTTGACGCGTCCCTGGCGCTGACGCAGAAAAGGCCCGACGAAGCGTTGGAAAAAGGCGTACAGCCCGGCCGGCACCCCTTCACCACCCTCACCCGTACCGTGGCCGCCGATGAGCTTGTAGCCCAGCCAGGGGGTGAACACGAAGGCCACCGCCAGCGAGATCAGCATGCCGATGCTGGCGTTGATCGGGATCGGGCTCATGTAGGGCCCCATCAGCCCGGTGACGAAGGCCATGGGCAGCAGGGCTGCAATCACTGTCAGGGTGGCCAGGGATGGTCGGGCCGCCGACCTCGTCCACCGCCAGCGGAATGGCCTCCTTGAGGCTGCGTCCGCCCATGCCCATGTGGCGGTGGATGTTCTCCACCACCACGATGGCGTCATCGACCAGGATGCCGATGGAGAAGATCAGCGCGAACAGCGAGACCCGGTTGAGGGTGAAGCCCCAGGCCCAGGAGGCGAACAGGGTGATGGCCAGGGTAATGATCACCGCCAGACCGACGATGAAGGCCTCGCGCCAGCCCAGCACCAGCAGCACCAGGGCGACCACCACCAGGGTGGCGAAGGTCAGCTTCTTGATCAGGGTCTGGGCCTTGTCGTTGGCGGTTTTACCGTAATCGCGGGTGAAGGTGACCTCGATGTCGTCCGGGATGAAGGTGCCGCGCAGCTGTTCGAAGCGTTTGATCACCGCGTTGGCGATGTCCACGGCATTGGTACCGGGCTTCTTGCCGATGGCCAGGGTTACGGCGGGAAATTCGCCGCTCGCCTCGACACCCTTGTCCGCCGCCGCCGCGCCGGTGCCGAAACGCACATAGCGCTCCGGCTGATCCGGGCCATAGCGCACCTCGGCCACATCGCGCAGATACACCGGCTGGCCCTGGTGCATGCCCACGACCAGTTCGGCGACCTGCTCCGGCTGACTGAGAAAGTCCCCGGCCCGGACCGGGATCTCGCGGTTGTCACCGACCAGCATACCGCTGTCGCTGGAATGATTGGCCGCGGTCAGGGCGCGTTTGAGCTGGGCGACGTCGATGTCATAGCCGGCCAGCCGCGCCAGATCCAGCAGCACATGCACCACCCGGTCGGCGCCGCCGATGGTGGCGATCTCGCGGGTGCCGGGCACGCGCTTGAGTTCGGCCTCCAGGGCGTGCGCCACCCGTTGCAGCTCATAGGCGCCGCGGTTGGGATTCTTCGTCCACAGGGTGGCGGTGACGATGGGCACGTCGTCGATGCCCTTGGGCTTGATGATGGGCTGCAGCGTACCCAGATTGGGCGGCAGCCAGTCCTGGTTGGAGAAAATGGCGTTGTACAGGCGCACGATGGCCTGGGTGCGGTCCTCGCCGACCTCGTACTCGACCGTCAGGACGGCCTGATCGGGACGGGAGACGGAATAAATGTGCTTGACCCCCTCGATCTCGGACAACACCTGCTCGGCCGGGGTGGTGACCAACTGCTCGACCTCGCGCGCGGTGGCACCGGGAAAGGGAATGAAGACATTGGCGAAGGTGACATTGATCTGCGGCTCTTCCTCGCGGGGCGTGATCAGCACCGCCAGCACCCCGAGCAGAAAGCCCAGCAGGGCCAGCAACGGGGTGATCTGGGTATCGAGAAAGGTCCGGGCGACCCGCCCGGAAAAGCCGAGCCTGTCACTCACTGGTGCGCTCCCGCCTGGCGGCGCTTGAGTTCGACCACGGCCTCGACCGGGTCGGTCACCACCCGTTCGCCCTCGCTCAGGCCGGCTGTGACGCCGACGCGCTCACCGGCATAGGGATGGCCGGTACGGATCTGGCGCAGGCTGATGCGTCCCTGATCGTCCACCACATAGACGCCGGTCAGTTCACTGCGGCGCACCACGGCCACAGCGGGAATGGTCAGCAGCTCCTGCTCGCCGACCACGAAGCCGACCTTGACCAGCATGCCGGGGTAGAGCCCGTAACCGTTGGCCGAAGGCAGGCCGACGCGCACCCGGAAACCGTGGCTGGCGCCGTCGGCATAGGGATAGACCGTGATACTGTCACTGGCAACCTGCTGGGTATCCACCAGCCCCCATTTGATCTGCGCCTGCTTGAGCGCACGCACCTCGTGCACATAGCGCTGCGGCACGCTGACCAGCGCGCGCAGCCGCTCCAGAGATACCGGTCATCAGGGGCATGCCGGGACTGGCCATCTCGCCGACCTCGGCATGGCGCTCGACCACAATGCCGTCATAGGGGGCGCGGATGCGGGTATATTCGAGCTGCTCCTGCGCCGATGCCAGCGCGGCGCGGGCGCTTTCCAGCCGTGCGCGGGCCGAGTTGAACCCGGAAGTGGCACGGTCCATCGCCGCCTTGGCCACCCAGTTTCCTGGCGTAGATTTCCTTGATGCGGTTGTATTCGTCTCGGGCCTCGACAAAGCGGGCGCGGGCCTCCTCCACGGCGGCCTCGGCCTGGCGCAGCCGGGCCTGCTGTTCGGTGTCGCGCAGCTCCACGATTACGGCATCGCGCTCGACATAGTCGTCGACATCGAAGTGGATGGCGGCGATCCTGCCGCTGGTCTCGGCCGAGACCGTGGCCTGATGGACCGCCTCGATCTCCCCGTCGAACCACTGCCGATAGGGCACCGTGCTGCGCTCCACCGGCGCCGTGGGGAGCTGCGCCAGCGCTCCCTGCGCAACCACAGACAGGGCCAGTATGAAAAGTGTTCTCATCCGCTGCTTCTCCCTTCCGGCTGCCGCTGGCAATTCCTGCTGAGGAAATTCCAATTTATTCGTCATTACGAGGCGCGCAGCGCCGTGGCAATCTTCAACTACCTGATCCTGCATCATGAGATTGCCACGCTACGCTCGCAATGACAGGAAAACGGATGCAGGTCGGGTTACGCTGCGGCTGGCCCGACCTACGTGCTAATTTACAGCGCTGCTCTGAAAACGACAAACCCGCCGGGAGGCGGGTCGTCGGTTTATGGCGCTGGGTTGATCCGGATCAGCTCACATCCGGAAGCGCCCCATCAGATCCTGCAGGGTGGAGGACAGACGCGCCAGCTCCTCGGAGGCAGAGGCGGTCTGCTGGGCACCGGCGGCGGTCTTGTCGGCCACGTCGCGGATATTGCCCACATTGGAATTGATTTCGCCTGCCACCGCACTCTGCTCCTCGGCGGCACTGGCGATCTGGGTGTTCATGTCGTTGATCTGCGAGACGGCCGCGGCGATACCGCCCAGTGACTCGGCAGCCTTCTCCACCTGTTCGGCGCTCTCCTTGGCCATATTCTGGGCCTCTTCCATTTACCTTCACCGCGCCGGTGGCGCCGACCTGCAGACGCTCGATCATCTCCTGGATCTCCTGCGTGGACTGCTGGGTGCGGCTGGCCAGATGGCGCACCTCGTCGGCCACCACGGCGAAGCCGCGGCCCTGTTCACCGGCGCGCGCTGCCTCGATGGCCGCGTTGAGCGCCAGCAGATTGGTCTGTTCGGCAATGCCGCGAATCACATCCAGCACCATGCCGATATTCTCGGACTCGGTCTCCAGCTTGTGAATCACGCCGCCGGCCCGGTCCATTTCGTTGACCAGATTGTCGATCCCGCCCAGGGCCTCGGTGGCCACCAGGGCCCCGCCCTTGGCATCGGCATCGGCCTGCTGGGCATGCTGGGCGGCGTTGGCCGCATTCTGCGCCACATCATGAACCGTGGTGGTCATCTCGGTTCATGGCCGAGGCCACGTGTTCGATCTCGGACTGCTGCTGCTGCACGCCGCGGCTGGCCTCGTCGGTCACGGCCGACATCTCTTCAGCGGCCGAGGCCAGCTGTGCGGTTGCCCCGCTGATCTCGCCGATCACACTACGCAGGTTGTCCGCCATCTGATTGAAGCTGGAGATGATCTCTCCGATCAGGTCATGGCTTTCCATGGTGCAGCTATGGGAGACATCGTTCTGGGCAATGGCGTTGGCGACCTCGGAGATACGCCGCAGCTTGCTCAGCAGAATAATGTTGACCAGCCAGTAGTTCACCACGCCGAGTACCACGCCCGCCGTCAGGCAGCCGGCCACGAACCAGGTGAACATATCCTCTTTCCAGTCCACCAAAGAACTGGGCGAAAACCGGGAAGAGGGCACCCATCAGGATACCGAAGCCCACACAGGCGATGAGCAGATTACGCAAAATGCTCGGTTTCATAACACACCATCCGTCATTCGTCTTGATCCTGGTTGTCTTCCCCGGCGGCTGTCCCCGTGGGACCCGGCAGGGGAAATCCCCTCATCCACCCCGAATGCTTGAAATCGCTTCTGCCTGGCCGCTTCATTGAAACAGGCAAGATCCAGACCATTTTCAGTTCGACGCCTGTCGTGCCCGCCCCGGCTCAGGCTCCGGCCCGCATCTGCTCCAGCTGACCGATCACCGACTGCAGCTCGCTTTCGATCAGGGCCGCATTTTCGGCCTTGTTCTGATTGTTGCGGATCACCTCGCGGATGGACTGCACGGCTACGCTCTGCTGTTCCGCGGCACTGGCGACAGTGGTGTTCATGCCGTCGATGGTCTGGACATAGCCGCCGATCTCGGCCAGCGACATGGTGGCGTTTTCCAGCATCTCCTCGACCACACTGGCCTGGCTGGTGCCCTCGCCCATGACCTTGACCGCCTCGTTGGCGCGGCCCTGCAGGGCCTCGATCATGTCCTGGATCTCCTGGGTGGAGGACTGGGTCCGGCTGGCCAGGTGGCGCACTTCGTCCGCCACGACGGCAAAACCCCGCCCCTGTTCGCCGGCCCTTGCCGCCTCGATGGCCGCGGTTCAGCGCCAGCAGGTTGGTCTGTTCGGCGATCCCCCGGATCACATCCAGCACCGCACCGATATTGGTGCTCTCCTGACTCAGGCGTTCCACCGCCTGGCCGGCGCGCCCGATCTGATCGTTCAGGCTGGACATGGAGCCCAGGGCATTGGTCATGGTGACCTTGCCGGTCTCGGATTCGTTCAGCGCCTGGTGGGTCGATTCAGCGGCCGAGGCGGCGTTGTGAGCGATCTCCTCGACGGCCTGCACCAGTTCATCGACGGCCACACTGGCCTCGTGCTGACCGTTATCGTTGCCACAACTGCTGACCGTCCCGAACAGGGCCTGCAGCTGATCCATCGCGGCCTGCAGTCCACCCGCCACATGCTCCAGGGCGGCCTCGCGCTCGGCGATGCGGGCATCGACCCGATTGAAGGCCTCGACCATGACGCATGACGTGCACTGACGGCTGAGCTTCGGCGGCCTCGCCATCGGCCAGGGCAGACAGGGCCCTGCCCCAGGCCAGCTGCCGCCGCCGGCCGGCCCGCAGCGACAGGGCCAGCGGCAGGGCCGCCAGGGCACCGAGCGCCAGCAACCAGCCCGGTGCGGCACCACCGAAGCTGTTGAATGCAACCGCATCCAGCACCCCCATCACCATCAGCAGCCCGGCCGGCAGCCAGGCCGCGCTGCGTTTCGTCTTCTCCATCCAGGTCTTGACCATGACCGTCGCATCCCTCTCCATTGATTCCCCTCACCCGCGCTCGTCCGGAGCCTTCACCGCTCGACGCGCTATCCCTGTAGCGTCCCGGGCGACTGAAACTTTACCCGGCGCAAGTCAATACCCGGCTGTCCGAACTCGGATCCACGTCACAAAAAAAGCCCCGCACAGGCGGGGCTTTTCCGGGATCGGACCCTGTCGAATCCGCTTATTCGTTCACGGCGTCGCGCAGGGCCTTCTCAATGGCCGTGGGACTGGGCATCAGCTTCATGAAGCTGTTGGAGCCCATCATCTTCAGATCCGGGAAGTGCACGGCCATGCGGAAGCGCATGTGCAGGGCGACAACCTCATTGCCCGTGATCATGATCTCGTAGGGCAGATAGGCCGAGTTCTTGAGCTCGCCGAAATCGACCACCGACATCTGAAAGGCATCGTCCATGTACTTGTCACCGTCCTCGCCGGCCGACATGGACACGCCGATGATCACTACGTCCTTGCCGGGCATATCGATGCGGTACAGGGATTCGACGCCGTCGTCCTTCTGCAGGTTCTTATCCACCGCGGCCACGGCGGCCCGGTGGGAGCCGTACTCGGCCAGTTCATAGACGTCAGGGAAGTATTCCATACCGAAGGTATAGTGGTACTTGCGCAGCTTGCGCTCGCTCAGACCGTCCTCCGAACCGAACTCCTGGACCCTGCCCAGCGCCTGCTCCAGGGCCTCCGCGGTGTTGGAGAAATCGCTCTTGAGCCGGTAGGCGTGAGCCATGTAGACAGGATTCACGTAGGAAACCTGAAGCTCATTGCCGACCCGCGAGACCGCGGCCCGCTGCGCCATGGCGAAGCCACCGTACTCGGTCATTGCGGCCACCTGCTTGATGGCGTCACTGGTGAAGATGATGATGTGTGAATCCTCGAACGGCACATAGTCACCGACGATCTCGAAACCGGCGTCACGCAGGGACTCCTTGACCTCGGCGACCTTCTCCTTCATATCGCCCGAGCCGCGTTCGGCCAGCACGAAAGGTTTGAACTTGTCCGCCGCCTGCACACTGGTGGCGAATGGCAGCAGGGTGCATGCCGCAAGCAGCAGTCCCCGCATCAGGTGATTGAACATTCTCATTCCTGCCTCCTGTCCCTCATTCTCAAGGTGGTTGTCTGCCTTTTCGGCAGCCCGTCGTGAAACGTTAGTTATTTATCCATTAACAGAACCTGAACGCAACAGGGGCCATGTCACCATGGCCCCCGTGCCGGCGCGCTCCCTACGCCATTTCTCTCCTGCCTCGGTCTTCAGCTCAGAACTTCATGCCGTAGCTGATCTCGAGGGCGTTCTGGTACATGCCGATTTCGGTGTCATAGCTGAAGCCGGCAAAGCCGCCGGTGCCGGCAAAGGTATGATCCTGATCGTTGTCCAATGCATGCATGTAGCTGACCGAGAGCTCCTGGTAACGGCTCGGATGATAGGTGAAGCCGGCCGTGACATGAGTCTGCACCACGCCGGGCGCCAGGATGTTGAACAGGTTCTGGTCATCGTCGATCGGGTTTTCGCCGTAGTTGATACCGCCGCGGAAGGTCCACTTCTCGTTGTAGCGGTGATTGACACCGACCTTGATCACGGTGATGTCGTCCCAGCCGAAGCCCCAGCCGTCGTCGTCACCCAGGCGTCCCGCCCCCGTATAGGCCCCGCTCTGCAACACCTCGGTCAGAGCACCGAAGAATTCATCCGCCGTCGGACCGTCGTTGGCGATGGAATCCACATCCCCGTACATGATGTGCTGCACGTCCACGGCAATGGTGGTCTTGTCCGTGGGCGTGAAGGCCAGACCCACGCCGAACTGGGCCGGGATGTCGAAATCGCCCTGCTCGGCGAACAGGCCCTCGTAGTCGCTGAACTTCTGCATGTAGATCTTGGACGAGGCCTGAGCACCCAGGGTCAGACTGTCCGTGACCTTGCCGGTCCAGCCGACGCGCAGGCCGGCACCCCAGGCGTCATCGTCCCCATTGTTGGTCACGCTATTGGGATCGCTCGACAGGGGCTGGAACAGGCCCAGACCGTAGGCGCGGAAACGCTGGTAGCCGATCAGCAGCGAGCCGCCAACAGAATGATTCTCGCTCAATTTGGTCGAGACTGTGGGCGCGATAATGACCTGGGACAGGTTCACACCCAGAGAAGGATTGAGATTGGGATTGGAACCTATCCCCTGCAGCACGGCATCCGGTACCGTGCCACCCATGCCGACGATCATGCCGGCGAATCCCGACGGTGCACCGCCGCAGAAGGCCGCGCCGTTACAGCCGATGGCCGGCGCGAAAGCGTCCGTGAACAGGTTGGAGTTATAACGGGTGTTCATGCCGCCGTTGGCAGTAATGCTCATGCCGGCGGTGATGTTACCCATATCCATGGCGAAGCCGGCATGCGGAATGGCAAACAGAGTCGCGCCACTGTCGACCTTGCCGGTATCCGTACCACCGATCGCGGAGGCATCCAGCTGAGCCTCACGCTTGGGACTGAACAGTTCCACACCGAAATCCACGCGGTTGCCGACAAAGGACAGGCCGGAGGGGTTGGTGGCCGGAGCCAGTGAATCCTGGGAATAGGCGATGCCGGCACCGGCCATGCCGCGGTTCTTGGTGCCGTAGCCGATCTTGAAATAGCCGTTGGTGGCGTAGGCGGCCGGCGCGGCCAGCGCGGCGGCCACGGCGAAGCTGACGAGTGAAGCCTTGAACGTACGTACCATTTGAATCTCCCTCCTGGCGGAATCCAGATGTGTTGTTTTTTCGCGACAACCCATTGCGGCGACCGCAACAGAATGTCAAGCTAGGCGAAAATTGTCAAACCGGAGTGAACTAAGCAAGGAACATGCCTGTTTAGCCTCGGGATTCCACTTGTTGCGCTTGCGCAACAAATTCCGGGGCGGGACGCCTTGAGATCTGTTTTTATGAATCGCTGTGCTAATTTCGCATGGCTTTATCACCAGACCTTGACACGGGAGAGACTGAAATATGAACCGGATTGCCAGAAAACCGTCTGCCAGCCCCCTGATCGGCGCCATCCTGATGACGGGCGCCTGGGGCCCGGCCCAGGGCGCGGGCTTTGCCCTCGTCGAGCAGAGCGCCAGCGGCATGGGCAATGCCTATGCCGGGGCCGCGGCCAACGCCGAGGACGCCTCGACGGTGTTCTTCAATCCCGCCGGCCTGACGCAGTTGAAGGGCCGGCAGCTGGTGGTGGCCGGCCATATCGTTCGGACCGGCGCCGATTTCTCCGGCAGTGCGACCGACGCCCTGGGCAACCCGGTGACCGGCGGTGACGGCGGGGACGCCGGCGATACCGCCCTGATACCCAACCTCTATTACGCCATGCCGCTGCGCGAGGACCTGGTGTTCGGGCTGGGCGTCAACGTCCCCTTCGGGCTGAAGACCGAATACGATGACGGCTGGGTGGGCCGCTATCATGCTCTCACGTCGGAGGTCATGACACTGAACATCAATCCCAGTCTGGCCTGGCAGGCCACGCCGAAGCTGTCCCTGGGCGCAGGCGTGAGCGCCCAGTACATCGAGGCCGAGCTGAGCCAGGCCGTCGACCAGGGCAGCGCCTGTTACGGCAATGTCATCAGTCAGGGCGGCAACCTGGCTGCTGCCCAGGCGACCTGCGATCCGCTCGGCCTGACGCCGCAGGGGGCCGATGCCACCGCCGAGATCGAGGGCGACGACTGGAGTTTTGGCTTCAATCTGGGGCTGCTCTATGAGATCCAGCCCGGCAGCCGCGTCGGTCTGGCCTACCGTTCCAGGATCGAGCAGGACCTCAAGGGCGACGCCAGCTTCACCAATGCACATCCGCTGTTCACCAACCAGGGGGTCTTCGTGCCGACCGACGTCAGCGCCGGCGTGACCCTGCCGGAAAGCGCCTCGCTGAGCCTGTCACATGATCTCAACGACCGCTGGACCCTGCTGGCCGACTACACCTGGACCCGCTGGGAGCGCTTCGACGAGCTGCGTATCGAGTTCGACTCCAATCAGCCCGACTCGGTCACGCCCGAGAACTGGTCCAACAGCAACCGCTATTCGGTTGGCGTGAATTACCGCCACAACAGTGCCTGGCTGCTGCGTGCCGGCATGGCGTTCGACGAGGAGCCCATTCCCGACGCCCAGGCCCGCACCCCGCGCATCCCGGGCAACGATCGCCGCTGGCTGGCCGTGGGCGCCTCCTACAGCCCCAGTCAGACGCTGCGGGTCGATGTCGGCTATGCCCACCTGTTCATCAAGGACACGGACATCGATCACACCAGCGCCAGCGCCGGCACCATCACCGGCGAGTATGACAGCTCGGTGGATATCGTCAGCGCCCAGCTGGTGTGGAACTTCCGGTGAGTCGATAGCGTCGCAGGACGGATGGAGGCGGCTGCACCGCAACCCATCGTCCCCGGCCGCCCGATGGGTTGCGCTTCACTCCACCCATCCTACGTAACAAAAAAGCCCTGCATCTGCAGGGCTTTATTTGTTGCCGTTGCCGGCAAAGAACTCGAACCGCTGTGAGTCGGCTCAGGCCTTCTTGATCAGGAAGTGGTACTTGCCGCCGTCTTCCTTGGACTCCATCAGCTCGTTGCCGGTCTGCTTGGCAAAGGCCTCGAAATCCTTAACCGAACCCGGGTCGGTGGCGATTATGTGCAGCACCTTGCCGCTGCCCAGGCTGGCCAGCGCCTTCTTGGCACGCAGGATGGGCAGCGGGCAGTTCAGGCCGGATGCATCCAGTTCCTCGTCGAAATTTGCCATTTATGAGTACTCCTCTGAATTACACACTTGTAAACGATGGTAAAACTGCAAAGATCTCAGGTCAGTGAAAATTACAGACTGACGGGTATCCGGTAATTTTGAAGTACGCACTTATACGGTATGCGCCGCATAAACGCAAGTCCGGGGCGCTCGCCGTGAAGCCTGCGACAGAGGCATCAGGAGGCGTGGTCTCCGGGACTTAGCGGCACCCTAGCAGTCAGCCTGAAATGGCTCAAGCATAGGCTGCCTGCCGGTCGGGAGACACCACCGGATGGCCCGAGCGGACCCAGTCGATTATGCCGCCACGCAGATTCACCAGCGCGGCCGGCACGCCCTGCTGGGCAAGGAAGTGACAGGCCTGCGCCGAACGCGCCCCGCTGCGACAGTAAAACACCAGGGTACGGTGCTCATTACGGAACTGATCGACCTGCAGGGGCAGCAGGTGCAGCGGCAGGGGCTCGCCACCGGCGATCATTCCCTGGGCCATTTCCTCGGGAGAGCGCACATCCACCAGACGTATGCCCTCTCCCTGCGCTTCCATCAATGCGGCCAGACCTTGAGCGTCTATTTCCTTGATGCCTTGCATGGGTATCGGCCCTCCTTATATATTAGTTAATCATGATATTCTGAATATATTGCCAACTCTGCCGCAAGGCCGCAAGCTTGGTGGTCCTTCAAGGTGATATTTACGGATTCAGCGCAGCTGTGGTGTTTCGCCGCAAGGCGCGGTGCGCAGGCAATGGTTATTCCCTTGTCAAGCACCGCAACGCCGCGGCGGGACACCACAGCTGCGCCCGAAGGGTTGGCCTGTCAGCGTCCATGGCGGCGTTGCGCCTCTTGGAAAGGACTATGGCCATTCCCTGCAAGGCGCGCCTCGCCTCAAGGCGCCTACTGTTGGTGCCCTGAACGCTGACAGGCCAACTGAATCTGTAAATATCACCTTGAAGGACCACTAGCCGCGAACACCAGCCCGTTTCCGGTGTCACAGTAAGGGATACCACTCCCGGACCCATGATGTTGATGTTGCGAAATCTGCTCGGCCTGTCCCTACTGGCCCTGACCAGCGTACCCTCCCCCGCCCTGGCGGACGCCCCCCTGCAACTGCCCGAGATCGGCGATCCGGCCAGCCAGGCGGTCAGCCCGCAGCAGGAACAGGAACTGGGGGAAGCCTTCTACCGGCGGCTGCGCCAGACGGTGGAGTTCGTCGACGACCCGGAGATCGTCAACTATCTGCGTGGCCTGGGCAACCATCTGGCCGCCAGCAGCAGCGAACCCGAACGCGGCTTTACCTTCTTTATCGTCAAGGAAAATTCCATCAACGCCTTTGCCGCCCCCGGGGGCTACATCGGCGCCCACAGCGGCCTGATCCTGGCCGCGCAGCGCGAAAGCGAACTGGCTGCGGTCATGGCCCACGAAATCGCCCACGTCACCCAGCGTCATCTGGCCCGGGCCTACGACAGCGCCAGCCGCATGAACCTGCCCACCGCGGCCGCCATCCTGGCATCCATCCTGATTGCCTCCCAGAACAGCGAGGCCGGTCAGGCGGCCCTGATGAGCGTGCAGGCCGGCAGCATCCAGCGCCAGATCAACTTTACCCGCAGCAATGAGAAGGAAGCCGACCGCATCGGCATGCAGACCCTGCGCGATGCCGACTTCGATCCCGCAGGCATGCCGGACTTCTTCGACCGGCTGCAGCAGCAGAGCCGTTATTACGGGACACCACCGCCCTTCCTCAGCACCCACCCGGTCACCAGCGACCGCATCTCCGACGCCATGTCACGCATCGACCAGATGGCGAAGGAGGCACCGGTGCAGGAGTCGCTCAATTTTTATCTGGTACGCGCCAAGCTGCGGGCGGCCAGCCTGGAACCGCAGGAGGCGGTGAACTATTTTCAGAAGATGGACGACGACCGGGTGCCGGCCGCGGCGCGCGACTACGGTCTGGCCCAGGCCTACATCGGGGCCGGACAGACCGAACGCGCCCTGCCGCTGCTGCGCAGGCTGCACGAGGCCGACCCTGACCGCATCGCCTTCCGGATCGCCCTGGCCGAGGCCCTCAGCCGTCAGGGTGAAACCGGGCGCGCCCTGAAAACCTACGAGGCGGCCCTGGCCCTGTATCCCGGTAATCCGGTGATCAGTCATTACTATGCCCAGGCGCTGGTCCATGCCGGGGAACACCAGCAGGCCTACGATCTGCTCTCCCGCCAGCTGCGCCAGCAGCCACAGACGACCGATCCCGAGCTGTACCGGCTGCTGGCCAAGGCCGCCAGCGGGCTGGACCGCCCCGCCGAGGCCTACGAGGCGATGGGGGAATACTACTACCGCAACGGCCAGACCCATGCCGCCATCGAGCAGTACGAGCTGGCACTGCAGCAGAAGCCGGAGGATTTCTATGCCAGCTCGCGGCTCGAGGCCCGGCTGGCCCGGCTCAAGCGCGAGGCGCTGGCCGAGCGGGAGCAGGACTAGGGCCTGTTGGCCCCGGGCGTTCAGGCCGCGTTCAGCCGCCAGGTGCCAATATCCTAACCAGGACATAAGGTGTGGAATATTTCCATGCGTACACCCGTCCTATGTGGGTACGCAGGTCATGCGTAAACGCGAGTGCTGACCTTTGCCGCCGGCTGGATCTGTACTTCCGGACTGCGGCGCGAGACTGAGGAGGAGGGGCCCTTGTCAGCCGACATCCGATTGACACAATTGACGGCATCGGCTTTGACTCTGTATTTTCATGGGTCTATATTCGACCATCAGGTATTGCACCATCCCCGGACCCAGCGGCCGCACTACGCTGGCGCCCTGACGATACATGACATCTACTCACAACACCCACACCACTGAGGAGGCACAGATGCGGCAAGGCAAAAGCATCATAACGTCCGCCGCTTCCGTTGCGATCTTGCTCGGAAGTATGTCACTGGCACCGATCGGAAGCGTATCCGCCGAGGAGGCTTCGGTCATCGAACAAGGCAAGCAGATTGCCTTTGACCGCAAGAAGGGCAACTGTCTTGCCTGCCACCAGGTCGAGGGCGGCGACCTCGCCGGCAACATCGGCCCGCCCCTGATCGCCATGAAGGCGCGGTTCCCCGACAAGTCCAAGCTTCGCGCCCAGATCTGGGATTCCACCAAGATGAACCCCAACTCGATGATGCCTCCCTTCGGACGCCATGACATCCTGTCCGAGGACGAAATCGACAAGGTGGTTGAATTCATTTATACGCTTTAACAGGATACAGTCCAGTTAGGAGAAACGTCGTGACGAACATGAAACGCAGAACCCTACTCAAAGGCTCACTGGCCGCGGGCGCCGTCGGCGTTGCCGTCGGCAGCGGGCTGCTTGCCCCGCGCACCGTCCTGGCCGCCTGGCCCAAGGAGGCCTTCGAGGCCAACTCCGTTGACTCCGCCCTGAACTCGCTGATGGGCCAGAGCCAGCTCGAAGGCAGTGACAAGATTGAGATCAAGGCCCCCGACATCGCCGAGAACGGCGCCGTGGTCCCGGTCTCCGTCGAGACCTCCATCGACGATGTCGAGAGCATCAGCATCGTCGCGGAAAAGAACAACACCCCGCTGACCTCTGCCTATGTAATGAGCCCCCGCGCCGAAGGCTTCGTGGCCACCCGCATCAAGATGAGCGAGACTTCCAGCGTCATCGCCGTGGTCAAGGCAGGCGGCTCGCTCTACAGCACCGGCAAGGAAGTCAAGGTCACCATCGGTGGTTGCGGCGGCTAAGGCTGCCAACCACACCAGCGGATATATTTCAGTAGACGAGGTTTAATACAATGGCAAACACGATCAAGATTCGCGCCAGGGTTTCCGGCGACACCACCACGGTGAAGGCACTGATCAGCCACCCGATGGAAACCGGCCTGCGCAAGAACAGCAAGACGGGCGAGAAGATTCCGGCGCATTTCATCCAGGAGGTTGTCTGCGAACACAAGGGCGACGCCGTTCTGACCGCACAGTGGGGCCCGGCAATTTCCAAGAACCCTTACCTCTCCTTCCGGTTCAAGGGCGCCGCGAAAGGCGACACCCTGACCCTGCGCTGGGTCGACAACAAGGGTGAAAGCGACTCCATCGAAACCCAAATCGCATAAGACGAAGGGACCGCGCCGTCGGCGCGGTCCCGACAGACAACCGAAGGAGGCAGCATCAATGAGAAAAATCCTAGCAGCGGTTGCCGCAGCAGGCATGGTGGCGGCGTTACCCCAGGCAGCCAACGCCACCCCCCAGGAAGACCTGAAGGAATTCCGCGCCTATTTTGACAAGCGGTTCCCGAACGTACCCTTTGACGATTACGTGAACGGCGTCTACTCCATCGATCAGGCTTCCCGCGAGCAGTGGGAATCCATCGAGGATTTCCCGCCCTACGAGATCGATATCTCCGCGGGCAAGGAGATGTTCAATACCCCGTTCAAGAACGGCAAGACCTACGCCAGCTGTTTCGAGAACGACGGCAAGGGCGTCCGCCAGAACTATCCCTACTTCGATACCAAGACCGGCGAGGTCGTCACTCTGGAAGGCGCGATCAACGCCTGTCGGGTGAAGAACGGCGAGGAACCACTGGGCTGGAAGAAGGGCAAGATCGCGCAGATCTCCGCCTACATGGCCTATACCTCGCGCGGCAACGAGATCAACATCGAGGTTCCCAACGATGAACGCGCCCAGGAGGCCTACGAGCGCGGCAAGGCGCATTTCTACGCCAAACGCGGTCAGCTCAACATGGCCTGCGCCGATTGCCACGTCTACAACGCCGGCAACAAGGTCCGCGCCGATCTGCTGAGTCCGGCGCTGGGTCATGTGACCCACTTCCCGGTGTACCGCTCCAAGTGGGGCGAGCTCGGCACCCTGCATCGTCGCTATGGCGGCTGCAACAAGCAGGTCCGTGCCAAGCCCTTCCCGGCCCAGAGCGACGAGTACAAGGCCCTGGAATACTTCCACACCTACATGAGCAACGGTCTGGAAGTCAATGGTCCCGGTGCCCGCAAGTAAGCTGACAACCTGATCAGCCAATCAGCCCGGTTTGGTTCGCCAGACCGGGTTTTTTGTTTAAAATTGAACCATTCGACGGAATAAGCCGCCGTCCGGGTACGTCTCTTCTGGAGCGCCTGCCTCGGGTCGGGCGACAAACAGCATACCTGCCTCGCGCCGGTTCAATCCTTCCACCTGTACATTGGAGGTTATCGATGAGTCTGTCACGCCGTGAGTTCCTGCAAATGCTCGCCATCGCCGGCATGTCGGGAATCCATCTGTCCGGCTGCGAATCCGGATCGTCCACCCAGAAGCAGCCCGGGGGCGTGAAACCGAATGCGGCATCCAGCAACCTGTACGATATCCCTGTTTTCGGTAATGTTTCCGTGATGCACTACACGGACTGCCATGCCCAGCTGCTGCCGGTCTACTTCCGCGAGCCCAGCATCAATCTCGGCATCGCCGACATGCGCGGCCGGCCGCCGCACCTGGTCGGAGAACACTTTCTGGAATACTACGGCATCAAGCCCGGCTCGCGCGAGGCACATGCCTTCACCTATCTGAATTTCGAGGAAGCCGCCCGCACCTTCGGCAAGGTCGGCGGCTTCGCGCACCTGTCCACCCTGGTCAAGCAGATGCGCGCCCAGCGCCCCGGCTCTCTGCTGCTCGATGGCGGCGACACCTGGCAGGGTTCGGCCACCTCGCTGTGGACCAATGCCCAGGACATGGTCGATGCCCAGCTGCTGCTCGGCGTGGACGTCATGACCGCGCACTGGGAGATGACCTACGGCGCCGAACGCGTGCTCGAGATCCTGGAAAACGACCTCAAGGACAAGGTCGATTTCGTCGCGCAGAACGTGGTCGACCGGGACTGGGGCGACCCGATCTTCAAGCCTTACGTGATCCGCGAGATCAACGGCGTGCCGACTGCCATCATCGGCCAGGCCTTCCCCTACACCCCGATCGCCAACCCCGGCTACATGATCCCCGACTGGAGCTTCGGCATCCGCGACGAGCGTATGCAGCAGATGGTCGACCAAGCCCGCGGCGAAGGCGCCCAGGTCGTGATCGTGCTGTCGCACAACGGCATGGACGTGGATATCAAGATGGCCTCCCAGGTCAGCGGCATCGATGCCATCATGGGCGGCCACACCCACGACGCCATCCCGCAGCCGGTGGTGATCAGCAACAGCGGCGGCAAGACCCTGGTCACCAACGCCGGCTCCAACAGCAAGTTCCTGGGCGTGCTGGACCTGGATGTGAAGAACGGCAAGGTACGCGACTACCGCTATCACCTGCTGCCGGTGTTCTCCAACCTGCTCGAGGCCGATGCCGACATGAGCGCCCATATCGAATCGGTGCGCGCGCCCTACAAGGAGAAGCTGGAAGAGGAACTGGCGGTGACCGACAGCCTGCTGTACCGGCGCGGCAACTTCAATGGCACCTTCGACCAGCTGATCTGCGATGCCATGATCGAGGAGATGGGGGCGGAGATCGCCTTCTCGCCCGGCTTCCGCTGGGGCACCAGCCTGCTGCCCGGCCAGCCCATCACCTTCGAGGACCTGATGACGCAGACCGCGCTTACCTATCCCTCGACCACCCTGAACAACATGACCGGCGAGCGGATCAAGGTCATCCTGGAGGACATCGCCGACAACATCTACAACAAGGACCCCTACTACCAGCAGGGCGGCGACATGGTTCGCGTGGGCGGCCTCAGGTACGCGATCGACCCGACCGCCGGCATCGGCAACCGCATCTCCGACATGGAGCTCAACGGCAAGCCGATCGACCCGGACAAGGAGTATGTGGTGGCCGGCTGGGCCAATGTCAACGAGCCGCTCGACACCCGTCCGATCTGGGATGTGGTCGCCAGCTACCTGCGTAACCAGAAGACGGTCAACGTCACCGAGCTGAACACGCCGAAGCTGAAGAACGTGGCCGGCAATCCCGGTCTGGCGAAGAGCTTCCAGCAGTAGGTCCGAGGTACTCCCTGGACACTGCAGACGGCCGCATCCGCGGCCGTTTTTCTTTACAGGAGCCACGAAAGACACGAAAAAATTATATTGTCCGTGCTTTCCGTGTCTTCCGTGGCGCTCCTGATCTTACTTATCCACGCATGAAAAGCGGATTTGTGACTGCTATGCTCGGGATCAGAGTCCTGTCAGGGAGAGTGAAATGCTCCGCGCCATCATGCTGATCCCGCTGCTGACCCTGTTTCTGTGGGGCGCGACTGCCGCCACTGCAATGGACAGGCTGGACGGCAGTCTGCAGAACCCCGGTTCTGCCGAGCGCCATCCCGACAACCGGCTGCCGCCCAACGCCATCGACACCGGGAGCCTGCCCCGCATCGTCATCGACGCCGACGCCCCGGATCACAGGCCCCTGCCCTATTACCGGCTGGCACCCGACACCTATTTTCTCTATGGCAATATTGCTCAGGTCAACGAGCGCAACCGCGGCTTCAACGGCAATGCGGGTTTCGTGGTCACGCCCGAGGGGGTGGTGGTCATCGACAGCCTTGGCACGCCTGCGCTGGCGCGGCGGCTGATCGCCACCATCCGCCAGGTCACGGATCAGCCCATCCGTTACCTGATCCTCACCCACAGCCACCCCGATCATGCCTACGGGGCCGCCGCCTTTCGCGAACTCGACGATGAAGTCACTGTCATCGGCCATCCCGGTATCCTCGACTACCTCGGCTCGGAGGTGATCCGGGAGTCGGCCGACTACCGGCGCGACATCCTCGGCGCGGACATGCGCGGCTTCGAAGGCGTGAGACCCGACCTCCTCATCGACCGGCCACGGCTGGATGAACCACACACACTCGAGCTCGGCGGTCAGCGGTTTGAAATCTTCAATGCCGGCAAGCACCATTCCTACGGCGACCTGGTCGTGCATCAGGCCGGGCAGCGCATCGTCTGGATCTCCGACCTGGCCTTCAACCAGCGCACCACCTACATGGGTGATGGCAACAGCAAACAGGCGATCGAAGGCCAGGACTGGCTGCTGGAACGCTTCAGCGATGCCAGGCTGATGGTGCCGGGACACGGCAGCGCCCAGACCGCCCCCTTCCCGATGGTGGAAAAGACCCGCGCCTACATCCAGCGCCTGCGCGACGAAATGGCGGCAGCCATCGAAAACGGGCTCACCCTGAGCGAGGCGGTCGAACAGTCGCATTTCCCGGAGTGGGAGGACAGCCGGCTGTATGAGGAAAACCACCGCCGCAACGCCAATTTCGTTTATCTGGAAATGGAGATGGCGCTGTTCTGAGACAGGCCCGCCGACTGGCTGAGTCAGTCCTACCCACCGACATCCCGTCCGCATCCGCCCTCTGCAGCTACGAATATATTATATCCGTAGCCATTCGGCTTTTTGTTTGTGATCGTTTTCCCCTATCATTGCTGATGCCCACCGAAATACGGGATGCAGGGAATCCGAATGAATCTGCGTGACCTGAAATACATCATCGCCGTGGCCGAGACCCGCCACTTCGGCCACGCAGCGGAACGCTGCTTCGTCAGCCAGCCGACCCTGAGCGGCCAGATCAAGAAACTGGAAGACGAGCTCGGCGTGGCCATCTTCGAGCGCACCAACCGCTCGGTGGAAGTCACTCCCATCGGCAATCAGATCCTGGATCATGCCCGCCGCATTCTGGAACAGGCCGACGCCATCACCCAGCTCGCCCGCGCCCATCAGGACCCCATCGCCGGCCCGCTGCGCATCGGCGCCATTCCGACCATCAGCCCCTATCTGATGCCGCTGATCCTCAAGCCGCTGCGCAAGCAGCATCCCACGCTGCGGCCGGTACTGTCCGAGGAATTGACCGACGTCCTGCTGCAACGCCTGCGCGATCACGAAATCGATGTGGCCCTGCTCGCCACGCCTGTGGATGAACATGACCTCGAGGTCATCCCGCTCTACGATGAGCCCTTCTGGATCGCCTATCCCCGTGAGCATCCCTTCTATACCCGGGAGCGCATCCGGCTGCATGACCTGGACGGGGAAAACCTGCTGCTGCTGGCCGAAGGGCACTGTCTGGCCCGCCAGGCCATGGATGTCTGCCACATCAAGCAGCGCCAGGACCAGGGCGAGCTGGCCGACCTGCGCGCCGCCAGCCTGGAAACCCTGATCCAGCTGGTCGGTGCCGGCTACGGTGTGACCTTGGTCCCGGCCCTGGCCATGCGCGGTTCCTGGACCACCGGCAGTGGCGTGGTGGCCCAGCCGCTGGCGATCGCCGATGCCTCGCGCCGGGTCGTGCTGGTACTGCGCCGCAGCTTCCCCCGCCGTCCCGCGGCCGAAGCCCTGGCTGCGGTGATCCTTGCCCAGTTGCCCAACACGGTGCAGCCCGTCAGCGGACGCAGGAACAAGCGGCGGGCCAGCCGGCCCAAATAATCGTAAATAACTATTACTATAATAAAAATAAACGTTTTTACCTATAAATTTACCGGCCTCATACTCACTCCATGAACCATACAGGTGTCGCTACCGAGGGAGACCGGACCATGACCAAGACCCTGAGCTTCGCCGCAGTCCACTTCAGCGTGGCCTTCAGCGTCGGTTACCTGATGACCGGCAGCCTGGCCGTGGGCGGCACCATCGCCCTGGTCGAGCCCCTGGCCAATACGCTTGCCTACCACCTGCACGAGCGCGTCTGGGCGCGACGGGAGCAGGCGAGGCCGTCTACCGGCCGACAGGCGCAGTTGCCGGTTTGAACGGCGCTCGACCGGAGGGGTGAACCGGGCGTCACGATTTGCCTGGCGAGGCTTGACAATTAAATAATAATAATTATCATTTGCGTTTAATGAAGGCCGCAACCGTGCGGCCTGAACCCGGACCACCCGCCATGGAGGATCACTGCATGCAAGCCATCCGCACCCTGCCCGGCCTGGAGCCGGACCCGGCCGCCGACCGGCCGCCGCGCCGCGATCTGCTGGAAGCCGTGCTGCTCTACCTCATGACACGCCACACCCTGCAGCCCAGCACCGGCCTCGCCCGGGGGGTCGTTTATCATCTGCGCCAGTTGCTGGATCACCCCGAACTCCGGACCACGCCGGTGGATCGCTCCGCGTATCAGGAGCTGCTGCGCAGTTGGATGCTGATCGCCTGCGAGGACGACCGTCCGGACAGCGCGGCCATCAGTCGGCATTGAAGGCAGACAAAATAGAAAACGGCCGGGCAGGAAGCCGGCCGTCTGACCTGATACTGGGGGAGTGGTGGGCCGTGAAGGACTCGAACCTTCGACCAGCCGGTTAAAAGCCGGATGCTCTACCAACTGAGCTAACGGCCCCGTGGGGCGAGCGCCGAATCATACAGCAGCCCGCCACCGCAGGCAAAGACGACGCCCTTACATCGCCTCCAGGCGCCGCATGCCCCTGGGCAGCAGGCGGAAGTCCACCAGGGAGCTCACCAGTGCCGCGCCGAAGCTGGCCTCGGCTTCGTAGAGCATCTTGTAGTACTGGATCTTCATGGTCAGGGCACTGCCCAGCACGATGGAACCGAAGGCCAGGAAGGAACCCAGCGCCAGGGTGGAGGCCCCGGTCACGGCCTGTCCGATGGTGCAGCCCATGGCCAGCACGCCGCCGACTCCCATCAGCAGACCGCCGATAACGTGGCGCACGGCATCGCCCAGGTCATTGAACCACTCGAAGCGGAAGCCGCGGCTGATGACAGCCCAGAGGAAGGAACCGACCACCACGCCGAAGGCCCCGACCATGGCGAAGGTCAGCAGCTGCTGGGCGAAGCCGCCTTCGGCATAGTGCAGCATCTGGCCGCTGGGGGCCACGAAGGTATAGGACTGCACGCCGGTGGCGTGAGGTTTGACGTCCAGCCATTCGAGCTCGGACAGCCATTCCTGACCCATCGGACCTGCAGTCACTGCCCAGGCACCGACCACGGCCAGGCCGACCACGGTGCCGCCCAGGATGTTGTCGAAGCTGGTGCGGAACTCGGCGGCGCGAAAGCACCAGGCCGCGAACAGCACACCCAGCACGGCAGCCAGGGTGATATATGCCGCCCGGGTATCCTCCATGCCGGCCAGGCCGCCGACGATGCTGCCCAGGTCTTGGCTGGCCATGCCGTACTCGGTGAGATTCGGGGACAGCGGGTTCATCCACTGCAGGAACACATAGTGGTCGAAACTGGTGTACAGCATGATGTAGGCAGCGATGCCCATCATCAGCACGACCACGACGGACTTGAGATTGCCGCCGCCGATGCGGATGAAGGTCTTGCTGCCGCAGCCGCTGCCGAGCGACATGCCGATACCGAACAACAGCCCGCCGAGGACATAACGCGGCCAGACGAACATCGGCGTGCGGTAGGGCGGCTGGGCCGTGTCATTGCTGGCAGTCAGGCTCATGTCGGTGTAACCGAACAGTTCCAGCGCCAGCACGCCCAGGATGGCCACCGCGACGGCGAACACCCAGGCCCGCAACCGGCCGGTGTCATTCATGTTGACCCAGTCGGAGACCGAGCCCATGGTGCAGAAGTTGGTCTTGTTGACGACGGCACCCATCAGTACGGCGATGCCGAAGCCCCACAGCAGGATTTGATTACCCAGAGTCAGTTCCATCTCTCACTTGCCTCTCGATCTTGAAGAGTTTCGCCACCACCGCCCCCTTACGACCGTGGCCATCAGTTTCGGTATCGGGTCGGGTCCGGCACGCCCGCCGCGGCGAAGCCCGCCGCGCGCAGCCGGCAGGAATCACAGCGCCCGCAGGCCCGGCCCTGCTCGTCGGCGGCGTAGCAGGATACGGTCAGGCTGTAATCCACGCCCAGACGCATGCCTTCCTGAATGATGCGCGCCTTGCTCCATTCCAGCAACGGCGCCCGGATCCTGAAGTGCCCGCCTTCCACGCCGGCACGGGTGGCCAGGTTAGCTAGACGCTCGAAGGCCTGGATATATTCCGGCCTGCAGTCCGGATAACCGGAATAATCCACGGCATTGACACCGATGAACAGGTCCCGCGCGCCCAGCACCTCCGCCCAGCCCAGTGCCAGGGACAGGAATACCGTATTCCGGGCCGGGACATAGGTCGACGGGATTCCCGCCGCAGGGGCCTCGGGCACTGGAATGTCAGGGTCCGTCAGGGCCGAGCCGCCGAACCGGGACAGATCGAGCCGGACGACCTGGTGATCCGTGATGCCCTGCGCATGCACAATCCGTACCGCCGCTGCCAGCTCGGCACTGTGGCGCTGCCCGTAATCCAGGCTCAGGGCGTGACAGTCATAGCCCTGCGCCCGGGCGATGGCCAGCACCGTGGCCGAATCCAGACCGCCCGAGAGCAGCACCACGGCCTTCCCGGCTGTTTCAGACTGCACCATCGTTCGTTTCACCTGCCCGGCACGTCGCCCCAGAGCAGCTTGTGCAGCTGCACCTGGAAACGCACCGGCAGCCGGTCGGCAAGTATCCAGTCCGCCAGGTCGCGCGGCGCCAGCCGTCCCCAGACGGGCGAGAACAGCACCTGGCAGATGGCGGGGATGTCGTACTCGGTAAGCTTTTCCCGGGCCCAGTCATAATCGGCCCGGTCGCACAGCACAAACTTGATCTGATCGTCCGGGCTCATGTGCTCCAGCACGCAGTAGCGGTTGCGCTCGACCTCGCCCGAGCCCGGGGTCTTGAGGTCCACCACCTTGATCACGCGCGGGTCGATGCGGTCGATATCCAGCGCGCCGCTGGTCTCCAGCGACACCCGGTAGCCGGCATCGCACAGGCGGGTCAGCAGCGGCCGGCAGGCCTTCTGGGCCAGCGGTTCGCCCCCGGTGACCGTGACATGGCGGGCCCCGTACTGCCCGACCTCGGTCAGGATGGCCCCCAGGTCCATCCATTCACCGCCATGGAAGGCATATTCCGTATCACAGTAGTGGCAGCGCAGGGGACAGCCGGTCAGGCGCACGAATACCGTGGGCCAGCCCACCGTGTCCGCCTCGCCCTGCAGGGAATGGAAGATCTCGGTGATGCGCAGCCGGTCGCCGGCGGCCGGTCCGGAAGTGGGGGTGGAGAGTTCGGGCATCCGGCTATTTTACCGCATCCGGCATGGCGGCGGCAGGGCAGGCCACGCCGGAAACGGGGCCTACGGCCCTGATCCCGGCCTGCGGGAGTCTAATGACCTTCGCGCTTGAGCCGCAGCAGCCGTTCCTCGGCCAGGCGCGCCGCGGTGGTGCCCGGGTAGGACCGGGTCACGGCCTCGAGTTCCCGGCGCGCGGCTTCCCAGTCCTCCATCTCGTAATGGATGAAACCGATCTTCAGGCGGGCATCGGCGACCTTGTTGCTGTCGGGGTAGGCCTCGACCACCTCGCCGAATTCCTCCAGGGCCTGGGGGAACTGGCGGGTGACGTAGAAGGATTCCGCCAGCCAGTACTGGGCGTTGCCCGCGTAGGCGCTGTCCGGATGGGCCTCGAGAAAACCGCGGAAGGCCTCGGCGGCCTGCATGTAGCGGCCCTCGCGCAGGATGTCCAGCGCCTGCTGGTACTGCTCCCGCTGGCCCACGCCCGCGTCGGGATCCGGCGCCTCGGCCCCGTCGCCGGAGGTGGCCGGGCGGGACGGCAGGACCGGGATCCGGTCGGAATCCGCCGCTCCCGCCGCTGCGGCACCGGGAACCACGGCGGAAGGCGCGCCTCCGCCGCTCTCCAGCTGCTGCAGCCGCCGGTCCACGTCCATGTACAGATCGCGCTGGCGCTGCCTGAGCTGTTCCAGGGTGTGTCCCTGGACCTCCACATCGCCACGCAACTGCTGCACCTCTTGCTGCAGTTGCTCGATCCGGCTCAGCATCTCCATCAGGCCGCGGCTCTGCGTCAGCTGCTCCAGGCGCTGCACACGCTGATCCAGATCACCGTCGCGGGCCTGAACCGCCGGCGCGCTCACCAGCAGGGCGGCCAGTATCAGATTGATCGGCTGCAGGCGCATCATTACTGATCCATGTAGACGATCTCGACCCGGCGGTTCTGGCGCCAGGCCTGCTCGTCATGGCCTTCCACCGCCGGCTTCTCCTCGCCGTAGCTCACGGTGCGGACCTGGTCCGGGGTCACCCCCTGGAACTCCAGCATGCGACGCACCGACTGCGCCCGGCGGTCTCCCAACCCGATGTTGTATTCCCGCGAACCGCGTTCATCGGCATGCCCTTCCAGCACCACCTGCTGCTGCGGGTTGGCGGACAGATACCGGGCATGGGCGGCAACCACCTCACGGTCCTCGGCGGCAACCTCGCTGGAATCGAACTCGAAATAGATGGTGCGAACGGACAGGGGGCTGTCGGGGTCATCCAGCGCCATGCCGCGCATATCACCGTCGGCACCCAGGCCACGGCTCTGCGCGCCCTCAGCCCCTGTCGCGGCACCCCGATCCTCCACGGCCACGTCATCGGCATCCCGTTTGTCCATGGTGCCACAGCCGCTCAATACGGCCAGGGCGAGGGTCCATACCAGTCCAATCCTGATGTTCATTGCGTTGACTCCTTATTAAGTAAGTTATTCAGTAACGTTGGTGTTGTTTGAACCGCTATTCGAGAAACGGCGACCAGGCCGGTTCGCGCACCACGCCTTCCTGCAGCCGCAGGCGCTGGCCGACCCGGCCGTCGACCGAGGCCGCCGCCAGTACGCCGCGTCCGCCCACTTCGGTCGCGTACAGGATCATCCGGCCATTGGGCGCAAACGAGGGCGATTCATCCAGCTGGCCTTCACTGACCAGATTGAGCATGCCCCGTTCCAGGTCCTGCACCGCCACCCGGTAGGCCCCGCGGCCGTCGCGATGCAGCAGCGCCAGATGCCTGCCATCGGGGGCGAAATCCGCACTGGCATTATAGCCGCCCTCGAAGGTCAGGCGCTCCGGCCGCCCGCCGTCAATCGCCAGGCGGTATAGCTGCGGGCTGCCGCCCCGATCCGAGGTAAAGACCAGGCTGCGTCCGTCGGGAGCCCAGGCCGGCTCGGTATCGATGCCCGGATGCCGGGTCAGTCGCCGCAGCCGGTCCGAATCCAGCGACAGGATATAGATTTCCGCATTGCCGTCCTGTGACAGGGTTAACGCCAGTCGGCGCCCGTCCGGCGACCAGGCCGGCGCCCCGTTGATGCCCTGATGTGAAGCGACCTTGCGCCGCTCGCCGCTGGCCAGCTCCTGGACATAGATCTCGGCGGTTTCCTGCTCGAAGGTGACATAGGCCAGACGGCGGGCATCCGGCGACCAGGCCGGGGACATCAACGGCTGGCGCGAACGCAGTACGGTGCGCGGGTTGTGACCGTCGGAGTCGGCCACCTGCAGGCTGTATCGGCGGTCATCACCGTCACCGGTCACGGTGACATAGGCAATCCAGGTGCGGAAGGCGCCGCGTTCCCCGGTCAGGGCCTCGTAGACGATGTCGGCGACCCGGTGGGCCGTCTCCCGCAGGCGCTCGCGCGTGGTGGGGAAGCTGTAACCGCTCAGCTGCCGGCCGCGGAATACATCGAACAACCGGAAGTCAACGGTATAACGGCCCTCGCCCTGCGGTGTGATGCGCCCGATGACCAGGTTGTCCACGCCCACGGCACGCCAGTCGCGAAAACTGATGTCCTCGGGACGCACGGGCTTCGAGAGCATGTCGGCCTCGGGCAGGGGCGCAAACTGGCCGCTGCGGGTCAGGTCCGCGGCGACGATCCCGGCCACATCCTCCGGCGGGACGCCGGGACCACCCCAGCCGAAGGGTACGACAGCGATCGGCAGTGCGCCTTCCGTGCCCGAGGTAATCTCGATGGTCAGCTCGGCACGGGCCGGCTGCAGCGCGAACCAGCACAGCAGCAGCACGAAGGGATAAATAATTTTCTTCATCATGACCTCAATGCGTCATTCGGGTGAAAAGCGAAACGTCAGATCACGGAAACGATCGAAATACTGGTTGTCGGGCGGCAGCGGCAGCGGACTGGAACGCCACACGGCCGCTTCCACCGAGCGGTCAAAGGCCGCATCGCCGCTGCCCTTGACGATGCTCACGCGCGTGACCTCGCCACCCGGGATCAGACCGACCCGCACCGTGCAGGTCAGACCCTGACGGCTGCCCGGCGGCTGGATCCAGTTGCGTTCCACCTTCTGCTGGATCGCCGCCACATAGCGGCTGACCACGCGTTCGGCCTCGGCCGCGGCCAGGGCCTGGCGCTCCGCCTCCAGCTGCTGCTGCAGGGCCTGCTCGGCCTTGCGGCGGGCCTCCTCCTCCGCCTTGCGGCGGGCTTCCTCTTCCGCCTTGCGTTTGGCCTCCGCCTCGGCCTTGCGGCGGGCTTCCTCTTCCGCCTGGCGTTTGGCCTCCGCCTCGGCCTTGCGGCGGGCTTCCTCCTCCGCCTTGCGTTTGGCCTCCGCCTCGGCCTTGCGGCGGGCTTCCTCTTCCGCCTGGCGTTTGGCCTCGATCTCGGCCAGGCGCTTCTGTTCCTGCTCACGCTTGCGGACCAGGGCCTCCTGCTGGCGCTTGAGTTCGGCCTGGCGCTCCGCCTCGGCCGCCTGCTCCTGTTTGAGCTTCTCCAGCCGCTGTTGTTCCGCCTGCCGGGCCGCCTCGGCCTGACGGCGTTTCTCCTCGGCCTCCCGCAGCCGGGCCTCCGCCGCCTGCTGTTCGCGTTCTTCCACGGCCTGGAGTTTCTCCATCTCGGCCCGGACCTGCGCCTCGTCCAGGGCCACCGCCTCGATCACCGGCTTGTCGGCCGCCTGCAGCTGCGGCTTGGGGGTCCAGTCCAGGCTCACGGCCAGAAAGGCCACCAGCACCAGATGCACCAGCAGCGCATAGATGAAGGCCTGGGGCGTCTCCCTGAACAACCTCCAGAGGGATCTCAAGGCGACTCCGCCTCCGGCGGCTCCGTGACCAGGCCGACGTTGGGCGCGCCGGCCTGCTGCAGCAGCACCATGGCCCGGACCACCGAACCGTAGGCCACGCCGGCATCCCCGCGCACCAGCACCGGGGTCCTGGGCTTGTTGCGCAGTACCGCCGCGCTGCGTTGTACCAGGGTCTGGGCATCGATCGGCTGGTCGGGATCATCGCCCACATTCAGATAGAAGTTCCCGCCGGCATCCACCGTCACCTGCAGGGGTTCCTCGCTGTCCGGGGGCAGCGGTTCGGCATCGGCGCTGGGCAGGGAAACCTGCACCCCCTGGGTGAGCAGGGGCGCGGTGATCATGAAGATCACCAGCATGACCAGCATAACATCAATGTAGGGTACCACATTGATTTCAGACATTGGCCGTTTTTTGTGCCGCTGTCGCGCCATCAGTCTTTCCTTGCCGTGATGGACTGACGATGCAGCAGGGCCGCAAATTCCTCCAGGAAGTTGTCGTAGCGGTTGGCCAGGCGTTCGACATCGTTGGAGAAGCGGTTGTAGGCAATCACCGCGGGAATGGCCGCGAACAGACCCATGGCGGTGGCGATCAAGGCCTCGGCGATACCCGGCGCGACCATGGCCAGTGTTGCCTGGTGCACGTTACCGAGCGAACGGAAGGCGTTCATGATGCCCCAGACAGTGCCGAACAGGCCGATGTAGGGACTGGTGGAGCCGACCGTGGCCAGAAAGGACAGACCCGTCTCCAGCCGGTCCTCTTCTCTTGACAGCGCCACGCGCATGGAACGCTGGGCACCCTCGACCATGGCGGTGGAATCCGCCTGCGGCTGCTTGCGCAGCCGGCTGTACTCCCTGAAGCCGGCTTCGAAGATATCGGCCATGCCCTCGTTGTCCTGCTCGCGGGCGGCAACCTGCTGATACAGGGCGGCCAGTTCACCACCGGACCAGAACTGCTGCTCGAACTCCTTCGCCTCGCGCTGGGCCCCGCCCAGCTTCTTCCACTTGTGAAAGATCAGGGTCCAGGATATCAGCGACAGGGCAACCAGCAGCAGCATGACCAGCTGAACCACCGGGCTGGCGCCAAGGATCAGGTGCAGCATCGACAAGTCCGTCGACATTCAGATCTCCTTTACTATGTAATCGGGCAGGGCCCGGGGCCGGAAGCTGCCGGCATCCAGACAGGCGATGCGAATCCTCCCAGCGCACAGCGGGTCGTCATGCCTGTCCGCCTCCAGTACCTGCTGCTCGAATTCCAGACTGGCCCGGCCCGCGGATACGACCTGCGCGCTGACCTCGAGTTCCATGTTGAAACGGGCCGGGCGCAGATATTCGATGTTCACTGAACGTACTGCAAAGATGATGCCCGCCTCGCGCTGCAGCCGGTCCTGTTCGAAGCCGAGGCTGCGCAGGTACTCGGTACGGGCCCGTTCCATGAACCTGAGGTAGTTGGCATAGTAGACGACGCCGCCGCTGTCGGTGTCCTCGTAGTACACGCGCACCGGCCAGTAAAACACGGCTTGTGTTGTTCTCTGCTCCATCAGACAGATACTACCGTATCGATTCCATGTGACCGCAGCTGACAACCGGATCCACCGGACACCGGATCATGCCTGATCGTCGAACAGCGACAGCGAAGCCTCGGTCCGCGCAGTCAGCGATTCCGGCGGCGTGATGCCGAAATGCAGGTAGGCGTGCCGGGTCGCGATCCGCCCCCGCGCCGTACGCATCATGAAGCCCTGCTGGATCAGGTAGGGCTCGATGACATCCTCCAGGGTGCCACGCTCCTCGCCGATGGCCGCCGCCAGGCTGTCGATGCCCACCGGGCCGCCATCGAACTTCTCGATCAGCGCGCCCAGCAGCTTGCGGTCCATGATGTCGAAGCCATGGGTGTCGACATTGAGCAGCTCCATGGCCTGCTGGGCGACTGTTGCATCAACCCGCCCCTGTGCCTTGACCTGGGCGAAGTCACGCACCCGGCGCAGCAGCCGGTTGGCGATGCGTGGGGTACCGCGCGAGCGCCGGGCCACCTCTTCGGCACCGGCCGGATCCATGTCCACGCCCAGAATGCCGGCCGAGCGTTGCACGATATGTATCAGGTCCGGGACTGTATAGAATTCAAGCCGTTGAACAATGCCAAACCGGTCACGTAATGGCGATGTCAAAAGCCCGGCGCGGGTGGTCGCCCCGACCAGGGTGAAGGGGGGCAGGTCCAGCTTGATGGAACGCGCTGCCGGCCCCTCGCCGATCATGATGTCGAGCTGGTAGTCCTCCATGGCCGGGTACAGGACCTCCTCCACCATGGGACTGAGACGGTGGATCTCGTCCACGAACAGCACATCGTGCGGCTCCAGATTGGTCAGCAGGGCGGCCAGGTCGCCGGGTTTTTCCAGCACCGGGCCGGAGGTGTGGCGCAGGTTCACGTCCAGCTCGGCGGCGACGATGTGCGCCAGGGTGGTCTTGCCCAGGCCGGGCGGGCCGAAGATGAGTACATGGTCCAGCGCCTCGCCGCGGGCGCGGGCCGCGCCGATGAAGATCTCCATCTGCTCGCGTACCTGGGGCTGGCCGACATAATCGGCCAGCCGGTGCGGGCGGATGGCGCGGTCGATGCGCGCCTCCTCGGGCGAGTCCACGGCGGGCGAAATGATGCGGTCAGTGTCGGTCATAGGGGTCTGGTTTCAGGCTCCCGGCACGATAGCGTGCCCGGAAGGGACTGACAAGCGATAGCACTGGACCAGCGAGAACTCAAAATACACGTCATCCCGGCGCAGGCCGGGATCCAGCAGGGATACCGCCATTGGTGGTCACTGGATCCCGGCCTGCGCCGGGATGACGGATAACGATACAACTGCGGAGTTTCATCACCCCTTCTGCGTCGTCGCCCGCAGCGCCTGGCGGATGATCTCCTCGGCCGGCAGGTCGCCGGCCTCGATGGCGCGCACCATGCGGCTGGCCTCGGGCGGCTTGTAACCCAGGGCGATCAGCGCGCTGACCGCTTCCTCCACCGGTCCGGCCGCGGCCGGCGGCAGCCCCGCTCCGCCGCCGGCGGCCGCCTCCGGCACGGTGCCGAAATCGGCCAGCCGGTCGCCCAGCTCGACCAGCAGGCGCTCGGCGGTCTTTTTGCCGATGCCGGGCACCCGGGTCAGGGCAGCCGCATCGCGGTCGTTGACGCAGCTTATCAGCTCGCCGAGTGTCATGCTCGACATGATGGCCAGCGCCAGCCGCGGGCCGACGCCGTTGATGCGGATCAGGTGCCGGAACAGGTCGCGCTCGGCCTGACGGGCGAAGCCGAACAGGATATGGGCGTCCTCGCGCACCACCAGGTGGGTATGCAGGGTGACCTCGCTGCCGGTCTCCGGCAGGGCGTAGAAGGTGGTCATGGGCGCCTCGACCTCATAGCCCACGCCCTGGACCTCCAGCAGCAGCCGGGGCGGCTGCTTGGCCACCAGAAGACCGCGCAGACGGCCGATCATCTGAACCTGCCTCTACGTGCGCCCGCCGCCCCGGGGATGCGGCCCAGGGTGGTGCTGACATGGTGGTGGCAGATGGCGATGGCCAGGGCGTCGGCCTGGTCGGCCTGCAGCGGCGCGGACAGCTTGAGCAGCAGCCCGACCATGTGCTGGACCTGCTCCTTGGCCGCCCCGCCGCGCCCGACCAGGGCCTGCTTGACCTCGCTCGGGCTGTACTCGGCCACCGGCACGTCGGCCGCGAGCGCCCCGCAGATGGCCGCGCCGCGGGCCTGCCCGAGCTTGAGCGCCGAGTCGGCATTGCGGGCCATGAAGACCTGCTCGATGGCCACGGCCTCGGGCTGATATTCGTTCATGAGTTCGCGGATGCCGATGAAGATGGCACGCAACCGGGCGGGAAAATCCTCGCCCTGGAGGCGCAGGAAGCCGCTGTGGACGTGATTGACGCGGTTGCCCTCGGCATCGATGAGCCCGAAGCCGGTCTGGCGGGAGCCGGGGTCGATGCCGAGGATGCGCATGGGCTCAGGAGGCCAGCCGGTCCAGCACCTCGTCCGGGAAGTCGGCGTTGGTGTAGACCTCCTGCACGTCATCCAGGTCCTCCAGCATGTCGATCATGCGGATGACCTTTTCCGCGGTCTCGGCGTCCACCGCGCTCAGGGTCTCGGGGCGCATGGTCACCTCGGCGTTGTCCGGGGTCAGCCCCGCGGCCTCGATGGCCGCGCGTACCCGCTGGTATTCCTCCGGCGAGCTCAGCACCTCGATGGAGCCGTCCTCGCTGCTCACCACGTCGTCGGCCTCGGCCTCCAGCGCGGCCTCCATGACCGCATCCTCGTCGACGTTCTCGTAGAAGATGATCACCCCGGTCTTGTTGAACAGGTAGGCCACCGAGCCATCGGTGCCGAGGTTGCCGCCCAGCTTGGTGAAGGCGTGGCGCACCTCGGAGACGGTACGGTTGCGGTTGTCGGTCAGGCAGTCGACCATGATGGCCACGCCGCCGGGGCCGTAGCCCTCGTAGCGCACCTCTTCATAGCTGGCGCCATCGTCCAGTTCGCCGGCACCGCGCTTGCAGGCCTTCTCGATGGTGTCCTTGGGGATGTTGGCGCCGAGCGCCTTGTCCACGGCCAGGCGCAGGCGGGGATGGGTGCCGGGATCGGAGGTCCTGCCCTCACGCGCCGCGACCGTGATCTCGCGGATGAGCTTGGTCCAGACCTTGCCGCGCTTCTTGTCGTTCGCGGCCTTCTTGTGCTTGATGTTGGCCCACTTGCTGTGCCCCGCCATGACTGCCTCGTGCTGGTTTTCCGGTCCTCAGAGATGGGGGCCATTCTAGCACGGCCCGGGGCGGAAACGGCACCGGGCCGGCGCCGCGCGCCGGCCCGGGCGGGCTCAGAAGCGATGGCTGTAGATGAACTGGAAGCTGGTCTGGCCGTGACGGGAGGTCACCCCGGCGGCCGAGGTCTCGCTGACCTCGGGCGCGTGCTGCACCGAGAAGTCGATGGACTGGACCGGATTGAACACATAGCCGAAACCGGCGGTCACGTGATTCCTCACTATGGCCGGGAACAGTGCGTTGAGATAGGTATCCGGCACCGGGTTGTCGGACAGGTTCACACCGGCGCGCAGGGTCAGTTTCGGGCTCCAGCGGTAGGCACCGCCCAGCTGGTAGACCACCTGATCGTCCCAGCGCTGGAACAGGGAAACCTCCATGCCCCTGCCGGCGAAGGCCGCGGCCCGCGGGTCGGCCTGGCTGGCATCCGCGGTGAAACTCATGTCGAAGCTGTCCATGGTATCGGCCCACTCGATGCGCTTGATATCGCCGGTGAAGAACCAGCTGTCGCTGGCCTGCCAGGCCGCGCCGATGCCGTAGATCTCCGGCCACTGGAAATCGCGCACCTTGAGATCGCCGCTGACCGGAATGGCCTGGGCGCTGCCCATCATCTCCACCCCGAACAGCAGATCGGCCCCGGAGGTCTTCATATCGTTGAGTCTGGTCTCGCTGTGGTAGGTCGCGCCTACGCTCAGCCGGTCGTTGACCCTGAATACGGCACCCAGTTTGCCGGCTACGCCGTAGGCGCGGGCCTGGCCGGTGAAGTCATTGCCGTTGCTGAAGTCGAAATAGGCATAATCCACCCGTGTGATCGCCCCGCTGCCGACGAAGCCGTTGAAGGTGGAGACCAGGCCGCTGCCATCGTCGCCGGCGGTGCCGAAATTCTGCGTACTGACCAGGTCGGTGAACTGGGCCCCGCTCATGGCCATCTTCAGATCCAGCCCGGACCAGACAAAATCGAGACTGCCGCCGATCACCAGCCGTTCATGCACATCGAAGGCCAGCGGCAGGATGACCCGGCCCACACTCAACTCGGTGCGGTTTTCCAGATTGGAGGTGACGAAGGGCGAGGGATTGCCCAGAAAGGAGGTGGCGTCGAACTCGGTACCCATGCCGCCCTGGCCATAGACACCGATGCCGTAGGTCAGGCCATTGTGCTTGCGCACCCAGCCGGCGGCCGGCATGGCGTAAGCGGTGCCATCGGACTCCGCGACCTGGCCGCCGGCCTCGGCCTCCACATCCGGGCCCAGAAAACCGAAGAAGATGTCCAGCCGGCTGCCGGCGTCCATCAGCCCCAGAGTGGCCGGATTGTTCATCATGGCGGCGGTGCCGTTGTCATAAGCAAAGGCCGCCCCGCCCATGGCGGAGGCGATGGGGCCGTAGCCTTCCATGTTCATGCCGTTGGTGGACCAGGCCAAAGGGGAAAAGGCCGCCGCCAGCGCGGTCGGCAGCAGGGCGCGCGCGAATCGCTTACTCATTGATTACTCCGAATTTTATTTCACTTCGAGGGGGAGAACAGGCTCCATAAAGGACCCGGGCGCAGGGCCGGGTCAGCCCTTCATCGGCGGCGGCGGAGCAAGCTTGAGGGGGATTCCACGCCGCTCCGGCCGGGCAGCAGTCGGCGGATGGCTTCGCGGTTGGTCACGGACCCCGCCTGCGCGGCCGCCTCCACCGCCGGCAGCCAGTGGCAGCGGCGGTGTTCGGCGGGATCGAGCCGGACCGGCGGCAGGCTCGAATAGCACACGGCATAGACATGCTCGAGGTTCTCGGCCACGTCGGGGGCATAGCGGGCCCGCCAGGCCGGAAGGATGGGAAAACGACTCTGCATCCGGCAATCGCGCAGTGCCGGGCCGGCGTCCAGGCCGGTCTCCTCGCGCAGTTCGCGCAATGCCGCGGCGGTGGCCGACTCCCCCCACTCCAGACTGCCGGTCACCGACTGCCAGAAGCCGGGCGGTTCGCGGCGTTCCAGCAGCAGCACCTCGCCGGCGGCGGTATACACCAGCACCAGGACGGATTCGGGGCGTTTGTAGTCGGACATATCAAAACCCGGAGATCGCTGCCGATAATCAGAATAGCTTGCCAAATGTGCGCCTTTACAAACAGAATTTCCCGGTAATGAAACTGCGGCTGCAAATCCCGAGGCTCGTCCTCCTGCTGACACTGGCATTCAGCCAGGCGGCCCAGGCCGCCACCCAGGCCCGGCCCGACGCCGAGATGCGCGCCCACCTGGCTGCGGCCATCGCCAGCGCCGAGAGCTTCGAGGACCGGTTCGAGGCCGAAGTCTGGCTGTCGGACATGTCACGCCGGCTGCAGCGGCGCTGGCAGGATATCCCGGCCAACGAGCGCCTGGAGATCCTCAGGATCGCCCACCAGGAAGCCACGCAGGCCGAACTGCCGCCGGAGCTGGTGCTGGCGGTGATCCAGGTCGAGAGCAACTTCGACCGTTTCGCCATCTCCCATGCCGGGGCCCGCGGCCTGATGCAGGTGATGCCCTTCTGGCTGGAGGAACTGGGCCGTCCCCAGGACAATCTGTTCCATATCCGCACCAATATCCGCTACGGCTGCACCATCCTGAAACACTACCTGGAACGCGAACGCGGCAACCTGCAGCGGGCCCTGGCCCGCTACAATGGCAGCCTCGGCCAGAGCTGGTATCCCGACCGGGTGTTCAGCGCACTGAACCGCCACTGGTTCCAGAATTGAAGACCGCCTGAACAGCGACGGCTTCCGTCCGGTGCCTGCCAATCCATTTATCCTTCCGGCCGATTCCGGCAAACCCATTGCCTGAACGCAATCAGTTCTATTCGAATTATCGATTATTTACCAAGTCCACCCCTCCGTAGACTCCATAGACAGCCTTTGTGTGGCTCAGAAATCCGGACCTTACATTGACGGAGGCATGGCAGCACCGCGCAACACCGACCACGGATGCCGCCGTTGCGAGGCACCGCCTGCCGCCCCTGACGGAAACTGACGCAGGCCTATGGAACGACTCATCGTGCTGGTTGCGGCCCTGCCGCTTTGTTCCGCCCTGTTGATCCAGCTGCTGTTCCACCGTCCCGGGTGGCGGGCAGCGCAGGTAAGCGTGACCTTCACCACCCTGAGCTTCCTGGCCGCCGCCGCCGTGCTGGGACTGGCGCTGGCCGGACAGGGGCCGATGGCCATCACCCTCCCGGCCGCGCCCTGGGGCTCGCTGCTGTTCGACCCGCTCAGCGCGCTGATGATGCTGGTCATCGCCGGCATCAGTCTGATCGTGCATGTCTACTCGGTCCGCTACATGGCCGAGGAGCCGGGCTACGCGCGCTTTTTCCTGCTGCTCGATCTGATGACCGCCGCGCTGCTGGTCATGGTCGCCGCCGGCGACCTGATCACCCTGCTGATCGCCTGGCACCTGGTCGGGGTGCTGCTCTACTTCCTGCTCGGGCACGATTCCCGCAGCCCTTCCGCCTGGCGCTACAGTTTCTGGACCCTGCTGACCTACCGCATCGGCGACCTGCCGCTGGTGCTGGCGGCCGGGCTGCTGCATCACGCCTACGGCACCTGGTCGCTGCCGGAGCTGTTCACGCGCATCAGCGCCGATCCCGGCACCCATCAGATCGCCGGGTTCGAGCTGCTGGACCTGGTCGGCGCCCTGATCGCCCTGGCGGCCTTCGCCCGCTCGGCCCAGTTCCTGCTCCACACCTGGCTGCCCTATACCATGGACGGCCCCACCCCGGTTTCGGCCCTGATGCACGCGGGCATCGTCAACGCCGGCGGCTTTCTGATCAACCGCTTCGCCCCGGTATTCATCCATACCGGCGGCGTGCTGCACTGGATCTTCCTGGTCGGGCTGGTCACCGCCGTCATCGGCTCGGTGCTGATGCTGACCCAGAACGACATCAAGAAGTCCCTGGGCTATTCGACCATGGGCCAGATGGGCTTCATGATCATGGAATGCGGTGTCGGCGCCTTCTCGCTGGCCATCTATCACCTGATCGCCCACGGCCTGTTCAAGGGCACCCTGTTCCTCGGCGCCGGCGGCGTAATCCATGCCGCGCGCCGCGACGACGGCGTGCCCAAGGACGAGCTTTACACCTTCGTGGTGGAACGCCGCCCGGCCCGGCAACGCAAGCCCTGGCTGCTGATGGCGGCCATCACCCTGGCCGTGCCGGTCAGCATCCTGGTGGCCGCCCACCTGCTGGTCGCACAGGACTATTTCCAGAAACAGGGGGCGATCGTGCTGCTGTTCTTCGGCTGGGTGACCGGGGCCCAGCTGATCTTCGCCACCTATCGCATGCGCAGTCAGAACCTGTGGCGTCTGGTGGGCCTGAGCGTGTTCTCCTTCGCGGTGGTGGTGCTGGGCTACAGCCTGATCAGTCACGCCTTCGACCTGTTCCTGTACCCCGACCCGGCCTTCCGCCAGCAGCTCTATGCCGCCGCCGATATCGACCTGCTCAGATTCGATATCCTGGTGGCCTTCGTCACCGCAGTGATCGTGCTCGGCTGGCTGCTGACCTACTATGCCGAACGCAACGGCAGCCGCCGGCATCGGCGCACCGGCCGCGCCTGGCTGGTCTTCTATGTTCTGGTCTCGCGCGAGTTCTACCTGACCGATCTCTATGCCGCGCTGACCCGGGGACTGCTGCATACGGCCACACGGCTCAATGTCTGGCTGAGGTGGGCCTGACATGGATGCAGCGTTCCTTCTGCTCGCCGGTGTGTTCCTGCCGCTGTTCCCGCTCAGCATGCTGTTCAACGCCCTGCTGCGGCGGGCGCACCGGCCCTGGCTGCGCGCCCTGTTGCTGCTGACCTGGCCGCAGCCAGGGCTGGCGCTGGTCGCGGCGGCGCAGCCGCCGCTGCCGGACTGGCTCATGGCCTGGGCACTGCTGAGCTCGGCGCTGTATGCCTTCCGGGCGCTGTCCCTGCGCGAACTCGGGCTCTGGACCGGCTTTCTCGCCTGCTCGCTCTGGGCCCTGCTGTGGCTGGTCCTGGCCCGGCCCGGTGAGGTGCCGCCCGGGCTTCACGCCCTGGGCCTGAGCGCGCCCCTGGTCCTGCTCACCCTGCTCGGCACCGGACTGGAGCGGCGTTTCGGCGCTGCCTACGCGGGCCTGTACGGCGGCCTGGCGCAACAGCTGCCGCGACTGGCCGGCGTGCTGGTGGTGGTGGTACTGGCCGGCATCGCCATGCCCCTGTTTCCGCCCTTCTTCACCCTGCTGAGCCTGACCCTGGCCACGGCGTCCGCCGCCCCCGCCGCCGCCCTGGCGCTGGCCGGCATCTGGCTGCTGTGGAGCTGGGCCGGCGCGCGCCTGCTGCAGGGACTGGTGGTCGGTCCCGGGGACAGCGGGGGCGGTCCAGCGGATCTGAGCCCTGCCGCCACCTGGGCCTACGCAGCGGCCCTGGCCGCCCTGGCCGGCGGCGGCCTGTATCTGCTGGGGGGGCTGGCATGAGCCTGTCGCTGGGACAGCGCCTGCAGATCCGCGCCATGACCTATGTGGCCGGCGAACCCATTCCCTTCTTCTGGCCGATGCGCGCCTTTATTCACCACAATCCGCTGCACGGCCTGGAGCACCTGCCCTTTGAGGAGGCCGTGGCGCAGGGCGCGCGCCTGTTCCACTGCCGCTGCCGGCTGCCGCGGCAGCAGTATCAGGCCTACCTGGCCGCGGGCAGCATCGACCCGACCCGGCTGGAGATCGCCGTGGCGGCCTTCGCCGCCGGGCGCGACCCGGCGCCGGGCATCGACCTGCCGGCCTGGCTCATGACCCTCCTCACCCGGATCGAACGACCGGTGGCGGCGACGGGCGGACTGGCCGGGCCGGCCGACGTCCGGGCCGCACTCAGCGGCGGGCGGCCGCAAACGCAAATCGATCAGGATGACCTGATCGAACGGCTGCGCACCGAGCTGCTGGGGGACCGCCCCGTCTACGAGGCCGTGGATGCCCTCTACGGTACCGGGATCGGCGCGGAACTGGACGAACTGGTGATCAAGAGCTGTCTCGATTTCTTCGACGAGGGCCAGTCGGTATGGGCCATGCCGCAGCGCAGCCGCGGCTTCTTCGCCGCCTGGCGCGAGGTGGCCAGCCGCAATGCCCGGCTGTTCCTGCGCGGCATGCACATCAAACGCATCCTCGCCGTCGATGACACGCCCGAGGGCGTGATCGCGCATGTGATGCAGACCCTGGGCGTGCCCGAGTCGGACTGGACCGGCTGTTTCACCCGCGAACTGGCCCGCCTGCATGGCTGGGCCGGCTTCATCCGCTGGCGTTCCAGCGTCCGTCATTATTACTGGAGCCGGCGCTATCCCGGCGATCTGGTGGACCTGCTGGCGGTGCGCCTGACCCTGGCCCTGGCCCTGCTGCAGGAACGTGGTGGCCGGCACGGCATCACCTCCGCCCCGGCCCTGCGGGAGCTCATCGAGACCCGCACGCCCGAGGCCTGGCTGCGCCACGAGCTGTACACCGGCCGGGTGCTGCCCGACCAGGCCCAGCGGGTGGAGGAAACCCTGGCGCTGGGCGGTGCCCGGCGGATCGAGGGCGTGTTCAACGATTATGTGCACCGCCAGCGCGAGCGCGAGGCCGAACGCCAGGCCGGGCGGCTGCGGGAACTGGCCGCGCTCGCCGGCGAGACGCAGGCGCTGGAACGGCTGGACAGCGAACAGCTTGCCGGCCTGCTGGAGAGCCTGCGTGAATTCGAGCGCCGGGAGGGCATGCTCTGGCTGCAGGCGATGGAGGCCCGCGCCATGCAGCGTCTGCTCGCCGGCCTGCGCCTGGAACCGCCGCCGCCGCGCGACAAGCGGCCCTTCGCCCAGGCGCTGTTCTGCATCGACACCCGGTCCGAGCGCATCCGCCGGCAGCTGGAATCCGTCGGCGACTACCAGACCTTCGGCATTGCCGGTTTTTTCGGGGTTCCGGTCAGCTTCATGGAACTGGGCAAGGGCAGCGAGACCCACCTGTGCCCGGTGCTGCTCACCCCGAAGAACCTGGCGCTGGAGATGAGCGTCGAGGCGCCGCGCGACCTGGATGCGGTCACCGCACTGGAGAAGGCGCTGCACGAACTCAAGGAGTCGGTGCTCAGCCCCTTCGTCACGGTAGAGGCCATCGGCCTGCTGTTCGGCTTCGACATGATCGGCAAGACCCTGCTGCCGCAGCGTTACAACCGCTGGCGCCGCCAGCTGCACGAGCACAAGCCGCCCACGCATCTGCTGATCGACAAGCTCGGCCGCGATCAGGCCGACTCCATCGTGCGCGCCGTCCAGCGCGCCGTGATCGTCAAGGCGGTGGAGCAGGAGTTCGAGCTGGCCGCCGAGCGCATCACCGACGCCATGGTGCGCGAGTTGCGCGAGGCCGCCTTGGGCCGACAGCCTGGCGCCCCCGAACTGGCCGGGGCACTGGGACTGGACAGGGAAGCCGAACAGGCCTTCATCCGGCGTCTGCGCGAGGTCTATCGCATCGACCCCGCCTCTGCCCGGCTGCAGCTGGAACGCCTGGCGCGCATCGGCTTCTCCCTCGACGAGCAGGTCGGCTTCGTCAGCCAGGCATTGCGCTCCATCGGCCTGACCCGGGACTTCTCCCGCTTCATCCTGCTGGTCGGCCATGGCAGCACATCCGAGAACAACCCCTACGAATCGGCGCTGGACTGCGGTGCCTGCGGCGGCAATCACGGGCTGGTGAACGCGCGCGTGCTGGCGCAGATGGCCAACAAGGCGGAGGTACGCCGCCGCCTGCGCAGCCAGGGCATCGGCATCGCCGACGACGCCTGGTTCATCCCGGCCCTGCACAACACCACCACCGATGCGCTGGAACTGTACGACCTGGACCGGTTGCCTTCCTCCCATGTCGTATACCTGGACCGGCTGCGCAACGGCCTGACCGCCGCCTCCCGGCTGTGCGCGCAGGAACGTCTGCCCGAACTGCAGGGCGACCCGTCCCGGCAGGCGGCACCGGCCGCCGCCCGCAAGGCGGTCCAGCGCAATGCCATGGACTGGTCCCAGGTACGGCCCGAATGGGGGCTGTCGCGCAATGCCTATTTCATCATCGGCCGCCGGGAACTGACCCGTGAGCTGGCACTGGAAGGCCGGGCCTTCCTGCACTCCTACGACTACCGCCTGGATCCCCGGCGCCGGCTGCTGGAGAACATCCTCACCGGACCGCTGGTCGTCGGCCAGTGGATCAACATGGAACATTACTTCTCCACCGTGGACAACGAGTGCTTCGGCAGCGGCAGCAAGGTCTATCACAATGTCGCCGGCCGCTTCGGGGTCATGACCGGCAATCTCAGCGATCTGCGCACCGGCCTGCCGGCCCAGACCGTGCTCGAACAGGGCCGTCCCTACCATGAGCCGCTGCGTCTGATCACCCTGATCGAGGCGCCCTTCGAGCACGCCCGCCGCGCCGTCGAGGACGTGGTCGCGGTCAAGCACCTGGTGCGCAACGGCTGGATCCGGCTGCTGGTGATCGACCCCGAAACCCGCAAGGTCTCGGTTTACGAGGACGACCGCTGGCAACACACGCAGCACACCGCACACGCAATCGCCGAGGAGTCGATATGAAAAACCTCAACTTCAGCCCGCTCAAGAAGCTCGAGATCATCCTGGGCGGCGAACACCAGGGCTTTGCCACCGACCTGCTCGACCGCGCCGGCGTCCGGGGCTACACCATCATCAACAACCTCTCGGGCAAGGGCAATCACGGCTTCCATGAAGGCCACCTGATGTTCAACGAGGACGACGTGCTGATCATGATCATCGCCGCCGTGCCCGAATCCCTGGTGGAACCCATCCTGGAAGGTTTCGCGCCCTTCTACAGCGAGCATTCAGGGGTGGTGTTCATCTCGGATATCCAGGTGACGAGGCTGGTCAAGTTCAGCGGCGGGTAGGCTTCGAGTATGCCGGAATCCTGAAGGACGGGATTCGGCCGGCTCCCATCGCATCACCCTGCAAGCCGGTATCCCACACTGCGGCGGCGACTGGATCCCCGCCTGCGCGGGGATGACGGGGGGATGGAATGCAGCCGTGCAGGTCGGGTTGACCCTAAAGGGATAACCCGACGTTCTCGCCCTGAATGTCGGGTTAGGCTGCGGCTGACCCGACCTACTCCGGCGCCAGGAACAGGGCGATGGATTCGACGTGCGCGGTGTGCGGAAACATATCCATCACCCCGGCGGCCGCCAGGCGGTAGCCGTGCTCGTTGACCAGCAGCCCGGCATCGCGCGCCAGCGAGCCGGGATGGCAGGAGACATAGACGATGCGTCGCGCCCCGCGGCCGGCGATCAGGGGGATCATTTCCTTTGCGCCGCTGCGCGGCGGGTCCAGCAGCACCTTGTCGTAGGCGTGGCCGAGCCAGGGTTCGGCTGACACTTCGCCGGCCAGGTCGGCGGTGAAGAACTCCGCGTTGTCGATGCCGTTGGCGCTGGCATTTTCCCGCGCCCGCTGCACCAGCCCCGCCTCGCCCTCCACACCCGTCACCTGCGCGGCACGCCGCGCCAGCGGCAGGGTGAAGTTGCCCAGGCCGCAGAACAGGTCCAGCACCCGGTCGCCCGCCTCCGGCTGCAGCAGTTCCAGGGTGCGCGCGATCATTTTCTGATTGATCTGCGGATTGATCTGGGTGAAATCGGTCGGACGGAACTGCAGGGTCACCTTGTGATCATCCAGGTCATAGCTCAGGGCCCGGGCCGCCCCGGCGGAATCAGGCCACAGCAGCGTCACCGAATCCGGCCCCTTCGGCTGCAGATGGATCTGCATGTCGTATTCCTGCCCGAAGGCCCTGAGGCTGGCCAGATCGGCCTCGGTGGGCGGCTCCAGCACCCGGAACACCAGGGCGGTGACCCGGTCGCCGATCGCCACCTCGATCTGGGGCACCGCCGCGCGGATCGACAGGGAATCGATCAGCAGCGCCAGGTCACTCAGGCGATAGCGCCGCATCGGGATGCAGCACTTCACAGTTGTCGATGCGGGCAACATAGGGCTTGCGCTTTTCCCGGAAACCCACCAGCAGCTCGCCCGTTTTGCGCACATACTTCACGCCCAGGCGCGCCTTGTGCCGGTAGCCCCAGACCGGACCGGTCAACGGCGCCAGCAGCGTCTCCGGCGTCACGCCGCCGATACGTCTGAGGTTCTCCTGCAACACCCCCTGCTTGGCCAGGATCTGCGCCTCCGGCGCCAGGTGCTGCAGGCTGCAGCCACCGCATACCCCGGCCGCGCTGCAGCGCGGCCGGATCCGGTCGGGCGAGGCCTGGCGAATCTGTTCGATCCGCCCCTCGTCATAGTTGCGGTGTCTGCCGGTATAGATGAAATCGACGTCCTCGCCCGGCAGGGCGCCGTCGATGAACACCGCCTTGCCGTCGAGGCGGGCCACGCCCCGCCCGTCATGGGAAAGCGACTCGATATGCGCCGGAACGGGATCGGCCGGCAGGGATTTTCTGCGCCTCGCCATCGGAATCAGTCCGCCGGCCAGGCCGCCAGAAAGGCATCGAAATGGGGTTTATCGCCGGCATTCAGGTATTCGCGCAACCGGGTGAGTTCCGCCTCGTACTCGGCTATCAGGAGGTGTCCGCGCATCAGTTCGAAGCGCAGCCAGACCAGGTAGGTGTTGAGCACGTCCGTCTCGCAGTAACCACGGATGCCCTGAACATCCCCGGCCAGGAAGCGCTCCCACACCTGCGCCCCGTCCATGCCGTGCTTGCCGGGAAAACCGAGCAGACTGGCGATCTCGTCCAGCGGGGCATTGGCGCGCGGCTGATAACCGGCCAGTACGTCCATCAGGTCGGTGTGGCGGCTGTGGTAGCGGCTGAGATAGTTGTTCCATTTGAACTCGCGCTCATCCTCACCGGTGTCCCAGTAACGGGGGGCGCTGACGCCGTGCAGCAGGGCGCGGTAGTGCAGCACCGGCAGATCGAAGCCGCTGCCGTTCCAGGACACCAGCGTCGGGGTGTCGCGTTCGATGAGATCGAAAAAGGCCTGTACCAGCTCGCGTTCGGGGCTGTCGGGCTCACCCAGCGACAATACCTCCAGTTCCTCGCCACGACGCTGCACCGCCGAGACGGCCACGATGCGGTGCAGGTGCAGCCGCAGGAATTCGCTGCCACCGGTCTCCTGGGCGCGCAGGTGAAACAGGGCCTTGGCGACGTCCCCGTCGGCCAGGCCGTCGAGGCCGTGCAGCCGCCGGCCGCCGTCCAGGTCGGGGACGGTTTCGATGTCGAACACGAGTACGTTCATTTCTGTAACTCTTGTAATGAAACCGCCAAGACGCCAAGGCCGCCGGGAATAATGAAATCAGGGCAGATACGGCACGCACTGCATTACCGTAAAGCCGGTTTCCCTGGCGAACTTGGCGTCTTGGCGGTTAAAGACCTATTTCTGTTTCCAGTTGCCGCTGCTGTCCTGGTACCACCAGCCCGAAGGCGCGTTGTCGATCCAGCGCCGGGCGAAGGTGGCGCGGATCTCGTCCTGCCACTCGGGATGGCCGTTGACCCGGGCAATCTCGGCATAGAGCTCCTTGCGGTTGAGGTTCTCCTGCTCGACCAGCTGCTTGAGCCTGACGCGATCGGGCAGGCGGCTGACGGCGTTCATGTCGCGGATACGCAGCTCGCCGTCGGCGGCAATGCCCACCGCACCCTGTTCATAGAAGGGCAGGAGCTGTCGGTGTCGTACCTTCATGAGCGTGCGCAGGCGGTCGATGGCCGGCGACTGCACATTGATATCCGCAGCCGCCGCGGCCGGCTTGACCAGGGCCTCGAGCAGCGCCACCCACAGCGGCGACTCGGACTCATAACGGCTGTCGGGCGGAGGGACTGCGTCCTCCCCGGCCGGTGCCTCCTCGCGCCGCGGCGGCACGCCATAGACATCGCGGATGATCCGGTCGGCGGCCTGTTCGGCGGCGGCGGCCGGGAAATAGACATTGATGGTCACGCAGCCGGCCAGCAGGCCCAGCAGCAGCCACAGCGATACGAACGACAGTTTGTGCATAATCGGATTCCCTATTGAACCTGCGGCGCACCGCCTGCGGTCGCCGCCTTGAGCCGCTCCACCAGAGCCGTCCAGTCCACCGCGTCGGCATAGCCGATCACGTTGATGCGCGGTGGCAGCCAGGTGCCCTTGACCAGATAATACCCGTCATCGATCGGCGCCACACCGCCCATCTCGCACACGCCGTTGCGCAGTCGGCAGCGGATGCCGAGACGATCATACGGAAATTCCTCGAACACGCCCAGAAACGTCCTGGACAGGGCCTGCCCCACGCCACCGCCGATACGCGACAGATTGTCCACCGCCTTCTGGCTGATACGGTGCCGGCTGGCATCGTCTTCCGGTGTGGCCAGTTCGGCATCGAAGGCCAGCGGCTGCCAGTTCTGCAGCCACAGGTCGCGCACCCGGCCGTCCAGCCGGCCCTCGATTTTACCGAAGGCGAAGGTCCCGGTCAGTTGTTCCAGGTCGACATTGTCGATGGCGATGTCGGCCTGGAGCTGCGGCACCAGGCCCAGGGGCTGTTCCAGGCGCAGGTCCTGCAGCCTGACCGCGCCGTCGAACACCCGCACCAGCAGCATGCCGTCGACCTCGATCCGGCCGTCGCTATAGCGCACATCGGGAATGACCCCGGACAGCTGGCCCTGCATCAGGGGCCAGTCCAGCGCCGTGGTGACCCGCGCCATGGACACCGGGGTGAGGATGGCATCGATATGCCAGCGCATGGCATCGGTGCCCGGGCTGGACAGCGCCCATTCCTCGATCAGCAGCCGGCCGTCCAGCACCTCGACCTCGGCCGGTTCCAGCAGCCGGTATTCGTCACCCTGACTGCGCAGGTGGAACCCGGCCGGGCCCAGATCAAAGCGGTACAGGCTGCCGCCCTGCCAGCCGATGCGCAGGGTGCGCGCCATGTCGTCCCGGCCCCAGGCCAGGTTGCCTGCCAGTCCGTGCAGGCTCAGCCGCTGGCCGGGATCCTCCAGGGTAACCGCATCCAGGCCCAGATCGAAGCTCTCCAGTCGGTCGTCGCGCAGGCCCAGGCGGCCGCTGACCCGGCCACTGGCCTGGAGATCGGAAAAGGCGGTAGCGGCCAGCCAGGGTGCGATATAGGTGGGGAAAAAGCCCGCCAGTTCGACCGTCTTCATCTCGATCCGCGCCTGCTGCAGAAGCGGCGCCGCGCCCGGCTGCAAGGTCGCGTCCACGGCTGCGGTCAGCACCCCGGGCTGATTCAGCTCGACCCCGGCCAGGGTGAGCCGGCCGGTGGCAGAATCGAGGGCGTAGCGCCCGGCGGCTTGCAGGGGCTGGATGGCAAAATCGGCATAGAAGGGATCCAGATACAGACCACCCCGCCAGCGCAACACTGAAGTCACCGGCAAGGCTGTCGTTGTTCCGCCCGGCACGCAGCGACACACGGGCGCTGAGTGCCTCGCCCGCCGCCAGCCCGGAGGCATTGGAAAAGGCTGCCTGCCCTGTTTCCAGCTCCAGCGCCAGCTGTTGCAGCACCTTCGCCGCACCCTGCGCCTCGGCTTGCAGATCCAACCGGCCGGCGCTGATGCTGTAACCGCCCGGCAGCCAGGGGGCGGCGAATGCGCTCAGCGCCGCCGCCGCCAGGTCTTCCCCCTGAACGCTTGCCTGCCACTGGCCGTCACTGTGCTGCAGTTCGATCCGCACCCGCCCGTCGGCAAACGCGGCCGGGCCGAGGCTGAGCCTCAACGCACCCCGCGCCGACTCATAGCTGAGCGTAAAAGGACCCTGCAGCCCTTGTCCGCGCCAGTCGGCCAGACGAAAGCGGCCGGCGGAGCAACGCACCTGTCCTGGCTCCAGTTGCAGATCGTCGCACGTCAGCCGCAGTCCCTGCAGATGCTCGCCGCTGGCAGCATGGTCCAGCCGCTCGATCTCCAGCCGGCCGGCCAGGCGCCCCGAGGACTGCAGCTCAAGCTGCGTCTCCAGGCCCTGCAGGGCCAGGCCCAGGCCTTCCAGTACCGGCAGGCGCAGCTGTATCTGCTCGATGGCGGCGACGAGCAGGGGTGGCAGCAGCAGGAAAAGGAGATACCACCGGCGCTGGCGGACAGGGAGACGCACCGTCAGGCGGGGAAGACTCCGGTGGAGAGATAACGGTCACCGCGATCGCAGATGATGGTCACGATCACGGCATGCTCGACCTGGCGGGACAGTTCCAGCGCGGCCGCCACCGCCCCGCCCGAGGAGATGCCGCAGAAGATGCCTTCGCGCGCGGCCAGGGCCCGGGTTGTGTCCTCCGCTACCTGCTGTTCGACATCGATGATCCGGTCGACCCGGGCCGGATCGTAGATGCGCGGCAGGTAGGCCTCGGGCCAGCGGCGGATACCGGGAATGGAGGCCCCCTCGGTCGGCTGTACGCCGACGATCTCCACCTGCGGATTCTGTTCCTTGAGATAACGCCCCGTGCCCATGATGGTGCCGGTGGTGCCCATGGCGCTGACGAAGTGGGTAACGCGGCCGCCGGTGTCGCGCCAGATCTCCGGACCGGTGCTCTGGTAATGGGCATCGGGATTGTCCGGATTGGCGAACTGATCCAGCACCCGACCGCGGCCCTCGGTCTGCATCTGCTGCGCCAGGTCACGCGCACCCTCCATGCCCTGTTCGCGGCTGACCAGCACGATCTCGGCCCCGTAGGCCTTCATTACGGCCCGACGTTCCAGACTCATGTTCTCGGGCATGATCAACACCAGGCGATAACCCTTGATGGCAGCGGTCATGGCGAGCGCAATGCCGGTATTACCGCTGGTGGCCTCGATCAGGGTATCGCCCGGCCTGATATCGCCGCGCTGCTCGGCGTGACGGATCATGGCCAGTGCCGGGCGGTCCTTGACCGAACCGGCGGGATTGTTGCCTTCCAGCTTGACCAGTACGGTATTGCTGCTCGCGCCGACCAGGCGCTGCAGCCGCACCAGTGGCGTGTTGCCGACGAAGGCCTCGAGGGTGGGATAGTCCATGTGCAGTCCGGTTTCGCTGTAGCGCTGTCGCATGACGGATTTTGACCCCTGAAAGGAATAACTGCAACATAACGCGAACCGGTCGGAACCGGACAAGAACAACACGGGGGGTCAGTAAATGTGCAGGGCCTTTCTGCGCGGCGTTTTTCTGTACCCTGTTGCCTGACGATCAGCTTCTCGACATGGAGCCCGGATCCCGATGAAACCGCGCAGCATCCAGTCCCGCATCCTGATCAATGCGATCATACCGGCCGCGCTGCTTGCCCTGATACTCGGTTACTATTTCATCGACAACCGCATCACCCAGGCCCGGCACTCTCTCATCGAGAGCGGCAACGCCATCGCCCGTTATCTTTCCTCCGGAGCCGAGTACAGCATCTATACCGGCAATCACGAGGTGCTCGAGCAGCTGGCCCACCGGGCCCTGGCCGATCCCAGCGTGGTGCATGTCACAATCAGGGACCGCCATGGCGAAATCCTGTTTGAACAGCGTGAACCCGGCAGCGAGCAATTGCCCCGGGACATGCTGATCAGCCTCGAGCATGCCATTGAATCGCCGACAACCCGGATACAGGACTACCCCGAGGCCGGCACGGGAACCGAATCCGCAGCACCCCTGGGTCAGATATTCATCGACCTGTCCATGCAATCCATACTCAGCGCGGAGAGCGAGATCCTGATCAACGGTCTGTTCTTCACCCTGCTGATCCTGGTTGCGGCGAGTCTGCTGGCCGCGCATCTGAGCCGCGCCATCGCCCACCCCATCACCCACCTCACCGCCACCGTACAGGAACTGGGCCGGGGCAATCTGTCCGTGCGCGCCCGCCCGGTCGGCACCGGCGAACTCAGGTCGCTGCAGGAAGGCATCAATGCCATGGCGGGCACACTGGAAGACACCCAGAAGGATCTGGAACGCCAGATCCAGTCCGCCACCCACGAACTGCGCAGCACCCTGCAGCGCCTGGAGCAGCAGAACGTGGAACTGGACCAGGCACGCCAGCTGGCATTGCAGGCCGCGCGCGACAAGTCCGAATTCCTGGCCAACATGAGCCACGAGATCCGCACGCCGCTCAACGGCATGCTGGGCTTCATCGATCTGCTGCTGCACACCCCGCTGTCGGCCGAGCAGCGCGAATACGTCACCACGGTACGCAAGTCGGCCACCAACCTGCTGGTGATCGTCAACGACATCCTGGATTTTTCCAAGATCGAGTCCGGCAAGCTGCAGATCGAGCACAGTCCCTTCGATCTGCGCGAGGCACTGGAGGATTCCATCGATCTGATGGCCCCGCTGGCGCATGCCAAGGGGCTGGAATGCGTGCTGCTGGTCTATGCCGACGTCCCGCTGCATCTGTACGGCGATTCAACCCGCATCCGCCAGGTGCTGCTGAACCTGCTCGGCAACGCCATCAAGTTCACCCGCCAGGGCAACGTGGTGGTGCGGGTCATGCTCGACGAGCCGCTGGCACCCGTCAGCGAGACAGCCAGCATCCGGATCCAGGTCAGCGATACCGGCGCCGGCCTCACGTCCGGGCAGCAGGCCCGGCTGTTCACTGCCTTCTTCCAGACCGACAGCTCCCCCACCCGACGCCACGGCGGCACCGGCCTGGGGCTGTTCATCTCCAAGCGGCTGGTCGAACTGATGGACGGCAGCATCGGCGTGAACAGCCTGCCGGGCCACGGTTCCACCTTCTGGTTCCGGCTGACCCTGAAAACCCAGGGCATAGCGCCGACCACCGAACCCCCGCTGCGCCCGGCCAGCGGCACCGCCCTGGTCTGCGATCCCTTCCCCCTGGCCCGGCTGGCCCTGTGTCATCCGCTGGAGGCCTGGGGCATCCGGGTGATCGAGGCCGACGATCCCGAAGGCCTCATCCGCCTGCTGGACAACACCGATACGCTGCGACCGGACTTCATCGCCCTGGGCCTGCCGCCCACCCGGGATAGCCAGGCGGAGATCGAACGCCTGCTCGGCGTGCTCAGGCCCTACGCCATACCGGTCCTGCTGCTGCTCAACACGGTCGAGAAGGAGCGCCTGCAGCGCGCGCTGGCACTGGGCGCAGCCCAGTGCCTGACCAAGCCGGCCCGACGCGACTCGCTGCGCCTGACGGTATGGAAACTGATGGGCTGGCCCGAGACCCGCCACAGCGAATTGACCGACCGGCGCAAGCAGCCGCGCCCGCAGCCGCCACGGCTCGAGGACGGGCAGGTGTTGATCGCCGACGACAACGAGATCAACCGCCGTCTGACCGAACTGCAGTTGCAGGCACTCGGCATCCGGGTCGATCAGGCCGAGGACGGAAACCAGGCCCTGGAACAGACCCGGCAGCGCCGCTATGACCTGATCATCCTCGACGTGCACATGCCCAACATGACAGGCATCGACACCGCCCGCGCCATCCGCGCGGACGACCGCAATCCCAATCAGACCACGCCCATCATCGCCCTGACAGCCGATGCCCTGATCAACCTGGAAGCGGATGCCGACATCCGCAGTCTGGCCCAGGAAGTGCTGATCAAGCCCGTCACCGAATACCGCATCTGGGAAAGCGTGCGGCGCTGGACCCGGGCCGCCCCGGCCGCGCCGGAGCCCAGCGCCGAGGACCGTGTCGCGGCGGTGAAACAGGAACTGGTGGAGCGCTTCCGTGGCGAGGCCGGCCAATGGCAGACCTCGCTGCAGCACGCCTTCGACACGGATGACCGCCAGGGCCTGCAGGAACAGGCGCACAAGCTCAAGGGCTCGGCGGTCTATTGCGGCCTGCCGGCGCTGGCCACGGCGGGAGAAAGCCTGCAAACGGCCTGTGAGGCCGACGACGCGCAGGCGATCGCAACGGCCCTGTCGCAATGCATGGAAGAGCTGGAGCGGTTCAAAAAAGGCTCCAGTGCCTAGATTCATTCACAGATCAGGATCACATAGGCGATGGCATAGTCGCGCTCGTCGGCGATGGAGACATGGCTGGCCGTAACGGCATTGGCCCGGACCAGCCTCTGTGCCGCGCCCTGGTAATGCAGTTCCGGCCGGCCGTTGCGATCATGACCAATCTCGATGTCCTGCAGCCTGAGCCCGTCACGGAAACCGGTACCGAAGGCCTTGGCCACGGCCTCCTTGACGGCGAAGCGCTTGGCCAGCAGTGCGGCCGGCCGGGCACAGGTGTCGAACCTTTCCAGTTCGGCCCGGCTCAGTATGCGTTCGGCGAAACGCCGGCCGAAGCGTGCCAGTGCCTGCTCCATGCGCACGATGCTGACGATATCGGTACCGATGCCGTGGATCCGGCCCATCGGAGTCAGCGCCGCGCCTCGATCATCAGGCGCTTCATTTCACGCACCGCTTCCTGCAGACCGGTGAACAGGGCGCGGGCCACGATGGCGTGGCCGATGTTGAGTTCGCGCACGGCCGGGATGGCGGCGATGCGCTGTACATTGTGATAATGCAGGCCGTGGCCGGCGTTGACCTGCAGCCCGGCCTGCACACCCGCCTCCACGGCGGCGAGGATGCGCTGATATTCCAGCTCCTGCCCGGCCCCGGTGGCATCGGCATAGTGGCCGGTGTGGATCTCGATGCAGGGCGCGCCGGCAGCCGCGGCGGCCTCGATCTGGGCCGGCTCGGCATCGATGAACAGCGACACCCGCACCCCGGCCGCAGCCAGACGCGCGCAGGCCTCCCGGATGCGCGCCTGCTGACCGGCCACGTCCAGGCCGCCTTCGGTGGTCAACTCCTCGCGCCGCTCCGGTACCAGACAGCAGTCGCGCGGGCGGATGCGCTCGGCGATGGCAAGCATCTCCTCGGTCACTGCCATCTCCAGGTTCATGCGCGTCTGCAGGATGCCGCCGAGCATCTCCACATCGCGTTCCTGGATATGACGGCGATCCTCGCGCAGGTGCAGGGTGATACCGTCGGCGCCGGCCTGTTCGGCCTCGATGGCCGCCTGCACGGGATCGGGAAACCGGGTGCCCCGGGCCTGGCGCAGGGTGGCCACGTGATCGATGTTCACGCCCAGCAGGATGTCCCTGGAATGCTCAGTCATGTCCGCTCCGGCCCTGTCGCTCCATATCGGTGAGAAATTCGCGCGTCTTCAGCGGCCGCTCACCGAGATACAGACCCAGCATCCGGCGCAGCAACGGCTTGAGTTCACGCAGATCCTGCACATTGTCACAGGCCTCGGCCGCCAGCGCCAGCAGCGCCCGACCGCTCAGCCCGCCCTCGTCCGGCATCTTCCCCTCAATCGGTTCCGGACCCTGCTCCGGGATATACCGGTAGCGCCGATCGGCAGCGACCGGCTCGCCATGCACGTCCGTCTCCAGCATCAGGCCATAGCCCAGCGCCTCCAGCAGCCGCTTCTCGAACAGTCGCAGCACCGCCTCCAGCGGCTGGCCGGCAAAACCGTCCAGGGCCTGGACATAGGCCTCGAACACCTCGGGATGCGGATCCTGGCGCTGCAGCAGCCGCAGCAGCAGCTCATTCAGATAGTAGGCCGCGAACAGGGCCTGGCCGCTGAGCACCGGCATGCGCCCGGCCACCTCCGCCCGGCGCAGGCTGAACAGCTCGCCGCGCCCGCCCCAGGAGCACAGCAGCGGCAGGAAGGGACGCAGCACCCCCCGCAGGGGGGAGCGCGCGCCGCGGGCGCCGCGCGCGACCACACCGACGCGCCCGTGCAGGGGCGTGATCAGCTCCAGCAGGGCGCTGGTGTCGCGGTAGGCCCGGTGGTGCAGAATGTAGGCGGGCTGCATCTCGACGCTGTCGATGGCCATAGCGGAATATCCCGAAAATACAAATAGCCACGGAAAACACGGAAAGCACGGACATAAAAATTGTCATGCAGAAGACTCCGGGCGCTACAGACACGCAGGTCGGGTCAGCCGCAACGTAACCCGACATGTAATCCGGGCTAGGCGTCGGGTTACGCCCTTGCGGGCTAACCCGACCTACGCACTCCCTAAGGAAACTCTGATTAATGCGATGATTCCCGTCATTGCGAGCGTAGCGAAGCAATCTCGTACAGCAGAATCAATCGGTTGGGGATTGCCACGGCGCTACGCGCCTCGCAATGACGAATAAATCAGAGGCCTCCTAATATAATGTCCGTGCTTTCCGTGTTTTCCGTGGCCATCATGTTTTCCTGAATTCATTCATCGATACCGAGACTGCGCAGGGCGCGCTCGTCGTCCGCCCAGCCGCTCTTGACCTTGACCCACAGCTGCAGAAACACCTTCGCACCGAACAGGCGTTCCATGTCCAGGCGGGCCTCGCGGCCGATCTGCTTGAGCATGGCGCCGCCCTTGCCGATCACGATCGCCTTCTGCGAGTCGCGTTCCACCCACACCAGGCCGTGGATGCGCAGCAGGCCGTCGTCGTCCTTGAACTGTTCGATCTGCACGGTCAGCCCGTAGGGCAGCTCCTGGCCGAGCCGGCGGAACAGCTTTTCGCGGATCAGCTCGGCGGCGAGGAAGCGTTCGCTGCGATCGGTGATCTGTTCCTCGGGGAAATAGGGCGGCCCTTCCGGCAGGCGCGCGGTCACGCACTGCTCCAGCCGATCGAGATTCTCTCCGCGCGTGGCCGACAGCGGCAGAACCTCGGCGAAGTCGAACCTCGCCGCCAGCGCCTGCAGCTCGGGCAGCAGCTGCGCCCGATCCGTGAGCCGGTCGATCTTGTTCACCGCCAGCAGCACCGGCAACCCGGCCTGACCCAGCCGCTGCAGCACCAGATCGTCCTCATCGGTCCAGTGGCCGGCCTCGACCACGAGCACTGCCAGGTCAACGTCGGCGATGGCGTCGCTCGCCGCCCGGTTCAGCGCCCGGTTCAGCGCCCGCTTGCCGCCACGATGCAGCCCCGGGGTGTCCACATAGACCACCTGGGCCTGAGCAGTGGTCTTGATACCGAGGATACGATGCCGCGTCGTCTGCGGTTTACTTGAAGTTATACTGATTTTCTGCCCGAGAATGCGGTTCAGCAGGGTGGACTTGCCCACATTCGGCCTGCCCACCAGTGCCACCAGGCCACAGCGAAAAGCGGAATCGTTCGTGGTATTCATCTGTCGTTCACGCTCTTCATGCGCTGCCGGCGCGTTTGGCCGTCTCCACGCCCAGTTCCGTCAGCATGCCGGCGGCGGCGGCCTGCTCGGCCTTGCGCCGGCTCGAGCCCCGTCCGCGGCTGCGGCGATCCAGTCCGGGGATGTAGCACTCCACCTCGAAGGTCTGGGCGTGCGCCTTGCCCGAGACCTGGATCACCTGGTAATCGGGCAGTTCAATGTGGCGGGACTGGAGGTATTCCTGCAACCGGGTCTTGGGATCCTTGAGTGCAGCCGCCTCCGGCAACGATTGCAGCCTGGGCTGGTAGAGCTGCAGCACCAGGCCCGCGGCAGCCTCGAAGCCGGCGTCCAGATATACGGCACCAATGACCGCCTCCAGGGCGTCGGCGAGGATGGAATCGCGCCGGAAACCGCCGCTCTTGAGCTCGCCCGAGCCCAGCTGCAGGTGCTCACCCAGCTCCAGCTCGCGTGCAATCCCGGCCAGGGTGGGCTTTTTCACCAGGCTGGCACGCAGCCGGCTCAGATCCCCCTCGCTGGCCCTGGGGTAGCGCGCGTACAGGGCATCGGCGATAACCAGGCCCAGCACGGCGTCGCCCAGGAATTCGAGTCGTTCATTGTTGAGATTGCCGGCGCTGCGGTGGGTAAGCGCCTGTTGCAGCAGAGCCGGCGAGCCGAACTCGTGGCACAGCCGCCGGGCCAGCGCGTCCAGTGGGGACGTCAATTGCGGATCATCTCCACGCTTTCATCGAATTTGGTCACTGCATCCACGTTGCCCAGCACCGGCACCCGGATCTCGTACTGGGCGCGCACCGTCATCCGGCCCTTCTCGTTGGTGATCTTCACGTCCTTGGCATCGATGCTGGTGACATCATTGATCATGAAGCGCCGGTCGATCAGCTTGCGGATCTCCACCGTGGATTTGCGGGTGATCTCGGGTTCGTTCTTGAGTGACTCCAGGGTTTCGGCGACCTTGAAATTCTCCAGGTAGTTGGGCATCAGGCGCAGTGTAAGCAGTACGAAGAATGCGATCAGGCCGAGTACGACGATCCAGCCGAGCAGCGTCATCCCCTGTTGTCGTTGCAGATTGCGCATATTGCCTTGCCCCCTTGTCAGTGAATGGAGTCGCCGATCCGGCTCCAGGTCACGCGGTTGTTCACCCCGTCCCAGTTCATCCAGATTATAAAGGCCTTGCCGACCAGATTATCCTCGGGCACCAGGCCGAAATAACGGCTGTCCTTGCTGTTGTCGCGATTGTCACCCATCATAAAGTAATGCCCCTCGGGGATCATCCATTCTCCCTCGATGTTGGGATAACCCGGGCGCACCAGGATACGGTGCTCGACGCCGTCGAGCCGCTCCAGCCGCTCGCGGGCACCGGTACTGGCGAGCCCCGCGCCTTGCGCGATATAGGTGCCGAGATCATCCTGCGGCATCTCTTTCCCATTGATATATAGGATTTTGTCACGGTAGGCAACCCGATCGCCGGGCAGGCCGACCACGCGCTTGATGTAGTCCACGGAAGGATTGTCGGGGTAACGGAACACCACCACGTCGCCGCGCTGCGGCTCGCCGATTTCGATGAACCGGGTATTGACCACCGGCAGACGCAGACCATAGGCAAACTTGTTGACCAGGATGAAATCGCCCACCAGCAGGGTCGGCATCATGGAACCGCTGGGGATGCGGAAAGGTTCGGCCAGAAAGGAGCGCAGCAGCAGGACGACCAGGATCACGGGGAAGAAGGCCCGCGAATACTCCACCAGCACCGGCTCCTTGAGCACGGCCTCGCGGCGCTCCGCATTCGCGACACCGGCGGCGGCCTGTCTGCGCTTCGGTTTCCATAACCAGGCATCAAGCAGCCAGATGATGCCGGTAATGAAAGTGGCCAGCACCAGGATCAACGGAAAATTAAAACTCATGACAATGTCTCATGTTTTTGTGTTTCTGATATTTTGTTACTGAAACCTTTTCACGCAGGTCGGGGCAGCTGCAGCATGGCCGCGACGCTTCGCGACCTGCTGGATTACGGTGCCACGCATCTAAGCAACCTCTGATTATCACCTTTCCGTCATTCCCGCGCAGGCGGGAATCCAGCAACCGCGCGGTATCTGGATCCCCGCCTACGCGGGGATGACGATGGCGGTTATGACAACCGCAATTTATGCAATGATCGGGTCAACCCTTCTTGCCCACATGCAGTACCGCCAGGAAGGCCTCCTGCGGGACCTCGACCTTGCCGAACTGCTTCATGCGGCGCTTGCCGGCCTTCTGTTTCTCCAGCAGCTTGCGCTTGCGGCTGACGTCGCCGCCGTAGCACTTGGCGGTGACGTTCTTGCGCAGCGCCTTGACCGTGGTACGGGCGATGATCTGGTTGCCGATGGCGGCCTGAATGGCCACATCGAACATCTGCCGCGGAATCAGCTCCTTCATCGCATCTGCCAGCTCGCGGCCCTTGTAGGGGGCGTTGTCATGGTGGACGATCAGTGCCAGGGCATCGACCCGCTCGCCGTTGATCAGGATGTCCAGCTTGACCAGCCTGGATGCCTGGAAGCGCAGATGATGGTAATCAAAGGAGGCGTAACCGCGGCTGACCGACTTCAGCCGGTCGAAGAAATCCAGCACCACCTCGCTCAGCGGCATCTCGAAATTCAGCGACACCTGCTTGCCCAGGTACTGCATGTTCTTCTGCACCCCCCGCTTTTCGATGCACAGGGTGATCACCGCGCCCAGGTAGTCCTGCGGCACCAGGATGCTGGCCAGGATGATGGGCTCGCGGATCTCCTCGATCTCGTTGGGCGGCGGCAGCGCGGCCGGGTTGTCCACCTGCAGGGTCTCGCCGCCGGTGGTCAGGATTTCGTAGATCACGGTGGGCGCGGTGGTGATCAGATCCAGGTCGTATTCGCGCTCCAGCCGCTCCTGCACGATCTCCATGTGCAGCATACCGAGGAAACCGCAGCGAAAACCGAAGCCCAGGGCCTGGGAGTTCTCCGGCTCGTACTGCAGCGCGGCATCGTTCAGGCGCAGCTTCTCCAGGGCATCGCGCAGGTCCTCGTAGTCGTCCGAGCTGACCGGGTACAGGCCGGCGAACACCCGCGGCTGCATGTACTGGAACCCCGGCACCGGCTCGGTGGCCGGATTGTCGGTCAGGGTCAGGGTGTCGCCCACCGGTGCGCCGTCGATCTCCTTGATGCCGGCGATGACATAGCCGACATCACCGGCACTGAGCATGGCCGTGTCCTTGCGCTTGGGCGTGAAGATGCCGACATTGTCGACCTGATGGCTGCGTCCCGTGGACATCACCGTGATCTTCTGCTTCGGTCTGAGTCGGCCCTGCTTGACCCGCACCAGCGAGATCACGCCCACATAATTGTCGAACCAGGAGTCAATGATCAGCGCCTTGAGCGGGGCTTCCACATCGCCCTGCGGCGGTGGAATGCGCCTGACGATGGTCTCCAGCACGTCCTCGATGCCGATGCCGTTCTTGGCACTGACATGGACCGCGTCATGGGCCTCGATGCCGATGATATCCTCGATCTCCTGCGCCACCCGGTCGGGTTCGGCCGAGGGCAGATCGATCTTGTTCAGCACCGGCACCACCTCCAGGCCCTGGTCGATGGCGGTGTAGCAGTTGGCGACACTCTGCGCCTCAACGCCCTGGGCGGCATCGACCACCAGCAGCGCCCCCTCGCAGGCGGCAAGCGAGCGCGACACCTCATAGGAGAAGTCCACGTGCCCCGGGGTGTCGATGAAGTTGAGCCGGTAGATCTGGCCATCGCGGGCGGTGTAGTCCAGGCTCACGCTCTGGGCCTTGATGGTGATGCCGCGCTCGCGCTCCAGGTCCATCGAGTCCAGCACCTGCTCGGACATCTCCCGCTCGGTCAGCCCGCCGCAGACCTGGATAAAGCGGTCAGCCAGGGTCGACTTGCCATGGTCGATATGGGCGATGATGGAAAAATTGCGGATATGACTCAGGTCTGCCACGTGGTTCCCGATACGTACGCCCGTCGAACGGGCACAGGGCGATTGCCGGCGACCGTCTCAGGCCGTCAGATAAGCACTTGAAGCTGCGGGATTATACACATTCATCCGGGCGGCAGATAGCGCACAGGGCCGCCGGATCGAGAAAATACTCGCACACCAGCCGGCCATCGTCCCGGATCAGGGCGGGCACGCGCGTGCCCCAGCGTTCGACCAGGGCGGGATCCCGGTCGATATCGACCACCGTGAGTTCGAACCCCAGTTCCGCCTGAAAGGCACGCAGTTCCTGTTCCAGGTCCTGGCACAGGCCGCATTCGGGGCGGGAATAGAGGATCAGACGGGTCATGGCCGGAACCCGGTGCGACCCCGGGACGAACCGCCGGGGCCGCGCCGGCGGCGACTTACTCCGGAACGCGGATGGCCAGGAACAGCGGGCCGCTGCGGCGCTGGATCAGCACCGGCACCGAACTACCCTTTTCCATGCCCTCGACCAGACGGTTGAAGTGCTCGACATCCTTGACCGTTTCGTTGTTGAAACGGACGATGATGTCACCCTCGCGCACCCCGGCACGCGAGGCGGCACCGGACTTGAGTTCCTGGATCATGACACCGCCCTCGCCCAGCTCCAGCTGCTCGCGCAGCTCGGCCGGGACCGAGGCCACCACCAGGCCCAGGCGGTCGCTCTTGCCGGTCTGGGTGGCGGCCGGCTCGGCGGCGGCCTGCTGGTCGTCCTCCAGCTCGCCGAGGGTCACCTGCAGGGTGCGGCGTTTGCCGTCGCGCAGGATCCTGACCTCGGCGCGCTTGCCGACCGGGGTGCTGCCGACGATATGCGGCAGGTTGCGCGAGCGGATCACCTGCCTGCCGTTGAACTCCAGGATGATGTCGCCGACCTGCAGTCCGGCCTTGGCCGCCGGGCTGTCGGGCACCACCTTGGACACCAGCGCGCCCTGCGGCTTGTCCAGGCCGAAGGACTGGGCCAGGTCGCGGGTCACCTCCTGGATCAGCACGCCCAGCCAGCCGCGGCTGACCCGACCCTCGGTCTTGAGCTGCTCGGCCACGTCCATGGCCACCTCGATGGGGATGGCGAAGGACAGGCCCATGTAGCCGCCGGTGCGGCTGAAGATCTGGGAATTCACTCCCACCACCTCGCCGTCCATGTTGAACAGCGGACCGCCGGAGTTGCCGGGGTTGATGGCAACATCGGTCTGGATGAAGGGCACATAGTTCTCGCTGGGCAGGGCCCGGCCCTTGGCGCTGACAATGCCGGCGGTGGCCGAGCTCTCGAAGCCGAAGGGCGAGCCGATGGCCAGCACCCACTCGCCTACTTTCAGTTCCTCGGCCTTGCCCAGACGGGCCACCGGCAGATCCTCGGCCTCGACCTTGAGCAGGGCGACATCACTGCGCGGGTCGGTACCGACCACCTCCGCCACCAGTTCGTCGCGGTTATTGAAGCGGACGATGATCTCCTTGGCATCCTGGACCACGTGGTTGTTGGTGAGGATGTAGCCGTCCTTCGAGATGATGACGCCGGAGCCGAGCGACTTGGCCTCGTGCTCGCGCGGCTCACCCGGCTCGCCCTCGAAGAAGTGGCGGAACAGATCGCCGAACGGGCTGTCCTCGGGCAGATCCGGGAGTTCCATGCCCGGCGGCAGTTTGCTCATCGGGCTCTTGACCACCTGGGTGGTGCTGATGTTCACCACGACCGGGCTGTTCTGCTCCACCAGCTCGGAAAAATCCGGCAGCGATGACGACCAGGGCGCCGCCGCGGCCTGGGTCAGACCCACCAGCCCGAACAGTGCCAGGCCGTTCAACCAGGATGCAATCTTGAATTTCATACCCACTCCCGTAATGAATCCATCAGTGTCTGTCGTTTTATGGAATCGGCACCGCGGCCACCGGCGGCCGGCATCAGCCGAACGTCGGTCGCGCCCCCGGCCGGGCCGGCGCTGCCGGCTCCGTCCCGGCGGTCACAATGCCGAGCACGACCGGCTGGTAGCGCCGGTCGTGCAGGATGCGGCGGGCGAACCCCCGCAGCCAGAGAAATCCCAGTCCGCCCCCGGCCAGGCCGCCCAGCAGCGCCGGCCATTCCTGGACGATATCCAGGCGCGCGGCCAGCACCTCGCCGAGCAGTCCGCCCAGGAACAGGGTCAGCAGGGGCAGCAGATACAGCGCCATGGAACCGCGTAGAAAGGCCCCTTCCTCCAGGCCGATACGCACCGTCTGGCCGGGCCGCACCCCGATCGGGTCGAGGGCCCGTACCCGGCTGCGCCGGTTGCCCATCACCCGGGCCAGCACCGAAGTGCCGCAGCCCTTGTTGGCCGCGCACTGGCCGCAGACCGACTGGCGCCGGGTCTCGACCCAGGCCGTGCCGTCGGCGGCTTCGATCACCAGCGCCTGTTCCTCGATCATACGCCTGTCCCGGGTTCAGTCATTGCGCCGCACGCCCATGGCCAGCCGCTCGACCGTCTCCGCCGGCACCTCGCCCACCACCGTAACATGGTGGCCGTCCAGAGTCCGGCCCATGGCATTGACCGCCCCCATGTTCGACAGGCCCTGCAGGCCCGGGGGGCTGGTCTCGTCATAGGTCTCGATATAGACCGACACGGTGGCCAGGCCGTCGCCGTATACCCAGTGTTCGACCCGCTGGCCGCTGACCGGCATACCATGCCAGTTGTGCCCGCGCAGCTCAAAGCCGGCCGGCAGCCAGGTGAATTCCCAGTCACTGCCGGCCGCGGCCGGCACCTCTTCCTCCGTATCCGGTCCCGGGCCCTCGAAGCGGGTGAAGTGCTCGCCGCCGAGTTCCGGGCGCAGAGCGGCGTCATCGACCTGTTCCAGTACTTCGAGCTGGGTGAACATCATCTGCTCCAGCGGCCTGCCGGCGGCCGTCACCAGCGCCGAGCGCAGCGGCAGGGCATGCTCACGATCGAGCCAGAAGCGGTAGCCATAGCGGTAGTCATCGCGCGGCTCGACCACCACCACCCGGCTGTGGCGTTCGAGTACCCGGTCGGTCCCGCCCAGACTGAATCGATAATAACGGTTGAGTTGCTCCAGATCCCGCGGCAGGGCCGCGAAGGGCCCGCGCGGGAGGCTGCGGTCAACCATCACTGCCTTGCTGTCGGAGAGGATGCAGGTCACCCCCTCCTGGTCGCGGACCACTTCGCGCGCCGCCCCGCTCAGGGCGAACAGGCGCTGGCGGCTGTCTTCACCGCCGCGATGCACGATGTACATGGCCTCGAGCTTGCCGTTGTGCTGATAGACGAAGGTGCCGCGGTAGTTGAGGTCATGGATTGCCGCGGACATGCGGTCCAGCCAGTCAAAGGCCTCGCCGGCGGCGAGCGGCTGGCTGAACAGGGCGGCTGTCAGCAGCAGCGCCAGCCACCGCGGAATCCGGGATGCTGCCGGGAAGGACGGGACGCGTGGCCGTCGCGACATGCCTCAGCGCCGCTCCTGGTCGAAACCGACGATACGCACGTGCGGGGCGACCACCGGCATGCCATTGCGGGCAGCGAATTCATTGTGATTGACCAGGTACTGGTTGAGCCGCTCGCTGACCGGAGCCTGCTGACCCTGCCACTGACTGGTATCGACCCGGCGGTAATCCTCCGCGACCGGCGGTGCGCCGGCGTCGGCGACCTGGACCCCGGTACCGGGGCCGGGGTCGCCGGGCTGGAACATGACCACGGCCAGCACCGCCACCGAGGCCGCAACGGCCAGACCGGCCAGTGGCCGGGCCCAGCCCGCGAACCGGGGCCGGGCAGTCCCGGACCGGTCATGGTCGGCTTCGGCGTCCAGCGCCGCCATCACCCGCTGGCTCAGCCCCGGTTCGACCCGTTCGGGCAGGTGATTGCGCAGGGCATCCTGGATCAGCGTGTAGCGGCTCCAGGTCTCACGCAGCGTGGTGTCGCTGACCATCCGCGCCAGCAGCAGCGAGCGTTCCTGTTGCGGCAGGGCGTCGTCCACCAGGGCGGAGATCTGTTCCTTAACCTGATCTGTCATCGTGTCACCTCTCGTGCTTCAGCCCAGCAGGGGCTGCAGACGCTTTTCAATGGCCTCCCGGGCCCGGAAGATCCGGGAACGCACCGTACCGATCGGGCAGTCCATAGCCCGCGCGATCTCCTCGTAGCTCAGCCCCTCCAGCTCGCGCAGGATGATCGCCGTCTTCAGATCCTCGGGCAGCGCCTCGATGGCGTCGTTGATGGTCGCCTGGATCTCGTCCCGCAGCAGCAGGCGTTCCGGGGTGGCGTACTCCTTGAGACCGGAGTCCCCGGCAAATTGTTCCGCATCCCCGGCATCGATATCACCGCCCGGCGGCCGCCGGCTCTGGGCCAGGAGGTGATTCTTGGCCGTGTTGATGGCGATCCGGTACAGCCAGGTATAGAAGGCGCTGTCACCCCGGAATGACGGCAGTGCCCTGTAGGCCTTGATGAAGGCCTCCTGGGCGATATCCGTGGCATCGGCCGGATTGGAGACATAGCGGCCGATCAGCTGCACCAGTTTATGCTGGTATTTGCGGACCAGGAGATCGAATGCCTGCTTGTCGCCGCGCTGGACGCGCTCGACCAGCAACTGATCCCCGTTCTGTGCCGTCATCCGGGCTCCTTCACTGCCGGGCCTGGGCCCACAGCAGACTATAGACAGGAGAAATCAAGAAAAGTTCGCCTGCGGCAGTAGTTTAGGTTATGTTTATCGGAGTTTGGGTTATGTTCATCGGACTGGATGGCTCACTACCCGGGGCCGGAGCAAGGCAGCAAACCCGGCCCACCTTACCCGATTTCAGGCGGCAATCAAAGACGGATGCAGCAGCAACACGACTATGACGTACTGATCATCGGCAGCGGCGCTGCCGGTCTGCGTCTGGCACTGGAACTGGCCGGCCAGGCCCGGGTCGCGGTCCTGGCCAAGGGCAGCATCACCGAAGGCAGCACCTATTACGCCCAGGGCGGGGTGTCGGCCGTGCTGGACCCCAATGACAGCTTCGACAGCCATATCCAGGACACCCTCAGCGCCGGCGCCGGCCTGTGTCATCCCGAGGTGGTGCGCTTCACGGTGGAGCGGGCCCCCGCGGCCATCCAGTGGCTGATCGATCATGGCGTGGATTTCACCCGTCACCCGGGCGGGGACAGCGAGTACCACCTGACCCGCGAGGGCGGTCACAGCCACCGCCGGGTGATCCATGCCGCCGATGCCACCGGCCGGGCCATCGAAACCTCACTGGTGGACCGGGCCCGGGAACACCCGGACATCAGGCTGCTGGAGCGCCACATCGCCGTGGACCTGCTCACCACCCGCAAGCTGGGCCGGGGCGGCGCCAACCGCTGCCTGGGCGCCTATGTGCTCAACCGCGACGCCCAGCGGGTGGAACTGTTCGCGGCCCGCTGCGTGGTCCTGGCCACCGGCGGCGCCAGCAAGGTCTACCGCTACACCAGTAACCCCGACACGGCCACGGGGGACGGCATCGCCATGGCCTGGCGCGCCGGCTGCCGGGTGGCGAACATGGAGTTCAACCAGTTCCACCCAACCTGTCTGTACCATCCGCACGCCAAGTCCTTCCTCATCACCGAAGCGGTGCGCGGCGAGGGCGGCCGGCTGCTGCTGCCCGACGGCGAACCCTTCATGCAGCATTTCGACCCGCGCGGCGAACTGGCGCCGCGCGATATCGTCGCCCGCGCCATCGACCACGAGATGAAGCGCCTGGGTGTGGATCACGTACTGCTCGACATCAGCCACAAGCCGGCGGCCTTCATCCGCGAGCATTTTCCCACCGTCCATGCCCGCTGCCTGGAGTTCGGCTTCGACATGACCCGCGAGCCGCTGCCGGTGGTGCCGGCCGCCCATTACACCTGCGGCGGGGTGATGACCGACCTGGACGGCCACACCGATGTGGAATGTCTCTACGCCATCGGCGAAACCACCCATACCGGACTGCACGGCGCCAACCGCATGGCCAGCAATTCACTGCTGGAATGCCTGGTATTCGCGCAGGCGGCCGGCGAGGATATCCGCCGCCGGCTGGCAACCAGCGCAGTGCCGGTCGCGCTGCCGCCCTGGGACGAGTCGCGGGTGACGGATTCGGACGAGGAAGTGGTGGTCAGTCACAACTGGGACGAGCTGCGCCACTTCATGTGGGACTATGTCGGCATCGTGCGCACCAACAAGCGCCTGCAGCGGGCACGCCGGCGGGTGGAACTGCTGCAGCGCGAGATCCACGAGTACTACAGCAACTTCCGCGTCACCAATGACCTGCTGGAGCTGCGCAATCTGGTGCAGGTGGCAGAACTGATCATCCGTTCGGCCGAGGCCCGCAAGGAATCCCGTGGCCTGCACTACACCCTGGACTACCCCGGGGCCGACAGCCGCCAGCCGCCGCACGATACGGTGCTCACCCCGGAGCCGCAGGCGGATTCGCGGCTGGCGGGGGTGAGACTGTAGAAGGGGCCCTAGCCCACCCTGAAGTCTTCCTGGTCCACCGGCTCCACATCATCGCATTCGACCGCCGTGACGCGGGCACCGTCCGGACCCTCCCACAGCCAGTTCACCAGGGCACGCACCGCATCGACCGGACCGCAGATCAGCACCTCCACCCGACCGTCGGGCAGATTGAGGGCGTGGCCGCTCAGTCCGAGCTCGCGCGCCTGGCGCTGGGTGGTGGCACGGAAGAACACTCCCTGCACCCGGCCGCTGACATAACAGCGTCGCGCGACGATCATGGCCGGCTCACCCGTGCCGGCATGCCCGGCTGCAGGTCGGCGTTGTCCGCCGCGCTGAACCCGACCACCACCTCGGCTGCCCCGGAGCTGTCGGGGACAGGCCGGACCCGGGTGATCCGACCGGCGTAATCCGCCTCGCCCACGCGCACGCGGACGGCCTCGCCCACCCGGTAACCGGAGCCGGGCCCGGCCCGGACCAGCCAGCGGCCTGCCGGCAACAGTTCCAGCAGCGGCGGCGCCTGGTCGCGGCTCACCACCACCTGGCCCGGATAGGCGTGCAGCGCCAGGATACGGCCGGCCACCGGGGCCTCGAGCGCGCTCTTCTCCAGCTCCCAGGCCGCGCGGGTGCGGGCCGCCTGCGCCTCGGCATGGGTTGCCTCGGCGGCCAGCATGGCGTTTTTCGCCAGCTGCAGGTCACGTTCCGACATCACGGTGCGATCGAACAGTTCCTGCGCCCGCTCCCATTCCCGCCGGGCCTCGGCCCGCACCTCTTCCTGCTCGGCCAGGACCGCCTCGGCCCGGCGCAGCTCGGCCCGGTAGACGCGGGCATCCAGCGCCAGCAGGCGGGCACCGGCCTCGACCCGGTCACCGGAGGCCACCGCCACCGTCTCGATCACACCGGAGACAGGCAGGCTGAGCACCTGCGCCGGCCCCGACTCAAGCCGGCCTTCCAGCCCCTGGGCGCCCGCGTATCCGGCTGCGAACAACACCACCAGACCGATCAACCGGTAAGGCATCATGCTCATTCTCCCTCCTCCCCGGGCGCGCGGGCCTGCACAGACAAGGGTTCCTGTCCCCGCAGGGCATCGAGCTGCGCCCATGCCAACAGCAATTGATAATCCACCTGCGCGGCCAGCAGCCGGGCGCGGGTCGACTCGACCATGGCATCGCCCAGATCGGTCTCGACCTCCAGCTCGTACAGGGAGCGGCTGCGGTCCAGATACAGGTCGCGATAATCCTGGCGGGTCCAGGCCTCGTCACGCTGGGCCTGCAGTACCTGGATCCGCTCGAACAGATCCACCAGGCGCTGACGCAGCTCGAGCTGACGCCGGGCCAGCTCCGCCCGCGCCCGCTTGAGTTCGCCCCGGGCCCGGGCGACCCGGGCCTTGACCGTCCCGCCCGTGAGCAGGGGCACCTCGAGGATCACCGAGGCACGCCACTCGTCGCGGGAACCGAAGTCCTTGGCATACTCGGCGGCCTCGACCTCGCCGGTGAGCAGCGGGCGGCGGCCGGCACGCGCGGCCTCCAGCCGCTGCAGGCCGGCCTCGACCCCGGCGCGCGCGGCCCGCACGGCCGGATTGTGTTCCAGCACCCGGGCCTGCAGCGCCTGCAACCCGGGCAGTTCGCGCTCGATCGCAGCCAGGGACGGAGGGGTCAGGCTGCTCGGCAGCTCTCCCGGCCGCCCCAGCGCCTCGGCCAGCCGGACCCGGGCGGCCCGCTGGTCGGCCTGGGCCCGGTAGCGCCGGATGCGCACCTCCTGATACCGGGTCTCCTGCTCCAGCAGTTCGACATCGGACACCTGGCCCAGCTCGTGGCGGTCGCGTATCTCGTCCAGGTTCACGAACACGATGGCCATGGCCTCGTTCTGCACCAGGAAGGCGAGATCGGCCAGCAGCACGTCCAGATAGCTGGCGATGATATCCAGCCGCTGCCGGTAGGCGGCATCCAGATAGGCCAGTTCGCGTCCCGCATGGCCGGCCTCGGCCGCCGCCACGGCGGACCGGGTGCGGCCGAAATCGTACAGTTGCTTGCTCAGCAGCAGGCTGGCACGGGAATCATCGCTGCCGGGTTCGGGTGCCAGCGGCGAGGGCTCGACATAGCGGCCTTCGGCGAAGGCCGAGGCCCGCAGGCCGGTCACCGCCTCGGCTGAGGCCTGCTCGGCCAGTGCCAGATCACGTTCGGCCTCGGCCAGCAGCAGATCGGGATGGTCCGGGCGGGCCGCTTCCAGGGCGGCCTGCAGGGTCAGGGGTTCGGGCAGGGGCGGCAGGGCGTCCGCATCACCCGCGTCGGCGGCCCCGGCCGGCGCGGCCGATGCCACGAGCAGCAGCCCCAGCAGGGGACGGGACAGGTACACGCGAAAAGGATCCAACAGGCAGTTCACTGGTGGTTTCAATGCGGCTCACTAATGAGAACGTAAGTTAGACGACACTCAGCCGTTGTGCGCTCACGTAGGCCAAGGCAGCGAAGCGCCGCTGTAGCACTCCTACAGCAAGCTTCGATAACACAGGCCTACGTGAGCACACAACGGCCTGTCCTTTTCAAAATCAGATTGTCAGGGGCTTCAAGCCGCGTCCACCTCGGCGTTGCGGCGCTTGGCAAGGGCTGGGCCATTCCCGGCGCACCGCGCCTTGATGCAGACGCGGCTTGAAGCCCTGAGTGTCGTCTAACTTACATTCTCATTAGTATGCTGGCATGCATGCCCGGGGGACGCAAACGAACGCGTCCCGGACAGGCGCCTCAGCCGCCACGCGCCTCGCTGCGGCGTTCGCGCTTGTAACGGGTGAAGGGCATCTCCCTGTAGACCCCGTCGACCACGTATTCGCCCAGCCACATGAATTCCTCGGCATCGCGCGTCGCGCCCGTGTAACGGGCAACCGGCTCACCCTCGAGATTGAAGAACACGAACACCGGCGTGGCGCGCACCCGGTGCTCCTCGAAGGCAAAGTCCTTCATGGCCATCTCGCGGCCGTCGAAATCCTTGATCTGGATATCGCCCTCGATGTCCACCGGAAAGATCAGGAAATGTTCCCGATAGTAATCCTGCACCGCCGCACGGTTCAGCACCATCTCCTTCATTCGATGGCAGAAGGGGCATTCGTCCATCTCGAAGAACATCAGGATCCCCGTCTTGCCCTCGTCCCGCGCCAGCTGCAGTTCCTCGCTGAAATCCCCGAAGGTCTGATCAAAGAAATACTCGCCGGGATCGCGCAGCTCCCGGGCGCCGGACAGCCCCGGCAGCAACAGCAGGGCTGCAGTGAGTGACAATATCCTGTACCAGTACTTATGCATCATCGATCCGTCTCTTTACTGTGTTTGCAGCCGTGCGGAAGCCCGCTCGGCCTGTTTCTGCTTGATGTAGTCCTCGAGCACCTCGTCGGTTATCCCGCCGATCTGGCGCGCGACCGGCTCACCCTCCGGCGAGATGATGTAGGTCGTGGGCAGGCCGCCGACGCCCAGGCGCTCATGCGCCGGGCGCATGTCCTCGGCCTGCAGAATGGGGTAATTGATGGAGTGCTCCTCGGTAAAGGCCCGCAGCTGCGGTTCCGGGATGTCCTCGTAGTTGATCCCGATCACCACGGCATCGCTGTCGTGATGACGCTCGTGGAATTCGACCAGATCCGGAATCTCCTCCAGACAGGGCGGGCACCAGGTGGCCCAGTAATTGATCACCACCCACTTGCCGCGGAACTCCGACAGGGTACGCGCCTCGCCATCAAGATCACGCAGCGAGAAATCGACCGGCTCGGCCCGCGCAGGCGATGCGGTAAAAACACTGACTGCCATCAGCAGTGCTGCAAAAAGTCGCATATTGAATAATCCCGTCAATTGACACTGGCAGGTGCGCAAAGCGCACCGTTACCCTCAGAGACGCGCGAGGCCGCCAAAAGTTTCCATTTCTCCGGCAGGTCGCGCAGGTTTATACCCCACGGATGCTTGAAAGGCCACCGCCAAATACTGAATAATCCATAAAATTACCTGTGGAGATCCCATGTTGCTGCCCGTACCGCCGCAATCGCCCCTGCCGGGCGTCGACACCCGCACCGGCACGGTCCGCAAGTGGATCGACCAGCTGGCCTACACCAATACGCTGGACACCAGCCATCAGCTCATCGGCCGGTTGCGTGACCTGCATCATCAGCCGCTCGATGCCGCGCACCGGCATGAACTGCTGCTGAGTTTCCTGGAAGCCTTCCAGCGACTGCATGAACCGCTGCGGCGGTCGCCGCCCGCCACGGAGGATCCGCTCGCCGCCTCCAGGCTGCACACCCTGGACCGGCTGACCGAAGAGCTGCTGATCGGTTTCAAGTACGTCATCAACGATGCCCAGCAGGAACGTCACCTGCTGCGCAAACCCAGGCATCTGTACCAGGCCGTGACCCTGGCCATGCACCTGATCGCCCTGTTGCTGGCCACCCGTTACCAGAGCTACCTGCCCACCGACACCCAGCTCTGGCGCGAGGCCGGGACCCTGCTGCGCTACTGCCGGGAGCATGCGCTCGGCCCGCAGACCATCACCACGCCCCTGCCCTTTGCGCAGGGGCGACTCGACGGCCCCGGCAGCTATGCCCTCATGGCCTTCATGCGTCTGAGCGATCCCTTCCGGCTGCCGCACGGAACCCTGTGGGACTGTTTCGGCTTCCTTTCCACCCGGATCCGGCACAGCGGCCTGCGGGCCGAGCCGCGCGCACCCGACAGCCCGCAGGCGCGGGCCGTATGCATCGACTGCGAACCCGCGGAATGGCACCAGGAGCCGCCGGCGGATGCCGATCCGGCGCGCTGGTACTGGCTGGATCCGGCCCCGCTGCTGGAGGCCATCGATACCGGCATCCAGGCCCTGGACCAGGGCACGCCCCCGGCACAGCTCGGCCTGTCCGAAGCCATCGGCCGACAGGATGCGCGCCAGCTGCTGCAACGGCTGCAGAGCCTGTATACCAACCCCCCGCAGCGCAAGCTGGCACGCTTCGATTCGGATCAGACCGTGCAACTGGCGGTAGGACTGGAGGCCTGTTTCTACCTGCACAACCGGGGCGTGGCCTTCGACCCGCGCGACTACCTGGAACCGGACGACGAGGAGGCGATCGAAATCGGCCTGGACCAGGGCCCGGCCCAGGCCACAACCGCAGCCAGTTACCAGGCCTATCGCTGCAGCCTGCTCAACCGCGGCGCGGGCGGACTGGCGGTGCAGCTGCCCCTCGAGGGCCCGCCCCGGATCCGGGTCGGGGAAATCCTGGCCGTCAGCCTCGCCGGATCAGACGCGGATGACCCGCAGTGGCTGATCGCCACCGTCAGATGGCTGGTCCGACAGCCGCATCACCGCGAGATGGGCCTGCAGTACATCGCCCGGGAGGTCAGCCCCTGCGCCCTGCGACCGGGCCGGGACAGCCAGGGCGCTTCCCTCCAGCCTGCGCTGGAGACCAGCATCACGCACAATGACGCCCGCTACAATCTGCTGATCACCGCCAAGGGCATGTTCCGCCCGCAGCGCACGCTGGAGCTGCTGCGGGGCACCCAGCTTGAAGCTGTCCAATGCACCCAGCTGGTGGAATTCACCGGACTCTACGAACGCTTCTGCTACAACCCTCTCGCATAGGCCGCGCCGGACCGACCAGGCCCTGTGCCTGCGCCTCCGTGACGCCCCCAAAAAAACGGGGCCTTGCGGCCCCGTCCGGTATCGCTTCTGAACGCGGGTCTTACCTGACGCGCAGTCCACCGAGGTAATCACGATCGGAGGCTTCCACCTCGCCGATCGACCAGGCGCCGCGGGTCTTGGCGTGGTCGACGGCGGCATCAACCTCGGCGGCGGAGGGATTGCGATCGATCGAGAACTCCTGGCCGGGATGAATCAGGTCGGCATCCTGGATCTTGTCGCTGTTTGCCTTGTAGATCAGCGGCCACTGGTAGGGATTGTTGTAAATCTCCGGTTTGGCGGAAATTCCCCACAGGCTGTCGCCCGGTTCCACCGTGTACTGGATGTTGGCGGAACGCACCTCGGCCAGCAGAGCACTCAGGAGGTCATAGGCACGCTTGCCCTCGCCCTGGGTGATGGCGGTCGCACCGCTGTCCATGCGCCGCTTCTGATCACTGCTGAGGCTGTAGCCGCGCAGCTCGGTGAGCATGGGCTTGGCCTTTTCGAGATAGTACTGGTTGACGGCGTCCTCGGCCTGCTCGCGCACCTTGTTGGCGAGCTTGATGGCGGTGGCGTCATCACCTTCCTTCGCGGCCTTCTCGGCAGCAGCGTAGTATTTTTCGGTATCCCGCCAGATCCAGTCGTGCGCCTTGGCATTGTCCATGGCGGCGCTGGCCGCATCCAGGGCCTGGGTGACGGCCGCGCTCGGCCCGGTGTCGGCCGGCTCCTGCTTGGGCTGGGTGGCACAGCCGGCCATCAGGCCGACGGCCAGCAGAGAAATGGACAGGTACTTGGCGGGGAGCATGGTCTCATAACTGACATCTCCAGAAACTGGTGGTGGGATGGTTTGATTTGTTGGTGATTGATTCCATTGCCGAAATCATTGTCGGATGACGGTACCCGGGCGCGACATGAATGTCAATCCAGCCCAGCCGGTCCGCGGATTCCATGATCCCGCGCAGGATTCCCTCAATTCCCGAAGACGCAGTGAAGCACCGGATTTATTCCCGCGGCCGCTGCTGCATGCGCTCCAGGGCAAGCTCCCGGGCCTCCCGGGCCGCTGCGCTGGCCAGTTCGGCCTGTTCCCGTGCCCGTTCGTAGTCATGCGCTGAAAGCGCCTGCTCTGCCCGTCCCAGATACGCGCGGGCATTGGCCAGGGTGTCGCCGGCATATTCCTGCGCCCCGGCCTCCTCTGCAGCCAGCAGCGCCTGGCGGGCATCGCTCATCTCCTGCACCGGCGCCATGGCACAGCCCGCCAACAGCAGCGCCATCAGCAGGGCACGGGCAAGCCATCGGGGCAGACACCATAATCTCAGCACGTAACCATTCATCCGCCTGCATCGCCGGCCTGTATGCCTGGCCGGGTCGACATCATTGAACTACCTGTTTTACCAATGAGAACGTTAGTAACGATGCAAGCTACACCGGGCACCGGAAAGCGTCAAGAAGATCAGCGGCGGCTTTGTTAGAATTCAGGCCTGTAAACAAGGCACAACCGGAACGAGCGAATATGACGAATCATACAGTGATCTATCACAACCCGCGCTGCAGCAAGTCCCGCCAGACCCTGCAACTGCTGGAACAACAGGGCGTACAGCCGCGGATCATCGAATACCTGAAAACACCGCCCGACCGGACGGAGCTGGAACGCATCCTGAAACTGCTCGGCAAGTCGCCGCGCGAACTGATGCGCACCCGGGAAGCCGAGTACAAAACCAGCGGCGCGGACGACCCCGCGCTGAGTGATGACGAACTGATCGACATCATGCTGGAGCATCCGAAGCTGATCGAACGGCCCATCGTGGTCACCGCAACCGGCGCGGCCATCGGCCGCCCGCCCGAAGCGGTCCTGGAGATCATCGACCAATGACCGAAATCCTGGTGCTCTATTACAGTCGGCATGGGGCCACGGCCGCCATGGCCCGGCAGATCGTGCGCGGCATCGAACAGGTGTCGGGGGCGCAGGCCCGTCTGCGCACCGTGCCCGCCGTGTCCACCGTCTGCGAGGCCAGCGAGGACAGCATCCCGGCCGAAGGCCCCCCCTACGCCACCCACGCCGACCTGCGCGAGTGCGCGGCACTGGCACTGGGCAGTCCCACCCGCTTCGGCAACATGGCCGCGCCGTTGAAGTACTTCCTCGACAGCACCAGCAGCCTGTGGCTGGAAGGCCGGCTGATCGGCAAGCCGGCGGCGGTGTTCACCTCCACCTCCAGCCTGCACGGCGGGCAGGAGACCACCCTGCTGTCCATGATGCTGCCGCTGCTGCATCACGGCATGCTGCTGCTGGGTCTGCCCTACAGCGAAAGCGAACTGCTGCACACCACCACCGGCGGCACGCCCTACGGCCCCAGTCACCTGGCCGGTGCGGACAGCGACAGACCGCTCAGCGATTCCGAAACCGCCCTGTGCCGGGCCCTGGGCAAACGGCTGGCGGAGACGACCCTGCGGCTGCAGGCCGGCACCTGAACATGGCGCCGGCTGTGTGGCAGCGGCTGTTGCTGGCCGGGCATCTCGGCACCCTGGCGGTGCTGGTGGCCTGGTATGGCTGGCTGTCGCCTTCGGCACAGCTGCCGACCGCGCTGGTACTGCTGGCGCTCGGTGTGCCGCTGCTGCTGCCGTTGCGTGGTCTGCTGCACGGCCGGCGCTACACCGTGGCCTGGAGCCTGTTCCTGGCCATCGCCTACTTCGCCCATGCCCTGGTCGAGCTCTACAGCAGCCCGGCCGACCGGCTCTATGCCGGGATCGAGCTGATGACGACTCTCACCTGGTTCGTGGCCGGGATTGGGTATGTGAGATCCACCAGGGACGAGGGCCGAGGTTCCAGGGACGAGTAACGTAGGTCGGGTTAGCCTGCAAGGCGTAACCCGACATGCCGCGGCGGGTGTCGGGTTACGCTGCGCTAACCCGACCTACGTACTGCAGAAAAACCTGTAAAGGTTTTTCTACGTCTCACGTCTCACGTTCCAGCACCTGCTTGATGAACGGAATGGTCAGGCGCCGCTGCGCCTGCAGCGACACCGTGTCCAGCCGCTCCAGCAGCGCGCACAGACTGGCGAGGTCACGCGGATAACGTTTGATCAGGTAGCCGGCGACCTCATCCGGCAGATCCAGGCCGCGGCCGCTTGCACGCAGCTGCAGCACCCGGATGCGGTCGGCATCGTCCAGCGGCCGCAGGCCGAACACCAGCCCCCATTGCAGACGCGAAACCAGGTCGGGCAGCATGAAACCGCACTGGTCCGGCCGCGACTGCGCGGCCAGCAGCAGCCGTCCGCCCTGCTGCCGGACCCGGTTGTAGAGCGCGAACAGGACTTCCTCCCACTCACGCCTGCCGGCCACCTGCTCGAGGTCGTCCAGTGCCAGCAGGTCGATGCCTTCCATGCCCTCGGCCAGTACCGCCGGCGACGGCAGCTCCGGCGCGGCCAGGGACAGGTAGAAGGCCTGTCCGCCCTGGCCATTGACCTGCTGCGCGGCTGCCATCAGCAGGTGCGACTTGCCCTCTCCGGGGCGGCCCCAGAGAAAAAAGCTCCCCGATTCGCGCTGTTCAACGAAGGTCTGTAACTGCTGCAGCGACTCCCGGTTCGGTCCGGGATAAAAATTCGCGAAGCGGGCGCGATCCGGAAGACGCAGCTGCAGGGCGAGTTGCTGCAGGGTCGTGGCCATGACGATTCAGGCTTCCCGGTACAAGTCGCTGTTCAGATACCGGGCGCGCAGTTCACGCACCCCCACCATGATCACGGCAGCCGCGGGCAGGGCCAGCAGTACCCCGACGAAACCGAACAGGGCCCCGCCGGCCATCACGGCGAAGATCACCGCCACCGGATGCAGACCGATGCGATCGCCGACCAGGTAGGGTGTCAGGAGGAAGGATTCCAGCAGCTGGCCGACGCCGAACACGGCCAGCACCCCGACCAGCGGCAGCAGCTCCTGGAACTGCATCAGAGCCGCGCCGCCGGCCAGCAGCACGCCGACGATCACGCCCAGGTAGGGCACGAAGCTGACCAGCCCGGCCAGCATACCGAACAGCAGCGCCAGATCCAGCCCGACCCAGTACAGACCGATGGCATAGACCGTGCCCAGCGCCAGCATCACCAACAGCTGGCCGCGCAGGAAGGCCGCCAGGGTGCTGTCGGTCTCCCGGGCCAGCCGCGTGACCTGCGGCTCGATGGCGCGCGGCAGCAGTTCATGGATACCGGCGATCAGCTGGTTCCAGTCGCGCAGCAGGTAGAAGGTCACCAGCGGAATCAGCACCAGATTGGCCAGCACGCCGAAGATCACCAGCCCGGAGCTGGACAGGGCCTGGAACAGCCCGGCGGCCACCCCGCCGGCCTGCTGCCAGTGCGCGGCCAGCGCCTCACGCAGGCGCTCGACATCCAGGCCGCCGCCCGGTTCGCTGTCGAACAGACCCGCCACCAGCGGCAGCAGGTGGCGCTGCCCCCAGTCGAGATAGGTCGGCAGCCGCTGCACGAAGGCCCGGATCTGGGATTCCAGCACCGGGATCAGGATCAGGATGGCCAGCACCAGCGCCCCGAACAGCAGCACGAACACCAGGGTGACCGCGAGTGTGCGCGAGATCCGCCCCGCCAGGCGGTTAACCAGCGGATTGCCCAGGTAGGCCAGCAGCGCTGCGCTCAGGAAGGGCGTAAGCACCGGACCGAGCAGGTAGATCAGCCCGGCCCCGATCAGCGCCAGGACCAGCAGCAGCCAGAAACGTTCATGCTTCATGGGAAACGCCCCGTGCCGCGCTTGCTGTTCCAGGCGCGCCAGCTCCAGGTCCAGACATAGTCCGCGCCACTGAGCACGGTGGTGGCCAGCACCGTATACACCAGGTACGTCAGCCAGGCCGCCGGCACCAGGCCGATCTGCGCGCCCAGGGCGATCAGCACCAGCAGGATCTGGGCCAGGGTGTTGATCTTGCTGATCACCGACGGCTCGGCCTCCAGCGCGGCAATGCGCACATGGTAGACCACCGCGCCGCCGAGAGATCAGGTCACGCGCCACCACCACCACCGCCAGCCAGACCGGGATCACGCCCAGCCCGCCCAGGGTCAGGTAGCAGGAGATCAGCAGCAGCTTGTCGGCCAGCGGATCCAGCAGCCCGCCCAGGCGGGTGGTCCAGCCGTAGCGTTTGGCCAGAAAGCCGTCCAGGCCGTCGGAGGCGCCGGCGACGAGAAACAGCAGCAGGGCCAGGCCGAACTGCTCGCGCAGCAGCAGCAGCACGATCGGCGGCACCAGCAGGAACCGGAACACCGTGATCAGGTTGGGGATGACGCTCGGACGCATCGCTCACCTCAGCGGGGCGTGAGCCGGTAGACCGGTTCCGGCGCCGCGGCATCGCGTTCCAGCACGCGACCGATATCGAGCAGGCGTTCCAGGGTCTGGCGTTCACCGTCCAGGGCCAGCAGCAGATCCAGGTCATTGCCCTCCACTGCCAGCACTTCCACGTCGCGCACCGGCGTGAGCTTCGCCAGGTAATCCAGAACGCGGGCATAATCGTCCAGCGACAGCACATCCCGGACCCGGATGCGCTCAACCTGCTCGGCGGCACCCAGCGCGCGCACGGCCAGGCGCAGGGCCAGGCGGTCGGCGGCCAGGTGCAGGCCTTCGGCCAGGGCCTCTGAGGCATTCACACCGGTGCTCTGCCATTGCCATAAACAAGCCGGTCCTGCCGATATGCAAGGGTCAACGCCGCGGCCACCAGAGCCGCCGACGCCGGACTGAGCCGTCCTGCACACCAGCTGGGGATGTTAACATGCGCGAGGCGGCCACAACGGTCTCGTCCCGAGAAACCGCCCCATACATCGGCCCAATAGCCACCGGCCATGATCCTCCCAGATTCCGCATCGGGAACAGCCCGGCAGGCCGCGTTGTCGCGCGCCAACCCGCACAGCCATCTTCGGCAGGGGATGTTCGCTGTCGGCCGCGATCAGGCGCCGCTGCTCGCCGCCCACGGCCAGCCACAACAGCAAGGGAGGCCGTTCCCGGCCCCACACGGGCAGTCCCTGTTCGCGCAGGACCCGTTCCACGGCGCTGCCGTCGAAGCGCACCTTCAGCTCCAGCGCTCCGGAGCCGGGCGCCCCGGCATCCAGATAGTGGAACTGCTGGACATACTGTTCCGGCTGCGCGAGCAGGGCCTCGATGCCGACCAGGCGGGCGGCATCGCGCTCCCCGGTCACGCGCACCAGCAGTCGGGTCATGGCCTGCCGCAGGGCCTCGGCCCGGGCCGCATCGGAACGCTCCGCCACCGGGACCTGAACCTCGTACATGTTATCGACCGCCCCGGCCGGAGCGCTCAGCAGCGCGCCGAGCAGGGCCAGGACCAGCAGCAGGGTCCGGGCGGGTGACAGACGGTATTCACTCATGGTCTTGTTTCCGATCAGGATCGTCTCGTATTGGGGACCGGTTGCGCGGTACAATAGCACAAATGCATTCGCGGCCCGTCCCCCGACGGCACGCCCCCTACTGGAGATCGTCGCAGTGAGTTCCCGTTCCCCCGAAGGCCCGCTCAGCTACAAGGCTGCGGGCGTGGACATCGACGCCGGCAATGCCCTGGTCGAACGCATCAAACCCGCGGTCAGGGCCACCCGGCGCGAAGGTGTGCTGGGCGGACTCGGCGGCTTCGGTGGACTGTTCGAACTGCCCCGGGACAAATACCGTAACCCGGTGCTGGTCTCCGGCACCGACGGCGTGGGCACCAAGCTCAAGCTGGCCATCGAAACCAACCGCCACGACGGCATCGGCATCGATCTGGTGGCCATGTGCGTCAACGACATCGTGGTCACCGGCGCCGAACCGCTGTTCTTCCTCGACTACTACGCCACCGGCCAACTGGACGTCGACACCGGCGCGGCCGTGGTCGAGGGCATCGCCGCCGGCTGTCGCCAGGCCGGCGCGGCGCTGATCGGCGGTGAGACCGCCGAGATGCCGGGCATGTACAGCAGGGGCGACTATGATCTCGCCGGCTTTGCCGTCGGCATCGTGGAGAAGGACAGGATCATCACCGGGGAGACCGTCCGTCCCGGTGATGCCCTGCTGGCACTGGGGGCCAGCGGGCCGCATTCCAACGGCTACTCGCTCGTCCGCAGCGTCCTGGAACGCACCGGCGCCGACCTGGCGCAGCCCCTGGGCGACGCCACGCTGGGCGATGCCCTGCTGGCCCCCACCCGCATCTATGTCAGATCCATTCTGGCCCTGCTGGAGCAGGTCGAGGTGCGGGCGCTGGCGCACATCACCGGTGGCGGACTGCCGGAGAACCTGCCGCGGGTCCTGCCCGCCGGCTGCCGCGCCCGGCTGGACGCCGCCAGTTGGGACTGGCCCGAGGTGTTCCGCTGGCTGCAGGACGGCGGCGACATCGCCGAGGCCGAGATGTACCGCACCTTCAACTGCGGCGTGGGCATGGTGATCGCGGTGCCCGCCGACCAGGCTGACACCGCGCTGGCATCCCTGCAGTCCAGCGGCGAACGGGCCTGGCGCATCGGCGAGATCGCTGCCGGCGAGGCCGCGGTCGAATTCAGCCGCTGAGCCGGCGCGCCCGATCCATGTCAGCACCCGCCGGCAAGCTGCCCATTGTCATCCTGATCTCCGGCCGCGGGAGCAACCTGCAGGCCATCATCGACCAGGCCGTGAGTGGCGGGTTGCCGGTCGAGATCCGCGCCGTGATCAGCAATGTCCCCGGCGTCCATGGACTGGAACGCGCCCGCCAGGCCGGCATCGAGACGCAGGTACTGGACCACAGGGGCTTCCCCGACCGCGCGACCTACGACCGCGCCCTGATGGAACTCATCGACGGCTATGCCCCGGGCCTGGTGGTGCTGGCCGGCTTCATGCGCATCCTGACCCCGGACTTCGTGCGCCACTATGCCCGGCGGCTGCTCAACATCCACCCCTCCCTGCTGCCGCGCCACCGCGGCCTGAACACCCATGCCCGGGCGCTGGAGGAAGGGGATGCGGAACACGGTGCCAGCGTGCACCTGGTCACCGAGGAACTCGACGGCGGGCCGGTGCTGATCCAGGCGCAGGTTCCCATCCGCCCCGACGACGACCCCGACACCCTGGCAGCCCGGGTGCTGGAACAGGAGCATCGCCTGTACCCGGAAGCGATCCGCTGGTTCGCCGAGGGGCGGATCGATTTCGATGGCGAGCAGGTGCGGCTGGACGGACGGCCGCTGACCGAGCCGGTGCGGCTGGAGACATAGGCTTACCGCTTGACCCGGCAAGAGCAAAGAGCGCCACGGAATACACGGAAAGCACGGAAATTTTTTAATGCGAATCCGTTTTGTTTGCAAGTTGGGTTGGTGCAGCGTGACCTGACAGTTTTGGCACCAATGTCGGGTTACGCCCTACGGGATAACCCGACTTACGTTCCCTGCATTATTCTTGTCCGTGCTTTCCGTGTATTCCGTGGCGCTCTTGATCTTGTCCAGGCGGCAACCTGACAAAACCAGCCCGGCCGCATACACTCAAACGATGCGCCCGCATCCACGCCATAGTCTTTCCCGTGCCCGCCTGCCGCTGTGGCTGTGGCTTGCGCTGCTCCTGCTCCCGCCGGCCGCAGCCGCGGACGAACTGCCCTACCCCGCCTTCACCGCCCTGTACCGGCTCTACGTCAACCAGCTCGCCATCGGCCATCAGGAGATCACCCTGGTGGCAGACCCGGACGGCGGCTACCGCTACAGCGCCAAGACCGATTCCGTCGGCATCGCCGCCCTGCTGCGCGACGACACCCTGCGCGAGCTGAGCCGCTTCGACTACCACGACGGCCGCATCCGCCCGCACGAGTATGAATATCATCATGAGCGCAAGGATCAGGAGCGCCACGTCCGGATCCATTTCGACCACGCGAGCGGACAGGTCGTCAACGATGTCCAGGGCGAGCGCTGGCAGATGGAGATACCCGATGACGCCCTGGACAAGCTGGTGGTGCAGCTGGCCCTGATCCTGGATCTGCAGAACGGCAAACGGGAAGCGGAATATGCCGTCGCTGACGGAGGACACCTGAAGACCTTCCGCTTCCGGCTTCGCAGGCAGGAGAGCCTGCAGACCCCGGCGGGCAGGTTCCACACACTGAAGCTGGAACGACTGCGCGAGGATCAGGACCGCACCACCTACCTGTGGGTCGCACCCGACCTGGATTACCTGCCGGTACAGATCCGGCAGATCGAGCACGACAGCGGCCGGGAATATCTCAGCCAGCTGCTGACACGGGATTTATTATAACTGCAGATTCAAGATACAAGTTGCAAGATACAAGGCAAAACCCATTGACTTGTATCCTGCAACTTGCATCTCAGGCCCGCAGGGCCTGTTCGTCACAAATCCAGAATCTCCTGCATCGCCGCGATGAAGGCGGCATTCTCCTCCGGCGTGCCCACCGTCACCCGCAGGCAGTCGCTCAGCATGCCGCCGGCCGGGCTGAGGTTCTTGATCAGGATGTTGCGCTCGCGCAGCCCGGCAAAGATGGCGTCGGCCTCGCCGGCGGCGGTGCGGAACAGGATGAAGTTCGCCTCGGAGGGATACACCGTCAGGCTGGGCATGGCCGCCAGCGACTCGTGGAGCTGCGCCCGGTCGGCGCGGATCTGTTCGGTCTGGCCGTCCAGCACCTCGCGATGGTCCAGGGCGAACTCGGCGCTGGCCTGGGTCAGGACATTGATGTTGTAGGGCAGGCGTGTCTTGTCGATCTCGCCCAGCCACTCGGCGCGGCCGGCCAGCAGACCCAGGCGCAGGCCGGCCAGCCCCATCTTGGAGACGGTACGCATCACCAGCAGGTTGTCATAGTCGGCCAGGGCGGCCATGAAGCTGTCGCCGGCAAAGGCGGCATAGGCCTCGTCCAGCACCACCAGCCCCGGGGCGGCCTGGATGATGCGATGGATATCCCCGGCCTCGAACAGGTTGCCGGTGGGATTGTTGGGATAGGCCAGGAACACCAGGGCCGGCTGCTGCGCCTCGATCGCACTCAGCATGGCCGCGGTATCCAGGCTGAAATCGTCCTGCAGCGGCACGCCCGCGAAGCGCAGGCCCACCACCTCGGCGATCATGCGGTACATGACGAAGGTCGGCTCCGGCGCCAGGACCACCCGGTCGGGACCGGCGACGGCCAGGGCCAGCATCTGGATCAGCTCGTCGGAGCCGTTGCCCAGCAGCAGGTCCATACCCGCCGGCACACCCATTTCGGTCAGCAGCCGCTGTCTGAGGCGGGCGGCGGCCGGGTCGGGATAACGGTTGAGACTGACATGACGCAGCCGCTCCAACCAGGCGCCGACCAGCTCCGGCGGCCAGGGATAGGGATTCTCCATGGCGTCGAGCTTGATGCAGTTGCCCGGATCCGGGACATGATAGGCCGACAGCGCCCGGATCTCGGGGCGGATCAGCCGCTCAATCCTGTGTGAGAGGTCTTCGCTCATGCGCGCGCGGCTATTTCTTCACCCGGTACTCGGCCGAACGGGCGTGGGCGCTGAGCCCCTCGCCGCCGGCCAGTTCGGCCGCGGTCCGTCCCAGCGCGGAGGCGCCCTCGGCCGAGCAGTGAATGATGCTGGAACGCTTCTGGAAGTCGTACACCCCCAGCGGCGAGGAGAAGCGCGCCGTGCGCGAGGTCGGCAGCACATGGTTGGGCCCGGCGCAGTAGTCGCCCAGCGCCTCGGCGGTGTAGCGGCCCATGAAGATGGCGCCGGCGTGGTGGATCTGTCCGGACAATGCCTGCGGATCCGCCACCGAGAGTTCCAGATGCTCGGGGGCGATGTAGTCGGCCACCCGCGCGGCCTCGTCCAGATCGGCAACCTGGATCAGCGCACCGCGGCCGCCCAGCGAGGTGCGGATGATCTCGGCGCGGCCCATTTCGGGCAGGAGTTTGTCGATGCTCTGCCGCACCCGCGCCAGGAAGTCCGCATCGGGACTGAGCAGGATGGCCTGGGCGTCCTCGTCATGCTCGGCCTGGGAGAACAGATCCATGGCGATCCAGTCGGGATCGGTCTGACCGTCGCAGATGACCAGGATCTCGGAGGGACCGGCGATCATGTCGATGCCGACCGCGCCGAACACCATACCCTTGGCGGTGGCGACATAGATGTTGCCCGGGCCGACGATCTTGTCCACCTGCGGCACCGTCTCAGTGCCATAGGCCAGCGCAGCCACGGCCTGGGCGCCACCGAGGGTGAACACCCGGTCCACTCCGGCAATGGCCGCGGCGGCCAGCACCAGGTCGTTGCTCTCGCCGTCCGGGGTCGGCACCACCATGATCAGCTCACGCACGCCGGCGACCTTGGCCGGAATGGCGTTCATCAGCACTGAGGAGGGATAGGCCGCCTTGCCACCGGGCACGTACAGTCCGACCCGATCCATGGGTGTGACCTTCTGGCCCAGCACGGTGCCGTCGGCCTCGGTATAGGACCAGGATTCCAGCTTCTGGTGCTCGGCATAGGCGCGAATGCGTCCGGCAGCCATCTCCAGGGCGGCGCGACGCCCGGCCGGAATGCGCGCCAGCGCGGCCTGCAGGGCATCCGGCGCCAGTTCCAGCTCGGCCATGCCGGTAGCCTGCATGCGGTCGAACCGGTTGGTGTAGTCGACCAGGGCGGCATCGCCGCGGCGACGCACGTCCCCGAGGATATCGCGCACCGTCTGGTTGACCTGGTCATCGGATACGCCCTCCCAGGCCAGCAGGGCATCCAGCTGCGACCAGAAATCGGCGTCCCGGGTGGAGAGCTGCTTGATCTCGACCATTGCGGTTGACTCGAAAGTTAGGGAACCTCTGATTAATTACAAAATACCCGTCATTGCGAGCAAAGCGTGGCAATCTCGTAATGCAGAATCAACCGGTTGGAGATTGCCACGTCGCTGCGCTCCTCGCAATGACGGGAATGACCCTCAGCTGTTGCGTTGCTCCACCGCCTCGCCCAGCAGGCCGATGAAATCATTGATGGCGGTGTGCTTCATCTTCATCGCCGCCTTGTTCACCACCAGACGGGAACTGATGTCGGCGATGTGCTCCAGCGGCACCAGGCCATTGGCCTTGAGCGTGTTGCCGGTGTCGACCAGGTCCACGATCAGATCCGACAGTCCCACCAGCGGCGCCAGCTCCATGGAACCATAGAGCTTGATCACCTCCACCTGCCGGCCTTTGCCCGCATAGTGATTGCGCGCGCTCTGCACATACTTGGTGGCGATGCGCAGCCGGCCCGCGGCCTGGTCGCCGCCGGGCCGACCCGCGACCATGAGCCGGCAGCGGGCGATCTTCAGATCCAGCGGTTCGTACAGGCCCTGGCCACCGTGCTCGAGCAGGATGTCCTTCCCGGCGATGCCCAGATCCGCCGCGCCGTACTGCACATAGGTCGGCACATCGATGGTGCGGATGATGACGATCTTGACCTCGGGCCGGGTGGTATCGAGGATCAGTTTGCGGCTGGTCTCCGGGTCGTCGACCAGCTCGATGCCGGCATGCGCCAGCAGCGGCAGCGAATCCTTGAAGATGCGGCCCTTGGATACGGCGATGGTCAGTGGTTCGGTCATTGCGTCAGACTCTGTTTCACTCTACATGGCTCGGGCTGATTCAGGTGAGGAGTGAGGGAGTGAGGAGTGCTTAGGAATGGTTTTCCTCCTCACTCCTCACTCCCTCACCCCGGCACCCGCCGGATGCGGCCGCCCAGCTGGGTCAGCTTCTCCTCGATGCATTCATAACCCCGGTCGATATGATAGATGCGATCGACCTGGGTATCGCCCTCGGCCACCAGGCCGGCCAGCACCAGGCTGGCGGAGGCGCGCAGGTCGGTGGCCATGACCGGGGCACCGGTCAGCCGCTCCACCCCGCGGGTGATGGCGGTATTACCCTCCACCCGCACGTCCGCGCCCATGCGCTGCAGTTCCTGGATGTGCATGAAGCGGTTCTCGAACACCGTCTCGGTGACGGTACCGGTACCTTCCGCGACCGCGTTCAGGGCGGTGAACTGGGCCTGCATATCGGTCGGAAAGGCCGGATAAGGGGCGGTACGCACATTCACCGCCCGCGGCCGCCGGCCCTCCATGTCCAGCTCGATCCAGTCCTCGCCCAGGGTCAGCCTGGCACCGGCCTCGCGCAGCACCTGCAGCACCGCGTCCAGCACCTCCGGACGGGTGTCCTTGAGCCTGACCCGGCCGCGGGTGATGGCGCCGGCGACCAGGTAGGTGCCGGTCTCGATGCGGTCCGGCAGCACCCGGTAGTCGCAGCCGTGCAGCGTATCCACGCCCTGGATGCGGAGGGTGTCGGTGCCGGCGCCCTCGATCTGTGCGCCCATGCTGATCAGACATTCGGCCAGATCGATCACCTCCGGCTCGCGCGCGGCGTTCTCGATCAGGGTCTCGCCGCGGGCGAGTGCCGCGGCCATCATCAGGTTCTCGGTGCCGGTGACCGTGACCATGTCCATCACCAGCCGGTTGCCGTGCAGCCGCTCGGCGCGGGCACGGATATAGCCGGCCTCGACATCGATCTCGGCACCCATCGCCCGCAGGCCCTTGATATGCAGATCCACCGGCCGCGAGCCGATGGCGCAGCCGCCGGGCAGCGAGACATCGGCGCGGCCGTAGCGGGCCAGCAGCGGGCCCAGCACCAGGATGGAGGCGCGCATGGTCTTGACCAGATCGTAGGGGGCCTCGAACGAGTGAATGGTACCGGGGTCGGTCTCGATGACCATGCGTTCGTCCACCACCAGGCGCATGCCCAGACGGCCCAGCAGTTCCATGGTGGTGGTGACGTCATGCAGATGCGGCACGTTGCTGATGCGCATCGGCCCGTCGGCGAGCAGGGTGGCCGCCAGGATGGGCAGCACCGCGTTCTTGGCGCCGGAGATACGGATCTCGCCGTCCAGGCGGCCGTCGCCGGTGATGATCAGTTTATCCACGGGGTTTCCTGTTCAGAGACGGGCGCTTACTGCTCCGGGTTCTGTTCGGCCCACTGCTCGGGCGTGTAGGTTTTCAGCGCCAGGGCATGGATCGCGCCCTGAAAGCCGTCACCCAGCGTCCTGTAGACGGCCTGGTGCTGCTTGACCATGTTCATATCGGCGAAGCTGGGGCTGATGACAGTGGCCTCGAAGTGGTCGCCGTCGCCGGTGACGATGGCCTCGGCGTCCGGAAGACCCTTCTCGATCAGTTGCTTGACGTCTTCAGCTTGCATGGCTCTGGCTCCAATTGATGCGGGTACAGGGCGGGCCATGATAACGGCTTTTGACGGCCAGGGTAATGGCGGACGCCGCGGCCGGCAGGCCCCGGCGGACTCAGTCCCGCGCCAGCGGCAGGATCTCGTCCAGGCTGCTGACCCGGGCGATGTCCAGCATCTGGGCCGGCATGTTGAGCAGGCGCAGCGGCTTGTCCAGGCGCCGGGCCTCGCGCATCCATTCGATGAGCAGGGCCAGGCCGGCGCTGTCGGCCCGTTCCACGCCGCTCAGGTCCACGTCCAGTTCAGCGGCCGCGGCGAACAGGGGAGCGGCCTGCTCCTGCAGTGCCGGCACCGAGTAAAAGCTCAGATCGCCCTCCACCCGCAGCCTTGCGTCGCCTTCGGGACGGATGCGCGCCTGACTCACTTCTCCTTGTCCCCGCTGGCCTGGCTGTAGAGGAACTGGCCGATGATCTGCTCCAGTACCAGCGCCGACTGGGTCAGGCGGATCTCATCGCCGGGCTCCAGCACCTCCATGGCCCCGCCGGGTTCGAGCGCCACGTACTGCTCGCCCAGCAGGCCGGCGGTGAAGATCTGGGCCGAGGTATCACGCGGGAACTCGGCATAATCCTCATCGACGGCCAGCTCCACCACCGCCTCGAAGGTGCTGATGTCGTATTCGATACCGGTCACCCGGCCCACCCGCACCCCGGCTACCGAAACCGGCGCGCGCACCTTCAGGCCGCCTATGTTGTCGAAGCGGGCCTCCAGGGTGTAGGTGCCATTGCCCTGACCCAGGGTACTGAGGTTGCTCACCTGCATGGCCAGCATGAACAGGGCCGCCAGCCCCAGGGCCACGAACAGCCCGACCCAGATTTCCAGCACACGTGTACGATCCATATCAGACTTCCCCGAACATCAATGCCGTGAGAACAAAATCCAGCCCCAGCACCGCCAGTGCCGAGTGCACCACCGTGCGAGTGGTGGCCCGGCTCACCCCCTCCGAGGTGGGTACCGTATCATAGCCTTCGAACACCGCGATCCAGGTCACCACAAAGCCGAACACGATGCTCTTGACCACACCATTGTAGATATCCTTCTCCAGCTCCACGGCGGACTGCATCTGCGACCAGAAGGCGCCCTCGTCCACACCCAGCAGGTTGACCCCGACCAGGGAGCCGCCGTAGACCCCCACGGCGCTGAAGATGGCCGCCAGCAGCGGCATGGAGATGAAACCGGCCAGGAAGCGTGGCGCGATCACCCGCTTGACCGGATCCACCGCCATCATCTCCATGCCGGAGAGCTGCTCGGTGGCCTTCATCAGACCGATCTCGGCGGTGAGCGCCGAGCCGGCGCGGCCGGCGAACAGCAGGGCAGTGACCACCGGCCCCAGCTCGCGCACCAGCGACAGGGCGACCATCACGCCGAGCGATTCCTCGGCGCCGTAATCCACCAGGGTGCGGTAGCCCTGCAACCCCAGCACCATACCCACGAACAGCCCCGAGACCAGGATGATCAGCAGCGACAGGACACCGACCGAATAGATCTGCTGGACCAGCAGCCGCACCCGCAACAGCAGACCCGGCAGCCCGGCAAGCACATGCAGCAGGAACAGGTTGCCCCGGCCCAGCCGGTTGAAAAAATCCAGCCAGGCGCGGCCCAGCCGCTGCAGGGTATCGAGCAGCCCCGTGAACACTCAGCCGGCCTCGTCCAGCAGATCGTCGAGATACTCGCGACCCGGGTAATGGAAGGGCACCGGACCGTCCGGCAGACCATGCATGAACTGGTTCACCCAGGGCGACTCGGAACGGTTCAGCGCCTCCGGCGGGCCGTGCTCGACCACCTTGCCGTCGGAAACGACATAGATGTAATCGGCGATCGAAGCCGTCTCCTGCACGTCGTGGGAGACGATCACCGAGGTCAGGCCGAGGGCGTCGTTGAGCAGCCGGATCAGCTGTACCAGCGCGCCCATGGAAATGGGGTCCTGCCCGGTGAAGGGCTCGTCATACATGATCATCATGGGGTCGAGCGCAATGGCGCGGGCCAGGGCCACGCGCCGGGCCATGCCACCGGAAAGCTCGTTGGGCAGCAGTTCGCGTGCCCCGCGCAGGCCCACAGCCTGGAGCTTCATCAGCACCAGGTCGCGGATCAGGCGTTCATCCAGGGCGGTGTGTTCGCGCAGCGGGAAGGCGACATTGTCGTAGACCGACATGTCGGTCAGCAGGGCCCCGCTCTGAAACAGCATGCCCATGCGCTTGCGCAGCTCATACAGGGCGGTGTGGCCGAGCTTCGGCACCTCCCGGCCATCGACCCGGATGCTGCCGGCATGGGGTTTGAGCTGTCCGCCGATCAGCCGCAGCAGGGTGGTCTTGCCGGTGCCGCTGGGGCCCATGATGGCGGTGATCCTGCCGCGCGGAATATCGAGATCCACGCCGTCGAAGATCCAGCGCCGGCCGCGCGCGAACCGCAGGCCGCGGACCCTGACCAGGATGGCCGCGTCGTCTTGTTCTTGTGTCTCGATCACGGGTGATGATGATCCCTGTTCGCGCCCTTGCGGCGAATTCAACGGCGATTGTACCAGCAAAAAACCCGGCGAATTTACCACGTCCTGCCACCGCCTGTCGCGGCGGGCCGCCGAACGGATTTGGTACGGCAGGACGATCGGGTATGATTGGCCCTCACAACCGGGGATGGCCGCATGTCCAACATCGTCCAGTTCAAGCGTCCGAAGGCCGCCGACAGGCACAAGGGCAACACCCTGTGCCGGCGCGGCTTTCACAAGTGGGAACCGGTCAAGGGAACGCCCTTCGATGTCGACAGCGGCCGGCTGGTCACCCGCTATCGCTGCGTGCGCTGCGGCGCCACCCGTACCGAGGCCCGATAGGGTCAACAGACCCTGGATTCCATGAGGTCCCATTCGCAATGATGTGGCAGTTCCTGCTGGCCGTGATCGGCGGCTTCGCGCTGCTGGTCTGGGGCGCCGACCGTTTCGTCGTCGGTGCCGCCGCCACCGCGCGCAATCTGGGCGTGGCGCCACTGATCATCGGCCTGACCATTGTCGGCATGGGCACCTCGGCCCCGGAGATGCTGGTTTCGGCCATGGCCGCCTGGGACGGCAATCCCGGTCTGGGCATGGGCAATGCCGTCGGTTCCAACATCGCCAACATCGGCCTGATCATCGGCCTGACCGCCCTGATCGTACCGCTACGGGTCTCCTCCATCACCCTGCGGCGTGAATTCCCGGTGCTGCTGGGCATCATGCTGGCGGCGTACCTGCTGGTCGCCGACGGCGACCTCAGCCGCAGCGACGGCACCGTGCTGCTGCTCGGTCTGGCCGGCATGCTGGTCTGGCTGGTCTGGCTCGGGCTCAACAGCCGCGGCGACACGATCGACCCGCTGCTGACCGAGTACACCGAGGAGATCCCGGTCGGCATGGCCATGCCGACCGCGCTGGGCTGGCTGGCCCTGGGCCTGGTGGTGCTGCTGGTCAGCTCCCGGGTCCTGATCTGGGGGGCGATCGGCATCGCCGAGACCATGGGGGTGTCGGACCTGATCATCGGCCTGACCCTGGTCGCCCTGGGCACCAGCCTGCCGGAGCTGGCCGCAGCCGTCGTGAGTGCCCTCAAGGGCGAGCACGACATCGCCCTGGGCAACGTGATCGGCTCCAACATGTTCAACCTGCTCGGGGTGCTCGGGCTGCCGGGCCTGATCCACCCCGCTGTGGTGGAGCCGGAGATGCTCAGCCGCGACTTCTCCGTCATGGCCGGCCTGACTGTATTGCTGCTGATCTTCGCCTACAGCTACCGGCGCCGGGCGCGGCGGATCAACCGGTTCGAGGGCAGTGTGTTGCTGCTGCTCTATCTCAGCTACATCGGCCTGTTATACTGGAGCATCGCTCCCCAGCAGATATAAAGACATCGGATCATGGAAATCGAATTCAGCGTCACCAACGTCAAATGCAACGGCTGCGTGAAGACCATCGAGGATGGCCTGCACACCGAGCCCGGGGTCGAGTCGGTCAAGGCCGGCCTGGACGGCAGCGTGAAGGTCAGCGGCAATGATCTGGATCGCGCCGCGCTGGCCGCCCGCCTGTCCGAACTCGGTTATCCGGAAGCCTAGTGGTCCTTCAATGATGGACGCCACCAAGCTCAAGGCCCTGGGGCTGGCCGTAATCGAGACCGAAACGGCCGCGCTGGACGCCCTGCGTGAGCGCATCGACGAGCACTTCGTCGCCGCCTGCCGGCTGATGCTGGAATGCCACGGACGCGTGGTGGTGCTGGGCATGGGCAAGTCCGGGCACATCGGCGGCAAGATCGCCGCAACGCTCGCCAGCACCGGCACGCCGGCCTTCTTCGTCCACCCGGGCGAGGCCAGCCACGGCGATCTGGGCATGATCACCCCGAAGGACGTGGTGCTAGCCATCTCCAATTCGGGCGAGACCCAGGAGCTGCTCACCATCCTGCCCATCATCAAGCGCCTGGAAGTGCCGCTGATCGCCCTGACCGGCAATCCCGCCTCCACCCTGGCGCGCGCGGCCAACACCCACATCGACGTGGGCGTGGATCGCGAGGCCTGCCCGCTCGGGCTGGCGCCGACCTCCAGCACCACCGCCACCCTGGCCATGGGCGACGCGCTGGCCATCGCCATGCTGGAGGTGCGCGGCTTCACCGCCGAGGACTTCGCGCTGTCGCACCCCGGCGGCAGCCTGGGCCGGCGTCTGCTGCTGCGCATCGACGACATCATGCACACGGGCGACACCATCCCCCAGGTGCGCAGTCACGCCCCCATCACCGAGACCCTGCACGAAATGACCCGCAAGGGGCTGGGCATGACCGCGGTGCTGGACGACCAGGACCGGGTCATCGGCATCTTCACCGATGGCGATCTGCGCCGGGCGGTGGATCACAACGTGGATCTGCACAACACCGACGTGGCCTCGCTGATGACGCCCGACTGCATCACCATCCAGCCCGGTCTGCTGGCCGCCGAGGCGCTGGCCATCATGGACAGCCGCAAGATCAATGCCCTGCTGATAGTCGATGAGGGGCAGCATCTCGTCGGCGCCCTGGGCATGCACGATCTGCTGCGGGCGGGGGTGGTATAACCGAACCCAGTGCCTATGGCCCCGGCCCCATTAAAGACTCCCCGTCATTGCGATGCCCAGACCCGAAGGGTGGGGTACCCATGATGAAGCCCGAAGGGATTCTATGGGAGCAGTGACGAAGCAATCTCTCAAGGCTTCCTGAGCATCACGAGATTGCCGCGCCGCTTTCGCGGCTCGCAATGACGACAATTTCATTTACGGGACACAAGACCGACATCATGCAAGACATCATTGAGAAAGCCGCCAACATCAAACTGGTCATCTTCGACGTCGACGGTGTACTCACCGACGGCTCGCTGTTCTACGGCGACGACGGCCAGGAATACAAGGCCTTCAACTCCCGCGACGGCCACGGCATCAAGATGCTGAAGAAATACGACGTCGAGATCGGCATCATCACCGGCCGCACCTCGCAGGTGGTCGAGCACCGGGTGCGCAACCTGGGCATCACCCATGTCTACCAGGGCCAGCTGGACAAGCTGCCGGCCTTCGAGGAGCTGATCGCCCGCCTGGACGTAAACCCGGAGCAATGCGCCTATGTCGGCGACGATGTGGTGGATCTGCCCATCATGAGCCGGGTCGGCCTGGCCATCGCCGTGCAGGACGCCCATCCCTTCGTCAAGAAGCATGCCCACTGGATCACCCCCAGCGGCGGCGGACGCGGTGCGGCGCGCGATGTGTGCGAGCTGCTGATCGAAGCCCGCGGCAAGCTCGAACAGGAACTGGAAAGCTATCTTTGATCCGTCAGCGACACTGGCCGGCCCTCCTGCTGCTGGCGCTGTTCGCCGGCCTGAGCGGCTGGATCTACCAGCAGGCCACCCGCGGGGACGCACCGGAGACCGCCTCTGCCGCACGGCATCCGGACGCCTTCGCCACCGGCGCGGTACTGTCGCAGTTCAATGCCGAGGGGGTGCTGGAGTACCGGCTGTGGGCCGACCGCATGGAGCATTTCCCCCACGACGACAGCACCGAGCTGAGCCGGCCCTACGGCGAGCTGTACCGCATCGACGCGCCGCCCTGGCGCATCCGGGCCCGCCACGGCTGGGTCGCCAGCGAGGGCGAGGAGATCCGGCTGCGCGGCGAGGTCGAGATCCAGCGTGACGGCTCGCCGGCCAACCGCCCGGTGGAGGCCTGGTCCGACAGCCTCGATCTGTGGCCGGAGCGCGATTACGCCGCCACCGATGATAAGATCACCTACATCACCACCGACCTGCGGGTCGAGGCCGTGGGCATGCGTGCCCGGCTCGACACCGGGGAGCTGGAACTGCTTTCCCGCGTCCGGGGCCTGCACACCCCGGCCCGGACAACCCGATAGGATGACAACCATGCTCAGTCGGCTGTACCGCCTTACCCTGTCCCTGCTCGTACTTGGATGCGTGATCAACACGCCCGTCCAGGCGCTGTCCAGCGACCGCGACCAACCCATGCACATCGAGGCCGACCATGCCGACATCAACGACCAGACCGGCGTGCATGTCTACACCGGCAACGTGGTGGTCACCCAGGGCAGCATGCGCCTGACCGCCGATCACCTGACCCTGCAGATCGAGGCCGGCGAGATCGTCGAGGGCGTGGCCCTGGGCGAGCCGGCCACCTACAAGCAGCGTCCGGACAACAAGGACGAGGACGTCTACGCCGAATCCCTGCGCATGGAATACTATGCCGGGAACGAGCGCATCATCCTGATCGACGAGGCCGAGGTCACCCAGGCCGGCGACATATTCCGCAGCGAACGCATCGTCTACGATGTTGCCCGGGACGTGGTCAACGCCGGCGAGGGCGAAGGCGACCGGGTCCGTATCACCATCCAGCCACGCAACTCGCAAGAGTAAGCCGCCCATGCCGCGCCTCATCGCCACCGAGCTGGTCAAACGCTTCAAGTCGCGCACCGTCGTCGACCGGGTTTCGGTCGAGGTCGCCAGCGGCGAGGTGGTCGGCCTGCTCGGCCCCAACGGCGCCGGCAAGACCACCTGCTTCTACATGATCGTCGGTCTGATCCCCTGCGACGGCGGACGCATCGAGATCGACGGTCGGGATCTGACCGCCGCCCCCATGCACGTGCGCGCCCGCCACGGCGTGGGCTATCTGCCGCAGGAGGCATCCGTGTTCCGCAAGCTCAGCGTGCGGGACAACCTGCTCGCCATCCTGGAGACGCGCAGGGAACTGGACCGCGCCGGGCGCGAGCAGCGCCTGGAGGCCCTGCTGGCGGAACTGCACATCAGCCACCTGACCGAGCAGACCGGCATCAGCCTGTCCGGCGGCGAGCGCCGGCGGGTGGAGATCGCCCGGGCGCTGGCCGCCGAACCGCGCTTCATCCTGCTGGACGAGCCCTTCGCCGGGGTCGACCCCATCTCGGTCGGCGACATCCAGCAGATCGTCAAGCACCTGTGCGACCGTGATATCGGCGTGCTGATCACCGACCACAACGTGCGCGAGACTTTAGGAATCTGCGATCGTGCCTATATCCTCAACGAAGGCATTGAAATCGCCGCCGGCAGCCCGGCGGAGGTTCTGGCCAACGAACAGGTAAGAAATTGTTATCTAGGCGAAAATTTCAGCCTCTAGCAAAGGCCGTCCATTCAGTGGCACAATAAATGCTTGCAGGGTAAATCAGCCTGTCCCATCATGCAGCGACGCGATCCCCGACACACAACTATATGAAACAGTCGATACAGCTTCGTCTTGGTCAGCATCTCACCATGACACCCCAGCTGCAGCAGGCCATCCGGCTGCTGCAGCTGTCGACCCTGGAGCTGCAGATGGAAATCCAGCAGGCGCTGGATTCCAACCTGATGCTGGAGGCTGTCGACGGGACCGAGGCGGAACCCCGGACCGAGGCCGAAGACCGCAGCGAGGCCGAGGCCGAAACCGTCAAGGAGGCCGCGACCGAGTCGGCCGAGACCGGCGGCGAAACCGAATACAGCCAGGCCGATTCCGACCTGGGCGCCACCGCCAACGACATCCCCGACGACCTGCCGGTGGACACCGGCTGGGACGACATCTACGACTCCGGTGCGACCAGCTACAGCGCCCCCGCCGGCGATGACGACCGCGACTACCTGGAGACACACAACACCGGCAGCGAAAGCCTGCAGGAGCATCTCACCTGGCAGATGGAGATGTCGCCCTTCACCGAGACCGACCAGGCCATCGCCACCGCCATCATCGATTCCATCAACGACGATGGCTATCTGGGCATGCCGCTGGAGGACATCCACCAGGGCCTGCTGGAAAGCCATCCGGAACTCGAGTTCGACGAGGTCGAGGCGGTACTGCACCGCATCCAGCACTTCGACCCCATCGGGGTCGGCGCCCGCTCGCCCGGCGAGTGCCTGGAGATCCAGCTCAGGCAGCTCGACCCGGACACCCCCTGGCGCGACACCGCGCTGAAGCTGATCCAGCAGCACCTGGAACTGCTGGGCGGGCGCGACTATCAGCAGCTGATGCGCCGCCTCAAGCTCAGCCAGCCGGAGCTGCAGGAAGTGATCGGCCTGATCCAGACCCTGAACCCGCGCCCGGGCTCGGCCATCTCCACCGCCACCGCCGAGTACGTCATCCCCGACGTCTTCGTCCATAAGGACAAGAAGGGCCAGTGGCGGGTGGAGCTCAACCCTGACGCCGTGCCCAAGCTGCGCATCAATTCGCAGTACGCCGGTCTGGTGAAACGGGCCGACAACAGCGCCGACAACAACTACCTGCGCAACCACCTGCAGGAGGCTCGCTGGTTCATCAAAAGCCTGCAGAGCCGCAACGAGACCCTGCTCAAGGTAGGGCGTTGCATTGTCGAGCGTCAGCGCGCATTCTTCGATTATGGAGAAGAGGCGATGAAGCCGCTGGTGCTGCGCGACGTGGCCGAGGCGGTGGAAATGCATGAATCGACCATATCGAGGGTCACAACCCAGAAATACATGCACACCCCGCGCGGCATCTACGAGTTCAAGTACTTCTTCTCCAGCCATGTCGGCACCGCCGACGGCGGCGAATGTTCCGCCACGGCCATCCGGGCCATGATCAAGAAACTGGTGGCGGGCGAGAACCCCGCCAAGCCCCTGAGTGACAGCAAGATCGCCGATCTGCTATCCGACGAAGGTATCAATGTTGCGCGACGCACGATCGCCAAATACCGCGAGGCGATGGCCATTCCGCCGTCCAATGAACGCAAACGACTCGCCTGAACCTCTACATATCATCCGCACCTTAAGGAGTGGCGCCATGCAAATCATTCTCACCGGTCACCACGTTGACATCACCGACGCCCTGCGCGACTACGTCAACAGCAAGATGGAACGCCTGGAACGGCATTTCGACAATGTGACCGACATCCATGTCGTGCTGAGTGTGGAAAAGCTGCGCCAGAACGCCGAGGCCACGATCAACGTCAACGGCGGCAAGATCTTCGCCGACAGCACCGAGGAAGACATGTACGCCGCCATCGATGCCCTGGTCGACAAACTCGATCGGCAGGTGAAGAAGCACAAGGAAAAGCTCAAGGATCACCACCGCGCCGAAGGCAACAACGTCAAGACATCCACCGCGGAATAAACCCGGCGCCGGGCCGACCCGTCCGGCAGGAGGAAACAGCGGAGACCATGAATATCACCGAACTTATCAGCCCGCAACGGGTCGTCGCCCGGCTCGGTACCACCAGCAAGAAGCGCGCCCTGGAACAACTGGCCGAGCTGCTCGCCGGCCATGCCCCCAGCCTCACGCCGGAGGAGATCTTCGACAGCCTGATCGGGCGCGAGCGCCTGGGCAGCACCGGCCTGGGCCAGGGCGTGGCCCTGCCCCACGGCCGTCTGGCCGGCCTCACGGAGCCGCTGGGCGCCTTCGCCAGCCTGGACCCGGCCATCGACTTCGATGCCATCGACCACCAGCCGGTCGATCTCATGTTCGCCCTGTTGGTGCCGGCCGAATCCACCGACGAACACCTGCAGATCCTGGCCGACCTGGCCCGGCGCTTCAGCGACAAGGGCTTCACCGAGGACCTGCGCCACGCCGCCACCGGCGAGGAGCTGTATCAACGTTTTCTGACCCAGGACGCCCGGCAGCGCGAATCGGCATGAGCAGGCACCTGACCGTGGGCGAGCTGTTCGATGCCCTGCAGCGGCGCCTCGGTCTGACCTGGGTCAGCGGTGAGCGCGAACGCTCCCTGCACTTCGACAGCACCGACGACGCCCAGACGGGCTCCCTGGTCGGGCACCTCAACTTCATCCATAATCACTGCATCCAGATCATCGACCGGATCGAGCTGGCCTATCTGAACGACCTGGAACCCGAACGCCGGGACGAAGCACTCGATCACCTGTTCGCCCCCGTCACCGACGCCGTCATCCTGGCCAATATCGAGCCGCCGGCCGACCTGCTCCAGGCGGCCGCGCTCAAGGGCACGCCGCTGCTCACCTCCACCCAGCACGGGCCGGAGCTGATCAACCACATCGAGTACTACTACGCCCACTATCATTCCACCAAGCTGGTCATCCACGGCGTGTTCATGGAGGTCATGGGCATCGGGCTGCTGATCACCGGCGATGCCGCCATCGGCAAGAGCGAGCTGGCGCTGGAGCTGATCAGCCGCGGCCACCGTCTGATCGCCGATGACAGCCCCGAGTTCGCCCAGGTCGCCCCGGACATCCTGAGCGGCACCTGCCCGCCGGTACTGCGCGACTTCCTGGAGGTGCGCGGCCTTGGTATCCTCAACATCCGCGCCATGTACGGCGAGAGCGCGATCAAGTACAGCAAGTACCTGCGCCTGATCATCCACCTGCAGCAGATGGAGGACGACGCGCTGCGCCAGATCGACCGCCTGCGCGGCAGCTACCACACCCGGCGCATCCTGGAGGTGGAGGTGCCGGAGATCACCCTGCCGGTGGCGCCGGGCCGCAACCTGGCGGTACTGGTGGAGGCCGCCGCCCGCAAGCACATCCTGACCATGCGCGGCCACGACGCCGGCGAGGAACTCATTCAACGACAGCGGGAACAGATTCAGCAAACGCCTGAATGAAACTCATCATCGTCAGCGGGCTGTCGGGCTCGGGCAAGAGCGTGGCCCTGAACACCCTGGAAGACCTGGGCTACTACTGCGTGGACAACCTGCCAGTCGCCCTGCTGGAGCCGCTCGCCCGCGAACTGACCACCGCTCGCCAGGACCGCGCCGCCGTCGGCATCGATGCCCGCAACCACCGCCAGGACCTGTCCCGCTTCCGCGACATTCTCGCCGGGCTCGAGGCCCAGGACATCCAGACCCAGATCGTCTTCCTGCAGGCCTCGGACGAGACCCTGCTCAAGCGCTTCAGCGAGACCCGCCGCAAACACCCGCTGACCGGCGGCGACACCACTCTGGCCGACGCCATCCGCAGCGAGCGCAACCTGCTCGAGCCCATTTCCGCCAGCGCCACCCTGCACATCGACACCACCCACACCAACCTGCATCAGCTGCGCGACCTGGTGCAGGAGCGCCTGGCCGACAGCCGGCCCGACCGCCTGTCGCTGCTGTTCAAATCCTTCGGCTACAAACACGGCCTGCCGGACGATGCCGACTTCGTCTTCGACGTGCGCTGTCTGCCCAACCCGCACTGGATCCAGGGCCTGCGGCCGCTGACCGGCCGCGACCAGGCGGTGATTGCCTACCTGGAGGAGCAGTCACCGGTGGACGCCATGTTCCGGGAGCTGTGCCGTTTTCTCGACGACTGGCTGCCGGCCTTCGAGAAGGGGAGCCGGCGCTACCTGACCGTGGCGCTCGGCTGCACCGGTGGCCAGCACCGCTCGGTCTACATGGCCGAAAGGCTGGGCAAACACTTCGCCGACCGATATCCTTCCGTGCTGGTCCGTCACCGGGAACTCTCATGAGCGTCGGTCTGCTGATCATCACCCACGGCGACATTGGCAGGATGCTGCTGCACACCGCCACCCACATGCTGGGGGTGTGCCCGCTGGAGACGCGTGCGCTCAAGGCCAGCTTCGACTGCGACCCCGACGCCACGCTGGCCAGCGCCATCGAATACGGCCGCGAACTCGATTCCGGCATGGGCGTGCTGATCCTGACCGACATGTACGGCTCCACCCCCAGCAACATCGCCACCCGGGTACAGGATCATGTCACCGCCAGCGTCGTGGCCGGCATCAATCTGCCCATGCTGGTACGGGTGCTGAACTACCCCCGCCTGAGCCTGCCGGAGCTGGAGGAGAAGGCCCTGTCAGGCGGGCGCGACGGCGTGCTGCCCTGCCACCCGCAGGAACGGTGATCCTAGAAACCACAGTTGACCGCTCAATGAATCCACAGGGCTGAGGAATGCAAAAATTTTCATTTTTGACAGGCATTACCGGACGGGTGAGAGCGCTACGCGCCCGATTGCACGTCCGGCGCGCCCGCTGGCGGTGTTGTTCCTCCTTGCAGGGGATGGCCCTGCAGCGTCGTCGCGCCGTGCCAGCGAACACGCCAGCCACACACTCGGGCGCGTTCAACTGTGGTTTCTAGGATAATGCAATGCAGAAAAAAGAACTCACCATCATCAACAAGCTGGGCCTGCACGCACGCGCGGCGGCCAAGCTGGTCACCCTGGCTTCGGAGTTCGACAGCAACATTAAGATCGCCCGCAACGGCCAGCAGGTCAACGGCAAGAGCATCATGGGCATCATGATGCTGGCCGCCTCCAGAGGCACCACCCTGGAGGTGAGCGCCGAGGGCAGCGACGAAGCCGAGGCCATGGCCGCCATCGAGAAACTGATCGGGGAGCGTTTCCATGAACCGGAATAAGGCTGACTGACAGGTGGCCGTGCAGCTTTCGGGCATCGGCGTCTCGCGCGGCATTGCCATCGGCAGGGCCCACCTGCTCGAACGCCACCATCTCGACGTCACCGAATACCGGATCACCGAAGATCTGATCGAGGCCGAGGTCGAGCGCTTCCGCCTGGCCCTTGGCGGGGCGCGCGAGCAGTTGCGCGGCATTCGCGGCCGTATCCCCCCCGACACCAGCGCCGACATCGTCGAGTTCATCGACACCCACCTGTTGATGCTGGAGGACTCCACCCTGACGGTGGCCCCGGAACTGCTCATCCGCAACCAGGGCATCAATGCCGAGTGGGCGCTCAAGCAGCAGCGCGACGCCCTGGTGCAGGTGTTCGAGGCCATGGACGACGCCTACCTGCGCACCCGCAAGGACGACATCGACCATGTGGTCAGCCGCATTCAGCGCCTGCTGGTACACGACGAGAAAGTCCAGGACCTGGGGGCTGCTGACCACCTCAAGGGCAGCATCGTGCTGGCCGACGAGCTGACCCCGGCCGACGCCGTACTGCTGTATCACCAGGGCGCAGCCGGCTTCATCACCGAGTACGGCGGGCCGCTGTCGCACACCGCCATCGTCGCCCGCAGTCTGCGCATCCCGACCCTGGTCGGCGTGCACAACATCCACCGCTACATCCAGGATGGGGAGACTCTGATCCTGGACGGCCAGGAAGGCCTGGTGCTGGCCGGCGCCGACGCGCCCGTGCTCGAGCATTACCGCCAGCGCCAGGCAGAGGAGCTGGAACGAGCCCACGTCCTGGTCAAGACCCGGTACGAACCGGCCTGCACGCAGGATGGCGTCTCCATCCGGCTGCTGGGCAACATCGAGCTGCTGGAGGATGTCGAGGAGGTCATCGACGCCGGTGCCGAAGGCGTGGGCCTGTACCGCACCGAGTTCCTGTACATGAATCGCGAGGACACGCCGGACGAGGAGGAGCAGCTCGAACACTACCGCGCTGTCATCGACCAGCTCCGCGGCCGGCCGCTGACCATCCGCACCCTGGACCTGGGCGCGGACAAGGCGCTGGACCAGGAAACGGCGCATCACTGCGCCAATCCCGCCCTGGGCCTGCGCGCCATCCGTCTGTGCCTGCACGACCCGAGCCTGTTCCGGCCCCAGCTCAAGGCGGTACTGCGGGCCGCTGCCCTGGGCCCGGTGGAGATGATGCTGCCCATGCTCTCCAGCCTGGGCGAACTGCGCCAGGCCCTGGCCCTGATCGCGGAGGTCAAGCAGGAGCTGGCCGCCGAGGGTAAGGACTTCGATGCCGCCATGCCGGTCGGCGGCATGATCGAGGTACCGGCGGCCGCGCTGGCCGCGGACATGTTCGCCGCCGAGCTGGATTTCCTGTCCATCGGCACCAACGATCTGATCCAGTACACGCTTGCCATCGACCGCGTCGATGACGAGGTGAATTATCTCTACGACCCCACCCACCCGGCGGTGCTGGATCTGATCCGGCGCATCATCCAGGCCGGCGCCCGCCACAAGGTGCCGGTGTCCATGTGCGGCGAGATGGCCGGCGATCCTCTCTACAGCCGGCTGCTGCTGGGACTGGGGCTGAACAGCTTCAGCATGCAGGCCTCCTCGCTGCTCGAGGTCAAGCACCTGATCCGCCAGACCCGGCTGGATCGCATCATGGAACCGGTCGAGACCCTGATGCAGACCTGGGATCCGGACCGGCGCGCCGAACTGCTCGCACAGATCCAGAACCTCCAATGCACGTGATGCCGGCTGCGAAAAAAACGGCGGCAGGATGACGCCTGCCGACCGTCCCTGCTAAACTGCGGCGGAATCAACGTCTTGCCCATAGCGGGCGAGTCTCGCGCTGAGGACCCCGCCGCATGGCCGACAGCCACAAGGACACCACCCAGGCCCAGGACCATCTGCACAAGGTCTCGGATGCACTGGCCTCGGGTGCGGCCAGCCGGGTGCGGCGCCTGATCCACAATCTCCGTCCGGCGGAGATCGCCCACGTCCTCGAATCCATCCCCAAGGACCCCCGCATCATCCTGTGGGAACTGGTCGACCCCGACGACCGCGGCGAAGTACTGCTGCACGTGGGCGACGAGGTCCGTTCCGGCCTGATCAAGGAGATGGAGGCCGGCGAGCTGGTCGCGCTGACCGAGAACCTCGATACCGACGACCTGGCCGACCTGCTGCAGGACCTGCCCGGCACCGTCATCCACGAGGTGTTGCGGTCCATGGACCTGCAGAACCGCCACCGGCTGGAATCGGTACTGTCCTATTCGGAGGACACCGCCGGCGGTCTGATGAACGTGGACACCATCACGGTCCGGGCCGATGTCAGCCTGGACGTGGTGCTGCGCTACCTGCGCCTGCGCGGCAACCTGCCGGATCTGACCGACAGCCTGATGGTGGTGGACCGCAACGACCGCTATCTCGGACTGCTGCCGCTGTCCAGCCTGCTGACCACGGATCCGGAACTCAGCGTGGCCGAGGTGATGGTGCGCGACGTGGAAGGCATCCCGGCCGAGACCACGGCGGTCCAGGTGGCCAAGCTGTTCGAGGACCGGGACCTCATTTCCGCGCCGGTCATCGATCAGAACGGCCGGCTGCTGGGCCGTATCACCATCGACGACGTGGTCGACGTCATCCGCGACGAGGCCGACCACTCGCTGATGAGCATGGCCGGTCTGAACGAGGAAGGCGACATCTTCGCCCCGGTGTTCGCCAGCACCCGGCGGCGCTCGATCTGGCTCGGCATCAACCTGATGACCGCCTTGCTCGCCTCCTGGGTGATCGGCCTGTTCGAGGCCACCCTGCAGCAGATCGTCGCACTCGCCGTGCTGATGCCGATCGTCGCCAGCATGGGCGGCATCGCCGGCAGTCAGACCCTGACCATCGTCATCCGCGGCCTGGCGCTGAACCAGATCGGCAAATCCAATTCACGGCTGCTGATGACCAAGGAACTGGCCGTCGGCGCGCTCAACGGGATATTGTGGTCGGTCGTGGTGGCAGTGATCGCCGCGCTCTGGTTTCAGAGTGCGCAGGTGGGCATCATCATCGGTGCTGCCATCATCATCAACCTGGCCTTCGCCGCCCTGGCCGGCTTCGGCATCCCGCTGATGCTGCAGCGCATGGGTATCGACCCCGCGCTGGCCGGCAGCGTGCTGCTCACCACCGTCACCGACGTGATCGGTTTTCTGGCCTTTCTGGGGCTGGGGACGATATTCCTGCTGTAGATGAAGTAGCCGAGGGAAACGGGCCTTCCGGCGTACCGTGGCTACTTCAGTCCCGTCATCCCCGCGCAGGCGGGGATCCAATAACCACAGCGGTATCTGGATCCCCGCCTGCGCGGGGATGACGACAGTGGTTTGACAACCTGGATTTATGCAATGATTGGGTTAACGGGCCCTAGAACGCCCCCGTGGCTCCGGCCTCCATGATCCGCAGCAGCTTGTCGTTGATGCCCTGCGCCATCTCCTTCAGCTCCGGCGACAACGGCGTGTTGTCGATGAGCAGATCCAGGTCCAGCATCATCAGCCAGGTCTGGCCTTCCGAGTCCTCGACCAGGGCGATGCGGCAGGGCATGTAGGCGGCGAAGATGGCGTTGTACATGACCATCCTGTGGGCGTCACCGGGATTGCAGAACTGCATGATGTGCAGTGGACCGGAATCCACACCGCGCGCCTTCAGTTCCTCCGACACCGGCTGGTGGGCGACGATCTTCATGTTCAGCTCCGCCGCCTTGGAGCGCATGAAGTCCATGGCGTCAACGACACTGACACCCTCCTCCAGCGGCATCCTCACCACGGTCTGGGCGATGTCGAAACGCTGGGCACCGTTGTCGGCGGCCTCCTCGGCGTGGGCGGAAAACGCAAGACCCAGCGCCAGCAACAGGGCGGTAAACAGATTTCTCATCTCGGCTCCTCGACAGAGTGTTTAAGCATCAAGCTTAGTTGATGCCGGCGGACGCGCAACACAGCGCAGCCCGAAGTCGCTTCAGCCCTGATCGTGGCGCAGACAGGGCTGGCGATATTCCTCCGGCACATTCGGCGGACAGGCGCCGCACAGCTGGTTGCCGGGCACGGCGAAATCGATCTTGCGCGGATAGGGCAGGTCCATGTTGTCCATGATCTCGACGAACTCCTCCAGCGTCTTGCTGTTGCCCAGACGGGGGTTGCGGTTCTTCTCCTGGCCGATGGTGCTGATCTGGCGACCCTCGTAGTCGTGGCAGGGATAGACCAGGGTCTCGTCGGGCAGGGTGAAGAACTTGTCATGGATGCTGCGGTACAGGGTGGCGGCATCCCCGGACTGGAAATCGGTGCGGCCGCAGGCCTCGATCAGCAGGGCGTCGCCGCTGAACAGCATCCTGTGGGTGCCGGTATCGATCAGGTAGGCATGGTGATGGTCGGTATGCCCCGGCGTGAACAGCGGGTTGATCTCGATATTGCCCACCCGGAAGGGCTCGCCCTCGCGCACCCCGATATCGGTGCAGGGCAGCTGGTCCACCGCCGGGCCGACGATGCGGCTGCCGGTCAGTTCCTTGAGCCGCTTGGCCCCGGTCAGGTGATCGGCGTGGATGTGGGTGTCCAGAGTGAAGTCCAGCTCCAGGCCCAGTTCCTGCAGCAGGGACAGGTCCCGCTCCACCGTATCCAGCACCGGATCGATCAGCGCGGTCTTGCCCGTGTCCGGGCAGTGGATCAGATAGGTATAGGTACTTGAGTCCGGCTCGATCATCTGACGAAACAGCATGCTGCCTCCTTTCGGCGTGTTTGCGTGGCTCTACTGGCGTCTATAAGGTGAATGACCGTAAAATACAAGCTTCACCACAATAAACAAGCGGTTAATAACCATTGAAGCAGCGCACCGCTTGACCCGGGTCATTCCGCGCCAGCCGCCCGGGCGTTTCAATTGCCACAGTTATCCAGGGAGACAGCGGCCATGCAGACCAAGATCCTGCTCGACGAGAAAGACATCCCCACCCACTGGTACAACGTCATCGCCGACATGCCCAACCCGCCGGCCCCGGTGCTGGCCCCGGATGGCAGTCCGGTGCCACCCGAGGCGCTGCTGGCCATCTTCCCCGAGGCCCTGGTCGAGCAGGAGGTCACCGATAAGCGCTGGATCGAGATCCCCGAGCCGGTGCGCGAGATCTACCAGCTCTGGCGGCCGTCTCCGCTGTTCCGCGCCCACCGGCTGGAGGCCGCACTGGGCACGCCGGCACGCATCTATTACAAGTACGAGGGCGTGAGCCCCGCCGGCTCGCACAAACCCAACACGGCGGTGGCCCAGGCGTATTACAACCAGCAGGCCGGCATCAAACGCCTGGCCACCGAGACCGGCGCCGGTCAGTGGGGCTCCTCGCTGGCGCTGGCCGGGCAGATGTTCGGCATCGATATCCGGGTCTACATGGTCAGGGTGAGCTACGAGCAGAAACCCTTCCGTCGTTCCATGATGCAGACCTGGGGCGCCGAGGTGCTGGCCAGCCCCACCGACCGGACCGAGTCCGGCCGCCAGATCCTGGCCCGGGACCCCGACTCGCCCGGCTCGCTCGGCATCGCCATCTCCGAGGCGGTGGAAGAGGCCGCCTCGCGCGAAGACACCAACTACGCCCTGGGCTCGGTGCTCAACCACGTGCTGCTGCACCAGACGGTGATCGGACTGGAGGCCAAGAAGCAGTTCGAGCAGATCAACGACTATCCCGACGTGGTGCTGGCCCCCTGCGGCGGCGGCTCCAACTTCGGCGGCGCGGCCTTCCCCTTCCTGGCCGACAAGGCCGCCGGCAGACAGGTGCGGCTGGTGGCGGTGGAGCCGGCCTCCTGCCCCACCCTCACCCGCGGCCACTATGCCTACGACTTCGGCGATACCGTTGGCCACACCCCGCTGATGAAGATGTACACCCTGGGCCACGACTTCGTCCCGCCCGGCATCCACGCCGGCGGACTGCGTTATCACGGCGACTCGGCGCTGGTCTCGCAGCTCTACCACGAGGGTCTGATCGAGGCGGTAGCGGTGAAGCAGCTGGCCACCTTCGAGGCCGGGGTGCAGTTCGCCCGCGCCGAGGGCATCATCCCGGCGCCCGAATCCAACCACGCCATCCGCGCAGCCATCGACGAGGCATTGAAATGCAGGCAGAGCGGCGAGGCGAAGGCGATCTTCTTCAATCTCTCCGGCCACGGTCATTTCGACATGGCCTCATACGACCGCTATTTCAGCGGCGAACTGGAGGACTACGAGTATCCGGCGGAGCAGATCGATGCCGCGCTGGAGCGGTTGCCCAAGGTGGGTTAAAACGACCCGAAGCCTGACATAGACACATGATCCATGTAGGTCGGGTTACGCCCTTTCGGGCTCACCCGGCCTACGAGATCGAAGAATTCAGGAGACAGGAAGGATCTCGGCTTTTCCGTCGGACTTGTCGATGACCAGTTCCAGCTCGCAGTAGGCGGGCTCATGAACCGGATCATCGCCGCAGCTGCAGCCGGCCAGAATCTGCTGAAAGAACACACCCACCCGAAGCTGAAGGGCGCCGTCCACCTCCACCTGCCGGATCAGGCTCAGCGACAGTTCCCGGGCATCGGCGTGGCCGGTATCGGTGACGAGGGGAAGCGCATCCGGACCCAGGGCGGCCAGTTCGTCCTTCAGTACTTCGGTAAAATCTTCGCCACCCCAGGCCGCCAGACTCGCGGTCAGTCTCGGTTTCACTCACCCGCCACCGTCATGGACTCGATCAGGATCGAACCGGTGCGGATATTGCCGCGGGTCTCCAGATCGTTGCCGATGGCCACGATGTTCAGGAGCATCTGCTTGAGATTGCCCGCCACGGTGATCTCCTCGACCGGATACTGGATCTGGCCGTTCTCCACCCAGAAGCCGGCGGCACCGCGCGAGTAGTCGCCGGTGACCAGGTTCACGCCCTGCCCCATCAGCTCGGTGACCAGCAGGCCGGTGCCCATCTCCCGGATCAGGTCGTGGATGTCACGGTCGCTGGTATCCACACTGAGGTTATGCACCCCGCCGGCGTTGCCGGTGGTCTCCATGCCCAGCTTGCGCGCCGAATAGCTGTCCAGGATATAGCCCTGCAGCATCCCGTCGGTGACCAGGTCGCGCGCCACCGTGGCCACGCCCTCGTTGTCGAAGGGCGCGCTGCCCAGCGCCCGCGGCAGGTGCGGCTGCTCGTAGACGTGCATGAACTCGGGAAACACCTGTTTACCCAGGTGATCGAGCAGGAAGCTGGACTTGCGATACAGGTTGCCGCCGCGGATGGCGCCGGTGAAGTTGCGCAGCAGCCCGGTGGCCACCTCGGCGGCGAAGATCACCGGAACCTGGCGGGTACCCAGGCGGCGGCCATCCAGCCGGCGCACGGTGCGCTCGGCGGCCATACGGCCGACGGCATCGGCATCCTCCAGCTCCTCGCTCAGGCGCGAGACCGTGTACCAGTAGTCGCGCTGCATGTGTCCGCCCTGCTCGCCGATCAGCGCACAGCTCAGGCTGTGGCGGCTGCTGGGGTAGCCGCCGAGAAAACCATGGCTGTTGCCGTAGACCCGCAGGCCCTGATGGCTGTTCACCGTCGCCCCCTCGGAGTTGGTGATGCGGGGGTCGGTGTCCAGCCCGGCCCGCTCGCACTCGCGGGCGATCTCGATGGCCTGGTCGGCGGAAAGATCCCAGGGGTGGTAGAGGTCCAGCTCCGGCACCTCGCGCGCCATGCGCTCGGCCGGAGCCAGGCCGGCGGCGGCGTCCTCGCTGGTATAGCGGGCGATGTCGCAGGCCGCCTGCACCGTCTCGCGGATGGTGTCGGGGCGGAAGTCCGAGGTACTGGCCGAGCCCTTGCGCTGGCCGAAGTAGACGGTCAGTCCCAGGCCGCGGTCGCGGTGGAACTCCAGCGTCTCGACCTCGCCCTTGCGCACCGTCACGCCCAGGCCGACATCCATGGACACGGCCGCCTCGGCCGCGCTGGCGCCGGCGCTGCCGGCCTGTTCCAGGATATCCCCCACCATCCGCTCCAGGCGGCCGATATCGGGCAGGCTGGTGTCGTGGGTCGTGACCTCGGTATTGTGCTGGCTCATGATGACTCTCTGCGGGTAATCGAAGCCGTCATGGTAAAGGAATGTCCGCCCCCGCCCAAGGCCGGGCCCGGACATCCCCCTCCCGCGGCCGGGTATGCTATCTTGGACCGATCCGTCAGCCGCAACCCGCCCGAACCATGCACAAGCAACCGGACCTGACTCCCGAGGAAGACGACGACGAGGGCCCCAGCAAGTCCCAGCTCAAGCGCGAGGCCCACGCCCTGCTGGAACTGGGCCGCACCCTGGTGGAACTGCCGGAGGGGCGGCTGGCCGCCCTGCCGCTGGACGACAGGCTGCGCGACGCGGTCCAGCTCGCCCGCCGCATCCATGCCCGCAGCGGGCGCAAGCGCCAGATCCAGTACATCGGCAAGCTGCTGCGCAACGGCGACCCCCAACCCGTCATCGATGCCCTGGAGGCCATCCAGCAGGAAGACCGCCGCGCCGCGCGCGCCTTTCACCAGCTCGAGGACTGGCGCGAGCGTTTCATTCACGAGGGGGACGAGGCGCTGAGCGACTGGTTGGCGCAGTATCCCGGCACCGACCGCCAGCACCTGCGTCAGCTCATCCGGCAGGCACAGAAGGACTACCGGGAAAACAGGACGAAGGGGCCACGCGCGCTGTTCCGGTTTCTGCGTGAGGTTGCGGAATCACAAACCGCGGGCGAACCCTGATTTACCCTCTCCCCGGGGGAGAGGGCGAAGGGACAGTTGCGGAATCAGATTCAGTCGCGACTGTAGGGTGCGGCACCGGGCTCGGAGATTTCGCTCTCCTCCGGCGGCGACAGTCGGCCCTCACCCTCGAAGGCGCTGAACTCGCTGCTGTCGAGCTGACCATCCTGGTTGGCGTCAGCCTTCTCCCAGTTGGCCTCCAGGCCCTTGTGCGCCGCGGCCTCCTCGCTACTGATGTAACCGTCACCGTCGCGATCCAGGCCCTCGAAGGTCATCTGGCCCATTTCGTTTTCTTCCGACATCATCGCCTTCTCGCCGGCGGAAGCGGTTCCGCCCAGTACCAGCAGCGCGGCTGCCAGCCCGGTGATCATGGTGTATCTGGACATTGCCTTTCTCCCTGTTATCTGGATTGCCAAGGTCTTGCACGCAGGAAGTATAGTCGTCCGGCGCAAGCCTGCCGGGCGGGAACGGGCAGGACGCACGGGGAATCTTCGAAAGCTGATATAAATCAACCTGCGGGGCCTGTCGGCGCCGGTCATGAAATCCGGCGCCGCAGCCGCCGGAAAACGGTCTTCTCGAGTTCCACCAGCGTGAACAGTGCCGCCCCGAAGGCCAGGATGATGCCCCATTCCCCCCACCCCAGGGCGGCGGTCCCGAACAGGTACTGCAGCGGCGGGGCATAGGTGAACAGGGCCTGCAGGATGACCAGAACGCCAACGGCGATGAGCACGGCGCGACTGCCCAGCAGACCGGCGCGGTTGAACACCGGCTCCAGGATGTAGCGGCTGTTGAACAGGTAGACAAGCTCGCCCATGACCAGGGTGTTGATGGCGACGGTCCGGGCGACCTCCACCTCCGCGCCCTGCCATTCCATCCACAGGAAGTGGCCGAAGGTCCCTGCCAGCAGCAGCGCCGAGACGAAGGCCACGCGCCAGATCAGGAAACCCGAGAGCACCGGCGTGCCGGGCGGCCGCGGCGGACGCCGCATGACGCCGGGCTCGGCGGGCTCGAAGGCCAGGGCGAGCCCCAGGGTGACAGCGGTGACCATGTTCACCCACAGCACCTGCGCCGGCATGAGCGGCAGGGTCAGCCCCAGCAGCACGGCGGCCATGATGGTGAAACCCTCGCCGCCGCTGGTGGGCAGCAGAAACAGGATGGCCTTGCGCAGGTTGTCGTAGACGGTACGGCCCTCCTCCACGGCATGGGCGATGGAGGCGAAGTTGTCGTCGGCGAGCACCATCTCGGCGGCCTCGCGGGCGGCCTCGGAACCCTTGATGCCCATGGCCACCCCCACATCGGCGCGCTTGAGCGCCGGGGCGTGCGTTGACGCCGTCACCGGTCATGGCCACCACCTGGCCGTTGGCCTGGATGGCGCGCACCAGCCGCAGCTTGTGCTCCGGGGTGGCGCGGGCGAACACGTCCACCTCCCGCACCGTCTGCTCCATCGCGGTATCGGAGAGCGGCTCCAGTTCATGCCCCGGCATGACCCCGCCGCCGGTACGGATACCGAGTTCGTCGGCGATGGCCCGGGCGGTGACCGCATGATCGCCGGTGATCATCTTCACCCGGATGCCGGCGTCCTGGCACTGCCTGACCGCCTCAATGGCCTCGGCCCGGGGCGGATCAATGATGCCGCACACGGCCACCAGGGTCAGGCCGCCATCCTCCACGTCCGAAAATTCCAGCGTACGCTTGTCCGCACCCACCTCCCGAACCGCCAGCGCCAGCAGGCGCTGGCCGCGGGCGGCGATGGCATTCATGCGTTCCTCCCAGCGGTCACGTTCGACGGCCCGGTCGCCGTCGCGGGTGCGTTCCCGTTCGCACACGGCCAGTACGCGTTCGGGGGCGCCCTTGAGCAGGATGAAGCCGCGCTGGTCCTCGTGATGATGGTGATGCAGGGTGACCATGAACTTGTAGGCGGATTCGAAGGGGATCACGTCGTCGCGGGGATAGCGTTCGGCGGTCTCGACGGGGTCCAGGCCGCCCTTGCGCGCTGCGGTGACCAGCGCCCCTTCCGTGGGATCGCCCTCCAGCTCCCACACGCCGTCGCGCTGATGGAGTTCGGCATCGTTGCACAGCAGGATGCCGCGCAGCGCCTCGGCCAGCACCGGGTGATCCTCGGGGTCCACGTCCTGCCCGTCCCGGTTGAAACCGCCGTGGGGCTCGTAGCCCACACCGCTGACCTCGAAGGTGTCCTCGGCGGTGACGATGGACTTGACGGTCATCTCGTTGCGGGTGAGCGTGCCGGTCTTGTCGGTGCAGATGGTGGTAACCGAACCCAGTGTTTCCACCGCCGGCAGGCGCCGGATGATGGCATTGCGCCTGGCCATGCGCTGCACGCCGATGGCCAGGGTGATGGTCATGATGGCCGGCAGACCCTCGGGGATGGCAGCCACCGCCAGGCTCACCGCCGCGAGGAAGGTATCCAGAAAATCGTAGTCCCGCACCCAGTAGCCGAAGGCGAAGGTGAAGCCGGCCAGTACCAGGATGGCCAGCGACAGCCAGCGCCCGAACACGGCGATGTCGCGCAGCAGCGGTGTGGTGAGGGTCTCCACCTCCCCGAGCAGGGTGGAGATGCGCCCGATCTGGGTGTCCGCGCCGGTCCCGACCACCAGGCCCCGTCCCTGGCCGAAGGCGACCAGGGTGCCGGAAAAGGCCATGCAACTGAGGTCGCCCAGGTCCGCCTGCGCACCGACCGCTTCGGTCTGCTTGTCCACGGCCACCGACTCGCCGGTGAGCAGCGCCTCGTCGATGCGCATGTTGTGCACCCGCAGCAGGCGCAGGTCGGCCGGCACCTTGTCGCCGGCCTGCAGGAACACCAGATCACCGGGCACCAGTTCCTCGGCGGGCACGGTGCGCCGCTGCCCGTCGCGCAGCACCAGGGCCCGGGGCGAGAGCATGCCGCGAATCGCGTCCAGGGCCTGCTCCGCCTTGCCCTCCTGGATGAAGCCAATGATGGCGTTGATGAGCACCACGCCCAGGATCACCCCGGTGTCCACCCAGTGACGCAGGAAGGCGGTGCCGACCGCGGCGGCGATCAGCACATAGATGAGCACATTGTGGAACTGCAGCAGGAAACGCTTGAGCGGACCGGTGCGCTCCGGGGGCGGCAGGCGGTTGTAACCGTAGCGTTCCAGGCGCTCGCGCACCTGAGTGTCCGACAGGCCCAGCTCGGTGGCGTCGAGCCGGGCCAGGACCTCATCGCGCTCCAGGCTGTGCCAGGCAGGTGTGTCAGGCGGGGCATCACTCATGACGGGGGTGTTCCATGGTCACTTCAGGCGTATATGAAGCATACACCCGTCGTGATCGGCAAGCAGTCCCGGGCGGCGGGGAAGGAGAGTGTGATCGTCAAGGCACCGGGGACGCAGTATTACCGGCCTGGAACTTCCGTTTACCTGAGCTGCGGGAATGGCGCCGGGTCCGTGAACACCCAGTTACGGTCCTTCACCGGGGTATGACAGGCGATGCAGACCTGCATGCCGCCGTCGAAGGGCTTCTGCTCCAGTCCCACCCAGCGCGCCCAGCCCCAGCCATGGGTCTCCGAATGCTTGTCTGAGTCCCTGAACATGAACTCGGCGTGGACGAACTCACCGGGCGCCGTCGCCTCCTCCCAGTTCTCGAGCTGGACATCCTTCCACACCACCTTGCCCAGAATGGCGCCGTCAGGCCAGGGATCGGTCTGCCCCGAACGCGCCGCCTTCACCGCCGCCGCATTGCCCAGGATCACCCGCAGGGTGTTGTTGTCCGTGCGGTGCGAGACCGCGATGGTCGACCATTCCTGCCAGCCTTCCGGATAGGCGATGCCGTGCGACGGCCCTGGGATATCGCCGGCCGGAGACATGCCCGGCAGCGCCATGGCCAGCGCGGAAATCAACACCTGTGCCGTGTATTTCATGAGCGCACCTCGCATGTGAGTATATTTTGTTGAGGGATCGGGTATTGAGTATAGTACGGGCAGCAGCGGGCAACGATTCCTGTTTGCCAGCGCCTCCGTGGCAGGTTCCGACGATCCGATATATTTTTCCTTCAACCGCTCGACATGGCCGGTCAGGTCATCGACGGTTTCCTTGAGCAGCTCGAGCCCTTCCAGCGCCGGATCGTTCAGCTTGCGGCCGCTGCATGAGACGCATGAAACAGCTGGTCACCGTCGTCACGATGGCGCCGAAGGAGCCGGCGGACGAACTCCGCAACCCCCGCTCAGTCAGGATGGGTATTGTCTTCACGGAATAGGCCGCACAGAAGGAAAGCGACGAAACAGGCTTCACGCCCATCCCCGTATCCTGGCTGCCACATACGGCGCCGCCGCCGTGACCAGCAGAACAAGGGGCCAGAGGTTGCCATCCCTGAAGGTATAGGCTTCGAGCAACTCCGGCCAGGGCCTGCCCTGGACGAGACGCCCGAACGCGAATTCGAAGATCAGGGTGAGGCACAGCCAGCCCAGACCGACGGTGAGGTAACCCGCCACCGGCATCCGCCCGAGCCAGGGCAGCGAAAGGTATGCAACTGCAAGGATCAGCGCGGAAAGCAGAATACCGCTGAGGATGAGCGCCAGGGGCTTGTCCAGCATTGGGAGAAGGACGGCTTCGCGCAGCATGCCATTAATAACCGCCAGGACGAGGATTCCCAGCCAGATCACCAATACCCTGCCAGGGGTGCCGAGTATCATGACCTATGCATATCAGGGTTATGGAATCATCAGGCTCAATATCAGCGGCAACTACACCCTGAGCCTGTTTTTCGCCGCAACAATATGTTGCCATAGAATTCCGAACCGCATTCGGTACATCGATAGTAGTTGCGCGGCCGTTTCCAAAGATAGGCACCGAGACCGCCGCAAACAGCGACGACCAGACCCGCCCAGATCATATGAGACCCCCAGAGCGGCTGCGCAATCAATAAACCGCCCAGAAGAAAAACGGCAAAATACCCAATCCCGGCAAAAGGGCTCAGCGAAGGCTGCTTTGTCGATAGCCACAACGTATCCGGCTCAATCTTACCGATGCAGCTCAACTCGGCATTACATGTCTTACATTTTTTCATGGGTAGTTCGGAGATCTAACGCCCTTGTTCAGCGGCAGCCTTGGAAGCGCGATGCGCTGTAAAGGCTGTCCGATGGAGGCACCGAAGGTGCCGGAATGCACTGGAACAGTTTGTTAGCTATCTGAGTCCGCGTCATCAACGAGCTGGTACTCGATATTCAGCGGTTTGAAAAATGAATACAACCAAAGACCGAATGCCGTAACACTGCCTACTAGCGCTGTAAATATAGCCGCCATAAAAAGCCCCATTAGTGGCCCGATGTAAAGCGCCTTAAGACCTGTAACAGGTTGCTCATTCCATGTCAGCGTAGACGTCCCGGTCGCCGCCAGGACTCCAAATAGTACAAACAGCGGAATAAACCCTGCCGTCAGCCCTATACCGATTAGCTTATATACTGTTCCGGCCCGGACCTTAGCGACTTTTATAGCTGGCACTTCGATTCTCCATAATTTATTTTTATCTAACAGTATCTTAGATGGATTCTTTTGTATTGGTAATAGTGCGGAATCGGGATATTGTGCGAATTGCCGAATTCGCATATCGCGGTCACGCCTTATCCCGATCTTTAAACAGAATTATTATGAAATCAAGAAAATAAGCCGATTGGTATTACGGAGAAGCAACCGCAATAGGCCGCCAATACCGGCTTTCGGGACACTGCGCATAAACGGGGTCAATAAACGGGGTCATAAACGGGGTCAGGTCTTGCAATCAAACATTCGCTTGTCGCATTGCAAGACCTGACCCTTATGCTCTGCTTGTCGCATTGCAAGACCTGACCCTTATGCTCTGACCCTTATGCTCACGGAGGATCAGTGACCCGGGCTCGCCCAGGACCGGAACAAGCAACGCCTCCCGCAGCAGGCCATTGGCGACAGCCAGTACCAGGATTCCCAGCCACACCACGACTGCTTTACCAATGCTCCCGAGAGGCAGGATGTGTCCCATAGCGCCAGCAGGAATTCAGGCTGCGAACCAAAGCCTGTAATGCAAATGATTATCAATCGTTCGTTACCCTTGCCAGTCTTTATTGCGCTCATCCGGCAAGTGTAGGTCAGTGCCCGATCCGGACCTCCTTTTCCGCCTATAGGGGCACGGGACAGCAGCCGATTTTTCCAACACACGCGGCCACGTCAAATGCTGATGTAGCCGCTGGTCATGCGGAGTGCAGCAATCAGCAGCATTACCTCTCAAGAACAGACAGGGATGAGGAACGGAGCCATCACACCGACATGCATCCATTAAGTCTGTCGCCCATCACATAATCGAAACCAAACCGTCAGGAGGGCTCAAAATGATACAACCTCACTCCTCGGGAGCAAGCACGGCTGCAGGCATATTGGCAACTGCGGCCCTGGTCTTCTCCGCCAATGCCGCGGCATGGAGCTTCAGCATGGATTTCAAGGGCTACATGACCCTGTTGACGCCTGAAGGCGAGATGGTGAGAAACACCTCGTTCGCCGACGAGCCCAGATTCCAGGGCTACCGCTCGCCCATCAACGGCACCATGGTCATGACCACCAACAACCAGGGCATGTCCGGCAGCGCCACCTTCGAACCCTTCCCCTTCTTCGGCGTTGAAGCCAGCGGCCGCGATATCACCTTCGTCTCGACCGATAATCTTCTGGGCATACCCACGAACACCCTGCTGCTGGGCAACATGCTGTTCGACTGGTCCGGCAACAACGGTATCCCGGTAAGCCTGGTGCTGGACATGGGCAACCTCACCACGGCGCTCATGAACTCGAGCCCCGGCGATGTCATTCGGGGAGTCATGACTCCTCCGACCGACAATACCGTCATCACCCTGCAGGATGGCAGCACGACTACCATGCCGGTGGGCCCAGCCATCGTCGCAACCACCACCTGGAATACAACAGACGTGGACACCGACAGCGACGGAGAACCTGGACCACTTCAGCTCGGTGTCAATCCCAGCGGCACGACGCCGCTGCTGTATGACACCGTCATCGACAAGACCAATGGCGATATCGGCCTCGGCGGCAGCCCGATGCGGACCCCGCCCTTCATGGGCTTCAATGCCAATTTCGACATCGTGGAAATCACGGTGACCTGCGTCAGTCTGACGGATGGCTGCGAAGTGCCCGTGCCGGAGGTTCCGTTGTCCGCCGAGCCTCTGAAGCCGTTGCTTGACACCGCTGGCGGACTGTTCCCCTGAGGACTCAGGTTCAGTGGGCTGCTCCAGGGATCGGTGACAACTGCTGATCATTTGCACTTTCAGTTGTCACCGACCCCCATTTCCATCTTGTAACGCAAGGCCTGACGCTTTCCCCTCAGCCGGCGCTGGTACCGCCGACGGTGAGGCCGGCCACGCGCAGGGTGGGCTGGCCCACGCCCACCGGCACGCTCTGGCCTTCCTTGCCACAGGTGCCCACGCCCATGTCCAGTGCCAGGTCGTTGCCGACCATGTCCACGCGGGTGAGTACGTCGGGGCCGTTGCCGATCAGGGTCGCGCCCTTGACCGGCGCGGTGATCTTCCCGTTCTCGATCAGGTAGGCCTCGCTGGCGGAGAAGACGAACTTGCCGGAGGTGATGTCCACCTGGCCGCCGCCGAAGTTGACGGCGTACAGGCCCTTGTCCACGGAGGCGATGATCTCCTGCGGGTCGTACTTGCCGGGCAGCATGTAGGTGTTGGTCATGCGCGGCATGGTCTGGTGGGCGTAGGATTCGCGCCGGCCGTTGCCGGTGGGCTGCACGCCCATCAGGCGGGCATTCATCTTGTCCTGCATGTAGCCCTTGAGCACGCCGTTCTCGATCAGGGTGGTGCACTGGGCCGGGGTGCCCTCGTCGTCGATCTGCAGCGATCCGCGGCGCCCGGCAAGGGTGGCGTCGTCGACCACGGTGCACTGGTCGGAGGCGACCTTCTGGCCGACCTTGCCGGCGAAGGCGGAGGTGCCCTTGCGGTTGAAGTCGCCCTCCAGGCCGTGGCCGATGGCCTCGTGCAGCAGCACGCCGGGCCAGCCGGGACCGAGCACCACGGTCATGTGGCCGGCCGGGGCCTCGACCGCCTCCAGGTTGGTGAGCGCCTGGCGCACCGCCTCGCGGGCGTGCCACAGGGCGCGGCCGTCGCTGGTGAGGATGTCGAAGCCGCCGCGGCCGCCGCCGCCGGAGCTGCCCTGCTCGTAGCGGCCGTTCTCCTGGGCGATGACGCTGACGTTCATGCGCACCAGCGGGCGCACGTCGGCGGCAAGGGTTCCGTCGCTGGCGGCGACCAGCACCACCTCGTGCACGCCGGCCAGGCTGACCACGACCTGGTCGACGCGCGGGTCCTGGCGCCGGGCCTCGGCGTCGATCTGCTTGAGCAGGGCGACCTTGTCGTCGGCGCTCAGGGTCTCCAGCGGGTCCAGCGGGCGGTACAGGTCCAGGGTGCCGGTCGGCTGCCAGGCGCGGACGGCGCCGCTGCCGCCGGGGCCGGCGATGGCGCGGGCCGCGCCCGAGGCCTGCAGCAGGGCCGGCAGCATGATCTCGTCGGAGTAGGCGAAACCGCTCTTCTCGCCGCTGATGGCGCGCACGCCGGCGCCCTGCTCCACACTGTGGTTGCCTTCCTTGACGATGCCGTCCTCCAGCACCCAGGACTCGAACCGGGTGGACTGGAAGTACAGGTCGGCAAAGTCGATGCTGTGCCCGAGCATGCTGTCGAGCACGGTGCCGAGGTCGTTGTCGCCGATGCCGGCCGGTTCCAGCAGAAAGCGGCGGGCGGTGTCGAGTGGGGTTTGACTCATGAAGGTGTCAATCCTATTTGCGTGTAATGCCCTTTGATCCGAATGGCACTGATTTCAGCCGCGTCATCCCCGCGGAGGCGGGGATCCAGCGTACACTTGCTCTGCCAGGCACTGGATTCCCGCCTTCGCGGGAATGACGGATAAACAATAGATTTATAGTGGACCGCACTTGATCCGGCGATGCTCGATGCTCGGAAACAGCCGCCGGGTGGATTCCAGGTAACCGCGATCGAGTTTCGCCATGATCACGCCGGTTCCGCGCGGCAGGCGTTCCAGCACCGTACCCCAGGGATCGACGATCATGGAGTTGCCGTAGGTCTCGCGCCCGTTCAGATGATAGCCGCCCTGGGCCGAGGCGATGACATAGCACAGGTTCTCGATGGCGCGACTGCGCACCAGGGCGTCCCAGTGCGCCTTGCCGGTCAGGGCGGTGAAGGCCGAGGGCACGGCCAGGATCTCCACGCCGCGGTCCAGCATCACCCGATAAAGCTCCGGGAAACGCAGGTCGTAGCATACCGACAGGCCCAGCCGCCCGAAGGGGGTGTCGACCACGGTGATGTCGTTGCCCGGCTCGATGGTCTCGGACTCGGTGTACTTCTCGCCGCTGCCGACCACCTCCACGTCGAACAGGTGCATCTTGTCGTAGCGCGCCACCCGCTCGCCCTCGGGATTGATCAGCAGACAGGCGGCGCGGATCTTGTCCGGCGCGTCGGCCTGCAGCGGGACAGTGCCGCCGACCAGCCACAGCCTGTGGCGTCTGGCCTGGCGGGCGAGAAACTCCTGGATCGGCCCCTCGCCCGACGCCTCGCGCTGCTCGACCTTATCCGACTCATGGATGCCCATGATGGCGAAATTCTCCGGCAGCACCACCAGTTCGGCGCCTCTTTTCGCCGCCTCCTCGATCATGCGCTCGGCCTCGAGCAGGTTGGCGTTGACGTTGGGCCCGGAGGCCATCTGGATGCTTGCCACTTGCGTCACTGCGACGGCTCCATCGACTCGGCCCCACGGCCGGTTAGCAGTTCGACACCCAGGGCGGCCTCACGCACTCCGCCCGGTGCCAGTTCAATCCGCGCGCCCGGCACCCCGAGCGCGATCAGCCAGGAGCGCAGCTCATGCGCCCACATCCCGCCGGCCTCGCCGCCGGGATAATGAATCAGCAGGCGGCTGCCGGACTGTTCGTCCAGCCCCAGCACCAGCTCGCGCAGGCGCTCATCGGCGAGCAGATCCGCCCCCTGCCGCGGCCGCATCCACACCTCCGCCGACATGACATACATGGGGGCGGCGGAGACGGCAGCAAAGGGAAGTATCAGAAACAGAAAGGTTATTACCGCTCTCATAGGCGCAGCATATCACAGGCGGGGCGGGCTCCGGTCATGGCGCGCCGGCCGCGTCGGCGTCCGGCGTCTCCCGGTTCAGGCGGCGGAACACCGGATCCTGCCAGCTGCCGGTAACGGTGTACTGGTAGCGCGCCATGTCCTCGAACTGTTTACCCAGGAAACGGTCGGCCAGGAACAGGGCCGCCGCCGACGACGGGGCCGCCGGCGATGGCCCCGGCAATGGGCAACCCGGAGGAGACCTCGGGCGTGACCGTGACCAGCTGGTCATAGTCCTGCTCGGCCAGGCCGATGCGGCCCGAGATGTCGATGCGCGCCGACGGCCCCTGGATGATCAGGTCCTGGGTATAGGCATTGGAGTCGATCAGGGTGAAGTGGCCCTCGATGCGGTCGAAGGCGAACCCGCGCTTGAACAGGTCGGAGAAATCCAGGGTCAGCCGGCGCGGCAGCGCATGCAGGTTGAGCAGGCCGAAGACGCGGCCCGCCCCCGGGTCCAGCTTGATCAGCTGTCCGGCACCGATGCGCAGGGCCAGGGTACCCTCGACCGCCTTGAGAGCGAAGTCCATGGGCGCGCCGGGCCAGTTGGCGTTGATCTCGCCGTGGGTGGCCCCGCCCTCGACATTGCCGCTGTAGCCGAAGGCGTTCAGCATCTGTCCCAGGTCGCTGCCGTGCAGTTCGATATCGAAGCGCGAGGCCTCGCGGCCCTCGCGCAGTGTCCAGTTGCCCTGGGCCGAGTAGCTTCAGCCAGTCGCCCTCGACCTCCAGCGATTCCACTTCCATGCCATGCGCCAGCGGCTCGCTGCGCAGCCGCACCCGGCCCAGATCGAGCTCGCCGTAGGTCAGATCGGTGATGTCCACGTCCAGCGGCGGCAGGCGGGCCGGATCGATGTCCTCCCCGGCCCCGTCGATCCCGCCCCGGGCCAGGACCAGGCGATCGAAGTCCAGGTCCAGCGGCAGGGTGGAATCGGCGCGCGGCAGCGCGATGCGACCGGCGATGTCCGGCCCGTCCAGGTCGATCCGCCAGACGCCGAGGTCGGGCCGGACCCGGGCGCCGACCCCGGCGAAGCGCTGGTTGAAAATCTCGAGATGCTGCACCTCGAGGGCGGCGCGGCGCAGCGCCAGCGCGGGCAGGGCCGCATCCCCCCCGGCCATGCCGTCCAGCACCTCACGCCAGGCATCGACCGACAGGCTGTCGAGGCGCCCGTGCAGCTCCAGCCCCGGGCCCTCGGGCAATTCGGCGGCACCGTCGTTGAAACGCAGCATGGCCCGGTCGAGGGTGACGGGACGGGCGGCGGAATCCAGCTCCAGCGCGGCCTGCAGATCCCCCAGCCGCAGGAACAGGGGCCCGGTTCCCTGGGGCTGGATGCGGGTCTGCAGCCGCAACGGCCGGCTCGCCGCCGCCGGCTTGCCCAGCGGCGGCGGCAGGTCGATTGCGACCCCCTCGAGTTCCGACTCGATCCGCAGCGGATAGCCTTCGACCTGGCGGCCGACGTCGAGCTGGAGACGCCAGTCGGCCTGCCCGGACAGATACCGCGCCAGCAGCGGATGGGCCTGGCCCAGGCGCTGCAGCAGCGGCAGCCGACCGGCCAGGCGCACCCGGGTCAGACCCGGGGTGTCCGGATGAGGCGCCAGTTCCAGACTCACCGGCGTCTGCCACAGCCGTGCCTCGAGCCCGGTGCCGCTGACCCGGGTCTCGGTGAAATCGATGCGCCCGCTGAGCGAATCCAGTGCCAGTTCCCGTGCCGGCAGCTGCAGCCGGTTGTCCTGCAGCTGCAGCTGGCCCGCCACCCGTGTCGTCCCGCGCTGGGCCCGGCGCAGGGGCAGATCGAGATCCAGCTCCAGGCCGGCCGTACCGCCGCCCTGCACCTGGCCGAGGGCATAGCCGCGCCGGGCCAGCGGGCTGTCCTGGAGGAAGCGCAGCATGTCGTCCAGCGGGCCGCGCACCCGGCCTTGGACCTTCAGCCGACTGCGCTTGAGATCGGGAATGTCGGCGGTCACGGCGGACAGGCGCGTCCCCAGGATGGCGCCGTCGACCGCCTCGATGTGCATGCCCTGGTTGATGAAGACCAGTTCGGCGTTCAGTTCCTCGATGCGGTGCCAGTCGGGATGGTAATCCAGGATGGCATCGCGAACCCGGGCGCGGATCTCCATCCGACCCTCGCCCTGCCGGAAGGGAAAGTCGGCCAGGCGGCCGCGGAACTCGACGCTGCCGGCATGGAGATCGCCACTGACAATGGCCCGGTCCAGCCAGTTGACCGTCTTCTCCGGCATGATGGCGGCCGGCAGGTAACGCCCGGTCATGGCGGCATCGCCCCGTTCGATCTCCGCCTGCAGATTCAGATGAGGTGAGGCGCCATCGCGCGGCAGTGCCAGTCGCAGCCGGCCGCTTGCGCCGATGTCGGTGTTGGCCAGGGCGAGCTGCTCGCTGTAGAGCAGCAGGTCATCCTCGTTTTGCTGCCAGTGCAGGCGGCCGGCCAGGCGCCCGATCGGGATGGGATCGCGGAACAGCGCCGGGGCGGTGAACCGACCGCCCGCCAGGTCGAGCTCGATCCGGCCGCGCTGCGGGCTGCCGATCAGACGGGCGCTGAGGCCGCTCACCCCGGGCAGGCGTGCATGCGGCTGCCAGGCCAGGGCCTCGAACCCGGCCCTGAAGCGGATATCCCGCCAGCCGTCCGCGTGCCGCTCGCCGCCCAGCTGCAGACCGCGCACCCGGCCCTGCGGGGCCAGCGCCTTCAGATCCAGCGGGATACCGGCAGCTTCGACCAGTACGGGCAGTGCCGGCTGCAGCAGTTCCAGCGGCAGGGTGTCCACGGCCAGCTGCACCCGGCGTCCGCCGCCAGCGGATCCTGCATCGGGGGCGGCCATGATCAGGCTCAGGCCGGTCGTCGGCCAGGCGCGCTCCGCCTGGATCAACTCCAGTTCATCCAGGCGGAGCTGCCAGGCCTCACCGCTGCGGTTCCAGTGCGCCCGGGTCGCCAGCCGGGTGCCGGCGAACAGGGGCGCGGCCCGCTCGCGGCTGGAGAACACCGGCAGATGCACGGCCAGCTCGCCCTCGGCGGCCGTGAGCCGGCCGGCCTGCAGCGTGGCCCAGAGCCGGGCGTCGAGTACGCCGCCGGCGTACCAGCGCTCGGACAGGTACCAGCCCAGCCATTCGCGCAGCATGAAGCCCTGCGCGTTCAGGTACAGGCGGCCGTGCCAGCGATCAGGCTGTTCGGGCGGCAGGACCAGATCCGCCCGCACCTCCAGCGTCCGGCCCAGGGAAGCGGTGGGGCTGGCCTGCAGCTCGAGCTGATGCCGGTCGCCGCGATTGCGCACGCGCAGGGCGATGTCGCGGAACACCATCCGTGGCTGGCCCAGGTAGCGATCCTCCCAGCCCAGGGTGACGTCCTGCATCTCGATACGCGGCTGCGCCGCAGCCAGTGCCAGGGGATTGATCAGGGGGACAGCATGTTCCCGACCGCGCAGTACGATGCGGCCGTCCTCGCGCCGGATCAGGTTCAGCTCGCTGCCATGCAGGGCGATACGGGCGCTGACCAGCTGATCCTGGCGCCAGGAGAGCCACAGGTCGATGCCGATGCGCAGTTCCTCGAGCTGCAGCAGCACCTCCTCGCCGCTGCGGTCGTAGAGCCGGGTATCCAGCAGCCGCAGCTCCGGTCCCAGCCCGTGCCAGCCCAGGTCCAGACGTTCGATGCGCACCGGATGCCCGACCCGCTGGGTGAGCCACTGCTGGAGTTCGCCGTGATAGTCGTCCAGCAGCGGCAGCACCAGACGCGCGGTACTGAGCAGCAGCGCCGCGACGATCAGCAGCGCGGCGGCCGTGTACCAGAACAGCCGCGTGGCCCGTCTCAACATGCAGGAAGGTCCCGGTCTCGCATGGCCGCATCCCTACATGAGGACGACGTCATACTGTTCCTGTGTATACAGCGACTCGACCTGGAACTTGATCGGCTTGCCGATGAAGGATTCCAGCTCCGCCAGGCTGGTCGATTCCTCGTCCAGCAGCAGGTCCACCACCTCGTGCGAGGCCAGCACCAGCAGCTGTTCGGCATCGTACTGGCGGGCCTCGCGCAGGATTTCGCGGAATATCTCATAGACCACCGTCTCCGGGGTCTTGAGCGAGCCCCGGCCGTTGCAGGTGGGACACAGGCCGCACAGCACATGTTCCAGGCTCTCGCGGGTGCGTTTGCGCGTCATCTGCACCAGCCCGAGGCTGGACACCTCACTGATGTGACTGCGGGCGTGATCGCGCTCCAGGTGCCGCTCCAGCGCGCGCAGCACCTGGCGCTTGTGATCCTCGTCGGACATGTCGATGAAGTCGATGATGATGATGCCGCCCAGATTGCGCAGGCGCAGCTGGCGGGCAATGGCCTGGGCCGCCTCCAGGTTGGTCTTGAAGATGGTCTCCTCGAGATTGCGATGCCCCACGTAGGCGCCGGTGTTGACGTCGATGGTGGTCATGGCCTCGGTCTGGTCGATGATGAGATAGCCGCCGGATTTGAGCTGCACCTTGCGGTCCAGGGCGCGCTGGATCTCGTCCTCGACGCTGTAGAGGTCGAAGATGGGCCGCTCGCCCGGGTAGTATTCCAGCCGCTCCACCACCTCGGGCACGAACTGCTCGCAGAAGCGCACCAGGCTGGCGTGGGTCTCACGCGAGTCCACCCGAACCTTCTCCACCTCCACGCCGACCAGGTCGCGCAGGGCGCGCTTGCTCAACAGCAGGTCCTCGTGGACCATCTCACCGGCGCGGGCCTGGCGGCCGCGCTCCTGGATCGCACCCCACAGCCGGCGCAGGAAGGCCATGTCCGACTGCAGTGCCTCGGCCGCCACCCCTTCGGCGGCAGTGCGCACGATGTAGCCCAGCCCCTCGTCGCCGGCGGTCTCCAGCACGACCTGCTTCAGACGCTGACGTTCGTTCTCGTCCTCGATCTTCTGGGACACCCCCACATTGGTGGCATAGGGCATGAACACCAGATAGCGCGAGGGGATGGTGATGTGGGTGGTCAGGCGCGCGCCCTTGGTGCCGAGCGGATCCTTGATCACCTGCACCAGCAGCTCCTGACCGTCGCGCAGCAGCTGGCTGATGGTGCTCGCACCCTCGGACTCGGTGTCGCGGGTGGCGATGTCCGAGGCGTGCAGGAAGGCCGCACGCTCCAGGCCGATATCCAGGAAGGCGGCCTGCATACCGGGCAGCACCCGGCAGACCACGCCCTTGTAGATATTGCCGACCAGGCCCAGGCTGCGCTCGCGCTCGATGAAGACCTCCTGCAGCACGCCGTTCTCGACCATGGCCACACGGGTCTCCTGCGGCGTGACATTGATCAGTATCTCTTCGCTCATGCAATTCCCGCTTACTATTATGTTATGCCGATGTCGGATTCACGCAGCAGCTCCGCGGTCTCGTACAGCGGCAGGCCCATCACGCCAGTGTAACTGCCCTCGAGATGGCTGATGAACATTGCCGCCCGGCCCTGGATGGCATAGGCCCCGGCCTTGTCCGCCGGCTCGCCGGTAGCCCAGTAGGCCTCGCACTCGGCGCGGGTCAGTGCGCGGAAGCGCACCCGGCTGCGGTTCAGGCGCACCGAGCCGCCGGCGCCGGTGACCAGGGCCACAGCACTGAGCACCTCGTGCTCGCGGCCCGACAGCCGTGCCAGCATGGCCAGGCCGTCTTCGCGGCCGGCCGGCTTGCCCAGCGCCACGCCGTCCAGACTGATCAGGGTATCGGCACCCAGGACCGGCAGTTCGACCCCGGACCGCGCGGCGAGTGTCCGTGCCTTGGTCAGGGCCAGACGGCAGACCAGATCCGCCACCGGCTCATCCCGCCGCGGCGTCTCATCGATATCCACCGCCTCGGCGCGGTGGGCCACGCCGAGCTGGTCCAGCAGTTCGCGGCGTCGCGGCGAGGCGGAAGCCAGCAGGATCATACTCGTCCTCCCGTCAGGCCCGATGATAGGGGTGACCGCTGATCAGACTCCAGGCCCGGTACAGCTGCTCGGCCAGCAGCACCCGCACCAGCGGATGCGGCAGGGTCAGGGGCGAGAGCGACCACTGCAGCCCGGCGCGCTCGCGGCAGGCGGCGGACAGGCCGTCGGGGCCGCCGACCAGCAGCGCCAGGTCGCGGCCGTCCTGCAGCCAGTCGCGCAGCCGCCCGGCCAGCTGTTCGGTGCTCCAGGCCTTCCCCCCGACCTCCAGAGCGATCGCCACCGCATCCCGCGGCACCGCCGCCAGCAGGCGTTCGCCTTCCTCGCGGCGGATGCGTTCCAGGTCGGGGTGCTTGCCGCGTCTGGCCGGGGCGATCTCGACCAGCTGCAGCCGGCACTCGTGCGGGAGACGCCTGGCATACTCGTTGAAGCCCGCCTCCACCCAGGTCGGCATCCGGGTGCCGACGGCCAGCAGATGGATCTGCATGCGCCGCCGGGCCTACACGCCCTGCAGATGCGCCGGGGCCTCGCCTTCCCCGCCGGTGTTCCAGAGCTTCTCCAGGTTATAGAAGGCGCGGGCCCGGGGCAGCATGACATGGGCCACCACGTCGCCCAGGTCGACCAGGATCCACTCCCCGCTGTCCTGACCCTCCACGCCGATCGGGCGCAGGCCCTGCTGTTTCGATTCGTCGATGACGTTCTCGGAGATCGAGCGGACGTGGCGGTCGGAGGTTCCGCTGGCAATGACCATGTAGTCGGTCACCGAGGTCAGGCCGCGAACATCGATGATGCTGATGTCCTGGGCCTTCATGTCCTCCATGGCCTGGACGACGAGGGTCTTGAGGGATTCGGTTGTGAGGGTTTCAGTCACGCGGCTTACCTGTGGGCTTGGGGGTTCAACAATACAGACGGTGTTCTACGAGATAATCGAGCACGGCCTCGGGCAGCAGATAGCGGCTGCTGCGCCCGGCGGCCTGCTGGGTACGGATGGCGGTGGCGGAGATCGCCAGCGAGGTGACCTCGCACTGGTACACAAGGCCGGCCGGACGGCCATGCAGGCGGGCGGGGTCAGCGACACCCCGCTCGGCCAGCAGCCGGGCCGCCTCACCCGTCGGCCGCACCCCGCCCGGGCGGGTCATCACCAGCAGGTGCGCCAGCTCCGGCAGTCGCTGCCACTGGTGCCAGCCGTCCAGGCCGGCGAAGGCATCCTCGCCCAGCACCAGGCCCAGCGGGCGTTCACCATGCTCGGCGCGCAGCGATTCCAGGGTATCGACCATGTAGGACGGCCCCGGCCGCGCGAGCTCGCGCTCGTCCAGCACCAGCCGGTCCTGCCCCTGGAGGGCGAGCGCGAGCATGTCGCGGCGCGCCCCGGGCGAGGCCTGCGGGGCCTCGCGGTGCGGCGGCTCGCGGGCCGGCAGCATCAGCATGGCCTCCAGGTTCAGCTGCTCCTGTACCTCCAGGGCGGTGCGCAGGTGACCGTAGTGAACCGGATCGAAGGTGCCGCCGTAGACGCCGATCATGTCCGGTCGTCGGGGCTGCAGCGGGGGAAAGGAATCCGGACAGGCGCCAAGCTCAGCCTCGCACCTGGCCGTCGCCCAGGACGACGAACTTCAGGGTGGTCAGGCCCTCCAGCCCCACCGGGCCGCGGGCGTGCAGCTTGTCGGTGCTGATGCCGATCTCCGCGCCCAGGCCGTACTCGAAACCGTCGGCGAAGCGGGTGGAGGCATTGACCATCACCGAGCTGGAATCGACCTCGCGCAGAAAACGCCGCGCCCGGCCGTAGTCCTCGGTGACGATGGCATCCGTGTGCTGGGAGCCGTGGGCGGCGATGTGGTCCATGGCCGTGTCCAGGTCGTCCACCACGCGCACGGCCAGGATCGGTGCCAGATATTCGGTGTCCCAGTCGGCGTCGGTCGCGGCGGTGATGTCGCCGAGGATGGCACGGGTACGCTCACAGCCGCGCAGTTCCACACCCTTGTCGCGGTAGGCCTCGGCCAGCCGCGGCAAAATGGAGTCGGCAATGCCCGTGTGCACCAGCAGGGTCTCCATGGTGTTGCAGGTGCCGTAGCGCTGGGTCTTGGCATTGAGGGCGATGGCGTAGGCCTTGTCCGGATCGGCGCGGTCGTCGATGTAGACATGGCAGACGCCGTCCAGATGCTTGATCACCGGGATGCGGGACTCGTTGCTCACCCGCTCGATCAGCCCCTTGCCGCCGCGCGGGATGATGACATCGACACAGTCCTGCATCCGCAGCAGCTCGCCCACGGCGGCGCGGTCGGGGGTCTCGATCACCTGCACCGCAGTGCCCGGCAGGCCGGCCTGGCCCAGGCCGATGCGGATGCAGGCGGCGATGGCCTGGTTGGAGTGCTGCGCCTCGGAACCGCCGCGCAGAATGGCGGCATTGCCCGACTTCAGGCACAGGGCGGCGGCATCGGCGGTCACGTTGGGGCGGGACTCGTAGATGATGCCGATCACCCCCAGCGGCACCCGCATGCGCCCGACCTGGATGCCACTGGGACGGTAGTTGAGATCCGAAATGGCGCCGACCGGATCGGGCAGCGCGGCGATCTGGCGCAGGCCCTCGGCCATGGCGGCGATGCGGTCATCGGTCAGCTCCAGCCGGTCCAGCAGGGCCGCGTCCAGGCCGCGCTCACGCCCGGCCTCCAGGTCGCGGGCGTTCTCTGCCTTGAGGCTGTCGACCGCGGCCTCGATGGCCTCGGCGATGGCATGCAGGGCCTGGTTGCGGGCCGCGGTATCGGAACGGCTCAGCAGCCGGGCGGCGGCACGGGCCTGCTCGCCGACCTGGCGCATGTAGGCGGCAACATCAGGTACGAGGGATTCGGGTGTGGCGTTCATCCTGCGGTGCGGGTTCCTGTCTGCTCCTGGAAAAATCAATCTGCCACGGAATCACACGGAAAATTGTCCAGAACTCCCGATCAATTCCCCTTGCCCGTCATTCCCGCGCAGGCGGGAATCCAGGCCATGGATGCCCGCCTGCGCGGGCATGACGAACAAATCAACTCTGTAGGTTGGGTTGGCCCGCAGGGCGTAACCCAACCTACAGCATTCGACTTGTCCGTACTTTCCGTGTTTTCCGTGGCCATTACCTCAGGCGGTCAGCCCGAGGGGCCGGCCCGCCAGATCCAGGCTCAATTGTACCAGTTCATCCCAGGGGTTGCCCGCGGCCTGGCCCTTGATGATACGGTCGATGCGGGCGCTGCGGCGCAGGAAGCCGTACCAGGCCGGCAGCCGGTGGCGCTGCAGGGCCTGGGCGACGACTGGCTGGCGGTTTTTCCACACCCGGAACCGGCCCTGCACCGCCGCCAGTGACTCGCCGTGGGCCAGGGCCCAGGCCATGGCCTCCAGGCTGCGCAGCTCGCGGTTCAGGGCCCAGTTGACCAGCACCGGCTCCACCCCCTCCTGGCGCAGGCCGGCGAGCATGCGCACGGCGCGCCCGGCCTGGCCGGTGAGCACCACGTCCACCAGGCCGAAGACGTCGAAGCGGGCACTGTCGGAGACCGCCTCGGCGACCCTGGCCGCATCCAGCTTCTCTCCGGGATACAGCAGCGCCAGCTTGTCCACCTCCTGGGCCGCCGCCAGCAGGTTGCCCTCGACCCGTTCGGCCAGCATCTGCACGGCCTCAGGCTCCGCGCTCAGGCCGGCCCGCTGCAGCCTCTGACCGATCCAGCGCGGCAGCTGGCGGGCATCGATCGGCCAGGCGGCCAGCGACACCCCGGCGCTGTCCAGCGCCTTGAACCATTTGGCCCGGCGCTGGGCCGCCTCCAGCTTGCCGCAGATGATCAGCAACAGGGTGTCCGGCGCCGGTGATTCGGTATAGGCGGTCAGGGCCCTGCTGCCGGCATCGCCCGGTTTGCCGGAGGGGATCCGCAGCTCCAGGATGCGCCGGTCGGCGAACAGCGACAGGGCGCTGGCGGCTTCGGTGAGCTGGCCCCAGTCGAAGCCGGTCTCGACGTGGAACACCTCCCGGTCCACGTAGCCCTGCTCGCGGGCGGAACCACGAATGGCATCGGCCGCCTCCTGGGCAACCAGGGTCTCCTCGCCATACAGCAGGTAGACCGGCGCCAGACCCTGTTTGAGATGGGTGCCCAGCTGCTCGGGCCTGAGCTGCATCAGTCCGCCCCGTCCGAGCCCAGCGCCTGCAGGCGCAGCATCACCAGCTGGGCGATGTCGCGGCGCATCTCGGTGCGGATCTCGGCCTCCTGACTGCCGCTGGCCAGCGGATCATTGCGGTCGTAGAGGTATTCACGCGCCAGTTCCAGCCGCTGCGGCTCCAGCAGCACCCGGCCGTCGGTGGTGCGCACACTGAACACCAGCCGCTGGATCAGCTCATATTCCTGCACCTTGCCGCCGCCCTGCACCGACAGCACCCGCCGGAAGGCCTGGTTGTCGACGACATCCAGGATGGCCGTGGCCTGCTCGGCGGATTCCACCACCTCCGTGCCGGAGCCCTCCAGCAACATCCGCAGGTCCCGGCTCAGATCACTGTACTGGCCCAGGCCCTGGATATGGGTGCGCGCCATCTCGGGCGGCAGGTTCACCTGGCCGCGCAGGTGGAAGCCGCAGGCGGAGAGGGTCAGGGCCAGCAGCAGGATGGAAACAATGGACAGGTAATGGGGTCGGGTCATGGGGTATCCAGTTTGTTCAGCGTGAAGGCCGTAGGTCGGGTTAGCCTGAAAGGCGTAACCCGACTCTCGCCGCGACATGTCGGGTTACGCTGCGGCTGACCCGACCTACATCATTCTTCACTCAGACAACAATATTCACCAGCTTCCCGGGCACCACGATGGTCTTGCGGATCGGCTTGCCCTCGGTGAAACGCTGGACGTTGGCATCGTTGTGCGCCGCGGCCTCGATACTGCTCCTGTCGGCATCGGCCGGCACCTGGATGCGGGCGCGCACCTTGCCATTGACCTGCACCACCAGCTCGAGGCTGTCCTGCACCAGGGCCTGCGGGTCATGGTGGGGCCAGGGAGCGGCGAGGATGTCTTCCGCCTCGCTGCTGCGCACTTGCGGCCACAGCACATGGCAGATATGCGGCACCACGGGGGCGAGCAGACGCAACAGCATGTCCATGGCCTCGAACTGCAGGGCCAGGTCGGCGGGCGTCTCGCTGCGGGCATCGATCTCGCCCAGGTTGTTGACCAGCTTCATGCAGGCGGCCACCACGGTGTTGAACTGGTAGCGCGCATAGTCGCGCGTGGCCTGTTCCACCGCCTGGTGGACGGCCGTGCGCCGCTGCTGGCGTTCGTTGTCCAGACTGCTCCAGTCAAAACCGGCCAGGAAGCCGCGGCGTCTGTCGGGCGTGTCGTACTGCGCCAGGCGGAAGACCGGCCGCATGCCCAGCGCCCACAGCCGCCTGAGAAAGCGATGGGCGCCGGCCACACCTTCGTCGGACCATTCCAGCGACTGTTCGGGCGGGGCGGCGAACAGGGTGAACAGACGCACCGTATCGGCACCGAAGCGGTCGATCAGCGACTGGGGATCCACGCCGTTGTTCTTGGATTTGGACATCTTCTCGATGCCGCCGATCCGTACCGGCTCGCCGTCACCGGCCAGGCGCGCGCCGGTCACCTTGCCCTTGCTGTCACGTTCGACCTCGACTTCGGCCGGATTGAAGAAACGCTTCCGCCCTTCCTCCTCGCGGTAATAGGTCTCGGCCACCACCATGCCCTGGGTCAGCAGCCGCTTGAAAGGCTCGTCGGAGGAGATCAGACCGGCGTCACGCATCAGCTTGTGATAGAAGCGCGAATAGAGCAGGTGCAGGATGGCGTGCTCGATGCCGCCGATGTACTGATCCACCGGCAGCCAGTAGTCGGCGCGCGCATCCAGCATGGCCTGGTCGTTGTCGGGGCAGGCGTAGCGGGCGTAGTACCAGGACGACTCCATGAAGGTGTCGAAGGTGTCGGTCTCGCGCTCGGCCTCGCCGCCGCACTTCGGGCAGCGGGTGCGCGACCACTCCGGCAGCTTCTTCAGCGGCGAGCCGCTGCCGTCGAATTCGATCTGCTCCGGCAGCACCACCGGCAACTGGTCCTCGGGCACCGGCACCGCGCCGCAGTCGGGACAGTTGATGATGGGGATGGGGCAGCCCCAGTAACGCTGGCGTGACACGCCCCAGTCGCGCAACCGGTAGTTGACCGTGCGCCGGCCGCGGCCCTGCGCCTCGATGTAGTCGGCGATGGCGTTGAAGGCCTGGTCGAAGTCCAGGCCGTCGAACTGTCCCGAGTCACGCAGCACACCCTTTTCGGTATAGGCCGCTTCGCTGACATCGGCCTGTGAGCCGTCGGCGGGATGGATGACCTGTCTGATGGCCAGTCCGTACTTGCGGGCGAACTCATAATCGCGCTGGTCGTGCGCCGGCACCGCCATCACCGCGCCGGAGCCGTAGCCCATGAGTACGAAATTGGCGACCCACACGGGGACCGGTTCGCCGGTCACCGGATGCAACGCCTCCAAGCCGGTGGCCACACCCTTCTTCTCCATGGTCTCCAGTGCGGCCTCGGAGGTCTCGGTATGGCGGCATTCCTCGATGAAGGCGGCCAGCTCGGGGTTGTCCCTGGCGGCGCGCGCGGCCAGCGGGTGTTCGGCGGCCAGGGCCACGTAGGTCACGCCCATCAGGGTGTCGGGGCGGGTGGTGTAGACGCTCAGCCGTTCATCCGAACCGCTGATGTCGAACTCCAGCTCCAGGCCCTCGGAGCGGCCGATCCAGTTGCGCTGCATGGTGCGCACCGCCTCCGGCCAGTCCTCGAGCCGGTCGATCTCATTCAGCAGTTCGTCGGCATAGTCGGTGATGCGCATGAACCACTGCGGGATGTCACGCCGCTCGACCAGGGCGCCGGAGCGCCAGCCGCGGCCGTCGATGACCTGCTCGTTGGCCAGCACGGTCTGGTCGACCGGGTCCCAGTTGACCGTGGCCATCTTCTTGTACACCAGGCCCTTCTCGTAGAGCTTCGTGAACAGCCACTGCTCCCAGCGGTAGTACTCGGGCCGGCAGGTGGCCAGCTCGCGCGACCAGTCGTAGCCGAAGCCCAGGCGCTTGAGCTGCTCGCGCATGTAGTCGATGTTCTCGTAGGTCCAGGCCGCCGGCGGCACCTTGTTCTGCATGGCGGCATTCTCGGCCGGCAGGCCGAAGGCGTCCCAGCCCATGGGCTGGAGGACGTTCCTGCCCTGCATCCGCTGATAGCGGGCGATCACGTCACCGAGGGTGTAGTTGCGCACATGCCCCATGTGCAGGCGGCCGCTGGGGTAGGGAAACATGGACAGGCAATAGAATTTCTCCCGCGCGGGGTCCTCGACGACCCGGAAGCTGTCGTGGGTTTCCCAGTACTGTTGCGCGTCGGCCTCGATCCGCCCGGGTTTGTAGTCTTCGTCCATTGCCTTCCTGAAAATCCTGCATCAATCGAATGGCCGCAAAGGATACCTGATCCGTGGCAGCTCTTCACCTGACCGGAAATCTGTTCCAAACTAGGGTCAGCACCGAATGGCACTTACATAAACCGGCTTCCGGTCTATCCGTCATTCCCGCCTTCGCGGGAATGACGCGGCTGAAGTAAGTGTCATTCGGGTCAATCCCTGTTGATACGGAGCAAACCCGACATGTCAGATTCCCAGCCATCCGGCCCTGGCGAAAAGCTGGTCCAGGCCTACCACCGCATGATGGACCGGGTTCAGGCCGCCATCGACGAGGCCGAGGAACACGCCATCCCCACCCTGGAGCAGAACCTGGAACGGGCCAAGGAACGGGCAATCGAACTGCGAACTGACCCGCGGAGGAGGCCGAACGGGTGGCCGCCTACCTCAGGCGCGACATGGAGGATGCGGCCAGCTACCTGGAACAGACCGGCAACGAGTTCGGCGCCTGGCTGAAGTTCGACATCGGCCAGGTCGAGCGCCGGCTGTTCGAGAAGATGCTCACCGTGGCCGACCGCACCCGCATCGAGCTGGCCGAGTTCGAGGCCCGCATGCACGAGGCCCAGACCTACCACACCGGCGAGATCACCGGCCCCGGCGTGCTGCGTTGTGAGGAATGCGGCGAGGAGCTGCACTTCAGCGAGCCGGGGCACATCCCGCCCTGCCCCAAGTGCCACGCCACCAGCTTCGTCCGCGCGAAGCAGTAACCCAACAGCACGTAGGTCGGGTTAGCCCTGACAGGGCGTAACCCGACGCCAGCCGCAACGGCCCGCCGCCTGTCGGATTCCGCTGCGCTGATCCGACCTGCGCAATTCAACGCATGAAAAGGCCGTGGGCCGGGATAAGGACCTGCGGGTACGGATTCACTCCGGCCGTACCCGCTCCAGCTCCTGGCGCAGCGCAACCGCGTCCAGCCGCTCGAAATCCTGGTGATTGGAGACAATGAATCCGCCGGCGAGCTCGAACCAGGTCAGGCCGCTGCTCCAGACCGGCACCTCCACCGTACCCTGCTTGCGACGCGGAAACAGGTAACTGCCGCCGGGGGTGAACAGGGCGTTGTAGGGCTGCTCGTCGGCGTGCAGCCCAGCCATGCAGTCCCAGCTTTCCTCGCGCCGCTCGAAATGGAATACGCGGGCCGGATAGTCCGTGTCGCCGCCATGGTGCGACCAGTCTGCATGCATCACCGGCATGCCGGCCGGCTCGACGAAGCCCTGCACATGCAGATGATTGACCGAGGCATAGGCGCCATAGCTGTTGTAGCCGAACAGCATCCCGGGGATGCGTTCGCCCAGATCCGCGGCCAGATCCCAGACATAGTCATGATCCTCGCGGGTGAGGAACTGCGGCTTGCCGGCGTCGCGGTCCAGCACCCACAGGCCGTGCAGGGGCGCGAAGGGGTATTTGTTGTAGTACAGATCCATGCGCCGGCCCAGCAACTCGCCCGACCAGAAGCATTCCTTCTGCATGAAGGGCTTGTTGAAATTGAAGGCGCGGGAATTGAACGGCGAGATGATCTCCTTGGGCACCTCGCTGGTGATGCGCCGGGGCCGGAAGGAGCGCAGATGATTGAACTGCAGCCGCCAGGGCCCTTCATCGCGGAAGCGCGTCAGCTGCAGCCCCTCAAAGCCGATCAGTGCCATTTTGAGGAACACCAGCAGGTCCTCCTCGATCTGCTCTCCGTCACGCCCGGTGGCGAAGCGTTCGCGCAGTTCGTCATGCAGCTGCTCGAAACGCTGTCTCAGGGACGTTTCCAGCTCGGCGTACAGGTCGGGATCGAAGGTGGCATTGGCCAGCACCAGGATGAAGGGCCCCAGGCCTTCCTGCTGCAGGAGCTGTTTCAGCCCAGCGGTGAAGGCATCGGCGAAGGCGTCGCGGCCATTGAGAAAATCGGCTGTGGTCATTGTTCCGGCTTGTACCTGTACCGGACAGCATACCCGAGCAGCAGCATGCCGGCGACCAGCAGCAGCACGGGCAGATCACCGCGCTGCACGTAGGGGGTGGCCCCTTCCCGCGGCTGGACCCGGGCGCGTACCACGGCAACCTCGAACTGGGGACCGCGCGCGCGCAGTCCGCCGCGGTGATCGATCACGGCCGAGATGCCGGTATTGGTCGCGCGCAGCAGTTCGCGACCGGTCTCCAGGGCCCGCATGCGTGCCATCTGCAGGTGCTGGTGGGGAGCGAGCGAGTCACCGAACCAGGCATCGTTGCTGACATTGACCAGCAGCCGCGCCTCCGGCAGGGCCGCGATCAGTTCGGCGCCGAAGATGACCTCGTAGCAGATCGAAACCCCCACCGGATGCCCCCGGACCTGCAGCAGGGTCTGGTCCGCCGTCCCGGCGCTGAAATCGGCCACCGGCAGGGGCATGACCTGCAGCAGGGTGCCCAGCCAGTCACGCAGCGGCAGGTATTCCCCGAAGGGCACCAGGTGGCGCTTGAAATAGAAGCTATCCTCACCGCCCACGCGCATCACGGCGTTGTAGTAGGCCCAGTGCTCACGGTCCAGCACCGGGATCCCGACCAGCAGCTCGCTGCCGGCCTGGCGGGTCTCGCGGCGCAGCTGGCGCAGGAAGCCGTCCTCGATCTGGTGATAGAAGGCCGGGATGGCGGTTTCGGGCCAGATCACCAGGTCCACCTGCCGCTCGGGATCGCCCCATTCCTGGCGGCTCAATCCAAGATAGCGTGCCAGGGTCGCCCGCTGCCAGGCCTCCTGCCACTTGCGGTCCTGGGCAATGTTGCCCTGGATCAGGCTGACCTCGAGCGCAGCCCCGGTCGGACGGGTCCAGTCCTGACGCTGCAGCAACGCCCCACCGAGCCACAGCGTCATGACCAGAAACAGCAGCCCGACGCGCAGGCCATTCCGACGGATGCGGATGCCGGCCGCCAGCGCGCCGGCGGTCAGCAGCAGCAGCAGACCCACACCGTACACGCCCAGTACCGGGGCGAAGCCCGCCAGCGGCGAATCCAGCTGGGTATAACCGGCCAGCAGCCAGGGGAAGCCGGTGAACAGCCAGCCGCGCAGCCATTCCGCCAGCACCCAGGCCGCCGGCGCGGCCAGCAGGTAGCGCGGCCAGCCGGCCGTCGGTGCCAGACGCACCGTCAGCCAGGCGGCAAGCGCCGGGAACAGGGCGAGGAAGGCGACCAGCAGGGCGGCGACCAGCAGGGCGGCGGCCAGGGGTGTGCCGCCGAACTCGTGGATACTGATGTGGACCCAGCTGACCCCGAGCCCGAACCATCCGAGTCCGAACAGATAGCCCAGTCCCAGGGCCCGGCGGGGACGTCGCTCCGGCAGCAGGACCAGCAACAGGGCCGGCAGAATGATGGCCAGGACGGAAACATCGAACGGGGCAAAGGCCAGCGGCAGACCCGCCCCGGCGGCCAGTGCCAGCAGCGAACCCAGCCAAGGCGGCAGCATGCCCGGGGCGGGTGCGGCCGGACGCGCGGCTGCGCCCCCCGGTTCAGCCGGGCTCATGCCCCGCCCGGTCCCGGGATGGCCGGGGCGGGTTCGTCTTCCCGGATATCCAGGGCCAGCAGGTGGATGCGCCGGTTGTCGGCGCGGGTGACCTTGAACACGAAGCGTCCCAGCGCCACCGACTCGCCGCGCTTGGGCAGGTGGCCGAATTCGCGGGCGACCAGACCGCCGACGGTATCGAACTCCTCATCGCTGAAGTCGGTACCGAAATACTCGTTGAAATCCTCGATCGGGGTCAGGGCCTTGACCATGTAACTGGTCTCGGAACGCTGCAGGATGTAGACCCCTTCCTCGATGTCGTGCTCGTCAGCGATCTCACCCACGATCTGCTCCAGCACGTCCTCGATGGTGACCATGCCGGCCACCCCGCCGTACTCGTCCACCACCACGGCGATGTGGTTGCGGCTGAGCCGGAACTCCTTCAGCAGTACATTGAGGCGCTTGCTTTCGGGGATGAAGACCACGGGGCGCATGTTGTCGCGGATACTGAGCGCCTCCTGCGGCTGGATGCGGTAACGCAGCAGGTCCTTGGCCAGCAGGATGCCGACCACCTCGTCGCGGTTCTCGCCGATGACGGGGAAACGGGAGTGGCCGGAATCGATGATGGTGGGCAGGATCTCCTCCAGCGAGGCATCGCGGCGCACCACCACCATCTGCGCCCGCGGGATCATGATGTCGCGCACCTGCATCTCGGACACCTGCAGGATGCTCTCGATCATGGCCAGGGCATCGGCATCCAGCAGATTGCGCGCCTGGGCGTCGCGCAGCAGCTCCACCAGCTGCTCACGGTCTTTCGGTTCCCCCAGCAGCACCTGGCTGATGCGCTCGAACCAGTTGCGCTGGGTGGAACCGTTGCTCGATCGGTCTTCGCTCATTGTCGTTTCAGGTCAGGGAACACATGACAGTTCATCTGCGGAAATAAACTGTGATCTGATCCCTGAAATCAAGAGCGCCACGGAATACACGGAATACACTGAAAGTAAAAATATCAGGTCAGCCTGGGTTGTCCCGGACCGCCTCCATGCCAACGGATGCACGGGAGCTTACCGAGTGGAGCATAAAATAAATTTTCCGTGCTTTCCGTGTATTCCGTGGCGCTCTTGATCTTGATTATCCCTCTCCATACGGATCGGGATAGCCTAAGCGGCGCAGGATGTCGGTTTCAAGACTTTCCATCTCCACCGCCTGCGCAGGCTCCAGATGGTCGTAGCCCTGCAGATGCAGCATGCCGTGCACCACCATATGGGCCCAGTGGGCCTCGGCGGTCTTGTCCTGTTCGGCGGCCTCGCGCGCCACCACCGGGGCACAGATCACCAGATCGCCCAGCAGCGGCAGTTCCAGGCCGGGCAGATCCCCGGCGTCGACCGGGAAAGACAGCACATTGGTCGGTCCCGACTTGCCGCGATAGGTCCGGTTCAGCCCGGCGCTCTCGGCTTCATCGACGAGGCGCAGAGTCAGCTCCGCGCCAGCCTCGCCGCGCCAGGCAGCCTCAGCCCAGCGCTGGAAGTCGACCGCGGACGGCACATCGCCGGCGCCGGTCTCGATCTGCAGGTCCAGCGCCAGGGCCGGTTGCGGGACTTCGGCCGCGCTCACGCGCCCTCTCCGCCCGTCGGGTCCTGGCGGGCATAGGCGGCGACAATGCGCTGCACCAGCGGGTGACGCACCACGTCGCGGGCGTTGAAGAAGGTGAAGCTCACACCCTCGACCTCCTTGAGCACATCGACCACGTGCCGCAGCCCGGAGACGGTGCCGCGCGGCAGGTCCACCTGGGTGACGTCGCCCGTGACCACGGCGGTGGAGCCGAAGCCGATACGGGTGAGGAACATCTTCATCTGTTCCACCGTGGTGTTCTGGGCCTCGTCCAGGATGATGAAGGATTCGTTGAGGGTGCGCCCGCGCATGAAGGCCAGCGGGGCGACCTCGATGACCTGGCGCTCGATCAGTTTGCCCACCTTGTCGAAGCCCAGCATCTCGTACAGGGCGTCGTAGAGCGGGCGCAGGTAGGGATCGACCTTCTGCGCCATGTCGCCCGGCAGAAAACCCAACCGCTCGCCGGCCTCCACCGCCGGGCGCACCAGGATCAGGCGCCGCACCTGTTCCTGCTCCAGCGCTGCCACGGCGCTGGCCACGGCCAGATAAGTCTTGCCGGTGCCGGCCGGGCCGATGCCGAAGCTCAGATCATGATCGCGGATGCTGGCCAGGTACTGGCGCTGATTCGGCCCGCGCCCCTGAATATTCCCGCTGCGGGTACGGATGCGCACCTCGGCGCCCTGCGTCTCCTCGGACTCGATCTGGAGCTCGGCGTTGGCCTGCTGCAGGGCCAGGTGCACCTCGGCCGGGGTCAGCATCCGGTCCGCGGCCTCATCATAGAGGTGGCGCAGCACATCGCCGGCCACCTCGGGGGCATTGCCCTCGCCGATGACATGGAACTGGTTGCCGCGGTTGTTGATCTCCACGCCCAGACGGCGCTCGATCTGACGCAGGTGCTGATCGAACTGGCCGCACAGGCTGGCCAGCCGCTCGTTGTCGGGCGGCTCCAGCAGGAAATCACAGGCTGTGGGTTTCTGAGTCAAAACGGTCGCTGGGGGATGACAGGCTGGTGCGGTGGATTAGATCCAGTTGGCGACACCGGCGGCCGGCGCGGTATCGGCCAGCTCGACGAACTCGCCGCGCAGGGAGTTGGGCAGCGCCTCGGTGATGCGGACGTTGACGAAGCGGCCGACGAGATCGGCCGGCCCGGCGAAGTTCACCACCCGGTTGTTCTCGGTGCGCCCGGCCAGCTGCGCCGGGTCCTTGCGCGAGGGACCCTCGACCAGGATGCGCTGGCGGTTTCCCACCATGTCGCGGCTGATCTGCGCTGCCTTCTCGCTGATGCGCTGCTGCAGGCGGGCCAGGCGGGCCTTCTTGATGGCCATGTCGACATCGTCGGGCAGGGAAGCCGCCGGCGTGCCGGGACGCGCGCTGTAGATGAAGCTGAAGGAGTGGTCGAAACCGACGTCCTCGATCAGCTGCATGGTGGCCTCGAAGTCGGCCTCGGTCTCGCCCGGGAAGCCGATGATGAAATCCGAGGACAGGCTGATGTCCGGACGCGCCTCGCGCAACCGGCGGATGATCGCCTTGTACTCCACCGCCGTGTGCTTGCGCTTCATCTGCGCCAGGATGCGATCCGAACCGCTCTGCACCGGCAGATGTAGGTGGCTGACCAGCTCCGGCACCTCGGCATAGGCCTGGATCAGGCTGTCGCTCATTTCCAGCGGATGTGAAGTGGTGTAGCGGATGCGCTCGATACCGTCGACCGCGGCCACGTAGCTGATCAGCAGGGCCAGATCGGCGATCTCGCCGTCGTGCATGGGCCCGCGGTAGGCATTGACGTTCTGGCCCAGCAGGTTGACCTCGCGCACGCCCTGGGCGGCCAGCGCGGCGACCTCGGCGATGACGTCGTCGAAGGGCCGGCTGACCTCCTCGCCGCGGGTATAGGGCACCACGCAGAAGCTGCAGTACTTGCTGCAACCCTCCATGATGGAGACAAAGGCGGTCGGGCCTTCGGCGCGCGGCTCGGGCAGGCGGTCGAACTTCTCGATCTCGGGGAAGGAGATGTCCACCACCGGGGCGCGCTCACGGCGCACAGTGTTGAGCATCTCCGGCAGGCGATGCAGGGTCTGGGGTCCGAACACCAGGTCCACGTAAGGGGCGCGCTCGCGCAGGGCCTCGCCCTCCTGGCTGGCGACACAGCCGCCCACGCCGATCACCAGCTCCGGCCGCGCGGCCTTCCAGTCCTTCCAGTGCCCGAGCTGGGAGAAGACCTTCTCCTGCGCCTTCTCGCGGATGGAGCAGGTGTTGAGCAGCAGCACGTCGGCCTCCTCGGCCCGTTCGGTCGGCACCAGGCCATGGGAGGCCGCCAGCACGTCGGCGATGCGCGCCGAGTCGTACTCGTTCATCTGGCAACCCATGGTGCGGATGTAGACTTTGCCGGCCATAAACACTCAACGTAAATGGGTAAAAATTGACCGTCATTGCGAGCCGCTTCAGCGGCGTGGCAATCTCGTAATGCGGCAGTCCGGACGAGATTGCCGCGTCACTTCGTTCCTCGCAATGACGGGCGAATCAATACGAGCCGGCCTGTAAGCCGGGTTCTGTCGGGGACAGTCATTCATCTGGGACAGCCGTCACCGGCTGCCTCGAGCGACCTACCCGGAGGCGATGCGGGCCGCATCCTGGCCTCCCTATTTGGTCTTGCTCCGGGTGGGGTTTACCCTGCCGCGGCGTGTTGCCACCCGCGCGGTGCGCCCTTACCGCACCTTTTCACCCTTGCCTGTGCCCGTGGGCCATCGGCGGTATGTTTTCTGTGGCACTTTCCGTAGGCTCGCGCCTCCCAGGCGTTACCTGGCACCCTGCCCTGTGGAGCCCGGACTTTCCTCGAGGGTCGCAACCCCCGCGACTGTCCGGCCGACTCGAACCGCGAAGTATATCATTTTTTGCGGGGACCGGACCGGCCGCCGCCGCGCTGGTAGGTCAGCCGGCCGATCAGGCGGTTGAGCAGGTTGTCGCGGCTGAGAAAGCCCAGCGCCGGGGCTCGGCGGATACCCATCTGCCGGCGCAGCTGGCGCAGACCCGGGTGGGCGCGGTCGGCGCGCAGGCCGCGGACGATGGCCTCACAGGCCTGCTTGCGGTGCTGCAGGCGCAGCTCGGCCTTGGCCAGGTATTCATGGACATCGCCATTGTGCTGTTCGGCCCTGGCGGCGGCCCGGCACAGGTTCAGGCCGCTGGTGTCGTTGAGCAGTACCCGGGCGTAACCGCGGGCAGCGGTGTAGAGGCTGCTGTAGACATCGTTCGGGGCGGTCTGTTCGTCGGCCGCTTCGAAGCAGGCGGCCGCGGCGGTCACATCCCCCGCGGCCAGGTGGCTGCAGCCCTGCACATAGTCCGGGTGCAGCCGGACCCCTCCATGCACCGCTGACCAGGGATCTTCCGGATTCATACGCCCCCCTTGTTCCGCCCCCGCGTGGCTGTCTTTTTATGACGATAACTGCTTGTAATAATTAATCAAGCCATTGGTGGATGCATCGTGCCCGGTCACGCTCCCGGCGCTGTCCAGCTCCGGCAGGATGGCCCGGGCCAGCTGCTTGCCCAGTTCCACGCCCCACTGATCGAAGGAATTGATATTCCAGATGATGCCCTGAACGAAGATCTTGTGCTCGTAGAGCGCGATCAGACAGCCCAGGGTACGGGGATCGAGCCGGCGGTAGAGCAGCGAATTCGTCGGCCGGTTGCCGGGAAAGACCTTGTGCGGCAGCAGCTCGTCCAGCGCCGCGCCGGTCATCCCCCCGGTCTCCAGTTCGGCGCGGGCCCTCGGCCTCGCTGCGCCCGCGCATCAGGGCCTCGGTCTGGGCGAAGAAATTCGACAGCAGGATGCGGTGGTGCTCACCCAGCGGGTTCACCGATTCGGCGGCGGCCAGGAAGTCGGCCGGGATCAGCCGGGTGCCCTGGTGGATGAGCTGGTAGAAGGCATGCTGACCGTTGGTGCCCGGCTCGCCCCAGATCACCGGCCCGGTGGGATGGTCCACGGGCTCACCGGCACGATTGACCCGCTTGCCGTTGCTCTCCATGTCACCCTGCTGGAAATAGGCCGGGAAACGGTGCAGGTACTGGTCATAGGGCAGGATGGCGTGGGTCCCGGCGCCGAAGAAATTGATGTACCAGATCCCGAGCAGGCCCAGGATCACCGGCAGGTTGGCCTCCAGCGGGGCGCTGCGGAAGTGCTCGTCCATGGCATGGGCGCCGTCGAGCAGTTCCTCGAACCGCTCCATGCCGATGGCGAGCGCGATGGGCAGACCGATGGCCGACCACAGCGAATAGCGCCCGCCGACCCAGTCCCAGAACTCGAACATGTGCCGGGTATCGATGCCGAACTCGCGTACCTTCTCCGCGTTGGTAGAGACTGCCACGAAGTGATTGGCCACCGCGGCCTCGTCGCCGAGCTGTTCGACCAGCCAGGCGCGCGCGGTACGGGCATTGGTCAAAGTCTCCTGGGTGGTGAAGGTCTTGGAGGCGATCACGAACAGGGTGGTCTCGGGGCGCAGGGTCCTGAGCGTCTCGGCGATGTGGCTGCCGTCGATGTTGGAGACGAAATGCACCCGCGGCCCCTCCCGGCACCAGGGTTTGAGCGCCTCGGTGACCATCAGCGGACCCAGGTCGGAGCCGCCGATGCCGATGTTGACCACATCGCGGACGGGCTCGCCGGTGTGTCCTCGCCAGTCACCGCCGCGCACCGCCCCGGTGAAGGCGCGCATGCGTTCGAGCACGGCGTTGATCGCGGGCATGACGTCCGCTCCGTCGACCTCGATGGGCCGGTTGGAGCGGTTGCGCAGCGCGATATGCAGCACCGCCCGGTCTTCGGTCACGTTGATGCGCTCGCCTGCGAACATGCGTTCGATCCAGCCGGACAGGTCACGCTCGCGCGCCAACTGCAGCAGCAGTCTCAGGGTCTCCTCGGTGATACGGTTCTTCGAGAAGTCCAGCAGGATATCCTCGAAGCGCAGGGAAAATTTCCCGAAGCGCTGCGGGTCGCTGTCAAAGGCCTCGCGCATCTGAAAGTCGCGCATTGCCTCATAATGCGCGCTCAGCGCCTGCCAGGCTGGGGAGCGGGTAAGTTCGGTCATAACTTCTCAGGCCCTGATCAACACTGCCACGGAACATCCAGACTGACTCGTCATTGCGAGGCGCAAAGCGCCGCGGCACAAGCGAGCTTGCGAGCGCAGAACGCCCGCAGGGCGGCCCCGAAGGGGTGAGCTTAGCGAATAATCTCTGACGGTATACCTCTGCATTACGAGATTGCCACGCTGCTCCCATAGAATCCCTCCGGGCTTCATCATGGGTACCCTACCCCCCGGGTCTGGGCATCGCAATGACGAGTGTTGTCGACCCTATCGGGCATTTCCATACCAGGCCGCAAGATCATTTCAGCCATCCGTATCCAGCGTATTGCGCCAGTCCTGGTCCTCGCGCAGGAACAGCCGGTTGGCCTCGGGCGGTCCCCAGGAGCCGGCGGGATAAGTATGGATGTAGTCGCGCTCCATGGCCCAGACCTTGAGCAGGGAATCGACCACCCGCCAGGCCCACTGCACCTCGTCGTAACGCAGGAACAGGGAACTGTCACCCTCCATCACGTCCAGCAGCAGGGCCTCGTAGGCGTCGATGCCGGCCTCGCCGATGCCGCAACTGGCGGCATCCAGGCGCTGGGTCTGGGCGCGCAGTTCCAGTCCGGGCTGCTTGACCTGCAGCTCCAGGCGCAGGCAATCGTTGGGCTGGATGTTCATCAGCAGCCAGTTGGGTTCCAGCCGATCGATGTGGGTCTCACGGAACAGCTGCTGCGGCGGGTGCTTGAAACGGATGCTGATCATTGAGTTGTTCTCGGCCAGGCGTTTGCCGGTACGCAGGTAGAAAGGCACGTTGCGCCAGCGCCAGTTGTCGATGAACAGCCGCAGGGCGCAGTAGGTCTCGGTGCTGCTGTCAGCCGGCACGCCCGCCTCTTCCAGATAGCCGGGCACCTTCCTGTCGCCCACCGTACCCGGACCGTACTGGGCACGAAAGGCATGGGCATGCACCGCGCTCTGCGCAATGGGACGGATGGAACGCAGCACCTTGACCTTCTCGTCGTGCAGGGAATCCGCGTCCAGGCTCGCCGGCGGCTCCATCGCCACCAGGGTCAGCATCTGCAGCAGGTGACTCTGCACCATGTCGCGCAAAGCGCCGGCGGAATCATAATAGCCGGCGCGCTGCTCGATGCCGCGCGACTCGGCGTGGGTGATCTGCACATGGTCGATGTAGTTGCGGTTCCACAGCGGCTCCAGCATCAGGTTGGCGAAGCGGAACACCAGGATGTTCTGAATGGTGCTTTTTCCCAGGTAATGATCGATGCGGTAGAGCTGGCTCTCGGCCCAGTCCCGGTGCAGCCGCCGGTCCAGGATCTCGGCGCTCTCCAGGTCCGAGCCGAAGGGCTTCTCGATCACCACCCGGCGCCAGCCGTCGGCCTCCTCGTTGAGCCCCACAGCGGCCAGTTCGTGGCTGACCACACCGAAATCCGCCGGGCTGATGGCCATATAGAAGGCGATATTGCCCGGATAGCGGCCGTCGCTTTCCAGTTGCTCCTTGAGCCCGGCGTAGATGGAAGCATCGTTGAGGTCGCCCTGAAAGAAATCCAGCCGCTCACTGAAACGGGCAAACAGCTCCGCATCCAGCCCGCCGCGGGCGCGTGACTCCAGGTCCTGCTGCACCACCCGGCGCCAGCCCGCATCGTCCCAGTCACGCCGGCCCACCCCGAGCACGCGCATGCCCGCGGGCAGACGGCCCGCCTGCTCCAGGTGATACAGCGCCGGCAGCAGCTTGTTCTGCGCCAGGTTGCCGGTGGCGCCGAAGATGACGAAGGTGCAGCTTTCACTCATGTGTGGTCCTGTCGTTCTGGCATTGGCGGCTTCAACGCAGAGGGCGCAGAGGCGCAGAGATTCATCAATGTGCTTTTGAATTTACACCGCGGTCCAGATTATTGGCTACACCATTGAAGAAGCCGTCATCCCCGCGCAGGCGGGGATCCAGTAGCCGCTGCTGTGTATGGATTCCCGCCTGCGCGGGAATGACGCTGAGTAATCATCGGTACATCAATAATCCCTTTGCGTCTCCGTGCCCTTGCGTCCTCTGCGTTGAAGTCGCCGAAGCTTGTCAGGACTTCTCCACAGCATGCCCGCCGAAGGCATTGCGCATCATGGCCAGCAGGCGGTTGGCATAGCCGGTCTCGTCCTGGCTGGCGAAGCGCATGGCCAGGGCCAGGCTGATCACCGGCAGGGCCACGCCCTGGTCGATGGCCTCGACGGCGGTCCAGCGGCCCTCGCCGGAATCGGCCACCACCGGCGCGATATCCGCCAGGTCCTGGTCCTGTTGCAACGCCTCGGCGGTCAGGTCCAGCAACCAGCTGCGCACCACCGAGCCGTGGCGCCAGAGTTCGCCGATCTGCGCCAGGTCCAGGTCGAATTCCGTCTTGCCCTTGAGCAGGGCCAGGCCCTCGGCCAGGGCCTGCATCATGCCGTATTCAATGCCGTTGTGGACCATCTTGGTGAAGTGTCCGGCACCCACCGGACCGACATGGGCCCAGCCGCGGTCCGGTGCCGGGGCCAGTACCTGCAGCGCGGGGGTGAGCAGCTCGATGGCGGCCGCCTCGCCGCCGACCATGAGACAATAGCCGTTGTCCAGGCCCCAGACCCCGCCCGAGGTGCCGGCATCGACGAAGTGGATGCCCTGTTCCGCCAACCGGGCGCCCCGGCGCTGACTGTCATGATAATTGGCATTGCCGCCATCAATAATCACATCGCCCGCCGCCAGCAATGGGTACAATCGTTCCAGGTGGGACTCGGTCACAGCACCGGCGGGAAGCATCAGCCAGACCAGGCGCGGGGCGGCAAGCCGGCTGACGGCATCCTCCGGGGAGTCGGCCGCTATCAGGCCTTCCTCGGCCGCCAGGGCATCGACGACCTCGCGGCTGCGGTTGTAGCCGACCACCTCGATGCCGCCGCGTCGCAGGCGGCGGGCCATGTTGCCGCCCATGCGGCCCAGACCGATCATTGCCAATCGCATAACTGGCGCTCCTTTTGCATCATTCCGGGGACCCGGATTACACAGTGTGGATCAGACCGTGCAGAATGCGGTCGAATCCACCCCGCAAACCACAGACAAGGCCTGCGCAATGAAGATCCTCTTCGCCAGCAGCGAAGTCCACCCCCTGATCAAGACCGGGGGGCTGGCGGACGTTTCCGCCGCCCTGCCCCGGGCGCTGAAGAACCAGCACCAGGACGTGCGTCTGGTGCTGCCCGCCTATCAGAGCGTGACGCAACAGCTGGCCGGGGTCAAAACCCTGGCCCGGATCCAGCCGCCCGGCTGCACGGTTCCGGTGCAACTGCACGAGACCCGGCTGCCGGACAGCCGTCTGCGGGTCTACCTCGTGGACATCCCGGAGTACTTCGACCGCCCCGGCAACCCCTATCTGGGCCCGGACGGACAGGACTGGCCCGACAACGCCCGGCGCTTCCATGCCTTCGCCCGTACCATCGTGGCGCTGGCCATGGATCGCGCCGGGCTGGACTGGCAGCCCGACCTGGTGCACTGCAACGACTGGCAGACGGGTCTGGTACCGGCCCTGCTCAGCCTGGAACCGACGCGGCCGGCGACGGTATTCACCATCCACAACCTGGCCTACCAGGGGCTGTTCGACCGGGAGGCGTTCCGCGATCTGGGCCTGCCCGGGCACTGGTGGTCCATGCATGCCCTGGAATTCCATGATCAGCTCTCCTTCATCAAGGGCGGGCTGGTGTTCGCCGACTGGATCACCACCGTCAGCCCCACCTATGCCACGGAGATCCAGACGCCGGCATTCGGTGGCGGCCTGGAAGCCCTGCTGCAGGTTCGTGCCGACCGGCTGCGCGGCATCCTCAACGGCGTCGATTACCGCATCTGGAGCCCGAACCGGGACCCGCACATCCCGCACCACTACAACAGCCGCTCGCTGGCCGGCAAGGCCGCGGACAAGGCCGCACTGCAGCGCGAATTCGGCCTGCCGCGCAAGCCGCGGGCACCGCTGCTGGCCCACATCGGCCGTCTGGTGGAGCAGAAGGGCGTGGACCTGCTGCTGGCCTGCCTGCCCGGGTTGCTGGAGGCCGGCGCCCAATTGGTGCTGTTGGGCAGCGGTCAGCCGGAACTGGAGACCGAACTGCAGGCCCTGCGGGACAGCTACCCCGACCGGGTCGGTCTGCGCCTGGGCTATGACGAAGCCCTGGCCCACCGCATCGAGGCCGGGGCGGACATCTTCGTCATGCCCTCGCGCTTCGAACCCTGCGGGCTGAACCAGCTCTACAGTCTGCGCTACGGCACCCTGCCGGTGGTGCGCCGCACCGGCGGCCTGGCCGACACCGTGATCGACGCCGACGAAACGGCCTGTGCAGCAGGCACGGCCACCGGTTTCGTGTTCGATGAACCCACGCCGCAGGCCCTGGCCACGGCCCTGGACCGGGCCCTGACCCTGTATCGCCAGCCGCCGGTGTGGAAGCGGCTGGTCCAGACCGCCATGCGCCAGGACTTCAGCTGGAAGCGCAGCGCGGGAGAGTATCTGGAGCTCTACGAGGCCGCCCTGGCCGGGCATTGATCCTGTCCGCCCCTGTCAGCCAGACCCCACTCAGGTATAATGCGCGTTCTTTTGGGCACGAGTACTCCTTCAACATGATATTGATGGGTTCAGAGCTCCCGCGCGACGCTGGGGCAAGGCGCAGCTCGCAGGCAATGGTGAGACCCTTGTCAAGAGCTGCAACGCCGCCCCAGCGCCGCGCGGGAGCTCCCTACGGGCGAGCCGATAAGCGGCCATCTGCTGCGTTGCTTGCCCTTGAGGTAGAATGGCTACCCCGGCGGGCAAGCGCCTTGCACCTGGCCGCTTATCGGCTCGCTGAACCCATCAATATCATGTTGAAGGAGTCTAGACGGCAATGTCGGCCATGATCGATCAACCCCGCGACAAGGAACTCCGCGCCCGGGTGCGCCTGCTGGGCAGCCTGCTCGGCAATGTGCTGCGCGATCAGGAAGGCGGCCAGGTGCTGGACGCGGTGGAGACCCTGCGCAAGGGCTTCATCCGCCTGCGCAAGGTCGACGACCCCAGACTGCGCGAGCGTCTGATGCGCATGATCGACCAGCTCAATCCCGCCATCCTCACCCACGTGGTGCGCGCCTTCAACGTCTACTTCAGCCTGGTCAACATCGCCGAACAGGCCTTCCAGCACCGCCAGCGCCGGCGTGAGGTCAGCAGCGGCAAGCGGCTCTGGCTCGGTTCCTTCGACGACACCCTGCGCCAGTTCCGCGAACAGGGCATCGGCCCCGACCAACTGCAGACCCTGCTCGACCAGACCCTGTACCTGCCCGTGTTCACGGCCCACCCGACCGAATCCAAGCGCCGCACCATCATGGAGGCGCTGCGCCGCATCTTCCTGGTCAGCGAGCAGCTCGACCAGCGCCTGAACCGGGAACAACGTCAGGAGGTGATCCAGGAGCTGGAAAGCCAGATCCAGATTCTGTGGAAGACCGACGAGGTGCGCACCCATCGCCCGCGGGTGGTCGACGAGATCCGTCACGGCCTGTTCTATTTCCGCGAAAGCCTGTTCGAGGCCATCCCGGCGGTCTATCGCAACCTGGAGAAATCCATCCGCCGCACCTACGGCGAGGAGCTGGACGGACAGCCGGTACAGACGCCGACCATCCTGCGCTTCGGTTCCTGGATCGGCGGCGACCGCGACGGCAACCCCTTCGTCAAGCCGGAAACCACCGAGATGGCGCTGCACCTGCACATGCGCGAGGCGGTGATCTGCTACATGCGCCGGCTGGATGCGCTGCGTCACCTGCTCACCCATTCCAGCAACCTGATCACGCCAACGACCGGGTTCAGCGCCGCTCTGGCCGAGGACGTCAAGCACTACGGTGACAGCGCCTTCCGCGATCATCCCCACCGCTTCGAGCACGAACCCTACCGGCGCAAGCTCTACATCATGCGCTACCGGCTGCGCCAGAACCTGATCCTGCTCAATGCCAGACTCGATGACGAGGCCGCGGACTGCCCCGGCAGCGAGGACCGCTACCGGCACGAGCAGGAGCTGCTCGACGATCTGTACCTGATCCGCGACTCGCTGCTCAGCCACGGCGACGCCCGCGTCGCCGACGGCAAGCTGCAGGACCTGATCCGGCTGGTGGAGACCTTCGGCTTCTTCCTGCTGCAGCTCGACATCCGCCAGGAATCGACCCGCCACACCGAGGCCGTGGCCGAGATCCTGCAGGCGGTCGAGGACACCGACTACAACGCCCTGGACGAGGCCGGCCGGCTGCAGTGCCTGGCCGAGCGCATCGCCTCCGGCGAGCCGCCGCGGCTGATGCCGGATTCCTACAGCGAGCCGACCCGCGAAACCCTGGCGGTATTCGACGTCATGCAGCGGATGCAGGACGAGATCAGCCCCAACGCCTTCGGCAACTACGTCATCTCCATGACCCACACGGCCAGTCACGTGATGGAGGTGATGTACCTGGCCTGGCTCAACCGCCTGGCCGGAAGGGACACCGGCGACTGGCACTGCCGCATCCGCATCAGCCCCCTGTTCGAGACCATCGAGGACCTGTCGCATGTCGAGGAGGTGCTGGATGCCCTGCTCAACAATGAAACCTATCGCGCCCTGCTCGCCGCCTCCGGCAACCAGCAGGAGATCATGCTGGGCTACTCCGACTCCTGCAAGGACGGCGGCATCGTCGCCTCCAGCTGGAATCTGTACGAGGCGCAGAAGAAGATCATCCGCATGACCACCGAACTGGGCGTGGACTGCCGGCTGTTCCATGGCCGCGGCGGCACCATCGGCCGCGGCGGCGGCCCCACCCACGAGTCCATCCTGGCCCAGCCGCCGGGCACGGTGCACGGCCAGATCAAGTTCACCGAACAGGGCGAGGTGCTGTCCTACAAATACAGCCAGCTCGAGACCACCGTCTACGAACTGACCATGGGGCTGACCGGCCTGATGAAGGCCAGCCGCTGCGTGGTCCAGGAAGTCCCCCATGATCGCGAGGACTACCTGGGCATCATGGACGCCCTGACCAGGACGGGCGAGGAGGTCTACCGCGAGCTGACCGACCGCACCGAAGGCTTCCTGGACTATTTCTACGAAGTCTGTCCGGTCGACGAGATCGGTCTGCTCAACATCGGCTCCCGGCCCAGCCACCGCAGCAAGGCCAACCGTTCCAAGTCATCGATCCGCGCCATCCCCTGGGTGTTCGGGTGGGCCCAGTCGCGCCATACCCTGCCGGCCTGGTACGGCCTGGGTTCGGCGCTGGAACAGTGGCGCAACAACGACCCCAACCGCCTGGCCAAGCTGCAGACCATGTACCGGGAATGGCCCTACTTCCGCGCCCTGCTCGGCAACATCCAGATGTCGCTGTTCAAGGCCCAGTTCGACATCGCCCGGGAATACACCCGGCTGGCGCACGACCAGGACCAGGCCGCCCGCATCTACGCCACCATCCACGCGGAGTTCCGGCGCACCCTGACCCAGGTGCTCAATATCGCCGACATCAATCTGCTGCTGGAGGAGACCCCGGCCCTGCACCTGTCGCTGAGCCGCCGTGACCCCTACCTGGATCCGCTCAACCACATCCAGGTGACCCTGCTCAAGCGCTACCGGGACGAATCCCTCGGCGAGGCCGACCGCGAGGCCTGGCGCGACCCGCTGCTGCGCTCCATCAACGCCATCGCCGCCGGCATGCGCAACACCGGCTGAACACGACCGCCGGGCCTAAAGTCCGCCTCCGCCCTTCCGATATGTGGAATGTGAGCTACATTTAACATTCCGACACCCAGCACCCGTGTCCGGAGGCGCCTTGGGGCATGGCCCAGCACATCATCCACAAGCAGGGAGTAGTACATCCCACCGCATCCGACTGAGAGCGGATCATGGGAAATCTACTGCTCTGGCTGCTCGGCCTGCTCGAGCTCGCCATCGTCCTGATGGTGATCGCGGGCCTGCTGTACTTCCAGAACCGGCGGCTCCAGCGCGCCCTCGGTGGCGAGGCCGGCCAGGCTGATTCCACCGCCACCGACTGGCATGAATTCCTCCAGGCCCAGATCAACCGCACCCGCACCCGCCTGGCCCAGCTGAGCACCGACGGCGTCAGTTCACCCGCCAGCATCCGGCTGCTGCAGCTGCGCCTGCGGCTGCTGGAGGCCGAGCGCCGGGCCTGGGACCGCAGCACCCCCGAGCACGAGATCTTCTGGGACACCCTGCTCCAGGCCCTGCCCGCACCGCCCGAAGACGAGAGCGCCACCGCCATTGCCGCCCGGGACGAACTGATCCAGTCCCTGCAGGAGCGGGTCGAGCAGTACGACAGCCGGGTCGCGAACCTCGAGACCTTCAAGGGCATGTTCTTCGAACTCAAGCAGAAGCTGAGCGATTCGCAGGAGCTCAACCTGCAGGTCCACGAGGAAATCACCCGCACCATCCCGGTCGAAATGCAATCGCCGGAAATGCAGGACATGCTGGAGCGGCTGCGCGAGGAAAACAGCTCCATGGGCGAGATGCTGGAATACGTGGACAAACAACTGCGCAGCATCATGCTGCAGGCCGGCGTCCCCAACCGCAGCGGCATGCCGCCCCAGACCACGGGCAAGACCAATGCGGACAGCATGTCCAACATGGTCATGCACATCGAAAGCGAAATGGCCCAGGTCCGGGATATCATCGCCGGCCAGAAGTCGCGTATCAACGAGCTGACGCTGCAGATCGATTCGCTGCAGCTCGAACTCAACGACAAGAACCGACTCAAACAGGCATTGCAGCAGCTGGGCAGGAAGAATGCGGACATGAACCAGGCCATGGACCGGCTCGAGCAGGAAAACCGCTTCCTGCAGGAACACATCTCAACCCTGCACAGCCAGGAACTGCTCATTACCGAACAGAACCGGGAAAAACTCAAGGAGTTCGAGAATCAGCTACTGCTGAAGGAAAAGAAGATCAACGAGCTGGAGCGCAGGCACGCTGAAATGGAAGCGCAGTACCTGTCGGTACACAACGAGAACACGACATTGAAGCAGAAATCGGCCTGAAACCGCGGGGACAGCATAGAATGGCGCTGACTCAAAGTACCCGGAGGACATAAACGAAGCGCGGCAATCTCGTACTATAGAATCAACCGGCTGGAGATTGCCGCGTCACTTCATTCCTCGCAATGACGGGTATCTTCCGGCTTAAGTACCGTGGATCGGGTTAACGAAGTGTAACCCGACAATACCGCTCAGGCCCTGGGCAGGGTCACGCCGCGCTGACCCTGGTACTTGCCGCCGCGATCCCTATAGGAGGTCTCGCAGACCTCATCGGACTCCAGGAACAGCACCTGGGCCACACCCTCGTTGGCGTAGATCTTGGCCGGCAGCGGCGTGGTGTTGGAGAACTCCAGCGTGACGTGCCCCTCCCATTCGGGTTCCAGCGGCGTGACGTTGACGATGATGCCGCAGCGGGCATAGGTCGACTTGCCCAGGCAGATGGTCAGCACATTGCGCGGGATACGGAAGTACTCCACCGTACGGGCCAGGGCGAATGAATTGGGCGGGATGATGCAGACGTCGGATGTGACATCGACAAAGCTGTCGGCGGAGAAGTCCTTGGGATCAACGATGGCCGAATTGATATTGGTGAATATCTTGAACTCCTCCGAGCAGCGGATATCGTAACCGTAGCTGGAGGTGCCGTAGGAGATGATGCGCTCGCCGCCATGCTCGCGGATCTGACCGGGCACGAACGGCTCGATCATGCCTTCCTGCTCCGCCATGCGGCGGATCCATCTATCGGATTTAATACTCATGTTGTTTGACTTCTCTTGCGATACGAAAAGACTAACCATAAACAAAGATCAAAAACCCTGAACCGCAAAGGCGCAAAAGGCGCGCAAAGCAAATCAATTCTGCTGGCAGGCCAGTTCCTTCCTCTGGCAGAGGGATTGACTCAGAACGGTCTCCTAAACTCACGACCCTTCGCGCGCCTTCGTCGCCTTTGCGGTTTAAAGCGGTTTTTCTTCGCGTCCTTTGTGGTGAATCCTTGAGGGCCACAAACCGCCCGCACACAAAAAACCGGCCCCAGAGTATACCCTCCGGGGCCGGTTTTGTGATGCCCTTCCCGCCAATCAGTTGTTCTGGATGACGATCTTCGGGAACTTGGCCGCGTAGTTCTTGCCCTGGGTGGACAACCGGGCCGCGGTGCGGCGGGCGATGTCACGGTAGATCTGGGAGATGCGCGCCTCCGGCTCGGCCACCACGGTGGGCTTGCCGCTGTCGGTCTCCTCGCGGATGCGGATGTCCAGCGGCAGGGCGCCGAGCAGATCGACGTCGTACTGCTCCGACATGCGCTGGCCGCCGCCCTCGCCGAAGATGTGCTCTTCGTGGCCGCAGTTGCTGCAGATGTGAGTGCTCATGTTCTCCACGATGCCCAGCACCGGCACCTCGACCTTCTGGAACATCTTCAAACCCTTGCGGGCGTCCAGCAGGGCGATGTCCTGCGGGGTGGTGACGATGACCGCGCCCGAGACCGGCACCTGCTGGGCCAGGGTGAGCTGGGTGTCGCCGGTACCCGGCGGCAGGTCGATGACCAGGTAGTCCAGCTCGGCCCAGTTGGTGTCGTTCAGCAGCTGCTGCAGCGCCTGGGTGACCATGGGGCCGCGCCAGATCATCGGGGTCTCTTCATCGACCAGGAAGCCGATGGACATGGCCTGGACGCCGTGGGCGACCACGGGCTCGAGGGTCTTGCCGTCCTTGGATTCCGGCTGGCCATGCACGCCCAGCATGCGCGGCATGCTGGGGCCGTAGATGTCGGCGTCCAGCACGCCCACCTTGGCGCCCTCGGCGGCCAGCGCCAGGGCCAGGTTGACCGCGGTGGTGGACTTGCCCACGCCGCCCTTGCCGGAGGCCACGGCAATGATGTTCTTGATGCCCTGGATCGGCTCCACGCCCTTCTGCACGGCATGGGAGACGATGTTGGTGGAGATGTTCACGGCGACATCGCTCACGCCCTCGACCTTGCCGGCCAGCTCGGCCAGCTTGGCCTTGAGCTCGTCCTCGTACCCACTGGCCGGGAAGCCCAGCACCACGTCGATGGTGACCTTGCCCCCGTCAACGGCGATATTCCTGATGCACTTCGCGCTGACCAGATCCTTTTCCATGTAGGGATCGACGTAGTCTTTCAGCGCGGTCTCGATCTGCGCTTGGGATACCTCAGCCATGTCCGTTCAACCTCCAAATGCTTTTGGATTCAGGTGGCCGGCCCGCCAGGAGCCCGGGCCACCCCGAAAAATTCCAGCCGCTTATTGTACCTAACCTGCCGGCGGCCTGTCTCGAAAAACCCCGGCGTCCACCGGATTCGGGCAACATGCCAGACCCGGCCGGCCCGAGGCGGTTACGAGGGTCGGTAATATGTCATAATTCGCCCTCGCTCGCGCTATAACCCAGAATGCACAAGGTTTTGGGCCGGTGCGCGCCCCCTCCGGACGGGCCGCACCGGCCCTGCCGGACCAAGAGGAACCCATGTCAGAGAACCCGCGCCGAATCCTGGTCACCAGCGCCCTGCCCTACGCCAACGGGCCGATCCATCTGGGGCACCTGGTCGAGTACATCCAGACCGACATCTGGGTCCGCTTCCAGAAGCTGCGCGGCCACCAGTGCTGGTACGTCTGCGCCGACGATGCCCACGGCACCCCCATCATGCTGCGGGCCCGGGCCGAGGGCATCTCCCCTGAGGCACTCATCGCCCGGGTCGCACAGGAACACCAGGCCGATTTCACCGGCTTCGCCATCGAATTCGACAACTACGGCAGCACCCACTCGGCGGAGAACCGCGCGCTCGCCAGCCGGATCTACCTCGCCAACCGCGACGCCGGCCATATCCATACCCGCACCATCCAGCGCCCCTATGACCCGCAGGAACAGATGTTCCTGCCGGACCGTTTCATCAAGGGCACCTGTCCGCGCTGCGGCGCCGAGGACCAGTACGGGGATTCCTGCGAGGTCTGCGGGGCGACCTATGAACCCTCCGAGGTGAAGAACCCGGTCTCCGCCCTGTCCGGCGCCACCCCGGTGCTGAAGGACACCGAGCAGTACTTCTTCGATCTCGGTCACTTCGAGCAGTCGCTGCGGGCCTGGACCCACGGCGGCCAGCTGCAGCCGCCCATCGCCGCCAAGCTCAACGAGTGGTTCGAGGGCGGGCTGAAGGACTGGGAGATCTCCCGCGACGCCCCCTATTTCGGCTTCGAGATCCCCGGCGCGCCGGACAAGTTCTTCTATGTCTGGATGGATGCGCCCATCGGCTACATGGCCAGCTTCAAGCAGCTGTGCGACAGGGCCGGGCTGGACTTCGAGGACTGGTGGCAGAAGGATTCGGAGACCGAGCTGTATCACTTCATCGGCAAGGACATCGCCTACTTCCACACCCTGTTCTGGCCCGCCATGCTGGAGGGCGCCGGGCTGCGCAAGCCGACCAAGGTGTTCTGCCACGGCTTTCTCACCGTCAACGGGTCCAAGATGTCCAAGTCCCGCGGCACCTTCATCAAGGCGCGCACCTATCTCGATCACCTCAACCCGGAGGCACTGCGCTACTACTTCGCCGCCAAGCTTTCCGATGGCATCGACGACATCGATCTCAACCTGGAGGACTTCATCCAGCGGGTGAACTCGGACCTGGTGGGCAAGTACGTCAACATCGCCAGCCGCGCGGCCGGCTTCCTGACCAAACACTTCGACGGCCGGTTCGCCCCGGCCGCCGAGTTCGGCGATGAGGCCTACTGGGAGGGCGTCAAGGGCGGCGAGTTCCTGATCGCCGAGGCCTACGAGAACCGCCGATACAGCGAGGTCATGCGCCGGATCATGCAGATCGCCGACGAGGTCAACGAGTACTTCGATGCGGAAAAGCCCTGGATCCTGGCCAGGGACGAGGGCAGGCGCGCCGAGCTGCAGCGGGTCTGCTCGCGCACCCTGCACGCCTTCTACATCCTGTCCATCTATCTCGCCCCGGTGCTGCCGGTGACCGCCGCCCGCGTGGCCCGCGAGCTGTTCGGGCTGGAGCGCGACCTGCGCTGGGACGACCTGGAACAGATACCGACCCGCGTCAACGCCTTCAAGCACCTGATGACCCGTATCGAACCGAAAGAGGTGGAAGCCATGCTCGAACAGTCGAAACAGGATATGGCCGCCGAGCCCGCAAAACAGCCCGTCCCGCCGGCCGACAGTCCGCTGGTGAAGGACCCCATCGCCCCGGAGATCGGCTTCGACGATTTCGCCAGAGTGGATCTGCGCGTGGCGCGCATCGCCCGGGCCGAGTCCGTCGAGGGCGCCGACAAGCTGCTGCGGCTGACCCTGGACCTGGGTGGCGAGTCCCGGACCGTGTTCGCCGGCATCAAGTCGGCCTACGCCCCGGCGGACCTGGAGGGCCGGCTGACGGTAATGGTGGCCAATCTGGCCCCGCGCAGGATGCGCTTCGGCGTCTCCGAGGGGATGGTGCTGGCGGCCGGACCCGGCGGCAGTGAGCTGTTCATCCTGAATCCGGACAGCGGCGCACAGCCGGGCATGAAGGTGAAGTGATTGATCTGGGTCAGTGCGCCCCGCCACGCCCGGCGGGCAGGCTCGGTATAATGGTATCTGGTGATACCTTTGAGTCACTGCGGTTTTATCAGTTCCGGCGTTCCCGTCATTGCGAGCGTAGCGAAGCAATCTCGTAATGAAGAATCAGCCGCTTAGAGATTGCCGCGGCGCTTCGCGCCGCGCAATGACCAATAGTCAGGGTCTCTTGGAACCAAAGTCCGCAACCACCGTGACTGTTATCCGCCCGCGGCAGCCATTAACCTGTAGGCCATGACCGAATACCTCCTGATCCTGATCAGCACCGTCCTGGTGAACAACTTCGTCCTGGTGAAGTTTCTCGGACTGTGCCCCTTCATGGGCGTGTCGCGCAAACTGGAGACGGCCACCGGCATGGGCCTGGCCACCACCTTTGTGCTGACCCTGTCCTCGATCTGCAGCTATCTGGCCAATGAATACCTGCTGGCCCCGCTGGGTCTGGAGTATCTGCGCACCATCACCTTCATCCTGGTCATCGCCGTGGTGGTGCAGTTCACCGAAATGGTGGTGCACAAGACCAGCCCGCTGCTCTATCAGGTGCTGGGTATCTTCCTGCCGCTGATCACCACCAACTGCGCGGTGCTGGGCGTGGCCCTGCTCAACGTGCAGGAGCAGCACGGCTTCCTGGAATCGGCGGTCTACGGCTTCGGCGCCGCGGTGGGCTTTTCCCTGGTGCTGGTGCTGTTTGCCGCCATCCGCGAGCGGGTGGCCGTGGCCGACGTGCCGACACCCTTCCAGGGCGCGTCCATTGCGCTCATCACGGCCGGGCTGATGTCGCTGGCCTTCATGGGCTTCACGGGGCTGGTCAAGTGACGGGCGTGCTCGGTGCCGTACTCGCCCTGGGGCTGCTGGCCGCCGTGTTCGGCCTGCTGCTGGGCTATGCCGCCATCCGCTTCAAGGTGGAATCCGATCCGGTGGTCGACCAGATCAATGCCATCCTGCCCCAGACCCAGTGCGGCCAGTGCGGCTACGCCGGCTGCCGGCCCTACGCCGAGGCCATCGCCGCCGGCGAGGCCGAGATCAACCAGTGCCCGCCCGGCGGCGAGGCCGGCATCCGGGCGCTGGCCGACCTGCTGGGGCGCGATTTCGTCCCCCTGAATGAGGAGGAGCACGGCGAGCACAAGGGCAGGATGGTGGCCGTGATCGACGAACAGATATGCATCGGCTGCACCCTGTGCATCCAGGCCTGCCCGGTCGATGCCATCCTGGGCGCGGCCAAGCATATGCATACCGTGATCGAGGAGGAATGCACCGGCTGCGAGCTGTGCATCGAGCCCTGTCCGGTGGACTGCATCGACATGGTCCCGGTACCGGAAGACATCAATCAGTGGCGGTGGCCGTCGCCGGACGAGCGGCGCATCGACATCGCCGACCGGAGCACTGCCAGTGGCTGATCATGCCGGCGACCATGAGCGGCTGGACCTGTCCCGCCTGCACCATTTCCACGGCGGGCTGAAACTGCCCGAGTGCAAGGCGGCCGCCACCGCCACGCCGCTGCGCACGCTGCCGGTGCCGCCGCGATTGATCCTGCCGCTGCAGCAGCACATCGGCGAACCGGCCCGACCGGTGGTGGCGATCGGCGACCAGGTCAGGAAGGGCCAGCTGATCGCCCGCGCCGAGGGTTATGTCAGCGTGCCGGTGCATGCCTCCACCTCGGGCCGGGTAACCGACATCGGCGACTATCCCGTGCCTCACCCCTCCGGACTGAGTGCGCCGGCCATCGTGATCGACAGCGACGGCGACGACACGCCGGTCGCCGGCACACCGCACGGCGACTACCGCAGCCTGGATCCGAGCGAACTGCGCAACCGCATTCGCCGTGCCGGCATCGTCGGGCTGGGCGGGGCCGGCTTTCCCACCTTCATCAAGATGAACCCGGGCCCGCACAAGCCGGTCGATCTTCTGCTTATCAACGGCGCCGAGTGCGAGCCCTACATCAGCTGTGACGACATGCTGATGCGCGAGCGCCCGCAGGAGGTCATCGAAGGCATCCACATCCTCATGCACGCCCTGCAGGTCGGGACCTGCGTGATCGGGGTGGAGGACAACAAACCCGAGGCGATCGCCGCCCTGGAGCAGACCGTGGCGGCCGACCACCGGCTGGGCGACATCCGCGTCCAGGCCATCCCCACCCTGTATCCGTCCGGGGGCGAGAAGCAGCTGATCCGGATCCTGACCGGGCGCGAGGTGCCCAGCCAGGGCCTGCCGGCTGACATCGGCATCGTCTGCCAGAACCCGGCCACGGTGGCGGCGGTCTACCACGCCATTCACCGCAACGAGCCGCTGATATCGCGCATCGTCACCGTCACCGGCACCGGGGTGGAGGCACCGGCCAACCTGGAGGTGCGCATCGGCACCCCCATGCGGCACCTGATCGAGGCCTGCGGCGGCTATACCCCGGGCGTGGACCGCATGCTCATGGGCGGACCCATGATGGGCTTTGCCCTGACCAGCGATGCCCTGCCGGTGACCAAGACCACCAACTGCCTGCTGGCCACCACGCGCGAGGAGCTGCCGCCACCGGAACCGCCGCGTCCCTGCATCCGCTGCGGCGAATGCGTACGCGTGTGCCCCGCGCAGCTGCTGCCGCAGCAGCTGTACTGGTTCGCCCACGCCAGGGATTTCGACAAGGCGCAGGACTACAACCTGTTCGACTGCATCGAATGCGGCTGCTGCGCCTATGTGTGTCCCAGCCGGCTGCCGCTGGTACAGTACTACCGCTTTGCCAAGACCGAGATCTGGGCCCAGGAACGCGACCGCATCAAGGCCGATATCGCCCGCCAGCGTCATGAATCCCGGCAGGAACGTCTGGAACGGGAAAAACGCGAACGCGCCGAACGCCTCAAGCGCAAGAAACAGGCCGTGCGCGAAGGCGACGACAACAGCAAACAGGCCGCCATCCAGGCGGCGCTGGAACGGGCCAGGGCCAGAAAGCAGACCGGTGCCGACAGCCCGGAAAAGAGCGACTGAAAGCATGGAATTCCGCACCTACAGCTCCCCGCACCTGTCCGGCACGAACCACGTCGGCCGGCTGATGCGCGGTGTCATGCTGGCCGCCCTGCCGGGCCTGATCCTGGCCTGGTGGTTCTTCGGCTGGGGTGTGCTGGTCAACCTGGTGCTGGCGGTGAGCACCTGCATCGGCGCCGAGGCCGCCATGCTGCGGATGCGCCGGCGTCCGGTACGGGTCACCCTGGGCGACGGCAGTGCAGCCCTGACCGGACTGCTGCTGGCCCTGGCCCTGCCACCCTTCGCGCCCTGGTGGATCCCGGTACTGGGCGCTCTGTTCGCCATTGTCATTGCCAAGCAGCTCTATGGCGGACTGGGCTACAACCCCTTCAACCCGGCCATGGTCGGGTATGTGGTGCTGCTGATCTCCTTCCCGCGCGAGATGACCCTGTGGGCCCCGCCCCAGGAACTGGCCGATGCCCGGCTGTCGCTGGTGCAGACCCTGGCCTGGTCACTGCTCGGCACCCTGCCGGCGGGAACCGGCATCGACGCCATCAGCATGGCCACGCCGCTGGACACCATCAAGACCCAGCTGGGACTGGGCCTGACGCTGACCGAGATCCAGGCCGGGCCGCGGTTCGGCAGCCTCGGCGGCTACGGCTGGGAATGGGTCAATCTCGGCTTCCTGCTGGGTGGCGGCTGGCTGCTGTATCGCGGCACCATCCAGTGGCAGATCCCGGCGGGGTTTCTCGGCGGGCTGTTCGTCATGGCACTGCTGTTCTACGCCGCCGACAGCGACACCTATGCCTCGCCACTGTTTCACCTGTTCAGTGGCGCGGCCATGCTGGGGGCCTTCTTCATCGCCACCGACCCGGTCTCGGCCAGCACCACGCCGCGCGGACGGCTGGTCTATGGCATCGGCATCGGGATCCTGGTCTACATCATCCGCGCCTGGGGCGGTTATCCCGACGGCGTGGCCTTCGCCGTGCTGCTGATGAACATGGCCGTGCCGACCATCGACTACTACACCCAGCCCCGGGTCTACGGACAGGGCGGGGAATGAGCGACTACCGCCACATCCTGTTCACCGGCGTGCTGCTGTTCGCCTTCGCCGCGATCGGCACCAGCATGGTGGCCGTGACCTACGAACAGAGCCGGGAGCAGATCGAGCGCAATGAACGCCAGGTACTGCGCCGTCAGCTCAACCAGGTCATCAGCCCCGAGCGCTACGACAATAACCTGCTCGAGGACAGGATCGAGATCAGCGACCCCGGGCTCGGCGCGGGCAGGCCGGTGACCGTCTACCGCGCCTACATGCAGGAGACCCCCGTGGCGGCGGTGTTCACCAGCGTGGCACCGGACGGCTACAATGGGAGCATCCGGCTGCTGGTCGGCATCGATGTCAATGGCATCGTCACCGGTGTACGGGTGCTCTCACACCGGGAAACGCCGGGGCTGGGCGATGCCATCGAGGCCGGCCGCTCCGACTGGATCGAGGGTTTCGCCGGCCGCAGCCTGGGCGACCCGCCGGTGCAGCGCTGGCGGGTCAGGCGCGACGGCGGTGTCTTCGACCAGTTCACCGGCGCCACCATCACCCCGCGGGCCGTGGTCAACGCCATCAGAAAGACGCTGCTGTACTTCGACGAACACCAGGAGGAGATTCTCGCCCGGCCGGCGCCGGACGGGGCACAGGCGGACGAGGAGACACACGATGAGTGAGACCAGCTACCCCGAGATCGCCCGCAACGGCCTGTGGAACAACAACCCGGCGCTGGTGCAGCTGCTGGGGCTGTGCCCGCTGCTGGCCGTGACCACCACCTTCATCAACGGCCTGGGCCTGGGCATCGCCACCACCCTGACCCTGATCATCTCCAACTCGGTGGTCTCCGCCATTCGCAAGCTGGTCCGCCCCGAGGTCCGCATCCCGGTGTTCGTGCTGGTGATCGCCTCGACGGTGACGGTCATCGAGATCAGCATGAACGCCTGGTTTCACGAGCTGTATCTGATCCTGGGAATCTTCATCCCTCTGATCGTCACCAACTGCTCCATCATCGGCCGGGCCGAGGCCTTCGCCTCCAAGAACCGGCTGCGCGCGGCCTTCACCGACGGTCTGGCCATGGGACTGGGTTTCACCGCCGTGCTGGTCACGCTGGGCGCGCTGCGCGAGATCATCGGCAAGGGCACCCTGTTCGCCCAGTCGCACCTGATGTTCGGCGAGCTGGCGGCGAACTGGTCCCTGACCCTGATCGATGACTACCGCGGTTTTCTGCTGGCGGTGCTGCCCCCCGGGGCCTTCATCGGCCTGGGGCTGATCATCGCGGTCAAGAACCTGATCGACCAGCGCCGCGCCCGTCGCCCGGTGCGTGCCGCGGCGGGCGAAACCGCCCCAGCCTGAGGCTTCAGGCGGGCGAGAGCGGCTCGCCGGGCGCCGGCAGCAACCGGGGGCGGGCGATACCGTAGCCCTGGACATAATCCACGCCGATCTCCTGCAGCACCTCGCGGATGGCATCGCTTTCGACGAATTCGGCGATGGTACCGATCCCCATGACGTGGCCGATATCGCGGATGGCGGTGACCATCGCCCGGTCGACCGGATCGCTGAGAATATCCTTGACGAAGGCGCCGTCGATCTTGAGGTAGTCCACCGGCAGCTCCTTCAAATACCCGAACGAGGACATGCCGCTGCCGAAATCGTCCAGCGCGAAGCGGCAGCCCAGCTTCTTCAGCTCCCGGATCAGACGGATGGCCGCGCTCAGGTTGGTCACGGCGGCGGTTTCGGTGATTTCGAAACAGAGCTTGTCCGCGGGCAGGCCGCTTTCCCGGATACGCCGGATGAGAAAGCCGTGGAAGTCCTCATCACTGAGCGAGGTACCGGACAGGTTGATCGAGCACAGTGCCAGCCGCGACAGCTCACCGGGACTGGCCTGCAGCCAGTCCAGCACGGCACCCACCACCCAGCGGTCGATGGCCGGCATCAGGTTGTAGCGCTCGGCGGCCGGCAGGAAGGCGCCCGGGGGAATCATCTCGGCACCGCGGTTGCACAGGCAGACCAGCATCTCGCAGTGCAGCGCCCCGTTACCACCGCCGGCCGGCTCAATGAGTTGATAGCGCAGACAGAAATGATCCTCGGCCAGGGCCTCCTGCAGGCGGGCGACCCATTGCATCTCGCCGTGACGCTGGACCATTTCCACATCATCGCGCTGATACAGGTGAATACGGTTGCGCCCGGCCTCCTTGGCCATGTAGCAGGCGGCATCGGCCTGGGCCAGTGCGCTGCCCACATCGCGGGTGGAACGGTCGATACCGGCCACGCCGATACTCACGCCCAGAGTGAAGGACTTGTTCTCCCAGATGAAGCGGAACTCCTGCACGGTCCGCGCCAGCTCCTGGGCGATGCGCAGCGCCTCCTCGACCTGGCAGTTCTCCAGCAGCACGCCGAACTCGTCGCCGCCGAGCCGGCCCAGCATGTCGGTGTGGCGGATGCGATCGTGCAGCAGGGTGCTGAGCTGGCGCAGCAGCTCGTCCCCGGCAACATGGCCACAGGTGTCGTTGACCACCTTGAACTGGTCCAGATCCAGATAACACAGGACATGCTCGTTGCCGTGGCGGTGCGATGAATCCAGCGCCATGCGCAGGCGCTGCTCGAAGGCATGCCGGTTGACCAGACCGGTCAGGGCATCGTGCGTGGCCAGGTAATCCATCCTGCGGTTCAGTTCCCGTGCCTCGGTCACGTCCCGGAACACCACCACGGCGCCGGTGACCCGATCGCTCTCGGTGGTCGGATAGGCCGAATACTCCACCGGGAAGCACTCGCCGTCACTGCGCCGCAGCAGCTCGCCATCGGCGCGTTCCCCGCGGCCACTGGTCATAACGCTGAACACCAGGGACTCCGACGCGGATGCCGGCTGCGCATCACCGCCGGTGCAGTGGATCAGGTCCTGGATGGGGTGACCGATCACCTGCTCACGCTCCAGCCCGAGCATGCGCAGAGCGGCATTGTTGATGAAGGTGCACTGCCCTTCCCGATTCACGCCGTAGATCCCCTCGCCGGCCGATTCCATCAACACCCGGATATGGGCGTTCAGCCGGCGCAGTTCGTCCTCGGTCTCGCGGGTACGGGTCAGATCGCGCAGCGCCATCAGGATCGCCCCGACCTTGGCGTCCGTGCCGCGAATCATACGCACCATGATTTCGATGGGACGTCCCACCGGGTTGTCGGGATGATCGGCCTCCATTGTGACCAGCGTGTCCTCGCGCGCCTGACGGGCACGGCACACGGGACAGGGCACGGGTTCACCGTGCGGATGCATGATCTCCATGATGCTGCGGCCCAGGGCCGTCTCCGGGGTCAGCCCGGTCAGCTCGTAGAAGGCACGGTTGGCACGCACGATGCGATCATCGAGGTCCACCACATAGACCGCGTCCTGGAAGAAATCCATGATGTGGTCCCACTGGGCGTGGGAATCCTGCAACGCCTTTTCCGCCAGCACCCGGTCGGTGATGTCCAGGGTGGTACCGATCAGACGGGCCGGCCGGCCATCGGCATCGAAGCCGACCCGTCCCTGCTGCAACACGTGCCGTTCCCCGCCGCCGTCCAGCCGCACCCGGTGCTCGACCCGGTACAGTTTCACGTCCCCCTGCAGGGCACGCTCGATCTCCAGCACCACGGCGGCGCGGTCCTCGGGATGCACGGCATCGAGGAACTTCTGGTAGCTTGCGGAAACCCGGCCCGGCGTATAACCGAGCAAGCGGTATTCCTCCTCGGACCAGGCGGCCATGCCGGTGCGGATATCCAGTTCCCAGCTGCCCATGTGCACCAGGGCCTCGGCCTCGCTGTGGCGCTGCTCGCTGCGTCGCAACCGGGCGATGGCGTCATGATATTCCGTAATGTCCTGACGGAGACCGGCCATCCGCTCCACCCGGCCCTGGCGGTCGCGGATCAGGCTGCCGGCGAGCAGGTAGCAGCGCGGCGTCCCGGTCTCGGGAAGGCTGCGATACTCGACATGCAGGGTGGCGCTGTCACCCGCCAGCACCGACTCGATCTCGTCCACGACCCGCTGGCGGTCCGCCGGATGGATGCGGCTGAGGAAGGCCTGGTAATGCGGGGGAGCGGGACGCGTGCCATCGTCCCCGGACCAGCGCATCCGGCTGCTGTCCAGTTCCCAGTCCCAGGTCTGGATGTGCGCAGCCGCCAGTGCCGGATCGAGTGCGCTGTCGGCCAGGGCTGACAACGGCTGGGGGACGGATTCCGATTCGATCATCATAGGTTCAATCCCGGCACGCGAAACTGCCGGTCCGGTATTGGGCGAAGCCGGCCGGCATCCGGCCATGCCGCCGTGTTGTCTTATAGTGTGGACCAGCCCCGGGGATCCATCCCTGCGGCAGTGTTAACAGGTCCTGAATAGACGATTTATTGACGGCATTCATTCCCCGGCCATCGCAATCCGGGCCGACTCCGGTACAATACTCGGAGCCAAGCCATTGAAATCAATGAGTTGAAAATGAACAAGACGCAGCGCGAGGCCATCTTCAGACGCCTGCAGGAAGCCAATCCCGAACCAACCACCGAGCTGCGCTATGGCAACCATTTCCAGCTGCTGATCGCCGTGATCCTTTCCGCCCAGGCCACCGACCGCAGCGTCAATCAGGCCACGGCCGCTCTGTTCCGCCGGGTGCGCACCCCGCAGGCCATGCTCGAACTGGGCGAGGCGGGCCTGAAGCAGCACATCAGGACCATCGGCCTGTACAACAGTAAGGCAAAGAACATCATCGCCACCTGCCGCATCCTGGTCGAACGGCATGGCGGCAAGGTGCCGCGCGAGCGCCAGGCGCTGGAGGCCCTGCCCGGGGTGGGCCGCAAGACCGCCAACGTGATCCTGAACACCGCCTTCGGCGAGCCGACCATCGCGGTCGATACTCACATCTTCCGGGTCGCCAATCGCACCGGCATCGCCCCCGGCAGGACCGTGCTGCAGGTGGAGAAGAAGCTGCTCAGGGCCGTACCCGAACCCTATCTGAAGAATGCCCACCACTGGCTGATCCTGCACGGCCGTTATACCTGCACTGCACGTCGGCCGCGGTGTCCGGACTGTCCGATCCGGGACCTGTGCGAGTACCGGCACAAGCCAGAGGCCGGTTGACACCGCCGAAGCGCCGGCAGCAGGCGCTTCGGCAGTTTCAACCGGCCCTGGTGGACTGATCGGTCCAGATTCAGGCATCCTGACGGGAACTGTGACCGCCGGCGGCTGTCTGCTGGGAAGGTGGCCCGAAACCGGGGAACCTTTCACCGCGATGGCGGGTCACATGCAATGCAGTTCCGGCCCGGCCGGCACTGATAATCCGATCGGCCTTACCGGCCGGCACAACAAGACAACTGGAGGTACGACCATGTCACAGCAGTCCAACAGCAAACCCCTCGCGCTCGCCATCGGCACCGCCTTCGCCGCATCCCTTGCCGCCGGCAGCGTCAGTGCAGCAGAGAACCCCTTCCAGCAGGCCGAACTGGCCTCCGGCTACATAGTGGCCGACGCCCATGAAGGCAAGTGCGGCGAAGGCAAGTGCGGTGAAGGCAAGAAGGACAAAGCCGAAGGCAAGTGCGGTGAAGGCAAATGCGGCGAAGACAAGAAGAGCAAGGCCGAGGGCAAGTGCGGTGAAGGCAAGAAGGACAAGGCCGAGGGCAAGTGTGGTGAAGGCAAGTGCGGCGGCAGCAAGTAACAGGCTAGCCCCGTGAGTTCGGCAACCTATCCTGTCAACGGCGCCGGACTGGGACTGCGGCGGACCCTGATGGGTCCGCTCGCGGACCATCCTCCCGAGCAGGTGCACTTCATGGAAGTGGCACCGGAGAACTGGATCGGCGTGGGCGGACGTTTCGGACGCCGGCTGCGCGAGTTCACCGAACGCTATCCCTTCGTCACTCACGGCCTGTCGCTGTCGCTCGGCGGCCCCGCACCGCTGGATGAGGCCCTGGTGCACAAGGTCAGGCGCTTTCTCGATGAGCACGGGATCCGCTTCTGCACCGAGCACCTGAGCTACTGCAGCGACGACGGTCATCTCTATGACCTGATGCCCATCCCCTTCACCGAATCCGCCGTCCGCCACGTGGCGCAGCGTATCCGCCGCACCCAGGACATTCTGGAACGCCGCATCGCGGTGGAGAACGTTTCCTACTATGCCGCTCCGCAACAGGAGATGAGCGAGATCGAATTCATCAACGCCGTCCTGGAGGAGGCCGATTGCGACCTGCTGCTGGACGTGAACAATATCTACGTCAACAGCGTCAACCACGGCTATGACCCCGAAGCCTTTCTGGACCGGGTCGATCCACGGCGCATCGCCTACCTCCATGTCGCCGGCCACTACAACGAGGCCGAGGACCTCATCGTGGACACCCACGGTGCCGATGTCATCGACCCGGTCTGGGACCTGCTGGACCGGACCTATGCCCGTTTCGGCGTCATCCCCACCCTGCTGGAGCGCGATTTCAACATCCCGCCGCTGCCGCAGCTGCTGGAGGAACTGGACCACATCCTGGCACTGCAACACAGGCATGGCGGCACCCGGGTGCCGGTAACCGAGGCCGGAGCCGAACATGGCTGAGGCCCGCGACTTCCAGGCTGCTCAGTATGCCTTCGCCGCGCATATCCGCGATCCGGAGCACCGGCCCGCACCCTCCGATGTGGAAGAGCGTCGCATGGCGATCTACCGCGAGCTGTTCTTCAACAACATCAGCGGCTTCCTGGCCGACACCCTGCCGGTACTGCACAGCCTGCTGCCGGAATCGCACTGGCAGGCCATGATGCGGGACTTCCTGGTCCGGCACCGCTGTCACTCGCCCTATTTCCTGGACATCCCGCGCGAGTTCCTCACCTACCTGGAGCACGACCGCGGTGCCCGGGCGGAAGACCCGCCCTTTCTCTACGAACTGGCCCATTACGAATGGGCCGAACTGGCCCTGTCGGTCGCCGACGAGGACACCCCGGCAGCGGATCCCGTACCCGGGCCCGAGCTGCTCGATGCACAGCTACAGGTCTCACCGCTGGCCTGGCCGTTCAACTACCGCTTCCCGGTGCATCGGATCGGTCCCGACTACCAACCCGATGCGCCGCCGCCGGCGCCGACCTACCTGCTGCTGTATCGCGACCCGGACGAGGCAGTGCGCTTCATCGAACTCAACGCCGTCAGCGCGCGGTTGCTGGCGCTGCTGCTCGAACATGCCGATGAGGCGGGCTACAGCGCCCGCCAGGCACTGGAGACGATCACCGCCGAACTCGACCATCCCGATCCGGGCGTGGTCATTGCCGGTGGCCGCGGGATCCTGGCCGACTGGCAGCACCGGCAGATCCTGTTCCACCCGGGCGAGTCCGCAGACTGATGCCGCGGCGGCTTCTGCCCGACTGACCCGACATGAGACACCGGCAACCGGATCCCGCCTTATTATGGACTGATCAGTACAATATAAACGGAACCACACCCGTCACTGGGCGAACATTTTCGCCGATAAACAAGGAGAAGCCCCATGCTGAACATGCTGCAAGGCCTGCAAAACCTTCTGGACCGCACCCGTGTGCTGGATTTTCTGGGGCCGCTGGCCCTGCGACTGTATCTCGCCCCGGTCTTCTGGATGGCGGGCACCAGCAAGTTGGGCGACATGGAAAACACCATCGCCTGGTTCGGCAACCCCGACTGGGGCCTGGGGTTGCCGGCGCCTGCGCTGATGGCCTGGCTGGCGGCCCTGACCGAGACGGTGGGAGCCCTGCTGCTGCTGGCCGGCTTCGCCGTGCGCTGGATCTCCCTGCCCCTGATGTTCACCATGCTCGTGGCGATGGTCACGGTGCACTGGCAGCACGGCTGGCAGGCAATCGCCGACGCCAAGTTCTGTCTGTTCAACTGTGCCGACGCCCAGGCCGCGGCCGAGCGCCTGTCCGCCGCCAGGGAGATACTCCGTGAACACGGCAATTATTCCTGGCTGACCGAACAGGGCTCCTTCGTGATCCTGAACAACGGCATCGAATTCGCCGCCACCTATTTCATCATGCTGCTGGTGCTGTTCTTCATGGGCGCCGGGCGCTACCTGAGTCTCGATTACTGGATCGCGCGGCGGTTCAGGCACTGAGGCCGGCACGCACCCCAGCCACCGGATCTGTCGCCGGTCAGGCAAATTCGAGCCGCAGACCGGCCGCGGCCAGATAATCCCGCTCCTCTTCCAGCCCGGCCCGGGTCAGGGGGTGGGCCTCAAGCCAGCCGGTGGGAAAACGCAGGGAGATGCCGTCCGGAGCGCAGCTCAACTCAAGCTCCCTGGACAGCTGATCCGAGCGTCCCCGCTGCAACAGCACCGCCAGGCGCAGCAGCAGGGTGATATACAGGACCTGCGGCGGCTGGGATTTCCACAGTTCCTTGCCGAGCTTGCGCCGGTGGCCACGCACGCAGCTGGCGAGCCGGGCCTGCTCGCCCAGCGAGAAACCGGCCATGTCCGAATTCTGGATCAGGTAGGCACCGTGCTTGTGGTACTGGCTGTGGGCAATGATCAGGCCCACCTCGTGCAGGCAGGCGGCCCAGTGCAGCCACTGCCGCCACTGCTCATCCAGACCCCAGCAGACCTGTACCTGGTCGAAGAACTGCAGCGCCAGCCGCTCCACCCGCAGGGCATGTTCCGTGTCTACCTGGTAGCGCTGCGCCATCGCCGCGACCGTGGCCTCGCGGATATCCTCATGCCGCATGCGCCCCAGCAGATCGAACAGCAGACCCTCACGCAGCGCACCGGTGGATACGTTCATGCGGTTCATCTTCAGCACCTCGAAGGCGGCGAACAGAATGGCGAAACCGCCGGCCAGCACCGGTCGGCGTTCCTCGGACAGCCCTTGTAATTTCAGCCGATCGGCATGGCCGGCGGCGAGCAGCGCTTTGCGCAGCCGCTTCAGGGCCGGATAGGTGATGCCCTGCTCCGACCAGCCTTCATTGATGATGATCTCCCGGACCGCCTTGATCGTGCCCGAGGCACCCGTCTCGGTCAGCCAGCCCAGATTGCGGATACGCGCCTGCATCGGCCGGAATTCCAGCTGCGCGGCCAGCACGGCGCGACGCATGGCCTCCTTGCTGATTTCACCATCGGGAAAGAAACGCTGGCTCATTGACACGCAGCCCATGTACAGGCTTTCCATGTACAGGGGCGAAAAACCCTCGCCGATGATCAGCTCGGTGCTGCCCCCGCCGATGTCCATGACCAGCCGCCGACCCGGCTCCGCGGCCACGCTGTGACTGACGCCCTGATAGATCAGGCGCGCCTCCTCGACACCGGAGATGATCTCGATGGGATGGCCGAGCGCGGCGCGTGCCTGCTCCAGGAAGGCGCCGTCGCGGTTGGCGCGGCGCAGGGTATTGGTACCCACCGCCCGCACCGCACCGGAGGGAAATTCCCGCAGCCGCTGGCCGAAGCGTTCCAGGCAGGCCAGGGCACGGGCACGCGCCTCCTCGCCCAGGCGGTGTTCCGGGGTCAGCCCCGCGGCCAGCCGCACCGGCTCACGCAGCCGGTCCAGGACCTTGACCTGGCCGTTGTCCTGGCTGGCGACGATCATGTGAAAGCTGTTCGAACCGAGGTCGACAGCGGCGATGGTAGCGGCCTCGGCGTCCGGCGCGGAGGGATTCTCTGCGGCGTCGATCTGCATGCCTGGTCCCGTCACGGTGATGATGCCGGCATCATACCGTCATTGCAGCGAGGGAGGCCAGAACCGGGCCGGAACGATGGACTTTGCGGCCAGACCGGCTAGAGTTATTTTGGATAGATACGGAGAATAACGATTATTGTTGGCACCTAATTTGCTTTCAATGCGTTTATCGACAGATTTCCAGCAGACAACAGCGGGAGGGAGCATGCCCATCGAACAACGCTGGAGTGAACGCAAACCGATCGAAATGGATGTCGCCCTGTACTATCCGCCGGTGGGCACCATCATGGGGCGCACCCGGGACATCAGCCTGGAAGGCATGTTCGTGCACACCCACGGCGCGGAACTGCCGCTGGAGGCGGAACTGCAGATCAGCTTTGTCACGGAAGGTCCGGCCCGCAACCATGAACACCGGATGCCGGCCTACGTGGTGCATGGCAGCGACGAAGGCGTGGGGCTGATGCTGCGCCATGTCGATTACAGCGATTTCTATGCCCTGCGCTACATGATCAACGTGGCGTAAAAAAAGCGGCCTCCGTCTCCGGAGGCCGCTGTTGTCATCCCTGACCCGGGCGGTTCGCGGCTTACTTGAGCTTTTCCAGCTCCTGCTCGGCCACCTTCGCCGGCAGCGGGTAATACCCGTCCTTGACCACCACCTGCTGGCCGATCCTGCTCATGACCAGCTTCAGGAACTCGCGCTCCAGCGGCGGCAGCGGCTTGTTCGGGTGCTTGTTGACATAGACGTAGAGAAAGCGCGCCAGCGGATACTTGCCGGCGATGGCATTGTCCGCCGTGGCCTCGACGAACTCGCCGCCGTCCTTCGCGGCGATGGGCAGGGCTCGCACACCCGAGGTCTTGTAACCGATACCGGAATAGCCGATACCGTTAACGGAAGTGGTCACCGACTGCACCACCGAGGCCGAGCCCGGCTGTTCGTTCACCGTGTTCTTGTAATCCCCCTTGCACAGGGCAACCTTCTTGAAGTAGCCGTAGGTGCCGGAAACCGAATTGCGGCCATAGAGCTGCACCGGACGGCTGGCCCAGGCACCGGTCAACCCCAGATCACCCCAGGTACTGACATCATTGGCCGCGCCGCACTGGCGAGTGGAGGAAAACACGGCGTCGACCTGCGGGATGCTCAGCCCCTCGATCGGATTGTCCTTGTGCACGAACACCGCCAGGGCGTCGATGGCCACCCGGATCGGGGTCGGCTTGTAGCCGTAGCGGCGCTCGAAGGCCTCGAGTTCCTTGTCCTTCATCTTGCGGCTCATCGGCCCCAGGTTGGACGTGCCCTCGGTCAGCGCCGGGGGCGCGGTGGAGGAACCGGCGGCCTGAATCTGGATATTGACGTTGGGATAGACGCGCTTGAACTCCTCGGCCCACAGGGTCATCAGGTTGGCCAGGGTGTCGGAACCCACGCTGGACAGGTTGCCCGACACACCGCTGGACTTTTCGTAGTCCTGCAGATCGGAATCGAGATCGGCGGCCGTTGCCGTGCCCATGGCCATGGCAAGTCCCATGGCGGTGATCAGCTTGTTGATGGGGCGCATTGAGTCACTCCTTACGGTTTCTGGAAAGAACGAATGGCGGTTGTCATTTGTCATGCTGGAGGGGATTGTGCGACCCGGGTATGACACGGAGGTGACGCCTGTATTACATATTTGTTACACGACATCGTCACTGATCTGATTCTGCTGCACGTGCGCCAGGCGCTTGGTCGGCAGAATCGCCCGGAAAATGCTGCCGGCGCCGAGTTCGCTTTCGATCTCCAGCCGGCCGCCATGGCGCAGCAATACGTGCTTGACAATGGCCAGCCCCAGTCCGGTGCCGCCGCGGGAACGGGAGCGGCCCACATCGACCCGGTAGAAGCGCTCGGTCAGACGGGAGATGTGATGCGGCGCGATGCCGATGCCGCTGTCGGCAACCTCGAACACGCCGCCGCGCTCGTCCTCGAACCAGCGCACCCGGATCTCGCCTCCCCCGGGCGTGTAGCGCACGGCGTTGAACACGATATTGGAAAACAGGCTGCGCAGCTCGCCGTCGTTGCCCTGCAGCCACAGGCCGGCCTCGGCTTCGAGTTCGATCCGGTGCGCCTCCTCGCCACTCAAGCGCCGGGCGTCCTCGCAGATCGCCGCCAGCATACTGGGCACGCTGACCGGTTCGGGGCTGTCGCTGACCCTCTCGGTCTCCAGTCGGGCCAGCATCAGCAGATCCTCGACGATGCGCCGCATGCGTTCACTCTGCTGCTGCATGGCCTCAACCATGCGCCGCATTCCCTCGTCCCGGTCGCGGCACTCCTCCTCCATCGCCTCCAGGTAACCGGCAACTACGGTCAGTGGGGTGCGCAGCTCGTGGGAGACATTGGCGACAAAGTCGCGCCGCATCTGCTCCAGGCGCTGCATGCGAGTGATGTCGCGGGCGATGAGAAGGCGCTGGTTCTTGCCGTAGGGGACGATGCGCAGCGACAGACTGACCCGTTCGTCGGCAGGCGAAGGCAGATCGATGGCGCTACCGTCGAATTCGCCGCCGCGCAAATACTCGGCGAAGCCGGGATGCCGGATAAGGTTGCCGATGCGCTGGCCGGTATCGCGCGGATAACTCAGGCCCAGCAGCTCGCCGGCCGAGGGGTTCCACCACTCGATCTCGTCATCGGGTGTCAGCACAACGGTGGCATCCGGCATGGCCTCGGTGGCCTCCTGGAAACGATTCAGCATCTTGCCCAGCTTGCGCTTGCGTTTGCGGTTACGCTGCTGCAGACGGTAGATCTCCTGAAAGACGTCATCCCACACCCCGACGGATTCCGGGGGATGGAAGCGCTTCCCCTCCTTGAGCCAGCGTTGCAGCAGACGCAGATTGCGCAGCTGCCACCCCAGGTAGCCGAGTATGACCAGCAGCACCAGCAGGGCTGGCTGTCCGATGATCAGGCCGATGACAAGCGCGACGGCAACAAAGACACCAATCCGCCATGCCTCGTCAATCCAGGGATTGAACAATTAGCACTCCTTCAACATGACATTTACGGATACAGAGACTGCGAGGCCGGAACCGGATACCGGTGGCGTGCGGGTAGGATGAGTGAAGGCGCGGTGCGCCGCAACCCATCATGCGGCCGGGAGACGATGGGTTGCGCTTCGCCTCACCCATCCTACGCCGTTCGCAGACTATGAATCCCCCAATATCGGAGTACTATACCCGTGTCGAGAATCGATAACCGGCACCGCGGACCGTCTGGATGAGCCGGTCGTGCCCGTGCGCGGACAGCGCCTTGCGCAGACGGCGGATATGGACATCCACGGTGCGCTCCTCGACATAGACGTTACGCCCCCAGACACTGTCGAGCAAGCGGCTGCGGCTGAACACCCGTTCCGGGTGGCTCATGAAGAAATGCAGCAGCCTGAATTCAGTCGGCCCCATCTCCAGGGCCTGGCCACCGACACTGACCCGGTGTCCGGCCGGGTCCAGCACCAGCCCCTCCACCTCCAGCAGCTCATCCGTTGCCTCGCCATGGGCGCGGCGAAGCACCGCCTTGATGCGCGCCACCAGCTCGCGCGGCGAGAAGGGCTTGGTGACATAGTCGTCGGCACCGGCATCCAGCCCGCGGATTTTGTCCTCCTCCTCGCCCCGTGCAGTCAGCATGATAATGGGGATGGTGGCCGAGAGCTCCTCCTGCTTGATCCGCCGTGCCAGATCGACACCGCTGAGATCCGGCAACATCCAGTCGAGCAGAATCAGATCCGGCTGTTCATCGGCAATACTGACCTGGGCCGCACCGGCGGTCTCGGCTTCCGTGTACTGGAAACCGGCTCGCTCAAGGGCAAAGGCCACCATCTCCCGGATGGCGGGTTCGTCTTCGACGATGAGAATCCTCTGGCTCATTCACCTGACCGTTTTGTGACATCTGCGGGCATTAGAGCGCAAGAATATTACAGTCAAATGACAACCCTCCACTTCCAGGTCCGGGCCAGCGGCCGGAACCAATTATTTTAAATCACTCAAATTTCATACCAGCGTCATGCCCGGGTCACATTGCCGCCCCAGACTCATGCCCAGCGAACTGCCGGGATACCGCGCCTTTGGTTCAGCAACTGACAATCAGTTTCATCACCGAAACCTGGCCGCCGGAAGTCAACGGGGTGGCCATGACCCTGTCACGTTTCGTCGCCGGCCTGCAGCAACGCGGCCACCAATTGCAGCTGATCCGGCCCCGGCACCGGAGCGAGGCGCAAGCACCGCCCGACACGGACAGGTTGCCGCTGCTGCAGGTGAGCGGTCTGCACATCCCCCTGTACCCGGAGCTGCAGCTCGGCATGCCCGCCGGACGGCGGATCCACCGGGCCTGGAGGCAACTGCGGCCCGATATCGCCTACATCGCCACCGAGGGGCCGCTGGGCTGGTCTGCGCTACGCGCGGCCCGCAGGCTGGGGATCCCGGTAGTCTCCGGCTTTCATACCAATTTTCACACCTACAGCCGACACTATCACATGGGACTGCTGATGCCCCTGGTCAAGCGCTATCTGCGTCATTTCCACCATCGCAGCCGCTGCACCCTGGCGCCCAACCCCGTCCTGTGCGAGGAACTGACCGCCGCCGGCTTCGGCCAGGTGCGGGTGCTGCCGCGCGGCGTGGACACGGCGCTGTTCAACCCCGCGCACCGCAGTCCCGGATTGCGTCGGCAATGGGGTCTGGCGGACACGGATCTGGCCGTGCTGTACGTCGGCCGGATCGCGGCGGAGAAGAATATCCACGAGGCCCTGGCGGCCTTCCGGCGGATCGAACGCAGCCGCCCCGATGCGCGTTTCATTGTCGTCGGTGACGGCCCGCTGCGCGCAACCCTGGCCGGCGAGAACCCGGATCTGATCTTCTGCGGCATGCGTACCGGCCGGGCGCTGGCCGAACACTTCGCCTCGGCGGATCTGTTCCTGTTTCCCAGCCGCACCGAGACCTTCGGCAACGTCACACTGGAGGCGATGGCCAGCGGGCTGGCGGTGGTCGCCTATGACTACGCCGCGGCGGCCATGCACATCCGTGACGGCATCAACGGCGTGCGGGTGAACTGGCAGATCCCCGGCGAGTTCGTCAATCGGGCCGAGCAGCTCGCACGCGACCGCCGGGGACTCATCGCCATGGGTCTTGCCGCACGCGAACACACCCGCGGGCTCGGCTGGGACCGGATCGTCGACCGGCTCGAATCCATTCTGTGCGAAAACGCCTTCCCGGAGCCTGCCGCCCATGTCTCTCGCATCTGACACCATGGAACGCCTGCTGCAGCTGGACACCTCGCTGTGCATCCGCTGCAACCGCATTCATCGCCACCGCGCCCTGGTCGCGCTGCTGCGCCTGTGCAGCCGCCTGGGCGACGGCCTGTTCTGGTACACACTGATGCTGATTCTGCCGCTGGCTGCCGGCTGGCAGGGGCTGCTGGCCAGTCTGCACCTGAGCCTGACCGGGATTCTCTGCGTCCTGGTATACAAATCCCTCAAGGGCCGGACGGTGCGACCGCGCCCCTATGTCAACAACCCCGATATCACGCGGGTCATGGCGCCGCTGGATCAGTACAGCTTCCCCTCCGGCCACACCCTGCATGCCGTGGCCTTCACCCTGATCTCCCTGGCCCATTACCCGGGGCTGTGGTCGTTGCTGGTGCCCTTCACCGCCCTGGTGGCCCTGTCCCGGCCGGCGCTGGGGCTGCATTATCCCAGCGACGTGCTGGCCGGCGCGGCGGCCGGCGCGATCATCGCCGGGATCAATCTCCTGCTCTGGAATACCCTGTAGGAGCGGCCGTTCACTCCACCTGCCGGTACAGGCCACGCAACACCATATCTGTGAAGCTGACGATTCCGATCACCCGGCCGGCCTCGATCACCGGGGCCCGCGACAGATCGAAACGTTCGAACAGGCGCGCGCAGTAACGGATGTCCATGTCCGGATCCACGCTGACCACCGGCTTGGCCATGACCTCATAGACATTGACCCGGTCCGGCGAGCGGTCCCTGGCCAGCACATGCCGGGCGATGTCGGAGATCAGCAGCATGCCGTACTCGTCGTTCTCGTGGCGTTTATCCACGAGCAGGGCCTTGGTTTCGACATGCTTCATCTTCTGCAGGGCCTCGGAAATGGTCATCATGCCATCTACCATGTCGAATTCGTGCTTCATGACCTCGCGTACCTGTATCAGCGGCTGCTGGTTCATAGCTTATCCTCCACTACCGGGCTCAGACTGCGGATCTGCTGGGTGACACCGACGGCATCCTCCACGTCGACCTGAAAGGCGATGCCCTTGCCGGGCTTGCTCTCGAATTCGCCGACTTCGGCGATCTTCTCCAGGATGTGCCGGCTCAGGTGCTCCTCGACCAGGAACAGCAGCACATCGCGCTGAGTCTCCAGACTCAGGCCGAAGAAGGTCTTGGCCTCCTTCAGCCCCTCGCCGCGGGCGTTGCTGATGATGGTGGCACCCGTCGCGCCGGCCTCGCGGGCGGCATCCATGACGCCGTCGGTCTTGTCGTCCTCGACCAGACTGATGATCAGTTTGAAATGCATCGTGAGTTCCTCGCTGTCACTCGTTTTCGTCGTCCCGCCTGCGACGGGCGCGCCAGTGGCTGAGCTGGGCATAGCCCATGACGGTAATAATGGGAAACAGACAGGCAAAGGCAATCATGCCGAACCCGTCCAGCAGCGGACTGCGGCCGGGGACATTGCCGGCCAGCCCCAGCCCCAGGGCGGCCACCAGCGGCACCGTCACCGTGGAGGTGCTGACCCCGCCCGAGTCATAGGCCAGCGGCACGATCAGGCGCGGTGCCATCGTCGTCTGCACAATAACCACGACATAGCCGGCAATAATAAAGTAATGCAACGGCAGGCCGGTCACGATGCGAAAGGCCCCCAGCGTGATGCCCGTCGCCACCCCCAGCGCCACGGCCACGCGCAGCCCCCAGACCCCGATAGCGCCGGCCGAGACCTGGTTGGCCTTGATCGCCACGGCGATCAGGGCCGGCTCGGCAATGGCGGTCGAGAATCCGATGCAGGCCGCAAACACGTATACCCAGACATAGTCCGTCCAGCCGATCACGCCCGGATGCGCCCCGGCGCCATCGAACAGGAACTGCGGCTGCGTCAGCTGCTCCGCCATCAGCTTGCCCAGAGGGAACAGCGCCTGCTCCAGCCCCTGCAGGAACAGGCTCAGACCCACCAGCACATAGACGAAGCCCAGCAGTACCCGGCGCAGGTTGGGGATGGGGCGGCGCAGCACCAGCACCTGGAAGCCGAACAGCACGGCCGCGATGGGCAGCACGTCACGCAGTGTCTGGATCAGCACATCCAGCATGCCGGCCGCTTCAGGCATCGAGCAGCATCCCGTAGCCCATGACGAAGATCATGGGCGTGAGTGAGGCGAAGGCGATCAGGCCGAAGCCGTCGATCATGGGATTGCGGCCCTTGATGGACATGGCCAGTCCCACGCCCAGGGCGGTCACCAGGGGCACGGTGATGGTGGAGGTAGTCACACCGCCCGAATCATAGGCGATGCCGACGATCTCCTTCGGGGCGAAGGCGGTCATGACCACCACCCCGGCATAACCGCCGATGATCAGATAATGCACCGGCCAGCCCCTGATGATGCGCAGCACCCCCAGCACGATGGCGAAACCCACCGACAGGGCCACGGCGATGCGCAGCCCCTGGGCATAGGAGGCACGCGCGGCCGTATCGGCACCGATCGCCCCGCCTTCGGCGGCCACCTCGGCGGCCTCGTTGGCCACCGCGATCAGGGCCGGCTCGGCGATGGTGGTGCCGAAGCCCAGGGCGAAGGCGAACAGCAGCAGCCAGGTCACGCTGCCCTTGCGGGCGAAGGCGTGCGCCATGCTCTCGCCGATGGGAAACAGCCCCAGCTCCAGCCCCTGGATAAACAGGGTCAGCCCCAGCACCACCAGCAGGCTGCCGAACAGGATCTGTTCCAGCTCGGGAATGGGCTGGCGCAGCACCACCAGCTGAAAGAATCCGATGACGATGAAGATCGGCGCCAGGTCGCGCAGACTGTCGCCCAGGGTACGGGCGAAGGCCAGCAGGTGTCGTTGCAGGTTCATTCTCCTCCGTGCAGCCGGAGCGCCGTCTGCCTCATGTCCGAGTGTACCAGACCCATCGATTCAGTCCCGCATGGCCCTGTGCGCGGACCCCGGACCGCCTGATACGGATCACACCGGAACCGGATCGGCATCCGCGAATCCGGCATGTATAATGGCCGGATGAACCCGCGCTCTCCTGCGCCCCCGCGCCTCGGCAAGGGGATGATCATTCTGGCCTGGGTCCTGGCACTGGGACTGCTGACCTGGCTGTTCAACGGTTATCTCGAACGCCGCCACAACCCCAACCAGCAGGTGATCAGCCGCAGCGGCGCGGATGGCGCTACCGAAATCGTGCTCAAACGCAACGACTATGGGCACTATGTCACCAGCGGCGAGATCAACGGCCGGCCGGTACGCTTCATGATCGACACCGGCGCCTCCGATGTCGCCATCCCCGCCGACATTGCCGACCGACTCGGGCTGGAACGCGGCCGGGCGGTGCGCTACCAGACCGCCAACGGCTTCGCCACCGGCTATCAGACCCGCCTGGACGAACTCGCCATCGGCGACCTGGTGGTGCATGACGTGCGCGCCAGTATCAACCCGACCTACCGTTCCGATGACATCCTGCTCGGTATGAGTGTATTGAATCAACTGGAGTTTACCCAACGCGGCGACCGGCTCATACTCAGGCCACTCCCCCGCTAGCCTGGACTACACATGAAATCCTCAGGGGTCAGAATACCGGGTTACAGTTACATAGCGTCATTCCCGCGCAGGCGGGGATGACGATGTTTTCGGTGTTGCAGCCGATGGTTCGGACCGCCAGATAATCAACAACACAGGCACGGACATCGTCATGGAATCCTATACCAACCTGCTCAGCCAGCTCAGCGGCATCATCTGGGGCCCGGTGATGCTGATCCTGCTGGTCGGCACCGGTGTCTACCTCACCCTGGGACTGAAATTCATGCCCCTGCGCCGGCTCGGCTACGGCCTGCGCATGCTGTGGCAGGGCCGCAAGCCCGGGGATGAGACCGGCGACATCAGCCCCTTCAATGCCCTGATGACCGCGATGTCGGCCACGGTCGGCACCGGCAACATCGCGGGTGTCGCCACCGCCATTGCCATCGGCGGTCCGGGCGCGGTGTTCTGGATGTGGGTCACGGCCGTGGTCGGCATGGCCACCAAGTACGGCGAGGCGGTTCTGGCCGTACGCTATCGGGAAGTGGACAGTCTGGGGCGCCAGCAGGGCGGGCCCATGTACTACATCAAGAACGGTCTGGGCCGGAACTGGCGCTGGCTGGCCTTTCTGTTCGCCCTGTTCGGCACCGTGGCCGCCTTCGGCATCGGCAATACGGTTCAGGCTCATTCTGTCGCTGATGCACTCGAAACCAACCTCAACATCCCTGACTGGGCTACCGGGCTTATACTGGCAGGTTTCACTTTTGCTGTTCTAATTGGCGGCGTAAAACGGATAGGCAAGGTAGCCGGGAAGCTGGTTCCCTTTATGGCAACAGCTTACATAGCTGCAGCATTATTGATCATTCTGCTAGAGATCGACCAGGTACCTACTGCTCTTTTCACAATCGTCAGCGATGCCTTTACTGGTACTGCTGCTGTTGGCGGATTTGCTGGATCCACCCTCATGGTAGCAATCAGCCTGGGTGTCGAACGCGGGGTTTTCTCGAACGAAGCCGGCTTGGGGTCTGCTCCGATCGCTCACGCTGCCGCAAAGACAAAAAACCCTGTTAGTCAGGGAGTTATAGGTATGCTAGGCACTTTCATTGACACCATTGTAATTTGCACCATGACTGCATTAGTGATTATTTTGAGCGGCGGTTGGATAGAATCAGAACTGAACGGTTCTCCACTTACCTCCTATGCCTTTGGGTGGGGACTCCCATATGTGGGTGAATATATAGTCACCTTTGGACTGATCCTGTTCGCCTACACCACTCTACTGGGTTGGAGCTTCTATGGAGAACGCTGCGCCGAGTATCTGTTCGGGCCCGACATCATCGCGGCCTACCGGGCGCTATGGATTGTATGTATTCCGCTTGGTGCAGTCGCTGAACTCGAACCGCTATGGAAAACCGCAGGTGTATTGAACGGCCTGATGGCGATTCCCAACCTGATCGCCCTGCTGCTGCTCAGTCCGGTGATCTTCAGGGTCACGCGGGAGTATTTCGGGCGTGAAGCGTGAGGAGTGAGGGAGGGGGGAAGGAGGAGGAACAAAAGCATAGGTGGAACAAGGGCCGCCACAGCCCGGTGCCGGCAATGAGCGGGGCCGGAAACGCTGCGTTTATCCCAGCTTACCTCCTCCGTCATCCCGGCGCAGGCCGGGATCCAGGGACCGCAGCGGGTTATGGATCCCCGCCTGCGCGGGGATGACGGCAAAGGTGGGAATGTCCGCCGCCATCCGGCTGTTCTCCTCACTCCTCACTTCCACAAACTACCGGAGGCAACGAAACAACATGCGCCTTGAAGCCCTCGACCAACAGGTCCACACCCTGGTGCGGCGGGTACTGGAGGAGGACGTCGGCGGCGGTGATCTCACCGCTGCCCTGATCCCGGAAACCGCCGAGGCAAGGGCCCGGATCATCAGCCGCGAACCGGCCGTGCTGTGCGGACAGGACTGGGTCAATGGCGTGTTCGCGGCCGTCGATGACCGTATCCGCATCGAGTGGCTGGCTGCCGACGGCGACCGGGTCGGACCGGACCAGCCCCTGTGCCGGCTGCAGGGTCCGGCGCGCGGCCTGCTCACCGGCGAGCGGGCCGCGCTCAACCTGCTGCAGACCCTGAGCGGCACGGCCACCCTGGCGCGACGCTACGCCGATACCGTGGCCGGCCTGCCGGTGCGCCTGCTGGACACCCGCAAGACCCTGCCGGGCCTGCGGCACGCCCAGAAATACGCCGTGCGTACCGGCGGCTGTCACAATCACCGGCTGGGGCTGTACGACGGCATCCTGATCAAGGAGAACCACATCGCCGCCGCCGGTTCCATCGCCGCGGCCATCGGCCAGGCGCGGCGCCTGCACCACAGCCTGCCCGTCGAAATCGAGGTGGAGGATCTGGACCAGCTCGAGGCGGCCATCACCGCCGGCGCCGACATCGTGCTGCTGGACAACTTCGACCTGGCACGACTGCGCGCGGCGGTGGAACTGAACCTCGGCCGGGTGCAGCTCGAGGCCTCGGGCGGGGTGAACCTGGAGACGGTACGCGCCATCGCCGAGACCGGCGTGGACCGCATCTCGGTCGGCAACCTCACCAAGGATGTGCGGGCGGTGGATCTCTCTATGCGGTTCGATTGAAGCCGACGCATTTCATAACCATCGGAATGCCGTGTAGTAATGTAGGTCGGGTTAGCCTGCAAGGCGTAACCCGACGTTCGCTGCGACATGTCGGGTTACGCTGCGCTAACCCGACCTACAGATCCAGCGTCTCGCCCCGCTGCGGCAGCCGCACCTTCGCGCCGCGTTCGCGCAGCGCCCCGGCCAGGCATTCCCGCGGCTCCTCCTCGCCGTGCACCAGGATCACCGGCGGCCGGCCGGGAATGGCCTCATACCATTCCAGCAGCCCGGCCTGATCGGCATGCGCGGAAAGCCCACCGATGGTGTGGATCTGTGCCCCGACCCGGATAGTCTCGCCCCACAGCCGCACATGCTGCGCCCCGTCGACCAGCTGACGTCCGAGGGTACCGCGGGCCTGGAAGCCGACCATGAGCACATGGCTGTCGCTGCGCCAGAGGTTGTGTTTGAAATGGTGCTTGATGCGCCCGCCCGTGCACATGCCGCTGCCGGCGATGATGATGGCACCGGAGCGTATCCTGTTGATGGCCATGGACTGGTTGGCGGTACGGGTCATACGCAGATTGGGCAGGTCGAACAACCCGTCGTGGCGGGCATGCCCGGCCCGGGCCTCGGCGTCATACAGATCCACGTGCCGGGAATAGACCCGTGTGGCCTCGATGGCCATGGGACTGTCCAGAAAGATCTGCCAGCGGTCCATACCCCAGTCGCGGTAATTCATCTGCATGGCATAGAGCAGCTCCTGGGTACGGCCCACGGCAAAGGCCGGCACCATCACGTTGCCGCCCCCGGCCACGGCGCTGTCCAGCACCTCGGCCATCTCCTTCCAGGTCGCCTCCCAGCCGCGGTGACTGCGATCGCCGTAGGTGGATTCCATGATGACCTGATCGGCCGCCTCCACCCGGGCCGGATCGCGCAGGATGGGCGCACCGCGGTGGCCCAGATCACCCGTGTAGACCAGGCGCCTGCGCGTCCCGTCCGTCTCCAGCTCCAGCTCCAGAATGGCCGAGCCCAGGATGTGGCCGGCATCACGCAGTCGCAGATGCACACCCGGCAGAATGCGCCGGCGCTCGTCGTAGCCCAGGGTGCGGAAGGCCCGCATGGACTGTTTCGCCTCTTCCAGGGTGTAGATGGGCTCGACCGGTTTGAGTCCCTTGCGCTGGCGCTTGCGGTTCTCCCACTGGGCGTCCTTCTCGTTGAGATAGCCGGAATCCTTGAGCATGATCCGGCACAGGTCGCGGGTGGCGGCATGGGCATAGACCGGGCCGGTGTAGCCGGCCTTGATCAGCAGCGGGATGCGGCCGGAGTGATCCAGGTGGGCATGACTGAGGATGACCGCATCGATCGAGTCGAGCGGAAACGGGAAATCCTCCCGGTTGCGTTCCTCGTCCCTGCGGCTGCCCTGGAACAGCCCGCAGTCCAGCAACAGCCGGTGCCGGCCCGTGTCCAGCAGCACACAGGATCCCGTAACCTCCCCGGCCGCCCCGAAGCACTTTACCTGCATGCTCTCACTCCTTTATCAGAGTATCATGATCAACTAATTTCATAAGCGGCCGCCAACCCCTTCAGCAATTCAAGTTTTCTGCCGGGCGACCGATGCTTATTCAAACACAATCATAGAGTTATCAATACCGTTTAGAGCCGATTATGGAAACCCCTCCCAGCGATCTGCAACATAGCCGTCTGCAGGAAATCCTGCACCTGCCACCGCTCCCCGCGGTGGCGTATCAGCTGCTCAAGGAGGTGGCCGACGAGGACGTCGATATCACGCGCCTGACTGAACTGATCGAGCGGGACCCCGGGCTGGCCGCCCGCATCGTCGGAATCGCCAACTCCGCCTATTTCGCCCGCCAGCGCGAAATCCACCGGGTCGAGGACGCCATTACCCGGGTGCTGGGGCTGAACATCGTGCGCGGCCTGGCCATCGGCATTGCGCTCAGCAAGCCCTTCGACGTCAGCGCCTGCCCGGAATTCGAACTCAGCCGCTACTGGTACCGGGCCTTCGTCAGTGCCCATCTGTCCAACGCCCTCGGCCCGTATCTGGAACTGGAAACCGATCTGCGGGAATGCCTGTTCCTGGCCGGGCTGGTGCACAACCTGGGGCAGCTGGTGCTGGTGCATGCCTTTCCCAGCCGCATGGCGGACGTCTTCCGCCAGAAACAGGCCAACCCCCAGCAGAGCCTGATGACGCTGGAGTCCCAGGTCCTGGCCATGACCGAGACGCAGGCCGGCACCGTCATCGGCAAGCGCTGGAAGCTGCCGCGCTGCGTGACCCATACCATACAGTACCGCCATGAGCCAAACCTGGCCGGGCGTTACGAACTGGCGGTGCATGCCGTGGCCGTGTGTTCGCGGACCGCTGAAAGCCTCTACGACGACCCCGACAACACCCGCCTCCAACTCGGGGATTTCACTGGCCACCCAAGCACCCTCACCCAGGGGATCCTGGATGATATAATCAGCAAGGTCAGGCACAACGATGCCCAGTACCGGGCCCTGGCCGACTCGCTCGGCAGCCAGGAATAGCGCCCCGCAGACCGATCAACCGCAACCGGAACGTAATGGACGCCACCAGCTTCAGCGACGCCTTCACCGAGCTCAACAGCCGCTGCATCAAGCTGGTGGGGGATCTGTCGGCCCTGCGCGCCCTGTCCGACCTGGGCCGGCAGGACAGCCGGGACGAGGCCGCGTTGCTGCGCACCGCCATGCACATCCTGTTGGAGAACAACGAGTTCGAACGCTGCTCCCTGTTCCTGCTGGAAGGCGGGACCCTCACCTGCCGGACCGGCCTGGACTGGCGGGAGACGGTGCTGACGACGGCCAGCCCGCACCCAAGTCCGCGTGAGTTCGGCCTCGGAGAGGGGATCATCGGCCTGGCGGCGGAGACCGGCAATCTGCAGCACTGCCGCAACTGCCGCGAGGAGTCACGTTTCGCCCATCCGGACGCGGGCCAGGGTGTCGGCTCGCTGATCTGCGTACCGGTGACGGCCGAGGGGCGGGTGATCGGTGTGCTGAACGTCTCCCACGGCCAGCAGGACTTCTTCAATGAACACCACGAGCGGCTGCTGGAGGTGTTCGCCAACTTCCTCGGCCAGCTGATTGCCAACTGGCGCTATACCCACCAGATGGAAACCGAAATCACCCGCCGCACCCGGGAGCTGCGCACCGCGCTGACCGAGGCCGAGGAACTCAAGCGGCGCTACCAGCAGCTGTCGGTAGTCGACGAGCTGACCGGCATTCACAACCGCCGTTTCTTCTTCCCCGAGGCCCAGGCCGCGCTGGCCAACGCCGTGCGCCACCGGCGCGAGTTCAGCCTCATGATGGTGGACCTGGACCGGTTCAAGCGGATCAACGACAGCTTCGGCCACACCATGGGCGACAAGGTGCTGCAGGTGACCGCCGCCCTGCTCAAGGGCCAGACCCGCGAGGGCGATGTCATTGCCCGCTTCGGCGGCGAGGAATTCGTGCTGGCGCTGCCGGATACGGATATGGACGGTGCCGCCCGGCTGGCCGAACGCATCCTGCACTCACTGCGCAGCCTGGAATTCAGCACCGATCAGGGCACACTGCAGGTAACCACTTCCATCGGCCTGAGCTGCCTGGGCGGCCAGGAAGTCCCCGACCAGAGCGATCTGCTGGAAACCCTGCTGCGTCAGGCCGACCAGGCGCTGTATTTCAGCAAGAGCCACGGCCGCGACCGTGCCTGCAGCTGGGCGGAGATCCGTTACCGGATGTGAAAGAGAGAAAAGAGCGCCACGGAATACACAGAAAGCACGGACAAGAATCAGGTCATGCCCGTTGCCGGGCGGCGCGCAACGCCCCGGCAACGGAATTGATCATTCCGTGTTTTCCGTGGCGCTCTTGCTTTGATTCAGCCGGCGCGGCGGCGGGCGAACGCCACCAGCCCGAACAGGCCGGAGCCGAACAGCCAGACGGCAGCGGGCAACGGAACAACCGTGCTGGTATCGACCGAGATCTCAATCTCCGTGCCGGTCAGCGTCTTGTTGATGAAGGCCGACTCGCCATCAGCGCTCGTTGCCGCCGTGAGCAGGTTCGTCAGGCTCAGCCCCACATGATCGATCCCGTCCCAGATGGAGGCGGTCAGATCGAAGCCGCCAACCGCCTGCCAGGCATGCAGATTACCGTCACGCTGATCCAGCGCTCCGTTGAGGGTGAGAGTCGTATTCTCCCTGGTCCCGAAAACCGGGCTGCTCCAATCGTAAACATCAAGCAGACCATCGATATCCACGCTGCTGCCGGCCCCGGTCATGCTGTAGCTGCCGTTCTCACCGACATTGATGGCGTCCAGAACGAAGCCGCTCTTGGCGATCACCTGAATGGTGCCAGTGCCGTCCGTGGTCACGGTACCGCCGTCGTTGGACGTGGCATTGAAGTTCGTCGGGGTGGCGAAGATATTGTCCCCGGACGCGGACAGGGTACCGAATTTCGGATCAATGGCATTGGGGTCGTAGACAAAGCATACGGATGCCCCCTCCAGCACTGTCAGTCCGGTACTGCTGTAGGTGCTGTCGCAATAGGCAGCGTGGGCCAGGGGGGCGTTGAAAGCGGCCAACATGGCAGCCAGGGCTGCAACTCGGGTGGTGGTACTGCGCATGATCGGGACTCCTCCGGTCTGGGAATGCATTCCCTTGATCTGATTATTGACCGGAATTACAGCAAGACTTGGACCAATTCTCATGCACAACAAAAACAACCAGTTAGATTTAATCCTACACAGCTATGTCAGACAAACCGACATGACAGAGACTGTCGCATGCCGGCGACAGCTCTATTTATGTTTTAAATTCATAAGGATAAAAAACCCGGACGGGGAGTACATCAATCGTAAAGCCAGCCAACACTTCCGAGGCGGCTCAGACCCTTTCCGGTCCGCGATCCTCCCGACCGTGCACCAGCGAGTACACCGCCGGCACCAGCGCCAGGGTCAGCAGGGTGGAGGCGGTCAGCCCCCCGAGCACGGCACGGGCCAGCGGGGCCTGGGCGTCGGCGCCCTCACCGATGCCCAGCGCCAGCGGCAGCAGGGCCAGGATGGTGGTCAGTGTTGTCATCAGCACCGGGCGCAGGCGGCGGCGGCCGGCCTCGAGCAGGGCCTCGCGCGTCGCCCGGCCCTCCCGGCGCAGACGCCCGGCCTGGTCCACCAGCAGGATGGCGTTGTTGACCACAATGCCGGCCAGCATCAGACAGCCGATGCCCGACTGCAGGTTGAGGGTGGTGTCGGTCAGCAGCAGGGTCACCAGTACGCCGACCGCGGCCACCGGCACCGACAGCATCACCACCAGCGGGTCACGCAGGGACTCGTACTGGGAGGCCAGCACCATGTAGACCAGCAGCAGGGCCAGCAGCAGCGAGGTGATCAGCTCATCGAAGGCCTTCTGCTGCTCCTCGAAGGTGCCGGCCACGATCAGGTCGTAGCCCACCGGCCGGGGGATCTGCGCCAGCTGCGCCTGGACATCGGCGGCCACCGAACCCAGGTCCCGGCCGGCCACGTTGGCACTGACCTCGACCAGGCGCTGCTGGTCCTTCCGCTCGATGGCCACCGGGCCGCTGCCGACGCGGGTCTCGACCAGGTTGCGCAGCACCACCTGCTCGCCGTCGGGGGTGAGCAGGGTCAGGTCCAGGATCTCGTCCAGCGAGCGCTGCTCGGCGTCCTTGAGCTGAACCAGGATGCGGTAGCTGTTGCCCGCCACCCGGTATTCGCCGGCGCGGGAACCGGCCACGGCGGTCTCGATCAGCTCGCTGATGTCGCGCGGGCTCAGCCCCAGGTCCGCGAGCTTGGCGCGGTCGACCCGGACCTCGCGCTGGGGAATCCCGGTCTCGCGGCTGACCTGAACGTCGGTGATCCCGGACACATCCTCGATGCGTGCCACCGTCTGCGTCGCCAGCAGCGCCAGGGTATCGAGATCATGACCGCGCACCTCCACCGTGATGCCCTGCTCGGTGCGCAGGATGCGCTCCAGCAGGAACTGCCCCTGCGGGGCACGCACCCGGATCTGCATCCCGGGTACCCTGCCCTCCAGCTCCCCGCGCAGGGACTCGGCGATCTCGACATTGGAGCGTGAACGTTCGGCCGCGGGCGTCAGCGACAGGCGGATCTCACCGCTGGGCGTGGCCCGACCCCAGGTCCCCGTACCCGAGACGCTGACCACCGAGGACACCGTCTCGGGCACGGCCGCGTACACCAGGGCTTCCATAACACGGGTCTGGCGATCCACCAGATCGAGACGGGTGCCGACCTCCATCTCACCGGTCACCCGCACCTCGCCCTCGTCGCTGGGCGGCAGGAATTCGGTGCCGATGAAGGGCAGCAGCAGCAGACTGGCCCCGAACAGAACGGCCGCGGCCAGGGCGGTCAGCCAGCGGTGGTTCAACACCCCGGCGAGGAGATCGACATAGGCCTGTTCCAGCGCGGCAAAGACCGCACCGGCGCGCGCCGCCAGCCGCGCCGTCCAGCCTTCGCCCGGCTGTTGCGACGGGCGGCGCAGCAGCTTTGATGCCAGCATCGGCACCAGGCTGAGCGCGACCAGCAGGGCGCAGAACAGCGCGAACATGATCACGTAGGCCAGCTCCTTGAACAGTGCGCCCGACACCCCCTGCATGAATACCAGCGGCAGGAAAATGACCAGCGTGGTGACGGTGCCGGCGGTCACCGCCGAGGCCACCTCGCCGGTGCCCAGCACGGCCGCGGTCTCGTTGTCGTCGCCATGCTCCTGGCGGCGGCGGAAGATGTTCTCCAGCACCACCACGGCACTGTCGACCATCATGCCCACGCCCAGTGCCAGGCCGCCCAGGCTCATCAGATTGAGGGTGAAGCCCCCGAAGTAGAGCAGCGCGAAGGTGGCGATGACCGAAATGGGGATGGCCACCGAAATGACCAGGGTGCTGCGCAGGTCACGCAGGAAGAACAGCAGCACCAGCACTGCCAGCGCCCCGCCGTAGAGCACCGAGCGGGCGACATTGGCGATGGCACGCTCGATGAAGTTGCCCTGGTCGATCACCGGGATCACCTGGATCTGGGGGAAGGCGGCGTTGACCGCCTCGGCCTCGGCCAGCACCCGGCGTGCCACTTCGACCGTATTGGCCTCGGCCTGCTTGCGGATGGCCAGGCGCAGGCCGCGCTCGCCGTTGACGCGCACGATGCGGGTGAGCTTCTCGTAGGTGTCGGTGACGCTGGCGACCTCGCCCAGGGTGACCAGGGCGCCGTCGCGGCGGGCGATGACGGTGTCGCGGATCTCGTTCAGGCTGGTGAACTCGGCCGGGGCGCGCAGGGTCAGCTCGTAGCGGCCGGACTCGATCTGGCCGGCGGGCCGATCCAGGTTGGCGTCTTCGATGGCGTCGATGATGGTGTTCAGGGCCAGACCCAGAGCGTTGATGCGGTCCGGATCCAGCTCCACCCGCACCTCGCGGTTGAAGCCGCCCCAGGGATCGACCTGGGCCACTCCCGGGATGCGGGCGAAGCGGTAGCGGATCTGGTTCTCGACGATCTCGGTCAGCTCCACCGGATCCAGCGGGCTGGAGATGCCCAGGATCACCACCGGGAAGCTGTCGACGTCGAACTTGCTCACCCTTGGGCCGATGATCTCGTCGGGCAGCTCACTGATCTCGTCCTCGAGCGTGGCCTGCACGTCCAGGGCGATGGCATCGATGTCCGTACCCCAGCTGAAGCTGACCGTCACCCGGCTCTGGCCCTCGTAGGACAGCGAGGTCATCTCCTCCACACCCGGCACGGTGGCCACGATCTCCTCCACGATCTGGGTGACCCGACGTTCCATGACGATGGGGTCGGCGCCTTCGTACTCGGTGCGGATGGTGACGGTCGGCAGCTCGATGTTGGGCAGCATGTCGATCAGCAGCCGGCTGAGCGACACCGATCCCAGCACCACCACGATCAGGGTGACCATGGTGGTGAAGACCGGGCGCTTTACACTGGCCCGCGCTAGTGTCCTGTCTTGCATCTATTGCCCCCTGCAGCAAGGCGAGAAGGGGACAATAGACGCAAGACAGGACACTGGATTCACTGGGTGGACACTCCGCTGGCGTCAGCGATGCGGATGGCCGCGCCGTCCTTGAGCAGCTGCTGACCCAGCACCACCACCCGGCCATCCGGCTGCAGGCCGCTGACCTGGACCCGATCGCCCTCGCGGATACCCGCCTCGACCGCTTGCCAGCTCACCGCCTGGCCGTCATCCGTGACCCGGAACACCCCGTCGCGGCCATCGCGGCTGACTAGGGCCGCCGCCGGCACGATCACGGTCTCCTCGACCCGTTCCAGCACCAGATCGATGCGCGCGAACATTCCGGGCTTGAGCCGGCGCCCGGGGTTGTCCACCCGCAGCTCCACCCGCGCCTGACGGGCGCTGGCCTGGAACACGGGCGCGATGCGCACGATCTCGCCGCTGAAGGTTTCGCCGGGCCAGGCATCGGTACGCGCACGCTCGGCCTGCTGCCGGCCCGCAGCCGGGCATAGTCGCCTTCGGTGACATGAAACACCGCAATCAGCGGATCCAGTTCCACGATGCGCAACAGCGGCTCGTTGGCGGCCACGGTCCCGCCCTCGTCCAGATAACGCTCGGCCACCTGGCGCGTCTCGCTGCCGCCGCTCCAGTCGGCCCGCACCGAGGTATAGCCCAGCCGGATACGCGCCATTTCCAGCGCCGCCTCCGCCCGGTTGGCCTGGGCCCGGCTGACCTCCACCTGAGCCTGGCGGGTCTGCTGCTCGGCCCGGGCCACGTCCAGCTCCGATTCCGACCCGATACCGCGCTGGCGCAGCTGTTCCAGGCGCTTCAACTCACGCTCGGCCAGCGCCAGCTGGCTGCGGGCCTCGGCCTGGTTGGCCCGCGCCACCGCCAGCTCGGCTTCGGCCTGGGCCACTTCCTGCAGTTGTTCGGCCGCGTCCAGGCGCGCCACCACCTGGCCGCGGGTGATGGTGTCTGCGAGTTTCACGCCGATATCCTCGATGCGACCCTCGATCTTGGGCGCCACAACGAACTCGGCGTTGGCGTCCAGACTGCCGGTGAAGGTCCGGCGCAGGGCGATCGGCCCGGTTTCGATCGCGGCCACCTCGACCGGCACCGGCCCCTGTTCCCCGCGCCCGCCCGCAGCGGTCTCGCTGTCCTGCAGCAGGCGCTGGGCCAGCGCCCACGCCAGCCAGGCCGCAGTCAGCAGTACCAGAAGCAGGAATATCCAGCGTTTCAGGGACATGGGTTCAGATTTCGGACGACAGGGAAAGACAATCAAACAGGGCGCACTGCATCGCCAAGTGCATGAAAATCATGATGAACAGGATTCCAGGGTTCGCAATGACTGACTCACGATGGAATGACGTTACCATCCTTGGGGGTCATGCACCATAGACCGGCGGATTCCCGACAGGTTCAGCCGCAGGGAAGTCGATTGCAGGATGAGATTAGAGGGGAAAGGAAGTCGGGGTCAGTCAGGCACACGAAATTTTGCGGCGCTGATGCCCAGTTCCTTGAGTCTCATATGGACGGCACGCGGCGTCACATCCATGGCTCGCGCCACTGCAGTCACATTGCCATTGTATCGTTTCAACGCATAGACAATGAACTCAGACTCAGCCTGCTGTACTGCCCGCTGCCGCACTTTTTTCAAACTGTCCATGCTGTCGCGGGCGGCGGAAGGTGAGTCGGTGCCCGCCGCTTCCACCCGCTCGATAACTGATCCACGCGAGAACAGGAACGCACGTTCGAGCGCGTTCTCCAACTCGCGCAGATTGCCCGGCCAGTCATACTGAATGATTCTGGCCCAGGCGCTGTCATTCAGCGTCTTTGACGGCATGGCATGCTTTTCTGCCAACCTGGCTAGAAAATGATGCACCAGCGGCGGAATATCATCGATACGTTCACGCAACGGCGGCAGCCGGATCGGCACCACGTTCAGGCGATAGTACAGGTCGCGGCGAAAGCCCCCCTGTTCCACGGCACGGCCGAGGTCCTGATTGGAGGCAGCAATGATACGCACATCGGTATGCAGGGTATGCCGGCCACCGACACGCTCGAAGCGGCCGTCCTGAAGCACGCGCAGCAACCGCGCCTGGGCAGGAATGGGCAGACAGTCGATTTCGTCAAGAAACAGGGTTCCGCCATCGGCGCGTTCGAAATAGCCCTGATGCACGTTGTAGGCATCGGTGAACGCGCCCTTCTCATGTCCGAACAGGGTGCTCTCGACCAGATTTTCAGGGATGGCTCCGCAATTCACCGCCAGCAGTTCACGGTCGGAGCGCGGGCTCATGGCATGAATGGCACGCGCGATCACCTCCTTACCCACCCCGGTCTCTCCCGTGACCAGTACCGTTGCACAGGTAGGCGCGACAATCTCAACGGCTTCCAGTGCATTGCGCATGGCTGTGGACTCAGCCACCACCGATGGCGGCAGACGCGGCTGCTCGTCCTGACTCGCAGCCGACCTGGGACACCAGATCTCGCGCAGCCTGGTCTCAATCCGGGCGCGCACCTGCGCCGACTCGGAACAGGAGACGATGGTCTGTCCCTCGCAGCGATATTCCTCGCCCGGCTTGTTTTCAGCAACGTCTGGATCGATATAGACACAGACATCGCAGCAGTCATGATTGGTGGCGATGCGCTTGCGCAGTTCCACCTTGGCATAGCCGAAGTTGCGTGCGGCAATCCCGCCAAAGACACTGGCCGTCATGCGGCACAGCTCCGGTGCGGAGCGCACACTCTCACCGAAGGGACAGCGCGTATTCACGACCCTCACCATCCCCGGCTCGGATGAGGCGCGCGAGAAATTCCCGCCGATCTGGTTCTTGATGTTAATGATCACATCGGCATATTGTTCCGGTCCGATCGCCCCCTGGTAGCCGAGACCGGTACGCGCGCCACTCTCCAGGCAGTGGCTCGCTGCCAGCCCGACCTGCTCGATGTAGTGATGCATACCGTTCCCGGGAGCGGTGCAGCCCCGGGCCCCGATTTTCAGGCTCTGGGTAATAAAAGCCTGAAGAAACGACACCGGATTCAATGGCTTGGTGGAATTTCCCGACATACCTGCCTCCCGCGGCCGATCCGTGTCCCAGCAACTATAGTCCACCGGATCGCCCGGCGCCGGGGACGCGGCCGCATCCCCGGACCGCAGCGGTAGATTCAATGACAGCAGGGACAGCCGGGGCCGTGCCGGGACGGTTCAAGCGAACGGGCTGCCTGTTCCCGCCCCTGCGCCATGCGCCCGTGCACCGCAGGGGCGGACACGAAGATCCGATGCGCAACTCCGGCGCAGTGCGGACACAGCGGTGGTTGTGCAGCCACGGAATGGCGGCACTCGAACTGCAACCCACAGCGATCACAACAGTAGTCATAAAGGGGCATGAGCCATCTCCCTCATCGGTGCCAGTAGCGGATCAGCTCCAGCGTCCCGGCTGCTTGTCCTTGACGCCGAACTGGCTGGAGGTGACATCGGTGCGGGCGCGGGCCCCGGCGTCCTGGGTAGGTGCACGCAGGCGCCGGGTCTCCACCTCCCAGACCCAGCCGCTGACCGTGACCTCCTTCGGAATCAGGGGGTGGTTCCTGAATGCCTCCACCGTCTTCATGCAGGTCACGTCGACATCGTCCATCATGCCGATCCACTTGGCGAAGCCGCCCTTGTCAAGCTTGAGTTCGGGCAGGGTGGGATCGAGCTCCAGGTTGTCCGGGTCCACACCCTTGTCGCGCAATGCCGCCTCGAGATCCTTGGCGTTGGCGGACAGCATGCCGCACTGGGTGTGCTGGACAATGACAATCTCCCTGGTACCGAAGAAATTGCAGGTCAGCATCGCCGAGCGGATTGCATCCTCGGTTACAATACCTCCGGCATTGCGGAAGCAGTGTGCATCACCGCCGCCAACCGGAGTGTCGACCCGTATCCCCAGCGCCTCGTCCACGGGCAGACGTTCGTCCATGCAGGCAAGGACCCACAGGCGCCGGTTGTTCGGTCCGTCAGGGCCATAACGTCGACGTGTGGCCCAATGGTCAAACTGTTCCGTACGTTTGGTCAGTTCGTCCTTCAATGTAGTCATATTGCACTCCTTCATGTTGTCGATCGGAAACGCGACGGAAAATCCGGCCGCGTCCAGCAAACATGACGCACGCATCTTGCGTGCCAGCGGCGACAACGATATAAATCAATAAATTAAAGATTCTCAAAGAAGATGCAGAGAAGTCGATGGAATGATGCGCGAGGCATAATAATGAAGCCAGTCAGGCAGTTGTAACTCCTGGAACACATCTTCCCGGTGCGAAGTAATACTTCGCACCGGGAACGGACGGAGCCTCCACCGTCGCTGCCTAGAAACTGATCTGCCCCCAGACCCAGAACTTCTCGGTATCCACGGCAAAGCCGTCGGCGTCGTAGTCGGCGTACTTGATACCGGCGCTGTAGTGTTTGCCGAAGGATCTGGCGGCCAGCAGGTTGAGTTCGGTGCCGTAGTCGGCCCCACCCTGGTCGGCCTGGTAGTCGTGGTAGACCGCCAGCAGCTTCGTCCCCATGAGCATGCCGCCGACCTGGACATAGGTGTCCTGCAGCCCGGCGGCCGGCGTGTTGAGAAACACATCGGCCCAGCCGTTGAAGGCATGCTTGGTCGCCAGCGGAGTCTCGAAACCGCTGAAGTTGTCGCCGCCCAGCACCTCATAGCCGACCTTGCCCGTGATGCCGCCAGCCGTCGCGCCGAGGATGAAGTGCATGTAGTCGGCGTCGATGTTGCTGTTGCCGTCCTCGTAGTCGGACTGTTCGGCATATTCGGCGCGGTAGTAGCAGCTTGAAGCCGTCGAGACCGAGACTGCCGTCAAGATAGGCACCCAGGGTCTGACTGGAAGCCGCCCGCGCGGCGGCGCTGCCGTTGAAGGCCAGGAAATAGCCGTAGGCGCCCAGGTTGAATGCCTCGAAACCGCTGTAGCCGAGATTGATGATATGGTTGCTCATGGCCACGTCGGCGCCGAAGATGTTCTGGACATTGTCCATGTAGGCGTAATCGAAGGTGGTATCCGGCAGGGATCCGCTGGTCAGGCGCACGGCATCGTAGGTCTGTTCGCGCTGCCGCCAGCCGACATTGCCCACAAAACGCGCATTGTCCAGGATGATGCGCTGGCGGCCGAGCCTGATACCCGTCTCGGGCATGACGTCATAGCCCAGGTAAGCCTGGTTGACCTCGGTGCCGTCCGGATCGCCGATCACGGAATAGCCGGCCTTGCCGTTGCCGCCGGGGCCGCTGTTGAAGTCCTCCACCAGGGCCGGAGCTGTTCTCCATCTCCACATAGGCGTCGAAGCCCCGGAAGCTGCCGGTGTTGTAGCCCAGCCGGGTGCGCAGGGTCAGGCCGTCGGCGGAATCCAGAGCATTGTCCTGATCGACCTGTTCATAGCGCAGGCGCACATCAGCCTTGACCTTGCCGCCCGTGAGCGCTTCGGTGAAGGTGTCCGCCACCGCCGGCCCTGCCGCGCAGGCGGCCGCGACCAGTGAGGCGACAATGAAGCCGAACCCGCAATTACCGGAAATGTATGTCTGCATGCGTATTGTGCTCCGTTTGTCCTTGTGAATATTTGATTAATGCGTCATTGCGAGGAGCGAAGCGACGTGGCAATCTCCAACCGATTCATTCTGCCGTATGAGATTGCCACGCTGCGCTCGCAATGACGGGAGCAATCGAATTGCTCGAGTTACCTGTTTAAAATCGTCAGCCCGCTACTGAACCGGCTCACCAGCTCTTGTAGGGCAGGAACTTCCCGCTCATGGTCACCTTGACGCGGTCACCGGCCGGATTCTCCTCCTTGTCGATGTCCATGGAAAAATCGATCGCGCTCATGATGCCGTCGCCGAATTTCTCATGGATCAGCTCCTTGATGGTCTCGCCGTAGACGCCGACGATCTCGTACCAGCGGTAGATCACCGGATCGGTGGGAATGGCCTGGTCCCAGCGCTTGTGCGGATACTGCTGCAGGGCGGTTGATACCACTCCCGGCAGGCCGAGGACCTCGACCAGCTTGTCGGCTGTCTCGGCCTTGAGGCTGTTCATCCCCAGGCAGGCGGAGGTCAGGAACACCGGCGCCAGACCGACCTTTGCGGCCAGGTCCTCCCAGCCCATCCCCGACTTGCTCTTGGCCGTCATGATGGCCTCGGTCATTTCCAGCTTGTTCATCGGTTACTCCTGTTTGATTGCGTCATTGGGTGACAGACCGCGGCTAGATGGCGGCCTGACGACATGTAGTCCGATCGGTGTCCGCCGCCGGCTCGCGGGTCGGGTCCACCACACGCGGATACTTGCCGACCTGCGGCTCACTGCCGACGGCCGAACCGGACAGCTCTTTCGAGCGGTTCACCAGGGAAATCACCAGGTGATTGCGGATCCTGTAGTAGTCCGGGTGATGGATGATGTCGGTGCGCTGCCGGGGCCGCGGGATGGCGACCTGCACCGACTCGGCCACGCGGGCCTGCGGGCCGTTGGTCATCAGCAGGATGCGGTCGGCGAGCAGGATGGCCTCGTCCACGTCATGGGTGATCATGAACACGGTCTGGTGGGTCTCCTCCCAGATCCGGATAAGCTCCTCCTGGATCATGCCGCGGGTGAGCGCATCCAGCGCGCCGAAGGGCTCGTCCATCAGCAGCAGCTGCGGCTGGGTGGCGAAGGCGCGGGCGATGCTGACCCGCTGGCGCATGCCGCCGGACAGCTGCGAGGGCTTGCGCTGCTCCACCCCCTGGAGCCCGACCAGCTCGAGAAAGCGCAGGCTGTGTTCGATGACCTTGTCCCGGCTCCAGCGCGGCCAGCGCGCCTGCACCGCGAAGGTGATGTTGCGCAGGGTGCTGCGCCAGGGCAGCAGGCTGTAGTTCTGGAACACCACACCGCGCTCCAGGCTGGGGCCGGCGACCTCCTTGCCGTTCATCACCACCACGCCCTCGCTGGCCTGGTCCAGACCGGCGAGGATATTGAGGATGGTGGACTTGCCGCAGCCGGAGTGGCCGATGATGCAGACGAACTCCCCCTTGTCGATGCCGAAACTGGCGTTTTCGAACACGGTGAGCGCCTCACCCTTTCCGGGTGCGGGAAAACGTTTGGCGAGCCCCTCGACTTCGACGAAATGACTGGTCATGACTGAGCTCCTATTCCTGGTATTCGACGAGACGGTTGACACTGGCCAGCGCGGCATCGAGCAGCATGCCGACGATGCCGATCATCAGGATGGAGAAGATCACGCTGGTCAGATCGAGATTGTTCCACTCGTTCCACACGTAGTAGCCGATACCGGTGCCGCCCACGAGCATCTCGGCGGCCACGATCACCAGCCAGGCGATACCGATCGGAGACGCGCATGCGGTTGAGGGCTGGTTTCGGCGCGGCCCCGCGGGCAGGATCACCAGGAAGGCGGTCTTCAGGTGGCACGCTTCGTGGGTCCGAGCCCATGACCCAGTCCTGGGCGCACATGTCCACGCCGAAAGGCTGGTGTTGATCAGCATCCGGCAAGATGAACAGATGAACGATGAAGAAGATCGCCGAGGCCTCGTGGAGTCCTTTGATGATGAACAGCGCCAGCGGCATCCCGGCAGCGGACGAGATCGGGCTATGAGCACATGGATTGACAGGGAATGAGGCGCCGCCTGAATCAGCGGGCGAACATCACCACCAGGAACAACGATGGGCCCGTGCGACCAGCGGGCCATGAAGAAACCGTACACACGGTACAGCGAATAGCCCGAGCTGGATGCGATTGCACTTGTCGTGGGCCCGCCGTCGTAGAAGGTATTGCCAGTTACTCCAGCCGACAAGGCCGAACCCACGGCCGGAGGGCCTGGCGGGACGGCGCGCCTTCCTGCGAGGCGCCGCATCAGTATCTCGTACCGGTCAGCGCTGGGGTTCTGCCGGGCGGTGCATGAGCGCCTTCCCAGATCCCGAGCAACAGGCCAGCAGCACCAGCGAGACGACGCCGCACTCGAATGCAGTGGAATGGATCATCCGATTCTCCGGATGGCAAAGCTCTGTTGATGTATTTCCTCGGGCCGGGTCTGTAGTCGAACTCTTGCCCATGATGGTGTACTTCTCATAGGTCTTCGCGGCGGCTCGTAGCCCAGCTCCTTCATCACCTTCGCCGTCTCGCCGGCCGTGTAGACCTGTTCGGCGATCTGCCGGTAATTCACATCGTCCTCGTGTAGCCCAGCGCTTCATCTGGGTTCAGGATCCACCACCCATGGAATGCAAGGGGAACAGGGAAGGGGTCGAAGTTCGGATTGGCCGGTCGGGCACGTTTTGCCACCACGCCCGACCGTCGGCGCGATAAAGTCCGTCGTAATCTCTTCCGTCGTAACGGCCCCGTCATGAACCGTCGATCACCGGCACCGGCTGGTTGAGATGTCTCGGCGCGATGGCGGCGGCTATCTTCATTGCGGTTGTTCCGGATAGGCCGCCCGACCGAATAGTTGGGTGGCATCGATGATCGAGCGCAGCAGCGCGCCGTAGGTGTTGGGATGGGTCTCGGCGAACTCCTGCGAGCAGGCGAAGGCGCACAGGGGGTGGCCGTCCCAGATGTCCTTGGTCAGGGTGTGAATGAAGCCGACCTTCTCCCACACGGCACGCTGTTGGAAGGGGTCGGGGGAGAGATAGCCGTCCAGGTTGCCAGCGCGCAGGTTGGCGACCATCTCCGGCGGCGGCACCACCCGGATCTGGATGTCCTGATCGGGGTCCAGCCCGTGCTCGGCCACGTAGTAGCGCAGCAGGAAGTTGTGCATGGAATACTCGAACGGCACCCCGAACTTGAAGCCCTTCCACTGCTTCGGGTCGCGCTTGTCCTTGTGGTCCATGTGCAGCACGATGGCCTGGCCGTTGATGTTCTCCACCGCCGGCATGATGAAGGGCTTGGCGGTGGAACCGGCGCCCATGCTCATGGCCAGCGGCATGGGAGTGAGCATGTGGGCGGCGTCATATTCCATGGACAGCGACTTGTCCCGGGCCACCGCCCAGCCGGCGGTCTTGATCACATTCACGTCCAGGCCGTAGCGCTCATAGAAACCCATGGGGTGCGCCATGATGATGGGCGTGGCGCAGGTTATGGGCACGAAGCCCACGTCCAGTTTGGTCTTCTCCAGCTTGCCTGCGCCCATGGTCTCCTTGAGCGCGGCCTTGGCCGCCTCCATGGGAAACACCGAGCCGAGCAGCGCGGCGGCCGTGCCCGAGCCCAGCAGCCCCAGGAAGGAGCGCCGGCTCATCTCGCTGTGGCCGAACACCGACCGCACCACCGCGCTTTCGATGGCACGGTCCATGACCTCCTCTTCCGTAGCCAGCCTCTCGGACGCTGCAACCGAATCCGGGGCCGTAGCCGCGGCGCCCGCGCCCGCCGTAAGCGGCAGCTGCTCGCGGGTCTGCCGATCCCCGCCGGCAGCTGCGCACCGGCTGCAGTCGCAGCCGGCCTCATGTCTGAGACTCAGGTCCGGGTTGTAGGGATCGTTCAGGCTCTTGTAGGTCATGGGTCATATCTCCTGTATGTCACTTGACGGTGCCCCGGCTTGAACCGGCGCACCCCGTTGGTGCGTGCGTTCATTCCTCCGGCCCCGTTCCACCAGGGATGCGCAGGAATGAATGCATCTGACAGGAGACAGAGCATGTGCCGTGCCAGGTCAACGTGATTCGGATAACTGACTGAAATGATTACTTCACGTGCTCAGCCCGCAAACGCAACGGACAACGAGCTTTCGTAGTTCCACGAAACTTCGCAGTCGGCATCACGAAGCTTCGTAGTCCTGGCACTGTTCTTGAAACGGGGAAGTGAAAACCTGAAACCGGAACCTGAACCATGCCTGCAGAAACGGATACCCTGTTCAATCATCTGAATGAAGCCGCGCTGGTGATCGACCCCTGCGGTGACCGGCTGCTGCGCGCCAACCCGGAAGCGCACAGGCTGCTCGACTACCCGCAGGGCAAGCTGCCTGCCGTGCGCCCGAGCCGCCTGTTCATGCCGGACCTGGCCGAGATGATCGCCTTCACCCAGGCCGTCATGCACCGGGGCCAGGGCTGGAGCAACGAGCTGCATGCGCATAACCGTGCGGGCGAACTGGTGCGGCTGGAGATATCGGCCAGCCTGCAGCCGGAAGCGGAATCGCCTCTGATGATCTGCACCCTGCGGGATCACGACCGGCTGGAGAAGCTGCGGCGGCTGACCGAGGCCAACTCGCTGCATCGCGAGGGACTGGAACGCTGGAAGAGCATCGAGCTGGTGTTCAGCGAGTTCGAACGCCAGAACCAGCTCATCCTCAATGCCGCCGGCGAAGGCATCTACGGGGTGGACACCGAGGGCCGCACCACTTTCGCCAACCCCGCCGCCGAGCGCATGCTGGGCTGGCAGGCCGGGGATATGACCGGGCGCAACATCCACGCCCTGATCCATCACAGCCATGCCGATGGCGGCTGCTACCCGGCACACGAATGCCACATCTTCGCCGCCTTCCGCGACGGCAAGGTGCGTCACGTGGAGGACGAGGTGTTCTGGCGCAAGGACGGCCGGGCCATCCCGGTGGAGTACACCAGCACCCCCATCCTGGAGGAAGGCCGGATCGTCGGCGCGGTGGTGATCTTCCGTGACATCAGTGAACGCAAACAGGCCGAGGAACGGCTGCATGCCGCACTGGACCAGGTGCGCACACTCAAGCGCAGGCTGGAGCTGGAGAACGCCTACCTGCAGGAGGAATACCTGGCCGAGCACAACTACAAGGAGATCGTCGGCCGCAGCCCGGCCATCCACAAGGTGATCCGCCAGATCGAACTGGTCGCCCCCACCGACGCCGCGGTGCTGATCACGGGCGAGTCCGGCACCGGCAAGGAGCTGGTCGCCCGCGCCATTCACGACAGCAGCGACCGCCACGACCGCCCCATGATCCGGGTCAACTGCGCCTCCATCCCGCGCGAGCTGTTCGAGAGCGAGTTCTTCGGCCACATCAGAGGCGCCTTTACCGGCGCGATGAGCGACCGCGCCGGGCGCTTCGAACTGGCCGACGGTGGGACCCTGTTCCTGGACGAGGTGGGCGAGATCCCGCTGGAGCTGCAAGGCAAGCTGCTGCGGGTGCTGCAGGAGCAGCAGTTCGAGCGGGTGGGCGAGTCCGTCACCCGGCGGGTGGACGTGCGCATCATCGCCGCCACCAACCGCGATCTGCAGCGGGAGGTCGCGGAGAAACGCTTTCGCGAGGACCTCTACTTCCGGCTCAACGTCTTCCCTATCGAGTCCATCCCCCTGCGCCAGCGCAGCGAGGACATCCCGCTGCTCGCCGCCCACTTCCTGAAACTCGCCGGCCAGAAATTCGGCAAGCCGGAGGTGCAGCTCACCCACGGCGACATCGAACGGCTGCAGGCCTACCACTGGCCCGGCAACATCCGCGAGCTGATCAACGTGATCGAACGCGCCGTGATCCTGGCCCGCGACGGCCGCCTGCGGCTGGACATCCACACCAACGACGCGCCCGAACCTGGCGCCAGACCACCACAGCCCGGCGGAACCACCCGCATCCAGACCCGCGACGAGCTGCGCCGTCAGGAGCTGGACAACATCATCGTCGCCCTGCGCCACTGCAACGGCAAGGTCTTCGGCAAAGGCGGCGCGGCGGAGCTGCTGGAGGTCAAACCCACCACCCTGGCCTCGCGCATCAAGAACCTGGGCATCGAGCGCCACCGGTTCAGTGCCGGACAGTGACAATGATTCAATGATTTTACTTTATACGCTTTCCCCTGCTATTGTGCTCGATATGCAAATATCGAAGCCAATCACCGGATCATGACAACCTGGCAACGCATGCGCGCGGCAGCACTGGGAGCATTGATCCTGAGTTATGGAGCAGCCGGCAACGTGACCGCCGAACCACAGTCCATCGACGACCGCAGCAGCGATGACCTGACCTCCAGCCTGGGCACCCAGTGGCGCCTGGTCACCGATCAGGTCATGGGCGGGGTTTCCGATGGCAGCCTCACGCCCGACAGCTACCGCGGCAGACGCTGCCTGCGGCTGCAGGGCAGCGTCTCCACCGCCAACAACGGCGGCTTCGTGCAGATGGCGCTGCCACTGGCCGCGGACGGCAGCTTCGACGCCTCCGCCTACACCGGCATCGAACTGGAAGTGGCCGGGAACAGCGAGCGCTACAACCTGCACCTGCGCACCACCTCGCTCTGGCTGCCCTGGCAGTCCTATCGCGCGAGCTTCGAGGCAACGCCCGAGTGGACGACAGTCCGCATACCCTTCACCGAACTGGAGGCCTACAGAACCTCGCGTGCATTCCGCCAGGACAGACTCGAACGGATCGGTCTGGTGGCGATCGGACGGGATTTCCAGGCCAACCTGTGCCTGGCTGCTGTCAGGCTCTATCAAGCAGAGAGCACTGATTAGGGAACTTCTGATTACCCCTTTCCCGTCATTCCCGCGCAGGCGGGAATCCAGATGTTTCAGAGACATGGATGCCTGTCTGCGCGGGCATGACGAATAAATTCAGAGATTCCCTCGATCAGAGCATCACGGGATTGATCCCAGTCAATGCGGCCAGCCGGCCGGCAGATTCAGAATCGGCCTATGTGCGCCGAACCCCAGAACCCCACGCAGTCTCCGGCCCGGGACGCACTCGCACTGGGCATCGCCATCGAACGCCACAATGCCCGCTGCTTCGAGGAATGGGCCTGCCGCTTCCGTGCCTACGATCCCGCCGTGGCGGAATTCCTCGATGCCCTGGCGCGGGAGGAACATGAACACGAACACCAGCTGATCGGGCTGTATCACGAAACCTTCGGCAAGGCCGAACCGGTGCCGGAACAGGCCCCGCCCGAAGCCCTGCAGCAATACCTCCCCCGCTTCGCCGCCTTCGGCGAACACTTCCTGATCACCGAGGCCTGGGTCGCCTACAACCTGCTCGCCGCCGCGCTGGACATTGAGCGCTTCACCCGCAACTTCTACACCGAACTCCTGGAACAGACCAAGGACGCCGCCCAGGCCGACATCTATCGGCAGCTGGCCGCCTTCGAGGAAGAGCATGAACGGGCCTTCGAGGAACGGCTGGCAAAGCTGGAGCAACCGGCGGACTGAAAATGCTGCGGACAGAATCAACCTTAACAGTTTAATTATAATATATTAAACTATTTTAGTTGTATTTGACTTAATACAACCATTATGGTTTATTAAAGCAACAAGCAACCAGAAAGGTTGAGACGTGTCCTACCTTGTTCTGATCGGCGATCTGATTGCCTCGCGCGAGTCCACGCATCGTCAGGCTCTGCAGCACCGGCTCAAGGCCGTGCTGAAACGCCTGAACCAGCAGACACCCGCGCTCGCCTCGCCCTACACCCTCACGCTGGGCGACGAGTTCCAGGCCGTCTTCACACGGGCGGACACTGTCTTCGACGACATGGTACAGATCCTCGCGGCCCTGCATCCGGACCAGGCACGCTTCGCACTGGGGCTTGGGGAGATCACCACCGACCTCAACCCTGATCAGGCTCTGGGCATGGACGGGCCGGCCTTTTATCGCGCCCGTGACGGCATCGAAAAACTGAAGGACAGCGGCGACCTCTTCACCCTCGAGGGCCTGCCGGACACCTGGGCGGATCTGGCCGGGGGGACACTGAGCCTGCTCAGCAACCGCGTTGAGAAATGGGAAGCCAACCGTCTGGCGATCCTGCACGGTCTGCTGATGGACACACCGGTCAAGGACATCGCCCGCGAGCTGGGCATCAGCGAGCAGGCGGTCTACAAGAACATCAACAATGGCGGACTTAAGGCCGTGATGCAGGTCCTGTCGGCCCTGGCGCAACTGCTGAACGATTATCTTGACCAGAAAGCATAAAATCAAAAATCAGGAGATGAAGCCATGGACGTGCTGCTGTTTCTGAATGCCCTGCTGCTCAGCCGACTGGTCTACGTTTTCCAGGACCAGCCGCTGCGAACTCCCGGCCTGATTCTTCTCGGCATCATTCAGGCCATGCTCTGCCTCATCGTCTTCAGCTTCGGCTGGCCTGCCCTGTCACTGGCGATACTTTCCGTGTTGGTGCTGCTGCTCTCGGAACGCTGGCTCTCCGACAACTGGATGAACGAGACCCGCTTCCTGGGTTTTGTGGTTGTCCTGCTCGCTGCTGTTGTTCTACGGGACAGCCTAAGCCTGGCACCCTGGACGGAGTCGGTGCTCCTGCAATCCATGCATACCCTCGGCTTCGCAGCCGGCACGGTCAACCTGCCCGCCCCGGGCCTCTGGTTTGTCTTCGGTTTCCTGATAGTGGCGAACGAAACCAATCTACTGATCCGCAGCCTGTTCCATCGCTTTCACCTCGAGCCCCGCACTCCCGCGAACAATGCCGGGACCGATCAAGGCGGGCAGATCGATCAGCAGGAATACAACGCCGGCCGCGTGATCGGCATCCTCGAACGCTGGCTGATCTACAGCGTCCTGATGGTCAGTCAGAATTTCAATGTGATCGCCCTAATCATGGCCGCCAAGGGCTTTGCCCGCTTTCGCCAGATGGAAGAACGGGCCTTTGCCGAATACGTCCTGATCGGCACCCTCAGCTCCATCCTGCTCACCGTGCTGGTTGCACAAATCATCAGTGGCCTGAGCGGCGGCTGATCCCCATGGCCCGCGTCTGAGCCGCATTCAGCACCCACAAAATTCCAGGCGCCGCCCAGCTCTGGATTTAATTCCTACGTCCCCTTTTACTGACCTCTATCAAACAAATCGGCTCCAGATCACTGGCAACAGGCAAAGGCTGGTCTAAGCTTATGATCAGGCTATTTATTCAGGCATCTCATCACTGACACACACGCAGGGGGGGCGCAGCCATGTCGGTCAAATTTGAAATCTCGAAGGATGGCAAGGGGGAGTATCACTTCAAGCTGCTGAACAATGACGGCAAAACTCTGCTGCGCAGCGAGGGATACAACGCCAAATCCGGCTGTACCAACGGTATCGAATCCATACGCAAGAATGCCGGCAATGACAGCCACTATGAGGCAAAGACCGCTTCCGACGGCCGGGCCTATTTCAACCTGAAGGCGGCCAATGGCCAGGTCATCGGTACCAGCCCCATGTTTGCCGACGCCGCCGCTCGCGACGCCGCTGTCGCCGCCACCAGGAACGACGCGGCCGGAGCAGCTGTGGATGATAAAACCTGAGAATCCACCCCACACACCACGGCTGACAGGCATGTCGTGAGGCGGTTACAGACACAAAAAAGGCCACCGTGCAGGTGGCCTTTTTTGTGTCTGGTGCCGGAGAGAGGAATCGAACCCCCGACCTACTGATTACGAATCAGTTGCTCTACCGACTGAGCTACTCCGGCGACGGCGGCAAGTATAAAAGATGCCGGGGGCGGGGTCCATTTTGGTTTTCAGGGGGTTAGGTTCTCTATTCCCCCCTCACCCTGCCCTTTTATGCCCTATGGGTACTCCCGCCAGGGGAGAGGGAACAGCGGTGTCAGGCCGCCCAGCCGAGTTCCTTGGCCTTGGCGCGGGCCTGAGCCGGGACATCGGTCTGCACGAAATGCTTGTGCAGGACCTGGACACCGATCATGTGGTTGATGACGGCATCGAGCTGGACCTGGGTGGAGGCGCTGGTCTCGGGATTCTCGTGCTTCTCGAACAGGGCGCGCACGCCGGCCGGGTCGAGGATGCCGGCCTGTTCGATGGCCTCGTCGGAGAGATAGCGGTCGGCCAGGGCCTTCATCGCCGCCCATTTCTTCGGGTCGGTGTGGGCGGGCGGCGCCATGAAGGCGAACTTCTCGCGTTCGTACAGGACCTTGGGCAGCAGGCCGCGCATGGCCTCGCGCAGGACGTACTTCTCGGTGCGGCCGCGGATGCGCATGGTGACCGGCAGTCTGGCGGCATACTCGGCCAGGTGGTGATCCAGGAAGGGCGGGCGCGCCTCCATGGAATTGGCCATGTCCACGCGGTCGCCGCCCCAGGTCAGGATCTGGCCCTCAAGCATGGTCTTGATCCAGACGTACTGGGCCTTGTCCAGCGGGTGGCGGCCTTCCAGCATGTCGCCGTCCAGGGCCTCGGCGATGGCGGTGCCGGGGCGGTAGCCCTCCACCTCCTTGCGCAGGCTCGGGTGCAGCAGCGGCGCGACGTGCTCGGAGGCGGCCAGCCAGGGCTGCAGGCAGCTGGGGGTGAAGCCGACCAGCTTGTCCAGCGCCGGATCGTCGTACTCGTCCTCGGCCAGCATAGCGCCGCTGAACAGCTTGTTGGATTCGGCCAGCATCTGCTGCATGACGGCGCGCTCGGCCTCGGGCAGGGTGTCCAGGCCGTGGCGGAACAGGTCCATGCGGAAGGCCGGGTAGCCGCTGAACAGCTCGTCCGAGCCCTCGCCGGTGACCACCACCTTGTAGCCGGCCTGGTTCACGTGCCGGCTCATCAGCAGCTTGGCCACGCCCAGGGTGTTGTAGATGGTGCGCTCGGCGTGCCACAGGGTCTCTTCGAAGTTGTCGTAGAGGTGCCCGGCATTGAGCATCATGATGTCCTGGTCGGCGCCGACCGACTCGGCCATCTCGCGGGCGATGGCGGACTCGTCATAGTCGGCATCGTCGAAACCGATGGTGAAGGCCTTGACCGGCGACTGCTGGGTGGCGGCGGACATGCCGAGGATGGCGCAGGAGTCGATGCCGCCGGAGAGATAACAGGCCACCGGCACGTCGGCCTCCAGGCGCAGCTGCACCGCTTCCAGCAGCTCCCGACGCACGCCCTCGATGTATTCCGCTTCGTCGTAGTCGTCCTCGAGCTGCGGGCCGCGCTCCTCCATGGTGGGGAAGTCCATGTCCCAGTACTTGAAGTCGCGGATCTTGAACCTGCCGTGAGCACGCTCGACGATCACGGCATGACCTGGCTTGACCTGGTGGATGTTGTCGAAGGCGGTGCTGCCGGGAACGACGGTCTGCATCAGCTGGTGGTATACACCCCTGGCGTTGAAGCGGCGCTGCACATCGGGATGGGCGAACAGCACCTTGAGCTCGGAGCCGAACACGAACTGGCCGTTCTGCTCGGTCCAGTACAGCGGCTTCACCCCGAAGCGGTCGCGGATCAGGATCAGGCGGTCGCGCTCCTTGTCATACAGCGAGATGCCGAACTCGCCGCGCAGGTAAGGCAGCATGTCCTCCAGCCCCTTCTGCGGGTACAGGTGCAGGACCATCTCGGAGTCGCTCTTGGTGCGGAAGCGCGCGCCGCGCGAGGTCAGATCGGCACGGATGCGCTTGTAGTCGTACAGCTCGCCGTTCATGGCCAGCATCAGGTTGCCGTCCTCGGAGACGAAGGGCTGGCGGCCGCGGTTCTCGTCCAGGTCGATGATGGTCAGGCGCGCATGGCTGAAGCCCACGCCACGGTCCTGCATGACGTGATAGCCGAAGCCGTCGGGGCCGCGGTGGTACTGGATGGCGGCCATGGCCACCAGCTGGTCGGGGTCGATCTGTTTATCCGGATCGGCGTGCATGTAGCCGGCGATTCCACACATAGTCTTGCAACCTTCTGAATGAGTTAAATACCAGGAACCATACAAATGGTTAATCTCTTCATCCGTCATTCCGGCGCAGGCCGGAATCCATGGGCCGTGGCGGTTTCTGGATCCCGGCCTACGCCGGGATGACGTAATACAGGGACATCAGGTCGACAGATCCATCACCTGGTAGATGCGCTGGGTGATGGTGGTCAGCAGCGCCATGCGGATATAGACCGCGCCGCGCGCCTGGGCGAAATACCAGTTGTGCGGCGTGGCGTCCAGGTCGGTGGACAGCTCCTCGCCGCGCGCCAGCGGATGCAGGATGATCGAGCCGGGCTTGAGCGGGGAGCGGGCGGTGAGCGCCAGTTCCTCGCCTAGGCGCTCGAAGGTGTCTCCCACCCAGGCGATGGAGTTGATGTAGACCACGTCCAGCTCCGGCAGTTCGTTGTTGAGCCGGCGCGCCACCCGCAGTTTGAGCCCGGCCTGTTCCAGCTCCGCCTTCTGACCGTCGTCGAAGGGATCATCGGTATCGCAGATAATCACCACCTCGCTGATGGCCTGCGGGAACAGCGACAGGAACAGCAGCAGGCTGCGCACGGTACGCATGCGGCCGGGCACGCCGATGATGCCGATGCGGATCCTGTCGGCATCACTGACCTGCGCGTCCAGCAGGGCCGGCCGCCATTTGAAGATGGCATAGACATCGGCCAGGGCCTGGGTCGGGTGCTCGTCGATGCCGTTGCCGGCATTGATGATCGGGATGCGCAGGGATTCCAGCATCTCGTAGACGGCGGTGTCGCTGCTGTCGCGCAGTACCACCAGATCGCCGTAGTTGTTGAACATCTCGGCCACGTCGGCCAGCGACTCGCCCTTGGCGATGCCGGTGCTGGCCGGATCCGTGATGGACATGATGTCCCCGCCCAGGCGGTGCCAGGCCGATTCGAACGACAGCCGGGTGCGGGTGCTGGGCTCGTAGAAGGCGCTGATGAGGATCTTGCCGGCCAGCGGCGGCTGCATCAGGTGCGGCGTGGTCTCGTACATGGCGGCCATGCGGCACAACTGGGCCACGGTCCGGCGGTCGAACTGGCGGGCCGAGACCACATGCCGGTTGGCCAGTTCCACCAGCGGCTCGGGATCCTCCTCCACATGGTCGACCAGCGCCATGGGACGCTCGTTGCCGCGGGTACCGTCCTTGGGCTGGACCGGTTCGCGCAGCAGCGTTTCATACTCGTTCACCAGAGATTACCTCGCTTCCAGTCGCGGACCAGCATGACCAGCAGCGCCACCGGCGCGATGGCGGTGATCACCAGGGCGATACTGACCAGTATGGATAAAAAGCCTTCGGTTGCCATCATGCGGCACTCTCCTCGCCGGGATGGGCCTCGCACAGCGTATCCCAGTCATAGTCCCGCGGCCACAGCCAGGTGCTGACCAGCACGATGACCATGGACACGGCCGCGCCGGTCAGGGCGGCGACATAGAAACCGATCACATGATAGGCGATGATGCCGGCCAGGCTGCCCAGGGCCATCGCCAGCACCGCGCCGACGGGGTTGGTGCGGCGCCAGAACAGACCGGCGGCGATGGGCCAGATGGTGCTGGCCACGAAGGCCCCGGTGAAGTGCAGCACCTGCGCCAGGGTCCCGAGCTGCAGGGCGCTGACGATCCAGGTCAGTATGCCCAGCCCGAGAATGGTCCAGCGGGTGGCACTGCGCAACTCGCCCGGCGCAGCCTTCGGCCGCAGGTGACGGCGGTAGATGTCCTCCACCAGCAGGATGCTGGTCGCCGCCAGCAGCGAGTCCAGGCTGGAGGACAGGGCCGAGAACACCATGATCAGCACCAGCACCGCGCCGGTCACGCCCAGGATCTCGCTGGAGACCAGCGGGCCGACCATATCGGCGGCCGGCACGTTCACGTCCATGGCCGGTGCGGCCAGGGCAATGAAGCCGGCGACGATGGGGATGGGCGCCCAGAAGATGCCGGCGGTGAAATAGGCCTTGAAGCCGACATCCTCGCGAAAGGCGAAGGCGCGGCTCCACCAGACGTTGGAATGGAAGATCTCGCCCACACCGAACAGCAGGTTGTTGAACAGGAACATGATGGCGGCCGGCATCAGCAGGTTGAGCAGTTCGGGACGCTCGCGGGTCACACTTTCATGGATCTGGTCGAAGCCGATCTTGTCGATGGCGAGCACGGCGATGACCACCAGCCCGGTCAGGATCAGGATGGCCTGGATGAAGTCGGTGCCGATGACGGCGCGGAAGCCGCCCAGCAGGGTGTAGCCGACACAGATCACCAGGATCACCGACATGCCGTAGAGGTATTCGATGCCGGTGAGCGCATTGATCAGCTTGCCGCCGGCCATGCCCATGCTGACCAGCCAGCCCAGGCCGTACACCAGCGAGATCACCAGGAACACGTACCAGGCGGTGCGCCCGTAGCGCAGCCGCACGAAGTCGCCGCTGGTATAGCCGAAGGGCATCAGCCGGCGGATGCGCCGCGCCAGCGGCGCGAACAGCAGCAGGCCGACCGAGCCCAGCGAATAGCCGAGCATGCCCCACACGCCCATGCGGTAGGCCAGCTCGGGCGCGGTCATGGTGGTGTTGCTGGTCACCCAGGTGGCCATGGCCGTGGCCGTGCCGAGCGCGATACCCACCTTGCGCCCGGCCAGGACGTACTCGTCCAGCTCCTGCGCCTTGCGGCCCCAGAACCAGCCGAGAAAGACCCAGATCACACTGAAGATGGCCAGGATGGTCCAGCCGATGGTCGGGCTGAGAATGGCGCTGTTGACGCTGTTCATTCCGTCACCACCTCGCGGACCTCGTCGATGATCTCGTGCGTGGTCATCACGCGCGCATAGCGATCCTTCATGGTGGTGATGGTGGCCTGCTGCAGCTCCGGTGTGACCGTGGCGCAGGCATCGTCGACCAGGGTGACATAGAAGCCCAGGTCGCAGGCATCGCGGATGGCGGTGGAGACGCATTCGTTGCTGTAGACACCGACCACCACCAGGCCGGTGATGCCCAGGTTGCGCAGGATGTACTCGATGTTGGTGGAATTGAACACGCCGCTGGCGGTCTTGTTGATGACGATCTCGTCGCCGCGCGGCGCAACCGATTCGATGAACTCGGCCTCCTTGGAACCGGGCGCGGCATGCAGGCCCAGGCGCTTGTGGCCGGGGCCGCGGTCGCGCCCGTTCTGGGTCAGCGACTGGATGCGGGTGTGGATCACCTCCAGCCGGTTGTCGCGGAAGGCATCCTGCAGCCGGCGCACATTGGGCAGCACCACGTGCTCGAGCCGGTCGAAGTAGTACTCCTGGGCCTCGATCGGCACACCGGAGCGCTCGGCGTCGGCGAACACGCCGTGACCGCGGGCGGCATCCAGGTACTGCAGGTCGATGCACAACAGAGCGGTGTTGTGCCGCTCCAGGGATTTCTGCAGCGCCGGGACGTCGGTGATGGACTCGCGGTAGGTCTCCAGCAGCGGGTCGACGGCGGCGAATTGCTCGAGTTGTTCTTCCAGTTTCTTGTCTTCCATAGCGATTGCGCTTCTTCGGCGGTTATTCGGCGGCCGGATGCAGGTTGGGTCAGGTGTGTAGCACCGTAACCCAACATGCCGCAGACTGTCGGGTTACGCTACGCTAACCCGACCTACGTGCTCCACCGTCATTGCGAGCGCAGCGTGGCAATCTCGTACTAAAACATCAGCCGATTGGAGATTGCCGCGGCGCTGCGCGCCTCGCAATGACGATTTAATCGGAGTTTCCCTGATAATCCTCATTATTCGGCAGCCAGGCGGTGCAGCACCTGCAGCGCCAGGTTGGCGCCGCGCTGGATGTCCTCCCAGTCGGTCCATTCGGCCGGGGAATGGCTGCGCCCCTCCTTGCTGGGGACGAAGATCATCCCGGCCCGGGTCAGCCGGGCCAGCATCTGGGTATCGTGCGCCGCGCCGCTGGGCATGCGCAAGGCCTCCATCCCGAGCTGTTCAGCGGTCTCGGCGATGGTCTCGATCAGCCCCTTGTCGCAGTGCACCGGCTCCAGCTCGCTCAATACCTCGAACTCGAACATCAGGTCGCGCCGGCGGGCAATGGTGGACAGGGTGCGGCGGCAGGCGTCGTTGAGCTGGGACAGCACCCGCGGGTCGGTATCGCGCACCTCCAGCGAGAACTCCACCGTGCCCGGCACCACGTTGGCCGCGCCGGGGAACAGCTGCGCCCGACCGACAGTGGCGACACTGGCCGGGCTGCCGTGCTCCTCCAGGATGCGGGTGATCTCCATGGCGAACTCGGCCAGGCCCTGGAAGGCGTCGCGGCGCATGGTCATGGGCGTGGTGCCGGCGTGGTTGGCCGCACCGATCAGACGCACGTCCCACTTGAACAGTCCGGCGATGCCGTCGACCACGCCGATGCCCACGCCGTGGCGGTCCAGCACCGGACCCTGCTCGATGTGCAGCTCCAGGAAGGCATGGATGGTCTCGGGCCGGCGCGCGGCGCGCAGGGCGTCCATGGCGTTCAGGCCGCGCGCCTGCATGGCCTCGGCGATGCCGATGCCGTCCAGGTCACGGGCCTGGTGGATCTTTTCCGGGGTGAGAAAACCGCACAGGGCCTGGGAGCCGAACATGCCGCCGAAACGACCCTCCTCGTCGGTGAAGGAGACGGCCTCCAGCGGGAAACGCAGCGGGATGTCATGGTCCTTGAAGCAGCGCACGCACTCCAGCGCCACCAGCACGCCCAGGGCGCCGTCCAGATGCCCGGCGCCGGGCACGGTATCGGCATGCGAGCCCATCATCACGCTGGGGCGCTCGCCGTCCCAGCCCAGCCGGGCGTGGACGTTGGCCGCGCCGTCGACGTAGAGCTCCAGCCCGGCGTCCTCGATGCGCCCGGCCAGCCATTCGCGGCCGGCCATGTCACCGTCGCTGAAGGCCATGCGGTACAGGCCCATGTCCTCGCGCCGGCCGATCTGGGACAGGGCCTCGATGTCGGCCTGCAGGCGGGGGAAGTCGATTTCAAACGGTGTGGCCATAAATAAAGTCCTAAGTCTGCTCAGTCGGCGCGGGCGCCACGCATGATCAGGATAACGGTGGCCAGGAACACGATCAGCCCGACGGCGAAAAAGCCGAGCGCCCGGGACAGCGGATGATGGCGGACTTCGACCGTCACCGGCTCGCTCCAGGGTGAAGGGGCGGGCTCGACCACCCGTACCCGGTAGACATAGCCGCCATCGGGCAGGCCGCTCAACTGGGTGGCCGTGTCCGGGCCACGGTACTCGGTGCGGGCATCGGCAAAGCCCTGCGGACCGCCCTGCTGCAATTCATAGACGGCCCCCTCCCCGTTCTGCCAATGAGCAGCGGCAGTGGCGCCCTTTTTGGTTGGTCTGGGGCCACCGGGGACTCCGGCACGCCCTCGAAGAGGCAAGGCGCAGGGGGGCGGTCAGCCATGTCAGCAGCAGCCCTGTCCGCGGGTCAGGGCCGAACGGCAGGGGGCCCGGAAAACGGATGTGATTTCCGCTTGGATAAGGGCCATGTGATTCTCAGGCTCCGCGGCTGGTTGGGTGGTATCCGGGGGGGACACTGGCTGCGGATATTATTGCACAAAAAGTTTTACTTTTCTTCGCAAAAAAACACATCAATGAGTGTTTCACCGATAAAATCGTAGGATGGGATTGCAGCGCAGCGCAACCGTCACACCCGTTTGCGACGGCGGGTTAGGCACACGCCTCCCACCCATCCTGACGATTGGAACTTTAAGTAATCGAGGAAGCGGCCTCAGTCGCCGTTGCGGCACCCGGATGATGATTTCGACCCCGTCGGTCACCGTGCCCTGGGGTGGCCACCGCGCCGACGCGCTCATGGGCGCATTCCGGGTGGTTTTCGATTGTCGGTTCCCAGGGTGCCGGTATCGACATTCTAGAAGTTTTGATAATGGGGCCGGGTGTTGGATCGTAGACAAAGGACCCGGCTGGGGTCGACCGATGGACCCTTCACGCCCAACCGGCCCTTGCCGCAACCCCGGCCGCGGGTGTTGTTAGACCGGGCCTTGGACACGCGGGAGGGTCCTGGTTGAACCATCCGCAGCCACCGTTCGTCGGCCGACCAGGTTTGCTGGTCGGGGCGGGCGCTAACAGGGGACGCGGGATCTGCCACCCGCTGCTGGTTGGGGCTGGATGTCTGCTGTTGTCCCAGCCGGGCTCATTGACCTGCTTCGCAATCCAGCGGTTTATGGGCGGTTGTTTCCATAGTGGCGGATTATAACGCCAATTTTTAGAACAAGTCCAGATCCGTGCCCGATTCCGGGCGCCTTTACCCTATCCTTTCAGGGGCATAGTCGGCGGGCGGCAGAATCGGCTCGCGCCCCAGCAGCAGGTCGGCCAGCAGCCGGGCCGAGGCCGGGCCCATGACCACGCCGTTGCGGAAGTGGCCGGTATTGATATACAGGTTGCGCAGCGCCGGGTGACGGCCGATGGCCGGGATGCCGTGGGGCGAGCCGGGGCGCAGCCCGGCCCAGTGGTGCTCGACCGGCGCCCGGGCCAGGGCCGGCACCAGCTCACCGGCAAAGCGCAGCAGCTCGGCCTCGGCCTCGGGGGTCGTAGTCTTGTCGAATCCCGTATATTCCAGGGTGCTGCCGGCCAGGATGCGGCCATCGCGGCGGGGGATCAGGTAGTGGCCGGCGGCGAGCACCATGTGTTGCAGACTGCCCGGCTCGGCCTGGAACAGCAGCATCTGGCCGCGCACCGGTTCGATCGGCAGGCTCCAGCCGGTGGCGGCCAGCAGCCGGCCGGTCCAGGCGCCGCCGGCCACCACCAGGTTCCGGACCGGGATCTCGCGCCGCCGCCGTGACCACCGCCGAAACCTGTTCGCCGGTCTCGTCATACACCCAGCCGGTGACTTCGCAGTGTTCGCGCACCGGTACCTCAAGCGCGGCCAGCGCCCCGCGCAGCGCCTTGACCAGGCGCGGGTTGCGCACCTGGGCGACGAAGGGCAGCCACAGGCCCGGTCCCGCAGCGGCGGCCAGCGCCGGTTCCAGCGCGTGTACCCCGGCGGCGTCCAGCGGCCGGACCTCGCGGCCGAACCGCGCCGCCCACTCCTGTGCTGCCGGCTGCTGGTCCGGATCCAGGATCAGCATGCCGCTGGGCTCGAGTTCGGGATCGATGCCGCTCAGTGCCTGGATGTCCCGGATCCAGTCCGGGTAGTGGTCCTGGCTCCAGCAGGCCAGGGCGTTGACCGGGTCGGGATAGCGCCAGGGGTACAGCGGTGAGAGGATGCCGCCGCCGGCCCAGGATGACTCCCGGCCCACATCGCCGCGCTCCAGCAGGCTGACCTCGCAGCCAGCCCGGCGCAGCACATAGGCCGTGAGCATGCCGATGAGACCGCCGCCGATAATGGTAACGGGTTCGATTGTCTGCGTCTGTGTATTCATCAACCTCGCCAACAGCGGGCATCGGCAAACCCCGAACCCAGCACCGGCCCATCCTGATCCAGCGCGAAGGGCCCGCAGGGATCACCCGCCTGGGGACCCTGCCGGCGCGGCCGGGCGATCACCAGGTAGCCGGCCGGCCCATGCCCGCGCAGCTCCAGCCGGTAATGGCCGTCCAGTGAGCGGGCCGGCGTCCAGCCCAGCTCGGTCAGGCTGGCGTAATCGGTATCCTGCGCCCGCCACTGTTCCTGCTGCAGCTGGATGCGCAACAGGGTGGTGATCGCGTCCTGCCGGCGCACCCGCTGGAAGTGCTCGGCAAAGCCCGGCCAGGCCAGGGTGGCCAGCAGCGCCACGATCACCAGCACGACCATCAGTTCCAGCAGGGTCAGGCCCGAATGGGGCTTGCCTAAGCCGGGTTTCACCAACCCGTCATCCCCGCGCAGGCGGGGACCCAGTGCCTTTGGCATCGGCGGCATGCTGGATTCCCGCCTGCGCGGGAATGACGTCTTCGGGGTCAGCCTAATCCAGGGCAGTCCCCACCTGCGTATCGCGTTCATATCGCCTCCTTGCGTAATCCCTCGCTGACAGAATCCGTTGTCAACGGCTGGCAGGCACGCGCCTGCCATCCCCCTATACTAACACCCGCACACCTTGGAGACAGGATCATGGATGATCGTCAACAGCAGGGTATCACCCTGGTCGAGGTGCTGCTCGCCCTCGGCCTGCTGGTGCTGCTCATCACCCAGGCGGTGCCGGCCTTCGGCCAGTGGCTGGAGCGCCAGCGCCTGCACAGCATGGCCCGCACCCTGGCCGCCGAACTGCAGCAGGCCCGTCAGGAGGCCATCGTCCAGGGCGACAGCCGGCCGGTATACCTGCACTTCCGTCCCGGCCCCGGCTGGTGCTACGGGATTTCTCGCCGGCCCGACTGCGACTGCCGCCAGCGCGATGCCGCCCACCCCGAGGCCTGCCTGTTCACCACCCGCAACGTGCAGCGGCTCACGCGCCGCGATGCCGGCCCCTGGCCGGGCATAACATTGATTCGCGCCGCCTTCAGTCAGGGCGCCTCGGCGCGGTTCGACCCCCTGCGCGGGCTGGCCAGCGCCGGGCGGCTGGAACTGGAGAACCGGTACGGGGACCAACTGCAGATCCGGGTCAGTCCGCTCGGGCGCATCCGCCTCTGCCGACCTGGCGCCCGGGGCGCATGGGGTGTCGAGCCATGCTGAACCAGCGCGGCTTCACCCTGACCGAACTGCTGATCGGCAGCACCCTGGGGCTGCTCGTGCTGGCCGGCGCCCTGCGGCTGTATCAGGGCAACGCCCTGGCCACGGCCGCCAGCCTGCGGCTCACCCGGCTCAATTACGAGGCGCGGGAACTGCTCGGCCACATGGCCGCGGAAGCCCGGCGCAGCGGCTACTGGGCCGCCACACCCGGGGTGGATGCGCCCGCCGACAACCCCTTCATGCAGGCGGCACGTGATCTGCACATCGGTCACCACCCCAGTGAAGCGCCGGCCACCTGCCTGCTCTACAGCTATGATCTCAATGCCGACCGCGAGGTCGGGATCGGCTCGCTCACCGCCGCCGGGCCGCACACCAACCGGGCGAACATGGAACTGTTCGGCTTCCGCCTCAGCCGCGGCCGGTTGCAGCAGCGCCAGGGCGGCCGACGGCACGGCTGCGACGGCGGGCGCTGGCAGAGCCTGACCGGCGCCGACACCCGGGTCACCCGACTGCGGTTCCGGCTGATCAGCGACTGCCTGAACCTGCAGCGACCGGGGCAGGCCTGCCGGCGCGGCGAACCGGCGCAGCTGGTGCGCAGCCTGGAACTGCGGCTGGCGGCCGAGGCCCGCAGCGATCCGGACGTGAAGGTGACACTGGATACGCGCGTGCGACTGCCCAACGACCGCCTGGTCCGGCATTGGTGAGCCCGTGCGGACACTGAAACAACAAACCGGCCTGGCCACCCTGACCACCGTGCTCATGCTGATTATCGGTGTCTCCGCCCTGAGCCTGACCATCGCCCGCGCCACCCACACCGAACAGCGCCTGGCCAACAAGCAGGCCGCCTTCACCCGGGTGCAGTTCGCGGCCGAGGCCGGCCTGGAATTCGCCATCACCGAACTGCGGCAGCATCGGCTCAGCTGGCTGGCGGTCGCGCCGGACCGGGAAGTCGCCGTGCCGGTCGGCATGCCGCCGCCCGTGCGCAGCGCCGGCGGCGACCGCTTCGGGCTCAACATCCGCTATGAACGCCATCCCCGGCGACCGAAATACCTGCGCATCCATGTCGACACTCAGGCCACCCTGGCCCCGGATATCCGGGGCGTGCTGCAACAGGCCGTGCGTCCCTATAGCATTCTGACTGAAACCGCCGAGCAGGCACCGCCACTGATCCTCGCCGGCTGTCTGCACCAGAGCCAGGGCCGGGCCGATATCTATCCGCGCAACGCCGACCGGCACAATGCTGGTACCGCCGTCTGGACCACGAACAACCCTGCGTGTATCCGGCACAGCGGCCTGGACCTGCACCGCGGCACCCTGACCGCCCTCGCCACGAGCTCATCGGATCTGTGGCCGGCACTGATCGCCGTCAGCCGCGCCCGTTTCCGCCAGCTGGCCGATGATCACCGCCGGCAACTGCCCGTCTCGCAACGCCGCTACTGGCGGGCCGAACCCGGCGACCTGCGCCACGGGCGCTGGCATCGCAGCCTGGGCAGGCCGGATACCCCCGTGGTGCTGGTCTTTCCCGCCGGCCTCGGCTGCCCTGAATTCCAGACCGGTGTGCGCATCCATGGCTTCGTCTTCATCGACGCCGACTGCGGCCTGCCTCCGGCCTGGAACAGCCTGCGCATCTACGGCAGCCTGGCGGTCAACGGCGATCTGAACCGCCTGTCCGGCTTCACCCGGCTGGCCCATATCGAACAGGCCAGCGGCCGGCCGCCCGAGCTGCGGCTGCCGGTCCACGAGGTCGCCCGCATTCCGGGCAGCTGGCGGGATTTCTGACCATGCGGTTCCGAAAAAACCAGGCCGGCATCAGCCTGATGGAGGCCCTGATCACCCTGGTCATCCTGGGTATCGGACTGGCCGGGGCGGCCAGATTCCAGGCCTTCGCCCTGTCCGGCAACCGCGAGGTCAAGAACCGGGCCGAGGCCGTCAGTCTGCTGCGCGAGCAGGCCGCCCGGCTGCGCCACTTCCCCACCCTGCAGGCCTATCACTCGCTCCCCGCCCGGGGAAGCCGGCAGCATACCGGCACCCTGACCACCTATTATATGGACTGGCGCCTGGCCCCCGCGCCCAGCGGCGACTGGAAACGCCTCACCATCGACATCCACTGGCCCAACCCCACCGGCCCCGGACACGAGGCGATCCAGACCCTGATCGCCGGCCATGAACCCGCCCGCAGCGGCTGGCGGTTGCAGTAAACCCCTCCGATTTGTTCGTCATGCCCGCCTGCGCGGGCATGACGGGAAAGGTAATCATCAAGATTTCCTTCAACTTCAGCCTTCTCCCTGCCGATAAATTCAGTCAGCCGGAGCACCCGGATCCCCATGGGGAAACCGACCGCTCATCGGCCATTGGCGGCCACTCGTCGACAAAATACTGACACCTATGCACCGGACAGGTAAGACTGGACCCCATGAAAAAGGCAAACGGATTCACCCTGGTTGAACTGATGGTCACACTGGCCATCGCCGCGATCATCCTCACGCTGGGCGTACCCAGCTTCCGGGATCTGATCCAGAACAACCGGATCACCACCCAAAGCAATATCCTGGTGGGTTTTCTACAGAATGCCCGTCTGGAGGCGGTCAAACGCAACCGGACAGTCCACGTCTGCATCGACGAATCGCCAGCCAGCAACAGTTGCGACGGTAGCAACTGGCAAGACGGGTTCAAGCTCTGGATTGACCTGAACAACAATTCTGCCGTCGACAGCAACGAGGTAATACGCGTGCACCAGGGGGATGGTGGCTCGATCGACATCAGCGAGGCCGCAAGCCAGAGCCAGATCTCGTTCGATGGCACCGGGGCCGCCACCACTACCGCGACATTTGACGTCTGCGACACCAGCCGCTCCGGCGAGAACGGCAACCAGATCGATATTTCCAACACCGGCCGGGTCAGTTCAAACGCCATCACCTGTTCATGACGGACATTGCCATGCAATACGCACAGCCAACTCGCTCCCGCCACGACGGCTTCACACTGGTCGAGGTCCTGATCGCCCTGGTCGTACTCTCCATCGGACTGCTCGGACTGGCAAGCCTGCAGACCAATGCCCTGAAATTCAGCCACTCCGGTTATCAGCACAGCCAGGCCACCTTTCTGGCCTATGACATCCTGGACCGGATGCGCGCCAACCGAACCACGGCGATGAACAGCTCCGCCTACAAGATCGGCCTGACAGCCTCTGCGCCCACGGCCCCCAACTGCGTCACCGGCACCTGCTCACCCAGCCAGATGGCAAGCTTCGACCTGGCACAGTGGAAGACCCTCATAGAAACCACTCTGCCCGGCGGCCAGGCGGAAGTGGATTTCACCGACGCGGGCACGGCCCGCATCTATATAATCACGGTCCGGTGGAACGAGATGGGATACAACAAGAACTCGGGGACGCTCGAACGCGGCGTCGACACCATCACCATCCGGTCGGAAATATGAAAACGGCGGGAACTCACATGATTGTCAAACAGCCGAAAGGTTTCTCTCTGGTCGAACTGATGGTGGCTGTCACCATCAGCCTGATCCTGCTGGCCGGCGTGGTACAGATATACTCCAGCAGCAAGCAGGCCTATCGCATCGGCGACGCATCGGCGCGCGTACAGGAAAATGCCCGCTTCGCGGTCGACCACCTGAGCAAGGACATCCGTATGGCGGGCTATCTCGGCTGCGGCACCGACGGCACCAATATCGCCAACACCCTGCAGAACTCATCCACCAGCTGGATGCTGAACTTCCAGTCACCGCTGATAGGTTATGACGGCGGCAACAGCACCTTTCCGACCCTCTCCAAGACCCCCCTGGCCAATACTGATGCAATCGTCGTACTGCAAGGCGACACCGACGACAGCTTTGTCGTCACCAAACACAAGCCGTCCGCTGCGGTCATCCAGCTCTCCGACAATCACAACATCAAACAGGGTGAGATACTGATCATCTCGGATTGCTCTCAGAAGGCAGGCATCTTCCAGATGAGCAACGTGAACAACAACAACACCATCAGTGTTGTGGGGCATAACATAGGCAATGCGACCACTCCGGGCAACTGCACCAAGAACCTGGTCGCACTTACACCCTATGCCGACTGCAATGACCAGGGCAACATCTCTAAGGTTGCCTATTCCGAAGGCTCCATGCTGATGCGCATGAAATCCAGCATCTATTACCTGGCCAGCAACCCTGACGGTATTCCCAGCCTGTATCGTGAATCCCTGATCAGCGGCTCGGCCACCGGCACCGCTGTGGCGACAAACACGCAGGAACTGGTCGAAGGGGTGCAGGACATGCAGATCCAGTACGGCCGCGACACGGATGGTGACGGCATCCCCAACCAGTACCAGGCCGCCCACAACATCGGCGCCGGCAACTGGGGCGATGTGGTCGCCGTCCGTATCCAGCTGCTGCTGCGATCCATCAAAGAGGCCAGCCCGCAGGAGCAGGCCTATACCTTCAACGGCACCACGGTATCCTCGCCCGGCGACCGCTACATCCGCCGGGTTGTTTCCAGCACCATCAAGGTTCGGAACCGCGGAGATCGCTGATGGCAATGCGCAGACACAACATGCAAACCTCTGTTGCAGCACCGCAGCGCGGCGCCGCCCTGGTGGTCGGAATGCTGCTCCTGCTGGTCCTGACCGTTGTCGGCGTAACCGGCATGTCCACCGCCGTCCTCGAGCAGAAGATGGCCGCCAACTACCGGGACCGCGACCTGGCCTTCCAGGCAGCCGAATTCGCGTTGCGGGAAGGCGAGCGCTATGTCCAGAACACCGTACTGGATGCCAGCAATTTCGATGCCGCCTGCACCGGCGGCATGTGCCTGCCCGCGGACGCTGCCAACGGGGACATCCCGGTCTGGCGGGATACCACCCTGAACGTCTGGAGCAATTCGGGTAGACACCGCACCTACCAGATCAACGCCGCCGAGGTGCGGAGCCTGCCTATCTACATCATAGAATGGATGGGTTATGTCCCGCCTGTCGGCTCGGCGCCCACGTACTCCCCGGGGCCAGGCGATCCACAGATGTTCCGCATTACCGCAGTCGGCTATGGCGGCACGGATGCCGCCCGGGTCATGCTGCAGTCGACATATCAGAAGGAACCCTGAAGCCAGGCACTGGCGGACACGAGGTGATATACGATGATCAAGTTACCGCAACGCACAACCCGGATTGCGAGCCTGCTTCTGGCAGGCTGCATTATCAGCCCCTCGGTGATCGCAATCCAGCCCCAGGGAACACCAGGCGGAACCGCCTCCAGCCTGTCGAAAAGCTACCTGAACGGAGACTTCGAGGGTTGGGGGCCCAACGGCCTGTTGCGAACCAGCGTCGGCGATTATGAAACCAACAGCATATACGTTGAAGACAAGGCCGGCACCCGCAACACAACGGAACCCCGTGAACCGACCCCCCGGGTCAGACTCGAATTCGTCGGAGACACCCTGACGCGGATCACTATTTACTGAAGCACCTCACCTGGACAGCCATACCCTTGTACTGCGAATCTCGCGACGAGAGGGGAGAATCGACATGAATACCTATGCAAACCCTGCCTACTCAGCCAACCGGCGCTGCGGACAACTGCGGCGCATTGCGGCACATCTGGCTGCGGTGTCTCTGACGTTTGCACCTGCGGTATTCGCGGACGGCAATATGTCTGACTATGAAGCCATCCCCCCTCTGGTTACCACCGTCAGCAGCGGCGACATGCCCAACGTGATGGTCATACTGGACAACTCCAACAGCATGGACGAGGCGCCAAGCGGAGAGGCTGTCGGCAGCGACAATCCCGGGAGCAAATCCGAGATCGCGCGCAACGCCATCGAGGACATGGTAAGCAATTTCCAGAACCAGATCCGCATGGGGCTGATGGCCTACCAGCAGGAAAACATCACCAGCCGCCACCTGCACAACTCGGCCTACGATGTCAGCTATGACCCGGCCAACTATGACTCCACCTATACAGGCAACCGGGATTCCTTAACCAAGGCAAAAAGATATCCCAATCCCACCAGCTCGGGTGACTACGTTCATTACAATGTATCGTTGCCCCTGTATTCTTCCAGCAATCTCGGGACTGCATTCTGCTACTCTGATACCGCCGACTTCGACAACGGCTCCGAAACGGTTGGGAGCGGCCCCTGGGATGAGTATCGCTGCTTCGGAACCAAAACCGGCGATTCGGACGCTCTGCCCACCTACAGCAGCAGCAACAGCACTCAGCCGAGCGAGAGCGCCGCAGGGTACAGTAACTACCGCTTTCGCACCCAATTCTCACCAACTGACAGCGACTATGCGCAGAATCTCCTTGATTTCGGCCGTTTCCTGTTCTGGGAATACGTCGGCGACACCTGGTTCTCGAACACTTCACCCGGTCGCGGCTACGTGCATGTCCCGATCGACGATCTCGACACCACCCAGGCCTCGCAGATCAATGCCAAGCTGGCAACTTCGCAGTTCAGCACAGCCACTGATACCCCGCTGCGCAATGCCGGCCTGACGCCCCTGGAAGGCACTCTGAAAACCGCCCAGGACTACTTCAACGGCACCAGCCTGCCCGCCGACGAAGGCGGGCCGACCAGCGCCCCACCGGCCAACACCTGCAGCGGCAAGGATTTTGTCATTCTGGTGACGGACGGGCTGCCGTCGGTTGATGAGAACGGCAATGCCACCAGCGATACAGCCCAGGCCATCGCCGATGTCGCCGCTGTCGCCAAGGACATGTTCGACAATGACAACGTTCGCACCTATGTCATCGGCTTCGCACTGCCCACCGGGGTCAGCGCATCGGTGCTGGACGATATCGCCACTGCCGGCGGCACCGCTCAGGCCTACAATGCCAGCAATGCGTCGAGTCTGAACTCGGCCCTGCGGGCGATCTTCAACGACATTCTCAACCGCACATCCTCATCCACTGCTGCGGCAGTGGTTGCCAACAGCTCGGATGGTACCGGTGCCCTTTACCAGGCCCTGTTCAATCCCAGTCTGTCGATGACCAATGCCACCACCGGCGTACTCAGCGAGGTCACCTGGGTCGGCACCCTGCATTCTCTGTTCATTGATGATTATGGCTTTCTGCGTGAGGATGGAGACGGCGACAACAAGCTTGACACCTACGATGTAGACAAGATCGTGCGTCTTGAATATGACCCCATAGACGAGGAAACCAAGGTAAGGCGCATCAACAGTAGCAGCAGCACGGAACCGACCGGCTTGACACCCGGCTCTCTGGAAGATCTGGGCACACTGAAGAGAATCTGGAATGCGCGGGAACCACCCTCGCCGAGTTTTTTGTTGAATCTGACAACCCAGGCGCAACTGGTGGCACAGCCGCGCCACCCCATCCAAACACAGGGCCCCTTGGTGACCGCCTAAATGTGTTTCAAACCTGGATCCGACAATGAAATTCGTCAGGGCACAGCCGGGCGAGGTGGACAGCAGCGAAGTTCAATCGACTGTTGCACCGAGTCCCTTCCATTTGGGACAGCGAAGCACAGCAGCAACGGCCGCATCTCTGGGCCGGTCAGCCCCACTGAGTCGATGCCCGACGATTAATCGTCAAAACTTGTCAATCCGCGGCCGGCCGAGAAATTTCCCGGTTATCGATCAACGCCAGTATCGATTTTATGACCAGGACGGCACGGACGAGTCTGGCCGCCCCTTGGCGACAGTCATGTCACTCCTCCCCGGTTTTTTGCGGTTCGGCGCGCCCGGTCGAGCAGTACGAACACCCCTCTAATGGTGACGACACCTTATGCCCGACTTCAAGGCCCCAGTACGGCCCAACCGCCCGCCAGGATCATCCCTACAAATCGGCGCCAACAGACCGGCCAATGCTTGCCATGCATTCCCAATGGCGGGTTCCTGGAACGCCGCATCAAATTCGTTTCGAATGTCCATTTCAGGGCACCAACGCCCCCAATTCCGAACTCGCCGAGGAAAAATGTTTGGGGCCGTAGGTACCGCAGAAACTTCTGCCCTCACCTGCAAATGGATGGCGGAAATACGGGTAACAATCATGTCCCTTACTACTGGACGGCCCGCCCGGTGGTGTTCGAATGGGCCCGCAAATCTTCCCCGACGATGCCGACCACCCTCATGGCTGGGGCACGGTGCTCGTGATGGGCATGCGCTTCGGCGGCGGCACCTTCTCCGTTGACACCGACGGCGACAGCGTCAAGGAAACCCAGATGCGGTCGGCCTACGTGGTGCTCGACATCACCAACCCGGAAGCCGACCCCAAGGGCCGCCTGATCGCCGAGATCACGGATGCCGACTTGGGCTTCACTACCAGCCGCCCGACGGTGGTCAAGTCAGTGGTTCCCGGTGCCGCCGGCCTGTTCAGCAACGCCACCAGTCACTGGTATCTGGCCTTCGGCAACGGCCCCGATGTCCTCAGCGATGCGACCAGCACCCAGACAGCCAAGTTCTTCGCCTACGACCTCAATAATCGGGAGTTTGTCACGGGCATTCAGCCGCTTGATCTGGGCGACGCCAACAGCTTCGTGGGCAACGTCTCGGCCAGGGACTGGAATCTTGACTACATCGACGACGCAGTCTACTTCGGAACCGTAGGCGGCACACCGGCCAGCGCGACGGGCAACCTCAAGCGGGTCAAACTGGACACCGACCCGAACAACGACCTCTTCAACGGCGCCACTGGCAGCAACCTCCTAACGCCGGGCCTGCCGATTCAGGCCGCGCCCAGCTTCGGGCTGGATAGCAACGGGAACCGCTGGGTTCATGTGGGAACCGGCCGCTTCCTTGCACCCGCGGACAATGTCAGCACCCAGCGTCAGGCCTTCTATGGCGTGAAAGAGCTTGCCGGACTTTCCGGGACTGTCAACTCGGGCACAGGCACAGGTTCAAGTAATCTGCAGGATGTCACCGACGTGCAGATATTCGAGGACGGGAGCCTCCTGCCCAGCAGCTACACGGTCAACTCAACGAGTGTAAGCACCTATACGGAACTGCGACAGGAAATGGAAAACAAGGCCGGCTGGGTACGTCTGATGGACAGCGTCAGCCCCAGCGAACGGGTACTCAATCAGTCGCTGTTATTCCGTACTGTCCTCCTGTTCACGTCATACCTGCCTTCCGGCAATGCCTGCCTGCCTGAAGGCACCAGCCGGCTGTATGCCCTGGATTTCCGCACCGGCACCGCCTTACCGCACGGCGCGCTCGGACTGGACAGCAACACGACCAACACCAACGGTTCCAAACTGGCATCACCTTTCAAGGACATGGGCCAGGGCATGGCGGCAGATCTGGCTATCCACCAGGGCGACGGCCTGGGTGGCGACAAGGGACGCGTAATCACCCAGAGCTCGACCGGGGCCATCTTCGACGAAACCGTCACTTCGGAACCGGTGGACAGCGGACGCCGCTCCTGGCGCCAGCTGGAATTCTGGTAAGCCGGAACCCGGCCACTGATGAGGATTAAAGGACAATGAATCAAGAGGTGAAACAGATGCGCAAGCATTACCACAGCGGCTTCACATTGATCGAGCTGATGATCGTCGTGGCCATCATCGGCATCCTGGCCGCGATCGCCTATCCGGCCTATCAGGACCAGATGCGCAAGGCCCGTCGATCCGATGCGCATGCCGCGCTCACCCAGGCGGCCGCCCTGCAGGAGCGCATCTACATGGATACCAACAGCTACTCCAATGACATTGATGACATAGGCGGCAACACCAGCCCGGAAGGATATTACACCATAGCCGTGACCAACCCCAGCTGCTCCAGCACGGTGGGGGCGACGACCTATTATTCATGCTTCGTGCTGACTGCCACACCCAATGTGGCTGACCCCGACTGCCCGACGGTTACGCTGGACGAGAAAGGTATCAAGGGGCCCAGCACCGACTGCTGGTAGACAATCAGCTCCGCCCTGCCGCGAGGCTACGCGGCAGTGAAAACACCACTTCCTCTTCGATGCCCTCGGCCTCCCGGGGGCTGGCATAACCCAGTTCGGACAGGTAATCGGTCACCCGCCTGACCAGGATCTCGGGTGCCGAGGCTCCGGCGGTGACGCCGATGGTTTCCTTCCCCTCGAGCCAGGCCGGATCGATCTGGACGGGCTCGTCGATCAGGTAGGCCGGCACGCCGCAGTGCTCGGCCAGTTCCCGCAGGCGGTTGGAGTTGGAGCTGTTCTTCGAGCCGACCACCAGGATCAGATCGCTTTGCCGGGCCAGTTCGCGCACGGCGTCCTGGCGGTTCTGGGTGGCGTAGCAGATGTCATCCTTGCGCGGCCCCTGGATGGCGGGGAAGCGCTGCTGGAGCACTTCGACGATACGGCGGGTGTCGTCCACGGACAGGGTGGTCTGGGTGACGTAGGCCAGTTTATCCGGATGCTGCGGCTGCAGCGCCTCGGCCTGCTGGACATTTTCCACCAGGTAGATCTCCCCGCCCCGGCTGCGGTCGTACTGGCCCAGGGTGCCCTCGACTTCCGGGTGGCCGGCATGGCCGATCAGCACGCAGTCGTCCCCGGCCTTCGCGTGGCGTGCGACCTCCAGATGCACCTTGGTCACCAGCGGGCAGGTGGCGTCGAACACCTGCAGGCCGCGGCGGTCCGCCTCCCGGCGCACGGCCTGGGATACGCCGTGAGCACTGAAGATGACCGTGGCACCGTCGGGCACCTCGTCCAGTTCCTCCACGAACACGGCGCCGCGGGCCCGCAGATCCTCCACCACATAGCGGTTGTGCACCACCTCGTGACGCACATGGATGGGCGCGCCGAACAGTTCCAGCGCCCGCTCCACGATATCGATGGCGCGGTCCACGCCGGCGCAGAAGCCTCTGGGGTTGGCCAGTAGCACCTTCATGCTGTCGGATTCATGCGTCATGGTCGGGCAGTTCCACCTTGAGTATCCTGGCATCGAAATGGATCGGCTTGCCGGCCAGTGGATGATTGAAATCCACCCTGACCCGCTCGGCCTCGACCTCCAGCACTGAGCCGGGAATCTCCTCGCCTTCCGGCGTGGCGAAGCCGATGATCAGCCCCGGCTCCGGCTCGATGTCGGCCGGGAAGTCGGCGCGGTCCAGCCAGTGCACATTGGCCGGGTCGCGCTCGCCGAAGGCCTGCCGGCTGCTCAGGGTCAGGGTCTGTTCCTGGCCGGCCTTCATGCCGTACAGGCCCAGTTCCAGGTTCGGGTGCAGGGTGCCGTCGCCCATCACCAGTTCCAGCGGCGCCTCATCGAAGGTGTCTTCCACCACCCGGCCGTCGGCAGTGCGGATACGCACATGCAGGCTGACCCGGCAACCGTACTGGATTTCCGGTTCAATGCTCATGATTTCACTCCGCCCATACTGCCGCGGACCAGGGTCAGCAACAACAACACAACGCCCGCGGTTATGGCCGAATCGGCGACATTGAAGGTCGGCCAGTGCCAGCCGGCGTAGTGCCAGTCGATGAAGTCCACCACATAGCCGTAACGGGCCCGGTCGATCAGATTGCCGACCGCCCCGCCCAGGATCAGCGCCAGGCCCAGCCCCTGCCAGCGCTCGCCGGGCGTGAGCCGGCGCAGCCAGCCGGCCAGGATCGCCACCGCGACCAGACCCACCAGGATGAAGAAGCCGCGCTGCCAGCCCCCGGCATCGCTGAGAAAGCTGAAGGCCGCGCCGCGGTTGTAGACCAGGGTCAGGTTGAACCAGCCGAAGACCTCGACCGGCCGGCCGTAGGCCAGCGCCTGCTCGGCCCAGACCTTGCTGGCCTGGTCCAGCAGCACCACGACCAGCGCGATCATCCCGCCCCAGCGCAGCATGGCGTCAGGCGAAGCGCCGGGACTCGCCGGCACCAGCGACATTGTCCACGCAGCGACCGCACAACTCCGGGTGTTCGGCATTGGCGCCCACATCCTCACGATGGTGCCAGCAGCGCGCGCACTTGGGATGATCGGACGGCGAGACCACCACCCAGAGTTCATCGCCGCCGGCCAGCGTGACATGCTCGCCGGTCTCCGGCGGCTGGATCACGGGATGCACCCGGGCATAGGAGGTCAGCAGCACGAAGCGCAGCTCGTCCTCCAGCCGGGCGAGCCGGTCCTGGATCTCGCGGCCGCAGTAGAGATCGACCTCGGCGTCCAGCGAGGCGCCGATGCCGCCGGCCACGCGCAGCCGTTCCAGTTCGCGCGAGACCGCCATGCGCACCTCCATCACCTGGGCCCAGAAGTCCATGCCGAAATCCTTCGACTCGGCCTCGGTTGCCAGGAACATCTCCGGCAGCTCGAACCAGGTCTCCAGGAACACCGACGGCTCGCGCTCGCCCGGGATCAGACGCCAGATCTCCTCGGCGGTGTAGCTCAGGATCGGCGCCAGCCAGCGGGTCAGCGTCTCGATGATGAAATACATGGCGGTCTGTGCCGAGCGCCGCGCCCGGCTGTCGGCCTGGGTGGTGTACTGACGGTCCTTGATGACATCCAGATAGAAGCCGCCCATGTCCACCGAGCAGAAGTTGTGCACCTTCTGGTAGATCTGGTGGAACTCATACTTCTCGTAGGCCCGGATCAGCTCCTGCTGCAGCAGCCGGGCACGCTCCACCGCCCAGCGGTCCAGCATCAGCATCTGTTCCGGCGCCAGGGCATGCTCCATCGGATCGAAGCCGGTCAGATTGCCGAGCAGAAAGCGCGCCGTGTTGCGCAGCCGGCGATAGGCATCGGCGGTGCGCTTGAGGATCTCGTCGGACACGCTCATCTCGCCGCGGTAGTCGGTGGCCGCCACCCACAGGCGCAGGATGTCGGCGCCGAGGGTGTTGACCACCTTCTGGGGTGCCACCACGTTGCCCTTCGACTTGGACATCTTCTGGCCCCTGGCGTCCACGGTGAAGCCGTGGGTCAGCACCGATCTATACGGCGCCGCGCCGGTCATGGCCACCGAGGTCAGCAGCGAGGACTGGAACCAGCCGCGGTGCTGATCCGAGCCTTCCAGATACAGATCGGCCGGACGCGCGAGCTGCTCGCGCCGGTCCAGCACGCAGGCGTGGGTCACGCCGGAATCGAACCAGACGTCCAGGGTATCGGTGACCTTGACGTAGTCATCGGCGTCATCGCCCAGCAGGTCCGCCGCGTCCAGATCGAACCAGGCATCGATACCCCCGCGCTCGACCCGCAGGGCCACCTCCTCGATCAGGCGCGGGGTGTCGGGGTGCGGCTCACCGGTCTGTTTGTGTGCGAAGAGTGCTATGGGCACGCCCCAGGTGCGCTGGCGCGACACGCACCAGTCGGGCCGGTTGCCCACCATGCCCTCAATGCGCGCCCGGCCCCAGTCCGGCATCCACTGCACCCTGCCGATCTCGGTCAATGCCTGAGCGCGCAGGCCCTGTTCCTCCATGCTGATGAACCACTGGGGCGTGGCGCGGAAGATGATCGGCGTCTTGTGGCGCCAGCAGTGCGGATAGCTGTGGCGCAGCTTCTCGTCATGCACCAGCGCGCCGCGGGCCTTCAGCACCTCGATGACTTCGGCATTGGCGGCGAACACATGCTGGCCGGCGAACAGCTCGGTGTCGGGCAGAAAGCGGCCGTCGGGGCCGACCGGGTTGTCCACCGGGATGTTGAAGCGCCGGCCGACCACATAGTCGTCCTGGCCGTGGCCGGGGGCGGTGTGCACCGCGCCGGTACCGGCCTCGGTGGTGACATGCTCGCCGGTGATCACCGGCACCTCACGGTCATAGAAGGGATGCGCCAGCTTCAGGCCCTCGAGATCGCTGCCGCGGCAGTAGGCCACCACCTTGTAGTCGGCGACGCCGTAGCGCCCCAGCGCGTCCTGGATCAGTTCCTCGGCCAGGACCAGACGCTCCTGGCCCAGATCGGTCTGGCACTGGACCACGGCATACTCCAGCTCCGGATGCACCGCCACCGCCCGGTTGGCCGGCAGGGTCCAGGGCGTGGTGGTCCAGATCACGACCGACAGCGGCCCCTTGCCCTCATGGCCCTCCACATGGCGGCAGCGCGCCATCAGGGTTTCATCGTCCAGCACGCCGAAACGCACGTCGATGGCCGGCGAGTCCTTGTCCTCGTATTCGACCTCGGCCTCGGCCAGCGCCGAGCCGCAATCGGTGCACCAGTGCACCGGCTTGAAGCCCCGGGTCAGGTGGCCGTTGGCGGCGATCCTGCCCAGCGAGCGGATGATGTCGGCCTCGAAGCGGTAATCGAGGGTGAGATAGGGATGGTCCCAGTCGCCGAACACGCCCAGGCGGATGAAATCCCCCTTCTGTTTTTCCACCTGCTTCAGCGCATAGTCGCGACAGGCCTGGCGGAAGGTGCGGGCATCGACCTTGCCTCCGGCCTTGCCCACTTTCTTCTCCACATTGAGCTCGATGGGCAGACCATGACAATCCCAGCCCGGGACATAGGGCGCATCATAGCCGCTCAGGGTCCTGCTCTTGACGATGATGTCCTTGAGCACCTTGTTCACGGCATGGCCGATGTGGATCTCGCCGTTGGCATAGGGCGGACCGTCATGAAGGATGAACTTCGGCCGCCCTGCCGAGGCCTCGCGGATCATGCTGTACAGGCCGATCTCCTCCCAGTGCCTGAGCATTTCCGGCTCGCGATTGGCCAGGTTGCCGCGCATGGGGAAGGCGGTTTCGGGCAGGTTGAGGGTGTGCTTGTAATCGGCCACGTTGGTCCCTTTATCTCATTGCTTAAGATCTTTAAATAGCCACGGAATACACTGAAAGCACGGAAAACTGCTAAATAATAATGTAGGTCGGGTTAGCCCGAAGGGCGTAACCCGACGTGGAGCCGCGCTGATTAATTCGTCATTGCGAGGCGCATAGCGCCGCGGCAATCTTCAGCCGATTGCTTCAACGGTACGAGATTGCCACGCTTCGCTCGCAATGACGGAAATTGTTTTTTTCCGTGCTTTCCGTGTTTTCCGTGGCCATTTCATTCCTGTCTTCACCGACGCGCGAAGAAGTCCTTCGCCTCGACAACATCGCGGGCGATCTGCTCCTTCAGCGCTGCGAAGGATTCGAATTTGTGCTCGGGGCGCAGCTTGTGCAGAAAGTCCACCGCCACATAGCGACCGTAGATCTGCTGGTCGAAGTCGAACAGGTTGATCTCCAGCAGGCTGCGGGTGCCGTCCACGGTCGGGCGATTGCCGACATTGGCCACGCCCCGCACCGGTTCCGGATCCAGGCCGAACACCTCCACCGCGAATACGCCCTGCACCGGCGTGCGATGGCGGTGCAGAAACACATTGGCGGTCGGAAAGCCAATGGTGCGGCCGCGCTTGTCGCCGTGCGCCACCCGGCCCAGCATGCGATAGGACCGTCCGAGCAGGCGTTCCGCCTGCTGCATCTCGCCCGCCTCCAGCGCCTCGCGGATACGGGTGCTGCTCACCCTGGCGCCGTCGATCTCGAAGGTGTGCATGTGCGCCACCTGAAAACCGCAGCGCTCGCCCGCCTGCTGCAGGTAGGTGAAATCGCCTTCCCGGCCCTGGCCGAAGCGGAAGTCGTCACCGACCACCAGGTATTTCACATTCAGGCCGTCGACCAGGATCCGCTGCACGAACTGTTCGGCCGTGAACGCGGCCAGGGCCGGATTGAAGCGCAGGCACAGCACCTGATCCACCGAATAGCGGCGCAGTGCAGCCAGCTTCTCGCGCAACCGGGTCAGACGCGGCGGCGCGGATTCCGGGGCGAAATACTCCTGCGGCTGCGGCTCGAAGGTGACCACCACCGTCGGCAGTCCCAGCTCGGCGGCCCGCTCGGCCAGCTGGCCCAGCACGGCCTGATGCCCCAGGTGCACCCCGTCGAAATTGCCGATGGTGGCCGCACAGCCGGATTCCATCCGCGTCAGATTGTGCAAGCCCCGGATCAAACGCATGGTGGTTCATTACCTTAGATCAAGAGCGCCACGGAATACACGGAATGCACGGACATTGTTATTTCACCGGCCGTGGCGCTGCGCGCCCGGCCGGGGCCTTTGACCATTTTTTGAATTTCCGAGTGTTCCGTGTATTCCGTGGCGCTCTTGCTCTTCATGACCATAAACCAGTCATTATAAAGAACCCGCCCCCGGGATCATACGTCCCCGGCATCGGGCCGGCGCCACAGCAGTTGCAGGCGCTGCCCCATGAGCTGGAGCAGCAGAAAGTACAGCCCCATGGCCAGGCCGATCCAGAGCATGAGCCAACCGACCCGCTGCCAGCCGCCCCACTCCACCCAGGTTGCAGCTGCGGGCACGGCCCAGACCAGGAGCAGGGTCATGGCGGCGCCGGCGACAGCGATCCGCGCCAGTACCCGGCCCCAGCCGGCCAGCGGGGCATAGACCCCCTCGCGGCGCAGCCGGCGATAGAGCATGCCCGCGTTCTGCCAGCCGGTCAGGGCCGTGGCCAGGGCCAGGCCGGCATGCGGGCCGGTGATCTCCAGCAGCACCATGGGCACCACCAGCAGCACATTGAGCACCATGTTGCTGAGCATGGCGATGATGCCGATGCGCACCGGGGTGCGCGAGTCCTCGCGCGAATAGAAGGCCGGGGCCAGCACCTTGACCAGGATGAAGGCCGGCAGGCCCAGCGCATAGGCCATCAGGCTCAAGCCTGCCATGAAGGCATCGTGCGGGGTGAAGGCATTGTACTGGAACAGGGTGATCAGGATGGGCTGGGCCAGCAGGATAAGCCCGATGGCCGCCGGGGTTCCCAGCAGCAGCACCCAGCGCAGGGCCCGGTCCAGGGTGGCGGCGAACTCCTGCGGCGAGCGTGCCGCATGGCTCTTCGACAGACTGGGCAGGATCACCGTGCCCAGCGCCACACCGAACACGCCCAGGGGGAATTCCACCATGCGGTCGGCGTAGTACAGCCAGCTCACGCTGCCGGTGATCAGGAAGGAGGCGATCAGGGTATCGAACAGCAGGTTGATCTGGGCCACCGAGGAACCCACCACCGCCGGCGCCATCAGCTTGAGAATGCGGCGCACACCGCTGTCGCGCCAGTCCCAGCGCGGTCGCGGCAGCAGCCGCAGCCGGGCCAGCCCGGGCAGAATCAGCAGCAGTTGGATCACCCCGCCGGCGAACACCGCCCAGGCCAGGGCCATGACATGGACCTCGAACCAGGCCTCGCCGAACAGCGCCGCCGTGATGAGCGTGATGTTCAGCAGCACCGGGGCGAAGGCCGGCAGGGCGAAACGGCTGTAGGTATTGAGGATGCCTCCGCCGAAGGCCACCAGCGAGATGAACAGGATGTAGGGGAAGGTCACCCGCAGCATGTCGCCGGTCAGGGCGAACTTCTCCGCCTCGTCGATGAAGCCGGGGGCGAAGATCATGACCAGCAGCGGACTGGCCAGCGAGCCGGCAATGCTCAGCAGCAGCAGGATGCCGGCCAGGGTGCCGAACACCCGGTCCACCAGCCCCTGCACCTCGGCGTGCTCCCGGTTGGCCTTGTAATCGGCCAGCACCGGCACGAAGGCCAGCGCAAAGGCCCCCTCGCCGAACAGGCGGCGCAGGAAATTGGGGATCTTGAAGGCCACCAGGAAGGCATCCATGCCCAGGCCCACGCCGATGGCGCGGGCGAAGACCATATCGCGCACCAGCCCCAGCACCCTTGAGAGGAAGGTCATCAGGCCCACCACGGCGGTGTTGCGCATCAGTCCGCGACTCACGAACCCCCCTTGTTCATTCTAAGCATCTGTTTTTATTTGCTCTGAGCCAATTGCCGGACAATACCGCCCCCTGCCGGCATTGACAAACGGCCGGAGTTTGCGCATATTACGCCGTCTTTCGGCAACTCGCACGAATCCAAGGAGTTTTACGTTGGCCAATACCGCACAGCGCGAAGAAGCGCGCACGCCAGGGTGAGAAGCGCCGCCGGCACAATGCCAGCATGCGTTCGCGGCTGCGCACCAACATCAAGGGCGTCATCAAGGCCATTCAAAGTGGCGACCCCGAAGCCGCCCGCACCGCTTATCAGACCGCCGTGCCCGTGATCGACAGCATGGCGTGCAAGGGCCTGATCCACAAGAACAAGGCTGCCCGCCACAAGAGCCGCCTGAACGCCCAGATCCGCAGCCTCAGCGCCGGCTGAATCTCTCAGCCAGAGCGGATCCCGCAAAAAGGCCGGTCAGTGACCGGCCTTTTTGCGTTGGGGCGATTGTCGTCATTGCGAGGCGCATAGCGCCGTGGCAATCTCTTAACGGTTACTGCCGCATTACGAGATTGCCGCGCGACTCCCATAGAACCCCTACGGGGTTCATTATGGGTACGCCACCCTTCGGGTCCGGGCATCGCAATGACAGGTAATCCACGCCTTTCACACCAACACCAGGTTGTCCCGGTGGATCAACTCCGGCTCGTCCACATAGCCCAGCAGGGACTCGATCCGGTCGCTGGGCTGGCCGATGATGCGCCCGGCCTCCCCGGCGCTGTAATTGACCAGCCCGCGCGCGACCTCCTGCCCGTCCGGATCCAGGCAGCTGACAAGCTCGCCGCGCTCAAATGCACCTTCCACGGCGGTCACCCCGACCGGCAGCAGGCTGCGGCCCGAATTGCGCAGCACGCTCACCGCGCCGGCATCCAGCACCAGCCTGCCCCGGACCGTGAGCTGCCCCGCCAGCCACTGCTTGCGCGCGGCCAGGGGCGCCTTCACCGCCCGCAGCAGCGTACCCAGTGACTCGCCGGCCGCCACCCGGTCCAGCACGTCCGGCTCGCGGCCGGAGACGATCAGGGTGCTGGCCCCGGAGCGGGCCGCGCGTGCCGCGGCCCGCACCTTGGTCAGCATACCGCCGCGGCCCAGGCTGCCGCTGCCGCCGGCCATCAACTCCAACGCCGGGTCGGCCGCCTCGGCCGTCTCGACCAGCCGGGCTTCACGATTATGGCGCGGATCGCTGTCATACAGCCCCTGCTGGTCGGTCAGGATCACCAGCAGTTCGGCCTCGACCAGGTTGGCCACCAGCGCGGCCAGGGTGTCGTTGTCGCCGAAGCGGATCTCGTCGGTGGCCACCGTGTCGTTCTCGTTGACCACCGGCACCACGCCCATGCGCAGCAGGGTGCGCAGGGTGCTGCGGGCGTTGAGGTAGCGCACCCGGTCGGACAGGTCATCGTGGGTGAGGAGGATCTGGGCGGTGTGATAGCCGTGCTCGGCGAAGCGGGATTCATAGGCCTGGACCAGGCCCATCTGGCCGACGGCCGCGGCGGCCTGCAGCTCGTGCAGGGCGTGCGGCCGGGTGACCCAGTGCAGACGGTGCATGCCCTCAGCCACCGCGCCGGAAGACACCAGCAGGAGCTCGTGGCCGGCGGCGCGCAGCCGCGCCATCTGCTCCACCCAGGCGCCGATGGCGCCGTGGGCAAGCCCCCGGCCCTCGTCGGTCAGCAGGGCGCTGCCGATCTTGATCACCCAGCGCCGGCTTTTGCCCAGTTCGCTACGACTCGTCACCAGTGCAGATCCCATCTATCAAAAACATTAGCCACGGAATACACGGAAAGCACGGAAAATAATAATGGTAGGAACCCTTGAGGCTCTTGCCGACTTCATGCTCGTCATTCCGGCGAAGGCCGGAATCCAGATGTCGCTGTGGTCACTGGATTACTCGCTTCGCTCGCCCTCCGGGCCGCCCTTTGGGCGTTCAACGCGCTCCGCGCTTTTGTCCGGCCTTCGCCGGGATGACGATTAATGGGGAGCAACCGCATATATCAATGATTGGATAATGTCCGTGCTTTCCGTGTATTCCGTGGCCATAAAAAACTAGTCAACCAGGCCATTGTCCCCGATGTCCGCCGCCGCGGCCAGATCCTGCTGCTCCAGGTGCGCCATCACCGCCTTGACCAGGTCATCCGTACCTTCACCGGTCGCGGCCGAGATGCGGAACACCGGCCCGTCCCAGCCGAGGCCGGCGATGATTTCGTCGCAGCGTGTCGCGCGTTCGTCCCCCGGCAGCAGGTCCAGCTTGTTCAGTACCAGCCAGCGCGGACGGGCGGCCAGTTCGGGGCTGTATTTTTCCAACTCGGTAACGATCTTGCGCGCGTCCTCCACCGGATCGCCGCTGCCGCCGAAGGGCGAGACATCCAGCAGATGCAGCAGCAGCCGGGTGCGGGCCAGGTGCTTGAGAAAGCGCACGCCCAGCCCGGCCCCCTCGGCCGCGCCCTCGATCAGGCCCGGAATGTCGGCGATCACGAAGCTCTGATGCTGCGCCAGGCGCACCACGCCGAGGTTGGGATAGAGAGTGGTGAAGGGATAGTCCGCCACCTTGGGACGGGCCGCGGAGACGGCCCGGATCAGGGTGGACTTGCCGGCGTTGGGCATGCCCAGCAGGCCGACGTCGGCCAGCAGCTTCAGCTCCAGGCGCAGTTCGCGCTGCTCGCCGGGCGTACCCGGGGTGGACTGGCGCGGCGCGCGGTTGGTGGAACTCTTGAAGCGCGCGTTGCCGATGCCGTGCCAGCCGCCCTGGGCCACCTTCAGCCGCTGGCCGGCCACGGTCAGATCGCCGATCAGTTCACCGGTGCCGTTGTCGTAGACCATGGTGCCGACCGGCACCCGGATGACCCTGTCCTCGCCCCCGGCACCGGTACAGTTGCGGCCCCGGCCGTTCTCGCCGCGCTGGGCCTGGAAGCGACGCTCGTAACGGAAATCGACCAGGGTGTTGATACTCTCGTCGGCCACCACGAAGACGCTGCCGCCGTCGCCGCCGTCACCGCCGTCAGGCCCGCCGAAGGGGATGTACTTCTCGCGCCGGAAACTGACACAGCCGTTGCCACCGTCCCCGGCGGCGACCCTGATGGTGGCTTCGTCGACGAATTTCATGAGATCAACCTGCTCTTAAGGTGCCTGATGCAATAAAAAAGCCCCGAACGCACTGCCGGGGCTTTCCTCTGCAGCAGGCTGGTGCCGGGGCGATTATTCGGCCGGCACGACCTCCACGAACTTGCGGCCCTGGGCGCCGCGGACCACGAACTGCACCGTCCCGTCGGCCTTGGCGTACAGGGTGTGGTCCTTGCCGCAGCCGACATTGGTGCCGGCGTGGAAATGGGTGCCGCGCTGGCGCACCAGGATACTGCCGGCCGCGACGGCCTGGCCGCCGAAACGCTTCACGCCCAGGCGCTTGGACTGGGAATCGCGACCGTTGCGTGTACTACCACCCGCTTTCTTGTGTGCCATTGTCTGCTTACCTCGTTAAATCCGGATCCCGCGCCCTCAGGCCGAGACCTCCTTGATTTCCAGTTCGGTGTAGGCCTGGCGATGGCCCTGGCGCTTCATGTGATGCTTGCGGCGGCGGAACTTGATGATCTCGACCTTCTTGCCGCGGCCCTGCGCAGTCACGGTCGCCGTAACCTTGCCGCCGGCCACATAGGGGGCGCCGATCTTGACGTCATCGCCGTCGCCGACCATCAGCACCTTGTCGAACTCGACCGACTCGCCTTCGGCGGCCTTGAGCTTCTCGATGCGGAGCTTGTCGCCGGGGGCGACCCGGTACTGCTTGCCGCCGGTCTGGATTACTGCGTACATAGCCATCATTCTCCGAAATTTCGTCCGCCCGCGCCGTCGTCGCACCGACGGACCCCGCAGGAAAGACGCGCAATTCTATCGGCTGCGCCGGGTCGGGTCAATCACCCGGGCCCGCCTCCGGCGGTGGACTTGGGCAGGCAAATCAACGGATAATGGCGAAATTGCCACCCTGATCGACAACCGCGGCGGCCGGAACCGAGCAAAGCATGCGCGAACCCCTCGCAAAAACCAGTCAATTCATGGACCTGGAACAGATCCGCCAGCTCTCCACGCGGGACATGTCCGAGGTCGACAAGGTCATCCAGGAGCGGCTGCGCTCCGACGTGCTGCTGATCAACCAGCTCGGTCTGTACATCATCAACAGCGGCGGCAAGCGCCTGCGGCCGTTGCTGGTGCTGCTGGCGGCACGCGCCTGCGGCTATTCCGGCCCCCACCATGTGCCGCTGGCCGCGATCATCGAGTTCATCCACACCGCCACCCTGCTGCACGATGACGTGGTCGACGCCTCCAATCTGCGCCGCGGCCGCGACACCGCCAACGCCATCTGGGGCAACGAGGCGGCGGTGCTGGTCGGGGACTTCCTGTACTCGCGCTCCTTCGAAATGATGGTCGAGGTCGGCAGCATGCGCATCATGGAGATCATGGCGCAGACCACCAACACCATCGCCGAGGGCGAGGTGATGCAGCTGCTCAACTGCCATGACCCGGACACCACCGAGGCGCGCTATCTGGAGGTGATCCGCTCCAAGACCGCCAAGCTGTTCGAGGCCGCCGCCCGGGTCGGCGCCGTGCTGGGCGGCCAGCCGCCGGAGATCGAGACCGCCATGGCCGATTACGGCATGCACCTGGGTACGGCCTTCCAGCTCATCGACGACGTGCTCGACTACAGTTCCGACAGCGCCGAGACCGGCAAGAACATCGGCGACGACCTGGCCGAGGGCAAACCGACCCTGCCGCTGATCCATGTCATGCGCGAGGGCACGCCCGAACAGGTCGAGCTGATCCGCACCGCCATTGAGCAGGGCGGGCGCGACAGCATCACCGCGGTGCAGGCGGCCATTGAATCCACCGGGGCCATCGCGTACACTGCGCAATCCGCGCGCGAGGCCGCCGACAAGGCCGCCCAGGCGCTGGAGGGACTCCCGACGTCGCAGTACAAAGACGCCCTCTATGCGCTGGCCGAATTCGCCGTCAACCGCACGCACTGATCCTTTTTCATCGGGGTGTAGCTCAGCCTGGTAGAGCACCGCCTTCGGGAGGCGGGGGTCGTAGGTTCGAATCCTGTCACCCCGACCATTTCTCCTCTTCGCTTCAGTGTGGCGAATTCAACGCAGAGTTCGCAAAGGCGCAAAGACGCGGAGCTTTTCTGAATATCCTCTGATCCGTCCGGCCGCAATGCACGCTTCCGGCGCAGCATTCCCAAATACCCCCCCTTTGCGCCTCTGCGTCCTTCGCGTTATCGCCACGCCCCTGTCCATACCGATATTATCCTTCTTGCAATTCGTACATATATGTACGATTATTGTCTGCATGACAGGGAATGAGTTGCTGCAGCGACTGAGGCGGCTCGGTCGCAGGCAAGGGAAAGCTGTTCGCTTCGAGCCGCATGGAAAGGGCAGTCATGGCCGGCTGTACTTCGGGGAGCGGTTTACCACCATGAAAGACCGCCGGAAGGAAATCGGCAAGGGCCTGCTCAAGGCCATGTGCACGCAACTCGGCATTCACCCCGACGACCTGCAGGAGTAATCAAATCATGCGTTATATGTACCCCGTGACGGTGGAACAGGATGAGGAAGGTCGCTACCTCGCTGTCGCTCCGGACGTCCCGGAAGCCCTCACGGACAGCGAGACGCCGGAGCAGGCCCTGCGCGAGATGAGCGACGCGCTCGGGGCGGCCCTGGCGGGCTACGCCAAGGCGGGGCAGGCGCTTCCCGCCCCCTCGGCAACCGGTACCGATGTCCATTGGGTACCTGTCGCGCCTCTCGTGGCGGCAAAGCTGGCCCTGAGATCGGCGATGCGTGAGCAAGGCATCTCGAACGTCGCACTCGCGCAGCGCCTTGGCCTTTCGGAAGGTGCCGTACGCCGCCTTGTCGATCCCGATCACAGTTCCCGGCTGGACGGCGTGATCATGGCTCTGACCGAGTTGGGCCATGAACTGATCATTGAGGACAGAAAACAGACCGCGGCGTAATCAACCCGCCGGCCAGTCCGTATAATTCTCTTCGCGCCTCTGCGCCTCTGCGTCCTCTGCGTTATTGCCGCCCGAGCCCGAGCCCGAGCCCGAGCCCGAGCCCGAGCCCGAGCCCGAGCCCGAGCCCGAGCCGATCGTCTCCCGATGCCCGTAGGGCCGCCAGGCCGGGGAGATGACATTGGGCATCTGCGAACGCTGCAACAGCCGCGCCGGGGCCAGGGCGAACTCGCCGTAACGGCCGTTGACGGCATCCATCACCCGGTTCACTTCACCGCGCGCCGGCGCCGGATCGAACAGCGCCAGCTGATAATCGGCCGGCGCCGGGTCCAGCGCCGTAATCTGGACCTGATGCACGCCCTCGCCCCGCCAGCCGTCGGTGAACACCGCCCGTGCCAGCGCGGCGATCACCCGGCTGTCGTCGGTGGCCCGCACCAGCCGGCGCTTTTCACCGAGCCAGCCGGGATCGGCGCGCAGGCCGACGAAGAAGGTCTGCGCCTGCATGCCGTGACGGCGCAGACGCGCCCCCACCTTCTGGCTCATGTGCAGCAGGAAGGTCAGGATCACCTCGCGGTCGCGGGTGGCCGGGGGCATCACCTTGCCGTGGCCGATGCTCTTGGGCGGCGCCTCGCGGGTCAGCACCGGTTCGGGGTCCGCGCCCTGGCACATGTACCAGATACGCCGGCCCGGGTTGCCGAAGCGCCGCGCCAGCACGCCGATGGGCAGGCGCGCCATGTCGCCGCAGCGGTGCACGCCATGCTCGGCCAGGAAGCGGCCGATGCCCTGGTTGATGCCGCACAGTTCGGTCACCGCCACCTCGCGCAGCCGCTCGCGCGCCTCCCAGGGCGGGATCACGGTCAGACCGTCGGGCTTGTTCAACTTGGCGGCATACTTGGCCGTGGTCTTGTCGCCGGACAGGCCCGCCGAGCAGGTCACGCCGGCGGTCTCAAACACCAGCTCCCGCACCCGCCGGGCGATGGCCTCGGGATGGCCCAGCAGGCGCTGGCAGCGGGTAACGTCGAGGAAGGCCTCGTCGACCGAGAAGATCTCGATATCCGGCGTGATGGTACGCAGGGCCGCCATTATGGCAGTGGAAGCGGCGGCATAGCGTTCCGGCCGGGCCGGTACCTGGATCAGGTTCGGGCACAGCCGGCGCGCCTCGGGCAGGCGCATGCCGGTGTGTACGCCGAAGGCGCGCGCCGCGTAGGAACAGGTGATCAGGCAGGTGCCCTGGACACCGTTGGTGATACCCAGGGGGCGCTTGTTCCAGACCGGGTTGTCGCGCTGCTCGATGGCCGCGAAGAAGGCGTCCATATCGACCAGAATAATGGCCCGCGGCCAGGCCCAGGCAGGGCGTTCCCGCATCAGCGGTAACTGCGCAGCTGGCCGACCACCACGCCCTGGATGGTCACGCGCTCGGCCGAATAGACCATGGACGACAGTTCGGCGTTGGCCGGGATCAGTTCGATCATGCCGCCGCCGCAGCGCCTGAGGCGCTTGAGGGTGGCCTCCTGGCCGTCGATCAGGGCCACCACGATGTCACCGTCCTCGGCCCGGTCCTGCTGGCGCACCACCACGGTATCGCCGTCCAGGATACCGGCCTCGATCATGGAATCGCCCACCACCTGCAGGGCATAGCGGTCCGGGCCCAGCAGGAAGTCGGCCAGGTTGAGGGTGTCCTGTCCCGGGATGGCCTCGATCGGCCGGCCGGCGGCGATCCGCCCCAGCAGCGGCAGGCTGCCGGCCGGATCGCCGGGCCCGTCCAGCACCTCCAGCGCCCGCGCCCCGTGCGGCGCCCGGCGCAGATAGCCCTTGTCCTGCAGGCGGCTGACATAGCGGTGCACGCTGCCGCGCGAGCGCACCCCGATGGCGGCGCCGATCTCCTCCAGGCTGGGGGCATAGCCGTGCTCGGCCAGGTGACGGCGGATGAACTGCAGGGTTCTGTGTTCCTGGGGGGTCAGCATGAATGTTCTCGCTCTGTTCTCGTCTGCGATCAGAATAGAGAACAAAACGAGAACATGCAAGCGGTGCCGCGCAACCCCGGACCCTCACCCACTGGCTCTGCGCTCCGGCCCACCCAGCGACATTCACTATAATCTACAATGTGTGTGGTAGCGCACATACCGAACGCCTTCGTGGACTGATCCTGCCAAATAAAATCAGGTCACGCAGGTCAAGGTACGCTACGCTGACCCGGCATAACACAGCAAAGGAAAGTGATCCATGCCCGAACACCCCTCTCCCTGGCAGAACCATATCCTGGCCGCCCTGCCGGCCGCGGCACAGGAACGCCTGCTCCCCCATCTGACACCGGTTCCCATGCCGCTCGGCAAGGTGATATACGAAGCCGGAGACAACCTGGAGTATGTCTATTTCCCCACCGATTGCATCGTATCGCTGCTCTACGTGATGGAAAACGGGGCATCGGCGGAGATATCCGTAGTGGGCAAGGAAGGCATGGTCGGCATCGCCGTGTTCATGGGCGGCGGCAGCACCCCGAGCCGGGCCATGATACAGAGTGGCGGTTCCGCCTACCGGCTGCCGGGGCAGCGGCTCAGGGACGAGTTCAATCATCAGGACGCATCGATGCGGATGCTGATGCTGCGCTACACCCAGGCCCTGATCACGCAGATGGCCCAGACGGCGGTCTGTAATCGCCACCACACCATCGATCAGCAACTGTGTCGCTGGATCCTGCTGTCCCTGGACCGTCTGCCGGACAACAGGTTGAGCATGACCCAGGAACTGATCGCCAACATGCTGGGGGTACGCCGCGAGGGTGTCACCGAGGCGGCCGGCAAGCTGCAGAAGCTGGGCGTGATCGAATATCACCGCGGCCATATTACGGTGCTGGACCGGCCTGCGATGGAGCGGCTGAGTTGCGAGTGTTACGCCGTGGTCAAGAAGGAAACCGATCGCCTGCAGTCCCCCCTCCCTCCGGAAGCCACAGTACCGGCACGACCACTGAACTCCCTGTCTCGCTGAGACAGGCCCCGTGAATCATTGCCGGGGAGACCTGGAGTGCAGGCCCGCACGGCTGCTCATTCCGATGCGGAAACGCCGCTGCTTGTCCTGGCTGCCGGACTTGGCGTGAAACATCGCCATATCCGCCTTCTGCAGCAGGGTGGTCACGCTGTTGCCGTCATCCGGATAGACACTGATACCAATGCTCAAGCCGATATGTATTTCATGCCCGTCGATCAGATGTGGCTCGGCGAGCGCGGTATGCAGCGTCTCGGCAACGCGTACCGCATCCTGCGGCTGCTCGATCTCGGCCAGCAGGATCACGAACTCGTCACCGCCCTGGCGGCTGACCGTATCCGAGGCGCGCACACACTCCGTCAGGCGTTTGGCCACCGACTGCAACAGCTGGTCGCCCACAATGTGGCCCAACGAGTCATTTATTTCCTTGAAATCATTCAGATCCAGAAAAAGCAGAGCGAGCTGTTTGTGATGCCGGTCAGCCAGGGTAATCATGCGGGAAAGGCGCTCCATCAACAGCAACCGGTTGGGCAGTCCGGTCAGATAATCATGCTGGGCCATATAGGCCATCCTTTCCGTAACGGCCCGCGACTGGCTGCTGTCATGGAAGACGATCACCGCGCCCGAGACCTTGCCATGGCGGTCGTGTATGGGCGCAGCGGAGTCTTCGATCACGGCCTCGACGCCATCGCGACGGATCAACACGCAATCCATCGCCAGCCCCACGGTCCGATCCTGCTCGATGGCGCGCAGGGCGGGGTTCACGGCGGCCTCCCGTGTCGTGCCATCGATGATATTGAACACCTGTGCCAGCGGCTGACCCAGGGCCTCTCCCCTTGACCAGCCGGTCAAGTCTTCCGCCATCGCATTCAGGTAGGTCACATTGCCCTGCAGATCCGTGGCCAGCACGGCATCACCAATGGATTCAAGCATGACCCGGGAACGTTCCTTTTCCTCGAACAGGGTCTCTTCCGCGGTACGCAGCACCTGTTCAGCCGCCTTGCGGTCGGTGACATAGCGCAGGGCACGCGGCAACCAGTAAGCGTCGGCATGCTCCTTGGGGAGATAATCGTGAGCCCCGTGCTGCACCGCCCGACGGGCGGTTTCCTCATCGCTGTCCGCTGTCAGGACCAGGATCAGGGCATCGGGAGCGGCACGGAATATCCGGTCGAAGACGTCGATACCCTGGCCATCGGGCAGCACCAGGTCCAGCAGGACGACATCGACGGCTTCCTGTTCCAGCCGTTCAAGCGCATCCGCGAGACACCTCACCCAGTTGACGTTGAACGACCCATTCCCCGGGCTGGCGGAGAGCGCCGCCCGGATCAGGCCAGCATCGTCGGCATCGTTTTCGACCAGTAGCACCTGTGTCCATGACAGGCTCATAGCATTTGAAATCCTTTTCCAGAATCTGTTTGGCGCGAACCTGGTGTGGATGATCGGGTTCGTTGAATTTCAAGCCGATTTTCTCTCGCGGTGCTCGACCGGTCTGTGCGATACCGCACAGTCTTCCCCCCTGCTTTGCGACAATGTACGGTCCCGGCGATGACAGCCGCTTGTCGATTGGTTCCGCATTGAGGTATTCCGGCCATGACCAGAGGCACTCTCCTTGCCATGCCCGTCATTGGACTGAAGTCGGCCTTCCGGGGCGTCTGTGCCTGGATGTCGGCTGACATTGGTGCTGGCTGACAGTCGGTGGACTCGGCATGGCCATTGAAGCCCTGAGTGTCGTCTGACCAACGTTCTCATCAGTAACAGTCAGGAGGCACTGCGGAATTCCTGAGGAGTGAGTTCGTAACGCCCCAGCAGCTTGTAGAACTCGGTCCTGTTGCGCTTGGCCAGCCTGGCGGCATGGCTGACGTTGCCATTGGAAATCTTCATTACCCGTATCAGGTAATTCCTTTCGAAGCGCACTTTTTCCTCCGCAAGAGAGAGCAGGTCCCCGGAATCGCCCTTGATGGCCCGTTTCACCAGCGCCCCCGGAATGACGTGCGCAGCCGAAAGCGCAACCACCTGCTGCACGACATTACGCAACTGGCGGACGTTGCCGGGAAAGTCGGCACTGACCAGGGCATCCATCGCTTCGCGCGAAAACCTTCTCGCACTGCGGTTGTTCATCCGCGCAAACTCTTCCAGGAACGCATTCGCCAGCATCGGGATATCTTCCCGCCGCTCCCGCAAGGGCGGAAGCTCCAGGGAAATCACCTTGAGCCTGTAATACAGATCCTCGCGAAACTCGCCCTGCTCAACCGCAGCCTCGAGATCCCGGTTGGTGGCAGCGATGATTCTGACATCGAAAGGCATGCTTCTGATCGACCCGACCGGCCTGACCTCGCGCTCCTCCAGCGACCGCAGCAGCTTGGCCTGGACACCCAGCGGCATGTCACCGACCTCGTCCAGGAACAGGGTGCCGCCATCGGCAGCCTGCAACAGCCCCTTGTGGTCGTTCGTGGCACCGGTAAAGGCACCTTTGACATGCCCGAACAACTCGGATTCCAGCAGGTTCTCATGGATCGCGCTGCAGTTGACGGCATTGAACGGTCCGCCATTTCTGTTGCTTACCTTATGAAGGGCACGCGCCAGCAGCTCCTTGCCGGTACCGCTTTCACTCTGGATCAGGACGGTCGCGCCGCTGTCGGCCACGAGTTTGGCCTGCTGCAGCAGCTCCTCCATTGCGGGGCTTCTGCTGATAATCCCGCTGCGCCACGCCTCGACCTTCCCTGGCTTGACCGCAACGGAACAATCACGCCCGGTCTGCAGCAGGTTCGTTGTCCGTTCCACCAGTTCGTCAACGACACAGGGTTTTTTCATGAACTCGTAACTGCCCTGTCGAATGGTATCGACGGAGTCCGGCATGGCCCCTTGCCGGGTAAGGATGATAACGGGGAGAAATGGATCGCGCTTCAAGATTTCACCAAACAGGACAATCCCGTCCAGCCCGTCCAGACGCAGACCGACGACGATCAGATCCGGCCTAAACGCATCCAGTCCGGTGATTGCAGACTGACTGTCGGAAACCAGAAGCGCATCATAACCTTCCGCCTGCAGCCGCGCTGCAGCAGACCCGAGGGGAGCTTCGTCATCGTCGACCAGTAGAACCTTACGTTGTGTGTCCATATCTGCTTGAATCCCTTTTGTTTACAGGTTTAGCGGAATTGACAGAACCTGTGTTTGCCATTCGAAATCTTGATTTGAACCCATCCGTTATCGATGCTCCTTGGACTGTTTGGAGCGAACCTGGTTTGGGTAATGGGTTCGTTGAATTTCGCGCCGATTCTCTCTCGCGTTGCCGGACTGATCTGTGCGATACCGCACAGTCATCTCCCCCTGCTTTGCGTCAGTGTATGGGCCCAGCGATGATAGCCGCTGATCGATCAGGGAAACTCTGAACAATTCGTCATTGCGATGCGCGTGCCCAAGCGAAGCGACAAACTCCCCTGGGGTTCAACGCCGCGAAAATCTTTAGCCGACTGGAGTTGAATTGATCAGCTGTTCCTTAGGTTCCACATTGAGGTACCCCTGCCATGACCAGAAGCACTCCCCTTGCCATGCTCACCATCGGACTGATGCTGGCCTTCTGGGGCGTCTGTGCCTGGGCATCCGCCAGTACCGATATACCGCAACTGCTTGCCTGGATGTCGGCTGACATTGGTGTCTGGCTGACGGTCGACGGACTCGGCGTAGCCATTGTCGGACTGATCGGCATGCTTCACGGTCCGGGCTGACCTGAACCGCGGCGACATGACCGTACCCGGGCCAGGCCCCAACAATCGTTTGCTTGAAATCCTGCCGCGCAGGGACCGGCGGCGCTTTCTGGCAGGCTGTCAACCGGTCGAACTGGAGTTTGCCGGCATCCTGGCCGAACCCGGTGAACGCATTCGCCAGGTGTATTTCCCGACCCGGGGATTCATCTCTCTGGTGGCGCCGATCGACCACGCTGCCGGCCTGGAGGTGGGCCTGATCGGCAACGAGGGCATGCTGGGTATCTCTCTCCTCCTCGGAGTGAGGCTCGCACCGTTGCATGCCGTGGTACAGGGCGCAGGCCCGGCACTGCGCATGGACACCGCGGCATTCCTGCGGGAACTCGATCTGAGCCCGGCCTTGCGCCGCCTGCTGCAGCGCTACCTCTATGTGGTGATTGAACAACTGGCACAGACCGCGGCCTGCACCCGTTTCCACCTGCTGGAGGCACGACTGGCGCGCTTGCTGCTGATGACACGGGACCGGGCGCACGCGAATGAATTCCAGATCACCCATGAATTTCTGGCCTGCATGCTGGGCGTACGCCGTGTCGGCGTGACCCACGCCGCCAGCTCACTGCAGCAGCGCGGGCTGATCCGTTACCGTCGCGGGACAATCATGATTCTCGACCCTGCCGGACTGGAAGCCGCCTCCTGCAGCTGCTACGCGGCCGACAGGGCGGGCTATGCCCGGATGATGGGGTAGCACGACCCGCCACAACGTCCCCACTCCAGCTTGGGCGTGGAATCAGGATGAAGTTCAGCATCAACAAAGAACAAATCGCCTAGCCAGCTGACAGCAATGTATTGTAACCGTGCACCATCGCCCTTCAGACGCACGGGCTGACAACTAGGGTTGCGGGTTCTCGATGACAATCTCTACACGACGGTTCTGCTGACGCCCCGTTGCGGTATCGTTGTTCGCGACCGGTCGGTCCATACCGATACCTGATGCGGAGAGACGCTGCGAGGCGATTCCCTGCTGCTCCAGGTAATACCTGACCGAATCGGCACGACGTTGGGACAACCCCTGGTTGTATTCGGTGCTACCGACGTTATCGGTATGTCCCTCAATCTGAACACGCCGCTCGGGATACTGGCGCAGGAAGTTCACCAGCTTGTTGAGATTGCTGTTGGCGCCGGCCTGAAGCTCAGCACTTCCGGTCGCAAACAGAACATCACCCAGCGTCAGGACCACCCCACGGTCGGTGATCTCTGCCTGCAGGGCATCGATCCTGCGTTGATACTCCTCCGCCTGCCGAGCCGCAACAGCGACCCCTTCCTGTTCTGAAATCTGCGCGGCTTCAGCTGCGCTGCGCGCTCTGGAGGCATCAGCACGGGCCTTCCCGACTTCGCGAGTGCGTGCCTCCAGCCGCGCCTCATCACGCTCCTCACCAAGCTGGGCGCGCTGGTCTTCGGCGTAGCGGGTGGCAGCCCTGGCCTCGGCAATCGCCACCTTCCGATCCGCGATGTAGAGACGGTGCGAGGCCAGTGCCGCATCGGCTTCGGGCAACGGCTGCTCGGCAATGCGCACCGCTGCCTCCGCCTCCCTGATCTCGACCCGGGCCCGATCGGCCAGGTCCGGATCATTCTGCAGCGCAGTCAGTTTGCTGCGCACCTGCGTGGCACCTTCGGGGCTTGCCGGCGCTACGGCACATGACGTGATCACCAGCGACAGGAATGCCAGCCCGGCAAACACGGTTCCGTGCTTGATATATTGAGTTGTAAAAGTTTTCATTGCTGATCCCCTGTACGTCGCATTTCTTCGATAAGGGCATCGGCGCCGCGGCCCATTTCTCTGTTGATTTCCTCCGCTTTTGCGGCTTCAGTTCTCGCCGATGCGAGTTCCGCCGCGACCAGCGACTGCTGCGCGAAACGTTCTGCGTCAATCATCTTCTCGTTGTTGACGTAACCTTCTGCCTTTATCAGTTTCTGCTGTGCTTCATCGAGTTCGGCGCCCGCATACTGACGCGCACCGGCTTGTTCGGCACTGGCGATGGCCTCTCGGGCTGCGTTCAGCGATGCGGTAGGCGCCAGGGGCGCTGAAGCGCATGCACTTAACAGAACGAACGCCACAATGAGACTCAAGGCGCCGCACACGCTGTCACTGAAGCTTCTATTGGTTGATTGATACATTTTGCAATCCTCACAGGTAGCGCAATGCGCTGACGAACCACACAACTGACGCGGATAACGACCGGAAAAGAACATGAGACCTCCAGGCAGAATTACACCTATACCGCCCCGACCGGAATATCAAACCGCTCTTTGTCAGCTACAGATTGTCTAACTGTAGGACCTTGCGAGTATTGCATCTGTACGCCAGCGCACACACGACAGACCTTCATTCAAGCCGACGCCACCCTGACAACTCAGGCCTGACAACGATTCTTTGATCGGCCACGTCGAAACCCATGACGAATGCCATCGCCTTCACCAGGGGGCCGGCGTAAATCCGGGCCGCTACCGGCGCGAACAGGACCATAATGCTCCCCCGAGCGCTCTCCGAAGGACACTTACTTGAGTCGGGAGGCTCGATACTGACAAGTAACCCCACATCGCTACAGGCATGCTATGATGAGTGGCAGCCCCAGGATCAGGAAAACCGGAGTCCCTATGTACACGCCCACAGCTGAACCGAATATCTATCTGCAATTGCGAAGCGAAGCCGAAACCCGGCTCGAAGCGGGTACCGCCGCGGCCAATAGCAACTGGTCCCTGGGCGCGGATGCCCTGCACCTGCTCCACCGGCTATCCAGCAACCCCCAGACCGCTGCCGACGCACTCAAGCTGTTGCATGAACTGCAGGTCCACCAGGTGGAACTGGATCTGCAAAACGAGGAAATGCACGCCAATGAGCAGCGTCTTGTCGAAGAGGTTGCCCGTTACAAGGAGCTGTACGAGTTCGCGCCACTCGGCCACTTCCTCGTCAATCTTCAGGGCGAGATCATCGAAAGCAACCGGGCCGCCGCCAAGCTGCTCGGTGCGGGACAGGACGAATTGACAGGCGACCGTATCGATCGTTTCCTGACCACCGATAGCCGATCGGCACTGCTGAGCCTGCTGAAAAGGGTGGGAGAGGACGGTGCCACACTGACCTGTGAAGTAACCATAGATGGCGAAGCGAATACTTCTCGACCATTACGGGTGGTTGCCAAAACTTCTCCAGACAAGCGCCGTGCACTGTTAATCTGCTGCGAGTTCACATAACACTCAGAAAGAGCGTTTTGTCCGATGGTTTCCCTGACAGCCGCCAACTCTCCCGCAACACCAGCGGTTACCACACGTATCGTGGGCATTGGCGCCTCGGCCGGCGGCCTTGCCCCGCTGGAAGAATTTCTTGGCAATATCCCGCCACACAGCGGTATGGCCTATGTCGTGGTGCAGCATCTCGACCCCACACACAAGGCGCTGCTGTCGGAATTACTGCAGCGCGTCACGGCCATGCCGGTGCGCGAGGCGCAGCAGAATATGCGCATCGAACCCGACTGCGTGTACGTAATCCCTCCCAATACCGAGCTCAGCATCGTCAACGCAACGCTGCATCTGGCCAGCCCGGCCGAGCCGCGGGGCATGCGACTGCCCATCAATGTTCTGTTCTCTTCGCTGGCCGGGACTCAGGGGGAGCGCGCCATCGCCGTGGTGCTTTCCGGCATGGGCTCCGATGGCACGCTGGGCCTGCAGGCGGTCAAGGCCGTGGGTGGGTTGACGGCGGTGCAGCAACCGGACACGGCCCAGTTCGACGCGATGCCCAGAAGCGCCATCGCCGCGGAGTGTGCCGATATTATTGCACCGCCGGCGGAGTTGCCGGCGCGCATTCTGGCTTACGTCGCCCAGGTCCCGGACCCGGGCGTTCCCGCCGGCGACGACCTGGAGCCGACGCTGGAACCCGAGCCGCTACAGCGCATTCTCGATCTGCTTCAGAAGAGAACCCGCCACGATTTTTCCCTCTACAAGCCCAGCACCCTCCATCGGCGCGTGGAGCGGCGCATGGCGATCCACGATATTACAACACTGGCTCAGTACGCGGATTTCCTGCAGGACAATACCCACGAAATCGATCTGCTGTTCAAGGAACTGCTGATCGGGGTGACCAATTTCTTCCGCGACCCCGCCGTCTGGGAGCATTTGGCGAATGTCACGCTGCCGGAATTGCTGGCCCGGCGAACGACAGAGCGCATGCTGCGAGGCTGGGTGGTCGGCTGCTCCACCGGCGAGGAGGCCTACTCGCTGGCGATGGTCTTCAACGAGGTGATCCATCAGCGACGGGAATACCGCGATGTCACCCTGCAGATCTTTGCCACCGACCTGAGCCCCGAGGCGATAGATACGGCGCGTCGCGGTCGCTACCCTGCGTCAATCGAGGAAGCTGTCTCCGCGGAGCGTCTGGCACGCTTTTTCAGGGCCCGGGAGGGCGGTGGCTACGAAATCAACACCGAAATCCGCGACATGGTGCTATTCGCCCAGCAGGATGTGATACTCGATCCCCCCTTTACCAAACTCGACCTGATTGCCTGCCGTAATCTGCTGATCTACTACGACGCCACCCTGCAGCGCAGGTTGATACCGCTGTTTCACTACAGCCTGCGCGAAGGTGGTGTGCTGTTACTGGGCAGTGCGGAGACGGTGGGTCGATTCAACAACCTGTTCACGCCCATTCAGTCCAGTCTGCGGCTTTATCAGCGCCGGGATGACGCCCCCAGCGGCGGGGCTGAGTTTATGATGAAATCCTTTCCACCCCTATCGAAGGTAGCCAGGGAGAATTCCGTGTCCACCACCGATCATACCCCCAGCGACAACCTGCAGGCAGCCGCCGACCAGGTCTTGCTGCAGGTCTATGCACCCGCCGCGGTCGTGATCAATAGCGACGGTGACATACTCTATATCAGCGGGCGCACAGGGAAGTACCTGGAGCCGGCCGCGGGCAAGGCCAACTGGAATATCCACGCCATGGTGCGTGAAGGTCTGCGAGTACCGATCAGTGCCGCCCTGAAGAAATCCACAATCGAGAGCGAACCGCAGCATTTGCACGGGCTGAAAGTGCAGCTGCCGGGCGGCGGCGTGCAGCGCGTCGATGTCACGGTACAGGCACTTCGCGAGCCGGCCGCTCTGCGCGGCGCGACCATGATCGTATTTCGCGATATCGCACCGGATCCGGCCGGCGGAGGCAAGCGCAAGGGCAAGACCACGGTCGAAGCATCGCATGAGGCCGAGCTGCAGCAGTACCGCGATGAAATTCAGACCCTGCGGGAGGAAGCGCGAGCCTCCAAGGAGGAATTGCAGTCCGCCAACGAAGAGCTTCAGTCCACCAACGAGGAGCTGCAGTCGACCAATGAAGAGCTGACGACCTCCAAGGAGGAAATGCAGTCGATGAACGAGGAGCTGCAGACCATCAACGCGGAATTGCATAGCAAGCTGGACGACCTCGCTCTGGCCCAGAGCGATATGAGCAACCTGCTCAACAGTACCGATATCGCCATTCTGTTTCTGGATCAGGGGCTGAATGTCAGGCGCTACACCGACCGGGCGACAAAAATCGTCAATATCCGGGAAAGCGATGTTGGGCGGCCGTTGAGCGACCTTACAACCAATCTGCAATATCCGGAGTTGCACGAGGATGCGCTCGAAACCCTGCGCACCCTGTCATTTTCCGAGAAGCAGATTCAAGCCAACGACGGCCGTTGGTTCAGTGTTCGTATTATGCCTTACCGCAGGCTGGATAATGTCATAGATGGCGTGGTGATCACCTTTGTCGACATCACCGAGACCAAAAGACTGGAACAGGAATTGCGTCGGGATCTGGAGGAGTAGCTCAGTTGCATGAAAAACCAGCAGCCTGAGAATCTGCGCCAGCCCGCATTTCTCACCGCGGATCGTCGCGAGGGCGTCGAGGAGGCTGTAGATGCAGGGCGCACGCAGTGCAAGACGGCGTCGGCGTAGCCGACACTACGTCAAGCCGGCTGTAGCGAGTACGCACTGCAGATGCAGGCTCATCGGCGGCCGCAGTAGATGTGCGGTGAGAAATGCGGGCTAGTAAAGCTGGCTACCGAACCGTGAAGCAAGCAGGAAGGCCAGCGCGAGTACCCCGATGAAGGTCGCCGCGAGGCCGCCGAGGGCGCGGCGTCGGTAACGGCGGCTGAGGTGGTCCTGGGGATGGGCGGACAGGATGTAGGGTTGCTGTCGTGACGCCGGGCGGCGCAGCAGGTTGACCGCGGGCTCGCTGGCCTTGTGAGCGCGCTCCCGGATAACCTCCTGCTGTGCGGCGTCCCGGGCCCGGCCCCATTCTGCGGCATCGATGTGGCCGTCACCGTCGGCGTCGAAGCGCGCCCGCAGGGTTGCCTGGTCCTGCTTCCAGTGGCGCAGCAGCGCAGCGGTGGCCTCCCTGAGATCACCGTCGGCACTGCGGATGGATTCGAACCAGCCGACGGCATAGAGCGGCCCGGGCAGCAGACGCTCCTCGGTGTAACGGTAGTCGCCGGCCGAGAAGCGCAGTCCGCCACGGCGGCGTGGCGGGCCTGCCGACGGCCAGCGGCTGTGGCCGCGCCAGACGTCCTTGTCGTCCGGGTGCACCTCGGCCCCGTCGGGGTCGATCACGCAGCGTCCGGTCCCGTCATCGATCTCGAACAGCCCCTCGCTGGTTCCGGAATCCAGCGTGCGCCAGTGGCTGCGTGCGCGTCCCTTGCTGTCGTGGCTGTATTCCTCATGCTCGATGCGGTAGCGGTACCAGACGCACTGGCGCCCGGTGAGCGGCGCGACAATGGGCGGTCCCGGCAGCAACCCGGCCTCGCCCTCCAGTTCCACATAGCCCTGGGGAGCGGAACGGATGCGTGCCGTGGGGATGTCCTCGATCAGCCGCGCCCGTGACCAGTTGCGCCAGATGGCAAGGAAGGCGACCAGCACGATGACGCCGACAATAATGCTGACCACCACGAAACCGCCGGTGGACATGCGCTGGATGTCGGCGACGAGGTCGGTGAGCATGACAGGTTGGTCTCCGGCGGGGAATCAGGCTGGGCGGTTTACAGCCACCGATGCACACGGATAATACAACGTCATTGCGAGCGTAGCGTGGCAATCTCATGAAGCAAAGCAGGCATCAGGAGATTGCCGTGGCGCTATGCGCCTCGCAATGACGAAGCAGTCTTTAGTCGCGTTGATCCGTGTTCATCCGTGGCTCAATTCCCACGTAATAAACATTACCCGGCAAACAGGCCTTTCAGGTCCACGTCCGCCTTCTCCTCGTCGGCGAATTCCAGCAGGTCGAAGGGCCCGAAGCCGAATTTACGGGCGACGATCACGTCGGGGAACTGCTCGATGCGCACATTGTTGAGGTTCACGCTTTCGTTGTAGTACTCGCGCCGGTCGGCGATGCTGTTCTCCAGCGCCGTGACCCGGTCGGCCAGGTGCTGGAAGTTGGTATTGGCCTTGAGGTCGGGATAGGCCTCGGCCAGGGCGAACAGGTTGCCCAGGCCCAGGCGCAACTGGGTCTCGGCCTGCCCCAGGGCGGGCACGTCCCCACCCTCGCGGGCGGCGGCGACCTGCGCGCGTGCCTGACCTTCTCCAGAAGTCTCCTGCTCGTAACCCATGTACTGCTTGCACACCTCGACCAGCTTGGGTAGCTCGTCATGGCGTTGTTTCAACAATACGTCGATATTGGACCAGGCCTTGGCGACATTGTGCTTGAGCGCGACCAGGTGGTTGTAAATGACGATGGCGTAGACGATCAGCAGGATCACCGCCACCAGCAGCACGATCAGAATCACATCACCCACGCCCATGCATCTTCCTTTTTATTGGTTTCAGCTTTCGTTTTCCAGCGACGGGTCCCAGCCCAGGTCGCGCGCGCGCCGGAAGGCCTCGCCGTGGATGCGCTCGTGCCGCTCGCGCAACTCGTCCGGCAGCCTGCTGACCAGGTGGCCGTAGGGTTCCCAGGCCTGGTAGACCTGGTCATACAGCATTTCCACCTGGCCGTAGTTCCAGCCCTCACAGGTCTGATCCTCGGGCAGCAGCCCGAACACCCAGGCGTCGCGGATGATCTTGCCGATATCGGTCATGCCGCCCCAGTGATCCTTGTCGATGCCGGGGTAGATCTTGTGTTGTTGCGCCATAATTGAAGCCACCTGGGTCCGTGAAATGCAGCTGTTTCAGTTCCGGGATTGTAGGGGTCCGCCGGAAAGGCCACAACTGCCAATCGGGGCTGCAGGGCGGCCTTTCGCTTGATACCCGCTCACTTCGGTGTTAATTAGGAGGTTTGGAACCCAGCCGGGAGCAGCATGACCAGCCCGATCGTCTCCACCGCGGAACTCGCCGAACATCTCGACGACCCCGACTGGCGGATCTTCGACTGCCGTTTCGACCTCGGCCAGCCCGATGCCGGCCTGGAGGCCTACCGCGAAGGCCATATACCCGGCGCCCTCTATGCCCACCTGGAGCAGGACCTGTCCGGTCCGGCCACCGGGACCAGCGGCCGCCATCCCCTGCCCGATCCGGCCGTCCTGCGCGCCACCTTCTCCGACTGGGGCATTACGTCCACCACCCGGGTCGTCTGCTACGACCACCGCACCAACGCCTATGCCGGCCGCCTGTGGTGGCTGCTGCGCTGGCTCGGACACGAACGGGTCGCCGTGCTCGACGGTGGCCTGGAGAAATGGCAGTCCGAGGAGCGTCCGCTGGATGAGGCACTGCCCCCGGCGCCGACACCGGTCCCGTTCCAGGGTGAACCGGAGGAGACCATGACCGCGAGCGCGGCCGAGATCTTCGACGACCTGGACGACGGCGAACTGTGCCTGCTCGATGTCCGCGGCGAGACCCGTTTCAGCGGCGAGGAGGAACCCATCGATCCGGTGGCCGGGCATATTCCCGGTGCGATCAATCTGCCCTTCGGCAAGAACCTGGACGTTTCCGGCTGCTACCTGCCGCCCGAGGCGCTGCGCAAGATGTACGAGCGCATCCTGGCCAATCACCCTCCCAAGGACTGTGTGGTCATGTGCGGCTCGGGCGTGACCGCCTGCCAGACACTGATCGCCCTGGAACAGGCCGGGCTGTCCGGCACGCGCCTCTATCCCGGCTCCTGGAGCGAATGGATCCGCGACCCCGCCCGGCCGGTCGAAATCGGCGGCAGCGATTGAACCTATCAGAAAGCCCGTTATCTGGTATCGAAATTTTCCCGCCAAAGCCCCTGTCGAGCCACTGGTTCTGATATTTAATCAGATATATATTAAATACATCTAATATATCCTCGGTCGCAACAGGAGTGACACATGCTCGAAGTTCATGTCTCCATGCGGATTCGCAATCAGCCGCTGAAACGCACGCCGGTCACCCTCTATCTGGACCATGAGCCGGACGCCCCGCAGGTCGCCAACACCGACCGCGAGGGGGTCGCGGTGTTCGACATCCCGCCCGCCAGCGGCAAGATCAGCGTCATGGGTGCGGTGCGCTACCACGGACATCTGGACGGCCGGGTGGAGATCAGCATCTGGTCGCCCACCGACGGCGACAGCGTCCACACCCGCGGCGCGCCGGGCGGCACCAAGGGCGGCAGCACCGCCTATCCCAACATGAAGACCCGCACCCTGGAGGTGGACGGCCAGGAGATCGTCACCGACAGCGAAGGCTACCTGGTCAACCTGGACGACTGGTCGGAAGGCTTCGTGCGCGCCGAGGCCGCCTATGAAGGGCTGGAACTGACCCCGGAGCACTGGGAGATCATCCGTTATCTGCGGGACTTCTATGAACAGCACCATCTGCAGGCCAACGTGCGCGAGATCATCAAGGAGTTCCGCAAGCGCTGGGGCAAGGACAGGAGCAGCAACCGCTACCTGCACGACCTGTTCCCGCGCGGTGGCCCGCAGAAACAGGGCAACCGGCTGGCAGGGCTGCTGCGGGTGAAGGGCGAGCACTAGTGACGCAGGTCGGGTTAGCGTAGCGTAACCCGACGGACTGCGGCGGGACTCAGTCTGCCGTGCCGGGCAGCAGCGCCTGCAGCCGCGCGCGGTCCTCCACCACCTGCGCCAGGGTGATGTCGTCCAGCACCCCGTAGAAGGCCTCTTCGGCCTGGTGGAACACCCCCCGCAGCATGCAGGCGGTCTCGATCCGGCACTCCGATCCTTCCGGCCGGAAACACTCCACCAGGGCCGAATCGGACTCGGTGCGGCGCAGCACAGCGCCGATGGAGATATCCTCGGGCGCCCGTTTCAGGCGCACGCCGCCGCCCTTGCCGCGCGTGGTCTCCACATAGCCTTCGCCGGCCAGTTGATGGACCACCTTCATCAGGTGATTCTTGGAGATGCCGTAGGCCTCGGCGATCCCGGCGATGGTGGTGACGGCCTGGTCCTGCACGGCGAGATAGATCAACACCCGCAGGGTGTAGTCGCTGAAAGTGGTCAAACGCATCGAATATTCCTGCTCACGGGTGGCTGCCAGCTTATCCCGGCCGGTGCCGGCAGCCATTGACCCGGATCAGGGTTTGGGGCTGTCCGGCCGCTGACTGGCGCGGGAAAACCGCATATTCTACACGGCCGGAGGCGGGCGTGGGTCTCTCATCCGACCGCGAATCCTGTCATAATGTTCCGCCCCGAACAGCCCGGTCGATCCCAGTGAACCCAGCCATCCCCCAGCGCCGCCACAGCATCCCCGTCCAGGTCGGCCCCGTGACGGTCGGCGGCGAAGCGCCGGTGGCGGTCCAGTCCATGACCAACACCGACACCGCCGACATCGAGGCCACCGCGGTCCAGGTCGCGGAGCTGGCGCGCGCCGGCTCGGAACTGGTACGCATCACGGTCAATTCCGAGGCCGCCGCGGCCGCCGTACCGGCGATCCGGGAGCGCCTGGATCGCCAGGGCCTGGCCACGCCCCTGATCGGGGATTTCCACTTCAACGGCCACAAGCTGCTGAGCAGGTACCCGGAGTGCGCCGAGGCCCTGGCCAAGTACCGCATCAATCCCGGCAATGTCGGCCACGGCAGCAAAAAGGATGAGCAGTTCGCCACCATCATCGAGCTGGCCTGCAAATACGACAAGCCGGTGCGCATCGGCGTGAACTGGGGCAGCCTGGACCAGGCCCTGGTGGTGCGCATGATGGACGAGAACGCCCGCCTGCCGCAGCCGCGCGAGGTCGAGGAGGTCACCCGCGAGGCGCTGATCGTCTCCGCCCTGGACAGCGCCCGGCAGGCCGAGGCCCTGGGGCTGGGCCACGACCGCATCATCCTGTCGGTGAAGATGAGCGGGGTGCAGGACCTGATCGCCGTCTACCGGGACCTGGCCGGGCGCTGCGACTACCCGCTGCACCTGGGCCTGACCGAGGCCGGCATGGGTGTGAAGGGCATCGTCTCCTCCACCGCTGCGCTGGCCGTGCTGCTGCAGGAGGGCATCGGCGACACCATCCGCATCTCCCTCACCCCCGAGCCGGGCGCCTCCCGCACCCGGGAGGTACAGGTGGCCCAGTCCATCCTGCAGTCCATGGGCCTGCGCAGCTTCCTGCCGCAGGTGGTGTCCTGCCCCGGCTGCGGCCGCACCACCAGCACCTACTTCCAGGAACTGTCGCAGGACATCCAGTCATACCTGCGCGAACAGATGCCGGTCTGGCGCGAGCAGTACCCGGGCGTGGAAGCCATGACCGTGGCGGTGATGGGCTGCGTGGTCAACGGTCCCGGCGAATCCAGGCAGGCCAATATCGGCATCAGCCTGCCCGGCACCGGCGAGCGCCCGGTCGCCCCGGTCTATGTCGACGGCGAGAAGACCGTCACCCTCAAGGGCGAGACCCTGGCGCAGGACTTCCAGGCGTTGATCGAGGCGTATGTGGAGCGGAATTACGGCGTGAAGCATGAAGCGTGAAGCGTGAAGCGTGAAGCGTGAAGCGTGAAGCGTGAAGCGTGAACAAGTGTGTCCGTGCAACAACACCTGTCAAGGTAACGACTATCCCACAAACCACGAAGCCGTCATCCCCGCGCAGGCGGAGATCCAGTGACCGCGCAGGTATGTGGATTCCCGCCTGCGCGGGAATGACGGCCAGGAGGAAATGACGACCACTCCGCGGGATTCCTCCTCACGCCCTACCCCTTGATCTCCTCCACCCGCCAGGTATCCAGGAAGCGCTGCTGGGACTCGGTCAACGCGTCGATCCCGATGCCCAGCGTCTGCAGCTTGATCTCCGCCACCTGCCGATCCACCAGGTCCGGCACCGCATGCACACCGGGCGTCAGCTCGTCGGCGTGCTGGTGCAGATGCAGCGCGGCCATGAACTGCATGGCAAAGGTCTGGTCCATCACTTCCACCGGATGCCCCATGGCGGTCGGGGTGGCCAGGTTCACCAGCCGGCCCTCGGCGACCAGGTTCAGCTCACGGCCGTCGGCCAGGCGGAAGGCCTCGATGCCGGGCCGGACCTCCTCCCGTGTCACGGCCAGTTCCGCCAGGGCGCGGGCATCGATCTCGACGTTGAAATGCCCGGCATTGGCCAGCAGGGCACCGTCGCGCATACGCTCGAAATGTTCGCGCCGGATCACCTCGCGGTTGCCGGTGGTGGTGATGAAGATCTCGCCCCATGCCGCAGCCTCGGCCATGGTGGCCACCCGGAAGCCGGCCATGTGTGCGCGCAGGGCCTGGCGCGGCTCGATCTCGGTCACCGTGACCTGCGCGCCCAGGGCGCGGGCCTTGTGGGCGATGCCCTGGCCGCAGTCGCCGTAGCCGGCCACCACCAGCTGTTTGCCGGCCAGCAGCAGATTGGTGGTCAGCAGCAGGTTGGTCAGGGAGGATTCACCGGTGCCGTGGATGTTGTCGAACTCGTGTTTCATCGGCGTGTCGTTGACGGCATAGGCGGGAAAGCTCACCGCCCCCTCGCGCGCCATGGCCTGCATGCGCTGCACGCCGGTGGTGGTCTGCTCACACATGCCGCGCAGCCCCGGCAGCAGCTCCGGACGCCGGTGCACCAGGCAGGCCGTCAGCTCGGCGGCGTCGTCCAGGATCAGGTCGGGCCCGTGTTCCAGCGCGGCCAGATGCAGCTCCAGCAACCGTTCCTCGCTCACCCCGCGTTCGGCATAGCCGCTGATGCCGTCCTGTTCGTTGAGCGCGGCGACCACGTCGTCCTGGCTCGAACCGGGCTCGCTGCCGGTAAAGACCACGCCCGCCCCGGCCGCCGCCAGGGTCTCCACAAACACGCCGGTCTTGGCTTCGATATGGGAACAGACAGCGATGGTCAGCCCGGCAAAGGGCCGTGTCCCGCCATAACGACGGCGCAGCTCGGCGTGCACCGGCATGTGCGCCCGGGCCCAGGCCAGCTTGCGGCGGCCGGTTTCGATATTGGGGGAGGATGACATTTCCAGCTCCGGTGATTTCCGCGGCCGGACAGTGTGCAACAAGCTGGAGGACGGGACAAATTCCGGGACTAGGGAGTGAGGGCCTCTGACTTAATCCGTCATCCCGGCTTTCGCCGGGATGACGGAAGGGAGAGGTGGGTGGCCTTTTTCAGGTCAAGAGATGGTAGGCCGGGATAAGCGAAGCGTTCCCGGCAATCGTCGTCAACACCGGAAACGGGCCATATGGCCCTTATTCCGGCCTACGGCCTCCTCACTCTCCAAACGTCTCCCGCAGCCGCCGCACGGTGGCCGGGCCGACACCGCGGATGGCCAGCAGGGTTTCATCGGCGCTGTTGCGCACGATGTCCGGACTGCGCACGCCGGCGGTGTAAAGGGCCCGGGCGATGCGCACGTTCACCCCGGCCTGGCGCAGCTCATTGAGGAATGCTCGGGGTGACACCCGCGGTTGCGGCCGTGCCTGCGGCGCAGCGGGCCGCGCAGGCGCCGGTGACACGGTAACAGCGGGAACCGGCTGCGCGAACACCGCCGATGCCGGCGGGCGCCGGGCGATATTGAACAGAAAATGCGCCGTGGCCATCAGGCCCGCCGAGCCGAGCACCGCCGCCAGTTGGGCACCGGCAGTCCCGCCCTGCAGGCCATGCAGCAGCACGCCGAGCCCGAGCAGCGCGAACACAGCGGCCTGGCAGCGAAATGCCAGCCTCCAGCGCTGTTCAGCCCCGGCCGGCAGCCAGGCCTGCAGGCGCTGCGCCAGGGCGGCGAAGGCCAGATCGAACAGGGTCGGTTCCCGGTAGAGATTGTCGTGGTGACTTGTGTACATGGCGTGATCACCTCCCTGAAGTGTTGCGGCCATCCTTGCCCGGAGCACAGTCACGGACCGTGATCCGGCTCGCAGTTCGGCTCCGCCGCGACGAAATCATGACGCACCGACTGGAGAACTGTGATCGATTTCACAGGTTGTGGTCGTTCCCGTCAACGGGCGCGGGCGGATGGCGCCGGCCGGGTTCGCCGCCAGCGCGGGACCGTCGCCAGCAGTGCGACCAGTGCATAGCTGACCACCAATACCGGCCCGGCCGGCCAGTCGTACCACAGCGCCGCCATCAACCCGGCCAGTATCGCCACCGCCGCGCTGGTCCAGGCCACGGCCAGGGCGCGGCCGGGCCAGGCCGCCGCCGCCAGCGCCGGCAGGATCAGGCTGGCGAAGACCACATAGACCCCGGCCAGTTGCACCGAGGCGGTCACGGCCAGGGCGAACAGCAGATAGAAACCCATGCCGCCGCGCCAGCGCGGCCGGGCGAACCAGGCCAGCAGCACCAGGCCATACACAGGTAAGGCCAGGCCCAGCTCATTCCAGCCCACGAACAGCAACTGGCCGGACAGCAGGTGCTGGATCGCCTCGCCGCCGTGGGGGTGGTCGGCCAGCAGCAACAGGGCCAGCGAGGCCGCCAGCACGAAGCTGCTGCCGATCAACGCCTCCTGCTGTGCCGGCAGCCGGCGCTCGGTCCAGTGGAACAGCAGCGACGCGCCCAGCGCGCAGCCGAGCGCCACCGCCTGCAGCATCCAGCCCGCCGCGCCCGGCCAGTACAGCTCCATCACCACCAGCCCCAGACCGGCGATCTGGGCGATGGCCAGGTCGATGAAGATGATGCCGCGGCGCAGCACTTCCAGCCCCAGCGGGGCATGGGTGACGGCGATCGCCAGGCCCGCGACCAGTGCCGGCAGCAGGATCTCCAGCATTTCAGGGCTTACTGAGACAATCACAAACAAAGCCTCCTTCAGCGGGTCTCTGGGCGGTCAGCCCGCAAGGCGCGACGGCGCCGGCATAGCCATTCTATGTCAAGCCGGCGCAACGCCGCGGATGGCCGCCCGGAGACCCGCCCACAGGGAGCCACACAAATGGCGTAGCTCCGCGTTACAGCGCTTGCCAAGGGCCTGGCCATTGCCTGCGCACTGCGCCTTGATCTACGCCATTTGTGTGGCTCTGAATGAGGCTTAGTTTGTGATTGTCTCAGTAACACGCACCGACTCCAGCTGCTGCAGGGTGTGTTCGAACAGGGTGAACAGGTCGTCCACCCCTTCGGCCCCACCGACCGTGTAGGGCAGCACCCGCACCGGCAGTCCGGTCCTTTCAGCCAGCCAGTCGGCGGCGTCCGGCGGCGCATAGGGCGTGCGCAGGATCACCGCCACCGGCTGGCTGCGCACTGTCTGCAGCAGCCCCTCCAGATGCGCCCCGGTGGGGGGGATGCCCGGTCGCGGCTCCAGCGCCGCCACCTCGCGCAGGCCCAGCCAGCCGATGAGATAGTGCCAGGCCTGGTGATGCACGATCACGGGCAGCCCCTGCAGCCGCGCGCCACGCGTCTCCCAATCCGCCACGGCCACCTGCCAGCGTCGGCGGAAATCTTCCAGACGGTCCTGGTAAAGGCCGGCCCGGGTGGAGTCGACAGCCTGCAGCCGCGCAGCCAGCTCCCCGGCGACCTGATCGATGTTATGTGGATCCAGATGCAGATGGGGATTGCCCTCGGGATGCACATCACCCTGGCTGCGGTCGACACGTTCAGGCACATCACGCAGCTCGATCACCGAAGCCGCCAGCAGATAGCCGTCTGTTCCGGGACTGATGGCGCGGTTGCCCGCCTTCTGCAACAGCACCGGCAGCCAGCCCGTCTCCAGCCCGCCGCCACTGCACACCAGCAGATCGGCCCGGCGCAGGGCGGCGATCAGGCTGGGTCGGGCACGGATGTAGTGCGGGTCCTGACGGGCGTGGGTGGCGGCGAAGACCGTCACCGCCTCGCCGCCGATCTCCTCCGCCAGCGCGGCCCATTCGGGCTCGCAGGCGAACACCTGCACCGGGTCCGCTGCACGGGCCATGCCCGACATGAGCAGCAATACCGCTGCGACTGTGAACACATATCGCATTGAGACTCTCCCTTACAGCGCGACAGCAACGCAGAGGACATTTATGCCCTGTGGGTACAGAGACGCGGAGGCGGGAATCCAGTGACCGCGGAGGTCTCTGGATCCCCGCCTCCGCGGGGATGACGCAGCATAAGTGCCTTTCGGTGCAGCCCTCAAAGATCTTTGGTCTCCGCGTTCTCTGCGTTTTTGCCGCCGACCAATCAATATTTATGTGCCCCGTGCGCCCCCAGGCTCATGATGTACTGCAGAATGAACTGGTCATCCTGCAGCCCATCGCTCAACTCCTCGCGGTTGTACTGCAGCCGGACCCGACTGAACTCGCTGTGGGTCCAGTCCAGCATCAGGGCATAGGCTTCGGGGTCATGACCACCGCCGTCCAGCGCGCTACCGACCAGTCCGGCGGGCACCTCCGGCGCCTGCAACCGGCTGTAACGCGCACCCACGCGCCATTGCGGCCGGAATTTGTAGACCGCCTGGACATAGCCCCCGTTGACCGCGTCGTCGAAGCGCACGGGGCCGGCACCGACGTCATAGCTGCCGTCCTCGTCCCGGCGGAAGAACTCGCCCTGCAGGGTCAGTTCCTGGTTGCGCGCATTGCCGGTCGGTGCCCAGGTATAGCGCAGATCGGCCACATACAGATCGGTGTCACCGCTGAAACTGACATCGCCTTCGTTGGTCACCCGGCCGGCGGCCTCGCCCGACAGCACATAGGCCCCGATGCGCCAACTCTGGTTGAAACCGATGTCCCCGCCCAGGCGGCCGAACAGCGACCAGGCCTCCGGACCGCTGCCGCCGGTCTCGCCGAAGGGCAGATCGTCGCCGCGGAACAGGCCGCCGCCGATCTCCGAATACAGCGCGGTCGGCAACACATAGGAAAATTCCACGCCGTCGTCATTATAGGTATTGTCGAGAAACACCCGGTTCGGCAGGGGCCGGTCGGCGAAGTCGTCCGCATGTGAGTGATGTTCGTTGAGATAGCCGAGGGTCCAGAAGGCACGGCCCGCCTTCAGGCTCAATCCGGTCGGCAGGCCGGCACCGCCCAGCGTCTGGAAATAGGCCGCCTCGAGTTCGACCTTGTCCTCGCCTTCCTCGCGCACGATCGCTGCCGTCATGGAGCCGTAGAATTTGTCATCGACGCTGGCGGCGACATTGAGTTCGGACTCGTCAACGGCCAGGCCCTCGCGGCCGCGCTCGCCCTCCTCGCCCGTGCCGAAACCGGCAATTTCACTATCACTCTCGGAAAAAGCCGAGAAGCGGCCGTTGAGGATCACACCGATGGAGGGGTTGAACTCGTTGCCGTAGACCCTGCGCCGCTGAGCGGCCGGCGCACCGGCCGCCGCGGCGGGTTCGGCGACGGCAGCCGGCGGCTGTTCCGACCGTGTCTCCAGTCGTTCCAGCTTGCCTTCCAGCTCGGCGATACGCGCCTCGTAGGCCTGGCGCATGGCCCGGATCTCGGCCCGCACGGCGGCCAGTTCATCCTGTTCGACATCCGTGGCGGCGGCCGGCGTCACCACGATCATGGCTGCAGCGCCCAGCGCTGCACGCTTGAAGGTATGCATTGAAGATTCTCCCGTTATGTACAGTTTCACTGCCACCGGCACACAGACACGGCGGCGGCGCGTTCAAGGGCTGTCAGACGAACGGGAGACGGGGCGGCGCGCGGGGCTGTGCCGGCGAAAAGGGGCTTGCGGAATGAACGTCAGCGGGTACATGGGCCGGCGCGACCTGCAGCATGAGGTCGCAGGCGCCGGCAGGCAGCGCAGCGGCAACGCCGTCGCCGCCGTGCTTGGCAAAGTGCAGCACATCGCAGGCCTGACCGAAGTGCTCGTGCGCGGTAAAGGCATGCTCGGCCGCGTGTGCCAGGCTCGCGAACTGCATGCCGGCGAACAGCAGCAACAGCGCCGCCAGGACACGGCGTCCCCGGGAGGTTGCAAGATGACGGCGCAGGTTCGACATGGCCAAAGAGCATAACCCAAAGCCGGCCGGGGTCAACACCGCGTTTCGCAGCCGGGAGATGGAATCTGTCTATCTCCGGTTCGAGGGGTTACAATTTACAAATCGATAGCCACGGAATACACGGAAAGCACGGAAAATATGAATTCAATGATATGTAGGTCGGGTTAGCCCGTAGTGCGTAACCCGACACAAGAACCGCGGCCAGCGCCGGGTTACGCTTCGCTAACCCGACCTACGGATGCCGCAGCAAGCAACATGCAATTGTCCGTGTTTTCCGTGGCGCTTTTGATTTCCGGCTGGGCTACACAGGTCTGAGCGGACATGGACACCCAGGCAATCGACCAATTCGGCCAGCGGCTCCATGGCCTGCTGCAGCAACATCCGCAGGGCCTGAGCGAACACGAACTGCTGCAGCGACTGCGCGAGCAGCAGGACGTGGCCGTGGGCGAGGCCCGGCTCGACGACAGCCTCAACCTGTTTCAGACCCACTTCATCCTGTTTCATGGCCTGTACCGGCTGCGCGAGACCCTGCTGGCCGGTAAGGATGAAACGCTCCGGATCCATGTACTGAAGATCCAGTTGCTGCCGCAGCGGGAACAGGATACCCAGGCCCTGGGGACGCACGACCCGCTGCGCGACTATTACCTGGACTGGTCCAACCTGGAACGGACCTCGGCCGCCGATGTCGAGGCCATGCTGGGCCGCTTCTGGCAGCGTTATGTGCGCCAGGACCGCCGGGGCGAGGCCCTGCGCATCCTCGAACTCGATGCCGGTGCCGACGAGACCGCCATCCGCAGCCAGTACCGGCGACTGGCCATGCGCCACCACCCGGACCGGGGCGGGGATACCGCCACCCTGCAGGCCATCAACGAAGCCGCCGCCCTGCTGCTGGGCAAGGGCGGAAATACACCCTGAAGCCGACCGTCACCCCGCATGCCCGTCTACCAGCTCATTCTGTACCCGCAACACGACGCCATCACCGACACCCAGCGCGACCAACTGCTGACCCGGTTGCAGGAAGCCGGCTTCCTGGGCACGGCTTTCACGCTGAAGGGGCGCGAACACTTCACCACCGGTGAGCACTTTCTCGACCAGCTGAGCTTTCTGGGCTGCTCGCCCTTCATCGAGACCGAGCCGCCGGCCGATCCCGGGGCATGCGAGGACGCGGCGCAGCGCGGCGGTTTCTGCCACATCCATGTGACGCCTGCCCTGCCGCAGGCTCACTTCCGGGCCAATCCGCAGGCCCGGGTGCGCTGCCCGGTCTGCCGGCAGTCGGTCGCCGCCGCGCTGCTGGCGGGTCCGCCCGACACGGTGCACGCCTGCGCCCGCTGCGGCCATGCCGCACCAGTGACGGACTGGAACTGGCAGGGCAACGCCGGCTGCGGCAACCTGTTCATCGAAATCTGGGGCATCCATCCGGGAGAAGCCGCTCCCGTTGAAGGGTTTATGCATAGTCTTGAAATTATTACGGATTGCCCCTGGTCCTTTTTCCATACCCAGGCCTGAATGCCGGCGACGGATGAAACCCGGCCCGGGATATGGCACAATGTCCGACCAAATCGATCAGGTACGTCCGCGTGCCTTCTGACACCGCAGGTAGTTGATATGTCCACCGAACCCGAACTGTCCAAGGAAGAACGCATCCTGCGCATGATGAAGCGGGTGCTGACCGACGTCGCCAAGGACACCCATGCCAAGCCCGGCTTCCGGCATCCGCTGTCCGACAATACCATCGAGGGCATCCGCGACTGCCTGGCACTGATCGCCGCCCGCGAGCAGGAACTGGCCGAGGAGTTCGGCCGTGCCATGAACATGCGGCCGCGCTTCGTCGACGAACCCCGGCGCGAGGTGGTCGTACCGCTGGACAGCGCCAGCCTGCGCGGCAACAAGCCTTCGGGCAGCGACCACTGAATTCACCCTGCGACCGTCTCCCGGACACCGGGGAGACCAGGAGTCGACCCATGGATCTCACCAACGAAGAACGCATCGCGCTGACCCGCGCGGTGATCAACCTGCTGGACAACTGGGGAGCGCAGAACTCCGACCAGGTCAGGATCCTGTGCCTGCCCGACGGCACCCCCTCGCGCAAGATCAACCGCTATCGTGACATGGGCGAGCCGCTGCCGGATGAGCCGCGGGTGAACAAATCGGTCGAACACATCCTCGGGATTGCCGATGCCCTGCGCACCACCTTCCCCTCCAACCCGCAGATGGCCCCGCTCTGGATGCAGCGCCGCAACAAGCACCTGCGCCGGCGCACGCCCATGAGCTGCATGATCGAGGACGGCCTCAGCGGCATGGTCCGGGTGCGCACCCACCTGGACTGCACCTTCGCCTGGGACACCTCCGGCTCGACCAGCCAGGCCTCCTGAGCCGGTTCCATACCGACGGCAGAAACCCCGCTTTTGCGGGGTTTTTTTATGTCTCCATCGGTGCATCAGGAATTCTTCCTGCCCCCCCTGTGAACACTCAAGTCGGCCTGACCGCCGCCGTTATCCTGTTCACAGCCCTTAAGAACAACTCCAAGGGAGGCCCCCACCCATGTTCAGCATCAAGATGGAGCATGTGCTCGACCGGCTGTCGCGGCACTACCAGCCCTTCAACCTGCTCTCAGAGGAACGCCTGCGCGAAGTCGTCAACATCGTCCGCTTCATCGAACTGCGCGAGGGCGAGATATTCCAGATCGCCGGCGGCCAGGACCATGACTACCTGTTCGTGGTCGAGGGCCGGCTGGAGATCATCTGCAGCGGGACCATCACATCACTCGCTGGCCCCGACGACACCCGCAAGCGCCCCGTGGTGCTGCCGTCGGCCCCGGCGACCTGCACCCTGGTGGCACGCGCCGACAGTATCATCTGTCATGCCGACCGCGAGATGCTGGACAACCTGATCTCCTGGGACGAAGTCGTGCACATGATGGAGGACTCGGGCGCCGAGTCCGCCCGACTGCTGGAGAAGGTGCGCAACTCGCTGGTGTTCCGGCGGCTGCCACTGGAGACCGTCGAGCTGGCCTTCCAGAAGATGCAGACCCAGGCCGTCAGGGCCGGCGAATACGTCATCCAGCAGGGAGAGGAAGGCGATGCCTATTACATCATCCTCAACGGCAGGGCCGAGGTCTACCAGCGCGGCATCTATGATGACCAGCCACACAAGATCGCCGATATCGGCGAGGGCGACGCCTTCGGCTGCGAAGCCCTGATCTCCGGCAGCATTCGCAATGAATCGGTGCTGATGACCGAGGACGGCGAGGTCCTGGTGCTGGACAAGGCCGCCTTCGAGGAACTGATCAGCAATCCGCTGATCAAGACGGTCAACCCGAGTGTCGCCCGCACCATGGCCGAGACCGGCCATGAACTGATCGACGTGCGCTATCCGGAGGAGTTCGACGACCACCACATCCCCGGCGCCCGCCTGATCCCACTGTTCGAGCTGCGCAACCGCATGGAAGAGCTGGACAAGAACAGGCAGTACATCGTCTATTGCCATGGCGGCAGCCGCAGCGCCGTCGCCGCGCTGATCCTGGCCCAGAACCAGTTCGAGGTGCTGTCGCTGGACGGCGGTATCCGCAGCTGGCCGTTCGAGACCCAGAGCATCTACGACCGTCAGGTCATGATCACGGGAAAGAAGGACACCGAAGCGGCCTGAGGGCACCGGTCGCGGACTTGTGGCCTGTTCGGGTCATTGAACGCCTCCCGCCGGGAGGCGTTTTTTCTTGCGGCGGGTCGGGACTGGACTAGACTTTGAGCTTAATGGGGATGCATGCCCCAGGAGACCCCCTCAATGCCTCACAGTTCCAAGGAGTGAACACCGACATGACGACTGCCAGCAAGTCCACCAGCCGCCGCAAGTCTCCAGCCAGTTCCGCCAAGGCCGACAAGGCCGCGGCAAAACCCTCATCCCGAGCCGCCAGCGGCAAGCGCAGCAACAAGACCGCCACTCCCGAAATCACGCCCGAACAACGCCGCCACCTGATTGCCGAAGCGGCCTACCTGCGGGCCGAGGCGCGCGGTTTCACACCAGGCGACCCGGTGCATGACTGGCTCGCCGCGGAGCAGGAGATCGATGCCCGCCTGACCGGCGATCCGGGCGCCGCCATACACTGACCCTAGCTCCGGTCGGCACGTCGACGGCGTGCCGGCCCTTTCCGTTTTTCTCCCCGCGGCGGTGTGCCCGCTCCCTGCGGCGGCAGGCCGGTGTGCTGGGTGAGAAAGGATTTGCCCCGGCCCGGCTTGTTGCCTGCCGCACCGCTTCCCTTCGCCGTCCGGCCGGTCCCGGCCGGCTGCCAGCGCGGCACCAGGTGGCGCTTGCCGTTGCCGATCAGATCCTCCCGGCCCATGCGCTTCAAGGCCTCGCGCAGCAGCGGCCAGTTGTCCGGATCGTGATAGCGCAGGAAGGCCTTGTGCAGGCGACGCACCTTCAACCCCTTCGGAATGCTCAGCGTCTCACTGTCATGGCGTACCCGGTGCAGCGGGTTTCTGCCGCTGTGGTACATGGCCGTGGCCGTGGCCATGGGCGAGGGCAGGAAGGTCTGCACCTGATCGGCGCGGAAACCGTTCTGTTTCAACCACAGGGCCAGGTTGAGCATGTCCTCATCGATGGTGCCGGGATGGGCGGCGATGAAATAGGGGATCAGATACTGCTCCTTACCGGCCGCCTTCGAATAGCGCTCGAACAGCTTCTTGAAGCGATAGTAGCTGCCCATGCCGGGCTTCATCATCTTCGACAGCGGTCCTGCCTCGGTATGCTCCGGGGCGATCTTGAGATAGCCACCGACATGGTGGGTCACCAGTTCCCTGATGTACTCGGGCGATTCCACCGCCAGGTCGTAGCGCAGGCCGGAGGCGATGGAGATGCGCTTGATGCCGGGCAGCGCCCGCGCCCGCCGATACAGCCGGATCAGCGGATCGTGACTGGTATTGAGGTTGCTGCAGATCTTCGGATAGACGCAGGACAGCCGCCGGCACGCCGCCTCGGTCGCCTCGTCCTTGCAGGCCAGGCGGTACATGTTGGCGGTCGGCCCGCCCAGATCGGAGATGGCGCCGGTGAAACCGGGCACCGTGTCGCGGATGGTTTCCAGCTCGCGGATGATGGAGTCTTCCGAGCGGTTCTGGATGATGCGCCCCTCGTGCTCGGTAATGGAGCAGAATGTGCAACCGCCGAAGCAGCCGCGCATGATGTTCACCGAGAAGCGGATCATCTCGTAGGCCGGGATATTGGCCTTGCCGTAGGCCGGGTGCGGCCGGCGGGTGTAGGGCAGCTCGAACACCGCGTCCAGTTCCGGCGTGGTCAGCGGGATGGGCGGCGGATTCAGCCACAGTTCGCGCTCGCCATGGCGCTGCACCAGCGGCCGGGCGTTGCCGGGGTTGGTCTCCTGATGCAGCACCCGCGAGGCGTGGGCATAGAGCACCCGGTCGTCCTTGACCGCCTCATAGGACGGCAGCCGGATGTAGACCCGGTCGGACTTCGGACGCCGGTGCCGCGGATGGAACTGCACCACCTTTTCGTTCTGCCCGGCACCCGGAATGGCCGCCTGTTTATCGCAGGCCGGTGCCTCGGCATAGGGATCCTCGGGAATCGCCGGCCGGCCGGGCGTGTCCACATGCGAGGAGTCCAGCGCCTCCCAGTCCTCCGGCAAGCGCTTGCAGACATAGCCGGTGCCGCGGATATCACGCAGCTCGCGCAGCGAGGCCCCCTCCGCCAGGCGGTGGGCGATTTCCACGATCTGGCGTTCGCCGTTGCCGTATACCAGCAGGTCGGCCTTGGCGTCGAACAGGATGGAGCGGCGGAGCTTCTCCGACCAGTAATCGAAATGGGCGATGCGGCGCAGGCTGGCCTCGATGCCACCGATGACCAGGGGCACGTCCCTGTAGGCCTCGCGACAACGCTGGGAATAGACCAGCACGGCGCGATCCGGACGCAGACCGCCGGCGCCGTCGGGGGTATAGGCGTCGTTGCTGCGGACCTTGCGGTCGGCGGTATAGCGGTTGACCATGGAATCCATGTTGCCGCCGGTCACGCCGAAGAAGAGTTTCGGTCGGCCCAGACGCATGAAATCGTCGACCCCGGTCCAGTCCGGCTGGGCGATGATCCCGACCCGGAAACCCTGCGCTTCCAGCACCCGGCCGATCACGGCCATGCCGAAGCTGGGATGATCGACATAGGCATCGCCCGTGACCAGGATGATGTCACAGGCATCCCAGCCCAGGTCGTCCATCTCGGCGCGCGACATGGGAAGCACCGGGGCCGGGCCCAGGCGTTTGGCCCAGTAGGGCCGATAGGCGAAGATGTCGGGGGCGCTGTGCATGGGAAGAGTACTAGTACTTGAGATTGACGGGACTTGGATCGACAATACCCGGGCCGGACCGGGCGGAATTAAACAATTGTAGCATCTTTGCCGGGACGGCGCGGCGCCAAAACCCTTTTTTTTATAATCTTTCAACCGCTTGCCGAGGGCCCGGGCCGGTCATGGAGCACACCGACAACGAAAGCCTGCGTCAGCGTCTGGAGGCCCTGCGCCTGGAGCATCGGGATCTGGACGAAGCCATCCTGCGCCTGAACCAGGATCCGGCCATGAACCAGTTGACGCTGCAGCGGATGAAAAAGCGCAAGCTGTTGCTCAAGGACATGATCCACCGCCTGGAAAGCGCCCTGATCCCCGACCTGGACGCCTGACCGGTCCCGTGACCCCGGTACTGCTCATCCTGCTGGCCGTACTGGTCGTCTTCTGGCTCGACAGCATGAAGGCCCGCGACCTGGCCGCCGCCTTTGCCCGCGATACCTGCCAGCGTCAGGGCCTGCAGCTGCTGGATGCCACCGTCACCCTCACCCGCCTGGGCCTGACCCGGGCGCCGCGCGGCCATGCCACCCTGGCCCGCACCTACCGCTTCGAATACAGCCGCGACGGCACCACCCGCCAGACCGGCTTCATCCGGCTACGCGGCCACCGGATCGAGACCATCGGGCTGGCTGACGATATCGCCTGACAACAAAATTCAAAGAGCGCCACGGAATACACGGAAAACACGAAAGGTTTCATGGTCCTTGCCGAGGCGCTTTGCGCTCGGCAAGGACTCGTTACATGGCCTGCATCCAGATTTTTCATCCCGGCGCAGGCCGGGATCCAGAGATAAGCTGCCACAGTCAACGAGCCCCTGCTGGAGCCCGTCTCAGGCTGGGTCAGGCCGGACTGCGGAAGGAATACTCGAGCATATTTCCGTGCTTTCCGTGTATTCCGTGGCGCTCTTCATCTTTGCTTAATCAATATGGGCGATGCGGTCGACGAACAGCCTCTCGGGCGGCAGGCCGTGCCGGACCAGCAGTTCGATCAGCGCCACCAGGTCCGCGTCCGGACCATTGACATAGACATCGTAGCCGGACAGGTCCGGGTAATCGCCCGTGATGCGCAGACCCGCGTGCAGCAGACGCCGGCCCCGGGGAGACAGCGAGGGAATATCGGTCAGATCCGGCAGCCCCGAAAACGTCCAGTCCGGATTGTCGCCCTGCCCCACCACCGGAATGAACTGGAAGTCATCCAGCGCGTCCTGCCAGGAACGGCAGTAGTTGGCCAGATACAGATCCTCCGGCCGCGGCACCGCCCAGTACAGCCGCAGCGGCTGATCGAACTCCAGCGAAATGGCATGCTCGATCAGGCTCTTGACCGGCGCGAAACCGGTCTCGCAGGCCAGGAACAGGCAGGGACGGCCCGAATCCTCGTCCAGGATGAACTGGCCGTAGGGCCCTTCCACCTCGACCTTCTCGCGCGGCTTCATCTGCTTGAACACATACTCGGCGAAGGGGTCGCCATCGACATACTGGACATGAAACTGCAGCACCATGCCGTTGCAGGGGCAGCTGGCGATGGACTTGTTGCGCGCCGGCAGGCCTTCGCCGCTGAGCGTCACGTACTGGCCGGCCAGAAACCACAGGGTCTGGCTGCGCGGCGTACGCAGCTGCAGTTCCATCACGGTCTCCGACAACGGATTGAGCCGTGCCACCGTGGTGGTGATGCGATGATGCGGAATGTCCTCGGCCGTGCGCGCCTCCACCGCCTCGATGACCAGGTCGCCGGCGGTATGGGTTCGACACATCAGGAAGTGGTTGTTGGCCTTCTCCTCGCGGCTGAAGACATAGTCGTGATACCTGCTCTGTCCCAGCTCGCCGGAAACCAGCCGCGCCTGGCAGTCTCCGCAGCTGCCGCTGTTGCAGTTGTACTTGAGATTGAGCCCGGAGCGCAGCGCGGCCTCCAGCAGGGTCTCTTCGACCTCGGCCTGAAAGACGTTTCCGGAAGGCAGCAGCTCGACCCGGTGACTCATGATGCCTCAGCCGCTCACAACAGCCGGAAGGGTTCTTCGTCGGTCAGCTGCAGCAGCTGCTGGACGGCGGCCAGGCCGTCGCGGGCGAAGGCATCGATATCGTCCCAGGCGTCGTTGGCGGCGAACACCTGCGCCCCGTCGGGCAGAATCAGGCGCATGGCCCAGTGGCCCTTGTCACGGGCCTCCTGCGGGGCCGGCTCGCAGGTCAGGTACAGACCCGGCTCGGGATTGCCCTCGTGCACCACGGCCAGGATATAGCGATAGTCGTTGGCATCCCCGGTCTCGATGTCGCCCAGGATGGTCACCGAAAACTGGCCCAGCTGATAGCGCTGCCGGGGAATGGCGGTCTTGATGTCGGGTTTGTTGTCCATGCTTCATGCACCCTTGATTGCCTGACTATCATTGTAACGGATGCCCGGCGGCGACGAACCCCAAATACCTGCTTCATTATCGGGGTTAATGCGCACGCCCGGAGCGTGGGTTACACTTCAGAGCAGAGCCAGAAACGATCAACCCGGGAGGGCGAGACCGATGCCGTACTACATCTATGACATCACCCAGGATACGACGGGGATCACCAGGAACCTGGAATACCAGACTGAATTCGACTCCTTCCAGGAGGCGAAGAAATACGCCCGCAACCGCCGCGCCGAGCTGGGCCGGGACACGGACATCATGGTCAAGGTCATGTTCGCGCCGAACCAGCTCGAGGCCGAGGAACGGCTGATGGAGAAGCGCGAGAAGACCGTTGTCATGGAATGGGAGAAATAAGCCGGGAAAACCGGCTTCGATCACGGTTTCCGGGATCGACCCGCCGTTATGGAAGAGGACGAATACCGCTCCACCTACGACGCCGTCAACCAGCGGCGCTGTGTCTTCGAGAAGGCCATCAATGCCCGCCACGTCGGCTGCGGCCAGATGCATCGTTTCTACCTGGCCGACCGCGAGGGGGTGGGCTGCCAGTCCGAGGCCGCCAACCAGCGTTGCATTGCCCTGCTGGAGCGGATGCGGCGTGATGCCCGCTTCGCCCTGCAACTCACCCATATCGGCGGCCCGCTGCCGCACAACAAGGAGATCCGGGTCCAGGTCGGCGGCCTGCTGGGCATCCAGTCATTGGTGCAACCGGAACGCGACGGCGCCGGAAAGGTGGACAACGCCTTCGACGTGATCAACCGCGCCGAGCAGCGCTACGGCGCCGTCGACGCCATCCCCTTCAACGAGATCATGAAAGACATCAAGCAGTTCCAGGGCCGCAGCCGCCGGCGGGGAGATAAGAAATAAAGAACGCCACGGAATACACGGAAAGCACGGAAAATTTCATATTGCCTGGTCAGAACCTCGTAGGTCGGGTTAGCCCTTCGGGCTAACCCGACCTACATATGCTGGGACAGTTTATCTTTGTCCGTGCTTTCCGTGTATTCCGTGGCGCTTTTGAATATCAATCAGAAGCCAGCGCCGCGCTGACTGCGGCTTCCAGTTCGGTCGCGTCGATGGGAAAGGCCAGGGTGCGGAAGATGGGAAAGCGCGCCTCCACCCGTGCCAGCTGATGGGCGTATTCCTGTTCATAGAACACAATCACGCGCGTATCCGGCAGCCGTTGTACCACGGCCAGCAGGGTCTCCAGGCTGCTGGTACGGTCGCGGAAATCGGACTGGAAGTTGAACTCCGCCACGATCACCCGCGGCTGACGCTTGCGCGCCGCGGCCAGCGCCTTGCGCATGGAGCCCTCCACGACCACCTCGCAGCCCAGGCGCTGGTACAGGGGCGCGAAATTCGGGTAGCCGCCAAGCTCGATGATGGACAACAGGACTGGCTGGGTCATGGCTGGTGGGGGTCACTCGTCCGCCTTGGAAAGCGGACATTCTACCTGATCCTGCGCCGGCGCCGGACAGTCAGTCAGCGGCGCCCGGCCAGTTGATTTCCCGGGCGGTCAATTCGCCGATCAGGGTGCGGTGCAGCCCGCCCGGCGGCTGCGACGCGGCGGGGGCAACGGGGATGCGGCCCGCCATCAGTTCGGCCAGGCGCTGGGGATAGCGCGGTTCCCGTTCCGGTTCGGCATAGCCGGCGGGGAACAGGGGCTGATTGGTCGCCAGGTCGTACTTGTCGGTCGCGCCCAGGGTATGCAGCATCTCGTGGGCGATCACCACATTGTTCTGTCCGGCGTAATCTCGGTCGGCATAGGCATTGACCACGCCGATCAACCCCTTCTGCAGTCCCAGGGAATGCCTCAGACGCGGTGTCGTGCCGGGATCGTGATAGTTGACGAACATACGGATATCGGCCGGTGGATCCGCGGGATTGTCTGCCGCGCGCCAGGCCCAGAACCGCAGCCGCAGGCTCCACCACATCACCCGCAGGGGCTGTTCCGCCTGCGGCGGCAGCGGCGGAACCGCGTCGATTGCGCCGGCCAGCCGCACCACGAAAGGCTGTTGCAGCCTCACACCATGTTGCTGCGCCTGCTGCCGGAAATAGGCCTCGATATCGGCAAAGGCGGCGTCATCCAGCCCGGCGATGTAAGCCGCAGTCTGTTGTCGGCCATCGGCATTGATCGGATATACCGCCACCCACAGGGGGGCATCCCAGTCCGTGGTACGCAGCCTGACCAGCCAGGCCTCGCCGGCCACGGCGGCCAGGACCACCAGCAACACGAAGATACGCAACGTGCGTACCAGCCCCTGTTCGCGTTTCATTCCGATCTCATGCCTGTCCCATTGCCCCAGCGGCGCCGGACGGGGTGGCCGGGTTCGTCCCGGAATACCCCACCGACAATGGGTTGATCGGCCCCTGCCGGGCTTTCTGAAACTGGAATTCGGTCCGGCTTCGCGGCACACTCGACGGTGTAGAGACCAGGAACCTGAGCGCACGCCGCAATCCGATCATGACCAACCGCGACCAATGGCAACAGCTGGATGAGGAGCAGTACCGGGTGGCACGCTGCGGCGGCACCGAGCGCCCCTTCACCGGCAAGTACTGGGACCACAAGGGCGACGGCACCTATGTGTGCGTATGCTGCCGCGCCCCCCTGTTCGATTCCCGCCACAAGTACGACTCGGGCAGCGGCTGGCCCAGTTTCTGGCAGCCGGCCGAGGGCGCCGACATCGCCGAACTGACCGACACCAGCCACGGCATGGCCCGCACCGAGGTGCGTTGCGGCAACTGCCAGGCCCACCTGGGCCATGTCTTCCCCGACGGCCCGCCGCCGACGGGGCTGCGCTACTGCATCAATTCTGCCTCGCTGGATTTCAGCCCGCGCGGCGGCTGAGTTCGACATTGCGGCAATTAACGCAGAGGACGCAGAGATGTATAATGTAGGTCGGGTTAGCGTAGCGTAACCCGACAGCCCGCGGCATGTTGGGTTACGGTGCCACGCACCTAACCCAACCTACAGAATCTTTGCGCCTCTGTCCTCTGCGTTCCCATCACCGTCCTGACCAGTCCCCCTCCGCCGGCGGGAAGGCATAGCCGGCCTCCAGCTCCTCCGGCGTGGCATCACGGATATCCAGTATCTCCAGCACGAAGCGCAGGTCGCGTCCGGCCAGGGGGTGATTGCCCTCGACCGTGACGGTGTCGCCCTCCATTGCGGTGACGGTGAAATCCAGGCTGCCGCCCTCGGGGGATTCGCCCTCCAGCCGCGCGCCGACGTAACGCGCCTCCTCGGGGATTTCCGTCGCCGGCACGGCCAGGCACAGGGCCGGGTCGTAGCGGCCGTAGGCCTCGTCGGCCGTCAGTTCCACCTCCATCTTGGCATCCACGCCGAGGCCTTCCAGCGCCTGTTCCACCTTCGGGAAGGCGCCGCCGTAGCCGCCGTGCAGGTAATAGAGGTCGTCGTCGTAGGCCAGCGCCTGCTCCGAGTCCTGCTCGAATACCGCATAGCGCAGCCGCACCACCTTGTCCTTCACCACACTCTGGTAGTTACGCCGCTTGACGAAATGCAGGGTCTTGGAATCCTCACTCATGTTGTCTGCCTTTCCTGTCGGAACATGACCAGATGATCGATCTCCAGCCGGATGCCGATGGCCTCGCCGATGGCGTGATCGTGATGACTGGGTGCGAAACACAGTATCCGGGTGCCGGTATGCAGCTCCAGGGTGTAGAGAAACTCGGCGCCACGAAAGGCCTTCTCCACCACCCGCGCCCGCAGCTCGCTGTCGTCGTCGTGCTGGATGTCGTCGGGACGCACCAGCAGGTCCACCTTGCAGCCCGGCGCGCAGCCCTCGGGGATACGCCCGGGAATGATGCCCAGCTCGGAGTTCACGTGCTGCTCGTTGAGCACCTCACCGGTGAGAATCGCGCCCTGGCCGATGAAATCGGCCACGAAACGGTTGGCCGGGCGGTGATAGAGATTGTAACCGCTGTCCCACTGCATCAGCCGGCCCTGGTTGATCACCCCGATCTCGTCGGCCATGGCGAAGGCCTCGTACTGGTCATGGGTGACCAGGATCGCGGTGATCGCCTCCTGCTTGAGAATGCCGCGCACCTCGCGCGCCAGCTGCTCGCGCAGTTCGGCGTCCATGCTGGAGAAGGGCTCGTCCAGCAGCAGCAGTTCGGGCCGCGGGGCGATGGCCCGGGCCACGGCGATGCGCTGCTGCTGCCCGCCCGATAACTGGTGCGGCCAGGCCGAGGCATAGCCGGGCATGCCGACCAGTTCCAGCAGTTCGCGCACCCGCGTCCGTCGTTCGCGCTCGGACAGGTGCCGCAGGCCGAAGGCGATGTTGCCGGCCACGGTCAGATGCGGGAACAGGGCGAAGTCCTGGAATACCATGCCCACCCGGCGCTGTTCCGGCGGCAATGCCCAGCCGCTGTGACTGACCACCTGGCCGCGCAACCGGATCTCGCCGGAGCTCAGCAGCTCGAAGCCGGCAACGGCACGCAGCAGCGTGGTCTTGCCGCAGCCGCTGGGGCCGAGCAGACAGCCGATGCTGCCCGTCTCCAGCGCAAACGAGACCTGCTTGACGACCGGGATGTCGTCATAGGCCAGGACACAGTTTTCGACTTCGAGCAGTTCAGGCATGACCGGGTCGGGAGTGAGCGATGCTGCGACTGAGCAGGATGACCGGAATGATACCGGCCAGCACGATGGCCAGGGAAGCGCTGGCGGCATCGGCCAGGCGCTCGTCCGAGGCCAGTTCATAGGCACGCACCGCCAGAGTATTGAAGTTGAACGGGCGCAGGATCAGGGTGGCCGGCAGCTCCTTGAGCACATCGACGAATACCAGCAGCAGGGCGGTGAGCAGGCTGCCGCGCATGATGGGCATGTGCACCCGGCGCAGCACCTCGCCCGGGCGGTAACCCATGGAGCGGGCGGCATCGTCCATGCTGAGCCGGATCTTGCCCAGCCCCGCCTCGACCGTCTGCAGCGATACCGCCAGGAAGCGCACCGTGTAGGCAAACAGCAGCGCGGCCAGGGTGCCGGACAGCAGCAGGCCGGTGGAAACGCCGAAGCGCGCCCGCATCCAGCCGTCCAGGGTATTGTCGAAGGCGGCGAAGGGGATCATCACGCCCACCGCGATCACGGTGCCGGGAACGGCATAGCCCATGCCGGCGACGCGTACCGCGCCCTGCACCAGCCAATTGCCGTGCAGGCGTTTGCCGTAGGCCATGAACAGGCCCAGCAGCAGGGCGATGAGGGCCGCGCTGCCGGCCAGCATCAGGCTGTGCCAGGTCAGTTGCAGGAATTCCGTCCCGAGCATTTCGGGCGCGGTGCGCAGCGCCCAGACCAGCAGCTGCCAGGCCGGCACCAGGAAACCGAACAGCAGCGGCACCAGGCACACCGCCAGTCCCACCGGCAGCTGCCAGCCCTGCAGCCGGTGGCGCGGCAAGCGGCGATAGCGGCTGGTGGTGTGATGATAACGGGCCTGACGCCGCGACCAGCGCTCGAGCAGAATCAGCATGAAAACGAAACTCATCAACAGCGCCGACAGCTGGGCCGCAGCGCCCGGATCCCCCAGCCCGAACCAGGTGCGGAAGATACCGGTGGTGAAGGTGTTGACGCCGAAATACTGCACCGTGCCATAGTCGGCCAGGGTTTCCATCAGTGCCAGCGACAGACCGGTGATGACCGCGGGGCGGGCCAGCGGCAGGGCCACCCGGCTGAAGGTGCGCCAGGGACTGGCTCCGAGGGTGCGGCTGACCTCGAGCACGCACACCGACTGCTCCAGGAAGGCGGCCCGGGTGAGCAGATAGACATAGGGGTAGAGCACCAGCGACAGCATCACCACCGCTCCGCCCAGCGAACGCACCTGGGGGAACCAGTAATCGCCGTAGCCCCAGCCGGTCAGCTCGCGCAGGGTGCCCTGTACCGGCCCGGCGAAATCCAGCAGGCCGGTGTAGGTGTAGGCGATGATGTAGGCCGGAATGGCCATGGGCAGCAGCAACGCCCATTCGAAGACTCTGCGCCCGGGAAACTCGCAGGTGGTGGTCACCCAGGCCGTGGATACTCCCAGCAGCAGGGTGCCGGCGCCGACGCCGAGCATCAGCAGCAGGGAATTGACCACATAGTCCTGCAGCACGGTGGCCGCCAGGTGGCGCCAGACCTCACCGGCCGGCTCGAACACGAAGCTGAACACGGTGAGCACCGGCAGGGCGACGATCAGCGCCACCAGCAGCACGCCCGCGCGCCAGCCGCTGCTCAGCCAGTGCTGGCGGGAGGGTGTCGCCGGGACAGTCTGCGTCGTCGTGCCAGGGCCTGTTAACACTAATCTAATCGTCTCTGTTGTGCCTGAAAAAGCGCCAATCGAGGCGCGAGGAGCGCAGTTTGGTCACTCCAAATAAGCGACGAGCAACGCCGAGTGGCGCTTTTTCAGGCGCAACCCATCGGGCTGGGGCTGATTTTCCGCCCAGCGGCGTTATCATTCGCTCATGTAGAATGACTACACCTCGCTCATTCTGCCTTGCTGGACGAAAAATCAGCCCCAGCAGAGGCGATTAGATTAGTGTTAACAGGCCCTAGTCAAATGCGTGGCCCGCAAACAACGGCGGGGTGCCGTGCACCCCGCCTTGGAGAAATCCCCGGATGAGGATCGAGGTAAGCTTACCCATGAGAACCTGGGTCAGGACCAAATGGCGCACTTACTTCAGCCGAACAACGCTCGTCATTGCGAGGAACGAAGTGACGCGGCAATCTCCAACCGGTCGATTCTGCAGTACGAGATTGCCACGCTGCGTTCATGCCCTTTCGGGTGCTCGCAATGACGGCTAAGTAAGCACCATTCGGGGCAGGCCCTACTTCCAGCCCGCCCGGTCCATCAGCCGTACTGCCTCGGCATTATATTTCCCCAGAAGATGCAGGTCCAAATCATCGGCCTTGAAGCCGCCCCAGGCCTTGAGGGTGTCGCTGACCGGCACCGACTCACGCACCGGGTATTCGTGATTGACCTGGGCATACCAGGCCTGGGACTCGTCACTGGAGAGGAATTCCATCAACTGCACGGCGTTGTCCCGGTTTCCGGCGGCGGCGGTCAGGCCGATGCCGCTGACGTTGACGTGGGTGCCGCGGCCGTCTCCACTCCCTTCCTGGTTGGGCCAGAACACGGCCACCCGCCCGGCGGCTTCACGCTGCTCCTGATCGTCCTCATTGATCATCACGCCCAGGTAGTAGGTATTGATCACGGCGACATCACACTGGCCGGCCGCAGCTGCCAGCACCTGGTCACGGTCGCCGCCGATGGGCGGACGGGCGAAGTTGGCGACAAAATCCCGGGCCCAGGCCTCGGTCGCCTCGACCCCATGATGGGCAATCATGGAGGCGACCAGCGACTGATTGTAGATATTGCTGGAGGAGCGGATGCAGACACGGCCTTTCCACTTGGGATCGGCCAGCGCCTCGTAGGTCGAGAGTTCCCCGGGCTCGACCCGATCGGTGACATAGACAATGGGGCGCGCCCGCACCGACAGGCCGAACCAGTAGCCCTCGGGATCGCGGTATTGCGCGGGGATACGCTCGTGCAGGGTGTCTGATTCGACCGGAGCCAGCACGCCGGCTTCCCTGGCCCGGTGCAACCGGCCGGCATCCGTGGTCAGCAGCAGGTCCGCGGGGCTGTTGCGGCCCTCGCTCTTCAGCCGCTGCAGCAGGGCGTCGGCCTTGCCGGTGACCAGATTGACCTCGATCCCGGTCTGCTCGGAAAAGCGTTCCAGCAGGGGCTTGATCAGATTTTCCTGGCGCGCGGAGTAGAGATTGACCTCGGCGGCGAGCACGGGCCCGGCCAGCAGCCAGGCGGACAGCATCGGAAGCAACCAATGTTTGAACGAGACAACGGACATGTTCATCACCCCTGTACGACAGCATCAACAAAAGGAAACGTTAACAATTATCATTTTCATGGCGGTTCAATGCAAGCGTATCCGGCGCCCGCCCTGCACCCGCCGCAGTGACAATAAAGGAAATCCTTGCAATTCTGCGGGTTGCGGTATCCGACCCGGTCGGACAGAATCCCGTCATGAGCACCTCTCCCGCATCCGTGACCAGGCTCCGTTCGCTGGAATCCCTGGATTTCACCAACAGCTACGCCCGCCTGGGGCCGGCCTTCCATACCCCGGTCGAACCCACGCCGCTGAGCGAGCCGCACCTGATCAGTTTCAATACGGCGCTGGCCGGGCAGATCGGCCTGGACCCCGCTGAGGCCGCGCGGCCGGAATTCCTCGCCTGGCTCAACGGCGAATACCGGCTGCCGGCCGGCGAGCCGGTGGCCATGCTCTATGCCGGGCATCAGTTCGGGCACTTCGTCCCGCAGCTGGGCGACGGTCGGGCCATCATCCTGGGCGAGGTGCTGGACGCGGACGGCCGGCGCTGGGAGCTCCAGTCCAAGGGCGCCGGCCCCACGCCCTACTCCCGCAACGGCGACGGCCGCGCCGTACTGCGTTCCAGCATCCGCGAATACCTGTGTTCCGAGGCCATGCACGCCCTCGGCGTGCCCACCACCCGTGCCCTGTGCCTGGCCGGGTCCGGTGAGGAGGTCTACCGTGAGCGCATCGAAACCGGCGCCCTGCTGCTGCGCGCCGCACCCAGCCATGTGCGTTTCGGCTCCTTCGAGGTCTTTTACTACCGCGGGCAGTTCACACAGCTGCAGCGTCTGGCCGATTATGTCATCGCCCATCACTATCCCGAGCTGCAGCAGGCCGACAATCCCTGCCTGGCACTATACCGCGAAGTGGTCGAGCGCACCGCCCGGCTGCTGGCGCAGTGGCAGCTGGTCGGCTTCGCCCACGGCGTGATGAACACCGACAACATGTCCATCCTGGGACTTACCCTGGACTATGGGCCCTTCGGCTTCATGGACACCTTCGAGCCGGGCTTCGTCTGCAACCATTCGGATCACGCCGGCCGCTATGCCTTCGAGCGCCAGCCCGACATCGGCCTGTGGAACCTGAGCTGCCTGGGCCAGGCCCTGCTGCCGCTGCTGGACGAGGACCCCGGGGCCGCCGCCGAGCTGGCCACGGCCCGGTTCGAGGATTATCACGAAATCTTCAATCAATGTTATGAAGCCGGACTGCGCGCCAAGCTGGGGCTGCGCGAGACGAAGGCCGGGGACCGGGCGCTGGCAGAGGACTTCCTCGCCCTGCTCGCCGCCGACGCCCGCGACTACACCCTGAGCTTCCGCCGTCTGGCCGGGTTCGACAGCGGCGAGAATGCCGACAACAGCGGACTGCGCGACCAGTTCATCAACCGCGAGGCCTTCGACGTCTGGGCCCGACGCTACCGCGATCGGCTGCGCCGGGAAGGCAGCGACGACGCGGAACGCCGGGCGGCGATGAACCGGGTCAACCCCAAATATGTCCTGCGCAATCACCTGGCCCAGCAGGCCATCGAGCAGGCCGAGGCGGGCAGCTACGGCGAGCTCGAGCGCCTGCACGCCATCCTGCAGCGGCCCTTCGACGAACAGCCGGAACATGAGGCCTACGCCGCCGAACCGCCGGACTGGGCCCGCTCGATTACGGTAAGCTGTTCATCATAAAACAAGGTTCCAGGTTCTAGGGTCGGAGATAAGAGCTTCATGCTATCGTAGGCCGGGTCAGCCACAGCGTAACCCGACCTACGCAACCACGATAAGAGAGATTTGATTTTCCTCGGCCCTGGTACCTAGCACCTAGAACCTGACTTTATGGACATCAATCAACTGAACACCCTGATCCGCCAGGTCGGTCAGGAGGAACTCATCCCCCGCTTCCAGCGCATCGGCCATGAATACAAGGCCGACGGCAGCGTGCTGACCGAGGCCGACCTGGCGGTGGATGCCCGGCTGCGCGAACAGCTCCACGCGCTGCATCCTGATGTCGCCTTTCTCAGCGAGGAGATGCCCACGGCTGAGCAGGCAACCCTGCTGGCCGACAGCGGAACGCCCCTGTGGTGCCTGGACCCGCTGGATGGCACCAGCAACTTCGCCGCCGGCATTCCCTGCTTCGGGATCTCGCTGGCGCTGATCCGCGGTGGCGAAGTGGAACTGGGGATCATCTACGATCCGCTGCGCGACGAGTGCTTCAGCGCCCGGCGCGGCGCCGGGGCCCGGCTCAACGACCAGCGCCTGCAGGCCCGGGCCACCGGCGTCGTGCTGGACAAGGCCGTGGCCCTGGTGGATTTCAAGCGCCTGGGATCCCCGCTGCGCCAGTGCCTGGTGGACAACGCCCCCTACAGCTCGCAGCGCAACTTCGGCTCCTGCGCCCTGGAGTGGGGCTGGATGGCGGCCGGACGCGGCCATGTGTACCTGCATGGCGGCCAGAAGCTGTGGGATCTGGCCGCGGGCAGCCTGATCCTGACCGAGGCCGGCGGCACCTGCCGCACCCTCGAAGGCGAGGCCGTGTTCGCCCCGCGCCTGGCGCCGCGCTCGGTGGTCTCGGCGTCCGACCCGGCACTGTTCGCCGCCTGGCGTAACTGGCTGGCTGATGCACAGGCTGGCGGGTAATGCCGGGGAGTTTAAGAATGAATGCGAATACACGGGAACAAATCATGCATGCCATTGCCGGGCGCAAAGCGCCACGGCGATGAAAAAACATTTGCGTTAATTTGCGTTCATTCGCGGCTGAACAACAAGGGCTCAGCTCCGGGCAGAATGGCTGTCAGGACTCGTCCTCCAGGCCGGGAAAGCCGCCGGCGTATTTCTCGATCCACTCCCGCGCGGCCTGCTCACCGGTGAGCTCCCGCCCTTCCAGCGCCTGCACCCGCCGCTTGTAGTGCTCGATGTAGCACACCTGCTCCACCATCCGCACCCGGTACTCGTCCTCCGGCATAACGAATTCCACGCCCACTTCATAGCCTTCGCCGACGCGGTTGCACCAGCTCACCCGGGCCGGCGCCTCGAACGGGGGATGCACATCGGGAATGCGCAGCCACAGGATATGACCGCGGCGCTGCGGTCGGGCGGCGCTGAAGGCCAGGCCGCCATGGCTGATATTGTTCAGCCGTTCACGGCTGGGATAGCTGGCCGTGTCCTCGCTGAACTCGATGGGTATGTCGCACGGGTGGCGGATATAGCTGCGCATCTCTGCCCCCTCCACGCCGGAATGGCGTCATGAACCAGGGCCTGTTAACACTACCGACGCGGCTGCTGTTGGGTCTGAGAAGCCGTCAATCCAGGCGCGAGGAGCGAAGATTGGTCGCTCCAAACGAGCGACGAGCAACGCCGAGTGACGGCTTCTCAGACCCAACCCGCAGGGCCGGGCCGCGTTTTGCGTCCCGCGGCGTTGCCGCTCGCTTATGTAGCTGGGCTACACGGCGCTCACGGCGCCTTGCGGAGGCACAAAACGCGGCGCCGGCAGCAGCCGCGTCGGTAGTGTTAACAGGCCCCGCACAGATGCATATAGCCTGCCAATACTATTCGTCGAGCCACTGCTGCAGGGCGGCGATCAGGCTGCGGGCCTGGTCGGGGCTGGAGATGTTGAACTTGGATTTCTGGAAATACTCGCCATTGCGCTTCTGGTAGCGGCGGATGGTGTACTTGTCCTTGCTGTACTGCTCCTTCTGCCGGTCCCAGTCCTGGTAGCGGAAGATCACGGTGGACCAGGCCCCCTTGGACAGAACCTCCTTGTCCAGCTGCTTGACCAGCGTGATGCCGTCTTCCTCGTACTCGATACTCAGATCATCTACCGTCGATGCCATGTCACGACTCCGGATGGGTTGCGGGAATCCCCGAATCAGGCCGGATACTCTGGCGATTCCCGCGCATTTCGTAAATGCATCACACTTTCGCCCGAAAACAGCGGCTTAGGCTCAAGATTGATCCGCCGGCGGCGCTAAACCTGACGAGCGTGGCAATGTCCCGTGCCGCTCAGCCGGCCCACCCGGCGGAGCCGACATGTGACAGGGTTCAGGGCCGCCACGCCCCGGAACGACGATACTCGCAGAGACGGCAACCGTCACAGACAGACCACCGACATGAACCAATCACGGGCACAGGCAGAGATGGCAAGGATACCGGCCTCTACACCGGACGACGCGAACCGACCGCTGGCGGATACCGGCAGCGACGGGATGGCGCGTCTGCGCGAGCTGGAGCAGCTGCTCGCCACCGCCTGCCAGGTGCGACGCCTGGCCGAAACCGAGCTGCGGGAAGGCCGCAATCTGGAACGGGCCGAACAGCGCCGCGACGCGGCCGCGCGCATGCAGCGCAAGGTCGAACGCGAACTGCTCAAGCTGCGTTCAGAGCTGGCCGGCGAACACCCGGAAGTGAACCAGGTCTGGACCCCGGGCGATCCGGTGGGACGCAAGCCGCGCCCCGCACCGGCGGCGGAGACGGCCGCACCGGCCGCAGCCGCCCCGGGCGATTTCGAACTGTCCGTGATGCTGGGTACCCGCAGTTCGCGCTGGCAGGCCAGCACCAGTGATTTCAGTATCGAAAGCGGCAGCCCCGGGCGCGGCCCGGGCCGGTCTCCGGACACGGCGCACCGGAAAACACCCAGGCCCGCCCAGTCCGCACCCCGGCGCCGCGCAGGCAGACGCGAGTCACAGTCACGCTCCGGCAGCCGCGGCCGGTTGCTGACGCTGGTGCTGATCAGCGCCCTGGCCGGCGCCGGCCTGAGCTACCTGCTCAGCCAGTCCCAGGTCAGCCCGGGCACGGTCATCACCGGCTGGCAACAGGCGATCACCGACCTCCTGCACTGATCCCGTCCCCGGCCGCCTGCCGGCGGCCAGACACCAGATTCCTTCTCCATTCCAGGGTTTTTCCCGCCACGGGTGTTGTGCAGCCCGGCCCTATTCCTGATAAAATTAGTCAGGATATACAGCCCCTGAACCTGCCACGCTGAATGCGGCTTTGGCAGGTTCAGGGGCTGTAACACTCACAGCAAGAACAGGCGAGGCAACACACGTATGAATCTGCAGTTGGACAACGAGGGCTTTCTGATCAACCGCGACGACTGGAACGAAGAGGTCGCACGCGAGCTGGCCAGTTCAGAAGGCTATGAAATGACGGACGAGATCATGGGCTACATCAAGGAAGCCCGCAGCATGTACGACGCCGACGGCGTGGTGCCGCCGATCCGCAAGTTCGCCAAGTCCACCGACGTCAGCACCAAGCACCTGTATGACGTATTCAAGAAGGGACCGATGAAGCTGATCTGCAAGTGGGGCGGTCTGCCCAAGCCCACCGGCTGCGTCTGACCCGGAGGGTTCATCAACCCGGCAACCAACAATACCGGGTTCAGCCAGAGCCAGAGCCAGCGCCGGACGGGCCGGGTTTGCGCGCGCATGTGCGCAGTTTGCACGCTAAGCCCGCAAGGGAGTTCCGGCCGCGGGCACTGGTATTGGCGGGTAAATTAATCCGGACCGGACCGGGCAAAATCCACTGGACTGTCGCAAACCGGCCCCGGGGCCCTTACAGCGGTTTCAGATCCGGTGCGCGCGGGCCAGATAGCGGTGCCCGGCCATCTCGGTCAGCCGGCTGGCGGTGCGCTGGAAGGCGAACTGCAGATAGCGGCCGGTATAGAGCTGCGCCGGTGCTGCGGCGGCACTGATCACCAGCTTGACGTTGTGATCGTAGAGGGCGTCGATCAGGTGCATGAAGCGCTTGGCTGCATCGTCCCGGGTCTCGTCCATGACCGGCACACCGGACAGCAGCAGGGTGTGGAAGCGCCGTGCCAGTTCCAGGTAATCCGCCGCCCATAACGGCCGTTCGCACAGCTCGGCGAAATCGAACCAGGCCAGATCGCCTGCCAGCGCCCGCGCCCGCACCCGGCGCCGGTTGAGTTCGAGCTCGACCGCCTCTGCGGCCGGCTCCGGCGTCAGCCGCGCCAGATGCTCGTGCATGCGGGCCTCGGCACCGCCGTCGTCGCCGTCGATGTGATAGCTTCCGGCGCTGTCCAGGTGGGCGCAGCGGTAATCCGCCTCACCCTGCAGATGCACCGGCTCGGTGTGACGCTTGAGCAGGTCCACGGCGAACAGGAAGCGATCGCGCTGCAGCCCGTCCAGGTAGAGTTCGTCCGGCGGCAGGTTCGAAGTCGCCACCAGGGTGATGCCGCGGTCGAACAGCGCCTGGAGCAGGCCACCCAGCAGCATGGCGTCACCGATGTCGCCGACATGAAACTCGTCCAGGCACAGCAGCCGCAGCCGCCGCGACCACTCCCGGGCGATGACCGGCAGGGGATCGGGCGTCTTCGGCAGCTGCTGCAGACGGCTGTGTACCTCCTGCATGAAGGCATGGAAATGCAGCCGGGACTTTTCCGCCAACGGCAGGCAGTCGAAGAAGATGTCCATCAGCCAGGTCTTCCCGCGGCCGGTACCGCCCCACAGGTACAGGCCCCGCACCGGCTGCACGGGACGCCGCCGCAGACGCTCATACCAGGTCTGGCGCGGCCGCCCGCGCTGCAGTGCCTGGTGCAGGCGCTGCAGTTGCTGCATGACCGCCGCCTGGCCGGCGTCCTCGCGCCAGCCCAGCCGGGCCAGTTCGGCATGATAGCGCTGCAGCGGTGTCTCGCCGGTGGCGGCAGTCAATCGGGCTCCTCCCTGTGGCTTTGGCCGGTTCATAGGCGGTATCATGCGGCTAGTGGTCCATGCGGGAAGTTCGGTAATGCTCAGCCGGCCCACAAGCCGGTTTGGCAAGGCGCGCGAGCGCAGGACTGGCCGTAGCCAATTCAAGTGAGCGCAACACAGCCAAACCGGCTTGTGGGCCGGCCCGAAGGGAGCCTCGCAAATGGGCCAATCCAGCGTTGCACTTCTTGGAAAGGGCGCGCCATTCCCTGCGAAGTGCGCCTTGTCCTGGCCCATTTGCGAGACTCTGAGCGTTACCGAACTTCCCGCATGGACCACTAGCATCACACGGCACTGAATCATGCTCACGATAACGCCCGTTCCCGCTTTCAGCGACAACTATATCTGGTTCATCCGCCGGGATGAGCGGCCGCAGGTGGCCATTGTCGATCCGGGCGACGCCGCGCCGGTGCTGGCGGCGCTGGAGCGCGAGGGCCTGGAACCGGCTGCCATCCTGATCACGCACCATCATGGCGATCACGTCGGCGGCATCCGGCGCCTGCTTGAACGCTACCCGGCGCTGCCGGTCTACGGGCCGCGGGGAGAACGTATCCCGCACATCACCCGGCGACTGATCGATGGGGACCGGGTGCGGCTGGAGGCCCTGGATGCCGAGTTCGAGGTGCTGGAGGTCCCGGGCCACACCGCCGGGCATATCGCCTATTACACCGACTCCGCCCTGTTCTGCGGCGACACCCTCTTCACCTGCGGCTGCGGCCGGGTGTTCGACGGCAGTGTGGAGCAGTTGCATGCCTCACTGCAGCGCCTGAAACGGCTGCCGGCGGATACCCGCATCTATTGCGCGCATGAATATACCCTGGAGAACATCGGTTTCGCCAAGTGGGTCGAACCCGACAATCCGCAGCTGCGGGCGCGCGAACGGGACGCCGTCCGCATGCGCGAAGCCGACCGGCCCACCGTGCCGGCGGAACTCGGGGAGGAACTGGCCACCAACCCCTTCCTGCGCACCGATGATACCGGGGTGATCGCCATGGCCGAGCGCCATGCGGGACGCGCCATGCGCAATGAGCAGGATACCTTCATCACCCTGCGGCGGTGGAAGGACACTGAATATGATTGAGATGGCCACGGAAAACACGGAAAGCACGGACCGGAACAATCCCATAATATTGCAGCATCGTAGCTCGGGTTAGCGCAGCGTAACCCGACACTTGCGGCGGCAACGTCGGGTTACCGTCCGTATCGGGCTAACCTGACTTACAGGGCTGTAGTTTTTTTTGCGATAATCATTGTCCGTGCTTTCCGTGTCTTCCGTGGCTATAGTCTTTCGGCAAGGAGTGAACCATGCCCCATTTCGACATCGACGAAGCCATGCGTTACGCCGGCGACAAGTACAGCGCCGACGCCGCCATCGACCTCAGCGGCATGGACCAGGCCGAGGCCATCGGGATCCTCGATGAGGTGTTCGCCGATCCGCCGGAGTATTTCCGTTCGCTGATCATACGCTTCGAGCCGGCCGGCCCGGACACGGGTGAGACCCTGTTCCTGCCGGTGGGGCGCTACCTGCTGGAGAAGAAGAAAGCCGGCGAGATCTCCAGGCTGGAAAACCTGCTCGAAATCGGCGCCGGCTTCTATATCGAATTCTGAATCAAGGCTTCTCTGATTGATTCACTCACCCTTGTCATTGCGAGTACCCAGAGAGCATAAACGGGGCAAAGCAATCTCGTACTACAGAATCAACCGGTTGGAGATTGCCACGGCGCTATGCGCCTCGCAATGACGAATAAATCAGAGGTTCCTCAAGGATCCAGGTAGCAGGTTTTTCCTCGGTCCTGGAACCTGATTTACGCCACTGCCTGCTTGCCGTCGGCCTCGCGGTGGTACTCGACCACACGTTCGACTTCCTGCTTCGAGCCCAGCACCACCGGCACCCGCTGGTGCAGATCGTCCGGCTTGATCTCCATGATGCGCTCGCGCCCGGTGCTGGCGGCACCGCCGGCCTGCTCCACGATGAAGCCCATGGGATTGGCCTCGTACATCAGACGCAGCTTGCCGTCCTGGCCCCTGGCCTTGAGCTTCTCGTCGAGCGGGTACATGAAGACACCGCCGCGGGTCAGGATGCGGTGCACCTCGGCGACCATGGAGGCGATCCAGCGCATGTTGAAGTCACGCCCGCGCGGGCCTTCGCTGCCGGCGATGCACTCGTCCACGTAACGCTTGACCGGCGCCTCCCAGAAGCGCTGGTTGGACATGTTGATGGCGAACTCGCCGGTTTCCTCGGGGATGGTCATGTCCGGATGCGACAGGATGAACTCGCCGATGGAACGGTCCAGGGTGAAGCCGTTCACGCCGTGGCCGGTGGTCAGTACCAGCATGGTGGCCGGGCCGTAGATGGCATAGCCGGCGCAGACCTGCTGCGTGCCGGGCTGCAGGAAATCCTCCACCGCGGGGTTCTCGCAGCCTTCCGGGGCGCGCAGGATGGAGAAGATGGTGCCGACCGAAACGTTGACGTCGATGTTGCTGGAACCGTCCAGCGGGTCGAACAGCATCAGGTACTTGCCCTTCGGGTACTGGGTCGGGATGGGCAGCGGATCGTCCATCTCCTCGGAGGCCATGCCGGCCAGGTGACCCGTCCATTCCAGCGCATCGACCATGACGTCGTTGGAGATGACGTCCAGCTTCTTCTGGGTCTCGCCCTGGACGTTCTCGGTCTCGGCCGAACCGAGGATGCCGATCAGGCCGCCGCGGTTGACCGCGCAGGCAATCTTCTTGCAGGCGGTCAGGGTGTCGTTGAGCAGGGAGGTGAAATCACCGGTCGCGCCCGGGACCTGGCGCTGTTCCTCGATGATGAACTGGGTTAGGGTGGTGCCGTGTTCCATGATCGAACCTCGTGCTGTGTGTCTGATTAATCTGTTCTCGCCCCATGAGAGGACGCCCGGAGAGTCAAAATATTCCAATTATATCAGAATATACTGATTTAATGAATATTTAACCGAGCCGCCCCATGCCGTCTCCCGCCTTCAGCCCGATGCATGCCACCCTGCTCGCCCTGGCCTGGGCCCTGTACCTGGCCCTGCATTCACTGCTGGCCGACGCGGGGGTGCGGGCGCGGATTCAGGCCCGCTGGCCGCGCCTGGGCCGGCGCTATCGCCTGTTCTACACCCTGCAGTCCACGGTTCTGATTCTGCCGCCGCTGGCCCTGCTGGTGCTCTGGTACGGCCACGGCGAGCCGCTCTGGGCCTGGCACGGCGCGGCCGGCTGGCTGGCCGACGCCCTGGCCCTGCTGGCCGTGGCCGGATTTCTGTATGCCACGCGTGCCTATGACATGGCCGCCTTTCTGGGCCTGAAAACCGAGAGCGGCAGCGCCAATGTCACGGGGTTCCGGATCTCGTTCCTGCACCGTTACGTGCGCCACCCCTGGTACAGCCTGGGGCTGGTGATCCTGTGGACGCGCGACATGCCACCGGCCCTGCTGGTCACGACGGCCTGCATCACGATCTATCTGCTGGTGGGGATCCGGCTGGAGGAACGCAAGCTGGTGGCGGAATTCGGCCAGCGCTACCGGGAATACCGGCAGCGGGTGCCGGCGCTTATTCCGCGGCCCTGGCGGCGGCTGACGGCAGAGGCGGCCCGGCGGTTGAGCGATCCTGCCCACTGATCCGGGTCGCGCCGGGGATTGATTCTGAAAGCCGCGCGCGAATGAACGCACACACACGCGAATAACTCATTTACATCACCGCTGTGACGCAACGCGCCCGGTAATGAATACAGTTGCGTTAATTCGCGTTCATGCGCGGCTGATACACCGGGTGGATATATGTACGGCGGCTATTTCCCGTCGGAACGACCGCCGTCCAGAGCCTCGATGATCCGGTCCTCCAGCTGAATCCGGTCGGCGAGGATCTCGCCCAGCTGGGACAGGTCATCGGCCAGATGTTCGACCCGGCCGTCGTCGAGCGAAGCGACATCGTAGCGGTCGTTGAAATCCAGAATGGCATCGGTGCTGGAAACGATCTGGGGATAGATCTGCTCGGCGATGGCACGCACGGCCTGGCGCCGTTCCTTGCCGTCGGCGATATAGCGATAGAGCTGAAAGTGCGCCGTGGCGGCATAGTCCACCAGGGTCTGACAGAAACGCTTCAGGGCGTCCTCGGTGCGGTGTTCGGGCGTATAGGGACGAATCCCCGCCAGGCTGGAATACTCGACCAGGGTCTGATTACGGGCATTGACCAGGGCGTGCAGACGCTCGCGCCGTCGCTGACGCCGGTCCTCGCCCGGCTTGAGATCCTCGGCTTCCTTATTCTTCGACATGTGTGCTCACTCTCCTCCCCGTTGGGGTGAATCTATAACCTTTTGATTTTCTGTGTCAACGACCCTGTGTCCGGCCATTGCTGCCGACATTCCCGCCGGTTCCGTCCCGGCCTCGCCGCCGATATATTTTCTTTTTATTTTTCAGTTGATTGACACATTATACAGAAAGGTTACAGAGATTTATCACTCGCAACAGGGAATTTTTTTGCTATAATTCTTGACTATCCAAGTAGGTTATTAGTAGGATTCCTGACAAGGTTAGTCGGACTTTCAATTGCAACGAGACACAAAACGTACTGGATAAGCTGAGAGGTATGCCATGAAGATTTCAACCAAGGGACGTTACGCCATCACCGCCATGATCGAGCTGGCCATGCGCCACAAGCAGGGTCCGGTGACCCTGGCCGACATCTCCGTGGAGCAGTCGATCTCGGTGTCCTATCTGGAACAGCTGTTCGCCCAGCTGCGCAAGCACGGCCTGGTCACCGGCCTGCGCGGGCCCGGCGGCGGCTACTGCCTGCGGCGCCCGGCCAGCGAAGTCAGCATCGCCGATATCCTGCGCGCGGTTGACGACTCGGTGGCGGCCACCGCCTCCAAGCCGCTGATGCCGGAAGACGAGGCCCGCCCGGTGAGCCTGCGCCTGTGGGACCGGCTGAGCCACCAGATCTACGACTATCTGGACAACGTCAGCCTGGCCGAGGTCGCGACCACCAAGGACGCGCCGCGCATCACCACCGTGCCCAAGAGCCCGTTCAGCAACCTGCACCGCTCCGCGGCCTGACGGCCACAGCCCCGGCCCTGCACGGCCGGCCCGCGCCGCGCGGGCCGGCCGTTGCTTTTTGCTTGGCAGCCATTTCCCCGTCATTACAATGGCCGGGATCACACTGGAAGGGCTGAACTATGCTGGCAGGGCGGGGACAACTGGTGCATATCGACCGTGACGAGCACGGCGTCATGGAAGTCATCGACGACCAGTTCACCCGTTCACTGTATTTCGGCACTGCCGCCCGCCAGAGCAGCATGAGTCACGCCGACCCGGTCACCCTGGTGCTCAGCTACACCCGGGCCATGCTGGCCGGGCTGCTGTTCCAGCCCCGGCCCCGGGAGATCCTGATCATCGGCCTGGGAGGCGGTTCGCTGCTGCGCTTTCTGGCCCACCACTATCCCCGGGCCGACATCACCGTGGTGGAATACCGCCAGGCGGTGATCGACATCGCCCGGCGCTTCTTCCGGCTGCCGGACCAGCCGCGCATCCGCATCCTGCACGAGGACGCCACCGGTTTCATCCACAACCCGGCACAGCCGCTGTACGACCTGATCCTGGTCGATGCCTTCGATGCCGCGGGCCTGCACCCGGGCATCGCCTGTGAGCACTTCCTCCAGGCCTGCCAGCAGCGGCTGCGGCAGGGTGGCCTGATTGCGCTCAACCTGTGGAACACCGACAAGATCAGCTGCCGCGCCCATATTCGCTGCTTCGAGAATGCCCTCAGGCAGCGCTCGCTGCGCCTGCCGGTGGAATCGCGCAACAACCTTATCGTCTTCGGCGCCCCGCACCTGGAACGGCTGCCGTCGCGCCGCGCCCTGCAGGCCACCGTCCCGGCGCTGAAACAGCAGCTGGGACTGGATTTCGCCTATCTGCACCGGCAACTGCGCCGCCACAACACCCTGCCCCTGCAATGGCTGTTCAACTGATGAGCGAGAAATCGATCCAGCAACTCTATCCCCGCAGCGAACATGATCACGCCCTCGAGGGACTGTACCTGAATCAGCGGCTGCACCGTCGGGGCCAGGCAGGCCTGCCCTTTGTCTATACCAATTTCATCAGCAGCCTGGACGGCCGGATCGGGGTCGGCGTGGCCGGCCGCGACACTCACCAGGTACCGCCGGCCATCGCCAACCCGCGCGACTGGCGGCTGTTCCAGGAGCTGGGCGCCCAAGCCGACCTGCTCATCACCAGTGCCCGCTATTTCCGTGAGTACGCCCTCGGCCAGGCCCAGGACACCCTGCCCGTCGGTGCCGGTCAGAAGTTCGACGATCTGCGCCGCTGGCGCCTGGACCAGGGGCTCGCCCCACAGCCCGACATCGCCATCATCAGCGCCAGTCTGGACATCCCGGCCGCGGCCCTCGCGGCCTACCCGAACCGCCGGCTGCATCTGCTCACCGGTGCCGACGCCGACCCCGGACGTGTGCGGGCGCTGGAACAGGCGGGCGTGGAGACCCATTACGTGGGTGACGGACACCAGGCCGAGGCGGGCCGCGCAATCGATGCCCTGGCCGCAGCCGGCTACCGCAGCGTCTATGCCATCGGCGGCCCGCATGTACTCAACACCCTGCTGCAGGCCGGACGGCTGGACCGGTTGTACCTGACATTCGCCGGACGCATCCTCGGCGGCGAGGACTTCAGTACCTTCGTCTACGGCAGCCACCTGGATCCCGCCCCGCGATTGCAGCTGGCGCAACTGCACTATGATCCGCTGGCACCCGAGGGCTGCGGTCAGCTGCTCGGCTGCTACGACCTGGTGCGATGACGCGCACGCCGCTGTACAAGGGGGCGCTGGTGGATCTCGGCCGGGAACGCTTCACCCGGCCCGACGGACGGGAACAGGTGCTGGAGGTGGTCCGGCACCCCGGCGGGGCGGCGGTGGCGGCAGTGAACGAGACGGATGCCGTCTGCCTGCTGCGTCAGTACCGCCACGCCGCCGGCGGCTGGCTGTGGGAACTGCCGGCCGGCAAGCTGGAGACCGGCGAGACACCGTTGCTGACCGCGCAGCGCGAACTGGAGGAAGAGGCCGGCCTGGTCGCCGCCGACTGGCGCGGACTCGGCGAGGTGCTGACCACCCCGGGTTTCTGCGACGAGGTGATTCATCTGTTTCTGGCCACCGGGCTGAGCGAGACGCCCACCGATCACCAGGACGATGAGTTGATCGAATGCCACTGGGTGCCCTGGGCCCAGGCGCTGGAATGGGCCGGAGACGGGACCATTCGCGATGCCAAGACCCTGCTGGGCCTGTACCGCGCGGCAGAGCTGATCCGGGAGTGAGGCGTTGGCCTGGGATCGCGGTATTCAGCCACGGATAAACACGGATTAACACGGATAATCAATAATCGGAGCCTGGGTTATATAAGCCGCGAATGAACGCGAATACACGCGAATAAATCATTCAATGCGACTGCCTGGCGCCTCGCGCCGGCAGTCGCATGTATATTTTCAGACGACCACGTTTTTATTTGCATTAATTCGCGGCTGATCAATCCTTCTTGATGACTATCCGTGTTAATCCGTGTTCATCCGTGGCCGGAAAACCACCGGACCCTCCCGGAGAGATCAGATCCGGAACCGCCCCACCACCGCCTGCAGGTCGCTGGACAGGGCGTTGAGGTTGTCGCTGGAGGCGGCGATCTCCTCAGCCTCCTCGGCGGTGCGCCCGACCACCTCGGTGATGTTGCTGATATTGCGGTTGATCTCCTCGGCCACCGCACCCTGTTCCTCGGCCGCGCTGGCGATCTGGGTGCTCATGTTGTGAATGGTGGTCACCGCGGTCTTGATCGACTGCAGTGACTGGTCCGCAAGTGAGGCCTGCTCCACGCTGGACTCGGCCTGGTTGCGGCTGCGTTCCATGACTTCCACCGCCTCGCGCGCACCGCCCTGCAGGCGCTCGATCATGGCCTGGATCTCCTCGGTGGATTCCTGGGTACGCTGGGCCAGGGTGCGCACCTCGTCGGCCACCACGGCGAAACCGCGGCCCTGCTCGCCGGCGCGCGCCGCCTCGATAGCCGCGTTCAGCGCCAGCAGATTGGTCTGTTCGGCGATGCCGCGGATCACGTCCAGCACAGAGCCGATGGTCTCGCTGTCGGAACCCAGCTTGGCGATCACCTGTGCGCCCTGACGCACGTCGTCGGCCAGGGTATTGATGGCCCGGACCGTCTCGCGCACCACCTGCTGGCCGTTGCCGACCTCGCTGTCGGCGTTGCGGGCCGCTTCAGCGGCGGACACCGTGTTCTGGGCGACTTCCTGCACGCTGGCGGTCATCTGGTTGATGGCCGTGGCCACCTGGTCAGTTTCGCTCTGCTGTTCCTTCACGCCCTGGCGGGTATGGGCGGTGATCACCCCCAGCTGCTCGGCGGCCTCGGTCAGGGTGCCGGAGACGCGTGAGAACTCGCCTACCATCTGGCCCAGATGACCACAGATCTCACGCACCGCATCGGCGATCTGGCCCAGTTCGTCGCGCGAATTCACGTCCACCGCGACGGTGAAGTCCCCGGTGGCGATCGCCTTCAGCCTAGCAGCCAGGTGCTGGGCAGGCCGGATGATCTGGGTCTGCACCCCGACAAAGAACAGCACCGCCGCCACGACCACCACTGCCGCCATCAGGGCCAGACTGAGATGGTAGCCATCGCGGGCCGATTTCCGGGCCGCAACACTGGTCTCGAGGGTGCGCGCCTGCAGGGTATCGATCAGGCTATCGAGCTGCTGCGTGAGCGCATCACCCTGCCCGACATCCGTTACTCGCGACTGTCGCGGATCGAAGCCGCTCTGGCGATACTGCTGCAGGGCGCTGCGGTGTTCGGCGCCCAGCCGCTCATGCGCCGCCTGGAAGCCCTCGATGCGCTCACGGGCCGCAGGATCGGCGACGACCGCGGCCAGGGCACCGGCCTGATCGCTCACCCGTGCCGCCAGGGCCTGGTAGCCCTGCCAGTGGCGCTCCACCTCGGCCGTGGTATCGGCCTGCAGCAGCAGCCGGTTCCAGGCCAGCAGCTGTTGCTGAAAGTCGATCTCCAGCCGCTCGGCCTGACGCTCGTGTTCCAGCTCGGTCCCGTTGAGCTGATGGTAACGGTCGATGGCCTCGTTGAGTTGACTGAAACCGAAAAAGCTCGCCAGCAACAGCAGCAGGGTGCCGCCACCGGAAATAAGCAGCAGCTTGTTGCGAATGCTCCCCATGAGCCAGTGCATTGTCTTTCCTCCTGTCAGGGCTGATTGTCGTCTAACTTACGTTCTCATTAGTATCTGCCGCGCTCATTTTCACGCAGGGTGTCCAACTGACTCCGCTATCGGCTGACGGGCACGAAGCTTGATATCCGGGGGCGCTGCGGCAATGCTAGAATGGACGGAAATTCAATGGGAAACAGGACCATGCCCGAACCGCCCTGCAGCAAAGGCGTCATCCTCGATCTCGACAGCCTGCATCCCGATGACCTCCGGCTGAACGGCCTGCTTGGCACCCTGCCCGGGTGGGAACTGCACGGCCATACCCGGCCGGCGCAGTTGCCGGAGCGCCTGGCCGGCTGCGACCTGGTCATCACCAACAAGTGTCCGCTGGACGCCGACACCCTGGCGGCCAGCCGCCTGCGGCTGGTCTGCGTGGCCGCCACCGGCACCAACAATGTCGACCTGGAGGCCGCGCGCCGGCTCGGCATCCGGGTGTGCAACGTCACGGCCTATGCCACGCCCTCGGTGGCTGAACACACCCTGGCCCTGATCCTGAGCCTGACCCGGCGGCTGCGCGAACAGACGCATGGCGCGCGCGAACGCTGGCCGCAATCGGAACAGTTCTGCGTGCTGGACTATCCGGTTACGGAACTGTCCGGACGGACCCTGGGCATCGTGGGGTACGGCGAACTCGGACAGGCGGTGGCACGTCTGGGCGAGGCCTTCGGCATGCGGGTGCGCATTGCCCGGCGTCCCGGTGAGGTCGACACCCGGCCGGGACGGGTACCGTTAGCCGAACTGCTGGAGAGCGCCGACGTGCTGTCCCTGCACTGTCCGCTCACCCCGCAGACACGGGGCCTGATCGACGCCGGGGCGCTGCAGCGGATGCAACCCCATGCCCTGCTGATCAACACCGCCCGCGGCGGCCTCGTGGATGAGACCGCTCTGCTGGAGGCCCTGCGGGCGCACCGTCTCGGCGGTGCGGCGCTGGACGTGCTGGCACAGGAACCGCCGCCGGCCGATCACCCGCTGCTCACGGCCGGGCTGCCCAACCTGATCGTCACCCCGCACGTGGCCTGGGCCGCGCGCGAGGCGCGTCAACGCCTGGTCGACGAACTGCAGGCCAACATCGAGGCCTTCCAGGCGGGGAATATACGGAACTCAGTCTGAAGGCGGGAGGTATTCAGCTTTGCGGTCTTGAGCCACGGATGAACCCGGATCAATAAATGCTACATATCAGCCGCGGGTTCACTGAACAAGTTACGTTTCATATTCGCGTTCCTTCGCGGCTATTCAATCCTACTGATTATAATCCGTATTCATCCGTGTTCATCCGTGGCTGAAATACCACGAAGCCTGAATAATTCAACCCACCCGCTGCCAGGAGTTCTCGTTGAGAAAGACCTCGTATCTGGCCCAGCGGGCGAATTCGTCGCGGGTGCAGGTCCCGCTCTGGCGGCGGTTCCTGCCCGCCACGGTCTTGTAGATTATCAGGCCCTCGCCGTCGGGACGCTCGTCGGTATCCACGACCTGCCGCACCGACCAGTGATGGCCGTAATCGCCGTTGGAGTAATAAGCGCCGACATGGATGGAGTCGAGCGGCACGTGCTGGCTGTCGGCATGCTCCCGTGCCAGGCGGTATATGGTGGTGAGATCATCCTCGCTGACATCGATGTAGGAACCGATGCGTCCCAGGGCATAGTGCAGGTCATCTACACCGAAGCCCGAAGGCTGCGTCTCCACCGGCGTTCCCGCCACCGGCTCCTGTGGGCGCTCGAACAGCTGATACAGACCGGGCGGATAGCGTCGCCAGTGGAACGCCGCGTTCACCAGCACGGCAATAACCAGGATGATCAGGGCATTGAGCAGGATCGGCGTCAGGACGTACTGATAGCCCAGTTCCCGGATGGCGTCGCCGCCGATGACGGCCACCAGCGCCGTGGCTCCGCCCGGGGGGTGGGTGCAGCGCAGATAGTACATCGCCGTGATCGCGCCGCCGACCGCCAGCGGTCCGGCCAGCAGCAGCGGCTCGACCTGCTGGGCGACGAACACCCCGACCACGGCGGAAATGGCGTGGCCGGCGAGCAGGTTCCAGGGCTGGGACAGCTTGCCGTGCGGCGCGGCGAACAGCAGCACCGCCGAGGCGCCCATGGAGGCGATGATCAGGGGAAAACCCTGTGTGTCAGCCAGGGGGGCGGTCAGCCACATGATGGCGATGATGCCGAGAAAGCCCCCCACGCCGGAGATCAGTTTCTCCATGTGCCCGGTCGTATCGGGGTCGATTCCCAGCACGCGCGCAATTGCTTTCATCGTTCACCTCTGACATTGCCACCCGCTGACCGCGCAGGCACGCCGTCCCGGCGACCGCTGCGGTGTCAGGCAGTATAATGAATTCATCACAATATATTATTCATCTAATATACCTCATTCATATTGCGTGAGACCAATCCGACCCGACCATGACGCCTGCCCGCTATCAACGCATCCTCGAGGTGCTCAACCGCCGCCAGCCGGATCTGACCCTGATCCTGGAAGGCGTGCATAAACCACACAATCTGTCGGCCATCCAGCGCACGGCCGATGCTGTGGGCGTGCTCGACATGCACGCCGTCAGCCCCGACCGCCCTTACCGCAGCCGCAAGGGCACGGCCATGGGCAGTCAGAAATGGGTCCGGGTGCACAATCACGCCACCACGGCCGCAGCGGTGGACACACTGCAGGGACGCGGCTTTCAGGTGGTGGCCGCCCACCTGTCAGAGCGTGCCCGGGATTTCCGCCAGGTCGACTACAGCCGCCCCTGCGCCATTCTCATGGGTACGGAAAAATACGGCGTGAGTGCCCGGGCGCTGGAACTGGCCGACGCCGAAATCACCATCCCGATGGCGGGAATGGTGGCCTCGCTGAATGTTTCCGTCGCCGCGGCAGTGATACTCTATGAGGCGCAGCGCCAGCGCGAACTGGCCGGCTGTTATGACCGGCCGCGACTGGAACCCGGCCTGCGCGAGCGACTGCTGTTCCGCTGGGGCTATCCGCGTCTGGCGCAGCGATACGACAGCCTGGGACTGGACTACCCGCGCATCGGCGAGGACGGCACGCTGCTGGACCCTGTCCCCGCGCAGGTAAGACACGTCCTTTCCTGACAGAAAAATCACGAACCAAGGAGCATCATGGAAGCCATCAACGAATTCACCTTCTGGTCGCTGCTGCTGGTAGCCCTGTTCCTGGGGCTGGTGAGCGGCTTTCTGATCAGCTATCTGTGGCTGAATCAGGACTCGCGGGCCCGCGGACTGCAGGCCGAACTCGAACGCAGCCGCGAGGAACTCAAAGAGTACAGGCAGAAGGTCAACCAGCATTTTCAGAAGACCGCAGGGCTGTTCGAGGACATGACCGAACGCTATCGCGAAGTCTATCGGCACCTGGCTGCCAGTTCCCAGGATCTGTGCGGCGAGCAGCCGCCGGCACTGCAGAACCCGGACAGCCGGCCGCGGCTGGCCGAACGCGGCAACGCCGGAGCCGAACCCGGCCCCGAAGCCGCCACAGGCCGCTCGCCGGAGCGGTCCGAAGGCAATGCCAGTGATGATGAGAATGCCATGCTGGGCGACTCGCCCTATTTGTCCGAAGCCGATCGCGCGGAACTGGACAGGCAACAGCGCGACCGCGGCTGAGCCCCCGCCCGCCCGTTCCGGTCCGGGCCACAGGAGGTGAATCGGCATAAATCCGCCACCAGCGCCTAAAGCTGGTATCCGACTTGACCGCTACAGCTCATGAAGCCACCATGAAAGCGTGCGTGACTTGCCGTTTCGACCCAGCTACCGGGGAGGACGCCATGAGCCCGAAACGTCATACCACCTCTGTTTCAGCCACCGCACCCGCCAGGAAACACAAGGGGAAGGTGAGTTCAAACGCACTGCGCCAGGCTGTGGCCCGGCGCCGGCTGGAAGAACGCCGCGAGGCCGAACTGCTGCGCCAGCATCTGTTCGACGTCTTCGCCGACGAATAGGGGCGCCGCGCCCCGCTCCCGTTCCCGCCCGCGGGGCTGCAACATGCCCCGTCCTCGTTTATTATTCTGTTATACCCACTGCAGCCGGCACCCGCCGCTGACCCTGACCGCCGCAGTCCGGCGAGGATACTCCCATGGCCCGATACCGCGCTGGCCGCCGTTCGACACTGCTGCTCCTGCTGCTGTTGACCCTCAGTGGCTGCAGCCATTTCCTCACCCGACCCGAGGCCCCCATGGTCAGCCTCAACAATCTGCAGCTGATCGAGGCCACCCTGTTCGAACAGCGCTATCTTCTGCACCTGCGCATCCAGAACCCGAACAACTTCGCTCTGCCCATCGCCGGCATGCGCTACCGCCTGCTGCTCAACGGCCGGGAATTCGCCACCGGGGTGAGCCGCGACCTCGAGACGCTGCCGGCCTATGGCGAGCAGGTGGTGGCGGTTAACATCGTCAGCAACCTGCTGCGCATCTATGAACAGCTGCGCAATCCCGCGGAGAGCGACAGCTTCAGCTATGCCCTGGAAGGCAGCATCAGCCTGCAGGGACTGGGCCCCGCCCTGCCCTTCAGTCAGCGCGGAGAGCTCTCGATGAAGCCGAGGTAGGTCCGGCCATGCGCATCGCCCTGCTCGCCGACACCCACGGTCAGCTCGATCCGCGCATCGCCGAGCAGGTGGCGCGTTGCGATCTGGCCGTGCATGCGGGCGATATCGGCAATGCCGGGGTGCTCGATCAGCTGCGGCCGCGCACGGGCGAAGTGGTGGCCATCCGGGGGAATAACGATGTGCCGGCCAAGTGGCCGGCCGGGGACAGGCCGGTATTGGAGGAACTGCCGTGGGAAACCGTGCTGACATTGCCCGGCGGCGATCTGGCGGCGGTGCATGGCCACCAGTGTGCCGCGGCCGCGCGCCGGCACCGGGTGTTGCGGCGCGACCATCCGGATGTCCGCGCCGTGGTCTACGGCCACAGTCATCGCCTGGTCTGTGACGATGCGGCCGAGCCCTGGGTGATCAATCCCGGCGCCGCGGGCCGCAGTCGTACCCATGGCGGGCCTTCCTTCATCATGCTGATCGCCGGGCCGCGGCGCTGGCGGCTGGAACCGCAGCGGTTTCCGCCGCTGCCGCGGCCAGGTCGATAATCTGCGTTGGATTCGAGTCAGGCCGCCAGCTGCCGCGCCAGGGCATCCAGGCTCTGGCGCTCGCTCAGGCAGGCATCGAGTATCGCATCGACCTGATGCAGTTCCAGGCCCAGCCGCAGCAATACCCCCCCGGGCGGCTCGCCCTCGGCTCCGTCGCCGAGCCCCTCCCTGCGCAGCAGCCAGTCCACCAGATACACCAGATCCACATAGGCGTCGTGCTCGCCGTTGTACATCTCGTTGTGATGCTCACGCAGGGTGGTCACGACCGGCTCCGGCATACCCCATTCCTGCATCAGGCGCGCACCCAACTCCATGTGGGTGGCACCGATGATACGCCGTTCGATCAGCACCACCGGAATCTGGGGGTTGGCCGCGATCACCTTGTTCAGCAGGAAGAACTCGGCCCGGAACAGATGACCGACCAGCAGGAAACCGAAGTTGTGCAGCAGCCCGGCCAGGTAGGCCACCCCCGGTTTGAGGTCGAGCCTGCCCCCGTGCCGGCTGGCGATGGTCTGGGCCAGGGCTGCGCTGTAGGCGGCATGACGCCAGAAGGCCTGCAGGCCCAGCGGGCCGTCAGCCGGGTTACGGAAGGTCTTGCTGGCGGCCAGTCCCAGTGCCATGTTGAGTACGGTCTCGAAGCCCAGCACCCGGGTAACGGCCTGCTCCAGTGTCTCCACCCGTCCGGCATAATTGAAAAACCCCGAGCATGCGTAACGCAGGATCTGGGCCGTCAGGCTGGGGTCGCCCGCCACCACCTCGACCAGGTCGCTCACATCGGCCTCCGGATCGTTGTGCAGCCGCAGCAGCCGCCGCGCCATGGCCGGCATCGCCGGCAGGCGGTCGATGGTGGCAATCTGCTCGCGGATATCCTCGACCGGATGCAGGCCCTGCAGCGCCGGCATCCGCTCCCACTGTCCCGGCAGGGTGAACTCGCGCACGTCCCGGCTCTCCAGCACCGACAGGGGACGGGCGATCCCGGCGCGTTCACTGTCGCGATGCAGTTCGGCGAAGGCCTCGCCCGTCATGCACACCAGACGATCGTGCAGACCGGGCTCGAAGCAGACAGTGGACTGGGCAAAGACCGGACCGTGCACCAGCGTGGTCAGGCCATAGGGTGTGCCGAGCGGCGGGACCGAACCGCTCTCGCAGTCGGGAAAGGCACTGGCCGCCACCTGACGCTCCACCGGCTGCAGGTCGCGCCCGAGCCGCTCACGGATGGCATGGAAATCCAGCAGATGATTGGCGGGCAGCACTGCCAGTACCAGCCCCTGGGCGTCGCTGAGCAGGACCGCCCGCACCAGGCACTGCAGACCGAGCTGGCTGCGTTCAGCCGCCTCGGCCAGGGTTTCGGTGGGGGAATGGGCATGCAGCCGGTAGGCAATGCCCCGGGTCTCCAGCCAGGTCTGGATGCGGTTGGCCAGTTCCGGTTCCATGCAAATACCGCCGTCGGTGGTTATCCCACCCCAAAGATAGCAGGAAAGGGGGCGGGAAGCGGGCCTGGGGTCACAGAATTCCGGGGAGGAGTGATGGGGTGAGGGGAAGGTAACCACACCCTTTCTCCTCACCCCTCACTCCTCATCCCCCACCCCTCACTCAGCCCTCAATCTCCACCCACACCGGACAATGATCCGAGGGCTTCTCCAGCGCCCGGATGTCATAGTCGATACCGGCGTCCACGCAACGCTCGATCAACGCCGGGGTGGCCAGAATCAGGTCGATGCGCAGGCCGCGCCGGGGATCGCGCTCGAACCCGCGGCTGCGGTAATCGAACCAGCTGAACCGGTCGTCGGTCTCCGGGTGGCAGTGGCGGAAACTGTCCACCAGGCCCCAGTCGATCAGTTTCCGGTACCACTCACGCTCCTCGGGCAGGAAACTGGTCTTGCCCTCGCGCAGCCAGCGTCTGGCGTTGTCGGCACCGATGCCGATGTCCTGATCCACCGGTGCGACATTCATGTCGCCCATCAGCACCAGGTTGCGATCCGGCGAGTATTCCTGCTCCAGGTACTTGAGCATATCGGCATAGAAGCGGCGCTTGGCCGGGAACTTCACAGCATGATCGCGGTTCTCGCCCTGCGGGAAATAGGCATTGATGACCGTGATCTCGCCGCCCCCGGGGAGTTCATAGGTGCCGGTCACCACCCGGCGCTGGGCGTCCTCGCCGTCGAAGGGGTAGCCGCAGCGCGCCGCCCGGACCGGGAGACGCGACAGCAGGGCCACGCCATAGTGGCTCTTCTGGCCGTGATAGTGGACCTCGTAGCCCAGTTCGGCCACGGCTTCGCGCGGGAAGTCCGGATCCTGGACCTTGGTCTCCTGCAGCCCGATGATGGCCGGGGCATGCCGGTCGCGCAGGGCCTGCAGCTGGTGCGGGCGCGCCCGGATGCCGTTGACGTTGAAGGAAACCAGCTTGAGCTTCGCCATGGTGTCGCGCCTGTGCCTGCCGTCGGGAAGGGCCCATTCTACCTGCGGCGGGTCGGGGGATACCAATCCGGGGCGGGGCGGGCGTAGAATGCCGCCCCTTGTGTAAAGGCGCGAGGAGTGAAGCGTGCGGAGCGAGGAGATCCTGGAGCGGCTGTTGCAACTGGCCGCCAGGCTGTATGCGGAAACCGAGGGGTTCGAACAGCGCAGCGAGGATGCCCAGCTGTGGTACAACCGCGGCTATGCCAACGGCATGCTGACCCGGCTCGCCGAACTCGGCTATGCCGAATACATCCGCCGGGCCGACATCAACCCGGACCGGGAGGGCGTCGTCGCCGACCAGGCCCTCCTGCCCTGGGGCAAGGCCTATACGCACGGCTACGAGGTGGGCTACCGGGAGACGCTGGAGGTGCTGGGCGGCCAACCGTAGGATGGGTGGAGGCGCGAAGCGCCGTAACCCATCATCGATCCGTCCAGCGAAGGGTTGCGCTTCGCTTCACCCATCCTACCCGATCCTACCCTGCCCGACGGGCAGCGCCAGCGAGGCCCCGCGCCCGGGGTCGAGCTCGATCCGGGCCCAGCCGGCATAGGGCACCTTGATGCGGTACAGGGCGGCCGGCGGCAGTTCCAGCACCTGGCCGATGACGGCGCGGATGGTGCCGGCGTGGGCGACGATCAGCACCGACTCGCCGCGGCAGCGTTCCAGGCAGTCGCGCCAGCCATCTCCGATGCGGGCAATGAAGTCCGGCAGCGGTTCCGCCCCCGGCGGCCGGGCCCCGACCGGATCGGCATGAAAGCGCCGCAGCTGTTCCGGATCCTCGCGCTGCAGCTCGGCCGCGGTACGACCTTCCCAGCTGCCGAAGCCGATCTCCTTGAACCGCGCCTCATAGTCGAGCGGCAGCGCCAGCCGGTCGGCCAGGGCCTCGGCGAAGGCGGCGCAGCGCGCCAGCGGCGAGCTGACGATGCGGGTCCAGTCGGGACGCTCGCCGACCGCAGCCCACATCTGCGCCCAGCCGGCCTCGCTCAGGGGATCGTCGCTCTGACCGCGATAGCGCTTGCCGCCCACGGGCTCGCCGTGGCGCAGCAGATCAAAGCGCCCGCCCGGTTCGCTGTCGGCACTCACGCCAGCCAGCCCGCGAGGGTCAGCAGGGCCAGCAACGCCAGCCAGGCCAGGCCGGCACGCAGCAGATAGTCCCGGGCCCGCTCCAGGGCCGCGGCCGGTTCAGCGCCCGGCTCCAGCTCCATGCTCTCCAGCGCCACCTCGGCGGCGAATTCCCGGGAATCGTCGAAGGGATCGGCCGGGGCGCACTCGCGCCAGGCGGCCAGCGTGGCATCGAAACTGCCGATCAGGGCGCCGGTGGCTGCCAGCGCCCGCGCCGGCAGCCAGTCGAGCAGCGCCTGCAGCTGCCACACGGCCAGACTGAAGTCGTCCTCCTCACCGTCCGCGCGCGCCGCCAGCAGCTGGGTCAGACGATAGAGCAGCGCCCCGACCGGCCCCAGCAGGGCAAACCAGAACATCACCCCGAACAGCCGCACCAGGGCCGTCCGGATCAGGGCCGCGGCCAGGGTATCGCCCGCGACCGCCGCCGGACCCAGGCCGAAGGCCGCCAGCGTCTCCGCGCCCGGCGTACCGACCCCCAGGTCCGCGCGCAGCCGGCGCAGGTCGCCGGCCAGGTCGCGCGGCCCCAGACACAGCAGCAGTACCGCCAGCGCGATCAGCCAGTCCAGGGGCTCGAGCAGTTCCAGCAGCAGCCACAGTGCCAGCAGCCAGGGGGCCAGCAGCGCGATCAGCCCGCCCCGGCCCAGCAGCCAGGGCTGGGTGAAACGGCTGCGGAAGGCATCCGTATAGTCGTGGAACCGGTCGACCGGACGCCAGCGCTGCAGCTCGGGATACAGGCGTTCAAGCCCCAGTGCCAGCAGTATAACGAGGAACTTCATGTACCATCTCCCTGGGCCAGGCTGGCGAGATGCGGCCAGTCGAAAGCCGGGCCGGGATCGGTCTTGCGTCCCGGCGCCACGTCGCAATGGCCCACGATACGCGCCGGAGTGATGCCCGGCCAGGCCGCCTGCAGCACCGGGATGAGCGCGGCCAGCCGTTGGTACTGCGCCCCGGTATAGGGCTGCTCGTCCGCGCCTTCCAGCTCGATGCCGATGGAGTAGTCGTTGCAGGCCTCGCGCCCGCCGAAACAGCTCGCGCCGGCGTGCCAGGCCCGGCGGGTGAAGGGGACGAACTGGATCAACTCGCCGTCGCGGCGGATCAGCAGGTGGGCCGAGACCCGCAGGTGGACGATCTCGCGGAAATAGGGATGGGCATCGGCCTCGAGCCGGTTGCAGAACAGCCGCTCGATCCAGGGGCCGCCGAACTCGCCCGGGGGCAGGCTGATACTGTGGATAACCAGCAGTGAAATATCCTCCGGGTCAGGGCGCGCGTCCTGGTTGGGCGACTCCACCCGGCGCGCCGCGTCCAGCCACTGCCTGTCTGCCTGTAATCGCAAACCATCCCCTTTGCCGGTTCAATCCCGGCACAGCATTTTCTTCACGGTCCTGATATCCTACCCCAAATGCCGGCCTGTGAAAGGGTTCAAACCCTCAGGCGCGCACAGTAACTACAATCCCCCGGCACACAACACCTCGATTCGAAGGAGTCATTGTGAAAGCCCTTGTCCTGACCCTGCTGATCGGCCTGATCGCCACCCCCGCCTTGGGACAGACCCGCTATGTCAGCGACCAGTTGGAGATCTCCCTGCGCTCCGGCACCAGCACCCAGCATCGCATCATCCGCATGCTGCCCAGCGGCACGCCGCTGGAGGTGCTGGAGGTGGACGCCGAGTCTGGCTACAGCCGGGTGCGTGCTCCCAGTGGCACCGAGGGCTGGGTACTGAGCCGGATGCTGATGGACGTCCCGTCAGCCCGCGACCGCCTGGCCCGGGCCGAAAAGGAACTGGCCGAACTCAAGGCCGCGGAACAGGAACGGTTGGCGAATCTGGATAATCTGAAAAATGAAAAGGGCAGCCTGGAAGGCAAGCTCAGCGCCCTGCTGGAAGAGAACAGCCGGCTAAAGCAGGAACTGGCCGAGATCCGCCGCACCGCCTCCAGCAGCCTGGCCATCGCCGAGGAGAACAAGGAACTCAAGAACCGGATGCTGCAGATGGAACGCGAGCAGCAGCGTCTGGCGCAGGAAAACGAAGCCCTGAGCGACCGCACCAAACGCGACTGGTTCATGGTCGGCGCCGGCGTGATCATCGTCGGCATCATTCTCGGCCTGATCCTGCCGCGGATCCGGGTGAAGAAGCGCTCGAGTTGGGACTCGCTCTAGCGCGTAAGCGCTAGAGCGCAGACACAAGAGGCAAGATACAGGATACAAGTCAGCATCGGCGTCGGCTCCCACCCCGACTTGTATCTTGCCTCTTGCATCTTGTATCTGTGTCACTCATCAGTGACACATCCATGTGATGCGTCCTTGACCACCTTGATGTACTTGAACAGGGTGCCGCGGGTGGCCTTGTAGGGCGGCATCTTCCACTCCGCCCGGCGGTTGTCCATCTCCTCGTCACTGACATCCACGCTCAGGCTGTTGGTCTCGGCATCGATGGTGATCACGTCGCCGTCGCGGATCAGGCCCAGCGGCCCGCCCTCCTGCGCCTCCGGCACGATGTGGCCGATGATGAAGCCGTGCGAGCCGCCGGAGAAGCGGCCGTCGGTGAGCAGGGCCACGTCCTTGCCCAGGCCGGCGCCCATGATGGCCGAGGTAGGGGTGAGCATCTCCGGCATGCCCGGACCGCCCCTGGGGCCCTCGTAGCGGATCACCACCACGTCGCCCTTGTCGATCTCGTTGTTCTCCAGTCCCTTGAGCATGTCCTCCTCGCAGTCATAGACCCGGGCCGGGCCGGAGAAGTGCAGGCCTTCCTTGCCGGTGATCTTGGCCACCGAGCCACCGGGGGCCAGGTTGCCCTTGAGGATACGGATGTGGCCGGATTCCTTGATCGGGTTGTCCAGGCTGTGCACCACCTGCTGACCCGGTTCCAGGTCGGGCAGGTCGGCCAGGTTCTCAGCAATGGATTTACCGGTCACGGTCAGGCAGCTGCCGTCGATCAGGCCATTGGCCAGCAGATATTTCATCACCGCCGGGATACCACCGGCGTTATGCAGGTCCTCCATCACATACTGACCCGAGGGCTTGAGATCGGCGATGAAGGGGATGCGGTCGGAGACCTTCTGGAAGTCGTCGATGGTGAGATCCACATCCACCGCACGGGCCATGGCCAGCAGGTGCAGCACGGCGTTGGTCGAGCCGCCCAGGGCCATCAGCATGACCATGGCGTTCTCGAACGCCGCCCGGGTCATGATGTCGCGCGGCTTGATGTCGCGCTCCAGCAGTACCCGCATGGCTGCGCCGGCGCGTCTGCATTCCTCGATCTTGCCGGGATCCACCGCCGGGGTGCAGGAGCTGTAGGGCAGTGACATGCCCATGGCCTCAATGGCCGAGGCCATGGTGTTGGCGGTGTACATGCCGCCGCAGGCACCGGGGCCGGGGCAGGCATGCTGGACGATGTCCCTGCGCTCCTCTTCCTCGATCCTGTGGGCGAGAAAGGCGCCGTAGCTCTGGAAGGCGGAGACGATGTCCAGGGTCTCGCCGTGGCTGTGGCCGGGCTTGATGGTGCCGCCGTAGACCATGATGGACGGCCGGTTGAGCCGGCCCATGGCGATCAGGGCGCCGGGCATGTTCTTGTCGCAGCCGGGCAGCACGATCAGGCCGTCGTACCACTGGGCGCTGACCACGGTCTCGATGGAATCGGCGATGATGTCGCGCGACTGCAGCGAATAGCTCATCCCCTCGGTGCCCATGGAGATGCCGTCGGACACCCCGATGGTGTTGAAGCGCATGCCGACCATGTCCGCTGCGACCACGCCCTCCTTGACCTGTGCCGCCAGGTCGTTGAGGTGCATGTTGCAGGTGTTGCCCTCCCACCAGACGCTGGCAATCCCGACCTGGGCCTTGTCCATGTCGGCCTCGGTCAGGCCGGTACCATAGAGCATGGCCTGGGAGGCCCCCTGGGATTTGGGCTGGGTGATGCGGGCGCTGAAGCGGTTGAGCTTGGTGCTGGCCATCGGGATCTCCGGTTCCTGGGACTGTAAACCCGGCTATTGTACGAAACCCGCGTCTCAAGCACACCTTCGGGCCCGATTGATTCACTTCAAGTACCTGTTTCGGACAGCTAAATTTTTCCCCCGCCTGTCCGCTAGCAGGGTCAGGCACGAAGCTTGCCTGATACCAACGCGAAGACAGACTCATGCCGCCGGTACCCGACCTCCCGCATCAGCCGGGTCGCCGGCGGCACCTTGGCAACACTTTTGACTGGAAGGCACCCATGCGAAAAAACCTGCCCGTGACCCGGACGGAGGTCAGCTTTGCCCCCGAAGCCCGAATCGTCTCCACCACTGACCTGAAGGGCCAGATCACCCACATCAACCCGACTTTCACCGATGTCTCTGGCTTCACGGAGGAAGACACCCTGGGCCAGCCCCACAACCTGGTGCGGCATCCGGACATGCCACCGGCGGCGTTCGAAAACCTCTGGGATCATCTCAAGTCCGACACGCCATGGCTGGGCATGGTCAAGAACCGCTGCAAGAACGGCGACTTCTACTGGGTCAGCGCCTATGTCACCCCGATCTACGACCAGGGCCGGGTGGTGGGCTACCAGTCGGTGCGCACCTTGCCCGAGGCCGCAGACCGCGGCCGGGCCGAACATCTCTATGACCAGCTCAACCGGGGTGGCAATCCCTTTCCAGCCTGGCGGCGGCTCGGTGCCCGGGGACGCACCTTTGCCGGAATCGCCGCCCTGCAGGCTGTGACCACCCTGACCCTGGCCGCTCTGACTGGAGCGGGCATGCTCGCCACCGGCGCCCTGCTGATGGCGGGCCTGGGTGGCAGCTTCGCTCTGGCGCACGGCCTGACCCGGCGGCTGCGCCGCCTGAGCATCGAGTCGCACCGCTTCAGCGACAACCCGCTGGCCAACCGCGTCTACGGTGGCGACCTGGACGAAGTGGCTCAGCTCGCCACTGCGCTCAAGACACAGCAGGCGAAGATCAACACCATCCTGGGCCGGATCGGCGATACCGCCGGCGATCTGTCCCGGACCGCCAGTTCCACCGCCGCAGCCTCGGATCAGACCCTGAACGGTGCCCAGACGCAGCAGGCCGAGGTCGACCAGGTTGCCTCGGCGGTCAACGAGATGGCCGCCACCGTACAGGAAGTGGCCCAGAACACCTCGGTGACGGCGGATGCGGCAAAAACCGCCCAGCAGGAAGTCGACACCGGCAAGCAGGTGGTCAACGCCACCGCCGCGACCATCGAGCGTCTGACCGGCGAGGTCGGCCAGGCCGCACAGACCATGGCGTCACTGCGCAGCCAGACCGACGACATCGGCACCGTGATCGATGTCATCAGCGGCATCGCCGAGCAGACCAACCTGCTGGCGCTGAATGCCGCCATCGAGGCGGCACGCGCCGGCGAACACGGCCGCGGTTTCGCCGTGGTGGCCGAGGAGGTCCGGGGCCTGGCCACCCGCACCCAGCAGTCCACCGGCGAGATCCAGGCCATTATCGAACGGCTGCAGGGCGAGGCCCAGTCCGCCGTGACCGTGATGGAACAGGGTCAGAACACGGCCCACGAAAGCGTGGAGCAGGCGCAGCAGGCCGTGGCCTCACTCAACACCATCAGCGGGAACGTGGCGACCATCTCCGACATGGCGACCCAGATCGCCACCGCGGCCGAGGAACAGAGCGCGGTAGCCGATGAGATCAACCGCAACGTCACCAACATCAGCGACGGCGCCGGCCAGACGCTCGACGCCGCCCGCCAGAGCGCCTACGACGCCACCCAGCTGGCGGAGATGGTGAACAACATGGAGAGCATGCTGAAGCAGTTCGGGGATTGACAAGGGACGAGGTGCCAGGGCCGAGGCTCTAGTCGTGCAGGTCGGGTTAGCGCAGCGCAACCCGACAGGATTGAGGACCGGGATGTCGGATTACGCCTTACAGGCTGATCCGACCTGCGTGTTTCTTCCTCGGTCCTAGAACCTCGGCCCTAGTACCTTGTTCAATTCCAGCCGCCGCACGAACTCGCGCAGAATCAGGCTGTAGAGTTCATCCTTGAGAAAGGCGTCCTCCACCCCGGCCTCGAGGTTGGGATTGTCGTTGACCTCGATGACATAGACGCCGCGTTCGTTCTGCTTCACATCCACGCCATACAGACCGTCACCGATGAGATTGGCCGCCTGCAGCGCCACCGAGACCACCTCGGCCGGGGCCTCGCCCACCGGCCAGGCCTTGTAGCCGCCCTCGGAGAAGCGCCCGCCGGGACCGTGATTGACGATCTGCCAGTGCTGACGCGACATGAAATACTGGCACACGAAGACCGGCGTGCGGTTGAGTATTCCCACCCGCCAGTCGAACTCGGTGTAGAGGTATTCCTGCGCCAGGATCAGCTCCGAGTCACGGAACATGCGGGCGCAGATCTGCTGCAGCCCGGCCCTGTCCCCGGCCTTGAACACGCCCAGCGAGAAGGAACCGTCCGGCACCTTCAGCACCACCGGATAGTCGAACTGGCGTTCGACGATCTGTGCCACCCGCTTCTCGTCGCGCTTGTGCAGGATGCGCGTCAGCGGCGTCGGCAGCCGGTTGGCCTGCAGCAGTTCGGCCAGATAGACCTTGTTGGTGCAGCGCATAATGGAGACGGGGTCATCGATGACCACCATGCCCTCGCTGTCGGCCTTCTTGGCGAAACGGAAGGTGTAGTGATTGATGCGGGTGGTGTCGCGGATGAACAGGGCGTCGTACTCGGCCAGCCGTGCATAGTCCCTGCGGGTGATCAGGTCCACGTCCACGCCCAGCTTCCTGCCGGCCTTGACGAACAGCTTCAGTGCCCGCGCATCCGAGGGCGGCAGCGGATCGTCCGGGTTGTGCAGGATGGCCAGATCGTAACGGCTGGCCGTGCGCGTGCGCGGCGAGCGCCAGCGCCGGCTCTGATAGCGGGTGAAGGCCTCGGCCAGCACCTCGATCTGTTCAGCCTCGAGCCGGTTCAGGGCCAACGGCCGGATGGCCGCGATCTGCCAGCCGCCCTGGTACTGGAAAGCAACCTGCAGCAACGGACAGGGGAAGGTCTCGAACAGCTGCCGCGCCAGGTTACGCAGCTGGCGGTGCACGCATTCGCCGAAGAAGATATCCAGGGTGAAACTCTCGGACTCGGAACGGTCCAGGCGCCGCAGCGTCTTCTCCACCGCCTCCTCCAGGTCTTCCACCTGCAGGCTGTAGATGGCACGTGCACTCAGGTCCAGCAGGGTGTTCACCGCCGGCAGAATCCGGTGACCGCGCGCCTCGGCCAGCAGTGAGCAATAATAGCCTGCGCTCTGGTAGCGGTAGCTGCGACACAGGTTGATGACCTGCACCTGGCGCATCTGCAGATAGCGGGGATCGGACAGATAGTCGTCCACGCCGATGACCGTGGCCTGCGGAAGCTCCGGATGCCAGTCTTTTATCTGATCAACGACGATGAGATGTTTGGCCATGATGACTCTTTCCGCTGAAGGGTACGCGAGGCGTAATCATTTCCCTCCCATGGCGGGAAAGGTTCTCTCTCCGTCATCCCGGCGAAGGCCGGGATCCAGAGGCCGCGGCGGGTTCTGGATTCCGGCCTTCGCCGGAATGACGGGATACAGAGTTACGGACTTCCGCTTCACGCCTTACGCTTCTTAATCATAATCGCCGCCCGCTGCACCGACTTGCCGTAGCGCGCCATGCGTTCGAAATCGCTCTTGAGGATGGGCATATTGATACAGTCCATGCGGGTCTTGCCCTTTTCATAATCCACGTAGGGATCATGCACATAGATGAAGCGCTCGTCGAACCCTGTCACCACCACCCAGTGCGGGAACTTCTCCCGGTAGATGCGGTAGGAGCTGATCAGCACCAGCGGAATGCCGCCCGCCTCGAAGCCGGCCTGCAGCTCGGCCACCGACAGGGGCGCCTCGAACAGGCGGATGGGCAGCTCGGCGATCTGCCCCAGAAAATCCTCGTTCACCAGCCGGATCACCTCGCGCTTCTCCTCACTGCGCACCGAATCCAGGAACATGGCCTCACGCGAGGACAGGTACAGATCCACGTCAAACCCCCGGCTGTGCGCCGATAGCGCAAGCCCCTGAGGTCCACAGCCGCCGTGGCCCGAGGTCATGAACACGGTGGTGGACTCACGCCAGATACGGATCTCGGTACGGCGGCTGAGTTCGATATTGGCGTCCAGCGCCTTCATCGCCATCATGAGCGCGGCCGGTCCGCAGGTGAAATCCAGGGTCTGTTCGTAATAGGGCACCCGCACCATATCCGGACGCAGATTGGCGATCAGCCGTTTCTCGTAGCGCAGTGCCTCCATGTGATCCTCGTAGTAATCATCGAAGGTGCCGAAACGGCGATAGCCGTGCCCCTCATACAGGGCGATGGCGCCGGTATTGTCGGGCCGCACCTCCAGGCGCATGTCCACGCAGCCGCGCTGCGTCGCCGCCACCTCAGCGGCCGCCAGCAGGTCGGCGGCCAACCCGCGGCCACGGGCGGTCGGATCCACGGCGATCGAATACATCCGGGCCAGCGAGGTACCGGCATGAAACAGCACCAGGACATAGCCCCGCACTGCCCCGTCGTCAGCCACCAGGGTGACGGCGTTGGCCCGGGTAAGCATGTAGCGGAACTGCCGGCGCGACAGGCGATCGATATCGAAGCACCGGTTTTCGAGGACGACCAGGGCGTCCAGATCCTGCAGGGTGGCGGGGCGTATCATGTCACTCGACTCGGAAGACCCCGCCGATTATCGCCTGTTCCCCGGCGGCCGGCAGCAATTCTTTTCATGCGGCTGCCGGGTCTGACCCGAGACCTCAACGCAGAGACGCAGCGGCGCAGGGATCGCAAAGAAATTCAGAAGGTTGTTAAAACAATGTCCGTCATTCCCGCCTGCGCGGGAATGACGCAGCTGATGTAAATACCATTCCAGTTGACTCTGCGTCCTCTGCGCCTCAGCGTCGAATGTCTCTGACACTTGAATCAGTACCAACAGCGGCGGAGAATCGATCCCATGCAAGCCTACCCGCCCAAACTCATGGACATGCTCACCGGCCTGATCGGCACGCCCTCGGTCAGCAGCGTGAGTCCGGCCTTCGATCAGGGCAACCGACGGGTGGTGGAGCTGCTGGCCAGCTGGCTGGACGACCTGGGCTTCGCGGTCGAGATCCAGGCCCTGCCCGGCCATGCCGACAAGGCCAACCTGATCGCCCGGCTGGGCGAGGGCGAGGGCGGCCTGGTACTGGCCGGTCACACCGATACCGTGCCCTGCGACCCCGAACTGTGGACTCACGACCCCTTCCGGCTCACCGAGGCCGACAACCGGCTCTACGGCCTGGGCACCTCGGACATGAAGTCCTTCCTGGGGCTGGCCGTCGAGGCCGCGCGCGAGCTGCGCACGAAAACACTGAAAGAGCCCCTCTACATTGTCGCCACGGCCGACGAGGAAAGCTCCATGCTCGGCGCCCGCACCCTGGTGGCAAGCGGCCGGCCAAGGGCCCGTCATGCCATCATCGGCGAACCGACCGGCCTGCGTCCGGTCCGCACCCACAAGGGCATCCTGATGGAGGCCATCCGGCTGCGCGGACGCTCCGGGCATTCGAGCGACCCGGCCCTGGGCGTGAACGCCCTGGAAGGCATGCATCAGGTGCTGGGCGAAGTACTGCGCTGGCGCGAGGAGCTGCAGGCGAAATACCGCAACCCGCTGTTCAAGGTACCCGTGCCCACCCTGAACCTGGGCCACATCCACGGCGGCGACAACCCCAACCGCATCTGCGGCGAATGTGAACTGCACATCGACCTGCGCCCGCTGCCCGGCATGGACCTGGATGACCTGCGCACGGAGCTGCGCTCGCGGCTGGAACGGCTGCTCGCCGACAGCCCCCTGAAGCTGGATGTCATTCCCCTGTTCGAGGGTACGCCGGCCATGGAGACCCCGGCCGATGCGCCCATTGTGCAGCTGGCCGAACGCCTGACCGGCGCCCCGGCCGAGGCCGTCGCCTTCGGCACCGAAGGACCCTACTTCAACGAGCTCGACATCCAGACCGTCATCCTCGGCCCCGGCGACATCGACCAGGCCCATCAGCCGGATGAATACCTGGCGCTGGAGCGCATCGCCCCGACCCTGGACCTGCTGGAGCAGTTCATCATCAGCTGCTGTCTCGCGCCGGCGCGCTGAAAGCTTTACACTTCCCCATCCAATCAGATATTTATACCGCTACACCGCGCAGCAAGGGCAAGCCCGTGTCGAATAACAACATAACCGAATGCACCTTCACCCAGGCCTTCCGCCACGCCGCACCCTATATCCACAGCCATCGCGGCAAGACCTTCGTCATCGGCTTCGGCGGTGAGGCGGTCACTGATGCCGGCCTGATCCACGACCTGGCCCTGCTCTACAGCCTGGGCATCCGGCTGGTGCTGGTCCATGGCGCACGGCCCCAGATCGAGGCGCATCTGAAGGCGAGCAAAACCGATTTCCGTTATGCCAACGGCCTGCGCATCACCGACGACCAGGCGCTGATCGCGGTCAAGCAGGCCGTGGGCAGCGTACGGGTCGAGATCGAGGCGCGCCTGTCCATGGGCGTGGCCAACACGCCCATGTCCGGCGCCCGCATCCGCGTCACCTCCGGCAACCATGTCACCGCCCGGCCGCTGGGGGTGCGCGACGGCATCGACTACCGGCACACCGGCGAGATCCGGCGCATCGACGGCGCCGCCATCCGCCAGGCCCTGGACGATCAGCACCTGGTGCTGCTGTCGCCGCTCGGCTATTCCCCCACTGGCGAGGTATTCAACCTGCACGCCGAGGAAGTCGCCACCGCCGCGGCCATCGAGCTGCAGGCCGACAAGCTGATCCTGATCACCGAGGACAAGGGCCTGCGCGACAGCCGCCGCCAGCCGGTGCGCCAGCTCACCCCGGCCGGGGCCGGCCGGCTGCTGGCGGGTCGGCGCAGGCTGGACGAGGACATGCGCCGGCACCTGGACAGTGCCGTGCAGGCCTGCAAGCGCGGTGTGCGCCGGGCCCACCTGATCCCGCGACGGCTTGAGGGCGGCCTGCTGCAGGAGCTGTTCACCCGCGACGGCGTCGGCACCCTGATCACCGCCGAGACCTACGAGGGCCTGCGCCCGGCGAGCATCAACGACGTCGGTGGTATCCTGGAGCTGATCGCGCCGCTGGAGGCCGAGGGTATCATGGTGCGGCGCTCGCGCGAGCGGCTGGAGATGGAGATCGACCGCTTCATCGTGGTCGAGCGCGACGGCATGATCATCGCCTGCGCCGCCCTCTATCCCTATCCGGACGAGGCCATGGGCGAGCTGGCCTGCCTGGCGGTGCACCAGGACTACCGCCAGGAAGGCCGCGGCGACCAGCTGCTGGAGACCATCGAGCGCCAGGCCAAGGGCATGGGGCTGATCACTCTGTTCGTGCTCACCACCCGTACCGCGCACTGGTTCCAGGAACGCGGCTTCCTGCAGGGCGAGGTGACCAAACTCCCCATGAAGCGCCGCGATCTGTACAATTACCAGCGCAACGCCAAGGTGTTCTTCAAGGCCCTGTAAGCGGCACCGACCAAAGGCGCGCGTCATGTCGTCGAACGACAGCATTTCATTTCTGCAGATCACGGATACCCACCTGTATGCCGACGGCGAAGGCCGGCTCAAGGGGGTGCGCACCGACCGCAGCCTGCGGGCTGTAATCGAGCAGGTCCAGGCACAGGCACCTGCCTTCGATTTCATCGTCAGTACCGGCGACCTGGTGCACGACGATTCTGACGCGGCCTATGAGCGCTTCCGTGGCCACCTGCAGCGGCTGGGCAAACCGGTGTTCTGCCTGCCGGGCAACCACGACGAGGCAGACAGGCTGCAGCGGCATCTCAATGACGATACCTTTCACTGCAACCGCTCGCTGCGCGTCGGCCCCTGGCTGCTGGTGTTCCTGGACTCCAGCCTGCCCGGCAGTGCCGGCGGACATCTGAGCGAGGCCGAGCTGGACGCCCTGGACCGCACCATCCGCGGCCATGACGCCCGCCATGTGCTGATCTGCGTGCATCATCACCCGCGTCTGCTGGGCAGCGCCTGGCTTGACACCATGGTCATCGACAACGGCGATGAGCTGCTGCGCCGCGCCGTGCGTCACGGCCGGGTCCGGGGTATTCTCTGTGGCCATATCCATCAGGAATACGACACCGAACAGCTGGGTATACGCCTGCTGGGCACGCCCTCGACCTGCATCCAGTTCCTGCCCGGCAGCGATCACTTCGCCCTGGACACCGCCACCCCCGGCTGGCGCTGGCTGCGGCTGCAGCCGGACGGAACCATCGACACCGGCGTGGTGCGGCTGCCGGCACCGACCGATCCGCTCGACCCCGAGGCTGAGTATGGTTAACGCAGAGGCGCAGAGATCGCAAAGAAAGCCAGATGATTTCGATTAGAGCAACTCTGATTAATCCGTCATCCCGGCGAAGGCCGGGATCCAGTGGCATCAGATACATGGATGCCGGCCTTCGCCGGCATGACGAAAAGAAAATGAATCAAAGGTTCATTAATTCGTTTATTCTGCGTCCTTTGCGTCTCCGCGCCTCTGCGTTGAACAGAAACACCCGAATCCCATCAACGCACGGACCGACACCATGACAGACCAATCAGGTTTCCGCACCGAACGCGACAGCATGGGCGAGGTAGCCGTCCCCGCCGACGCCCTCTATGGTGCCCAGACCCAGCGCGCCGTGGACAACTTCCCCCTGAGCGGGCTGCGGATGCCGCCGGCCTTCATCCATGCCCTGGGGCGGATCAAGGCCTGCGCGGCCCGCGCCAACGCCGAACTGGACCAGCTCGACCCGGCCCTGGCCGAGGCCATTGCCGGCGCGGCCGAGGCGGTCGCCCGCGGCGAACATGACGATCAGTTCCCCATCGACGTGTTCCAGACCGGCTCCGGCACCAGCACCAACATGAACGCCAACGAGGTCATCGCCCGGCTGGCCAGCGACGGCTCGGGGACCCGCATCCACCCCAACGATCACGTCAACCGCGGCCAGAGCAGCAACGACGTCATCCCCACCGCCCTCCACGTCAGCGCCCGGCTGGCGGTGGAGACGCAGCTGCTGCCGGCGCTGGATCATCTCGCCGCCGTGATCGAGGGCAAGGGGCGCGCGCTGGACGGCATCATCAAGACCGGCCGCACCCACCTGATGGACGCCATGCCGGTCAGCTTTTCCCAGGAACTCGGCGGCTGGGCGCAACAGGTCCGGAACAGCCGCCTGCGCATCGACGACACCCTGCCGCGTCTGGAACGGCTGGCCCAGGGCGGCACCGCCGTGGGCACCGGCATCAACGCCCATCCTGAATTCGCCGCCCGCTTCTGTGCGCGGCTCAGCGCCGACACCGGCATCCCCTTCCACCCGGCGGAGGATTTCTTCGAGGCCCTGTCCTGCCAGGATACGGCGGTCGAGCTCAGCGGCCAGCTGCGCGTGGCCGCCACCGCCCTGCTCAAGATCGCCAACGACCTGCGCTGGATGAACAGCGGCCCGCTCACCGGTCTGGGTGAGATCAGCCTGCCCGCCCTGCAGCCCGGCAGCAGCATCATGCCCGGCAAGGTCAATCCGGTGATCAGCGAGGCGGTGATCATGGCCGCCGCCCAGGTCCAGGGTAACGACGCCACCATCGCCTGCGGCGGCCAGTGGGGCGGCTTCCAGCTCAATACCATGCTGCCGGTGATCGCCTACAACCTGCTGCAGAGCATCGAGCTGCTGGCCAACAGCGCCCGGGTGCTGGCCGACAAAGCGATCGCGGATTTCACGGTGAACGCCGACCATATCCGCGCCGCCCTGGACCGCAACCCGGTGCTGGTCACCGCACTGAACGAACGCATCGGCTACGAGAAGGGCGCCGAGATCGCCAAGCGCGCCTACGCCGAGGGGCGGGCGGTGAAGGAGGTGGCAAGGGAGATGACCGGCCTGTCCGAGGCGGAGCTGGACGAACTGCTCGACCCGGCACGGCTGACCCGGCCTAGTGGAGAATGAGAAATACTCATCTCACTGATGGGAAGAGCCACCACCAGTAAGTCCTGGATGTCATCCGGTTTTTGCCTGCCACCCGTCATCCCGGCGCATGCCGGGATCCAGAAACCGCTGCGGCCAGTGGATTCCGGCATACGCCGGAATGACGGGCACTGGTGAATTCCGCTCGACGGCCGGGGCGGTATCTACAGATATTTCATCTTACCGCTGTTTTATCACGACTCAGCGGCTCGGCGCCCAGTTCAGCGGCTTGTAGACCCAGATCCGGCCCTCGTCGATATTGTGGTTCACCCCGAGATACACGTCGTATTCGGGGATGTACTCCCACTTGCCCAGGATACCGCGGAAGGGACCGGCGGTGGGCACCTCGGGACTGGCCGCGGTGTTGGGGGCCTTCATCATGCTCCAGCCAGCGCTGCTCGCCTGGTTGGGCGGGATCAGGATCCAGACGTCGGCGTAGCCGTTCCAGAGCAGGTAGCGGTCGCGAACCGGGTCATAGTCCAGGCCGAAGTCGTCACGCTCCAGGCGTCCGGTCGGATAACCCGCGTCGAGGAACACCGGCTCGAACTGCACCGGTGGGTTGTTCGGCCCGGCCTGGTTCAGATCCCAGAACCAGAAGCCCTCGCCGGCGGTGCGCACATAGATGTTACGCAGCGGATCGTAGGCGCCGGCACCCTGACGGCTCCAGATATCGCCCACGCCGCGGGTACCGACCAGTTCCAGCACGTCCTGGCTGGCATCGTCCGGATCGTTGACACTGTACTTCCACACCCCCGCGCCGGTATTGAAATAGATCACATCGATGCCGTTCTGTACCACCACGTCGGAGGTGCCGTTGATGAAGGTCTTCTGCAGGAGGTCGACGCTGAGCTGACTGGTCGAACCGGTGATGAGACTGTCGCGGTTGTCCCACATCCGGCCGCCCTCGACCTGGGTATAGACCTCCGGCTTGACCTGCGAGCCGGTGGTTCCACCCACCTTGCCGGCATCGGCACGGCTGGGATCCCAGAAGTAGGGGCCGGTCTTGACCAGCTCGTCGCCGACCAGCTTGACGAAGTTGCCGCTGCCGTAGGCCGCGCCGCCGAAGGTGACGAAGCGATCAGCCACCGGCAGGTAGTCCGAGTTGTCATAGGTGTGCGAGGAGATGGGGGCATTGAACACCCCGTCGATGGCCTCGTAGTGGCTGCCACCCACACCCAGTGGCTGGCAGACGATGTCGCTGGGCAGGGAGGCGCGCTCCCAGCGCATGGTGGAGGTGCGGAACCGGTACACCTCGTTGCCGGCATAATTGGCATGCCCGCCGCCCCAGAAGATCAGATCACCCCGGTTCGGGTCCCAGGCCATGGAGCTCCAGGCGCGCAGGATGGCGCGCGGGCTGCCGGGAATGGTCGAGCCGTTGCAGTACTCCGGCTGCACCCGCTGATCCTCGGGGGTCCAGACCGAATCGAAACGGTTCATGTTCAATTGCTGCCAGGTTCCCGCCTCCATCGGCTGCAGCATGTCCATAAACCGGTCGCCGGTGGGCTGCAGGGCGCTGACCGTGATGTTGTCCGGGTCGCTCTCCAGCTGACCATCGCTGACCACCAGGCTGAAACGGTAATCGCCTGCCACGTCGGCGACGAACTGCGGCATGACCGCGGCCGGATCGCTGAGCATGGCGAGACTGCCGTCGGGCCGGTTGACCAGGCTCCACTGGTAGCTCAGGGCGTCGTTGTCGGGATCGTAGGAGGCCGAGGCATCCAGTGTCACCGTGTCGCCCGGTGTGACACTGAAATCGCTGCCGGCATGCGCCACCGGCCGGGCATTGAGGGTCGTGATCCCGACGCTGTCGGTCGCACGCGCGCCGGCACCATCATAGACAGTGAGCTCGACCCGGTAGCTGCCGTGCAGATCCGGCACCAGTGTCGCCTGATCGCTCCAGGGATCGAGCAACTGGGCTGCGCTGCCGGAAGGGACCTCGGCCAGGGTCCAGTGATAGTGCAGAACATCGTCCGCATCGTCATCGTAGGAGCCGCGCCCGTCCAGCACGACATATTCGCCGGGATAGGCGGTCGTATCAGAACCGGCCATGGCCACCGGGGGACTGTTCGTCAGCAGCGGCGTCCAGCCGCTTGGTCCGGGTTCCTGCCCATAGGCCTGTCTGAGCAAGGAGAAATCCTGCAGATTGACGATGCCGTCGCCGTTCATATCCACATCAGGATCAGCGCTGCCATAGGCCTGCCGTAACAGAGAAAAATCCTGCAGATTAACGAAACCGCTATTATCAAAATCGGCATCACAACGATTGCCGTAGCCGTCGGCATCGGTATCTGACTGATCGGGATTGGCCACCAGGAGACAGTTATCACAGGCATCCCCAACGCCATCCTGATCAGTATCCAGCTGATCGGAATCCGCCAGCATGGGGCAGTTGTCCACGGCCTGAACGGTCATGGGAGCAAGGCTCAGGACAGAGCACAATACCGTGCCCAGGAAAGCGGCGCGTCTTGTCACGCCGTGAACAGATAACGACAGGCCTGAAGAGGACATGATACTGCTCCCATTATTTGAGTTATTCGACGGAACACGCGCGTCGCAGCGCCTGTACCGGGAGGGTTTCCGGAGTATATACCAGGGGGCCCGTTTTTCCAGCGCCCCTTTGGCCACCAGGGTACGGCGGGCCCGCGAAGGTGAAACGTCTTCGCCGCAAGCAGCATTCCGGGGCTATCCGGCCTCGCCGCGTCTTGCCAGATAGCCCCGGTAATAGACTGCAAATCCCAGACACACCGCCCCCAGCAGCAGCACGGTGAACTGCACGCCCAGCACCTCGGCCAGGGCGCCGGCGGCCAGGTTGCCGACCGGCGACAGGCCGATGAAGATCACCGAAAACAGCGACATAACCCGCCCGCGCAGGGCATCCGGGGCGGACAGCTGCAGGAAGGTGTTGGTCGAGGCCACCAGGGTGGTGATGGCATAACCGGTCAGCACCACCAGCAGCAGGGCCACGCCGATCCAGGGCGTGTAGGCAAACAGCATCAGACCCAGCCCCAGCAGCAGGCCGGCGCCGGCAATGAGACGCTCCAGGCCCTCGCCCTTCTCGCGCTGCGCCAGCCGCAGGGCCCCGCCCAGCGCACCCAGCCCGGCCACGCCGACCAGCAGTCCCAGCAGATCAGAGCCGCCGCCGAAGACCTCGCGGGCGAACACCGGCATGAGTACCAGGTAGGGATTGGCGAACAGGCTGACCGCGCCCACGATCATCAGGGCATAGCGCAGCTCGGGCCGCTGCCAGGCGAACTTCAGCCCCTCCCATACCCCCTCCTGACGGCGTTCCAGCTCATCCGGCGTGACCGGCGTGCGGATACGCAGGATGGCCAGGATCACGGCCAGGAAGGACAGCGCATTGAGCAGGATCACCGGGCCCTCGCCCCACAGGGCGATCAACCAGCCGGCCAGCATCGGCCCCAGGAAGCGGGCGAAGTTGAAGGTACTGGAATTGAGCGCAACGGCATTGTGCAGCTCCTCGCGCGGCACCAGCAGGGCGACCAGGGTATGCCGGGCCGGGATCTCCACCGCGTGCACCAGGCCCAGCAGCAGCGCCAGAACCATGATCCACTGCACCGTCACCAGGCCGGTGACGGTCAGCAGCCCCAGGGTCAGGGCCTGCAGACAGGCCAGCACCTGCGCACCCAGGAACAGCCGCAGCCGCGGCAGCCGGTCGGCGATCACGCCGCCGAACAGTCCGAACACCAGCACCGGTGCCAGGCTGAGAAAGCTCACCAGCCCGAGCATGAAACTGGACTCGGTCAGCCGGTACACCAGCCAGGCCTGGGCCACGTTCTGCATCCAGGTCCCGTTGAGCGAGACCAGCTGGCCGAAGAAATACAGCCGGTAATTGGAATGACGCAGCGAGCGGGTCAGGCGTTGCCAGCGCATGGGATTGCGATGCCTCGGTCATTGATAACAGGCGAAGGCGGGATTATAGCCACGGATGAACACGGACATGAAAAGCGTTAACCGCGAAGGCGTCGAAGGCGCGCGAAGGTAATAAATAATCTCGTATTCTTTGCGCGCCTTCGGCGCCTTCGCGGTTTGAAGCTTTTCCGTGTCCAGCCGTGGCTCGAAGACCACCAGGACAAAAGACTCAGCGCACCATCTGGTTGAGATCGAAGATGGGCAGCAGGATGGCGAGCACGATCAGCAGTACCACCACGCCCATGAACACGATGAGCAGCGGCTCGAACAGGGCCATGAGGGTGCCGATCAGGGTCTCGACCTCGCGCTCCTGGCTGATGGCGGCCCGTTCCAGCATGGACTCGAGCTGACCGCTGGTCTCGCCACTGGCGATCAGGTGCAGGGTCATGGGAGGGAAATAACCGCTGCGCTGCATGGCGGCCTGGATGCTGGAGCCCTCGCGCACCCGGCGCGCCGCCTCCTCCACCGCCTCGCGCATGGGCTCGTTGACGATGACCTGGCCGGCGATGCGCAGGCCCTCCAGCACCGGCACGCCGCTGCTGACCAGGATGCTGAGCGTGCGCGCAAAGCGTGCCGTGTTCACCCCCTTGACCAGACGCGCGATCAGCGGCAACGACAGGTACAGACGGTGCAGCCGGCGCCGCGGACCGGGCCGGCGGAACAGCCAGCCGCCGCCGATCACGCCCGCCACCAGCAGGATCAGCAGCAGCCAGCCCCAATGCTGGAAGAAATCGCTGATGGCGATGAGGATGCGGGTCAGCAGCGGCAGGGTCTGGCCGATGTTGTCGAACACCTGCACCACCTGCGGCACCACATAGGCCAGCAGCAGCCCGACCACGACCAGGGCCATGACGGTCAGCATCACCGGATAGAACAGCGCCATCTGGATCTTGGCGCGCATCTGCTGGCGCGCCTCGGTGTAGTCGGCCAGCCGTTCCAGTACCACGTCCAGATGTCCGGACTGTTCGCCCGCGGCCACGGTGGCGCGGTAGAGCTCCGGGAACACATGTGGGAAATCGCCCAGCCCGCTGGCCAGGCTGTGGCCTTCCATCACCCGCGCCCGCACCGCCAGCAGCAGATTGCCCAGCCGCTCCTTCTCCGTCTGCTGGGCCACCGCGCGCAGCGACTCCTCCAGCGGCGTGCCGGAGCGCACCAGGGTGGCGAGCTGGCGGGTCAACAGGGCCAGGTCGGTGGCACTGACCCCGCGGCGCAGGCGCAGTCCCGGGCCACGCGGTCTGCCCCGGCCGGATTCCTCCTGCGCCACCGGCTCCACCGCCATGGGGGTGAGCTGGCGTTCACGCAGCTGCTGGCGTACCTGGCGGGCGGTATCGCCCTCCAGCACACCGCTGCGTTCGCGGCCCTTGGTATCCAGTGCGGTGTATTCGAATGCGGGCATGGGGATCAGTAAAGTCGTTTACAGATAACCGCCAGGACGCCAAAGGCGCCAAGGGTTAGAAATGCATGATTCAGACTGCATCGAATTGACCTGTCGTTCCGACGGTCTTATGGAACGCCAGCAAAGATCCCCATCGGGGTGTGGTTTAGAAAGCATGTTCACACTCGGCGCCCTTGGCGCCTTGGCGGTTCAATCAATCAGTCTTCCCGCGTCACCCGCAGCACTTCCTCCAGGCTGGTGTCGCCCTGCAGCACCAGGCGGGCGCCATCCTGGCGCAGGCTGGGGGCGCGGGTGCGTACATAGCGTTCGATCTCGTACTCGCCGGCACCGTCGTGCACCATCTGGGCCATGTGCTCATCGACCTCGAGCAGTTCATAGATGCCGGTACGGCCCTGGTAGCCGAGCTGGTTGCAGGTGGCACAGCCGGCGGCCTTGTACAGGGTGGGTGGCTCCGCGATGTCGACCTCGAGCGCCCGGCAGTCGGCTTCGTTGGCGGTATAGGGCACCTTGCATTCATGGCACAGCACCCGTACCAGCCGCTGCGCCAGCACACCGACCAGGCTGGAGGCGACCAGGAAGGGCTCCACCCCCATGTCGCGCAGGCGGGTGACGGCGCCGACGGCGCTGTTGGTATGCAGGGTGGAGAGCACCAGGTGGCCGGTGAGGCTGGCCTGCACGGCGATCTCGGCCGTCTCCAGGTCGCGGATCTCGCCCACCATCACCACGTCCGGGTCCTGGCGCAGGATGGCACGCAGGCCGCGGGCGAAGCTCATGTCCACCTTGGTGCTGACCTGGGTCTGGCCGATACCGTCCAGATAGTACTCGATCGGATCCTCCACCGTGAGGATATTACGGCTGCGGTCGTTCAATGCCGACAGCACGGCATACAGGGTGGTGGTTTTACCCGAGCCGGTGGGGCCGGTGACCAGGATGATGCCGTGCGGGCGCTTGATGATGCGGTCCATGACCGCGCGGGTGGCCGGGTCCATGCCCAGGTGCTTCAGGTCCAGGCGCCCGGCCTGCTTGTCCAGCAGGCGCATCACCACCCGCTCGCCGTGACCGGACGGCAGGGTGGAGACACGCACATCCACCGGCCGGCCGGCGATGCGCAGCGAGATGCGCCCGTCCTGGGGCAGGCGCTTCTCGGCGATGTCCAGCCTGGCCATGACCTTGACGCGGGAGACGATCAGCGGCGCGAGCACCCGCTGCGGCTGCAGCACCTCGCGCAGTACGCCGTCGACGCGGAAGCGCACCACCAGGCGGTTCTCGTAAGTCTCGATATGGATGTCGGAGGCGTTTTCCTTGACCGCTTCGGTGAGAATGGCGTTGATCAGCCGGATGATGGGCGCGTCGTCCTCGCTCTCCAGCAGGTCCTCGGGCTCGGGCAGCTGCTCGGCGATGCTGTTGAGATCCGACTCGTCGCCCAGGTCCTCCATCGCAAGCATGGTGCGGTTGGAACCCTGTTCGTAGGCTGCGGCCAGCAGGCCGTCGAACTGCTCGGCGGGAACCTCCTCCAGCGCCAGCGGCACCTGCAGGTGGCGGCGCAGCTCGGCCAGCGCCGCCGGCCGGGCATCGGGCCGGCACTTGACCCGCGCCCGGCCGTCCTCGACCTGCTCGACCAACACTCCGTGACGCTTGGCAAAGGCAAAGCCCGGCAGCGCCGGTTCGGCCGATTCGGCCGCCTCCTGCATCACCTGGCCGGGGTCTTCCATCGTCATGCTACTCGAGCTCGAATTCGGTTTCGGGCGTGGAATCCGCCCCTGTCTCCGGCACTTCGGAGGGGGGAGGCAATGGCACGGAACCGGGGGCGAAGGACTCGCCCATCTCCGGCAACAGCGGCGTGTCGTCGCTGCGCATCAGATTCACGCCGCGCTCGCGCTTGTCCAGCTGCTTGGCGCGCATGAAGTTGTACTTGCCGGCGCTGACCTGGTTCTCGGTGGCCGCGTCACGCAGGATCACCGGCCGCAGGAACACCATCAGATTCTGTTTGGTCTTCTTCGTGGCCTGGGCCTTGAACAGGTTGCCGAGCAGCGGGATGTCGCCCAACAGCGGAATCTTCTGCACCGATTCGCTCAGCTCGTCGCTGATCAGCCCGCCCAGCACCACCACCTGGCGGTCGGCGACCATGACACGGGTCTTGATGGAGCGCTTGTTGGTGACGATGTCGGAGGCGCCGGAGACAGCGGTCTCGGCCACGCTGGAGCTTTCCTGCTCGATTTCCAGCTTGATGGCGTCACCCTCGTTGATCTGGGGCCGGATGCGCAGCGTCAGGCCCACGTCCTGGCGTTCGATGGTCTGGAAGGGATTGGTCGCGCCACTGGTCGCGCCGGTGTTGGTGAACTGGCCGGTGATGAAGGGCACGTTCTGGGCCACCACGATCTCGGCCTCCTCGTTGTCCAGGGTCACCAGGGTCGGCGTGGACAGGATGTTGGACTCGCTGTCGCTGCCCAGTGCCTTGATCAGGGCACCCAGGTTCAGTATCTCGGTGCCGAGAAAGTCGGTGGTACCCTCGAAATAACCGATACTCAGGCCGTTGCCGGCGGAGAGCGGATTCTGCGCCACCGTGTTGATGGGCGTGGTGACATCGAAATTGGTACCGCCAATGGCGCCGGCATCACTGGTATCGGGCGCGGCCCGCCACTGCACGCCCAGCTCAGCGGCCGTGTCGGCATTGATCTCGGCAATCACTGCCTCGACCAGCACCTGGGCGCGGCGGATGTCGAGCTGACGGATGACACTCTGCAGCGACCGGTACACATCCGGTGGCGCGGTGATCACCAGCGCATTGGAAGCGGCATCGGCCTGGATGCTGGTCGAGGCGCGGGGCGCGGCCTTTTGGCTGCCCTGTTCCTCTTCCTCGATCTGGCTGCTCACACCGGTCAGCACCTCGACCAGGTCCTCGGCCTTGGCGTACTTGAGATACACCACATGGGTATTGCCGCCGCGCTCCAGCGGGGTATCCAGATGGGTGATGATCGCCCGCAGGCGCAGCCGCTCGGTCTGCTCGCCGCTGAGCAGTATGCTGTTGGTGCGCTCATCGGCGGCCAGCGTCGTGCCGCCGCGCTCGACACCAGCGCCAGCCTGGGCCTGACCCGGCTGACCCTGGCGCATGGAATTGAGAATGCGCACCACCTCGGCGGCCGAGGCGTGCTCCAGCCGCACCACTTCCACCTCCCCCTCACTCTCGCGGTCGATGCGGCGGATGATGTCGACCATGCGCTCCACATTGTCCGCACGGTCGGAGATGATCAGTACATTGGTGGAGGGATAGGCGGCCAGGTGTCCCTGCTGCGGCACCAGCGGGCGCAGGATGGGCACCAGCTGGGCGGCGGTGACATTCTGCACCTGTACCACCCGGGTGACCATTTCGTCGCCCTGGCCGGGCTGTTCATCGCTGGCAGTGGGGATACCCTCCTGCTTGGCGTTGACGTCAGGCACGATCTTGACCACCTCGCCACTGGGCACGGCGGCGAAGCCGTGCACCTTGAGGATGGAGAGAAACACCTGGTAGACCTCGCTGGTGTTCATGGGCCGCGAGGAGATGACCGTGACCTGACCCTTGACCCGGGGATCGACAATGAAGTTCTTCCCTGTGACCTCGGCCACGGTGCCGATCAGGGCGCTGATATCGGCGTCCTTGAGGTTGAGCGTCACGGTCTGGGAATGGGCGGTCAGGCTGACGGCGAGCAGGAACACGGGCACCAGCAGACTGAACCCCTGGCGCAGGCGCTTCGCTACGGGTTGATACAGGATACAGGATACAAGATACAGGGGAATGCAAAGCCCCTGCTTCGACTTGTATCCTGTCTCCTGCATCCTGTATCTGTTGTCGTCAGATATCACACCATCCCCCTCAAAACTTGCCCCAGCCTACACTCAGGGCAGTGAAAACTCCAAGTCCAGTTCCTGGTTACCGCGCCGGATCTGCAGAGAGACCTGCTGGCTGTCGCGCAGCGACTGCACCACCTCTGCGGCCCGGTTCGCGCTGTCCAGCTCCACGCCGTTGACCTGCGTGACCAGGTCACCCGGGCGCAGTCCCAGCTGCTGGAACAGTTCCGGCCGGTTGCCCGGATACAGGCGGAAACCGACAAAACGGTTGTTCTCGTTGGCCGGCACCGGACGCATCAGATCGGTCAGTGCCTGCGGGTTGCTCTGCATCATGCCGCGGTACTCGGACAGGATCTCGCCGGCCCGCGGGTTCGGATCGACCTTCCGGCTGCTGCCGGCCGCCGCGTTGTCCCCGAGCGCCTCCCGCGGCAGGCGCAGGGTCTCGTGGCGGCCGTTGCGCAGCAGAATGATGCGATCGGCGTAGATGGCACTCAGTTCGGCGCCGCCCGGCAGCTCGTCATCGACCCGGAAGCTGCGCTCCTCGCCGTTGGGCGCGGCGATGATGGCGCGTGCCCGCCCGGGATCCTCGGTCGCATACAGGCCGCGCAGGGTCAGGTTCAGGCGGGTCTCCGGGGCATCGATGGGCGCGGCCCGGCCGCCCCCGCCCGGCGCCGTCCCGGGATCGGCCCGGCCGAACAGATGCCACTCGGCGATCCGCCCGGCCTGCGGCCGCTCCGGCGCGGGCGCGGCCGGCGTGCGTGCCGCCGACTCGGTCGGTGTCTGGATCCCGGCTTCCGGCACCGGCGGCGCCGGAACCAGCTGCCAGGTCAGCCGCGCCAGCTGATAGATCACCAGCAGGACCAACGCCAGGGTCAGCAGGCGCGCGCCGGTGCGGGCCTGGCGTGATGCCAGCCAGTCTTGCCAGGTCATATGCATCGTCTCGATCCGGATTCAGTCCTGCCGGGGTCTGCCGCCCCGTCCCCCCTGGCGCGACCGCCCCCGGCCGCCGCCACCACCGCGCTGCCCGCCGTCCCGGCCACGACCACTGCCCTGGGGGCGCTTGCGCCGCTCGCGCCGCACCGGCGGCTGCACCTCGCCGAGCATGTCCTCCTCGACCGCCGCCACCGGCAGCTTGTAACCGATGTAGTCCTCGATCTCGGGCAGCGAGTACACATAATTCTCACAGGCGAAACTGATGGCATCGCCCTCGGCCCCGGCGCGTGCCGTGCGGCCGATGCGGTGCACGTAATCCTCGGCTTCCTGCGGCAGATCGAAATTGATCACGTGGCTCACATCCGGGATGTGCAGTCCGCGCGCGGCCACATCGGTGCCGACCATCACCGGCAACTCGCCGGACTGGAACTGCTGCAGCAGCCGCAGGCGCTTGTTCTGCGGCACATCGCCCGAGAGGATGGCGGCCCTGATGCCGTTGCCCTCCAGGTAGCCCCAGACCCGCTCGGCCTGGTGCTTGGTGTTGACGAACACGATGGTGCGGTGCGCGTCCATCCGCTTGAGCAGACCGATCAGCAGCGGGATCTTCTCCGCATTGGCGGTGTGATAGAGCACCTGCCGGACCTTCTCGGCCGTGACCTGTTCCGGCTCCACCCGGATGATCCCGGGGTCGTTCATGTGCTCGTAGGCCAGTTCCGTCACCCGCCAGGACAGGGTGGCGGAAAACAGCAGACCCAGGCGCTGCTCCGGCGGCGGACAGCGCCGCAGCAGGTAGCGCACGTCCTTGATGAAACCCAGGTCGAACATGCGGTCGGCCTCGTCCAGCACCACGGCCTGGGCCTGACGCAGATCGAACAGGTGCTGCTTGAAATAATCGATGGTGCGACCCGGCGTGCCGATCAGCACGTCCACCCCCTCGCGCAGGCGCTGCGCCTGCTCCTCGTAGCCGGTCCCGCCGTAGACGGCGGCAAATGTAAGCCCGGTGTGTTTCCCCAGCATGACGGCGTCATTGTAGATCTGCACCGCCAGCTCGCGTGTCGGCGCCAGGATCAGTGCCCTGACCTGGTTCGGCTGACGCTCGGCCGCCGGCGGCTGACGCAGCAGCCGCTCGAACACCGCGACCAGGAAGGCGGCCGTCTTGCCGGTTCCGGTCTGGGCCTGGCCGGCCACGTCGCGCCCGGCAAGCAGGGGCGGCAGGGTCCGGGCCTGGATCGGCGTACAGCGGCTAAAACCTGCTTCATCAATGCCTTGCAGGACTTCCGGCGACAGGTTCAGGGAGGAGAATAGGGTCTGATTCTCAGCTTCTTGTGTCATGGCGACCTAGCATAACCTATTTTCGCGGCGGCGAGCAGCCCGCCGCGCCCGCCCCCGGGGCTTGCAATGCGCGAGGCTTTTCGCTGAAATGGCGGGCACGATCCAGATCGGCCGCCGCACGCGCGGCCCGTGATCCCGCAAACCCGACAACACACCGCGCCTTCCACATCCAGAGCCGGCTGACCCCGGTCCGCTTTCATCGATCCGACAAGCTCTTCTGGCATGCAGGGCAAGGCAAAGCAGGAGGTTCGACAACCGTGAGTGATCGCATCATGTATGTGACAGATTCATCCTTTGACCAGGAAGTGCTGCAGTCTTCCGAGCCCGTCCTGGTCGACTACTGGGCCGACTGGTGCGGCCCGTGCAAGATGATCGCCCCCATCCTGGACGAACTCGCCGATGAGTATGCCGGCAAGATCAGGATCGCCAAGCTCAACATCGACGAGAATCCGCAGACGCCGCCCAAGTACGGCATCCGGGGCATCCCCACACTGATGCTGTTCAAGGACGGCAATGTCGAAGCCACCAAGGTGGGCGCGGTATCCAAATCACAGCTGACCGCCTTCATCGACAGCAATATCTGACCGGTTGAACGGCCGTCCGGCAAAAAGCTGGACGGCTGCCGGACGGCATGCTAGATTAACCGGATAAAGCAAACTCCATAGTTCCTCGGCCTTCACCGGCCCCCCCTGTAAGCTTTAACTTAACGACGCACCTCAGCTCCGCATCCCTGCCGGATTCTGTTCGTGCTATCCATCCCGTAAACCCACTGCGTCCGTAACAATCATGAACCTGACCGACCTCAAGAAAAAACCCGCCGCTGAAATCGTTGATATTGCCCAGGAAATCGGCATCGAGAACATGGCCCGCTCACGCAAGCAGGACATCATCTTTGCCATTCTCAAGGCCCACGCCAAGAACGGCGAGGCAATCTACGGCGACGGGGTGCTGGAAATACTGCAGGACGGCTTCGGCTTTCTGCGCTCCGCCGACAGCTCCTATCTGGCCGGACCCGACGATATCTATGTCTCGCCCAGCCAGATCCGGCGCTTCAGCCTGCGCACCGGCGATACCATCTCCGGCAAGATCCGCCCGCCCAAGGAGGGTGAGCGCTACTTCGCCCTGCTCAAGGTCAGCGAGATCAACTTCGAACCGCCGGAGAACGCCCGCAACAAGGTGCTGTTCGAGAATCTCACCCCGTTGCACCCGACCGAGCGGCTGGGCCTGGAGATCGGCAACGGCAGCACCGAGGACATCACCCCTCGGGTGATCGACCTGGCCGCCCCCATCGGCAAGGGCCAGCGCGGCCTGATCGTCTCCCCGCCCAAGGCGGGCAAGACCATGCTGCTGCAGAACATCGCCCAGAGCATCACCAGCAATTACCCGGATGTGTATCTGATCGTGCTGCTGATTGACGAGCGGCCCGAGGAGGTCACCGAGATGGACCGCTCGGTGCGCGGCGAGGTGGTCTCATCCACCTTCGACGAGCCGGCCAGCCGCCACGTGCAGGTCGCCGAGATGGTGATCGAGAAGGCCAAGCGCCTGGTCGAGCACAAGAAGGACGTGGTCATCCTGCTGGACTCCATCACCCGCCTGGCGCGCGCCTACAACACGGTGGTGCCCTCCTCCGGCAAGGTGCTCACCGGCGGCGTGGATGCCAACGCCCTGCACCGGCCCAAGCGCTTCTTCGGCGCGGCGCGCAACGTCGAGGAAGGCGGTTCACTGACCATCATCGCCACCGCGCTCATCGATACCGGCTCGCGCATGGACGATGTCATCTACGAGGAATTCAAGGGCACCGGCAACATGGAGATCCATCTGGATCGCAAGATCGCCGAACGCCGCATCTACCCCGCCATCAACATCAACCGCTCCGGCACCCGCCGCGAGGAACTGCTCACCAAGCCCGACGAACTGCAGAAGATGTGGATCCTGCGCAAACTGCTGCATCCCATGGACGAGCTCGCCGCCATGGAATTCCTGCTCGACAAGCTCAAGGATACCAAGACCAACAACGAGTTCTTCGAGTCGATGAAGCGGTGATTGCGTGAGGCGTGAAGCGAAAGAGCCTGTAGCGATAGCCTGTAGGCCGGAATAAGGGCTGCAGGCCCGTTTCCGGCATTGCCCTGCCCGCCGGGAACGCTGCGCTTATCCCGGCCTACGCGCTTCTGATTATTGCCATCCCGTCATCCCCGCGCAGGCGGGGATCCAGTTGCCGCGGAGGTTCCTGGATCCCGCCTACGCCGGGATGACGGTGTCTGTAGAGTTCTTTGGAATTAAGAGACCTTAGCGCGCCTTATTCGCCTTCGCGGTTTGAAGCGCGTCAAACCCCACGCCCAACGGCGCGAAACCCGATATCCCGCCGGAAATACACATCCTTCCAGGTAATCGAATCGACCCTGGTATAGGCCCGGCGCTGGGCCTCGGCCACGTCTGCGCCCAGGGCGCAGACGCACAGCACCCGGCCACCGCTGGTGACGATGGCACCGTCCTGCTCGGCGGTACCGGCGTGGAAGACCTTCACGCCTGCTTCCTCCTCACCCTCCAGCCCGGCGATGGGCGCCCCCTTTGAGTAGCTGCCGGGATAACCGCCGGCGGCCATCACCACGCCCAGGGCCGCCCGCGGATCCCATTGCGCCTCCAGCCCGTCCAGCCGGCCCTCGCTGCCGGCCAGACACAGTTCGACCAGATCGGACTGCAGCCGCATCAATACCGGCTGGGTCTCGGGATCACCGAAGCGCACATTGAACTCCAGCACCTTCGGCGTGCCGTCCGGGGCGACCATCACCCCGGCATAGAGAAAGCCGGTGTAGGGTACGCCCTCGAGGGCCAGCCCCTGCACCGTGGGCTCGATCACCTCCCGCATGATGCGCTCGTGCACCTCGGGCGTGACCACCGGCGCCGGTGAGTAGGCGCCCATGCCGCCGGTGTTGGGCCCGGTGTCGCCCTCGCCCGCGGCCTTGTGGTCCTGCGAACTGGCCAGGGGCAGGATGTTGTCGCCATCGACCATGCAGATGAAGCTGGCCTCCTCGCCGGTGAGGAACTCCTCGATCACCACCCGGTGCCCGGCCTCGCCGAAGGCATTGCCGGCCAGCATGTCCTGCACCGCCCGGATCGCCTCGTCATTGGTCTGTGCCAGGATCACGCCCTTGCCCGCGGCCAGACCGTCGGCCTTGACCACGATGGGCGCGCCGCGGTCATGGATATAACGGACGGCCTCGTTCACGTCGGTGAACACGCCATAGTGCGCGGTGGGAATGTTGTGGCGCTGCAGAAAGTCCTTGGCGAAGGCCTTGGACCCCTCCAGCCGGGCGGCGTCGCGGGTGGGGCCGAAGATCGCCAGGCCACCGTCGCGGAAGGTATCGACGATGCCGGCGACCAGCGGCGCCTCCGGACCAACGATGGTGAGATCAATGGCGTTGTCGGCAGCGAAGCGGAACAGGGCGGGAATATCCTCCGCGCCGATAGCCAGGTTCTGCACCTTCGGCTCGCGCGCCGTGCCGGCATTGCCCGGCGCGACATGGACCGTTTCCACCTGCGGCGACTGCGCGGCCTTCCAGGCCAGGGCGTGCTCGCGGCCCCCGCCGCCGATGATCAGTACCTTCATGTATTACTCCTAGATCAAGATCGCCACGGAATACACGGAAAGCACGGACAAATACAATTCGCCAAGCCCGGTGTAACCACAATCCCTTTCAGCGTCATTCCGGCGCAAGCCGGAATCCATTATCCGCAGAGACATCTGGATCCCGGCCTGCGCCGGGATGACGGGAAACAGACTGATCAGCACCTTCAAGCATTTTCCGTGCTTTCCGTGGCGCTCTTAATGAATCAATGCCGGAAATGCCGCATGCCGGTGAACACCATCGCCATGCCGTGTTCATTGGCGGCGGCGATGACCTCCTCGTCGCGCATGGAACCGCCGGGCTGGATCACGGCGCTGATGCCGGCCTCCGCAGCCTGGTCGATGCCGTCGCGGAAGGGGAAGAAGGCGTCGGAGGCCATCACCGAACCGGGCACCTGCAGGCCGGCCTGTTCGGCCTTGATGCCGGCGATGCGGGCACTGTTGACCCGGCTCATCTGACCGGCGCCGACACCGATGGTCATCCGCTCGCGGGCATAGACGATGGCGTTGGGACTGACGAACTTGGCCACCTGCCAGGCGAACATGAGATCGCGCATCTGTTCCTCGCTCGGGGCCTGCTCGGTGACGATCCGGGTCTCATTGACCAGCGCCAGGTCAGCCTGCTGCACCAGCAGGCCGCCGGTCACCCGCTTGAAGTCCAGCCGCGGCGCGGGCTGCTCCGGCCACCGGCCGCAGGCCAGCACCCGGACGTCTTCTTGGCCGCCCGCATCTTCCGGGCATTCTCGTCGATCTCCGGCGCACTGCCCTCGCCGCCCTGGCGTCTCCGCTGCTGCAGCTTTTTTTTTTTGTCGGCATTCCCGCGTCTGATTGAATCCATGATGCCCGCCGAAGGGGATTCGGGATCGGTTGGAAGGCGCGATCTTCGGCCTCTTTCAGGGCTGGCGCCGTAGGCCACGCCGCAGGGATTGGCATGCTTGACGATGACGCAGGCCGGCCCGGCGTCCAGGCCCTTGACGCATTCCAGCGCCGCATCGGTGTCGGCGATGTTGTTGTAGGACAACTCCTTGCCCTGCAACTGGCGTGCGGTGGCCACCGAGGCCTCGCTCACGTCGGCCTCGACATAGAAGGCCGCGCCCCTCACTGGTGGGATTCTTCGCCGCCCGTAGCGCATCGATGAGCCTTGCGGTTATGCGGTCTCGAGAAGTTGCTTGGAAAGGAAAACTCGGCCTCGGCGTCTGGCAGGTTGCGCCCGCCCCAGGGTAGTGGCGATGGCCCATTGCGGGCGGTATATGCTCGAAGCCATTTGACCGCCAGGTCATACGGGCGGCATCGGTCACCGCGCCGCTCGTGTCGCAGCTCTCTGCCCGCACCCTCTCGTCGAAGTTCGGCGTTGTCGACCACCAGGACCGCTGGCAGTGGTTCTTGGCCGCGGCGCGCAGCAGGGTCCGGCCCGCCGATTTTCGATGTTTTCAATCGCCGTGGCAGGTTGCAGTCCCGGGTCGGCCCCGGGTGCGCTCGAAAGGGATAACAGATTGGCCCGCGATCAGGTCGATGGGCGGAGTCGTGTTCTGCCATCACCCCATCGTCGTCCCGCGCCGGCCCAGGATGCCGCCATGGATCTTCGGATGCAGGGTCTTGACCGCACGTCCATCATATCGGAAGCCGGCTGTGGTCCGAGACCTCACTACCGGCAGGCCGGCCTCCGCCAGCATGCGTCGTTTAGCCGGTGGACAGGATTCCACGCCCTGCTCGTGCAGGGCCGGGCGAAGCGACGATGCCGTCTTGTCGGAGGCCGCTGATTAGGCGCGCTGTATCTTGTTTAATGGCTTGTCCTTTCTTGAAAAACTAAGCGCGCCACGGATACACGGGACTAACGGACGAAAACGAAACATCTTAATCGAGTCTGTAACCCACCCCTTCAGCGTCATCCCGGGCAGGCGGGATCCAGATGCCGCTCGGTCACTGGATTCCGGCCTGCGCCGGACATGACGCGGAACTGACTGGCCGAGTTCGGCCGGTCCAGGTAGCCCGTTCACCCGACACATCCGCCGGCCCTGTATGGTTACGCTGCGCTAACCCGACCTACGCACGCTGAAACAATTTTTATTTGTCCGTGCTTTCCGTGTATTCCGTGGCGCTCCTGATCGTTGTTCAGATTTCTATCTCGTACTGCCGCAGCTTCTTGCGCAGGGTGCTGCGGTTGATGCCGAGGATCTCGGCGGCATGGGTCTGATTGCCGCCGGCGTACTGCATGACGGTCTCCAGCATGACGGGCTCGACCTCGTTGATCACATCTGTAGGACCATCGCTGGGATCGTGACCGCAGATCATTGAAAATACAAGCTCCAGGATCCTTGACCGAGCCACGCAGGGGGCCGCGTTGGCCTGTTGTTCTTCTTTTTCTCTGCGTTCATGCCGCCTTGACCTCGCGCTGCGTCAGTTGTTCGAAGAAGCGTTCCGTCATTGCCAGCTGCTCGACGACCGTCTCCACGCGGTTGACCTGATCGCGGAAGGCGGCACCGCCGGGCTGTCCCTTGCTGTACCAGGAAATGTGCTTGGAGGGCGATCCGTTACCCCTTGTGTGCTCCCCGTAGAGAAATTCGTACGTTATGCAGATGCTCCGACATGATGTCGCTGATCTCTGCCCACGTCCGGCTCGGGGAGCAGCTCGCCGGTGGCGGAAAATGGTTCGATCAGGAGATCCAGGGCCGGCCCTGGGCCGGCACGGCCGATCAGACGGGCTTTCCGCGCGGTGTATTCAGCACTGGCCTGGCCTTGAGCGGATCCTGATTGCCGTTGGCGATATCACCGGGATGCCCACGGTGCCCTTTATGTCCCGGATGGTTCGTATCGGCCTCGCCCTTTAGGCCGCAGGCGCGGGTGCCGGCCGTGCACGGCGCAGCGAAAGGCTGCCCGGCCTGCTCGGCGATGCGGCCGATTTATTGCGCACGCCGTTTTGCGGTGGCCCCGGTCCCAGCCGGTGCGGATCTTGAGCGTGACCGGCACGTCTACGGCCTCGACCACGGCCTCCAGGATACGCTGGACCAGATCCTCGTACTGCAGCAGGGCCGAGCCGGCCATGACATTGCAGACCTTCTTGGCCGGGCAGCCCATGTTGATGTCGATGATCTGGGCGCCGTGATCGACATTGTGCCGGCGGCCTCGGCCATCTCTGCGGATCGGGGCCCCGGCCATCTGCATCGTGCGTGGCTCGACCTCGCCGTTCGTGATTGGAGCGGGCGGCGGGGTCTTTCGCTGCCCACAGCAGCGAATTGGCCGAGACCATCTCGGAACCGTCCAGCCCCGCGCCAGCTGCTTGCACAGCTGCCGGAAGGGGCGATCCGTCACGCCCGCCATGGGCGCGAGCACCAAACGGTTTCTGAGTTGGAAGGGTCCGATGTGCATCATTGTTCTGGGAGGTCATGGGCTCGACCGGACGGCACATGATACCCGCTCGCCCGGAGAGGGGGAAGCGCGCCGGTCGGATTCATGCGGGCCTGCGGGACGGCCTCACGAAAATCAAAATGACGGAAACCAGCTCCCGAGCCGGGTCGACCGCGAAGCCGAAGCTGCAGCTCGCCACGGCCGGGACCCAGCGACGCGGAACGGGCAAAAGGGCAGCCAGGCAGTATCGTCTGCGGACGGAAACAAGAGCCCGTCTGCTGTGCCCGCGCCGTAGGTCGGTTTGAAGAAGATTACGACCAGCGGGTAAGCCTGGGTGAAAACGGCTGCATGACAGGTCCCAGTTCCACCTCCAGGGCCCCGTCGAGATGCGGGTGAGCGCGCACCTCACGTGCCTGGATGGACCACTGCGCCGGCGCCCGCCGCAGCGGCAGCTCACAGCCCGCCAGGGCGCAGAACCGTTCCAGCCAGGGCTGCCACTCGGTAAGGGTGTAGAGCCGTTCACGCTGGAGATACACGCCCTGCCCGAGCAGCGTGAACAGCAACAGCACCACCACCACCCCCTGCAGCAGGCGCCGGCCGGTATGCGCCGGGCGCGGCTGAAAGTCCTCCAGCAGCACGGCCGGGACCTCGGCGGTAGCGGGCGCAGCGGCATCCGCACCCTCCGCGTCGGCCGCAGCTGTACCGGTGGAGGACTCGGGCATACGCCGAGGCGCACCGGGCGCCACAAGCGCCCAGCCCGGCGCCAGGGGGCGAATGTTGCATAGCGCCAACATTTCATGGCGGCGTTCGGCCGGCGCCAGCGCATCCTCCCAGCTGTCGAACGGTACTCCAGAGCATTGAAGCCCCTGCCGCAGTCCGGGCAGCGCACCCATCCGCTTGCGACCGCGAGATGGCCGGCGCGCAGGGCGGCAAAACCGGTCTGGCAATGGGGACAGCGAGTGAGCATTTCGTTCCTTGGCAGGGGATGCGTGACAGGGAATGAAGCTGCAGGATGTAGGTTGGGTTAGGTGCGCAGCACCGTCACCCAACATGCCGCGGGGCGTCGGGTTACGCTACGCTAACCCGACCTACGAACTCATCCCCGGCGTCTGCCGCTGATTCTAACCCAACCGTCCTGCTGATCCACCACCAGGTTCTCAAAGGCGCCGGCATAGGCCGCGCGGACCATCGCCGCCTGCTCGGCCAGAATACCTGACAGGACGATCATCCCGCCTGGCCGCACATGGCCGGCCAGGGAGGGGGCCAGTTCCACCAGGGGATTGGCCAGGATATTGGCCAGCATCAGATCGGCCTGGAGCGCCGGCAGGCCCCCGGGCAGACAGGTCTCGATGCCCTCCCCCACGCCGTTGCGCCCGGCGTTGTCGCGGGTCGCGATCAGGGCCTGGGGATCATTGTCCACCCCCCATACATGGCGCGCGCCCAGCTTGAGCGCGGCGATGGCGAGCACACCCGAGCCGCAGCCGTAGTCGATGACCTCCAGATCCGCCGGCGGGTGCCGGTCCAGCCACTCCAGGCACAGGGCCGTGGTCGGATGGGTACCGGTGCCGAAGGCCAGACCGGGGTCAAGCTGGATATTGACCGCGTCCGGATCGGGCGGCGGCTGTGGTGCGAGGGGCAGATCCACAGACGCTCACCGAAACGCATGGGCCGGAACTCGTCCATCCAGGCCCGGACCCAGTCGCGGTCGTCCAGGGTCGTGACCTCGACCCGGTCCGCGGCCGGGCCCAGCGCTTCCCGCAGGTCCGCAATCAGATCTTCGGTGGACAGCCCGGCCTCGAACAGGGCCACTACCCGGGTCCGCGACCACAGCGGTGTAGCCCCGGGCGCAGGTTCCAGCACCGGCTCGTCAGCGGCATCCTGAAAGGTCACCGACACCGCGCCGGCCTCCATCAGGCGGTCGGAGAGCTGTTCCGGATCGAGATCACCGGCTTCGAGAGAAAGCTGAATCCAGGGCATTGTTAATTAATCAAGAGCGCCACGGAATACACGGAAAGCACAGACAAATGCACTTACTTGTTCATTGCATAAATTGCGGTTGTTATACCCATTACCGTCATCCCGGCGCAGGCCGGGATCCAGTGACCGCAGTGGTATCTGGATTCCGGCCTGCGCCGGAATGACGGGTATCACTATCCTGACTTTCAAGCATTAATAATTTCCGTGCCTTCCGTGTATTCCGTGGCGCTCCTGACCTTCACAGGCCCAGTTTCTTTTCCAGGTAGTGGATGTCCGTGCCGCCGCGGATGAAGGCACTGTCGCTGCAGATGTCGCGATGCAGTTCGATATTGGTCTTGATGCCGTCGACCACCAGTTCGGACAGCGCCCCGCGCATGCGCGCCAGCGCGGCCTCGCGGGTTTCGCCATGGGCGATCAGCTTGCCGATCATGGAATCATAGTTGGGCGGCACGCGGTAGCCGTTGTAGATGTGCGAATCCCAGCGGATCCCGGGACCGCCGGGCGGGTGGAACTGCTGGATGGTGCCCGGCGAGGGCAGGAAGCTGCGCGGGTCCTCGGCGTTGATGCGGCATTCCACGGCATGGCCGCTGATGTGGATGTCGTCCTGGCGGTAGGACAGGCCCTGGCCGGCGGCGATGCGCAGCTGTTCCTTGACAATATCCACGCCCGTGATCATCTCGGTCACCGGGTGCTCGACCTGCACCCGGGTGTTCATCTCGATGAAGAAGAATTCGCCGTTCTCGAACAGGAACTCGAAGGTGCCGGCACCCCGATAGTTGATTTTGCGGCAGGCCTCGGCGCAGCGCTCGCCCATCCCGGCGCGCTGCTCAGGGGTTATGCCCGGGGCCGGGGCCTCCTCGACCACCTTCTGGTGCCGGCGCTGCATGGAACAGTCGCGCTCGCCCAGGTGGATGGCATTGCCCTCGCCGTCGGCCAGCACCTGGAACTCGACATGACGCGGATGCTCCAGGAACTTCTCCATGTACACCACACCATTGCCGAAGGCCGCCTCGGCCTCGCCCTGGGTCAGGGTAATGGCGTTCAGGAGCGCGGCCTCGGAATGCACCACCCGCATGCCGCGCCCGCCGCCGCCGCCGGCGGCCTTGATAATGACCGGGTAGCCGATCTCGCGCGCCAGCCGCAGGTTGGTGTCGGGATCGTCACCCAGCGGCCCGTCCGAGCCCGGCACACAGGGCACGCCGGCCGCCTTCATGGCCTTGATGGCGGCAACCTTGTCGCCCATGGTGCGGATGGTCTCGGCGCGCGGCCCGATGAAGATGAAACCGCTGCGCTCGACCTGCTCGGCAAAGTCGGCGTTCTCGGACAGGAAACCGTAACCGGGATGAATGGCCACCGCGTCGGTGACCTCGGCGGCGCTGATCAGGGCGGGGATGTTGAGGTAGCTCTCGGTCGAGGGCGCCCCGCCGATGCATACCGTCTCGTCGGCCAGGCGCACATGCTTGAGGTCCCGGTCCACGGTCGAATGCACCGCCACGGTGCGGATGTCCAGCTCCCGGCAGGCGCGGAGGATGCGCAGCGCGATCTCGCCGCGGTTTGCGATGACGACTTTATCCAGCATGATGTGTTATGACCATAAACTTGAAGAGCGCCACGGAATACACGGAAGGCACGGAATGATTTGATTTCAGATAACCACGCGCCTGATCTCGGCCTTGGGGTGGGTAAAATTCACCAGCAATCCCACCTTTTTGCCGCTAGCACGCATGTAATTAACCAATTGCGCTTCATGCACCTTTGACAGCTCAGATTGGGCCTTGAGTTCAACAAGCACCCTAGCCTCTACCAGAATACCGGCCAGATATTCACCCACAACCTCGCCCTTGTACTCGACCTTCAAAGGCACTTGAGCCTCAGCATTGACACCTTGCAGGTGAAGTTCCCTGATCAGCGCCTTTTCGTATACCTTCTCCAGAAATCCTGCACCAAGCTGCCGGTATACTTCATAGACACACCCACGGATACCGTAGGTCAGTTCCTCTTCCACCAACATATGCGCTCCTCCCTGAACACATTGACATTTTTCCGTGCTTTCCGTGTATTCCGTGGCGCTCTTGATCTTGGAGTCACTCGATCACGAACAACGGCTCACCGAACTCCACCGGCTGGCCGTTCTCGACCAGGATCGCCACCACGGTGCCAGCCTTGTCGGCCTCTATCTGGTTGAGCATCTTCATGGCCTCGATGATGCACAGGGTATCACCGGCATTGACCCGCTGCCCGACCTCCACGAAGGGCGTCGCGCCGGGGGAGGAGGCCCGATAGAAGGTGCCCACCATGGGCGAGGTGACCTGATGCCCGGCCGGGATGGCGGGGGCCGCCTCGGCGGCGGGCTCGCCTGCAGGGGCCGGGGCCGGCGCGGCCGGTGCCGTGGCCGGCATGGGGGCGGCAGCCTGCACCACCGTCTGCACGCTGGAACTGTTACGGCTGATGCGTACGGATTCCTCGCCCTCGTGGATCTCGATCTCGGCGATCCCCGATTCCTCCAGCAGCTCGATGAGTTTCTTTACCTTGCGGATGTCCATGATGTTATTCCGTAATCAGTCAGTTACGCGACAGATGGTCATGCGCGGCACGCAGAGCGAGTTCGTAGCCGACCGCGCCCAGGCCGCTGATCACCCCGACCGCAATGTCGGAGAAATAGGAATGCGCCCGGAATTCCTCCCGGGCATGCACATTGGAGAGGTGCAGTTCTATAAAAGGTATATCCACTGCCAGCAGGGCATCCCGCAGGGCTACACTGGTGTGGGTAAAGGCGGCGGGATTGATGATGATGAAATCGGCCCGGCCCCGTGCGGCCTGCACCCGTCCAACCAGTTCATGCTCGGCATTGCTCTGGAAAATGTCGACATCGGCGCCCAACTCGCCGGCCAATGTCGTTATCCTTGCGGAAATATCCTCCAGACTCCGGACCCCGTAGTGACCCGGCTCACGACTGCCCAGCAGGTTGAGGTTGGGACCGTTTATGACGAGAACTTGCGGCAACTTTGCGCCCATCTGCAGAGAACCGATCGGCTCGGTGGAAATTGCCGCCTATTATGCCGGGCGTGGCGGAAATGTCCAGCCTCCGCCCCGCTGGGCAGGCATGGCCCGTGCAATTCCTTATCCAGCCTTCATGTAATCCTGGGCTTACAGCGCCTGGCCGAAATTTGGCTATATTGATAAAGATAACAATTCTACAAACACGGAAAACAATACCAACAACCCTACCACCACAGAGGAGACCTCCAATGAGAATAACCACACTATCCGCCGCCTTCCTTACCGGACTGGGCTACATGTCCGTGATCAGCGCAGGCACGCTGAACAACATGACCGGCACTGCTCAGATGTACGATCCTGTCGGTAACGCCGTCATGGCACCCATGCCCATCACGGGTGATTTCGACGACAGCGCAGGCACGGTCATCATCGATCCCTGGATGTTCTTCGGGATGCACGTGATGAGCGAGATCGAGCTCCTGCCTCCGGGCACACACACCCGTCCCGGCGCGGGCACCGTGACCGTCGCTCCCGGCCAGGTCGGCGGGTTCATCCAGACGGACTGGGCGGCCAGCACTGACATTCCGGCCTTCATCGTCTGGGATGTGACCACTGTCGGCTCCGCCAGCCGCTATGAACCGGTGGACAGTGACGGCGACGGCATCCCGGGGCATGCGATGATCTCCGGCCCCTTCCCCGGCTTCAGTATTGCCTACGAACTCGACGTGGGCGGCAGCATCCCGGACGTGGATGTGGATCTGAACGTCCCGGGCGGGCTGACCCAGGAGTGCAGCGAAACCGGCGGCACCTCCGTCAACCTCACTGCAACTGCAACCCTGAAAGGCGGAGCCACCCTGGGCTCGATCAGCTGGGCCGTCGACGGCGCCGACGCGGGAACGGGCAGCAGCATCACCCCCTTCCTGTCGCTGGGTGAGCACACAGTGGAAGTCACCGCCATGACGACCAATGGCGTCACGGACACCGAGTCCACCACGGTCAACATCAGGGACACCCAGCAACCGAGCCTCGATATCGAGTTCATCGACACCTCCACCGGCATGGCCATTACTGAGATCGACAGTCCGAGAGTCAGTTATGTGGAAGTCCGGTTGAACTCCGATGACGTCTGCGATGAAGATCCGGCAGTCTCCGGGGTCGCCAAACCCGTCACCGCCATCACCGGAGGTGAAGTCATCAGGATCCAGGGCAACATCCAGGATACTGACATGCCCACCACCGCCATCGAAGTCACGGCCAACGCCACCGACGACAGCGGCAACAAGGAAATGGATCAGGCGATACTGAACATCAATAACTGAGACCGACAGCAAACTGCAACACAGGGCGGGCACTTCGTGCCCGCCCTGTCATTTTCACTGAGCAGCCTGCCGCCACCGCACACGCATCGCGACGGCTTCATGACGGAAGTACCGCGACCATCCCGATAGTCCTACACGCGAACAGTTTGTTTCCTACACATTCATTAGGCACACAAGCAAAAAAACCTGAGCCAGCCCCGGCAACAACCAAAACCCGATCATTTTCGCGCTCTTGGCACGATCCATGCTTTTTTTCCTGAATTTCACGGAAACAAGCCGCAACAGGGAGCGAGCGATTCATGGAAACAGAGACGAGCCCGGAACTGCATCTGCCGGCAGGCCTGAAGCGGTTCCTGGAACAGCAGAGAATACATTACCGGGTGACAGCAAACCCGCCTTCCCGTGGACTACGGTCGACAGGTAGCCTGAGATGCCGCAGCGTTGCGCTCGAGGACGAGAAAGGAACCGTGCTTGCCCTGGTTCCGGAAGACCATCTTGTCGATATACGACTCCTGAATGAAATGCTTGGCCGGGAACTCCGTCCCATGAAGGACACGCGGCTCCGCTCGATCTTCCCGGACTGCAGTCCGGACTGTCCACCGCCACTGGGGCAGCCCTATGCAGTGGAGACCGTCGTGGATATCGGGCTGTATACCGGCCTGGAGCTCTCGCTTCAGAGCGGAAGGGCTCAGGCACGACTGCTGGTACCGACACGCGACCTGCAGCAGGCAGTCAACAACTGCCCACTGGGACGGTTTTCCTACCCTGCGTCCCCGGACCGGGACAACACACTCAAACACGACCAGATGCTGTCCGATTCACAAATAGAGCCGGCACTGGCCGAGCTCTTTCCGGGGCGGGCCATGCGATCGGCCGAACGATGCCGATCACTTCCGGTCCTGCCCACAACCGCCTGGAAGATTCTGGAGGTGACAGCCGACATCCACGCCGGCGCCCGCGATCTCAAACGGGTGATTGAGCAGGATCCGTCCATCTCGGCCAGGCTTCTGCAGTGCGCCAATGCGCCGGCCTACGGATTTTTCGGATTTTCCGGACGGGTGAGTGATCTGGATACCGCGATCGCGCGCATTCTCGGCTTCGACCGGGCACTGGCCATCGCGTTCGGCATGAGCCTGCACCAGGTCCTGGGGCGGAACGGGCCGGACGCCGACGAACTGGAATCCTATCACCGTAACACGGTCTATCGCGCCACCCTGGCAAAATATCTGGCCGGCAGCATGCCTTCGGAATCCGGGGTAACCCCCGGAACCGCCTACATGGCGGGCCTGCTGCACAACATCGGTCTGCTGTTCCTTGCCTGCAACTTCCCTGAGCAGTACCGGCTGCTGCTCCACAGCGCGCAACTCAACCCCGGCGTCCCGCTGGTCAGCCTGGAATCCAGCCTCCTGGAAATCAGTCATCAGGAACTCGGAGGGCACTTACTGGAAGGCTGGGGACTGCCGGGCGAACTGATCGTGGCGGCGCGCCATCATCATGATACAGACTACGATCGTGAGCACTCAGGATACAGTCAGCTGATGAGACTGTGCTCGGCCCTGGTCCCGAAACAGGGACTGCTCGCCGGCCATGACGATGCCGAACCTGACAGGGGCAGGCTTACCGAACGCCTGGGTTTGAATGACGCGGCGGTCGAAGCGGCGATGCAGCGGCTGGCCGATGCATACCCTCTGCTCGACGAACTGGCGCAGCGGCTGGCCGCCTGAGCCGGGTCACGTCTGCGGAATCATCCCGCCAGGCGCGGATCCCGGCGCTGGATATCAATCAACTGCACATCCACCCCTCCGGCGTGAACGCCCAATGCGCGCAGCAGTGGATCCAGCAGCAGATCGTCGATCACGTTGAGTAGCGGCGCCAGCAGTGTGCTAACCAGTGCATTGTCAATATCGGACAGGGTCAACCCCAGCAGGCCCAGCAGGCCGCCGCCGCTGAGTGTGATATCCAGGGAGCCGGCCAGCGAGCCGGTCATGTTGCCCAGGGCGCCCGCCAGCGGGGTGCCCGCCGTCTGTTCCTGCGGCAGAGGACTGGCCTGGCTGACCGTGAAATCCAGTCGGGCATCCTGGGGCGAGGCAACCTGGGTGTCGGCCGAAACGTCCGCGGTCATGGATACTGCACCACTGAGGACATCGAGTGACAGCGCCGGGGTCGGGCTGATGCCGCTGGCCGGGTCGCTGATGTCGCCGAACTGCCCGATACCCAGTCCGACGGCACTGGTGCGCGCCCCGATCCTGACCTCATGCGCCAGGCTGTCCGCGTCAGCGCACCGGATCTGCTCCAGCCAGGCCGAGGCCCGAGCGAAATCGGCGTACAGCTTCAGGGTGCCGTTGACTTCGAGCACCCCCCCAGGGATCGGCAGACTATCGGAGTCGGACAGATCGATGCTGATCTCCAGGCGACCCTGCCCGGTCCTGACCTGCGTCTTCCAGTCACCGCTATCATCTCGTCCCGGCTGACCGATGTCGTATTGCGGTCCCTGGATCAGGTGCAGATCCACAACCACATCCCCCAGCCCCAGCGGCAGGTTCAGGGTCATGGGGATGTTGACCGTGCTGCCTTCGTTGGCGATCTGGGCCGAGCCGCTGACCAGGTCGAACACATTCAGATCCACCTCTGCGGCATCCTCCTTCCGGTCGGAACTGACACGGATCAGGTCGCCGACATTGATATCATTGACCATGGCCGCGGCCGCAGCCAGGCCGTTGAGATCGGCATAGGCCGCATTACCGCTGCCCAGAGCGACAGCCATGACCTCCAGGAATTCACCCACCGTCATGTTCGCGTTGAGGAAGCCCTCGACGCTGTCGGCGCTGTGGCCCAGGGCCGCGGAAGCCTCGGCCAGCTCGCCCAGGCCGACATCGGCCGCCGCCAGCCCCTCGTAGGAAACCGCGCTCAGACTGACCGCCCCGCCCAGCAGGCCGCTCATGACCGGATTCAGCACATCGGAGTCATCGCTGCTGACCGAACCCAGGAAGCTGCCGGCGGAAAAGCCACCCATCACCACATCGTGCGCCACGGCCTGACGCTGCAGCTGCGCATCGCCGCCCAGCCAGCCGCCCGCCACCAGGCTGCTGGGCACGGTCGCCATGGTCGTCACCCGCACGGCAGTGGTTTCGGCCATCGGCCCGCCGGGCACAAAGGTATAGAGGCCGTTGACCGTCGTCAGCCGGCCCGTCTCCACCGCGCCTTCCGCCGCGAGATCCCCGCTGTAGCCATTGCGCTGGGCGCTGGCCTGGGCGGCGGCTTCCAGCTCAGCCTGACTGAGGGCGGTCTTCCCGGCACACCAGCCGGCTTCGGTCATTGCATCCATTGCCGCCAGATCGGCGGTGTCCTGCAGCTGCTTCGCCACCCAGCTCAGGCGGCCGACATCGATGGCCAGGGCCGTGAAGATCACCGCCATCGCCAGGGCGCCGATGGCGCTGAAGCTGGCTACCCCTGATTGTTGCCGCGACCGGATCATTCGCTTACGAAGCCATCCTTCTGTTCAAAGAAGGTTTCGGGGATCGGGTATTCGAACGACTCCAGATACCGTTTCCAGACACGCGTCGCCGCTTCTCCCGGCTGCCCCGGGCCGGGGGCCGCCTGACGACCGCTGGCCTGCAGTTCCAGCCAGGCCCGGACCCCGGCGCCATCGCTCCGCTCGGCGTCGCGCACGGATGTGGCCACCGCAGGCTGACCCACGAGCAGTACCGCCAGCAGGCCGGCCGCAAGGGCCGGGCATTCAATCCACCGGTTCATCATGACCAGACTCCTTCGACAGTTGTTCACGCAGCGCCATAGCATGCCGGTGCAGCCGCCGGCTTTCGGCATCGCCCAGTGAGAGCGTACGGGCATAACGTTGTGCGACCTGTTCATCGCCGACAACCAGCATCACCAGCAGCAGATTGCGGGCGGCCCTGGACTCGCCTGCCGACAGCTCCAGCGCGGTCTCGAATTCCACCCGGGCCGCCTCCGGCCGGCCGCTGAGCAGCAGGGCATAGCCGTAATCGTTACGGACCCTCGGGTCGGCGGCCAGCCGTTCGCGGGCACGCCGCAGATGTCTGATCGCTGTATCCAGGTCCTGGCGTGCAGCGGCAACCAGACCCAGTCCGTGATACCCCGCACCCGGCAGACAACCTTCGCTGAGGCGGCCATACAGCCTGGCCGCAAGGTCGTATTCCTTCACCTGGCGGTGGGACTCGGCGCGCAGATAGAGCGCCAGGGGGCGGCCGGCGAGGGCGTCGGGCAGCGCATCGAGATGCGCCATGGCCGCGCGCGGGCGCCCGGCTGCGAGTTCGTCCTCGATCAGCCCCAGTTTCAGCCGCTCCCCGTCCTCGAGCTCGGCGCAATTGCCGTCGGCCGCAAGCGTGTCCGTTCGGTCGTCGGCCGGCCTGACGGCCGTATTCGTGCAGCCGCCGAGCAGCAGCGCCAGGGCCAGCAATGTCATGCCCGTTTTCAACGTACACCTCCCAGCGCGGCCGCAATGGCCATGACGCCCGGCCCGGCGACGAAGATCATCAGGGCGGGGAACAGAAACAGCACCATGACCACCGTCATCTTGCCCGACAGCTTGCCCACCTTCTCCCTGAGCCGGGTCCGGTTGCGATCCTCCATCAGCAGGGCCATGTCCGTCAGGCTCTTCTGCACGTTGCCGCCCTGGCGGCTCAACTGGGCCAGCATTTCCGCCAGATCGGACAGCTCATTGACGCCGACCTGCGCCGCCCACTCACCCAGCACCTCGGAGCGCTCCATGCCCGCCTCGATGCGAGTGAGCACCCACTCCAGCTCCTGCCGCATCCGCGGCAGCATGATACCGCCCTGCGTATGCAGGGTACGCAGCGCCTGTTCTATCGACAGCCCGGCATCGAACAGCATCTTCATCAGATGCACCATGATCAATGACTCATCCGCCAGCGCCCGCCGGCGCTGATCCGCCAGGTAACGCAGTACATAACGCGGTGCCAGATAGCCGAACAAGACACCGAATATGAGCGCGGCGGGGACCAGCCGTGCCTCGCCCCCGGTCAGCAGGAGATACAGCACGCTCAACACGGCGCAGAGGACCGGCGCGAACACCACCCCCGCATGCACCAGGACCCGGATATCCGGACGCAGCAGGCCGGCATTGTCGAGCAGGCTGCGCAGATCGGAGCCGGGGTAGCGCAGCCCGATCCGCTTCAGCCAGGATTCGAGCAGGCGCACCGCCCCGGCCTCGTCCGAGTCCGTATCCAGTTTCAGCAGATAGCCGAAGCGCTGGTCGGACAGGGCCCGCAACCGCACCGTACCGCGCAGACTGAAGCTCAGAAGCGCCAGGCTCACCAGCCCCAGTATCGCTGCCAGCAGGATGAGAACCGCGGTATTCATGGCACGCTCATATGCTCTTGATCATCCGCCACAGGATCATCCCGCCGACGGCCTGCAGCCCGACGGCGAGATACAGCACGTTACGCCCCGCTTCGGTGTTCCACATCGAATCGAGGTAGCCTGGATTCATTGCCATCATGTAACCGGCGATCAGCAGCGGCAGCAGTCCCAGCACCCAGGCGCTGAAGCGGGTTTCACCGGTCAGGGCAGCGAATTCGCGCCGGGCCTGTTCCTGCTGCTTGACCATGGCGGACACACTGTGCAGCAGCGCCTTGATGCTGCCGCCATAGCGCTGGTGTACATCCATGGCCAGTGCCAGCAGCTGGAACTCCTTCACTGCCATGGTATTGGCTGCAAGCTGCAACTGCTCGCCCAGCTCACTGCCCAGTTCCACGTTGGCTTTCACCCGCAGCAGTATGCCCTGCAGCGGCTCCCGGGCCAGCACGGCCGCCTGTGCCAGCGCGTTCTGCAGCGAGTGTCCCGCCGCCAGCGAGCGTTCGAGATTGTCGACAAACCTCGGCAGCTGCGTCAGCAGCAGCTCCGCCCGTTTCTTGTAACGGTACTGCAGCAGGGCATAGAAGCCGAGCAGGCCGATAAAGAGAACCACGGCGGCCGCGGCCGGACCATGACGCAGAGCCACATAAGCAACCAGCAGCACAGACACGGTGGCGCCAGTCTGCAGGCGGCGCTGATCCGGCCTCAGCCCGGCCCGCGTCAGCACATCCTCATAGCGCCTGCGCAGCCGGTCCGGCCAGCCCGTCCCGGTCTGGCTGGAGCGCGGCCGGGCGTAAAGCACGGCGAAACGCTCACTGACACGTTTGTCCAGGCCCGTGTCCCTGCTGCCGCGCACCAGGATCACTGCCAGCCCCAGCAGCATGCCGGCCTCGGCGAGCAGGATCCAGGTCATCGGCGACATCAGCGTTCCCCGTGTCCGTGCGGCGGATGATTCACCAGCTTGCCGGTCTGCGGCTTGCCGCCGGCGCGCCTGAAGCTGTCGCTGTCCGCATCGTAGGCAAACAGTTCATGGATGGCGTAATGCCCGTCCTGTACGCCCACCAGCTCCATGATCTGGGTGATCCGGCGCCGCCCGTCCGGCATGCGCCCGACGTGCACCACCAGGTCGATTGCCGATGCAACCATCTCCCGCAGCGTTTCCTCCGTACCCCTGAAGGCCGCCAGCCCGGCGAGCATGCCGAGCCGGCTCAGGGCATCCCGGCCGCTGTTGGCATGCAGGGTGCTCATCGAGCCCTCATGGCCGGTGTTCATGGCCTGCAGCATGTCCAGCACTTCCATGCCGCGGATCTCGCCCAGCACGATCCGGTCAGGGCGCATCCGCAGCACGTTGCGCACCAGGTCGCGGGCGGTGACCTCGCCCTCCCCCTCGATGTTCGGAGGACGCGTCTCCAGGCGCACGACATGGGCGTGATCCAGCTGCAGCTCAGCGGCGTCCTCGATGGTGACGATGCGCTGGCTCTCGTCGATATACCGGGTCAGGATATTCAGCAGCGTGGTCTTGCCCGAGCCGGTGGAACCGCTGATCAGGATATTGCAGCGGGTCTCGACCGCCCGGCACAGGAACTCCAGGATGTCCTCGTTGAGCGTACGGTAGGCCAGCAGGTCGCTGGCCCGCAGCGGCTCCTTGCGGAACTTGCGTATGGACAGGCAGGGACCGTCCAGCGACAGCGGCGGGATGATCGCGTTCACACGGCTGCCGTCGGGCAGGCGGGCATCGACCATGGGGTTGGTCTCGTCCAGCCGGCGCCCCAGCGGGGCGAGGATCTTCTGGATGACCCTCAGTACATGATTGTCATCGATGAAGCGCAGCTCCGTCTGCTGCAGCCGGCCGCCACGCTCCACATAGATATTGCCCGAGCCGTTGACCAGGATGTCATCGACCTTGTCATCGGCCAGCAGCCCCTGCAGGGGCCCGTAGCCGGTCAGTTCATCGATCAGTTCCCGGACCAGCACCTCTATATCATCCCGATTGACCGCCAGGTGATGTTCGCTGATGTAGCGGCTGATCCGGCCATGGGCATAGCTGGACAGGACCTCCGGCTCCCACGCCTTGAGCGAGACCTGATCGTCCTCGATGCACTGGATCAGGTAGCGATGCAGCCGGGATTTGAGATCCTGGTATTCGTCGGAATGCTTCAGGCTGTAATTGCGCGAGAGACCGATGATATCCATTTTCATTCCTCACTCACGAACAGGCCCTTGACCCGCTTCAGGAGACGCCCCGTGCCCGAGGCCCCGGCAGTTTCGCCGCCACGCTCCGCATCCTGAAACAGCTGACGTGACAGGGCGCGCACCCGGGCACAGTAGGGCTCCTTGGGCGCGCCCTCGAACATGCTCACACCGGAATTGATCACGTTCAGCCGTGCCAGCCCGCAGGGTGGAAGGGTGGCCAGCATCGGCAGGCCGAAGCCCCTGGCGATCACGTCAGCGCCGGGCACCAACTTGGAATAGTAGCGGTCGACCACCAGTCCCATGTGATCGCTGGCGATCTTCTGCGAGGAAATGTGCTGAATCATCGTCATGTTCTGCTGCACACTGGGCACGCTCTGCTCGACCACCACCAGGGTCTGGTCCGCGTGGCGTATCAGCACATCGAAGAACTCGGAGGTCGGAAGCCCGCCCAGGTTGACCACGATCCGGGGGAAGAAAGCCCGCAGGGTGCCCAGCAGGACAAAGATGTCGGCCGAGGTGATGTCATGCATCTCGGTGGCGTCATTGCCCATGTCCAGTATCCGCAACCCGCCGGGATGCGCGGCAAAGGCGCTTTCGATCAGGGTCTCGTCCAGCCGCCGCAGGCTGCGCACGGCATCCACGAAGGTATAGGAGGACTTGATGTCGAGGTACAGGAGCGCATCCCCCTGCGGTACCCCCAGGTCCAGCAGCAGGGTGCGTTCCTCCGGCGCCTGTTCCTGGGCAGCCAGCGCCAGATGCAGTGCGAGCATGACCGTATCGCTGCCCGGCCTGGCATTGGCCAGCGCGATCATGCGGCTCCCCCGCTGTCCCTGCTGCACCTGCGGCAGGCGCTGCCCCAGCCGGTTCACCAGCGCCACCACCTGCCCCCGGTCCTCGCCCGGCATCAGATAGTCCCGCGCCCCGGCGCGCATCATGGCCAGCACCAGCTCCGCATCATCGCTCCTGGAAAGCGCCACCACCGAAATCAGGGGCTTGACGCTGAGCAGGCCTTCGATCATCGAGGTCTGCTCCAGCAACTGCTCCCGGTTGACGTCGATGAAGACGATCAGGGCGCCGGTGACGTCGATGATCTGCAGGATACGCTCAAGACTGTCGCCGTCGGCGACCACGATGTCCCCGGTCTCTCCCAGAGCGCTCTGCAACCACCTGATGTGATCGTCCCGGCTGCTGACTACGACATAGCTTCGTTTCGCACGCATGGTCTAGTCCGAGAATCCATAGTTGGCGTCCTGCGCTCCGCCGCCGCTCATCCCCGGCAGCGCGAACTCACTGAACGAAGGGTCATACTCACGATATGCCTCGCCCGGCATGGGCGGCAGTTCCGCGTCCGCGGCCAGGGGACTGACCAGGCGCGGTGTGACCACCATGATCAGTTCGCGGTCGCTCATGTCCAGCCGGGACGAGCGGAAGAAGGCGCCCAGTACCGGCAGGTCACCCAGTCCGGGCACCTTGTCGACGTTGGAAATCGTCTCCCGGCTCATCAGGCCGCTGATGACAAAGCTCTCGCCGTCGCCCAGCTCGACGCTGGTCTCGGTGCGGCGCACCCGCAGGGAAGGCACGGAGACTCCGCCGGTCTCGATACCGGTGCTGAAGTCCAGCTCGCTGACCTCGGGCGCGACCCGCAGCATGATCTGGTCCTCGGCCAGCACTGTGGGGGTGAGGAACAGCCGGATGCCGAATTCCTTGTACTCAATGCTCACCGAAGCATCGCTGCCGGAACCCTGCCGTATCGGAATGGGAAACTCGCCCCCCACCAGGAAACTGGCCTGCTGGCCGCTCAGGGTGACCAGCGAGGGCTCGGCCAGGGTATAAGCGAAACCGTTGCCCTCCAGCACGCTCAACACGCCGAGCACATTGTCCCTGGCGCGACCGAAGACCAGATTGAAACCGTTTATCGAGGGCAGAAAACCGCTGCCGCTGGACAGGGAGAAACCGCCGGCACCGCCGCTGACACCGGACAGTACGCCCGGCGGAGCAACGGCACCGGCCGTATTGCGATTGACCTTGCTGAGGAAGAAGCCGATTTCCTTGAGCTTGTTGTGACTGATCTCGACAATCCGGATGTCAGTCTGCACCTGGTGGCTGAAGCCGCTGCGGGTGCGATCGCTCAGGCGCACATCCTGCCCGGCCGCGGTCCGCGCCGCCGCGTGTTCCGGCAGCGAGTTCGTCTCACCGGTCAGTGCCACGCCCTCGCCGGAGGGAACCAGCTGCATCCCGGTGCCGCCGAGGGCGGCCGTGGTTTCCTCGGCCGGCACCACCCGGATCCGGTAGCTGCGCACCTCGCCCCCCTGCAGCCACACCTTGAGGCTGGTGCTGCCAAGCTTTCTGCTCGTGATCAGGACGTCACGGCTGCCCACGGCCTGCACATCTGCAATCTCAGGCTCACCCAGCGCCAGCCGCGCCACCGGCTGGCTGTAGCTCAGGTTCTGCTGCTGGGCCAGCGGAATCTCGAGTGTCCGGTTCGCGGCCACCGCCAGCCCCTGGCCCAGTGCCAGGCACAACAGCAGGCAGGCCTTGAGCAGCAGATGTGCCCGAACTCTATCCCTGTTATTCATATAATCTTCCATCTAGTGTACCGTCTGGGAACTGCGCTCGGTGCCGCGATAGACCGGGATGCTGTAACCCCGGCTCGGCCGGGAGTCACCCGCCAGCTCATCGAGCATGACCCCGGCAGCGCCGGACTGCCCCCTGCCGCCGGATTCCTCGGCCTCCCGGCTGGAAACCACGGCGAGCCGGATCGCCCCGGCGTGTTCGGCCAGCATCAACCGGCCCGCCTGCTCACGCGGCACCGCCAGCACAGCCGAACGGCTGCCGGGATCAGCACGCGGGTCGTCTTCGAGATTGACCACCCGGCCGTCCTGCCTGACCGCCACGGTCTTGCCATAGGCGAGCACCTCTGCCCGTTCGATCAATACCCGGGCGGTACTGCGGCTGACCTCCGCCATGCCGCCGCGCAGGTACAGCAGGACATCGACATGGTCTCCGGGCTGAACGTAGGCGCCGCCGCCGATGACTTCGTCCACCTTGACCGCGATGGCGCGCATGCCCGGCTCCAGCAGGCGCGCGATCCGGCTGCCGGTATGAAAATGGCTCTCAAGCACGATTTCGCCGGCCGCGATGGCAACCTCAGGTGTACGCTCCAGCAGCGGTTCGGCGGTATGAAAGGCGCCCTCGCGCACCACGGGCACCCGGATGGTCTCCAGGTCGTCCGCCGCGATCCCGGCCCCGGCCTCGATCCGGCGGCTGGCGATGATCACCTGTCGCAGGTCCCCGGTCGCCTCGGGCTCGGTCTGGACCTCAGTCTGCGGCGCCTCCACCGGCGCGGTGCTCAGCTTGTAGCCGATATAACCCAGCACGACCGCACCGAGCGCGAGCAGCATCGCCAGGATTCGCATGGCCTGCATATTCATCCTGTTATCCTTCCATTGTTGCTTGTCGCCTGCCCTGGCTGGCAGATCCGTGCTTTATTCTGTTCGCGACGCCCGACTGCGATTCAAAGCCGCACATTGGCACGACTGCCAAGCGCGGCGGGCACCTTGGGCAGATCGCCGATCATGGGCAGTGTCAGCATGGGGATGACAGGGTTGCTGTGATAATCCTCATAGCCGACCTCGACCGTCAGCACCCGGTTACTGAGACTGACCCCTACATTCTGATTATCGGCCCCGAGGACCTGGTTCTTGACGCTGTCCGGCAGCCAGTCCAGCTGAGCAGCCACCTGATCGCGCACCACGGGGATCACGCCGTTGTTCAGATAATCGTTGGTATCGGTGTAGGCCGTGGGATCCACCGCCACCGCTGCGCGCGCCCCGCCCTCGGCGGCAGAGCTGAAACTCTCCATCAGCAGGAACACCAGTCCATAGCTGACGATGGCATAGAACAGGGCGAAAAAGGGCAGGAACAGCAGCGCGAATTCGAGCGCGGTACTACCGCGCTGGCGCCGCCGCAGCGCACCCGTCGCATTCATTGTGCATGCATGTCCGGTCATGTTCGTACTCCGCTCTCAGCCCGCCCTGCCGCCGGCCAGCAGGATCATCACCACCGGCAGGGCAATCCCCAGCGCAGCCCCGAAGGGCACTGTCCGGCGCGCCCGTCCCGTGCCCTCCCCGCCCGTCAGCCAGCCTTCCGGGCAGAGCCCGTGCAGATAGGGCAGGTCGCGGACGAAACGGCAGGTCAGCAACACCGCCAGCGCCAGTATCGCCGCCAGGGCAAAGGCGGCAATGAAATGGACCAGGCCGGTGAGCATGGCCATGGCCGCGGCCAGCTTGACATCGCCGGCGCCGAGCTGGCCCAGGGCATAGCCCGGCAGGGTCAGCAGTAAAGCCAGTCCCAGCCCCTGCCAGGCCGATGCCGGCGCCATGCCCAGCAGACTGGCACCGCTGGCCAGCACCACCAGCACGCCCACGGCCAAGCCACCCAGGGTCAGCAGATTGGGCAGGCGGCGCCAGCGCAGATCGAAACCCGCCGCCACCAGCGCCCACAGGCCCAGCCCCAGGGCTTCAGGCATGGTCGATCACCCCGGAATCAGGGCGTCGTCGCACCTTCCAGGGCGGTCTTGATATCGGTGAAGATAGCGGTCACCGCCGTGCGGATCGGCGTGACGAACGCCACCAGCGCAACCGCGACCATGGCCGCGATCAGCACGTACTCGATGGCGCTGGCGCCTTCCTCGTCACGGATGAAACTCACGACTGCCCGTTTTACTCCCTGCATGTCCATCGTTCGGCCTCCTCTATATGATTTGTCGGGGGTAAGCTGCAATTGTTATCGGCTTGACACAAAAACTACTTGAGCAAAAAAACTCTATTTTCATGTGGTTAAAATGGACTTCCAGCAGACCTGATCCCGGCCGGCTTCCTTGGCCCGATAGAGGGCGTCATCCGCCGCGCGAACCAGATCATCCGGATTGTCCCGGGAATGCGGGATGCAGGTGGCCCCGCCCAGGCTGATGGTGACATGTCCGGCTTCATTCCTTTCATGCACCAGGCCGAGCCCGGCCACCGCCTCGCGCATCTGCTCGGCATAGCGGGCGGCCTCGTCGCCCGTCATCTGATACAGCACCACCACGAACTCCTCCCCGCCATAGCGGGCCACCAGATCGCCCGAGCGACGCATGCAGCGCCCCAGGGCATTGGCAACCTCACGCAGACAGGTATCGCCCTCCTGATGCCCGTAGTGATCGTTGTATTTCTTGAAGTTGTCGATGTCGATCAGGATGACCGAAAGGGGCAGACTGGCACGTGCCGCCCGGTTCCATTCGTCCCTGTAGGTCTCGTCGAAGGTCCGGCGGTTGGCCAGCTGGGTAAGTCCGTCGACGCTGGCCAGACTCTGGTAACCGAAATACTTGTGCAGCGACTCCATCAGGCCGTGGTGCATGGTCCAGGCCGTGATGGCCAGGGTGCCGGAGAAGATCACCAGCATGAGTGCCATCAGATAACCTACGGAATCACTGCCGAGCAGCAGCACAAGTATCATCGGCACGAGCACACACGACAGATACAGCAGATAGGTTGCCGGCGCCGCGATGTACAGCGGCAGGGCACCTGCACTGGTGATGCTCAGCATGAAGATCAGAAACAGCTGATAGGGTTCGGTCAGGGCGGGATGGAGAAACAGCGCCGTGGAACCCCAGACCAGGCCGTTGATCGCCGTCAGGGACAGCATCATCAACGACTGGTTGCCGCCTGCCAGGCCACCGCGAACATTGCGTCGATGCGCGTGGGCGTATGCCAGCCGGGCCCCGGAAGCGGCCACCACCGTCGCCAGCCACAGCAGCAGGCGTATGTGGTCCGTGATCGACCACAGGAACAGCGTCAGGATCAGCGCATTGGTCAGATTGGCCAGGAAGCCGATACCGGCGTAGCGATGCAACTGCGCCAGCTGCTGGGCCGAGACATTATGGGGATTGATCACCGCAAGCATGGCCATTCCGCCATTGGCGGCCCCATAGCGGCGGGATCATCCGGACACCGACAAACAGACATGGTATCTACCTCCTGTACCGCAGGGTTGCGGCCCGCACTACCAGACTCTTTAACCATTGCCTGTACAGCGGGCATTCTGGTGTGAACCGGCTCACACGACGTGGTCAGAACATCGCCTCCTAATTTCATCATCGTCCAGAAAACCGTGGGTGTAAAGTCTGACTGTCAGACATACACTGACAGAACAGTAAGTTATGCAGGGTTTATACAGATTTATCCCGGGCCTGCCGATAAGCGGTGACAGGCAATACGGTCTTTATCCCTGTCGGTATCCGCGATTGACGGAAATCCCTGTCAGAAGTTGACTGACTGCGGTGTCAACGGAAACTTTATAGAATCAGGTAAAGTCCGTCGGATACACGAGACTCACAGACCATGACCGTCCCTGGCACAGAATTCGACGGGTGTAATTCTGGAGACGCCGTCCCATGGAGACCCTGATCGCCGACCGCCGATTCCAGACCGGAACCAACGCCCCGGACTTCGACGAGGGCACTGCGGCCGCACCTCCGGTGACCGGCTCGGAGTTGTTCCGCCACAGCGAACGGCTCAAGCAGGCCCAGGCCCGGCTGCTGATGGACGGTACCCAGCTGGCGGCCCTGCTGTCGCTACTGGCCGCTCCCCTGGTCGCCTATCTCCTCAGCGGCAGTGTCGGACGGCATCCCGCACTGATATGGTGTGCCGCGGTGGCCGGGATAGCGGTATTCCGCCTGGCCTCCCTGGTCCGCCACCGACGCCGCAGCAATGCCGGCCATCCCGACCTGCACCGCATCCGCATCTCACTGCTGGTCTGGAACGGCCTGAGCGGACTTGCCTGGGGCAGCGCGGCGTTTCTGGTCTATCCGCCCGATTCCCTGCCCCAGCAGATACTCCTGCTGCTGGTGCTGGCCGGCGCTGTCGCCATCGCCGTGACCGTCCATTCCGGCATGCTGAATGCCGTGCTGATATTCTCCGTCCCGGCCATCCTGCCCATGATCGTCCGTCTGATCAGCGAGGACAGCGTCACCCACGACCAGCTGGCGGTGCTGGCGGGCCTGTTCCTGTTCGCCATTCTGCTGATTGCCCCACCATAGCCATGAATGACCTTAGGGCATCCGGTGGGCGTAGTTTTTTCAACCACAGCCATGATCGATCACTGCGCGAGGCAAGCGGCAACGGACAATCTACCAGAAGTGCGCCGGGTCGCATCCGCGCAATACCGAGGCCCGGCTGCGTCAGGAGCGCGATTCATCGCCGGTGTGCTGGATACCGAAAACGCCATCGTGATGGTCATGGATCTGGATGGCATCATTCTGCGCTTCAACCGTGCCGGCGAGGCCGCCACCGGCTTCCACGCCCACGAACTCATTGGAAAGCCCCTGTGGGATACCCTGCTGCCGAAAGATCAGGCCGCCGGATTCCGGTGGGATTTCACTGCCGTGCTCCAGGGTGAGTTTCCGCGTGAAACCGAGGTCCAGTGGCACGCCAGGGACGGGGAACGCCGTCTGCTGCAGCTTTCCACCACCGCCATACTCGGAGACAACGGCAGGTGCAGTCACGTGGTCAGCACCGGTATCGATATCACCGCGCAGCGCCAGGTACAGCAGGCACTGGCCTTCACCCAGGAGAATTTCCGTTTCCTGGTCGAGGGCGTAACCGACTACGCCATCTTCATGCTGGATCAGGACGGCACCATCATCAGCTGGAATCCGGGCGCCGAGCGCATCAGCGGTTACAGCGAGGCAAAGGTCATCGGCCGGCATTTCGGTGAGATCCTCCAGGCCGAGGAACAGGCTGGCCTGCAACCCGGGACCATGCTGCGCATTGCCGGCACGGATGACTATTATCAGCGCGAAGGCTGGTTTGTGCGCGGCGACGGCAGCCGCTTCTGGGCCATACTGGCCATCAATCCGGTCCGCGATGACAACCGGCGGCTGCGCGGCTATTCCATCATCATCAACGACATCAGCGAGCGCAAGCAGGCCGAAACCGAACTGGCGCGCTCACGGGAATCGCTGCAGGCCCTGTCCCGGCATCTGCAGACGGTACGCGAGGAGGAAAAGGCCAGCCTCGCCCGCGAGCTGCACGACGAGCTGGGCAGCCTGCTGACCTCGCTAAAAATCGAGCTCTCGGCGCTGCAGCAGCAACTCCCCGGACAGGAACAGGCCCGCTCCGACATCGACCGGATCAACGATTGCGTCCAGGAGGCCATCGCCACCACCAGGCGCATATCCACCAGCCTGCGCCCCCCCATACTGGACAACCTCGGCCTGCTGCCCGCCGTCGAATGGCAACTGGAGCAGCTCAAGCAGCGCGTCGGGATCGAATACGACCTGCATTGCGACGGTGACGCCGCCGGCCTGAACCAGGATCAGACCATCGCGCTGTTCCGCATCCTCCAGGAGGGGCTTACCAACATCACCCGCCATGCCGAAGCCCACCGGGTCAGCGTGGTCCTGATCATCGATGCGCAACAGGCGGCACTCGACGTGATCGACGACGGGATCGGCTTCGATTTCGAGGACAAATCCTCCGGCGGGTCCTATGGTTTGTACAGCATGCAGGAGCGCGCCCGGGCGCTCGGCGGCAGTCTGGATATCATGAGCCGGGCCGGCGAGGGTACGCGGCTGCGGGTACGCATCCCCGTTGCCCTGTCTGGCGCACAACAACAAGAGGAGCCAACACCATGATCAGTGTTCTTATTGCCGATGACCATCCGGTCGTTCGGGCCGGCATGCGCCAGATCATCGATGCCGATGACCAGACCAGCGTGATCGCCGAGGCAGGTTCAGGGGAAGAGGTCCTGGAAGCCACCGTCAGATCGCCCTTCGACGTCCTGCTGCTGGACATCTCCATGCCCGGCCCGAGCGGTGTGGATCTGCTGCAGCGGCTGCGCGCGGCGCGCTGCCAAGCGGCGATACTCTTCATGAGCATGTACCCGGAGGATCAGTTCGCCGTGCGGCTGCTCAAATCCGGCGCCTCCGGCTATCTGACCAAGGAGAGCGCGCCCGATCAGCTGGTCGCCGCCATCCACAAGGTGGCCCGCGGCGGGCGCTTCATCAGCGCCTCCCTGGCCGAGATCCTGGCCGACACCCTGACCTCCGACGAGGACCGGCCGGCGCACGAGACCCTGTCCAACCGCGAATACCAGGTGTTCCAGATGCTGGCCTCGGGCAAGAGCGTGTCGGAGACGGCCAGGGAGCTCAACATCAGCGTCAAGACGGTGAGCACCTACCGCACCCGCATCCTGGAGAAGATGAACATGAGCAAGAACGCCGAGTTCACCTACTACGCCATCAAGAACGGGCTGATTGACTGACAAGGGAACAGGCAGGAATGGCACTCACAAAAGCCGGACCTCAGTCTATCCGTCATCCCCGCGCAGGCGGGACAAAAGCGCGGAGCGTGTTGAACGCCCGCAGGGCGGCCCGTAGGGCGAGCGCAGCGAGTAATCCAGTGCCCGGCCGTACCAGCAAACGCTGGATTCCCGCCTGCGCGGGAATGACGGGGCTGCTAAAGTCAGCGCCATTCGAGATAGGCACAAAGCAGCCCGGGGCGCGAGGATAACCCCGACACTCCGGGCCATTCATCAGCAGCCAATTATTATGCGGCTGCCTCCCTCCTCCGAGCGACGCCGATCAGCCCCACAAGGCCCGAGCCGAACAGCCAGGCTGCGGCCGGCACCGGAACCGCGCTCAGGCTGGCCTGGGAGTGGCCCAGAACCAGCTCGCCATTCAGCAGGCCGCCGCTTCCGAGCAGAAAGTCCTCGAACGTCACGGCGATCGCATCGACGCTGATATCGCAGTGACTGGCCGCACAGCTGCCGCCGGCCTCCCCGTTCACCAGCTGCCGGTTGAGCGTGACGGTGATCCCCGCCGCGGCCAAGACCACCAGGTTGGGGTCGGGCTCTGCCACCAGCATCCCGTCCAGTCCGAGCCCGATGCCCAGAAGGCTGAGTCCGGCGACATCCAGACTGGCGTTCTCGAGCGTGGTCGTGCCGGTGGCCGTGAAGCCCCCCGGCTCGCCCGTCACAGTTGCCGTGGAGCTGATCGTTTCCGCCGACAGATCCACCGCAGCGGCGGAAATCAGCCCGAGCAGATTCAGCGTACCCACGGCGAAATCGAGATCGTGCACCGAAGCGGACGCCTCACTGGTGTGCGGGCCCGGGGAGCCATCCACCGTCGAGGCCGCCGAGGCGTTGAGCAGGCCGGTGGACAGGTCGATGGCGTAGGTGGAGGCAAAGAGACCCGGCGAGTGGCTCACCTGCTCATTGATGCCGACGACCGAGTCGCTCACGCTGCCCGGCGGTGGCGAGGTCACGGACACCCCGGCCGGCAGGGGCCCTACATTGAGCGAGAGACTGCCGCTGAAGGCACTCAGGCCGACTTCCAGGGCATGGCCGGAGGCCGACCCACTGCCGACGCTGGCCGCGTGTACGGGCTGCGTGGCCGCCAGGGCGAGCAGCAGGGTTGCTGCGACTATAACTGACCCATTGCTTGAATTATTCATGAACACCCACTCCATCTTCATATTAGAGAGCCAGGGTTGTTGCAACAGCCGCGCCAACACATCCAGGCATGTATCAAAACATGCACTTGCAGAATCCGCCATTCACAGGGCATCGATACTGAATATTTTCTCGACAGTAACAGTGTCAGTCGTTCAATAACCACTCCTGTAGGGGTTCGTCCCAGGCATCGGACAATGCCGCATTGAATCAACCCGTTACTACGCTAACGCTGCACCACAGGTCAATTGAACGGGTGTAAATAAATCTAACTGTACCGGCTGTGGAGGCTGAACCTGCGCCATGCGGCGCGCAATGATGACGGATTGATCCGGGACTTTCCGACAGGAAGGGAAAGAGCAGACGGCGGGGGAGCAGATAACAAAATGCCCGGGGAAGAAGGCAACCTTCCCCGGGCGCACTTTAAACGGCAGCTATGTTATTAGTCTTCAGGCAGCTGCCTTTCTCCTCCGAGCGACCCCTGCAAGGCCCAGCAGCCCCGAGCCGAACAGCCATACGGCGGCCGGCACCGGTACGGCACTGGGCGGATGCTTCGGAATCTCCAGATGCGGCGGAATGGAGGTGCACAGCAGCTCCCCCAACAGTCCACCCTCGTCAACACAGACTTCGACCACGGTGGCGATGCCCGCGAAGTACGGCGTAAAACCGATGAAGGGGCCTTCGGTCATGGCCGTGCCCAGGACGCCATCGTAATCCGCATCCAGTGACTCGACATCGAAATAGGCCAACTGATTGCTGGCCCAGCCATCCAGGATGCTGTTCACCGGATCGGTGAAATCGAGCGAACTGCTGGGATCCAGCGCGAAGGAGGCATCAACCGGGATGAGATTCCCGGCCCAGGAAAAATCAATGGCCGAATCGGCGCACATGATATGCGAACCGCAGTAGTCAGGCGCACCGCCAAAGAGGACATTCTGATACCCGGTAATACTTCCATCCGCTGTCCATTCAGCCCCGAAGAAAGGCTCGTCACCCTGCATACTGGCGCTGCCGGGATAGGGGCCATTCGGTGCCAGCAGCGGGATTTCTATGTCCATAGCACCCGTGACGCCAGCGGGGGCCTGGACCCTGGCGCCCGTGGGATCGTACATGATGAATTCGCCATCGAAGTCGAACTTGAGCACTGTCAGCGCGTTGGCACTGCAGGCGATGAACGGCAACGTATAGAGAATATTTTTCAGTTTGTTCGGTTTTAACATCTTCATTATTCATGCCCTCCACAGAGGTTCTGATACCTGCCTCATCCAGGACAAGGCATGATGAATGCATCATCTCTGGTTACTGGGCAGCCAACCGTTACACTTCCCTGGTCAGACTCATTCCCTCTAGGCCTTTATGACCTGCGGCAAGCGATGCTTGCCGCAGGCATCCTTCTGGTCAGACGCCGACCTTAGGCCGCCTTGCGGCGACGGGCAACGCCAACCAGGCCGAGCAGGCCCGAACCGAACAGCCAGACGGCAGCCGGGACCGGAACAGGTGCAGTATCAGGCACGGTGAAGTCGAAGTTGGCATTGAAGTCCGGGAAAGCTCCGTCGATCATGCCATAACCGCGGATACCATCAGGGTTGGCGGGGTTGGTGGCAACGCCATCCGTGGAGATATAGGTGCAGGAACCGCCGGAGCAGGCCACGTCCCAGACCATGACCACGTCGATATCAGTGGTGGAGCCCCAATCGAACAGGATATGGCCGCCGACCTGACCGGCACCGACTTCAACGCCGGTGTAGACGCCACCCTCGATGGTGTCGATGGTGTAGGTGCCCGGACCAAAGGTGGTGCCGCTGTGGGCCGTCCACTGGGTACCGAAGAACGGGGTGGTGGAGGCCACGCTGAAGGTGCCGCCGCCGATGGAACCGGTCACGGTGGTATCAGTACCCACGGTGCCGCCAGTACTGTCGAGCATGGTGAAGGTCGCGCTGGTCATGGTGGCCGCATGTGCCGCACCTGCCCCCATAGCAATGCTCAGTGCTGCTGCAATAGCTGTTTTCTTCATGATGACATCCTCCAGGATTCGTCAGTCTCAATTTTCGCGGCCTCAGGGCCGCCGGTGATAAGCAGGTCATGGCATGGATTTGTATTGATTGACCACGACTGCTCTATCACGGTTATCGCAATCCCTGTGCCAGGATTCCGTAGTCCTTGGATTTCATGCGTTTACACAACACATCCTGGTTGGAGAATCCTGGGTATGTAAGCCTATCCGTCGCAACATCCTGTTTTTCCTACGCAATACGTGGTCGTTTGGACTACGACAAATCCACCCGTCGGAGGGCGTCATCAGGCGATTCACATGAATGAACAGCGGGAGGGAGGGCTCACTCCAGGCAACAGGCGATCGCGTGAAACCGCCCTGTTTTCCGGTCAGACAGCAATTTCAGGGCTCGTGGATCCACTGCCCGGCTGTCAGATATTATCTTAGGAATAAGCGCCTTTTTGTCCTACATTCGCTTATGTCAAGGATTTCGACGCCGTTCAGGCCGCCCCTGTATTCAGCCAGAATTTACTGAAAAACAGTTTGTTAACAAATCCAAACCAGGGCGGCCCGCTCCTGTCGGGCGACTTACGATCATCCGCGAGCAGACATCATCCGTCCAATATTCCTGCCCTACGGCAAGTGCCACGAGGACAGGCGCCGTCTGGCAGGTGTAATCCGAACTATTGATTGAAAATCACACCTGGTTGCATATACCAGCTGCGAGGAGGGGCAGGATTGCGGATATCGTTCAGGCCATGGGCCGTTACAGTTCAGGTACCCACGCATGAAAAACGCCCGGCAGGTTTTCGCCCACCGGGCGTTCATTTGTTGCACGGGTTCGGACCGCTACTGGATCCTGTTATTGTTCTTCCTGTGGATCAGCCAGTCGAACCCGGGATAGTGCTACGACTTCAGGCGGATTTGCGGCGACGCGCCACGCCCACCAGGCCGAGCAGGCCGGAGCCGAACAGCCACACAGCGGCCGGGACCGGTACGGCAGCGACTTCGAAGTCGAAGTTGGCGTTGAAGTTCGGGAAGGCGCCGTCGATCATGCCGTAGCCACGGATACCGTCAGGGTTGGCGGGGTTGGTGGCAACGCCGTCCGTGGAGGTGTAGGTGCAGGAACCGCCGGAGCAGGCCACATCCCAGACCATGACCACGTCGATGTCGGTGGTTGCACCCCAGTCGAACAGGATATGACCACCCACCTGACCGGCACCGACTTCAACGCCGGTGTAGCTGCCGCCCTGGATGGTATCGATGTTATAGGTGCCGGGACCGAAGGTGACGCCGTCGTGAGCCGTCCAGTTAGCCCCGAAGAAGGTGGTGGTAGAGGCCACGCTGAAGGTACCGCCGCCGATTGAACCGGTCACGGTGGTATCGACACCCACGGTACCACCCGTGCTGTCGAGCATAGTGAAGGTCGCGCTGGTCATGGTGGCCGCGCTGGCGATGCCGGAACCCAGGGTCAGCGCCAGGGCGCTTGCAAGTGCAGTCTTTTTCATTCTGAAACTCCTCCAAATTTGCGGAAATCACTCAATATCGAGTTTGAGTCTTTCGGGCCGGCCGGTCTGATTCGGGCCCGGCCCTATCCGAACTCAGGGTCGGATACTCGCTGACAAATGCAACCCCTGTGCCATGGATTTTTTATGTATTATATTCATTATGTTACTGAAGGCGTTGCCCCCGCTGCCCCATACTTCCACCCCCATTTTGTAAGACAAGTCGACATTCTGCATAGGAACAAACCTGACATCCATGTCTTCGATAACCCTTGATATTCAACAGACTACGAAACTGGTTCACCCGGATTCAGCAGGAGAGCCCCAACCGTAAAGCTCCTCGACGCGCCTCCCCCGATAGACAAAAGGCCGCACGCACATAAACCCTCTCAGCAGCCGCATCCGGTCACCTGTTTCCACCCGCTCCCGTGTATGCTTTCATATCAGGCATCGCGCCTTTGATCAGATACCAGCAACCCCCATGAGCACGCCACAAAACATACTGAAAAAACAACAAAAAATATCGCGCCTGGCGCAACAGGGTAAACTGTCCGAAGCGATCCAGATACTCAGGCCGCTGTGCCGGAAACAGCCTGGCAACCCTTCACTGTGGCTGTCGCTGGCCTCGTTATGCGGGCGGAATGGCGACCTGGACGGTGTCATTCAGGCCTGCCAGAGGGTGCTGCAGCTGGACCGGAATCAGGCTATCGCCCACTCCCTGCTGGGCAGCGCCAACGCCCAGCTGGGACGGCTGGCAGCGGCGTTGGAGCATTTCGAGCAGGCCCGGGAACTCAAGCCCGATGATGTCGGCATTCTGAACAACTACGGTAATGCCCTGTATATGCAGGGCAGGCTGGAAGAAGCGAAAGACACCCTGCAGCGTGCCGTGCGGCTGCAGCCCGATTATGCCGACGCCCACAACAACCTCGGCAATGTCTGCAAGGCGCTCAACGACAACGGGCTGGCCATCCAGCATTACCAACGTGCCCTGCAATTGAACCCGGGCTTGTTTGAAACCCATATCAACCTCGCCGATATCTTCATCGGCCGGGTGGGCAACCCGTCCATGGCGCAGCAGCATTACGAAGCGGCCCGCCGGCTCCGGCCGCATGACATCGAGGCCGCCGCCGGCGTGGCCAATGCGCACCGCTTCCAGGGCAGGCTGGACCGGGCGCTCGACGTTATCCGGGAAATCCAGGCCCTGCAGCCGGGCGAAGACGGCCCGCTGGCCGGCGAAGCGGATATTCTGGAACGCCAGGGCAGGCATGAGGATGCCTATCGGATATGCCGGCAGCTGCTGGACCGCGGCACCACCAATCCCATGGCCATCGAGGTCCTGCTGCGGATCTGCGGGAAATTCGATGTCTGCGACGAGGCCGCCGGCTATGCCGAGGCCACGCTGGCCTCCGGCGCACTCAAACCCGCAGGCAGGGAAACCCTGCACTTCGGCCTGGGCAGCCTCCATGACCGCCAGGGCGATTACGAGCGCGCCTTTGAACATTACAAGGCAGGGAACGAGGCACTCGATATCCCCTTCGATACGGCCGGCTTCAGGCAGCGGGTGGACAGCCTGATCCAGACCTTCAGCCGCGAGCGGTTCCAGGCCCTGCCGCGTTCCGGCATCGCCAGTCGCCGGCCGGTCTTTATCGTGGGCATGCCGCGTTCCGGCACCAGCCTGACGGAACAGATACTGGCCAGCCACTCGGCCGTTGCCGGGGCGGGCGAACTCAACAAGGTCAATGATATCGTCACCGCCCTCTCGGGGCAGTTTTCCTACCCGGAGGAGATCGAACGCCTGGACGAAGAATCGCTCTCCCGGATGGGGAACGACTATCTGGCGTTGCTGGACGAATACCATCAGGGCGAGCCTTATGTCACCGACAAGATGCCGCACAATTTCCTGAATCTCGGGCTTATCGCCCTGCTGCTGCCAGGCGCACGGATCATCCACTGCGTGCGCGATCCCCGCGACACCTGCCTGTCGATCTATTTCCAGAATTTCGGCTGGCTACATCCCTACGGCACTCGCCTGAAATGGCTGGGCGAGTATTACCGCGAATACGCCAGGCTCATGCGGCACTGGCTGGCGGTGCTGGACCTGCCGCTGCTAACCGTCCGCTACGAGGACCTGGTGGCAGACCAGGAAGGCATGACACACCGGATGCTGGATTTCCTCGAACTGGAATGGGACGACGCATGCCTGGATTTCCACAAGTCCGAACGCACTGTCGCCACGGCGAGCTACGACCAGGTCCGGCAGAAGATCTATCACAAATCCCGCGCCCGCTGGAAAAACTATGAGTCTCAGCTCGCACCGCTGATCGACACATTGGGCGAGTGCCTGCATGAGACGTTCACTCCCACGGCCGAAAATACCGATGCAGACTGACGCCCTGAAAAGCAAGGCCCTGGAGCATTTCCGGCGCGGCCAGCTGAAAAAGTCCCAGGCCCTGTACGAAAAGGTGTGTCGGGCCGACACGCAGGATGTGGAAGCGCTGTATATGCTGGGTTCCACATACGCGCAAAGCGGAAATTACTGCAAGGCCTGCAATATCCTGGAAAAGGCATTGAAAATGAAACCGGATGCCCTGCCCATCCACTGCGCGCTGGGGGCAACCCGCAAGGCAATGGGAGAGGCGGAGCAGGCGATCACCCACTTTCGTTCCGGGCTCGGACTGAGCCCGGAAAACACCGACATAAAACTGGAACTCGCCGGCCTGCTCCTGGAAAGCGGTGAGCTGTCCGAAGCCGAATCCCTGCTGCAATCCGTCATCCAAGGATCAGCTTCGGATGCGGCAGCGGCTACCGCATTACACGGCCTGGGAGAGATACGCCATCTGCAGAGAAGGCTGGATGAATCGGTCCACTACTACCAGCGCGCCCTTCAGGCACAACCCAACCGCCCCATGACCCACAACCGCCTCGGTCATGCCCTGCATTCCCTGGGTCGACTGGACGAGGCCATCGACCACTACCGCAAGGCGATCAGCCAGGCCCCGGATTTTATCGTTGCATACACAAACCTGGCCAACACACTGATCAATGCCGGGCTCATGGATGAAGCGGACAAAATCCTGGGCAAGGCCCTGTCAATTGACCCGGACAACACCGATGCTGTCGCCAGCAGGGTTTCGGTGCTCGAACACAAGGGCGACTATGACGCCGCACATAAATTGATCGTGCCGCTGCTGGAGAAAGGCGTCCACCACTCCGGCCTAGGTATCGCCTACGCGAACCTGTGCCACAGGATCGATGCCTGTGACAGCGCCGCACACTACCTGGAGTCGCTACTGCAGGGCCAGCAAATTCCGGACAACAGGCGCGAACAGCTCCACTATGCCGCAGGCAGGTTGCATGACCGGCTGAACTCGTTCGATACCGCGTTCAGACATTTCCAGGCCGCCAATAACCTGCGCCCTGACCACTACTCGTCTGTGGAGCACAGGGCGACGATCCACGCCCAGACAGAAGTCTTCGACCCCGCATTCATTGCAAACGCACCCCGCGCCACCCATGGATCGAGGTTGCCTGTGTTCATTGTCGGCATGCCCCGCTCCGGCACTTCCCTGACCGAGCAGATACTGGCGCAACATGGCGATGTCCACGCGGCCGGGGAACTGGCTGAAATCGAGCAGCAGGCCAAAATCCTCTGCAGCAGCACCCGGGGCAAATCGGGGTTTCCCGCCTGCTTCGAAGGCCTCACCCGCGCCGCGGTAGACACGGCAGCGCAGGGTTACCTCAAATGTCTGGAAGAATTCGCCGTCGGCAAGCGTTATGTAACCGACAAAATGCCGCAGAATTTCATTTTTCTCGGCCTGATCAACCTGCTTTTCCCGGACGCCAGGGTTATCCACTGCATGCGCGACCCGCGTGACGTCTGTCTTTCAATCTATTTCCAGAATTTCAGCGAGGGCCACAGCTACGCAACACGTCTGGAGCATATTGCGGATTATTATCTCGCTTATCAACGTCTCATGCACCACTGGAAAAGCGCGCTCGACATTCCCATTCTCGACCTGCGATACGAGGAACTGATCATGAACCAGGAAACGACCAGCAGACGGCTGCTGGATTTTCTGGATCTTGAATGGGACCCACGCTGCCTGGATTTTCACAGATCGGATCGGCATGTCGCCACCAGCAGTTATGACCAGGTCCGGCAGCCCCTGTATACCAGGTCAATGGGAAGATGGCGGCAGTACCGGGAGCATATCGCTCCCCTGCTGGAGGTTTTTGGAGAAGCCGAGATAGTATAGTTTATACGAGACCGGACATCGTCAGTAATAACGCATAACAGGAAACAGACATGTCGGACCCTACCCCTGCGGGAAACAGGCAATACAACATCAATGTCATTCTGGGGATCCTGGGTATCTTCACGCTCGGGGTCTTTCTGGACTGGTATCCGAAGGTGATACTCGGCCTGCCCCTGCCCAAGGACACTGTCCTGAGTTCGGCTGTCAGCGCCGTCTGGCAGGCCGGCGCGACCATTGTCATCCCCTGCCTGTGGGCGATGCGGCGGCTCGGACTGGGCCTGCGCGACTTCGGACTGACCACGCACAGGCTCGGCATCACCCTTCTGTATGGCTGTGTGCTCTACTCCCTGGCCCTGGCGGCCTTCATCCACTGTTCAGCGGACCCCCTGATCTCCAATCATGCCGTCAGGTGGGCACCCCTTAGCGAAGCCATTCAGCTTACTGCCGTCATGGGTCTGATCGCGGCCATCACCGACATCACGACCCGCGGCTTTCTGCTGCTGACCCTGTCACGCTACGGACCGGTCTGGTTTGCGGTGGTCATCCAGAACCTGACCTGGTACCTGGGGCACATTCATGAGATCAACCTGCTGACCGGCTGCCTGGGTTATGCCAACGCCCTCGGCCTGACCCTGACACTGGGGATCCTGGGCGATGTCATTGCCCTGAAGACGCGCAATGTGACCGGCCTGGCCATCGCACATATTCTGTTGAACGTGGTGCTGATGATCTATATCCGACAGCTTTGAATCCGTCACGGTCAGGCGGGCACTCCGGACTGCGCGGTGACCGCCCCGGCCTGATCATGCTGAAAGTCCCGGCATAGCCATAACCCGGCGATGGCCAGCACGGCATAACCACCTGCCAGAACCAGCCCTACCCGCGGCCAGCCCCACGCCATCACCCACCACTGGGTCAGCACCATGGCAGCCAGCGCCGTACTGCCCAGCATCAACCAGGCCCATGGCTGCAGCGCGGCGTTGTTCGCTTCCACCCGCTGAGTTACTCCTTCGACGAGACGCGCCAGAACCAGCCCCAGCAACAGGCCGACCGCACCCGCTTGCCAGCCACCTGGCATCTGACGGCCAGCCAGTCAGCAGGCTATAGCCTGGAAAGACTGCCCAATAGAGCAATCCGGTAATCAGCAGTCCGCCGGCAGCCGGCGCAGTGATCTGCCAGTGGCCTGAAGTCCGCCCACGCACCCGCGCCACCGTGCCGATCACGCCCAGCACGGCCAGAGCCAGAAGCCTTTCCTGGTTCTGGATCGACATCCCGGTCAGGCGCACGGCCTGTTCCAGCAGGCCGGTCAGGGTCATCCCACCCACAGCGCCCAGCAGGCCCATATACACCAGATACACGGCCATTGCAGGGCGCCGGGACAGGTCGGCTTCAGCCCTGCGCCGCGACGGCAGGGCGAACAGTATCACGCCGGCAATGATGACCAGCAGTCCGGTGAACAGCCACTTCAGCTCCGGCCGCTGGCCGGGTCTGAGATCGAAGAAAACCGGCCGCGCGTCGGTGGTTGGCGCGATATTGACCCAGTAGCCGGCCTTGCGGCTCAGGGCCCGCCTGACCTCTTCCGTAGCCCGATCGAGGCCCTCCAGCTGGTACAGCCCGGCATAATGATCCTTCGCCAGGAATTCCGGACCGAACAAGGTCCCGACCACGGAGTTCACACCCTTGCGTTTCGACTGTTCGAACATCCCGCCAAGCGAGGGACGCCCCGCAGCCAGTCCCGGCCCGAACAGGGCCTCCACCGGCAGCCCCCGGATTCCCTCCCGAATACGCGCGGGGAGATCCTCCGTGACTTGCCCTTTGGCCACCAGCAGGAGATAACTGTGGGGCTGTTGCACGGTCGCACCGGATGTCAGCCGCAGCCCCCAGCTGCGCCTGGCATAGGCTGCTCGGCCTTCCGGATCGGATTGCTCCAGCATACGCCAGACCGACAGAATGGAGCGCGTGAACAGGACCTCGTCGGCCGCCGTCACCACCAGCATTCCGCCGGGTTTGAGGCGCTGCCAGTAGGCCTGCAGCGCCTCCAGAGTATACAGATGGCGGTCGGCCAGATTCGAACCGACCCGGTTGCGCTTGCTGATATGGGTGATTGGCAGGACGACCTGATCGAAGTCCCCCGTGCCGCGCGCCAGTGCACCGCGCATATCCGTGGTGACCTGCAGGACGGTATCAGGGTACGACTCACCTGCCAGCCATTCGTTATAGGCCAATGCATGCACCGCTTCCGCCCCCCGGGCTCGCGCCAGATCGACTTCCGGTCCCGGGACAGGGCCGACTGTCAGCAGATGTTGGGGTGGGCTGATGCGCATCGGCACTGCCAGCAGGGGAAACTGCCGCTCAAGGCGGCCGAGATCCTGCCCGTGCCCCTCCGACACCACCGGGACAGGCGTGGTCGCTCCCGTAAATAACCAGCGCAGACCCTGCCCCGGGTATACGAGCACGTCGGTACGCTGCCCTTCTGTCCAGTGGGTCACCGGCGCGGTCGCCAGACGACCGGCGCGCAGCTGGCCGTAGAGCGGTCGCGCTTCCGCCAGCCCCGTACCGCTCCATGCCGGCTCCAGCGGGTGATCGATGTGAATGTGATACACGGCGCCGGCCAGGACCAGCAGGGCCCCACCCGCCAATTCCAGCCGTATATTGCGGCCGGCAACGAACATTGCCGCAATACCAAGCAGGGCTGCGGATACCCAGCCTGCCGCCGCCAGCCCATCGAGAAATTCCACTGCCTTGCCGGCCAGCAGCAGGCCAACCACGGCGCCGCCCAGCCAGGCGATCCGGCTGGCCTGTCCGGCAGGGTCGCGGCTGATCCGGGCCACGCCAAAGCCCCAGGCCGCAAAAGGCAGTGAAAAACCGACCATCAATCCGATGAAGGCGGGTACCGAACCCAGCGGCCAGTTGGGAAGCAGCAAAAGTCCGCCCGCGACCGCCAGCGCGGCCGCCAGCAGGCTTGCCGCGGTTCGAAGGGCATTATCCGCGCGCGCCTCGGCTGGAATCAGCCAATAGCCCAGACCCAGCCCCGCACCAGCACCGAACAGGGCCGTACCGGTGGCAAGCAGGGTGAACTCATGATCAAAGGCGGTGGCCAGGAATCTCGCCTGAACAGCAACCGCCAACAGCAGGCCGCAGCCCGCCAGGGCCTGACCGATATACATCAGCATGCGTTGCCCCGCCGCACCTTCTGGCGCGTTATTATTCTTCGCCATGGTTGCCCCCTCTCTGGAACCCTGAATTCAACCAGGGAACTAAAGATTAATCCGTCATTGCGAGGAGCGCAGCGACGCGGCAATCTCCAACCCATTGATACCACAGCAGGAGATTGCTTCGCTACGCTCGCAATGACAGGCTGTTTGAATTAATCAGAGGTTCCTTGATTCCATCTTCCCGCCCCCTGCCCATGCCTCCGGATATCAAGGTAGACCTTTTCCACCTTGTCGGCAAAACCCCTGGCATCGCACAAGGCTGACGCGGCCATTTCATCGCGCAGCCTCTCGCGTACCGTTGCCAGCCCGGACGGATCAGTTGCCAGCCCTGCTGCCGTTTCGATATAGGCATCTGGTGTTTCAGCCACCCACTCAGGATGCCCAAGTGCCTGTAGCAGACTGGCGCCCACCCGCGCCGCATGCCGGTCTCCGGCCAGCGTGATGACGGGCACCCCCATCCACAGGGCCTCACAGGTGGTGGTGGTACCGTTATAGGGAAAGGTATCCAGCGCTATATCGATCCGGCCGTAGAGTTCCAGATGCTCCTGTCGCGTTGGCGTGTGGCCCATGAGGGTGATGCGCGCCTCGTCTGCGCCGGCCTCTCTGAACCGGTTCATATAACGTGTACGGGTTTTCTCGTCCGTCAGCGAGGGGTTCTTGATCAGCAGGCGACTGCCCGACACCCGCTGCAACAGTTGCGCCCACAGGGCAATGACCCCGTCGTTGATCTTTGCCAGGTTGTTGAATGAACCGAAGGTGACCCCCTGGCCGTCCGTCGCAGGCAGGGCGGAGACCGCGGGCGCGTCCTCCGGTGGCCGGTAGCACAGGAAGCAGCCCGGCAGCCGGATGAGCTGCTCGGTGTAATGGTCCTCCTGACCCGGGAGGTCGGTCACTGCATCCACCAGCCGGTAATCGATTTCCTCCAGGCCCGTGGTGTTCGGATAACCCAGCCAGGTCAGCTGAACCGGCGCCGGCTTGCGGGCCAGGGCGGGCAGACTGTTACATGCGGTGTGTCCGGCAAGATCGACCAGGATGTCAGTCTTGTTCTGATGGATGACCTCAGCCGTCTGTTCGAAACTCAGGGTGGAAACGTCCACCCAATGCTCCGCAAGGGATCTGAGCCGCTGCGTTGTTGCATCCGATTTCGCCGTGGCCGAGTAGACCCACACCTCGAAACGGTCACGGTCATGGCGTTCCAGCAGGGGCTCGATGAAATAGGCCACAGAGTGCTCGCGCAGGTCGGGCGAGATATAGCCGACCCGGATACGGCCGGATGCATCCCCGGCATCCGATTCCCTGTTATACCTGTTAAAAGCGGAAAACAGGGCATTTACCCGCCTGTGTTCCTCCAGTACCTCCGCCTGGTCCACACCGGGGAGATAATTCAGCGTCAGCAACAGATTCGACAGGACCCTGTATTTTCCCGACTGTCGCTGCAGGCCTTCGCGGTAAGCCTCCACTGCCTCCTCGAACTGTCCCTGCGAAACCAGCACGGAGCCCAGGTTGTCCGCGATCTCAAGATCAGGCTTGCAGGACAGAGCCTGACGATAGCAGGCCTCTGCTTCCGACAGCCTGCCCTGGGCCTGATAAACACTGCCGAGATTGGAGTGCGCCTCGGCCTTGTGCGGGGCATTTTTGATGGTTATCTTGAAGGCATCGATAGCACGGTCCAGCTCACCGGTAGCGAGATAAGCGTGCGCCAGGCAATCCTGCGCTTCATCATGCCCGGGATTGAGTTCAACGGCTCTTTTGAAGGCGGGAATGGCATGCTCGAAATTGCCCGAATCCCTCAGCGCAATTCCGTAGTTGTACTGGATCGTGGGATTGTCCGGCTGCAGCTCCGCCGCCTTGCGCAGGTGATCAGCCGCCGTGGCCGGATTGCCCCGCTTTCCTTCCAGCACGCCACGCAACAGCCACAGCTCGGCGTTCCTGGGGTAGGCGCGCACGAGTTGGGACAGCGCGGATTCCGCCTCTTGCTGCCGGCCGGACTCCAGCAGACTCCGTGCCTTCTTGAGTTTGGAACGGAACAGAATATCTTTCTTTGCCACCGAACCTGGACCTGCGATAGGAGTGTTAAGCGTTGTGTATAGGCGAATGGCACTTACATAAGCCGGATTTCAGTCTATCCGTCATGCCCGCGAAGGCGGGGATCCAGCGTTCGCTTGCTCTACCAGGCACTGGATTCCCCTTCGCGGGAATGACGAGGCTGAAGTTAAGTACCAATCGTGTACAGGCTGGATTATTGGATCGGGTTGGCTGCAACGAACCACAGTCAATGCTGACCAGCCGCTTATAAATATTATTTTCGTGGGATAGAAAAACTTGATCAGATAACCCGGAATCCATTATTGGCGTTTTATCCGTGGCCATGGGAATACGAATGTAATTTTTACCACTGTACGCCAAGGATTACACTTCGGGATGTGGTTGACAACCCATCCCGCAGACAGGATGATTCCCGATCTTGGGCAGACCAAAAGCGCGTACCGGACAAGACTAACATACCAGCCGGTTTGTTTAATAGCCCACGACGAATAACCACCAAACAATAGATTATCAAAACAACAATTTCGGAGGAGCCTACCATGAAATTGTTCTGCAAAAGGACTCTGGCCGTTGCTCTGGCCGCAGGGATCGTCGCACCGCCGGCCGCGTTCGCGACCAACGGCATGTTCCTGATCGGCTACGGCAGTAAATCACGCGCCATGGGGGGCGTCGGTGTCGCCTTGCCACAGGATGGGCTTGCCGCCGCCTCCAATCCCGCGGCAATGGCCGAAATACCCATGAATGTCATGCGCGTGGATGTCGCGGGCGAATTCTTCAACCCGCCGCGCGCCGTGCGGGTCGAGGCCACCCCGATCAGCACGCGCGACCCGGAAACCAATGACCTCGAAAGCATCAAGAGTGGTGCAAACCTCTTCCTGATCCCCGCCATGGGCGGTGCCTTCAAGTTCAACCGGGATCTCACTGTTGGCATGGCCGCCGTAGGCGCTGGATTGGGTACACGTTACGACCAGAGCTGCAACGCAACCTCGCCTGTCGGCAACTATTTCAATATTGCCTGTGGCGCAAGCCAGGACCGGTTCAGTACGGTCGGTGTCTCCATGATGCAGATGCAGATGCTTCCGAGCGTTGCATACAAGGTAAGCAGGAATCACTACCTGGGCGCCTCGCTCGCACTTGCGGTACAGACCTTCCGGGCTTATGGCATAGGCGCCGGCGCTCTTCGCAGCTTCAGCCGCGACCCCGACAAGCTGTCCAACAACGGCAACGACTGGTCCTATGGCGCCGGTTTCCGCCTCGGCTGGCTGGGCAAGTTCTTCGATGAGCGCGTGAATGTCGGCGCCAATTATTCTTCCCGCGTTTACATGACCGAGTTCAACAAGTACAAAGGCCTGTTCGCGGAAAAAGGCGACTTCGACATCCCGGAGAACTACGCGCTCGGAATCGCCGTAATGCCGACTGACAAACTGACGGTCGCGTTTGACGTCCATCGTATCGAGTGGAACTCCATCAAATCCATCGGCAACCCCGGCCCCAACGTCAACGACACCGTCAACAGTTTCAACCCCCTCTGCCCCAACACAGCGATAGACACTGCGCCAGAATGCCAGCTTGGCGGCAAGCTCGGCTGGGGCTTCGGCTGGGAAAACCAGACGGTCTACAAGCTGGGTATCGCCTATGATTACAACAGCCAGTGGACCTTCCGCGTCGGCTACAACTATGCCGAAAGCCCAATTCAGGAGAACGAGATCCTGTTCAACACCCTGGCACCGGCAACCGTGGAAAAGCACGTAACCTTCGGGCTGTCGTATCGGCCGGTGTCCCACCCCAACCTGGAAATCTCCGCCAATTACATGCACGCCTACAAGAACACCATCAAGGGTAAAGCCGCATTTCCGGCTGGAGCCGTCGCGGGCGACGCAGCCGCCAGCATGTACCAGAACAGTCTGGGCGTAACTATTGGCTACAAACTCTAATTATTCCCAAACATCGCCATAAGAATTGATTCGGAGGAATCCCCATGATCGGCATCAACTCACTCGCATCGAAGTTGCGGCCAGTGCTGACAGCTGCCCTGTGCGGCCTGGCATTGACGTCAATACAGGCATCCGCCAGCACTGGCAACAATTTCACCATGCTCGACGGTACTGGCAGCGCCGTCGGCGGCACCAACGATGTGGAGTTCACCTGGGATGGCACCCTGAACACCAGTGTCGCCACCGCTGTTGAGAACGCCACCATCAGTTCGAGCCAGCCTTTCTTCGGCGCACAGTGGGATGCCCACCATGTCATGATCTACGGTCCGGGTACCTACACCATCTACACCGACTGCCCGGCAGGCAGCCCCGATTGCGGCGTTGGCGCCTCCTATACCGTCACGGTTAATCCGGGCCAGGTCATGGCGCACATGCTGTTCGACTGGTCCGGCAACCTGGACATCGATGTTATCGATGTCTGGGAGGTTGGGCAGTTCGGGCCTTCATCCATGTTTACCGGAGCCCAGACCACCACGGACAGCTGGTCTGCCGATGACACCAATGTGTGGACTTTCATGTCCATCGACTGGGACAATGACGGCATCAACGGCGCCGGCATGATCGACGGTCCCTTCGTCGGCTTCAACGCCAACTTCAATCTGATGGTAACCGCCCAGACAACCGGCAACAATTTCACCATGCTCGACGGTACTGGCAGCGCCGTCGGCGGCACCAACGATGTGGAGTTCACCTGGGATGGCACCCTGAACACCAGTGTCGCCACCGCTGTTGAGAACGCCACCATCAGTTCGAGCCAGCCTTTCTTCGGCGCACAGTGGGATGCCCACCATGTCATGATCTACGGTCCGGGTACCTACACCATCTACACCGACTGCCCGGCAGGCAGCCCCGATTGCGGCGTTGGCGCCTCCTATACCGTCACGGTTAATCCGGGCCAGGTCATGGCGCACATGCTGTTCGACTGGTCCGGCAACCTGGACATCGATGTTATCGATGTCTGGGAGGTTGGGCAGTTCGGGCCTTCATCCATGTTTACCGGAGCCCAGACCACCACGGACAGCTGGTCTGCCGATGACACCAATGTGTGGACTTTCATGTCCATCGACTGGGACAATGACGGCATCAACGGCGCCGGCATGATCGACGGTCCCTTCGTCGGCTTCAACGCCAACTTCAATCTGATGTCCGCTACCGGTGCCAGCGGCGGCGGCACCTCAGACCCCAGCACAGACGAGCGTACGCTGACACCTCCCGATATCGCTGACCCGTCCTTCGGCGGCGGCGCGGCAGCTGGCCTGTGGTCGCTCTTCGGCCTGGTGGGTCTGGCCCTGTTCCGTCGCAGAAACCACTGACGGCACAGGTCAAGCAAGCAGAAAATTAACGGCCCCTCATGGGGCCGTTGTCTTTTCAGGCACTCATTCTGGCGTTATCTTCTTCTCCTGCAGATACTGCCCGCCAACACCCAGCAGACCACCCCGGACAGCGCACCCACCAGATGCGCTTCTACTACCACACCCACACCCGTCATTGACCGTGATCCGGGAACTGCACCGTACATCTGCTCAAAGCCCAGCTTGATCACCAGCAGTCCGAGCAACAACAGGCCGTAAAGCCTTTCCGTTGCCAGGAGCCGCAGTGCACCAACTGCAAATACCCCATGCAACACCCCGGAAAGCCCCACGAACCAGCCCAGCTGCGGATAGAACAACAAGAGCCCCAGGGAAGTCATCAGACAGAGCGAGAACAGGAACAGCACAGCCCGCCATCCACACAATACCGTCGGGAAAAGCAGACACATCAACCCCAGCGCCGCCATGTTCATCAACCAGTGCGTCAGACCGGCATGGACAAGATGTCCGCTGATCAGGCGCCATAGCTGCCCCTGCAGGACGGCTGCACGCTCATAGCGGAACAGTTCCCCGAGGTTCTGCTCTACCAGGGTCATTGCGAGCGATATGGCGCCTACACCCCCGAGCAGTGCCCAACCATACATACTTGTATCGCGGTGTAGCCGCATGACAACGCAAAATCTCCTGAACGGTCCAGACTCTCATGTTATACAAGGATCCCAGCGATACCCACTCATGACAATTTTCCGGCAATCGAACAGGATCACATTTCCGCTTTTCCGGTCACGTCCCATCTATGAGCGGCCTTGAAAAACAGACCGGGAAGGGCAAGAATCCGGTAACCAATCCACCACGCAGGGACCGATAACAATGCGAAGCCTCAAATCCATCCTCACAGTCTTTCTGCTGCTGACCAGCTTCCATCTGCATGCCGAGGAGGGTCCGACGGAAGCCTACCTGATCCAGCCCGGCGATATCCTGCGCATCACGGTCTGGAAGGAGGAGGACCTGCAACGCGAGGTCATCGTCCGCCCGGACGGCCAGATCAGCTTCCCGCTGGTCGGCGAGCTCAACGCCGCGGGCAGCCAGGTCTCCGGGCTGCGCACAGAGATCGAAGGCCGGCTGGAGAAGTACATCCCCGATCCCGTGGTCAGCGTGGACGTGCGCGAGCTGCGGGGCAACATGGTCTATGTCATCGGCAAGGTCAACCGCCCGGGGCATTTCCCGGTCACCCGCAACGTGGACGTGATGCAGGCCCTGTCCCTGGCCGGCGGCATGGGCACCTACGCCGCAGCCAACAAGATCAAGATCCTGCGCCGTCAGGGCGGGGAACTGCGCTCCATCCCCTTCGAATACGGCGAGATCGAGAAGGGAGAGAACCTGGATCAGAACATCGTCCTGCAACCGGGCGATGTGGTGGTGGTCCCGTAGTCACTCAGACGCGTGGCGTGATCTGCCGGCCATCCGTGCCGGCCTGCGCTTCCGATTTCGTGAAACAGGGCATTCCTTTCCGGGGCGCTTTTTATGTAGAATCGTTCCGATAAGAATAAGTTGTAGGCCAGAAATATTTTTAAATCAATAAATTACATCACTGCCACGGCCCGGCCGGGCGGGATGTGCCCTGCAAACCGACCCTGAGCCTGAAATCATGAAAAATCGCCTCGCCCTGACGATCACGCTGGCGCTCGCCGCCTCGCCCCTGCCCGCCGCCGAATGGGCCTTCGAGCCCGGCGTGGAAGGCCGCTACCGCTATGATGACAACTTCCGCCTGCAACGCGACAACGAGACCGACGTCAACGAGGGCGCCCTGAGCGCCTGGGCGGATTTCTCCCGGCGCACTGCCCGTAGCGAGCTGACCGGCTCGGCCGAGGTCACCGAGCGGCGCTTCGACGAGGACGGGCTGGATACCACCGACCTGCGCTTCGACATCCTGTCCTTCTACAACCTCAGTCAGAGGCAACGGGTCAACCTCGATTTCAACCTGGTCAAGGACACCACCCTGGATACCCTGCTGGAGGAAACCGGCATCGCCTTCGACCGCATCGAACGCACCCGGGCGACCCTGTCGCCGGGCTGGCTGTTTTCCTATGATGAAAAGACCCAGTTCAGCGCCTCCCTGGACCTGAGCGACGTCACCTATGAGGATGAGGCCAATACCGGCCTGGGGGACTACCGCAATTACGGCCTCAACCTGAGCGCCTCACGCAGCGTCACGCCCCAGACCAAGCTCATCCTGGCCCTGGGCGCCAGCCGCTTCGAGCGCGACGACGACAGCATCCAGAGCGACAACCAGCAGCTTACCCTGGGCTTCGAGCACCAGTACTCGGAGCGGGTCAACCTCGGTGGTTCGCTGGGCGCGAGGCACACCGAGACCAAAGTCCAGGCAAATACACCAGTTTGTCCGGACGGTTTCGATCTCTTCGCGCCACCATTATTCCCATGCGCTGACAGCGCAGGCAATATCGCCAACTTTGAGCTCTCGCAACAAACCAACGAAAGCAGCTCCACCGGCTTCGTCGGCAACCTCAATGCCGGTTACGAGCTGGAGCGCGGCAGCCTGTCGCTGAACGCCAGCCGCCGGGTCCAGCCCAACGCCTTCTCCGGCACCACGGTCACCGACAGCGTAGTGGCCGGATTCGAGCACCGATTTTCCGAGCGCCTGCGGGCCGATCTGAGGGTACAATGGACCCGCTCGGAAGACTCCAGCGACAACAGCCTGCGGCTGGACCAGTCCTTCATCCGGATCACCCCCAGCCTGCGCTGGCGGCTCGCCCGGGACTGGAGTTTTCGTGCCAGCTACCGCTATACCGAGCAGAGCCAGGAAGGCGTCAGCGAAGACGCCACCGGCAATGCCGTCACCCTCAGCCTGAGCTACCAGTGGCCGAAGATGGCGGTGTCGCGGTGATATGAACATCCACTGCTGTTAATCTGCAGGTCGGGTTAGCGCAGCGTAACCCGACAGATTTGACGGCCACTGTCGGATTACGCCCTTCGGGCTGATCCGACCTACGGGACTCGCAATCAGGCCGTCATTGCGAGGCGCATAGCGCCGTGGCAATCTCCGACCGCGCAGTCCAGGTCTGGAGATTGCCTCGCTGGGCCCATGGAACCCCCTCGGGTCCGGGCTTCGCAATGACGAATACAACAAGAGATGTGAAGATGGAAGAGAACACCAAAGACCTCAGCGATTATCTCAGCGCCTTCAAGCGCCGCCGCAGCGCCATTGCGGCGACCTACCTGGTGATCTTCACCCTGGGCGTGATCGTTGCCCTGGTCTGGCCGCCGACCTACGAGTCCTCCGCCACCATCCTGATCGAGGAGCAGGAGGTGCCGCGTGAGCTGGTCCAGTCCACCGTGACCAGCTATGCCACCCAGCGCATCCAGATGATCAGCCAGCGGGTGATGACCCGCGCCAACCTGATGGAGCTGATCGAGAAATACGGTCTGTACCGGGATGAACTCGAACGCCAGACCACCGAGGAAGTCCTGGCCGCGATGCAGGAGAACATCGGCATCGAGATGATCAGCGCCGAGGTCATCGATCCCCGCAGCGGCCGCCCGATGCCGGCCACCATCGCCTTCGAACTCTCCTTCCAGGGCGAGAACCCCGACCAGGTGCAGAAGGTCACCAGTGAGCTGACCAATCTGTATCTGAACGAGAACCTCAAGCAGCGCACCAGCAAGGCCGCCCAGTCGCTGGCCTTCATGAGCGACGAGGCCAACCGGCTGCGGCGCAAGATCAGCAACCTGGAAACCGAACTGGCCGATTTCAAGGAGAAGCATCTCCACTCACTGCCGGAACAGGCCCAGCTGACCACTCAGCTGATGGACCGCACCGAGCGCCAGCTCGACGACGTGGACAATCAGATCAATGCCCTGGAGGACCGCAAGTTCTACCTCGAGGGCCAGCTGGGCCAGATCGAGCCCCACGGCCAGGACGTGGAGATGAACCCCGCGGCCCGGCTCAAGGCCCTGCGCACCCAGTATTTCGCCCTGAGCGCGCGTTATTCGCCTGAGCATCCCGACGTCCGGCGCCTGCAGCGCGAAATCAAAAGCCTGGAGGAAGAGACCGGCCTGGGCCCGGATCGGGAATCCCTGCTCACGGAGCGTGACCGCCTGCAGACGGAACTCGCGGCCCTGAAGGAGAAATACGCCCCCGAGCACCCGGACGTGGTCAAGGTGCAGAAGACGCTGGATGAACTCAACACCCGGATCGCCGAACTGCCCGCGACCCCGCCGGCCCAGCGCATGCCCGACAACCCGGCCTATGTCACCCTGCAGTCGCAGCTGGAATCCACCCTCAACGACATCCGCTCCCAGGAAGCCAGGAAGGCCCAGCTGGAGGCCGATCTGAAGAAATACGAGCAGCGCCTGGCCGCCGCGCCCGCGGTGGAACGGGAATACAGCTCCATGCGGCGGGAGCTGGAAAACACGGTGGCCAAGTACCAGGAAATCACCGCCAAGGAAATGCAGGCCCAGATCGCCCAGCAGCTGGAATCCGAGTCCAAGGGCGAGCGCTTCACCCTGATCGACCCGGCCGCCCTGCCCGAGGAGCCGGTCTCACCCAACCGCCCGGCCATCATCTTCCTCAGCTTCGTGCTGGCGCTGGGCTCTGGCTTCGGCCTGGCCGCCGTGGCCGAGAGTCTGGACCATGCCATCCGCGGCGCCAGGGGCGTGGCCAATGTGCTGCAGGTGATGCCGCTGGCGGCCATCCCCTACCAGCCCACCGCGGGCGAGAGCCGCAAGCGCCGCAGCCGCAAGTGGAAGGTGCTGGGCGCGGCGGCCGTGGGCGTGCTGGTCGCCGTGCTGGCGGTGCATTTCTTCATGTCGCCGCTGGATGTGCTCTGGTTCCGCGTCCTGCGCAAAGCAGGTGACATGACCGGGATGGATTTCATCGGTTGATATATATGGATGGCCACGGAAGACACGGAAAGCATAAACAATTGCATGGTGGTTGCCGCGGCAATCTTACTGCGACCCTCCGTCATTCCCGCGTAGGCGGGAATCCACATACCGCTGCGGCTGCTGGATCCCCGCCTGCGCGGGGATGACGGTGTTTCTCCTCTTGTGGCCAGGATTTCTGATCACCGTGCAATTAATCACTTATTATTACTAAAGTTTTTCACCCCGACGCCCGATAGTTTCCACATCCGTCCCGGGCTGTTATCGGGCTGATACAATCACGGTTATAATGCGGGGTCGGCCACCAGGCCGGCGATTTGCCAAAGAGGTTTGAGATATGGAGCGCATCAAGGTCGCGCTGGAAAAGGCACGCAAGGACCGCGAAGGCGGGGGGCAGGCCCGGGAGCACCGGCCGGCAACGGCCGGACGCGCCGTGGCCAAGGCCGCTTCGACCAAGAACATCAGCTATACCCAGACCCGTACGGCCAGGGCATCGAATATCGCCATGAAAAAGCACCGCATTCTGCCCGCCTATGCCAGCGGTGAGTTCGCCGACGCCTTCAAGATCCTGCGCACCCAGGTGCTGCAGCGGCTGCGCGAGAACAACTGGAACGTGCTGGCCGTAACCAGCCCGGGCGATGGCGCGGGTAAGACGGTCACCGCCATCAACCTGGCCGCCAGCATCGCCATGGAGATCCATCACACGGTGCTGCTGGTCGACGCCAATCTGCGCCAGCCCTCCATTCACGATTACCTGGGTCTGGGCACGACCCGCGGCCTGAGCGAGTACCTGCTCGACGAGGTCGACCTGGCCGACCTGCTGGTCCACCCCGAGGGGCTGGAGCACGTGGTGCTGCTGCCCGGCGGCCGGCCGGCACAGAACTCGGCCGAACTGCTGAATTCGCCACGCATGATCCAGCTGGTCGAGGAGCTCAAGAACCGCTACCCGGAACGCATCGTCGTGTTCGATCTGCCGCCGGTGCTGACCGCGGCCGATGCGCTGGCCTTTGCCCCCTATGTGGACGCCGCCCTGCTGGTGCTGGAAGAGGGCAGGACCCAGGAGCAGGAGGCCCGGCGGGCGGTCGAGCTGCTGGAGAACACCAACATTCTCGGCACCGTGTTGAACAAGAGCGAGGCCGCCGGTTGATCCCATGGATTCCCTGCTTATTCCGCTATTTTCGTCATTGCGAGCGCAGCGCGGCAATCTCGCAAGGCAGAATCAGTCGGTTGGAGATTGCCGCGGCGCTGCGCGCCTCGCAATGACGGATTAATCAGGGATTACCCTATGTACGAAGCCCACTACGGATTCCGGGAAAAACCCTTCTCGCTGCTGCCGGACCCCAGCTTTCTCTACCTGAGCAAGAAGCACCGCATGGCGCTGGCCATGCTGGAGTACGGCCTGGCCAACCAGGCCGGCTTCACCGTGGTCAGCGGCGGCATCGGCACCGGCAAGACCACGCTGATCCGCCACCTGCTCAACAACCTGGAGCAGGACATCACGGTCGGGCTGATCTCCAACACCCATCGCTCCTTCGGCGAGCTGTTGCAGTGGATACTGCTGGCCTTCAACCTGGACTACCGCGACAAGGGCAAGGTGGAGCTGTACCAGGCCTTCGTCGATTTCATGATCCAGGAATACGCCCGCAACCGGCGCACCGTGCTGATCGTCGACGAGGCCCAGAACATGGCCCCGGAGACGCTGGAGGAGCTGCGCATGCTCTCCAACGTCAACGCCGACAAGGACCAGGTGCTGCAGGTGGTGCTGGTGGGCCAGGAGGAGCTGCGCGACACCCTGCGCCGGCCCGATCTGGTGCAGTTCGCCCAGCGCATCACGGTGGACTATCACCTCACCCCGCTCACCGCCGGGGAGACCCGGGATCTGATCCGCCACCGGCTGGAGGCGGCCGGCGGCGACCCCGAGCTGTTCACCGAGGAGGCCGCCGCCATCGCCCACCGATTCAGCGGCGGCGTGCCGCGGCTGGTGAACCTGCTGTGCGACACTGCCCTGGTCTACGGCTATGCCGAGCAGCTCGAGCGCATCGACGCCGACCTGATGCAGGAAGTGGTGCGGGAGAAGCAGGCCGGCGGCCTGTTCCCGGCCCCGCCGCCGGGCGCGGCGCGGACCGATCAGCCGGAGCCGGCCGCACCGGGGGTGCCGCCTGCGTCAATCCAGGACGCTCCCGCTGCCGGGACACCGCCGCGGGCCAGGCCCGCAGCGACCGTGGCACCGATGGAGAAAGCCGCCCCGGCGCCCGCCTCCGGCACACCCGACCCCGCCCTGATCCAGACCCGCCCCTTCCGCGTGGCCATCGTGGGCGAGTCGGCCGTGCTGCGGCGCCACCTGCGCCGGCTGATCGAGCCCTACAATATCCGGGTGATCGGCGAATTCGGCCTGGAGGACAGCCAGTCGCCGGAACTCAACCCCTACCATGTCGACATCCTGCTGATCGACATCAGTGAGGCGGCCGAGGACTGCACCGCCGAGATCTGCGATCTGATCAGCGAGTGGAACATCCCGGTGCTGTTCAACGACTGCCAGCAGACCCAGGCCAGCCTGGATGGGCGTGACCCCCAGTTCGCCCAGCGCCTGGTGGCCAAGCTGGTCGACCTGCTGCCGCCGCAACTGCGCGCCGACCCGGCCGCCGCCCGCCCCAACCGGGCCTGAGCCTGTGCCTGCGCTCCACCGCCTGGCCGGCCACCCCGCCACGCGCCTGCTCGGCCTGGTGCTGGCCCTGTTCTGGATGGCGGTGCTCTATCACCTCTCCGACCAGCCGGCGATCGACGCCCCCATGCTCTTTCCCGGCCAGGACAAGCTGTTCCATGCCATCGTCTACGCCGTACTGGGCGGGCTGTACCTGGCGCTGTTCCGGCCGGGTCCGGCCGGCTACCCGGCGCAGGCGCGCTGGCTGGCCCTGGGGCTGGCGGTGCTGTACGGGATCAGTGACGAATGGCACCAGGCCTTCGTGCCTGGACGGGACCCGGATGTGCTGGATGTGCTCGCCGATGGCGTGGGTGCGGCAGTCGGGATTCTGGTGCTGCATGGGCTGATCAGAAGATTCAGCCGGTAACGACACAGGTCTCCTCCGTCATCCCCGCGTAGGCGGGGATGACGAAGAAATTCAAAGGGCCCCATCACCCGGAACCTCACTCAAGATACTGCGACCAGTCCCGGCTGTCATCGGCGATCACCAGGAAGAAGGGATTGAGGACCGACTCCTTCTGGTTGTAGCGCAGCTCCTTCATTTCCAGATCCGTCACCTTGCCGCCGGCCTGCTCGACCACGCACTGAGCGGCGGCCGTGTCCCACTCCGAAGTCGGCCCCAGGCGCGGGTAGATATCGGCCTCGCCCTCGGCGACCAGACAGAGCTTCAATGAGCTGCCCATGCTGACGATCTCGTGCTCGCCGAGCTTCTGCAGAAAGGCCTCCAGGCTGTCGCCGCGGTGCGAGCGCGAGCCGACCACGGCTACCGGCCCGTCCGGCAGCCTGCGGACATGGATCGGCTCGGCCGGCCCGTCGCCGACCTGCTTGGTCGCGCCCTCGCCTTCGCAGGCAGCGTACAGCCACTGCTTGACCGGCACATAGACCACGCCCAGTACCGGCCGGCCGGCGTGGATCAGGGCGATATTGACGGTGAATTCGCCATTGCGCTTGATGAACTCCTTGGTCCCGTCCAGCGGATCGATCAGCCAGTACCAGTCCCACTGGCGGCGCTCGTCATAGGGGACGTCCGCCGACTCCTCCGACAGCACCGGGATCTCGGGGGTGAGCGCGCGCAGCCCGTTGACGATGGCCGTGTGCGAGGCCATGTCGGCGGCGGTCAGGGGGGAGTTATCCTCCTTGGACTCGACATCGAAATCGGTGTCGTAGATCTCCAGGATGCGCGCGCCGGCCTCACAGGCCAGGTCCCTGGTCTGCGCCAGCAGCGCACGGGGTTCGACGGAATCACTCATGCTTCAACCTCTCACGTATCAGAAACAGCGCGGCGATACTGCGCGCCTCGGTAAAGTCATCGCGTGCCAGCAGCGCTTCCAGATCGGCGAAGCGGCAGCGCACCAGCTCCAGTGGCTCGGGTTCGTCGCCTTCCAGCGCATCCGGGTACAGATCGCCGGCCAGGACCACCTGGGTCATGTGCCCGAAATAGCCCGGGGCGAGCGTCAGGCTGGTGACCGGCTCCAGCCGCCGCGCGGCCAGGCCCAGTTCCTCGCGCAGCTCGCGGTTGGCGGCGGCCAGCGGATCCTCGCCCGGCTCGATCCGGCCCTTGGGAAACCCCAGCTCGTAGCGTTCGGTGCCGGCAGCGTATTCGCGGATCAGCCAGAAGCTGTCGGCATCGATCAACGGCACGATCAGCACCGCCCCCGAGGCGGCGGCCTGCAGCCGCTCGAAGCGGCGCTGCTCGCCATTGCCGAAGCGCAGCTCCAGTTCCTCGATCTCAAACAGGCGGGAACGGGCCAGGGAGCGGACATTCAGGATTTCGGGGTCGTGTGACATAATGCATTGTCATTGCGAGGCGCGTAGCGCCGCGGCAATCTCTCAAGGACGACGCACCCGGCTGGACGCGCTGCACGCTCCTTTTCATTGCGTCATTCCCGCGAAAGCGGGAATCCACAAACCATAGCGGCGACTGGATCCCGGCCGGAGCCTGCGCCGGCGCAGGCCGGTGCCGGGATGACGGCAAAACCATAACTGTGATGCAAGGCCCAATCAGCAGAGGCCTTTGATATTATTACCGGCATTCTACACCCCCGGCTCCACCGCCGCGACCCGAGCGAGACGCCATGCTGCCCTGGAATCGCATACAGACCCTGCTGCTGGACATGGACGGCACCCTGCTGGACCTGCACTTCGACAATCATTTCTGGCTGGAACACGTGCCGCTGCGCTACGCCGAGCGCCACGGCCTGGCCCTGAGTGATGCCAAGACCCGGCTGTATCCGCGCTTTCGCGCCATGGAAGGCACCATGCAGTGGTACTGCGTCAACTACTGGACCGAGCAGCTGGACCTGGACATCGCCGAGATGAAGCGTGAGATCCGCGAGCTGATCGCCATCCATCCCCATGTGACGGATTTTCTCGATCTGGCGCGCGCTCAGGGCAAACGGATCGTGCTGGTCACCAATGCCCACCACATGTCGCTGCAACTCAAGCTGGAGGAAACCGGGCTGGGCGGGCACTTCGACCGCCAGATCTGTTCACACGATTTCGGCAGCCCCAAGGAGGACCGCCGCTTCTGGAAATGGCTCAAGGACCGGGAGCCCTACGAGGAAACCTCCACCCTGCTGATCGACGACAGTCTGCCGGTGCTGCGCTCGGCGCGCGACCACGGCATCGGGCACCTGCTGGCCGTGCGCCGCCCCGACACCCGCGGGCCGGAGCGTGATACCGGGGAGTTCGAGGCCATCGACAGCTTCGATGACCTGATCCGGTCGTTGGATTCTGAAGTGAGGAGTGAGGAATGAGGAGAGATTCCGGGTAGTGGTTACCGGTACCCTACCCGTCATCCCGGCGCAGGCCGGGATCCAGTGGCCGCAGCGGTAGCTGGATCCCCGCCTGCACGGGGATGATGGCTGAAACAGAATATGGGCCGCCACTCCTCACTTCCCACTCACCCAAACCGCTCATCCCAGCGTTTGAACCGCTTGCGGCAGTAGGCATCCAGCGCCGCATAGTCCGGGAAATACAACTCGAACCCCTCCTCGGCCGGCTGGTCGAATTCGCAGAAGTCGTTGGTGTAATCCCGGCACAGCTGCGGCCGGGTGGCATAGATGCCGCAACGCCCGTCCGGCTGCAGAAAGTTGCAGGGGTGGGTGATCAGCAGATACCAGCCGTCACTGTCCCGGTAGGCCTGCACGCCGCGATGCGCCAGCTGCCACAGCAGATGGTCGAAGTCGGCCATGGAGCGCGGGCCGGGGATCTTCTGGGTGATGTAGGTACAGCACTTGCTGCCGGGGCAGAAGCCGCACTTGTTCTCCGGGGTGATCTCGATGTGGTGCGAGACGGGTTTTCGATCCATCGTTTACTCCACCTTTCCCGTAGGCCGGAATAAGGCCGAAGGCCGTTTCCGGCATCATGCTGAATCGCCGGGAACGCTGCGCTTATCCCGGCCTACAGGCGCGGCAGGCGGCCACTGCGGATTACATTATGATAACCACGGGCATCGGGCCGCCCCATGAGTGCCAGACTGTCACGCAATTCGGGGTTATCGCGGGCCCGCAACTGCAGATCCAGCCGGTAGCGGCCGCTGGCCGGGTCCAGTCTGGCCTCGCCGCCGAGATCCAGTTCGCCGCCGCGGTCGGAGAGCCGCGCCACCAGTTCCGTCTCCTCGCTGGAAAGCTCGGCGACCAGGTGTTCCAGCCGCGCGGCCAACGGGCTCTGCAGTCCGGCCTCGCGCCATTCCAGCTGGCCTTCGAGCTCGCGCGGCAGGCCGTCCGGTCCCAGAATCGCCCGCTCCACCGCCAGTGCCAGCCGCCCGCTGGCCTGCACCGGCACCGGCAGGGCGGGCAGGATCCGCAGCAGTTCCGCGGCTGTCAGCTCCAGGCTGAGTGCGTCGATGTACAGGCTGCCGCCCGGACTCACGGCCAGTCGCGTCCCACCTCCCGGCTCGCCGCCTTCCAGCGCCAGGTCCAGCCCGAAGCGGCCGCGCAGCAGCGCTGTCGGCCGCCAGCGCCACTGCAGCGGCCCCAGGGTGAAACCTTCCACCTGCAACCGTTCGATCCGGCCGCGCCACCAGGGTCCGCTCACCCCCTGCAGGCGCAGCTCAGGGGCCCCTGGCTGACTCGCCAGCCAGGCCGTCAGCCGCCCGCTCAGCTGGACGGCGGGCAGGGTCAGCAGCAGAAACAGCAGGTACAGGGCCGCCCCGCCGGCCAGCCATCTCAGCCCGGACCTCATGTTCAGAATCTCATGCCGGGGCGTCCAGGGTGAGCCGGATATTGACCCGGCCCGGCGCCTCCTCGCGCTCGATGGTGATGCTCTGGGTGAAGACGCCGTACTGGCGGTGCAGGCCGTCGAGCCAGCGCATGAAGTCATCGAAGCCGATCTGCTCGAACTGTACCCGGACCCGGCTCTGCCCCTCGGGCTCGATGCGCTTGAGCCCGGAATTGAGACCCGCTGCCCGGGTGGCCTGATCGACCACGGCCAGCAGCGAGCGGCCCTGCAGCCCGGCGGCGGCCTGGCCACCGCTGCGGCGCAGCTGCTGGATCTCGGCGGCGGCCTGCTGCATCCAGGTGAACTCCTCCTCCTGCACGGCCACGCTCTGCTCCAGCTCTTCCACCCGCTGGTCCAGCGGCTCCCATAGCCCCAGCCACAGGACCAGCAGCAGCAGGACTGCGGCACCGCCGGCGACGATCAGGCGCTCACGCGGCGCCAGGCTCAGGAGCCACGCCTTCATGTGCTCGCTCCCGCGATGCGCAGCCGACCCTCGACCCGACGATCGCCGCCGGCGGTGGCGGACTGGATCTCGACCTGCAGCTGGCCGCCGGCGGCCAGCTGCTGCTTGAGCTTATCCAGGCTCTGCAGGTCGCGGGCGGTGAGCTGGACGTCGAGCTGACCGTCGCGGTAGCCCACGCCCTGCAGCTCGACGCCCTCGGCGGCGCTGAATACCTCGCCCGAGCTGGCCAGCAGACCGAGGAAGTCCAGCGCATCCTGCCCCTGGGCCCGGCGCAGGGCCAGCAGCTGCTGCTCCATCTGGTGGCGGGCGTTGACCACCCGCTGGGCCTGGGGGAAGGTGTCGCGGTAGAGCTGCTCGATCTGCGCGGTGAGTTCGGCCTCGCGCGCCTCCAGCCGCTGCAGCTGCACGAACTGGCCGACCAGGGCCAGCAGCAGGGAGGCGGCCAGCAGCCCGGCGGCGGCGCGCCAGGGCCGCAGCAGGCGGCCGAGCTGCTGCTGACGGCTGTAATCGCCCTGGCACAGGTTGATCAGACCGCTCTGAGCCAGACCGCCGGCCAGATGTTCCAGCGGACTCTGGGCCCAGCCACCGGTTTCCTGTTCCAGGCCGTCGACCGCGGGCAGCTCGGTTTCCGCGCTGCCCGCGGCCAGCCAGCGCACCCGGCGCGGCTCGCCCAGCCGGGCCGCGAAACAGGGCCAGATGTCGCGATCGATGGCATAGCCCTCGCCGCCGGGGCCGCGCAGCAGCAGCCGGCCGGCGGCCGGATCCTCCAGTCCCACCCAGGCCTCGGCTACGGGCGTGAGCAGCTGGGTCTCGGCGTACCAGGCCGCCGGTTCCAGCCCGGCGTCATCGCACCAGGCCCGCCACTGATCCATCTGCTCGCGGGCGGCGACTGCCACGCCGACCCGGCCGTCGGCGGCGCGGCTGCCGAGGGCGAAGTGCAGGGTGTCGACATCGTCGGCCAGCTGCTCTTCCAGGGCATAGGGCACGGCCCGAAGCATGCGCTGGCGGTTGTCGGTGGGCACCTCGACCCGGAACAGCGAGACGTCCGTCCCCGGCACCACCAGCACCACCCGGCGTCCGGCGGCCTGAGCCGCGAGGCCGTCGGGCGTGCCGCGCTGGACCTGGGTCAGGAGCTTGCCGTCGGCGCCGATCACGGTGTATTCGACCGTTTCCTCAGGGGCGTCGGCGAGGCGTATCAGCAGGGTTTCACGCATGGTTCTCATTAGTATGACATCAGCTGGCGAAGACAGTAACCGAAACGCCGTACCTTGGCAAAAAGGGCCGTCACCGCGTGCCCCGGGTCCGTTGCAGGGTGACCAGTTCCTGACCGTCCCGGCGCAGCAGGCTGAACAGGCGGCTGCGGGCGGTGCCGATATCGACCTCGGCCTCGACCAGGAAGAACTGGCTGCTCACGGTGAGGTTGTCCAGTTGCAGGTCCCGCCCGGCCAGGGCCGGCTCCTGAGCGAAGGCATCGACCGACTCATAGCCGTCCTCGCCGCGCCCGACGACCAGCTGCCGGGCCTCGGTCTCGCCCATGCCCTCGACCAGCATCTGCAGCAGCACGAAGGGCCGCGGCTCGGTCTCGGGCACCACCACGGTGTTGACGTTGAGCGCGGTGGTCTGCGGCAGGGCGGTGACGAAGGGCGACAGCCGCCGCACGGCCTCGGCGTCATAGCCCTTGACGTAGTGCAGTTCGCTGGGCGAATTCAGCCGGCGGTTGGCGGCCCGGTAGGGCGGATCCTCCAGCAGGTATTCGTTGTCCTCGGCACCGTTGAGGCGAAGATTGATATCCGGGTCCAGCCAGTCGAGCAGGCTCTCGGCCAGCTCCGGGGGCAGCTGCAGCAACAGCAGCAGCCGGCGGTAGCGTTCCAGCGCCAGCGGGTTCTCGGTCCCGGCATCGTTGATCAGGTTGTTGAGGTTGAACCGGCCCTGGGCATCGCGGATACGGCCGTTGAGCTGGCCGCCCGGCACCGCCACCGGCGCCAGTTCAGTGGCCCAGACCTCGCGCAGGTGGTCGGTCTGGTTGTCCTCGGCGTCCCGGGCCAGAATCAGCCGGGCCCAGGTCTCCACGCCCTCGGAATAGGCGTAGGCCTGGTCGCCGTCGAGCAGGTTGGCACTGCGGCGCAGGTCATACTGCTGACGCGCGGCCAGGGTGACGGCGGTGATGGTGGCTATGCTCACCAGCAGGATGGCCGTGATCAGGGCGATGCCGTTTTGTCGGTGCAGGTCAGGCATTGAAGCTCTACTCCGGCAGCCGGAACAGCCAGCGCAGCTCGCCGCGGTCGGCCAGACGCAGCTCGACCTCGGCGGCGCGCGGCAGGCCGGCGCCTTCCGGAACATTGGGCGGCGGCCACTGCGGCTGCCAGTCGCCGTCGGCGTCCAGCCAGCGCAGCTCCAGCGATTCCACGCCCTCCAGCAGCTCCCGGTCCAGCGGCTCGCTGTCCTGGGCCCGGTCCAGCACCAGCCACTGATGCCGGACCAGGGTCTCGTCGTCCAGCCGGTAGGCCACCCGCATCAGGGTGCTGCGGTCCTGACCGGCCGGGTTGCGCCAGCCGCCGCGGGTCAGTTCCAGCATCACCCCGACCCGGCTGCCTGCCTGCAGGGGCAGCTGCTCACCGCCCAGCTCGTCCCGGATCGGGCGCGCCACCACCTGTTCCAGGTCACGCTGCAGCCAGCGGTAGGCCTGCTGCAGCTCGGTGAGCGCGCGGGAGCTCTCCTCGACCCGGGCCTGGGTCAGCAGGACGCTGTTCAGGCCACTGTGGGCGATCACGGCCAGGATGGCGAAGATGGCCATCGCGACCAGCATCTCCAGCAGGGTGAAGCCGCGTGAAGCGTGAGACGAACTGATGCAGGTCGGGTTAGCGCTGCGTAACCCGACACGCACGGCGGATCCCGTCGGGCTACGCCCTGACGGGCTGACCCGACCTGCATGACTGCTTCCGTCATCCCCGCGCAGGCTGGGATCCAGATACCGCTGCGGCCACTGGATCCCCGCCTGCGCGGGGATGACGGGTAAAAGGGCGACGGGTAAGGGGAAAATGACCGCGGCCTTCCCGGTTTTCTCCTCACTCCTCACGCTTCACACCTCACGCTTCACGCTCACGCCTCACGGCTTCTCCATGAACCCGGTCAGCAGCGCCAGTGGCTCGCCGTCATCGTCACGCCCCGCCCAGACCCGGACCTCGACCCGGACCATTTCAGGATCCGGCGTGTCGTCGAACTCGACCTCCCAGTGCCAGTCGAGCTCGGCGAAGCGGGTCTCGTCCTGACGCCGGCGGCTGGTGGCGGCCCGCTCGGTGAGCCGCAGCTCATTGAGTACATTGCGCGCGACCCACTGGGCATAGGTGCGCTGCTGGAGATAATCCAGGTTGCCGGCATAGCTGCCGCCGGCCTTGACCGCGGCCAGCATGCCCAGACTGATCACCAGCAGGGCGACCAGCAGCTCCATCAGGGTGAAGCCGCGTAGCGAGTGAGGCGTGAGGCGTGAGGCGCGGGGAGATCTGGCGCAGGTCGGGACAGTACCGCGTGACCCGTCACGCACGGCGGCCTGTGTCGAGTTATGCCCTGACGGACTGATCCGACCTATGCGACTGCTTCCGTCATCCCCGCGCAGGCGGGGATCCAGTGGCCGCAGCGGTATCTGGATCCCCGCCTGCGCGGGGATGACGGGTAAAAGGGCGGCGGCGGGCAAGGGGGAAATGATCGCCACCATCCCGATTTTCTCCTCACGCTTCACGCTTCACGCCTCACGAATCATCCACCCGCTCCCACTCCAGCTCGCCGATCAGGTTGCTGGTGATGCGGAAACGGCTGTCGGTGCTGCGGGCACTGAATTCGGCCACGAAGGGACTCACCTCTCCGCTGGAGAGCAGCAGCAGGGTGGGTTTGATGGCCTCCTCGTTCTCGTCCTCGCCGGTGTCCACCAGCGTCATGTCCCGGCCTTCCAGTTCCAGCTCCAGCCAGGTGCCCGGTTCCAGTTCGCGGGCCCGGAACAGGGCATCGTCCTCGATCGGCAGCCATTCGGGCTCCTGGCCGACCGTCTCGTCCAGGCGCAGGAAGCGATAGCGGTCCGGATCAACCTGCACCGCCCATTCCTCGCTGCGCAGCACGGCCTGTTCGGCGGCCAGTCGCACCAGGGCGGCAAAGCGCTGGCTTTCCCGGGCCAGGGCGTCGCCGCGGCGATCACCCCCGACGGACAGGGTCACGGCGGTGACGAGGATGCCGACGATGGCCAGCACCACCAGCAGTTCGAACAGGGTGAAGCCGGCCGCGGGTCGTTTATTCAAGATCCCAGTTGCCGATGTCGTCATCGGTATTGGGCCGGCCGTCCGGGCCCAGGGAGAAGATGTCGATCTCGCTGTGCTGGCCGGGATTGAGGTACTGGTAGGGCCGCTGCCAGGGGTCGCGCGGCATGCGGTCCAGATAACCGCCTTCCTTCCAGCGCGGCGGCTCGGGCGAGGTCGGCTTTTCCACCAGCGCCTCCAGGCCCTGGTCGGTGGTCGGGTAGGTGTAGTTGTCCAGGCGGTAGAGGTTCAGCGCCGACTCCAGCGCCTGGATATCGGCCCGGGCCTTGACGATGCGCGCCTCATCCGGCCGGCTCATGATCCGCGGCACCACCACCGCGGCCAGGATCCCGAGGATGACCACCACCACCATGATTTCGATCAGGGTGAAACCCTTCTGACTGTGTTGCCTGCTCATGCCTGTTCCTTTGAATGATTGCGGTTCGATTGTAACGCGAATCGGATGACAGATAGAGTGCCGGGTCATTAAACTGACCTGCGGTAAAGAGCGCCACGGAATACACGGAAGGCACGGAAAAAGTGATTCTTTCAATCAAGATCGAGAATGATCGGTCCCGCTCAAAATTGCCTGCACAGATCACGGAGCGCAAAAAATAAGATTTTAAATCAAAATATTAGTGTCTTTTTCGGCAAAACCCGACAGAAGGTATCCATCAAGGCACTCATGCAACCCAATCATGGACTTCCGGTTTTTTTCCGTGTATTCCGTGGCTATCTTTAAATCTTAAAAACAGGGAAAATTCATGGATCTGCGGCAGTCGCTCGTACAGTACTACCGCTGGCTGCGCCAGTATGGGCTCAACGACTCGCACAGCGGCAACGCCTCGGTGCGCAGCGGGGAGGATTTCTGGATCACCCCGACCGGGGCCTGTGCGGACACGCTGACAATCGATGACCTGATACACGGACAGGTCGAGGCGCCCGCGCCCGACGGGGCCTCGCTCGACGCCCCCCTGCATCAGGCCGTCTATCGGGCCAACCCGGCCGCCACCGCCATCCTGCACAGCCACGGTCCCTACAGTGTCAGCATGACCTTCGACGGGCGCGATTTCACCCCGGTCGACTTCGAAGGCCAGTATTACTTCGACCGCATTCCGGTGCTGGACATATCGCTGGAGGATTACCTGGCGGAGTCCCCCGGCCGGGTCGCGGCCGAACTGGCCGAGCGGCCGGCGGCGGTGGTGCGCGGCCACGGCGTCTATGTCTGCGCCGAATCGCTGGACCGGGCCTACAAGTGGACCTGTTCGTTCGAATCCTCCGCCCGGCTGGCGTGGTTGATCAGATAGTGAGGAGTGAGGGGGTGAGGAGAAAACCAGGGCTTGGCTGATACCCGCTCTTATCCGTCATCCCCGCGAAAGCGGGGATCCAGTCGCCGCTGCGGTATCTGGATTACTCGCTGCGCTCGCCCTCCGGGCCGCCCTATGGGCGTTCAACGCGCTACGCGCTTTTGTCCGGCCTGCGCCGGGATGACGGGAATGGGGGCATGGCAACCACCATTTTGAATTTCTCCTCACTCCTCACTCCTCACTCAATAAGTTAGAATCGGATATCAGGCAGTCCCCAAGGAACCCTCCATGTCCTCACCCGTCCCCGTCGTCCTCACCTTTGCCGGCAATGATCCCAGCGGCGGCGCCGGCATCCAGGCCGACATCGAGGCCCTGGCCAGCCAGGGCTGTCACTGCGCCCCGGTGATCACGGCCCTGACAGTGCAGGACACCCGCGACATCCACAGTCTGGCGCCCATCGACGGCATCCTGGTTGCCGAACAGGCCCGCGCGGTACTGGAGGACATGCCGGTCGCCGTCATCAAAATCGGTCTGCTCGGCAGCGTGGACATCATCGAGAACATCCATGCGGTGCTGATCGACTACCCGGACATCCCGGTGGTGCTGGATCCGGTGCTGGCATCGGGCAACGGCAGCGAACTGGTCGACGAGGAAACCCTCGACGCCATGCTCAAACTGCTGCTGCCGCACACCACTCTGCTCACGCCCAACAGTCTGGAGGTGCGCAGCCTCGCCCCCGAGGGCGACACGCTCGAGGCCTGTGCCATGGCGCTGCTGGCTCACGGAACCGAGTTCGTGCTGGTGACCGGCACCCACGAGAACACCCAGCATGTGGTCAATCACCTGTTCGGCAACAACCGGCTGCTGGAATCCTTCACCTGGGAACGCCTGGCCGGCAGCTACCACGGCTCCGGCTGCACCCTGGCCTCGGCCTGCGCCGGCCTGCTGGCCCAGGGCCTGGAGCCCTTCGGCGCCGTGCACGAGGCACAGGAATACACCTGGGAGACGCTCAAGCAGGGCTATCGCCTCGGCATGGGCCAGCAGCTGCCCAACCGGCTGTTCTGGGCGCGGCCGGAGGAACTCTAATAAACCCGTCATTGCGAGGCGCAGTGCGCCGTGGCAATCTCCAAACGTTTGATGCTGCATCAAGAGATTGCCGCGCTGCGCTCGCAATGACGATTTGTCACTCAACAGGGGGCAGGCCTCGAAGCGCTCAATCCTAATCCCTATTACCCAGCCCCTAATCCCCAGCATGCACGGCCTCTACGCCATCACCGACCCCGACCTGCTGCCCGATGACCGCCTGGTGGAGGGCGTAACCGCGGCCCTCGCCGGCGGCGCGCGCGCCGTTCAGTTCCGCGACAAGCGCCCGGACCGGGCGCGCAGGCAGGCACTGGCGGCACAGCTCAACACCCTGTGCCGCGACCACGACGCCCTGTTCCTGGTCAACGACGACGTCGAACTCACCGCCGCCGTCGGCGCCCACGGCGTGCACCTGGGGCGGGACGATCCGGCCATCGCCGCCGCCCGCGAGCGCCTGGGTCCGCAGGCGATCATCGGCGTGTCCTGCTACAACGAACTGGAACGCGCCCGCCGGGCGCGGGATGGCGGCGCCGACTATGTCGCCTTCGGCCGCTTCTTTCCCTCCCGCACCAAGCCCGACGCGGTGCAGGCCGGGGCCGAGTTGCTGCGCGCCGCCCGCCGGGAACTCGACCTGCCCCTGGTTGCCATCGGCGGCATCACGCCGGAAAATGGCGGCTCGCTGCTCGCGGCCGGCGCGGACATGCTGGCGGTGATCCACGGCCTGTTCGGGGCTGCCGACATCGAAGCAGCGGCCCGGCGCTATGCGGCGCTGTTTGCAGAAGAGACAAGCAGAAACCGTTGAACAATCAGCGTTGCCTGTATCTTTCGGCTTGCATCTTGTCTCTTGCATGAATGGCACCTGGTTCAGCCCCGTCATCCCCGCGGAGGCGGGGATCCAGGGTTCGTTTACACTGCCAGACACTGGATTCCCGCCTCCGCGGGAATGACGGATACACTGAAGTCCGGTTTATCCAGGTGCCATTCGTCTCTTGTATCTTGTATCTGCCTGACAAGGATTCACCATGACCCGTTCCCACGACCTCTTCACCCAGGCCCAGAAACACATCCCCGGCGGCGTCAATTCACCCGTGCGCGCCTTCAAGGGTGTGGGCGGTGAGCCTGTCTATTTCGTTCGCGGCGAGGGCCCGTATCTGCACGACGCCGACGGCCAGCGCTATGTGGACTATGTCGGCTCCTGGGGCCCGATGATCCTGGGCCACAGCCATCCGGACGTAATCAAGGCGGTCATCGACACGGTCGCCAACGGCCTGGGCTTCGGTGCACCGACCGAGGCCGAGACCACCATGGCCGACCGGGTCTGCGAGCTGGTGCCGTCCATGGACATGGTGCGCATGGTCAACTCCGGCACCGAGGCCACCATGAGCGCGATCCGACTGGCCCGGGCCTTCACCGGCCGCGACAAGATCCTCAAGTTCGAGGGCTGCTATCACGGCCATGCCGACTCGCTGCTGGTCAAGGCCGGCTCCGGGGCGCTGACCCTGGGTGTACCGACCTCGCCGGGCGTGCCGGTGGCGCTGGCCGAGCACACCCTGACGGTGGAGTACAACAACCTGGATCAGGTGAAAGAGGTGTTCGGTCACCTGGGCGGGCAGATCGCAACCATCATCGTCGAGCCGGTGGCCGGCAACATGAACTGCGTGCCGCCGGCCCCGGGTTTTCTCGAGGGCCTGCGCGCCATCTGCGACGAGTACGAGTCGGTATTGATCTTCGACGAGGTGATGACCGGCTTCCGCGTCGCCCTGGGCGGCGCCCAGGCGCACTATGGCGTCACTCCCGATCTCACCGCCCTGGGCAAGGTCATCGGCGGCGGCATGCCGGTAGGCGCCTTCGGCGGCCGGCGCGAGATCATGGAGATGCTGGCCCCGCTGGGGCCGGTCTACCAGGCCGGCACGCTGTCCGGCAATCCGGTGGCGATGGCGGCGGGCCTGGCCACGCTGGAGGGCATCAGCCGGCCCGGTTTCCATGACGAACTCGCCACCCGGACCCGGCGCATCGCCGAGGGCATCGTCGAGCGCGCCCGTGCGCATGACATCCCCATGACCTGCAACTGTGTCGGCGGCATGTTCGGGCTCTTCTTCACCGAGGCCGAACAGGTCGGCAACTTCTACCAGGTCGGCCAGTGCAATCTGGACCGGTTCAGGCTGTTCTTCCACGAGATGCTCAAGCGGGGCGTGTATCTCGCGCCCTCGGCCTTCGAGGCCGGTTTCGTCTCCGCCGCGCATGACGAGGCCGCCGTCACGGCCACCCTGGACGCGGCGGAGAACGTGTTCAGCGAGATCTAGGGCGTAAACCCGCCCATGCTCGGCGAGCTGTCCGGCTGGCTGCATCAGAGCTTCAACGATCTGGTCGTCTGGATCGAGCTCTATCCCGGACGCGCCTACTTCCTGGTTTTTCTCACCGCCTGTCTGGAATCGCTGGTGGTGGTCGGCCTGTTCCTGCCGGGTACGGTGCTGATGTTCGCCATCGGCGCCCTGATCGCCACCGACGCCCTGGCCTTCTGGCCGGCCTGCCTGTGGGCCGCGGCCGGCGCCGTGACCGGCGACGGCCTGAGTTTCTGGCTGGGCCGGCACTTTCACCAGCGCATGCGGGTGATCTGGCCCTTCCGGCGCTATCCGGGCCTGATCAATCACGGCGTGGACTTCTTTCACCGCCACGGCGGCAAGAGCGTGGTCTTCGCCCGCTTCATCGGTCCGGTGCGGCCCTTTCTGCCGGCGGTGGCGGGGATGCTGGACATGCCCACCGGGCGTTTCCTGCTGGTCAATGTGCTCTCGGCCCTGGTCTGGGCGCCGGCCTACCTGATCCCGGGCGTGGTGTTCGGGGCCTCGCTCAGCCTGGCCGCCGAGGTCGCCGGCCGGCTGGTCGTGCTGATCCTGCTGATCGTGGGCCTGGTCTGGTTCAGCCTGTGGCTGATCCACCGGCTGTTCAACCTGCTGCAGCCGCACCTGGCCAGCTGGACCGACCGGGCCCTGGTCTGGGGCCGCCGCCACCCGCGGTTGCGGCCGCTGGCCGGCGCCCTGCTGGAGCCGGAGCATCCCGAGGCCCGGGGCCTGGCCCTGTGGATGCTGCTGCTGTTCCTGTCGGTGGCAGCGCTCGGGCTGCTGCTGGCCCAACCGTTGATCGGCATCGACCACTGGCTGCACGCCGGCCTGCAGGAGCTGCGCAACCCGACCGCGGACCGCATCTTCGTGGCCATCACCACCACCGGCGACAGCCTGCCGGTGCTGACCGGCCTGACCCTGATCCTGGCCTGGCTCGCCTGGCGCGGCTATGGCCGGGCCGCCGGCCACTGGCTGTTCGCCGCGCTCGGCGCCTGGGCCATGTCTCAGGGCCTGAAGACGCTGCTGCAGGTGGCCCGCCCCCTGGCCATGTACGAGGGCGTGGCCGCCTTCGCCTTCCCCAGTGTGCACGTCACCCTGGCCGTGGTCGGCTACGGCTTCCTGGCGATCCTGATCTCCCGCGAGATCAGCCCCGAGCGCCGCTGGCTGCCCTACAGCCTGGCCAGCCTGCCCATCGTACTGATCGCCTTCTCCCGACTCTACCTGGGCGCGCACTGGCTGAGCGACATCGCCGGCGGCCTGGCCCTGGGGCTGGCCACGGTGGCCCTGTTCGGCATCGCCTACCGACGCCATCCCGCACCCGCCCTGCCCTGGCGCCGGCTGCTGGGTGTATTCCTGGTGCTGCACCTGGCGCTGGCGGCCAGCCATACCGGGATGCGATTCGAGCGGGCCCTGGTCCGCTATGCCCCGGTACAGGAGAAGACCCCGCTGAACCGGAGCGAGTGGCTGGCCGGTGACTGGCGCGGACTGCCCGCCTACCGCCTGGATCTGGCGGCGGGCGAGCAGCACCCCCTGAACGTCCAGTACCTGGGCGCGCTGGAAGCACTCGAGGCCGCGCTCACCGCCCGGGGCTGGCGCAGCCCGCCGCCGCCCGCCTTCGACAACCTGCTGCTGTGGCTGTCGCCGGATGCCACCGCCACCCGGTTGCCGGTGCTGCCGCAGATCCATGACGGACATTATGAATCACTGCGTCTGATCAAGGCCGGCGATGACAATCGCCTGACCATCCTGCGCCTGTGGCGCTCCGAACGGGTCCAGCACAGCACCCGCACCCCGCTGTGGATCGGCAGCGTCAGTGTGCTGGAGCCGACCCGGCGCTTTGCCTATCTGGTCTTTCTCGATACCCGCTATGATCCGGCCGCCGGTCTGGAGCTGCTGGCCGATCTGCAGACTGGGTTCCAGGTCGAGATGCGCCCCCGGCCGACCGGGCGGACAATGGCGCCGGTGAAGGTGATGCTGGTGTATTGAGGGTGAGGGGGTGAAGCGTGAGGAGTGAGGCATGAGGAGGGTGACTATATCCCCCGCGTCATCCCCGCGAAGGCGGGGATCCAGTGGCCACAGCGGTATCTGGATCCCGGCCTTCGCCGGGATGACGGATAAAAGGGGTGGGATGACCGCGACCATCCTGGTCTTCTCCTCACGCCTCACCCCTCACTTCTGACTCCGCAGAAACTCCAGCAGCCCCTCGGCCCGCTGTTGCGGATCGGCGGCCTCCAGCCACTGCTGCTTGGTCGGCAGGGCCAGAGGCAGGATCTCGGTGAGCCGGGCCGTGACCCAGCCCAGGTCGTTGTCGCGCAGTTCGAGCCGGTCGAATGGCGGCCCCAGCTCCTCGATCAGCCGGCCTAGCAGCCCAGGCAGCAGGCGGGCCCCGGCGGGCACGGGAGCCGCCGGCTCGAACTCCAGCCACTCCACCTCGCCCAGGGTGAGCTGGTCCGGCCGGACCCGCGACTGCAACAGGCGAAAGCGCTGCCGGCCACGGACGGTGATGTGCAGCAGGCCCTCTTCGCCCTGCTCCCAGTCCTCGATCATCGCGACGGTACCGGTTGCATGACAGGGTGCGGCCGGGCCCGCCTCGCGGCCACTGCGCAGCAGACAGACCCCGAAACCGGAGTCGTTGCGCAGGCAGTCGGCCACCATGTCCAGGTAGCGCGGTTCGAAGATGCGCAGGGGCAGCACGCCGTCCGGGAACAGGACGGTCTGGAGCGGAAAGATGGGCAGGGTCTCGGCCATGATGTGGCGAGTTTACTCCTCCTCGAACAGATCCCCCCAGCGCGAGGACAGGGTATGCGGCACTTCGAGCTGGTCCAGGATACGCGCGACCACGAAGTCCACAATATCCTCCAGCGTCTGGGGCCGGTGGTAGAAGCCGGGATTGGCCGCCAGCATCACCACGCCCAGCCGCGCCAGCTTGAGCATGTTCTCCAGATGAATGGCGGAAAAAGGCGTCTCGCGCGGCACCAGGATAAGCTTGCGGCCCTCCTTGAGCATCACGTCGGCGGCGCGCTCGATCAGATTGCCACTGGTGCCGCAGGCAATGGAGGCCAGGGTGCCCATGGTGCAGGGACAGACCGCCATCGCCCGCGGCGCACTGGAGCCGCTGGCCACCGGCGCGGTCCATTCCTTGCGCCCGAATACCTGCAGCTGTCCCTCGTCGGCGGCGAAGTACTCGGTCAGAAAGCGCTGGATGTCGCGGCTGCGGCCCGGCAGGGACAGGTCGGTCTCCATGCCGATGACGATCTGCCCGGGCTCGGACAGCATCAGCCAGACCTCCTCGTCGGCCTCGATCAGGCACTCCAGCAGCCGCAGGGCGTACTGGGCCCCGGAGGCCCCGGTAATGGCGACGGCGACGGGCTGGCGGGCGGGCAGAGTCATGGCTTGCTCCGATTTGTCATCTGACTTGAAAATCCTTCAACGCAGCGACGCAAAGGCGCAGAGATAGCAAAAGAATGAATCCACAGGTGCGGGCCAGCGCCGGGCGGGAGAGGTCTTTGGGCGCATGTGCGAAGTCTGCACGCTAAGCCCGAAGGCCTCTCCCGCCCGGCGCTGGCTTGACCACCCCTGTATCTCTCACCCGCCGGCCTCGATCGCCTCTGACATTCGCAGCGCGTCCAGCAGCTTGTCATGGATGCCGCCGAAGCCGCCGTTGCTCATGACCAGAATGGCATCACCCGGACGGGCGTGGGCCACCACGTCCATGACCAGGGCATCAAGCTCGCGCATCACCCGCACCGGCGCGCGGCTGCGGCCGTCGACCTCGGCCGGATCCCAGCCCAGGTCCGGCGGCTGGTACAGCCACACCCGGTCGGCACTGTCCAGCGCCGGGCCCAGGGTGGTGCGATGCACGCCCAGGCGCATGGTATTGGAACGCGGCTCCAGCACGGCGAATATACGTCCCTCGCCCCGGTGGCGGCGCAGGCCCTGCAGGGTGAGTTCGATGGCCGTGGGGTGATGGGCGAAGTCATCGTAGACGGTCACGCCGCGCACCTCGCCGCGCACCTCCAGACGCCGCTTCACGCCCCGGTATTCACCCAGCGCGGCGGTGGCCTGAACGACCGGCACCCCGGCGTGGCGGGCGGCGGCAATGGCGGCCAGCGCATTGTGCAGGTTGTGCTGGCCGAGCTGGTTCCAGCGCACCCTGCCCTGTGGCTGACCCTCGAACAGGACTTCGAACTCGCTGCCGTCGGCCTTCAGCACCCGCACCTGCCACTGGGCGGGGAATTCGCCCACCGAGACGGTCTCGGTCGGGGTCCAGCAGCCCATCTCCAGCACCTCGGCGACATGGGCGTCATTGGCATTCTCCACAATCAGCCCCTGACCCGGCACGGTGCGCACCAGGTGATGGAACTGGCGCTGGATGGCGCCCAGGTCATCGAAGATGTCGGCGTGGTCGAATTCGAGATTGTTCAGGATCAGGGTACGCGGACGGTAGTGGACAAACTTGGAGCGCTTGTCGAAGAAGGCGGTGTCGTACTCGTCGGCCTCGACCACGAAGAAGGGCGAACCGCCCAGACGCGCGGAGATGCCGAAGTTGCCCGGCACCCCGCCGATCAGGAATCCCGGTTCGAGCCCGGCGTAGTCCAGGATCCAGGCCAGCATGCTGGCGGTGCTGGTCTTGCCGTGGGTGCCGGCCACCGCCAGCACCCAGCGGTCCTTCAGGATATTGTCGGCCAGCCACTGCGGCCCCGAGGTATAGGGCAGACCCGCATCCAGCACGGCTTCGACGGCCGGGTTGCCGCGCGCCAGGGCATTGCCGATGACCACCGCGTCCGGCGCCGACGGCAGGTCCTGCGCCCGGTAGCCCTCCTGCAGCGCGATGCCCTGGGCCTCGAGCTGGGTGCTCATGGGCGGATAGACATTGGCATCGGCGCCCGAGACCTCGATGCCCGACTCCCGCGCCAGGACCGCGATCCCGCCCATGAAGGTGCCGCAGATACCGAGAATGTGTATATGCATTGCTTCGATCCGGCCTCAGCCTCAGTTCGCCACCGGCAGCGCGGCGGCCACCACCATCTGGGATAACATGAAATAGACCACGCCCAGACCGATCCCGCCGTAGAGCGGCACCTCCAGCGCATGGTGGAGGATGTTGCCGAGCACGGCAAGGCTCCAGGCCAGGTACAGGGTCATGCCCACGAACACCAGCACCGCATCCCGGCTGTCCGGCTCCATGCCCTGGGTGCCATAGACCAGCGGGGCGACCAGCAGCCCCAGCAGGGTCCAGCCCGCGAGTAATGCCGTCAGCGTCTGGGTGAAGCGCTCAGGCCTGCCCCAGGCCCTGAGCAACAGCTGGATGAAGGCCGCTACCAGCAGGGTTTCCAGCACGCTGGCACTGAGGGCGAAGCGCAGCTCGTAGCGCGAAAGATAGACCACCACGCCCAGCGTTACATAGGCCACCACGAACAACCACAGCAACTCCCGCGCCGCCGGCAACCGCTGGGGCCCGACCCGGAGCAGGCACAGATCGAGCATGAATTTCAAAAGTGCAGACATAAGGCCAGGATCAGGGTCGCCGAGAATAGGATGGGTGTAGCGGAGCGCAACCCATCAGCATTCACGGCCGGCGATGGGTTACGGCGCCATGCACCTCCACCCATCCTACAGGCCGGAACCACGCCTGTAACATACCATATTGCCATGCCAGCGGCTTTCGATTAGTACCATGTAACACCTTAAATGACGCCTTCAGAGCCCCCGAGCGATGTCAGGGCACCAACAGTAGGCGCCTTGAGGCGAGGCGCAGTGCGCAGGCAAGGGTCATTCCCTTGTCAAGCGCTGCAACGCCGCACTGGCGTCGCTCGGGGGCTCCCTCCGGGCGAGGCGATAAGCGGCCATCTGCCGCGTTACTTGCCCTTGAGGTAGAATGGCTACCCCGGCGGGCAAGTGCCTTGCATCTGGCCGCTTTTCGCCTCGCTGAAGGCGTCATTTAAGGTGTTACATGGTACTTGCGTCCCCCGGATGAAGATGGCCCATCCCAAGCTGAACCTCCCCTGGCGCACGGGCAATGACTTCCGCCTGCTCATTGACGGCGCGGCCATCTTCCCCGCCATGCTGGAGGCGATCAGGCAGGCCCGGCGCAGCGTCTGGCTGGAGACCTATCTCATGGAGTCGGGGCATACCGCCGCGGCCTTCATCACAGCCCTGCGGGACGCGGCCCGCCGCGGCGTGACCGTGCGGGTGCTGCTGGATGATTTCGGTACGCGCGGCCTGAGCCGCGCCGACAAAACCGCACTGCAGACTGACGGCATGCGGTTGCATCTCTACAATCCGCTGAACTACGGCCGGCTGCGCCGCAACCTGTTCCGAGACCATCGCAAGATCCTGGTGGTCGACGGCGAACTGGCCTTCAGCGGCGGCTGGGGCATCACCGACGCTTTCAGCCCGGACAGCCCGCAGCCCTGGCGCGAAACCGGCATTCAGATCCGAGGCCCGAACGCCGGCGACTGGGCCCGATTATTCGCCGCCAACTGGGGCGCCGGCACCGGCGAGGTACTGCCGTCGGACCGGCCGCCGTCCATGGCCGGGGGACAGCGCGGCCGCGTGGCCAGCGCCATGCGCCGGCCCTATACCGAAATCAAGCGCCACCTGCTGCGCCGGATCCGTCGCTGCCAGCACCGGCTCTGGCTCAGCACCGGCTATTTCGTGCCGCCCTGGAAGCTGCGCCGGGCGCTGGCCCGGGCCGCCCGCCGGGGACGCGACGTGCGTCTGCTGCTGCCCGGGCCCTTGACCGATCATCCCGGTGTGCGCTTCGCCGGCCGCCGCCACTATGCCCGGCTGCTGCGCGCCGGGGTGCGCATCTTCGAATATCAACCGCGGATACTGCACCAGAAGGTGGTGCTGTGTGATGACTGGGTCAGCATCGGCTCCAGCAACCTCGACCGCTGGAACTTCCGCTGGAACCTGGAAGCAAACCAGGAAATCGAGGACGCAGCCTTCAAGGCTGAGGTCACGGCCATGCTGGATGCGGACCTGCGGCACAGCGAGGAGATCCGGCTGGAGGACTGGCTGCAGCGCCCGCGGCTGGAACGGCTGCGGGAATATGTCTACGGCCTGATCGATCAGCTCTCCGAAAGCGCCATCCGCCCGTGAGACAGTGCAGGCCGGGCCTGCCGGGAACGCTGCGCGAGTCCCGGTATAACCTGATCAACGTTTTCTTCGGGCCGTTTTCTTCCTTGCCAGCTTCTTCTTTGCGGTCTTCTTCTTCGCCGTTTTTTTCTTCGGAGCGGCCTTGCGCGCGGGTTTTTTCGCCGCCTTCCTTTTCACCGCCGGTTTTTTGGTCGACTTCTTCCTCGCCGTTTTCTTCTTCGCCGCCACTTTCTTCTTCACGGCGGCCTTCTTCTTCGCGACAGCCTTTTTCTTCGCGGCCGTCTTCCTGGTGCCGACCTTTTTCCTCGCCGCTTTCTTCTTGGCAACCACCTTCCTGGCGGCCGCTTTCTTTCTGGCCACCTTCTTCTTTGCAACCGCCTTTTTCTTCACGGCCGCCTTTTTCCCGGCCGTTACCTTCTTTTTGATCGCGGCTTTCTTCTTGACTGCAGCTTTCTTTTTGACCGCGGCTTTGGCTTTCTTCTTGGCCGCGACCTTCTTTTTCACCGCCGGCTTTTTGTTCGCGGCCTTCTTCGCGGATTTTTTCGGGGCTGCGGCCTTCTTCCCGACGGCCTTTCCGGTCGCAGCGGGCCTGTCGTCAGCCGCCGCGGCGGGTTCGCGCGCCTCTGCCCCGGCACCGGCGGCCCGCTGCGCGGCAATGGCGCGGGCAGCGCTGCTGACGGCCTGACTGCGTGCCGGCCGGGACGGGGCAGCAGGGGCGGCCGGGGCGCCGGCCGCCGGGGTAGCGGGCTGACCGGCGGTTTCCGCCTCGACGACCCGGACCACGGCCTTGAAGATGTCCTCGATCTCGCCCACGCCCTGGACGGTGCGCAGCTTGCCCTGGCCACGATAATATTCGATCAGCGGCGTAGTCTGGGTCTCGTAGACCCGCAGCCGGTTACCGATGGTCTCCTCGTTGTCGTCAGCCCGGTGATGCAGGTTGCCGCCGCATTCATCACAGACCCCATCGACGTGCGGCGGGGAAGAGTAGACATTGCAGGTCCAGCCGCAGCTGGTGCAGGTACGCCGTCCGGTCAGGCGCTGCATCAGGATGTCGAAATCCACGTTGATCAGCAGCGCCAGTTCCAGCGGCTGGCCGATCTCCTCCAGCAGGGTGTCCAGCGCCTCGGCCTGGGACTGATTGCGGGGGAAACCGTCGAGGATGAAGCCGCGGCGGGCGTCCGGTTCCTGGAGCCGCTCGCGGATGATGCCCAGCACGATGTCGTCGGAGACCAGCTGCCCGGCGTCCATGGCCGCCTTGGCCTGGCGCCCCAGGGGGGTGCCGGCGGCGACAGCGGCACGCAGCAGGTCGCCGGTGGAGATCTGCGGGATTCGGTACTTGTCCTGAAGACGTTTGGCCTGGGTCCCCTTCCCCGAACCCGGTGCGCCCAGCAATACGATTCTCATTTGGCGGTGGCTCCTTAGATGTTATTCGTTATCCGGTAGCGTCGAAATCATGGCGGACAGGTATGCGCCAGGGCCGCCCGCAGCGGCGGCGTATTAATTTTTTTGCATGGGCGCATACAATTTTTTAGATGGCCCCGCCCCCCTCATGCGTTTAAGCTACCGCCTCAAGTCACCGTAAGTCAACGCGGTAACCGCCGAATACACCGCCAGGGTTGCAACACCGGCGGCTGGCGTGTTTTATTGCCCCGGATTCCGGTGAGCACCGCCTGCTTGCGGCCCAGGCATGCGACCGAAATCAGATGACGCAGACACCCGATTTCAACAAATCCGAGTATCGGGCCCTGCAGACCAGACTGCAGAGGTGTTCCGGCGAACCGGCTCGGCCCCTGCCAGCCGGGACCGCCCTGCGCCGCGCCTGCATTTCACTACCGTCAAATCAATAAACCTGGGAGTACACCATGGCGACATCGTCGGGCAAGAAGAACGCTTTCTACGCACAATCGGGGGGCGTGACCGCCGTTATCAATGCCAGTGCGTGCGGCGTGATCGAGACCGCGCGCAAGCACAAGGACAAAATCGGCAAGGTCTATGCCGGGCGCAACGGCATCATCGGTGCCCTGACCGAGGACCTGATCGACACCAGCAAGGAACCCAAGAGCGCGATCGCCGCGCTGCGTCACACCCCCTCCGGGGCCTTCGGCTCCTGCCGCTACAAGCTCAAGAGCCTGGAGCAGAACCAGCGCGAGTACGAACGCCTGATCGAGGTGTTCGAGGCCCACAACATCGGCTACTTCTTCTACAACGGCGGCGGCGACTCGGCCGACACCTGCCTGAAGGTCTCCCAGCTGTCCAAGAGCATGGGTTATCCCATCCAGGCCATCCACGTGCCGAAGACGGTCGACAATGACCTGCCCGTCACCGACAACTGCCCCGGCTTCGGCTCGGTGGCCAAGTACATCGCCGTCTCCACCCGCGAGGCCAGCTTCGACGTCGCCTCCATGGCCAAGACCTCGACCAAGGTCTTCATCCTGGAAGTGATGGGCCGCCACGCCGGCTGGATCGCCGCCGCCGGCGCAATGGCCTCCTCCGAGGACTGCGAGATCCCGGTGGTGGTCCTGTTCCCGGAGGTCACCTTCAACCGCCGCAAGTTCATGCAGACGGTCAAGCAGAAGGTGAAGCAGTTCGGCTATGTCTCCATCGTGGTCTCCGAGGGCGTGAAGAGCCGCGACGGCAAGTTCCTGGCCGACCAGGGCCTGAAGGACGCCTTCGGCCACGCCCAGCTGGGCGGCGTGGCGCCGGTGGTGGCCAACATGATCCGCGAGGACCTGGGCCTGAAATACCACTGGGCCGTGGCCGACTACCTGCAGCGCGCGGCGCGTCACATCGCCTCCAAGACCGACGTCGACCAGGCCTACGCCATGGGCAAGGCCGCGGTGGAACTGGCCATGAAGGGCAAGAATTCGGTCATGCCCACGGTGGTGCGGACCTCCAACAACCCCTACCGCTGGAAGGTCGGCGAGGCCAGACTGTCCCGGGTCGCCAACGTCGAGAAGATGATGCCCAAGAGCTTCATCAGCAAGGACGGCTTCGGCATCACCAAAAAGTGCCGCGACTACCTGGGCCCGCTGATGAAGGGCGAGGATTACCCGCCCTACGGCAAGGACGGGCTGCCCAAATACGTCCGGTTGAAGAACGCGCCGGTCAAGCGCAAGCTCGGGGACTTCAAGGTATAACCTGGGTTTGGAAAGGGGCGCATCGCGCCCCTTTTTTATGCCCGGCACCCGGCAAGGCATCCGTGCCCGATTGACATCCGTCAAGGCCGATGATGCGGCCGGACAACAAGAATAGCCAACAAACACCAACACAGGTACCAAAAGGTAACGGAGGGAAACCCATCATGTCGTCTGCGCTCATTTTCGCGCTTGTCTGCGCGATCGGTGCCATTGTCTATGGCGCCGTCTCGGTCAAGTGGATCCTCGCCAAGCCCAGCGGCAATGCCCGCATGCAGGAGATCGCCCAGGCCATCCAGGAGGGCGCCAGCGCCTACCTCAACCGCCAGTACACCACCATCGGCATCGCCGGCATCGTGCTGCTGATCCTGGTCTGGGTCTTCCTCGGCTCTGCCACTGCCATCGGCTTTGCCATCGGCGCGGTGTTCTCGGGGCTGGCCGGCTACATCGGCATGCACATCTCGGTACGGGCCAACGTGCGCACCGCCGAGGCCGCCCACGGGGGGCTGAACGCCGCCATGCAGGTCGCCTTCCGCGGCGGCGCGATCACCGGCATGCTGGTGGTCGGCCTGGGCCTGCTGGGCGTGGCCGGCTACTACGCCATCCTGCTGGGCATGGAGGTGGCCGACCCCATCCATCCGCTGATCGGCCTGGCCTTCGGCGGCTCGCTGATCTCCATCTTCGCCCGGCTCGGCGGCGGCATCTTCACCAAGGGCGCGGATGTGGGCGCGGACATCGTCGGCAAGGTCGAGGCCGGCATCCCCGAGGACGACCCGCGCAACCCGGCGGTGATCGCCGACAACGTGGGCGACAATGTCGGCGATTGCGCCGGCATGGCGGCCGACCTGTTCGAGACCTATGCCGTCACCGTCATCGCCACCATGCTGCTGGGCAGCCTGATGCTGCAGGGCGCCGGCCCCTCCGCGGCCGTCTATCCGCTGGCCCTGGGCGGCGTGTCCATCATCGCCTCCATCATCGGCACCTTCTTCGTCAAGGCCCACGAGGGGGGCAAGATCATGAACGCGCTGTACCGCGGCCTGATCGTGGCCGGGGTGCTGGCGGCGGCGGCCTTCTACCCGGTCACCAGCATGATGATGGGCGACAACGGCCAGTACAGTGTCATGGCCCTGTGGGGCGCGGCCCTGATCGGCCTGGCCCTGACCGCGGCCATGGTGGTGATCACCGAGTACTACACCGCCACCGAGTTCAGCCCGGTGCGCCACATCGCCGCGGCCTCCACCACCGGCGACGGCACCAACGTCATCGCCGGCCTGGGCGTGTCCATGAAGGCCACCGCCGCCCCGGTGCTGGCGGTGTGCGCCTCCATCTGGGGCGCCCATGAGCTGGCCGGCCTGTACGGCATCGCCATCGCCGCGACCTCCATGCTGTCCATGACCGGCATCATCGTGGCCCTGGATGCCTACGGCCCCATCACCGACAACGCCGGCGGCATCGCCGAGATGGCCGAACTGGACGAGTCCATCCGCAACATCACCGACCCGCTGGACGCGGTGGGCAATACCACCAAGGCGGTGACCAAGGGCTATGCCATCGGCTCGGCGGGACTGGCCGCGCTGGTGCTGTTCGCCGACTACACCCACGGCCTGGAGGCGGTGGGCAAGTCGTTCGCCTTCGACCTGTCGGATCACATGGTGATCATCGGCCTGTTCATCGGCGGCCTGATCCCCTATCTGTTCGGGGCCATGGCCATGGAGGCGGTCGGCCGCGCGGCCGGCGGCATCGTCAACGAGGTGCGGCGCCAGTTCAAGGAAAAACCCGGCATCATGGACCACAGCGAGAAGCCCGATTACGGCCGCGCCGTGGACATGCTGACCAAGGCCGCCATCAAGGAGATGATCATCCCCTCGCTGCTGCCGGTGCTGGTGCCCATCATCGTCGGCCTGGTGCTGGGGCCGAAGGCCCTGGGCGGGGTGCTGCTGGGAACCATCATCACCGGCCTGTTCGTGGCCATCTCCATGACCACCGGCGGCGGCGCCTGGGACAACGCCAAGAAGTACATCGAGGACGGGAATTACGGTGGCAAGGGCTCGGACGCCCACAAGGCGGCCGTGACCGGCGACACCGTGGGCGACCCCTACAAGGACACCGCCGGCCCGGCCATCAACCCGCTGATCAAGATCATCAACATCGTGGCGCTGCTGATCGTGCCGCTGTTGTAATGCCATGGCCACGGAATACACGGAAAACACGGACAATATTCATTCAATGAAAATTCCGTGACTTCCGTGCTTTCCGTGGCTATCTTTAGTCTTTTGATTCAGGGCCGGTATAATACCGGCCCTTTCCGTTTATCTGGGAGCCTGTCATGAACCTCGATCGCGTCGATTCCGGCCGTGACGTGCCGAACGATATCCATGTCATTATCGAGATCCCGGCCCACAGCGACCCGGTCAAGTACGAGGTGGACAAGGATACCGGCGCCATGTACGTGGACCGGTTCATGAACACGGCCATGCACTACCCCTGCAACTACGGCTATGTGCCCCACACCCTGTCCGACGACGGCGACCCGGTGGACGTGCTGGTGCTGACCCCGGTGCCGCTGATCACCGGCTCGGTGGTGCGCTGCCGCCCGATCGGGGTACTGAAGATGACGGACGAGTCCGGCGACGACGCCAAGGTACTGGCCGTGCCGGTGGACAAGCTGTGCAAGCAGTACCGCAAGGTGGAGACCTTCCGTGACGTCCCCGACATGATGCTGGAGCAGATCGCCCACTTCTTCGAGCACTACAAGGACCTGGACGAGGGCAAGTGGGTGCGCGTCGAGGGCTGGGGCGGTATCGACGAGGCCAAGGAGGAGATCATGAAAAGTGTGAAGATGTACAACGAGGCGCCGGAGAAGCCGAAGTTCTGAAAAAAGATAGCCACGGAATACACGGAAAGCACGGACAAGATATTGTTCAACAAGGCTTGAACAGGACGTAGGCCGGGATAAGCGCAGCGTTCCCGGCAAATCCTACGCTGCCGGAAACGGGCCACATGGCCCTTATTCCGGCCTACATCCTGCTAAGCCCAACCCGCACATTAAACATTTTCCGTGCTTTCCGTGTATTCCGTGGCGCTCTTGATCTCGGCGCCTTTCAGTACCCCCGCGTGTTCTCCTCCACCCACCGGGCGCTGCCGTCGGTGAGGGTCTCGCGCTTCCAGAAGGGCGCTTTCGACTTGAGCTCCTCCATCAGCCAGCGGCAGGCCTCGAAGGCCTCGCGGCGATGGGACGACCAGACCGCGACCAGCACGATGGGATCCTGTGGGGCGAGCCTGCCGACGCGGTGCAGTATCAGTGAATCCAGCAGCCCCCAGCGCGCGTCGGCCTCGGCGCTGATCCGTTCCAGGTAGCCCTCGGTCATGCCCGGGTAATGTTCCAGGGTCATGGCCGCGACCCCGTCATCCAGGTTGAAGTCGCGCATGGTGCCGACGAACACGGCGGTCGCGCCGATACGGCCGTGCGGCGCCTCCGGGCGGGTCTCGTAATCCTGCAGCCGCTGCCAGGGATTGAACGGGCTCTCCAGCACCTCGACCGGCATTTCAGCCCCCGGTCACCGGCGGGAAGAAGGCCACCTCGTCGCCGTCCCGGACCGGGGCGGAGAAATCGACGTACTCCATGTTCACCGCCGCCAGCACGTTGGCCGGCTTCTCGCGCCCGTCGCTGGCCGCCAGCCAGACGTCCTCCACCGAACCGCCCTCCGGCAGCTCGACCCGGGCATCGGCGCGGTTCATCAGCTCGCGCAGGCTGGCGAAGAATTTGACCTTGACCCACATACTCGACTCGGTACCCGCTTCACTGATCCGCAATATCGGGTATAGTCTAGCATCCCGCGCACAGCAAAAGCCCTGAATTCCATGTCGGAACTCACCCACTTCAACGCCGCCGGCGAGGCTCACATGGTCGATGTCGGCGCCAAGGACGACACGCACCGGGTGGCCGTGGCCGAGGGCCGCATCGAGATGCAGCCCGACACCCTGGTCATGATCCGGGCCGGCGATCACAAGAAGGGCGATGTCCTGGGCATCGCCCGGGTCGCCGGCATCATGGCAGCCAAAAAGACCGCAGACCTGGTCCCCCTGTGCCACCCCCTGGTCCTGACGCGGGTGGAACTCGGCTTCGAAACCCGGGATGACCCGGCCGCGGTGCATTGCACCGCCACGGTGGAGACCCGCGGGCCGACGGGGGTGGAAATGGAGGCCCTGACCGCTGTGCAGATCGCGCTGCTGACCATCTATGACATGTGCAAGGCGGTCGACCGCGGCATGCGCATGGAAGGCATCCGGCTGCGCGAGAAGCGCGGCGGAAAGTCGGGGGACTGGCGGGCGGAATAAGTTCAAAAACGCCACGGAGTATACGGAAAGGACGCAAATGAACAGGCCTTCCCGGCACATCCGGCCGCTGCCGGAAACGGGCCACATGGCCGGATGGTACTGACTTAAGCCAAATTACACCGTCATTGCGAGGAACGAAGTGACACGGCAATCTCCAACCGGTTGATTCTGCAGTACGAGATTGCCACGCTGCGTTTATGCCCTCTGGGTACCCGCAATGACGACAAGGTAAGTACCATTCGCCACATGGCCCTTGTTCCAGCCTACTGATCCTCCGCCAGCTCGACCCGGTCGCGGCCGTTCTCCTTGGCCCGGTACAGGGCCCGGTCGGCAGCCTCGGTCAGTTGCGTTGCGTCCGGACAGTCCGGGCACACCGCCACGCCCGCGCTGAGGGTGACCCTGAACACCTGGCCACTGGTGTCCGAGTCATACTCGATCACGTCAAAGGCCCTGCGGATGTCGTCCAGTACCTTGTGCGCGCCCCCGGCATCGGTGTCGGGCAGGACGGCGAGAAATTCCTCGCCGCCGTAGCGCCCGGCGCTGTCGCCGCTGCGCAGGCGTTCACGCAGCAGCCGGCCCAGGCTTTTCAGCACCGTGTCACCGCTCTGGTGACCGTGGGTGTCATTGACCTCCTTGAACCTGTCGAGATCGATCATGGCCACGGCCAACGGACGGCCGCTGCGGCGGGCCCGCTCGATTTCCGTCTCCAGCACCTCCTTGATGCGGGTGTGCTTGAGCAGGCCGGTCAGACTGTCGCGCGAGACGACACTGTCGAGGACGCGGGAACGCCGCGCCCGGCTCCTGACTGCCGAGACCAGGTGCAGATCCCCGATGGGCTTGGTGAGAAAATCATCGCCGCCGGTATAGAGGGCCTCGAGCTGACGCTCGACATCGGTCTCCGTGGACAGAAACACGATCGGCATCCCGACATAGCTGCGATCCTGGCGGATCACCCGGGCCAGCTCGATGCCGGTGCAGGTCGGCAGGTACAGATCCATCAGCACCAGGTCCGGGCGGAAGGCCTCCAGACGCTCGAGCAGGCCCTCGGGCGCATGCACAAGCTCGACCGCCATCCCCGCCTCCTCCAGCACCAGGGCATAATGCTGCGCCAGGGCGACATCGTCGTCGACCAGCAGCACCCGGTAAGGCGCCTGCTCGGACTCGGCGGTCAGACCGTCCAGCCGCTCCACCAGCTCGCTGATCTCCAGCGGTGGCGGCAGGTAGGCGTAACCGCCGACCCGCACCGCCTGCAGCCGCGCCTCGAAACTGCTGTCACGGGCGATGAAGATCACCGGCACCGGGACGGCCCGGCCCGCCTGAAACCGCCGCAGCCATTCCATCAGGTGGCTGTCTGCTGATCCGGTATCCGCCCCGCAGACAAGGACCAGGGGCGGGGCCCGATCGACGGCCTCGGCCAGGGCCTGCACCTCGGGCAGCGCGCGAGCCAGATAGCCGAAGTGCTGCAGCGGCTCGATCAGACGGGCCAGGTCTTCGGCCTGCAGTTCGCTGTACAGATAGACCAGCCGCTCGCCCCGGACCGGCGCCGGGTCGGGTTGGACCCGCGGCAGCGGCCCCGACTGCACCGGGACGATGCTGGCCAGGTGCATCAGTGACTGGATGCGACCCCGGAAACTCTCGCATTCCTCCCGTCGCGGCAACCCGCCCTGATCCACCCATTGCTGGAGCTGGTATTCCATCGCCCGCGCCGTCTGGCCCAGTTCCGGATAACCGAAGGTGGGAGAACCGCCCGCCAGGCTGTGCAGTTCGCGCAGCAGGGTTTCGGCCAGCGCCCCTCTCCAGCCGTCGCGGCACAGCTGCTGCCAGTATTCGTTCAGCCCGGCCAGGCGCTGCGGCAGGGCCTCGCTGTAACGCTCGCGCAGCACCTGCAATTGCGCCTGCACATCCCGTTTGTCACCGGCAGTCGCCATCAGCGAAGTATCCTGTCATTGCATGCCCGAAGCGGCACAATGTACACCGAATCCGCCCCCTTTTCTCACACCTGCGCAGGTTGCCGGAGGATACCGCACAATTCCTGGGTTGTGTTCCGCTTCGGGCTTGGGTAAAAGGGGCCACTGGATTCAGCGGGCAGCGCGAAGACAGACCCCTGGATTCCGCTGCGCCGTATCCATCCGGCGACATACGCATTATGTTCACCTTGAACCCGACACCCGTTACCGATCCTATGAGCGACGACAACAATCCCATCCAGGCCCTGGACACGGGCCAGTCCATGGCCGAGCTGGAACAACTGCTGGCCGACCACCGCCAGCACCTGGAAGCCCTGCCGGAGACCGCCCCGGCCGCTGACCGGGCCCGGGTCCGGCTCGACATCGCCGAGGCCCTGCTCGGTCTGGGCCGCAATGCCGAGGCCTGGGACGAGGCCCGTGCGATCTTCGACACCTTCATCGACCATGAACTGTGGCAGGAAGCGGTCGAGGCCTGCGACATCCTCTATCGCTGCGACCAGCCGGAGTCGATCATCGCCCTGGCCAACGGCACCTGGCTGGCGGTCACCTACCCGATCGAGGCGGCCACCAGCGTGACCATGCTGCACCACATCGTCGACGAGACCCCGGAGCGCTCCGACGGCGGCGCCGTGGCCGCGGCGGCGGCGCACTACCTCGCCGACCTGCGTACCGAGGGCAAGGAGCACGAGAGCCTCACCTTCCTGACCGCCCAGATCCTGGGCCGGGTGGCCGAACGCCATCGCGACATCAAGGACCCGAAGATGATCAACATCTGGATGGAGGCACTGCAGCTCAACGACCCGGGTGAATTCCTGCCCCGGCTGGGCCAGGTGCTGGAGGTGATCATCGACGGCAACTGGTGGTACGATCGCGACGCCCTGCGCGCGCGGCTGCCGGTGAATTGATGCGCGGGTGAGGAGTGAGGAGAGAAAAATGAGAAGAACGGGCCTGCCCATCCCATGCCCGACGCTGGCACTTGCCCTGCTGCTGACCAGTACCGGTGCCGACGCCGACACCCTGATCATGAACAACGGCGACCGCCTCACCGGGACGGTGGTCACCAAGCGGGAAAACATCCTGACCCTGGACACGCCCTATGCCGGCACGCTCAGTATCCAGTGGTCCGAGGTCAGGCAACTGATCAGCGAGAAGCCGGTGCAGGTCATCCTGGAGGACGAGACGCGTCTGACCGGAACCCTGCTGCCCACCGAGGACGGCAAGGTACGGATCAGGGCCGACGAGGTCATGGAGACCGCGCCCATCGCACTGTCCGCGGTGCGTTATATCAATCCGCCGGTCGAGGTCAACGGCGGGGTCCGGATCAAGGGCCGGGTCAATGTGGGCGTGAATATCAGCAGCGGCAACACCGATACCGAGCAGTATCATCTGGACACCGAGGTGGTGGCCCGCACGCTGGAAAACCGCTTCACCGTCGGCGCGACCTTCAACCGCACCACCGACAGCGGCACCGAGACCGAGTCCAACGCCACCGGCTACGGCAAGTACGACCACTTCGTCAGCGAAAAATGGTACAACTATGCCAATGCCCTGTTCACCCGCGACGAGCTCAAGGACCTGAAACTGCGTACCACTCTCGGCCTGGGCTCGGGCTATCAGTTCTTTGAGTCCGAACCGCTGAATCTGTCACTGGAAGGCGGTCTGACCTATGTCAACGAGGACTTCTACGACAAGGAGGACGAGAGCTACCCGGCCGGCCGCTGGGCGCTGAACTACGACCGCCTGCTGTTCGGCAGCCGGATACGCTTCTTCCATTATCATGAAGGCCTGGCCGGGCTGGAGGACGTCGACGACATAATGATTCTGAGCCGGACCGGATTGCGGGCCCCGCTGGGACAGGGCCTGACCGCCACCGCCCAGGTCGATGTGGACTGGGACAACACCCCGGCCGTCGGCAATGACAGCACGGATACGCGCTATCTGCTCAACGTGGGCTATGAGTGGTAACGGCCGGGGCGGGCTGTGTCGGTCGGGCAAGGGTTTCCGAGCTTAGCGTGCAAACTGCGCACATGCGCCCGGAAACCCTTGCCCGACCGACACAGATTCCGCATACAGCGAGCGTTGCCGGGGACCCTGTACTCAGCTGCTGAATCAGCCCCTGAGTGTCACCCCGCCTGCTGCAGCCCGTCCAGCATGCGGCCGGCGGCACGGTCCATCAGTGCACCGTCCTCAATGACACTGGCGTTGCCGCACTGGAATTCCGCCGCCAGGCTGTGCTGGGTCCTCTCGGCGGCCTTCATGCCCTTGCGGTCGGTGAACAGATACTTGCCGGTGACAGGGCTGACCCAGGTCAGTTTGGCCCGGATGGTCTGACCCTGCTCATCACGCAACTCCAGCCAGGTTCCCTGCCTGAGCCTGGACACCAGATCGAGGTACTCCGGCTTGAGGTCGACCATGTCGATGCCGTCATCGGCCGCCTCCAGCGATTCGCTATCGCCGGCCAGTTCCACTTCCTCGGCTTCGATCACGCCCTCCTCGACCAGCTGGCGGAAGGTGGCCGACGTGACCTCGAGGGCCTCGGCCTCCAGCTCGGCCACGGCCTGGGGCGGCACCGGCGCACCGGCGCCCGGGTTGCGCAGATAATCATAGACCGCACCCTGCTCCTGCAGACTGGACGCCGTACTGGAACCGGCATTGACTACCCGGGCATGACACCCGGCGAGCTGGGCCAGGAAGTGATCCCGCTCCTCCTGGCGCATGGCGATCAGCTGCATGCCTTCGCGCAAGACCTGCAGCAGGCTGGGCAGCACCTTGACCAGGCGGGCCCGTTCCTCGGTCGTCTTGGGCGTGACGCTCCACACCAGGTTGTCCATGGTCACCAGCGCGCGCTTCCAGCCGTAGCTGCCCTCACCTTCCTTGACATAGGTCACCAGCAGCATGCTGCGCCAGTGCGTGCTGATGAAGCGCTGCACCAGTTCCGGCACACCGCTCTGCTCAAGGCGCTGGTTGATCTCCGCTTCGACCCGTCCCTTGGCGCCCTGCAGGCGCTCGCGCGACTCGGCCATACGCGCGGCCGTGGTCGCACGCTGCTGAGCCGCTGCCTGCTCCTCGCGCAGGAACTGCTCGAAATCCTCCACCAGCGGCTCGAACAGGGCGGCATCGTCTTCATACTCGTCCAGGATATGCTGAACCACCCCGTCGACCTTGCGGTAGACGGCGTCCTCCTTGCCCAGGGTCTCGTCCCAGCCGATGGCGGCCTCGGCGAGCAGGTTGAGCAGGCGGCGGGCGGGATGCTTGCGCCTGGAGATGAAGCGCCTGTCATGCAGCGCCACCTTCAGCAGCGGAATCTGCAGACGGCCGATCAGCGCCTTCATCGGATCCGGGATGGACTTGTCCTCAAGGATATAGTCGAACAGCATGGCGATGACGTCGATGGTCATGCCGTCCGGCTGACTCAGGCCGCGGCCGGCCTCTGATTCGCGCAGCTGATGCAGCACGTTGACCAGGCCGCTGGCAAGCGCCTGCGGATCCAGCATCCCCTCGAAACGCCCGGCCATACCCGGCCCGGCCTGCTGCAGTTCCTGCAGCGCGGACATGAAATGCTGCTGGGCGGGCGTGGAGGCCTGGCTCTGGCCCAGGGCCTGGTCGCCGGCAATCAGCCGCTCGAGCTGGGCAAAAACATCGTCCTTGTCGGAGGCATCCGAGTCGCCGCGGCCGCGCGTCGGCAGCACGGGCAGAATCTGGTTGTCCACCAGCAGGGCATTGAGTTCGGCATAGATGGCGTTGACCGTGGCGCTGACCACATAGCGGTCGAACAGCTTGAACATGACCAGCTTGACCGACAGGCCCACGTCCAGCTGCTTGCAGGCCTGCTGGAAGGCATGACAGACGACAGCCGGTCCGAGCGGATTGCTCTCGTTGGTGATCTCATCCTGTCCCGTGAGCACGGCCAGCCGCTGGTTGAGTCCGTCCAGCTCGACCCCGCCGATCATCTCCAGCTTGCTGATCATGTCCTGGATGGCGATGTCCTCTTCCAGGTCCTGCTCGTCCATCAGGCTGAGTTCGAGTCGGGTCTCGCCTTCCGCCTGTGCGAGCTCGATGCCGCATTCCTTCAGCGCCCGGTCGAAGCCGCTGATGAACTCGCGCTGGAAGCCGATTTCGACATCGCTGCGCTTGAGGCGCAGATCGCGCATGGCCTGAAAATAGGCGCTCTGGGCCTGTTCGTCCTTTTCCGAGAGCTCGTACAACCGGTCGTCGACCTTGGCCATCATGGCGGTCAATGCCCGCTTGAGCCGGTCGGCGGCCAGGCTGCGGCAGCGGTCGAGCAGGCCCAGCGTGGTATCGCGATCCAGCTCGGTGCGGGCCTTGAATTGGTCGATGTGGATGATGTTCATGACGACAACCTCTCGCGGATGTGCTCTTGCCGCTGTTGCGGTCCGGCAGGCTGCTTTCTGAAGCCTTGAGGGAGAAGTAACACAGGGTAATCGTCAAATTTGTGACGGGCGGCGCAAATCCACGGACGCTGCGGCCGTCAGGGTCAATTTGCGTGAACCGGCGCCGACATGCTTTCCAGAACCGACACAACCGCACGAGGCCCGTCGCCATGCAGCAGCCGGAATCACATGCCACCCATGACCTCGCTCCGGACCTGATCGAGGAGATCGTCGACGACGTCGCTTATCTGGTTTCCCCGCCCGATGTCTGCGTGAAGGTCTTCGATCTGATCGAGTCCAACGACGCCTCGGCCCGGGAGATCGGCGATGTCATCAGCCATGATCCCAGCCTGACGGCCAGGCTGCTCAGACTGGTCAACAGTTCCTATTTCAACTTCCCGCGCCGGATCGACACCATCAGCCGGGCGGTGACGGTGCTCGGGGTGCGGGAACTCTACAGCCTGGTGATCGCTGTCACGGCCATCCGCTCCTTTTCCAACCTGCCGGTGAAACTGGTCAATATCGACACCTTCTGGCGGCATTCACTCTACTCCGGCATCATTGCGCGCAACCTGGCCCGGCAGTGCCGGATCCTGCACCCGGAACGGCTGTTCGTCGGCGGCCTGCTGCACGATATCGGCAGCCTGGCCCTGTACGCCCGCCAGCCCGAACTGATGCGTGACCTGCTGCTGGTCAGCGACGGCGACGAAGCCATCCTGCACCAGGCCGAGCTGGCCGAGCTGGGCTTCTCCCACGCCGATGTGGGCGGGGCCCTGGCCGAGCGCTGGCACCTGCCCGAGGCCATGTGCGAGGCGATCCGCTATCACCATATCCCCGCCTACGCCGCCTCGGCCCGGATCGAGGCGGCCATCGTCCATCTGGCCGAGACCCTGGCCAACCGCTCGGAGATCGGCGCCTTCGCCGAGTCCGCCGCGCCGGAAACCCCGATCGATCCGGTGGTGTGGGAGATACTGGAACTCAGGGCTGAAGATTTCGACGCCGCGGCCGTTATCGGGGAGGCGGGGAACCAGTTCACCGACACCGCCGGGCTGTTGCTGGCCCGGGCCTGAGCCGGGCCACGCCTCCTCCCCGGCTGGAATCGAGACCAGTAAAGCCTTAAAATTCAGAAAGATGGTTACAATCAACACCAACTACCGCCCCGACGACCTGGGCACCCGGGCCCTGGAGCGGGAAAACACCGGCCCGAAGGAAACCAAGGCCGTCAGCGCAACTGCGCCCAAGCCGGCCATCGCCGGCACCGAGGCGCGTCCCGAGCCCGAAAGCCCACCCCCCGGGGTACAGCCACGCCAACACGAGCGGCGCAAGGGCCGCGACCGGCGCCAACGGGACATCCCGGTCCTGCTCGACACCCGGAACAATCGCGAACGCCGCCGCAATCCCGAGAAGGTCGACGCGGACGAGCCGCCGGTGCGCGGCATCGATGTCTTTACCTGAGTGAGGTAACGCTGAGAGCCGAAATCAGCCCCCGGCGCCGCGGTGCTCGACCACCTTGTTGCCGATGTACTCCTCGATGAAGGCCATAGCCTGGTGATTCAGCCCGGCGAACTCCACGCCATGGTGGTAGACCCGCTTGCCGGCATTGCTGCTCATTTCCTCGCGCACATAGCGCACCTCGCAGGGCAGCACCAGGCGTTTGCCGCCGGTGCTGCCGTTCAGGCTCGGGATCTCGATGGAGAAACGCTCCCCGACCTCGCCCAGGCGGATGCCGGCCACCAGCCGGGCCCCGGTCATGCTGATGTCGGCCAGGGCCACCGACAGCTTCTGGCCCTGTTCCTCCATCACCAGCATCATGGCCATGTCGTTGACCGGGACGCGCGAGGCGCGCCGCCCCCGCACACTCTGCACGCCCTCGGGGAAGGCGACGTGCAGGTAGGGGTAGGGGTCGGTGCAGGTGCACAGAACACGCGACTGGAACTGGTACAGGCTGTCGCCGGCCTCGAAGCGGATCAGGACCGGCTCCCCTGCCGCCAGCGCCATGCACACACCATCCCGCTCGGGCCAGCTGAGCATGACCGAATGCGGTTCCATGTAACCCAGCAGGGTGACCGTGCGACTGCAGTCGTCGCTTTCCGCCTCCAGCTGCAGGCGGCTGCCGACCACCAGATTGAAGGGATGGCATGCCATCATCACGAAAATCCTCCGGAATTTACACAGTCCCTGGACCCGAACAAAGCCGCCTTCAGCGCGGCTGTGCGCCTGTTCGCAAGGCGCCGGCCCGCCGCTGCAGCACTCCTACAGCAAGGAACGGCAACGCCGTTCGGGTTCAGGGATTGTAGCGGCAGATTTCAGCCGAACTGCAGGCTGACCTCGAAGCTGTCCGCGGTCTCGGTGACCCGGATGGCGGCCAGTTCCGGCAGCCGGGTGGCGACATAGGCGCACCAGAGGGTGGCGGCGGAATCATCGTGCGCGCGCGCCAGCTGGTTGAGCAGCTGCTCGATGGCAAAGTGCGCCTTCTGCTCCGTGGTGGGCGTCTCGATACGGCCCTGGGGCAGATCCACGCCCCGGTCCAGCTCCAGCTCCAGCGCCTCCAGGCGGTTGCGTACCTGTCCGGGCAGGGGGCGGCCGCGGTCGAATTCCAGCCGCTTGCCGTCGTTGATATAGACCGCCAGATTCATGCTCATGCCTGTGTCTCCCCTTGCCCGGCGGGCATGATAGCGCATTGGCGCCCCGGCAATCCCGCACGCTTCAGACGGATGAACCGCGGATTCCGCTCCAGAAGGGCATGTCGTGATCGAGGAACTCGGCATAGGGCAGGTAGTGGCTGCCGTCGCAGGAGAAGGTCAGCGCCACCAGCCCGTTGAAGATATTGAGCGAGCCGGAGCGCAGATAGATGGTCTCGTCAGCGAAACGCAGCTCACGGAAGCTGTTCAGGATTTCCCGCACCCGCTCGGCCGGCACCACGGCCTTGTCGGGATAGGGGGTGCGGCCGAAGGCCATGCACACATCCGGGTCGATGAGCGCATCCAGATCCAGCAGGCGGTAACGGTAGGGATCGTCAACGAACCAGACCGTGGCGCGATTGCTGGAAAAATGCAGGATGCAGTGAAACACACCGTGATCGATGATCAGTTCCTCCATGATGGCAAGCACGTCGCGGATATGCCGGTCCAGTTCGGTCTCGGTGCGGGTCTGCAGAAAGACATTGCGGCGGATGGCCGGATCGCCCTTGAGCTGACGCCAGTGATGCGGTTCGTCGTACAGCTTGCGGGTCAGAGGGAGATCGCGCAGATCGAAGTCCGCGCCCAGAAAGCCCACGATCCCGTCATCCCGGCGGATCACCTGGACCGCCGTGATCGAGGGCCGGTGGGCGCGCAGGCTCATTAGGATTCGACCGCTGCATACCCTCGATCGGCCAGCACCCGTTCATGTAGGGGCGGCTGTGAACGTCGCGCCGAAATGCTCTGGAAGCCGCCCTGGGGCCTGGCGTTTTTCGCAGATCTGGCTGGCCGTGCTTGTCGGGTCACGTACAGGAACACTCTGCAATAGGGCCGCTCATGCAGGCCGGAAACCATGGCTGGTGAGCATTCCCCTCGGACATGATCCGGGGGCGCAGCGCTCGGCCAGGCGCTGCAGCGGGATGGTGATCATCCCCGCCAGCGCCTGGCGCTGGCGGGCGATGCTCGCCTGGAGGCCGTCGCCGGCCGTATCGGATTCGAGTGTGGCGTCATTCATAGTTCAAACCAGGTACCAGGTATCGGGTGCATGATAGCCAATCAGGGTTACAGAACCCAGTCATCGACAGGCGTGTGTCACCCATGCCGAAAATCCCTTAGAATACAGGCAGGCAATCCACTTACCGGCAGGCGGGAGACGGCGTGTGAAGCTGAGCGCGAAGGAATTCCGGGACTGGGACAACAAGTGCATCACCCTGCTGGGCATGTCCGGGGTGGGCAAGACCCGACTGTCGAACCTCCTGCGCCGACGCAACTGGTTCCATTTCTCCGGCGACTACCGCATCGGCACCCGCTACCTGGACGAGTCCATCCTGGACAACATCAAGCTCCAGGCCATGCAGATCCCCTTTCTGCGCGACCTGCTGCGTTCGGATTCCATCCAGGTCATCAACAATATCACAGTCGACAACCTGCAGCCGGTTTCCAGCTTCCTCGGCAAGCTGGGCAATCCGAGCCTGGGCGGCCTGGGCCTGAAGGAGTTCAAGCGCCGCCAGGCCCTGCACCATGCCGCCGAGATCGCCGCCATGCGCGACGTGCCCGAGTTCATCGGCAAGGCGAGGCAGATCTACGGCTACCAGCATTTCATCAACGACGCGGGCGGCAGCGTGTGCGAGCTGGATGATCCGCCGACCCTGGAGGCCCTGGCGGAAAACACCCTGATCCTCTACATCCAGGCCACCGACAAGGACGAGAAGGCCCTGATCCATCGTGCCGAGCGCTCGCCCAAGCCGCTGTACTACCGCGAGGCCTTTCTGGACACACAGCTCGAGGCCTACATGCAGGAAAATGATCTACCCTATGTGGCCCTGATCAAACCCCGACGACTTCGTGCGCTGGATCTTTCCGCACCTGTTCTACTCCCGCATCCCGCGCTACGAGGCGATTGCCCAGCAGCACGGCTACACCATCACCACCGACGAACTGCACCGGGTCCGCGACGAGAACGACTTCCTGGACCTGGTCTGCGACGTCCTGGACAGGGCCTGTCAACACTAATGAGGTAGTACGCATGCCACTGGTCGCCAACTCCGAACTGCCCGCCTTCGATCGCCTGCGCGGCGAGGGCGAGACCATCATCACCAACGACGAGGCCGTGCGTCAGGATATCCGCGAGCTGCACATCGGCCTGCTGAACATGATGCCGGATGCAGCACTTGCCGCCACCGAGCGCCAGTTCTTCCGGCTCATCGGCGAAAGCAACCAGATCGCCCAGTTCTACATCCACCCCTTCACGCTCAGGGAACTCAAGCGCGGGCCGGAGGGACAGGCACATGTGGAGCGTTATTACGAACCCTTCGACCGCATCAAGGAGGAAGGCCTGGATGCGCTCATCATCACCGGCGCCAACGTGGTCGGCCCGGAGCTGTCGGCACAGCCCTTCTGGGATCCGCTGATCGAGGTCATCGACTGGGCCTACGAGAATGTCACCTCCACCGTCTGCTCCTGCCTGGCCACCCATGCGGTGATGGAATTCCGCTATGGTCGCAAGCGCCGGCCGCTGGGCTTCAAGCGCTGGGGGGTGTATCCGCACCGGGTCATGCGCCGGCGCCACCCCCTGGTCAGCGGCATGAATACCCGCTTCGATGTCCCGCACTCGCGCTTCAACCAGGTCGACCGCGAGGACTTCGAGGCCGCCGGCCTGCATATCCTGGTGGAAAGCGAGGAGGCCGATGTGCACCTGGCCGTGAGCGAGGACGGCTTCCGGCTGATCTTCTTCCAGGGCCATCCGGAGTACGACGCCATCAGCCTGCTCAAGGAATACAAGCGCGAGATCAGGCACTTCATCAACGGCGAGCGGGACGATTACCCGCCGTTTCCCGACAACTATTTCAGTCTCACCGTCCAGGCCATCCTGGACGAGCACCAGGACCAGCTGGTGCTCGTCCAGGGCGCTGGAACGCGGCGACCCGCTGCCGGAACTGCCCGAGGCCCTGATCACACGCTGGCTGGACAATACCTGGCACGACAGCGCCGAAGCGGTCATCAACAACTGGATCGGCAAGGTCTACCAGACCACCAACATCGACCGCCGCTTTCCCTTCAAGGACAGCGTGGATCCGCACAACCCCCTGGGGCTGAAGCCGCTCGACGACAGCGTTCCCGCCCCCGGCTTCTGAGCCCGGCGCTCAGTCAGTCCACAGGTTCGGTACCGGATACAACGACAGACACCTGCATTCCACGGCCTGCAACAGGGAGTCCCCAATGCGTTTTCATCAGCTCAGGATCGGAGACCGGTTCCGGTTGGAGGGAGAGATCTATACCAAACACAATGCCCTGCTGGCCGTGCATGCCGCCAGCGGCCGACAGCAGCTGATCAAGCGCTCGGCCGCCGTCGAGCCCTGCCCTTCCGAGACGACCGCCGCGGCGCCCGCCCACCGTGAAGTTCCGGCCGCCGTCGTACTGGAGGCCTTCGACGCCTTTTACGATCAATGCCGGCAGCTGCTGGCCGGGTGCGGCAACGACGGACAGCTAAACGCACGGCTGGAACAGGCCCGCCGGGTTTTCCTGGATCAGCTGCAGAACAGCTCTTCGTAGGCCGGAACAAACGCAGAACTCCCGCCCCGCTCAAGCCGGTGCCGGGCAGGCGAGGCTTACTTACGGGCGCATGTGCGCCGTTTGCACGCTAAGCCCGTAAGCCTCGCCCGCCCGGCACTGGCCTGCCCCAGCTTCGATGGTGCCGGTTGATCAGTGCCGTGCCAGCGGCGGGAACCCTTTTGAGGGCTTAGCGTGCAAACTTCGCACATGCGCCCTCAAAAGGGTTCCCGCCACTGACACTGGTTCACCAGAGTGAATCAGCCCGATCCGCGATATACACAGTATTCTCTGCAACCCCGTCTGAGGTCGGAAACGGGCCTGCATTCCCTCAATCAACCACCGCCTGCCTGATCTCCTCCGCTGTCAGCACCCGCCACTGCCCCGGGGCCAGACCGGGATCCAGTTCCAGCGGCCCGATGGCCTCCCGGTGCAGTGCCACCACCCGGTTGCCGACGGCGGCGCACATGCGCTTGACCTGGTGATAGCGCCCCTCGGTCAGGGTCAGCAGGATGGTGGTGGAATCCAGGATTTCGAGCCCGGCCGACCGCGTCGGAGTGATCTCGCCCCGCAGCACCACGCCTTCGCGCAGGGCAGCGGCCTGGACGTCGGTCAGGGGCCCGGCCAGGCTCACGCGGTAGCGCTTGGGGCAGCGCCGCCGCGGCGAGGTCAACCGATGCGACCAGTCGCCGTCATCCGTGATCAGCACCAGGCCCGAGGCCGACAGATCCAGCCGCCCCGCCGCATGCAGCCCGGCACGCGGCTCCACTCCGAGCAGGTCCAGCACCGTGGGATGCCGATCGTGGCGGGTCACGCTGACCCAGCCCACCGGCTTGTGCAGCATGAAGTAGCGCGGGCCGGTCGCATTGAGCGGTTCGCCGTCCAGCCGCACCTCGGCCGTGTCCGCGAGCGGCGCCGACGGATCGCTTACCCGGGCCCCGGCCACCGTCACCCGGCCGCGGCGGATCGCCTGCCGGGCGCGGGAACGGGTCAGGGCAGTGTTCTGGCTGAGAAAGCGGTCAAGGCGCATCCGGCCATTGTACGGACAACCGGAACACAATCACTACGCGCCGCTGCGCATGGCCGGAAGGCATTGAATAGCATGGCAATCGTGGTCAATGTTAAATTACGGCCAGCGGTCGCCGCTAAGCTGATATCCCGACACGCAGAATAAAGTTGTATCCATGCACCGTGACCGCTCCCTCGATGTTCTCCGGGGCCTGTTTCTCATCGTCATCACCTTCGACCACTTCGGCGGTACCCTGCGCACACTGACCTGGCAGACCTTCGGCTATGTTTCCGCCGCCGAGGGCTTCATCTTTCTTTCCGGCTACATGTCGGGCCTGGTCTATGGCCGGCCGGGATATCCGCGGGTGACGGCCCATTGCCTGCAACGTGCGCTGCAGATCTACGGCTTTCATCTGTTCATCGTCGTCTGCCTGATCACTCTCTCCCTGTCCAGCAGCCTCTATGCCGGCTACTGGCGCGGCTATGTACCGCTGTATTCCGAGGCGCCCTGGACGGGCCTGGGACTGAGCGCCGTGCTGCTGTACAACCCGAACTTTCTGTCCATCCTGCCCCTGTACGTGATTTTCCTGGCCCTGACTCCCCTGCTGCTGCAGGCCCACCGGCGTGGCTGGAGCGCGGGTATCCTCACGGCCAGCCTGCTGTTGTGGTGGGCCAGCCAGCACGGTCTGCGCGAGACGCTGCTCCAGGCACTGCCGCTGGACCGGGAACAACTGGCCCCCGGCCTGTTCGATATCACGGCCTGGCAACTGCTGTTCATCGCCGGCAACTGGCTGGGGTATCGGCGGGCAAAGGCTCTGCCGTTCAGGGTTCCGACCTCTCCCTCCCTTCTGCCGGTCGCTGTTGTCGGAGTGTCACTGCTCATGGCCTGGCGCCACGGCTGGCTGCCGGCCCCGGAATGGATCGAGGCCGGTCATTCCCGCCGCACCCTGGAATGGGTACGACTGATCAATTTCGCCCTCGTCGCCTGGCTGTTCGTCTGGCTGCTCAAACCCCGGCACTGGTTTGCCCGGCTGCGGTTTCCGGCCCGGCTCGGGGAGAATTCGCTGGATGTCTACAGCTGGAGCATCCTGGCGATATTTCTCGCCATGCCCCTGACCTGGCGTGCCCATGCCGCCGGGCCGCTGATCGACATCCTGGCCGCTCTGGCCTTCGTCGCCCTGCTGTTCGTACCGGTCCTGATCAAGCCGCATTTCCGGAATGTCTCACGCGGCCTGCGCCTGGCATGGAGCAGATGACGGGCTGCGCTGCGCTTCTCCTCACTCCTCACTCCTCACTGCAATAAAAAAACCCCGCCATAAGGCGGGGCTCAAGCATCCCTGCATGAAGGAGGCTAAGGGGAATCACCTCCGGACGAACTAGAACACGAACTGGCCCTGCAGGAAGACCTCGTCCTCATCGGCACCGTTGACGCCGTCGACGTTCTCGCCCATGCGGTAGGTGAGCTGGAACTTCAGGTCGTGCTTGTGCACGAACCAGTTGGCACCGACCGAGGTGCGGGTCCATTCCTTACCGTAGTTGTCGGCGTCCTGGGACTCATAACCGGCCACCAGCTCCAGCTTGCCCGGCATGACCATGTAGCCGCCTTCCAGCGCCCAGTTCTCCAGATCGGTACTGCCGTTGCGGAAGATGCCGCCGGTATAGGCGCCGTTGACGGTGTCGGCGTCGAACATATTGTACTCGGCGTCCACTGAGAAGCCGGCGGCGCGGAAGGCGCCACTGATCTCGAAGCCGGTCACGCTGTCCACGTCGGGCTTGCCGGCCTGGTTGGTGTTGTTGTCGTTGTCGTTCTCCCACTGAAAGGCCGCCAGGCCGATGGTGGCTTTGGTCTCGCCCTTGAAATCACCCTGGGAGAACTTGAGGGGCCCGAAGGGATGGAAATCGACGCGGCCGCCGTAAACCCAGCCCTCGTTGAAGTCACTGTTGCTGTTGACCGGGGTATCAAAGTCCAGTTTGTCCTCGTCCGGATCGATCGAGGAGGAAGCAAAGGACGCCCCCCAGGTGAACAGGTCCCCGCTCTTGCCGGTCAGGTGAATGCCTGCGGTACGGTCAGGACTGCCGTAATTGTGGTCACCGACAAAGGTGCGCTCCACCAGCTGCTGCTTCTTGGACGAGGTCAGGTTCTCGCGCGAGAAGGGAAATTTGGCGTTGCCGATGGTGAACTTCATGTTCTCCATGCCCGTGTACTGCATGTAGGCATCCTTGACGGCGATTTCATTGTCACCCGATGCCTTGCCCATGTCCCACTGGAACTTGCCCTTCCAGTCGGGATGCACGCTGCCCTCGATATAGGGACGGAAGCGACGGAAGAAGACCTCGTCCTCGCTGCTGCCGTTGTCCGGATCGGCATAATGATACTGGAGCTGAATGCGACCGCCGAGCTTCACATAGGTGTCGCCTTCCTGGTATACGGTCACACCGGCGGTGGCCGTGGTGGCGAGCAGGGTACCGCCGATCAGGGCGGTCACCGCCGCTGTCATCCTGTGCATACGCATAACATTTCCCCGTATTGGTAGTGAAAGAATGATTGAATACGGGGCGCAGTGTAGGGATGGGGTATGACGTTTGGATTACGGAGTCATGACATTTGGATTACGAAACAACAGGGCTGTTGTGTATCCACGACGCAAGAACAAAGGCGCCACGAAATCCACGAGACCCACCAGAATAATATCGGGATCAGACCAGACCGTAATCGGGGTTGCCGGGAACGCTGCGCTTAACCCGACCTGCAATTCACCTGACCTACCGACCCGGTGTCCGCGGCCGGATTCAGCCAGCATCGACGCCGGGGGGCGGGCCGGTGCCGGGCGGACAGGGTTTTCGGGCTTAGCGTGCTTCGCACATGCGCCCGAAAACCCCGCCCGCCCGACACTGGCTTTACGTGCAGCGTTACGCCTCGCAGGATCTCAGATAGGATTCGACGCCCGCGGCGACGCTGATCTCGCCGGCCTTGACCCGGGGCAGGTATTCACGCATCCAGGACCCGACATGCATGCGTGCCTGTTCCAGCTCCAGGCGGATCAGGCGGGTGACGGCGCCGCCGTGTTCGAGAAAGCCGCTTTCGTCCATGTCTTGAAGGGCGCGCGGCTTGTCGAAGGGCACCCGGGCGATCTCGGCCTGCCAGCGACCATTTTCCAGGGTGAAGCGGCCGTAGGCGGCGCGCTCGTCACCGTCCAGCGGCTGGCCCACCGAACCGGTATTCACCACCAGGGTGCCGTTGAAACGCTTGATCAGCGGCTTGTGGGTATGCGAGCCGACGAACAGATCCCGGGGCGGCCCGAGCTTCTCCGCCAGCTCCTCTGCGGACGTGCTGGCGGAAATGCCGGCGCGGTAGCCCAGCCGGGAGCCGTGGGTGATGTGCAGGGATGCCCCGGCCGGCGCATCCAGATCATAGTGTTCGACCCAGGCCGCGATATCGGCCACCGCCGACCCGAGCTGATGGTAAGTCCAGTGAGCGAACAGGCGCAGCTCGCGGGTCGGGTCCTCCGGCGACAGCGGATCCTCGGCACAGGCCAGCACGTAGGCCTCGTGATTGCCCTTGATGCAGCGGCTCTCGGGAACGCGTGTCTGCAGCAACCGCAGGCACTCCAGGCTGCAGGGACCGCGATTGACCAGATCGCCATTGAGGATCACCTGATCCGCCCCCCAGCCCTCGATGTCGTCGAGAACCGCGCTCAGGGCCGGCAGATTGCCGTGGACATCGGATAAAACCGCAATTTTCATGTTGATTCAGTAAACAGGAACACGGCGCCTATGTTACCGGATGGGAGCCGGCATCTAAACATGCCGACCGGCACGGCCGCGTCATGCCCGCGCATGTGAAATGTGATCCATTTAACGGCGCAGGGACCGAAACGGGCGTTTCATATCGGCCACGAGCGCATGACGTTCGTAACACCGATAAATAACAGCGTTAGGAGGAACTTCCATGAAAAAGCAAATCGCAGTCATCGCCTGTGTTTCGGCATTCGCCGCCGGCTCCGCCATCGCCGGGGAGCAGCAGGACGAGTTGTTCAAGATGCTTGATACCAATCAGGACGGCTACATCTCCGCCGAGGAGGCCCAGGCCCATGGGGATCTGACCAGCCAGTGGAATTCCGTGGATCAGAACAGCGACGGTCAGATCGACCAGTCCGAGTTCAGCGCCTTCGAGATCGAATCGGACAGCGAATCCGGGATGTAATCCCCCCCTCCCCTTATCCTGGCGGCACCGGCACCTATTGCACCACGGTGTCGGCTGCCGCCAGTTCCTCAACCCCGCATGTCAGCAACAATTCCGCCGGGTCGGTGGAAAACACGAAGGGCGCGGCCCGGGTCAGGGCACTCAGTCCGAGTATCTGCCGGCTGCTGCCGGGGAATACCGCGGCCTCGACATTCCGGATCTCGCACTGCCCGCCGATCGCCAGACGATTGATACGGTACACCGGCACCTGCAGCCGGTCGCCATTGGCCAGGATGCCTGACAGATCCTTGATGTATTCGACCTGATCCGCATCCTGCAATATCGCCAGGGTATCCTCGTTGATGGTCATATAGCCCGAGCCGGTATCGACCAGGAAATCCGATTTCCCGAAGCCGTCGATCTCGGCACTGACATAGAAGGTCGCCGCATTCCTGGCCTGCATCGGGACCTTGACGTCAAAATTCTGTCCTACTGCCGGCTGCCACAGCCAGAGCGCCGCCAGTCCTGCACCGAAGCGATTCCAGAATATTTTTTTCATACAGAGACTTACCCGTTTGAGTTGAGGTAACCACAGTGACACACGAAGGGCTGTTGCAACTTCCAGGCCACAGACAAGCGGCCATGAAAAAAAACAGCCCGGAACGGGTCCGGGCTGCCGTCACTGCAGGAGTAGGAGGCGACTGCCGGGATCAGGGCTCGCGGGCCAGTGCCTGCAGCACACTGCTCCGGGTCGGCGGCATCAGGAAGGTCCGGCGCAGCAGGGCCAGGCTGAAGGGACGGGTGCGATTCCAGGGCAGCAGCGACAGCATCCGCGCCAGCGGACAGTAGCCCACTGTCACCATGGCAGTGGTGCCGGCCAGCTGGATCCAGTAAATGAAGGCCAGCGACGGCCACTGGCCAACCAGCAGCAGCAGCAGATAACCCGTGCGCACCTGTACCGGGAAGGCGCCGGGGGCACGCTCCCGCAGCAGATAATGCACCAGCTGGACCACGGTCAGGGCAATGACCGGAACGAAGCCGCCGGGGCCGCCGGCCAGGCCATTGATCAGCAGGACATCGGTCGCCAGCCAGTACCACCAGTCGAGGGTCTTGTCGCGCAGCATGGTCATTCCCCCCTGTCGGCCAGGGCGGCGGTGGCGGGACGCCGGTTCAGCCGCGGTATCAGCATGGGCACGCGCTGGCGGTATCCCCGGTATTCGGGATGAAAACCGACCAGGTCCCGCTCCTCCAGCCGGATGGCGATAAGGATGTAGGCCGAGGTCAGCAGCGCGAACAGCAGGTGCGCCAGGCTCATGGTGGGTGTGGCCCAGAACGCCAGGAACCAGCCGACGTACAGTGGATGGCGCACATGGCGGTACAGCCAGGGCGTCTTGAACGGCAGATGACTGTAGGGCCGGCCGCGGAAGTACAGCCAGACCTGGCGCAGGCCGAACAGATCGAAATGGTTGATCTGGAAACTCGACACCAGCACCAGCGCCCAGCCCAGCCCGTACAGGCCATGGATCAGCCCCCGGAGGAGCGGATCGCTGACCGACCAGACCATCCCACCCATCGGCTCCCAGAAGGCGAACAGGACGATGAGCAGCACGCTGGAGAACAGCACATAGGTGCTGCGCTCGACCGGCTGCGGCACATAGCGCGTCCACCAGCGCTTGAACCCCGGCCGTGCCATCAGGCTGTGCTGAACGGCGAACAGACCCAGCAACAGGACGTTGGTGGCCAGCGCCTGACCCAGCGGCACATCCACCGGGCCGTCGAGCGTCACCGGTACCCACAGGTTGCCGATGAAGCCGACGGCATAGACGAAAGTGGCGAAGAACAGGGCATAGCAGAGCGCCCCGTAACCCAGAACGGCGATACGTTTCAGCATGACTGCGGTCTCCTCGTGATTGATTCGGCATTGATCCGGCAGCGGAGCGGCTCAGCCGCCGCTCCAGGCGAGCTGGCTCAGCAACTCCCACAGCCGCCACCGCAATCCGCTTTCGCGCCGGCGCTGCCGGTCGCAGGATCTGTACTGTCGGTCCATGGTCGTCTCCCCGCTTGCCGTCGGTTCAGGACACGATGACTCGTGCCTTGAATACAAGGCTGGACCCGACAGGTATCAGGGGTATTTCGCGTTCGTCGTGCTTTGTATGGGTTTTGTTTCAGGCGGGAATCAGGACGCCAGCAGATCGTTCAGGCGCTGATACAGCAGGGGGATGTCGACCGGCTTGCGCAGCAGCCCCTGCAGGCCGGCCTGGCGGACACTGTCTTCGGTAATGTCCGCGCTGTAACCGGTATAGAGCAGGATGGGCACGGACGCGCCGGCGGCACGCAGGCAGCGCGCCGTCTCCAGGCCGCTCATGCCGGGCATGGTCTGATCCAGCAGCACGACATCGAAGCCACCGCCCTGGCGGGCGAAACCGTCCAGGGCCGCGCGGCCGTTGCCGGCCCGGGTGACCTGCAGCCCCCAGCTGTCGAACAGATCCTGCATGAAATCGCCGGCGGCGGGGTCGTCATCGACCACCAGGATATGTCCGTTCAGACGCCGGCGGACGGCGCCGGCCGGCCCCGGTTCCGGGTAGGCGTCGGCACTGCCGACGGCGCCGGTCAGCGGTGGAAACAGCAATCGGAAGCGCGTGCCCAGGCCGGGCTCGGTCTCGACCAGCACGTGGGCCCCGGACTCATGCAGGATGCCGTGGATGGTGGCCAGGCCCATGCCGCTGCCGGCGCCGGTCTCCTTGGTGGTAAAAAAGGGTTCGAAGATGCGCTCCAGGTGTTCCGGGGCGATGCCGGGGCCGGTATCGGTCACGCTGAGCTCCACCAGCTCACCCTCCAGCGACTGGCGGCAGGAACTGCAGACCGCGCGCGGCAGGATCACCCGGTGCAGCCCGATAACGATCCGTCCCGTGCCCTGCATGGCATCGCGGGCGTTGATGCAGAGGTTCATCAACATCTGCTCGACCTGCACCGGATCCAGCATGACCGGCGGCACCCGGCCGTCCAGGTCGAGGCCGAACTCGATGCTGGACGGCACCACCGATCGCAGCAGCCGCAGGGTCTCCCGGGTGAGCGGGCCGAGATCCAGCGGCCGCGGCTCGCCGCGCTGGCCGCGGCTGAAGGTCAGCAGTTGGCGGATCAGGTCGCGGGCCCGTTCTCCGGACTGACGGGCACGCGCCAGGTACTGGCCCAGGCGGGGATCGGCCAGACCCTCGCAGTACTCCTCGGCCAGGCTGACATAGCCCATGATGCCGGTGAGGATGTTGTTGAAGTCATGCGCCACGCCGCCGGAGAGATGACCGATGGCCTCCATCTTCTGCGCCTGACGCAGCTGCGCCTCCAGCTGGGCGCGCGCCGCCTCGGCCTCCTTGGTCCGGGTGATGTCGCGCAGATAGCCGATGAAACTGTCGCCCGTCTCGCTGCGCGCCACCGTGATGGCCAGCTCGGCGGGAAACTCACTGCCGTCGGCGCGCATCGCGTTGACTTCCACCCGCTGGCCGAGAAAGGGCCCACAGCCCTCCCGGCGATAACGCGCCAGACCGCTGCGGTGGGCCTCCCGATCGCGCGGCGGGATCATGAGTTCGGCCAATGGCTGCCCTAACACCTCATCGCACCGATAACCGAAACATTCCTCCGCCGCCGGATTGAACTCGGTGATGCGACCCCGGGCATCCATGCCGATGATGCAGTCCAGCGCGGTTTCGATGGTGGCGCGCAACCGGTTCTCGCTGCTGCGCAGGGCCTGCTCGCGCGCCTTGCGCTCGGTGATTTCGCGGGTGGAGGCCAGGATGCGCTCCACCCCGGCGATGGTCACCCGCTTCAGGCATACCTCGTCCCAGTGCAGGCTGCCGTCCTGATTGCGCCGGTGCCATTCGAAGCGCTGGGTGCCGCCGGCGCGGGCACGGGCCAGCCACTGCCGGGCTTCGGCCCCGGTGTAAGGCGGGACGCCGGCGCTGAGCGCACCGGGATCGATGTTCAGCATCTCCGCGTGGCTGTAGCCGTAGATCTCGCAGGCCCGGGGATTGACGTCGACGATCCGGCCGCTGTCGATATCGTGGATGAACACGGCATCCTCGGCGGCCTCGAAGATGCCGCGGTAACTGGCCTCGGACTGGCGCAAGGCCTGATCGATCTGCATGCGCTCGATCTCGGCCGCCGCCCGTACCGAGAAGATACGCAGGATGGATTCGACCAGTTCGGGCTGGGCCAGGCCGCCGCGGTTGACCACCGCAATCAGACCCAGCGCCCGGCCGGCGGAATCGAACAGCGGGTAGCCGGCATAGCCGTCGAAGCCGAACGCATGCAGCATGTTGTCGCCGGGATAGCGCTGACGCAGACCCTGCGGGATGAAGCAGAAGTCCCGGCCCACCACGGCCTGGCAGGGGGTGCCTTCGAGGTCGTATTCGAAATTCTCGCCCATCTCACCCTGGTGGCAGATCGCCAGGGTCTGCAGCCGCCGGCCATCACCCTTGAGCTCGCCGATGAAGGCGAAATCCACTTCCAGGCTGCGGGTCAGGTAATAGGCGATGGCCTCGAACACGTCGTCGCTGCTGGTCCCCGACACGCCCAGCGCCACGTTGCTCAAGGCGGTTTCGGTACGCTTGCGCTCGGTGATATCGGTGGAGATACCGCACACGGCATAGGCCTCACCCTCGGTGTTGAACAGGGGAAACTTGATGGACAGATAGGTGCGCGCACAGCCGGCGACGGTGATGGTCTCCTCGTATTCGATCGCGGCCGACTGTTCCAGCACCCGGGCATCGTTGCGACGCAGCACCCGGACGGTGTCGGCATCGAACAGGCCCAGTTCGGCATCGGTTTTCCCGACGGGGTGGCCCGCGGGCAGATCGAACAGGCGTTCGAACCGGCGGTTGGCGAGGAGATAGTGTCCGTCGCGGTCCTTGACGTACACCACGGCGGTGGTATTGGCGAGGATCTGGGTCAGCCGGGTCTCGCTCTCGCGCCAGGCGGCCTCGGCCCGGAACAGGTCTCCGAGATCCTGCAACCGCCCCTGCAGCACCTGCGGCCCGGCCGTACCGCCCGGTTCCAGCTGTACCAGGGCCCGCACCGGCTTCCGCCCGTCGGCCCCGAACCGCCATTCGAAGGCCTGGGGCAGCCGGGCGGCGGCGGCAACGCGCTGCGCCCAGGCCTCGGCGGAAGGCGTACCGTCCGGCTGGACGGACGGGGACAGGGCCAGCGGATCCATGCCGTCGAGCTGTTCCGGGGCGCAGTCCCAGATGGCCGCGGCACGGGCGTCGCAGCCGTGCAGGCGGCCACTGGACAGGACAAAATGACCGGTCTCGCTCATCGCGACCGTTGGATCACCGGGCTCCGGGACTGGGAAGGCCTGTATGCGCACCGTCATCGATCCTCAGGGAATGCCTGTCGATGAGTCTATCAACCCCGGGCCGGGACGCAGGTCCGCGCAAAACTTCTGTTACAACTGAAACACCGCCGTTACAGAGACGGGCATTCACACCGTGCCCGCCGCGGGAACATACATGTAGCCCACGCCCCGGACCGTGCGGATCAGTTGCGGCTGTTCCGGGTCCGGTTCCAGCTTGCGGCGCAGCCGGGTGATGCGGATATCGATGCTGCGGTCAAACGGATTCCAGTCGCGGTTCTGGGTCAGGTTGAGCAACTGGTCACGGGACAGCGGCCGGTTGGGCCGCTCCACGAAAACCTGCAGCAGACCGAACTCCATGGCGGTGAGGGGAATCTCCCGCCCCTCGGCATCGAACAGCTGTCGACGGTCCAGGTCCAGCAGGCAGGGACCGACGGCAAGCCGCCGGTTGGCGACGGCCACGACGGCCGGTACGGCGGGTTCACGCCGGTAGCGGCGCAGCACACTCTTGATCCGCGCCAGCAGTTCGCGCGGCTCGAAGGGTTTGGCCAGATAATCGTCGGCACCGACCTCCAGCCCGACGATGCGGTCGACCGGCTCGCCGGCGCCGGAGATCATGATCACGCCCACATCACAGTGCTCGCGCACGAAGCGCGCCAGGCTCAGCCCGTCCTCACCGGGCAGGCCCACATCCAGCAGCACCACGTCCGCCGCGGCACCGGCCAGATGGCTGCGCAGTGCCGCACCGCTGTCGAGCGCGGTGACCTGATAATCATGTTCGGAAAGATAGTCCTGCAGGAACGACCGCACATCCGGATCGTCGTCCACAACCAGGACCCGTACCTCTGTCTCCATGCTCGTCCCCCCGGCAAGCATGCACTATTATAAACGGCTCCCGGCTCCCGCCGCACGCCCGGTGGGCGGGGCCGGCGCTGGTTCAGAACTCCTGCAGCAGCCGGTCGATGCGCTGCCGCAGGGCCCTGAGTTCCTCCTGCATGGCCTCCCGGTCAGCGGTGTCCGCACCGGTTGACCCGCCGCCCTGCTGCTGCCGGAGTTCGGCCAGCTGTCGGCGCAGCTCGGCATTCTCGCGCTCCAGCTCCGCGACACGGGCCTCGTAGCTGGCGTAGGTCGAGGCGGCTTCCTGCTCGGCCTGCTCCTGCGCCCGCTCGAGCTCTGCGACCCGTGCCTCGTAGCTGGCGTAGGCATCCCGGGCCTGGCGCTCGGCGGATTCCAGGTCATGTTCCAGCTCGCTGACCCGGGTTTCATACTGTTTGAAGGTCTCGCGGGCATCGGTGGCGGCGGCCTCGAGCGCGTTCAGTTCGGTACTGCCTTCAGCATGGTCCTCGCGCCCCTGTTCCAGCTCGGCCACCCGCTTCTCATAGGCGGCGTAGGCCTGGCGGCTCTGCGTCCGGGCCGCCTCCAGCTCGTGTTCCAGCTCGCCGACCCTGTCCTCGTAATCCTGATAGGCGGCGCGCGCCTGGATGGCGGCCTGTTCCCTGCCCTGCTCCAGCTCGCGGACCCGCTGCTGGTAGCTGTCGTAGGTCTCGCGCGCCTGCTGCTCGCCCTGGTCCTTCTCGCGCGCCAGCTCGGCCAGGTAGCTTTCGTAGCTGGCGTAGGTCTCGGCGGCCTGTTGCCCGGCCTGTTCCAGCGTCGGCTCCGTTCCTTCCGGTGCCGCGGTTTCAGCCTGCGGCGGCGCCTCCCCACCCTGGCGATCCTGCACCAGGCTGGCGACAAACAGGAATACCAGCACCACCACGGCGGCGATCTTGGCCTTGCCCAGGTTGCTCTCCTCGTTCCAGTTCTGTCTGAACCAGTTGCTTACGGCATCCAGCATACTCTCCCCCCGGCTGTGTCTTGGCTGTCTCTACTGTAACGTATTATAGGCGGATTCGCTGAACCGGCACGCGGGAACCCGGCATTGCGACATTGCCCGGATCCGGTATGCTGTATCCTTTCGATCCCGACCCCGAACCCGCGCCCTGATGAAACGACTCCTGCCGCTGCTGATCCTGCTGCTCATCATCCTGATCCTGGTGCCGCTGCTGCGCGACAGCCAGGGGCCGCGCGAGCCTGCCACCGGCCTGCCCTGGCAGGTGGAGGTCACGCCCGACGGCTACAGCCGGGTATTCGGCCTGACCCTGGGTCGGAGCACCTTCAGGGAGGCGATCCAGCGGCACGGCCAGGACATGGAACTGGCCATCATCACCGATACCGGTGAGGACGGTTCACTCGAGCTGTTCTACCGCCGCTTCATGGCGGGCAACTTCTCCGGCCAGATGATCCTTACCGCTGACCTGGACCGGGAGACACTGCTGGGCCTGCGCGAGCGCGCGGCCGACAGCAAGGTACTGGACAGCGGAGCGCGCCAGTTCACCCTCGACCCCGAGGACCTGCCGACGGCCTATGCCGCAACCATTGGCTCCATCACCTTCATCCCGGCCGCCAACATCGATGCCGAAGTGGCGCAGCACCGTTTCGGCCAGCCGGTCGAACGCGTCCGGCTGAGCGAACAGGCCGAACACCTGTTGTATCCACAGATCGGACTGGATCTGATCCTCAATCAGGAGGGTCAGGAGGTGCTGCAGTATGTGGCGCCGCGGGATTTCGCCCGGCTGCGCGAGCCGCTGCAGCGCGCCATCGAATCGGAACCGGCCGACCGCTGACGTCTGCCGTCACGCTATAATGTCCGTTTCTCCTGGTCCCTGAAGCCCCACCATGCCCCTGCTCAGTTTCCGCGACGTCACCCTCCAGTACGGCGACCCGCCCCTGCTCGACGGCGTCAGCTTCCAGATCGAACCCGGCGAACGCCTGTGCCTGATCGGGCGCAACGGCACCGGCAAGTCCACCCTGCTGCGGCTGGTCGCCGGTGAACTCGCGCCCGACGACGGGCTGATCCAGCGCGCCGACGGCCTGCGTATCGCCCAGCTGGCCCAGGAGGTCCCGCGCGGAGCCGCCGGCAGCGTATACCATGTGGTCGCCGAGGGACTGGGCGAGGTGGGTCGGCTGGTCGAGCAGTACCACACCCTCACCCATGCCATCGCCGCCGGCGACCTGAGCCGGATGGACGAACTGGAACAGTGCCAGCACGCCCTGGAAGGTGCCGGCGGCTGGGAGATCAACCAGCGGGTTGACACCGTGCTATCTAAACTCGAGCTGGATGCCGAGGCGCAGATCGAGCAGCTTTCCGGGGGGCTCAAGCGCCGTGTACTACTGGCACGCGCCCTGGTAAGCCAGCCCGACCTGCTGCTGCTGGACGAGCCCACCAATCACCTGGACATCGACGCCATCACCTGGCTGGAGGAATTCCTGCTCGGCTGGCAGGGTGCGCTGCTGTTCATCACCCACGACCGTGCCTTCCTGCGCCGCCTGGCCACCCGCATCATCGAACTGGACCGGGGCCATCTCACCGACTTCCCCGGCGACTACGACACCTACCTCAGACGCAAGGCCGAGCTGCTGGCCGAGGAGGAACGCCACAACGCCCTGTTCGACCGGAAGCTGGCCCAGGAAGAGGCCTGGATCCGCCAGGGCATCAAGGCCCGGCGCACCCGCAACGAGGGCCGCGTCCGGGCCCTCCAGCAGCTGCGCCGCGAGCGGGCCGAGCGCCGCGAACGCACCGGCCCGGCCCGGATCAGCGTCCAGTCGGGCGAGCGTTCGGGCAAGCTGGTGGTCGAGGCCGAGGACGCCGGCTTCGACTATGACGGCGAGCCGGTCATCCGGGGTCTGACCACCACCATCCTGCGCGGCGACAAGGTCGGCATCATCGGCCCCAATGGCGCCGGCAAGACCACCTTGCTGCGCCTGCTGCTGGGCGAGCTGGAACCGACCGCCGGCCGCATCCGCCGTGGCACCAACCTGGAGGTCGCCTACTTCGATCAGTACCGGGCCGCGCTGGAGGAAGACAAGACGGTGCTGGACAACGTCGGCCAGGGCCGCGACCGGCTCACCATCAACGGTCAGGACCGGCACGTGATCAGCTACCTACAGGACTTTCTGTTCGCCCCGGCCCGGGCCCGACAGCCGGTCAGCGCCCTGTCCGGCGGCGAGCGCAACCGGCTGCTGCTGGCAAAACTCTTCACCCGGCCGGCCAATGTGCTGGTGCTGGACGAGCCGACCAACGACCTGGACACCGACACCCTGGAACTGCTGGAAGAGCTGCTGATCGAATACACAGGCACAGTGCTGCTGGTCAGCCATGACCGCGCCTTTCTCGACAACATCGTCACCAGCTCACTGGTCTTCGAAGGCGGCGGCAGGGTGAACGAGTATGTCGGCGGCTACGCCGACTGGCTGCGCCAGCGCGAGCAGGCGCAGAACCGGAGCCCGGCCTCAGCTCCGGCAGCGGCGCGCGCGGCTGCAGGCGCTGCCGCCACTGCACCCCGCCCTGCCCGAACGGCAAAATTGTCCTACAAGGATCAGCGTGAACTGGAACAGTTGCCGCAGCGGATCGAGCAGCTGGAAAACGAACAGGCCCGGCTCAGCGAAGCGCTTGGTCGGCCGGAATTGTATCAACAGGACAAAGCCGGTATCGGCCGCGCCCGGGCACAACTCAAGGCGGTGGAGTCTGAACTGGAACAGGCTTACGCCAGGTGGGAGGAACTGGAAGCACGGAACTGAAGATGGAAAAGTGCGCAGGGCGGGCGGAAGAGCCCGCCCTGCGCAGCCCCCGGGAAGGGGGCGAGGGGAACATTCAGGCGGCAGACTGGACAGCAGCGGGGTTGCGGCGACGGGCAACACCCAGCATACCGACTATGCCACTGATGAACAGCCAGGCAGCGGCAGGCAGCGGGACGGCCTGGGGCGGCTCGACGCCGTTGCCGTTATCGCCACCCTTGCCATGCCCCATACCGAAGTAGCCGGCGACCTTGGCGGCGAACTCATCGCCGATCTGGTCCTGGCCGGCACCGATCAGGGTAAAGTCGAGCTGATCGGTACGGTTGTTCCCTTCGGTCCAGAGCGCAATGTCGAAGACACCCTGGCCACCCATCTGCTGATCCGTCTTGACGGACCAGCCGTCAGGCAGATTGCTCAGCTCCAGCGGGGTCGAACTCAGGACCACACTGCCATTGTCGGTCGTCTCGGTCTCCATAGTGGGATCGACGTTGAAGCCGAATGCCTGGAGCCCGAAATTACCCCCGAACGAGAACTCCTCCAGGAGCTTGACGCTGAAATCGAGCGCCCCCTCGACGGCCGTGCTATCCATGATATCGACCGAAAAATATGAGTCGTCCCCCGACATGGCACCGGCTTCGGCCGGAAGCCCCGGAACCGAAGCGGCGCTGACTGCGGCGCCGTAGGTGGACGCACAGATCGCAAGCACTCCCAGTACGGATCTATTCATTTTCGTTTCCATAATCGACTCCTAGCATCGTTGGTCTTGGTTTAAGTGAAATGTTTTTAATCTCGGGCGAATTCGCACCGCCAAAACCCTTGCAAAGGCCATTCCAGCTCAATACAGCAAACCCGGACCAGGTATCAACACGTTATCGTTCACAACAGGGGATCGAGCTTCCATGCATGTCGCTGACAGGAAACAGGTATCAAAAATAAACATCTAACCTGAATTGCCCTTCCTCCGAGAGACATGGAATCAAGCACCTGCGCCAGGGAAAGCATGAAGAAACAGGCGCAAACACGTCTGACTTGCATACACACGCATCGGCGGCATAATGGGCCCACAAACCCGGAAGACCTGCACCTCATTCCTGCCAGGCCATCCCCGCCAGCCGCGAATCCGCAACGCCATGTCGTCGTTATAAAGCGACAAAAAGTTATTCGCCGAATCAGACAGATAGTTCAGAGCACGCATTCTGCGTCTGCATAACGCAACAGGTATTCCGGGAAGACGCAGAAAGCACCGGTGAGAAAACCCTTTCACGGATTAAAACGCGGATCTGTGACGTGGTACACACGGGACCAGGGCTGCGGCACACATCATGCAGAGCCGCAGCCGGACGGGACCGACAGTTTTGTCGGAAGGAAGGAAGAAGACACTGAGAGAAAACCCGGCAACAGCCTCAGAGCCGGGGAAGTACAGTCAGGAGGCGCTGCGGAATTCCTGAGGATTGAGTTCGTAACGCCCCAGCAGTTTGTAGAACTCGGTCCTGTTGCGCTTGGCCAGCCTGGCGGCATGGCTGACGTTGCCATTGGAAATCTTCATTACCCGTATCAGGTAATTCCTTTCGAAGCGCTCTTTTTCCTCTGCAAGGGAAAGCAGGTCCCCGGAATCACCCTTGATGGCCCGTTTCACCAGCGCCCCCGGAATGACGTGCGCAGCCGAAAGCGCAACCACCTGCTGCACAACATTACGCAACTGGCGGACGTTGCCGGGAAAGTCGGCACTGACCAGGGCATCCATCGCTTCGCGCGAAAACCTTCTCGCACTGCGGTTGTTCATCCGCGCAAACTCTTCCAGGAACGCATTCGCCAGCATCGGGATATCTTCCCGCCGCTCCCGCAAGGGCGGAAGCTCCAGGGAAATCACCTTGAGCCTGTAATACAGATCCTCGCGAAACTCGCCCTGCTCGACCGCAGCCTCAAGATCCCGGTTGGTGGCAGCGATGATTCTGACATCGAAAGGCATGCTTCTGATCGACCCGACCGGCCTGATTTCGCGCTCCTCCAGCGACCGCAGCAGCTTGGCCTGGACACCCAGCGGCATGTCACCGACCTCGTCCAGGAACAGGGTGCCGCCATCGGCAGCCTGCAACAGCCCCTTGTGGTCGTTCGTGGCACCGGTAAAGGCACCTTTGACATGCCCGAACAACTCGGATTCCAGCAGGTTCTCATGGATCGCGCTGCAGTTGACGGCATTGAACGGTCCGCCATTTCTGCTGCTTGCCTTATGAAGGGCACGCGCCAGCAGCTCCTTGCCGGTACCGCTTTCACTCTGGATCAGGACGGTCGCGCCGCTGTCGGCCACGAGTTTGGCCTGCTGCAGCAGCTCATCCATTGCAGGACTTCTGCTGATGATCTCACTGCGCCACGCCTCGACCATCTCGGCCTTGACCTCGACGGAACAATCACAGCCGGTCTGCAGCAGGTTCGATACCCGCTCAACCAGATCGTCTACGACACAGGGTTTTTCCATGAACTCGTAACTGCCCTGTCGAATGGTATCGACGGAGTCCGGCATGGCCCCTTGCTGGGTAAGGATGATAACGGGGAGAAATGGATTGCGTTTGAAGATCTCACCGAACAGGACAATCCCGTCCAGCCCGTCCAGGCGCAGACCGACGACGATCAGATCCGGCTCAAATGCATCCAGTCTGGCGATCGCAGACTGACTGTCGGAAACCAGAAGCGCATCATAACCTTCCACCCGCAGCCGCGCTGCAGCAGACCCGAGGGGAGCTTCGTCATCGTCGACCAGAAGAACCTTACGTTGTGCGTCCATATCTGCTTGAATCCCCTTTGTTTACAGGTTTAGCGGAATTGACAGCACCTGTGTTTGCCAGTCGTAATCTTAGATTGAAGCCATCCGTTATCAATGCCTAGCGCTTCACATTTTTCAGCTTTCCTCTCAAGGTTTACGGACGCCTGCCGATATTCCGCGCCATCAGCCATCAGCTCCACACGCTTCAGCCTCTCCCCCGATACACTACGGAGTTACGTACATCCACGGCTGACCCATGCAGCCACCGCCCGGAATACATCAACTGGCGTACGGTAATGTCAGAAAACATCTGATGCGAGTCATTCACAACACATCGAACTGTCGCTGCACAGCGACAACAACAGGCCTTCACACCCCGCTTTCGCATCTATTTTCCAGTGCAAAATCAAGCCCTGCCACAATCGACGCACCCGGAATGAGAACCTGTACGCGTTTTGCGACCAGCTTCAACGGCACGAATCAACGTTATCGCTATACTATGCCTTCATCTCTCTTCTGCAGTACTAACGTTCTCATTAGTAAAATATGGCCACTCCGATGCTCATGAACAAAGAAATTCTTGTGAAGCACAGCTCGGCTTTCCCGGTCAACCCTGACTGCACGCCGATTTTTCTGAGCCGCGGTCATCAGCAGGCGCTTGACGGCCTTGTACAGGGCCTACGCAGGGGATACAGACTACAGTTCCTGTCCGGCTCGCCCGGAACCGGGAAAAGCGCAGTACTGACGCACTTCAGGAAACAGATGACGACACTGCGGACCGTCTATCTGAACCATTCCTTCATGGGAGGCATTGACGACTACATCGACAGGATATGCAGGGAACTCGGTCTTTCAGAGCCGCAAGGAACTGACATAACAGACGATGACCTTTTTTCCGACCTGAGATCCCAACTGATCGACGCCGGCAACCCTCTATTGATCGTCGACAATGCGGAAGGCATCGATTCCACCAGCCTCGAAATGCTCGATACTCTGTCGCTCAAGCTTTCAATCCCGATCATACTTTCCGGCGACTGCGATTTCGAACAGCTGGCAAGCGACTCCGACACTGAATCGACATCACGCAGAAACCGGGCCATCCACCTGGGGACGATGAGCCGCGAGGAAACCGGTCAGTATATTCGGCACAGGCTGAATGAATTCGATATCGACAATGACATCTTCTCAACCGATGCGGTCGATTCAATTCACGCATACAGCAACGGGACACCCCGGCTGATAAACCTGCTTTGCAACAACTGTATTATTCTCATGGGGCTCAAGGACAAGGCCAGCATAGATGCACAAATGGTCCACGAAACCGCGAGAAACAAACAAGCCAGCGGCATATATCCATTTACGGCAGCCCCTGCCGACGCGTCGCATACGCATACCCCCAGGCCACGCACAGCCAGGCTTCACAGGGCACGCCCGCACATCCGCACCTCCGGGCCCGAAGCGCGCTCAGCCCCCCGTCACGCGCCAGACATATCCAGGCCGGGCATATCGGAGCCCTATATATCCGAATCGTATGACTCGGAGCCCCACATCGTCGCAGAAGCCCGAAAACCCGCCCGCGCACGCAAGTTACCTTCGCTGCGCGCGGGTATGATATTGCTTGCGGGAGTATCGGCAGGCATTTTTCTCTATGGATCCGACATATCGAAATACAGGGGTGAAATCGACAACCTGCTTCATGGCGCGCAACAGCTCTATTCATCCGGCCGGACCGCCGTCCAGGCTGCGGTTCATTCAGCCACCCTGAGTCAGAGTCAGGCACTTTCCCCATCCGTCGACTCACGCGAGGGCACCGTCGGCAGCCCAGTTCCCGACGTCACGAACCACGACAGCCCGGCCTACACGGACAGGCCCGAACCGGGACAAGCCTCCGTCGCGGCCGACGACTCGCTGAAACTGATGGAGGAGAAGATTCGCAGCAAGGAAGAGAGACTGGATGAGCTGGAGGCGCGCATCGCTGCATTGACCGAAAAACTCGACACCGGGCTTGTCCGCCAGGCGTCTCCCCGGTCACAACCGGAGGAACAGGTCCGCCGCGAGGAGAGTGAGCTGGATCAGCTGGAGGCACATATCGCCGCACTGACCGAAAAACTCGACGCCGAGCTTGACCGGCAGGCATCCGACCGGCAACAGGCGCAGAGCCGCTCCGCCGCAACAGCTGACCGGAAACCTGCCGCGGCAGACAGGACGGAGTCGCCATCACAGACAGATGATGAGGTCGATCCGCGGACGCTTTCCCCGGCACAGAAAAGGCAGTTGATCAGAAATTACCTTGAGCGCGCCACCTACGAACTCGATCGCGGACAGATTCAGCGGGCACACAGGAGCATCGCCCGCGGCCTTGAGATCGATCCCTACAACCGGGCATTGCAGGAGCTACGGCGGCAGGCCTATCTCGCCGAGTGACTTCCTTCCCCGCGTCACCTGCAGGGCCGGGAAGAAACACTCCGGAAACAATAAAGGCAACCTCTGCAATAACCGGGTTACAGCCACGGGGTAACCTGCTGTCGCGGTGAAGGGAAACCTGGCCCCGGCATTCGCAACGCATCAGACGCGCCAGGGTAAATCGTGAGGACAACCCGATGCTATGCAAATTCGTGATCGAACGTGAAGTTCCCGGTATCGGCACCAACAGCGCGGAAGGCTTCTGCGCCGTGGCCAGCACATCAAACAGCGTTCTGGCCCAGCTCGGCACCCGCATCCAGTGGGTGCATTCCTATGTTGCGCAAGACAAGACCTTCTGCATTTATCTGGCTGAAAGCGAGGAGCTGATCCGTGAACATGCCCGCCTCAGCGGCTTCCCCGCCAATCGCATCACCGAGGTCGTCACCCTGATTGATCCGACCTCTGCGAACCGGCCGGCGGCCAGTCGGGTGGCCTGAGGGTGTTGACGCGGCCGCGCGTCCCACCGTGGGCCGCGGTCCGTCACTTCCTGTCCAGCAGGGACTTGAGATCGGCAAACGGATTGTGGCGGGCGCCGCTCTCGGCGCCGTCGGCACTGCCCGCGCCACCGCCCATGGCCGCTTCCAGCTGGCGCTGGTGCTCGTTGTCATGGCAGTACAGGCACAGCAGCTCCCAGTTGCTGCCGTCGGCCGGGTTGTTGTCGTGATTGTGATCGCGGTGGTGCACGGTCAGCTCGCGCAGGTTGCTGCGGTCGAACTCCCGCCCGCAACGCCCGCATACCCAGGGGTAGAGCTTGAGCGCCTGTTCCCGGTAGTCCTTCTCGCGCTGATCGCGGTAGCGGTGCGCCTCGGCCACCACGCGGTCGAGCCGGTCGGAATCCGGCCCCGGTTTAGTGCTGGACATTCCGCCTCCCATGAATTCCGTCATTGAACCTGACAAAGCCGGATCCGGCTTCTATTCTCAGAATACAACAAATCCGCCAAAATCGGGAGAACACCAGTGAGCGACAACGTCTATAAAGTCATCGAGATCGTCGGATCCTCCAGTACGGGTACGGACGACGCCATTCAGCGCGCAGTCAGCAAGGCCAGTGAGACCCTCCACAACCTGGACTGGTTCGAGGTAGTGGAGACCCGCGGTCATATTGTCGATGGCAGGGTGGGGCATTACCAGGTGAAGCTCAAGATCGGTTTCCGGCTGGATTAGTCGCTACTTTCTGACCCAGTTTCCATCCGACTTTTTGTACTTCTGTTTCACCGCCGACCAGGCGACCCTGAAGGCCGTCTCCTCGCGGTCACTGCGGTCGGCGTACTGATCCCAGGCGCTGTTGAACGCCTCCAGGAAGATCTCCTGGGCGTGTTCGGGCAGATGGTCGCGGACGCTGCCCGGCAGTTCGCTGATGGAGTCATATGGCATGGCAGACCTCGAGGCGTTTCACCCCCCCCCACGGGCCCGTCCCCGCAGCAGCTGCGGTTTCCAGCCCTCACGATCGTCAGCCGAACATGTCCGAGGTGATACTCTGGTACCAGCCCTCGGCGTAGCGGGCCTCGTCGCGGCGGAACTGCGCATCGACTTCGCCCGGGCTGACTCCGCCCGAGTCCTCCACGCTCTTGATCTGGCCTTCCTGCATGCGGTAAACGGCCGCCACCGAAATGCCGTAGTCGGGACCGACCAGACTGTAGCAGGTGTTCACATAGGAGGGCTCGGGCAGCTCCACCTCCAGGATACGGGCGGCGATGGCCGCGGCGCAGACCTTACCCTGGCTGTTGGCGGCAAAACCCGACTTGGGCATCTGGCCGGCCACGGAAGCATCACCGATCACGAACAGATCCTTGTGCATGGTGGATTCGAAGCTGCGCTGATCCACCGGGCACCAGCCGTCGTCATTGGCCAGCCCCGTGCGCAGCGCGATCTCCCCGGCCTGCTGCGGCGGTATCAGGTTGACCACGTCGCCCTTGAAGGCCTTGTCGAACATGCTGTAGACGGTCTTCTGCCCGGCATCGACCCGGCCCATGCCGCCCCAGTCCGACCCCTTCACCCACTCGATCATGCCGGGATAGAGCGCCTCCCAGCCCTGCATGAACAGGCCCTGCTTGGAGAATTTATCCTTGGCATCCAGGATCAGAATCTTGGATTTCGGCTTGTGCTGCTTGAGATAGTGCGCAATCAGGCTGGCCCGCTCATAGGGCCCCGGGGGACAGCGAAAGGGATTGTTCGGCGGGGCGATGATAACGGTGCCGCCGTCATCCATGGCCTCGAGCTGCGCCCGCAGCAGCCGGGTCTGGTCGCCGGCCTGCCAGGCATGCGGCATGGCCTCGGTGGCGGCTTCGTCATAGCCCTCGATGGCATCCCGGCGCATATCGATGCCGGGCGAGAGCACCAGGTAATCGTAGCCCAGCGTACGGCCGTCATCCAGGCTGGCGGCCTTGGCCACCGGATCAATCTCGCTGACCGTCTGATGGATCACCTCCACACCATGGGCCGTGCGCAGGGTCTCGTAGTCGTGGGCAATGAAGTCCATGGGGTTCATGCCCGCCAGCACCGTATTACTGAAGGGGCAGGTATGATAGGTCTGCCTGGGCTCGACCAGAATGATCTCGGCGTCCTTGACATAGCGGCGCAGATACTTGGCGCAGCTGGTGCCGCCGAAGCCGCCGCCGACGATGACCACCCGCGGGCGATTCAGGGCGGCCTGCCGGCCCCCGGCCGCCTCGCCGGCCTGCTCCATGGATTCATCCCTGCCGCCGCAGCCGACCAGCGGCAGACCCATTGCACCCAGCATGGAAGCGGTGCCGGCCCGGCCCAGCAACATCAGCAGTTCACGTCGGGTATAGCGGCTCATCACTGCGCCTCCCTGCCGAAGAATTCGGCGATCAGACGGATTTCCTCGTCCGTGTAGGCCCTGGCATGGCGGCCCATGACGGTACTGTGGCGTTCACCGCTGCGGAATTCCTTCAGGGCGGTCTCGATGAAGTCGGCGGACTTGCCACCGATGCTCGGGATGGCGCCGGGACTGTGACCATCGGTACCGTGGCAGCCGGCACAGGAATTGGCCAGCATGGCGCCGCGGGTGAGCTCGGTCGCCGATCCTGCCGCCGGCAGCAGGCCGACCGCGAGACACAGTACAGTCGAGTACAGATACTTGCGCATCTTCCCCTCCTCGGCCGGATACGGCAATGACGAGTTTCCGGCGGCCTGTTTAATGGTTATACAGGGGTAGGTATAGCGCAGGCAGGAAGGAATGCAACGGTCCGGGACGTCCGGACTCAACGGCTGTCCGGCACACAACGGCCTGCATCGATCAGCCGCCGGGTCAGGTCGTCGCCGGGCGAACGCACACGGCTGTCAGAAAATGTCGCCCCCGGCGACCTGACCGGCGCCGGATTCTGTGCCATGCTTGGCATGAGGGAACAGGCAATCACAGGAGACGTCAGCATGAAGATCAACGAAGGCAGTCTGGACCGGGGCATCCGCATCATCGTGGGACTGGCGCTGATCGGCCTGACCCTGGCGGGCACCATCGGCGTCTGGGGCTGGATCGGCGTACTGCCGCTGGTCACCGGGGTGGTCGGCTGGTGCCCCGGCTATGCGCTGCTCGGGATCAATTCCTGCAAGACCAGGGTCTGACCAGGGCCTGTCAGCAGGCTCCAGCTCAGGCGGATTTCTTCCGGCGCGCGGTCTTCTTGCCGCCACCGCCCTTGGCATCCTTTTTCTGCACATGCTGGCGCAGGCCCGGCCACATGGATTCGACCTGCTTGCGCAGCTCCGGCTCGATCTCCTTGGCAAAATCCAGGAAGGTACGGGCCACCAGCGACAGCTCCTTGCCCTTGGGGTAGACCAGATACCACTGGCGCATGATGGGAAAGCCTTCCACGTCGAGGATGGCCACCGGGCCGTCCGTACCCTCCAGGGTCAGGGTGTGCAGTGACAGCACCGACAGGCCCAGCCCGCCGACAATGGCGTGCTTGATGGCCTCGTTGCTGCCCAGTTCCATGCGCACCCGGGGGCGCGGCCCGTTGGCGTCGAAGATGCGCAGCATGGCATCGCGGATGCCCGAGCCCGGCTCGCGCAGGATGAAGGGCTCCTCGATCAGGCGTGACAGCGGGATCTTCTTCTTGCCCACCAGGGGGTGGTCGCGCGGCGCCATCACCATCAGGGGATTGGGCGCGAAGGGGTAGGCCTCGACCTCGAGCTCGTCCGAGGGCGCCTGGCCCATGATGTAGAGATCGTCCTCGTTGGCCAGCATGCGCTCGATGATGCGGTCACGGTTGGTCACCTTGAGCGCGACGTCCACGCCCGGATACAGCCGACTGAACTCGCCCAGGATCTCCGGTGCCAGGTACTTGGCCGTGGTGATCACACCCAGTCGCAGCCGGCCGCGGCGCATGCCCTTGAGGTCGGCCATCTGCATTTCCAGGTTGGACAGGGTATCGAACATGCGCCGGCAGGCCTCATACAGCACATGGCCGGCCTCGGTCGGCCGCACATTGCGCCCGACGTGCTCGAACAGGGTCAGTCCCATCGCATCGGTCAACTTCTTGATCTGCATGGATACCGTGGGCTGGGTCAGAAACAGCTCCTCGGCGGCCCGGGTGAAGCTGCCCAGCCGGACGATGGCCTCGAACACCTGCAACTGGCGAAGGGTCGCATGCCGGATCAGATAATCCGGCATCGCCGACGGCGGTGTATAGTCTCGATCGTGTGCGCTCGGCATCTCGCTCATGTCCTCCAGTGTACAGCTTCTGCGTGCAAAGCAATATCCACCGTTCAGCCGACCACGGCCGTATGGCCCACGCCGCGCCCCGGCCGGGAATCGGGCTCGGCCCGCGCCGCCGCCCCGGCACAGCGGGCCTCCAGAACCTCCAGGGCCGTCTCCTTGTCCGGGAAGAAGGCCTCCCGGCCCAGCTCATCCACCAGCCCGCTCTTCTCCAGCGCCTGCATGACCTGGTGCTTGAGGCCGCTGAAACACAGGCCGACCCCGAGCTCGCGCAGCCGGCGCGCCACCTCGTGGATGCGGTCCTCGCCGGAGGCGTCGATCTCGTTGATGCCGCTGCCCACCACCAGTACGGCGCAGGCCCGGGGAAACTCCCGATGCGCCTCCAGGATGATGTCCTCGAAATAGGCCACGTTGATGAAGGTCAGCGAGCCGTCGAAGCGCACCGGCACGAAGTCCTCGCTCAGAGGCTTCAGCCGATGGGCCTCGATCCCGCCGAGGGTGCCGTCGGCCTTGCGGCTGACGATCTCGGCGCGCGGCCGCATGGTGCGGATCAGGTAATGCAGCACGGTCAGCGCCACCCCAAGCAGGATACCGTTGGCGATGTCCGGTGCCATCAGCAGGGTGGCGGCGAAGGTGATGATCCCGATCACCGCCCCGACCCGGTCGACCTTCCAGGCCTGGACCAGGGGCTGGATCCGGATCAGCCCGAACACGGCCAGCATCACGATCACGGCCAGCACCGCCTGCGGCAGGTGGTACAGGTAGGTGGTGAAGAACAGCAGTACCAGCACCACGGCCAGGGCGCTGATGATGGCGAACACGCCTGTCTGCGCCCCGGTGCGGGCCGCCACCGCCGAACGCGAGAAAGAGCCGCTCACGGTATAGGAGCCGAAGAAACTGCCGGCGATGTTGGCCAGGCCCTGGCCGACCAGTTCCTTGCTGGTATCCACGCGCTCACCGGTGGTGGTGGCGATCGCCCGCGAAATCGAGGTCGCTTCCATGAAGCCGATCAGGGCCATGACCAGGGCCGCCGGCAGCAGCGCCGGCACCAGAGTCCATTCGATTTCCGGTGTCTCGAAGCTGGGCAGGCCCTGGGGGATGTCGCCCACCACGGCACCGCCGGCCGACAGCAGGATGGTGCCGTTGTCCACACCGCTGAAACGCCACAGACCGGGCGCGTAATCGGCCTCCTCGGCCAGGCTGTCAGCGGCATGGAAGCCCAGGCCGCCCTCCGGCCCGGGCACAGCCCGCAGTGGTGTCGCATGCATCTCCATCTGGCGCAGGGTGTTGTCCGCCTTGAGCCGCTTCAGCTCATGCTCCAGCACCGCGTTGGTGGCGCGCAGGGCGGCCGCCTCCCGGACCGCCTCCGCCCCGCCGCGTTCCTCCAGCCGTTCGGCCCGGCGGCTGTTGGCGGCGATCTCGGTGGTGAGGCTGTCGATGCGGGTACGATCCGCATCGAATTCCTGGATGGTCGTGCGCAGCGGCGCATGCCGGATCTGCTCGGCGGCCACTTCGGTGCGGCTTTCGAACCCGCTCAGGGCGCTGACCAGGGTCGCCAGCACCACCGCGATCAGCACGCCCGGCAGCGCCGGCGCGACCCGGCGCAGGCCGGCGATGATCAGCCAGGCGCCCAGCGCGAAGGCAAGCGTTGCCCAGTGCAGCTGCGGCACCTGTATGACCACCCGCCATAGATCGAGCAGATAGGAATCGGTACGCGGAAACGGCACCCCGATCACCTTGCTCAGCTGCGACAGCCCGATGATGAGCGCCGCGGCATTGGTGAAACCGACGATCACCGGGGTGGAGAGCAGATTGACGATCGCACCCAGCCGGAACACGCCCAGGGCCAGGCGCAGCACGCCGACCATCAGCGCCAGCATGACGGACAGGGCAATGAACTGATCGCTGCCCGGAGTGGCGAAGGGGATCAGCGCGGCGGCCGACATCAGCGACAGCATCGCCACCGGCCCGGTGTGCAGCTGGCTGGAAGACCCCCACAGGGAGGCCACGATCACCGGCACGAAGGAGGCGTACAGCCCGTAGACCACCGGCAGGCCGGCCAGCTGGGCATAGGCCATACTCTGGGGCACCAGCACCAGTGCCACCGTGACGCCTGCCAGCAGATCCGCCCGCAGCTTGGCCCGGCTCAGCGGAAACCAGCGCAGGAACGGAAACAGCGCTTGGAAAAAAGCGGGCATATTCACTCTGACTCCAGTAGCGTTCGCCTCGCGGCGACCGGGAGTGAAACCGCACAAACCCGGCGGGCGGACTGTCTGAACCCGTTACAGACCGCCTATGTCGCGCGCATCCCGGAAACCTAGCATTAAGTGGGCTTTTTATATTCAACCCACATCCGGTTCGAGTATCCGGCGGACACCACTTAAGTACAAATCGATAATACAAACGCTATTGATCGATTTCTGTATATGGGTTTCAGTCCGGCCAGATGCGACGGCCGCTCTGGTAGGGATCCGCTTCCACCTCTGCCCGGGGCGGCGCTCCGGTTTTGCGTGCCGGCGTCTTCCTGGCCGCCGCCGGCTTGCTGCCGCGGGAAGCGGTTCTGGATTTCTGTTGCGTACCCGCGGCCTGGGCCGCGCCGGCCTTGGTCTTGCGCATGGAGGCAACGAGTTTATCTCCGGTCTTGTCTGCTTCACTCATGATGCGATCACCTCGCTGATCAGGTTGTTGATCTCCTCGGCGGCGTCGGCACCGCGCCGCCCCAGATCCAGCACGGTACGGCCTTCCAGCACGCTGGCGCGGTAGGCGGCACGCCGGCGGATGGGCGTTTGCGCGGCGGGCAGGTCCAGCTCGTCCAGGGCCTGACGGATCAGGCGTGACAGCTTTGTACGCGGCTCGAGCTGGTTGATCACCAGCCAGGCGCGCAGCCCGGGATTCGTTTCCCGCGCCTGGGTGACGGCGCGTTCGATGTGCACCGTAGCCCACAAATCCAGGGGCGATGGCTGTACGGGGATCAGGGCGACATCGCACAGGCTCAGGGCGGCCAGTGTCTGCGGTGCATGCACCGACGGCGGACAGTCGATGACGATATGCCGGTAGTCCCGCCGTCGACGCGCATACAGACGCTCCAGATCGGCCGCCGCGGCGATCACATCGGGTGCGGTCCGGCTTTCGGCGAAGGCGCGCCACTGCAGCGAAGAACCCTGAGGATCGGCATCCAGGATGATCGTGGGTTCGGCCGTCCGCTGCGCCAGCCCCGTTGCCAGATTGATGGTCAGCGTGGTCTTGCCGGCACCGCCCTTGTTGCCGACCAGCGCGATCACGGCCATGCCTGAGACCGCCGCCTCAGTTGGAGGATTCGGTACCGCGCAGCTCGTCGAGCTGTGCGGCGAAACGACGCTGGGTATCGTTCAGCGCCTCGGCCCCCTCCTCGGCATGGATCGTGATATTGACGTAATCACGACCGAAGCCCATGTCGGGGTACAGCCCCTCGCGTTCGGAGAGGTCAGCTGCGCGATCCAGAAAATCGCGCAGGGATGAGTAATCCGGAAACTGGTAACGCCGTTCGAGGCGGTGGGGACGATTGCGTTCCTGCCATTCGGAATTCATAACGCATTTCCTCTGTTAAGCGGGTCGCTTGAGTTCCTCGATCCAGCCGGCCAGCTCGCGTGCATGTTCGCTTTCTTCCTCCAGGAGGGTAGCGAAGAACAGACGGCTGTCATGATCCCCCTGTCGGGCACAGTGGCTGGCGGCCTCGGTATAGAGTCGCACCAGTTCCTGCTCGAAGGCCTGGTCCTCCTGCAGCAGCGCCTCCAGGCTGGAGCCCAGTCGCACCGGCCGCAGCTGCGAGGCATTGGGGGCAGCCCCCAGGGCAAGCATGCGCGCGATGATGCGCTCCACGTGCCCCATCTCCTCGCGGGCCTCGCGACTCAGACGATCGGCCGCCTCGGTCAGGCCCCAGGTCGCGGTCAGGCGGGCCTGGGTGCTGTAGAGCTGGACCGCGCTGAGCTCGAGACTCAGGGCCCGACCGAGATAACCGAGGACACGCTGATCGGCACCGGCATTGACCATGGTCATGCCTCCGTCACCAGGGATCCCTCTGCCCCGCCCTTACTCAACTGCGCGGCGGGCGGTTGCCAGCCGTGCCGGCGACCTCATCCAGCACCGGCTCCACCTCGCGGTGGGGACGGGCAATGATGTGTGCCGCGACCAGGCCGTCACCCACGCGCTCGCAGGCATCGGCACCGGCACGCACCGCCGCATTGACCGCGCCGGTCTCGCCGCGCACCAGCACGGTGACATAGCCGCCGCCCACGAACTCGCGCCCGATCAGGCGCACCTCTGCCGCCTTGGTCATGGCGTCCGCCGCTTCGATGGCGGGCACCAGGCCGCGGGTTTCAATCATGCCGAGCGCAATACCATAGGTATCGTTGGCCATGGCTGGGATCTCCTGTTCAATAAACGATAATGACGGATCAAATCACCCTTGCCGATCCTTTCCCTTCGTCATTGCGAGGCGCGCAGCGCCGCGGCAATCTCTGACAGATTGCGGCTGCGGCATGAGATTGCCACGCTTACGCTCGCAATGACGTTGGGTCAGAGATGGCTCAGGCCGCTGCCGCGGACTTGTCACCGCCGGTCGGCAGCACCGGTTCCACCTCGCGGTGCGGACGGGCAATGATGTGTGCCGCGACCAGACCGTCGCCCACGCGTTCGCAGGCATCGGCACCGGCACGCACCGCTGCGTTGACCGCGCCGGTCTCGCCGCGTACCAGCACGGTGACATAGCCGCCGCCGACGAACTCACGGCCGATCAGCCGGACTTCCGCCGCCTTGGTCATGGCATCCGCCGCCTCGATGGCGGGCACCAGCCCGCGGGTTTCGATCATGCCCAGAGCAATACCGTAGTTCTCAGTTGCCATCTTCGTGTCTCCGTTGTAAGGATTGATCAAAAATCAGTTGGTCTTGGGCGAGCCCAGTACCGGCTCCACCTCGCGGTGCGGACGTGCAATGATGTGCGCCGCAACCAGACCGTCGCCCACGCGCTCGCAGGCATCGGCGCCGGCACGTACGGCCGCGTTGACCGCACCGGTCTCACCGCGCACCAGTATGGTGACATAGCCGCCGCCGACGAAGTCGCGGCCGATCAGCCGGACCTCGGAAGCCTTGGTCATGGCGTCCGCCGCCTCGATGGCGGGCACCAGCCCGCGGGTTTCGATCATGCCCAGTGCGATGCCGTAATTGTCATTTGCCATCTCTGTCTCTCCTGCTCGCTCGTCGTTGCTTCAAATCGTGCCATTCAACTTCATTTCCGGCTCGGTTGGTCCGATGCCTGTTCCCAGTGATCGATGATGCCGCCGATGGTCAGGTCGGTGAGCACACCGAAATCCCCTGCCGCGTAACGGGCCGCCGATCCGCTGACCGTGAACACCCAGTTGCCGGTGCGGGCACCGACCGGGTCGACCGCCACCTGGCGCTTGCCGGCCGCGCTGCGCAGCACCCGCAGACTGATCTGCTTGAGTCCGTCCACGCGTCGGGTGCAAACCAGGGGCGCCTCGACCTGGAAGATCTCCATCAGCCCTGATCCTGTTCCGTTGCCTGATCCGACTCCGGCGGCCAACGGTCGATGATGCCGACGATGGTCAGATCGCTCGGGTATTCCTTGCTGCCGGCGGCCTCGCGCGCCGCCGAGCTGCCCACGCAGATCACCCAGTCGCCGGGGATACAGCCGACCGCATCCACCGCCACCTGCAAGGCGCTGCCGTCGCGCACCACCTGCAGGTGCCTGTGCTCCAGCCCGGGGATGCGGTTGGTCGCCACCAGCGGACGTTCCACCTGACAGATCTTCATTCAGTGCGCCTCCTGAGCCGGTTCCCGCACGCTGCAATCCAGCACCTCGACCCGGCCGCCGACCCCGCCGGCATCGATGTCGCGCACCAGCTGCAGGCTGTGCAGCAGGCCGCGCCCGGCCAGCTCGGGGTAACGCGCCGCCAGCGCCCCGGCCACCCGCCGACAGTGCGCCACCGCCCGCTCGCGCGCACCCGGCACCTGGCCGTGGTAGTCGAAGCGCACCACCACCGGGATGGGCAGGCCGTGGCCGACATTGAGCCGGCTGAAAATCTTCACCCCCACGTCCAGATCGGGGGCGGCCTCCTCGACCGTGTCGAGATAGGCGAAATAGGTGAGGTTGCGCAGCTGCACCTCCTCGAAGCCCTTGCCGGCGCCGATGAAGCGCTCGGCATGGCCGATGTCCGGATAGCGCCCGCCGTGATGGCGCTGCACGTACTCGATCTGCGACAGATTGTTCTCCAGCAGCCGCGCCAGCAGCCGCAGCATGCCGGCCGGCGCCTCCGGGGCGGCCTCGCGCAGCCGGGCGTCGATACGCTCGGCGGCCTCAACTGCGGGCAGGCCGCGGGTCTCGTCATACAGCTGGGCGGCGTCCACCCAGGTTCCGGGCTCGATGCCGCCGGCGCCGTCCGGCAGGTGCAGCCGGATGGCATCGGTATCTGTATCCAGACCGATCAGCAGCAGGTCGATGGACGCCCCGCAGCAGTAGCTGTTCTCCACCGCCTGCTGGAAGGCCAGCAGGCGTTCGCACCCGGCCTCGGCGGCACGCACCGCATCCGATCCGTGGGCGGCGCAGCCCTCGGTGTCCGGCGCGCTGGAACTGTAGTGATACACCACCGCCTTGAGATACCGGGTCGGCGCATCGGCCGTGTTAGGCGTACCCTCACGGAAGCGCAGCAGCTCGGTCTCGCCCCACTTGGCCAGGCTGTCCTCGATATCGAACAACGCACCGGCGTAGGATTTGCGCCGCACCATGCGGTAAGGCAGGCGCAGCACGTAGCGGATCACGTGGGCCAGCCGGCCGTCGGCGCAGGGCGAGATGTCCAGAATGTGGAAGCCGCAGTCCTGCAGGAAGGCCTGGAACTCCGCCTCCTCCGCCGAACCCAGCGGATCGGCGCTGAAGAAATCGTCCGAGAACCGCAGGTAGGTCTCGAACACGCACCAGGCGTAGAGCCGGCGCAGGTCGAGCTGCTCCACCCAGGCATCGGCCAGGATCCAGCCCGGCAGTTCGAAGCCGAGCCGCTCGCGCGCCACGCGCTGGGCGCGGGTCTCGAAGTCCTCCTCATGCTGCAGCGCCGAGATGCGCTTGAGCGCCGGTACGATGGCGTCGAAGGCACTCCGGACGCGCTGCTCGTAGTCGAACAACCGGGCATTGTCGTCACCGCGGACCAGGGCGTGCACACCGCTGCCGACCCGCGCCGCAATCGGTGCGGCCGGGCTCACGCCCCGCGCCCCCGGCCGGCGCCGGGGAGCGGCGGGCACCTGGGCCACGCGCGCCGAATGCGGGTTGTGAGTACGGTTCAACATGCCTGATCAGTCTCCGTTACTGTCCTGGTTCAGCCGCGAGCACCGCCGGAATAGGTCACCAGCGAGCCCTTGTCGGTGTTGCCGCTGCCGCCGGTCACCCGGCTTACGGGCTCGGGCATCCCTTCGTTGCGCTTGGGTTCGGGCGTGCTCATCACGCTGACTCGGCTGCTGCGCTGGGTCGGATTGCGGCGCGTGGCGGACATCCCCTCGGTGCCGGTGACCCGGTCGCCGCGGTCCCAGTCGTCGCCGGTGATGTTCACACCGGCATCCATACCCTCGCCGCTGATGCGCGGCTTGACCCGGCCGCCGACCTCTGCGGCCGCCGGCGGCACGGCCGCGGCCTCGGCCGGCTGGCGGGGCGCGCCGAAGCGCGCCTCCTCGGTCCCGGTAACCTTGCCACCGGCCATGCCGAAGGGCCCGGTGATGCGCTGGCTCTGTTCATAGCGGGTACCGCTCACGCCGCCGCCATGCGCGGCGGTCTGCTCGACCTGCGAGGGCTGCTGCACACTGAACCGGCCCCAGGGCACGTCCGCGCCCAGCGGCTGCGGGAAGTCCGGCGCGCCCGGCTCGGCCGGGGTAGCGGGACAGGCCGCGGCGTACTGGTCGGCGCCCACATAGGGGGTGCCGCTGATGGTCTCGCAGGCGCCCTTCCCGGCTCCGGTGAGCTTGCCGTCGATGCCCGGCTGCTGGCCGGTCATGATCATGCCCGGGGTGGAGCGCAGGGGCCGGGTGCGCAGCTGTGCTTCCTGCGCCTGCTCCGGCTCGCAGTAGCTGCGGTACTGCTCGGCGCCGGCATAGGGCGTGCCGGTGATGGCCTTGCAGGTGCCGGGCTCGTCGCCGGTCACGCGCCCGGAACGGCCGGTCATGCTGCCGCTCACGCCCAGGCCCTTCAGGGTCTGGGACACGCCCACCTTGGCATCCTGCGGCGCCGGCGCGCTGCCGCAGAAGCCCTGGTACTGCTCGCGGCCGATGTAGTCGTCGCCGGTGATGATCTTGCAGGTGCCGGGCTCGTCGCCGGTCACGCGCTCGCTGCGCCCGACCAGGGTGCCGGTCACACCGCCGCCGCGCAGGGTCTCGGTGTGCCCGACCTTGTCGGGATGCGCACCGTTGCCGCGCTGCATGTACTGGGTTCCGGTCAGTTCCCGGTCGGCCCCGACCTCGTTGCCGGTCACCCGGGACGAACGCCCGACATTGCCGCCGGTCACGGAACGGCCCTTGCGGGTCTCGGCCCGATTCACCTTGGCCGGGCCGGGCTCGGCCAGGCTGGCACACCAGGCCTGGGACTGATCGGCACTGACATATTCAGTGCCGGTGACGCGCTTGCAGGTACCGGGTTCGTCACCGGTGACCCGCTCGCCGCGCCCGACCCGGCTGCCGGTCACTTGGCTGCCGCGCGCGGTGCTGCTCGAGCCCACCCGCAGGAAGGAACGCGGGGCATCGGTCTGGCAGAAGTCGCGGAAGATATCCGCGCCCATGTATTCGGTACCGGTGACGTTGCGGCAGGTGCTGGGCTCGTCGCCGGTGGTGCGGTGGCTGCGCCCCACCATGGTGCCGGTCACGGTCTGGCCGTGGCTGGTCTCGCCCGCACCCACCTTCCAGGGCGCATCCCGGGACGGGCCGACCTTGGCGGATTCGCTGCTGCTGCGTTTGCGCCCGCAGGGCTCGGACTTCTTCTGCCCGGCCCCGCCGTTACGGCTGCGCTGCTCGCGCAGGGTCCTGGCCAGTTCCCGGCTGGAGAGCTGGGGATTGGCCGCGCGCGCGGTCTGGGCGGCGGTCATGCCGTTACTGCTCAGTCCGGCCTTGCCGCGGCTGGACATGGCCTGGCGCCGGGCCAGCGAGGCCGCGCGGGCGGTACTGGTCTGGGCCTTGCCCGGCTTGCGCCGCACCCGGTTGCGACCGGAATCGCTGCGGGTGGTGACGAGGCTGTCGTGCGCCTGTGACGACCCGGATTCAACGTTGGGGTTCTGCGACTCACGCGACTTGTCCTTGCAGCCACAGCCGCAACTGCCCTCGGGCTTCGCCGGCGCGGCCTCTCCCGCCGTAGCGGGCGCCGGCTCACTCCGGGTGCGGTCGCCGCTCTTGAGCGCGGCCTTGCCCTGGCTGGACAACGCCCGGCGCCGGTCTCTCGAAGCCTCCCGGGCACTGCCCGCGGCCGCCGCACCGGCGGCATTCGCGCGTGGCGCGGAGGCAGCCGGGGCTGCCCCGGTCCCGCCGGAAGTCGCCGTCTGCGGCAATGCGCCGCCCCGCGGCTTGCCGCCCTGCGGCAGGCCCGCCTTGCCGGCCTGGGACATCGCCCGGCGCCGGGCGCGGGACGCCTCGCGGGCGCTGTTGCTGGAGCTGTTTGCAGTCTGTGCCATGTTGGAACCCCGTTGCGTCGTCGCTTGTTACGCGTTCAGCCTCGTTGCCCGGCCGCTCAGCCGCGGCCCTCGAACACCACAAAGGCCGAGCCCTGGCTCTGGGTGTAGTTGTCGTAGCCGAGCAGGCGGACGTGGTGGTCCGGATAGGAACGGTGGCAGGCCTCCAGTTCACGCAGCACGTTCTCCAGGCTGGTCTCGCCGAAGAAGGGCAGCTTCCACATGGTCCAGTAGTCGTTGGTGGACTTGGACGGGTGCTCGTGCTCGATGGCCGGGGTCCAGCCCTGGGCGATGATGTAAGCGATCTGGTCCTGGATCTCGTCCGGGGTCAGCGGCGGCAGAAAGCCGAAGGTTTCCAGGGTTTCGGCCGTCTGAAAATCACCCATTTCATACATGTTTGCCATGATTGATTCCTCGTAGCTTGTAGTCGGTTGCGAGTCGGGTCAGGACGGGGCTTCAGCCCACGTCCAGCTTGTCCACGGTCTCGAACTCGAACTTGATTTCCTTCCAGGTCTCCATCGCGATGGCCAGCTCGGGGCTGTTCCTGGCCGCCTCGGTCAGGATGTCGCGCGATTCCTTCTCCAGCTCGCGGCCCTGGTTGCGGGCCTTGACGCAGGCTTCCAGCGCCACGCGGTTGGCCGCGGCACCGGCCGCGTTGCCCCACGGATGGCCCTGGGTACCGCCGCCGAACTGCAGGCAGGAGTCGTCGCCGAAGATGGTGACCAGCGCCGGCATGTGCCAGACGTGGATACCACCGGAAGCCACGGCGAACACGCCGGGCATGGAGCCCCAGTCCTGATCGAAGAAGACGCCGCGGGCACGGTCTTCCGGCACGAAGGATTCACGCAGCTGATCGACGAAGCCCAGGGTGGAGGCGCGGTCGCCTTCCAGCTTGCCCACCACGGTACCGGTATGGAGCTGATCGCCACCGGACAGACGCAGGCACTTGGCCAGCACACGGAAGTGAATGCCGTGTTTGGGATGACGATCGATAACGGCGTGCATGGCGCGGTGGATGTGCAGCAGCATGCCGTTGCGGCGGCACCACTTGGCCAGGCCGGTGTTGGCGGTGAAGCCACCGGTGAGGAAGTCGTGCATGATGATCGGACAGCCCACTTCCTTGGCGAATTCGGCGCGTTCGTACATCTGCTCCGGATCCGGGGCGGTGACATTCATGTAATGGCCCTTGCGCTCGCCGGTTTCCTGCTGGGCCTTCTGGATCGCCTCGCCCACGAACTCGAAGCGGTCACGCCAGCGCATGAAGGGCTGGGAGTTTACATTCTCATCGTCCTTGGTCAGGTCCAGACCGCCGCGCAGACATTCGTACACGGCACGGCCGTAGTTCTTGGCCGACAGACCCAGCTTGGGCTTGATGGTCGCGCCGAGCAGCGGACGGCCGTACTTGTTGAACTTGTCGCGCTCGACCTGGATGCCGTTGGGCGGACCCATGCAGGTCTTGATGTAGGCGATGGGGAAGCGGATATCTTCCAGGCGCAGGTGCTTGAGCGCCTTGAAGCCGAACACGTTGCCCACCAGCGAGGTCAGCACGTTGGTGATGGAGCCTTCCTCGAACAGGTCGATCGGGTAGGCGATGAAGGCGTAGAAGGACTCGGAGTCACCGGGCACGTCCTCGATGCGGTAGGCGCGGCCCTTGTAGTATTCCAGGTCGGTCAGAAGCTCGGACCACACGGTACTCCAGGTACCCGTGGAGGATTCAGCGGCCACGGCGGCGGCCACCTCTTCGCGCGGCACGCCCGGCTGGCCGGTGCACTTGAAACAGGCCAGGAGGTCCGTATCCAGCGGCACATAGTCCGGCGTCCAGTACATGTCGCGGTATTCTTTTACACCCGCGTCATAGGCTTTAACTGACATGATCTTCTCCTGCTTCGATTACGGAATTTGATGGTACGCAAACTGATCCTCGGGACATGGCGAAGCATAGGTCCCGGTCTATTCATCATTCCAATCAATCTTTCATTTGGAATGGATAGATATAAATCTATAAATCTTCGGCGCTGAGGGGATAACCGTCGATAGAACCGGGAAAAATGTTCGCCGGCGGCGGCAGGAACGGGCCCGGGATACGGGAATCCTGTACCCGTTGACGGGCGCAGGGAGAGGGAGGGGACTGTGCATGAAGCAAAAAAAAACGGCCCGCGGTAAACGCGGGCCGATTGGACGCTGGAAGGATGAAGCGTAGCCTAACCCATCATGCCGCAGCCGCGGGCCAATGGGTTTCGGCGCCAGGCGCCTCCACCCATCCTACGTTCATCCGTACCGGTTGACCGGCACGGAGAGGCTCACCGGGTTCAGGCCCGGGCGGCGGGCCGACGCTTGTGTCGCACGGCAGGCCGCGGCGCGCTATCACCCGCGCGCCGGACACCGCTGTTGCCCTTGCCCTTGAACTTGCGCTTGCCGGCGGGGCGGCGATCATCGCCGCGCGGCGCCGGCTTCTGCGGTTCCAGTCCGGGCACCACGATGCGCGGCAGCCGCTCGCCCAGCAGGCGCTCGATGCCGGCCAGGTTGCGCCGGTCGTCGGGACCGATCAGCGAAATGGCCGTGCCGGTGGCCCCGCCGCGGCCGGTGCGGCCGATGCGGTGGATATAGTCCTCGGCCACCATGGGCAGGTCGAAGTTGATCACATGGCTGATGCCCCGGATGTCCAGGCCACGCGCGGCCACATCGGTAGCCACCAGCACCCGCACCTTGCCGCGGCGCATCTGATCCACGGTGCGCTTGCGCTTGCCCTGGTTCATGTCGCCGTGCAGGGCCGCGCTCTGATGACCCTGGTCCTGGAGTTTGGTGGCCAGCTTGTCCGCGCCGCGCTTGGTGGCGGTAAAGATCACCGCCTGCGACAGCGACTGGTCACTGAGCAGGTGCGTGAGCAGTTTGTGCTTGTGGCCGATGTCATCGGCCTGGTGCGCCTGCTGCTCGATCGAGGCGTGACGCTCGGTGTTGGTGGACAGGGCGATACGCGCCGGGTCCTTGAGCAGCCGCCTGGCGATATCCAGGATGCGGCCTTCCAGGGTGGCGGAGAACAGCAGGGTCTGGCGGCTGGCCGGGGTGGCCGCGGCGATCTGGTTGACCGCATCGACAAAGCCCATGTCCAGCATGCGGTCGGCCTCGTCCAGGATCAGTACTTCCAGACGGGAGAAATCCACCCGGCCGCGTTCCATGTGGTCCATCAGTCGGCCCGGCGTTGCAACCAGCAGGTCCAGCGGCTTGCCCAGCAGGCGCATCTGCGGCGGATAGGGTACGCCGCCGACCACGCTGCCGGAGACGACACGGCTGAAACGGCCGAGTTCGCGGATATTGGCCTCCACCTGGCCGGCCAGTTCGCGGGTCGGGGTCAGCACCAGCACGCGCGGACCGTGGCCACGGGTCGTGGCCGGCGTGGCCAGGCGCTGCAGCACCGGCAGCACGAAGGCGGCCGTCTTGCCGGTACCGGTCTGGGCCGAGGCCATCAGGTCGCGGCCGGCCAGCGCCACCGGCACGGCTTCGCGCTGGATGTCGGTGGGTTCGGTGAAGCCGCAGGCCTCGATGGCGCGCAGCAGTTCGGAATTCAGATTCAGGGAGTCAAACGACACAATACAACACCTCATCCGCCCGTCACTGGCAGATTCATGATTTTCATAACAGAACCGCGCGGATGCGCAGGATTACATGACGGATAATCGACTGGTTCCGGTTGCGCCGGTGGCCTTGAGGCCCGGACGCGGAGGATTCGTTGCAAACCCGGAAACCAGTGACAAGCACGGAGGGAGGTTGGAAACGAACTCAGCCCTGCCTGTTCGTCGCAGGGTGCGGGCACTATAACAGGTGGCGGGTAGAATAGCGAATGGAGTCTGCAGATCCGGCAGGTTGGACTGAACAAAGCGAAGCCCAACGTTACTGGCACTTAGGGAACCTCTGATTAATTCGTCATTGCGAGGAGCGCAGCGACGCGGCAATCTTTAACCGACTGATTCTGCTTTATGAGATTGCTTCGCTACGCTCGCAATGACAGGAATGTTTGAATTAATCAGAGGTTCCTTAGTAAGTCACCCGCACCCCGTCGCTGATCTGATCGTCGGGATGGCTGATCACCTGCTCGCCGGGCTCCAGCCCGGACAGGATCTGCGCGGTCAGGCCGGCGCGCTGGCCGACTTCGACCGGGGTCAGCTGCGCGCGGCCCGAGGCGATGCGGAACACACCCCAGCCGCCGTTGTGGCGGAACAGGGCGCTGGCGGGAATCTGCAGCACATCCTCGCCTTCCCAGACCCGGAAGCGCGCCTCCACCCGGTAGGCATCGCCCAGTCGCTGCCACTGCTCGGACGGTGAACGGAAATCGATGATCACCAGCACCCGCTGCTCTTCCACGCCCAGGGCCGAGATCTTGGTGAAACCGGCCGGCTCCACCACCCGTACCACGCCTTCCAGATCGGTTTCCCCGCCCCAGCGTTCGAGGCTTACCCGGGTGCCGGGCGCAATCTGCACCGCCTGAGTGGAGAGCAGTTCCACCACCACCTCGAGCCGGGCCGGATCGCCGAGTTCCAGCAGGGGCTCACCGGCCTGCACCGGGCCGGCACTCTCGCGCAGGCGTTTCAGGACCCGGCCGTCGATCGGGGCCGTCAGGGTGAAACTCTCCCCCGTCGGCGCGGCGTCATAACTGGCCAGGGCGGCCCGGGCCGTCTCCAGTTCGAACCGCGCCACCTCCACGCTGTGCTGCGCGGCTGCGTTCAGGGCCCGGCTGCGCACCGCCTCGGCCTCGGCCCGGTCCAGGGCATCGTCGGACAGGTCGCCGGCGCGGTGCAGGCGCCTGGCCCGCTCCAGCGCCTGGTCCGCCAGTGCGGCCTGGGCAGCGGCGCTGCGCTGTTCCTCGCGGGCGGCGGCCAGCGCCGCCTCGGTACCCTTCACCCCGGCCTCGGCCCGGGCGCGGCTGCGCGGATCCAGGGCATCGGCCCGGCGCGGTTCGATCACGGCCAGCGGCTGATCCGCCGCCACCGCATCGCCCGGCTCGAGCGTGATCCGGCGCAGGTAGCCGCTCACCGGCGCACTGATCAGATAGCGTTCACGGACCCGGGTGCGGCCCTCCTCCTCCACCGTCACGGTCAGGGGGCCGCGCGTGACGCCGGCCGGCTCCACCGGCACCGGCCGCGGCATGAAACCCCATACCAGTGCCGCAGCCAGCACCAGGCCGAGCAGCAGGATTCCGAGTCGGGCGTTCAACTTCATAATGAGGTCCATTCTACACGTGGCGCTATTCGCGGGTCTTGAGCACAGCAACCAGATCCAGCCGCCCCAGCCGCCTCCAGATGAACAGTCCCGAGAACAGGGTCGCGACCACGATCAGCGTCGCCCCCAGGGCCAGGTTGGCGGAAGTGAGTATCAGGGGCAGCCGGTACAGGTCACTCTCGAAGGCCTGCACCAGGATGGCGACCAGGCCGACCCCGACCAGCATGCCGACCGGCACGGCCGCCAGCGCCAGCAGTGCCAGCTCGCCGAGCAGGATGTAGGCGATCTCACCGCGGGTGAAGCCCAGCACCCGCAGGCTGGCCAGTTCCCGTCCCCGTTCCGACAGGGCGATGCGGGCGCTGTTGTAGACCACGCCGAAGCCGATCGAGCCGGCCAGCAGGGTCGCCACCAGGTTATAGAAGAGCACGAACTCACCGATGGTGGCGTAGAAACTCTGAATGGCAGCGGCATTGGCCACCATGCTCAGCACCCGCGGCCGTTCGTGCAGGGCCGCATAAACGGCCTCCTCCCGACCGGGCTCGATCGCCAGATAGGCACCGGAGACGACGTTGCCCTCGTGCAGCAGTCGATTCAGCGCATCGCGCTGCATGTAGGCCGAGACGCCCAGGAACTGCCGGGTGATGCCCAGCACCGGCACCTGAAGCACCTGGCGCCGGCCCTCCAGCATCTCCACCGTCAACAGCTCCCCGGGCTGTATGTGCAATATGTTGTTAGCCAGATGATCGGTCAGCACAATACCTTCCGGCGGCACCCGCACCGGCGCCAGGCTGCGATCCAGCGAACGGTGCAGCACACCGGCCGGCTCGATGCCATAGACACTGGAGCGGTATTCATGGTTGCGGTGGCGCAGTATCACCGGCACGTCGCGAAAGCCCTCCACGTGATCCACGCCGGGCAGGGCACGCAGTTCGTGCAGGGCGCGCCCGGAGGTGGGGTCGATGAAGGTCACCGCCAGGTCCTCGCGCGCGGCCTGGCGGAACTGCACGTCGACCATGAAATCGATGGCATCCTTCTGGTAGTTGCCCACCATCATCAGGCCGCCGGCGCAGGCGATGCCGAATACCGTGAGCAGCGATTTGAGCGGCCGGCGTTCGATGTGGCGCAGGATCATGCGGGTGGGCGCGCTGAACCAGCGTTGCAGGCCCAGGCGTTCCAGCAGGGTGGCCCGATAGGCCGTCGGCATCTCCGCCTGCATACCGGTGGCCGGCGCCAGGCGCGCGGCACGGGCGACGGAGAACAGGCTGCCGCTCACCGCGGCCAGGGCGCTGACCATCAGGGCGATCAGCACCACCTGCGGATTGAGCCGGTAGTGCAGGTAGGGGAAGCGGAAAGTGGTCTCCTGATACACCCCGGCCAGGCCCTGGCCGAACCAGGCGCCCAGCGCCGATCCGGCGAGCACGCCCAGGACGACCACCACCAGCACCAGCTTGACGAAGTGCCAGCCGATGGCCAGGTGCGAGTAACCGAAGGCCTTGAGGATGGCCACCTGTTCGCGTTGCAGGGCGATCAGGCGGCTGATGACCACATTGAGCATGAAGGCGGCCACACCGAGAAAAATGGTCGGGAAGATGGTCGCCGTGGTCTGGAGCTGCTTGAGTTCCTCGGACAGGAAACGGTTGGAGAACTGGTCGGCGCGACCGTAGGCGCCGGTACCCCCGAAGCGCGCCAGCTGCTGATCCAGGCGGTCGATGACCTCCTGTTCGCGCGCGCCGCGCGCCAGGGTCAGAGTGAGGTTGTTGAAGGCGCCGTCCATGTCGTGGGCCGCGGCCAGGGCGGTGCGGCCCATCCACAGCACACCGTAGCGCTTGAAGTCGGGGAACATGGCGCCGGGCGCGATCTGATAGATGTACTCGGGCGAGACCGCCACGCCGACCACTTCCAGGCTGCGGCGCTTGCCGCTGATGATGGCCGCGACCCGGTCGCCCGGGCCCAGGCCGTGGGCCTCGGCGAAGGTATCCGACAGCACCACCTCGTCGCTGCTGTAGGGGGCGACCCGCCGGCCGCGCTTCATGTGCAGTCGGTTGAGCCCGGCCTCGCCGACATCCGGCAGTGACAGGATGCGGCCAGTGATGGGATCGTCGAAGCCGGCCACCTCCAGCCGGGCGCCGGCCACCACCCGCGTCTCCAGCCGCTCCACGCCGCGGATGGCGCGCAGGCGGTCGGCCACCGGCTCGGGAGCGCGCTCCAGGTACGCGAACACCTCGGCGAAGCGGTACTCGGCATAGAAGCGCTCGCGCGTCTCGACCAGCGAATCATAGGTCGACAGCGACATCACCAGGGTGGCCACCCCGCCCATGATCACTGCCACGATGGCCAGCACCTGACCGCGCAGGTGCCACAGGTCGCGCAGCAGCTTGCGGTTCAGCGCCCTCAACCCGGCGCCCTCACCAGGACAGCTCCCGGGCCGGGGTCTTGTCACTGTTGCTCCGGATCTCGGCAATGCTGCCGTCGGAGAGCCGGATCACCCGGTCGGCCATAGCGGCGATGCCGGCGTTGTGGGTGATCAGTACCGTCAGGGTGCCCAGTTCGCGGTTGACCTGCTCCAGCACCTCCAGCACCCGCACCCCGGTGGTCGAATCCAGCGCACCGGTCGGCTCGTCACACAGCAGCACCGCCGGGTTCTTGGCCACGGCCCGGGCGATCGCCACCCGCTGCTGCTCGCCGCCGGAGAGCTGGGCGGGGAAGTGATCCAGCCGGTTGCCCAGGCCCACCAGCTCCAGCGCCGCCTCCGGGGTCATGGGCGCGGTGGCGATCTCGGTCACGGCCGCGACGTTCTCACGCGCGGTCAGGCTGGGGATCAGGTTGTAGAACTGGAACACGAACCCGACATGCTCGCGCCGGAACCGGGTCAGCTCGGACTCGTCCGCCCCGCTGAGTTCGTGATCCAGGTAACTCACCCGGCCGCGGGTCGGCACGTCCAGTCCGCCGAGGATGTTGAGCAGGGTGGACTTGCCGCTGCCCGACGGACCCAGCAGCACGATCAGCTCCCCGGCATACAGCTCCAGATCGATACCGCGCAGCGCCTGCACCTCGACCTCGCCCATGCGGTAGGTCTTGGTCAGACCCAGGGCAGTGAACACCGGCTGCGCATCGGTAGAGGAAGTCATCGTCAGGATGATGCCACGCGGCCTCGCGGCGGGGAATTGCGCGGCGTCAAGAACGAATGGATCGGTCCGACCGGTGCCTGATCGGATTCAACGTGACGCCCGCCGCCGCCCCAGCTGCGTAGGTCGGGTTAGCCCGCAGGGCGTAACCCGACGTAGGCCACCACTGTGTCGGGTTACGCTGCGCCAACCCGACCTACTCACCTGCAGTCCATCCGTCATTCCCGCGAAGGCGGGAATCCAGAGTCGGCAGAATTAATGAACGTTGGATCCCCGCCTTCGCGGGAATGACGGGGTTGTACTAAGCGCTATTTGTTCCTCACCCCATTCAGCCGGCTGGGCGATGCCTGCCCAGCACCGTGACCGTCAGCGCCGGCAGGAAGGTCAGGGTCACCAGGGCCGTGCCCAGCAGCCCGAACAGCACGATCAACCCCACCCCGCGGTACAGCTCGGTGCCCTCGCCCGGCAGCAGCACCAGCGGCGCCAGGCCGCCCAGGGTGGTGAGGGTGGACATGGCGATCGGCCGCAGCCGGGTCTCGACCGCATGGCGCACCGCCGCCTGCGCCGCCATCCCTGCGTCGCGAACATTGGTCATGGCCTGGTGCACGATCAGGATGGGGTTGTTGACCACCGTGCCCATCAGGATCAGGAAGCCCAGCATGGTGATCATGTCGAAGGGTTGATGGAAACCGCCCAGGCCGGCCCATTCGGCCAGCGCACCCGCGGCGTTGAACAGCCACAGCCCGATAATTCCGCCGGCCACGCCCAGCGGGATGGTGAGCATGATCAGCAGCGGATAGCCCCAGTGGGTGAAGATGGCCACCAGCAGCAGGTAGATGATGGCCAGGGCCACGACATAATTGCCGAACAGGGCCTCGCGCGTGGCCTGCAACTGATCGCTGGCCCCGGAGATGTCCACGCCGACGCTGGCGGGGATCGCCCCGCTCTGGCGCATATGCCCGACCACTTCATCGCGCACGATGCCCACGCCGGTCTCCAGCGCCACGCCGCTTGGAGGGATGATGTTCAGCGTCACCGTGCGCCGGCCGTCGAGGCGACGGATGGTGCTGGTGTCGACCGTCTCCTCGATCCGGGCGAGCGAGGCCAGCGGCACCTGCGCCCCGCTGGGGGTATGGATGGGCAGCTGCGAGAGCCGGTCCAGATCGGCGCCGGTACCGACCTCACTGTAGAGATAGATATCGATCTTGTCGTCGTCCAGGAAGAACTCGTCGACGAAGGCGCCGTCGGTCAGGGCCGCGACCGTGAAGCCCACGTCGCCGGCCTCCATGCCCACCTCGGCGACCCGGTCCCAGTCGGGGCGGATCTCCACCAGCGGCTGCGACAGCGACAGGGTCGGCGGGTTGGCCTGGATGCGCGGCCGGTCGAAGACCTCCTCGGCCCGGCGGTAGGCGGCCGTGGCCACTTCATAAATGGCGGCCAGGTCGGGACCGGAGATGTCCAGGTTCACACTGCGGGTGCCGCCGTCGTTGCTGGTGATGATGGAACCGCGGGTGGCGAAGGCGCGCATGCCCGGGTATTCCTCGTACTTGCGCACAATGGCGTCCATCAGCGGCTCGATGTGCGCCGGATCCTTGGGCTGGGCGATGATGCGGATGCGCTGCGGCTCGATGCCCATATTGATGTAGGCAAAGGCCGGCACCTCGGTTTCACCGCGCTCGAACTGCTCGGGCGCGTGTTCGAGGTAGGGGAGCAGATAAGCCTCCAGTTCGCGGCCGATGGCCGCCATGGTCTGCAGGTTGTACCCGGGCGGGGCATGCATGGAAGCGAACACCTTGGGCTCCTCGCCCTCGGGCAGGTACTCGGCCGGCGGGGTGAGCCAGACGATGGCCGCCAGGCTGGCCGCGGCCACGCCGGCGATCACGCCGAGGCGGCGCGGCCGGCTGTCGATCAGGGCGTTGATGCCGGCCAGCACCCGGCGGCGCAGGCCGCCGTCCGCGGCCGCGCCGCCGAGGGCATCGGAGCGGAACCGCAGCCGTGCCGAGGCGGTGGGCACAACCGTGATGGCCACCAGCATGGACACCAGGATGGAAGCCGACACGGCGATGGCAATGTCCGAGTACAGCTGCCCGGCCTCCTCGCGGATGAACACGATGGGCACGAACACCAGCACCGTGGTCAGGGTCGAGGCCAGCACCGCCGGCCACACCTGGCGCACCCCCTCCACCGCGGCCCGGAAGCGCTCCAGCCCGCGCCGGCGCGCCAGCTCGATGGACTCCAGCACCACGATGGTGTTGTCCAGGGTCATGCCGATGGCGAAGGCCACGCCGGCCAGGGATATGACATTGACTGTGCGGCCGGTGAGAAGCAGCCCGATGAAGGCGGCGATGGTGCAGATAGGAATACCCATCACCCCGACCAGAGTGGCCCGGCCCGAGCGCAGGAACAGGAACATGATGAGACTGGCCAGCACCGCGCCGATGGCCAGGTTCTTCCAGACATTGAACACCGAGGCCTCGACATAGCCGACGTCGTCGGCGATCAGGCGCATGAACATGCCGCGGGGATTGAGCACCTGGGCGTTGATGGCCTCCACCTCCCGCATCATCGCCCGCTTGATGTCGATGACGTTGGAGCCGGTCTGGCGCCGCACCGACAGACCGATCACCGGCTTGCCGTCGGTGAAGGACAACTCGCTCAATTCCGAGTGATCCAGCCTGAGTTCGGCCACGTCGCCCAGCCGGATGACGGAGTCGCCGCGGCGCTCGAGTACCAGGGCGCGCAGGTCGTCCAGGTCGTCGAAGCGGCCGATGGTGCGCAGCAGGTAGCGGCGCTTGCCGGATTCGACCTCGCCGCCGGAGACGTCGCGGTTGCGTGTCTGCACCGCCGCGCGCACATCCGCCAGGGTCAGGCGGTGCTGGGCCAGGCGGGCCGGGTCGAGCAGGATCTGCACCTGGCGCTCGGCGCCGCCGCCCACCCGCACCTCGGACACCCCGGGCACGCTCTCCATGCGGGTGCGCACATGGTCCTCGAGAAAGTCCTTTACCAGGTCCATATCCAGGCCGCGCGGATTACCCGGCAGGGGCGCGACCCGGAAATACATGAAGGAATTGGAGGAGAAGGAGGTGGCGTATATGCGCGGCTCGTCCACATTGAGCGGGTACTCGGGCACCTGGCTGAGCGCGTTGTTGACCCGGATCAGGGTCTCATTGAGATCGACGCCGAAGGGAAACTCCAGCTCGACGCGGGCGCGGCCGAAGGAGGCCTCGGCGGTGATCTCACTCAGGGAGGGAATGGTACGCAGGTACTCCTCCTGCTCGATCAGGATCTCCTTTTCCACATCCTGCGGCGTCGCGCCCGGCCAGGTGGTGACCACGGTGACGGTGCGCACCTCCAGGTCGGGGATCATCTGCACCGGGATGCGCAGGGCGGCGACCACCCCCAGCACCGAGATGATCAGCACCACCACCGTCATCAGGGTACCGCGTTTGACGATGGCCTCGAACATCGGGCTCAGTCGCTGTCGGCCAGGCGCACGCGCTGGCCCGGCTGCAAGGATTCGTTGCCGGCGGTCACCACCTGCATGCCGGCCTCCAGGCCCGAACGGATCTCGACCCGGCCATCGAAGGCCAGGCCGATCTCCACCTGATGTTCGTTCACTGTCGCGGTACCGTCCTCGCCCGCACCCTCAACCACCCAGACGCCGACCCGGCCGTCCGGGTAGCGCAGCAGGGCGTCGCGCGGCACCACCAGACCACGCCGGCCGGTGCCGAGCTGCAGCTCGGCGTGGGCGGACATGCCCGGCGTCAGCCTGAGTTCGGGATCATCCAGATAGGCCCGCAGCAGGAAGGTCCGGGCACCGGGATCATTGACCGGCACCACAGCGCCGATCCGCGCCTCGAACCGCCGACCCGGCACGGCCTCCAGCTCGACCTCCAGCCGGGTCTGCTCATCGATGCGCGGGAAGTGGCGCTGCGGCACCCGGAAATCCAGCCGCAGGCCCTCGACGGCGATCAGCTCGACCACGGCCATGCCGGGCTCGACCCACTCGCCCGCCTCGGTCAGCTTGCGGTTGATCACGCCGTTGAAAGGGGCATTGAGCACATGCCGGCGCAGCCGGGCTTCCCGGCGCTGCTCCTCGGCGGCCAGGCGTTCCACCGCTGCCTGCTGAACCTCGACCTGCGCCTCGAGCGAACGCACCTCGGTCTCGGGAAAGGACTGGCGGGCACGCAGCTGCCGCGCCTCCTCCAGCCGGCGGCGCACGTCGGCCAGTTCGGCCCGGGCCTGGCGGGTGGCGGCACGCGACGCGGCCAGCGACAGGCGTTCCAGCTCGCGATCCAGCCGCACCAGCGGATCGCCGGCCTCGACCCGGTCGCCGACATCGACGTTGATCGCCTCCACCAGACCGCCGACCGAGGTCGAGACCTGCGCCACCCGCGGCGAGGTCAGGGTGCCGGTCAGGGGCACGGCCTCGACAATGGGCGCAGTCTCCACCCGGTCGACAGCCACCCGGGTCAACCGCGACTCGGCCGCGGCGATACCGGCGCTCAGCAGCAGCCAGGGCAACAGACAGAGCAGGCGTAATGACTTCGAATGCATGCGGATCCTTGTACGGCCGGCGGGATGGAATTGCACTGCCTGTCGGCAGCATACGAGAGGCCGGGGCCGTCCTACAAGGCGCATCGGGTAACTTTTCTGTCACCTCTTCGCTGCCGTCCGTCACTGGCCCTGCCGGCTCCAGTGACGCTAAGATGGTGTGTATGGGAAGCAAATGCCCCTTCACCCTCATCCAGGCCTCCGGGGCCTGCGGCTGACAGCCGCATACCCCGGACAAGCAGGACAACCAGGCCCCATGGAAAACGACGCCGTCATCCCGATCGAGATCCTGTTCCAGAAATCCGAGCTGGTGGTCACCTTCCTGATCATCATGCTCGGCATCGGCTTCGGCAACCTGCGCATCAAGGGCGTGGGTTTCGGCTCCAGCGGGGTGCTGATCGTGGCCATGATCGCCGGCTACCTGTACCAGTTCGAACCCATCACCATTCTGCAGGACCTGGGCATCGTGCTGTTCCTGCTCAGCATCGGTCTGGAGGCCGGTCCCAGCTTCTTCCGCGCCTTCAAGCAGCACGGCCGGCGTTTCATCGCCAACGTGGTCGTTCTGCTGGCCGTCGCCGGCGCGAACACGGTGGGCATCATCGCGCTCGCGGGGGTGCCGATCGGCGTCGGCCTGGGGCTGTTCGCCGGCGCCTTCACCTCCAGCCCGGCCCTGGTCAGCGCGCTGCAGTTCAGCCCCGAGGAGGAGGTCATCTTCGGCTATGGCGTGGCCTACCCCTTCGGCCTGCTCGGGGTAATCCTGTTCATCACCCTCGCGGTGAAACTCATGCGCCCGACCATGGAAGCCGAGCTGCGCGGCCGCACCCAGCTGCATACCGGGGTGTACAAGCTGCAGAACGAGGAGTTTGCCGGCAAGCTCATCCGCGACATCGATTTCTTCCAGGACCACAACGTGGTGGTCTCGGGCATTCTGCGCGACCTGAACATGCGCACCGCCAGCGGCAGCACCGTGCTGCTGCAGGGCGACATCGTGCGACTCGAGGGCATGGCCGAGGATGTGAACAAGGTCGGAACGACCCTGGGCGCGGAGGTGCAGGAAAGCTTCGACGAGAATGCCGAACTCGACACCCGTTCGCTCGTGGTGGAGAACACCTCGGTGGTCAATCGCAGCCTGGGCGACCTGGACATCCGGCTGCGCTACAACGTCTCCCTGACCCGCATCCTGCGCGCCGGGGTGGAATTCGTGCCGCGCCAGGACCTGCCGCTGGAGTACGGCGACGTGGTGGTGGCCGTGGGCACGCCCTATCAGCTCGACCAGCTGGAGCTGTTTCTCGGCCACGAGCACCACACGGTGCAGCGGCGGGTGGACATCGGCTCATTGGCCGCCACCCTGTTCCTGGCCTTCGCCATCGGCGGCATCATCGTCCCGCTGCCCGGGTTGGGGCCCTTCTCGCTGGGGCTGGCCGGCGGGGCGCTGGTCGCGGGCCTGGTGTTCGGCCACTTCGGGCGCATCGGCAATTTCATCGGCCGCTTCCCGCGCAACGCCACCGCCGTGCTGCGCGAGCTGGGACTGGCACTGTTCTTCGTGCAGGTGGGGTTCGACACCGGCCAGAGCTTCGTCGAGTCACTCGATTACCAGGCCATCTACTACGCCTTCTACGCCGTGCTGTTCGCCGTGGTGCCGATGCTGGTCAGCTTCCTGTTCGGCCACTATGTGATGAAGATCCCGGTCAGCGAATGCTTCGGCGTGATCTGCGGCGGCATGACCTTCACCCCGGGGCTGGACATCATCCGCCAGACCGACAACTCCGATCACCCGGTGGTGGCCTACTCCTCGGTCTATCCGGTAGCGGTGATCCTGGTCATCGCCCTGGTGCAGGGCATGTACCTGGCGCTGGTCGGGCTCGGCGCGGTCGCCTGACGCCCGGCCGCGTGGGGCTCGTGGGCAAGCAGATCCTTGTGGTGTGTCGTCATAACACCTCCTGAAGGGATGGCCACGGAAAACACGGAAAGCACGGACATATCAAAAAAGGAAAACTGTGACTATACCCTTGCCGTCATTCCCGCGAAGGCGGGAATCCATGGGCCACGAGGTTTCTGGATTCCCGCCTTCGCGGGAATGACGTGAAAGTCATGCAGGTCGGGTTAGCCCGGCAGGGCGTAACCCGACAGGGATGCCGCGCTTGTCGGATTACGCTGCGCTAATCCGACCTACATATTCCGCGCTCCGCAATGACATGACCAATTGATCATCGATATGTCCGTGCTTTCCGTGTTTTCCGTGGCTATCACTTCTCCGTGGCCATCGGTTTATTACGGCCTTCAGATCAACCGGCTCTTGTCCTTGATCTCGCGGTTGAGGATGCGGTGATTGTCGCTGTAGTCCACCGGCACCTCGACCAGATGCACCCCGGGCGTGGCAAAGCAGTCCTCCAGCAGCGGACCCAGCTCCGCGGCAGAGGCCGGCCGGTGGCCCCGGGCGCCATAGCAGCGGGCATAATCGACGAAATCGGGATTGCCGTAATCCAGCCCGAAATCATCGAAGCCCATGTCGGTCTGTTTCCACTTGATCATGCCGTAGGCATCGTCGCGCAGCACCAGCACCACCAGGTCCAGCCCCAGCCGCACGGCGGTCTCCAGTTCCTGGGAATTCATCATGAAGCCGCCGTCGCCGCAGATGGCCATCACCCGGCGCCCGGGATGCACCATCTTCGCCGCCATGGCCGAGGGCAGACCGGCGCCCATGCTGGCCAGGGCATTGTCGAGCAGGACGGTGTTGGGCAGGCAGGCCGGGTAATTGCGGGCGAACCAGATCTTGTAGATGCCGTTGTCCAGGGCGATGATGCCGTCCTCCGGCATCACCCGGCGCACCTCGGCCACCAGACGCTGGGGATAGACGGGGAAGCGCGCGTCATCGGCGCCTTCCTGCAGATGGGCGTCGAGATGGCGCTTGACCTCCAGGAAGCGGCCGAAGTCCCAGTTCGGGGAGATCTCGATGGCGGCGGTCAGGCGTTCGATGCTGTCGGCGATGTCGCCGATCACGCCCTGCTGGGGATGATAGACCGCATCGACGGCGGCGGTGACATAGTTGACATGGATCACCCGGGCCGAGCCGGCGCGGCCGGCACCGGCGATATCGGGATTGTCCTCATCCTCGATGGCATCGTCGCCCATGATGAAGGGCGGCTTCTCCACCACGTCGTGACCGACATTGATGATCAGATCGGCCGCCTCGATGGCGCGGTGCAGAAAGTCCTCGCCGGACAGGGCCGCCGCGCCCAGATACAGGGGGTGGCGCTCGTCGATCACGCCCTTGCCCATCTGGGTGGTGAAGAAGGGGATGCCGGTCTTGTCGACGAAGGCGCGCAGGACCCGGCAGGTGTGGCGGCGGTTGGCGCCGGCGCCGAGCAGCAGCAACGGGCGCCGCGCCGCCTGGATCATGTCCCGGGCCTCGGCCACAGCGGTCGGACTGGCGCGCGGATTCTCGAACCGGCTGCGTTCGATGACGGCGGCATCGGTCTGGTCGCGGGCGATATCCTCCGGCAGTTCCAGATGCACCGCACCGGGACGCTCGTCCTCGGCCCGGCGGAAGGCCTCGCGCACCCGCGCCGGAATATAGTGGGCGCTGCTGAGCTGGCGGGTGTACTTGGTCAGCGGCTGCATCATGTCGACTACGTCGACGATCTGGAACTCGCCCTGTTTGCTGGTCTTGATCGGCTTCTGGCCGGTGATCATCAGCATGGGCATGGCGCCGAGCTGGGCATAGGCCGCGGCCGTGACCAGGTTGGTCGCCCCGGGACCGAGGGTGGCCAGGCACACCCCGGAGCGCCCGGTCAGGCGGCCGTAGGTCGCGGCCATGAAACCGGCGGCCTGTTCATGCCGGGTCAGAATCAGCCGGATGGAGGAATCCTTGAGCGCGTTGAGCAGGTCCAGGTTCTCCTCGCCGGGGATGCCGAATATGTACTCCACCCCTTCGGCTTCCAGGGCCCGGACAAACAGGTCAGCGGCTTTCATCGGCGGTCTCCTTGCTAACGTTCTCATCAGTAACGTCCCTGGTGCATTCGCGGTCACCGGCCTCCAGCCCTCGCACCAGGTACGGGTCCTGGGTGGCCACGCCGGTCGGACACCTGTCATACAGGCCGATACCCACCAGGGGCGCGACCACCAGCAGTGACCACAGCACCGGCGGCCACAGCAGGGCAAGGCCGGCGATCAGCAGCAGGACTGCCGTGATCAGTCTGGAATACCAGGTGCGCACGTGAGAATTCCCCTGCTTTGCGCATTGGACAGAGGGAGGTCGGGATTGTTCAGGCCATCCCCTGCGGGTTGCGCCGATGTCGGGCCGGCCCGGCTGGCCAGACAGGTCGGTCGCTGGCATGCTGTAGCCGACCCTACCAGATCGCGGGAGCAGTACGCATGGGAGAGGCACTGAGAGCGGCGGTGGCACGGCAGCGGATGTTGCTGCGCAGACTCCTGGACGCACCACTGGCGCGACTGGCGCGCGACTGCACCGCCGTCTGGCCGCGACGCGACGCCCTGGAGCCGCTGCTCATCCAGTGGCTGGACCACCTGCCCTCGTGCAAATACCTCTATGCGCTGGACCCGCAGGGCCGGCAGATCACGGCCAATGTCTCGACCCGGGGGCTGCTGCCGGAACATTTCGACCGCGACCGCAGCCAGCGGCCCTACCTGAAGGCGGCCCTGGCGGGCGAGACCTTTTCCCTGTCCGATGCCTACATCAGCCGCAACGCCCGCCGGCCCTCGCTGACCGCCATCCAGCGCATCGAAACCGCCGGGGGTGAACACCTGGGCTTTCTGGGCGCCGACTTCGACCTGCGCGAACTGCCGCTGACCCGCGAGGCCTACGAGCAGCCCGGCCAGTGGCTGCAGATGAAGGGCGACCCGGCCATCCGCAGCGGCCTGTTCAACCAGCGCCGCATCGACAGCCCCATGGACCAGCACCTCGACGCCGTGCTGGACCTGGTCATCGAACTGGTCGTGGCCCACGGGGTGTTCCACGGCAAGCTGCACTTCTCCAGTTCGCGCGCCACCCTCTGGTTCATCGAGGATCCGTTCCGCTACCGCATTCTCGACATCGAGGACCTGACCGATCCGGGCATCGTGCTCACCTACCCCAGCCGGCCCTATCCCGGGGACGCGGTAGTCCCGCAGGACCGCGTGGCCGAGGTCTTCCATACCCTGCGCGCCCTGCGCTTCATGGATGAGACCATCTACCTGCGCGCCGGCTCGCTGAACATCTTCAACGGGATGGTGGGATTGAACTTCTCCTGCGACGGCTCGCACTACATGCCCTGGCAGGAACTGCTGGAGAAGAAAATCGACTTCTGGCTCGGTACCGGCGATCCCGAACTGGACGACGCCGGCTGAAGTCCTTCGCCTGGCCCGCATTTCTCACCGTCCTTCTACTGCGACGAACGACGGTGAGAAATGCGGGCTATACCCTCACCAGCGCCCGCACCACATCCCCCGTATGCCGGATGGGCAGGGAGAAATGTCCCTCGCCCGGCACCCACGTCAGCCGCGCTTCCGGCACGGCCCGTTTCAGCCATTCACTGTGAACCGGCGGCACCACCCGGTCGGCCAGCCCGTGCCAGAGTTGCAGGTTGCGGATGCCGTCCAGCCCGAACGGCCAGGGCCGGACGGCTGCGGCCAGGTCCGCCACCGCGCCGGCCGCCCCCTGGCGGAAGGCCTCGCCCAGGCTGTCGGCGAACAGGGCCCGGATCTCCGGCCGGCGCAGCACGGCGCGATCGGCCGGTCCGTCGATCCAGCCCTGGATCGCCACCGCCAGGCGCGGTGCCCGCCGCACCACCTGCGTGACCACCGGCCCATAGGTCCACTGCAGCCAGGCCGGGCCGCGGCGCACCAGCCACAGGGCCAGACGGGCGTTGAGCTGCATGGCCGGGGCCAGACCGGAGCGTGTCAGGTCACCCAGGCCGCAGCAGATCGCCGTACCGCGCACCCGCTCGTCCAGGGTACCGGCGCAGGCCAGGGCATAGGGCGCGCCGCCGGAGACCGCAATGAGATGAAAGCGCCCGATGCCCAACGCATCGGCCAGAGCTTCGATGCGCGCCGGCCAGTCCTCCAGCCGGGGGCCGGGCACGGTTGCGGACAGGCCGTAGCCGGGCCGCTCGGGCGCGATGATGCGCACGCCCGCCTCCAGACAGGCCGCATGCAGCAGCGCGCCCTCGCGGCGCGAACCGGGCAGGCCATGAAAGTAGAAGGCCGGGATGCCGCCGGGGCTGCCGTAGACGGCATAGCCAAGCGGCGCGCCCCGGATCTCCAGTACCCGGTCATTGCGCGGAAACGCCATCGGCAAACTTTTCCCTCCTGCGTGTGTCACAATTTTTATCCGCAGTCGCGGATTTCAAACAACAGGCCCGGCAACACCGGCCAACCCTGATACTGACACAAGCGCAGACTGGAGTCCTTCATGCAGAGCAAACTGTTCTCACCCATCCGTATCGGTGAACTGGAACTGCCCAACCGCATCGTCATGGCGCCGCTGACCCGCAACCGCGCCGGCCCGGGCAACGTACCGAACGCGCTCAACGCCGAATACTACCGCCAGCGCGCCGGCGCCGGGCTGATCATCAGCGAGGCCAGCCAGGTCTCGCCGCAGGGCGTGGGCTACCCGGCCACGCCGGGCATCCACAATGAAGCGCAGGTGGCTGGCTGGAAGGGTGTGCTCAAGGCAGTGCACGGTGCGGGCGGGCGCATCTTCATCCAGCTCTGGCACGTGGGCCGCATCTCCCATTCCAGCCTGCAGCCCGACGGGGCGGCGCCGGTCGCGCCCTCGGCCGTCCGCCCCGAGGGCGAGGCCGTAACCTATGCAGGCATGAAACCGTTCGAGACGCCGCGCGCCCTGGAGACCGACGAGCTGCCGGGTATCGTGGAACAGTATCGCGATGCCGCCCGGCTGGCCCGCGAGGCCGGCTTCGACGGGGTGGAGATCCATGCCGCCAACGGCTACCTGCTGGACCAGTTCCTGCGTGACGGCAGCAACCGGCGCACGGACGACTACGGCGGCTCGGCGGCCAACCGCTACCGGCTGCTGGGGGAGGTTCTCGATGCGGTGCTGGAAAGCTGGCCCGCCGGCCGGGTGGGAGTACGGCTGTCACCCGAGAACAGCTTCAACGACATCCGCGACAGCGATCCGCAGACCACCTTCAATCACGTGGTCGGGCAGCTGGCCCCGCACGGCCTGGCCTATCTGCATGTCATCGAGGGCGACATGATGACCGGCGCCCGCGAGCTGGACTATGGCGCCTTCAAACAACGCTTCAATGGACCCTACATGGCCAACAACGGCTTCGACTTCAACCGCGCCAACCAGTGGCTGGACCAGGGTCGGGCCGATCTCATCGCCTTCGGCAAGCTGTACCTGGCCAACCCGGACCTGGTGGAACGCTTCCGCCGGGGCGCGCCGCTCAATGAGCCCGATCCCGACACCTTCTACGGCGGGGACACGCGGGGCTATACGGATTACCCGGCACTCGAGGAGAAGGTGCCTCTGTAGGATGGGTGGAGCGCAGCGCAACCCATCGGGCGTTCGTCGAATTGATGGGTTGCGGCACCAGCGCCTCCACCCATCCTAAGTTGCGCGACGACTGCGGTTGAATCAACCCGCCAGCGCGTTGCGCATCCGCCGGGTCTTCTCCAGCATGCGCCAGGTCGAGCGGTTGTTGTTGAAGCGGGTCACTTCGGGCAGGGCGGCCCAGAGGATGTCGTGGGATTCGTCATTGCCCGGAACGGGCAGGCTGTCGTCGATCTCGACCAGGAAACGGACATCGATGTGCTCGTGGCGCGGAGCATAGTCGACACTGTCGATGACGTGGATGTCCACATCGAACAGGGCCTCGCTGACCAGACGGATGTGCCCTGGATCCAGGCCGGTCTCCTCGTGGGTCTCGCGCAGGGCCACACGCAGGATGTCGGCATCGCCGTCGGCGTGACCGCCTGGCTGGAACCATTGGTCGTGCTTGCGGTGGTGCAGCAGCAGCACCCGCTGGCGGTCGGGGCTGACCACCCAGGCCGAGCCGGTCACGTGCGCCGGCAGCAACGAGCGCTCGAAGCAATCCGGATGCGCGGCGACGAAGTCCACGGCACGACGCACGTAGGCGGCCTCTTCCATGAAGGCGGTGCGGTATCGGGTCAGCAGATCGAGTAGTTGCCGGCGGTGCATGCCAATACCCCAGTTCACTCGGTCCAGGACGGGTTCTCGACCGCGGCCAGCGCGGCGGCGGCGGCCTCGTCCACGTCCGCCTCGCGCCCCGACAGGATCAGGCGGCCGAAGGCGCCGACGGCGCGCACATCGATCAGGGTGATGCTGGCCGCCTTCTCGGCCTGGTTGGCGGCATAGACGATATAGCCCGCCGGCTCGGTCTCCAGAATGAACATGCTCTGGTCGGGCAGGATCATGGAGCCGCGCCGGTCCTGACGGTTGATCAGCACCGTATGGTCCGGCGTCATGCCGCGGATGACCTCCTGCCAGGCCACCTGGCAGCGCTGCCGATCCTGCTGGCGCGCGCCCAGATGATTCAGGATCACCCGGCCGCTCTCGATCACGTCGCTCTGGTCGCGGTGGTGGATCACCATGGAGCCGTACTGACGCTCGACCACCTGCTGGGCCAGGCGCACCTGGGTGGCCTTGAGCGCCATATCGGTGAGCCGGTGCACGGCCATGCCCGGCGAGACCTCCACCCACAGCAGGGCCTCCCCCGGCACCGGCAGGAAACCCTGGGAGGCCGTGGCGATGTACTCGGCCAGCTGCGGCTGCAGCGAGTCGATATAGACGTAGGTTCTGAGCTTGATCATCCAACTGCCAGACGGCCGGGAATGGAGCAGATTCTACCGGCGGGCGACAGGGTAGCGGAAATACATAAGTCATTCGGGATTCATAGATCAGCATCTATGAAAAGACGGATATCGGGGTCACGCGCAAAATGGCGCAGGATGGGGTCGGTGAAGCATGGGACTTACTCAAGCCGTCATTGCGAGCGCAGCGTGGCAATCTCATACTGCAGAATCATTCGGTTGGAGATTGCCGCGTCACTTCGTTCCTCGCAATGACGGGTGTTATCTGGCTTAAGTAAGTGCCATTCGGGTCGGCGACAAATGATAATGATTGCGATTTGTCACCGACCCCATTTCAGGATTAGAAGTAATAGCCGAAGTTGATGTTGAAGCGGGTCTGCCACTGGTCATCGGCATTGGCCCCGAGGCGGTCGCCGAAGGCGGCGTCGCCGCCGATGAACTCGTTGCCGTTGGACATGGCCAGATCGGTGTAGATGTACCAGCCGCCCCGGCCCCAGGCCGCGCCCAGGATGAACAGTTCGCTGTCGTTGAAACCGCTCTGGTCCTTGACGATGACGCTGTACTCGGCGTAGGGGATGACATAGTCCAGCCAGTCGATCCCGGGCGTGGCCTGGTAGTAGCTGAGCGAGATACCGGGGATCCAGGCCTTGGCCGCGGCGGTGCTGGGGAAGTCATAAGCGCCGAACTGAACCAGGTCATCGGTACCCAGCGGCTGGGCGCTGTCCACGTCGAATTCGTACCAGGTCAGCTGACTGGCCAGGGTGAAGTTGTCCCACTTATTGACCATGTGCACCGAGGCGGCCATGCGGTCGCCGTCGTCCTGGGGCCCGGCGCTTTCCAGCTCGCCGTACTGCAGCGAGAAGCCCAGGTCGGTGGCGACAGCCACGTCCGGCACGCTGTAGATGCCGCGCAGGTTGAACTGGTTGCGCTCCTTGTAGCCGCTGCCGCTCTCGTTGACCACGTCGTAGGAGTAGCGGGCGCTCTTGTGCGTCGACCCCCGGTAGTCGCCCTCGTCGGAATAGTAATAGGCGACATCCCACGTCCAGTCGCCCATGGGCCGGGAGTACTTCACACCCAGGTCCATGTCATCCGACAGGCCGACATAGTAGTGTTGATCGAAGAACCAGCTCTGGGAGATGCCGTAGGGCCCGGGACCGAAGGGCACCCGGTTCACACCCGCCTGCACCTGGCTCTGATCCTCGAAGTTGTACCCCACCCAGCCGGTGTGCAGCATGTTGTAGCCGGGGTACCAGCGGTATTCCGCCTTGGCCTGCCAGGGGCCGCTGAGGTAATCGAGGTTGATGCGGAAGGTGTCGAGGGCGAAATCCCCCTTGTCCTCGGTGGCCCGGGTGGCACCGTTGCCCTCCGGGTAATCCCCCACGGCATAGTTGGCGCGGATAGCGCCGCCGATGGTGAGATTCCCGACCTTGATCTTGGCCGGTGCCGGGGTGATTTCGGACATTTCCGCTTCCACCCGTTTGGCCCGGGCCTCGGCCTCGGCCTGGGCCGCCTCGGCTTCAGCCAGATCCTGCTGCGCCTGTTCCAGCTCGCGTTGCAGCTCCTGTACCCGCCGCTCCAGCGCCTCGGTCTCGGCCGCACCGACAGCGGTAGTGAGAAGCCCCAGAACAACCACCAGTACACCGGCAAGCGGTGCCCTGCCCACAGCGATTCTTTTCATTGTCCCTTCCTCCCTGAGCCCGCCGGCGCCCTCACGCCGGCGGCGTGTGGTGTCACCCCGTCAACCCTCAGACAGGGGGCATGTCATCAGAGCTCGCCTGTGAGCCAGTAACGGATCCGCTCCGGGTTGTTGTCGATGTAGCGGGTCACGGCCTCCTCGTAGGAGCTTTCCTGGGCGTCGTACATGGCCGCCTGCAGGTCATCGATGGGCAGTTGCATGCGCGAGAAGAAGCCGGCCGCCTCGATGTCGTCCTGGTAGAAGCCCTTGCGTGCCACGGCATGCACGCGCTCGAAACTGCCCAGCACCCCCTTGGGGTCATCCAGATAGCGTAGATCGTACTTGCCGAACATCCAGTGCGGGCTCCAGCCGGTAACCACGATCCATTCGTTGCGGCGGATGGCACGGTCGAGCGCGGCGGTCATGCCGGCACCGCTGGAGATCTGCAGTTCGTAGTCCAGGCCGTAGTCCTCGATCGCCTGCTTGGACAGGCGGGTCAGTCCCGCACCGGGATCGATGCCGGTGATGGTGTCATCGAGCTTGTCCTTGACCTGTGCATTCTTCAGATCGGCGATGGAACTGACCTCGCTTTCCGGAATGTAGGCCGGCACCACCCAGCCCAGCCGGGCATGGGTGTAGAGCAGACCGAGATTGACCAGCTTGTTGCCCAGCTTCTCGATATAGTCGGCATGGGTGCCCGGCTGCCAGGACATCAGCATGATGTCGATGTCACCGGTCGACAGGCCCTGGTATTGGGGTGCGATGTCGGTCTGGATCAGTTCCACGTCATAGTCCAGCTCCTGCTCCAGGATGCGGGCAGCGAGCTTGGTGACGAATTCTGCATCCGACCAGGCCGTCCAGCCGATCCTGATGCTCTTTTCGGCCTGAACGACGCCGGTCAGGCCCAGCATCAGCATGGCGGCCAGCAGGTATCTGAGTGTTTTAATGAAATGCATGACGTCCTCCTTGTTTATCCTGTTCTACGTTTGCGTCCAAAACTCTGGGTGATGCGGTCCAGCAGAATCGCCAGCAGCACCACACCCAGTCCACCCTCGAAACCCAGCCCCACGTTCAGGCGCTGAATCCCGGTCAGCACCGTGTTGCCCAGTCCGCCGGCACCGATCATGGAGGCGATCACCACCATGGACAGGGCCAGCATGATGGTCTGGTTCACACCGGCCATGATCGAGGGCAGGGCCAACGGCAGCTGCACCTTGAGCAACAGCTGGTGGCGGGTACAACCAAAAGCCAGCCCTGCCTCGACGTGCTCGGCACTGACCTGGCGGATGCCGAGGTTGGTCAGTCGTACCGCCGGCGGCATGGCGAACACCAGGGTGGCGATCGCACCCGGCACCTTGCCCAGACCGAAGAAAATGGCTGCGGGAATGAGATAGACGAAGGGCGGCATGGTCTGCATGAAATCCAGCACCGGCCGCACCACGGCTTCCACAATGTCGCTGCGGGCCATGGCGATGCCGATTGGAATGCCGATCAGCAATGCCAGGGCGCTGGAGCCGATGACCAGCGCCAGGGTCGATATCGTCTCCTGCCAGATGTCCATGCCGAAGATCAGCAGCATGGACACCAACGCGAAGATGCCGAACTTCCAGCTCACCCGCCAGGCAGCCAGGGCCACGATCAGCAGCGCCAGCACCAGCGGCGGGATGGCGAGCAGGCCGTCCTCGAAGTTGTCGACCACGAACTTGATGGCCTCGGAAATTCCATCCAGCACGCCGGTGAAATTGGACTGGATCCAGTCGACCGCGTCACTGACCCATTCGCCGATGGGGATGTCGATATTGGTGATGAAATTGCCTTCGTCGGTCATCAGCCCGCTTTGTCCAGTGTCTGAAGCAGTATGGTCTTGTTCACGATACCCAGATAGCGTCCACCCTTGGCCAGCACCGGCACCGGGTGTTCACTCGCCGCCACCAGGCTCAGCACATCACTGAGGTCCATGTCCTCGGGTGCCGGCTCGATACCCTTGAGAAAGGCATCGTCCCAACGGGTCTCGCCCGGGCTGTCCAGGGCGCGGGCCAGACTGTGCTGGCTGACCATGCCGCGGTACTGGCCGGCAGCATCGATCACCACTGCCGTGTTGCGCTTGCGATCGCGCAGCTGCGCCAGGGCCGCACGCACATTGGTGCCGGGCCGTTCGAATACCATCAGGACGTCCTGTTCGGCGATCTCGGCGGCGGTGAAGACCTTGCTCACGTCCACGCCGTAGAAGAAGGATCTGACATACTCGTTGGCGGGATTGGTGACGATCTCCTCCGGGGTGCCGATCTGCACGATGGCCCCGCCATCCATGATGGCGATACGGTCGCCGATGCGGATGGCCTCGTCCAGGTCGTGGGAGATGAAGACGACGGTATGCGCCTCGCGCTGCTGCAGCCGCACCAGTTCGTCCTGCATCTCGGTGCGGATCAGCGGGTCCAGGGCGGAGAAGGCCTCGTCCATGAGCAGGATGGAGGCATCGGTGGCCAGGGCCCGCGCCAGGCCGACGCGCTGCTTCATGCCGCCGGACAGCTCGTCCGGGTAGCTGTCGCCATACTGCCCCAGCCCGACCGTTTCCAGCGCCTTCAGGGCACGCTTGCGCTGCTCGTCCCTGGAGACGCCGGCCACGTCCAGGCCGAAGGCGGCATTCTCGGCAACCGTCTTGTGCGGCAGCAGGGCAAACGACTGGAACACCATGCTCATGTGCTCGCGGCGCATGTGGATGAGTTCCTTCCTGCCCATGGCGGTGATGTCGCGCCCGTCCAGCAGCACCCGGCCGCGGGTGGGTTCGATCAGGCGATTGAGCAGGCGCACCAGGGTGGACTTGCCCGAACCGGACAGTCCCATGACAACGAACACCTCGCCATCGCGGATGGAGAAATCGGCGTTCTGGACACCGACGGTGGTCCTGGTGCGCTCGAAGATCTCATCCTTGGACAACCCCTGCTCGAGCAGGCGCAGGGCCTCATCGGGGTCGGGACCGAAGATCTTGTAGAGATTCTCGACGACGAGTTTGTCTTTTCCGTCGCCGTTCCCATTGACAGGCATTGGACTGGCTCCGGATGAGTCCCACTGCCGACCTGCGCGCATAAAGCAACGACACAGCCGCTTCGTGCTGCACGATTACCGGTTAGCAGAATCGGGCGGGGGCACACCCTTCGTGAATTACTTTCCCTGCCTAGAACCTAGACGCTGTATCCATGAAAGTCAATTGACGGCGCCTACAACCCGTTACTTTCCTGTCACATTCTGGTTATTGACAAGTTCGTTCATGACTGTCCGCTGCCAGTGCCGGCGCAGGGCCTCGACCCGGCTGCGGTTGGCGCCCAGGTCGCCGCGACCGACCCGGGAGGCGGACCGGACATGCACCAGGCGCTCCTGAGTATCCAGGCGCAGTTGCAGGTCATCCACGAAGCCTAATATACGCGAACGGAAGATGGCGGCGAGGTAGTCGTCTTCCATCCCTTTCACCTCACCGCCAAGCTCGCGGACCTGTGCTCCGAGCTGATTCAATGCCGCGTCAGCCGGCATGTCCTGCGGCAGCTCCAGGGGTTCGATATAGTGGGCGGCATCATCCGGATATTCACTGCTCACGCAGTTGGGACTGGCGGGACAGGACGGCAACCGGACGTCGGCGCGCTCGGGCGGTGCCAGCGAGCGGCTGTGGATGGCAAGCACGAACAGAGCGGCGATAGCGAGCAGAACCAGCGCGGACAGAACCAGCAACGCCGCCTTCATCTCGCCTCACTCCTCGATCAACCGCTCAATCAGCGCCCGCACCTCGGGATGGTTGAAATTACGCCCGCCGACGGCGCGATAGACCACCCGCCCCTGCTTGTCGACCAGCACCGTGGTGGGAAGACCCTTGACGCCATAGGCGTCGGCCACGCTGCTGTCGCGGTCGAACAGCACGGGAAAGCTGGGATAGACATCCAGTTGCCCCATGTAGGGAAAGACCTGATCGGGCGTCTCCCACTGGTTGACCGCCAGCACCTGGAAGCCTTTCCCGCCCAGCGCCTGGTAGATCTCTTCCATCGAGGGCATTTCCTCGCGGCAGGGTGGGCACCAGGTGGCCCAGAAATTGACCATCACCACCTGGCCACGCAGGTCCGACAGGCTGTGGGTCTCGCCGTCCATGTCCTCCAGCGTGAAGTCGGGTGCCGGCACCGGCTCGGGCAGCCGGGTCAGGTCATGCCCCAGCCCGGCCGGGGCCGGCAGAGGAAACACCAGCAGGGCCAGAATCAGGACCAGCAGGGGCAGGCCCTCAGGAATCGGATTCCGGTACGCCTTCAGGGGCACAGTGGACATTCTCGAGTCTGGCTTCATGCAGTTCGCCTCCCTGGGTCCAGGAGTAGTGGAGATCGAAACGGGTGCCCGGCGGCAGGGCCACGGTGGTGAAACCCTGGCCCCAGTCGCCGGGCTGATAGGTCTGTTCCTCGTGCAGCAGCACCCAGCGGAATGCCAGGTCCCGGCCCTGCCATTCCTGCAGCCATTCGGTCTTGGTCTTGACCCGGTGGGTTCTGCCGTCCGGCGTCACATAGCGCCACTGACGTAGGTCATAGTGCAGGGACGCATCGCCGGTATTGCGCAGAATGGTGCCGAAGGCACAGTAGTCGCGGGTGGACTCGACGATGTCCGGCGGCAGACCGCGGGCGGAGAAGACCGCGGCCACATAGTCGCGGTTCAGCGGCAGCAGCTGCAACGACATCCCCGGATGCTCGACCTGCACGGTCTCGATGCCCGAAGCAGGATCGAATTCGCGCTCCACCTCGGCGGCCAGCGTCGTCAGCGGCAGCAACAGCCAGAGTATTGGAAGATACTGCTTCATTTTTCACTACCTTACTAATGAGAACGTAAGTTAGACGACACTCAGCCGTTGTGTGCTCACGTAGGCCAAGGCAGCGAAGCGCCGCTGTAGCACTCCTACAGCAAGCTTCAATAACGCAGGCCTACGTGAGCACACAACGGCCTGTCCTTTGCAAAATCAGATTGTTAGGGGCTTCAAGCCGCGTCCGCCTCGGCGTTGCGGTGCTTGGCAAGGGCTGGGCCATTCCCGGCGCACCGCGCCTTGATGCAGACGCGGCTTGAAGCCCTGAGTGTCGTCTAACTTACGTTCTCATTAGTATAATCCGGTTCTGCATCAGGAGAGCGCCATGGCGCGTCCGCCCATGGAACCCCCTCCATAAGCACCCTACCCTTCGGGTCCGGGCATCGCAAGGACCGGACCATGCAGTCACGCCCCGCCCCGGTCCAGCGCCGCGCGCAGCGCCCGGATCTCCTCGCGCAGGCTGCGGATCTCGTCCTCGATGGCCCCGCCCTCGGTTTCGATGCGCTGCTCTATGAGGCTGCGGTCCCGCGTGTGCTCGGCCTCGTGCATGGTCTGCATGGTATCGACGATGATGCCGATGAACAGGTTCAGCATGGTGAAGGTGGCGATCAGGATGAAGGGAACGAAGAACAGCCAGGCATGGGGGTGGGTTTCCATCACCGGCCGCACGATACCCATGGACCAGCTCTCCAGGGTCATGATCTGGAACAGGGTATACATGGAGGCGCCGATGGAGCCGAACCACTCGGGGAACTGCTCACCGAACAGGCCCGTCGCCATCACCGCGAACACGTAGAACAGCAGCAGCATCAGCCCGGCGATGGAGGCGATGCCGGGCACCGCGTGCAGCAGCGCCTCGACGATGAAGCGCAGCTTGGGCACCATGGAGATCAGGCGCAGCACACGCAGCACACGCAGGGCACGCAACACGGCCAGCGGCCCGCTGGCGGGGATGAGCGCGATCCCCACCACGATGAAATCGAACACATTCCAGGCAATACTGAAAAACCGCAGCCGGTAGGCGAACAGCTTGATGGCGATCTCGATCACGAACACGCCCAGAATCAGACTGTCCGTCAGTTTCAGCACCGTACCGAAACGTTCCATCACCGTCGGGGAGGTTTCCAACCCCAGGATGACGGCGTTGATGACGATCAGAAGGACAATGGCGTGCTGCACACGGGTGGACTCGATCCAGCGTCCGGCACGCGCGCGCAGCGAGGCCGGGTCCAGGTCGCGAAGAATGACTTCAACCATAATTCAGGAAAACACGTCAGAGGGTTAACAGGATAGTCAGGCACCGGCGGCGGCCGTCCGGGCCGGTCGCAGGATATCATGGTCGCCTGCGCCGGACACCGCCGGTCGGCGGCAATCCAGTATCCGTAGCAATTCCGGGGAAATCAGCGCCGACGAGAGGCCGCCAACCTGACCGAGCCCAGCCACCGGTAAGCCCCATGCAGACCGCCGAGCGCCCCGTCGACACCGCCTCCGTCACCCGCCTGCAGTTGTCCGAGGTGATCGCCGCCCTGACATACGCCCTGGACCTGACCGAGGGCCAGCCGCCGGGCCACAGTATCCGCTGCTGCTGGATCGGCTCGCACATCGGCCGCCAGCTCGGCCTGGACGCGGACGCCCTCTGGGAGCTGTACTATACCCTGCTGCTCAAGGATGCCGGCTGCAGCAGCAATGCCGCCCGCCTGTGCGAACTCTACGGCAGTGACGACCGCAGCACCAAGCGCGATTTCAAATGGGTGGATACCGACAAGTTCACCGACGTGGTGCGTTTCGTCCTCAGCCACACCGGCGTGGGCAAGGACCTGGCCGACCGCTTCCGGCGCTTCATCCATCTGGCCCGGGCCGGCGAACGGCTTGCCACCGAGCTGATCCAGACCCGCTGCGAGCGCGGCGCCGACATCGCCCGCCAGCTCGGTTTCGGCGAGGCCGTGGCCGTCGGCATCTACTCCCTGGACGAACACTGGAACGGACGCGGCAAGCCGCACGGCCTGACCGGCAACGCAATCCCGCTCAATGCACAGATCGCTCTGCTGGCCCAGGTGATCGATGTATTTCACCACATCGGCGGCCGGGTTCACGCCCTGGGCGAGATCCGCTGCCGGCGCGGCAGCTGGTTCGACCCGCGCCTGATCGATGCCGCCCACGCCCTGGAGGCGGACGACGACTTCTGGGCCGGTCTCGGCGCGGCCGACATCGAACAGTGCGTGTACAGACTTGAACCCCGCGGCCGCAGCCTGCTGGTCGATGACGACACCCTGGATGCCATCGCCGCGGCCTTCGGCCAGGTGGTCGACTCCAAAAGCCCCTACACGGCCGGACACAGCGAGCGGGTCGCGCTCTACACCGACCTGATCGCCGAACGCCTGGGACTGGACGCCGGCCGGCGGCGTTGGCTCAAGCGCGGCGCCCTGCTGCACGATCTGGGCAAGCTCGGGGTAAGCAATTCCATCCTGGACAAGGCGGGGTCGCTGGATGAGGAGGAATGGGCGCAGATCCGGAAGCACCCCGTCTACACCGAGCAGATCCTGGCCCGCATCACCCCCTTCGACGAGCTGGCGGTGGTCAGCGGCGCCCATCACGAACGCCTGGACGGCAAGGGCTACCCCAGGGCCATTCCGGCCGGCGAAATCGCGCTGGAGACCCGCATCATCACCGTCTCGGACATCTTCGATGCCATCACCGCTGCGCGCCCCTACCGCGGACCGATCCCGGTGCCCGAGGCGCTGGAGATCATGGGGCGGATGGTCGGCAACGCACTCGACCAGGACTGCTATGCCGCCCTGGTCGAGTGCGTGAAAGACTCACGGATACGGCCCTAGTGTCCTGAGTTCAGAGGTTCAAACAGCCGCGCGGCGTTGCCCCGAGCCAGACGCTCCAACACCTCCGGCGGCAACTGCGCCAGCCACTGGCGGATGCCGGCGACAACGCGGTCGTAATCCTGCCAGCGCGCCAGGCTGAAGGTATCCACGCCCAGCAGAAAACGGTCGGGATACTCGACCAGCAGCCGGTACCAGTCCGGGGCCAGCTCACCCTCCGGCGCGATGCGGCCGTCACGCACCGACAGATCCACATGCAGCCGCGGATAGCGCTCAAGATAATCGGCCAACAGGTCCGGGTACGGATAAGTGCCGGCATGGGCCCAGATCAGGGTCACACCGGGTACGGTCTCATACAGGGTATCCACCACCGCCGGATCGGCATGCAGCAGCAGCGGCAGCTCATGCGCGACCGCCAGCTCGGCCAGGCGCCGCAGCACCGGGCTGCGGCGGTCGGCGGCAAAGATGTGCAGCTCGCCGATACCGCGCCAGGGTCCGGACTTCAGTTGCCGTTCGACCCGGCCCGGCAGCTCCGCATCGGCGTACCAGTCCGTCCTGTCAGCAGGTTTTCGGTATACGCCCAGCAGGGGGAGGATGCGCTGCGGATCAGCCTCATGCAGCACCCTGACCTGCCGGGGTGGAATACCGGTCACCAACGCATGACTGATCCGGTTGCGTTCCAGCAGATCGACGACCTCCCCGGGCGGGAAGGCCCGGGCATATGCCGCATCGTAATGCAGATGCGTATCGACCAGCTGCTGGGCCGCCGACAACGCAGGCGCCAAGAGGAGAACGGGCAGGCTGATCAGGCGCACAGACATAAGCATGAGGATAGCAGACCGACACACACATGTGCCCGACTTCACAAAAACGGCAACTGACATCAGCGGCTTCCGCCGTCGCCAGCATCACTCCGCATCCGGAAACGTGTCGCTAAACCAATGATTCCCCGATATGCCGCAGCCCTGCTGTCAGCCTTTGTCACCCTCATCAACCGCTTCCTCCCTCTGTTGCGCTACATACTGTTGCCGCGCAAGTCGAGTTAGTATGCAGGCTCTTCTGCAATCGACCTGCCTCAGGTCACGCACCCACTACTAGAGGACTGAAGTATGAAAAGCTCCCATTTCACCGCAGGAATCCTTGCCGCCCTCTCGCTTTCCCTCACCCCACCGGCATTTTCCGATGAACCGCTCACCGGCCTGAGCGTCGTTGAAGCAGAGGATCTGACCTACATGCGCGAAGAGGAAAAACTCGCGCGCGACGTCTACCTGACCATGGACGAATACTGGCACAACCGCATATTCGTCAATATCGCCGAGTCGGAACAGACCCATGCCGAAGCCATCCAGATGCTGCTGGACAAATACGGCCTGGTGGACCCGGCCCTTGATGCGATCGGTTACTTCACCAACAGCGAACTCCAGGCCCTGTACGATGCACTGGTCACCCGCGGCATGGCCTCGGAACTCGAGGCCCTGCATGTAGGCGGGCTCATCGAAGAGGTCGACATGCGGGATATCCAGGAAGCCATTGAAAGGGCGGATCATGAGGACATCATCAACGTGTATGAAAGCCTGTTGTGCGGTTCACGCAACCACCTGCGGTCCTTCGTGGATGCCATCGAGCGGCAGGGCATCAACTATGAAGCCCAGCACCTGACCCAGGACGAGGTCGACGCCATCGTGGCATCACCGATGGAGCGTTGCGGGGGCAACGGCCGGAAACGGGCAGCCGGATAAACCCGCATCCTGTTCACACAAAAACACCCCGCCGGCTCACTACCGGCGGGACGCTCGCAGCAGTCACCGCTGCCGGCTATTTGTTTACCTTTGCCGTTCCCGCCTCCATTACCACCGTCATCACCACCCGATGCCACCTCGACAGTCACGCTGTCCGTGCTGGAATTGGCACTGCTGTCAATGGCCGTCGCCTGTATCGTGTGCAGACCCTGGCCTGCCTTGCGGGTGTTCCAGTTGCATTTGAGCGGCGAGGTATTGCTCATACAGGCAACACTGCCGTCGATGGCAATGCTGATCCGGCTGAGCGCCTTGTTGTCGGATGCCCGCACCTGGATCTTCACCATCCCACTGACCCGGCTGCCGTCTGCCGGCTCCAGTATCTCGACCACGGGATTCATGCTGTCACCCGGGTCACCCGTTGCCGAATTATTGCTGACATCGACTTCGATCCCGTGCTTGCCGATATTGCCGGCCATGTCGTGCGCACGCGCCACAAGTGTGGCCGCACCGTCGCTGACCGTGGTGCTGTCCCAGCTGAAACCATACGGTGCTGTGCTGTCCGTCCCGACCACCGCCCCGTTGACGAGCAACTCGACCCGGTCGACACCGCCGTCATCACTGGCGTCGATATCAACCGCCACCTGCCCGGAGACCATGGAACCGTCTGCCGGGGAGGCAAACACGACACTCGGCGGGGTGGAATCGTCCACGACCCCGTCCATGGCTGCCTGAACCGCCGCCGCTGCATCGACCCGGCCATGGCCGTAGAAAACATCATAGCCGGCCTCACCCAGGTCGACCGCGCTGGCCTTCAGCGCGGATTCCAACCCACCAGGGTTCAGTCCCGGATTGGCGGTTTTCATCAGGGCCAGGATGCCGGCGGTCAGGGGGCTGGAAAAGGAGGTTCCCGACACCTTCGCGTAGCCGCCATCGTGGCTGGTGGAATAGATGCCCGCTCCCGGAGCAGCAACATCCACATAAGCACCGTAACTGGACCAGCTCGTGATACTGTCCGAGACATTGGTCGCCGAGACACTGATGATGTAAGGACTGTCTTCGTAGTTCTGCTCGGCACCACTGTTGCCGGCCGCCGCCACCACGAGGCCACCGCGATCACGCATGTATTTGGCTGCATTATTGATCGTCGAACTGGAACTGACGTTGTAACTTATATTTGCTATGTCCGCACCCTGATCGGCGGCCCAGATCAGGCCATTGGCGATATCGCTGAGATAGGCGGCACCGTCACCGGAGTTCGTCACCCGTACCGGCAGGATCATTGCGTTCCAGGCTACCGAGGTCACACCCGTGGCGTTGTTGCTCAGTGCGCCGATAACGCCCGCCACCCTGGTTCCGTGGCCGTTGACATCCGAGTAATCGCCACTGCTGTCGGCACTGTTCCAGCCGCTCAGGACCTTTCCTTTCAGATCCTCGTGAGCGGCATTGATGCCGGTGTCCAGCACCGCAACGCTCATGCCATTGCCGAAGCTGTGATCCCATGCCAGGGGAGCGCCAACGGCATCCAGATGCCAGGCATCGGAATAGTAGGTGTCATCGGCCACTGTCGTGGCCAGTTCCAGTGGCCGGTCGACCTCGACGAACTGGATGTGGGGATTGTGCGTCAGCGCCGTTTTGACGCGTTCGAGCGCATGCTCAGGGACCCGGGCCACGGCCACACCGATGCCGTTCAAGACTCGCTCCACATCGGCCGACTGCGCCCTGAGCAGCCGATGCAGGGTGGCGGGTGGCGTCCCGATCCGGGGCTGCACCAGCAGCCGCTCGAAGCCCGGTTCCGGCGCAGCGGCCTGGGCGGTGTGGGAGAGGACAATAAAAAGCGACCCGGAGAGGATCGCGCGGATGGAATGACTCAGAAGGGGTTTCATTATGCAGAAGGGCTCCGTAGCGTGTGTTGCATTGCAGTAACGAGGGCATCGACCGCGCCGGCAATTACTGAGTGAAACTGTTCGCAAAACAGCAATGCAAACAGGGAGCCAATTCTGCAAATTGCGAAGTAATTACGGTGTCAACTTCTCCTGGCTTTGTATTGTTTTTTCAAACCGCTGAAATCCCGCGCAATCCCGTTACACGCAGACACCTGCCTTCAGACGGCTCCGCGCCACTGTCGCCCACAGGAGACAACGCAGCCCCTCCGGAGCTGACACATCAGAGCCGGATTCCTGGCGGTGGCCTGAAACACGTCAGGAAGAATTCAACCCTGCATGCTGCATGCGCTTGACCCGACCGGCACCGGAGAACCGCTGACACCGGGTACTCGGCGACTATACTTCCTGTAACGGGCACAACCCGGAGGAGAGCCGCCATGGAACAAACACTGTCACAGCACCAGTTCGACGAATACGGACTGCTCATGCATCCGGAGGACTGGTCGCGCGAGCTCGCCGCCGAGCTGGCACAGGAAGAGTCCTCCCGCAGCTCACGACCCGTGCATTGGCCTTCATCATCCTTGCTCGCCTATTATGAGAAGTCCAGGTGCCGCGCCCGGCGGCCCTGATCTGCCACGCCCTGGATCGGATGAGTGGGTGCTGCCACGATCTGTTCCACAACTGTCCTGGCCGCCTGGCGCATTCGCCGGCTGCCCAGACCCTGCGAGGGAGGCCAAGTTCCTAATGTCGGCCGGAGAGTTACCCAATGAGAACACCAGGGCCGGCAGAGCCGCTTCCCGAAAACCGGTTGATCCCGCTGGCGCGCTGTTGTCTACGCCCTTGGCGTGCTAACTTCGCCGGCACGGGCCGCTCCGGCCCGGCCGGTACGAGGGGAAGCCTGCCCGATGTGGATGCAAACAACCTGCAATCTCGAATTTCAGCTGGATGACCCCACGCCTCTGATCCTCATGCTGCGCGCCCGCAGCAGTGCCCGGCAATGGATCGCGCGCGAAAGCTACACCCTGGCGCCCAACGTGCCGGTGCAGGAGTACACGGACATCTTCGGTAATCTTTGCCAGCGTCTGATCGCGCCGGCCGGAGAATTCCATGTGCGCACCTCGGCCGACGTGATCACCCGGGACAGCACGGAACAGGCCCCTGGCGGCGGCTTCGTCGAGATCCCGGACCTGCCGGACACGACCCTGATGTACCTGCTACCCAGTCGTTACTGCGAATCCGACCGCTTCGGCAACATGGCACGGGAGATCGTCGAAGGCCTGCCGCTGGGTTACGATCAGGTGGCCCGCATCACCGACTGGATCCGCAGCAACATCCGTTACGCACCGGGTACCAGCGCATTTCCGATCTCCGCGGTGGAAGTGAATCTTCAGGGCGAGGGGGTATGCCGCGACCTGTCCCATCTGGGCGTGGCCCTGTGCCGGGCCCTGAGCATCCCGGCCCGGCTGGTGGTCGGCTATCTGCACGGGCTCGAGCCGATGGACATGCACAGCTGGTTCGAGGCCTATGTGGCCGATCACTGGTACACATTCGACCCCAGCACAAACACCCCTCACGGAGGGCGCCTGGCCGTGGCCTATGGGCGGGATGCCGCCGACGTGGCCATCTATACCCAGTTCGGCCCGCCGGCCAGGTTCAGTGACATGGAGGTCCGGGTGGAGCTGCTGGACGCCCCCCCGGGTTGAGACCAGGCCCGGGGCCGGCTAATTCGGACTGCGCAAGCAGTTGTAAGCCGATCTCGTAGGGCATCGCGGCAAAGTACTCAGCAGACGGCTGAACTTCGTCCTTGAAGCCGCAGCGGCTGGGAACATTCAGGCGGCCTCGAGAGGATCCCAGAAAGTTCAGGATCGCGAGAATGCTCCTCCTATCTTGCTGGGACCGGTTCACGCTTGGCCTCCTCGTAGACGAAACCGGAGGACTGGGAGAACAGGGCCACCGTGGAAGTTCCGGTAGGTCTCCTTGTGACCGAATTCGCAATCTCACCGAGCGCAAAGCTCACAGATTCGACGTGTAGTCGGGTGTGTGAGCTTGAACCCAAGTGGAGAGACATCACGGTGAAAGGCCCAGATAGTGAGTGCATACAAAACGCGTTCCGTCACCTGATTGAGATTTGTGGTAATACGATGAACTAACAGCCGGGGTAACGGCGTCAAACCACATCCGCCGGGGGTATTTGCGCGTCTGCGCCTGTGCTGACTGCGCAGCAAACCCACAAAGCACGGCCACCGTCAGACTAGCACGCAAGACGGGACACGCGGAGGGGATCCAGCGCATTAGCCTGCCCACCCGCTGCTTCATGGTTTGTTGCATGCAAATATGCCATATAAAACTTCGATAGGCCTCACTAGGCGGCGCATATCGCGTCAATAGCCATAACATTCGGTTTGATCTGAGTACCCACTCTTGCCATACAGCGGTCACCCATTGACCCAGGATCACGGCCCGGTCTACGCGGCAATGCACAGATTGAAACGCTGCGCCGTCCCCCTCGCTCAACCCGCCCTTGGCCCTCCGCAGCTCGAAGCGTACGCTGGGCGCGAACAGCTACGGGATGACTGGGTCGTTCGCATCGAGCATCTAAACACCCGCGGCCCATCCCCGCCCCTGTGGCGGGCCTGGGGGGCAGGCGCAGTACCCTCCGCCAGGGCGCCGAGGCGGTTGATCGCCCGGGTATCTCGGCTGTAATGCCGAGCATCCCGATCACTCGATCCGCCTTGCGCAGAGAAGCTGCATTCCGCCGGGCCCGGCTGGGTACTGGGTCTTACCCGGGCAGCACATCCTGAAATTTCCCGATAGGCGGCTCGAAAATGCTCGCTTGTCCGGCCCTGGGCCCGGTCAGTCTAACGTGTTCTGCAGCCTGAACGAAGGACACGCTCATGAAGGATGAAACCCTGGAACCTTCCACACGCCGCACAGTTCGCCTCGGCCCCCGGCAGGGCACGGCTAAGGCGGCAGCCACCGAGGCCATCGCCGCGGCGCGGAACTCATAGCCCAAGGTCGGGGTTACCGCCTTGATGCGCGCGGCGAAACGCCCGCGCCGCCATGTCCAGGCTTCGGCAAGATGGCAATTACCACCGGAAACAGCGTGATCCGGGCGATTATTGCAGGGACTGACGCTGGTGGCGGCCGTGTCGAGCCTGGTTGTTTAGAGCAGCCGCCAGCCGTCCTGTTACGGCAGTGTGTTCTTGGCAGCACCAGGGCGCATCCGCGCCGCCCTCCGGGGAACAAATATGCTCCTCGACCAGATGCACAGCCCAGCGCGCCCTGTTTCACGCCCGTTGAGCAGCACGACACGCAGGAATGGGCGGACGGCCACGTGAGGATACCGGACCAGCTCGCCAGCACGGCCTCACGGCCGATCACGTGCGGGTGCGCCCGGGGGGGGAGGATTTGCATCCACGCCTCCGTGGCCCAAGACGTCGGCCATGGCCACGGAGGTCACAGTAGCAACTGCCTGATAGAACGCCTGTTACGCCGACTCGGGTGGACAGTCTTGCAGCCCGGTCTTTCCCATGCACTAATTGTAGTCTGGATGCAAGCAGTGGCCGTCATCAATCCCGGAACGCGACGCACCACTAAATCCCCTAGGAGCAGTTGACGCGACGACTCCAATCCGAGGAACAAGGACTGATATCGGCCGTCAGCCCGGCCGGGTAGATCACGGGCTCCAGATAGTGCTCGACCAAGCCATGATAGACCGTCCCGCCAGCCAGAGCAGAGCACGCAATTGATATTCTCCAGCGGCGTGGCGACAGATCCAGCCGAAGAGAAACGAAAACTCGATCAGCGCGCCCCAGACCGCCGCCCGTTTATGTGCAGGTACCTGGACCCACGGCATCTGAAAAACAGCAGCGCTTCCCAGGCACCACGACGCAATGAACACCAGGGCAGCACGAGCACGGCTCGGCGAAAACAGGCATCGACCATTGACTGTCCCCCGGAACGTCGGTCGCGACGCCTCTAGCGAATTACACCCAGATAGCCTATGCCTCATCGGCCGGGCAGACGGTCTGTTGAACAGTAGCCCTGCATCAGGCTGCCGCCGAAGCCCGCTCAGGAAGGGCGCGCTGCTCCTCCGTCTCACGCATTCGGCGATAAGCCGCAGCAGGCCGCCAAACCTGCCCCATGGCGGACGATGGCGCGGGCGATGGCGGTATTATCCGGATCGCCCGGGATATCCCGCACGAGTCACGCTCTCTCTTTCAGGTCGTGAATGGAAACTTGCTCAGATAATCAACGAGGAGGAATAGGTCCGGTGCCCGAAATCATTCCAGCGCGATGCTGAATCACGCCGGTTAGCTGCTGCAGGGTATATGCGCTGTCGAGCAACGTCCTGCATCCGACCTCGGTGATCTCCAGTTCTATGGCTTGGGCGGCAGCCATGCTCGTCCAGCAGCCGTTCGAGCTAATCTGCAGCCCGCTGAGCTCGAACTGATGACTCGACAGAATTGACGGCCATGGTTCAGCCCGCTCCACCCCTGCCGGCCCGGCCAGCGGCGGCTTGACGGAGCGCGGCTGCAACACCCATTCACCGACCTCGACCGATCATCCCGGTCTCCTCCAGGAGCCGATGAAATCGGCCGGGTACACCATCACCGCTGCGGATGCTGCCGCGGCTCAGCGCCTCGACACCGCAGGGGCCGGCCGGCCGCTGGCGATATCACTGCGGCTGGTAGCTTTAGAACAACACGAATTCACCCTGGTAATGGCCTGCTGAGTTCGTTTCTCAGTAACAGAAGTTTTCGGCATGCGCCGGCACGATTTCTCGGCGTAAGAATCATAGTATTGCCGCCCACTTCCTTGGCCACGGTAAATCGCGGCATTCGGGGTGGGCAGGAGACGTGGGCGGCATCCTCGCCATCATAGGGAAAAAGGAGATCCAAGAACAGCGGCCAACGTTTGAGTACTGTCCGCGATCCATGAAGGGCTGATTGAGCGCTTCCCTAACGCGTTACGCAAGGCTGCTTGACCCCTCGGACACATTATCAACGTCGTCACGCCACGACTGGACGAACTCGTCACCTCGAAACCGGGGATGCTGTCATGGGTTGCGAAGATGCATGAGCAGCGGCTGCCGAGATGACGCAGCAGCTGGTTCCACTGCCACTTCGTGCCCGGTGTCGTTGACGGAAATTGAGCGGTTCGATGTCGCAGGAACATCACGGTGAGCGCCGGTTCCGCGCCCGCGCCGTGGCCAGATGGACGTTCCGAGCCGCTCGAGCAGCAGGGTTACGATTGAGGCCCAGCTCGGTTCAGGGGTTCATGATGGGGCCAGCGAAGCGCGCTTTCTCGACCTTCATGCGCTTCGCTTATATCGCGCACGGTGGAGACGAAATGGCGTTCTCCTGCCCGCTCTCGTCACGAAGCGGCGCAAGGACTTTGTTCCATAGAACAGCGAACCGTCCTGCGCTTGTTGACCAGCACATCCGAAAACACGCTTCCCTGAAGAATCTGCGACCACATCGCCCGGTAGAAGGCACTCCCCTGTTTACCGGATTTCAGCAGCTGAGGCGTCTCACCCACTGCCTCCTCACGGCTGTAACCGGTGATCTGCTCGAAGGCCGGATTAACGTATTCGATCACGCCGCCGCTTGTCAGTGATCATCACCATTCGGCGGTCTGCTCAGCGCACTGGCGCCTTGCCTCATCTCCGCCTCGGCCAGCCTGCGCTCGGGTCACTCCATCGGGCTCGTGGACAGCAGTAGGCATCTGATTGTTTCAGCGATCCGTTGCCACCCGATATCAGCCAGTTCCAGGTCCCTGCCGAACGGGTGGCATCTCGCGTCACCCCCTGAAGCTTGTCAATGCTGAAGTCATTGATATCCGGCTGCGTTGCTCGGGTCCGGCCAGATACCCAGTTCGACCCACTCTGCCGACCAGCTCTTCACGGGGGCATAACCGCCAGACATGACAGAAGGGCCTCGTTGACATCGTAGCAGACCCCGTCGATGGATCCGGGTGATCGATACCATTGGCCGGGGAGGGGCGAGAAAAAGACCGCCGCAGATTTGCCCGGAGGTCTCGATTTCCCGCAGTGTGCCTGAGTATGAGCGATTGCCGCGGCCCACTTCGCGTATGGCCACGAATACGCGAAACAGCAGCAGCACCACGTCAACAAGTTGCTGGAAATCTCCGCAATCCAGACGGGATAGGAAAACCGCAGTCGCGGAGAATGGTCAGCGTCAGCGCCAGCACTCGCGGAAACCAGACGGTCCTGGACTGCTGTCGACTGATCCGGACCAGCGCCTGGACCTCCCCATCCCGGTGTTGTCGACAATCCACGCCGCGTTATAGATCAGAGCGAAGCAGCAACCAGAAATGTCAGTTAATGTCCCGCGCATAGGCATGATCGAGCAGGTGTTGTAGGATTTAGGGGGAATAGGGGTATTGACCACCGGCGTGGGTGGCAATGGCCCCCCCAGCGCTGAGGATCCCATGTTGCGACGCATCACACCCTCCGCCGGGCCACAGCACGGCCAGCGCCTAGGCTAGCCGGGCATGTAGATGACCGGGATGGCGAGGCGCGGGGTGGCCCAGAATGGTGGTTTCTGGTCCGAACAGGCTGCGGATGGGTTCGGCGAAAACGCCAGATGGATGATCAGAACACTGAGACAGAAGATCCCGAGTGACCCACTCGAGCAGGCCGATGTTCATCTGACACTGGCCGCAATTATAGAACAGCAGTCCCGCGCCATCCGAACGCGCAGCGAGAAAGCCTGACCATCCGCCCAGTTAGGGGAAGGGGGGTTAATATTGCCCCCCAAGGCCAGCTCCTGATAATCACCAGCTCAGCATCCCGCCGAACGGTCAGGCGGCCAGCCCCCGAAGAAACCCCAGGCCCGGCGCATGTCTCCTTTGTCCTGGCCATGGTGAAAGGCATTTCAGCCCGTAGAGTGCGGGCGATGGTTCCAGCAAGCTGTTCACCCACCATGGGTCAGCACCTGGTTCATCGGCAGGCAGGTAATTGCCGATGGCAAATTCGCCAAGCAGCGAACTGCGCTCACCGCGAGCCCAAAAAGCCGGATTGCCGGCCACCACAGCCCCCATCCACCCGGCCTAACGCGAGAAAACCCGTGCTAGCCACCCGCTCCGACGCGTCCCAGGCGAGAAAAACTCACTGCGCTTGGCCTTGGCAGTACATCTCATTGCAATGACGGCTTTGTTTGCCCTCTGCGAACACGGGATTCTTGCATGTGGATATATCCCGCATTTATATTTGTACTTCTTATTATGGAATGTTATTCTTCGACTCAGTTACAGTTCTCCCCACCGGTCCAGCGGTTTCACCGCACATTGAAGCCCCGTCGTTATTCATGTGCAGGGCCGATTCAGAATGGGATCTGTTTCGCTGCAGCGCCTTGTTACTGCTTGCCTATTCTCGCAGTTGCCCAATCATTTTCAGGGAGGTCCGACCCGACGATCCGTACCCTTCTGACCGCATACTGCTGGGCGTGTCTCTGCCCCGCGGCGGCGGATTGGCCCCGGACCGGAACCGCCCGAGTCCGGACAACAACCGGGAAGGCGTCAGGCTTCCTTGGCGAATCAGTCCGTCACGGGTGGGATGGCAACCCGGGCGCGGGCGTCGGCCACGCCGTCGATGTCAACCCGCGAGAGACGCGCAGGGGAACAGACCCGGGAAGATTCGCGGCAGACTCGCCGACTGGACCCGCGAGAAATCCGGCCCGGCATGGGACGCCGCCCGGGAAGGCGGAGCGGCCACATCCGAATGGGTATAAAGGAAAAGACCGGCCGCGCGGACGAGACGGCCGGAAACCGGGAAAGGAAGCCTCTAGGACCTGCTTCAATCCGCCCCGCTTCGGATATCTGAGACCCGAAGCGGAACCCCGCAGACCGTCATGTGAAAAGACCGGGCGCCCCATTCCTCCAGGAGCGGAACGGGCCCGTCACTGGACACCGGAAACCTCTACTCGTGCAGCAGAATCAGCCGGTTGGAGATTGCCGCGTCACTTCGTTCCTCGCAATGACGATCAGGTCAAGTTCCCCTGATATTACGAATCAGCAATCGACGCCCGGATTCCTTACGACCTCGGCTGACCATCATGCTGAAACAGGGACCGCACAGACACAGCCCGCCCTTGCGCGCCTGGTTCGAACGCCTGCCCAGGGGCAAGACGATCCTGGTCGTTTTTCCTCCTGATCTGGTTTCGCCCAGGCCGCCCCAAATGGACCGCCGCCAATCACCGCCGACGCGAGCTCTCTGCCGCATCAGAAGGTGTTCGTCACACCCGCTAAGCATTGCCCACGCGAGGCCTGCCGGCAAGATTGGGCTTATGCCATGATCAGATTTATCTCTAATGCCAAATCCTCACTGATCATAAAGTATTTTACCCGACCAACCACGGCCATATGGGCCTGATCAATAGACATATTAAAAGCGAGGGTATAACCATGAGAGATGCAGAAGACGCCAAGTGCATGCGCGCCATGTGGATGATTTTCGGGGGGCTGTTCGGGCTGTTTGTCGGCCTGATCCTGCTGGCGCGCATGATCACGGCCTAGGCTGAAAAAGCTTCAGACCCCGGTGGCCCGGCGCAGCCGGGCCTCGACCCGCGCGGCCGGGATGAATTCCGGATCCACCACCTCCGGGTACAGCGGGTGGAAGCGCTCCACATCCAGGGCGTATTGCCGCGCCGCCGTCTCCAGTCGCTGCCGCACCGATCGGGGCAATCCCGGCAGCATCAGCAGGCGCGGGGCCAGCCGGCTGAGATACCGGTCGCAGAGCTGCCGTTCCGACTCGGTTTCCCAGTCCTCCTGGATCAGACAGGGGGGAAAGGCATCTGCGTCCCCTTTCACGGCGCTTCGAACCAGGCCCCCGCGCGGCCGGGAAGCCGGCGCCTCCCTCAAACCTGGTTTTCTCCAACGATAGTTAATCGGTGGCATGTAACCGATCCGGGTCCCTGCACCGCTCCCGGCCTCCGGACAACTTCCAGCTGGGCAGCCGGCAAGGGCAACCCAGACCGGTTGCGGCTGATGGCGGCCCCATAAATCCCTCCTCCGAACACAGGAGTGGAGCAGCCGCCAGGGGTGAGGTCGTCTGCCGTCCAGCAGCCCAGTACGGGTAGCGGTCGACACGGCGAAGGCAGCCCGGGCGGAGGACCAGCTCGCCACAGTTTGAGTCGAATCGCCAGACCTGTACCCGCACTGAGTATCGAGGGTGGGGCGCAGACGCGCGTGTCCACCTTCCCCGTTGACGATCCTGGCGACCAGTTACATATTCCCGCGGGACCGGCCCGCAGGCACCGGCCGACGGGTTTGCGAGTTACGCCCCTCCCCGGCCGCGAGTACTGAACTTCCCAATGCCGCCCGTCCAGGCTCAGGGCACGCCGCCCAGGCACCTCGCGCCTGGGACAAGGACGAACGAACGGCGAACAGCAGTCGTTTTAGGAGGTAGGTGCAGATCCATAGGGCGTAGAACAAGAATAACTGGGTCTCCCCTGCCCCCCAAAGGGGGCAGCGAAACGAGATCAAACCGGCCAACCCTGATACATCCTGACCCGGCGCCTCAGCCAGGCTGTGGCAGTTCACCACCTTCCTATTTACTTTCTACCTACGGCCCACTGCCCCATGCGCAAAGCGGAACCATCCACCCCTCCCGATACACCGCCCGTCCCATTATTGCCCTCCGGGCCTGGCCGCTATTACTCCAAGAGAAACCAGACCTGTACAATACCACCCTGTTGTTCCGTCACTAGTTTTTCGTGCTGCAACAATCGCTCTGGGCCTCCCCTCGGCAGCCCCGAACAGCCAACCGCAGGCGTCCCGTGACCGGGAATTTCACGGCCACGGGTTTTCGACGCCAGCCCGGTGGACTCGCTGCCTGTCACCGCAACGTTTCGGGGCATTTCACCTACGAATTTCCTTTTCCCGGCCACCGAGCTCAGCGGCAATCCGTCCATCCGGGCTGTACGCCTTCTCCGGGGCACCGTACGGATTCTCCGCCCAAGATTCGGACGAGCTCGGGACAACACTCGCCGGCACCACCAGCAATACTTGGCGGCAGAACCGGCGAGGACGGTGCCGTACTAGCCCGGCAATGGACAGCTTTACCAGCTCGCCGGCCACCGATGGTGATATCATCGCGCATTCGACTGTGACCGGATCGACCGCCCTCATTCGTCGGGCGATGACCATCACCGGACGTGGTCGGTGCTGGCAGGCGATTGAACCCGCTTGTTTGTGGGTCCGCCAACACTGTCTCGGGGGACAAAACGGAGTTCTGGGCAACCCTTTGAGACGTCGGCCCGGTTCAGCCCCGTCCCCTGGCCGCCCGCCCGTCTGGCTGCTGGGCCTCGGGATGCGTGCCTGCTACGGGGATCGGACACAGGCGCACCGCGCCAACAACTGAATCCGGCCCGGACCGGTGATTCCGTCAACCGGTCCACCTTGGGTCTCAAGCGCCGGAACAATGCCCCCAGCCGGGGCCTCCGCCAGCAGCTGCGCCCGACTGGGCCTGCTGCCCCCCCACGCCTGCGGCACACTCCTGGAGGCCAGTGCCTCGCCCACTGACTGGCGGGAACCGGACTTTCCTCGCGGGAAACCGGAAATCGTGTGCCCATAATTAATGAATCGATACAACAGAGAGACAACGTCATGGGACCCTGAAACCCCTGGCTGGGGCAAATACTTGCACGTTACCCTGACGGCGTGCCGGGCAAGCAAAAGACGACAGCGCGCAAGAGGAAAGCGACCCCCTGATGGAACAGAGCCCGCCTCCCTGGCCCGGATGAAAGCGCCGCAATCGAACGCAGAGACTGGCGGACTCGGCCGCCCAGGACGCGTGGACGAAACCCGGGGGGCCCGACAGCCGCGGCCCCGAGACGGCCAGCGACGCCATGGAAAGGCCCGCAGGAAAAGGGGGCAGGCCGCTGTTGAACCACCGGCGAACACAAGGCCAGCGAAACGACCGCACGCCGCAATGCGGGCGGCCCAGACAGCGGGGAGCCCGATCCCCGCGGGCCGGCCCGAGTTCCGTCTACAGGCCAACTGTTTCGCGCCACGGGCACGCCGCCCCGTGGCCCGGGTTGCGCCCCCAAGCCCTCGGTGATACGCCGAACTGTGCGCCACGGATCAACAGGGCAATGGACGTCCCTCTATAAACCCATGCAACCATCGAGGGCTCCAGGGCGGAAAGCGCTACATGCCCCCCAATGGCGGGCTTCACCAGTCTCAACCGACGAGAGTGCACAGCGAGCGTTGCAAGTACAATGGTGGAGGAAAGCCGCTAGACCTCCCACAGCGGGGCAACGACAGCAGGCGCGGATGCCCGTGCCTGTCGGCGCCCCCCTGCTTGCTTCGCGCCTTCGCTGTCGGGCGATATGCGCGGCTGCCGGATGGCTCGCCTCACATGCAGCCAGCGGCTATAGTGCCGCGCTTCCTGCAGGCCTGACACCGGAGGCACGCCTACTGGGGCGGTATTGCCGGCCTGAGTGATTTGTTTTTTACAAAGGGATCAGCCGAGTACATTTCTTCCCTTGCTACCCAGGGACGGACGACATGATGAAATCAGCCCGGAAACGATGTGGTACAGCCGTACTGGCAATGCTGGCGGTGCTGACACTGGCCGGATGCCAGACGGCCTATTACGGCACGATGGAAAAATTCGGGTACGAGAAGCGTGACATCCTGGTCGACCGCGTCGAGGACGCGCGCGGGGCACAGCAGGAGGCGAAACAGCAGTTCGAGAACGCCCTCGAGCAGTTCATCGCCGTTACCGATTTCCAGGGCGGGGAACTCGAGGACCAGTACCGCAAACTGAAATCGGAGTACGATGCCAGCGAGTCGCGGGCCGGGAAGGTGAGTGACCGGATACGCGATGTCGAGCGCGTGGCCCGGGACCTGTTCGCGGAATGGGAACATGAACTGAAGCAGTACACCAGTCAGGACCTGCGGCGCACCAGTGAGCGGCAGCTGGCCGACACCCGCCGCCACTACGACACGCTGATCGACAAGATGCGGCGGGCCGAGCACCGGATCGAGCCGGTGTTGAACGCCTTTCGCGACCGCGTCCTGTTCCTCAAGCACAATCTCAACGCTCAGGCGATCAGCTCCCTGCGCGCGGACCGGGCCGAGGTCGAGTCCGACATCGCGGCGCTGGTGGCCGAGATGAACGCGTCCATTGCCGAGGCGGATGCATTCATCCAGCGCATGTCCGCGGACTGAACGGAACCACTCCCGGCCCGCGCTCAATCGTCCTGCAACGACACGATTACCACACACCAATGAAAAGGAGATTCACATGACTCACACCCTGCCGGACCTGCCCTATCCCGGGAACGCACTGGAACCGCATATCTCCGCCGAGACGCTGGAGTTTCATCACGGCAAGCATCACGCATCCTATGTGACCAACCTGAACAAGCTGATCGAAGGTACCGAGTTCGCTGACAAGTCCCTCGAGGACATCATCAGGTCCGCGCCGGCCGGCGGCCTGTTCAACAATGCGGCCCAGGTATGGAATCACACCTTCTACTGGAACTGCATGAGCCCCGACGGTGGCGGCCAGCCCACCGGCGCACTCGCCGATGCGATAAAGACGGCCTTCGGCTCCTTCGCCGATTTCAAGGACAAGTTCTCCACCGCCGGCGCCAGCAACTTCGGCTCCGGCTGGACCTGGCTGGTGAAAAAGCCCGATGGCTCTGTCGACATCATCAACACCAGCAACGCCGGCTGTCCGCTGACGGAAGGCGTGACACCGCTGCTGACCCTGGATGTCTGGGAGCACGCCTACTACATCGATTACCGCAATGCCCGTCCCAAATACATCGAGGCATTCTGGAATGTCGTGAACTGGGATTTCGTCTCCACCAACTTCCAGGGTTGACCCTTCGCGTTCTTGCACGCCATGACCACCCTGCCGGGATCGGGGATCCCCGCCGTTGTGCAGCCCGGACGCCGCAGGAGAGCCTGGCCACATCGAGGACAGTTGCATGAATATGGAAAACCCCACCTCACCCGACGTCGCACCGAAGCAAGGCGGCCTGCGCTGGCCCCAGGTTGCCCTCATCGTTCTTGTCACCATCGCCGTCACTGCCGGCCTCACCTACTGGCTGCTCAACCACTACCTGTTCCTCAAGGCGTTCAAGCCCGTGGAACTCAAACCGCATGAGGAACTGGTGCTCGACCGCAAGCTGCGCACCATCGGCATCCGGACACAGGCGACGCCCGACGCCGGTAGCGGCCCGCCGCTGGAACCCGAACCCTACAGCGAGGCAGGTGCCCGCCGCGAGGTCGCATTCAGCGAGCGGGAACTGAACGCCATGCTGGCAAGAAATACCGACCTGGCACAGAAACTCGCCATCGACCTTTCCGATGACCTGATCAGCGCGAAGCTGCTGGTTCCCCTGGAACCGGACTTCCCCGTGCTGGGCGGCAAAACGCTGCGCGTACATGCCGGCATGGAGTTCGCCTACCGGGAAGGCCGCCCCGTGGTGGTGCTCAAGGGTGTGAGCCTGATGGGCGTCCCGATCCCCAATGCCTGGCTGGGCAACCTGAAGAACGTGGATCTCGCCAGGGAATACGGTGGCGACCAGGGATTCTGGAAGAGCTTCGCCGATGGCGTGGAGGACATCCAGGTAGAGGAAGGCCATCTGCTGGTGAAACTGAAAGAGTGAATCCAATCGGGGACAGACCCGAATGGCACTTACTTAGCCGTCATTGCGAGCACCCACAGGGCATAAACGCAGCGTGGCAATCCCGTACCGCAGAATCAACCGGTTGGAGATTGCCGCGTCATTTCGTTCCTCGCAATGACGATGGTGGCGGCGCCGAAGGGCTGCTATCCGCCCTTCACACCCTGCTCGATGCGTTCGCCGATCTCCGGGTCGATGTTGCGCCAGTACTCGAAGGCGCGCTCGAGCACGGGCGCGGAGACGCCGCCCTTTAGGTGACCGACCACGTTGCTCACCAGACGCTCACGAGCCGGCTCGTCAATAACCTCACGGACCAGGGCGCGGGCCTGGCCGAAGTCGTCATCGTCCTCGCGCAGGGTATAGGCCGCACGCACGAATTCGCCTTCCGCCTCCCAGGTGGCCAGCTCGGGATAACGCTCGCCGTCCGCAGCCGGACCGCCCTTGGAATTCGGGGCATACACAGGATCGGATACGTTCTGCACCCGCATGGCGCCGTCCTTGGAGTAGCTGTGCACCGGGCACCTGGGCGCGTTCACCGGAATCTGCTTGTAGTTCACGCCCAGGCGCGCGCGGTGGGCATCGGCATAGGCGAACACGCGGGCGATCAGCATCTTGTCCGGACTGATACCGGTGCCCGGCACCATGTTGTTGGGCTCGAAGGCGGCCTGCTCGATCTCGGTGTGATAGTCCGTGGGATTGCGGTCGAGCGTCAGTCTGCCCACCTCGATCAGCGGATAGTCCTTATGCGGCCAGACCTTGGTGAGGTCGAAGGGGTTGAAGCGGTAGGTCTCAGCATCCCTGAAAGGCATGATCTGCATGTGCAGGGTCCAGCTCGGATGCTCACCCCGCCTGATGGCCTCGTACAGGTCGCGGGTGTGATAATCGCCGTCCTCGCCGGCCAGCCGGTCGGCCTCCGCCTGGGCCAGGAACTCGATACCCTGGTCGGTCTTGAAGTGGTACTTCACCCAGAATTTCTCGCCCTCGGCGTTGGCCCACATGTAGGTATGGCTGGAGTAGCCGTTCATGTGGCGCCAGGTCTTCGGAATGCCGCGGTCACCCATCAGCCAGGTCACCTGGTGGGCGGACTCGGGCGAGAGCGTCCAGAAATCCCACTGCATGTCGTGGTCACGCAGGTTGCTGTCGGCCCGGCGTTTCTGTGAACGGATGAAGTGCTGGAACTTCATCGGATCGCGCACGAAGAACACCGGGGTGTTGTTGCCCACGAGGTCGAAATTGCCCTCGCTGGTATAGAACTTGACCGCGAACCCGCGCGGGTCGCGCCAGGTATCCGGACTGCCGCGCTCGCCGGCCACAGTGGAAAAGCGCGCCACTACATCCGTTATGGTTCCCGGCTGAAAGACGGCTGCTTTCGTATACCGGCTCACATCCTGGGTCACCTCGAAACGACCGAAGGCCCCGCCGCCCTTGGCATGGGGCTGTCGCTCGGGAATACGCTCGCGGTTGAAAGTCGCCATCTGCTCGATCAGGTAGTGATCATGCAACACGATGGGACCGTTGGGTCCGATCGTCAGGGAGTGTTCGTCGCTGGCAACGGGGATCCCCGCATCGGTCGTGGTCGGCTTGTCCGTTTTCGCCATAGCCATATCCTCCTCATTTTGATTCACCCGAGTGTAGGCCATCGAGACGGGAGCTGTATGTAAAAAAACCGTGAAGGAATCACGGATCGCTACGACGATTGCCGTCATTGCGGACGCAGCGGAGTAATCCCGCAAATATCGCCGCTGTCAGGCAACACCTGTCACTGCGGCCGTTGTTCCAGCGGATGCTCGAGATCCCAGATCCGGACACTGGCAGCGTCGCTGGTCGTGGCCAGGTAGCGCCCGTCGCCTGAGAGCGCCACGAATCCCACCGCACAGTTCGTGACGCTGAAAGCGCTCGATGACTCGCCCGTGCGCGGATCCGGGAGCCAGACCGCGCTGTCGGGATGCCGTCTCATCGGCGCCGCAGACACACACCCGGCCGCGGCCCGCAGATGCCCCGAATCCCGCTCCACGCTTGACTGGAACGAACGTTCGTTCTAATATTCCCGGATGCTCGATTCGATCCCCGATTCCACTGCCGGCCCCCGCGACCGCGTCCTCGCCGCGGCCCTGGAGCTGTTTGCCCATCGGGGCTACTTCAGCACTTCGGTGCCCGACATCGTCCGCGCCTCCGGCGTGAGCACCGGTTCGGTGTATCACCATTTCGGCGACAAGGAAGGCATTGCCCGGACCCTGTATGACAGCGTTATCGAGCGGATGGAACAGGCGCTGGAGGCGATACGTGAGCGCCATCCGGACACCGCTTCGCGCTGCCGCAGCATGATTGAACTGCTATTCGATATCGCCGAGCACGATCCGGACCTCATGAGCTTCATGCTGCATGCCAGACACCGCGAATTTCTGCCGGCGATCACGCCGGTGTGCTCCTCCCGGCCGTTTCAACTGATGCGCGGCGTGGTAGCGGAAGGCATGCGGCGCGGAGAGGTCCGCCGCATGGACGAAACCGTGGCGGCCGTCTCCGTTTTCGGCGGCGCACTCCGGCTGATCCAGATGCGCCTCGACGGCGCGCTGGACCGCCCCCTGAACGACTTCCTGGATGACACCTGGGACTGCGCCTGGCGCGCCATTGCCAGTGACGCCGCCTGATTCCGGCAAGCAGCGCTTCACAATATATACAGGAGAAAACCCATGCCAGTCTTCACCTCCCTCAACCGTATTCTGCTGCCGCTGCTGCTGTTGCTGCTGGTCCATCCGGCCGTCGCGGCGCCGGACCATGACGATCAGGCCGCTCTTCAGGGTCTGAGTCAGGGCAAGGGCGTGTTTCTGCTCGACTTCACCAGTCCGAACAAGACGGCCTTCTACCTCGATATCATCAAGGGCACGCACGCAAGGCTGCTGCGTCAGGAGGTCGAGCCGGACTTCGTCGTCGTCTTCATCGGCCGGACGGTGGAGTTTCTCACCACCGAACCGCGGGACGAGATCGACATGGAATACGGGAAACAACTGGAACAGATCGCCGCCACCGCCGAATCGCTGGATGAACTCGGAGTCCGCATGGAGGTCTGCGCCGTTGCCACCGACGCATTCAACGTCGACAACAGTACGGTACTGCCATCGATGCACGTGGTCGGTGACGGCTTCATCTCTCTGATCGGCTGGCAGAGCCAGGGCTACCATCTGGTGCCGGTTTTCTGATCACTGCGTTCAGCGCTCCGCAACGATTACAGGAGGAATTCGCCATGTTCATGTTCGAACCCAGGGACATCGGCTGGTGGTACTGGCTGGCCACGGTCATCCTGCTGAGCGTCGGTCTGGCCGGCTGGCCGCAGGCCTTTGCGCTCGCCATCGCGCTCACCGTCCTCCAGCTGCTGCACTACATGCTGCGAGAGAAGAGCATCGAGGCCTTCCCCGTGCAGGTACGCATCGGCTATCTGCTGTTGCTGCTGCTGGCCTGGCCGGAACCGCTGCAGTGGATTTACTGGATCCCCGCCATCGGCACCTGGGCCCAGGTCATCTTCGGCTACTGCACCATGGCCCGGCTGGTATCCCTGCTGCCCTGGAACCGGCGGGAGACGTTTTCCTGGGCGCTGGTGCGGCGGACATTCCTGTCACCCCCGGTCAGAGGGAATGTGTTGCAGGGACATGCCCCGCTTGATTAGGGGCGTCGAGAGGTTGAGCAGTTCATTCCCTGCATGCAACAGACCCGCACTTCCGTCTGTGCAGGCCTGTTTCTCATCCCGGGAAATGGGTGAAACGGTGGCTGATCAGGCACCGACAATGCGATCGTAAAAGCGGGCACGGTAAAGCAGCCGGGGCGGTACACCCTCGGTATCCTCGAAGCCCGCGCGGTCATGCAGCACATTATTGCTCACCAGTCCCATCCCGGACTCCAGGCGGCCCCGGAAAATGCCGGGGCGGTCGCTGGCCAGCAGATCGGTCAGCGCCCGCACCGCGGCCTGCACCTGCACGTCCTCCGCCCAGCGGATGTTGCGGCTGCGGGCGGTATAGCGCATGTGCAGGGCGCCCGTTTCCGGCGTTACAGAGAACACCGGGCCGACACTTTCCGGGCGCCGCCCGCCGGCCTCGCCCGTGCCCTCCGGGATCGTCATCGCATCCGGACGCATCAGCGCCGCCACGTACGCCGGATCGGCATCACGCAGATGGATATAGGCCAGCTCCGGATCCATCAGGGCGTTCTCACCCCCTCGAGCTGCAGGATGCACGCAATGCAGCAGCAGACCATGGATCTGGCGCTCCGGCGGATTGTAGTAACCGTCGGTATGCCAGTGAATGGGACGGTTGGTATAGGGAATGTACTGCGGATGCTCGCCCTCCGGATTTACCGTCAGCGAAGTGATGCCGTCATCATCGGCGAGCCAGTTGTGATCCAGCCGCTGCAGGCCCAGCTGTTCCCCGAGCCGACGCGGAATCTCCTTGTCCGGATCATCCCCGATGCGGCTGGCATACAGTGCCATGTTGTTGCGCCGGCAGCGGCTGAGCAGCGCCTCATGCTCGGCCGCTGACAGCCGGCGCGGATCGCGCACCTCCACCAGAAGCTCATCCAGGCGGGTCGCGGCCTGCTCCAGTCTGCGCTCGCGCCAGTGACGGTAGGCCACCTCATTGTCGAGATCGAACCAGTTCGTCCGCACCACATCCATTGCCCGCACCGTCATTCCCGCCGCCTCTCCCGAGCAGATCACAATACAGGCCAGCCTAGGATGCCGGACACGCACCCCCATTGATCCAGGTCAAATTCCATTCTCCGAATACGATCACCGGGTACGCTTCCCCCGGGGACGTTCCAGATCCCAGATCCGGACACTGGCATCGTCGCTGGTCGTGGCCAGGTAACGCCCGTCGCCTGAGAGCGCCACAAATCCACCGCACAGTTCGTGTGGCTGGAACCGCTCAATGACCTCGCCCGTGCTCGGGTCCAGGAAGTAGACCGCGCTGTCGGTCTGCCGGCTGATACTGGCGAGATGTCGGCCTTCGCTGCCCAGCGCGATGGAATTGATGATGCCATTATGTTCGGTCGGGATTTCATGCAGCCGCCGCGCTTCCAGGTCCCAGCGAAACAGCCGGAACCAGCCGCTGCCGATCAGGGTACGCCCGTTCGGCGTATACACCAGGGAGCGGGAATAGGTCGACGGCGGCGGGAATTCCACCACGCCCCCGCCGATCGTCCACTGCATCACCCGACCATCGCGGCCACTCGATGCCAGTGCCGGTTTCCCGGGATGCCAGGCCAGGCCGCGTACCCGCCGCGTGTGCAGGCGCTTCTGTCCGACCCGTTCCAGGCGTCGCTTATCCTGCAGCCGCCACACGATCACACGCCCGTCGTCATGACCGCTTGCCAGCAGGCCGCGCCCGGCGGCCACAGCCAGGCTGGTCACTGGGGACTCTGTTCGAACGCTTGCCCGGCCATCACCCCGCAGATCCCAGAGCACGATACGCCGGTCGTAGCCGGCCGATATCAATACGCCCCCGTCCTCGATGAAGGCCAGCCCGTTGACGCTGCCGTCATGGGCCTGCCAGACCGCCTGGCGCTTGCCGCCCGGCAAGGACCACAGATACACCCGCCCTTCCCAGCCGCCGGAAGCAAGCAGGGTTCCCGCCGGATTGAACGCCAGGGCACTGCCGCCGCTGTGCACGCCCTCATGCATGACATTGGCCGGAATGGCGGGCTTGAGAGAAAACATGTTGCCCGCACATCCTGCAAGCGCCAGGGCCAGGACAAGATAATGGATCGCCCGGACCGGACTGGACCAGACGCTGTCAAACGCAGGCAAACGGATTCTCCAACCCAGAATCATCCAGGGACTCAGGCGCGCGGACATGGCCATCCAAACAAGCTTCAGCAAGTGCGGTTCGGGACTGCCCCATAAATTTATCGGTAGACCCCGCGCCGACGCTTGATCAGCAGAATAAAGGCCGCAGGGACATGCACCAGCCCGAACCCGCCCAGGAATACGCCCAGTTGCCGTATCCCCGCCGCCTCGATATAGACCGTGGCCATGACATAACCAAACGCCAGGCCGGTGATCAGCAGCAGCAGCCGCGCAGTGCGCAGCGCTTTCACCCCCCGGGTATGCACGGGCAGTCGATACTGGGCATAGACTGACGCCGCCAGGGCGGCAATGACCAGCAGTGCCAACAGCAGATCATCCATCATCATCTCGTCAGTATTTGACCGCGAGCACGTCACCCACAGGAGACATGTCAGGTTCTTGGGCTGAACAAATCACAGTACCCGGACGGACTGATTACACCCTCGACCACGTGACATCTCGCCCCTTCACCCGGGGTTTCCTCATCCACGAAGTTACGGCAGTCACTGCATCTCCTGCCCTCCGCAGGGCTGTCCTGATAATTCACATCGGTCTTGGCAGCCTTCGTTTCATTGCCTCCGGTCATTTCTTCACTCATATCCTGTTGCGCGGCCCGGGTATCGGGGCTTTGTGCGCCTGCGCGCGAGCCCCCGTCTGTCGCATCGGCAGCGTCTTCGGAGGCATTCTCATCGCGCGAGCAGGACCAGAGAACCGGCACGCCGACAACCATCAGGGCCAGTGTATTCCTCACGAATGACCGGCGGCCGCATAACATTAGCTTGTTGCATTTCATGATCTTGTCCTCCGTATCCCGGTTTTTTGACGGCCGCCGGTGGGGCACGGCCATCCATCAGTGTAGACAGGACCCTCCCCATGTCCATGTCTATTCAGGACGACATGTACTATGTTGCTGAATCATGATCCCTGGCTTTTACTGAGACTACCCCATGAACAGGAAGGAAGCGCAGGATGAAACACTATGGCCGTTCAGTCTGTATATTTCTTAGCGCCACAGGAATCGCGTTCGCACACGATCCGCAGCCTCCCATGGCGTTCGAGCAGCACCCGCTGGAACAGATCAGCCGACATATCTATATCGTCCAGGGCACACAGGCGCTCCCCGGTCCGGAAAGCCGAGGCTTCATGAACAACCCCTCTGCCGTTGTGACGGATAACGGGATCATCATCATCGACCCCGGCAGCAGCGCCGAGATCGGCAGGCAGCTGCTGGCAAAGCTGAGTGACGTCACGGACAAACCCGTCATAGCCGTGTTCAATACCCATGTGCATGGCGACCACTGGCTTGGAAATCAGGGCATCCGCGAAATCCATCCTGAAGTCCCCATCTATGCACACACGCGAATGATCGAACGCATCGAGGCCGGTGAGGGGGAAAAGTGGATCCAGCTGCTCATGAATATGACCGAAGGGGCGATTGAAGGCACCAGGGTGATCGGACCGAATATCGGTCTTTCCGGTGGCGAGGTCCTGTCACTCGACGGGATTACACTGAAAATCCATCACACAGGCCACGCCCATACCGACCATGACCTCATGATCGAGGTGGTCGATGACAAGGGGATGTTTTTTGGCGACATCGTCACCTCAGGACGGGTTCCGAATTCGGATGTGCCGCAGGATGCGAGTTTCAAGGGTTCGATCACGGCCATCAAAGCCATGTTGAATGCGGATGTCGACATCTACATCCCCGGCCATGGCCGCAGCGGCGGACGCGAAATCCCGGAAACCACCCTTCGGTTTCTGGAAACACTCCATTCATCCGTTACCCACCACTTCAACCGAGGTCTTGAAGCTTACGAGATGAGGGATGAAGTGATTTCCGACTTGGCGGAATACCAGGATTGGATCAACTTCAACGAAATGGGCCGGGTTATCAATTTCGTCTTCCAGGAAGTGGAAAACGAAAACTTCTAGATCGCCTGATATTACGAGCACAGCTCATCGCCGAGCGCCCGCAGCAAGCCGGCGCCATCACCACGCCAGGCGCTGCCATGCATGCATGCCAGAGTCGCCGGGGCGGTGGCGGCAAGCCGCTCAAGCAGCTCACGCGCGTACTTCGTGTGCGAGAAATAGTCCATGGCGTGTCGAAAGGACTCACTGGGCTCGAGAATATCGGATTCCGTGAGTGGAGGCAGGTCGGTGCCGCCCTGGGTAAAGAGATCGCCGCACAGCAGGGTCTTCGTGCTTTCCTCGGACAGAAACCCGCACTCCCATGCATGGGGCAGATGCGGCGCGTCATGCCAGCGCACGCTGTGCCGGCCCAGGGCAAGCATCTCGCCATCGGCCAGGGTGCGGGGCGCCCGGTCAGCCATGTCGGCAATGGACACCATGCCCGCAACAGTCCCGCACAGCGGGGTGGACTGCGGGGCCACAGCCAGCCACTCGTTCAGTGAACCGCACTCATCCGCCTCTACGTGGGAAAAGCCGATATAACGCAGCTGATCGACCGGCAGTATGCTTGCCACGGCCTCGCGCACCAGCGGGAACATCCTGCGCGGCCCGGTATGAAACAATAACGGCTCATCGTCGGCAATCAGGTACTGGTTGAAGGAAAATCCGTTGCCGTTTTCAAAGACAACGGGCGTATTGATCCGGTATATCCCGTCGCTGATCTCATGAACGTTGGTGCCTGACTGGCTGTTGGTGATGGTCATATCCCTGTCCTCTCCGGGTAATCAGGTGTCAGTGGGAGTAACCCTTTATAATGTAACCTCCGGACTTGTCGTCCGCCTCCAGGTCCAGCAGCTTGCGCCTGGCGGCTTCCTCCAGCAGCTCACCGAAATTCCGGAAGCCATGGTAGGCCTCGTTGAAGCCGGGTTTGCGCCGCTTGAGGGTCTGCTTGACCATCGAGCCCCAGACCTTCTCCTCCTCCCCACGTTCCTTGAACAGGGCTGCCACGGTCGCCAGGACCAGGTCCAGGGCCTCCTGGCGCCTGTCCTCATCACTGCCGGCTGCCGCCCCGGTCTTGCTGCCGGTCTTCTTCGCCGCGGTCTTGCGCCGCGCCCGGCGCGGCGCCTCGGCCTCCCGCACCAGGTCATCATAGAAGATGAACTCGTCGCAGTTGGCGATCAGCAGGTCGGAGGTGGCGTTCTTGACGCCGACACCGATCACCATCTTGTCGTTCTCGCGTAATTTGCTCACCAGTGGTGAAAAATCCGAGTCGCCGCTGATAATCACGAAGGTGTCGACGTGCGACTTGGTGTAGCAGAGGTCGAGGGCGTCCACCACCATGCGGATATCCGCGGAGTTCTTGCCCGACTGGCGCACATGGGGAATCTCGATGAGTTCGAACGCCGCCTCGTGCATGGTAGCCTTGAACTCCTGGTAGCGCTGCCAGTCACAATAGGCCTTCTTGACCACGATATTGCCCTTGAGCAGAAGATGCTCCAGCACCTTCTGTATATCGAAGGCGGCATACTTGGCATCGCGCACCCCCAGCGCAACATTCTCGAAGTCACAGTACAGCGCCATGCTGCGGGTATCGGTTTTTCTTGTCATGCGGTCGCCTTGTTGACTGGATTACTGTTGCCTGATGCCGGCCGGGGCCGGCCCGATTCCAGTCAAGGTAGTCGGTGACAACCGAAAGCGCAAATGATTCTCGTTTGTCGCCGGCCTCATGGCGACAGGCTCGAAATGGATCTATCCTCACTCTCATGCGAACAGCGGATACAACCCGGATACGCCCTCCCCGGCTGCGCGACAGCGCGGCGCTGCTGCTGGGGGGCTGCCTCGTCCTTGCCACTGCATCCGGCGCGGGCCCGGCCGCCGCCGACAGGCACGGCGGCGAATTCGCGCAGGTCCCGCTGGATATCCAGGTCGAGGCCCGCCGGCCGCCGACCTGCCATGAAGGGCCCTGCAATGCCATGAAGCACGGCCGACTTACGGTGAACCCGCAGGACGGCCTGATCTACTGGCATGGCGGCGACTTCGGTTACGAGGGCCCGCCCGGCAGTGATTATCCGCACTTCCGCCACTCCGCCCGCCAGGAGATCTTCAGCTACGACATCCGCGCCGATGAATGGCGGCTGCTCATGCCCTATTGCACGCCGAATAATTTCACTTTCGGCCACCCGGACCAGCACGGCTGGGTATGGGATTCGCGGCGTGAGCAATTCTGGGCGCTGCCCGGACAGCAGCGTTATTTCGGGACCGACTGCGACGGCCTGGACAAGCAGGTCATGGGCTTCGACCCGCAGACCGGGAACTGGCAACTGCGCGAAGGACAGAGCCCGCCGCCACGCAGCGTCGAATTCGCCGTCTATGATGCCGAAACCGACAAGGTCTACCTCCTGGGCCCGCGCGGCGGCAATGTCCTCATCTGGGACCCGCAGAATCATGAATGGGAGAACCTGCCCGGCACCCTGCGCAGCCGCCGCCATGCCGTCTATGCTGCACTTGCCGGGCGCAGCATCTACAGCGTCGATTTCAGGAACAACAGCCTGATCGCCTTCGATATCGACCGGCAGCGCATCCGCGATATCGCCGCCCTGCCCTGGGATGCGCCGTCCTGCCCCCACCCCCAGGCGCGGGAATGGATCTACACGCTTCACCTCGAGCACCTCGACGCCCTGTTCGTCTACGACTGGGGCTGCAGCAAATCCGCCTGGCTCTACTGGCTGGAGCAGGAGGCCTGGCAGCCGATCGACATCGGCGCCGCCGACGGCAGACACCTGGTGTACCACCCCGGCACCGAACAGATCCTGATCATGGGCGACAGCGGCGACTACCAGCACGACTTCGACAACGACGACGCCACGCCCTACCTCGTCCGCATCCAGCGTCGCTAGAAAGGCGGGAACTACACAGCACCCCTCCCTGGAGATTCTGCAGCAGCACGACACTCGTCGTTCCTATGGCAGTGGCCCGTCCCGCACGCCAGCAGATAATGACTCCGGTCAGCCAGCCCATTGACCCGCTGACCGGTGCGGTACCCGTACTACGGAAACGGCGGGATCGTGGGTTCGGTGCCGCCGATCTCGGCCTCGGGATGATGCTGCCTGATCTTCTCCTGGATCTCCCCGACCCGATCCTTCGGCACATCCACCATCAGCAGAAGCTTGCCCGACCCGATCGCCTCCTCGAACTGTTTGAGACGCGAATTGGGGACATCCACACCAATCATGCTGGACATGACCGCGCCAACACCGGCACCGGTCAGCCCGGTCGCCAGAATGGCACCGCCGCCGAGCACCAGCCCCGCAGGGGGGAAGGTCACGGCGACGACACCGGCAACCACGCCGGCCATGCCTCCGATGGCAATACCCCGTTCCAGCGCGGGCACCAGATCGCTCTTCTGCGACAGCCCGGCCTCGGGCAGATCCGCCATCGGCGTACCCTCCCTGGCCAGGACATGGATATAGCGCACCTCGATGCGCGCCAGCAGGAGTTCGTCCACGATGGTCTTTGCCGTTTTGACATCAGGGGCCAGAAAATAGAGTCGTCGCATGCAGTCCTCCGGGGCTTGGGGTGTTGTTCAACAAGAGGGAAAAACAGATAGAAGCGTGAATATGCCGCCCGTTATCTTCACGGGCCGTCGAGGTATGCTGCGATATAGGCGGCGTCAAGGGCGAGTTTGTTCTCCTCCTCATCTTCCGTGACCAAAGTGACCTGAAGTCCTGCATCGGCGTGCGCATGCAGCAACTGTTCACTCAATGGAACCGTAAGCACCAGCCGGGTATCACAGGGCGGACCTATCCGACTCTCCGGGCAGCCGCTCGTTTCCTGGATCCGCATACCGACGTCAACAACACCGGCCCTGTTGAATCTGGCATGGCGGTATTGCCGCCGCAGCCCGGAATGCGTGATCTTCACATAGAGTTCATGCCGCCGATCACCGCTGGCAGGTTCGACTGAACGCAGCCGATAGGCGATGAAATCGTAACCATTGCGCATGTCCTGGTACTGCCGCGCCCGCAGCATGGGCGCAGCGTAAACAAGGGTCGATCCCTGCGGAAGTTCGTTTGTGTATCGCACGGCCGGATTTCCGGCGCAGCCTTGCAAACACAGGCAGAGAAGAAAGGCTATCGTGCGTTTCATAGGCAAACCTCGTTTGCCGCTTGCTGCATCGGCTGCATCAGGCGCAGCCGATCCCGCCGGTGCTCCTGACCTGTCTGCCACGGTCAAAGTGTAGTCCACACAACACAGTCCGAACGGAACCGGCCAGAACGGGAATCACACCTCATTATGGGGCCGAGGTTTGGTAATAAGTCTTGTTTATGCATCTTGCGTCCGCAGGCAACTTCCTCCTCACACAGGTGTCGGAGATGTCGAGTCCTACCGGCGGATTTCAGCAATTGCTGGCGGAAAGGCATGAAACAGTGGAGGCGCTGGTGTACCGCACAGGCCACAAGGCGTTGAATACATGGGCGGTTGTTCTCTTCGGGCTGCCCGTGGCGCTGGCGGCCGCACCCATCTACAAATGGGAGGGGACCGACGGCAGTACCTATTACAGCGAAACCCCGCCTGCGCCACATGCGGATGTCGATTACGAGGTGATTGAACTCTCGCCCGAGGCGCCTTCACAACCCCCTGCTGCAGGCGGTTACCGGGCGGTGCTTGACGTTGCAGACAGCCTGCAGGCCGCCCGTCTGGAGCGGGAACGTCTGCGGCTGGAACGCGAGAGGACCGCACTGGAGGCGCACAAGATCCGGCAGGAAGCGGCGCAAGACACCGACACACAACGCTACGCCGCACCCCGGTTTGTCTTGCCGCACCAATTCCGTCCGCATCCCGGTCCGGGCATGCGCGCGCCCCCTCACCCCGAGCAACCCCGGGTCCACCGCCCGCCTGACGCAGCGCCCGAGCCGCCGCCCAGGGGTCGGGCCATTGTCGGCCGTTGAGGCGGGGCGGCGGACAGTGCCGTCCCGGACACCGGCCCGGGTCTCAGGCGGCGAGGCGCTCCAGCAGCGCGTCCCGGCGCTGATGCAGGATGCTCACCAAAGCCTCCGGATCACAGCCGACATCGGCAAACCAGTCTCGCACCGGCAGTCCCAGCTCACCGAAATGCCCGGCCAACGCCTCGATGCGACCGGGAATCGCCTGCAGCCGGGCCTCGCGCTCGGCGGGCGGCAGCGCCGCCAGGGCCTGGCGCAGCTGCGAGAGTCCGAATTCCACGTGATCGAGTTCGTCCTGAAGCGGAACGCGCAGTGATTCACGGGTACCGGGGTCGGTCAGCGGCACCACCTCCTCGACCGCCTGTGACCCCAGGGCCTCGATCACCAGGTACAGATCCGTCAGATAATCGACCCAGTCCAGCTCGGCAAAGGCCTGTTTGAGCCGGTCCAGGGCCTGCGCGCTGATCAGCGGGGTTGTCTCGACACCGAACTCCCGCATCCAGCGTTTCTGGATACTGACATGACGGCGTTCGTCGCCGACCTGCTTGGCGAGCCCGAGCCGGGCTTCGTCACCGGGCGCGGAGGCGATACGCGCCGCGCAGGCCTCCATAATGAATTGATCCACCTGGGTATAGAGTACCAGCAGGTTGCCCATTGCCCGATGATAGCGGGCATTTTCCACAGGTTGAAGCTGCATCATCCACCTCCCTCGCCAGCAGCGTATGCGGTTTCCCCTGCCGCCCGGCACGCTTGCGGCAGATATCCGTGCGAGCGGAATATCTGAACTATAGTTGCGGCTGCCCACCTGTCCACAACGCCGGGAGCCTCAATGACACTGGCAACCAATGCCCTTGCCGTCTGGCTGCTGTTCGCCGCAACCGCCGTACCTGGCGCAACGGAGACACTCTACGCCTGTGACGCACAGCCACCGCCCGGCCCCTCCTGGGCCCAGGTACATCAGGGTTCGGATATGCGCCTGTACCAGCGCGACACCGCCGGGGGAGTGCCGGAGGCCGCCGTGCGCGTGCGCTGGCAGGCGGAGCCGCGCGCACTGTATCAGCTCATCTGGGAATATGAACACTTTGCCGGCGTGATCCCCGACGTCGGGGTCAGCGATGTCCTGGAACGAAACGGACGACATGTCTGGGTCTACCAGCGACTGGATTATCCGGCGCCGGTTCAGGACCGGCATTATGTACTGGAAAGCACCGACCGCCTCAGCGAACCGGAGGACGGACACTACCGGGTTGAATGGCGGCTGAGTCAGCGATACGAACTGCCCGGGGACGCTGACGCCATGCCGCCGGCGGCCTTCAGCGGCTGCTGGGACATTCGTCCCGCACCCGGGGGACTGGACGCCGTCTATCGCATCACCCTGGATCCCGGAGAACTGGTGCCGCACTGGCTCACCCGACACGCCATGCGCGGTTACCTGATCGAACTGATGACGGCCCTGCACCGGCAACTCGAATCCGGGAAGGCTCGCTGATCCCGCAACGCATTCCGCCCCGGCGGATACCGGACGCGCAACCGGTGGGCGAGGGTTACCGGTCGGTCGCCGCCTCGCTCTCCAGGACGACCTCGTGCATCTCCATCCCGCCCTCGCCGTCGAAGGCCTCCTTCGGCATGGGATTGCTGTGCGCCAGCCTGAAATCCTCGCTGCCCACCCAGGCCTCGAACGCGGCCCTGTCCTGCCAGGTGGTCAGCACCACATAGGGCGCGCCCTCGCTCTGCGGCCTGAGGATCTGCATGCGCACGAAGCCGGGCTGCTTGTCGATCTGGCCGGCACGGTTGCGGAAGCGTTCCTCGAAGGTCTCCTCCCAGCCGGCGGCGACCGGGACACGGTTGGCGACAATGAACGTGGCACGGCTCCATTCGCAGTGGTTTTCAGTCGGAGTCGCTCATTATATCAGGGGCCAGGACACCGTCGCCCGGAGGCGGGACGAAGATAGCTTAATCCACCAGGCATCCGCCTCCGTCATTCTTCCTTCTGGCTGCGCAGATAGCGGGTCTCGAATTCGGCCGCACTGACCGGCCGGCTGTAATAGTAGCCCTGCGCGATATCACAACCGGCCTCACGCAGAAAACGCTCCTGATAGGCCGTTTCCACGCCCTCGGCCACCACTTCCAGTTCGAGCCCGCGCGCCAGCCCGATGATCGAGCGGGTGATGGCAATATCGTTCTCGTCGTCAGGGATGTCCTTGACAAAGGAACGGTCGATCTTGAGTTGATTGATGGGCAGAGTCTTCAGACGGGACAGCGACGAGTAGCCGGTACCGAAATCGTCGATCGACAACAGCAGTCCCAGCGAGGCCGCCTCCTGCCCGAGCCAGGCATTGACAGCCTGGCTTTCCATGAGCCCGCTTTCCGTGAGCTCCAGCTGAATCCGCCCCGGGCTCACGCCGTACTGCTCGAGCAGTGAGCGGATACGCTGCGACAGGCCGGCGGCGGACAACTGCCTGGGCGACAGATTGATCGACGCCTTCAGGGACGGCACCCGCGCCTGCCATCCCGCCATCTGCGCGATAGCCGCGCACAGAACCCAGTCGCCGATGAAAAGAATCAGGTCGCTCTCCTCGGCCAGCGGGATGAATTCATCCGGCGGAACCAGGCCGTGTTCGGGATGCTGCCAGCGGAGGAGGCACTCCGCGCCGATCAGCTCTCCCGAGGCCAGGCTGAACTGAGGCTGCCAGACCAGATACAGCTCGCGGCGCTCGATGGCATGACGCAGATCGCCTTCCAGGCGGAAACGCTGCGAGACCTGCAACGTGAGTTCATGAGTATAGTACTCGTAGCGGTTGCGCCCCTGATCCTTGGCCCGATACATGGCGGAATCGGCGTGTTTTATCAGGGTGTCGCCATCGCCGCCGTCGTCGGGAAACAGGCTTATCCCGATACTGGTGCAGGCACTGAGCTCATGGCCGTCGACATCGAACGGCCGGGACAGGGCGGCGATGATCTTCTGCGCCACCTGCGCGACCTGGTCCCGATGCTCGACACTCGGCAGCAGGCAGACGAATTCGTCGCCGCCGAGACGGGCGACGATATCCTCCTGGCGCATCAAGCCGTCCAGCCGCGCCGCGACCTGCTTGAGCAGACTGTCGCCATAGGGGTGGCCGAGCGAGTCGTTCACGTTCTTGAACCGGTCCAGATCCAGGAACAGTACGGCCAGCAGGTGGTTATGGTGCCGGGCGATTTCGACATGCTGCGCCAGGTGCTGCATGAAATAGTTGCGGTTCGGCAGCCCGGTCAGCTCGTCATAATGCGCCAGCTCGAGCAGGCGCTGCTCGGCCCGTTTGTGCTCGGTGATGTCGGTGGAGATGCCCGCCACGGCGTAGGTTCGCTCGTACTTGTCCCGCAGCGGGAATTTGAGCGACAGATAGGTATGCATACCGTCGTCATGCGGCGCCTGTTCCTCGAACTGGAGCAGGTGGCCGCTCTCCAGCACTTCGCGGTCATTGCACTCGAACACCTCGGCCATCTCCCGGGGGAACAGTTCGCTGTCCCTCTTCCCGAGTATCCGCTGCGGCGTGATACCGAACAGATCCAGGTAACGCCGGTTGACATGCATGTGGCGCCCCTCCGTATCCTTGACATACATGACCGAGGATGTGTTGTTGAAAATGCCGTCCAGCATCCGCTGCTGCTTCTCGTGCTCGACCAGCGCACCCATAATCCGCTGAACCATGACCACCAGCGCAATGCAATAAGCCGCCAGGCGCATGACATGCCACCACCACCAGGCGGCATCCCATATGGTCGACAGCTCGAAGATCAGACCCGCCGTTCCGAACAGGGCGCAGTGCAGCGCGAAAAGCCGGTGATTCTTCTCGTCCTGACGGTCATAGAGCCGGTTGAGATGATAGGCGGCAAACAGAAAGAACACGCCTCCCGCCAGATTGAGCAGCCGCGCCGACAGCGTGAACTCCCCATCCACCAGCATCGCCGGGACCCACTGCCCCGGCCAGATCGACAACGATGCCGCCGCAACGACAACCAGCGCAATGACGCCAAGCGGAATCAGATTCTCCGAGGCGGGCCGGCGGCCGAACGGCATGCTCACAGTCGCGAACATCAGCCCGCCGACGAAGGTCGCCAGACTGTGCAGCCAGACAAAGGCCTCGCCCGGCCCCACGGCGGCATGGAACATGTCCAGCAGCCCCATGCTGGTCAGGCCCAGGGGCACCGCCAGCGGCATCTCCGCGATGCGCTGATCGCGATGGAATATCAATATCAGACTGGTCACGAACAGGGCGACAAGCGCGCCGAAGGTTTCCACCACGGCATGCAGCGGAAGGTGCACGAAAAAGCGGTTTTCAGGGAGAAACAGCGAAACGGCGAGCACCAGCCCGGGGTAGATCACCAACTGGAGATAGGACGCCAACCTAACGGGCGCAGCTAGCAGTCTCGAGATCATGCATCACATCTTTTCCAGTTCAGAATAGGCCGAGGCCGGCCGGCGAATATCAAAGACGAAAATGATTCGCATTTTTTCGATAAAGTCTTTTCTTTTATTCGTTCTCTTTAATATCAGTCTGCTGATTGTTCACTCGCCAGGATGACTTCATGCATCTCCATCCCGCCCTCGCCGTCGAAGGCCTCCTTCGGCATGGGATTGCTGTGCGCCAGCTTGAAATCCTCACTGCCCACCCATGCGTCGAACGCGGCCCTGTCCCGCCAGGTGGTCAACACCACATAGGGCGCGCCATCGGTCTGCGGCCTGAGTACCTGCATGCGCACGAAGCCGGGCTGTTTGTCGATCTGGCCGGCCCGGTTGCGGAAGCGTTCCTCGAAGGTTTCCTCCCAGCCGGCCGCGACAGGCACGCGATTGGCGACAATCAACATGACGAAACTCCACTCAATAAAGGCTTTATCCGGACGCCCAGTATATCAGCGCTGACCGCTCAGGAGGAATCAGGCGCATCCGCAGCCGTGCTGATGCGCAGCTTGACGACCGCCCGTTCGCTGGCCTCGGTCACGGTGAAGGTCCAGCCCTCCCGGGTAATGGACTCACCCACCGCGGGGATGTGTCGCAGGCGGGCCTCGACCAGACCGCCGATGGTGTGCGCCTCACTCGTGGGCAGATCGGTATCCAGCAACTCATTGACATCGCCAACCGAAAGGCGTGAGTCGACTTCATAGCTGCCATCGCCGAGTCGCCGGTAATGGGCTCTGCGACGCGGACGATATTCGTCGAAATCATACCCTACCCGGATCTCGCCCACCACTTCCTCCATGATATCCTCCATTGTGATCATGCCGATGGCGGAACCGAACTCATCAACCACAATGGCCATGCTGTCTTCGCGCTCCTTCAGTTGCGGCATCAGGGCGACGACGTTCTGCAACGGCGAAACATACAGCGCAGGCTGCACCAGATCAGGCAGCGGCTGCTCGCGCTTGCTCCCCTCCATCAGATCCCAGACGGTGAGGGTCAGTATCCCGATAATATTGCCGATGTTGCCCTGATACACCGGGAGACGGTTGTAGCCGTACTTGCCAACCAGGCGGAAGGCCTCGCGCATATCGCCGTTGTCCCCGTCGACCGCAACCAGTTCGGCGACCGGGCGCATCGCATCGCCGACGCTGGTATCGGCAAAGCGCACCGCCCTGGAGATCCGCTCCTTGTCGAAGACACCGACGTGCGCACTGCGATTGGCCATTTCCACAATGCTGCCGATCTGCTGGCGGGTAATGAACAGGTGCTTCTCACTCAGGTTCTCCCCGGCCAGGCGGGCGGCCAGCCGGGCGAAGCTGGAAAATGTCAGTATCACGGGATACAGCAGGATCTTGAATACCCGCAGCGGATAAATCACCCGCGGCGCCAGATGGTCCGCGTGCTGCTGATACACGCTCTTGGGCACGATTTCCCCGATAATCAGGAACAGGGGCGCATAGATCAGGACGCCATAGATATCCCCGTACTCGCCAAACAGGCGTATCATGAGCAGCGTACCCAGGGTTGTGAGCGTGACCACCGAGATGTTGGTTCCCACCAGCGTGGTCGTAAGCAGGATATCGGGGCGCTGAAACATATCCAGCACCAACCGAGCGCCCCGGTTGCCCTTGTTGGCCTCGGCGTGCAGCCTGACCTTTTCGGCATGCACCAGGGCGATCTCGGAACCAGAGAAAAACCCCTCCAGCAGCAACAGCAGGACCATGGCCAGCAGGATGATGAAAGTCTCCATGCCCCGCTCCCCTAGGTCGCTTCCGAAGCCGATGCAGGTGGCGTGCCCTGACGCGCCACCCGCAGACGAATGATGCGCTGCTCAGCGACCTCGAGCACGGTAAGGGTATAGCCTTCCACTACCACCTCGTCACCCACCCGCGGCAGGCGATCGAGGTGGCGGAAGGCGACCCCGCCGATAGTGGTCATCCGCGGGTCGTGGATGGCGAAATTGGTAAGATTGTTGAAATCGACCAGCCTCATGTCACCCGGCACCTCGTAGACATCCTCGTCTTTGGTCGTATACAGCTCCTGCCCACGGATCTCCCCCGACAGGTGCCCGAAGATGAAAGTCAGCACGTCGCGCAGCGTAATGATGCCCTCCACCCCGCCGAACTCGTTCAGCACCACCGCGGCCCGCGCATTATTGGTGCGAAAGAAGTCGAACATCTCGTCGACCTTCTTGGTCGGGGGCACCACAATCGGCGGGCTGACAAGATCTTCCGGATCCACTCCGGCCGGATCGGTGCCTTCCATGACCAGGGGCAGCACCGTCTCGATGCGCATGAAGCCGATGAGATTGTCCGGGTGATTCTGATAGACGGGCACGCGGGAATGCCGGATAGCCCGGAACTGCGCAATCATGTCGGCCGCACTCTGTCCGGCCTCGATGAAGGCCACCCGGGTGCGCGGGGTCATGATCTCGACGATCTCGGTCGCGCCGGCATCGAGCAGCTGATAGATCAGGCTGCGCTCGGTGGCGTGCAGTTCGCCCTCGCTGGCCACTTCGTCGACGATACTGCGGAATTCATCCAGCCGCAGGATGTTCTCCGCGGCACGCTCCTCGCCGACGATCCAGGTCGTGATCCGGTCGGCCACGCCGCGCAGCGCCCAGCGCACCGGGGTGATCAGCCGTACCCAACGGCTCAGGGGCGCGGCGACCAGCCCGGCGCTGACCCGGACCGGGTTGGAGACCGCGATGATCTTGGGCGTGATTTCGCCCACGACCAGCAGCAGCGGCACCATGATGACGATGCTGAGGATGCCGGCGCGCTCGGGTCCGTAGAGCAGCACCAGCAACGCGGTCATGTTCGCCACCGCGGCAATGTTGATGATCTCGTTGCCGCAGAGGATGGAAATGATCAGCTTGCGCGGGCTGTCCAGCAGGGCATGCAGGGTCGCCGAACGGGGATGACGCTCACGGTTGAGCTTGTGCAGATCCAGGCGGGAAAGCGAGAACAGCGCGGTCTCCGATCCCGAAAAGAACGCGGAGCCGGCGAGCAGGACCACCTGCAGCGCCAGCCGGACACCGACCTCGGGATCGGCCAGCAGGGCCGGATCGAGCTGGAAGAATGCCCAGAGGGATTGTCCCACCCCGGCAAGTGTCGATATCGGGTCCATGTGTCTGGCCGGAAACAGTACGTCCTGTCATCGCTGATTCCGGCAATGGTAATCGATGTCGCGCCGGCAGACTATCAGGGCGAGGTGCGGTGTCCGGGCCGCCTCAGTTCAGATCCGCGGCGTACGCCTTGAGCAGTTCATAGGGAATTGTCTCCAGTGCCCGCTTATGGGTACGCATGAGAAACACCCGCGGGGCCATGCCATCATTGTGGGCCTCGAGCCAGCGTGCGGCGCAGAGGCACCAGCGGTCGCCCGCCTGCAACCCGGGGAAGCCGAACTCGGGAATGGGGGTGGACAGATCATTACCCTTGAAGCGGGAGTAGTCGAGGAATTCGCCTGTCACCTCAACACAGACCGTATGCGAACCGACATCCTGTTCGCAGGTGTCGCAGGCCCCCTCGCGGTAAAAGCCGGTCATGGGCGCCTGGCTGCAGCACTCCAGCGGCTCACCCATCACATTGATGGATTCGAATTTCTCCGTCTCGTGGCCGGCTGCCATCGCTGTCCCCTGATCGTTGCACGGTATGGTGTGAGCTGAAGGGGGATTGTCGCAATTCACAGCCCGCCCGGCCAGCCGGCACCGAGGCCGACAACGTAGCGGCCTGCCCAGGCGGCGACGTTCGGGATCGCCGCTGCCTGTTTGTCCATTCAGAGCGGATGCGGACAGGCCTTGCTGTGGCCCGGTGATTCACCATACGGGCGGTGTCCATGTAAGAGGTTCCCCGGTATTTCCGCTGAGTGCCCGCACCGAACGGGTGCGGGCTCTGTTGTCACTTCGAGACACCCACAGGATACCAGGGCGTTGGGTTGATCGGGCAGCGGTAGCGGAAACCGTTCTCGGTGATGTTCACCACCGTCTCTTTGGTCTCGCCCGGCTCGAGCGGGAAGCGATCCAGCATTTCATGGGTCTCATTGTCCTGCAGCCAGAAGCCCACCATTTTTTCCGCCTTGTTGGTGACGACAAAACGGTATTTGCCCGGCTTGAGTCCTGCCAGGGTCTCCCTGGCGGCGAAGTAGCCGTTGTACTCATCCAGGTGAATCACGGTCACGCCGTCCACGGTCTCCGGTGTGGCGGCATGACCCACGCCGGTCAGGCCCAGGACAGACATCAGCAGCATCAGGCTCATGATCAGCTTGCGCATATCGGTATCTCCTCTTCGGTTGTGTATGCGGTCCGGACACCTTGTCCGGCACCGCGTGGAAGGGGATACTAGACAGGCTTGCCGAACCCGAATATAGGAAATCGTCCGAATTTTATGTCTTATCGTTCAGGTGAAGACCTGCTTTCCACCGTCCTGGCCGGCTTCAAGCTGCGTGCCCACGTCTTCGAGCACGCCACCTACTGCGGCAACTGGTCGCTCAACACCTCCGGCAGCCAGCGCGCCACCTTTCATCTGATCGGCCGGGGCAGCGCCTGGCTGCGCCTGGACACCGCGCAGCCCGATATTCCGCTACGCAGCGGGGATCTTGTCGTGTTGCCGCACGACGCCTGGCATACCCTGTCTGGCTGGCCCGAGGCCCGTACGCCGCATTCCGAGTGCGGCGAGGATACCGGCACCGTCGTGATGTGCGGTTACATCGATTTTGGCGCGGGGCCGGCCAATCCCGTCCTCGATGCCCTCCCCGAGATACTGGTGGTGCGCAGCGAGAATACCGAGGCATCGAGCCGCATCGATCAGCTCGCCCGCCTGATGCTGGCGGAGGCCGAACAGCGCGCACCGGGCTGGCAGGTCGCCGTGGACCGGCTGGCGGATACCTTATTCGTGCAGGTAATCCGCCACCACCTGCATCATCAGGAACAGCCGCGCGGCTGGCTCGCTGCGCTTGCCGATCCACGCCTCAACCTCGCCCTGAGCGCCATGCACCGCAGCCCCGGCGAGGCCTGGTCGGTGGAGCGTCTGGCGCGAACCGCCGGGATGTCACGCACCGCCTTCGCCCAGCACTTTGTGCGACTCGTCGGCCAGACGCCCATGGGCTATCTCAGTGATCTGCGGATGCGGGAGGCCGACCGGCTGCTGCGCGATCCGAACCGATCCGTCGCCCGGGTGGCGGAACAGATGGGCTACTCGACCGAGGCGGCGTTTCGCAAGGCGTTCAAGCGGGTATGGGGCGTGGGGCCGGGCGCGCAGCGACGCAACCAAACAACGCGGGCCTGAGTCACTTCCGTTCCGAATGGTTCAGTCTGTCACGGGCGAAACAACCGCTTCCCAGTTGCCATCCTCGTGAATGGCAGCAACTTCAGCCGCGTCATCCCCGCGAAGGCGGAGATCCAGCGTTTGCCTGCCCGCCAGGCACTGGATTATTCGCTTCGCTTGCCCTTCTACCCTGAAGGGCATGAAGGCGTTCAACGCGCTCCGCACTTTTGTCCCGTCTTCGCAGGAATGGCGGATGGAGTGAAATCCGGCTTATGTCAGTGCCATTCGCCACCGCCACCATTCACGGCCGGCATCGAACAATTCATAATGCCTGAATAATGACAACCCATAACCTCACCCGCCTCTTCCCCCTCTGGGCCATTCTGTTCTCCGCGCTTGCCTGGTGGCAGCCGCAGCTGTTCGCCGACCACAAAAACGCGATTCTGCCGCTGCTGGCACTGGTGATGTTCGGCATGGGTCTGACGCTGACGCTCAATGATTTCGCACGCATCCTGAAGATGCCGAAGCTGATCGTGCTGGGCGCGCTGCTGCAGTTCGGCGTAATGCCGCTGGCAGCCTGGATGATTTCACTGTTGCTGGGACTGAATCCGCTGCTGACCGCCGGCATGGTGCTGGTCGGCGCCAGCCCCGGCGGCACGGCATCGAATGTAGTGTGTTATCTGGCGAAGGGGAATGTCGCCCTGTCGATCACCCTGACGGCGGTGTCCACCCTGCTGGCGGTGCTGCTCACACCCTGGTTGAGCTGGCTGTACCTGAACGCCAGCATCGATGTGCCTGTACTCAAGATGCTGAAAAGCATTGTGCAACTGATCATCGCGCCGGCGATGCTGGGCATTGCGCTCAACCGTTTCCTTCATGCAAGGCTCAGACCGCTGCAACACGCCTTTCCCCTGATCTCGGTTGCCGCAATCGTGCTGATCATCGCGATCATCGTGGCGCTGAACCACACGCGACTGAGCGAAATTTCCCTGTTGTTGCTGCTGGCGGTTGTCATGCACAACCTGACCGGCCTGTTCGGCGGTTATGCTGTTCCGCGGCTATTGGGGTACGACACAACAGTGAGCCGAACCCTGGCGATCGAGGTGGGAATGCAGAATTCCGGGCTGGCGGTAGCACTGGCGCTGAAATATTTCGCACCTCTGGCGGCCCTGCCGGGGGCGCTCTTCAGTATCTGGCACAACCTGAGCGGGTCGCTACTGGCGTCGTTGTGGCGACGCTCGGGCTGACCGGCGCGCCCGGGTCAGTGTGATACAATAATCTGTAATCCTCGCAGGTTGTCGGGATGGGCCAACCTATGTCCAGGATCGCACGGATCTCCCTGTTTGCCGTCGGCGGTGTTGTCGCACTGCTTGCCCTGCTGATGTTGCTTGCCTGGGTGTTCCTGGATGCGGAAACCGTCAGGCACCGCATCGAACAGACTGCCTCCCAGGCGATGGGCATGGAGTTCAAGGTGGATGGCCCGGTCCAGGCTCGCGTGTTTCCAACGTTGGGGGTGGGACTTACTGATGTTCATGTGCGGCAAGGCGAGACCGAATGGCTCCATGCCGCGGAAATGAGGCTTCGGGTCCGGCTGCTGCCCCTGCTGCGCGGCCGGGTTGAGATCAGTGCTATCAATTTCGTCGAACCCGGCCTGAATCTGACGCGGGATTCCGACGGGGCCTTCAACTTCATTCCGGCCCACCGGCCCGACGACGCCGGGGATCGCCAGCCCTTCGGGATAAGACGGTTCTCTGTCGAGGATGCCAGCCTGACCTTCATCGACCAGCCATCCGGCGACAGGTTCGTGATGAACGGCTGCGACCTGGCGGGAAGGGATCTTGCCTGGCCACCCGCCCAGTCGCCCCAGCCCAACCCGACACTGCCGGACTTTCACGGTCAACTGAACTGCCGGAGCATCACCTACGGTACTCTGGACGCAACCGAGGTTCAGGCCGCGATTTCCGCTCAAGGGCAGCGACTCACGATCAGCCCGCTGACCGGACGGCTGTTCGGGGGCCGGTTGAAGGTCCAGTTGGAAAGCGACCTGTCCGGATCCTCCCCGGCCCACTCCCTCGAGCTGGAACTCGCAGACTTCCGCGTTGAACGCTTCATCGAGACCTTCCGGCAGGAGCAGGGTGCCGAAGGGTCGGCCGGATTCTCCATGCAACTGACGTCCTCAGGCCGAAGCCTGTCGGAAGTGGTGGAACAGCTGGACGGCCAGGCGGAGCTTGCGGGCGAGGGACTCGTCCTGCACGGAACCGATCTGGACGCGCAACTGGCCCGCTACGAGTCCACCCAGCAATTCAATCTGGTGGATACCGCTGCGCTTTTCCTGGCCGGCCCGGTCGGCCTGGCGGTGACTCAGGGCTACGGCTTTGCCAGCCTGTTCGCCGAAACCGGCGGCCGGACAAGCATCCAGGAGCTGATTTCCGAGTGGCACATCGAGAACGGCGTGGCGCGCGCCCACGATGTCGCGCTGTCAACGGAAGAGAACCGACTCGCGTTGGCCGGCAGATTGAATTTCGTGACTTCGGAGTTTGAGGACATGCGGGTGGCCGTCATCGATTCTGACGGCTGCGCGGTGGTGGAACAGCGCATCCAGGGCTCGTTCAACGATCCCAGAATAAATAAGCCCAACTTTGTGGTGGCCCTGACAGCACCCTTGTTCGAGATGGTGAAACAAGGGGTCGCACTGTTCAGCGAATCCGAATGCGAGCCGTTCTATTCCGGCCGGGTCGTGTCACCGTAGGCAGTCTGGTTTTTACCATGCTGACCCGTTCCGCGCTGCACAACGCCGCGTCCCTGACCGGCCGGATTATGCAGCTACGCCGCTGATTCGACCTACTTTTTCAAGAGGTCGCGGATCTCGGTCAGCAGCTTTTCCTCGTTGGTGGGCACCGGCGGGGCTGCGGGCGCTGCCTCCTCCTTGCGTTTCATCCTGTTGATCGCCTTCACCGCGATGAAAATGGCGAAAGCCACGATGATGAAATCGAATATCGTCTGGATGAAGGCTCCGTATTTCAGGGTAACGGCCTCCACACCCTCTTCTGCCGCCTTCAGGGTTATGACCAGGTCGCTGAAATCCACCCCACCTATCAGCACTCCCAGCGATGGCATCACCAGATCGGCCACAAAGGAGGACACGATCTTGCCAAAGGCCAGCCCGATGATGATCCCGACCGCCATGTCCACCACATTGCCCTTGACCGCGAATTCCTTGAATTCCTTCAGCATACCCATCCAACACCCTCCCTATATTGTTTGGTATTGACGTCCCCGTCCCCGTAGTCGGCTTGCACATCGCCATTATAGTTTAGATCGCGGAGAGGCAGCAGAGCCGAGCCGGAGTCAGAAAAAAAATCATTCTGATCCTGGCAATAACAAGACTTGTACTCTGGGCCGAATGGCAGACATAAATGGCACTTCTGAGAAACCGGGGACAAATCCCGTTTTTACCTTCTTTTCGGTCGCCCTGACCGACTCGGACTTTCACATCATGCCAGCATGGCGGCCACCTCATCCCTTAAACCGCCATTGCCAGGCACATGGTTTCCATTTGTGGCGGAACGGATGGTGGGTGTCCGTTTTTTTTACATCCATTCCCCGGCAAAAACCAGGCAGTATTTTAATACCAAACCAAACAACCAGATGCATTGTTAGCACATTAATTGCATCACCCTGTTTGTGCGCATTTGTAAGGAGTTTGCCACCCCCAGACACCCTATTGCCATCACCGTGATAGAGATGAATGCAATGGCGGCCTGCACTATCAATTGCAGTTTTCATCAGCCATGACCACAGGCGTTTGGACATGGTCGCAAGGGATGTTGCGGCGCTATCAGGTAATTTAAATTGAATTATCCACATATCAGGAGATCTGCATGATCAACAGTACCCGAAAGGACGCGCCATCAGCCGCAGGCTGTTCACTCCTGGCCAGAACAGCACTCGCCATTGCCATGGCGGGACTTGTGCTACCCACCCAGGCCGGCAAGATCACTTCGACACCCTCGGCAAGCGGCGCCCCGGGATTCGGCGGCTGGAATCTTTCGAACGTGGAAGTGGTGCTGGATGGCACCCAGGGCGCGATCGGAAGCAACGAAAGCTGGTTTGATCCCGCGACTGGCGCCTACAATTTCGCTCCGGATTCCGATTTTTCCTATGAGAGCCTCGTCTTCGATGACGCGGGTACTCTCATGGGAATTGTCCTGGCCAAGGACTGGCCCATCGGTGAGCCTGCAGGCATCAAGATCGTGAATAACGATCCGGGCGTAAAGAATGACAAGCCTGCCAACTGCATCATGTCGACGTCCTATCTGGAAGGGAACTACCTGGACTCGATCGACCCGAAGCAGGTCACCTGCAGCAGCGCCTTCCAGACGCACAAGCGATACAAGGTTGCCATGCTCCCCAACACCGTGGATGGCATTGGCTCGGAAAGCGTGGATCTGGTGTTCAACGTAGAGGCCGAAACAGGCACACGTGACTACCAGGTATTCCAGAAGATAAACAACTGGACCGATGGTCGTCTGCAGGGATTCAAGCTCGAAGTGGGCTTTGGTGTCGGCGCCTCCTTCGTCAGCGCTACCGATGCCGGCGTCGATCTCGCCAACCTGAACATTGCCGTGCCCTCGGATTTGTGGAGCCCCACCCAGTTGGCCACGTTTTCGGCTGGTCTGTTCGGTCCGGAGGACAAGCATACCGGCGAACTCGGCTTTTTTGACCCGGAAAGTCGAGCCGGTTTCCTTATCGATGAATACGTGGCAGGCATTCAGCCACTGACAGATACGCTTACAGCAACCACACCCCTGGCAAGCAATTATCATGACGTACCTGCCGGCGCGGGGGTGGCGGCAAATCAGTTCGGTCCCTGGCTGCCGAACAACATGCTGCCCTATGGTATTTTCTTCGATGATGACGGCAACCCCGAAACCGACGCCGAACTGCTTGCATGGTATGGTTACAACCCGGCGATTGGTGGCCTGGGCTGGATGCGTGGGGCAGAGGATTCGTTCGCGGCTATTTCGGCTGACGAGATCCAGGCAATGGGCGCCAACCTTTCCTACACCTCGGATCTGATCGATGACCTGGTCAATATTGGTCTCAATTACGTGGTCAGGGTGGGGGATGTCAGCACCTTCCCCGCGAGCGCAAACAACAGTTTCACGATCCGCGTGACGCCAACGCCTGATACTTCAGGAAGCGGCGTGCCCGCCTATGTGGGTCAAACCCCCGATCCGCTGCTGCTGTATACGGATTCCAATGCATCGGTTCTATTGCAGCCTGAACCCACGTTCGAGATCGGCAGCCTGCTCACGGCACGTGTTGGAGATGCGGACCTGAACCAGGACCCGATGGTTACCGAAGAAGTCACTGTGGCCATTTCTTCCAACAGCGGCCTGAGCGACGCGCTGACCCTGGTCGAGCAAGGTGCAAATCGTGGCGTGTTTGCGGCAACCCTGCCCGATTCGTACAGCAACGTTACACCGGGTACCGTGATCACCCTGGCATACACCGATGTATCCGAGGCGATGGAGAAGACCTCCACCACGACCGCGGTAGACGTTTCGACGCCCGTACTTTCCGATGTTTCCATCACCGACCTATCGGTACCCACCTGGGTATTTGACGGTTCCCCCAACATGCTGTCGGTTACAATCCAAAACGACAAGCTTGCAGCAGGCTTCGCAAGCGGCACGGTGCTGCTTACAGGCTCGGACGGCAGTGAGTTCACCGCCAGCTTCTCGGACCTTGGCGTGGGCAAGAAACTTCGGTTCAGATTCAAGTGGACTGCGGAGCTGGCTGACCCAACCGTTCCCGAGTCCGTGGAGTGGGTGGCCAGCGTCACTGTAGCTGACACGATCGTGGATGGCGCAGAGGCACTCACAGAGGTGAAGGTCAAGCCTGGTAAGCGCGCGAACAAATAGCGCGTTTCACGGCGCAGGCAAAATCTGGCGCGGTTCTGCTGCGCCAGACACTTGAAAGCCCCGTGCTCTGTCGAACACGGGGCTTTTCTTTTCCATCTGTTACATCCTCACCAAATCGCTCGACGGGATAAAGTGCGCGGGCAGACACTATTCCAGGATCCCCTCGCGGGCAAACAGCTTCAGTAAACGCTCCACGTTGCCCCCCCACCTGCGCCTTGAGTCTTTCCGGCGTAGAAAAGATTAGAACGGGGGTCGGTGACAATTGATGACACGAATGATTCTCAGTTGTCACCGACCCCTTTTAATTTCGTCGTTCCGGCGAATACCGGAAACTCAGCCGCCCTTCTTCAGCAGATTCTCTTCGTCGGAGGTGTTCAGGTCATTGGCCACCTGCTCGTCGATTGTATGGTCCGCCGTCACGTCGCTGCTTTCGGCCGTGGCGGCGGTCTGGCTCGGCGGTGGTGCCGCTTCGGGGCGCGCGGCCCCGCCTTCGCCGGGCTTGAGGGCAGCCGCATCGCGCAGGTGGATGCGGTAGATGGGTTCGGGCATTTCGATACCCGCTTCGTCGAAGACGGCCTTCACCAGGCGAATGGCCTCGCTGCGCGCCTTCAGGATGTCAGTTTCGCGCTGGTCGATCCAGGCGAGGAAACTCAGCTGTACCGTGCTGTCGCCCAGTTCCGAAATCAGCACTTGCGGTCCCGGGTCGGGCAGGATCCCCTTCGTCCGCCGCAATGTCTCAATGCCGAGGTTCCGGGCAGCCGCCACGTCCAGGTCCACGGATACACCCACCTTGAATTCGAAGCGACGCAGGGGATTGCGGGTAAAGTTCAGCATTGCCGAGGTGATGATGTTGCTGTTGGGAATGCGCAGGTGGTTGCCGTCCAGGGTCATCAGCACCGTATCGCGCGAGGTCAGGCGTACCACCTTGCCGAGGAATTCCCCGATCTGTACCTGGTCACCGATTGCAAAGGGGTTGCGGGCGCTGAGCAGCACGCCGGCCAGGTAGTTTTCCGCGATATTGCGGAAGGCGAAGCCCAGCGCGATGCCGGCGATCCCGGCGATACCGAGCAGCGCCCCGACCATGGCGGTGGCGTCCAGGATCTCCAGGGCGATCAGGAATCCGATACCAATGACCAGCAGGCGAACGATGCGCAGTCCCAGATTCACGGCGAGATCGGACATGCCGGCGCGGCGCAGCCAGGCACCACGCGAACCCGCCCACTGGCCGAGGAACCAGAACAGCACCACCACCAGCAGGGCGACCAGGCCGACCGGCAGGGCGCGCAACAGGTCGGCGCCAATTTCCTGGAACTTGCGGCTGGCCGGGCGCAGGCGGCTGGCCACATCCGCTTCCTCGCTGAGTCGGTTCACGACATAGACCACCCCATCGGTACGGCTCGCGATCTCGAAGGCCTCGCGGTTGAGGCGGGAGCTGGGGACTTCGCCAGCCAGGGTGACGACACCCGATGTGACCTGCACCTCGATGTCCTGCAGGCCGTCGATTGCGTCCAGCACGGCGAGGAGACGGCTGCGGATCGCGGCGTCCTCCGGGACGCCCTGTACCTGGATCTGCGGGGCCGTGACAGCGGCTTCGGGTGCATACAGCTCCTGGCCGCAGACCGGCAGCTGCCAGGACATGAGGACCAGCAAGGCCATTGTCAGTATTCGTTTCATCGCGATTCCATATGGACTGGCAAGGGGGGGGGGTTGGGCGAGGCTGTGCGCATGGCCGGGTGGGGTGCACTCCAGGGACATCACCGGAGTATAGCAAGGAAGGGAATTGCAGGACCTGGCCCTGCTTCCGTGCTGGATTCGAATTTTAATGTTTGCCCTGAATATCATCCTCCTGGAAGATTATTTCTGCCCACCCCTGGAATTTTTGCGCGGCTGGTCTAACTTAGCTGTATCCGCGCGCGCGGTTGACATTATCCAGGGAGGCGATGATGCGTCACACTGTTCGGCACCGGTGGGCTCACGCCTGCGATTTCCACTCATTAATTATAATACTGCTGTGCTGGATACTGCCCTTCAGCGCCTCGGCCCAGTTCAATCCCGCGGTCGGACCGATCAACGACACCATCCAGTTCAGCGCCGCGACCTCAGCCTCGAGCGGGCCCTACAGCCTGACCCGCAGCGGCTTGAGCTTCACTGTCAGCCGCCCCGGGCTGGTGGACTTCACCTTTACTGCACCCGGCCTGTTGGGCGCCTCCACCGAGCAGGCCGCACATGCCTTCATCGGCAGCGACGGCCTGCTGATCCGCAGCAGTTCCTCCACCAACATCGAGAACCGGACCACCATCGTCTTCAAGCGGCTGGACACTACCGATCCGGTGGAAACACTGGTCAATCACCAGGCCTTCCTGAGTGATCAGCCCAATGTGCAGATCCGCCGCAGCAGCGACAGCCTGGTGCTGTTCACCTTGACTGCCCATGCCGACTCGGCGATCAACGACACCTTCGATATCGCCCTGTTCCGCGGCGACACCGGCAGGCATCTGTGCGGCATGATCCCGTTCAACCGCGACCCCGGCGATCAGACCTCGGCCGAGGTGCTGGGCTCGGGTGGCAACGCCACCGGTCTGCGCATCACGCGTACCCGCCCGAACTTTCCCAACGTAACGCAGGACTGCGCCCTGCCACAGGCCCTGTTCGAGATCACGCCGCAATCCATCGATTTCGGTGAGGTGGCGAATAACCAGTCGCCGCAGCTGCAAGTCACACTGAGCAACCCGGGCGGTCCGGCCGATGACGCGATCGAGGTCTCCGCGGTCGCCACCACCGCCCATTGCACCCCAATCGGATTTACGCCACAGACCCTCGCCCCCGGCGATTCGGTACCGCTCAGTATTCAGCTCAATCCGCAGAACCCACCCGGCCAGGTCGCCAGCATCAACGAAGACATAGCGATCACGCGCAACCCCGCGGTCGGCCCGGCCGCGATCAACTGCCAGGCGGAGTCGCGCGATCCCGTGCCGGTGCTCTCACTCAGTACCAACAGTCTCGTTTTCGGCCAGGTCAATGTCGGCGCGGCGGCGACCCGCAGCCTGATACTGAGCAACACCGGTGAGATCGACCTGACCTTCCAGCCGGTGACGGGGCCGACGCTGGCGGAGTTCAACCTGGCGCCGGCTGGCCCCATTGCCGCCATCCCCGCCGGGCAGTCCACCACGCTCACCGTCAGCTTCACACCCAGCGCGGCCCAGGTGTTCAATGACAGCATCACCTTCACCACCAACGATCCGGCCAGCCCCACCCAGCCCGTGAGCCTGACCGGCACCGGACATATTCCGCAACCCCAGTTCGTCATGGACCCGGCGCTGAACCGGTTCGACTACGGCGAGGTCGAGCAGGGCTATCGCTTCGGGAAGGGCATCCGCATCCGCAACCCCGGTGATGCCGACCTGACCTTCACGGTCGACGTCGCCGGCGACGGGCGTTTCAGCTTCAGTGACCAGCCCAACCAGCCGGGCGTGGGACAACAGAACCTGCTACCCGTCACCATACCGCCGATGGGCGAGCGCACCTTCCGCGTGACCTTCGATGCCCGGGCCCCGGACGGCGGCCCCTATAACGGCACCTTCGACATCACCAGCATCAACGACACCAATGTCCCGCCGACCCGCACGGTCGATCTGGAGGGCTCGGTGATCCCCGGCAAGACCCTGGACGTGGCGCTGATCCTGGACCGCTCCGGCAGCATGAACGAGCCCACCGCCGACGGCAGCAAGGCCCAGACCCTGCGCCGGGCGAGTTCATTGTTTCTGCAGCTGCTGCGCGAGAGCGCCGGCGACCGCGTCGCGATCGTGGGCTACAACACCCAGGCCAGCCTGCTGGAACCGCTGACCCAGATCGATGCCCAGTCGCGCGCCGATCTGATCGACACGGTCACCAACTCGACGGACCTCAACCCGTCGGGGGCGACCTCCATTGCGGCCGGGCTGCTGGAAGGCTTCGGCCAGCTCACCGATGCCGGCCGGGATGTGCGCGCCGCGCTCATCGTCAGCGACGGCAAGGAGAACACCCCGGCGCAAACGCCCGGCGGTCCGGTCGATCTGAACACCATCGCGCTGCCGGCGGGCGTGGGTGTGCACTCGCTGGCGCTGGGCCGGCAGCAGGACGTCGACACCGCCCGCCTGACCGATATCGCCAATCGCTCCGGCGGCACCAGCCAGTACACCGGCGACCTGACCGGCCTCAATGTGTTCGATATCGAAAAGTTCTTCCTGCAGGTGGCAACCACCCTGCTCGGCCAGCAGCCGGTACTGGACCCGGTCTACACCATCGCCCCGGGCCAGACCTTCGAGACCCCCATCCCCCTCATCCCGGCGGACAAGGAAGTCACCATCGCGCTCATGTTCAAGCAGGGTGTGCTGCCCTACACCGTGATCGCGCCCGACGGCACGGCCTACCCGACCGCCTCGCCGCCGAACGGCTTTGGCCAGAGCGTGGAGGAACTGCCGACAGCACGCCTGTTCAAGCTCAAGCTGCCGACCGACGAGCCGCAGCGCTATCAGGGCGTGTGGAAGCTGCGGGTCGCCCATCAGGGCTTCGTATGGGTGGGGGACGCGAAGAAACGCGTCCAGGAGCAGACCGGCACCCCGGTCTCCTACGCCGTCGCCGTCGCGGCGGGCAGCAATCTGCGCATGTTCGCCTTTGTCTCGCCGCAGCCGGCTTACCCCGGCGACCGCATCGGGCTGAACGCATCCCTGGCCGAGGAAGGGGCGCCGGTACCAGGCGCCGCGGTCGAGGCAATACCGACCCTGCCCAATGGCGCGGCAGGCACCCCCGTCATCCTGCACGACGACGGCATGCACAATGACGGGGAGGCCGGCGACGGCGAATACGGCGGTGAATTCACCCACACCCTGCAGGCCGGCGGCTACAGCTTCCTGTTCCGTGCCTCCGGCAGCAGCGCCCGCGGCGGCCAGTTCATCCGCGAGCAGGTGCTGGGCAAGACAGTGCTGGCGCACCCGGACTTCACCGGAACAGATCCGCAAGGCAGGGACTGCTGCACGCCGACACTGCGCCTGCTGCGCATCATTATCGTGCTGCTGGTGATTGCGGTACTGCTGATGCTGGGCAGATTCTGGTGGTCGCGCCAGATGCGGTCAGCGGGTCAGTAACACTGCGCGTGGGTGGGAAAACACATCCACCAATGGGGAAGCCAACATCAGCAGACCCCATGGTGAATCCACTTCTTTCTGTCATTGCGATGACATAACAATCGAAGATTTCTCAGCTACGAATACCTGCCATTGCGCCCCGACCCCTGCGCCTCGCGAGTCCTGCCAGAGCTGCCAATCCACTACCCAGCAACCAGAAGCTGGCCGGCAATGGCACCGGGGATACGTTGAATGTGAGACGCAGATCGTTGCCTGCGGTCTGCAATACTGACCAGCCAAGCCCCTCGAATGAATCTGACGTCGAGAAACTGATATTATCGAAGCCCGTCATACTGCTGGCGAAGAGAAAGTCAAAGCTGTCACCCGCCTCCGGGACAAAGCCCTGAAAATCGAACAGCACAGTACTGCCAGAGTTGAAATCGACATTACCGAGAATATCAAGCCGATCCCAGCTGGTCAGCGATTCAAACTCGATGATCAGGTCGCCGCCAAAGGCGAGGTCGGCATCAAAGGTAAGAGCGCCTGCCCCACGCTCAGCCCCGGGATTGACGATTGTTCCGTGATCTACAACCAGATTATTGCCCATCACCTCGATAACCCCCGTGCCGAACAACTCACCACCGTGGAAACTTACGTTTTCCTGGGAGATGAGACCATCGACCCTGGTACTGCCATCGTTCTGCTCAAAGGTGCCGACACCCTGGATGCTCGCGTTCTCAGTGACCTCCAACTGGCCGGCGTTCTCCATGGTCCCGTCATTCCTCACCAGAGCATCATTGAACAGTACACCCTCATTGATGAATGCACTCGAATATCTGTTGGCGATCTCTCCCTGATTGATGACATTACCCGTCGATCCGTTCTTCAACATTCCGGCATTGTTCAGCAATGCACCCGGCTTGTTGACCAACTCGCCGCGATTATCCAATAACCCATCATACTCGTTGCGCAGTTCACCATAGTTATCCAGCCTGCCGTTCGATAAGTTCACCAGGACACCGAGGTTATCCAATGATCCATTCAACCGGTTGATCAATGATCCATGATTATCCAGTCGGCCACTCAGATAATTCGTCATGACTCCGTCATTGCGCAGCAGACCGAGCACCCCATTGGTTATATCACCAGAATTCTTCAGCACACCGGCAAAATAATTCTTCACTACGCCATTATTCACCCATGAACCATTCACCTGGTTGGTCAGGTCGCCATGATTATCGACCTCGCCAACAGCCAGATTGGTCATCGCCCCATCGATGCGCATCGAACCCGTATTGGTCAAACTACCGGCATTATCCAGCCGGCTGCCGGTGAAACTCGTCATGGACCCCCCGTTGTTCACGGAACCGCCCACCCCGTTAGTCAAAGTACCGGAATTGTCCAGCCGACTGCCCGTGAAACTCTGCATGCTCCCGTCGTTGACCAGGGAGCCACCCTGCATATTCAACAGGCTGCCGTAATTACCGAGCGTAGCTCCGGATTGGTTCCTCAGCACATCATAATTGGTCACCTTCCCGAAATTCACCAGGTTGCTGTAGTTATACACGCTCCCGAAATTGATCAGGCTGCCAGATCCGAGAATCGTCAGCGGCGCAAACAGGGAACAGCTATCGTAGACAACAGCGCTGTCCGTGAGGACGTACGAGGAAAGGTTCGGGCATATCAACGCCGCCTGCGCGGACATCACGGCAGACAAATTGAGCGTCGCGGTCAACGCCAACCGGACAGGCAGATAAAGCCTACGTGGTCGCGGAAGAATTTCGTTGCATCCCGGGGAACAACACCTTGAAAGAGCATGATTATTTTTATTCATACCTGCATCTCGCCATTATAGTCGATTTATTATTCCGGGTTATCCTAGCACAAAGAGGGAAAAGGCTCGCGTATTAAGCATCAATCATTCCGCCCCCCCGCTTCGCCGCGATGATGGGACTGAAGTGAACGCTATCCGCTACTGCACTCTCAAACCACAAACAGCGAAAATGATTCGCGCAGACCACACACCCCTTCAGCGATTCTCACAAGCTCATCCGCCTGCAGCAAATCGTCATAAATTGTTTACATGCGCGCCCCGATCACGCTTGACGGGCAATGGAGGCAAAAAAGGGGGTCGGTGACAACTGATAGCGCAAGTAATTCTCAGTTGTCACCGACCCCTTTAATCCGTTTAATCCTATTGTGCAGCGCTCCTGACGCCCTGGTGGATCGCCCCGATGACCTCGTCCTCCACCTCCTTGAGCACGTCCCGCGCCGGGCTGTGCGCGGCTACATGCGTCGGGCGGACGAACAGAACGCTGGCCCGGCCGTCCTGCTCGATCACCGTCAGCCGCAGCGGGCACATCGCAAGCATGCGCGGATCCTCGTTGCTCACCTGATTGGCATACCAGCCGTTGCAGAAGACCATGCTGCGGATGCCGGACAGCTCGTTGCGGTTGTAGTTCTCGCCCCAGCGGCCGGCGAACTGCGACAGGTTCTTCCCGATATCGGGCTCGAAGACGACGAAGAATTTCGCCTCCTCCAGCGCCTCGTACACCGCCGGGTAGACCTTCGCCATCGGCTGCTCGGAGTCGATGCGGAACACTGTCCGCTCGGCACCCGCCGCGACGCTCACAACCAGACTCAGAAAGAAAATGATTACACGCATCAGCATAACCTCCGGTTAACTCATGAATGAATCCGCGCACAGACGCAGAAGGCACGGGGCAGCTCAGCCCGCCCCCTATTATTTCGCAAATCAAGGAATCGCTCACTGACCCCGGTTTTAAATCAATCGTGCATAACCTCAACGCGGTCACCGACCGCGATAAAACCACCCCTGACAACGGTCACACATATCCCGCTGTTCTGGGCAAGCGCACCGGCAAGCCCCTTGCCTTCAATCTTATCAAGGTACCCGCAAGGCGGGCGTGGTTTCTGGTAGCGAAAAACGGCATCGCCTATCCGAAAGGTCTTGTCCTGCAAAACCCTGGTTTTGAGATTACCAACAACAAGGTTACGGCGATGATGCCCCGTATCCAGCCTGGCACGCAGGGTGTCTGACAGGCCCTTCCTGGCTTTATTCAGGTCGTCTTCGCTGATCAGCGTGACCTGACAGGCTTCGTTGGCCTGCCAGAAACCTTTGGCCACACTGTAGCGGTCAGACTGCAAACCGGTCTGTTCAAGCGCCTGTATACGCTCGACGGAATGCATTTCAGCCCCGGCCGAACCGGCAATATAGATAGCTTTGAGTTCCGGCAGGGCACGATGCCTGGAAGAGAAAAACAGCCTGTTCAGAAATGACAAGATATGGGGAATCCTTGAATATTACATTAATAGTGACGTTAACGTCACTTATGTCAAATGACTGGATAGAACAAAGACCGTTCCACGGGTCTTTCTGCTCGATGAAAGCAATGGAGAAAAATTTATAATATTCAGTGAAATGGACAAGTTTGACGTTATCTCGGCTATCTGAATGAAAAAAGCACCCGTTTTCTGCAAATGATTCTCAGTTGCCGCCCCCCCTTTTATTATCCCTGGGATACTGCCGCTAACCTCAGAAGGTATAGCCGAAGCCCTTCGACGATGCGTGTCTGGTTACGAACAACTGGGATACTACTGATGGTGGTGCTGGCGATACTGGCACTCGCCCCGCACGTCATTGACCAGGAAGAGATCCGAACCACGCTGAGTGATCAGTTATCGAACGCGCTGGACAGGCCAGTCGAGATTGAGCAGATATCCATCCGCCTCCTGCCATCACCATCAGTTCAACTCAATGGCGTCAGCGCAAGGCTCGACGACCACCCTCAACAACAGTTTTCCATTGGCGAACTGCGAGCGAGATTTTCATTCCGGCGCTTGCTGCAGGGCGATCTGGAGATACAGCACCTATCCCTGAAGGGTGTACAGCTGAACCGACAAGCGGTGAATGCCTTCAGGCATATGTTCGCCGGCATCAAACCGGAGGACAGCGCTGCTGCAATGCCCTTCAGACTCCACAGCGCCAGCATCCGGAATCTTTACTGGCGTACGAACCAACAGACTTATGGTCCTTTCCGTCTGGATGCCGACTGGAGCAGCGGCCCTAAACCTGCACGAATCATCCTGCGGGACACCCGCCACGCGGTACAGCTGCATGTCTCTCCCGTGGAAGAACAGTGGCGATTCACCCTGCACAGTGACAGGGGTATGTTTCCCCTTGACCTGCCCGTTACCCTGGATCGGTTCACTCTGGCAGGACTGTATGGAAAACAACAGATCATCTTTGAGCAGATATCTCTCAAGGGTTATGACAGCCGGGTACAGGCCAGCGGACATCTGCAGTGGTCAGACGACTGGCAACTGGCCTTGCAGGCGCGGACAGACAGTCTGGCATTAACACCTGTATTGACCGCCCTGGGGAAGCCCGCGCTGCCCGGGAGCATTGCCGGTGATTGCGCCATCACGTTGCAAGGCCCTGCAGCCGATAGCATGCATGAACATCGCACTGTCGATTGCAGGCTGGATTACCTGAACCAGGGGCAACAGGCGACACTCAACCTCGATAGCAGAACCGAATCACTCCGGGATCGATTCACCGCCACAGCCACGAACCTGACACTGCCTGTCGGACCAGAATTGCACCTGAATAATTCAGCATTCAAGGGCTCACTCACCGACAGCCACATGCAAATCAGCAGTGGGTACATACAGGCCTATCAGGGTGAAATATCTGTCAGCGGCGAACTCGACTGGACTGACGGCTGGCGAACCAGGTTCACGAGCCAAATTGAAGATGTTCAACTGGAACCCCTGCTTCAGGTGCTCGACCAACGCGTCATCAGCGGGGCACTGACCAGTCAATGCCAGGGATCGCTGCAGGCCAAAACAACCTCAATGCTGCTTCAAGGCATGGAGGTGGGCTGCAATTTCATTATCAGCCAGGGCGTGGTGTATGAAACCGACCTGGAACGGGCGGCCCAACTCATCAAGCTCAACGAGACCGCGCCGCCCGAGGAACAGAAAACACCGTTCGATCAACTCAGCGGCAGGCTGACAGCCAGCCAGCAGCATTATCGATTCAATGAACTGAAGATCGCCTCTTCGGCCCTGGCCGCATCAGGCAATATTGCGATCAATCCCGCCCGGGAATTGAGCGGTGAAATCAGTGTGGGGCTGGAAAAAACCGGCAAGGTGCTGAGCATACCGTTGGTGGTAGCCGGCACAACCGAGGTCCCGACATTTCGTCCGACCAGATCCAGCATGGCCGGCGCGGGCGCCGGCACGCTTATCCTGGGGCCGGGTATCGGTACTGCGGTGGGCGCCAAGATCGGCGAGGCGGTTGACAACCTCACCAGCATATTTAAACGGAAGAATACATCCGAGTAATACGCCGCCTCACCCTGCCAGAATAAACACGGCAAATTCCGCGATACCTTCCTTGCATCTAGTGAATAAAGGGTACTGACCCCTTAAATCATAAATCAATCGCCTTAAAGCAGACCTCTTAAAGTATTCCTGATGCTGGATTGCAAGACCTGACCCCGCCCCTTGACCCCGCCCCTCTTAATTAATCCGATTTTGAATCACCTATGTGTTCGCTTCGCCAGCATCAATCCAAGTAAGCCGCCTACGATTAGCACCAATGTTGCGGGCTCCTCAATTACCGAGACATCAACGTCACCATCGTACACTGGTATGACATAAGCCTCGTCCACAGGCAGCTGTAAGAGGGTCAAATCACCCGAATCAAAACTCATCAGAGGGTGCACAAGATCCCCAAATATCTCGTCTTCGGCAAAATAATATGACGTCGATATACCTAAAAATGGTTCGGGTGTATCCACCGAAATTCCCTCGTTATCTGCGAGATAAACGACTTCAGTGGTATAAGGCATTCGCCACCCGGTGATTCCTCCGAGCTCCAGGGATGACAACCATATATGCGTTGCATCCCAAGTCATCGCCCCGCCAATAGCCGCATTTCTCGCCCATGTTATATCCAGATTCGGGTCATAAAGTGCCTGACCTTCCAGTCTTGTCTCCAAAGGAACCGCCGGGACAGGGTAATCTGGCCAAGGGGATAGATCGATACCATCATCCGGCACTTGCGGCGGAAAACTCGGATAGGAAACCCATTCATCATCAGGCGGCGGAGAAAATTCAGGAGGCCAGCCCTCAATGGGAATCGCATGAGCAGCTGAACAGGATATATATAGAAGAACGGAAACAACAACAGATGATAATGCTTTCATCATTTAAGTACCTTTAGTTGTTATTCGTATATTTTTGATTTAACCCTACCATCTGCCCCATCGAAATTCCAGCCCGGAGGAAATATGCACCGCACACTGAGCCGTACATTCGGGAAAGGCTACTTCCCCCTTTTATTTCGATGATTATCCGGCTATCTGTTCCCGCCGGGGCCCCCAGTGTATTCGCAGCCCCCCCCCGTCACGCAGACAGTTCTAAGGTAAAGGTTCCGGCGTTTTTGTTGACGTAGACGGCGGGCGGCAGCCCCAGGGCATCAGTAAAAGGGTACTGACCCCTTAAATCATATCGCCGTCAACGCCCTGCACATGATCTTCAACGACTTCGCCCTGGGCACCGAGCTCCTCAACGGCGAGATCATCTTCGGGCATTCCGAGGCGAGCCTGTCCGCCGTACCCGTACCCGCTGCGGTCTGGCTGTTCGGCTCCGGCCTGGCCGGCCTGGTCGGGATTGCGCGCCGTCGGCGTAATGCCTGATGGCAGGACATGCCCGGACGTCTCAATGGCGTCCGGGCATACCGGCCCATGTTGCTGTGGGCGTGGGGGAATAAAGGGTACTGACCCCTTAAATCCGCTCCCCATTACAATTACAGCGCACTGCTCGCTTTCAACTGCAACCAGCCCATCGCACCGACCGACGCGGCCACCACCAGCGCCGAGAGGATTCCGGCCGGGGTATTGATCCAGAGCCCGGTCCCGACCAGCAGCAGGGTGCCCAACACCCAGATGAAATCCCCCGCGCTGAAGTATCCCACCCAGGCCCGGGACGGGCGCGGGGCGCGGCTGACATAGATCAGGTGAATCCCGTTGAGCCCCAGCAGGACGCCAAGCACCAGGATCACACCCCCCGGCGCCGACGGCGCCCCCAGAAACCCCGCGACCGCATTCGGCATGGCAGCGAACAGGGCCCCGAACAGGGCCCCGAACAGGAGGCAGCTGGTTGCATTGATGCGCAGAATTGCTCTCAGTGACGGCATGCTATATTCTCCTTGTCAACCCAGGTGACAAGATAGATCAGGGAGCATTAGTTGTCAACCAAGTTGTCAAATGGCCGGCAAACCGAATTGCCCATGGCCGAGAGTCGCAGCCTGCAACTGCTGTTTCAGCTGGCGGATGCGCAGAAACTCCTGGTGGAGCATGTGGCCCACAGGCTGACCGCCCTCGGATACTCGGGGGTCACCTCAGGCGCACTGGGCTTTCTGGGTCAGCTCGATTGCGGACCCAATCATGCCTCCGAAATCGCGCGCCGCCTTGGCGTATCGCGACAGATGGTGGCCAAGACGGTGACGGAGATGGAGCACAAAGGCTGGCTGGAACAGGTGCCGGATCCGCACCTGCGCAACCGCAAGGTCATCCGCTTCACAACGGCGGGGGAACAGCTGATGTCGAATGCGCGGGCCACGCTGGCCGAACTGGACGAACAGCTCGACCGCGAGTTCGGCAGCGGCTGGACCGCCGCACTCGCGGACAACCTTACAGCATTGAAAGTCTCACTGACGGAAACAGGAAGCGACTGAAATAACGACGATTGCTTATTAGCCACTCCAAAAAAGGTACTACTCCCCTTTAATCCCTTTACTCTTTCTGCTTTGCACGGGTTTTACCCCCTTTCGGCAAGTACGCATTTGACAGCATTTCTATATAGCCTTGTATACCCATAGAAAACCAAGAGTCGGTGACAAAACGCTCCGAATCAATTCTCGGTGAATCAGCCATCTCACCACCATGTGTGAGCTTCGTACCGGATAAATCTCGTCTGAATTCTCCACACACACAAATATCTGTATCTTCCGAAGCCGCAATATCTACCAATTGCGTTAGCTTGTCCGGACTAACGGCGGCGACAATGTTCCAATCACCCCACCCCAACCATAATCTGTGGTAATGCATTGAAACGATTTCCTTAACGTCATCATACCCCTTGGGTTTATGTAAGCGTTCAAGATCTATCAATGCGCCCAATCCATTTGAATTGCATAGTTGGCTGACAGATGGCAGTAAGCCGTCACTATTATCCATCGCTCCTGACAGTAAATTGGCGTTAGCAAGCGCCCTCATCACTCTCCCTTCCGACCTTGGCGCAAAAAGAGGTGATGCCATTTTATCTAGAATTTCGCCTCCGTTCGCACATATCATCGCGTCCATCCAAAATCGACCACCTTCTCCAATGACAACAAGCTTATCTCCATCAGAAATTCCTTGGCGCCCCAAGACTGACCCTGGACGTCTAGCGCCTATTGCAACCCCCACCGCTGACAGTGCTTTACCCTCTCTTAAATTCCCTCCTGCGTACGCCAACCCTTCGATTTTACACGAGTCTTTAATCCCCATGAGAAAACGCTCAAAGTCGTCCAGCGAGTAATCTGATGGCGCCTCGGCCGCCACGAACAATGCTAAAGGATCTGCACCACTAGCCGCCAAATCAGACGCGTTAATCACGGTGAGCAACCAGCCTTTCCAATAGGGGTCGCTATCACCTGCAATCACTTCGGCCGCAGCAGGAGGAACCGGGTCGGTCGTGACAACAATCTGTTCAGCTTCACGCTCTAAAACCGCACAGTCGTCACCGATAGTCGCTTCCACATATTTCGCAACAATGTCGCTAATTAGATTTCGTTCGCCTAAATCACTGAGCTTTGTCATAGCTACTTCCTAGCAATTATTACTGATTCTTCTCTAAGACTTGGATGTTGACGACGCTGAACAGGCACCTGCCTCTCTTTTTCGACGAGCACCTCAAAGCCAATATCGCAAATCACCGATGTTAGCTCATCAACAACACTCTGCCTATGGGATGACTCGCCTATTATAAGCGCAAGGTACCCATCGCCTCTCAACAGCCTGTAAACCTCTCGGAAAACTCGTACCATCTCGAAAAGATAATCGGAAACTGCTGACTTTCTATGCCTCTTACTTCTTGCCCCGATTTCTCTCAGCCTAAATTCCTCTATGTCCATATCGAACCACTCTAATGACAGTCTTTGGGCTTTTATATAGTCGCAGACGCCAAAATACGGCGGCGACGTGATGACCAAGTCTATCGAATTGCTGCACAGCTTTTCCATGGCATCAGCCGCATCATCTTGTATGACATCCGCCTGCGGTAATGGAAACTCAACGCCCTTCCCTAAAAACTCGTCTCTATCTATATAAGCAGCGACATAGGCATCTACCGCCTGCATGTAAAGATCAACCGCGTCTATACGCCGCACAGCCTTCGGCTGAGTGTTGTCGCACACATACCCCCAATGCCTATCTTCATTGCACGCACCCAGGAGGATAGCGCTAAATGCCGCGCGCCATATGTCAGCATATTCCCCTCTACTAGCGCGCACTGCGTCCCACAATACAGCCAAGTCTCTCAGCGTACTCTCGGAGTACCATTTATTTTGTTGCACCCCCTGCGGAATCGCACTCATCGCCTCAGAGGCGTCCAGTGTTGCCAGCCTAATCTTCTTTAATGTATGCCGCTTCCATCGGCTGGCCGCGGCCGCAACCGTCATGCCATCGACCGGATGTAGCTTTGACTTTGCCACAAGTCCAGCAACTGGATTTATATCTATACCGGTTGCAATGCGCCCCAATCTTTGCGCTTCAACTATTGCCGTTCCGGACCCACAGAACGGATCTAGAACCGTATCACCCGGATCGGTCAACAAGCCTATTAAAGTCGCTGGTATTTGCGCAACGAACCTGCAGGGGTGCCAATGCACTTTTGAAAAAGACGAAGCACAATGGTCTCCTGAAAAATCCCAATCAATCTCCGTCAATCTCGTATTCAATACTGATTTGCTTACCGGCGTCATATTTATGCCCCAACAGATGCGCGTGCTGAACAAGCCCCATATCGCATCCCAACCAAATAAGTAGCTCATTAAGTATTGCTAGCACCCCGCTGCGCGAGACCCTACACTTATTTTGATCAAAAACGTACACAACGGTACTACGTGTTCTCTTACCGTGGCGCCAAATAGACCCCGTTTTCGGATCTACAAACTCTACCTCCTTCCCAAAAGCTCCGTTCTCCTGAAACACATAGCACAACGGCTTTCCTACTCCGTGCTGTGAAGCTATTCGATTAATCTCCTCTAGAAAATTATCGGTACCTTCCGACCAAATCTCGCGGAATGAAGCATTAAGCTGGACGGTAAGAACAGGAGCAGGGAGCCGCCCCAAATAGTGAAGTTTAATCAGGTCCTTTGTCTCACGCGACCCCAGTAGTCTCCGCAAGAGTTCCTCGTCAGTTAGAGCCCAGTCGTCTGCCGACAACACATCATTCCGCAAGGCTATCTTAATCGCTTTAGTGAGAACAGCCTGAGCAGAAACTGTTAGCTCATCAAATACCAATACCTCGTAGACGCTCTTACGAACCCCCGCCCATTCCTCGATCAGATCGACATTTCCCTCATCACAAACCAAATCACCTCTCGAGTTTACCGATATGCTAGCGGCAAGGTCCTTCGCTAAGCTGGCATAGTTTCCAAGCCCGAGAAACAGCGCCATCCTCACAACGTTATCAATGTTGTCAAAATCGAGCGATCCTAGGATTAATGAGCTAAGCGGATGTCTTCGCTCAATGATGGAACCTACGAGCATCAAGTCGATTCCAGCACCGTCAAGCACCTCAATTATTTTTAGCGTATTTCCTGCATATATTTGATGCCCCCTATTTTCTGCCACATGCCTTCCATGCAGTATGTCAGTTATTACGGATTCGTGGTCCCAGCCTTTTGCTTCCTTTAAAATGTACTCAAATAAATGGCCGAAAGGAGGGGTACCTATATCATGCAGTATTATCGCTGCCTGCAACGCATCAAGCTGGCCCCGTGAATACTCATTTTCAGGCCGGCGTTCCCATAAACACTCTAAACGCACAACACCCAAGGTATGCGAATACCGTCGAACCTCCCCAAGAGTTGCCAGAGTTGGAGAAATAGTATTCAAGAGACGTATCTGTGAAAGCCGCCTGAACTCGGGTGTAGCCACTAGCGCTGCAGCAGCAGGAGGAAGTACAAATCGGCCGTACAAAGGATCGAATACAAGCACAGCTAACGCCCAAGAATCCGGCTGGTCATCGCCTGCGGAGATTCAATCAATGGCATTATAAACAACGACGCCTTAACAAAGGCGTCTTCTACTGGACCAATGTTTATATTATATGCGGGAACTGCAATAATTATTATTACTAGCATAAGGTACGCTATCGCCATGAGGTAGCTACCAAGCTTATCCAGACCCTCGCGCTCTTTTCGTAGCTCATAGAGCGCCTGATTTAACTTATATCGAACACCTTTCTTATCTTTGCACCTCGCATATTGATCCAATGCTAGCGCCGCTAGCCCATGTTCCAACGCAGCAATGCGATCAGTCTCTCTCGGCCTATATGCGCCCCCATTTTTATCCAATAATTCCTCTAGCCGCTTGATCACCTCCTCGCCTTTTAGTCTATAGGAACCGGGAATACCCTCTTCACAGATCACAAGCGGAACAAAAAGAGCAACAGGGACGATAAAATACTCACGACTCCATTTATCATCCGATTCCTTATAGTCAAAAAAATACACATACTTATCCGAAAGCGATAGCGATCGATTTGCATAGCGCGCAACCTCCGATACCGTCCTTCGCGAGATCCCGCCACCTAGCACCAAAGAAAGCGCAGCAAAAACAACTGGCGCATACGGCCTATGCAGTTCAGGATGACGGAAATAGTAGCGCTCTAACTGTTTCGCTGCCCTCGTGAGCCACTCCCCATTCTGCCCACCCAACCCAAGCGCCACCAATGCAACAGAGCTGACCAACACCGATTCAGACTCATCATGATGCGCATCATTGAGCCAGTACGAACCCCAAAGCCCCGAAGCCAATTGTCGCTCAGAGATTCGTTCAAAAGCAGTTCCTGCGCCTTCATGCCCAAGCTTATTAAGGCCGAGATAAATGAACAATAAAGGTAAGTTTTGCGATAAATGCGCCAAATCATCTGGATTATCGCTATGGAGGTAACGATCTAATTTTTCGGCTACACTTCGTGACGTTACGTCTTTTGAATGACCTGCCAATGAGAGCACGATCGCACCTGATGATGTTCCATATCGCCCTACCTGCTGGTTGTGTCTTGAGCTATCAAGAAACTGCCCCCATCCGGATTCACCTTCATTGTACTCCCGCATAAATAGCTTATATATGTCATCAATATATGCATCTGGCTGTTTCACGGTTATGCTAGCCATTGGAGTCACTTCTTTCTTATCTATTGAATGCTTTTCGATGTCGCTGTGCGATTTCAGCTGCCACAACCAGATTAGGATGATCCCTCCAACTTGCCCGCTCCTCAGCATCAAGCGCGTCGGCTACAAATAGCCTTAATATCTGCCTCGGCATGTTATCAATTGGCCGAAATACATAGAATTCGTCGTTTTTAGGGGAAATCAGAAGATATTGCCCGAACTGCGCGGTACTCCGAATAGCCTCTTGAGGCGAAGGCGTATAGAAAGGCTCGCCAAGCATCTGCCGTGCCTCATCCACAATCGACGGTGCATTCGGGAACAGTAAAAAATGAGGATGATAACAATGACTAGATGCAGTGTGATTATGTGTCGTGCATATAGGCATTCGACCGTGCTCAGTGACGAGGCAGCTTCCATATATTTGCTCAAGCTCTCGCCTAACTCTCTGCATATAATCGAGGTAGTTTGCAAGAGCCTGATCAGATAACTGCATTATATTATCTATATGCTCTAAGGTTGATACGATACTGTATCCATCAACTATGGGGCCCAACCCAGCCATCGCAAAACTGCTATCATTTGAATCGAATATTAAATCATCTAAAGGATCACATAAGAAACAGTCGACTCGAGCCACTTCTCGCTTTTCTTCTTCGTGCTCACTCATATGCTAGCACTCCCCCTGCTGGCTACCATTGAATCGATGATAACGGGGAGAGGAGGAACTTACAAACGGAAATTCATTCGAACTCGGTTATCTCTTAATTCATGTTATTGAGAAGGTGTGAGCCTCAAGCCTTCCGATAAATCTCCGCCCCCTGCTTCCTGAACTCCACCGCCTTCTCCTCCAGCCCCTTCTCCAGGGCCTCGTCCTCGGAGATCCCCTGCTTCGCCGCATAGTCGCGCACGTCCTGGGTGATCTTCATGGAGCAGAAGTTCGGGCCGCACATGGAGCAGAAGTGCGCCACCTTGTGGGCCTCCTTGGGCATGGTCTGGTCGTGGTATTCGCGGGCGCGCTCGGGGTCGAGGCTGAGGTTGAACTGGTCCTCCCAGCGGAATTCGAACCTTGCCTTGGATAGCGCGTTGTCCTGCAGCTGGGCGCCGGGGAAGCCCTTGGCCAGATCGGCGCCATGGGCGGCGATCTTGTAGGTGATGATGCCGTCTCTGACGTCCTGCTTGTTGGGCAGTCCCAGGTGCTCCTTGGGGGTGACGTAGCAGAGCATGGCGGTGCCGTACCAGCCGATGTTGGCGGCGCCGATGCCGGAGGTGATGTGGTCGTAGGCCGGGGCGATGTCGGTGACCAGCGGGCCTAATGTATAGAAGGGGGCCTCGAAGCAGTCCTCGAGTTCCTTGTCCACGTTCTCCTTGACCTTGTGCAGCGGCACATGGCCGGGGCCTTCGATCATGACCTGGCAGTCGTGCTCCCAGGCCTTTTTGGTCAGCTCGCCCAGGGTTTCCAGTTCGGCGAACTGGGCGCGGTCGTTGGCGTCGGCGATGCAGCCGGGGCGCAGGCCGTCGCCCAGGCTGAAGGAGACGTCGTAGGCCTGCATGATCTCGCAGATCTCATCGAAGTGCGTGTACAGGAAGGACTCGCGGTGATGTGCCAGACACCACTTGGCCATGATGGAGCCGCCGCGGGACACGATGCCGGTCACGCGCTCGGCGGTCAGCGGCACATGGGCCAGGCGCACGCCGGCGTGGATGGTGAAGTAGTCCACACCCTGCTCGGCCTGCTCGATCAGGGTGTCGCGGAACATCTCCCAGGTCAGTTCCTCGGCTTTGCCGTCGACCTTCTCCAGCGCCTGGTAGATGGGCACGGTGCCGATGGGCATGGGGGCGTTGCGCAGGATCCACTCGCGGGTCTCGTGGATGTTCTTGCCGGTGGAGAGATCCATCAGGGTGTCGCCGCCCCATCGGGCCGACCACACCATCTTCTCCACTTCTTCTTCAATGGATGAAGTCACGGCGGAGTTGCCGATGTTGGTGTTGATCTTCACCCGGAAGTTGCGGCCGATGATCATCGGCTCCAGCTCGGGGTGATTGATGTTGGCCGGGATGATGGCGCGTCCCGCGGCCACCTCGCTGCGCACGAACTCAGGCGTGACTTCCTCGGGGATGTTCGCACCCCAGGACTCGCCGGCGTGCTGGCGCAGCAGTTTTGCATAGCGCGGATCGGCTTTCAGTTCCTGCAGCCGGCAGTTCTCGCGGATGGCGACGTACTCCATCTCGGGGGTGATGATGCCCTGCCGGGCATAGTGCATCTGGGTGACGTTCCGGCCGGCCTTGGCGCGGCGCGGGCTGTGGATGTGCTCGAAGCGCAGGTGGGCCAGCTCGGGGTCGGCCTGGCGCGCACGGCCGAACTCGGAGGTGGGGCCGTCGAGCTGTTCGGTGTCGTCGCGCTCCCCGATCCAGGCCTCGCGCAGGGCGGGCAGGCCCTGGAGCAGGTCGATCTTCGCCTCCGGGTCGGTGTAGGGGCCGGAGGTGTCGTAGACCGGGATGGGCGGATTCTCCTCCGGGGTGCCGGAGGTCAGGGTCGGGGTCTGCTCGATCTGGCGCAGCGGCACCCGGAGATCCGGGCGCGAGCCCTGGATGTAGAGCTTGCTGGAACTGGGAAACGGTCGGGTCACTTCCTCGGACAGGCGGGCCGTCTTCCTGACGAAATCTTCCGGGATGGCGCTCATGGTTGCTGCCTCGCTGGGTATCTGTGCATGTGATACGAGCGGCGGGGGAATGCGCGGGGACGGAAATCGAGGGGAGAAGCTTGCTGCGCTGGCTTTCCCTACGCCGGTACGAGCCGGGTCAGGTTCAAAGGGTCTGTCTCAGCCCCGCGCGGGGCACCCCTAGCCGAAAGGGTGAAGGTAGCGGAGGGCCGGGGGATTTGCAAGCAGATCACCCACATAGCAGGTGCGTCTTTCCACCCGCTCCGCGGCTGGGGCATTTGCCGCACCCAGTGGGCAAATACCCGGCTCACATCGGGCAGCGTCCGGACAAATCATTTCAAATACAGATATATAAAAAATGGCACGGCATTTGTAACCGGTGTCGGGATACGTCCGTCAGAGATAAGAGCCGGCGACCGTGAGCCTGAATCCAACGGGGCTGCGATCATGCACCCTGTTCATTCCATAACGAAACACTGAAACAGAACAAACAGCGCGAATGAAACGTTGCCCCCCCTGGTTGCTGGAATTCCGCCCGTGGCATGTATATTGCCGGCCTGTTGCAGTGAGAGCTGCGAAGGATATCGGCGTGCGGCAATGATGCAGTTATCGCCGGTCCCGGATGTCGCACGTGAAGAAAGCAGCCGACCCGAGCTTCGCCGGCACGGAGCGTGTACGCAGCACGCCCCGCATCGGCGACCTGTTTGAAAATCATGGTGCCTTGACACCTTTGCGGAGACGCCCAGATGTACAATAAGTTCACTGTTTCCTCACTCGCCTGCCAGATCAGCCTGGCGCTGGCCATTCCCGCTACCGCACTGGCGGAGCACGATCCCCTCGTCATCGATATCGTCAAGGAAGCCCCCGAATTCCCGGAGCCCTCAACCCTGAATCATTCCACCGTTGACTCGCAGCGCCTGCAGTCCCTGCCGGCTTCCAGCAGCGATTCGGCCCGCCTGTTCAAGCAGCTGCCCGGTGTCGAGCTGCAGGGGGCCGGCGGCGTATCCAGTCTGCCGTCCATCCACGGCCTGACCGATGACCGCGTACGCATCAAGGTCGACGGCATGGACCTGGTCTCCGCCTGCGGCAATCACATGAACCCGCCGCTGTCCTATATCGATCCCACCCGGATCGCCAGCGCCACGGTGTTCGCCGGCCTCACCCCGGTCAGTCTCGGCGGCGACAGCATCGGCGGCACCATCGTGGTGGAATCGGACGACCCCGTCTTTGCCGTGCCGGGCGAGGGCCTGATGACCACGGGCGAGATCGGCACCTTCTACCGCAGCAACGGCGATGCCCGCGGCGCCAATCTCGCCGCCACCCTGGCCAGCGAGAACGCCAGCCTGACCTACAACGGCTCCACCGCCAGGGCCAACAACTACGAGGCCGGCGACGACTTCAAGCCGGCGGGGCCAGCCGCCGCCGGCCGCGGCTTCCTGGATGGCGATGAGGTCGGCTCCACCTATTATGAAACCACCAACCAGTCACTGGCCCTGGCGCTGCGGCGCGACAATCACCTGGCCGAACTGACGGTGGCCACCCAGGACATCCCCAGGCAGGGCTTCCCCAACCAGCGCATGGACATGACCTCCAACGAAAGCACCCGCGTCAACCTGCGCTACGAGGGCCAGTACAACTGGGGCAAACTGGAAGCGAACGCCTACCGCGAACAGACCGATCACGAAATGGGCTTCGGCGAGGACAGGCTGTTCTGGTACGGCGCCAATGACGGCTCCATCCCCGACGGCGAGCCCTGCACCATCCAGGGCGGGCCGAACGGCTGCGCGGCCGGCATGCCGATGGAGACCGAGGGCGACAATCGCGGCCTGGTGCTCAGGGGCGACATCCCGCTCAACGGCCGCGACCTGCTGCGCGTCGGCGCCGAAATCCAGCAGTACCGCCTGGACGACTGGTGGGAGCCCTCCGGCAAGATCATGTTCCCGGACACCTTCTGGAACATCAACGACGGCGAACGCGACCGGCTGGCCACCTACGGCGAATGGGAGGCGCGCTGGAGCGAGCAGTGGCTGACCCAGCTGGGCCTGCGCTATGAGCGGGTATCCATGGATGCCGGCGAGGTCCAGGGCTACAACCCGATGTTCTCGCCGCAGGACGCGGCCGACTTCAATGCCGCCGACCGCAGCCGCAATGACGACAATGTGGATCTGACCGCCCTGGCGCGCTTCACCCCGGACGAGACCCTGACCCTGGAGTTCGGCTACGCCCGCAAGACCCGCTCGCCCAACCTGTACGAGCGCTATGCCTGGTCCACCCACGGCATGGCAATGCGCATGGTCAACCTGGCCGGCGACGGCAACGGCTATGTCGGCAACCTCGAGCTCGATCCCGAAGTGGCGCACACCCTCAGCGCGACCTTCGACTGGCACGATCCGACCGAACAGCGCTGGGGCCTGCAGGTCACGCCCTATGTGACCTATGTCGAGGATTACATCGACGCTGCGCGCTGCTCCTCGGCCACCACCCGCGACATGATGGGCACCGCCTGCACCGACGCCAACCTGGCGGTGACGGACGATTTCGTCTATCTGCAGTTCGTCAACCAGGATGCCCGCCTGTACGGCGTGGACATCTCCGCTCACGCGCCGCTGGCGGAGGACACCCGGCTGGGCGACTTCCATATCGATGGCGTACTCAGCTATGTGCGCGGCGAGAACCAGGACACTGACGACAACCTGTACAACATCATGCCGCTGAACCTGAAGCTGGCCATGACGCAGAACCTGGGCGCCTGGCGCAATACCGCCGAGCTGGAGCTGGTGGACGCCAAGTCTGAGGTCTCCGACACCCGCAACGAGGTCGAAACCGGCGGTTACGGCCTGCTGCATCTGCGCACCAGCTACACCTGGAAGCAGCTGCGCATCGAGGCGGGCGTGGAGAACGTCTTCGACCGCTTCTACCAGCATCCGCTGAGCGGCGCCTACCTCGGCCAGGGCAAGACCATGACGGCCGCCGGTGTGGCCTGGGGGACACCGGTTCCCGGCCCGGGGCGCAGCATCTACACGGCGCTCAACTTCAGGTTCTGAGTTCCATGCCCTGACGGGGGGCCGGGAGGGGGTGCGTGGCCGCCTTGCCTGCCCCCCGCAAACCCCGTAACCTAACCGGCTGAAGCGAATAATACGGGGATACCGGAAGCATGAGCGAACAGGCCGACACCGTCGATTTCGAACGCGCGCGCTACAACATGATCGAGCAGCAGATCCGCCCCTGGGAGGTGCTCGACCAGCGGGTGCTGGACGTGCTCATGCAGACCCCGCGCGAGGACTTCGTTCCCCCGCAGTACCGCTCCACGCTGGCCTTCTCCGACATCAGCCTGCCACTGGAACACGGCCAGGTGATGCTGCCGCCCAAGCTGGAGGGCCGGCTGCTGCAGTCGCTGGCCATCAGGCCCACCGACCGCATCCTGGAGGTCGGCACCGGCAGCGGCTATCTCACCGCCTGCCTGGCACGGCTCGGCCGCGAGGTGCTGAGCCTGGACCTGTACGCCGATTTCAAGTACGCCGCCGAACGCAAACTGGAACAGCACGGCATCACCAACGTGGAACTGCGCACCGATGACGCCGCTTCCGGCTGGGGGGCCGAGCAGAGCTTCGACGCCATCGCCGTGACCGGCTCGCTGCCGCTGCTGCACCGCGGCTTCCACAACGCCCTGGCCGTGGGCGGGCGGCTGTTCGTGATCGTCGGCAAGCCGCCGGTGATGGAGGCCATGCTGATCACCCGGGTCGCCGCCGACCAGTGGGCCGCCGAGAGCCTGTTCGACACCTCCGCCCCGCCGCTGGAAAACGCGCCCCGGATCGAGAATTTTGATTTCTAGACGAAGCCTGATTGATTCGTCATTGCGAGGCGCGCAGCGCCGCGGCAATCTTTAACCAACTGATTCTGCTGTACGAGATTGCTTCGCTACGCTCGCAATGACGGGAATAGCTGGATTGATTAGAGATTTTTCAAGGCCCTGACATGCGCCAGCTCACGGCTGCTGAAGTCAAAACCCATCTGGAACAGGCAGCGCCGCCGCCGCTGCTGCTGGACGTGCGCGAGCCCTGGGAATACGAGGTCTGCCGCATCGAGGGCTCGACCCTGATCCCGATGCGCCAGATCCCGCTCAAGGCCGAGACGCTGGACCCGGAACGCGAGACCATCGTGATCTGTCATCATGGCGTGCGCAGCTACAGCGTGGCGCGCTACCTGGAGGCCCAGCTCGGCTTCAGCAATGTCATCAACCTCAAGGGCGGAGTCGATGCCTGGGCCCGGGACGTGGATCCCGAGATGGCCACCTATTAGGATCGGGCGAAAACCTCGTCATTCCCGCGCAGGCGGGGATCCAGTGACCACGGCGGTATCTGGATTCCCGCCTGCGCGGGAATGACGATGGCGGTTTTGATCCCAGGCCCTGTGCAATCTGATCGGGTCGAGTCCTATTCGGCTGCCTGACCTCTGTCATTGCGGGCGCCGCGCGGCCAACCGATAATGGGCGGCACGCATGACCCGCACCGCCTACCTGACACCCCGGAACCGGATGAACGCATGAACGCAAAACGCACCCTGCTGGCAACCCTGATGGGCGGCCTGCTGGCCGGCCAACCGGCCCTGGCCCTGGATCTGCTCGGCGCCTACAGGATCGCCGCCGACAGCGACCCGACCCTGCGCGCCGCCGCCGCCAACCGCGACGCCCTGCTGGAAGCCGACGATCAGGCCCTGGCCCGGCTGCTGCCCAATGTCGGCATCAACGGCACCTACCAGCGCAATCGCTTCGACGACCGCAACACGGACCAGACCAGCTACTCGACCGACGAGGTCTACACCCTGTCGGCCACCCAGACCCTGTTCCGCTGGGACCAGTTCGTCGCCCTGGACCAGGCCGACAGCCTGGTCGCCCAGGCACTGGCAAACTACAGCGCCGCCGAGCAGGATCTGATCATCCGGCTGGCCGAGGGCTACTTCAACGTGCTGGCCGCACAGGACAATCTCAGCTTCGCCCGCGCCGAACTGGAGGCCATCGGCCGCCAGCTCGAACAGGCCAGGGAGCGCTTCGAGGTCGGCCTGATCGCCATCACCGACGTGCATGAGGCCCAGGCCCGCTATGACCTGGCAACAAGCCAGGAGATCGTGGCCGAAAACGAGCTGGACTCGGCCCGAGAGGCCCTGTACGAGATCACCGGCGAGCTGAACGAGCCGGTCAACCCGCTCAATGACCGCATGCAGCTGCTGTATCCCGAGCCGCGGGACACCGCCACCTGGGTGGACCGGGCGCTGGACAACAATCTCAACCTGGTCGCCCTGCAGGCCGCGGTCGAGGCCGCCCGCCAGGAGGTCAAGCGCCAGCGCGCCGGCCACTACCCCACCCTGGACGCCAGCGCTGCGCTCACCCGCCGCGACCAGAACTTCGGCGGCATCGCCGGCGTGAAACGCCACGACGCCAGTATCGGCCTGGAGTTGAACATTCCGCTGTTCCAGGGCGGTGCGGTCAACTCGCTCACCCGCGAGGCCCACTACCGCTTCATCGAAAGCCAGGAGCAGTTCGATCAGGTCCGCCGCCAGACCCAGCGCCAGACCCGCGACGCCTATCGCGGCGTGGCCAGCGGCATCGCCCAGGTCAGGGCCCTGGAACAGGCCCTGGTCTCGACCGAGACCGCCCTGGAGGCCGCCGAGACCGGCTTCGAGGTCGGCACCCGCACCATCGTCGATGTGCTGGACGCCCAGCGCGAACGCTTCCGCGCCCAGCGCGACCTGGCCCGGGCCCGCTACGACTATCTGCTGAGCACCCTGCGCCTGAAGCAGGCCGCCGGCAGCCTGGGCGTGGACGACCTGCAGGCCATCAACACCTGGTTCCAGTAGGCCGGCCGGACCCCGACATGCCTGACTTCCCCTTTCCCCAGCCGGCCCCCGGGTTCGACGACCCGCTCGGCCTGCTGCGCGCCTGCCACATGCGCATGCTGATGCACTGCTCGACCCTGGAGCGCCTGCCGGCACAGCTCGCTGAAGGCAAGGCGGAGCAACTGCAGGAGACGGTGGAGAAGATCCGGCACTACTTCAATACCGCCGCGCACCTGCACCACCAGGACGAGGAGCGCGATCTGTTCCCGCTGCTGCAGCAGCAGAGCCCGGATTTCAACGCCGCGGTGCGCGAGCTCAGCGGCGACCACCCGGAACTGGAATCCGCCTGGCGTGAACTCGATGCCCTGCTCGCCGGGTTCGATGCCATCGACGACACCGACGCCCTGGATGCCAGCATCCGCGCCTTCACCAACGCCTACCGCCAGCACATCCAGAAAGAGGAACAGTCCATTCTCATGCCCGCGAGAAGCCCTGAACGCGACCGACCTCAAGCGTCTCGGCCGCGCCATGGCCCGGCGGCGGGATGTCTCCGAGGACGCCCTGCCCGACAGCCTCAAGTAGGATGGGTGAAGCGAAGCGCAACCCATCCTGCACGCTGCGCTGACTCTGCGGTACGAGATTGCCGCGCTGCGCTCGCAATGACAGCACTTTATAGTGCCGGCGGTGTACTGCTATAGCAACGCCGCCAGATGCTGCAGCACCCGGTCGCGCGCCCCGCGGTTGGCCTCGACCGCCTGGCGGGCCCGCTCGCCCCACTGCGCCCGTTCGCTGGCATCCTCCAGCCAGGCCGTGACCGCGGCGGCCAGCTCCGCCACGTCCGCCACCGTCCGCACCGCGCCCGCCGCTTCCAGCAGCTGCACGATGCCGCTGAAGTTGAACATGTGCGGCCCGCACAGGATGGGCAGCCCCAGCGCCGCCGGCTCCAGCGGGTTGTGGCCGCCGACCGGGACCAGGCTGCCGCCGACGAAGGCCAGATCAGCGGCGGCCAGCAGCACCGGCAGCTCGCCCATGGTGTCGCCCAGGTAGACCGCCGCCTCTGACGTCACAGCCTCGTTGCGGCTGCGGCGCGCGCCGCGGAAACCCGCGCGCTCGACCAGTCCGGCCACGCGGGCAAAGCGCTCGGGATGACGCGGCACCAGGATCAGCAGCGCCTGCGGCAGCCGTGCGCGTACCCGCCGGTGCGCGGCCAGCAACAGCTCGTCCTCGCCCTCGTGGGTGCTGGCGGCGATCCACACCGGCCGGGCCGGATCCCAGCCACGGCGCAGTACCTCGGCCTGCTCCCGCGCACTGCCGGGGATGACGGCATCGAACTTGGTGTTGCCGGTGACCGTGACCCGCGCCGGGGCCGCACCCAGGTCGATCAGGCGTTCGGCATCGGCCCGGGTCTGGGCGCCGATCCAGCTCACCCGGCCCAGGGTGGCGGCGGTCAGTCCGGGCACCCGGCGATACCGCGCCGCCGAACGGGCCGACAGACGGGCGTTGATCAGGGCCACAGGGATGTTCCGGCGCTGACAGGCGGCGATCAGGTTGGGCCAGAGCTCGGTCTCCATGATCAGGCCCAGCCGCGGCTGGACGCGGCCCAGAAACCGCGCCACCGCATCGGGCAGGTCCCAGGGCAGGTAGCAGTGCCGGACCCGCTGGCCGAACAGCCGCTGCCCCTGCATGGCGCCGGTCGGGGTGGTGGTGGTGACCAGCAGCTCGTATTCCGGGTAGCGTTCCAGCAGCGCCGTGACCAGGGGGGCGGCGGCCTGCACCTCGCCCACCGAGACCGCATGCACCCAGATCCAGGGCCGTGCCTCCAGCACCGGCACGAAACCGAAGCGCTCGCCCCAGCGGCGCAGGTACGCGGGCGCGCGCAGGCCGCGCCAGAGCAACCGCAGCAGGGCCAGGGGGATCAGCAGATACAGCAGGGCGGAATAGAGCGCGCGCAAGGATACTTCCAGCAACTCGGACACAAGGCTGCCGAGTATCCCGCCTGGGACGGGCGACTGCAATGACCGGGGCTGCGGACAAGTCCGCGCATGAGCAGGTAAACTGACCCGCATGCTACTTACAGGACCGTCATCCCGGCGCAGGCCGGGATCCAGCAACCCACATTCATCACTGCCACCTGGATTACTGCATTCGCAGGAATAACGGGAAGTGAATTCAATTCCAACCATGCCGCGCTCCGACCCCCTGCCCCCCGCCCTGCTCGCCCCGCGCCACTGGCCGACCTGGCTGCTGCTCGGGCTGGGATGGTGCCTGGCACAGCTGCCCTGGCCGCTGCAGCGCCGCCTGGGTCGGGGACTGGGACGACTGCTGTATCACCTCGCCCGCCGGCGGCGGCGCGTCGCCCACATCAACCTGAAGCTGTGCTTCCCCGGAAAGGACGCCCTTGAACGCGATCTGCTGCTGCGGCGGCATTTCCGTTCGCTGGGGATGGGCGTGGTGGAAACCGCCATGAGCTGGTGGACGCCGGCGCATCGGCTCGCCCACCGGTACCAGCTCGAAGGGCTGGAACACCTGCAGGCCGCCCTGGCCCGCGGCCGCGGCGTGATCCTGCTGAGCGCGCATTTCACCACCCTGGAGATCGGCGGCCGGCTGCTGGCCCAGCGGGCGCCCTTCCATGTGCTCTACCGCAGCCACAAGAACCCGGTGTTCGAACGTGTCATGCGCCGGGCGCGGGAACGCCACTTCGAGCGCGCCATCGCCCGCGAGGACATGCGCGGCTTCCTGCGCAGCCTGAAACAGAACATGCCGGTGTGGTACGCCCCCGATCAGGACTACGGTCGCGAGAAGAGCGTGTTCGCACCCTTCTTCGGCGTACCGGCGGCCACCATCACCGCCACCTCGCGCCTGGCCGCGGCCAGCGGCGCGGCGGTGGTGCCTTTCTTCCCCGAGCGGCGCGCCGACGGCCGCGGCTATGTGCTGCGCCTGTATCCGGCGCTGGAAGGGTTTCCCGGGGAATCCCCCGAGGCCGACGCCGCCCGCCTCAATGCGCTGATCGAGGAACAGGTGCGCGCCAGGCCCGAGCAGTACCTGTGGGTGCACCGGCGCTTCAAGACCCGGCCCGAAGGCGCAGCAGGGGTATACTGAGCGCCCATGGATCGACCCAGCCCTGCCGTCATCGCCGCCCACGGCCTGTTCGCCGTCCTGCTGCTGAGCATCCCGCCCAAGTGGGCCAGCCTGCACATCAGCGGCGGCCTGCTGATGCTGGCCCTGCTGCTGGCACGACGCGCCGACTGGCGGGCCCCGGCCCTGCGCGGTTATCTCGCCGCCAGCGCCTGGTGGCTGGTGCCCGTGACCCTGGCCGGCATCGGCCAGCAGCTGACGGGGATGGAGACCGCCAGCAGCTGGGCCGATCTCATCAAGCTCAACCTGCGGCTGCTCGGCGTCGGCCTGGGGCTGCTGCTGCTGTTCCAGCGCGGCTGGCTGACGCGGCGCGGCGCGGCCTGGATCGCCCTCGGCGCGCTGGCGGTCATCGCCCTCAGCGGCCATGTCGACTGGGTGCAGCGCCACGGCGCCGACCCGCTGGCCTGGCCCAGGCCGTATTTCACGGGGCTTGCGGGCAACCCCAATCCCTACGGCACTTTCGCCGCCCTCGGCCTGATCCTCAGCGCCGGACTGCTGCGCGCCCGGCCGTCTAATATCGGGTTATGGCTGCTGACGGCGCTGCTGCTCACCGCCATCTGGGGCTCGGATTCGCGCGGTGCGGTGCTGGTCAGCCTGACCGGTCTGCTGATCCTGTTCTGGCCCTGGCGTCACCGGCTGCTGGCCGGCCTGACGCTGCTGGCCGTCGCGCTGGCGTACAGCTATGTGCTCGCGGGCGGCATCCCCGCCGACGAACTCGGCAGCGGCGACCAGCGGCGGATCGAGGCCGCCTGGTTCAGTCTGCACAGGATCCTCGAATCGCCCCTGCTCGGCTGGGGCATCGACGCCTTCCGCGACCTGCCCGGGGCGCCGCTCAACTCACCGCACAACCTGCTGCTGGACCTGGCTCTGGGCGGCGGGCTGCTCGCCCTGGCCGGCTGGCTGTGGTCGACGGGCCGACTGGCCCTGATGCTGGAACGCGACGGGCGCCGGGAGACCCGGCTCATGCTGGCACTGCTGGCGGCAGCGGTGGTGGCCGGCGGCATCGAGTATCCGCTGCTGAACTCGACGCATTTTCTGAATATCTGGATGCTGGTGACCTGTTTCTGCTGGTGGATATTGCGGAGTGAGGCGTGAGGCGTGAGACGCACAACATCCTGGTGATCCGCCACGGCGCCTTCGGCGACCTGATCCAGTGCAGCGGGGCGCTGGCGGATCTGCGCGCCTTTCATCACGACGCCCGCATCACGCTGCTCACGGAACCCGCCTATCGCACCCTGATGCAGCGCTGTCCGCATGTGAATGCCGTGATCACGGACGCACGCCTGCCGTTGCGCCGGCTGCGGGAGCAGCTCGCACTGCGCCGGCGGCTGCGCGAGCAGGGTTTCGATTTCGTCTATGACCTGCAGAACTCCGACCGCACTGCCCTGTACCGGCGGCTGTTCCTGCCCGGCATTCCCTGGTCGCGTGACACCGGCACGGTGGCCGCCGGGGAGCCCGACGTGGTGCGCTACCAGGCCCAGCTCACGGCCGCCGGGGTACCGGTGGTGCACACCTGTGAGCCCGACGTCGGCTGGATGGCCGATGACGCGACGGCGCTGCTGGACGCCGCCGGGGTACGCCGACCCTATATCGTGCTCATCCCCGGCAGCGCGGCGCGCCATCCGCACAAGCGCTGGCCGCATTACGCCGAACTGGCCGCGGCTCTGTGCGAACGCGGCCATGAGGTCGTCACCGCGCCCGGCCCGGATGAACTGGAACTGGCGCGGTCCATCCCCGGCCATACGCTCACCGGCCCCGACGGCTACCTGAACTGGTTCCAGCTGGCCGGCGCGCTGCGCCAGGCCGCCTTCGTGATCGGCAACGACACCGGCCCCAGCCACCTGGCCGCCTGCCTGGGCGCGCCGGGGCTGGCCCTGTTCGGACCGCACACCACGCCGCGGCGAACGGGGATCCTGCGACCGCATTTCGACGCCGTGGCGGTGCCCGACCTGAACGCGTTGAGCGTGGAGGAAGTGCTGGCGCGGATCGAGCCGTATCTGACCCAGGCTGGGTGAAGCCCAAACCTACGCTATTCCGTCATTGCGAGGCGCACAGCGCCGTGGCAATCCCGTAATGCGGAGTCAATCGGTCAGAGATTGCCGCGTCACTTCTCCCACAGAACCCCTCCGGGGTTCATCATGGGTACCTTACCCTCCGGGTCAAGGCATCCTCACAATGACGACCGTCTTTTCGCCCAAATCAACGGCATTCGATTCAGAAACCCCTCAGCTGCTTGATACCGGCCCGCAGCACATCCCAGAGTCCGGTTAGCGCGAACTGCAACCGCCGCAACCCCAGACCCAGCCGGAAGGCGGCGGGCCCGACCGCGCGGTCCGACGCCAGCCGCCCGTGCAGATGCCGGTCACGATCAGGACCGGGGGCACGCTGACCGATGTCGGAGAAGTCGGAGAACTGCCCGACCCGGGTGGGCGAGACGGCGGCGACATGAAACCGCGCGGCCAGGTGGCGGGCATACCAGCGGTCGATGGCGCGGTGCCGGGCCAGCCAGGGCCAGACGTCGGCTGCATCCGGCAGCTGTTGCAACAGCCAGTCATACAGGCTGGCACGCACGAGATAGGCATGAGTGGTGTAGGCACCCTGCACGGCATACAGCGAGGTGGCAGCGTCGAGCGCCGCCAGTCGCTGCAGCGGACCCAGGCAGCGGCTGTAGCCGAGATAGCAGATATCCCATTGCGCCGCCGCCAGCGCCGGCGTCCGCAACGCCGCATCCAGCGCTGCGTCGAACTCGACGTCGTCCTCCAGGATCAGCACGCTGCGCCAGCCCCGTTCCCGTGCCAGCTCAATGGCGCGACGGTGCGACAGCACACAGCCGGCCCGACCGGCCCAGGCCCGGTCGCGACTGCGGCCGCGGAACCAGGGCGCGTCGCCGTAGCCCGGCAGCACCGTGCCCGCGACCGCCGCCAGCCGCTGCCAGCCGGCCAGGGCGGGCACGGCCGCCGCCTGTTCGCGAAAGCGTGCCAGCCGGTCGGGACGGCTGTCGAGATTGATCAGCAGCACGCCATCGAACGGACAGCCGGGATCAGCGGAACTCGGTATAGGATTTCTCCTCGACAATGCGCGAGCCGCACAATTCATTGATGGCCTTCTTGAGTTCGGCGCGGCGGTCGTTCCGCAGGTAGACCGAGCGCGCCAGCTCGATGAAGCGGTCACCGAAATCCTTTTGCGCCTCGCAGTCGCGGATGGCGTCCTCGATCTCCCACAGGGCGGCATTGACCTGCTTCAACTCATCCTCCAGCCGGTCCAGTTCCGGCGCGGCGGGCAGCGTCCCGGCCCGTACCCGCGACAGCACCTCGAACTCGCGGCGCACATTGGCCAGTTTGGCCGGGTCGCTCATACGCTCGGACTTGATGCGCAGGATGGTGAGCTTGTCGATCAGCTCGCCGGCGCCGACTTCGATCAGGATGGTGTTTTCAGTGTCGTTCATGCGTTTCCTTCAGCAGGCGCAATCCAGGGAACCTCCGATTAATTACGTCATTGCGATGCCCAGACCCGGAGGGTGGGGTACCCATAATGAACCCCGGAGGGGTTCTATGGGAGAAGCGACGTGGCAATCTCCAACCGATTGATGCTGCATTACGAGATTGCCACGCTTTGCTCGCAATGACGGGGTTTTTTTAATTAATCAGAGGTTCCCCAGACCCGTTTCGCAGGATGGGTGGAGGCGCTTGCGCCATAACCCATCACCAGGCCGCTGGAGGTGATGGGTTGCGCTTCGCTCCACCCATCCTACGGGCTCATCCACGTTGATACAGGCAGCGCATGCGGGCGCGGGCCTTCTCCCAGAGCTGCGCCAGCGCGACGCCGGGGCGCTCTCGGCGCAGGGCATAGCGCGAATACAGCTTCCCGCCCGGCGCGGCCGCCGGCCGGTCGTGGCGGGCCTCGATGACGCCGGCCACCGCGGCAAAGAAATTGTACTCTTCCAGCACCCGCCGGCGCGCCTCGCGAATGGCGGGCAGGCGCCGTTCATATTCGCCCTCCCCGGCCAGGACCGCCTTGATGGTACTCAAGGCGCGGTCGAAGTCGGTGATGTCGATCGGGATCAGGCTGTCGGCAGGAAAATAATCGGTCACGTTGGGACAGCCGTGGTAGAAGGGCAGCGTGAAGCCGAGAAAGGCATCGGCCAGCTTCTCGGTCCAGTGATGCGGGCTCAGGTGATTCTCGATGGCGATGTGGCAGCGGTAGGCGTCAAGCGCCGCGGCCTTGTCATCCAGCGCACGTATGTCGCCGCCCCCGCGGCCATGGACATCGAGTTCCGGCAGCGCCGCGCGCAGCCGGCGCATGAAATCGTGGCGCTGACGGTGGCGGGTATGACGCTGGCGCTTGTCCGACCAGACCAGGGAGATGTCGCGGGTCTTGTGCGGCGGCGCCATGGCGGCCAGTTCATCCCAGGCGGTCAAGCTGCTGCCGCTCACGCCGTAGAACCAGCGCAGCCCCGGCTGGGCGTACACGCGGTCGGGATGCGGCAGCGCCCAGGGCTCCTGGCTTGTGAGCACGCAGCCGAACTGATCGGTATAGGCGCGGCCGTAGCTCTTGATGGATGCAGGCTCGGTCGTCACCAGCAGGGTATGCGCGCGCGGACAGGCCAGGGACTCGATGCGCCGCGAGCGGCGCTCGCCGGCCTGCGGCGGCAGATCGTCGTAGACCACCAGCCAGTCGTAGTCGCGCCCGTCCGGATCGAAGCTGAAGCGGCAGCGGCCCCAGCGCTGCTGCGTCCCCGGCAGCTGGCGCTCCCACACGCCCGGCGCTTCGCGGCTCAGTACCTTGACGCGGATGTCCGCAGCACTCATCCGGCCAGTTCCCGGTACAGGTCCAGGGTGGCATCCAGCATGGCCTGCAGGTCGTAGTCGCGACTGGGCGGGATCTCGGGCGGGCGGGCATGGAGTTCGCGCACGGTGCGTTCCAGGGCATCCAGATCGCCCACCGGCACCCGGCCGGCGGGGAACAGCCGGGTCAGCACCTCACCCACGCCGCCGTGATCATAACCGGCCACCGACACGCCCATGTACAGCGCCTCGACCACGCTGCGACCGAAGGACTCGGGCTTGCTTGAAAGCGACAGCACCAGGTTGGAGACGGCATAGATGTCGCGCACGTCCATGCGGTGACCGGTGAAGGTGATGTGCGCGCCCAGGCCGCGGCGCCGGATCTGCTCGTGCAGACCGTGCGCGTAGCGCCGCCGGCGCGGATCCTCGCCGCCGACAATCAGGCCGTGCACCGGCAACCCGGCGGCCACCAGCCGAGCCATCAGCTCGATGAAATCGGTGTGGCCCTTGAGCCGGGTCAGCCGCCCCGGCAGGGTCAGCACGTAACGCTCCAGCAGGAAGGGATACTGCTCGAACCAGGCCCGGGCCCAGGATTCAGGCGGGCGATAGCCGTGGGGAAAGACGGCCGGGTCCACACCGCGCGGGATGGTGACGATGCGCGCCGGCGGTACCTGCGGGTAGTTGTCCAGGATGTAGCGCCGGGCCGTGTCGGAGACGGCGATCACCCGCTCGCCGCGGGTCATCACGCTGCTGTAGCGGCTGACCGAGTAGAGCCCGTGCACGGTGGTGACGAAACGCGGCCGGTCCGTCTCCGGCAGGCCCTTCCAGGCCCGCCATGCCACCCAGGCCGGCAGGCGCGAGCGGGCATGCAGGATGTCCACCCGCTGTTCGCCCAGGAAGTTGCGCAGGCGGCTCACCCAGCGCAGGGTCAGCGGCGACTTGGCGCCGATGGGCCACTGCAGGTGTTGGCTGCCCTGGCCGGTCAGGCGCGAGACCAGCTGACCGCCGCCGGAGATCACCCAGGAGCTGTGGCCGCGGCGGACCAGTTCACGCGCGACCTCCAGGGTGCCGCGCTCCACCCCACCGCCCTCGAGCGCGGGCAGCAGCTGGACCACCGTCAGGGGCCGTTCGCTCATCCGGCCTGCCCCGCTCAGCCGCCGACCGGCCAGCGCGCCAGGATGGCCTCGGCGCAGCGCCCGGCCTCGTCCAGCGGTTCGCGCATGGGGGTGAGTTTCTTGCCCGTCAGCCAGTCGGCATAGCGCACCACCTGTTCGTTCTGCAGCAGGCTCTGGGCACCGCGCGAGACCCGGTTGCGGCCCTTGGCGGGCACGTCCAGCAGACCCACGGCCGCGCCCGCGGTCAGGGCCTCGTAGACCATGGAGACACTGTCCTCGCTGACCCAGGCGGTATCGGCCAGGGGCAGGCGCCGCACCAGCCAGTCGGGTTCGAGTTCACGCCAGTCATGCAGGGTGAGCCGGCGCAGCAGTCCGGGTTCCAGATGCTGGCGCAGGTAGTCCAGCCAGCCGGAAGGGGTACGCCGGGAGGTGGTCAGCTCCCAGTTGTGGTTGGGGAAGTGGCTGACCACCGAGCGCACCTGGTCCATCATGTGCTCGTTCTGCCAGTCGTGGTGGCGCGAGGGACCGCCGATCAGGAACAGGCCCAGGGCGCGATCCTTGACCGGCGCCGGGCGGATGCGGTTGATCACGCCGCGGGTGGTGATGACGTTGCCGCAGTCCTTGACGGCGTCGTGTTCGGGAATCAGGTTCAGGTCGAACCAGCGGCAGGGCAGGCTGGGCTTCATCAGCATCACGATGCGCCCGCCGCGCGCCCGCCGGGCCGCCAGCAGCGACAGGTGGGTGGAATGGCCGGCGCCGATGAGCAGGTCGGGCGCCGGCAGGGCCGCGCCGGGCGGGTAGCGGCCGAGCGCCCAGTACAGCAGCGCCGGCAGGCGCGCCGCCCGGGCCGGCTCGAACACCTCGATATCGGCACGCTCGCGCAGGGCCGCGATCAGGCCGGCGCTCTGGTTGTCATGGCCGTGCACGCCATCGACGAAGCGCCAGATCACCCGGGGCCGGGACTGCGTCATGCTGGCGGGCCTGTATCGCTTCAGCCCTGCTCCCGGTCCTTGAGCACGTAGAGGGCGCCGCAGTAGGGACATTGCGCCTCGCCCGTGGCCTCGATGGGCAGATAGACGCGCGGATGCGAGTCCCACAGGCTCATGGAGTCCAGCGGGCAGTGCAGCGGCAGGTCATCGCGGGTGACCTCGTAGCGGTTGCTGGCGTTGGGGGTGTCGAATTCGTCGGTGCCAGCGGCGGCGGCGGTGTTGGGGTTGGTCATTATGTTTCCTCCGGAAACAGGTGCTGGATGCCAGGCATCAGGGACCAGGAATCCCGGAAAACCCGAGACAGATCCGAATGGCACTTACTCAACCCGGAGTCCAATTCATCCGTCATTCCCGCGCAGGCGGGAATCCAGACTTCCGCGGAGCTGGATCCCCGCCTGCGCGGGGATGACGCGGCTAAAGCAAGTGCCATTGCAGCCTGACCGTGTTTTCCCCGGCCCTGGACCCTGGGACCTAAATGTATGTCAACCACTCCGGATGCACGTGATGGCGGCCGTGCACCACATCGAAATACAGGTTCTGCAGCTGTTCGGTGACCGGGCCGCGGATGCCGGCGCCGATGGCCCGGTTGTCGACCTCGCGGATCGGGGTGACCTCGGCGGCGGTGCCGGTGAAGAAGGCCTCGTCGGCGACATAGACCTCGTCGCGGGTGATGCGCTTCTCGCGCACCGCGAGGCCCAGCTCGGCGGCCAGCCGCAGGATGGTGTCGCGGGTGATGCCTTCCAGGGCCGAGGTCAGGTCCGGGGTGTAGAGCACGCCGTCGCGCACCAGGAAGATGTTCTCGCCGCTGCCCTCGGCGACGAAGCCCTCGGCGTCCAGCAGCATGGCCTCGTCGTAGCCGTCGGTCAGGGCCTCGTTCAGCGCCAGCATGGAGTTCATGTAGTTGCCGTTGGCCTTGGCCCGGCACATGGTGATGTTCACATGATGGCGGGTGAAGGATGAGGTCTTGATGCGGATGCCCTTCTGCATGTTCTCCTCACCCAGATACGCGCCCCAGGCCCAGGCCGCGACCATGACGTGGGTCTGCAGGTTGTCGGCGCGCAGGCCCATGCCCTCGGAACCGTAGAAGCACATGGGCCGGATGTAGGCCGATTCGAGATCGTTGTCGCGCACCACCTGCAGCTGGGCCCGATTCAGTTCATCCTCGCTCCAGGGCATATGCATCCTGAGGATATGGGCCGAGCGGAACAGGCGTCTGGTGTGGTCATGCAGCCGGAAGATGGCCGTGCCCTTGTCCGCCTTGTAGGCGCGCACGCCCTCGAACACCCCCATGCCGTAATGCAGGGTGTGGGTCAGGACATGGGTGGTGGCCTCGCGCCAGGGCACCAGTTCGCCGTCCATCCAGATGACGCCGTCACGATCGGCCATCGACATCTTGTAATTCTCCTGTAGCTTCTATCCAGGCTTCGTCATTGCGAGGAGCGAAGCGACGAAGCAATCTCATGAATCTGCGGTCAGGATTGAGAGATTGCCGCGCTTCGCTCGCAATGACGGGAATCTTTCAATCGCTTGAAGCAGGACAGCTGCACAACCCGGCTACGAATCCCCGCCTTCGAATATCCGCTTCCAGATCCCCAGCACCGCCGCCCGGGTCTGGATGAATTCACCCTGGTAGACCAGGGCCGGGACCTCCTGCAGGGTCAGGTTGTGCACCCGCTTGCGGTAGGCGCGGTAGGCATTGCCGAGCACCCGGACATCGTCCTCCGGCATCAGGCCGGCCCCGGCCAGCCCTTCCAGCAGCCGGATGTTGTCGCTGTATCTTACCAGATCGGGAAACTCGTGCGCCCAGCGCAGCACCCCGTACTGAACGATGAATTCGATATCGGCGATGCCGCCGGGGCCCTGCTTGAGGTCGAAGCGGCCCGACTCGCTGCGGGCCAGCTCGGTGCGCATGCGGCTGCGCATGTCGCGCACCTCCCGGCGCAGGCGCTCCGGGTCGCGCTGGCGGCACAGCACCTCGCGGCGCACGGCTTCGAAGGCGGCCAGGGTGTCGGGATCACCCGCCACGCCGCGGGCGCGCACCAGGGCCTGATGCTCCCAGGTCCAGGCCTCCTCGTGCTGGTAGGCGGCGAAGGCGGCCATGTCGGTGACCAGCAGCCCGGAGGCGCCGCTGGGGCGCAGCCGCATGTCCACCTCGTAGAGCACGCCGGCCGGCGTCAGGGTGTTGAGCAGGTGGATGATGCGCTGGCCCAGGCGGGCGAAGAAGACGGCGTTGTCCAGCGGCTTCGGCCCCTCGGTGCGGGCCTCCTCGCCCTCGCCGTCGTTGAGAAACACCAGGTCCAGATCCGAGCCGTAGCCCAGTTCGATGCCGCCCAGCTTGCCGTAGCCGATGATGGCGAAGCCGGCCTCGCGGCGCGCCTTGCCGGTGCCGCAGCGCGGCACACCGTGGCGGGCGACCAGGTGGTGCCAGGTGATGGTCAGCACCTTCTGCAGCACCAGCTCGGCGATGGCGGTGAGGTAGTCGCTGACCACCATCAGGGGCGTGGCGCCGGCGACGTCGGCCGCCGCGACCCGCAGCACCGCCATCTGTTTGAAGTGACGCAGGGCATCCATCTGCGTCTCCAGATCGTCTGGGGCGATGTCCTCGAAGCGCCGGTCAAGCATCGCCTCCAGCTGCTTCCGGCTGGGCGGGGTGTAGAGGGTGCGCGGATCCAGCAGTTCGTCGAGCAGGATGGGATGGCGGGTCAGTTCGGCGGCGATCCAGGGGCTGGCGTCGCACAGCTGGACCAGCTGCGACAGGGCCATGGGGTTTTCCACCAGCAGGGCCAGGTAGGCACTGCGCCCGCTGATGGTCTCCAGCAGCCGCACCAGCCGGGCCAGGGTCTCGTTGGGATCGCGCGCCTCGCCGATGGCGGCCAGCAGCAGCGGCATCAGCCGGTCCAGCCGCTCGCGGCCGCGCTTACCCATGGCGCGGCTCTCCAGACTGTGGTGCAGCTGGTCCAGCAGCCGGTGGGCCTCGTCGGGCTGCTCGAAGCCGATCTCATCCAGCAGGGCCAGGGCGGCCTCGTCGTCGAGCTGCCCCTGCCACAGGGCCCCCAGGGCCTCGGTCTCGCGGTCGCCCTCCTCCTCCCGGGTATGGGGCGAGCCGAACACCTGCTGGAACTGCTCCTCGACGAAGCGGCGATGCCGGTCGAGCTGCTTGAGCAACGCCGCCCAGTCGGGGAACCCCATGGCCAGGGCCAGCCGGGCCCGGCCCGCTTCGTCGGTGGGCAGCTCGTGGGTCTGTTCGTCGGCGAAGGCCTGCACCCGGTTCTCCACCCGGCGCAGGAAGCGATAGGCCTCGATCAGCCGCTCGACGGCGTATCGCGGCAGCAGGTCCAGGTACGCCAGGTTGCCCAGCACGGCCTGAACCTGACGCAGCCGCAGCCGCGGCTCCTGACCGCCGCGGATCAGCTGGAAGGCCTGGCCGATGAACTCCACCTCGCGGATGCCGCCCGGACCCAGTTTGATGTTGTCCTCCATGCCGCGGCGCTGGACCTGACGGATGATCATGGTCTTCATCTCGCGCAGTTGCTCGAAGGCGCCGTAGTCGAGATAGCGCCGGTAGATGAAGGGCCGCAGCAGCTCCATCAGCTCGGTACACTGCGCCGGGTCGCCGGCCACCGGCCAGGCCTTGATCAGGGCATAGCGCTCCCATTCCCGGCCCTGGGACTGGTAGTACTCCTCCAGCATGTCAAAATCCATTACCAGCGGACCGCTGTCGCCATAGGGCCGCAGCCGCATGTCCACGCGGTAGACGAAGCCCTCGCCGGTCTGGCGGTTCAGGACCTCGATGAGCTGCTGACCCAGACGGGTGAAGAACTCCTCGTAACTGAGCCCGTCGCGTTTGCCCAGCCGGCCGGGTTCGGGGTAGGCGAAGATCAGGTCGATGTCGGAAGAGAAGTTGAGTTCACCGGCCCCCAGCTTGCCCATGCCCAGCACCACCAGGGACTGGGGCCGGCCGGCGCTGTCCTTCGGGGTGCCGAGCTCCCGGCACAGCCAGGCGTGGAGCCGGTCCAGCGCCACCTGCAGGCAGGCGGTGGCCAGCTCGGTCAGCTCGCGCAGCACCTCGTCGAGCCCGGCCCACCCGGCCAGGTCGCGCCAGGCGATGCGCACCATCTCCCGGCGCCGGAAGCGGCGCAGGGCCTCGCCCAGATCGAAGGCGTTGAGCACCTCGGCCACCGCCGCCCCGGCCCGGGCCCGCAGCTCGCCGTGAGCCGTGTCGGCGAGCAGTTCACCGGACTCCAGCAATTCTGCCAGCAGCTCCGGCTCCCGTTCACAGCTCTGCGCCACGAACTCGCTCGCCGCCCAGACCCGGGCCAGGGGACGCAGGAAATCCGGGTGCCCGGGGATGCGCGCGCCCGCTTCCGCGGCCTGCTCGCGGTAACGCTCCCAGGCCCGCTGGACGTCCTCGCGCAGGGTTTCGGGCAGCCCGGCGGCGATATCCTCAAATGTGACGGGGTTCACACGGGTTCCTTAATGTCGTGTTTTCTCGCGTGTTTGCGCTCTATTCTGAACCTGCCGGCGCAGTTAGGCCAGTCACCGCCGTCTCAAGCCGCTCCGCCCCGGGCCGACACAGTAGGGAGTCTCAATCTGTATGAGGCCAGGGCTGAATGGCACTTACTTTAGCCTCGTCATCCCCGCGAAGGCGGGGATCCAGGGTTTGTTTGCTCTGTCAGGCACTGGATTCCCGCCTTCGCGGGAATGACGGCCAGGAGGAAACGACTGCCATATGTATCGCACAACCCGGGGTGAATAAGAATGGAATTCAAGGATTATCTCAAGATCATGGTCATGAAGGACGCCTCCGACCTGTACCTGAGCACGGGGGCGCCGCCCTGCGCCAAGTTCCAGGGCCAGCTCAAGGTGGTGGAGAAGGCCACCATGACGCCGGAGCGTATCCGGGAGATCGCCTATTCCCTGATGAGCGAGACCCAGCAGAAGGACTTCGAGAAGAAGCCGGAAATGAACCTGGCCGTCTCTGAGCACAATGTCGGCCGCTTCCGCGTCAACATCTTCAAGCAGCGCAACAGCATCGGCATGGTGGTGCGCAATATCAAGACCGAGATCCCGGCCTGGCAGGACCTGGGCCTGCCCAGCATCCTCACCGACGTGATGATGAGCCGGCGCGGCCTGGTGCTGTTCGTGGGCGCGACCGGTTCGGGCAAATCCACTTCGCTGGCCTCGTTGATCGACTATCGCAACACCAACGCCACCGGCCACATCATCACCATCGAGGATCCGATCGAGTTCATTCACTCGCACAAGAAATCCATCGTCAACCAGCGCGAGGTCGGGCTGGACACCGATTCCTACGAGGACGCGCTGGCCAACACATTGCGTCAGGCGCCGGACGTGATCCTGATCGGCGAGATCCGCCATCGCGAGACCATGGAGCACGCCATCGCCTTCGCCGAGACCGGCCACCTGTGCCTGTCCACCCTGCACGCCAACAACGCCAACCAGGCGCTGGACCGCATCATCAACTTCTTCCCCGAGGAGAAACGTGACCAGTTGCTGCTGGACCTGTCACTGAATCTGCGCGCCTTCATCTCCCAGCGCCTGGTCCAGACCACCGACGGCCAGCGCACCGCGGCCATCGAGATCCTGCTCGGCACACCGCTGGTCAAGGACCTGGTGCGCCGCGGCGACGTGCACGAGATCAAGGAGGTGATGGAGAAGTCCGAGAACCTGGGCATGCAGACCTTCGACATGGCGCTCTACAACCTCTACATGGAAGGCCGCATCAGCCTGGAAGAGGCGCTGCGCAACGCCGACTCGCCCAACAACCTGCGCCTGCGCATCAATCTCACGGCAGAGGACGCCGAGCAGGCACTGGCCGAGAAGAGCGACTCCTTCAGCCTGGAGGAGGACGACACCCCGAGCAGCAACATCGCCACTGCCGGCGGCGGGCTGGGGCTGAAGCTGGCGGATGATTAAAAAAGCCCCGGCCTGGATGGCCGGGGCAAGCCTCACAGGGGTGGAGGAGTACGTGTTCGGAGAGAAAACATAGCCTTGAGTGGAGGGAGACAATGTCAACCGAACGGCCCCTGTACACCCTCCTAGACGCTGCCCCCATTAGATTTATTCCTACCTTCCATTTCCGCAGTTCACGACAGGCCCCGCCGCGGGCCGAACGCCACCGCAGCCCGGACGGCACCGGGCTGTAATTTATGGAATAATCCCTCGCGAACGGGCGTCTTTACTGGCAGGTTCTGACACAACAGCCGTCCCCACAAGCAGGGACGGGGCGCAGCCGGCAGCAGCACCGCCGGGGGCTAGAGGAGAGACAATGAAACTGGTCAAGCTTTTCGGCCGGAACCAGGCGTTTCGCCAACGCCTGGAGGGTAACCGGGATCGGCTCTTTCGCATCGCCTATTCCTGGTGCCACGAACCGGCGCTGGCGGACGATCTGGTACAGGAGACCATGGAAAAGGCCCTGAAGAAGTCGAATCAGCTGCGCGAACTGGAGGCGCTGGACACCTGGCTGTTCAGCATCCTCAACAACGCCTGGCGTGATCACTTCCGGCGCAGCCGCGACACGGTGGATATCGACGATATCCCCTTCGTCAGCGATTCCTCGCCGGAGGAAGAGGGCCACACCCATCAGGTGGTCACCGAGGTACGCGGTGCGATCGCCACCCTGCCCATGGGGCAGCGGCAGGTGCTGACCCTGGTGGATCTGGAGGGCTGCTCCTATATCGAAGTGGCCAATATTCTCGGGGTACCGGTGGGCACGGTCATGAGCCGGCTGTGCCGGGCACGCCGGGCACTCAAGGACCGACTGCTGGAAACGGATCTGATGCGCGACGCCGAAACAGATGAGACCCCGACCCGTATCAGGAGGATCAAGTAATGTCGTCCGATGACAAGCTCATCTCCGACGAGCATCTCAACGCCTTCATCGACAATCAGCTCGACGCCGATGAAAAGAGCCGCATCCTGGCGAGCATCAAGTCGGACAACGAGCTGAGCCACCGCGCCTGCGAGCTCAAGCGGCTGCGCGAGCTGGTCCAGCATGCCTATGAGCTGCCCTCGGTCCGACCCGAGCACGCCAGGCCCTCGCGTGCCATGCGCGGCTCGCTGCAGGCCACTGCCGCCGCCGCCCTGCTGGCCGTCGGCGGGGTGATCGGCTGGATCACGCACGGTCAGCAGTATCCCGCGACCAATTCCCTGGACGTCAAGGCCATGTATCTCGACGAGGAAAAGGCCTTCCAGACCGCCCGGGTCGATGACGCCCCGACCATCCAGGGCGGACGCAAGATCCTGCTGCACATCAGCACCGACGACCCGCAGAAGCTGGAGGATGCGCTGAATACCACCGAGCGCCTGCTCCAGACCTATCGCGCGCGCCATGTGCCGGTGGAACTGGAACTGGTGGCCAATGCCGGCGGCCTGAACCTGCTGCGGGCCGACATCTCGCCTTTCGCCGACCGCATCGAGGATCTGCAGTTCAGGTACGAGGAACTGACCTTCTTCGCCTGCCAGACCGCCATCAATCAGATGCTGGAACGCGAACACCGCAACCAGGTCCCGCCCCTGCTGCCGCAGGCCCTGACCACCCCGAATGCGCTGGACCAGATTCTGACCCGGCTGCAGGAGGGATGGGTATATATCAGTGTGTAAGCGCACCGCTTCCGCGGATGGAAAAACGGGCCTTCGCGGCCCGTTTTTTTATGGTGGGACGTCATCCCCGCGCAGGCGGGGATGACGGAAATCAGAACCCAGGTCGGGATAAGCGCCGCGTTCCCGGCAACTGCGCGGACAGCTGCCGGAAACGGGCCTGCGCCCCTTATTCCGGCTTACGGACTGTCATTGCGAGCCTGGCGAAGCAATCTCGTACAGCAGAATCAGTCGGTTAGAGATTGCCGCGTCGCTACGCTCCTCGCAATGACGGATAAATCAGAGGTTCCCTGGCACCTATTCATAAAAAAACCCCGCCACAAGGGCGGGGTTCTCCGTTTCTGGCGACAGCAGAACGGCCGGGCTTACATCATGCCCATACCGCCCATGCCACCCATGCCACCCATGTCGGGGGCACCGGCGCCTTCGCCTTCCTCGGACGGCACGTCAGCCACCATGCACTCGGTGGTGATCATCAGCCCGGAGACGGAAGCGGCGTTCTGCAGCGCGGTACGGGTCACCTTGGTGGGATCCAGGATGCCCATCTCGATCATGTCGCCGTACTCGCCGGTGGCGGCGTTGTAGCCGTAGTTGCCTTTGCCTTCCTCGACCTTGGCCAGGATGACGGAGGGCTCCTCACCGGTGTTGCCGACGATCTGGCGCAGCGGCTCTTCCATCGCCCGGCGGGCGATGTTGATGCCGACGTCCTGATCGTGGTTGTCGCCGGTCAGCTTCTCGATGCCGGCACGGGCGCGGATGAGCGCCACACCGCCACCGGGCACCACGCCTTCCTCGACCGCGGCGCGGGTGGCGTGCAGGGCGTCTTCGACGCGCGCCTTCTTCTCCTTCATTTCCATCTCGGTAGCCGCACCGACCTTGATCACGGCCACACCGCCGGCCAGCTTGGCCACGCGCTCCTGCAGCTTCTCGCGATCGTAATCGGAGGTGGCTTCCTCGATCTGGGCGCGGATCTGGCTCACACGGGCCTCGATGTCTTCCTTCTTGCCGACGCCATCGATGATGGTGGTGTTTTCCTTGGTGACCTGCACCTTCTTGGCGTTGCCCAGGTCATCCAGGGTGGCCTTCTCCAGGCTCATGCCGGTCTCTTCGGAGATCACGGTACCGCCGGTCAGGATGGCGACATCCTGCAGCATGGCCTTGCGGCGGTCGCCGAAACCGGGGGCCTTGACGGCGCAGACCTTGACGATACCGCGGATGCTGTTGACCACCAGGGTGGCCAGTGCCTCGCCCTCGATGTCCTCGGCAATGATCATCAGCGGTTTGCCGGCCTTGGCCACGCCTTCCAGCACCGGCAGCAGCTCGCGGATGTTGGAGATCTTCTTGTCGTGGATCAGGATGTAGGGGTCATCCAGCTCGGCGCTCATGCTCTGCTGGTTGTTGACGAAGTAGGGCGAGAGGTAGCCGCGATCGAACTGCATGCCTTCGACCACGTCCAGCTCGTTGTACAGGGAAGTGCCTTCCTCGACGGTGATGACCCCTTCCTTGCCTACCTTCTCCATGGCATCGGCGATGGTCTTGCCGATGGACTCGTCGGAGTTGGCGGAGATGGTGCCGACCTGGGCGATGGCCTTGGTGTCGGAGCAGGGGTTGGAGAGCTTCTTCAGCTCCTCGGTGGCCGCGATCACGGCCTTGTCGATGCCGCGCTTGAGATCCATCGGGTTCATGCCGGCGGCGACGGCCTTCATGCCTTCCTTGAAGATGCTCTGGGCCAGCACGGTCGCGGTGGTGGTACCGTCACCGGCCACGTCGGAGGTCTGGGAGGCGACCTCCTTGACCATCTGGGCGCCCATGTTCTCGAACTTGTCCTTCAGCTCGATCTCCTTGGCGACGGAGACGCCGTCCTTGGTCACGGTCGGAGCGCCGAAGGCCTTCTCCAGCACCACGTTGCGGCCCTTCGGGCCCAGGGTGACCTTGACCGCGTTGGCCAGGATGTTGATGCCCTTGACCATGCGCTGACGCGCATCATCACTGAATCTGACTTCTTTTGCTGACATGTTCTGTTTCCTCTCCTGAGACGAATTCTGTTACGACGTCTGGTGACAGTCCGGGCTCAGCCCTCGATGACGGCCATCACGTCCTCTTCACGCATGACCAGCAGGTCCTGGTCCTCGACCTTGACCTCGGTACCCGAGTATTTGCCGAACAGGACCTTGTCGCCGACCTTGATGTCGAGCGGACGCAGTTCCCCGTTCTCCATGATCTTGCCGTTACCCACGGCCATGACCTCACCGCGGATGGGTTTCTCAGCTGCCGTGTCCGGGATCACGATGCCACCGGCGGTGGTGCGTTCTTCTTCCATACGTTTGATGATCACGCGATCATGCAACGGACGAATATTCATCTGGCACTCTCCTTAAAAACCAATCTTGGTCACTGGGTTGTGAGTGTTAGCACTCGTTTGTAGTGAGTGCTAATAATAGCGGCGAGTATGGCAGATTCAAGGGGCAGGCGAATTAAATTTATTATTCCATCAATAAAGTTGAGTTATTAATGTAGAACGGACCTGCCCGCGAACCAGTCACTTTAGTCCCGTCATCCCCGCGAAGGCGGGGATCCAGGGATCGCCGCGGCTACTGGATTCCCGCCTTCGCGGGAATGACGGAATTTAGGGTGACAGACTCGCATTTCTTATTCTATTGATTTATCGTCTTTTTCCTTGGTGTATTCACCTTCCAGCGTCACCGGCCCCTTGGGCTGGCCGCCGGCCCCGCCGGCACCGGGGCCGCCCGGACCGCCGCCGCCGAGCTGGCGGGCGATCCAGGCCCGGATCAGGGCCTGGCGCAGGGGCGGGATCAGGCCGAGAAAGCCCAGGGCGTCGGTGAAAAAGCCCGGGGTGAGCAGCAGGGCGCCGCTGACCACCAGCACCACGCCTTCCAGCATTTCCACCGCCGGCAGCTCACCGCGGGCCATGGACAGCTGCAGCCGCTGCAGGGTGGAAAAGCCCTGGTGGCGCAGCAGCAGGGCACCCAGCACAGCGGTGAACACCACCATGAAGACGGTCGGCGCGGCGCCGATCCAGCCGCCGACCTTGATCAGGAAATAGATCTCGACCAGGGGGACAGCGAGAAACAGCAGGAGCAGGACAGCAAAGGGGTTCATCCCGGCAACCTTAACGGATGGCCCGGGGGGCGGCAACATCCGTATTCGCTCGCTCCAGAAAGTAGGGGACAGCACCGAAAGGTGTTTTCCCAAGCCAAACAACACTCGTCATTGCGAGGAACGAAAGTGACGCGGCAATCTCCAACCAATTGATTCCGCAGTATGAGATTGCCACGCTTCGCTCGCAATGACGTCCAGGCAAGTGTCATTCGGGACAGACCCCGTGTCCTCACTCCTCCCAATGAAATAACCCCCCGCCCTGGACCGTCCCGGTAAACAAGGGTTTCCCTCAACCACCGACTTGGTTATCTTGCCGCCATGACCGAAAAATATTGCATCGTACTGGTGACCGCGCCGGAAACCGACGCCCGCAGCGTCGCCCGGGCCCTGGTGCAACAGGACCTGGCGGCCTGCGTGAACATCCTGCCCAACCTGACCTCGGTCTACCGCTGGCAGGGCGAGGTGGAGGAAGACATCGAACAGTTGCTGGTCATAAAGACCCGGCGCGATGCCCTGGAGGCCCTCAAGGCGGCCGTGGTCGAGGTCCATCCCTATGAACTTCCTGAAATCATCGCAGTCCCAATCGTGGACGGCCTGAAAGGCTACCTGGACTGGATCGACGAGAGCGTACTGCTTCAATGACCAAATTCCTGCACCCGGGCGCGCTGCTGCTCGCCCTGCTCCTGCCCTTTGCTGCGCACGCCTTCTGGGGCGATGACGAACTGCTCCCGGCCGACGAGGCCTTCGCCATTCAGGCCGAGATGGTCGGCCAGGACCGGGTGCGGGTAACGTGGGACATCGCCGACGATTTCTACATGTACCGCAGCCGGGTGCAGCTGCATTCGGACACCGACGGTGTCACGCTCGGCGACCCCGACTTCCCTCAGGGCAAACTCAAGCAGGATGAGACCTTCGGCGAGGTGGAGGTCTATTTCGACCGGCTCAGCGTCACCGCCCCGGTCGAGCGCGGCGCCGGCGCCCCGGAGGAATTCGTGCTGCGCGCCGTCTCCCAGGGCTGCATGGACTCGCGCGGTATCTGCTACACCCCGCACACCCAGAAGCTGACCCTGGCCCTGCCCGCCGCGGCGGACAGCGCCCCGGGCGATGCCGCCCCGCCCACCGGCGAGCAGAGCTTCGGCGGCGGCGGTTTCGGCATGGAGAGCGACCTGCTGGACGTGGACGAGGCCTTCCGGCTGGAAACCGAGGTCATCGACGGCAACACCCTGCAGGTACACTGGGAGATCGCCCCCGGTTATTACCTCTATCGCGACAGGTTCAGTTTCGAACGGCTCGACGGCGAGGGCGTGGCGCTGGGCGAGGCCGATTTCCCCGCCGGCGAGATGAAGGATGACGAAAACTTCGGCCGGGTGGAGGTCTATCACGACGGCGTGACCGCCACCGTCCCGCTGGAACGCACCGGCTCCGAGCCGACCGCCATCCGCCTGGCCGTCGGCTACCAGGGCTGCGCCGAGGGCCGGATCTGCTACACGCCGCAGACCCGGGAACTCGACCTCGATCTGCCCGCGGCCGCGGCCACTGTCGCGCAACTGTCCGCGGATGATGCCGCCGGGAACGGCGGGGATGACGCCGCCCCCGTCACCGAGCAGGACCGCATCGCCGCCAGCCTGGCCAGCGGCAATACCCTGCTGGTGATCCTCACCTTCTTCGGCTTCGGCCTGCTGCTGGCCTTCACGCCCTGCGTGTTCCCGATGATCCCCATCCTGTCCTCGATCATCGTCGGCCAGGGCGAAGACATCACCACGCGGCGCGCCTTCGTGTTGTCACTGGTCTATGTGCTGGCCATGGCCCTGACCTACACGGTCGCCGGCGTGATCGCGGGCCTGACCGGCGAGAACCTGCAGGCCGCCTTCCAGAACCCCTGGATCCTGGGCAGCTTCGCGGTCATCTTCGTGGCCCTGTCGCTGTCCATGTTCGGCTTCTACGAGCTGCAGATCCCCAATTCCCTGCAGAGCAAGCTCAACGAGCTGAGCAACCGCCAGCAGGGCGGCACCCTCACCGGCGTGGCCATCATGGGCTTTCTCTCGGCGCTGATCGTTGGCCCCTGCGTGGCCGCGCCCCTGGCCGGCGCGCTGATCTACATCGGCCAGACCGGCGACCCCTGGCTGGGCGGCGCGGCCCTGTTCGCTCTCAGCATGGGCATGGGCGCACCGCTGCTGGCCATCGGCACCGGCGCGGGCAAGGTGCTGCCGCGCGCCGGCGACTGGATGAACGCCATCAAGGCCACCTTCGGCGTGCTGCTGCTGGCCGTGGCCATCTGGATGCTGGAGCGCATCATCCCCACCGCCGCCGCCATGCTGCTGTGGGCCGGCCTGTTCATCATCAGCGCCATCTACATGGGCGCCACCGACCGGCTGGACGTGGACGCCAGCGGCTGGCAGAAACTGCTCAAGGGTATGGGCGTACTGCTGCTGGCCTACGGCGTGATCCTGCTCATCGGCGTGGCCGCCGGCGGCCGCGATACCCTGCAGCCGCTGCGCGGGGTGGCCCTGACCGGCGGCGGTACCACCGCCCAGGCCCAGGTCCAGGGCATCGAGTTCAAAACCATCAAGAGCCTGGACGACCTGCAGCGCGAGGTTGCCGCCGCCTCGAATCAGGGTAAGAGCGTGCTGCTGGATTTCTATGCCGACTGGTGCACCGACTGCCACCGCATGGAGAAGAACACCTTCAGCGACCCGCAGGTACAGCAGACGCTGGCCAATACCGTCACGCTCAAGGCCGACGTCACCGCCAACGACGAGATCGACAAGGAACTGCTCAAGCACTTCCGCATCCCCGGTCCGCCCAGCCTCATCCTCTATGACCGCAACGGCGAGGAACTGCGCCGCTACCGCATCATGGGCTACATGGGGCCGGAGGAGTTTGCCGCGCATGTGGGGGCGGCGTTCGGGTCGTGAAGCGTGAGGCGCGTCATTCCTCCTCCGTCATCTCCGTTCTTCTCCGTCATCCCCGTTCTTCTCCGTCATCCCCGTTCTTCTCCGTCATCCCCGTTCTTCTCCGTCATCCCCGCGCAGGCGGGGATCCAGACTCCGCGGCCCCATGGATTCCCGCCTGCGCGGGAATGACGGGTGGCGGGAATGACGGGTGGCGGGAATGACGGGTGGCGGGAATGACGGGTGGCGGGAATGACGGGTGGCGGGAATGACGGGTGGCGGGAATGACGGGTGGCGGGAATGACGGGGTGGTGGAAATGACTGAATAGCAGGGGTGACGGAGTAGCCGCCGTTGCGGACAGCATCACTGATCACTGTGTAATCACAGCAGGTCTGAATACAGATCTCTCCACTGAGGATTCATTTCCTCAATCATCCTGAGTTTCCAGACACGCCGCCATTTCTTTATTGCCTTCTCCCGGCGAATCGCCGCATCCATGCTTTCATGCGGTTCATACCAGACAAGCATGTCGACGCCATACATGCAGGTAAAACCTTCAACCACGTGATTACGGTGTTCCCAAACGCGCTTGACCAGGTCGGAAGTCACACCTGTGTACAGAGTTCCATTTCTTCTGCTGGCCAGGATATATACGCAGGGCTGCCTTTTCATTATCCAACCTCCATGTCGGATAACAATCACTGAGAAGCAAGGTGAGTGGCTCTATTCTCCCGTCATCCCCGCGCAGGCGGGAGTCCAGTGGCCGCGACGGTGTCTGGATCCCCGCCTGCGCGGGGATGACGGAGGAGGGCGGGGATGACGGAGGAGGACGGGGTGACGGAGGAGGAAAGTCACGCATCACGCATCACGCATCACGCCTCATGTCTCACGTCTCACGTCTCACGTCTCACGCCTCACGCCTCACGTCTCACGCCTCACGTCTCACGTCTCACGTCTCACGCCTCACGCCTCACGTCTTCAACCCATACTTCTTCAACAGGTCATACATGGTCGGCCGGCTGACGCCCAATAATTCGGCGGCCTGGGAGATCTTGCCGCCGGAGTGATTCATGGCCCGCAGGATGGCCTGGCGTTCGGCCTGTTCGCGGATCTCGCGCAGGTCGAAACTCTGGGCGTCGTTGGCATTGTCGCCGCCGAGCTCCAGGTCGCGGGCGCTGATCTGCTTGCCCTCGGCCATGATGACGGCGCGTTTGACCCGGTTCTCCAGCTCGCGCACGTTGCCGGGCCAGTGATAGCCCTCGAGTGCTGCGATGGCATCCTTGCTGAAGCTCTTGATCTTGTTGCCGTGCTGTTCGCTGAAGCGTTCAAGGAAGGCACGCGCCAGCAGCAGCACGTCGCCGACCCGCTCGCGCAGGGGCGGTATGCGGATACTGATCTCGCTGATGCGGTAATAGAGATCCTCGCGGAAATCGTCGTCGCGGATCAGTTGCTGCAGGTCCTTGTGGGTGGCGCAGAGCACGCGCACATCGACCGGGATCTCCTTGCGTCCACCGACCCGCTCGATGGTGCGCTCCTGCAGGAAACGCAGCAGCTTGGCCTGCAGCGGCATGGGCAGATCGCCGACCTCGTCCAGGAACAGGGTGCCGCCGTGCGCGGTCTCGATCTTGCCGGGCGTGGTCTTGACGGCGCCGGTGAAGGCCCCCTTCTCGTAGCCGAACAGCTCGCTCTCCAGCAGGTTCTCGGGAATGGCGGCACAGTTGATGGCGATGAAGGGGCCGTCGTTGCGCCGGCTCAGCCCGTGCAGCGAGCGGGCCATCAGCTCCTTGCCGGTGCCGGAATCGCCGAGCACCAGCACAGAGACATCGGCCGGGGCGACCTTCTCCACCGTGCGGCAGACCTCCATCATTTCCTCGCTGCCGGTGAGCACGCCTTCCAGCGGCGACTCCGGCCGGCGGGTATGCAGGCGGGTGTTCTCCTCCTCCAGCTCGTGCAGGCGGTAGGCGCGGTTGACGATGAAACCCAGCAGATCGGAATCGATGGGCTTGTAGAAGAAGTCGTAGGCGCCCAGTCCGACCGCACGCAGGGCGTTTTCGCGTTCATTGTTGCCCGTGACCACGATCACCTTGGTCTCGGGGTAGTCGTTGAGCACCTGCTCCAGGGTGGCGAAGCCCTCGCTGGTCCCGCCGTCGTCCGGCGGCAGCCCCAGATCCAGTGTCATCACGGGAAAGGGATGTTTCCTGAGTTCGGCCAGCGCGGCCTCGCGGTCACCGGCAATGATGACTTCGTAGTCGTCAAAACACCATTTGAGCTGTGTCTGGAGTCCGGGATCGTCTTCAACAACCAGTAGTTTCTTGGATTCGTCCGTCATTCGGCGTCCTGTTATTATCTATTGGGAATCCCTGATCAATTCAGATAGTCCTGTCATTGCGAGCGTAGCGAAGCAATCTCGTAACGCAGAATCAGCCAGTTAGAGATTGCCGCGGCGCTGCGCGCCTCGCAAAGACGGACTAATCAGAGATTGCCTATCAGCTGCAACTCTATCCGATTTCGATTTTCTTCGCTAATCGGCACCCGCATGCGAAACGAGGTGCCCTCGCCCACCCGGCTGATGACCTCCACCTCGCCGCCCAGGTTGCGGATGAAATCGCGTGTCTCGTGCGCCCCCACCCCCATGCCGGCCTGACCCTTGGTGGTCTCGAAGGGCTTGAACAGGCGTTCGCGGATGAAGGCCGCGTCCATGCCCGCACCCGTGTCCTGCACCTCGATCACGGCCATGTCGTTGTGCTTGAACAGGCGCACGATCACCTGTCCCTGGGGCGGAGTGGCATCCTGGGCGTTGCGCACCACATGACCGATCACCGCTGCCAGGCGCTCGCGGTTGGCGCTGATGGACAGTCCGCGCGCCTGACAGTCCACGGACGGTCGGGGGCTGCCCCCCGCCATGGTGCGAGCCACTTCCTCGAGCAGCGGGCACAGATCGACCTGCTCGCGCTGCTGCTCGGCGGCATCGCCGCTGCGCAGGTGCGCCAGCAGGCGGTTCATCTTGCTCACCGAGTTGTCCACCGTCTGGATCGCGTCCTCCATGAAGGCCGGGTTGTGCCTGTGCTTCTCCGCGTTGGTGACCACCAGCGAGAGCTGGCCGATGAGGTTTTTCAGATCGTGGATGACATAGGTGGACAGGCGGTTGTAGGTCTCGAACTGCCGCGCCTCGGCCAGCGCCCTTGATGCCTCGTACTGGGCCAGATGACTGGCGGCCTCGCGGCCGACCGTCTTGAGCAGATCGCAGTCCTCCCAGTTGAACTGGTGCTGGCCGTGCGGCCGCGCCAGCAGAATGAAGCCGAGCAGCTCGTCGTGCAGGATCAGGGGCGTGATCAGCCAGGCCCGTGGGATATCGCAGATCCAGTCGGGCAGCTGCAGATTGGTATAGAAGCCCGGATCCCTGCGGTATTCCTCCAGGTTGATCACCCATTCCTGATCGTCCAGGAAACGCGGCAGCGAATCCGCCGCCTGCACCGGGGGCAGCTCGTCATGCCCGGCGTGCCAGCTGGCGATGGGCCGGAAAGCACCGTCGCGCTTCCACCACAGAATGCCGGCCGGGCTGGAAATGATGTTGGCGATGGCCTGTACCACCCGCGGCTCCAGGGCCTCGTCGGCCTCGCGCTGCGACAGGGTGGCGATGAAGCGCAGCCACTCGTCGCGGTAATCGTACTTGTAATGGAAGAAGTGCTTGTTGATGAAAACCCGCAGGCTGGCGCGCACCGGGCCGGACAGGAACAGCACCGCCAGCACCACGATGGCGCCGAAGAAGAAGATCACCTGCCCGACCGCGCCCCAGCTGCCACCGAAGTTGCGCACATAGTAGCCGCCCACCCCCATGGCCAGCAGATACAGGCCGGCGCCGAGCAGGGCGGCGGTGTGGAAGACGATGCGCCGCGAGACATAGATATCCACCGACCAGCGCGGGTCGCGCAGCACGGCGACGGCCACCACCGGAATGGCGACGGCGTTGATCAGGCCGCGGGCCTGCCACAGGTTGGGGTCGATGCCCTGAAACAGCAGGGCGTTGGAATAGAGGTAGAAATCATAGGCGAACAGTCCTCCGGTACCCAGGCACAGGTACTTGATGCCGCGGCGCGCATCCACCCGGGTGTTGCGGAACAGCTGCTCGACCAGCACCAGGCCGCCGATGGGCACAACCAGATAGCCCGCCAGCAGCCAGTCCATGCCGATCCCTATGTGGAAAACCTCGCCGCCGGCGAAGCGGTAGGTGGTCATGCTGGCCACCAGCAGCAGATAACCGCCGGAGAGCATGGCCAGGCTGCGGAAGCGCCGATGGGCGCGCGCGGCCTCGGGGATGAGCGCGGTCAGCACCCCGCCGAGAAAGATCAGCCAGGCGAAGTCACGCAGCAGTTCGGTGAGCAGGGTGAAATAGAAATGGGTCTGCCCGGCGCTGTGGGCAACGGAGATGCCCATCCACAGGGCACTGGTCGCGGCGGCGAGCATGAGCAGATGCTTGCGCAAGCCGCCCGCCTTGCCGGTGAGCAGCACCAGGGCAAGGACCAGCGCCGCAAGGGTACCGGCGGCATAACTCACCAGACCGACTGTCAGCATCTACCACCCCGAAACAAGACGTACATTCCGACAAGGCGCAGCGGGCCTATGTATCCCTCTGTATCGTTGCGACTGCGCAGAAACTAAAGCAAAACAGGGGTTTATTATTTATGTCTCATTATGCAACATCCGACTATACCCAGTAACCGGGCGGACATGCAATCGGTTGATTTTTTATTTTTAAAACAATGAGTTGAAAATATATGGCAAGGCGAAACCCGGGGCGCCGGGGGCAATGTCGGGCCAGATGGTTTCTGCCTTCCGGCACCGACCTGCGGCTGTACCGGACCAGCGCGGAACCTGGACACCCCGCGGGCACTGGATCCCCGCCTGCGCGGGGATGACGAACCGGGACGCCTGCTGCCACGGCTGGACCCCCGCCTGCGCGGGGATGACGAACCGGGACGCCTGCTGCCACGGCTGGATCCCCGCCTGCCCGGGGATGACGAACCGGGACGCCTGCTGCCACGGCTGGCCCCCCGCCTGCGCGGGGATGACGAACCGGGACGCCTGCTGCCACGGCTGGATCCCCGCCTGCCCGGGGATGACGAACCGGGACGCCTGCTGCCACGGCTGGCCCCCCGCCTGCGCGGGGATGACGAACCGGGCCGCCTGCTGCCACGGCTGGACCCCCGCCTGCGCGGGGATGACGGGTGGATACCACCACCGCGCAGTCCGCTGCTTCCGTCATCCCCGCGCAGGCGGGGATCCAGAAACCGCCGGGGTTAATGGATTCCCCCCTCCGCTCGCCTTGGACCGGAATAACGGAATCCGGCACACCGGGCTACTGCAACTCTTCGAGCACCTTCCGTGCCTCTTCCAGCCCGCCGAACTCGTTGCCCGAGTCGACGGCCTTCTGCAGATGCTCCCGGGCCTGGGCGGCATTGCCCGCCTTGTGATGCGCCATCCCCAGGTGATACTGGAAGATGGCCACATCAGACGCCTGCCTCACCACGCGCGCGAGCACCTCGATGGCCTGCTCATACTCGCCGCGACGGTAGTGCACCCAGCCCAGGGTATCCAGGAACACGGGCTGTTCCGCGTTCCTGAACTTATCCGCCAGTTCCAGGGCGCGGTCCAGGCTGGCTGCGTCCGTGCGATGATCCGACAGCAGGGCGGCCAGGTTATTGGTGGCGACCGCATTGTCCGGATTGGTCTCCAGCAACTGCTCGTAGAGCGCGATCGCCTGATCATAGTCGCCCTTGCGCTCGTATACGCCGGCCAGCGGGATCAGCAGATCCGGGGATTCCGGCTGACGCTCCAGGCCTTCGCGGTAGGCCTCGATGGCCCCGTCCAGGTCATCCTGGGCCATTCGGGCCGAGGCCAGCCGGGCATAGGGCTGGGCCGCATCCGGCGTTACCTCGATCTGGGCCAGGTACTCGCGCTCGGCCTCGCCGTAGCGCTCCTGCGCCATGCGGATGGTCGCCCGCAGGCCGTGGGCCGAGGGATGTTCCGGATCCGCCTCCAGGGCAGCCTGCACCCGGGCCTCGGCAGAATCCAGCCGGTCCATCTGGATCTCCAGCGAGACCATCTCGCCCAGCATCAGCATGCTCCCCTGGCCCTCGGCCCGTTCCAGGGCCTTTTCGTACTCGGCGTGCGCGGCCTCCAGATCGCCCATGGTGCGGTGCACCCGGCCCATGCGGAAATAGCCCTCGGGACTGTCGGGGTCGGCCGCCTGCATGCTGCCGATGACGTCCTTCAACTGATCGGGATCGTTCTTCGCCGCCAGGATATTGGTCTTGGCGACCAGGGCCCGCGATTCCTCGGGATCCGCCTCGAGCACGGCATCGACCTGCTGCTCGGCCAGATCCAGCTCGCCCCGGCGCAGCAGATAGCCGGCATAGCGCAGGCGGACATCGATATTGTCCGGGGCGGCCTCCACGGCGCGGCGCAGGTTATCCCCGGCCAGTTCCATCTCGCCGTTCTGCATGTGCGCGCCGGCCAGCAGGGTCAGGGCCTGGGCATTGTCGGGCTGGTCCTTGACCACGGTGCGCAGGGCTGTGATGGCATCCGTGTAATTCTCATCCATCAGCGCCAGGCGGGCCTTGAGCATCAGAGCGCCGCTGTCGCTGGGATTCTCCTCCAGCACCTCGGCCACCAGCCGGCGGGTGGTGTCCAGATCCTCCTCGCCGGCGGCGATCTGTGCCAGGGCCACCTTCGCCTCCAGTCCCTGCGGCTCGGTGCCCCACTTGTCGACAATCGCCTTCAGCACGGCCTTGCGTTCTTCCGTCTGCTGCTTGCTGCCATGCAGGCGGGCCAGGGCGAAGCGCAACTCATGCGCCTCCGGCAGCTTGTCGATGGCGGCCTGCAGTTCCTCCACGGCCCGTTCGAACGAGACCCGGTTGTTGAGGAAATCCACCAGCACCAGATGGCGCTCGGGATCCTCGGGGTCGACCGTGATTGCCTCGTGCAGCACCTGCTCGGCCTCGTCGATGCGGTCCAGCTGGGCGTAGTAGGAGGCCAGACTGACCCGGAAACCGAGATTTTCCGGTTTCTGTTCGATCGCCTGGCGCATGGCCTGAATGGCGTCCTCCGGTTTCTGGTCGCGGGCATAGGCCTGGGCCAGCTGGACCTTGAGCGAGACCTCGCCGGGCGAGGCCTCGACGGCGCGAGCCAACACCTGCTGGGCCTGATCGTGGCGCTCGGCCTGCTGATACAGGTTGGCCAGCAGCACGGCGACCTCGGTCTTCTCAGGGTGGCTTTCGAAGTAGGGTTCGAGTAAGGCAATGGCGCCATCACGATCACCGTCGCGCGCCTTCATCGAGGCGGACAAGGCGGGCACGCCCGGATGCTGCGGATCGGCCTCGCGGATCGCGGCCAGGTGTTCGCGCACCTTGGCCAGCGCCTCGGCCTCGGCCTCTGTCTCCCCGCGCGAGCGCGCGGCATTGGCCTGCAGCAGCATGAACTGCCCCAGCCGCATGCGCGCATCCAGCAGGGTGGGGTCCAGCTCCACGGCCTTGGTGTAGTTGCCGTAGGCCTTGGCCCAGTTCTGCTCCTTCTCCATGATCCGGCCCAGCAGCAGGTAGGCCTCGGCATGCTCGGGATCGATCTGGAGCACGTTCTTGATCTCCACCCGGGCCTTTTCGAAGTTCTCCTCCTCCAGGTAGGTCTTGCCGCGCTCCAGGTAGACCTGCTTGCGCTCCTCGGCGCCGCCGCAGGCCCCCAGGACCGCGGAAATCAGAACGACCAGTGTAATTTTCTTGATATTCATTGCATCCACCATCCACTCGGTTTTATTTGAGTATTTTCAATGGGCACGGAATACACGGAAAATAACAGACTCGTCATTGCGAGCGTAGCGCGGCAATCTCAAGAATGCGGCAGCCCCTTTCAGAGATTGCCGCGGCGCTGCGCGCCTCGCAATGACAGGCCTGTTTTTTTTCCGTGCTTTCCGTGTATTCCGTGGCCATTAGAATTTATCCAACCCCCCGCACCCCGGCCTCGCCGAGCCGCTTTCGGTACCAGTCGTAGGTTACCCGGATTCCCGCCTCCAGGGAAACCGTCGGCCGCCAGCCCAGGCCGTTGATTCGGGAGGTATCGACCAGCTTGCGGGGCGTGCCGTCCGGTTTGCCGGCGTCGAACACCAGTTCGCCCTCATAGCCCACCACCCGGGCGACCAGCCGGGCCAGATCGGCGATGGAGATATCCTCGCCCACGCCGATATTGACGATCCCTTCGTCAGCGTAATTTTCCATGAGGAAGAGACAGGCATCTGCGCAGTCATCCACAAACAGGAACTCCCGCAGCGGCGTGCCCGTGCCCCAGATCTCCACCGTCGGCGCCCCGGCCTCCTTCGCCTCGTGCATCTTGCGGATCAGCGCCGGCATGACGTGCGACTTTTCCAGATCGAAATTGTCGCCGATACCATACAGATTGGTCGGCATGGCGGAGATGAAGTTGCAACCGTACTGCCGCCGGTAGGCCTGGCACAGCTTGATCCCCGCGATCTTGGCCACCGCATACCACTCGTTGGTCGGTTCCAGCGGCCCGGTGAGCAGACTGTCCTCCGGCATCGGCTGGGGCGCCTGCTTGGGATAGATGCAGGTACTGCCCAGGAACAGCAGCTTCCTTACCCCGGCCCGGTAGGCCGCATGGATGACATTGGCCTCCAGCATCAGGTTGTCATACAGAAACTCGGCCGGATAGGAGTCATTGGCCAGTATCCCCCCGACCTTGGCCGCCGCCAGGAACACATACTCCGGCTTCTCCGTCTCGAAAAACGCGTTCACCTGAGATTGATCACGCAGATCCAGCTCACTGCTGGTGCGCGTGACGAGATTCGTATATCCCGCCTGCTCCAGCCGCCGGACGATGGCACCACCCACCAGGCCACGGTGGCCCGCGACGTATATCTTTGAGTCTTTATTCATAATCTATATGACCACTAAATCCACTAAAAGCTTATAGACGGGGCTGATTCAGCGGCAGTTCCAAACCTATCACCGTCATTCCCGCGCAGGCGGGAATCCAGAAACCGCCGTGGCATATAGATTCCCGCCTGCGCGGGAATGACGGGAAGAGTTCAGCGGATTCCGCGGCCATCCCTCATTCGTTGTAATCGAAGGTTTTGAATCCCTCACGCCTGCACAACTCATCGCGCTCGGCGATCTTGATGTCCTCGCGCACCATCTCCGCGACCATCTCATCAAAGGTGATCTCCGGCACCCAGCCCAGCTTCTCCTTCGCCTTTGACGGGTCACCCAGCAGGGTCTCCACCTCGGTAGGCCGGAAGTAGCGCGGATCGACCTCGACCAGCACCTGCCCGGTCTTACGGTCGATACCCTTCTCGTTGACACCCTCCCCCTGCCAGTCAAGCTCCATCCCGACCTCGCTGCAGGCGGCGTTGACGAAATCCCGCACCGAGTACTGCACTCCGGTGGCGATGCAATAATCGTCTGGCGTGTCCCGCTGCAGCATCAGCCACTGCATACGCACATAGTCCTTCGCATGTCTCCAGCTCGCGCCTGGCACCCAGGTGCCCGAGGTACAGTTGTCCTGCAGACGCGAGCTTGATGCGGGGCCACAGCGCGGGGTGATTCTTGCGGGTGACAAACGGTCATCGCCGCGCGATTGGGGGATTCGTGGGAACAGAATGCCGTTAACAGGCATAGATGCCGTTAGCCTCGCAGGTAGTTCACGCAGACCCGTCGCATTAGAGCTTGGCCAACGGCATAGGGGCTGCGCGGATTAGAAGGGCGTTGGTTTCCATTCTTGCGGAATATCCTGCACCTTGACCAGACAGTTTTACAAACTGGTCTAGGCCTGGTAGAACTGGCCTTCTTTCCAGCCCCCCCCAGAATACGAATCGCCTCCGCAGTTGAACCGCAGGGTACCCGAGGGGCGCTATCGGTGCCATGGTCGTGTTACTAGGGTGGTCTCTGAACGAGTACCGCCACATGACTTGTGCCTGGCATGGTTGTAAGAGCCTAGTCCGCGCGTTTGCACCCTGCCCCACCCGCATCGCGGATGATGCGGATCAGGCGTTGGTGGAATCGGGTCCGATCGCCATAGTGCAGGGAATGAAATTCCGGTTGGCGACAGCGGTCCTGGTTACAGTGGGCGATACGGTCGTATTATTGACGAAGAAGCCGGCGCTTGAGACCTCATGCAACCTCGTAGCCCTTCTCCCGCAGGAACTCTGCAGCTAGGCGCTTCTGTCCGGGCTGTAGAACCTGTAATCAGTGCAAGCCCTTTAGTCATTTCTCTCATCACACCCCTACTTGCAAGATAATTTTTCGTCATTCCCCGGTCAACCCCGTCATTCCCGCGCCTAGGCGGGAACTCCACGGGCGCCGGCTGGATCCCGCGATCTGCGCGGGTGGGGGTAAGATGACGATACCAGTGACATGCACTGGATTTTCGCCTGCGCGGGAATGACGAGCAGAAAGGGAAGGCGGCCGGACACAGCCATCCTCACTCTCACCCCACCAGAAACCGCCCCGACAATATCACCAGGCTCGCCAGCACCCCGAGCGTCATCAGATTCCAGCGGCTGCGCATGTGCTTGAGCACCCACTCCACCGCATAGAACAGCACCACGAACTCAATGATGAGCCGCAGCAGCGTCTCGCTCAACCCGATCTGCTGCGGGAAAATCCCCACCACCAGCAGCATCAGAATCACCAGAAAATCCAGCGGACTGACGTCGAAACGGGAATTCTCGGCAAATCGCATCCCGGCGGCAATCGTCAGAATCAGCACGGCAAACACCGCATAATCGAACAACCGGGATATCTCCCCGAACCAGTCCTGGGGATACAGATTGACCAGGTAAACCAGCGCCGCCATTGACAGAAACAGGGTCAGACGCAGGAACAGGAACCATAAACGGAACCCCGCCAGAAGACGCGCCAACAGCAGTGCCGCCAGTATGATGAGGATATAACCGAACTGCAGCGGCACCTGTTTCACAGCGAACGCAACCACCAGCGAATAAAGTGCAATCCCCGCCATCATCAGGCCGGTCAACGCCTGCAGGAACTGCGGCTGCTTGCGGATCACACCAAAGGCCTTGACCGCCGGAAACAGCAGACGTTCGCTGCTTTTCTGCCAGCCGCTGCGCTCCGCGATCAGCAGTGTTGCGAACACCGCAACGGATACGCCTATGTAGGCGCGATGATGAGCAGATCGTGTTCATAGGGCAGCACCACCGCCAGCAGGACCAGCAGCGCCTGAATGGCATAGATGGTGATCACGGATTCATGATGCTCGAATCCCAGTTCCAGCAGCCGGTGGTGGATATGGTTTTTGGTGGCGCGAAACCAGTTCATGCCGTGATAGATACGCTGGGCGAACACGGCCAGGATGTCGACGATGGGCAGCCCGAGAAACAACAGGGGCAGCGCCGGACTCAGAGCCGGATTGACCCGCGTCATCAGATAGACGGCAAGAAATCCCAGGGTAAAGCCCAGGAACTGGCTGCCCCCATCGCCCATGAATACCCGGGCCGGATGAGAATTGAAGCGCAGGAAACCGAACACCCCGCCGATGGTGGCCACCGCTATGACCACCGCCAGCCCCCCGCCGGCCTGAAAGGCAAGATAGATAATGGCCAGCAGGCTGATCAGCGACTCGCCGCCGGCCAGGCCGTCCAGGCCATCGGAGTGGTTCATGGCGTTGATCATGCCCACCATCGCAATGACCGTGAACACCTTACCTGCCGATTCGGACAACGCATCATGGCCCAGAAGCGGCAGCTGGGTGACGTACAGATCACCCCAGTACACCACCCCGATCACGGCCGCGAACTGGCCGATGAACTTTACATAGTGACCCAGCTCCTTCGCATCATCCCAGGCGCCGAACAGAAGCAGGATCAGCGCCCCGACCAGATAGCTCGCCAGCAGGGCATCGACCTGCAGCCAGACCAGCAGCGGCACCAGGGTGCCGATCACAATCCCGACCCCACCCACGCGCGGAATCGGAGTGGTGTGCACCTTGCGGGGGTCCGGCTTATCGACCATCCCGAGCACGGGCGCCAGCCGGACCATGATCGGAATCAGCGTCATGCTGATGACCATGGCCGCCACAAGAATCAGCAGGTGATTGGCAGGAATCTCAGTCAAAATATTCTAATTATCCTCCGTCATTCCCGCGCAGGCGGGAATCCAGAAACCACCGGATCCTTCGTCATTCCCGCGCAGGCGGGAATCCAGAAACCACTGGACATTGTGGAATCCCGCCTGCGCGGGAATGACGGCTAATTTTTCAGTCAATGCAGGTCGGGTTAGCCCGACAGGGCGTAACCCGACACCCACAAATCACTCCGGCACATACGGCCCAAGCTTCGGCACCACCACCCCCGCAAACTCCTGCAGCGCCTCCTCTGCATCGGCCAGATCCTGCCCGGGCTGAATAGGGATGGTCAGCCGCACCAGTGCCCCGTCGGTACGGTGCCGGGTCAGCGCATCCTGGAACAGGTACCACTTGACCCAGTATTCGTTGTTGATCACCCGCCCACGCTGCTGGAACCAGTAATACACCAGCTGCCGGTAATCCCCCTTGGCGATGATCATGCGGTTGACCTCGAGCGGCTGACCGTGTGCCTGCACCCCTTCGACGGAAACCACATCATGATTCTTGATCTGCCAGCCACCGCCAGGAATACAGGAACGAGGGGAATGGGCCGCAGCACCCGCGGTCTGGTCGCCGTAATAGGCCACATAGAAATTGATCTGCTGGCCGGCATCGTTGCGGTAATCGGCTATCAGATAATCGTCGAGCTTCAGCGCATCCAGGTAAATCGTCTCAAGCTTGTCCTCATTCCCTTTCCACTCTGCAAGCTCCATGGGGAAACCGACAAACAGCCGCCGTTCCGGCACCCTGTTCTCCGCATTCTGGGCATAGACGGCACCGGCCGTCACTACACCGGCAAGCACCAGGAAGAGATAATGCGGTGCGCCCGACTTCACGTAGCGTCGGTCCGGATTTTCCGGCGGCACCGGTATATCGATGCCGAAGGCCTCGGCCAATGTCATCTTGTTTTTGCCGATCTTGGCCAGCACGGCCATTTCCAGTACCAGGATGGCAATGCAGGCCATGAAGATGACCCAGCCTTCGAAATCATGCAGGAAGCCTTCCGCCTGCCCGGGGCCGCCGTATTCCACCAGCACCCCGATCACGCCGATGCGAAAACTGTTCATCAGCACGGTTATCGGCGCGCTGGACAAAAATATGATCGCCTTTTTCCACAGCGCGCCCTTGTAAATATAGGCCGCGACGAAACTCAGACTGGCCAGCGGAAAGAGGTAACGCAACCCGCTGCAGGCCTCGACCACCTGCAGCTTGTAGCTGCCCAGATCGATCACATTGCCTTCCAGATAAACGCTGATGTCGAACAGCCGGATAACGGCCACGCCGATCTCTGAGGAAATAAGCTGGAGCTTGCCTGAAAGATTATTGAATACGAAGGGCGGCAGCGGCACCATGAAGAAAAGCAGGAACAAAGGCGCAAAGACCAGCTTGAATGCCCTCCACCCCAGAAAGGTGAGAGCCAACCCCATAATCACTATAACAACAGAATATTGAGCCAGGGTGTGGGTTGTTGCCAGCAGGCCCAAAAACAAAAGCGCACCACCTGCCGCAACCAGAACCAACCCTGCATAGGAACTTTTGATGCCGGTTTTCTGGATTTCGAAACGCCGCTGCCAAATGAGGAATCCGGGTTATAACCGGAATCAGATATGCATATTCCATATTCCTCTGATTTATTCCAGAGGGAGAGCATATTCTCGAATGTTCCGGCATAACCTATGGCCAGAACCAGGACAGAGAGGAGAAGAAGCAACCAAATCCGCGCCGGATAGGTAGCATAGGTTTCATTTGCATCATACTTGTTCATAGGCGGCAGTCTATTGGTTAAACAGTGATATCAAGTTACCTTGAATTTAGGTTTATTATCATACGTGGCAGTTACAATCGACCTACCTTGCAGCGTGGACTTCATTCAGACAGCGCCATACCCGCCACAGAGGCGTCCCCATAATCAAAGAAAGCTGAGCCATCAGTGGAGATTCAATAGATTTATTTTTGTCACAGGTTTACGGCTTTACCCAGGAGAACGACACTGATCATCCTGTTCGTTCAGCCATCTGATCGCCGGAACTGATCCACCCGTTTATTAGCATTTACTAATAATTAATCCGTAAAGAAAATCGACGCCCCCGAACATTGCGTGTTTTTCAATTTGAGATACTATCGGCACAAACACGAATCCGCAACACAGAGGCCATATTAATAATCCACCTGCATAAACAATATGATGCAACAGCACCTTGCATTTTATAGCGCTTTGTTTACATTCAATATTTCAGGCAAAACATTAACTGTAAATGTGCATACGCGGTAATTTATCTTTCCTACTGGCCTGAATGGCGAAGCTCCTCCAGTGTTTGGAAGACGCGTCGTTTACACCGACGGCCCAGTTCAGTATTCAGTGTTGGGAAAATACACAAACACTAGCAGGCAACCGACCTTATGCATCTTCCAAATCTTATCATTGGCGGCACTGGCCGATCGGGAAGCACGTCACTATTCAGATATCTGGCGGATCACCCTGAAGTTTGCGGATCATCAAGAAAAGAAACGCAATTCTTTATCAGACATATTGGTAATATAACTTCGCGTGAGTTGGAGAAATACTCCGGCTTTTTTTCCCACTGCAATGCATCGCACAAGATTCGGATTGAAGCAACACCCCACTACCTTCAATTTGCAGACAGAATCGCACCTTCCATCCATGCAGCACTGCCCGGAGTGAAGTTGGCATTCATTCTCAGAGAGCCCGCAAGTCGGTTGTTCACTGGTTTCCGGAATCTCCGTCTTCTTGAAAGCAAAAATTTCGGCGCATGGTCGTTTGATGAATTCGTCAGTCATGCCATCAACCATCAATCTCAAGCCAATAACAATTCCGACGACCCCAGACTCAGGGCAGCCTATTACATGCATACCGGCTGTTATTCTGAATACCTGAGCAAATACCTGAAAATATTCGGCCCGGAAAACATATGTATTCTGTTTTTCGATCACCTTGTATCGATGCCGAAATCAGTAATGATTCGTCTGGCGGAATTTTTAGCGATTGACGAAAAGTTCTACGATGATTACACCTTCACCCGGGAAAACAGGACCCGCGCATATCGATCCCGCTTGATACATATTACAGCCCATAGTATAAATCAGCTGATAGAACCGGCCCTGAACCGGCTACCCTCTGCGAGGAAATTGATTCGCGGTGCATATAATCTTGTCAATGAAGCCGACATGCAAAAGGAAAGTCCATCAGAGGCGGCTATGACCGCACTCAATGAATTTTATCATCCACATAACGCCAAGCTTCGCAGGCTACTTGAAAAGCACGGCTATATCGACGACATCCCCGCATGGCTAGCGAAAGAAAAACAGCCGACAATAACAGAGCAATGTAGCACAGGGCAGAGCAGATGACGGATGAGTATACAGATTATCTTCGCGGTGAAAAGTTATACGGCGACGACTTCCAAGCTGAAGATATCCATAAATGGTTTATGGACGAGGCGGAGGGATACGCCAACCTCGGCGCTAAGAAAAAGGCCGCTTACAAATACGTTTATCATCGACTTAACATTCATCATGCCTTCAGGCACCTGAAGGGAGCACACTTCAGCAAAGCCCTGGGAATTGGCTCCGCATACGGCGATGAATTCATCCCGATAATAAAGCAGATAAGACAAATCTTCATACTCGATCCGTCTGACGCCTTTGCCGACGTCAGGGAAATTTTCGGTACATCCTGCAGCTATATCAAACCCAATCCCGAAGGGACCATGCCATTCGAAAATAATCAGTTTGATCTGATTACCAGCCTTGGCGTCATGCATCACATTCCGAATGTGAGTTATGTAATGAGCGAATGCTTCAGATGCCTCGACCGTGGCGGCATTATGCTGTTACGCGAACCAATCATCTCCATGGGAGACTGGCGAAAACCCAGACATGGGCTCACCAAAAGAGAGCGTGGGATTCCGATCGATATCCTGGACGACATTATCGGCAGATCGGGCTTCAAAATCAGACGCCGGGCATTTTGCGTATTCCCGCTGATCCCGAAGCTCACCAGCAAGCTTCATATTGCAGCGTACAACAACTCGCTTATCACGACCGCGGACGCACTTCTGAGCCGGGCATTTTCATGGAACATGAAGTACCACAGAACGAAATTGCATGAAAAATTCGCACCGGCATCGGCCTATTACATCCTTAGCAAATAATTCCCGCTGGAACGAACCGCTGCATTACCGAATAACCCAGGTCAGTCAGCACATTCTCCATCGTCGCTTTAACAGGTAGCTAATCAGGACGCGCGCAGTATCAAGCACAATATAGCTCGGCAGCAACAGTCGAGGGCAGTTCTTACGGGCGAACCGCCAGCGGTATTTCAGACAACCCGGTGACTTGATACTGGTAAGATAGCCATAGAACTTGTTCAGGGACCATCCCCCCTTGAACGCACTCGAACCTGTATGATCGACATGCGAATAGAGTTTTGCATCGTAATTCATGTAAACACGGAAGCCGGCGCGCCTGGCGCGATGCGTAAAGTCGTAGTCTGCGGCATATTGAGGCAAGCCTTCAAAGTCAAACAGCCCTATCGATGAAAAAACCCGCAGCGGAAATACTGTACCCCGGCCTGGCGCGTGAGTGATTTCTGCCAAACCTGAATAATCGTAACTCACGGGATCGAGTTTGCGCACCTTGGCACGGACCCAATCCATACGCTCACCCGGCTCAACCAGTCTGTCAGGTTGCGCGATATCATAGGAAGCAGAGGCAAGAACGGCATCCGGCTTATGTTCCAGCGCCTTCGCCATCATTCCAAGATAGTTTACAGCAAGCTCGAGGTCGTTATTGAGCGTAATCAGATAATCATCCGGAGCCGCATTCTCCAGTATGTACTTGACACATTCGTTAGTTGCACCGGTCCACCATAGGTTACCGTCCCCATTCAGTACGACGACTTCCGGGAAATCAGCGGCCAGTATTCCGGCCGTCCCATCCTCGGAGCCGTCGTCACAGACCACGATCCTGAAGTTACGGTACACCTGCTTCCGGATACTCTGCAGACAGCTACGCGTCAACTCAATGCGGTTATGCACCGGAATGGCGAACCAAAATCTGGGCTCAGCCTTCACACTCCCACCCCGTCAATTTGGCATGAACAGATAAACAGAACTCCACGGCACAACGAAATCCATGGCTCTGTCTCGTCTATAATGGTTGCAATTTAATCACTTTACATGGCAGATTGGTAAATGCAACCATGCAGGAATATGACGCCATCATGGCTTTCGACGTTGTGGCGCACAGGAACTGGCTGACACCCTGAAATTGTTTTAATTTCCTGTTTTTACTTAAAAAAATAAACATTTTAAACTGACCAATCCATCCATCGCAGATTTGCCTGAGAATGAACGACACTTCACTTGATCATGTGGCTTCAAGCCGCCGGGGCGACAGGGTGGCTGGCACCTTCGTCGACGCGGCGGATTGGAGCGATCTCCTGGCAAAGATTCATTTATGGGCACTGAATCGCGAGTCCCGCAGTGTGTGTCTGTGCAATGTCCACTCTGCAGTAACGGCGCGCGAAAACAGCGGGCTTGCTGAAGCGCTGGATTCATCCGATATGGTTTTACCCGATGGCGCACCTATCGCCTGGACGCTGAGACACAAGGGATTTCCCGGTCAGACCAGAATTGCCGGTCCAGACCTGATGCTCAAGTTATGCACTGAACTCGAGCATACCGGTATTGGCGTATTCCTGTTCGGTTCCACAGATGTGACACTGCAGAAACTGCGCGCACAGCTTCTCAAACGCTTCCCCGATCTTGAGATCCGGGGAATCCTAAGCCCGGAATTCGGGAACTGGTCCATGGCACTCGAAAACAATTACATAGAGGAAATCAACAAATCTGGTGCCGGGGTGATATTCGTCGGACTCGGCTGCCCACGGCAGGAAATCTGGATGTCACACCGCAAATCCGATATTCGGGGCGTAATGCTTGGGGTAGGCGCCGCATTCGACTTCCATGCCGAGACCATCAAACGCGCGCCAAAGTGGTTACAGAAATTCGGGCTGGAATGGCTTCACCGCCTGCTGAGCGAACCGCAGCGGCTGTGGAAGCGCTATCTCATCACCAATACAAAATTCATAGCACTGACCGGACGGGAACTCATGACACGCAATCAACGTCGGCACAAGCAGGCCTGAAGCCATGCCAGGACCACTAGGAATTCTGCATGACTTAGGCGGCCGTATATTCGGCTGCCCATATTACAGACAGATCATTCGGACCAGACTGAATCTATCCCTGAGTGCTGACCCGATTCTCGTATGGCAAATGGGCAAGGTTGGTTCCAGTACGGTCCTCAACTCACTGCACAATGCCGGGCTTGGGTCCGCCATCTTCCATGTCCACCTTCTAAGCGACGCATTGCTAGAAAGGGGAGAACTGTTCCGTAAATCTGCGCGACGGGGCACTGCCGCCCATTTGTATAATATTGCGCTACGGGAGCAAATGCTTGCTGATAACAGGCGTTGGAAGATCATCTCCCTAGTCAGAGACCCTGTGGGTCGCAATATCTCTGCCTTCTTTCAAAACCTGGATTTGTATGCACCAAGTATTGCGCCAGACGACCTGTCAAAAACAGAATTACTGAAAAATATATTCTTCAGCGAATTCGATCATGAAAGGCCATTAACATGGTTTGATTATGAAATCAAAGGCACGCTCGGTATCGATGTGTATACAGACCCATTCCCCATGAATCAGGGCTACGCAGAATATCACACAGATAAATTCGATCTTCTCATATTACGTATGGAGGACCTCAATGCCACCGGCATTCATGCACTGAGACGCTTTCTTGGTACATCGAGAATCCAGTTAGTAAAAACCAATATTGGAGCTGACAAAAATTATGCTGAGGTCTATGCCCAACTTCGCCGTAGGATTGATCTTCCAGAGGACTACTTGGATAAGATGTACCAGTCTAAATATGCCAGACATTTTTATACCCAATTAGAAATTTCCGATTTCCGCTCCAGGTGGGAAAGCACGTTCGCATGACAACAGAACCAACGCATTAGTACAGCAAACAGATGACCGATGGCCGGCAAACCACATCATTCAAATGGAGTCTCACTCCGCCGACGCTTTCTGTCCGGATCCTCATGGGCCCTGTCCGGCAAGATACTCAGCGCAGGCGCAACCCTGCTGGGCAATGCCTTGCTGGCCCGTCTACTGACGCAGGAACAACTGGGCAACTATTTTCTCGCCTTCAGCGTGGTAAGCCTCATCTCCATATTCTGTATCTGGGGATTGAATCGCGGACTGGTCAAACTGATCGCAAGTGAACTGGCCAAGGGCCAGCAGGCACTTGCGCGCAATGGCATTATCAGTGCCTTCACCCTGGTCCTCATCACCAGCACTATCGCGGCTTCGACACTTGTATCCCCAGTGGGTGACTGGCTGTTCACGACAGCGCTCGATTCGCCGTTGCTCACGCCGCTAACTCTGTTCCTGGCACTATGGATTCTGGTCAAGACCCTACAGGGCCTGGTGAGTGAAGCTTTTCGCGGTTTCCATGACATTCGACTGGCCACGATTTTTGGCGGTCTGGTGACGGCTGTATTGTCCACGCTACTCTATCTGTTGATATGGCTCCATCAGGGACAGGCCAGCCTGGACCAGATCATCCAATTAACGGTTCTGGCGACTGCTTCAGCCCTGGCCGTTGGCCTGTTTCTTCTCCATCGCAGAGCTCAAGAGCTGGACCGGGATGGGAAACCGTCTTTACAGCAGGTGTATCGTTTCGGCCTTCCACTGATGGTGACCAGCATTTTTCTCTTCGGTGTACGCGAATTTCACCTGTGGCTACTCGCCGCCTTCCAGCCAAAGGGCGAGGTCGCACTATACGGTTCCGCGCTCCGGCTCATAAACATCCTTGTACTGCCTCTGACTGTCATCAATGCAGTCATTCCGCCGATGGTGGCTGACCTCTACAGCCGGGAGGATCGGGCAGGGTTGCAGTCACTGTTGCAGAAGACCGCCACCCTGATGAGTATTCCAGCGTTTGCAGTCTTCGGCCTGATACTGCTCCTTGGCGCCGAGATCCTCGCGCTGGTATACGGGGAACCATACAGAGCGGCTTCGATGCCTTTCCTTATTCTGGCAGCCGGGCAGTTTCTGAATGTCCTGGCAGGGTCGCCTGGAGTGCTTCTGACCATGTCCGGCCATGAACGGGTCGTGATGGCATCGGCGCTGGGAGCCGGCGGCATCGGGCTTACGGTAAGCTTCTTCGCCTCCCAGTCATACGGCGCAATGGGAGCAGCTGCTGGTTACTCCACTGGCATCGTTCTCGTCAATATTATAATGTGGAGATATGCCTACGGGCGCCTGTCAGTCCGCACCCATGGGAGTGGCCTGGTTGCTGTCCGAATGCTGAAAGGCCTGCTTACCCGTAACAGATCAGGATAAAATAGGATCAGGCTGCAACCAATAATCGATTCGCTAAAGACCGTGCTAAATAAATCCGTATGATAATACCTGACGTGGCATGAGCTAAGGCATACGGTTGTCCGTAATACCGACAAGAGAAGGAATAATCAACAATGGCGCGCCTGGGTTTCTTTGCGTTTTCGATCTGGTTTCTCCTCCAGCCATTCACTGTTGTCACTTCGTTTTATCTTGGCATACTGGCACTGGACAAGCTTCTGGCGCCTGTGCTCATCCTGTTCTGGGCCGTGTCTGCAGTCATCGGAAAACAAAGAATCGATACCAGTAAGATTTCGTACTTACTGATAGCCTTCGCCTTCTTCATTATCCGCAATGTGTCCAAAATTGATGAGCCTGAGATATACCAATACCTCCTATGGGAAGACGCTATCCTGTTCGGGTATTTCTGCCTGCCTATTCTATTCGTAGACAATCTGGAGAGGGTGAAGACCGCAAGCAAACTCATTTCCGTCAACGCTGTACTGGCCTGCGTATCAGCCTTCCTGGTAGCGGTTGGTTGGCTTACCTTACCCTATGAAAGATCCTCTGCGGGCAGATTCGATCTGACCATCCAGAAGTCGATCGGGTTGTATTCATCGTACGGCGATGTAGCCCAGATTTCTGCATTTTTTCTTCTTCTCGCCCTGTTCGTTTCCACCATCCTTGCACTGCGGAAAAAATCTTCAGGGTGGACGGCTATAAAGATTTTCGCCTTCATAGTGGTAATAATCGGTGTAATCGGAAACCAGTCAAGGAGCATGATACTCTCTCTGATCGTGGCAGTTAGCATGGCATTGATCTTTCATTTTCGCAGCAAGGCGACAAATAAATTACTCTATAATACCTTGCTCATAGCTATAGGCACAGTAGCGGTATCGGTTTCTGTCGTTGTAATCAACCAGATCATTTCGTTGCTTGGCAGTTTTGGTGGCGCGGATGCCGCAGGCACTGCGGCCGGCAGACTCGAGCAATACCAGTATGCATTCAGCGTAATCGGCGACAATCCGATCCTCGGCGTGGACGGATCCTACTATTCAAAATACGGAGCATACGTTAGAGGGATCCACAACATGTGGCTGGGGCAGATGGCGAGAGGTGGCATACTCAGCGTGTTGCTGCTGTTATGGCTGCTTCTCAGGCTGCTTAAGGCATCTCTCAGGCTGCAGGATAACCCAGAAACAAGGCCTTACGGTTCAGTCGCCGTAGGCTTCCTGTTTGCCGTATTCACTTCGACATTATTCTACCCCGCCGACACCCAGTTTTTCTGGCCACTCTTGGGAATGGGCATTGCTATCGTCTGTACCATGAGCATGCACAAGTCGCATCGATCATAACGTCTACTTCAAATTGCAACGCCATAAAGATATATAAAGATTCAATTAACAACTGCATCACTGCCATTATGCTGCACGACCTTATAGACAGGAACCCTTCCAACCTTAATCCTGACAGCCTCGCCTGGCATCACCTTGTCACGCTCTACCCCCATTGCATCAATGATTGACGCGCCATCATCTCCCTCATTCTGCGACATGATGACATCCACCTTTGCATCGGGATCCCAATTCTTCAACCAATATGCTGTTACCGTTTTTTCATTCCCGGCGAATTCCATAACGGCCACACCATCGTTTAATTCACGGAATTCTTTGAATTCCATTTCTCGAAGGATGTCAGCCATGACTGCATATGCTATGGCCAACGCAGTTGGAGATCTATCCCATTCAAAAAATCCCGCAAGTCGTGTTCTATCTGTCCTATCCGGGAAGAACATATGGTAGAAGAACCAGCGCTCAACGCCGCTGGAAAACCATTCCAAATAATTGCGCAACAGGAATGCGACCGACTCATTGTCGCTCGCACAGTATTCACCAGGACTGCCGTATGCTATTGGCGAACATACCTCCAGCGGGAATCCGCTCTCGGTTTCCCAGATCCGGACGCGGTGCTTATCATTTCCATTTTCAGCCACCTTCCTGACTTCTTCGACTCTTTCTCGTGCAGGGACATCATGCATATCGATCGGCCTGCCTGATGTATAGTAATGGAACGACAGCACATCGAAATAGCCAGCCAGACCGTTATCAATAATATGCTCAATCCAGCGCACAGGAGGATGATTAGTACCTGCTCCTGCCACCATTACAGCCCCTGGATTTACACTTTTTGCCGCATTGTATGCGGCCTTGACGAGTTCAACATACACTTGGGCTTTCCTGCTCTTCTCAAACGGGCTTTCGGACGTTTCGGGAAGCTTTAAGAATCCGCCGCTATCCGGCTCATTCCATACTTCCCAGTGATCAATCACTCCTTCATATCGATCAACAATCGTTTCGACATAATTCCCCCAGTCGGAAATATCCCTGGGCGGATAGGCTCTATAACCATGCGCGGATTCAGTCTGCATTGCTGGTGGCGCCGAAGAACTCCAGCGCGGGGTCGCATCCAGTGAACCAAGAATATAAAAACCCAAATCCTTCGCATATTGTATAGGTTCATCAATAAACTCAAAACGCCCCTGCTCAGGCTCGACCACAAACCATTTTGTACCCAGCGGCGGATGCATTCTGAGCCAAGATACCCCCAGCTTCCTCATTGCGATCAGACTAGAGGGATTAAAGCGCGCATGCCCCCCGAAGGGTGATGCGGACAGTGGAGGGCCTGAACGCTCAGGCACGACGCCAATAGCAATGGTTGCACGATCTACAACGGTTCCGTTTCGGCTTACACTCGCCAGGATCCGGAAATATCCTGTTTCATCCGAAGGATGGTTTATTGAATAACATTGCGTTCCAGGACTATCCCGATATACATTAATGGATGTTAACTCACGCTCCATGCCATGAAAGTCCCTGCTGTTAACCAACAGCGAGTAACCCTCATCTATCACCTCGTGTGCAGCAAGGCAGAGTTCCAGTACTACCGGTTGATCCGGATGGTACAGGTGAGGCTTCCCTTCACGCCTGAAGCCAACTTCCACAGGCCTGGCTGGCACGAATTTTCTCTTCTCGCCCAATTCAACCTGAACACCATCAATCCAAATGGATCCCTTTCCAATACTTTCGACCATCAGGATTTGACTTCTGCCCGATGCTGGAGGGATCTCCACGGTAAAGTAATATCTCTCCCAATTTCCGCTGACTTTGATCCGCTTGCTCAGTATTTTCTGTGCCCCCAGACCCATATCCTTCATGGAAATAGTGAGCGTCCTGGGACGGTCCGATTTAACCCAGAGGCTTGCCGTGTAAACATCTCCAGGGCTGACGGGAAACGATGGAGTGGTAATTCTCATGCGCGTATGCAACGGCAGATCGAGCCGCATGGCATGCAGGCCGTGTGGGACCTCGCCGGTTATGATAGACGGCCTCACATCCGCGAACGATACCGGCATTTCATGCCGGTATCCGCCTGACTCTCTGACTTGCACTGCCCAGCGATCCATATCGGCTTCAAAGCTTCCGTTGGCAATCAAGTTGCCTGTCTCAGGGGCTGCGGATAACGCCTCTGACGCCTCTTTCATTGAAGCCTCATCAAGCCATATCTGACCACGCCCGGCAGTGCGCACCATGAACAGAGCCGAAGGATCATCAACTGCTGAATTTAGTTGAAATTCATATAATGACCATTCATTACTGACCCGTAAGGCCTTGCGTGCGTACGTGGTATATGGTTTACCGTGTTTTCGCAGCATGACCTCAACCGGACCTTCCACATCCCCTTTCATCCATAGGGAAACCAAATAGCTTTTACCCTCTTCCAGGGGTATCTTTTTCTGCACAAACTGGACGGCGCCTGCTGACACCCTGTGGCTGATGATATGCTGCGATACTCCTCGCACCGCATCAGTATCTCGGCTGTATTCCACATCGACGTCCGCCCAGCCACTGTTGTCTCGCCAACCCACCGAAAGCCCATTCCTGTAAGGCTCTTCAAATCCTGGATTATGAAGCAGTTCGTCAGCGTAAACAGGAGAGGACGCAGCTCCGTTGACGACGGCAACAATCAAGGTGGCCGCCAAAGCCATTAGCCATCGCGGCCATCCCCGTCTCTCCGGCTGAGGATGGTCATTGTGCTTCACCCGGCTCATATCAAACATTCTGATCCAAGCGGCTCAGGTCCGGCTCAACCTGAACGAATTGCGTCTTCATAGATTTCCACCAATTTCCGGTAATTCACTTCCGCCGAGAATTCTGCTTCGTAACGTTGACGTGCGCAACGCCCCATTTCAGCCATATTTTCCGGGTTCTCCAACGCCCATGCCATCTTGTTTGCCAGGTCCTGCGCATCAGCGGGATCGAACAACAAACCCGTCCTGCCATCTTCGATGATGCAGGCAATAGAACCTATCCGACTGGCGATGACTGGCGTTCCACAAGCAAAGGATTCAACAATCGTTCGCGGAAAGTTTTCATACCAGATGCTCGGTACTATCAACGCACGCGCACAAGACATCTCCTTGCGCACGGTTTCACCAGGCTGTCTACCCAATTGCACGACACTTTCCAATCCACTGAAGCTGTCAAACTCAGGGCCATCTCCGATCACTCTCAGCTGTGCATTTCCCAATTTCGAAATCGCGGACGCCAGCGTAGCTACGCCCTTCTCTGCCGACAATCGCCCCACGAACAACAATCCCAGACGATCAGTGGACTCCGGTTTGTCAAAATCCACAAAGTTAGGCTTCACCACTATACGCTCTGCCGGCAGCCCCCCCTCGATAAACTTGCTACGGCAAAACTCATTTAATGCAATGTAACGCGCCACCTTGTTGCGATACGTACCTATTCCACGGTGCAGGGCAAGCATTCCCGCCAAGGCCGATGATGCGAGGCGCGACCCCCTGTAACACGCATGCGTCACCCCGCGCCAAGGCAGATGGCCCATGCAGTCCTCGCACACCCTGCCTTCGCGTAAAAGCATCGCATTTAGGCACATCAAGCGAAAGTTATGCAGTGTTTGCACCACCGGAACACTCACATGAGCAGCGGCCCAGTATAAGGAGGGCGATATCAGTGGAAAAGTATTGTGAGCATGAATCAGGTTGGGCTGGAATTGACGCACTCGATCCATCACCTCATAATGTGTACGGCTAGACCAGAGGGTATTTCGTGCCAAAGAAGGTGTCGACATTCCAATCACATCGTCATTGCTACGAAACCAAGTTTCCACTTCATGGCCATGCGACCGCAGCAGTGCGATCTCCGACTCCACCACGGCATCCTCGCCACCACGATGCTGATAGGTATTGTGGACAAAAAGAATACGCATATCGCCTCGAGTATCGCTCCAATCAAAATGCGGAATTTACATTAGGGTGCTGTCTGTATTCAGTGAATGAATATAGCAACTGCCTTCCTATATCCTTATAGCCTTAATTCGATGATTATCACGCCCTTCTCAATTTCACCTTCTTTGATAAGCAACACCTATACCACCACCTGGATACCAGTGATTTTCTGGCCGCTCCTGAAAGAATAAGAAATCACGATTGCTTCGTTCGGAAAAATTGATAAGCTTGTCAGAGAAGTGGCTATTGTCTCCTATAATGATAGCATTAGGCGAGAGCTTCGCCTCCACGGCTTCATACTCTCGCATTTCGTAGTCTGTCGAGTGATCACTGTCATTGATAAACAAGTCAATGGTCCCCTCAAGTTCATTAAGAGACTCTATAGAATCGCCATAGAGTACTTTGCCAAACTGGTTATATGGTGCTTGCAGTAGATATCCGGCTTTTGGGTTAATGTCAGTGCCGTAGAGATAACCCGGCTTCCCCTCTTCGCTATTCTTCATCAATGCTGCTGCAAGAAGGCATGAGCCCAAACCTTTATCAACCCCCGTTTCGACTACCATAGCTGGCTTTTGAGCTCTTACAATTGCGTACCATCCTATTCTCCGCGCATAGCGTGGTTCATCATCCGCCAAATAATTTCTATCGCTTTCACGTGTAAGTTTAGCGATATGCTCTTTGAGCTTTTCATCTTCCAGAACCTCGCGCAAATATCCTGCCATCACTTCAGGCGTTTCATCACACACGATTCCCAGAAACCGCGCCATGTAGCGCCGGTTCAAATTCGTGAGGTTGTATGTGAAATTCGTATGTTCTCGTGAAGCAATAAGCCATCGGGAAACCCTTTGTAAGTCCCCCCTGTAATAGGACATCGCCGTAATCAAACGCATGGGCACCACTAACCAACGTAATGTCTTTTCTCTGATGCTCATCACCCCCTCCTTATATAATTGCGATTCGCTGTCATCTACCAATCACATATTCGATGCCGTTGGTAAACCGCCGGGCCATATTTTCCACAGTGTATTCCTGCGCACTAGTAGCACAACCTGTGCGTAATGCACCCAGTAACCGTGCATCTCGCAACAGGCGGACACTGGTGTCTACATAGGCACTCAATTCATTCGCAGTAACCATCCCGTTGATTCCGCTTTTAATATAGGTGATTTCAGGGCCATGACTCCCGCATTCCGTTGTGATCATCGGCGTCATACAAACAAAGGCATCCATGACACCCAGGCCTACGGCGCCTGGATTGAGCATAATTTTGGCGACCGACATATATGCCACTTTTTCTCTATCAAAACGCGCACCCACCCAGCGCGCCCAGGGATGGGCGCCGCACCATGCCTGCACCCTGTGTCGCTCCGGACCCTCGCCCAGGATGAGCAAATGAAAATCGTGCACTTGGTGGCGAATCGCCTCGGCCGCAGCAAACAGGAAATCCAGCCGCTTGTCGGCATAGAGCGAACCGAGATACACGCCAACCGGGCCCGTACTAAAACCCAACGATGCGCGCAGGGCCTGCGTCTCTTCAGGAGTAACCGATTGTCGCTGGCGTTGTAACTCAGATGTATCCACCGCATTGTTCACCACCGTGATCCGGTCACCCGGAAATCCGGCCGCTTTCACCAAACTGGCACTCAATTCTGTGTAGGCAAACCACCAGTCCACTTGGTTAGTCGTCCAGCGTTTGAACCGTTCCTTGAATCCGTTCGGATTGCCACTTTGAAGGTTCGCGCCATGCCCCCAGAATGCCAGCTTGAAACGTCGTGGCATGAACATCAGCAAGTGGTTCTGCAGAAGTTTGTTTTCCTGGGTGGTGATCACAAGGTCGGCACCATGCAGGTGCTTTCCTATTGACTGCCAGCACAAGCGATCCGCCAGCCAGTAATGGGTTGGAATCGATCTGGCCCAAGGCAAGATACCGGCATCATGTTTTTTTTCTTCTGTGGACGTCCCATGACCCACCAGGAGTTCCAACTGAATATCGCGCGCCGCAAGTGCCTCTTTCAAGGCAGTAAAAAGAGGGACCCGGTAATGGGTCAGGCGGCGCTGGACGATCACGATGCGCTTCATCTTGCACATAATCCCTGGCGCACAACTACACCAGAATCTGCTGCCTGGCTGCTTCTATTCCAGATTGTGATTGCAGGTCTTGCGTGCTCGTTGTCCAACTGCATCTCATTATCACGCTCAGTTCTTTGGGTAATAAATACCGCCCTGATAAGGCTTGTTGCTTTTTATATCCGAAATGCAATATCTACTGTAGATCTTTCCATAGACAGCCCTGACAATATCCGATAATAGATAGCGGTATTGGGTTGGGGTATCATGAATGTCGGCCAGGAGGTCGTCCATATCGTATCCCATAACCTCCAACCTGTCTTTGCCTATCCAATGCAAATAGTCTTTTCCCCAAGCCTTTCGGTATGGAGTAGACATAACATCTTTCCATGAATCAACAGAATCTGTCGAAACATTCTGATATTTGAACTGGCCCGTACGATCCCCCCACATGATATCGGCATCCTTCAACCCGCCGGATAGATTGGATCCACCTTCCAAATCCAAATAGGATAATACCCTCGCGGCCTCATTATCTGCGTCGGTCACCAATGATTCATACGAGACGGACAATACTTTTTCCTTGTTTTCAGTATATGCTTTCGTCAGTGACTCAATTCCGCTGTATAAATCGACCGTGAACATATAAAGCCCCCATTTGCCTTTTCCATATGTTTTTATCATTGAGGCGGCTATGGCCAGGGGGTTTCTCCACAGAAAAACAAACCTGGCATCCGGGAACGCGGCGAGCAACTCGTCCACGATCAAGTGGTAACGAGGGGTTTTATCTACAAAATACTGCGCCCCATCGGTTGTTGAACGCGTATACAAATCCCTTAAATATCTGGCGGCGCATGCGTAATAATCATCAACTCCTTCAGGCAGTGAATCAACGAATTTATTAACCCCCGTTGCCAGCGTCTTGTGGCTATAGATGGACGTCAAACCAGAATTTTTTAACGCAAAGAAAACTGGCAGCGCAATCCAGGGTTCGGATTTTGTTGATACACCAGGATGAACGCTCACCAATCGCTGCAGCAGGGTCGAGCCAGATCTTGGCAAGGATAGTATAAAAACAGGGGTCACACTCATAACGGTAAGTTACATTACATTGGGCGGGCGCAGTTCAATCAACAAGATTCGTATTTACGAATATCCCGTCTGCCTGAAGAAGATACCCTGATACCGGGTCTGAGAAGATCGGATCGATGGCTACAAGCCGAAAGCCTTTGTTTTTCATTAATTCCAGCATCTCTATCATTGTCGGGCCGTTTTGATACATCTCTGTCAATGACAATTCCAATTCCAGCAGACGTATATCGGGCAGTGTTTGCATGGCACCATTCAATACGTGTTTCTCGTAACCTTGAACATCAATTTTTAGATATATCTTATCATCCGGGCGAGTGTACTTATCCCTGATTGTATCGAGCGTAGATATCTTTATTTTCTCAGTATTGACAGTCTTGCTTGATGGGCATGCGCCAACATGCGCATTTGAAATATCAAGTATAGAACTGCTTGTTAAGTGCCCTGAGACATTTATCACTTCTTCACCGACAGTATCACCCAACGCAATCTGCTCGGATTCCCAGAGCGGATCGGCTTTAACCCTTTCCTCCAATTCACGATATGGCTTTTCCAGCGGCTCAAAGGAAACCATTCGTCCACCATAGCCGTCTTCGCGCAGTTCTTTTCCATACAGGCCGTTATGTGCACCAATATCCAGTAATAGATTTATATTGTGTTTTTTGATTATTTTGAGGCGCCTGAGCGAGTAGAAGTTCTCGTAGGTGTACGGCATGAATTCTCTGCCGGTTATCCTGAATACGCTATGCAGCAGTTGTTTTATCTTTTTCATGTCTGGACTAATGTAATTTTTGAGATTATCGCTTATCTTGCATCACGACTCGTCGTCACGGGCCAACCTCAAGCCATGACCCGCAGGTGATAGCGTCATGTATGAGACAGTAGCTCGCGCGCCCCTGGCCTGTGTGAGGTTTATCATTTCCGTCGCAGGGCTGGCTTCCAGGCTCACCATCCGGACTCGCGGATGTGCAGCTAGCCGGAAGCCTGCAATGTTGGCATCGCTTGGCCTCTATGCAGGCAGGCAACAGCCACCTCACGCCTGGTTTCCCTCCAATCCTTTCTGCCTCGACAGATACGAGGAATATATTATGTATTATATCAGTATGTTATGACTATATTCTCGTTTCAACGCGGGCCCGGGGCTCGCGACTGGCTATTGTGCTTGTTACTGGAGCTTTTGACTACCACCCTTGTCTTTAACGGCGTCAGCGTGGCTATCCTTTGTGTGATCTGCTTCACACGCGGACGGGTAGCTGGCTGTTCTATCGCTCCAAATAGTTGTTTTTCAGTCGCTGGGTGAGCAGCAGGGAGGGCAAATTGCGCTTTCTTCCCTGTCATTGCGTGCAACCAAATAGGGATGGCTGGCAGAAATATTATTTATCTGTAAATACAGTCGGTTGTATGTTTATGTGTCACCTCCCAAAGCCCCTCTACGCGAGTCATCATAAATACCTTACCCTGCGGATCAAGACATCCTCGCAATGACGAGCCTTATTTCGCATAAGTAACTGCCATTTGCGGCCGGCCTGTTTGGCCAGGCAGGCCGGGTGGTCTTTCGACCAATACCCCGGCGCTGCTGCCACTACCAGGGCCTCGCGGCCTGGTGTGGACGCGCAACGGCATCGGGCCAGGGCGGGCTGTGGGGAGTTTCCACACCATGGCACAGAGGATCTATCCGCTCAGCCTGATGCTGTATGGGCAGGGGGATGAGGAGCAGTTGTGATCGGCGGGATTATCTGACCGCGGCCGACACTGGATCCCGGCATTCGCCGGGACGACGGAGTGGTACCGGGACACCGAAAAGAAACTCAATCCTTTACACCCCTCATCCCAGCCCTCTCCCACAAGGGGAGAGGGGGAAGCTCGTGCCACACCTTACTCGCTGTCCAGATACCCCTCCCGCAGCAGATAGAGATAGATCTCCTGAGCCGCCTCCATCGGGTTGAGGCCGGTGGTGTCGACGCGCAGCTCGGGCTTCTCGGGCACCTCGTAGGGATCGCTGATACCGGTGAACTCCGGGATCAGCCCCTGGCGCGCCTTGGCATACAGGCCCTTGCGGTCGCGGTCCTCGCAGGTCTCCAGCGGGGTGGCGACGTGGATCTCGATGAAGGCGCCGTGCTCCTCGATCATCTCGCGCGCTGAGCGGCGCATGGCGGTATAGGGGGCGATGGGGGCGCAGATGGCCACGCCGCCGTTCTTGGTGATCTCGCTGGCGACGAAGCCGATGCGGTTCACGTTGATATTGCGGTGCTCCTTGGAGAAACCCAGCTCGCTGGACAGATGCTGGCGCACGATGTCGCCGTCGAGCAGGGTCACCGGGCGGCCGCCGGCCTCGACCAGCTTGGCGTAGATGATCTTGGCCAGGGTGGACTTGCCCGCGCCGGAAAGCCCGGTGAAGAACAGGGTGAAGCCCTGCCGGGAGCGCGGCGGGCAGACCCGTTTGAGCTCGGTGATCACCTCGGGATAGCTGAACCAGTCCGGTATGTCGGCGTTGCGGGCGATGCGTTCGCGCAGTTCGGCCTCGCTGAAGGACAGCCCCTCCTCGCCGTCGCGCTCGATCTCGCTCACCGGCATATAGCGCCCGCGGCGCGGCACATACAGGTGGGATTCCACCGGCACCATCTCGATGCCGAGGCCATCCTGGTGCTTCTCGATCAGGTCCTGGGCGGCGTACTGGCTGTAGAAGATGGCCTGGCCGTTGCCGCCGACGGGCGGCGAGGCGTGGTCGGGGCCGACGATGAAGTGTGAGCAGCCGAAGTTCTTGTGCACGATGCCGTGCCACAGGGCCTCGCGCGGGCCGGCCATGCGCATGGCCAGCGGCAGCAGCGACAGCATGGCCAGGTTGTGCGGGAAGTGGCGCCGGATGGCCTGGTAGCAGTGCACCCGGGCGTAGTAGTGCAGATCCCCCGGCTTGGTCATGCCCACGGTGGGGTGCAGTAGGATGTGGCCGCCGACCGCCTTGGCCGCCTGCAGGGTGATGTCGCGCTGCAGCCGATGCATGACCTTGCTGGTCTGGAACGCCACCACCCGGCGCCAGCCCAGCTTGTGCAGCAGGTGGCGCAGCTCCTGCGGGGTGTCCCACAGGCTTTCGAAGTCGTAGTGGATGGGGGTCTCGATGCCCTCGATCCGACCGCTGATGTAGACCGGCCGCACCTGCTCGTTCAGGTAACGCACGCCGGGGTGCTGGCTGGAAGCGGTGCCGTAGACCAGCTCGGCCTCGCGCGCCTTGTCCGGCTCCCAGATGTCCTCCACGGTGAGCGCGGCGGGCATGAAGCCCTCGCCGTCGCGCAGGGCGATCTTGCTGCCTTTTTCCAGCTTTTCGGCGAACTTGGCATCCACATCCAGGACGATCGGGACGGGCCAGAGGGTGCCGTCGGGCAGCTGCATGCGCTCCAGCACCGAGTCGTAGGCGGCCTTGTCCATGAAGCCGGTCAGCGGTGTGAAGCCGCCGTTCATCAGCAGCTCCAGATCGCACAGCTGGCGCTGACTCAGGGTCAGGGAGTGAAAATCCTTGGAGGCGTCCTTCAGTGCTTCGGCCTGCGGCGCCTCGACCAGCAGGTCGACCAGTTCGCCGCCGCCGTGGGGGACTGCGTAATTTTCCATTTTTTCCCTTTTATTCAAAAATCTGCAGTTTCTGCTCTGGTTTATCCAGGGGGTAGGGACGAGCGAGTTTATCATTATGTGGCTGCCGTTCATGCGACGGCTGCACGGTCATCTTAGGGCCCCGTGCCGGCGGGGTTAAAAGCGGCCGTGCCCTGTCTGTAACGGCCGGGTGGGTGGGGAATTGATGAGTAAGAACCTTCTGATTACTCGGGAGTCACGTCGTCCCCGCGAAGGCGGGGATCCAGAAACCGCGGCGGCAGCTGGATCCTGGCATCCGCCGGGATGACGGGAACAGGTGTAGGTCGGGTTAGCGCAGCGTAACCCGACATAGCGGCGGAATGCGTCGGCTTACGCCTTGGCTAACCCGACCTACACGATCCTCAGGGGGCTTTAGCCGCAGCGCGCCGCTCCAGCCACTGCCTGAATGATGCCTGGCTTTCGCCCGAGGGCTTGCCGGCCAGCAGACCCGCGACACTCACATCCTCGTCGAGCGACTCCCAGTGTATGCCCTGCCCGGCGCCGATGAGGCGCCAGTCATTACGCTCTTCATTCGAGGCATGCACGAGGCGGGGATACCAGTCCAGCGGGACCGCTATCGAACGCCCGTCACTGAGTTCCACGCTCAAGGTATCTTCGGTCACCTGGACGCCAACGGCGTTGGGAACCTCCATTTCAACTGCCGAAGTAGTCATCCCATGCCTCCAGAAACACTGAATGGTGTTGCTCGGTTAACCCAGGTTGGCGCAGCGTTTTACTCGACAGGGCAACACTGGATCAACAATATTGCAGCATGACCACCTTCACCGTCATCCCGGCGCAGGCCGGGATCCACATGCCTCAGCGGTTTCTGGATCCCGGCCTGCGCCGGGATGACGGGAAAGAGGGAACAGGCCTCAGAGGGCTCGCTACCCCCTCCTCATTCCTCCCCCATCAAGGGGGAGGAGGTTGTTTCTCCCGCCAGCCGGCCAGCAGGGCCATGCAGTCGCGGTTCAGGGCCTCGGCGCGCCCGGCGCTGCCCGCCTCGTTGTAGCAACGCAGTTCGGGGGCGTTGCCGGAGGGGCGCAGGTGGATGATCTCCTGGTTGTCGAAGGTCAGGCGCAGGCCGTCGGTGGAATCCAGTTCGATCAGGCGACTCTGGGCAATTTTGCCGAAGATCGCATCCAGTTTTGCCTGACTGCCGTCGAGTTCGGCGAGGATGCGGGCGGACTGTTCGGTCGGGAAGGCCTTGATGCGGTCGCTGTAAGTGTAGCGCGGCGGCAGCGCGGCGGCGAGGGCGCTGACGCTGCCCTGCTCCCGGGCGGCAGCCAGCACGGCCAGGATCACGATGAAGGCGTCGCGGGTGGGCAGCGCGGCCAGTTCGCGGCCGTCGCGCCGCACCGGGGTGGCCAGCAGAAAGCCACCGTTGGCCTCGTAACCGGCCACGCTGGCACCGCCGCCCTCGGCCAGCGTCTGCATGCCGGTGATGACATAGGGCGAGCCGATGCGGGTGCGCTCGACCCGTTCGAAGCTGCCGCACTTCTCCACCACCGTGTTGCTGCTCACCGGCGTGGCCAGGCGGTCGATGCCGAGCGCCTGGGCGCACAGCACGCCGACGATGTCGCCGCGCAGCCAGCTGCCGGTCGCGTCGGCGATCAGCGGGCGGTCCGCGTCGCCGTCGGTGGAGACGATGGCATCCAGCTTCAGCTCCCCCGCCCAGCCGCGAGCCAGTTCCACGTCCTCGGGCCGGATAGCCTCGGTGTCGACCGGGATGAAGACCTCGGAGCGGTTCAGGCGGGTGATGTCCGCGCCCAGTCGCTCCAGCACCGCGGCCAGCAGATCGCGGCCCACACCGGAGTGCTCGTAGACGCCGACCTTCAGCCCCTGCAGGGCCTGGCGCGGGAAGAAATCCAGATAGCGCTGCAGGTAGCGCTGCGCGGCGGTGGCATCCACCGCCGGGAGTGCCGCGGCATAGTCGGCGGGGAAGGGCTCGGGAACGGTGACGGTCTGCGCCCTGATGGCCAGCTCGTCGTCCTTGAGGATCTCGCCGCCCAGCTTGTTGAACTTGATGCCGTTGCGGTCATCCGGGATGTGGCTGCCTGTGACCATGATGGCGGGGATGTTCTGCTCGATGCCATACAGGGCCACCGCCGGCGAGGGGATGAGGCCGCAGTTGACGGGCTGATGGCCGGCATCGACACAGGCGCGGGCCACGGCGGCCATGATGTCGGGCGTGCTCGGGCGCAGATCACCGGCGATAGCCACCCGGCTGCCGGGCGGCAGGCCCTGACTGGATTCCAGGTGCTGGAGAAAGGCGCGGGTGTAGGCATAGCAGACCGGCGGGGTCATGTCCGCCACCCGGCCGCGGGCGCCGCTGGTGCCGAAGCCGACGCCGCTTTGCTGCATCAGGTCGGAAATCCGGTACTCGACTGCAGACATACCTCCCCCCCTTATTTTGGAATGTTTATTGAGCAGGCCGAGAATAACAGCAGCCGTCATTCCGGCGAAGGCCGGAATCTATTTACCACCGCGGCTACTGGATTCCGGCCTGCGCCGGAATGACGGGAAAAAGCAAAGCCTGCAGACCGGGACAGGCGCGTGTTCCCGGCACAGACACGCGCGGAAACGGGCCAGAGCGAGAGAATCCGCCATTGCGAGCGAAGCGAAGCAATCTCGTACTGCAGGCTGACCCGGTTAGAGATTGCCGCGGCGCTGCGCGCCTCGCAATGACGGAAGCAATTGGAATGTGGTGGCCAGGGACAGAATCGAACTGCCGACACGGGGATTTTCAATCCCCTGCTCTACCGACTGAGCTACCTGGCCACAGAGGGAGAAGCCGCGTATTTAACGTGAAAACGCGGGCGGGCGCAAGTCGGATCAGTTCGACGGCGGCACATAATCCGGCGGCGCCTCGGCACCCTCGCCGAAGAAGAACTTCTCCATCTGCTCCTCCAGGAACTGGCGCGCCTTGGGCTCCATCGGGGACAGCCGGTACTCGTTGATCAGCATGGTCTGGTGGCCCAGCCATTTCTGCCAGGCCTCCTTGGAGACGTTCTCGTAGATGCGCTTGCCCAGCTCGCCGGGGTAGGGCTGGCGCTCCAGGCCTTCGGCCTCGCGGCCCAGTTTCACGCAGTGCACCATACGGGTCATTGTTCACTCCTGTCGGGATTCGGATTGCAGGCGCTCCAGCAGCGTCCTGATCGGCGCCGCCAAGCCCCTGGCGTCGGGTGAGGCGCAGTTATACCAGACCCGCTGCGGGTCTTCCAACACAGAATCCGCCCGGTTATTGCCCAGTTCGGCGACGATCGGGGTGATCTCCAGATGGAAATGACTGAAGGTGTGGCGCAGCACCGGCCAGGTTTCGCGCCGGCGCAGCTCCGCGCCCAGGCGCCGGCCGGCCCAGTCCTCGGGGGCCTCGTCCGGATTCAGCTCGGGCAGGCTCCAGAGCCCGCCCCAGATGCCGCTGGGCGGGCGCTGTTCCAGCAGCACCTCGCCGTGGCCGTTGGCCAGCAGCAGCATGCGGGTGCGGCGCACCGGCAGGGTCTTCTTCGGCCGCGGGGCGGGGAAGTCGGTCTCGCGGCCCAGCCGGTGGGCCTCGCAGTCCGCGTTCAGCGGACAGATCCCGCAGTCGGGGCGGCCGCGCCGGCACAGGGTCGCGCCCAGGTCCATGATGGCCTGGGTGTAGTCGGCCACCCGGCTGTGCGGGGTGTGGGCCTCGGCGTGTTCCCACAACTGTTTCTCGACGGCCGGCTTCCCCGGCCAGCCCTCGACGGCGTGGTAGCGGGCCAGCACCCGCTTGGCGTTGCCGTCGAGGATGGGATGGCGCTGGTCCAGGGCCTGGGCCAGGATGGCCCCGGCGGTGGAGCGGCCGATACCGGGCAGGGCCAGGACGGCATCGAAGCCCTCGGGAAAGCGGCCGCCGTGCTGCTCGGCGATCACCCGTGCGGCCTGGTGCAGGTTGCGGGCGCGGGCGTAGTAGCCCAGGCCGGTCCACAGATGCAGCACCTCGTCGAGCTCGGCCACGGCCAGATCGGTGATGGCGGGGAAGCGCTGCATGAAGCGTTCGAAATAGGGGATCACCGTGGCGACCTGGGTCTGCTGCAGCATGATCTCGGAGACCCAGACCCGGTAGGGGCTGCGCTCATGCTGCCAGGGCAGGTCCCTGCGGCCGTGGCGGTCGTACCAGGCGAGAAGGCGGTTGGCGAAGGTCATCAGAGTCAGGCTTCAGGTACCGAGCGATAGGATGGGTGAAGGTGCCTTGCGCCGCAACCCATCACCCCGGCGGATCGCGATGGGTTACGCTGTGCTTAACCCATCCTACGACCTAAAGCGCACTCCAGCCGGGTACCAATTTCCGTCATTCCCGCGCAGGCGGGAATCCAGATACCGCCGTGGTCACTGGATCCCCGCCTGCGCGGGGATGACGATGGCGGTTATGACAGTTGGTAGGCCGGGATTGGCGAAGGTCATCAGACTCAGGCTTCAGGTACCGAGCGATAGGATGGGTGAAGGTGCCTTGCGCCGCAACCCATCACCCCGGCGGATCGCGATGGGTTACGCTGTGCTTAACCCATCCTACGACCTAAAGCGCACTCCAGCCGGGCACCAATTTCCGTCATTCCCGCGCAGGCGGGAATCCAGATACCGCCGTGGTCACTGGATCCCCGCCTGCGCGGGGATGACGATGGCGGTTATGACAGTTGGTAGGCCGGGATTGGCGAAGGTCATCAGAGTCAGGCTTCAGGTACCGAGCGATAGAATGGGTGAAGGTGCCTTGCGCCGCAACCCATCACCCCGGCGGATCGCGATGGGTTACGCTGTGCTTAACCCATCCTACGACCTAAAGCGCACTCCAGCCGGGTACCAATTTCCGTCATTCCCGCGCAGGCGGGAATCCAGATACCGCCGTGGTCACTGGATCCCCGCCTGCGCGGGGATGACGATGGCGGTTATGACAGTTGGTAGGCCGGGATAAGCACAGCGTTCCCGGCATTTTCCGAGGCCGCCGGAAACGGGCCTTCCGGCCCTTCTTCCGGCCTACGGCTGCTGGGAGGTCGCATCACCGCCCGAAGATCCCCTTGAGCTGGTCCTTCACCTTGTCGTCGAGCTTGTCCTCGAGCTTCTTCTCCACCTCTTCCTCGACCTTCTCCTTCACCTTCTCCCTGGCCGCGCCCTCCAGCACCTTGGCCAGATCGACGCTGTAGTTCGGTTTGGCGAAGGGACCCTCGATGCGCAGCGGGATGGCCACGCCCTTGAGGTCCTGCAGCCCTTCCCCGCCCTGGCCTTCCAACGAGCCGACCAGCTTGACGGTGAGGCTGTAGTCGACCTGCTCCTGCGGCAGATCGGCCATCCCCTGGCCGTCGACGCGGAGCAGCGGCGACATGGCAGCGAGGTCATCGTTGCGGATCACGCCGTTGGTGACCTTCGCCGTACCTGTGAGCGAGGTGAAATCGGTCTGGTTGGGGCCGCTCTCGGCCGGCGCCGGCTTACCCTCCAGCCGCGCCTTGGCGTTGCGGATCAGGGCGGCGACATTGATGCCCTTGACCGCGCCCTCGGTGAAGCTGAAGCCGGCGTTGCCGTTGAGTGTCTGCTTCAGCGCTTCGGGCGTGTTGCCGGTGGCGGTGAGTTTGGCGTTGACGTCGGCGGTACCCACCAGCTTGTCATCGCCCATGAGGTCCTTGAGCAGCGGGCCGGCCTGCACCCCCTGGACCTTCTCGTCCAGCGCGATGCGGGCCTTGTCGCCGCGCGCATCCAGGGTGATGTCGCCGCTGTAGCCGCCTTCGTACATGCTGGCCCGGGCCGGATTGACCCGCACCAGGCCGTCCTTCGCCCTGATGGTGACCAGCACGTCGGCGCTGCGCAACTGGTAGGCCTTGAGCTGATTGATGCGCAGGGTGCCATCGAGGTTCAGCGCGCGCAGGGTCTCCAGCGGCAGGGCCCCGGTCGCACCGGCCGCGGCCTGGGCCGGCGTGGGCGCGGCCTGGGTCTCGCCCTCGGCCGGCGGCGGCAGGTAGCGGTCCACATCGATCTGATCCAGGGTCAGATCGAAGCGGATGGCCTGGCTGGTGAAGTTGGCGATGCCGGCGCTGCCGGTGATGGTGCTGTCGTCCAGGCGCAGGGTCAGCTTGTCGGCATTGAAACTGGCCGGTGTGGCGCTGAAGCCGATATCGGCGTCGGCCTTGCTCAGCACGCTGGCGTCGCTGACCTCCGGCGCCGGCTGGCCCAGGCGCTCGATCAGCTCACGCGGGACGAACTCCTGCACCTTCAGGTTGCCGCTGAAGCGGGCCTGGTCGGACTGAATGTTCTGGCCGTCGACCTGACCGGTGACGGTCAGACCCATGGCCTCCAGCACCAGGTCGGCCACCTGCAGGGTGCCCGCGCCCAGGTCCACGGTCACCCCGCTGGCCAGCCCGGCCTCGACCTTGCCGCCGGGCAGGGTCTCGCCCTCGGCCTCGGTCTCCAGTTTGAAATCGCTTATCTCGAAGCGCTGCAGGTCCGGGCCCAGGGTCAGCACGCCGGCCAGTTCCAGCTCGCCTTCCATGGCCGGCTGGTCCAGCTCGACCTCGAAATCCAGGCTGAAATCGATCGGCGTCTCGGGGGCGATCTCGCTCAGACTCAGATCCAGGTCCCTGAGCTGGTATCTGGCGCCGGCCTGCTGGTCGTCCCAGACCAGGTTGGCGTCGGTGATCTCCACCCCGCCGATGGCCAGCCCGGCCAGGGCCGCGCCCCGGCCCTCGTCGGCCTCGGGCGTGGGTTCGGCGGCCGGCTTGATCATGTCGGACCAGTTGGGGTTGCCCTGTTTGTCCAGGCCCAGGTACAGATCCAGCCCCTTCAGACGCAGGGTGGACATCTCCAGTTCCTTGCGCAGCAGCGGCAGCAGCCTGACCTGCACGCCCACCTCCTCGATTTCGGCGAAGGGCGCGTCGGCGAAGCCTTGGGCGTTGCTCAGGCGGGTACGGCCGATCTCCAGCCCCAGCCAGGGGAACACGGACAGTTCCATGTCGCCCTCTATGGTGAGGGTGCGCCCGGTCTGCTCCTGCACCGCGCGGGTGATCTGGTCCTTGTAGTCGTTGGGGTCGACGAAGATCAGCAGCGCCCCGGCGCCAATGACCAGGACCAGAACCAGCACACCGATCAGGATTCCGACAATACGCAGGGCTTTCATTTGCAATCCTTTCCGAGAGTTGGGTTTGGCTTTGTCTGAGACAATAAGACACTTGGACCGGTTCTACCAGTGTGGCGGCCCAGTTACTTACCCCGTCATTGCGAGGCACGGAGTGCCGCGGCAATCTCCAACCGGTTGATCCTGCATTGAGAGATTGCTTCGCTGCGCTCGCAATGACGAATATTCCCAATAACCCCATGATTTTGGAACAGTCGGCAATTTGTCAGTCCCTGACACCTTGAAAAGCCCCTCCAGCGGCGCTATGACATGCTTATGCCCTCCATATCGGTTTTCTCCTCCGACACCCTTTCACCCGGCACGCCGCCCCGCTGGCGCGGCGCGTCCGTTTTGCCTGACCGCAGACTCAAACCTTCACAGGAGTTGCGTATGAACCAGAACTACATTGTCGTTGCCGACGGTTTGCGTGCCCGTTTCTTCACTCTGCAGGACACGCCCTTTCCCGAAATGGAGTCCGGCCCCAACCTGACCGAGGTCAGCGACTTGGTCAATTCCGACCGGGAGCAGGACATGTGGAGCGAGAAGAAATCCGGCCGCAACCGTAGCAGCGTGAGCGGCTCGGCCCACGGCTATGACGACCACCGCACTCAGCACGAGGAGGAATTCGTGCGCCGTTTCGCCCGTTCGGTGGCCGAGGAGGTGAAACGCCTGACCAACGGCCACGGGGCACGGGAACTGGTGCTGGTGGCACAGAAGAAGACCCTGGGGCATCTGCGTAATGAACTCAACGGGCGCATCCGCAGCGATGTGCAGATACATGAACTGGCCAAGGATCTGAGCAAGATGAGCCCGCTGGAGATCCATGCCCATCTGGCGAAGGAGAAACTGGTGCCGGAGCGGCGCAATCCCGGAGAACGTTAAGACGATAGCCAGATGCAGGCCGGAATGAGGACTGGAGGTCCGTTTCCGACAGTTCGCGGATTTGCCGGAAACGCTGCGCTTGTCCCGGCCTGCATGCTGTACACAAGCGAAACCCAACATGATAAGCGACAACACAGTGCCGGGGTTCGCGTTGCCCGCCCGCGATGACCGCAAACCTGCCGTCATCCCCGCGCAGGCGGGGATCCAGATGATAATAGACCGTTCGGTCCTTATACTCTTCACGTCATCCCCGCGTAGGCGGGGATCCAGATACCGCGCGGTTACTGGATTCCCGCCTACGCGGGAATGACGATCTCTCTCACGGGAGGGGTAACGGTTTCATCTCTGTTGGGATGACAAAGATTGAATCACGCCCGTAATCACTCCAGCCTTACCCGATACACCTCGGACAGCGAGATCCTATGCTCCCGCGCCAGCTTGAGCGCATTCTCGGTCAGCGCCACCATGCCCCCGGCCCGGGCGCGTTCGCGCACCTCGTCGGCGGAGACGTCGGGGCGCAGGATATCGCGCAGCTCGGGCGTCATCACCAGGAGCTCGTAGACCGCCATGCGGCCGTGAAAGCCGGTCCTGGTTGCAGGTCTCGCAGCCGGCGCCGTGATGGAATACCTCGTCCTCCGCCACCCCCAGGAACCTGCGCATGGTGGCATCGACCGGCTCCGGCTCGATGCAGTGCGGACAGTTGATGCGCACCAGGCGCTGGGCCAGCACGCCCAGCAGTGATGACTTGACCAGGAAGGACTCCACCCCCATTTCGATCAGGCGCATGACCGTGGTCGGCGCGTCGTTGGTGTGCAGGGTGGAGAGCACCAGGTGGCCGGGAGCGCGCTCTCGACAGCGATCCTGGCCGTTTCCTGGTCGCGTATCTCGCCGACCATGATCACGTCCGGATCATGACGCAGAATATTGCGCAGGGCACGGGCGAAGGTGAAACCCGGCGCGGTGTTGACCTGGATCTGCTCAATGCCGTCGATGTGATATTCGACCGGATCCTCGACGGTGATGATGTTGACGTTCTGCTTGCGTACTTCCTGCAGCGCGGCATAGAGGGTGGTTGACTTGCCCGAACCGGTGGGGCCGGTGACCAGCAGCATGCCGTAGCTCTTGTGCAGCAGATCCACGAAGCGCTCGGCATCCTGACTGTTGAAACCGATGTCGCTGATGGAGCGCAGCCCGGTCTGGACGTTGAGCAGGCGGATGACCACGCTCTCGCCGTTGACGGTGGGGATGACCGAGATGCGCATGTCCACGATCGAATCGCCCTCGAGCATGCGGGCACGGCCGTCCTGGGGCAGACGGCGCTCGGCGATGTTCATGCGGCCGATGATCTTGATGCGCGCCACCACCGCGGCCAGCAGTGCCTTGTTGAAACGGCGGATGGGCACCAGGCTGCCGTCCTGGCGGAACAGCAGGGCGACGTCGTCCTCGTCGGGACGGATATGGATGTCCGAGGCGTTGCGGTGGATCGCATCGGTGAGGATGTGATTGACCATGCGCACCACGGGCTTTTCCTTGCCCATGCGCTCGATCTCGTGCAACGACATCTCGCGCACTGTTTGTTCCTGCGCTGCCCTGAGACGCTCCTAGTTCATGCAGGGCGGCTTGTCCTCCGCAGCCCACCGGACCAGGTAATCTATCGCGTGCCGCGATTGCCTCGCTCCTCGGCCACGCAGCGCTCCCCGCTCATGCCGAAACGAAATTGCAGCAGCTGGAAACCAGCTCGATACCGCGCGGGTTCTCTCATCCCACACCAGTGGTCGCGGAACACCATCAGCGGAAAGACACCGTGCTGGCGCACCACCGACTCGGACAACAGCCGCAGCACGGGCTCGTCGACACGGAAGTGCTTGAGATCCACAAAGGGCACACCCAGGCGCACGGCCAGCTCGGCCGGACTCTCGTCGGCGCGCGGCGCGTCAGTGAGGCTGCGGCGCTGGCGGGCGCCGGTGAGAAAATAGCAGCTGTGGGCGGACAACAGCCGCGAGAGCTGGTCGGGGTCGCGCACCGGGCGGTCGAGACGCACCGGTGCGGCCGTACTGTCAGCCGTATCCACCGCCGGCTGGCCGTGCCCCTCCATGCCGCCGATGCGATAGCGGGTGATCGCCGCCAGCGGCAGCCACAGCCGGTGCAGGGCGCCGTCCTCGCCGGACTCCAGCAGGTGCAGGCCGTGGGCGTCCAGGCGTACTTCCCGGCACAGGCCGTGGCGCAGGCCGCCGTCGCGAAACTCCACGTGATAGGTCTTGGCTTCGTCCCGGTCCGCGGCCGCGCCGGGCGCGGCCCGGAAATCCTGTTCGAAGGCCAGCATCCGGATGCCTTCAAAGGGAACCTTGCTCCGTTCGCCGGCCTGGTGGTCGTACAGGACCAGGTGCAGTCCGGTCTCGTCGAATTCGCACAATTCGCCGGCCAGCGGCCCGGCATCGAAACGCTCAAGCCGGACCTCGGCGCCCGCGTGCCCGGCGGCACCGGCGGCGGTCAGCTCGGCGGGGGAAATACTGAGAAGTTTGCTCATGAAACGGGTCCGGACATTGTGCAGGTTTTAGCGACCCGCATAGGTCGAAGTTTAAGGAAACTCTGATGATTACCCTTCCCGTCATTCCCGCGAATGCGGGAATCCATACGTTTCAGAGACATGGATGCCCGCCGGAGCCTGTGCCGGCGCAGTCCGGTACGGGCATGACGAATAAATCAGAAGTTATTTGAATCAGACGAGGAGGGGAAATGGAGCGGGTGATGGGAATCGAACCCACGTCATCAGCTTGGGAAGCAATTAGGGTACAAAAAAGTTCTATATTTTTCAGAGAGTAATAAGCGATCAATTTTGTACCGGTATCAAAAACGGTTACACCCTCTTTTCACCGGTATCAATTTTGCCAGAATTTTGGTCATTCCAATTGCTTAAACACACAGAATGTAGACAATACGAAAACATGCAGGCGTAGCTCACCTGGTAGAGCGCGACCCTCCCACGGTCGAGGTAGCGAGTTCGAGTCTCGTCGCCTGCTCCATTTCTCTTCAATCTTTAAAGCTAATCGGCCAGATCACGAAGCCACATCTAAAATAAATTCATTCAGCTCTGCACAAGCTCCATGTCTTCTTTGCTCATTGCGCTTGCTCCGTTTTTGGCTCAACGCAACGACCTGCCCGAAATCCAAAAAAACGATAACGAGTTCTTCAAAATTTTCTATGGAGGCATAAAAATGATTAACAAACAAACTCTAGTGTTTCTTTTGCTGTTACCTTGGTCAATCTGCCTTGCTGCCAACAACGACTCATTCCATCAAAATGGTAGTGTTGGCTTTTTCAATATGGACGGGGACCTATGGAACAGGTCAAATAAGGTCGTGAAGACATTTTACTTATCTGGATTATATGACGGCATGTTTTTCTCTGAGTTAGATGTAAATGGAACTACCATCACAACTCAACTCAGATTGGACAACATGGTGACGGCACTAGATGAATTTTATTCTGACTATCGAAACGCCAAACTACCAGTCCCTGTCGCTCTGATTATCGTAACTAAAGAATTACAGGGTAGGCCAGCCGAAGAAATTGATGAGACATCACGTCAAATGCGGAAGCATTTCTCCCAGTAAACCTATTCAAACGAACTGACGAACACTTCATTCATCACTAAAGAATTCTTCGAATTTTTCTATTGAGGGACATAAGAATGATTAATAAGCTACTCAAGGTATTGATCATTATGTTTTCATCGCAGGCAGGGGCAGAAGGCATGCCAATCCTCCTTGGAGGGGGGATTGAAAGCATCATCGGCACCAAAGAGAGTTTCAAGATAAATATCGTCGATGAAGTAGAAGATGGATGCTTACCACGCCCTTCACGATTAAGTGACAAGGCAGAACTCGTCCTTAGGCGCAATAATTTCAAAATAAATGACGACGATTCGCTCGCAACCGATGTGTTTGTAATTTATGCACTTGGTTATGAAACTGTTGAGGATCTATGCGTTGTCTACCTTTCAGCCGATCTGTATACCACAGTAAGCGCCCACGTCCCTTTTTCAGATAAAATCGAATCGGGAAATAAAACATTGATAAGGGCTAATCATGAAGTGGGTGCAGGACTTATGGCAGGACCTAAGTCAGGCATGCAAAAAAGATTAGAGGAGCAAGCTAACACGTTCACAGAAACGTTTGTGTTGAATATAACGCGGGCTAAGGATCATATTGAAGAGAATTACCCATCAATATTTGAAGAACGCGAAAGGATGCTAAAGAAGTGGGCCGAAGAATTTTCAGGTGAGAGCGAGGAATAGTTATTAGCTACGCATCTCTGCCCCTTCTTTTGTTATGGAATTCTTTAATTCGCTTGCTTTTTTAATAATAGCCGCAGCTTTTTCCATGCTTTCTTGGTCAGCCTCCTCTCCCTTTAATGTTTTTTCACACTCCCTGAGGATCATATCTTCAATAGTCTCCAAAAAATAATAATATGCCCCAGTATCAAACTCATCTATTTTGTCGCCTACACTAGGTAACGCCTCCTTAATTAACCCTCTCAACCTTTCCTTGTCCGTAAAATCTTTATCTATTCCATTTTTTAACGCCTGTAATCTAATCACAGCATTCATTATTATCGCTGAGTACGCACTATAATAAGCCCACGCCAGCTTTGATATGTAAATGCGTGACATTGATGCGTCTTGAAATGCCGTCTCAGGCAACTTCAGATTTTGTTCCATTGTTCTGAATATCTCCCTAAACTCTTCGTTCCTAGCTGCCTCCTTCGCGGCCTCTTCGAATTTAATTACCGACATCCAGCCTGCCACCCCCTTGCAATGGGCATGTGACACAACTGCTCCCCACAATTTTTCTACGGCATCCAACTGCTTCTCATAAAGGCGAGTCTGTCGATTTACAACACCTGACAATGCTCCACTTCTAATCGCCTCAATCTGCGCCGTCTTTTCATTGAGTGTACCCCTGAATTCTTCCTCACTCTTTCTCAGTTCAGCTCTTAGATTTTCAATTTTTTCGTCATACTCATGCCCGACCGCATTCGTGAGTCGAGTAATAATTAGTTTCCTAAACATCCATATAGCTATACCCAATATAAGGAAAGAAGATATAGTTGGCGTCCAATTCATTATTATTGACTCCATGATTTATCAGGGTCAGGCGTTCGTTTATTCGCGGCAAAGGCTGGGTAGCCTCTCAGCTTTCTTATTCTCACAACCAGTATCAAAATCGGTATCTGGGTAACTTGGTGTAACCGGTGGAGTTTTTGCCGGGCCAGATATAACCCTTTAATAAATACGCAGGTAAGGTGGTCTTTTTTGCTTGGCGGGAATTTTGGGAAGCTGAGGTTCTACCATTGAACTACACCCGCGCGCCGGGGTGATTCTACCCCCATCGGGACAGGAATTTAAATGTTTTCAGCAGACATGAAAAAAGCGCCGCCCCGAAGGGCGGCGCCTGTGTTGCAACCGCGGTGAAGCGAGGTCAGGCCTGGCGCCGGCGCAGGGCGAGGTAGCCCATACCCAGCAGGGCCATGCCCGGCAGCAGCGGATCGAAGCCGGAGCGGCCGGCGCTCATGACGCAGCCGCCATTGCCGTCGTTGTCATCGACGACGTCGGCGTCGTCGACCGGCAGCCAGGCGGGGGCCTCGGTGCTGGCGGGTTCCAGCGGCGTGATGCGCAGGGTGAAGCCGGCCTCCCCGGTACCGGCATCGTAGCCCGGCCAGGTGGTGATATCGCCGATCTCGATGTAGTAGTTGAGGTTCAGGTTCGCCAGGTCCTCGATCGGCCCCTGCTGGTAACCGGGACGCCGTTCCAGGGTGGCCGAGCCATCGAGGGTAGTGGTCATGTCATCATTGGTCGCGGTACCGCCCGCGGCCAGCTCATACAGCTCGGTCTCCGGATTCCAGGTGGCATACAGGGTACCTGCCGCCGTGGTGGCGCTGTCGCCATCGTCGTCATAGACCGTCGGCGGCGAGGCCTCCCAGCCGTCGATGTCGGTCTGGGGCACGACTTCCGTGGTGCGTGCGCCGGTACCGGCATCGATGTCATAGCTCAGCCACTGGGTGCCGTCGTACCAGGCGGCTACTTCGGCGTCGGTGGCCGGATTGCCGTCGTTGTCATAGAACCAGCCGGTCGGCACCCAGTCCAGCGGCAGCCATTCGCCGAACAGATCGGAGTAGTTGCTGGACAGGGCGGTGGACTCGAAGCTGTCCTCATCCGTGGCCAGGGCGGCGGTATTCACCCCGAAGTTGGCGCGGGTGCTGCTGAAGAAACCCCAGTCATGCTTCTCGTCGGCCGGGCCGTAGAACAGACCGCCGGGGAATTCGGCCATCTGGTTGTCGCCCAGATCGTCCGCGGCATCGGCGCCTTCCTCGCGCAACGCGATCTTCACGCCGTCGCCAGCCGTGGACTTGACGAACTCGTCGCCGAGACCATGCCCCACTTCCACCCGGAATCCGCCCAGGCGGCCGCCGGTGTGGTTGTTGAGCTTGCCGATCATGCGATAGACATTGACCGCCGGATCCTGGTCGTTGGCGACCGGGTTGCCGTCCTTGTCCACGATGGGATCGACCGCATCCACGTTCCTGACGGTGAACACCATGTCTATAGGCCCCACACCGGTGGCGCTCATCTTGTAGCGCTTGTGGGTCTGGAAGCCATCGTTGCACTTCTTGTCCGGCGTACCGGCAAGCGACTCCAGCCGCGGCGCCATCACGCAGTCGGCAATGATCTGGCTGGCGCCGTAGACCGGCACATTGTTGTAGACAATGATGCCGGGATCCACGGCCTTGAGCTCATCCCAGTCCATTTCGCCATAGGTGATGGCACCCGCAACCCCACCGGAGACGTCGCGGTCATAGATGATGCGCATGGGCCCGCTGGCATCGAAGGGCCCGAAGTTGATCAGGTCGATTTCCTGGATTTCGCCGGCCAGGGCCGCAGGCGCCAGGGCCAGGCCGATGACTGTTGCAAGCACTTTCGGTCGGTTCTGCATTTCTTTTCCTCATGGCCGCAGCCAGCCCTGCAGGGCAGGCACTGCACTGCATCAGTGACATTTAAACGGGGAAAACAGGCCGGGGACCAGGCCTCGAATCCGTATCCAGCTCCCCGGAATTGACGACGTTGTGGACGGACCGCAATGTCGTTTAGACTGATCCTAATGAGGTAACGGGAAACTCAGAATGAGATTTCGCAGAAACGGGGTCGACGGCTGGAGAATTCACATTTCGATAACAATTGCAACAGCCCGGGCAGCGACAACACGCCACGACTGAACCCAGAGCGAGTGCCATGACGGGTAAACCCAAATCCGCGAGCTACTGCACCGACCGGAACTGGAAAGGACGTGCCGACTGTAGCCACTGCGGAATCCGGCATCTGATGCTGTTCTCCGCGCTGCCGGAGGAGAGCTTCGCCCATCTACTGAATCCGGTCGACAACTTCACGCTGGAACCCGGCGGCATCCTCTACGAGGAAGGCAGCAAGGGAGAGGTCGTCCACTCCATCCGCCGCGGCCTGGTAAAACTGACGCACCGGAAACCGGACGGAGACCAGCGTATCGTCCGTCTGCTTGGACAGGGTGCCGTGGTGGGACTGGAGCTGCTGGATGCCGGCGTGGCCCACCAGCACACCGCCATAGCGGTCCAGCCCATCGATGTCTGCGCCATCCCGGTCACCACACTGCGCGACCTAGAAGCTCACCATCCCGAGCTGTGCGACCGGGTGCGCCAGCAGCTGCAGTACCATGTCGACCGCGCCGATCACTGGATTAAATCCCTGAATACGGGAATCTCCCGTGACCGTATCGCTCAGTTGCTGCTCCTGCTGGCCGACTTGGCGCCGGACCGCAACGGCGACATCGAACTCCTGCCGCGCGATGACATGGCCGCCGTGGTCGGCATGACACCGGAAACGACCAGTCGGATCATCGCCGACTTCAGGCGGCGCGGCCTGCTCGCAAAGATCGCCTCCGGCACCTACCGTATCGAGAAACAGCGGCTGCAGACGCTGTGCGGCGGAAAGGCCGCACCTGCATGAACTCCGCCTGTTCGGTCGATTTCTTGTCGGTCCATCTCCGATACCGCTCCTGTTTGCTTTGTTGACAGACATCAACTCCCTGCTTCACTCATACGGGTAGGCTTGAAAACGTGCCCTTATCACTTCCGACCCGACGGAGTTCCATGAACCAGCCTCCAGCCTCTGTGCCCGCCCTGTCCATTGCCCTCACCCTCTGCCTTCCAGCCGCCCTGTCCGCCGCGGAACCGGTCCAGTCGCCCACGGAAGCCGACAGCGACACTGTCACCGAGCAGACCTTCAGGGCGGGCCATCCGGTCGGAAGCTTCCTGCTGCGTCCGGAACTGGCCGCCGGCCTGCTGTATGACAGCAACATCTTCGCCACCCGCAGCGACGAGGTTGATGATATCGTCACCCTGTTCACGCCTGCGGTGACGCTGGTCTCCGACTGGGAGCAGCACCGGCTGCAGGCCCGCACCGGCGCCACCCTGGCCCGCTACCGGGACAACGAGGATGAAGACTACGAGGACTACTGGGCCGAGCTGGATGGGCGCTACGACATCAGCGAGGCCAGCAATGTCTTCGGCGGCGTCGGCTATACCGCCGGGCATGAGGACCGCGGCTCGCCCGACGAGACCCTGGTGGGCGACGAGCCGACCACCTTCGATTCACGCCACGCCCATGCCGGGGTGGCGCACCGGTTCGGGGATTTCAACCTGCGACTGGGCGGCACCTTCGAGACACTGGACTATGACAGTGTCGGCCCGCTCAACAACGACGACCGCGACCGCGATCTCATCGGTCTCGGCGCGCGCCTGGGCTACGAATTCCATCCGGACTACGAGGCCTACGTCCAGCTGATCCGGGACATCCGCAGCTATAACGACCCTGTCGACGACTTCGGCTATGACCGCGACTCCGACGGCGAGCGCGTCGCGGTCGGCTTCAAGGGCAGGTTCACCAACCGGCTGCAGGGCGGGGCCTATCTCGGCTGGATCCGGCAGGCCTATGACGACAGCCGCTTCAATGACCTGTCCACGCCGGATTTCAGCGGCGCTCTGAGTTTCCGTGCCACACCGCGCACCACGGTCAGCGCGGCCGTCGATCGCACCCTGGAGGAGACCACCCTGCCCGGCGCCTCCGGCTATCTACTTACCGAGGCCAGCGTGAACGCCGTCCACCGGCTCGACAGCCGCACCCGCTTCAGCGCCGGCCTCAGCGCCGGCAAGGCCGACTACCGGGACATCGACCGGGAGGACATGCTCTACAGTGCCAACGCCAGCCTGCGCTACTACCTCACCCCACGCCTGTACCTGGACGCCGGCTATCGGGTGATCACCCGCGACAGCAATACCCGGCTGGAGATCAACAACCCGGCCAACCTGCAGAAGATCGACGACTACAGCCGCCAGCAGTTCTTCCTCACCCTGGGGACCCTGCTGTATCCGATCGAGGGGATGCCGGCGCGCTTCCCGGCCAGCCCGGACCGGCTGGCCCTTGCCGGCCCCGGCTGGGGCGGACTCTATGCCGGCGCCCCCATCGGCCACGGCGCCCATCTGCTGCGTACCGAGGGCGTGCGCGGCGGCAGCGGCATCGATCACGGCGAATTCAGTGACGAGGGTCTGGCCGCCGGCGCCTTCGCCGGCTATGGCCTGGACCTGGGGCGCTGGTACCTGGGCCTGGAACTGGAGGGCGAGGACACCGGCGGCGACATCTATCACCGCAAGGCCAAGGCCGACAGCCGCACCCAGGACCTGGAAGTGGAGGAGACCCTCGGCCTGGCCCTGCGCGGCGGCTATCGTCTCGCCAGCGGTACCCTGCTGTATGCCCGCCTGGGCCGGGTCGAGACCGACTTCAAAACCTTCTACACCCTCAACAACGCCCCGGCCAACGCCGTCAGCCGTACCTTCGAGCAGGACGGTGTGCGCTATGGCCTGGGCACCGACATCCCGGCCGGCGAGCGGCTGTTCGTGCGGCTGGAGTACAGCTACACCCGCTACGACGACTACACCGTGGACGTGGTCAGCGACCGGGAGGACTTCAATCCCAAGTCATCCTTCTTCAACCTGGGCCTGGGCTGGCACCTGGGCGGCAGCCGCAGTCACGAACCCGGCCCGGAACGGGTCGCGCTCAGGGGCTTCTACGCCGGCGGGCAGCTCGGCCATGGCGCGCTCAACTCGCACCTGACCGGCAGCCATGTCGACAGCGGCAGCGGCCCCTTCGACTTCACCGGCGACTTCGGCGACAACAGCGGCTTCACCGGCGGTGTGTTCGCCGGCATCGGAAACAACTGGAATCGCTGGTACCTGGGGCTGGAGGCCGAGTTGGAGGCAAGCGACGCGGACTGGAAACACATCCGCGAACCCAACGGCCGCAACTTCCAGGTGGAGAAGAAGAACGGCTACGGCCTGGGCCTGCGCGGCGGCTACCAGCTGGACAACGGCACCCTGCTCTATGTCCGGGCCGGCCGGGTGCGCTCGCGCTTTGCCACCGGCTGGATCAAGGGCGGCAACCCCGACAACGACATCGACCGCGACGACACCGTCTCGGGCAACCGCTTCGGCGTCGGCGCGGACATCCCCGCCACCTGCAGCCTGTTCCTGCGCCTGGACTACAGCCATACCGACTATGAGGATTACAGCTTCACCACCAGTCATGCCAGCACCGACAGCATGAACTTCGACAACAGCGAGGCCCTGTTCCGGCTGGGCCTGGGCGCACGTTTCTAGCCAGGCGTCACACTGCCGGTTTGCAGGTACGCTTGTTGATACAGATCACTAGCCAGGAGGCGGTTTCAGGTCCATATTCATTATGTAAGGCAACAAAAAAACCTAATTCAGGAGTTAGCGACATGTCACACGGCAAATTCAAAATCTCACTCATCGCCGCGGCCGTTTCCATGGCTGTGGTGGCGGGCGCAACGGTGCAGGCAGCCTCCCTGCTCGATACATTCATCCCGGCCGCCGAGGCTGCACAGGGCGACGGCGCCGGCAAGGGCGCCATGGGCGCCAACCGCGGCGGGGGTGCCGGCAAGGGCCAGATGGGCTCCGGCGACATCCAGCGCGGCGGCAACAAGCGCATCGGCGAGATCCTCGAAGAGGATGAGGACTCCGACCGCCCGGCCTGGGCCGGTGGCCAGAAGGAACTCAACCCCCACCGGGGTGAGGGCAGTGCCGGCGGCGACACCCAGAAGGGCGGCGACTACGGCGACCTGTGGGTGATCCTGCGCGACGATCTGGGCAACCCGATCCTGGACGAGAACGACAACGTCCAGCCCTGCGTGGACCTGGCCTGCAGCGAGACGATCGCGCTGACCGAGGACGGCGAGCTGCCGGCCGAGTACGCCGACGACGTGATCGCCGTCGAGTTCGGGCGCCTGAACATCTCACGCTCACCGAGCTCGGTGCTGGAGCACTCCCTGGTCGAGGCCCTGTCCAAGCTGGACGGCGGCGTGCTGGGCGAGGACGTCACCCTGGACCCCTCCGGGCGGCTCACCATCGACGGCAGCACCATCGACTCGCCGCTGGAGAACCTGGCCCTGTACGAGGCCCTGCTGACCGCCCCGGTCGATGACGAGGGCAATGTCACCCTGTCGGTCACCACCAGTGTGGAAGGCGGCGGCAACGTCACCTACAGCTTCACGGTGCCGGAAAGTGTGCGGCTGGATCTGGCCGCCTCGGCCATCGCCGCGGCCTCCGACAAGACCGGGGAACTGACTGTCGACGAGGTCGTCAATATCAGCAAGTTCCTGGAGGTCGACGACGACCTGGCCGGCCTGGTGGGCGACTACACCTATGACAGCTCCGTCTATGACACGGTCAAGGTCTGGATCCTGGTCGAGACCAGCCCCGGTGTGTACGAGACCCGGGAGGTGGTGGTCAGCGACTATGTCACCTTCAACCCGGTCCCGGCCATCGACGGTGACACGGACGGCATCGACCGCTTCACCCAGGCCGCCGACGACTCGGTCCAGGTGCTGGAGTTCGTGCATGACAATGCGATCGACCAGTAAGCGATCGTTCAACTGAAACCGGCGGGCGGGTGTCCAGGAGGGCATCCGCCCGCTGCCGTTTACGCGAGGCCAGTATGTGCAGCACCAATCATTGCATTGAGGTATTCATCCGCTGCGGCCGCCTGAGCCTGGCCGCCGCCCTGGCGGGCATCGCGCTTGCCGTCCTGGCGCCGGCGGAGCTCTCACCCGTCGGCACAGCATGGGCCGAGCACGACAGCCACAGCGGCGGCGGCCGCGGTGGCAGTTCCGGCGGCCATACCGACGATGGCCACGATGATGTGGTCCATGACCACACCGACAGCGATCACGGCAGCGACCGCGGTGGCCAGGGCCGGGGCGGCGCGAAGGGCGGGCGCGGCGTGCACGACTTCGCCCGCGGCGGCGGGCGCAGCGTGGAAGTGAAGGTGTTCCGCGGCCAGCGCCCGGTCTGGGCCCGGGAGGGCATCCCGGAGGTGGAACTCGGCCGGCTCAATGTCAGCCGGGCGCCGGCCCATGTGCTGGCCCGGCACGAGGACGAGGCGCTGGCCAGCTACAGCGCCGGAATGACCGCGCTCTACAGCCTCACGGCGGAACAGGCGGCACAGCTGCTGCAGACCGCCTACGGCGAGACGCCGCGGCTGGACTCGCCGCTGCAGAACCTGGCCATGTATCAGCAGGTCATGGTCTTCGGCAGCACGGAACTAGAAGACATCCAGGCCGCCAGTGCAATCGACCTGGCGGCGATCTTTCTCGGCACCGCCGCCGACAAGAACCTGCCGATCACGCAGGACACGGTAACCGCGCTGAACCGGATCCTGGGTCTGAAGGAGATGCCGGCGGACGAGCGCTCCGCACTGGCGGCCAAGGCCAATACGGTGCGCGAGGCGATCCTGATCGGGCACGGGCCGGAGACGTCGCACTAGAGAGTGGGGTTCGAGGGATGGCAACCTTCCATTCCCGGTCCCGACCTCTTACCCGCATAAGCTTATCCGTCATCCCCGCGCAGGCGGGGATCCAGAAACCACCGCGGCAATTGGATCCCCGCCTGCGCGGGGATGACGAGGGTGAAGTAAAGGTCATTCACTCTCTGCCTCCTTCCCCCATTCACTCATACAACGCCGCAATCCGATCGGCATACTGCGCCAGCACCTTGGCCCGCTTGATCTTCATGGTCGGCGTGACCAGGCCTTCATCCAGGGTCCAGGGATCCAGGGTCAGCGCCACCCGGCGGATCTTGGCGTAGCCGGGGAAGTCGTGCAGCTGGGCGCGGATGCGCTGGATGACCCTGACCTCCAGTTTCTCGTTCTCCAGGTGAGCCCTGTCATAGGGGTCCAGCCCCAGCTCGCGCACGAAACCGAACCAGTGCTGGGTGTCCGGCACGATCAGTGCGGTGAGAAACGGCCGGCCCTCGCCCACCACCAGCGCCTGGTCGAACAGGGGATCCAGCATGATGGCCGCCTCCATGTCCGCCGGCGGCACCTTCTCGCCGTTGGACATGACCAGGATGTCCTTGAGCCGGCCGGTGATGTAGATGTGGCCGTGTTCGATGCGGGCCTGGTCCCCTGTATGCAGCCAGCCCCCGGCGTCGATCATCTCGCGGGTGGCGGTGTGATTGTTCCAGTAACCGAGCATGATGCCGGGACCGCGCGCCAGCAGCTCATCGCCCGGGCCGATTTTCACCTCGGTGCCGCGGATGGGGATGCCCACGCTGGCCGGGTCGTTGTCCTGGAAGGTGTTCACGCTGATCACCGGGCTGGACTCGGTCAGGCCGTAACCCTGCAGCAGCGGCAGCCCCAGCCCGATGAACAGCCGGGAGACCGGCTCGGGAATGGCCGCCCCGCCGCTGACCGCGGCGCGCAGACGCCCGCCCAGCTTTGCCAGCACCTTGTCCGCCACCAGCCGCCGCAGCAGCGGCCACAGCAGCAGTGAGGGTGACCAGCGGGCCCGGCCCTGGGTGCGCTCGAAGCGCCGCCAGCCGGTGCGCACGGTGAGTTTGAACAGGCCACGCCTGAGCGCGCCGCCCTGGTGCAGCTGATCATGAATGCGACCATAGACGCGCTCGAAGATGCGCGGCACCGCGATCAGGATGGTCGGGCGCAGCTGGGTCAGATCCTCGGCCAGCTGGGCCACGGAGCGGGCATAGCTGACGGTGGCGCCGGCCATCATCGGCAGGTAGTAGCCGCCGGTACGCTCCAGGGTGTGCGACAGGGGCAGGAAGGAGACGAATTCGTCCTCCGGATAGACATCGATCATGGTCAGTACGGCATGGGCCACCGACAGCATGTTGGAGTGGCTCAGCATCACGCCCTTGGGCCGGCCGGTGGTACCGGAGGTGTAGACGATGGAGGCCAGGGCCTGACCGTCGTGGGCGGCTGGCGGCAGGGGTTCGGCGGCCTGCGGCAGCCAGTCGTGCAGAGCGGCCAGGCGCCCCGCTTCCGTGTCCTCGACCTCGCCCTCCAGGATCACCACCCGCGTGAGCTGCTCCGCCTTGCTAAGGGCCTCGTCCAGGCGCCGCCAGTGCCCGGCCGACTGCACCAGCAGCAGCCGGCACCAGGCGTCGTTGAGGATATAGGCGGCGTTGTCGGGGCGGTCGTCGACATACAGCGGCACCACCACCAGCCCCAGGCTCAGGGCGGCGATGTCGAAGGCGGCCCAGTCGGGGCCGTTGCGCAGCAGGATGGCCACCCGGTCGCCGGGGCTGAGCCCCTCGCCGGCCAGGGCCTGCTGCCAGCGGGCGACCCGCGCGGCCATGTCGCGCCAATTCAGCGTCCGCCAGCCCTCCTCGCTGCGGGAGAAACAGCGATAGGCCGGCGCCTCGGGCGAGCGCCGCACCCGCTCCCGGAACAGGCCGTCCAGGGTGGAGGCCGCCTCCACGGAAATGAGGTCTTCACTGCTCATGGGGTCTCCGCTGTCCGGCCCCGCCGCGCAGCGGCCGGATTTGTTGTAGAATCGCCGTGAATCTCACTTGAATCGGGCGGTTGCACCGGATCCGGTCTGGAATCACACTTCATGCAAATCATGCTCAACGGCGAAGCGCGTGAGATTGCCGAAGATCTCACGGCCGCGCAACTCATCGAGGAACTGGGGCTGAGCGGCCAGCGCCTGGCGGTGGAGGTCAATCGCGAGATCCTGCCGCGCAGCGGGTTCGCCGAGCACCGCTTCCAGCCGGGCGACCGGGTCGAGATCGTGCGCGCCATCGGTGGTGGTTGAAATTTTCTTGTCATTGCGAGGCACGTAGTGCCGCGGCAATCTCTTTCCGTCTGCTGCGTCGTTACGAGATTGCCACGCTTCGCTCGCAATGACGACCAATCAGGAGACACAGATGTCCACCCCCATGCAGGAAATACAGCCGAGCGACGATCCGCTGATCGTCGCCGGACGCACCTATCAGTCCCGCCTGCTGGTCGGCACCGGGAAATACAAGGACCTGGAGCAGACCCGCCGGGCGGTCGAGGCCAGCGGCGCGGAGATCATTACTGTGGCCATCCGCCGCACCAACATCGGCCAGGATCCCAATGAGCCCAATCTGCTCGAGACCCTGCCGCCGGAGAAATACACCTATCTGCCCAACACCGCCGGCTGCTACACCGCCGAGGACGCGGTGCGCACCTGCCGCCTGGCGCGCGAGCTACTGGACGGCCACAACCTGGTCAAGCTGGAGGTGCTGGGCGACGAGAAGACCCTGTTCCCGGACATCATCCAGACCCTGGAGGCCGCCGAGACGCTGATCAGGGATGGTTTCAACGTGATGGTGTACACCAACGACGACCCCATCATCGCCAAACGCTTCGAGGAGATGGGCTGCGTGGCGGTGATGCCGCTGGCCGCGCCCATCGGCTCGGGCCTTGGGATCCGCAACCCCTACAACATCCTCACCATCGTCGAGAACGCGAGTGTACCGATCCTGGTCGATGCCGGCGTGGGCACCGCCTCGGATGCCGCCATCGCCCTGGAACTGGGCTGCGACGGGGTGCTGATGAACACCGCCATCGCCGGGGCGCAGGATCCCGTGCTGATGGCCTCGGCCATGAAGAAGGCCATCGAGGCCGGACGCGAGGCGTACCGGGCGGGACGCATCCCGCGCAAACGCTTCGCCAGCGCCTCCTCACCCATCGACGGCACCTTCTTCTGAGCCGTCACGGCGCATGCATGTTCTGCATATCCAGTCCCGCGAGCGGATCGAGGCCCCGGAGGCCCTGAGCCACCTGCCCGCCGAGGGGCTGGTGTGGCTGGACTTCATCCGCGAGCAGGAGCCGGACTGGCCGGCCGAGGTGCGCCGGCTCACCGGGGTGGAGATCCACGAGGGCCATGTGCGCGACAGCCTGAACCTCGGCCACCCCTCCTACAGCGACAGCACCAGCGACTACGAGATGGTGATCTTCCGCAGCCTGGCGCCGGAGCCGGAACCGGACCATGACTTCAGCAGCCGCCCCACGGCCCTGTTCCTGTTCGACCGGGTGCTGGTCAGCGTGCGCCCCGAGGACAGCCGTTCCGTCCAGGCCGTGCGCGGCCGGCTCAGCAACCGCCAGGGCCGCATACCAACGCGCCCGGTGGGCCTGATGCATCTCATTCTGACCAACATGGTCGACCGCTTCCTGCAGATGCGGGAACCCCTGACCGAGCAGCTGGAAACCTGGCGCCGCGACCTGCTCGACCCCGGCCACCCCTTCGACGACTGGCTGGCCCTGATGAACCACCGCAGCCGTCTGCGCCAGCTGGAGCTGCTGTGCGAGGGTCAGGAGGATGCGATCACGGTGTGGCGCGACAACACCGGCGTGGACATCGACGACCACCTGGCCGTGCGTTACAACGATCTGCTCGAGCACATCCGCCGGGTGATGAAGTTCGCCACCGACCAGCAGAGCGAGATCGAGTCTCTGGTGCAGCTGCATTTCTCCGCCGTCGCCCACCGCACCAACGAGATCGTGCGGGTGCTGACCGTGATCTCGGCAATCTTCCTGCCATTGACGGTCGTCGTCGGGATCTTCGGCATGAATTTCGAGTACATGCCGGAACTGGCCTGGCGCTATTCCTACTTCATTGTGCTCGGCGGCATGGCGGCGCTGGCCATCGGGCTGCTGGTGCTGTTCCGGGTGAAGAAGTGGATCTGATATCACTCCGTCATTGCGAGCGAAGCGCGGCAATCTCGTTACGACACAGGAGACGGAGAGAGATTGCCGCGGCGCTTCGCGCCTCGCAATGACAGGACTGTATAATTCTTATAGTTCACACGAAAAGGATTTCGTATGGACAAACAACCCGCTGTGTACATCCTGACAAACAAACCGAATGGAACCCTGTATACCGGCGTCACCAGCAACCTGCCACAACGAATATGGCAACATAAACACAAACTCGTAAATTGCTTCAGCGCCAAATACAACTTGACGAAGCTGGTTTATTTTGAGCTGCATACTGATATGTATCAGGCAATCACGCGTGAAAAGCAGATCAAGGCAGGATCTCGGAAAGCGAAAATGAAACTGATAACAAAAGCCAACCCTGAATGGCGGGATCTTTATACAGACATCTGCCGCTGAAGAAGATTGCTTCGCTTCGTTTATGCCCTCTGGGTACTCGCAATGACGCTGGTCTTTTTGTGTGGTGGTGAGACTGGATGACCTGAGGTCATGTCATTGCGAGCGAAGCGCGGCAATCTCGTAACGAGGAGGAAAACGGAAAGAGATTGCCGCGGCGCTACGCGCCTCGCAATGACGAAGTGTTTTCAAACCTCATCTCCACCCACACCCCTGACATCCGACTTGATATACACATCCCGCTGCGGGAAGGGGATGGTGATACCGGCGGCCTTGAAGCGGCGCCAGATCTCCAGATTGATCTCCGAACGCACGCCGTTCACGCCATTCTCCGGGTCGATGATCCACACCCGCAGTTCCAGCAGGACGCCGTTGTCGCCGAACTCCATCAGCCGGCACACGGGCTCGGGATCATCCTTGACGCGCGGCGAGATGCGTGCCGCTTCCAGCATGATCGCCATGGCCTGTTCGGGATCGTCGCCGTAGCTGATCGAGACCGGAATCTTGATGCGCACGTCGCGGTCGGAGTAGCTCCAGTTGATCACCTCGGTGGTGATGAGCGTCTCGTTGGGGATAAGCGTCTCCACCCCGTCGCGGTCGCGCACCACGATGTAGCGGGCGCGCAGTTCCGACACCCAGCCGAACTTGGTGCCCACGCTGATCACGTCCCCGGGCTTGATGGAGCGGTCGAACAGCACGATGAAACCACTGATGAAGTTGCTGGCGATGCGCTGCAGGCCGAAGCCGATACCCACGCCGAGCGCGCCGCCGAACACGGTGAGCGCGGTGAGGTCGATCCCGACCGCATCCAGCGCGATCAGCAGCGCCAGTGCGACCAGCACCACCTTGCTGACCTTGGAGACAGCCACCCGCAGACCGGGACTGACATGCGCCGCGCCGGTCATGCGCCGCTCGATCAGGGCCGACAACCAGAAGGCGATCACCCACAGCAGGGCGATCAGCAATGCCAGCTTCACCACCGCCAGCAGCGAGATGCGGGTCGCGCCCAGGGTGAAGGCGAAATCGTCCAGGGCGCGCAGCACATAGGGCAGCCAGCCCAGCAGGTGCAGCGCGACCAGGATCCAGATGCTGGTGCCGATCAGGTTTTCCCAGGCCTTGACCGCCGGGCCGGGGGTGAAGCCCTTGCGCAGCAGGTAGATCAGCATGCGGATGGCGGCCAGGGACAGCAGCAGCGGCACGGCGATATCGAGCACCGCCACGGGATAGCCGAAGGCCTCCAGCACCGCCCGGCCGACGAAGACGCCGATCAGCATGCTCAGCGGAAACAGGATGCGGCGCAGGCTTTTGCGGGTGAATTCGTGCAGGCGGCGCTCGACCCGGCCTTCCTGCTCCCGGAACAGCGAGACATTGATGACACGGTGTACCAGCCAGGCACCGAACGCCGCCAGCACCAGCACCAGCAGCTGCCAGGCGAATTCGGGGTTCTGGATGCGTTCCAGCCAGACCTGGTAGTCGAGTTCGATGCCGTTCATTCAGGGATCAAGGGTCAGGGACAGTTTCGTAGGTTGGGCTTCACTCCGTTCAGCCCAACCTACATACTAGCATCCCGCAGACAAAAGCAGACACCTGAGTACCGAGCTGAATGGCACTTAACTTCACCAACCACGTCATCCCCGCGAAGGCGGGGATCCAGCGCTCGTTTGCCCTGCCAGGCACTGGATTCCCGCCTTCGCGGGAATGACGGGTAAACTGAAATCCGGCTCATTAAGGGCCACTCAGCCACGACCCCTGATATCTGACCATGACCGACCACCCCCGCCGCATCCGCTCCTTCGTCCGCCGCGAGGGTCGGCTCACGCCGTCCCAGCAGCGGGCGCTGGATGAACTGCTGCCCCGCTACGGACTGGACCCGGCCGGGCCGCTGGATCTGGACGCCGCCTTCGGCCGCCACGCGCCCCGCACCCTGGAGATCGGCTTCGGCAACGGCGCCAGCCTGGCGGAGATGGCTGCGGCCGCGCCGGAGCAGGATTTCATCGGCATCGAGGTGCATCGACCCGGAGTCGGGCATCTGCTGCGGCTGATCGCCGAGCGGGAGCTGACCAATGTCCGGGTCATCTGCGCCGATGCCGTCGAGGTGCTGCGCGACGCCATCCCGGAGGCGAGCCTGTCCCGGGTGCTGCTCTACTTCCCCGACCCCTGGCCCAAGAAGAAGCACCACAAGCGGCGCATCCTGCAGCCGGATTTTGTCGCCCTGGCGGCGCGCAGGCTCGCCCCCGGCGGCGTCTTCCATCTGGCCACCGACTGGGAGGACTACGCCGGACAGATGCTCGAGGTGATGGAGGCCAGCCCCGGCTTCACCAACCAGGCCGGGCCGGGCCGCTTCGCCGAACGCCCGGCGGACCGGCCGCCGACCAAATTCGAGCAGCGCGGCCAGCGGCTGGGGCACGGGGTGTGGGACCTGCTCTACACCCGCCAGCCGCCGCAGGAGGATGCCGACCCCGGCGGACTGTGATAGGATGCCGGGCTTTTCCCCGGGCGGAAATCGCACCCTGGCCGAACTGGCGGACCCCGCCAATGCCATAGGTCGGATCAGCCCGGAGGGCGTAATCCGACATCGTGCCCGAGCCCTGTCGGGTTACGCTGCACTGACCCGACCTACGGGGTGTGCGGAATATTTCTATACAGATCAACATATTATGCCTGAGCCAGCGGCGCGGGCACGGCGCCTCCGGGCAGCCGATCCAGGATTTCAAAACCTTGGCTTGAGGAGAACAGCATGTCCAAAAAGCATCCCGTGATCGCGGTTACCGGCTCGTCCGGCGCCGGCACGACCACCGTCAAGGTGGCATTCGAGCACATCTTCCGCCGCGAGGGCATCAACCCGCTGGTGATCGAGGGCGACAGCTACCACCGCTACGACCGCGCGGCCATGAAGGAGGCCATGAAGAAGGCCGAGGACGAGGGCAACCGCAACTTCAGCCACTTCGGCCCCGAGGCCAATATCTTCGACAAGCTGGAAGAGACCTTCCGCACCTACGGCGAGACCGGCGCCTGCCAGCGCCGCTATTACCTGCACAGCGACGAAGAGGCCGCCCCCTACGGGCAGAAACCGGGCGAGTTCACCCCCTGGGAGGACATCCCGGCCGGCACCGACCTGCTGTTCTATGAAGGCCTGCACGGCGGCGTGGTCACCGAGGACGCCAATGTGGCCCAGTTCGTGGACCTGCTGATCGGCGTGGTGCCGCTGGTGAACCTTGAGTGGATCCAGAAGATCCACCGCGACGCGGCCGAGCGCGGCTATTCCGCCGAGGCCATCGTCGACACCATTCTGCGCCGCATGCACGACTATGTGCACTACATCACGCCGCAGTTCTCGCGCACCGACATCAATTTCCAGCGCGTGCCGACGGTCGACACCTCCAACCCCTTCATTGCCCGCGACATCCCCACGGCCGATGAATCCTTCGTGGTGATCCGCTTCCGCGACCCGAGCAAGCACAACGTGGACTTCCCCTACCTGCTGAACATGCTGGAGGGCTCCTTCATGTCGCGGCGCAACACCATCGTGGTGCCGGGCGGCAAGATGGGCTTCGCCATGGAGATCATCCTGGCGCCGATCATCGAGCAGATGCTGACCGCGCGCGGCTGACGGCGAGCACCACCGCACCAGGCAAACCCCCGGCATGTCCGGGGGTTTTTGTTTGCAGGGCCGCACCGTAATGGAATCCACCCCGGTGCTGGTGTATGTTCAGATCAATTGCAGTGATTCTGTCATTGCGAGGCGCGTAGCGCCGTGGCAATCTCTACCTCCCTTGGTTCGCATTACGAGATTGCCACGCTATCGCTCGCAATGACGCCCATGGAGCCGGCATGAAGGGACAACCCCACAAGCAGGCCGACACAGAGATCTTCCGCTACGGCCACAGCGCGGGCGCGGACTGGGAACAGGCCGCCGAGCAGTGCCTGCGCCAGATCGGCTATATCCCACCCGAGACCAATCTGGGTTTTCTCTACGTCACCGACGAGCACGCCGCCATCCTGCCCTCCATCCTGGAGCATTTCCGCGAACAGACCGGCATCAATGACTGGGTCGGCACGGTGGGCATGGGCATCTGCGCCACCGGCATCGAGTATTACGAGACCCCGGCCATGGCGGTGATGGTCGGCGCCTTCGGTCCGGAGGACTACCGCATCCTGCCCACCCTGCAGTCGCTGGAGATGAACGAACTGGATGCCCTCGACGACTGGCTGGCCGGCAGTGCCGCCCACCTGGGCATTGTCCATGGTGATCCCCGCAACGCCGCCGGACCGGAGCTGATCGAGCGCCTGGCCGCGCGCCTGCCGGGCGGCTTCCTGGTCGGGGGGCTCAGCTCCTCACGCGACCAGGAACCGCAGATCGCCAACCGCATCGTCCAGGGCGGGTTGTCCGGCGTGGTCTTCTCCGACCGTGTCCAGGTGGTCACCGGCCTGAGCCAGGGCTGCACCCCCATCGCCGGAAAACACGAAATCACCGAGTGCGAGCGCAACGTCATCAGCCGCATCGACGAGCGTCCGGCGCTGGACGTGTTCTACGAGGACATCGGCGAGATTCTGGCCCGCGACCTCAACCGGGTGGCCGGCTACATCTTCGCCGGCCTGCCACTGCAGGGCTCGGACACCGCCGACTACCTGGTGCGCAACCTGGTCGGGGTGGATACCCGCAACAAGCTGCTGGCCGTCGGTGACCTGCTGCAGCCGGGCCAGGAAATCCAGTTCTGCCGCCGTGACGGCGCCTCGGCCTGGGAGGACCTGGAACGCATGCTCGGCGACCTCAAGGCGCGCACCGGCGACCGCCCCATCCGCGGCGGCGTCTATTACTCCTGCCTGGGCCGGGGCAAGAACCTGTTCGGCGAGGAATCCGACGAGCTGCGCGCCATCCGCGAGCGGCTGGGCGGGTTCCCGCTGGTGGGCTTCTTCGCCAACGGCGAGATCTTCCACAACCGGCTCTACGGCTATACCGGGGTGCTGACGTTGTTTCTATAGAACCAGCCGCCGGCCGATGGGTTACGGCGCGGCGCGCCTTCACCCATCCTACATGCTGTGCACAAACGCCTGCATTCTGACCGTCATCCCCGCGCAGGCGGGGATCCAGACACCGCCGCGGTCAATGGATTCCCGCTTGCGCGGGAATGACGGGAACAATTGCGCAGGATGGGTGGAGCACAGGCGCAAACCCATAGCTGGCCGCCTCAGATGGGTTACGGCGCGGAGCGCCTTTACCCACCCTACACCTGAATACCACACAACAACAGGACCCATCCCATGCAGTACCGCAAACTCGGCCGCACCGACCTCGACGTCAGCCTGATCTGCCTCGGCACCATGACCTTCGGCGAGCAGAACACCGAAGCCGAGGCGCACGCCCAGCTCGATCGCGCCGTGGCCGCGGGCGTGAACTTCATCGACACCGCCGAACTCTACCCGGTGCCGCCGGACGGCGAGACCCAGGGCCGCACCGAGGAATACATCGGCAGCTGGCTCGCGCGGCGCGGTAAACGCGACGATCTGGTCATCGCCAGCAAGGTAGCGGGACCCACCGACTGGTGCCCGCACATCCGCGGCGGCACCAGTCACCCGGATGCGAAGAACATCGAGATCGCGCTGACCGACAGCCTGCGCCGGCTGCGCACCGACTACATCGACCTCTATCAGGTGCACTGGCCGGACCGCAACGCCAACTTCTTCGGCAAGCTGGGCTATGAATACGACGCCAGCCCCTCGCTGCCCATCGAGGACACCCTGGAGGCGCTGGCGCGCCAGGTCGAGGCGGGCAGGATCCGCCACATCGGCATCTCCAACGAGACGCCCTGGGGCCCATGCGCTACCTGCAACTCGCCGCGGCACGCGGCTGGCCGCGCATCGTCAGCATCCAGAATCCCTACAGCCTGCTCAACCGCAGCTTCGAGGTCGGTCTGGCCGAGATCAGCCAGCACGAGGACGTGGGCCTGCTGGCCTATTCACCCCTGGGCTTCGGGGTGCTTAGCGGCAAGTACCTGGACGGCGCCCGGCCCGAGGGCGCGCGGCTGACCCTGTTCGAGCGTTTCAGCCGCTACTCCAACCCGCAGGGCGTGCGCGCCACCGCAGCCTACGTGGAACTGGCGCGCCGCCACGGCCTGGACCCGGCACAGATGGCGCTGGCCTATATCAACAGCCGACCCTTCGTCACCGCCAACATCATCGGCGCGACCCGCATGGAGCAGCTGGAAAGCAACCTGGCCAGCGTGGATCTGACGCTGTCGGAAGAAGTGCTGGAGGGGATCGAGGCGATTCATCAGGAACACCCCAATCCGTGTCCGTAGGTACCGCAAAACTTCTGAAAATCCGTCATTGCGAGGCGCACAGCGCCGCGGCAATCTCTAAGGAACTTCTGATTTATCCGTCATTGCGAGGCGCGTAGCGCCGTGGCAATCTCCAACCAACGAGTCCACTTTACGACATTGCCACGCTCCGTTTATGCCCTATGGGTACTCGCAATGACGATCACATCCTGACATAACCCTCTTCCTGCTCCAGCCGCTCGACCTCGGCCGGGCCGAAGGGCACGATCTCGATGAAGCCGGGCAGATCGTCGTTGCCCAGACCGAGCGACTCCATGCGCGTCTGGCAGGCCTTGACCTCGATCACCCCGAAGGCATCCAGCCGGGCGGCCAGATCCACCATGTCGCGGTATTCAGCGTAATTGCCGATGGCGAAGAATTCGATCTCGGGCCCGTGCAGCACCAGGGCGATGCGGGGACGGCGTGCGGCCGGATGGGGCGTGCCTGCCAGCTCGTTCAGGCGCTGCAGCAGCTGACGTAGTTCCTGAGGTTCATGCAGATTGATGTCATAGACCTGGTGGCGTTCCAGGGTATCCGGGACCTGCTGCACCAGGCCACCCGCACGCACATCCGGGCCCGGGGCGGACCCGGCCGCGCCGGCCATGGCCAACCACATCACCATCAGAAACCACGTCTGCTTCATGTCTCTCTCCGGAGCCGTTACAGATGCTTCGCCCCCATCCGATTTCAGGTAAAATAACCCATCATGACAGAACAACAAACCCGCAACCGCATCATCGCCTGGTGGCTGTTCCTGTGCTGCGCCATGGTTTTCGCCATGATCGTGCTGGGCGGGCTGACCCGCCTGACCGGCTCCGGTCTGTCCATGGTCGAATGGGACCCCATCTTCGGCATCCTGCCGCCGCTCCACGAGGCCGCATGGCAGGAGGTATTCGACAAGTACCGCGGCTCGCCCGAGTACCTGCACGTCAATGCCGGCATGGACCTGGAGGGCTTCAAGTCCATCTACTGGTTCGAGTACGCCCACCGGCTGTTCGGACGCACCATCGGCACCGTCTTCCTGCTGCCCTTCCTGTTCTTCCTCTGGCGCGGCTGGATCCACCGCCCCCTGATTCCCAAACTCGCTGCCCTGTTCGTGCTCGGCGGGCTGCAGGGGGTGCTGGGCTGGTACATGGTGATGAGCGGTCTGGTCGACGTGCCCCAGGTGAGCCAGTACCGGCTGACCGCACATCTGCTGCTGGCGGTGCTGATCTATGCCTGGATGTTCTGGCTGGGGCTGGATCTGTACCATGACCGGGCCGATCACCGCTGGCGCGCCGGGGCCCGCTTCGGCTGGCCGGCGGTGGGGCTGATTCTGCTCACCATCGCCTCCGGGGGGCTGGTCGCCGGGCTCAAGGCGGGCCTGGCCTACAACACCTTCCCGCTGATGGACGGCCGGCTGCTGCCGGAGGTGATGTTCCCCTTCGAGCCCTGGTGGCGCAACTTCTTCGATCACGTGGCCACGGTGCAGTTCGACCACCGGCTGCTGGCACTGACCACCTTTACCGTCATTCTGCTGGGCTGGCTGCTGACCCGACAGGGCCTGCCTCCGGGCCGGGCCCGCCTGAGCCTGCACCTGCTCGGCCTGATGGCCCTGGTCCAGGTCTCGCTGGGCATCGCCACCCTGCTCCACCAGGTGCCGGTGGCGCTGGCCAGCGCCCACCAGGCCGGCGCTATCCTGTTGCTTACATTGGCGATTATCCACCTGCACGGACTCACCCAGACAGCCCCGGAAGGCACCGGCTAGACGGTCCCGTCCGGCCGGAGCCGGTCTGCTGGACAAAATTCCGCCATTGCTTCACCCTTGACTTGGGTAATAACAACAAGCCATCCGGTCGCGCCCCGCGACCCGGGGCATGAGTGCGCAGGGGCTGCCGCGCCATCGGCACAGTGATGGAAGGCTGTCCGCGCGCAACACAACGGGGTCTGAAACAGCCGTGGCAACAACAACAAAGGATCTCGGCGAACTGCGGGAAGGGATGGTGCTGGGCGCAGACGCGACTTCGCCCCGCGGCCAGATGCTGCTGGGCGCCGGGGCCATCCTGACCGAACGCCACCTGCGGCTGCTCGCCGCCAATGGCGTGGAGCGGGTCGAAGTCGAGACTCCCGGACAGGCGCAGGGCAGACCGGCTCCGGCGGCCGACCCCGCGCAGCTCGAGGCCAGGCTGGAAACACGTTTCGCGCACAATGACACGGGGCATCCCCTGATACGGGAACTCAAACGGATTTGCCGCAGCCGCAACGAGGGTGGAGAAACGGATGGAGACTGAACTCAAGACACTGGTGAGCCGAACCAATGAGCTGGCCTCCCTGCCGGAGGTGGTCATGCGGGCCGTGGACATGATCAACGATCCCGACGCCTCGGCCGCCGATATCGGCAACGTGATCGCCGACGACCCGGCCCTGACCGCACGGCTGTTGAAGATCGTCAACAGCCCCTTCTACGGCTTTCCCTCACGCATCGACACCGTATCCCGTGCCATCACCGTGGTGGGTACACTGGAACTGCTGGACCTGATCCTGGCCACCAGCGTGATGAAGGCCTTCACCGGCATCCCGACCGAACTGGTCAACATGGACGAGTTCTGGGAGCACAGTCTGTACACCGGCGTGGTCTCGCGCGTCCTGGCCACCCGCCACCGCGCCCCCAGCAGCGAGCGCTTCTTCATCGCCGGTCTGCTGCATGACATCGGTTCGCTGGTAATCTACCGTCACCGGCCGGAACAGGCGGCCAGCATACTGGAACGCGCCCGCGGCAGCGTGGTACCGCTGCATGTGCTGGAACGCGAGGCCTTCGGCTTCGACCACGGTCAGGTCGGGGCCGAGCTGATGCGCACCTGGCACCTCCCCGAGCATCTGGTCGCCAGCGCCTGCTGGCACCATCAGCCGATGGAAGTCGACGAACATCAGCTGGAAGTGGCCATAGTCCATCTGGCCGATGTCATTGCCAGCGCGGTCTACCCCACCGCCTCCGAGACCGAGCGGGTCCCGCCCATGGACGCCCGCGCCTGGGATCTGATCGGGCTGCCGGCGGACAGCATCGACAGCATCATCAGTGACGCCGACAACCAGTTCGCCGACGCCCGCGCCGCCATCCTGCCCAGCGCCTCGGCGGCGTAGGCGGAGCATCCCGGCGACCACTGATCCGCGTTGATCCACCCTCTTCCCGCAGACAAAAAAGGTTCATCTCACATTTCCGTGGAAGGCATGCGAAATGATTGGCCGGCATGCGGGCAGCGCCCCGCTCGTCATCCCGGCGCAGGCCGGGATCCAGATATCGCGGCGGTCCCTGGATTATTCGCTACGCTCACCCTTCGGGCCGCCCTACGGGCGTTCAACGCGCTGCGCGCTTTTGTCCGGCCTGCGCCGGAATGACGGTAGACGGCTGGTTGTTCTACGCCAAGCGGATTCAGTTCCCGAATACCCCCCCCCAAATCCGCCAAGAACCAAAAAAAAAACGGGACGCTGAGGTCCCGTTAAGAGGGTGGAGGAGCACTTCCCACACAGCAACAGCAAATTCCCACTACCATTCACACGGTCCCTGACTACGGTCAGGGCACACGGTCAGTGAATCCGTGACCGCCCCACTGAGTTCAGCCTCGCCCAGGTCCGCCGAGTTCATGTCCGCCCCCTGCAGCTGCGCGCCGGTGAGGTTGGCGAAGAAGAATCGGGCACTGTACAGATCCGTCTCCCTGAGATCGGCCCCGATCAGGCTGGCGCCGTCGAGGTTGGCATTATCCAGCCGCGCGAATCTCAGTTGGGCCCCGCTCAGATCGGCCCGCTCCAGCCGGGCCCGGGTGAGGAAGGCATCCTCCAGGCGGGCATCGGCGAGCACGGCATCGGCCAGGTTGCAGCCGCCCAGGATGGCGCCGCGCAGGTCGGCGCCGGTCAGGTCGGCTTCATGCAGATCGGAACCGGTGACCGCGGTATCGGCCAGCTTGACCTCACGCAGGCTGGCACCATGCAGGTCCGCACCCAGCAGGTTCTTTCCGGACAGGTCTGTTCCATCGAGATTGCAGCCGGGGCAGGCATTGGTCTCCAACAGGCGCTGCACCGCCTGCTCGCCCGAATCCGGCTCGGCGAATGCCGTGCTCAGTGGCAGCAGCAGCGCCAGCGCGACCCAGGGTTTCAGACGGCGATCAATGCGCATGGTCATCCTGGCCATGATCATGCTCATGGCCGGCCCCGGCCTTGTCCTTGTTCCTGGACAGCTCGGCAAAACGCACCTGCAGCGGCGCCTGGCCGCGCATGCTCAGAGTCAGTACCGCGCGCGGGGAATCGGTCGCGCCGATGCGCGAATCCTCGGCCAGCATCCGGCTGTCGCCGTCCGGCGCGAGATTGAGAACGATGCGCTCATCGTCCTGGAACAGGATCAGCTGACCCTGTGCACCCGCGGTCGGCCGCGGCTGATTGGCGTGATCCATTACCCAGACCACTGCCTTGCCCGCCTCCACCACCAGTTCCAGGTGATAGGGTCCGGACATGCGCATGGTGCCGCCGTGCACTGCACCATGCTCATCAAGGTATTCGTCGGTGTGTGCCTGCACGGCCGGTTGAAAGGCCAGCAGACCGGCGATCATGAACAGCACTCTCACTACCTGACTGATGTTCTTCATAATCGACTCCAGATTTCAGAAAGAAGTGACCCGGCAGGCGCCGGGTCACGACAAACGGCCTTATACCGAAGTACTGCGCGAGGACTTGAGGCCCTCCCAGCTCTCCGGCACCACCACGTGGTCGTGCATGCCGCCGGGGTTCGGCAGGCGTGCGACGATCTCGTCGGTGTCGGCATGGATCACCACCATGCCGGACTGACCGGCCTGGTGACCGCTGTACACCGTGGTGATGAACTGACCGTCGACGGTGCAGTCGCAGGTGTGCGGATCCGGGCCGGTATCCCACTTGGCAACCACCTTCCAGGTCTTGGGGTCGACCTTGCAGATGTAGCCGTTGTGCGGCTTGCGCGCCCAGATGGTGAAGAAGGCCCAGCGCGAATCCGGCACGTTGCCCATGTGCAGCGGCAGGTACTTGCGCCCGAAGCCCTCGACAAAGGCCTCCTTCTTCCACTTCATCGGATCCGGATCCTCGGAACGGTAGACCGCGATGTTGTTCTGCAGCACGTTGTTGCAGGCCAGGAAGTACTCGCCGCTGGTCATGAAGCCGGCCTCGTGCAGCGGGGTCAGCACAGAAGGTACCGAGTAGGTCCAGGTGTAGCCCTGCTGCTTGACCAGCGGGAAGTTGTCCGGGGCGCCCTTGCCGGTGGACAGCATGGCCTTGACTTCCCAGGTGTTGGTGTCAACGATGGCGCAGCAGCCCAGACGACGGATCAGGATCGCGCCCAGCGGCAGCTCGGGATGCCAGGTGAAGGCGTCCACGAACACTGCGGTCGGATCGGCCGGCATCAGTTCCTCGCCCAGCATGGCCTCGTGGCTGGTCTTCATGCCCTTGCGATCAAGGTAGTCGAACTTGCCGGTCGACTGATCCGGGAACACGTGGGAGATGTTGACCTGACGGGCAACCGGGTCGTAGTCGACGCGGAAGGCCTTGACGGTCTTCGGGTTGTCGCTGATGTCGGTGATCAGGACCATGTCCTTCTGGCCGTCGGCGAAGGCGACATACTTGTTGGCATTCGGGCCCACACCGATGGAGACGTGCACGCCCAGCGCCATGCCGGTGGTTTCACTGACGTCGTTCACGATCGAGATCTTGTTCTGCTTGCCGCTGCCGTCGTAACGCATCTTGAACATCTTGAAGGCGCCGCGGTCACGCCACTCCGGAGAGTTCTCGTTGACATAAGGTGCGGCCGGCGGCTGCATGGTCTGGTAGAAGTCGAAGCCCTGGTAGGGATCGGCCGAAGGCATGGCCGCGATGTGATGCGGAATCGGCATGTCGATGCCGGCCAGACCGAAGTTGTACCAGGCCAGGGTCTCGGGCACGGACAGGTCCAGCGCCGAAACCGAGCCACTGTACTTGCCGGGCAGCAGAATGACATTGTCCTTGAACTGCTTGAACAGGTCGTGCTGGCGCTCGCCGGTGGCGTCATGCACCGCGGCCATGGCCGGGTTCATGGCAAAGCTGCCGGCGGTACCGGCAACGCCGGCGGCCATGGCGCCCTTCATGAAATTGCGTCGTGAAATACTCATTTGAAATTCTCCTGCGATTCGCTGACTGTCTCAGACCCTGGTATCAGACCAGTCCTGCGGTCCGACATAGACTTTTTCCACGATGCCCTTCTCGTTGATGACGAACACCGTCGGCAGGCCGCGGAAACCGAGCTTGTTGGACAGACCGGTCGGACTCAGGGCATCGTTCGGCGCCACGAACATCGGGTGCTTGATGTTCTCCTCGCGCTTGATCACGCGCACGGTGCGGGCCGTCTCCTGGACCGGATCCACACCCTGCAGCTTGCCGCCGACCTGGTCGGAATTCACGAACAGCAGCTGGGTGTCACCCTTGCCTGAGAATGCATTCTGCAGTTTCGTCAGCTCATCCACGGAGACCGGCACTGCGGAAATGAAGAACGCCAGTACGGTGCGCTTGCCCTTGATCAGCTTGCTGACATCGGTCTTCTTGCCGTTGGCGTCGTAGATATCCCAGTCGGTGGGAAACCGGTCACCGGCCTGCACGCCCTTGGGAAACACCTCACCGCCGACCTCATCCGCCGTCGGAAAGTTTCCGTCGATGCTGTCGGCCAAAACGGGGCCCGGGCCAGCGAGTGCGAGCATCAGTGCACCGGCTGCGGCCGAACACCCGACAGTAAACCGGCCGCGACGGACCGGATGTCTGGATGTCGTCATGTTCTTACCTCCTTCAGTTTCGTTGTATACCCACTTGTGCTGGCAGGAGCCGTAACCAATCCGCTTACCAGCGATGCCTTGAACCGAATCAACAGCACCTGCCGCCAACTGACATAGTCAAGTTCCATGCCATCCAGTGACACTTCTCTATCTGCATGAATTAACGGCAAAGAAAATCAGACCGCGGCATCTGGCTGATTACGCTGTTTCAGAATGAAGCGATCGGAACGCGGAAAGAAGGTTTCAGGTAGAAACGCCCGTGGAGAATGGCGGGCAAAGGGGAATGGCACTTACTTTTACGTCATTGCGAGCGCAGCGCGGCAATCTCATACTGCAGAATCAGTCGGTTGGAGATTGCCACGTCACTTCGTTCCTCGCAATGACGGGTGTTATTTGGCTTAATCAAGCACCATTCGGGCAGAATGGGAACTTCAGCCCTGGCTATGCTGACCACCGCCCGGGCCACGGCGGATATTGTATTGACGCAGCTTGCGCCAGAGCGTGGTCCTGCCGATACCCAGGTTGCGGGCCACCTCGGTCAGACTGTCGTATCGCTCCAGCGCCGCCTCGATCACCTGCTGCTCGTTCTCGGCCAGACTCAGCGGCTGCGCCCGGCGTGCGGAGGTTTCCCGGGACTGACTGCCCTGGTGCAGAACCTCCTCGGGCAGCGCATCCAGATCGATGACGCCCGTCGGGCCGGCGAACACCACCATCTGCTCCACCATGGTTTCCAGCTGCCTGACGTTGCCGGGAAAGGAATAGTTCAGCAACCGCGCCAGCGCCGGTTCGGACAGGGTCAGGCCGGAACGGTTGTGCCTGGCGGAGTGTTTTTTCAGGAAGTAATCCAGCAGCGGCTCCAGGTCCTCCACCCGTTCACGCAGGGGGGGAAGATTGATGTGATAGCCGTTGACCCGGTAATACAGATCGGGCCTGAATTCACCGGTCTCGATCAGCGCGGAAAGATCGCGATTGGCGGCGGTGACGACGCGGATATCCACCTTGCGCGGCTGGTTCGTTCCCAGCCGGCGTATCTCACGCTCCTGCAGCACGCTCAGCAGCTTGGCCTGGATGGCCGGGGTCAGGGTATCGATCTCGTCGAGAAAGATGGTGCCGCCGTCGGCCTCCTCGAACAGGCCCTTGCGGGTCTCGCTGGCGCCGGTGAAGCTGCCCTTGGCATGGCCGAACAGTTCGCTTTCCAGCAGCTGCTCGGGCAGGCTGGCGCAGTTGAGGCTGACGAAAACCTTGCCGGCCCGCTGGCTGCGATCGTGTATATAACGCGCCAGCAGGCTCTTGCCCGTGCCGGTCTCGCCGGTGATGAGGATACTGAGTTCGGTGCAGGCAATGCGTTCCGTGCGGATCAGCACACCCCGCATCACCGGGCTGTTGGCGATCAGGCCGCTGTCCGTCCCGGCCGACGGACGCTCCAGCGGCCCGGCCTCGGCCAGGGCATGCGCCTGCTGGATCTTCTCCAGCATCTCGTCCTCGTCGAAGGGCTTGGTCAGGTAATCATAGGCACCCAGCCGCATCGCCTCCACGGCGCTCTCGATGCTGCCGTAGGCGGTAATCAGTATCACCGGCAGCCCCGGGTAACGCGACTTCACCGTACGCAGCAGGTCGATACCGGACATGCCGTCCATGCGCAGATCGGTGACGACGACGTCATAATCACCCGCTTCCAGCTCTGCCAGCGCCTCCGGGCCGCTGGCGGCTTCACCCGCCTGCATGCCTGCGTTCTTCAGCAGCAGGCCCAGACTGCGACGCGGGCTGCGCTGATCGTCGACCACCAGTACCCGCAGACTCATGACGCCAGCTCCCGTTCAGCCGTCTGCGCCCCGGTGACGGGAAAACGCAGGGCGAAGCAGGCCCCGGGCGGCCCCCAGATGCGCAGCCGGCCGCCCCAGCCCTCGACCAGCTGACGCACGATCGCCAGCCCCAGACCGGCACCCTCGGAGCGCTGGCTGTAGAAGGGCTCGAAGATCTGTTCACGCTTGTCGGCCGGAATACCGGGGCCGTCATCGGCCACCGCCAGGAAGGCATGGCCGGCATTCTGGGTCAGGCGCACCCGCAACCGGCCGGCTCCCCTGAGTGCCTGCACGGCGTTGAGCATCAGGTTCCACAGCACTTCCTGAAAGCCGTCGGCATCGAACATGACCGCCGTATAGCCGCCCCTGATCTCCTGCTCCAGCTCCACCGGCAGCCCCTCGTGCTGGATATGCTGCTCGATGCGCTCGCACACGCGGGCCACCAGGCCACCGAGATGCACGCGTGCCGCCGCCGTGTGCGGCGAGCGCCCGAAGCTCATGAAATTGTGCGTCAGTCGGTCCAGGCGCCGCACCTCGTCGTCGATGATCTCCAGAGCGGGTTCGACATTCTCGCCCTGGCCGGTGATATTCCTGCGCAGCACCGCCAGGCAGTTGTTGATGGCGCTGAGCGGATTGCGTACCTCGTGCGCCACACTCGCCGCCATCTGGCCGAGCACGGCCAGCCGCTCGGCGCGCATGCGTTCCCGCTCGGAGTGGCGCAGCTGCTCGTTGGTATCGCGGAGCGCCTCATAGGCCCGGGCATTGACCAGTGCAACCCGGACCTGCTCGGCGAGCAGCTCGCCCTGCTCCAGGGTGGCCGCGCTGAACGGTATTCTTTCTGTGCGCATGATCAGCATGACGGCAATCAGCCGCTCGCCTTCCAGCATGGGAAACAGGGCCACCGCGCCCCAGACGCAGCCGCTGGTGCCCAGCGGGAAGGGCGGCGGCTGGTCCGTTGTCTCTGGTTTGACCAGGGCCACGGGACGTCCGGTTTCACGCAGTCGGCCGAACAGTTCCCGGCCTTCCTCGCTGCTGATCCACTCCGGCTGCCCGGCGGCGTCGCCTGCACTCATGCCCGGCATGCAACGGCTGACCAGGCGCATGACATCGCCGTGCTCGTCGTCGGCAAGCAGAATGCCTGAAGCCACGCTGGAAAGCATGTACGCGCTTTCTCCACACACCGCTTCCAGTACCCTGGGCAGTTCCAGAGTCGAGCCCAGCATGGCGGTAACCCGCAGCAGCGCGGCACGAAAACCGATGGCCTGGGTCCAGCGGTAATGCAGCAGTGCATTGTGCAGGATCGGGCCGATCTCGGCGGCCACCACGCCCAGTTGCTCGATCCCGGCGGGAGCCGGATGCCCGTCGGCGATCTCCATGCGCAGATAACCGAATACCTGGTCATGGGCCCGCAGCGTCAGGCACATGCAGGCATGCTCCACGCCACCGCGGGAACAGCTGTTGACACTGTTCCCGTTGGTACCGCCCACCAGCTGCACACAGGGCATCTGCTCGGCCCTGACGCGCACATTCCAGCGCAGCGTCTGGCGCTGCAGGTCGCGCTGAAATTCCTCGACCTCGTCCTCGGCCACGCGCAGCACCAGCGAGTAGCGGCAGCGGCCCACGAATTCGGACAGGGTGTTCTCGATCACCTCCAGGGTCTGGTCCAGGCCGCGGGCGCCGATACTGGCGTTGACCATGGTATTGCGCAGCCGCAGCTCCCGGTTCATCTCGTCCAGCCGGTCGTGCGCGAACCGCAGCTGGCGGTTGATGTTGTCCTGCACCACCCGCGCCCGCTGCACGGCGCGCAACGACATGACCAGGCCGGCGGCGATCACCACCAGGCTGCCCAGATACAGCCCGACCTTGACGAAATGCCAGGTCCACCAGGCCGAGTCCCACATCTGGGAGAAGCGGAACAGATAGGCACTCTCCGCGAACAGCATCAGGATGGCGCCGATGACGAGAATCAGGCGCTGGCCCGTCCCCCGGTAGTAGAGAAAGGCCAGCAGCGCGGCGAAGGCATACAGGATCCCGGAGAATTCATGGGCACGGTAGGCCAGGATCGAAAAGGTGTAGAGGTTCTCCAGGGAGCCGACCGGCAGGATGAGCTGATAGGCCAGCACCAGGCCGATCAGCAGCATCAGGGTGAAGGCGGCCTCGCGCGACAGCCACAGCGGCAGCCCCGGCAGGCGATGGCGACGATAGTGAAGGATGGTGCCCGCACAGAACAGCATGCCGCCGAACAGGGTGGACAGGGTATGGGCAGCGACGAACAGCGCCGGATAGACATCCGGGGGCGTGACCGCGTGCACCACGTCCAGCACTCCCATCACCAGAAAGCCGAGCGCGAACAGGAGCAGAGCACGTTCCCGTTTGTGCCGCGACAGGGCCAGGACCATCCCGGCGATCAGCAGTGCCATGATGCCGCAGAACAGCTCGATGACGGCGTGCATGCGGACATCGATCAGATACTCGGGCACCAGCAGGGTGCCGTTGTCCAGCCCGTGCAGCAGCAGCGGCATGGCCACCAGCGCCACCACCCAGCCATAGAGCAGCCATTGCTGCCAACGCGCGACGCCGGCGTCGCGCGCCTCGTCGGCGCTGATCGTCGTCAGGAGGTTCATTCCAGCCTGTGGTTTCGTCTGCATGGGGTTGAGGTGAGGTCTCGTTTAACGCCTCAGCATACACCCTCAGTCCCTGCCGGCGTAAGCCAGGCGCCCTGGCCAGCGTCGCAGCGCCCAGGCATAAACGGACGGTAATACAAGCAGATTCAACAGGGTAGAACTGATCATCCCGCCCAGCAGCACGATCGCCAGGGGCCGCTGCAGCTCCTTGCCGGTCGGATCGCCGACCAGGAAGGGGATCACTGCCAGCGCCGTGGTCAGGGCGGTCATCAGGATGGGCAGCATGCGGTCCAGCGCCCCCTGCATGGCCAGGGCCTCCGGTGTCGATCCATTCTCATCACGGGCGATGCGCTGATAACGCGTCACCAGCAGGATGCTGTTGCGGGTGGCGATGCCCAGCAGGGCGATCAGCCCCAGCAGTGAGGAGACGTTGAGGTTCTCGCCGGTGATGACCAGGGCGAACACCCCGCCGATCAGGGCGAACGGCAGGTTGGTCAGGATCAGGCCGACCAGCGCGGTGTTGCGGAAGGCGCGCAGTAGCACCGCGATTACCAGCACCACCGCCACGGCGCCGGAGATCAGCAGGTCGCGGGTGGCGCGCTGCTGGCCTTCCCAGTCGCCGCCGTACTCGATGGAATAGCCCGGCGGCAGCGCCATCTGCTCCGCGACGCGCTCGCGCACCTCCCCGACCACCGCGTTCAGATCACGCCCGTCGACGTTCCACTGCACCACTGCCCGGCGCGCGCCGCCATCGCGGTTGATCATGTAGGGCTCACGCACCGGCACCACCTCGGCCACGGCCTCCAGCGGCACCACGGCATCGCTCGATGCCTGCAGGGGCAACCGGCCCAGGTCCTCGATGCTCTCGCGAGCATCGGCCTCGATGCGCACGAACAGATCATAGGTGCGGTCATGCTCCTGCACCTGCGAGACCGTCACGCCGTTGAGCGCACCGCCGATCTGGCGCACCACCTCGCCCGGCGTGAGACCGTAGGCAGCGGCCGCGTCGCGGTCCACGCGCAGGTCCACGCCCGGCACGGTCACCATCGGCTCGGACTGCAGATCGACCACGCCCTCGACACCTTCCACCGCCGCATGCAGCTCCTGCTGCAGATGGGCGAGCATATCCAGATCAGGGCCGAAGATCTTGACCACCATCTGGGCGCGCACGCCTGACATAATCTCCTGCATGCGGTGGGTGATGAACTGGGAGACGTTCATCGAGGCGCCGGGAATGGTCTGCAGCTGTTCGCGGATCGCGTCCATCACCGCCGGCACATCCTGAACCTCGGGCTTGAGGGTGACGTCGAACTCGCTGAAGTTGACCGGTTGGGCGTCCTCGTCCAGGCGTGAGCGGCCGGCGCGCTGGGCGATGCTCTTCACCTCGGGCATGGCGCCGACCAGGTTGTTCACCTGACGGCCGATGCGCAGGCTCTCCTCCAGCGAAGTGCCCGGCATCAGGGTCATGGCAATGACGATGTTGCCCTCGTGGAATCCGGGGATGAAGGAGCGTCCGAGCGACAGGATCAGGACCAGGCTCAGGCCGAAGGCTATGATCGCACCGCCGAACATCAGCCGCGGTACGGCCAGGGTGCGCTCCAGCAGCCACTGGTAGCGGGTCTGCAGCCAGCGGGCAAAACCGCCCAGTCTGGCCTGCTGCTCGGCGTGGCGGCCGCCAAAGAACCAGGAGCACAGTACCGGCACCAGGGTCAGCGCCACCAGCAGCGAGCCGGCCACGGCGGCCAGGTAGGCGATGGCCAGCGGCGCGAACACCCGGCCCTCGATGTCGCTGAGGAAGAACACCGGCATGAAGGCGATAACAATGATGAAAGTGGCGAAGACCACCGAATTGCGGATCTCGCTGGAGCCCTCGAACACGACCTCCAGCAGCGGCCGCGGCTGCCGCGCCTGGCGGTTCTCGCGCAGCCGCCGCAGTATGTTCTCCACGTCGATGATGGCGTCGTCGACCACCTCGCCGATGGCGAACACCAGTCCGCCCAGGGTCAGGGCGTTGAGGCCCACATCCAGCAGCCACAGCACCAGGATCCCCATCATCAGCGAGGTGGGGATGGCAATGAGGCTGATCACGGTGGGGCGCCAGCGCACCAGGAACAGGAACAGCACCAGGGCCACGATGATGGCCGCGTGCAGCAGCGCCTCCTCCAGGTTGTCGATGGAACGCTCGATGAAGCTGGCCTGACGGAACACGTCGGGCACCAGCTCCACGCCCTCCGGCAGGGTGGCCGCCAGCTCGTCCAGGGTCTGCTCCACCCGCTGGGTGGTGGCCAGGGTGTCACTGCCCCAGAGTTTGGAGACGGTGCCGATCACGGCCGGGCCGCCGAACATCTGGCCGTCGCCGCGCTTGATCTCGCCGCCGAAGCGCACCTCGGCCACGTCGCCGAGGGTCAGCGGACTGTTACCCGGCAGCCCCAGGCTGCTGCGGGCGATATCCTCCAGCGAGCGCACCCGGCCCTCGCTGCGCAGGAAGTATTCCTCCTCCGGGGTCGGGAACAGGAAGGCGCCCGGGGCGACCGTGTTGGCCGCGCGCGCCGCCTCGACCACCTGACTGAAGGGCAGGCCCAGCCGCATCAGGGCGGCGGGGTCGACCTGCACCTGGTACTGCTTGACCTCGCCGCCGACTGCGACCACCGAGGCCACGCCCTCCTGGGCCAGCAGACGGTTGCGGAATTCCCAGTCCACCAGGCTGCGCAGCTCATAGCTGCGGTCCTCGCCGGACCAGTCGATCAGGGCGAACTTGAGCAGCCAGCTGATGGCGGAGGTCACCGGCATCAGCTCCGGTTCCTGCACGTTCGCGGGCAGGGTGCCTCGCGCCAGCTGCAGCCGCTCCTGGGCCAGCACACGGGCATTGTAAATATCCACATCGGAGTCGAACACGATGGTGATGCGCGACAGACCGATGGAGGAGTTGGAGCGGATCTGGTCGACATTGGGCATGCCCTGCAGCGCGACCTCCAGCGGCCGGGTGACCAGCAGTTCCACGTCCTGTGCGGCGAAGCCCGGGGCCTCGGTCTGGATCTGCACCTGCGGCGGGGCGAATTCCGGGAACACGTCCACCACCATGCGGCTCAGCGCGAACAGCGAGGCCACCGCCAGCACGATATAGAGCAGGACGACAACGACCCGATTGCGCAGCGCCCCGGAAATGATCCAGTCGAACATCTTGCCTCCTCGCTCAGTGATGGTGGTCGTCAGTCGAGACGTCGGCGCGCTGCAACCTGTAGGCGCCTTCCAGCGCCATCTTGCCGTGGGTCACCACGCGGGTTCCCGCTTGCAGGCCGTCTACCGGGATCCAGTCGCCCGCTGCCGCACCCGGCTCCACGCTGCGGCGCTCGTAACGGCCCGGCTCGATTTCGATGAACACGACCGTCTCGAAACCCTGGCGCATCAGGGCGGAACGTGGCAGCCAGGCCTCTTCCCAGCGGGGCACCAGCAGCTCGACCTGCAGCGGATGTCCGGGATACAGGCCCGCGCGCGCATCGAGTTTGGTCATCAACCGGACCAGCCGGCGCTGCGGATCCAGCGAGGGCGAAACCGCCTCCACCGCCTGCTCAATCACGCTGCCGTCCGGCAGCTGCACCTGCAGCCGGGCGTCGCCGGGCCGCACCCCGGCGGCGGCGTCGGGAAAGATCAGGGTCTCCAGCCACAGGGAGCGGCTGTCCGGCACGATGCGGGCGATGGCCTGCCCCATCACCACGAAGTTGGCCATGTTGCGGTCGCCGGCGTTGAGCAGCTCGCCCGGCCGGACCAGCACCTCGGTGATCAGGCCGTCGCTGGGCGCCCGCACCGTGATGCCCTCCAGGGGGATGCCGGTCTGTTCCAGGCCCAGGATCTCCTCCTCGGTCAGCCCCCACCAGCGCAGGTTCTCGCGTGCATCCTCCATGTAGTTGCCGAGCCGGCCCTCGCCTTCCAGGATCGCGCGCTTCTCGTCGTTGCTCAGCAGGGCGACATAGGCCTTCTGGGTGAGCACGAACTCGGGGCTCTGGATCAGCGCGATGGGATCGCCCTGATTGACCCGGTTGCCCGGGCGCACATGGATCTCGATCACCTGGCCGCTGATGAAGGAGTTGACGTCGTGGGTGGAGTTGGCCGGCGTGACCACCGTGCCGATGCCGGCACGCCGATCCCGCAGTTCGCGCTGCTCGACCTCGGCGACACGGATCAGACCACTGTCGACCTCGATGGCACCGGGAACGGCCGCTTCCCCGTCATGGTCATGCTCGTCCTTCCCGGCAAAGCCGGTGGCGTCCGAGTGGGCCTGCGCCACGCCGGCCAGGGCCATGGCGACAGCAAACATCAGGGCTTCAATGCGCATGTCCGGCCTCCTCCTGCTGCATCTGTTCGGGCTGCAGCGACACGCTCAGGCGCTGGCCGTCGCGCAGGCCCAGCAGCCGCGGGCTGGCCAGCGGCTCCAGCCGCACGGTGCGGCGCAGCCCGGAGCCTTCCACCAGCGGCACCACCTCGGCCACGCTGGCCTCCAGCGGCGGCGCCGAGGGCGTCGGATACAACCAGGCCGTATCGCCCGGGGAGAGTCCTGCGGCCACGGCCAGCGGCAGCTCGACATCGACCGTCACCGCCTGGTCGCTGGCGATGCGCATCAGGGTGGTACCGCTCAGATTGAACAGACCCGACTGGGCGCCCGGGTTGACCACCTGCCCTTCGGTGACGTTGACTTCCAGCAGGTAACCGCTGCGGGGCGACTTGACCCGCAGCCGCTTGACCGGGTCGCGGCTCTGTTCCAGCTTCTCGATATCCTCGGGATACAGACCGCGCCACTGCAGATTCATGCGACCCTCGATCAGCTTCTCCTCGGCGGTGACACTGATCTCCCTGATGTACTCCATGTTGGCGTAGGTCTCGGCGTAGGAGCGCTGCACCGTTTCCAGCTCGGCGCTTTCGTACTCCGCCAGCAACTCGCCCTCGCGCACCGGGCGGCCGACATAGAGATCGTTCAAATCCACGATGCGGGCATTGACCTTGAGTACCACGCCCGCGATATGACGGGGATCGACCCGCACCTGCGCGGCATAGCGGCGCGGCCCCTGCGCCTCGGACCCGCCGCCGAAGCGGGACATCTCCTCGGCGAAGCCGCTGGCGTCGCTGTGCGCATGCGCAGCCCCCGCCAGCAGCCAGAACAGCAGCCATACCCGTGTAATGAAACCTGTTGCGGACATATTCGCCCCCGGATCCTTGTTCGCAGTTGCAAGCCGTAACTGCATCCGGTGGTAGCAACATACATGCCACGGGGAATTCGCTGTAACCAAGGGGAATCCCTGTTCCAGTCCGACCGTATGTTTCATTCCCCCGTTTCGATGTGAAACAAAAAACCGCAAACATTCACAGCCGTGTACACAGGCGCGCGTGATCCGACCGCACGGGATGCTGGCACAGGCATTGCTCATGCCTGCAGCGATGGCGTCACCCCACCGAAAAAAACCAAAGAGAGGAATGAAACCGATGACCGGGAAGAACAACATCATCCGTCTGCTGTCCCTGGCCGGGACCGGCATCCTTGCAGCCGCCGGCACGGCCGCGGCCGACCCGCAGCCGCAGCCGCAGGCCGCCAGCCTGGCCGAGGCAATCACGCAGGGCAGCATCTACGGCCAGCTGCGCCCACGCTATGAGTACGTGGACGAACAGAGCCTGAGCAAGGACGCCAATGCCTTCACTCTGCGCACCCGCCTGGGCTATCGCAGCGCGAACCTGAACGGCTTCGAGGGCACGCTGGAATTCGAGGACGTGAGGAGCCTGGGCAGCGAGAAGTTCAACAGCACCACCAACGGCAAGGCCCGCTACCCCCTTGTGCCCGATCCGGAATCCACCGAGGTCAACCAGGCCATCCTGGCCTATACCGGCCTGGCCGACACCCGGCTGCAGCTCGGCCGTCAGTACATCAGCCTGGAGAATGAACGCTGGGTGGGCCCGGTCGGCTGGCGGCAGAACTCGGTGACCATGGACGCGTTCAGCCTGACCAACCGGTCATTGAACGGGCTGGAGGTATTCTATGCCTATGTGGACAACGTCAACCGCCTGTTCGGCGAAGAACACCCGACCATGGACGACTGGGACATGGACAGCCACATCGCCCATCTCAGCTACAGCGGTTTGCCGCACGTCAACCTGGCCGGCTACGGCTACTTCCTGGAGTTCGAGGATCAGGCCAGTCAGGCGCTGTCCACCCGCACCCTGGGCGCACGCCTGAACGGCGGCTATCCGCTGAACGAGAACCTGAAACTACTGTATACCGCCGAATATGCCGAGCAGGACGACTACGCCGACGGCCGTCCGCGCGATGCCGAGTACTACTGGCTCAGCGCGGGCGTGGAATTCAACGGCGTAATGGTAAAGGTCAGCCAGGAACAGTTGAGCGGCAATGGCACCTACAGCCTTACCACGCCGCTGGCCACGGTGCACGCGCACAATGGCTGGGCCGACCAGTTCCTCGCCAGCGCCCTGTCCGCCAACGGCCTGCCCGACGGCCTGGTCGACACCCGCGTACATATCAGCGGGAAATTCGCCGGAATCAAGCTGGTCGCCAGATATCACGACTACTCCAGCGACAATGACGACTATGACTACGGCACGGAGTGGAACCTGCTGGCGGTCAAGCCGATCAGCAAACAGCTGAAGGTTCTTGCCAAGTACGCGGATTATTCGGCTGACAACAACACGACCAACGTCTTGCGCAATCCCGTACAAAGTAACGACACGCGCAAATTCTGGGTTATGGCCGACTTCAGCTTCTGAACCGTTTGTCCAACCGGGATCAGGACGATCCCGGTTTTACCAGGGAGCTCATTGGAAGCCGGTCACCATGCGCCGGAACACGCAGTGAGCACACCCCCGCTGCCGCAACCACCTCACTCTGGCCAGACGCGGATGATCTGTTTGACTTTGTCCAGGTCAAGGAGGTTGGCGTCGCGGACCTGATGGATCATCAGAAGCAGGGATAACAGCGATATCAGCTGATACTTCCGCTATACCTGAAGCCGCAAACCCGTCCACCTGTTCCGAACCAAGACACATACGCCTGCAGATGTTCCATCTGGAAACCGGGCCAGTGCCGGTATGGAGGAACAGCCGGGTTATTCATGCACCCCGTCACTGGCACAGATGTTGCCTATAGCCGGACACTCACAGAAGGAGGTATACCGCAATGCAGACAGGAGCCGGCTCAGTTCCGACATCCATCCACAGAAGTGGGTGCATATTGCGCCGAGCGATGCGTGATATTCGTGACTCAGCGGTGCGCCTGCTCTGGGCGACACTGCTGGGTGTGACCACAGTCACCACCGCTGTCGCCCAGGAACCGCCCGGCACAGGCATTCAGGTCACACAGCTGGCATACAGCGCGACGATGGACGAAGAACTCACCTCCGTTAAGGACAACTTCGTCTCCGCCCTCGAGGGACGCAACTACACCATCGTCAATATCCTTGACGTTCAGCAGGCACTCGGCAACCGCGGCATTGAGGCCGAACCGATTGTGCTCATTGAATTCATCAATCTGTCCAGGGCCTACCTGGTCACGAGCTCGGACAAACGCTTCGAGCTGTTCGCACCGCTGCGCGCGGCCATATTCGAGGAGCAGGACGGGGTAAGGCTGCTCATCCTGCGTCCGAAGTTCATCGGCGATACGCTTGGCCAGGACCACCTCTCCGACCCCGCGCGTGCAGTATTGAAAGAGTTCGACCGGGATCTGCGCGATGTGGCCGAAACGGTCCGGAACGGAGGATTCTGACCTTCCTTCACAGGGAATTGACGACATCTGTCGACACTGCCCCTGAAGCTCGGCGACTCAACACAATGGATATCTTGAACCGCTTCAACAGGAACCGGCGGCTGCGCCGGGCACTCGATGACAACCGTGACCGGCTCTATCGAATGGCCCTGGCCTGGTCCCGGAACCCGGCATTGGCGATCAGGCTGACAGAGAAGGTCATCGATCGCGAACTCCGGAGCGGGCAGGCTCAGCACGAACCCAGCCAACTCCTGTTGCGGCTGTTCGGCACCCTGTCCAGGTGCTGGCATGAGCACAGACAACGTATGGCGCCTGACGAACTTGAATGCGGGTTCGATCCGGCTGCGCACCGGCAGCGGGTGCAGACGCACGAGGACACTTCCACCAGCGTCCAGGCCGCAATCGGCCGGCTGCCTGTTGCCGAGCGCCAGGTTCTGACCCTGGTCAATATCGAACAACTGTCCTATGAGCAGACAGCGCAGATCCTGGAGATACCGAAAAGCGCGGTGGTTTGCAGCCTGAACCAGGCCCGCCTCAGGCTACTCGACATGCTTGCGCAGGAGATATCGCAACAGGCCCGCTGCGATGACTGCTGGTGCAGCAGCAGGCCGGCGCAGTGCCGGAGCGTGCACACCTCAGTCCCAACTGCTCAGGAGCGGTGTTCAAGCTAACCGGAATGCCAGGACCGATGCCGGCTGGCGGGTCGATTGGCAACATGCTGTCCGCCACGGGTCCGGCCGGGCCCTGCCTCAACCCTGCGGTTTTCTCCAGAACCAGCGGACAATGAACACCATCAGCCCGAGCCCCGCCAGATTCACGATCAGATCGATCATCATTGCACCCTGTCCGGTGCGAACCTGCGCAGCCGATTGGCATTGGTCACCACCGTCACCGAGGAAAACGCCATGGCGGCACCGCCGATCATGGGATTGAGCAGCATGCCCAGCGCCGGGTAGAGCACGCCGGCGGCGATGGGGATACCGAGGCTGTTGTAGATGAAGGCCCCGAACAGGTTCTGCCAGATGTTGCGCACGGTGGCGCGCGACAACTGGATCGCCGTGAGCACACCCTGCAGCGAGGCACGCATCAGGGTGACATCGGCGCTCTCGATCGCGACATCGGTGCCGGCGCCGATGGCAAAGCCCACGTCGGCCTGCGACAGGGCCGGGGCGTCGTTGATGCCGTCGCCCACCATGGCCACCACCTCGCCTCTCGCCTGCAGCTGTTTCACGTAATCGATCTTGCCCTCGGGCAGCACCTCGGCCCGGACCTCGTCGATGCCGATCTGCCCGGCCACTGCCTGTGCAGTGATGCGGTGATCGCCTGTGACCAGCGCCACCTTCAGTCCCATATCGTGCATGGCCCGGATGATGTCGGCCATGCCGGGCCGGATCGGATCCTCGATGGCGACCAGGCCGATCAACTCGCCGTCCGCGGCCACGCAGACGGGTGTGGCGCCGCGCCCGGCCAGCGCCTCGATACGCGCGGCCCAGGCCGCTTCCGCCACACCCTGTTCCCGCATGAAGGCGGCCTGCCCGACCAGGACCCCCCGCTCCCCGATCCGTCCGCGCAGCCCCTTGCCGGTCAGGTTCTCGAACCCCTCGGCCTTCGGCAGCTCCAGGGAGCGCGCCTCGGCGGCGGCCAGGATGGCCGCGGCCAGCGGATGGTTGGAACCGGCTTCCAGGGCGGCGGCCAGGCGCAGCACCTCATTTTCATCCCTGCCGGATGCGGCCTCGACCGCCGTCACCGCCGGTCTGCCCTCGGTGACCGTGCCGGTCTTGTCCAGCACCAGGGTGGTCAGACGCCCCGCCTGCTGCAGGGCGTCGCCGCTGCGGATCAGGATGCCGTGCTCGGCCGCCTTGCCGATACCGACCATGATGGAGATGGGCGTGGCCAGTCCCAGCGCACAGGGACAGGCGATGACCAGCACCGTGATGCCGGTGACCAGGGCATAGCTCACCCGCGGGTCGGGCCCGAGGTTGTACCAGGCCAGGAAGGTGATCACGGCGATGATCATCACCACCGGCACGAACACCCCGCTGACCCGGTCGGCCAGGCGGCCGATGGCCGGCTTGGAGGCCTGCGCCTGGCGCACCAGTTCGATGATGCGCGCCAGCGCCATGTCGCGACCGATGCGGCTGGCCTGGAACAACAGGGTGCCGGACTGGTTGATGGTACCGCCGATGACCTCGTCACCGGGCTGCTTGGCCACCGGAATGGGTTCGCCGGTCAGCATGGATTCGTCCACCGCCGACTCGCCCTCGATCACCTTCCCGTCGACCGGGATGCGGTCGCCGGGCCGTACCCGCACCGTCTCCTCCAGCCCGACCTCCTCGATCGGCACGTCGATCTCCCTGCCCTCACGCACCACCCGCGCGGTCTTCGGCTGCAGCCCCAGCAGGCGCTTGATCGCCTCCGAGGTCTTGCCGCGGGCGCGCATCTCCAGCGCACCGCCCAGGTTGATCAATGCCAGGATCACCACCGCGGCCTCGAAATAGGCATGGCGTGCCAGCACCGGCACACTGTCGGGAAACAGGGCCACCACCATGGAATAGAGCCAGGCGCTGCCCGTGCCCAGCGCGATCAGGGTGTCCATGTTGGCCTGATGATGACGGAAGGCCGACCAGGCGCCGCGGAAGAAGTGGCCGCCGGAGTAGACCAGCACGCCCAGGGTGAGCAGGCCGGTGACCAGCCAGAAGACCTGGCCGCCGGGCGTGTCGATGGGCGGCAGCACGTGGAACACCATCTCGCCCAGCATCAGGGGCACGGCCAGGAGCGCGGCCACGCCGGTCATGCGCAGGCGCTTGCGGTACTGGGCCATCTCCATAGCCTCCTTGTCCGCCTCGTCGGCCAGGCCGCGCAGCTCGGCGGCCTCGTAGCCAGCCTGGCGCACCGCCTCGACCAGGCGCTCGGGCGGGGCCGTGCCGGAGACCCGTGCGGTGTGCTCGACGAAATTCACCGTCGCCTCCTGCACGCCCTCGACCCGGCGCAGGGCCTCCTCGACGGCGGCCACGCAGCCGGCGCAGCTCATGCCGGCGACAGACAAACGAACGGCGTTATCACTCATGGAAGACTCGCACTGCCGGGTGGGTTTTGCGAAGATACAATACTGTAAGAATATCACAGCCTGCCCGGCAATCCGGAGTAATGACCATGCACATCCTGAGGGGTATCTATGCCGGCCGGGTGGACCCCGATTACGCCAACGGCCGTGCCAGCGCCATTACCAAACAGCCGCTGGACGGCGAGGTCCGGATCGGCACCGCAGGTATCGCGGAAGACGAACAGGCCGACCCGGTCAACCACGGTGGTCCTGAACGCGCCCTGCTGCATTACAGCCTGGACAACTATGCCTGGTGGCAGGCGCAGTATCCGGAACGAGCCGCGGCGTTCCACCCGCCCGGCTTCGGCGAGAACCTCTCCAGCGCCGGCCTGGACGAACGCAGCGTGCATATCGGCGATGTCTATTGTATCGGGCGCATCGGCGGCTGCCGGCTGCAGGTCGCCCAGCCCCGCAGTCCCTGCTGGAAACTGGATGTGCGCTTCGGGGTTTCCGGCCTGGCCCGGGAGGTGCAGGACAACAGCCGCTGCGGCTGGTTCTACCGGGTGGTGGAACCCGGCACCCTGCAGGTCGGTGACCGCATCGAGTTGCTTGAGCGCCTGCCGGGCAGCGTCAGCATCGCCGCAGCCATGCAGGCAGTCTACGGCAACGGCAGTCGCGAACAGTTGCAACGCCTGGTTGATTCAACCGCCCTGGCGGCCAACTGGCGCGACAAGGCGCGGCGACGGCTGGAAGGCCGGGCGGATACGAACAGCCGGCGGCGCTTGAGCGGCGGGAAGCAGGATGGGTGAAGCGTAGCGTAACCCATCACGGGTTCCGCGCCGGCGATGGGTTACGGCGCAGGCGCCTGTACCCATCCTGCGCATTCGATCATTCCGACACAGGAGCACGCAATTGCGGGTCCATTTTCTCCAGCACGTTCCCTACGAGGGCCTGGGCAGCCTGCAGGACTGGCTGCAGCGGGCCGACAATCAGGTCACGGCAACGCGCCTGTATGCCGGCGACGGCCTGCCGCGGCCCGATGCGCTGGACCTGCTCATTGTCATGGGCGGCCCCATGGGGGTATACGACGAGACCGACTATCCCTGGCTGATCGCCGAGAAGCGTTTTCTCGATGCCGTGATTGCGCACGGGACACGGATCCTCGGTATCTGCCTGGGGGCCCAGCTGCTGGCCGACCGACTCGGGGCGAAGGTGCGTGATAACGGCGAAAAGGAGATCGGCTGGTTCCCGGTCCAGCGCAGCCCGGCAGCGGCCGGGACCGCGCTGGCCGCGGCCCTGCCCGGGGAGTTCATGGCCTTTCACTGGCATGGCGACACCTTCGACCTGCCCGTCGGCGCCGTGCATCTCGGCCGCAGCGAGGCGTGCGAAAACCAGGGCTTTCTGTACCAGGACCGCATCCTGGGGCTGCAGTATCACCTGGAAATGACCCCGGCCGGTGCGCAGGATCTGATCGACTGCCATCGCGAACAGCTGGGCAGCGGCCCATTCGCCCGGACGGAGGGCGAATTGCTGGCCGCGGACAGTCGCTTCGCCCGGGCCAACGCCCTGCTGGAAACCCTGATGGCAGCCTTCACCCACGACCTGCAGGAGAGGATCTGAACATGACCATGCGGATCGGGGACATCATGACCGAGGATGTGATGAGCATCCGCATGGACGACACCCTGCTCACCGCGCACACCCTGTTCAAGCAGCTCAGGTTCCATCACCTGCTGGTGGTGGAAAATGGCAGGCTGATGGGCGTGCTCTCCGACCGCGATGTGCTGCGCTGGATCGGCCCGCGTCTGGACACACCGGCGGAGACCCGGGACGACATCGCCCGCATGCGCAAGCCGATTCACCAACTGATGAGCCGCGAGCCGGTAACCGTCACGCCTGATACCACCGTGACCTACGCCGGCAACCTGATGCTGGAGCAGCGGGTCTCCTGTCTGCCGGTGGTCGGCGACAAGGGTTATCCGGTCGGCATCGTCAGCTGGCGCGACCTGCTCAGCGCCTATGTAATGCTGCGCAACGCCTGAACGGTCCCACTGTCGCCGCCAGGCGACATACAGCCCGTGCTGCGCGGGCCGCAGGTCGGACGACCCACTACATTTTCCCGCCTTCCCGAACGCCGCAACATCTGGCTCACACTGAATACGGTTTTACCTAACTGTAGATTGAGTCACAGCCCGCTCATTCCGCTTGTTGCTAACCTCAAAACACTCACCGGCAGTTCGTCGCCGCGTCTGATATCAGGGACAGGATATCCATGAAGCAATCACGGCTGGATAATATTTCGCGCATCGCGTTCATCGCGGCAATCGCCTTTATCGCCTTCATCGCCGGCGGCGTGGCGAGCGTGGCCAAGGTCTATCCCTACAGCCATTTCAGGGACGCCTATCGTGGCGGGACGGCACTCTACCAGAAGCTCACGAGCTATACCGATCCCTACAGCACGGACCTGTGGGCGCCGGAACGTACCGATGCGCAGGGCGTGACCGTGCACGAGGCGCAACGCGCCCACGCGGGATGGACCCTGTACACCTCCGGCGATGCTCCCCGTGCCACCCTGATCGACATGGACGGCCGTGTCGCTCACGTCTGGGAACGCCGATTCAGCGATATCTGGGATGAAACCGCTGCGGTCCGCCGACCCGTGCCGGACGCCCAGACCTATTTCCGCAAAGCCCGGGTGCTGCCGAACGGCGATCTGGTTGCAATCATCATCGGTGTCGGCGACACACCGTACGGCTACGGCATGGTCAGGCTCGACCGGGATTCGAAGCTGCTGTGGAAGAACCTCGATCATTTCCACCACGACTTCGACATCGACGACAGCGGCCGCATCTACGGCCTGACGCACGACTTCAGACGGCACCCGATCGAGGAGGCGGACCAGTTCGAGCCCCCCGTCCTGGACGACTACCTCACCATCCTCTCTCCCGATGGCAGGACCCAGAAGCGGATCTCACTGCTGGATGCGCTCAACCGCTCGCCCTTCCGCCGCCTGCTCTGGCGGATCCATTACTACAGCATGGAGGATCCGCTGCACACCAACGGCGTCGACTACCTGGATGCGGACGCCGCCCGCAGCCTGGCGCGGACCATCCCCGCCGCCCGGGAGGGACAGGTGCTGCTCTCGTTCCGGGAACTGGCTGGCGGCAGTATCGCCCTGCTCGACCCGGAGAAAGAGGAGATCGTCTGGGCCTCGCACGGCCCCTGGCTGGCCCAGCATGACCCCGACATACTGCCCAACGGCAATATCCTGATCTTCGACAACCGGGGCCACTTCGGCGCCGGCGGTCGCTCCCGTGTGCTGGAGGTCAACCCGGCCACCGGCGGCATCGTGTGGAGCTATACAGGAAGTGAAGAGAAAATACTGGACAGCGCCATCCGTTCGGCCCAGGAACCGCTGCCCAACGGCAATGTACTGATCACCGAATCCAACGGGGGACGGCTGCTCGAGGTCACGCGTGACGGCAGCATAGTGTGGGAGTTCATCAATCCGGTGCGCAAACAACGGACCGACGAGAAATTCGAACGCATCCCGGTACTGAGCTGGGCACAGCGGATCGATCCCGCCTCGCTCACGCCCGAATTCCGGGCCGACTATCTGACCATCGGGATAAAGACAACCGAGGAGACACGCAATGAGCATTAAGCGCACAACATTGTTGACCCTGGCACTTTCCCTGAGTGCGGCCCAGCCCGCCCTGGCCTATGTCGGCCCCGGCGCCGGACTCAGTCTGCTGGGGGCCTTCTGGGGCCTGATCGTAGTGCTGTTCGCGGCCCTGGGTTTCATCATCTTCTGGCCCTTGCGCCGGTTCCGTCGACGGGTACAGACCAGCACAGGCGCGGGGACGGACGCTTCGGCTGCGGATGACCGGAAGCCGGATGTCTGAGTCCGTTCCGGCCCGGCGCGCCCAGTGGCGCTGATGGGCATATTCGACCTTCCTGCACCGGTATTATTCTGGCTGGACGCGCTCGTCTCACCGGTTCCGCCCGTTCTACGGCTGACACTGTGGGGGGCGCTCGGCGCACTGCTCTCGATGGGACTGTACCTGCTGCTCTCCGATCAGGACAGGATCGCCGCCGGCAAGCGCGAGCTGACGCAGGCACGCAGGCGCCTGAACGAGTTTGATGGCGAATTCGCCGGGGCATGGCCGCTCATGCGCGCCATGTTCTCCGCCTCCCTGCATCAGATCGCCAGGACCGGCCGGCCGGCCCTGGTCGCCTCCCTGCCGCTGCTGTCGATCATTGCCTGGCTGAGTACCGCCTACGGCCATGCCTACCCCGCCCCCGGCGCCATCCCCGAGATCGAAACCCGTCCGCCGCAGCTGGAAGGCCAATGGGTGACACCGCCCCGAAACGCTCAGGACCCGGAACCGCGCCGGCCCTATGTGGTCCTGCAGGACCGGGGCCGGGAACTGGTGGCAGCGGTCAACCTGGCCGCCCCGGTGCCCGTCATTCACAAACGACAGTGGTGGAATCTGTTCATCGGCAATCCTGCTGGCTACCTTCCGCCGGAGCTGCCGATACACCACCTCCGGATCGGTCTGCCCGAGAAGCGCTACCTTGCCTTCGGCCCCGACTGGATGCGGGGCTGGCACGCCATCTTCTTCACCTCGCTGCTGCTGTTCTCCATCGCCATGAAACTGCTGCTGCGCATCGAATAGTTACTAATGAGACAAATGAACGGAACCGCACAATCCAATCCGGACACGGACTTTCAAGTCGATCCCTGGACCCATTTCCTGGGCGGGCTGCTGGAGCTCTCCCCCGGGCTGTGCCGGATGCTGGGCAACCTCGAGACCCGGCTGCTGGCCGATGCGCTCGACGACATCCGGATCGTCAGTCCCGTCTACATCACCGGTCTGGCCCGCTCCGGCAGTACCCTGCTGCTCGAGATGCTGGACTGGCACCCGGACACCGCCAGCCACCGCTACCGCGACTTCCCGATGCTGCATACCCCCTACTGGTGGAGCCGCTTTCTGGACTACACGCCACGCGCCGATTCCGGTCCTGCGGAACGCGCGCACAGGGACGGCATCCAGGTCACCCCGGAGAGCCCCGAGGCCTTCGAGGAGGTACTGTGGATGAAGCATTTCCCCGATCTGCACCGTGCCTCGGTCAGCTCGGTGCTGGACGGCGACACCTCGAATCCGGACTTCGAGGCCTTCTACCGCGATCACATCCGCAAGCTGCTGCTGATACGCCAGGGACGGCGTTACCTGTCCAAGGCGAACTACAACATCACCCGGCTGGAATACCTGCTGAAGATCTTCCCGGATGCCCGCTTCGTCGTACCCGTGCGTAACCCGGTCTGGCACATCGCCTCGCTGATGAAGCAGCACCGGCTGTTCTGTGCAGGCCAGAAAGACAATCCCCGGGCGCTCAAGCACCTGCAGCGCGTCGGCCATTTCGAATTCGGCCTGGATCGACGCCCGATCAATACCGGAGATGCGCGTGAGACGCGGATGATCGCCGTACTCTGGAAACAGGGCAAGGAGGTCGAGGCCTGGGCGCGCTACTGGAACTCGATACACGGCTTTCTGGCCGAGCGGCTGGAGCGCAACGAGCGACTGCGCGAGGCCGCGCTGGTCGTGCCCTTCGAGGAGCTGTGCCGCAGACCGCGCGGGAAGGCGGCTGCGATCTTCGAACACTGCCGGCTGCCCGCCTCCGACTCATTACTCGAGCGCTGCCGCGAGCGGATCCGCTTCCCCGCCTACTACAGGCCGAACTTCACCTACCAGGAGCTCACCACCATAGAGTCGTTCACCGCGCCGACGCTGGCGCGTCTCGGTCTGGTCGAGGCGGTTACGGCAGGCGGGGGAGAAACGGGCAACGGGTGACCTGCGGTCACCTCCGGTGTTTCCATATTACTCACAGGATGTGTGCGGACGCAGGCCGTTCGGCGTCCAGGGCAGGGGATCCGGTTCAGATGTGAGTGATCAGCTTGGCTTCGGGGACGCGGTTCTGCACCGCCCAGGCGATCTCGTTGCGCATGCCGGTTACCGGCCGCATGCTGATCCAGAGCAGGTTGAGCTTGAGGTTGAGTTCGGCGAAAACCACCACTTCCTGGAAACAGGTCAGGGCGGCCTGAATGTCATCCAGGGTGCGCTGCAGCAGCTGATGGGGCTTTTCCCGCAGGCCGGGGATCAGCATCATGAAATCGCTCAGGGCCTGGCCGTCACAGTCCACGGCCGGCGCACGCTTGAACAGCGGCTCGTTGGCGTCCAGCAGGGGAAAGACGGCATGTCTGGGCAGGTTCATGGCGGATTCCGGATGTTCTCTTATCGACTATAACAAAAGCGGCCCGAAATGCCATGAGCCTTAGCGGCCCGGCGACGCCGGTCAGGCCGCCAGGGCGTCGCGGACCCGCTCCAGGCGCGCGCGGACCTCGCCGGCCAGGGTATCAACCCCTTCTTTTTCCACCAGTTTGAGCACGGCGGCCGGATCCATGAAGCCGACCGTCACGCTCCCGTCCTGTTCCTCGCGCACGACCACGTTGCAGGGCAGCAACAGGCCGATGTCCGGATCGGCCTCCAGCGCCTGGTTGGCCAGCTGGGGATTGCAGGCCCCCAGGATCTTGTAGGGCGTACGGTCGATGTCGAGCTTCTTCTTCAGCGTGGCCTGGACGTCGATCTCGGTCAGCACACCGAAGCCTTCCTTGCCCAGCTCCTCGGTGACCCGCTCGACCGCCGCGTCGAAACCGCCGTTGAATTTCACATTGAATCCGTACATGACTGCCTCCGGTTTCCTGGGTTGATTCTGTTTCGATTATAACAAGGGCCATGTCCTGGCGCGAAGGAATACCGGTTGGATGTGAGGTTATATGGCCACGGATAAAGTCGAATGAGTCTGCATGTCACGTAGTCTGCGTACGCGGCCTGCAGGCTTCGAACCTGAATTATTCGCGTGCATTCGTGTTGATTCACGGCTCACTGCATGCCGCCGCCCCGGCCGTCACGCCTCTCGGACATCATACCGGCGGGCGATCAATGACCGGCATCCGGAGCGCGGCCCATATCCCCGAGCAGCCACAGCAACCACACCAGGACAGGCGGTATCAGGAGCCATTGCAGGAAAGGCACCCCACCCACACCCAGCACGGGCAGGACGGGCATCAGCTCGGTATAGCCCCAGGACTGTTCGATGCGAACGTTGTAGATCTCGCTGCCGAACGTGTAGAGCACGCCCAGCAGGGTGAACAGGGCAGCGCCGGCGAGCGGGCTGTGCCGGTACCAGACACGGTCGTGCCTCACTGCCGCGACAATCTCATAGGCCACAAGCAGGATCAGCAGATCGCCCAGGGTGCAATGGGCCAGCGCGTACAGGATGTAGCCCCAGTCGTTTTGATGCCAGACGTCATACAGGGGGAACTGAGCCACCTCCCACAGCAATTCCAACGCCAACCCAAGCGCCAGCAGCCTGAATTCGGGGAGTCGCCGCCAGGTCCGCCTCAAGTGGGTTCGGATCATCTCTTCAGACATATCCAGCCCCCGGTTTTCGTCCGGATACTCCTCCAGCCCGCAGCCGTGAAACCGGCCGCAACACGGACCGTCTCACCGTTCGATGCCGTGCCCGCGCCAGAGAAGGAACGCCGCCGGTATCACCAACAACGTCAGCACGGTTGCGCTGACCATGCCGCCCACCATGGGCGCGGCGATGCGCTGCATCACCTCGGCACCGGTGCCACCGCCCAGCATGATGGGCAGCAGGCCGGCGATGATCGCCGCCACCGTCATCAGGATGGGCCGCACACGCAGCAGGGCGCCTTCGATCACTGCCTGGCGCAGCTCCTCGCGGTTGACCGGACGCTGCTCGGCGCGGGCGCGTTCGGCATGGCGCCGCCAGGCCTGGTTGAGGTAGACCAGCATCACCACGCCGATCTCCACCGCCACGCCAGCCAGGGCGATGAAGCCTACGCCCACCGCCACGCTCATGTCGTAACCGAGCCAGTACATCAGCCAGATACCGCCGACCAGGGCCAGCGGCAGGGTGCCGAGAATGATCAGCACCTCGGCCAGCCGGCGGAAATTGAGATACAGCAGCAGCATGATGATGGCGACGGTCACCGGCACCACCAGGCTCAGGCGCTGCTTGGCCCGCTCCATGTATTCATACTGGCCGGACCAGCTCACGGAATATCCGGCGGGCAGCTCCACCTGCTCACTCACGACCTGCCGCGCCGTCTCGACATAGGAGCCCAGATCCTGCCCCTCGATATCCACAAAGATCCAGCCGTTGGGACGCGCGTTCTCGGTCTTGATCATGCCCGGCCCCTCCTCGACATGGACGTGGGCCACATCGCCGAGCGCGACCTGCATGCCGTTGGGGGCGACAATGGGCAGGTTGCGCAACTCCGACAGGGAGTCACGGATCTCGCGCGGATAACGCAGATTGACGGGATAGCGTTCCAGCCCCTCCAGGCCCCTCGATGCTCTGGGTGATGTTCATGCCGCCGACGGCGGTGCGCACGATCTCCTGCACATCGGCGATGTTCAGGCCGATGCGCGAGGCCGCGCCGCGGTCGATGTCCACCGAGATGTAACGCCGCGCCGGCCCCCGTTCGGAAAAGGCGCTGGCCGTTCCCGGCACCTGCTTGAGCACGCGTTCGATATCGGCGCCGATCCCCTGGATCACATCCAGGTCCGGACCGGCGATCTTCACCCCCACAGGAGTCTTGATGCCGGTAGCCAGCATGTCGATGCGGGTCTTGATGGGCGGCGTCCAGCTGTTGGCCAGGCTGGGGATCTTCACGATGCGGTTGAGTTCCCGCTTCACCCCCTCCATGGTCATGCCCTCGCGCCACTGATCGCGGGGTTTGAGCAGGATAGTGGTCTCGATCATGGTCAGCGGCGCCGGATCGGTCGCGGTCTCGGCCCGGCCGATCTTGCCGAACACCCGTTCCACCTCGGGCACCGAGGCGATCAGCTTGTCGGTCTGCTGCAGCAACTCACGCGCCTTGCCGATGGACAGCGCCGGAAAGGTGGTCGGCATGTAGAGCAGATCTCCCTCGTTCAGCGGCGGCATGAACTCGGAGCCAATCTTGCCGCCCAGCGGCCACCAGCCGGACAGCGGCCAGGCCATGGACAGCGCCGCCACCAGGGCCAGCATGAGCATGCTGCGCGGAAACCGCAGGATGGCGTTGATCGCCGGCCGGTAGCCGGCGATCAACACCCGGTTGACCGGATTCCTGTCCTCGGGGAGGATCCGACCGCGAATGAAATAGCCCATCAACACCGGCACCAGAGTGATGGACAGCCCTGCCGCGGCGGCCATGGCATAGGTCTTGGTGAAGGCCAGCGGGGCGAACATGCGCCCCTCCTGCGCCTCCAGGGTGAACACCGGCAGGAAGCTCAGTGTGATGATGAGCAGGGAGAAGAACAACGCCGGCCCGACCTCGGAGGCCGCCCGGGCCATGACCTCCCAACGGTTCTCGTCGGTGACCTCCTCGCGCTCCATGTGCTTGTGGACGTTCTCGATCATCACGATGGCGGCGTCGACCATGGCGCCGATGGCGATGGCGATTCCACCAAGCGACATGATGTTGGCGTTGATGCCCTGCAGCTTCATCACAATGAAGGCTGCGAGGATCCCGAGCGGGAGACTGATAACCACCACCAGGGACGAGCGCAGGTGGAACAGAAACACCGCGCAGACCAGAGCGACGACGACGAACTCCTCGATCAGCTTCTCTTCCAGTGTCGCCACGGCGCGTTCGATCAGACCGGAGCGGTCGTAGGTGGTGACGATCTCCACCCCTTCCGGCAGGCTGGCCCGGAGCTGCTCGAGCCTGTCCTTCACCGCCTGGATGGTGGCCAGCGCATTGCCACCCCAGCGCATGATGACGATGCCGCCGACCACCTCGCCCTGGCCGTCGAGTTCGGCCACGCCGCGGCGCATCTGCGGCCCGAGCCGGATGTCGGCAATATCGCCCAGCAGCACCGGCGTGCCGTTGGCGTTCACCCCGACCGGGATACTTTCCAGATCATCGATACTCTGGATATAGCCGTTGGCGCGGACCATGTACTCGGCCTCGGCCATCTCGATGACCGAACCCCCGACCTCCTGGTTGCCGCGCTGGATGGCCTGCTTGACCCGGGCCAGCGGGATGCCGTAGGCGCGCAGTTGGTTGGGATGCACCACCACCTGGTACTGCTTGACCATGCCGCCGACGGTAGCGACCTCGGACACGCCCTCCACGGTCTGCAGTTCGAACTTGAGAAACCAGTCCTGAATGCTCCGCAGCTCGGACAGATCGTGCTGCCCGGTTCGGTCGACCAGGGCGTATTCATAGATCCAGCCCACGCCGGTGGCGTCCGGTCCCAGAGCCGGGGTGACCCCGGACGGCAGCCGGTCCTGTACCTGGGAGAGATATTCCAGAACCCGCGAGCGCGCCCAGTACAGGTCGGTGCCTTCATCGAACAGGATGTAGACGTAGGAATCGCCGAAGAAGGAATAACCCCGCACCGTCACCGCACCCGGCACCGAGAGCATGGTGGTGGTCAGGGGGTAGGTCACCTGGTCCTCCACCACCTGCGGCGCCTGGCCCGGATAGTTGGTTTTGATGATGACCTGTACGTCGGACAGGTCCGGGATCGCATCCAGCGGCGTGGTCTTCAGGGAATAGCCGCCCCAGACCGCCAGGATCACGGTCAGCAGCAGGACCAGGAACCGGTTATGGATGGACCAGCGGATGATGCGTTCGATCATTTGTCTTTACCCAATCGATAAATTGCGGTTGTCATCACCGCCATCGTCATCCCCGCGCAGGCGGGGATCCAGTGACCACAGCGGTATCTGGATTCCCGCCTGCGCGGGAATGACGAGACAAAAAGACGAGGTCTTCCAGCCATCGAGTTATTCGTGTTCATTCGCGTTCATTCGCGGCTGATCCCTCTGCCCCGGATCTCCGGCCGCATCCAGCCGGTTCAGCGCACCCTTGATGCTGGATTCGGAGTCGATCAGGAACTGGCCCGAGGTGACGATACGCTGGCCCTCCTCGAGCCCGCGCATGATTTCGACCCAGTCGCCGGACTCGATGCCGGAGACGACCTCCTGGGCGGCGAAGCGCCCCTCGCCCAGGGCCAGAATGACGCGTTCGTTCTCGCCGGTGCGGATCAGGGCCTCGCGCGGGATGATCAGGATGTCCTCCTTCGGACCGGCGAAGATGCGCACGTCGGCGTACATATCCGGTTTGAGGCGTTCGTCCGGATTGTCGAAACGCAGCCGCACCTCCAGGGTGCGGGTCTCGGGGTCGATGCGCGGATGGACGAACTCGATCTCGCCTTCCCAGACCTCGCCCGGCAGGTAGGGCAGGCGCACTTCCACCGGCTGGCCGACCTCGACCCAGTCGGCCTGGCGTTCGAACACATCCACCCGTATCCAGACGCTGGACAGGTCCGCCAGGGTCATCACCTCGGTCTGCGGCTGCACGTACATGCCCTCGCGGATGTGCAGGGCATCGACAATGCCGTCCTGACGGGCGTGATAGGGCACGCGCTGTTCGACCTTGTGGGTCCGGGCCAGCGTATCGATCTGCGCTGACGTCATGCCCAGCGCCTGCAGGCGCTCGCGCGAGGCCAGCTTCAGGCCGGAATTACCCGAATTCAATGCCTGCAGGTATTCCTCCTGGGCATTGACCAGCTCCCTTGAGTACAGCTCGAACAGCACCTGGCCCTGGCTGACGCGCTCACCGTCGGACTTCACATTCAACCGATCGATCCAGCCGTCGGTACGCAAGTGGATGTGACTGATGAAGCGTTCGTCGTAGTCCACATACCCGACCGTGTCGATACGCCGCCACAGCCGGTCGCGCTCGACCTCGGCGGTGCGCACGCCCAGGTTCTGCACCACCACCGGATCGATTTCCACCTGTCCGCCGCCGCCCTCGTCGGCATACACCGGCACCAGGTCCATGCCCATGGGCGACTTGCCGGGTTCGTCGCGGCGGTAATCCGGGTCCATGGGGGCGACCCAGTAGAGGATCTCGCGCCCGCCGGAATCCGCCCGGGACGCCTTGTCATCCCCCCCGCCGGGGGAGGCGTCCTTCCCCGCCGCCTGTTCCCGGTCCTGGCCGCAGCCGCCGAGCCCCGTCAGCGCAAGGACCAGCAGCAACCGTGCCGGCCACGGTCCTGTTCCTGCCCGCATTCTCATGATTCCTCTCCCACCAGGTAGCGCAACCGGGCCGCGGTCTGGGCCAGGTCGGTACGCAGCCGCAGCGCGGTCAGACGCGCATCCAGCTCGATCAGGCGTGCCCGCATCAGCGCGGTGAAATCCGACACCCCGCTCTGGTAGGCCTTGAGCGAGGCCTCGGCATGCTGGCTGGCCTCGGGCAGCAGACGTTCGCGGTAGCGCGCCAGGCGTGCCTGCAGCCTCTCCCATTCGGCCCGGGCCGCTTCCAGCTGTTCATGCAGCTCGCGCCGGAGTTCCTCGCGTTCGTATTCCACGGCATTGAGTTCGTACTGGCGCGCGGCCAGCATCCGGTCCTGGCGCTTGTCCGTGAACAGGGGCAGATCCACCACCACCATGGCCGACAACAGATCGCTGCGGCCGCTGCCGTCGGCTTCCCGGCCGTTGCGCTCGCCATAGGTGACATCCAGACTCCACCCCGGCTTGTAGCGCTCGCGCGCTACCGCCACCCCCAGCCGACCGGCCGCAATCTGTTCACTCGCCCTCTGCAGCTGTGGATGACGATCCAGGGCGCGCTGCATTGCCTCCGGCGCCGACAGCGCCGGCGGTTCGGGAAATTCCTCCGCCAGCGGCCGCTGCACGGCCTCCGGCCCCACCAGCCGGGCCAGTTCGGCCCGGGCCGTCTCCAGCCGGGTGCGCACCCGGTCCCGCCGGTCATCCAGCAGCGACAGCTCCACCCCGGCGCGCAGCACGTCCTGCTGGTTCTTGCGCCCGGCGCCGTAGTAGGCGCGGGTGGTGTCGACCAGATCCTCGAACAGGCGGTAAGTCTCATCCAGGATCCAGCCGGCCCGCGTCTGGTAATAGACCTCGAGGTAGCTTCGGCGCAGCTCGCGCAGCACTTCCCGGCGGCGTAACTCGGCGCGGGCGCTCAGGCCGGCGGCCAGTCGCTCCTCGCGCTGGCCGGCCAGGGCCAGGGTACGGCCCGGCGGAAACCGCTGCCGGACCCCGACCTGCAGCTGACTCATGGGGGTGTCGGAGCGGTCGAAGGACTCCACCGGCAGGTTAGCGATGCCCAGCTTCAGACTGGGGTCGGGCAGCTGGGCCGCCGCCACGGCCTGTTCGCGCCGTGCCTGAGCGCCGGCCTCGTAGGCCACCGCCTGGCGGTCATGCATCAGGGCCAGGGCCTCGGCCTCGGGCAGTGACAGGGGTGCGGCCACGGGGGCGGCAGACATATGGCAGAGGATCCCGGCAAGGATCCAGGGTAGTGCGCGCATGACTAGATTCCTCCAATGAAACCGGAACAGGATCAGGCAACAGGAGGATAGCTATTTCAGAAAGGCGCAGTGACGCAGATAGAGGGGGGGTGAGGTCGGGAAGGCCGTGGCGGCGGCCGGCAACGACGGCGGCGAACGCCAGGGCTGCCAGGGCAGGTCAGCGGCCGGCAGCGCGAGGGGAAGATCCGGACTACCCACCGCCGGCAGCACGGCCGTTTCGCTGACCGGGACCGAATCGACCTGAACCTGGGGACAGACCGGACCCTCGTGGCCATGGCCACAGCAATCCGCCTCCGACTCCACGGGCGGCTCGTGCTGGCAGTGCCCATCGCCGGCCACCGGCGTCTCCGCCAGTGCCCAGCAATGACCGCAGGCCAGCGACAGCCAGCCGGCCAGCAGAACGCCGACCAGGCTCAGGGTGGTTGAACGGCGATGCTTACGCATGTCATCAATATAACCCGCTGGCGCAAAAGGGCAAGCCGATGAGGAAGAGCGCCACGGAATACACGGAAAGCACGGAATGAATGCAGGTTGGGTCAGGCGCTTCCCGCCGTGACCCACATGGAGCGACGGTGTCGGGTTACGCTGCGCTGACCTGACCTACAGAACTGAGCTAACCCAGCCTGCCGGATTGATTTTCAATCATATTTTTTCCGTGCCTTCCGTGTATTCCGTGACGCTCCTGGTCTCACACCCCCATCAGCCGGCGCTGGGCCTCGCGGTACTTCTCGGCCGTCTTCGCCACCACCTCCGGGGGCAGGTGGGGTCCGGGCGCGGTCTTGTCCCAGTCCAGCGTTTCCAGGTAATCGCGCACATACTGCTTGTCGAAGCTGGGCGGGCTGGTGCCGGGCCGGTATTCGTCCGCCGGCCAGAAGCGCGAGGAATCCGGGGTGAGCACCTCATCGATCAGATACAGCTGGCCGGCCTCGTCCAGGCCGAATTCGAACTTGGTGTCGGCGATGATGATGCCGCGCTCGCGGGCATAGGCGGCGGCCTCGCCGTAGAGGCCCAGGCTGACGTCGCGCACCATGGCGGCCAGCCCCTTTCCCAGCAGGGCCTCGGTGCGGTCGAAGTCGATGTTCTCGTCGTGATCGCCCACCCCGGCCTTGGTCGAGGGGGTGAAGATGGGGCCGGGCAGTTTGTCGGCCTGCTGCAGCCCGGCGGGCAGGTCGATGCCGCACACCGCGCCGGTCTGCTGATACTCCTTCCAGCCGGAGCCGATGAGATAGCCGCGCACAATGGCCTCCACCGGCAGCGCCTTGAGTTTGCGCACCACAACGGCGCGGCCCTCGACCTGTTCGCGCTCGGCCGCATCCGGCAGTACCTGCTCCAGGGGGGTGTCGCTCAGGTGATTGGGCACTATGTCCGCCATGTGCCCGAACCAGAAATTGGACACTGCGGTCAGCACCGCCCCCTTGCCGGGGATGGGCTCGGGCAGCACCACATCGAAGGCCGACAGCCGGTCGCTGGCCACGATCAGCAGCCGGTCCTCGCCCACGGCATAGATGTCGCGCACCTTGCCGCGCGCGACCAGCGGCAGGCTCTTGAGATCGGATTCGAACAGGGTCTCGCGCATGCGGGGGCTCCGGTCGGGGCAAAGGCGCGATTCTAGCCTGACAGGGCGATTCACTACAAAAAGAAAGCCGCAAATACTTAAAACCGCGAAGGCGCAGAAGGCGCGCGAAGTCAAATAATGCAAAAGGAAACACACGTGTGTTACGTCATTCCGGCGAAGGCCGGAATGACGGGAAAGATATGCAGGTGTACATGCAAGCTTACGATTTCTGTTCTTAGCGCGCCTCCGCGGTTCAGGCTTTCAAGCCGCCACTCGCACGCCCGCCGACAAAGGTTCCCCAACCCCGCCCGCAGTGCTAGAATTGCTTGTTTCCCAAAGGAAACAGGTCGCTACGATGAACAACGACAGCCCCCGCGTGGGCCTGGTGATGGGCTCCGACAGTGACTGGCCGGTGATGGCGAAGGCCGCGGAGATGCTGGAGCGATTCGGGATTCCGTTCGAAGCGAAAGTGGTCTCGGCCCACCGCACCCCGGATCTGCTGTTCGACTATGCCGCCACGGCGCGCGGGCGCGGCCTGGCCTGCATCATCGCCGGGGCCGGCGGCGCAGCCCATCTGCCGGGGATGCTGGCCGCCAAGACCACCCTGCCGGTGCTGGGCGTACCGGTACCCTCGCGCCATCTCAAGGGCATGGATTCGCTGCTGTCCATCGTACAGATGCCGAAAGGCATACCGGTGGCGACCTTTGCCATCGGCGAGGCCGGCGCGGCCAATGCCGGCCTGTACGCGATCAGTCTGCTCGCCATCACCGATACCGGTCTGGCCGGACGGCTGGAGGCCTACCGCGAGGAGCTCAAGGCCATGGTCGACGCCATGCAGCTGCCCCCGCAGTCATGATCCTGCCCGGCGCCACCCTCGGGGTACTCGGCGGCGGTCAGCTCGGCCGCATGTTCGTCATGGCCGCCCATGCCATGGGCTACCGGGTGGTGGTGCTCGATCCCGACCCCCACAGCCCCGCCGGCATCATTGCCGAGCAGCACCTGCGCGCCGACTACCAGGATCACGCCGCACTGCAGGTACTGGGCGACACCTGCTCGGCGGTGACCACCGAGTTCGAGAACGTGCCCGCGGCCAGCCTGGACTACCTCGCCCGCCTGTGCCCCGTGCGCCCGGGCCCCATGGCCGTCGCCATCGCCCAGGACCGTATCCGCGAGAAACGCTTCATCCAGGAGCAGGGATTGGCCACCGCGCCCTTCGCCGCGATCGAGGAGGCCGAGGACCTGGAAGACGCCTTTGCCCGGCTCGACCCGCCGCTGCTGCTCAAGACCGCTTCGCTGGGCTATGACGGCAAGGGCCAGGCGCCGGTCGACAGCCTGGAGGCGGCCCGGGCCGCCTTCGCCGAACTGGGCGGCCACCCCTGCGTGCTGGAGGCACGGGTGGAGCTGGAACGCGAGGTCTCGGTCATCCTGGCCCGCAGCCTGAAAGGCGAGATCGCGGTCTATCCGGTGGGTGAGAATCGCCATGTCAACGGTATCCTGGACACCACCATCGTGCCGGCCCGCCTGTCCGACGCGGTCACCGACCAGGCCGTGGACATGGCCCGCGCCCTGGCCGAGGCCATGGACTATGTCGGCGTGCTGGCAGTGGAATTCTTCCATACCCGCCAGGGCGAGCTGCTGATCAACGAGCTGGCCCCACGCCCGCACAACAGCGGCCATTACACCCTGGACGCGACCATCACCTCCCAGTTCGAACAGCAGGTGCGCTGTATGTGCGGCCTGCCGCCGGGCGACACTCTGCTGCTCTCGCCGGTGGTGATGGTCAATCTGCTGGGCGAGCTGTGGCAGCCGGAGCCGCCCTGGGAGAAACTGTTCGCCTTCCCCGCCGCCAAGCTGCACCTCTATGGCAAGCGCGAGCCCCGCCCGGGCCGCAAGATGGGCCATTTCAACTGCCTGGCGCCGGAGCTGGACAGCGCCCTGGCCCAGGCCGAGCGGATCCGTGAAGCGTTAAGCGTGAAGCGGGCGCCGGATTAACCCGGATCCGCCCCTTCCTCGCCTCACTCCTCACTCCTCACTCCTCACTCCTCACTCCTCACTCCTCACTCCTCGATAGTCTGAACCTATCGTTTTGATATCTATTTTCGATTTCACATATCACCATCCGCCCCCTATTCTGGTCTCCAAGCCAGCCAGTACTGGCCCTGATTTCAACCGCAATCGACAGGAGACACAGACATGTTGCAGGACAAGACCGGAAGCCGCATTCCTCAGATCACCTTCCACACCCGCCAGAACAACGAATGGGTGGACGTCACCACGGACGACATCTTCAAGGGCAGGAGCGTGGTCGTCTTCTCCCTGCCGGGCGCCTTCACCCCGACCTGCTCCTCGGCGCACGTACCGCGCTTCAATGAGCTGGCCCCGGTGTTCCGGGACAACGGCATCGACGAGATCGTCTGCGTGTCGGTCAACGATACCTTCGTCATGAACGAGTGGGCGAAGGACCAGCAGGCCGACAACATCCGCTTCATCCCGGACGGCAACGGCGAGTTCACCGCCGCCATGGGCATGCTGGTGGACAAGGACGACCTGGGCTTCGGTAAGCGCAGCTGGCGCTATTCCATGCTGGTGCGCGACGGCGTGATCGAGAAGATGTTCATCGAGCCCGAGGTGCCGGGCGACCCCTACGAGGTCTCGGATGCCGACACCATGCTGAACCACATCAATCCGCAGGCGCAGAAGCCGCACGACGTGGTGCTGTTCACCAAGCCGGGCTGCCCCTACTGCGCCCGCGCCAAGGACATGCTGTCCGATGCCGGCATGGAGTACGAGGAGATCAACGTCGGCGGACAGGTCTCGCTGCGTTCGGTGCGCGCCGCCAGCGGCAGCGACACGGTGCCGCAGGTCTGGATCGATGGTGTGCACATCGGCGACTCCGAGGCCCTGGCCGAGTGGATGCAACAGCGGGAGGCCGCGTGATACTGCGGCGGCAGTAACGCTGAGGATACGGAGACGTTTATGTCCTGCGGGTGCAGAGACACAGAGATTTCTTGGATCGAGTGCCTTTGCATCTCTGCTTAACCGGCCATTTGTTGTTCACTGACACGTCATCCCGGCGCACGCCGGGATTCAGTAACCGCGCCGGCTTCAGGACCAGCTGGATTCCGACCGGAGCCTGTGCTGGCGCAGGCCAGTACCGGAATGACGGTAACAGACATCAAGCTGTGCTCTTAAGGGAGAACATCATGACCAAGCAATACGACCTCATCGCCATCGGCGGCGGCAGCGGCGGGCTCGCCGTGGCCGAACGCGCCGCTCAGCTCGGCCGGCGGGTGGCCGTGATCGATGCGCAGCCGCTCGGCGGCACCTGCGTGAACGCCGGCTGCGTGCCCAAGAAGGTCATGTGGCACGCTGCCCAGGCCCGCGAGGCCCTCACCCAGGCCAGCGCCTTCGGCATCCGGGCACAGGACAGCGGTCTCGACTGGGACCAACTGGTTGCCGGCCGTAACGCCTATATCGACGGCATCCGCGATTACTGGGCCGGCTATGCCCAGGACCAGCACATCGACTGGGTCCGCGGCGAGGCCCGCTTCATCGACGCCCATACCCTGCGGGTCGGCAACGCGCACTACCGCGGTGAACACATTGTCATCGCCACCGGCGGCCGCCCGATCGTCCCGCCGGTCCCAGGGGCGGAGCTGGGCATCACTTCCGACGGCTTCTTCGAACTCAGGGAACAGCCGCGGCGCGTTGCCGTGATCGGCGGCGGCTATATCGGTGTGGAGCTGAGCGGTGTCTTGCGCGCGCTGGGATCCGAGGTCTCCATCATCGCCCTGGAGGAGCGGGTGCTGGAAGTGTTTGACCCCCTGATCAGCGACACCCTGATGGAAGCGATGCAGCAGCAGGGTATCGCGACCCATATGGGCTTTCAGGTCAGCGCTCTGGCACGGGACGGCGAGGGTATCGATATCGTCTCCGCCCGCGGCAAACACCTGCGCGGTTTCGACACCGTGATCTGGGCGGTGGGCCGGCGCGCCAATACCGAGGGGCTGGCGCTGGAACGCGCCGGGGTCGAGGTCAATCGCAACGGCGTCATCCCGGTGGATGCCTTCGACGCCACCAATGTGGCGGGGGTGTACGCCATCGGCGATGTCACCGGCCGCATGCCGCTCACCCCGGTGGCGATCCGGGCCGGCCGGCAGCTGGCCGCACGCCTGTTCGGCACTGCCGCCGCGCCGATGGATTACACCAATATTCCCACCGTAGTGTTCGCCCACCCGCCAGTCGGGACCCTCGGCCTGACCGAACCGGCGGCCTGTGCCGAATACGGCAGGACGGTACGCATCTACGAGACCCGTTTCACCCCCATGCGTCACGCCCTGGGAGACGGCGGCACACCGACGGCAATGAAGCTGGTATGCGCCGGACCGGAGGAGCACATCGTCGGCTGCCACCTGATCGGCGACGGGGTCGACGAGATGCTGCAGGGCTTTGCCGTGGCCATCAACATGGGCGCGACCAAGGCCGACTTCGACCGCACTGTCGCCATCCATCCGACAAGCGCGGAGGAACTGGTCACGCTGAAGACGGCCCGGCCGGGCGGCTGCGCGCTGGCGGAGGTTGCCTGAGGTCGGGTGATTTCAACGCAGATCGGCATGAAAGCACCGCCGCTCACCCCGCACCCTTGTGCCGCGGCCGGCCGGGCTCGGGCAGGCTGAGCAGGTTCTGCGCCTCCTTCAGCACGAAGTGCTTGAAGGCCTGGGCCGCGGTGGACAGACGCTTGCCGCGCCGGTGCACCACGTACCAGTGGCGCATGATGGGGAAGGTCTCCACATCCAGGACCGCCACACGCTTGAGCGCCAGCTCCATCTCCAGGGTGTGCAGTGACAGCAGCCCGAGACCCAGGCCGGCCTCCACACCCTGCTTGATGGCCTCGCTGGTACCCATCTCCATGGTACTGCTCAGCTCCAGCCCGTGCTGGGCGAAGTGGCGCTCCATGGCCGAGCGGGTACCCGAGCCGCGCTCGCGGATCAGGAAGGTCTCGTTGGCCAGGGCCGCGAAGGGGATGCGGCTGCGCTTGCGCGTCAGCGGGTGATTGGTCGGAGCGATGACCACCAGGGGATTGTCCATGAAGTTTTCCGCCACCAGGTCCATGTCCTCCGGCGGCTTGCCCATGATGACCAGGTCGGTCTCGTTCTCGGCCAGGGCCCGGAGCAGACCTTCGCGGTTGGTCACATCCAGGCTGACGGTCACATCCGGATAGCGCTGAAAGAAGGTGGCCAGCAACCGCGGGGCGAAATAGTTGGCGGTACTGGCCACAGCGATGCTCATGTGGCCGCGCCGCATGCCCTTGAGTTCCTCGAACACCTGCGCGGCCTCCTCCAGCTTGTCGGTCACCGCACAGGCATAGCGGTACATCTCCTCCCCGGCCTCGGTGAGATAGGTCTTCTTGCCCTGCTGGTCCAGCAGCGGCAGGCCCACAGCCTGCTCGAGCTGCTTGATCTGCATGGACACGGCCGGCTGGGTCAGGTGCAGCTCTTCCGAGGCCCGGGTAAAGCTCAGATGCCGGGCGACGGCTTCGAATATCCGCAGCTGGCGCAAGGTGACATTCATATTAAGGAATACCCCGTAAACAGGAAGAGAATCATAAACCCGGCGTCGCCCCTATGCTACACTATCGACGCGGGCGTTACGCCGCTCCCACGGCCCCGCAATGGCATGGAAGCCCTTGTTTCATTTTGCTCTTTTTGATTTTTTTGTGGTTGCCAGTTTATGAATCCAGACACTTCCGATGACGGAGGCGCGCTCGCGCACGTCCGTGCCGGGGACCGGGGCCGGGATACCATCTATCTGGACACGGCCTCCAATCCCAAAGCTCACAGCCTCTATCTCCGCAATGTCGGAATCGCCTTCCTGCTGGTCGGTACCGCCAGCCTGGCGCAGATGGCCTTCGTCTATGAATCCTTCCAGCCGCACCTGTTCGTCATACCCGCGCTGGTCGCCCTGGCCATTGCCTTCCTGCTGGCACGGGTCAGCCTGCTCAAGGCCCAGGTGCAGCGCGAGAGCGGGCGCTTTCGTGCGGTGGCCGATGTGGGGCAGGAATTCACCTATTTCTGCGCCCTGGACGGAAGCTATGAATACGCCTCGCCTTCCAGCGTGAAGCTGACCGGTTACCGGCCGGAAGAGTTCTATGCCAAGCCGGGACTGATGGCGGAACTGATTCACCCGCTGGACCGGGAACGCTGGCAGCAGCATGTGGCCGGCCCGGCTTCCGGCCGGGCCACCGAGAACCTGGACCTGCGGCTGATCCACAAGGACGGCCACACCGTGTGGTTCCAGCACATTTGCGGCCCGGTGCATGATGCGAAAGGACGACTCGTCGGCATACGCGCGGCCAACATCGATATCACCGAGCGCAAGGAGTTCGAGGCCCGCATCGAACGCATGGCCTACTATGACCCGCTCACCGACCTGCCCAACCGCCGCGCGCTGAACGGCGAGATCGAGCAGCTGATACGCAAGTACCCCGCGACCGAAAACCGCTTCGCGGTGCTGTTCCTGGACCTGGACCGTTTCAAGCACATCAACGACAGCTATGGTCACGAGCTGGGCGATCAACTGCTGGTCAAGCTGGCCGAACGACTGCGGCGCTGCTGCGAGAACCAGGCGACCATCTCCCGCTTCGGCGGCGACGAACTGGTAGTGGTAGTGCCCGACGTGGACAGCCCGAAAACCGCCGTCGACTACGCGGCCCACCTGCTGGACAGCATCGAGCGGCCCTTTATCCTGGAGGACAGGGAGCTCTATATCAGCGGCGGCATCGGTGTGACCCTGTACCCCTACGACGGTCAGGACGCCGCCACCCTGATCCGCAACGCCGATGCCGCCATGTATCGTGCCAAACAGACGAAGCATACCCGGATCGGGCTCTACAGCGAGGAGCTGATCGACAACATCGCCGCCTTCGTCAGCACCGAGAACCGGATCCGTCGCGCCCTCAAGGAACACGAGTTCGTACCCCACTACCAGCCGCAGGTGGACATGAACAGCGGCCGGATCGTCGGGGCCGAGGCGCTGGCACGCTGGCACTCTCACGACCGCGGACTCATATCTCCGGCCGAGTTCATCCCGGTGGCGGAGGAGACCGGCCTGATCGACCAACTCGGGCGCAGCATCCTCACCCAGGCCTGTGCTCAGATTCTGGAGTGGCAGCGCAGCGGCATCCGACTGCCGGTGTCGGTGAATATCTCGGGGCGTCAGTTCGCTATCCCCGGTTTCGTCGATCAGGTACAGGACATCATCGCCGGGACCGGCATCGACCCGGCGCAGCTGGAGCTGGAGATAACGGAGCAGGTGTTCCTGGAGGACATGGACGAGGCCACGGACAAGCTGTGGCAACTGCGTGACCTGGGGGTGTCGATCGCCATCGACGATTTCGGCATCGGCTATTCGTCGCTCAGCTACCTCAAGCGCCTGCCCTTCAACACCTTGAAGATCGACCGCGCCTTCACCCGTGACATCTGCGACGACGCCCGCGATGTCGCCATCCTGCGCGCCATCCTGTCACTGTCGCGCGACCTGCGCCTGAACACAATCATCGAGGGCGTGGAAACCGAAGCGCAGAAAAAACTGCTGTTGCGGCTGGGCTGTGAGCGGGCGCAGGGCTTTCTGTTCCATCAGCCGCTGCCGGCAGCGGAACTGACCCCGCTGTTGGTCAAACGATAAATAATGGCCACGGAATACACGGAAAGTACGGAAAAATGATATATGCATATTCCCTTCTCATTGCGGGCGCGCAGCGCCACGGCAATGAGAAGGGAATAGTATACGTCCGTGTTTTCCGTGTATTCCGTGGCGCTCTTTAGTATTTCAGTCGCGCACCGCTAGGGCGACGGTGTACTGCCGTCCCTGCTTGACCTTGTCGTAGTTGCCGAACACGGCCTTCATCTCGCGCTCGAACAGTCGGCGCAGGCCGGTGATGCTCACCACCCACAGGCGCCCGCCCGGCCGCAGACGGGCATGGGCATCATGCAGCATGATCGCCAGCAATTCCTTGCCGACCTTGGCCGGGACATTGGAAGCGATCAGGTCGAACTTCAGCTCCGGGTCGACATGCTGAAAAACATTGCTCAGCCGGGCACGGGCGTTTGTGATGCCATTGAGTTCGGCATTGCGGTTGGCGTACTCCACCGCCAGGAAGTCCTTGTCCACCATCAGGGTCCGTCCTTCTGGCGCCAGCCGCGCCAGGGTCAGGCCGACAGGGCCATAGCCGCAGCCGAGATCAAAGCAGTCGTCGCCGGGATTCACCTCGATGTGCCTCAGCAGCAGCCGGGTGCCTTCGTCGATCTCGCGCGGCGAAAACAGACCCCAGGTGGTATGAAAAGTGATCTCCTGGTCGCGCAGGGTTTCGGTGAAGACAAGGTCCTGGCGGATGCGGTGCAGATAGTCGTCGGCGGGCATGGCGTGAGACGTGAGCTATGAGTCATCCGGGAGTATACCCGAACCCTCTTAAAGAACGCCACGGAATACACGGAAGGCACGGAATAATGAATGTAGGTTGGGTTAGGCGCTGCGCGCCGTAACCCAACATGCCGCGACAGTGTCGGGTTACGCTGCGCTAACCCGACCTACAACGCTGCGGTCCGACGATGAGAAGATTGTAGACATAATATCTTTTTCCGTGCTTTCCGTGTATTCCGTGGCGCTCTTCTATGAAGTCAGCGTCGCGAACAGAACCGGCAGCTTTTCGGGCAGGCGCTCCACCTGGTCGATGATGGTGTAGTTGTTGGCGCCGAATATGCGCTTGACGTAATCGTCAGCACCCGCATCCAGGGTCAGACAGTAGCTCATCACCCCCTTGCTGTAGAGCTCCTCCACCGCCTTTTTGGTGTCGTGGCGCAGATACTGGGGGTCGCGCTCGTCGATGTCGGCCGGCTCGCCGTCGGTAACCAGGAGCAGCAGCTTGCGCCGTTCCGGCTGCTTGAGCAGATGCTGGCCGGCGTGCCGCATGGCCGCACCCATGCGGGTGGACAGCCCGCCCTGCATCCCGGCCAGACGCGATTTCACTTCGTCACTGAACTTCTCATTGAAATCCTTGAAGCGGTAATACTGCACGTCATGGCGCCCGTCCGAGGCGAAACCGTGAATGGCGAAGGGGTCTCCGATTCCGTCGATGGCGGTCGCGACCAGCGCGCAGGCCTCACGGGTCAGTTGCAGTACCGTCTTGTCCGAGCCGTTTACCGTCTCGTTGGTGGACTCGGACAGATCCAGCAGCACCACCACGGCCAGATCACGGCTCTTGATCACGTTGCGCATGGTGATACGGGGATTGGGATGCTCGCCCATGCGGATGGATATCATGGCGTCGACGGCAGCGTTGATATCGATCTCGTCGCCGTCTTCCATGTTGCGTACCCGCTGCACACCTTCCGGCTGCAGCATGTCGATGATCTGCCGGATACGGTGGGCGATGGGCCGGTGCTCGACCAGGATGTCGTCGATGATCCCGGGATCGGCCTTGGGCTGACGCCGTTCATGGAGCGTTACCCAGTCGGGTCGGTGCAGCTGCACCTGGTAGTCCCATTCCTGGTAGTGATAGGGGTCGGAGATGGGCTCCTTGCCCTCCAGCTCGTTGATGGTGCAGCCCTCCTGATCCAGCCAGAAGGGCGTCTCGAGGCGCCAGACCTCCTGGGCATCGTCGCCGGCGAACTCCACATCCAGCTCGTTGACCATCTCTATCAGACTGACCGTCCGGCGGACCTGGCGCTTACTGGCGGGCAGGTATTCCACACCCTTCTCCCAGGAAAACTCCTCGAACTCCCACACGATGCGGTTGTCGTCCCGGTACGGGATGCGGATGCTTTCCAGGATGCGCAGGCTGGGCACCTCCTTGCGCGCGGCAAAGACATGGAACAGTTCCATGCCCAGGTCCCAGGAAAACTGGTTGTTACCCTTGTTCGCTTCGATATCGGCAAGGAATTTCCCGGCGAAGGCGCTGATCTCATCGTCATCACAGCTTACGTCGCCTTCGAGCAGCATGAGCGCCAGCTCTTCCAGGCGCTCGACGGTGGGATGCTCGACCCTGCTTTCCTTCTCCGCCTGCATCAATGACTTCCACAGCCGCTTCAGGCCGGGGAATTCCTGTCCGGCACAATACTCCACCCGGGCGTCTTCGATCAGACCAATGAAAAACATCTGCGCCGGGGAAAGCTGCTCGGCGGAAATGGCGCTGGTGCTGTAGCACATATGCGCGGAGGCATGGGCGGCGATGGCACGATAGATTTCCAGGCCCTTGATCTCGCCGATATCATCAACGGCATCGGGCAGGTGCACGATGTGGTTCTCGATATAGGGCTTGAAGCTGGGCGAATCGGCCTCGGCCGGGCGCAGGAAGAAGTCCCGCCCCCAGAAGGCCCGCAGGTAAAAATTCAGTTTGCGCTGCACATCGATGAACAGGGTGCCGCGGCGTTCCTTCTGCAGCACCTTGAGACTGTCAGCGGTCTTGAGATCGAAATATTCGACCTGCTTGTTCAGATCACGACGGTAGGCTTCGGCGCCGAAGTTCACCCAGCGGCGCAGGCCGCCGAGCGTCAGCTTGGACAGGAGCTCATCGATATGGCGCAGCATCGGCCGCATGCCACGCGGCGCCTTGGCCGACATCTGGTGGATGAGCTGCAGATAGCTGCGCACGAGCTCGGCGTCGCCCAGCCGGCGGGCGGCCGTGGGCAGACTGGCGAACATCAGCGCGATCACCTCGCCCGAGGTCATGGAGGACAGCTTCATCGCTGCGGCGATCACGTCGCGTATGACATCCTCGCCGACTTCCTTGGCCACCATCGGCATTTCTTCGAGGTAGGCCAGCACCAGGTCATGGCCGCGACCAAGGCTGCACAGCCCCTTGCCGCCCTCCATGTATTCCTGCAACCCTGCCGGCGACATCACCCGCGAAGCTTCCAGGAATGTCGACTCCAGGGTGTCGCGGATTTCCGGCGCCGCCTTCTCGAAACAGTCGCGGTAATCGTCGAGGTTAATCGTCATAATCCATGCGCATAGCTGAAACCGCAAAGGCGAAGAAGGCGTGCAAAGTCATACAATGACATATAACCTTTGCGCGCCTTGGCGCGACTTGGCGGTTAAAGTGTTTTTAACCGAAATAGGTATTCACCGCTGCATCCAGGGTGTCGCGCATGTCGGGATCATCCGTGAGCGGACGCACCAGGGTCATGCTGCAGGCGGCCATGGGCTCCACGCCCTTGGTGATCAGCTGTCCGGCATAGACCAGCAACCGGGTGGAGATGCCTTCGTCCAGACCGTGTCCCTTGAGGTTGCGGGCCCGGTGGGCAATCTGCACCAGTTTCTCGGCGACATCCTTGTCGACCCCGGTTTCGTGGGCGACGATACTGGCCTCTGTATCGGCGTCGGGGTAATCGAAGTCCATGGCACCGAAACGCTGTTTGGTGGACTGCTTCAGATCCTTCATCAGGCTCTGATAACCCGGGTTGTAGGAAATCACCAGCTGGAAGTCCGGATGCGCCTCTATCACCTCGCCCTTCTTGTCCAGCGGCAGGGTACGGCGATGATCGGTGAGCGGATGGATGACGACCGTCGTATCCTGACGCGCCTCGACCACTTCGTCGAGATAGCAGATGGCACCGATACGCGCCGCGGTCGTCAGCGGGCCGTCCTGCCACACGGTGCCTTCCTTGTCCAGCAGATAGCGCCCCACCAGGTCGGAGGCCGTCATGTCCTCATTGCAGGCCACGGTGATCAGCGGACGCTTCAGCTTGTATGCCATGTATTCGACGAAGCGTGACTTGCCACAACCGGTCGGCCCCTTCAGCATCACCGGCATGCGGGCGTCATAGGCTGCCTCGTAGAGTTCTACCTCGTTACCGACCGGCTCGTAGTAGGGCTCCTGCTTGATCTTGTACTGGTCGATCTTTGCTTCACTCATATCTCTTCATCCTTCCTGGTTCTGCACCATAAAGAACACCAGGAACACATTGCTGATTCGGATCCCCGCCATCCGCCCGACCTGATGTTTGCATTCCTGGTATCCCTCGTGGCTGCATGGGACCAATAAAGAACCCCTGTCCGGCAGACCGGGCAGGGGCTCGATTGGTTAGTGTCCTGACACACCTCCAATGGCGTTTTCAGAGCCACCGAGCCGCAGCAGAACACGCACCTGCGCGGTCTTACTTCATCGGGCCGCGGAAGATGACCATGGAGGCACCCTGCGACTGCGCGTAGTTGTCGTAACCGATCAGGCGCACGTGATTGTTGGGATGCGCCTTGTGGCAGGCTTCCGCCTCGCCCAGGATACGATCCACGTCGGTTTCGCCGAACATCGGCAGCTTCCACATGTACCAGTAATGGTCGAAGGCATTCTCCGGCTCGGTGTGCTCGATGGCCGGGTTCCAGCCCTGATCCACGATGTACTGGACCTGTGCACGGATCTTGTCCTTGTCCAGCTCCGGCAGGTAGGAGAAGGTCTCGAATTTCCGGCTCGAAGTGTCGGTGAGACTGGATTTGTAATCTTGCATTTCGCTCATTGCTTAATCCTCAATGCTGACTCTTGAATTCATGCGGCCAACAAGAAAGTCAGGGGCGCGCCGCTGCGGACCACCGGCGGTCGCATCCCCATCGCCGGGACGATGGGGCCCCTGCTCCTCGCCTCGGTCCTTTACTTATGCGACACATCCAGCTTGTCGACGGTGTCGAACTCGAACTTGATTTCCTTCCAGGTTTCCATGGCCGCGTTGAGCTCGGGACTGTGCTTGGCCGCTTCACGCAGCACATCGCCGCCACGCTTCTCGAGACCCTCGGCACCATTGCGGTTACGATCCTCGACACAGGCTTCCAGTGCGACGCGGTTGGCCGCTGCACCGGCCGCGTTGCCCCAGGGGTGACCCAGGGTGCCGCCGCCGAACTGCAGGACGGAGTCGTCGCCGAAGATGGTGGTCAGTGCCGGCATGTGCCAGACGTGGATACCACCGGATGCAACCGGGAACACGCCGGGCATTGAGCCCCAGTCCTGGTCGAAGAAGATACCGCGGTCACGGTCTTCCTTGATGAAGGAGTCGCGCATGATGTCGATCCAACCCAGAGTGGCATCGCGGTCGCCCTCGAGCTTGCCCACCACGGTACCGGAGTGCAGGTGGTCACCACCGGACAGGCGCAGGATCTTGGCCAGCACACGGAAGTGGATACCGTGCTTGGGATGGCGGTCGAGTACAGCGTGCATGGCGCGGTGGATATGCAGCAGGATACCGTTGTCACGGCACCAGTCGGCCAGACCGGTGTTGGCGCAGAAACCGCCGGTGATGTAGTCGTGCATGATGATCGGGGCGCCCAGTTCCTTGGCATGCTCGGCGCGCTTGAACATCTCGTCCGGGGTCGGGGCGGTGACGTTGAGGTAGTGACCCTTGCGCTCACCGGTCTCGGCCTCGGCCTTGTGGATGGCTTCCATGACGAAATCGAAACGCTGGCGCCAGCGCATGAAGGGCTGGGAATTGACGTTCTCGTCGTCCTTGGTGAAGTCCAGACCGCCGCGCAGGCACTCGTAGACGGCACGGCCGTAGTTCTTGGCCGACAGACCCAGCTTGGGCTTGATGGTGCAGCCCAGCAGCGGACGGCCATACTTGTTCATGATGTCGCGCTCGACCTGAATGCCGTGCGGCGGACCGCCGCAGGTCTTGACGTAGGCAATCGGGAAGCGGACGTCTTCCAGGCGCAGATGACGCACGGCCTTGAAGCCGAACACGTTACCGACCAGGGAGGTGAAAACGTTGACCACCGAGCCTTCCTCGAACAGGTCGATCGGATAGGCGATGAACGCATAGTAGGACTCGTCGTCACCGGGGACGTCCTCGATGGCGTAGGCACGGCCCTTGTAGTAATCCATATCGGTCAGCAGGTCGGTCCACACCGTGGTCCAGGTACCGGTGGAAGACTCGGCAGCCACAGCGGCGGCAGCCTCTTCACGCGGTACACCCGGCTGGGGGGTGATCTTAAAGCAGGCAAGGATGTCGGTATCCAGCGGAGTGTAATCCGGCATCCAGTAAGTTTCGCGGTATTCCTTAACACCGGCGCTATAGCTCTTTACAGCCATGACCTAGCTCCTCATTCATTACCAGTCGTTGTGCCGTCCGCGCCCGCCCAGGGACAGGCACGGACGGCGGAATTCGTTTGCAGAACAGTCCGGATCAACCATCCGGACGCGCACTATAGCGCCGGCCAGACATCGATAAAATTCAATATTTATGATGGAAACAATAAGTATAGCTTATGGTATAAGGATATTTACTAAGTCTTGATTATTAAATAACTGCTCCTGCTTAATCATGTAGATAGGTATCAGCCCCGAGGCGGGACAACTAATGGGGGTCGGGCACCTCCTGCCGAACCGGCGCTCGATGCTGAGTGCGTTATATATTAAGGTGTCTCCGCCTGCCTGCCCTGCACCCGCGGCAAGGACGGTCAGTCAGTGGCGGCGGTCCCTGCCCGGCCCGGCGAATCCCCGTCCAGCCCGTCCCGGACCTGATCCGGGCAACTGGCGGCACCCGCATGGCGTGGGCTACGTTATGAATGGACGGGGGTTTTCCGGACAGCCGTATTGCGGGCACGCCAAACAGGATTTCCCTGATTGGGCGTTATAAGACACTGAATTTATTACGTCATAAATTTTTTATGTATTAGAATATTATAATATTTTATGACAATTTCAGAAAAGCTAATTGGCAAAAAACAGAGTAGTCTAATACATTCGCCCGTCCTCGAATTGACATGCATCAACCACGGTCAGGAACTATGCGCGAAGACAAGGTTATCCACGATCCGCTGGACAAGTCAGCGGACCAGAACGCACGCATCGAGACCAGGAACACCACCTGCTACATGTGTGCCTGCCGCTGCGGCATCCGCGTAACCCTGCGTGACGGCGAGGTCCGCTACATCCAGGGCAACCCGGACCATCCGCTGAACAAGGGCGTGATCTGCGCCAAGGGCGCCTCCGGCATCATGAAGCAGTACTCGCCGGCACGGCTCACCAAGCCCCTGAAGCGCAAGGAAGGTGCCGACCGGGGTGATGCGCAGTTCGAAGAGATTTCCTGGGATGAGGCCTTCGCCGTGATGGAGGAGCGCCTGAAGAAGATCCGCACCACCGACCCGAAGAAATTCGCGCTGTTCACCGGCCGCGACCAGATGCAGGCCCTGACCGGTCTGTTCGCCAAACAGTACGGCACCCCGAACTACGCCGCCCACGGCGGCTTCTGCTCGGTGAACATGGCCGCCGGCATGATCTACACCATCGGCGGCTCCTTCTGGGAATTCGGGGGCCCGGACCTGGACCGCGCCAAGCTGTTCGTGATGATCGGCACCGCCGAGGACCATCACTCCAACCCGCTCAAGATGGCGATCTCCAGGTTCAAGCGCCAGGGCGGCAAGTTCATTTCCATCAATCCGGTGCGCACCGGCTATTCGGCTATCGCCGACGAATGGGTGCCGATCAAGCCCGGCACCGACGGCGCCCTGATGCTGGCCCTGACCCACGAGATCATCAATCAGGGCCTGTACGACCGCGAGTTCCTGGTCCAGTACACCAACGCCGCCCAGCTGGTGAACCTCGATGAAAACAGCACCGAATACGGCATGCTGGTGCGCTTCGAGGTCCCGCCCGAGGAGGGCTGCTTCGATCCCCAGAACAAGCTGTGGTGGGATCGTGAGCTCAACCGCCCCATTTCCACCCATACCCCGGGCGCCGACCCCTACCTGCTGGGCGAGTTCAAACTCGACGACGGCACGCCGGTGAAGCCCTCGTTCCAGCTGCTGGTCGATCGGGTCAAGGACTACACCCCCGAATGGGCCGCCGAGATCACCGGCATCCCGGTCGAGACCATCAGGCGCCTGGCCTACGAGATGGGCGTGACCGCACGCGACCAGAAGATCGAGCTGCCCATCGCCTGGACCGACACCTGGGGTAACGAGCACGAATCCGTCACCGGCAATCCGGTGGCCTTCCACGCCATGCGCGGCCTGGCGGCGCATTCCAACGGCTTCCAGAGCATCCGCGCCCTGTCGATCCTGATGTCCATCCTGGGCACCATCGACCGTCCCGGCGGTTTCCGCCACAAGGCGCCCTTCCCGCGCCCCATCCCGCCCTGCGCCAAGACGCCCAAGGGCCCCGAGGATGTGAAGCCCAACACCCCGCTGGGCGGCATGCCGCTGGGCTGGCCGGCCGAACCGGACGACCTGTTCGTCGACGATAAGGGCAAACCGGTGCGCCTCGACAAGGCCTTCTCCTGGGAGCACCCGCTGGCCGTACACGGCCTGATGCACAACGCCATCACCAACGCCTGGCGCCAGGACCCCTACCCGATCGACACCCTGCTCATCTTCATGGCCAACATGGCCTGGAACTCGACCATGAACACGGCCGAGGTCCGCAAGATGCTCAATGACAAGGACGACAACGGCGAGTACAGGATCCCCTTCCTGATCGTGGCCGACGCCTTCGAGTCCGAGATGACCGCCTACGCCGATCTGGTGCTGCCGGATACCACCTATCTGGAGCGCCATGACTGCATGTCCATGCTGGACCGTCCCATCTCCGAATACGATGGCCCGGTTGACTCGGTGCGCATCCCGGTGGTGCCGCCCAAGGGCGAGTGCAAGCCCTTCCAGGAGGTGCTGATCGAGATGGGCTCGCGCCTGAAGCTGCCCGCCTTCACCCGCGAGGACGGCTCGCGCAAGTTCCGCGACTATCCCGACTTTGTCATCAACTACGAGACCGAGCCCGGTTCCGGCATCGGCTTCCTCGCCGGCTGGCGCGGCAGGGGCGGCGAGAAGTTCCTCAAGGGCGAGCCCAACCCCAAGCAGTGGGAGATGTACGAGAAGAACAACTGCGTCTTCCAATACCATCTGCCCAAGTCCTACCAGTACATGCGCAACTGGAACCAGGGCTACCTGGAGTGGGCGCAGGACAACCGGCTCACCCGCTACGCCGAGCCGATCCTGATCCATATCTACTCCGAGGTGCTGCAGAAGTTCCGCCTCGCGGCCCAGGGCAAGTGGGACGGCAAGCAGCCGCCGGATCATCTGCGCAAGCGCATCGAGACCTATTTCGATCCGCTGCCCTTCTACTACGAGCCGCTGGAATCGCAGCAGACCGACCTGCATACCTATCCGCTGAACGCGGTGACCCAGCGCCCGATGGCGATGTACCATTCCTGGGATTCACAGAACGCCTGGCTGCGCCAGATTCACACCTACAACTACCTGTATGTGAATCCGGTCACCGCCCGCGCCCAGGGCATCGAGGACGAGGACTGGATGTGGGTCGAGTCCCAGTGGGGCCGGGTACGCTGCCTGTGCCGCTACTCCGAAGCGGTCGAGCCCGGCACGGTCTGGACCTGGAACGCCATCGGCAAGGCCTCCGGGGCCTGGGGCCTGGACAATGACGCCAACGAATCGACCAAGGGCTTCCTGCTCAACCACGTCATCAGCGAGGAGCTGCCTGCCTCGGAGGCCGGCGAGCACCTGTCCAACTCCGACCCGGTCACCGGCCAGGCCGGCTGGTACGACGTGCGGGTGCGCATCTACAAGGCCGCCGAGGGCGAGCCCGAGATGAGCTATCCGCAGTTCGACCCCATGCCGACCCTGCCCGGACAGGACACCTCGCGCAAGAGCAAGTGGCTGAAATTCTTCGCCGGCGGCAAGAAGGCGGGTTAAAGATCAGCTTTCACCACAAAAGGACACAAAGACAATCCATTATTGAATGGCACTTACTTTAGCCGCGTCATCCCCGCGAAGGCGGGGATCCAGGGGTTACTTGCTCTGCCAGGCACTGGATTCCCGCCTTCGCGGGAATGACGGATTAGCTGAAATCCAGCTCATGTAAGTGCCTTTCAATCCATTTTATTTACTTCGTGTTCTTTGTGGTAAATGTAATAGGGTTATTCAAATGACACAGTTAGCATTGGTAATCGATCTGAACGTCTGCGTGGGCTGCCATGCCTGCGTGACCAGCTGCAAGGAGTGGAACACCTCCGGCACGGCGGGCTACATGTCCGACGAGAACCCCTACGGCAAGGACCCGACCGGCACCTTCTTCAACCGGGTCCAGACCTTCGAGGTGGGCGTGTATCCGAACACCGAGACGGTGCACTTCCCCAAGAGCTGCCTGCACTGCGAGGACCCGCCCTGCGTACCGGTCTGCCCGACCGGGGCCAGCTACAAGCGCGACGCCGACGGCATCGTACTGGTGGACTACGACAAGTGCATCGGCTGCAAGTACTGCTCCTGGGCCTGTCCCTACGGCGTGCGCGAGATCGACGAACAGCAGAAGGTGATGAAGAAGTGCACCCTGTGCGCGGACCGCATCTATGACGAATCACTGCCCGAGGTCGAGCGCAAGCCGGCCTGCGTGATGGCCTGCCCGACCAATGCCCGGCTGTTCGGCGACGTGCATGACGCCGACTCCGAAGTCTCGGTGGCGATCCGTGAGCGCGGCGGCTACCAGCTGATGCCGGAATGGGGTACCAAGCCGGCCAATCACTATCTGCCGCGACGCAAGACCAGCATCCAGATCCACGAGGACGAACTCGAACGCGTGGACAACCCGCTGAAGAAGGAAGGCATCCACAAGGGCCGGGTGATCGAGGAACCGACCCTGGACGATGTCACCAGCTGGTAACCCTGTTTGCCGTCGGCTGCCGGAACTGGGCTGCCGGTGGAACCCTCCGGGTTCGCGCAACGCACCGAATGCGCACCCGGCAGCCGGCGGCGCCTTTATTTGAAGATCAAAAGCGAGATCAAGAGCACCACGGAATACACGGAAAGCACGGACAAATAAAAACCATGGCCAAGCGAGTTGGACGCCCACAGGGCGAGTAATCCATAAACCGCCGTGGCAACCGGATTCCGGCCTGCGCCGGAATGACATAAGGCAGGATACGGACACAGCCTTCAAAAATCCTTGTCCGTATTTTCCGTGTATTCCGTGGCGCTCTTGGATTTTGTAGTTACAGACTGGAGCGTAATACATGCACCCCGCATTTTCCGTCATCTTTCTCACCACCCTGAGCGGTGTCGGCCAGGGCCTGTTCCTGGCGCTGTACACGGGGCAGGTCTATGCCGTGGCCAAGGTCCTGCCGGGCCATGCCGACACGGCGACCTTCTACGGTCTGGGCAGTCTGATTGCCCTGCTGTTCCTGGCTGCCGGCCTGCTCGCCTCCTTCTTCCACCTGGGCCATCCGGAACGCGGCTGGCGCGCGATCGCCCAGTGGCGCACCTCCTGGCTGTCGCGCGAGGTCATCATTCTGCCGGCCTTCATGGGGCTGGTGTTTCTCTACGGCCTGATCCACTACAGCGGCTGGAACCCGGTGTTCTTCGAGATCGGCCAGCAGGCCAACATCGCCATCGACCTGTCCATGATCGTGGGCGCGATCACCACCGTGGTCGCCTTCGGCCTGTTCATCGCCACCGGCATGATCTATGCCTGCATCAAGTTCCTGCAGGAATGGGCCAGTCCGCTGACCGTGATCAATTACACCCTGCTGGGCAGCGCCTCCGGCTTCACCCTGGCCACGGCCTATGCCGCGTATCACCAGGCCCCCGGCCTGCTGAAGTTCTACGGTGTCTGGGCCATCATCCTGACCGCGGCCTCGCTGATCACCCGCGGCGCCTCGCTGATCCGCAACGCCCGGATCAAGTACAAGTCCACCCTGCAGACCGCCATCGGCGTGCGCCACGGCAACATCCAGCAGAAATCCCAGGGCTTCATGGCCGGCTCCTTCAACACCCGCGAGTTCTTCCACCACAAGACCGCGGCCTTCATGAAGAGCATCAAGTGGATCTTCCTGCTGCTGGTGTTCCCGGTACCGGTCGCCCTGCTGGCGATGGGGCTTTCCTCAGCCGCCCTGGGCCTGCTGGCCGCCGCCTTCGTGGTGCAGTACATCGGCCTGATCGCCGAGCGCTGGTTCTTCTTCGCCCAGGCGAATCACCCGCAGAACCTCTATTATCAGACGATCTGACTCGGCGGCATTAACGCAGAGGACGAACAGGCGGGGGCAAAGACACGTCATTCCCGCGAAGGCGGGAATCCAGTGCCTGGCAGAACAACTAAACACTGGATCCCCGCCTTCGCGGGGATGACGGCAAGACTCTACAGGCCCGGCATGCCCGACGTCGGATTACGCCCTCCGGGCTGATCCGACCTGCGGTGCTGCGAACTCTGCGTTAATCTCTCTGTCCAAAACCTTACACCCCGCGGCATTGTCCGCCGCCGAATCGCCCTCTATAGTGAATTCCATGGATGAGCAGCTCACAGACCGCTTCGGCCGCAGGATCGAGTATGTCCGCCTGTCGGTGACGGATCGCTGCGACCTGCGCTGCTTCTACTGCATGCCGAAGGGCTTCCGGGACTTCGAGGAGCCGGCCGAGTGGCTGACATTCGATGAGATCGAGCGGCTGATCGGCGCCTTTGCCCGGCTGGGCACGCGTCGGGTGCGTCTGACCGGCGGCGAGCCGCTGGTGCGCAGGAACCTGCCGGAGCTGGCCGCGCGCCTCACCGACGTGGCCGGTATCGAGGACCTGTCCATGTCCACCAACGCCACCCGGCTCGACAAACACGCCGAGGCGCTGCGCGCCGCCGGGGTGGCCCGCATCAACGTCAGCCTGGACACGCTCAGGCCCGAGGTGTTCAAGCAGGTCACCGGCGGCAAGCTGGACAAGGTCATCAGCGGCCTGATGGCGGCGAAGGCCGCCGGCTATCACCCGATCAAGATCAACATGGTGGTAATGAAGGGGGTGAACGAGGACGAGGTCGAGGCCATGGTCGATTTCTGCATCGAGCACGACTTCACCCTGCGCTTCATCGAGACCATGCCGGTCGGTGACACCGGCCGCAACGCCACCAGCCAGTATGTCGACCTGCAGGATGTCAAAGCCCGGCTGGCCGAGCGCTTCGAACTGCTGCCCGGCGTTATGCCCGGCGGCGGACCGGCCCGCTATGTTCAGGTTGCCGGCACCGACCTGCGCATCGGCTTCATCACCCCCATCTCTCAGCACTTCTGCGAGACCTGCAACCGCGTCCGCCTGGCGGTCGACGGAACCCTGTACATGTGCCTGGGCCAGGAACACAGCTATGACTTCAAGCCCCTGCTGCGTGGCGGCGCCAGCGACGACGAACTCGAAGCCGCCATCCGTGCGGCCATCGAGCTCAAGCCCGAGCGGCACGAGTTCATCGAAAAACCCGACCAGGTGATCCGCTTCATGTCGATGACCGGCGGGTGAGTGGCTTCATGCATTCGTGGCGCAAATATCACACATCCTGACAACAACCCGCTTGATCAGGATCAAACCATTCCCGCCCCGCGGCTCCGATAATGGCCGACTGAATCAATCCATTCACGGGTGATCTGCCATGTCCTGGAACCTGGCCTCGCGGCTCGAGGCCGATGATTTTCAACTCAAGCGCGGCCTCGCGGAAATGCTCCGGGGCGGCGTGATCATGGATGTCACCGACGCCGGGCAGGCCCGCATCGCCGAAGCCGCCGGCGCGGTGGCGGTAATGGCGCTGGAGCGCATCCCGGCCGACATCCGCCGCGATGGCGGGGTGGCGCGCATGTCCGACCCGGCCCTGATCCAGTCCATCCAGCAGGCGGTATCCATCCCGGTCATGGCCAAATGCCGCATCGGTCACTTCGCCGAGGCGCAGATTCTGCAAGCCCTGGCGGTGGACTTCATCGACGAGAGCGAGGTACTCACGCCCGCCGACGAGGAACACCATATCCACAAGTGGGACTTCAGCATCCCCTTCGTCTGCGGTGCCACCGACCTGGGCGAGGCGCTGCGGCGCATCGGCGAGGGCGCGGCCCTGATCCGCACCAAGGGCGAGGCCGGCAGCGGCAACATCGTCGAGGCGGTGCGCCACCTGCGTCGCATCCACACCCAGATGCGCGAGCTGACGCAGCTCGACCCCGGCCAATTGATGAGTCGGGCGAAGACGCTGGGTGCACCCTATGAACTCGTCTGTTATGTCGCCGAGCAGGGCGAACTGCCGGTGCCCAATTTCTCTGCCGGCGGCGTGGCCACCCCGGCCGATGCCGCCCTGGTACGACAGCTGGGCGCCGAGGCCGTGTTCGTGGGGTCGGGTATCTTTCGCTCCGAGGATCCAGCCGAACGGGCCGCGGCCATCGTCCGCGCCGCCACCCACTTTGATGACCCGGCCGTGCTGGCCGAGGTCTCGCACGGCCTGAAGGGCGCCATGCCCGGACTGGAACTCGGCGAGCTGCCGGATGCGCAGCGCCTGGCCAAGCGTGGCTGGTAATTCTGCTATCGGCATCCTTGCCCTGCAGGGTAATGTGCCTGCGCATGCCCGCATGCTGGCGCGTCTCGGGCGCCCGGCCCGGCCGGTGCACCGCCCTGCCGATCTGGAAGACATCGCCGGCCTGATCCTGCCCGGCGGCGAATCCACCACCCTGAGCCAGCTGCTGCAAGGCAACGACCTGGATCAGGCCATCATCGATTTCGCCCGTCACCGCCCGCTGCTCGGCACCTGTGCCGGTCTGATCCTGATGAGCTCAGACACGGGCGATGCACGGGTCGCACCGCTGGGATTGCTGGAGACGCAGATCACGCGCAACCACTATGGCCGCCAGCGCGAGAGCTTCATCGCCACGCTCGAGGGAGGATCCTTTGCCGGCCTGCGCGCCGCCTTCATCCGGGCCCCGGCCCTGCGCGCGCGCGCACCGCTCGAGGTTCTGGCGACCCACCGGGGCCTGCCGGTCGCGGTACGTCAGGGCAGGCACGTGGGCTGCGCCTTTCATCCGGAGCTGGGACAGGATACGCGGGTGCACGAATACTGGCTGGACCTGGCATGAGTCCGGGGGAACTGCCCGCGCTGGCATTGCGCTGGCTGCCGCGGCCGGCCTATACCCGGCCGGCCCTGGCCGCACTGAACCTGGCCTTCGCCACCGCCCTGCGCCGGGGCGAGCTGGACTTCATGACCGGGCGCATCATCGTCATCGCTCTGCAGGAAACCCCGCTACGGCTGGCACTCAGCGGCGCCCGGAGACGGCTGGTCAGCCCGGCGGTCCCGCGTCGGCCGGACCTGCTGATCGAGGCCGACCTGGCGACCTATGCCACGCTGTTGCAGGGCGAGGCCGATCCCGACACCCTGTTCTTCCAGCGCCGGCTGCGGCTGAACGGCGACACCGAGCTGGGCCTGGAGGTGAAGAATTTCCTGGCCGGCTGGGAGCCGGACCGGGTCCTGCAGCGGCTGCTCACACAGGCCCGGCGCCGGCTGTCCGGGCCGGTCGAAGTGGGCGATTTCACTACCAGGCATCGGGAATTTCAGAAATAACCTGCCGGGTTGTCTATAGTTATTCCTGTACCAGGGACGTCCATGTCGGGTTTCGTGATCTCGCGCACATCCCACCGGCATGCCAGCCCCTAGGATACGGGCACAATCAACAATAGCGACTGGAGGTACCCCATGCATACATCACCCTGGAAACGTGCCGGCATTTTCGTCCTGATGCTGAATTTTGTTTTCGCCACCTTCCCGGCCGCAGCCCAGACAGGTCTGGTCGGCACCGGGGAGATGCTCGCCGCCGAGTCGCGGGCCCTGCACCTGGCCGAGATTCAGGCCACCCTGAACCGCGACGAGGTGCGCACCCAGATGCTGAAACTGGGCGTGAGCCCCGAGCGGGTCGAGGGCCGCCTCGGTGCACTGACCGATGCCGAGCTGCAACGGCTCGCCGCCAGGATCAATCAGATGCCCGCCGGCGCCGGCGTGATCGAGGTGGTCGGCATCGTGTTCGTCGTCCTGCTGATCCTTGAGTTGCTCGATATCACGGATATCTTCACCGGCATCTGATGCCGCGTATCGGCGTCTGGCTGGCGGCCGCCCTGCTGCTGGCAGGCTGCGCCAGCCAGCAGCCTCTCACTGAAGGACCGGGGCCGGAGGACCGGACCCCGGTCGAAACCGAGCTCGTCTCGACCCCGTTCCATCCCCAGCAGGACTACCAATGCGGCCCCGCCGCCCTGGCCACGGTGCTCAATGCCGCCGGGGTGGAGATCATGCCCGAGGCGCTGACACCCGACGTCTATCTGCCGGGCCGGCGTGGCAGTCTGCAGACCGAACTGATCGCGGCCGCCCGGCAACACGGACGCGTTCCCTATCAACTCACCCCCGAGGTGGAGGCGCTGATCCGCCAGCTGCAGGCCGGCCATCCGGTCCTGGTGCTCCAGAACCTGAGCATCGCCGCCCTGCCGCGCTGGCATTACGCAGTAGTCATCGGCTACAGCAGCAGTAACGACCAGTTCATCCTGCGTTCCGGCACCGAGCGGCGCAAACGGATGGATCGCAACCTGTTCCTGCGCACCTGGCGCCGCGCTGATCACTGGGCCCTGGTGGTACTGCCACCGGAGCGCCTGCCTGCCGACCCCGACCCGGAGCGCTACATCCAGTCCGTCGCCGGACTGGAAGCCACCGGGCAGATCGAGGCCGCCCGCCGCGCCTACCGCACCGCCAGCCGGCACTGGCCGGATGCGTCCGCGGCCTGGTACGGGCTGGGCAACACGCACTATCTCTCCGATGAATTCGCCGCGGCGGAATCGGCCTATCGCAAGGTGCTCGCTCTGGATCCGGACAATGCCGCCGCCCACAACAATCTGGCCCGCGCTCTGCTGGCCCGGGGCTGTACGGACGCGGCGATGGAAACCGTCAGGGCCGCATTGGAGCTGACAGATACGACGCCGGCTATCCGCAGGGCACTGGAGGCCACCCGGCGCGAGATCGCGGCGGCAGCGACCAGCGCCCCGCCGGAACCGGCGGATTGCCCGTCCGGCTTCCGCCCGGACACAGCGATACCGGATCGGCCTCACTCGGTCCCGGGGGAAGGCGGGGCTCCACCTGCGTCGGGCGGATCGAGATAACGCAGTCCCAGCGTGACCAGCATGGGCAACAGGCGCTGCCACAAGGGGTTGCGGCGGCGCTCTGAGGAATACGGCTGGGCGTCGTCAGCGTGCCGGACGCGCCCGGCCCACAGCCAACCGCCCAACACCCCGCCCGCGAACCCGACGCTCAGGCCGGCGGGAGAAACCAGCCGCCGCTCCACGCCCCGCCGCAGTGTCACGACGGAACCGCGCAGGGCCTGGCGTTCATTCTGAATACGCTGTTCCAACTGGCTGATGCGGTTCGGCATCCGTCTGTCTCCTCCGGTCCCGGAACAGGGTTCGCCGCAGGGCGGGAAACCCCAGACGCGACGCCAGGCGCCGGATCGCCAGCGCCATCAGGAGCGCGGCCAGGAGATTCAGCCCGGCCACCAGCAACAGGGCCCAACCCCAGCTCCAGCCTTCCGCCACCAGCCAGAAGGCCAGCGCCGATCCGGCCAGGGCCCAGGCAGCCAGCACAGTGGCGGCGATCCCGACCCCCAGGGCCAGGATCCAGCCGGCGGCGGTGACGGCGCGGCGCGCCTCCACCGCCGCCAGCTCGGCGGTACTACCCACCAGCTGTTGCAGCGCCAGGACCGCTTCCCCGAATGCGGCGCGCAGTCCGGGATCGGTATCGGTGCCGCTGCCGGCCGGATCGCTGGTCAGGTTATCAGGATTGTGGCCGGGCTCGCTCAACGCCGCAGCAGCGAGCCCAGGAGCATACCCGCAGCCACTGCTGCACCCACAGTGATATAGGGGTGCTCACGGAAGTAAGAGACTGCACTCTCCTCGATGTCATGCGCCCGGGCGCGGGTACGTTCGCCGGTTTCACGAACCTTTTCCTCTACCCGGCCGCCTGTCTGCGCTGCACGATCAATGGCCTCGTGAGCGGCCTGGGCCACATGCTCTGCGGTGGAATGTGCCTTTTCGGTTGCTGTCGCCATGGAATGATCTCCTTCGTCTGTGGTTGCCGATTGGTGATGACGCTGTGCCTGTTACACGAATCTGCACATGTTTGAAAACTTCTACCCGGAGTATAGAAGGTGGAAACCGTCTTTTCGTCTATCTGACGCACATACTTCGACATTTGAGCGGGAGGCAAGCAAAGACCCGGCACTGCATGCGGTATCAATGCTTCATCGATCGTCGCTATACGGCGACAGCTCGCCCTGCTTCAGCGGATGCAGCGCAGCGAGTCTGCTCCGGGCCGCGCTGCCCCGGGCGAAAAAAACCCGGCATCGAGCCGGGCGTGTCGTCATCTGGCGCAGGCCTTATCACCCGGGCATTCTCATTGCACCTCGAGCCGATAGGCGGCATGACAGGCCACGCAGTTCTGCATCAATCTCCCGAGCTGCTGCAGGCTGTGCGCCGGATCACCGAGCTGTTCGGCATCCAGCGCCAGCTGGTCGAACTGCTGATGGGTATCCAGGCCCAGCTGTTTGAAGGCGAGCGGCAGCTTGCCCATGAGCGGAACCGGGACCTGCTGCTGGGCCGCGCGGCCCGACTTGCGCGCGGCCTCGACCACGGTCTCCATGTCCTCCTGCGACAGCCCGGTCGTGATCTGCTGAACGCTCTCCACGAAGGCGCGCATCTCGGCCAGGATCAAGGCCCGCTCGCCGGGCTCAAGCACGATGGCGGTACGCCCGTCCGCTGCCGGCCGCACACTGCCCTGATAGACAAACAAATACGCCATGCCGCCGGTCAGAACCAGAAACACCGCCACCAATCCCCAGCAGATCCTACACATCCCTCTCACCCCTCACGCCTCACGCCCCAGAAACATTTCCATCCCCGCCCCGCCCCGGTAGAAACCATTGCACAGCCCGATCGGCGCCAGCCGTTCCAGACGCTGACGGGCCTCGGCCGGGTCCAGTGCCCCGCGGCGGACCCGGTCGAACAGCCTCACTACTTCGCCCATGCCCTGAGCCTGCGGCACCAGGCGCAGCACCTCTACCTCCAGATCTGCCAGCTCCGACACTTCCCCGATCAGACACTGGCTCAGCGCCGACTGGGTCTGGATACCGTTGAGGTTGAGGAAGGGCTGGCCCTCCCGGGTCTTGAGCAGCAGGCCGTCGGGATAGTCCCGGCAGCGGAAGCGGCAGTCGTCCTTGGGCAGGCCGTGGGCGCGGGCGGTGAAACAGCGGGCGGCATGCGCCAACGGCAGCCGCCCCCAGGCCAGCACCTCGGTCTCGATCCCGGGCGGGCGCAGCCGCTGCAGTTCGCCCAGATCCTCGCGTCCCAGTTCCACCGGCAGCACCCAGCGCCGCAATCCCAGCCGGGCCAGTCGGGACAGGGCATGATGATTGTAGATGTTCACCCCCGATCCGGCGACAAAGCCCCGCCCCTGCAGCAGTTGCACCGCCGCCATGTCGTTGGCCTCGACCATGAAGGGGGAATCGGCACACAGCCGGCGCAGAGCGCCGAGTTCGGACTCGGCCTCGATCAGGCTCAGCGAGGACAGCACCACCTGCTTGCCGGCCGCTGCCAGGCCTTCGCCCAGGGCCAGCCAGTCCTCCGGATTCAGCTGCCGGCGCTTGGCGCACACCGTCTCGCCCAGATAGATGATCTCGACCGGGGCCTGCGCCATCTCGTCATAGAAGCGCATGACCTCGTTGCGCGGCCAGAGATAGGGAACGGGTCCGAGCGCGAGTTTCAGCATCAGGGCCTCACTGCCAGGGCCGGTGGTAGGCCCCGGGCGTGGTGCAGGCACCTTCGGCCACCTCATCCAGCGCCACCAGCCATTCCGGGCGCGGGCGGTAACCGTCCGGGTCGCGGCAGCAGGTATCGATGGCCTCGCGCCAGACCCGGCTGACGCGGGCCACGTAGGCCGGGCTGCGCTGACGGCCCTCGAGCTTGACCGCGGCGACCCCGGCGGCGAGCAGTTGCGGCAGCAGGTCCAGGGTATTGAGACTGGTGGGGGATTCGATGGCGTAACCGACGCGGCCGCAGACATCGAAACGGCCCTTGCACAGGGTCGGATAGCCGGCCTGCTCCTCGGGCAGGAAGCGGTCGATCAACACCCCGTTGAGCCGGGTGTGCAGGCCGTCGTTGTGCTCCTGCCAGTCGACGAAGCGGGCCGGCGAACAGGCGCCGCAGGTGTTGGGCGACTCGCCGGTGACATAGGAGGACAGATAGCAGCGGCCTTCGGCCATGACGCACAGACTGCCGAAGCCGAACACCTCGATCTCCACCGGGCTCTTCTCCACCAGGGCCGCGACCTGGCGCAGCGACAGCACCCGCGGTAGTACCGCGCGGCGGATACCGAACTGCTCCTGATAGAAACGCAGGGCCTCGACGCTGGTCGCCGAGGCCTGCACCGACAGGTGCAGCCGCTGCTCCGGGTAGCGTTGTGCGACGTACTCCAGCACGCCCATATCGGCGACGATGAGGGCATCCACGCCCAGTTCCACCGCCCGATCCACCGCCTGCTGCCAGCGCGCCCAGCCCTCGGGGCGGGCATAGGTATTGATCGCCAGCAGCACCTGGCGGCCGCGGGCATGGGCATAGGCCACGCCCTCGCGCAGCTGCTCGCGGTTGAAGTTCAGACCGGCGAAGTGACGGGCGTTGGTGTCGTCGCGAAAGCCCAGATAGACGGCATCCGCGCCCGCCTCCACGGCCGCCTTCAGCGACGGCAGATTACCGGCCGGACAGACCAGTTCCATGTCCCACCTCCTGGGTCGTTGCCGGGCCGCCGACGCGCGCTGCCAGCGCCGCCTCAATGGCGTTGAGCACCCGCCATTTGCGCGCGCACCAGGCGGGGGCGAGCAGAATGCGCTCGGCGGCCGTGGCCGTGACCCGATGCCAGACCACCTCGGGCGGTGTGACCGCGATCAGCTCGGCGGCGGTATCCACATATTCCTCCAGCGTCAGCGGTCGGTACTCGCCGCGCCGCCATTCATTGGCCAGGCGCGTGCCCTTGACCACGTGCAGGGGATGCAGCTTGAGCCCGTCCACGCCCAGGGCCAGCACCCGCAGCAGGCTCTGACGTGCGTGCCAGCGCTCCTCACCGGGCAGACCGATGATCAGGTGGGTGCACACCGCCAGGCCACGGCCGCGAGCCGCCCGCAGCGTGGCGGCATACTCGGCCCAGCCGTGACCGCGATTGACCCGCTCCAGGGTGGCGTCGAAGGCCGACTGCAGGCCCAGCTCCAGCCAGATCTCGTAACCCTGGTCGCGGTAGTCCGTCAACAGATCCAGGACGGCGTCGGGCACACAGTCCGGGCGGGTGCCGATGGCCAGGCCGATCACGTCCGGCTCGGCCAGCGCCTCGTCATACAGGGCCTTCAGCCGCTCGAGTTCGCCGTAGGTGTTGGTGTAGGCCTGGAAATAGGCGATGTACCTGCGCGCGCCGGTACGGCGCCGGATCACCCGGCGGCCGGACGCGATCTGCTCGCGCACCGCGGCACGTTCACGCGCCATCGGCGCGAAGGAGGCATTGTTGCAGAAACTGCAGCCGCCGACCCCCTTGCTGCCATCACGGTTGGGGCAGGTGAAGCCGGCGTGCAGACTGAGCTTGTGTACCCGCTCGCCGTGGCGGCGCAGCAGGTCCTGGCCCAGGGTGTTGACGTAGTCGGACAGTGCCATGGCGCCTCTTCCAGTGAAGCGGAAGAATGGCACAGCATCGGGGCTGCCGGCTTGACCAAAATCAATGCCGCCCCGACCTTATGGCGGCGACGCATGCCCTCGGCCATACGCTCACACCCCAATACTGCCGACCTTCAAGACTTGGGAGGAGCGTCAGAAGTTGAATCCGATACCAATGCTGTGAACAAAGGATCCGTCATCGAAATTATCGTCTATGTCGTCAGCCTCCTCGAAAAAATACTGGTATTCCGCCTGCGCATAGATGAACGTATCCGATTTGGCATAATATTTCAGGCCGAACGCCGGCCCGGCAATAGCACTCTCCTTGACTCTGTCGCCATAAACACCACCAATCCTTCCGCCGAGAAACGCCTTGAGGCGACCCTGCCCGAAGTGATAATCGGCACCAACACGCGTTGATCCATTCCAGACGTTGTCACCCGGGACATCCGCGTAATTAAGTCCTTGCTGCAAAGATATAAGCCAGCGATCCGTAAAGTATTGACCATATCCGAACGACAGCCCCATGCTGCTATTATCAAAATCCTTGTCGCTGCTGCCTGTTCCCGCCAGGGTGAACTCCCTGTCACCTGCGGTGCGCTGCCAGGATCCGGCCCCATCCTGGGCCATTGCCCCTAATGGAATCGCAGCTGCCAGAATGCCGAGAAGTATTGAGTTACGCATATTGCCTCCGTTGCGTTCATGTCTTCATAAAAAAAGAAGGCGGCATGGTTTCAATGCCGCCCAAAACCCTCTTAATGAGGAGGGAGGGGGATTGCACATGGAAAGTACGACTTCCATCCACTCATGCGAACAACTGACCTACGAATACTGCCGCTGCGGTTTGCATGGACAGCCTCTCCGGCTTTCGCAAGCAGCTGTTAAACGCAGTCACCTTGTCCACACCACCACTGCAATGCCTGTGCCGCCGTCGGTATCCGCCTGAATAACAGGAGATTTCATGTCCCAGCGTGCTTCCTGCTCATCGCCACACTGCTCTCCCTCCCCTGATACTGATGCCATTCGGAGACATATAAATGGTCGCCCCCTCCTAACTGCCTGATCGACATCCCTTAAGGGATGTCATTCCCTGACGACGCAAAAAACCAACCCCTCGGGATAAAATCCGAATGCGCTATGGTGTTGGCAGGAATCCGCTGCGCCGGCGGGCTTGACCAAAGTCAATGCCAGGCGCCCCGGCCGGGGGCATGCTGTTGCGCGTCCAGAGGCATATCGTGCCATGGTCACCTCGCTATGGTGTCGTCACGACACCTTGATGCCGGCGCACCTGTCGGTATCGGCAATCGTGCCGGGGGCGGGATCTCCCCATCCCGCCCCTTCTTTTCTTTTTGCTATGCCCGCATCCCGCAGCAAACGGACTGCCGGCCTTGACCCATATCAAGGTCGGGCCCAGACTCGATACCGCAGGATGGCACTCAGGTATTACCGGCAGCAAGGACACACCCATGGCATTGACGCAGACCCGCGGCCCCAGCGCGGATACCGGCCAGCCGGCACTGGCCCCCTTTGCGCTGGGCTTCCGGCCCTTCTTTCTCGGGGCCGGGCTGGCCGCACTGGCACTGATGGCGATCTGGCTCGGCGTCTGGACCGGCGCACTGACGCCTGCACCCTATTTCGATGTTATAAACTGGCACGCCCACGAAATGCTGTTCGGCTATACCGCCGCCGTGATCGCCGGTTTCCTGCTGACCGCGGTGCGCAACTGGAGCGGCGTGGATACCCTGAACGGCGCGCCCCTGGCCGCACTGGTCGGGCTGTGGCTGCTGGCACGGGTCCTGTTCTTCGTCCCCGTCCTGCCCGGCTGGGTGCTGGCCCTGGTCGACCTGGCCTTTCTGCCGGCACTGGCGCTGAGCCTGGTCCGTCCCATCCTGGCCGGTTCCAACAAGGCCAATCGGGTATTGCTGCTGTTGCTCGGTGTGATGTTCGTCGCCAATGCCCTGATGCACCTCCAGGCCCTGGGGCTGAGCGCCGGCACCGCCCGGTCGGGCATGCTGCTGATGCTGGACACCGTGCTGCTGCTGATCCTGATGATCTCCGGCCGGGTACTGCCCTTTTTCACCGAGGCGGTACTGGCCTGCAGCCAGTGCCGGCGCAGCCGCGTCATCGAACTGGCGACCTTTCTCACCCTGCTCGGGATGCTGGCCGCCGACGTGGCCGGCTGGTCCCAGACCGCGGGGGTGATGGCACTGGCGGCCGCCCTGGTGCAGGCCGTGCGGGTCGCCGGCTGGATCAAACCGGGGATCGGTTCGCTGCCCATCCTGCTGGTGCTGTACGTGGCCTATGCCTGGGTCGTCGGCGGACTGCTGCTCAAGGGCCTGGCCGGCTTCGGACTGCTGGCACCCAATCTGGCCCTGCATGCGCTGACCATCGGCGTGATCGGCGGCTTCACCCTGGGCATGATGGCGCGCGTCGCCCTGGGCCACACCGGACGCATGATGCAGTCGTCGCGGCTGACCAACCTGGGCTTCGTCCTGCTCAACCTCGGCGCCCTGGTGCGGGTGTTCCCGCCGCTGGTGCTGCCCGGACACTACACGCTGTGGGTGATGCTGTCCGGACTGCTCTGGATCGGCGCCTTCGCCGCCTTCGTGTGGGTCTATGCGCCGGTGCTGGTGCGCGCGCGGGCAGACGGCAAGCCGGGGTGATCAGGGGCGTCAAGAGCGCCACGGAATACACGGAAAGCACGGAAATAAAACCGACTGTGCAAAGCGCAGCTCGTAGGCCGGAATAAGGGACGTCAGGCCCGTTTCCGACACCGCATCGAAACACCGGGAGCGCCATGCTTATCCCGTCCTGCATCCTTTGTGTCGGGTTACGCCCTGCCGGGCTAACCCGACCTACACCAGTGCAATTGGATTTATTTGCGTGTATTCGCGTTCATTCGCGGCTTGCGGCATGCTTCTCTGATCAGGCCGCGGTCAGGCGGGAATAGAGCACGGGCAGGGTGCGCGGCAGCTGTGACGGCCGGTGGATGACGGCATAGCCGCGCCGTCCGAACAGGTAGGGCAGGTAGTCGTTGCCCTTGGCGTCGATGGTCACGCAGAAGGGCTGCAGCCCCTGCGCCCGGGCCTCGATGATGGCCTGGCGCGTATCCTCGATACCATAGCGGCCCTCGTAGCGGTCCAGGTCGTTGGGCTTGCCGTCGGTCAGCAGGAGCAGCAGTTTGGTCTCGGTGGCCTGACGCGCCAGCTCCCGGGTGGCATAACGGATGGCCGCGCCCATGCGGGTATAGTAACCGGGCTTGATCGCCTGGATCCGGGCCCGGGTACGACCGTCATAGCGGCTCCCGAAATCCTTGAGCTGGTGCACCCGCACCGGATCGCGTTTGCGCGAGGAGAAGCCGTACAGGGCGAAAGGGTCGCCGACCGAGTTCAGGGTCTCGGCGAACAGGAACAGGGCGTCGCGGATCACGTCGATCACCCGCATGTCGTTGTCGATCCAGGTGTCGGTGGACAGCGACAAATCCGCCATCAGCAGGCAGGACAGGTCCCGGCGGTTCTGGCGCAGGTCCCGGAACAGGCCATCGGCATGGGCCTGGATGCCGGCCTGGCGGTCACCGGCATAGCGCAGATAGGCATCGAGATCGATCTCGGATCCGTCGGGCTGGGCCCGCAGCCACTGACGTCCCGGCGTGAGCAGGGAAAACTGGTTGCGCAGCCGCCGCGCGGTGCGGCGCAGGTGCTCGGGCAGTTCCACCGGCGCCACGTCGACCGCGCCCAGCGTGCTTATGCGGCAGTGGTCGGGCACCAGCACGCCTTTGCGATGATCCCACTCCGGCAGCAGCAGGCCGTCTGTCAGTACAGTATCGTCATTGGCCTCGGCAGGCAGATCGAGATCGAACTTCAGCCGCCCCTTGGCCGGCTTGTCGTCACGGGTCACGGACAGGGTGTCCATGTCGCGGGCGGCATCGGCGGCCTGGTCCAGGTCTTCCTCGTCATCGGTGCTGCGGTCGACCTTGACGTATTCGCTCCAGCTGAAGATGTTCTCCATGCGGATGGTGACCAGGCCGCGGTCCTCCTGCGGTTTGTTCACCCGCTCGGCCCGGCGCCGGCCCTCGTTCTCCAGCTCCTTCTGGCCGCCCTCGTGGGCATTGTTGCCCTCGCCCGGGTCGGCGGCGGTTGCGGCTGCGAACACCGGCGGAGAGGGATGCAGCCACAGGGGCACCGGCCAGGGTTCACGGCGGGCGTCGGGAAAGGCCTCGACCGAGCCCGGCTCGCGCAGGGCCTGCCGCAGCAGACGTTCCTGCTCCGCCTCGATCACAGGCAGTCGCCCGGGGTCAGGCCGTTGCGCCAGGTGGGCCTCAAGCAGACGCTGGTAGCGCGGACGCAGACCCGGAAAACGCTCCAGGGCCACCCGGCACAGCCGCTGGTTGCGCAGCACCCAGTGACTGGCGAGGTCATGCGGAGCGGCCGCCAACGCGGCCAGCCAGAAATAGAGATCCCGGTTCAACCCGGGATCGGCAAACCAGTCGATGGCCGGCGGCAGGCGCAGGGCCTGCTCGTCGCGCCAGGCCAGGCGCACCTTGCGCTGGCTGCCCGCCACCCGCTGCAGCAGGCTGCGCCGGCCGCGGTAATCGGTGGCCTCGGCCGGCTGCACCTGCAGTCCGCCGTCACCGCCCAGAGCGCGGAAGAAAACACCGATGGGCGTGGCCACCTCCTCCAGCGCCACCGCGGCCTGCGGGTGGCGCTGCTGGGCGGCCCGGGTGATCAGCCGGTGCCAGAGCTGGCCGACATGTTCTTCCATTGCCTTGCTCCGATGGGCGGATGATTACAGTGTCTGCTGGATCGACTGCCGGCGCCTTGATGCGTCTCAAATGCGAAAACACTCAAAACCGCAAAGGCGAAGAAGGCGCGCGAAGGCGATATGTAGGTCGGGTAGCACGTCAGGGCGTAACCCGACCTCCGATTCATTTAGCCCCCACAGGCCCCGGAACCACAGCAGCAGGAATCGGCCTCCACCCGGTCGGGCGGCGGCATCTGTCCGGGTGCAGGCCGTGTCTTCACCGGTCTGCCCGTGACCACCGGCAGGGCCGCCTCGTCGCTCACCCATTGCAGCAGCGAGGGCTGCCCCTTGGGGGCCTGCACCTGGGTGCAGGCGGAGATGCATTCGGCGCACTGGGTGCAGGTGAACATCTTGCGCTTGATCGTGCGCGGATTCAGCCGCATGGGGCAGGCGTTGTCGCAGGCGTTGTTGCAGTCCTGGCAGCTCTTCGCCCGGCGGGTGTCGAAGCCGACCACCATCGCCCGGTTGTTACCCATCCAGGCCAGGCTCTGGAACAGGCCCACGGCACAGCCGAAGCGGCAGAACAGGTGGCGGGCAAAGATGAATTCGATGCTCAGCACGATCGTCGCTGCGGTCAGGAAGATGAACTGGTTGCGGGTCAGTTCCGCGTGCAGCAGGTTGTGATAGATCTCCTGCGGCGGCAGCAGGTAGGTCAGCAGGGTCAGGGCCCAGATGAAGGCGAAGGCCACGGCCGTGATCAGGGTCGGCGGCCAGTAACGGCTGTTCGGGCTGATGCGGGTGCCGTTGGGCAGCCACTCCGGCAGTTTGCGCTTCTCGTACAGGTTGGGCCTGCCGCTGGCGCGGCGCATCAGGCCGTTGACCAGCTCCACCACCGAGTAGTGCGGACACAACCAGCCGCAGTACAGCCGGCCCCAGCGCCAGGCGATCCAGATGAACAGAGCCGCACCGCCGAACAGCGGCACAAAGCCGCGCAGGATCAGATTGAGCGCGGCCTGGCCGGGGCCGATCAGTCCCTCGCGGAATTCATCGATGCCCAGGGTCCAGGGCTGGCCGAACAGGATGAAATGGCCCAGGGTCAGGTCGAAACGGAAGATATCCAGCGGCGGTGCCAGGATGAACAGCACGAAGAAGCCGACCTGGGTCAGGGCCCGGCGACGCTGGTAGTTCGTTCTGGACAGTAACGGTTTCATTTCCGAATCAACAAAACTCCATCACAAATGATCTCAACCTACTCACCTGTCATCGGAACGGCCAGCCCACCACGGGATAGCGCCATGCTTTCCCGGACAGGGCCCGCGCCAGGCCCAGCACACCCAGCAGCACCAGGGTGGCGTGCATGCAGACCAGGTAGATGATGCCCACCACCCAGGTGATCATGCCCTCGATATCCCCGATCAGCACAATGGCGCCGCCGACCCCGATCAGCAGCACCCCGGCCCAGCAGCTGGCGGCAAAGGCCTGTTCCAGGTGATTGCGGGCCAGCTCCCCGGCCCGCTCGCGGCGCAGGAACAGCAGCGCCAGTATCAGGAAGGCCAGCCCCGGCACCAGCAGCAGGTTCACCAGGTACAGGGCCTCGGCGGCGATGGCCAGGCGCTGTCCGGTCTGTGTAGATGCCGTCATAGGTGTTGTCAGTCAGGAGTCAGGAGTGAGTAGAAACCACTATACCCCGCCACTCCTCACTCCTCACCCCCTCACTCCCCCGGCAGACTCGCGTCCACCACCTCCATCAGGGCAGTGATGGTATCCTCGTCGTCGCTCAGGGGTTCAACCAGGGCGGCACGGCAGGCCTCACGTACATCGAAGCCGCCCTGCATCAGGGTGGCGGCATAGACCAGCAGCCGGGTGGACGCTGCCTCTTCCAGATCGTGGTCCTTGAGCGCGCGCAGGGCGCCGGCCAGGCGCACCAGCAGGCCGGCGCGCCTGCTGTCGATGCCGGTCTCGCCCTGGATCACCGCCTGTTCCTGTTCCGGGGCCGGAAAGTCGAAGCTGGCGGCCACGAATCGCTGGCGGGTACTGGGCTTCATGCCCTTCAACAGATTCTGGTAGCCCGGGTTGTAGGACACCACCAGCATGAAGCCCGGCGGTGCCTGCAGGGTCTCGCCGGTACGCTCGATGGGCAGGATGCGGCGGTCGTCGGTCAGCGGGTGCAGCACCACGGTGGTGTCCTTGCGTGCCTCGACCACCTCGTCGAGGTAGCAGATCGCACCCTCGCGGACGGCGCGGGTCAGGGGGCCGTCGCACCAGTAGGTACCGGCATCGCCGATCAGGTGCCGGCCAACCAGGTCGGCAGCGGTCAGATCGTCATGACAGGCCACGGTGTAGACCGGACGGCCCAGGCGCGCGGCCATGTACTGGACGAAGCGGGTCTTGCCGCAGCCGGTCGGCCCCTTGATCAGCATGGGCAGCCGGTGGCGGTGGGCGTGTTCGAACAGGGCCACTTCATTGCCCTGCGGCAGATAGAAGGGCAGGCCGTCCTCGGTGGATATCCGTGCTGCAACTTGTGTGTCCATCGGGTTTACCTCGGCTTGTGTCTTATCGTGTATTTGATATCAGCGAGCCGCCAGCAGGAAGGCCAGCGCAATCAGCCCGCCCGGGAGCAGCAGCCACAGGGCGATCACCCAGCGCCAGGGGCCGCGCACCCGGCGCAGTCCCATGAACCAGTCGCCGACCAGGTGCCCCTTGAACAGGGCCACGCCCAGCAGGCCCAGCGACACCGCCGGACCGTTCAACCCCTCCTGGCCGACACCCCAGGTCAGCAGGGTCAGGGCCACCAGCAGCAACCAGACCAGGGTTTCGGGACGAATCGCGGTCATTTCTTGCTCCATTCACATCACATAGACCAGCGGGAACAGGATCAGCCAGACCAGGTCCACCATGTGCCAGTAGGAGGCCCCGGTCTCCACGCCGGTGTGCACCTCGCGGCTGTAATGGCCCTGTGCGGCCTTCACCGCCACCGCGGCCAGGATCACCATACCCATGACCACGTGCATGAAGTGAAAGAAGGTCAGGGACAGATAGAAGGTGTAGAAGGTGTTGGTCGACAGACTGACACCCTCACCGAACAGGTGGGCGTATTCGAGCGATTTCACGCCCAGGAAGACCCCGCCCAGCAGCAGGGCACCGGCCAGCCAGCGGATGCAGCCGCCGGCATCGTCCGCACGGATCCGGCCCACGGCCCGCACCACAAAATAACTGCTGGTGATCAACGCCAGGGTGTTGATCAGCGCCAGGTTCGTGTCCAGGGTCTGCTGGTAGGTGACGAACAGTTCCAGCTCCCCCATCCGGGCAAAGGCATAGGCGGCGAAGAAGATCGCGAACACCGCCAGCTCGGCCAGGATGAAGATCCAGATCGCCAGATCGCCCGGCGGCCAGGCCACGCGTTCCTGCGCGGCCCCGGCGGCACTTCCCTGTGCCCTGCGCTCCGGGAGAGGAAAACTGTCCGGCCTCCCGGTCATGGCTTCCGCCACAGCGTGCATGCGCCGTCCCCCCTCACGCCTCGGCCGGGCTGACGGCCGGCAGCGGCTTGGCGCTGGCCTCGGGCTGACGCTGGCCGACGAAGAAGCTGATCACATACAGCACCAGGCCGATCAGGAATATCACCCCGGCCACTTCACGCATCCAGTAGAAGAGTTCGATCTTCTCCTGCACCACCATGAAGGGCTGCGGATCATCGCTGTAGCGCTGCAACCAGACCTGCAGGATGCCGGCACCGGTCAGGAACAGGGTGATGAACACCATGGACACGGTCATCAGCCAGAAGGACCACATCTCCACCACCTGCGAGCGGTTGCTGTTGGCGGCCTCACGCCCGCGCAGCATGGGCATGGCGTAGGAGATGATGGTGAGCACGATCATCACATAGGCCCCGTAGAAGGCCATGTGGCCGTGCGCCGCGGTGATCTGGGAGCCGTGGGTGTAGTAGTTCACCGGCGCCAGGGTATGCAGGAAGCCCCACACGCCCGCGCCGAGGAAGGCCATCACACCCGTGCCCAGCGCCCACAGCATGGCTGCCTTGTTGGGATGGTTGCGGCGGCGGCGGTTGACCATGTTGAAGGCGAACACCGTCATCATGAAGAAGGGCAGCGGCTCGAGCGCCGAGAAGATCGATCCCCACCATTGCCAGTACTCGGGCGTGCCGATCCAGAAGTAGTGATGGCCGGTACCGATGATGCCGGTGATCAGCGCCATGGCGATGATGACATAGAGCCATTTCTCGATCACCTCGCGGTCCACGCCGGTGAGCTTGATCAGCACAAAGGCCAGGATCGCGCCCATGATCAGCTCCCATACGCCTTCCACCCACAGGTGCACCACCCACCACCAGTAGAACTTGTCCTTGACCAGGTTCTCCGGGTTGTAGAAAGCGAACAGGAACAGTACCGCCAGGCCCACCAGGCCGATCAGCAGCACCAGACTGACCACCGTCTTGCGTCCCTTCAGAATGGTCATGCCGACGTTGTAGAGAAAGGCCAGGGCGACGACCACTATACCGACCTTGGTGATGGTGGGCTGTTCCAGGAATTCCCGGCCCATGGTTGGCCATAAATGGTTACCGGTCAGCTCCGCCAGCCGGGCATAGGGCACCAGCAGGTAGCCCAGCACGGTGAGCGCCCCTGCGATCAGGAAGATCCAGAACATGAGTATCGCCAGCCCCGGACTGTGCAACTCGGTCTCGGCCTCTTCAGGGACCAGGTAGTAGGCCGCGCCCATGAAGCCGAACAGCAGCCAGACGATCAGAAGATTGGTGTGGACCATTCGGGCCACGTTGAACGGGATCTCGGGAAACAGGAAGTCCCCCATCACGTACTGCAGGCCCAGGATCAGGCCGAACAGGATCTGCCCGATGAACAGAGCGATGGCCGCGATGAAGTAGGGTTTGGCGACGGCTTGAGATTTGTATTGCAGCATGACTCGGCTCTCCTGACCTGATTAACCTTGGATATTCGGGGGCCAATTGGCGGTATTGATTTCGGAGGTGTATTTGAGGAATTCAGCCAGCGCGTCCATCCTCCTCGCTGAGGTTGAACTGGGGCATGCTGCGCCGCCCTGGAATTCCCTCCACCGGCCGGCTGGCGATGAAGGCCTTGATGGCCTCCTTGCTCTCGCCGAAGCGCTTGTACACATTGCCGAGCTCGGGCGCATAATAGGCCCCCTCGCCCAGCAGCGTATGGCAGCCCAGGCAGTTGTTTTCCTCCCAGACCGCTTTACCATGGGCCACCTTCTCGGTAAGGTTTGCACGGTTGTCCCGCTCAGGCAGGACCTTGATGGTATCGAAGGTCAGTGCCAAAAACAGCAGGATGAAGAACACGCTGCCACCATAGAAGATGTTGCGTGCCATTGCCTTGGTGAAGACTTGCGACATGGGCGGGGCCTCCTGATTGATCCGATCCTAGATAAAATTAGACGAAATAACCCAGTACGCCACCTTGATATTCATCAAGCGGCATCCCGGGATCCGCCAAGGAGCCGAATTTGAGTGATGAACTGAAACACCACCTGCAGCAGCATCTGCTGTTCGCCCGCCTGACACCGGCCCAGCTGGACCGGGCTGCCCAGCGAGCGCGGCTGCTCAAACTGGACGAGGGCCAGCCGCTGTTCGCTCAGGGCGACCCGGCCGACCGCTTTTTTTATGTGGTTTCCGGCCAGATCAAGCTCTCGCGGCTCTCGCCCGAGGGCAATGAGAAGGTCATCGATATCGTCAGCGCCGGCAACACCTTCGCCGAGGCGCTGATGTTCCTGGAGGGGCCGGCCTACCCGGTCAACGCCACCGCCCTGGTGCCGTCCGAGCTGGTCTCCATCGACTCGCGCGATTTCGCCGCCATGCTGCGCGACTCCATCGACACCTGCTTCCTGCTCATGGGGGATATGAGTCAGCGCCTGCGCGGCCTGATCGCCGAGATCGACAACCTCAGCCTGCAGAGCGGAACCTGCCGGGTGGCCAGCTACCTGCTGAAGATGGCCCCGGAGGACGAAGACCAGTTCCGCCTGGACATCCCCAAGGGGGTGATGGCCTCGCGGCTGTCGGTCAAGCCCGAAACCTTCTCGCGCATCCTGCGCAACCTGCAGGACAGCGGAATACTCAGCATCAAAGGGGCCCAGGTGACCATCCACGACCGGGATGCGCTGGAGGACCGGGCCGAGGGGCTGACCTGATCGGAGCTCAGCGCACGGCAATCCCCGGCACTTCCGGCGACTCGGCCTCCACCGCGTCGACCGGCGCGAATTCGAAGTTCAGCGCCTCCAGGATCCGGTTGTATTTCTCCAGCAACGCCTTCTGGTTCTCCGCCCCGGCATGGATATGGGCGATATCGTAGCTGTAGCTGTCCTGTTCGATCAGGTCCGACAGTCGCATGCCCGGTTTTATCCTGATTTCGATCAGGGTCCCCGGGAACTGCCGCTCTATCGCCTCGACCTCCCGGCGATCCGGCACATGGGTGGCGATGCCGTCCTCGAACACCCGTACATGGAACTTGGCGGCGCACCCGTACTTTCCCTGCCGCAGGGGGAAGTCGGGCTCCCGGCCCAGCGCCAACTCGACCATGATCTGGAAATTCGAGGCACCGTCCACCTTTTCAAACATATCGCTGTGTGACTGGGACAGTCGCGGATTGATCTCCAGCAATCCGATCCTTCCGCTGTTCGGCTGATAGAAATACTCGACATTGTAGGTGGCATTGTCATAGCCCAGATGCCGCATCAGCCTGCCGGTCGCCTCACCAAGCCTGTCCTTGACCCGCTTCGGCAGAGAGGAGGGATATTGATAACGCAGGAAGGAGGAGCGCTTCGGGTAGTTGATGGAATCGACAATCCCGTGATGCCAGGGCCTGCCGTGGCAGACATAACCCTCCACGGTGCATTGCCGACCCGGGATCAACGCCTCGACAATGCAGTGATGCCCCCTGACCCGGGAGATCTCCTCCGGCAGCTGCGCGTGGGACAGGATGTGATCGAACGGCTCGGCGATGCGGCGGATCCCGGCCCGGATTGCGCCGATCGCTTCCCGCAGATCCTGCCGGTTCCTAACCTTGAAGGCCAATAGCGAATCCGTGCCCTTGATCGGCTTGATCCAGAAGGGATAGGGCAGTTCAATATTGTTTACCTCGGCGTCATCGAAAGGATCCACCTCGGTGAAAGGCGGTGTGAACTCGGGGATGACCTTGCGCTGCTCGATCCGGCTCCAGTACTTGTGCTCGCAGCGCAGCACGCTTTCCAGCGAGGGCGAAGGCAGATTGCGGCGGTGGCAGAGGATGGGGACCATGACGGTCACTGGAAAGTCCCAGTAACCGACAATGGCGTCGATCGAACCCTCGAAGGCATTCAGACGCCGTTCGGCCAGGGCCAGGCATTCCTCGACCGGGTAATAACCGCCTCCCTTGACCTCATCGAATGACAGCAGCTCATGAATCCTGTGTTCGGTGCCGATATTCAGATTCCGCATCTTGCGCATGTTGAACGCGTCGGCACCGACGACGAAAATATTCTCGGGCATACAGCCTCCTGTGCCACTGCCCCGAATATAGTTCCGGTCGGCGGGATGTCGAGGAGTGGAGAAGGGGCCGAAGCGTCAACGCCCTGTCACGGATTCTGTTTTCCCCGGCCCTGGCACCTGAACCTGACACCTGGAATTCAATGACTCGTCCCCGCCGAACGGGTGATCTTGTTGTGGACGTTGTACTTGCCCGAGGGCTTGACCATGGGCAGGCGCCTGACCTCCTCCAGGGTTTCCGCGTCATAGACGATCACCGCCCCCTCGTTGTCCCAGATGCTGAGCAGGGCGTGCTCACCATTGCGATCGAATTCGATGTGGGCAGCGGTCTTGCCGGGCTCGGGCCGCAGGGTACGGACGATCTCCAGGCTGCGCTTGTCGATGATATGGACCTTGTCGCGGTTCGGGCCGAAGAAGACATCCACCCAGGCATAGGGCGTGTTCTCGTGGCTGCGCATGAAAAAGCCGGGGCCTTCGGTTTTGATCCGTTTGATGGTCTTCCAGTTCTCCATATCAATAATGCTGACCTCGCCTTTCTTGAGATGCGGCGTGGCCAGCACGGTACGACCCTGGTATTCCCAGGTAATGCCTGACCCCAGATGCGGCAGACCGTCCAGTTCCAGCTCGGCGATCTTTCTGCCCACATCGAGATGGACCACCTGGCCGTTGCTGGCGTTGCGAGCCGCGCCGATCAGATGGGTATAACTCTGATCGAAGAAGAAGTCGTCGAGGTAGTCGTCCAGCTTGATCCGACGCACCGGGAAGGGGCCGCGGTCGATCACACCCTCCTCCATGCGGTAGTCGTGCATCAGACCCTTGTATACCGGCAGCGGATTGTCGGCATAGCGGATCTCCCAGACCTCGGGGATATCCTTGAGTGCGGCGATGAAGCTCTGGCGCGGCGGAGCGTCATAGACCGCACTCACGCGCGAGCCGTTGCCGTGATCATCCGCCACCTCGAAGATCCGCAGCAGCCGCAGATCCCGTGCGTCCAGCAGCACCAGGCTGTTGGGCAGATAATTGGCCACCATTACATAACGGCCATCGGCCGAGACCGCCAGGTTGCGAGTATTGATGCCGGCGCGCACCTCGGCCACGTACTGCAGACTGTACATGTCGAACTTGGCGATCCAGCCGTTGCGCGAGGCGAAATAGACAAAGCGACCGTCCGGTGAGTACTTGGGCCCGCCATGCAGGGCATAGCGGGTAGGCACGCGCTTCAGCACCTCGAAGCTGTCGCCGTCGAGGATGCTGGCATGATGATCACCCAACTCCACCACCACGAACATGTTGAGCGGATCGGCCTCATGGACCGGCGCGACCGGGAGGGAGTCCCGTGGGACCAGCAACCTGTGCGTGGTCTCGATGGCCGACTCACTCCAGGCCGGCATGGTCGCCGGCGGCGTGAAGATGTAATCGACCAGGGCCTGGATCTCGGTCGTCGACAACTTGTCGCCATAAGCCGGCATCTGCGTAGCCGGCCGCCCTTCTGCAATCACCCCCACCGCCTGCTCCGGTTCGAGCCGCCGCATCACAGCAGGCAGCAGCGCCGGCCCCATGCCGCCGAGGCGGTTGTCCCCGTGGCATTCGGCGCAGTGCTGGCGGTACAGTTCCGGCACGGTGATCTCTTCGGCGTACGCCTGGGGAATGAAGCTGGATAGCAAGAGGATACTGCTGAGGATTCCAGCCACGGATGAACACGGATGAACACGGATATGAAAGATAATGAGCCAGAGTGCAGGCCGGAACAGGCGCTGCAAGGCCTGTTTCCGGCCCCGACCGGTCATACCGGGAACGCTACGCCTATTCCAGCCTGCTTTGATCATTCGTTGCATTTATGCGTGTTTATCCGAGGCTTCAATACCACCACACTCAAACCTCAAACCGGCTCGACCGGGATGAACACCTTTCCCTTTCTGTATTCCTTGGCGATCCCCGCGTCTCTGCGCCTCTGCGTTGAACGCTTATAGGGCGTCACCGCCAATCGCTCGCCGGCATCCGCCACCCCGATCTCGCCGTCGTCCAGATAGCAGGCCGGGTCCTCGGCCCAGGGGTTGCCGGTGAGCTGCCAGGCACGCACCCGGGTGTTGCCGCCGCAGATGCCGCGGTAGCGGCACTCGGCACAGCGACCTTCCAGCGGGCGCTGCGCCTGCTTCAGGCCGGCCATCAGGGGGTCGGAGGTGTCCTCCCAGATCCTGGAGAAGGGTCGCTGCCTGACGTTACCCAGGGGATAGTCCCACCAGAAGGTATCCGGGTGCACCTCGCCCAGGTTGTCGATGTTGGCGATCCAGCGCCCGGAGGCATTGCCGCCCCAGTCGCGCAGCAACTGCTCCATGTAGCCGGCCTGCTCCGGGAAGCGGCGCTGCACCCAGCGCAGCAGCCAGGCCCCGTCTGCATCATTGTTACCGGTGACGAACTCACGCGGCTGACCCGCCTCGATGTAGTCCCAGCAGGTGTCGAACAGATAGTCCATGGCCTCACGGGTCATGCGATGGTGGGCGTCGTCCTTGCGGTTGCGGTTGCCGCGCCCGCCGTAGTTGAGGTGCGAGAGATAGAACTTCTCCACTCCCTCGGTTTCCATCAGCCGGACCACCTCGGGCAGCTGGTGGGCATTGTCGCGGGTGAGCGTCATGCGCATGCCGACCTTGATGCCGGCCTCGCGGCACAGACGGATACCGCGCAGGGCCTCGGCGAAGGCGCCCTGTTTGCGCCGGAAATAGTCGTGGGTCTCGCCGATGCCGTCCAGACTGATGCCGACATAGTCGTAGCCGACTTCTCTGATCGGTTCGATCATGCTCTCATCGATCAGGGTACCGTTGGTGGACAGCCCCACGTAGAAGCCCATGGCCTTGGCGCGTTTGGAGATATCGAAGATATCCGGCCGCAGCAGCGGCTCGCCGCCGGACAGGATCAGTACCGGCACGCCGTAGGCCCGCAGGTCGTCCATCACGTCATAGACCTGCCGGGTATCCAGCTCGCCGGGGAAATCGGTATCGGCGGAAATGGAATAACAGTGCTTGCAGGCCAGATTGCAGCGCCGGATCAGATTCCAGATCACCACGGGTCCGGAGGGCTTGCCGGCCGGGCGGAAGGGTTTGGGGTCTTTCAGGGCCTGCAGATAGCGTGTTATCCGGAACATTTCATTCACCTTTTGGGTTCGGCGGGGTTGACACAGAGTGCGCAGAGGCGCGGAAGCCGGTCTTCTTCAGCACCTCGGTGCTGAACAGGACGTCATAACTGCGCACCCGCTCACCCAGCATTCCGGCGATCTGCGCCACCTGCTCGTGCACGGCATCGCGGTTGCGGCCGTGGACCATGGCGAACAGGTTGTAGGGCCAGTCGGGCAATGCGCGTGGACGGATGTAGCAGTGACTGACAAAGTCTAGGGCACCGACCTCGCGGCCTACCTCGCGCACCAGCGCATCGGGGATATCCCATACCGACATGCCGTTGCCGCGGAAGCCCAGGCGGTAATGGTTGGGCACGGCGGCGATACGGCGCACCACACCGCGCGCCTGCATGGCGCGGAAGGTTGCCATCACCTCATCGGCGGTCACGCCCAGCTGGTCGGCCAGCGCATGATAGGGATGCGGCACCAGCGGCAGGCCGGCCTGGGTCAGTTCGATCAGGCGGCGCTCCAGATCGCCGTTATTCAAGGAGGTTGCCTTTGCCAGTGCTTCAGACATCGAATTTCAGCCTCAGGTAGAACTCTTCCTGCTTGGGGAAGTTGTAGACCTCAAGGCCCGTCGCCGCCTTGATGCGGCTCAATACAGAGGCGATATCGGTGGCCTCCGCCACCGCGACCACGAACCACATGTTGAAGGCGTGATCGCGCCGGTAATTGTGCGCCACCTCCGGGAAGACATTGACGATGCCGGCGACCTCGTCGAAGCGGGCGTCCGGTACCTGCAGGGCGGCCAGGGTAAAGGCGCCACCCATGCGCTCGACGTTGTACATGGGTCCGATGCGGCTCAGGTAACCGGCAGTCTTCAGCGCCTGGAGCCGGCGAAGCAGGGTCGTCTCGTCGGTGCCGAGCTCACCGGCCAGCTCGGCGTAAGGGGCCTCGCACACCGGGATGCCGTCCTGCAGCCGGTTGATGATGGCCCGATCCAGCAGGCTCAGTTCCTGCAGCGCCGCGTTCATGCCGGCACCCCGGCACGCTCGGAGACCGGCTCGCAATACCGGGCCCCGCACTGCTTGAAGCGGCGGCGGCTGAACAGGATCTCATGCGGGATGTCGTGCAGGCCGCATTCCCCGATCACCTGGGCCAGCTTGCCGCACACGGCCCCGCGCGACTGACCGTGAATCATGGTAAACAGGTTGTAGGGCCAGTGCGGCAGCCGCCGCGGCCGGCGGTAGCACAGGGTGATGAAGGGATAGCGGGCCAGACAGTTGCCCAGCCCGGCGACATCGGTCTCGGGCACGTCCCACACCACCATGGCGTTGGCACGGTAGCCCAGCTCGCGGTGGCGCACCACCACGCCGAAGCGCTTGATGGCGCCGGCGAGACGCAGCTTGCCCATTCGCTGCATGACCTCTTCCTCGGTCATGCCGATGCGCCGGCCGAGCTCGGCAAAGGGCCTTGGGACCAGCGGCAGGCCCTGCTGGATCAGGGCCACCAGGGCGCGATCCTTGCCATCAAGTCTGAGCGGATGCATTTTCATTGCCGCCTCCCCCGCTGATCGAAGTTCAGGTCGAAGCCCAGGTCGATGAAGTAATCCTCCAGCATGGGCAGGTCCAGCACCGGGCAGCCGCTCCAGGCCTCGATCTGGTCGAGCACGGCGTCCAGCTCGTCGCGGTCGGCGGCCGTGACCACGAACCAGAGATTGAATTCATGCTCGCGTTCATAGTTGTGATTGACCTGCGGCAGGTCATTGAGATAGGCGGCCACCTGTTCAAGCTGCGGGGCCGGCACGGCCATGGCGGCCAGGGTGCTCACGCCGATGCTGTTGGGCCGGAACACCGGCCCGACCCGGCTGATCGCGCCGCGCGCCTGGAGCCCGGCCAGGGTCTCCAGCACCGTCTGCTCGTCCACGCCCAGACGCGCGGCCATGTCGGCGTAGGGCGTGGGCGACAGGGGCAGGTCCCGCTGGAAGTCGTTCAGCAGGCGCCGCTCCAGCTCACTGTATTCTGCGTTGGCTTCTCTCATGTCACACCTCACAGACCGATCCTGTGCGCGCGGTCGGTAAAGAAGATACCGCTGGGTTTTTCCGCCTCCAGCCGGGCGCGCTCCTCACGGCTGGCCGTGTCGTAGATCACCAGGGCGTCGGCGTCGCGCACCGACACCCAGACCTCGCCGCCGCGCGGGGTGAACTCCATGTGCAGCACACCCGGACCCGGCTGCAGGGTGTCGATGATTTCGCGCTCACGGGTGTCGATGACCTGGATGCGGTCATTGTCGGGATAGGCGAAGTTGACCCATACCTCGCGGCCGTCGGGGCGGGCCATGACGAACACCGGCTGGCCGTGCACCGGGATGGTGCCGACCTGCTCCCAGGTATTCATGTTCACGACCAGCACCGCATGGCGCCCGACCGCGGGCACGAAGGCCAGATTGCCGGCCACCGCCCAGCCTTCCAGATGCGGCATCTTGTAGACCGGCAACTTCTCTTCGCCTTTGCCGTAATCGGGCAGGATACGGCGCACGCCGGCCTCCAGATCCCACAGATCCAGCAGCGCCATGCCGTCCTCGCCGAACAGGCCGGCGATGTACCAGCGTCCGTCGGGGGTGAGCAGGGCGTCGTAGGGCAGGCGGCCGATGCCGGTGAATTTATGGATGACGGGATTGGCGGGGTCGGCGAATTCCACCACCCAGGTCTGGCCGGCCTCGTACAGGCTGAACACGAAGCGCTGTCCGGGGGCGTCGACCAGGCCGATGACCTTGGAACGCTGGCCATCACCGTACTCGGCCGGGATGTCGGCCACCAGTTCCAGGGTACGGGCGTCGAAGATACGCACGCCGCCCGGCTCGTAGTTGGACACCGCCACCCAGCGCCCGTCCTGGGAGATGGCCCCGCCGATGGCGTTGCCGGCCTGCACCGTGCGGCCGACGATCTCGTTCCTGAGCATGTCCACCCGGGTCAGGCCGCCGTCGCGGCCGAAGACGTAGGCGTAGCGGGCATCGCGCGAGAACACCACCGAGGCGTGCGACAGATCGCCCAGCCCGGTGATGCGGGCGAGCTTCTCATGCTCGGTGGTGTCCACCACCAGCACCGAACCGGTGGCGCGCTCGATCACCAGGCCCAGGTCGCCGGTGCCGCGCAGCTGGGGGGTCGCGCAGCCGCTGATGACGAGAACCAGGCCCAGCAGAACGAACCACAGGGTCCCGTCATACCGGCGCAGGCCGGCATCCAGGTTCGCGACCCTGCCAGGCAGTCTGGATTCCGGCCTGCGCCGGAATGACGGAATCCGGGAACCGGCTTCGGGCCGTTTACCTGTATTCTCCATATCCATTCAGTCATCTCGCATTATTTATTTCTTTGTGTGTTTTACGTCTTTCCTGTTGAGTCTGATCAAAAGCCTGATCGCAGCCCCTCCACCAGCCAGCGCACTTCGTCTTCGGTGAGGATGCCGCGCCAGGGCGGCATGGGGGTGCCGGGGCGGCCGTCGAGGATGGTGTTCACATACATCTCCTCCGGCAGCCGCTGCATGGCCTGCTGGGTGAGCGCCGGACCCAGACCGCCCTTGAGGGTCAGCCCGTGGCAGGAGCCGCAGTCCTGTTCCAGCAGGTGACGCAGCTCGCCCTGGCGCGCGGCCGACGGCTCGGCCTGGACACCGGCGGCCAGGGCAGACAGCATGAATACCCCCAGCAGTCCTCCGCGCCGGTTCCTTCCCTCATACCGACGCAGGGCGGTATTCATCCGGCCGGCGGTGCTGGATGCCGGCCTGCGCCGGCATGACGGGTCAATTTGTCTAAGCGCTCGCATAGCGGTTGAGCCTGTCGTCGGACGCCATGTCGGCCGGCCGGGTACCGAACCAGTCCAGGGTGTCGGCCAGGGCCACTACCGCACCGATGACGATCAGCGCCGGCGAGGCCAGGCCGGCCAGGCGGACGTCATCCGGCAGATGAGCCAGATCCGACAGCACCCGCTGCTGACGCGAAGTGGTGCCGTGCTGGATCACGGCCGCGGGCGTGGCGGCATCGAGCCCGGCCGCTACCAGGTGATCACGGATGGCCTCCAGCCGACCCAGGCCCATGTAGAACACCAGAGTGGTCTGCGGGTCGGCCAGTTTGTCCCAGTCCCAGTCCAGCGCCTCGCCCTCCCGGAAGTGGCCGGTCACGAAGCGCACGCCGCGGGCCAGGCCACGATGAGTGAGCGGGATGCCGGCATAGGCGGCGACGGCGGTGGCCGCGGTCACGCCCGGCACCACCTCGAAACCGATGCCATGCGAGAGCAGATACAGCGCCTCCTCGCTACCGCGGCCGAACACGTAAGGGTCGCCGCCCTTGAGCCGCACCACGCAACGCCCGGGGGCGGCCAGTTCGACCAGGATGCGGTTGATATCCTCCTGCGGCAGGGTGTGTTTGCCCGGCGCCTTGCCGACACAGACGCGGGTCGCGCCCTCGGGCACCAGATTGAGAATCTCCTTTGAAACCAGCCGGTCGTAGACCAGCACGTCGGCCGCCTGCAGCAGCCGCAGGGCCTTGACCGTGAGCAGATCCGGGTCGCCGGGACCCGCACCCACCAGATAAACCTTTGCCTCGCCTTTCATTGTTGTCCTCCGCGGCGGGAGAAGGCGGGCGGCCGCGGCCGCCCGCCCGGTCTGCCTCTAGTACACGTCGTGCATGGTGTTGTAGACGTTGAACTTACCGGTCGGCGTGACCAGCCGCTCGTCCTTGATGACATGCTTGAGCTTGCGGGTCTTGTCATCGACGATCACGAGGGCCGAGGTCTGATCCTTGCCGTTCCAGACCGAGAACCAGACTTCGTCGCCGGCATGGTTGTACTCCGGCTGCACCACCCGCTTCGGCCCTTCGCCCAGCTCGGCCCAGTCGGCGATCGGCAGCACCTCATAGCCACCATGCAGGTTGTTGATGTCGTAGACCGCCACCGACTGGCTGATCTTCTCGTCCGGGTTCAGCGCCGTGTCCACATACAGATTGTCGGACTTGGGATGGGTCTTGATGAACAGCGAGCCGCCGCCCTGTCCCTTGAGGCTGTCGACCACCTTCCAGGCATTGTCCTCATGCTCCTCGGGATCGGTCCCGATCAGCGCGATGGAGTCGTCGCCCAGGTGACTGGTCGCCCACACCGGTCCGTGATCGGGGTGCTCGAAGTTGGCGCCACGCCCGGGATGCGGAATACTGCCGACATCGACCAGCGCCTCCAGCTCACGTTCCTTGGAATCGACCACAGCGATCTGATCCGACTTATTGGCCGCCGACATGAAGTAGCGCATGCTGGAATCCCAGCCGCCGTCATGCAGGAAGCGGGCAGCGTCGATGCTCGTGATCGACATGTTGTCCAGGTCCTCGTAGTTGGCCAGCAGGATCTTGCCGGTCTCCTTGACGTTGATGATGAATTCCGGATGCGCATGCGAGGCCACGATGGCGGCAACACGCGGTTCAGGATGATATTCCTGGGTATCCACGGTCATGCCGCGGGTGGAGACGATCTTCTTCGGCTCCAGGGTATCGCCGTCCATGATCACGAACTGCGGCGGCCAGTAGGTGCCGGCCACGGCATACTTGTCCTCCCAGCCCTTGTACTTGGAGGTCTCCACCGAGCGCGCCTCCATGCCGACCTTGATCTCGGCCACGTTGGCCGGGGTCTTCATCCACAGGTCGATCAGGTTGATCCTGGCATCCCTTCCGATAACAAAAAGATAGCGCCCCGACGCCGACAGGCGTGAGATGTGCACGGCATAGCCGGTATCTATCACGGCCGCGATCTCCTTGCTGTCGCCATCGATCAGCGCCACCTGGCCGGCGTCACGCAGGGTGACCGAGAACAGATTCTTCAGATTGATATTGTTCATCTGTTTTGTCGGGCGTTTCTCCGGCGGCACCATAACCTTCCAGGTTGCCTTCATGTCCTCGAGGCTGTACTCGGGCGGGACCGGCGGATCGTGCTGCAGGAAGCGCGCCATGAGATCGACCTCTTCCGGCGTCAGATCGCCCGAGGTCCCCCAGTTGGGCATGCCGGCCGGCGAGCCGTAATCGATGAAGGCCTTCAGATACGCAGTACCCTTGTCCTGGGTGATCTCCGGGGTGAGCGGCTTGCCGGTCGCGCCCTTGCGCAGCACGCCGTGGCAGCCTGCACAGCGTTCGAAATAGATCTGCTTGGCGTGCTTGAATTCCTCTTCGCTCAGCGCCGGTGCCCCGGGGGTGACCACCTGCCTGGCGTCACCGCCTTCGTGTGGGGCACCCTGATAGCGCATCTCGCCTTCGGTGGTATCCGGATGTTCGGTCTGGGCATTGACCGCACTCAGCGGAATGCCCGCCAGGGTCAGACTGATTACAGCAGACAGCAGCCCGACCCGATGATTGATTGCCTGTTTCATAACACTACCTCTCTCTCCTAGCCGACGGGTTAATAACTTGCTTCCATGACACATTTCTAGGTTTATAGAGGGGTTTGCGCCTTGATCAATATCAACCGTCCCCGGAGCGGAGCCAAACATTGATCCAGCTCAATAAAACCTGAATCGGCGGCCGCAGGGCGTCTGAATGTATAAATTCGGTTATAAGAACAGGGGTTCTGTTCAGATCAGCATGCGCATACCGATCAAGACCAGCACCAAGGCGAACAGCCGCCGCAGCCGCCGCGCCGGCAGACGGTGGGCCAGTACCGCCCCCAGGCGCGCTCCGGGCAGGCTCAGCAGCAGGATACCCAGCACGGCGGGCCAGTACACATAACCCAGGCTGGCCGGCGGCAGTCCGGCGGCATCGCGGCCGATCAGGATGAAGCCGAGTGCGCCGGCCAGGGCAATGGGCACACCGCAGGCCGCCGCCGTTCCCACCGCCGTGGTCATGGCCGCGCCCAGCCACAACAGCAGCGGTACGGTGAGGGTGCCGCCGCCGATGCCGAGCAGTACCGACAGCGCTCCGATGCCGAGCCCCGCCGGGACCAGCACGGCCGGGCGCGCCGCAACGGCCGGCCCTCCGGGTTGCAGCTCCAGCGCCAGCTTCACTGCCACCACCAGCAGGAAGCCCCCGAACAGGCCACGCAGAACCGCCCCGTCCAGCCGGTCGGCCAGGGTCGTGCCGAGCGCGGCCCCGGCCAGAACACCGACGGTCAGCCAGCCGGCCAGACGCCAGTCCACCGCGCCCCGGCGCAGATGGGCCTGCGCCGAGACCGCGCCGGTGAAGACGATCGCGGCCAGGGACGTGCCCACGGCCAGATGCATCAGATGCACGGAGGGGAAGCCCTGCAGGGCGAAGATCCAGAGCAGGGCCGGGACCATCACCAGCCCGCCGCCGATACCGAACAGGCCGGCCAGCAGCCCGGCCAGGGCGCCGGTCAGGGGATAGGCCAGCCAGAACAGCAGGCTCAAGGGGACCCGGTCAGCGGACCCAGACGGTCTTGGCGTTGACGAACTCGCGGATGCCCAGCAGCGACAGCTCGCGACCGTAGCCGGACCGCTTCACCCCGCCGAAGGGCAGACGGGGGTCGCTCTTGACCAGGCCGTTGACGAAGGCACTGCCGCATTCGAGTTGCCGCGCCACCCACTCGCCCCGCGCGGCGTCCCCGGTCCAGACGCTGCCGCCGAGGCCGAAACCGGAGTCATTGGCGATGCGCACGGCATCGGCCTCGTCGCCGGCCCGGATGACGGTGGCCACCGGCCCGAACAGCTCCTCGCTGTAGGCGCGCATACCGGGCTCGACCCGGTCCAGGATGGAGGCCTGGTAATAAGCGCCGTCGCCGGGCTGGGGCAGGCAGCCGGTCACCGCCACCCCCCCCTTGGCCAGGGTATCGATGACCTGCTGATGCAGGTCGTCGCGCAGATCGAACCGGGCCATGGGCGCCAGCCGGGTGGCCTCGTCCATGGGATCGCCGCATTGCAGCGCCTCGACCTGTGCACGGAAGCGCTCCACGAACTCATCGGCGATGGCCGCGACCGGGATGAAGCGCTTGGCGGCGATGCAGCTCTGGCCGGCATTGAGAAAGCGCGAGGCGACGGCCTGCTCCACTGCCAGGTCGAGGTCGGCGTCCTCCAGGATCACGAAGGCATCCGCGCCGCCCAGTTCCAGCACGCTCTTCTTCAGATGCTGTCCGGCGGCCGCGGCCACCGCCTTGCCGGCCGGCTCGCTGCCGGTCAGGGTCACGGCGTGAACGCGCCGGTCACCGACGACGCGCGCGACCATGGAGGAGGGGATCATCAGGCTGGTGAACACCCCCGGCGGCGCACCGGCTTCCAGGAACACCTCCTCCAGCAGCTGGGCGCAGTGGGGTACGTTGGAGGCATGCTTGAGCAGCCCGGTATTGCCCACGGCCAGGGCCGGGGCGGCAAAACGCATGACCTGCCACAGGGGAAAGTTCCAGGGCATGACCGCCAGTACCGTACCCAGCGGCTGCCAGGCCACCAGGCTGCGGCTGGCATCGGTCTCGATCGGCTCGTCGGCGAGAAAGGCCGGGGCGTTGTCGGCATAGTAGTCGCAGACCCAGGCGCACTTGTCGACCTCGCCCCGCGCCTCCCTGATCAGCTTGCCCATCTCCCCGGTGACGGTACGGGCCAGTTCCTCCCGGCGCGCGCGCAGCACCTCGCCGGCGCGGGCCAGCAGCCGGCAGCGCTCCTCCAGCGGCCGGCGACGCCAGTCCGGCGCGGCCGCAGCGGCCTGCTCCAGAGCGGCATCGAGCTGCTTTTCGGTCCAGGAATCGACCACCCTGAGCACTGTGCCATTCGCCGGATTGATGGCCTTGAAACTCATTTCGCACCTCACAGGGATTGTTGATAAGGCCCGGACAGTACGCCACTGAGGCACCGGACAGGCACGGACACCGCCCCCGCAGACTAAGCCCAACCGAGCGCCTTGGCAAACCCCGGGAACCCCCCTGACCCGCGGCGATCCAATCGGCTATCATCGAACCTGCACCACGCAGGATGAGACCCCGGATGCGGCACCGCCACAGGATGCAGGGCAAATGAGACAAGGACTGCAACTGGCAGCGGCGATCCTGTTGTGTGGGCTGACCCACGGTGCCCAGGCCCTGCCCGACCCCTACACCGACGAGCGCAGCCGTTATCAGGCTGCACTGCATGCGCTGCAACGCGGTGAGTTGGAGCGCTTCGACCAGCTGGCCGCTTCATTGCGCGATTATCCGCTGCATCCTTACCTGCAGGACCGCCGGCTGCGCCGCGACCTGGCCCGCGCCACTGACGCCGATATCGCCGCCTTCCTGCAGGCGCAGGCCGATACCTCCCTGGCCGACCGCCTCTACCGTGACTGGCTGCAACACCTGGGCCGCACCCGCCAATGGCAGCGGTTCGAGCGCTTCTACCGTGGCGACGGGGATGCCGAGCTGCGCTGCTATCACCTGCGTGCCACCCGCAACACCGCCAGCCGCGAGGCCTGGCTGGACGCGGCCCTGGAACTGTGGCGCGTCGGGCACTCCCAGCCCGATGCCTGCGATCCCGTCTTCGACGTGCTGTACGACACGCCCCGCATCGACACCGAGGCCCTGTGGCAGCGCATCCGGCTTGCCATGGCCGAGGGCAAGCTCAGCCTGGCCGCCTTCCTCGGCAGGAAACTCCCGGATGCCGAGCGCGACCAGGTCGAGTTCTGGCACTACGCCCACCGCCGTCCGGCGGCCGCGCTGGACGATGCCCGGCTCGAGCAGGACAACGCCATCGCCCGCCGCATCCGGGTGCATGCCATCCAGCGCCTGGCGCGCAGCCAGCCCGACACTGCCTTCGAGGCCCTGCAGGCCCGGCGCGGACAGCTGTCCGATGAGGACTATCACGCTGCCCTGAAATACGTTGCCCGCTATGCCGGCTACCGCCGCAGCGATAAGGCCTACACCATTCTCGCTGCCGTTCCCGCGGACTGGCGCGACGCCGAGATCGAGGAACTGCAGGCGCGCATGGCCCTGGTGGAACGCGACTGGGCGGCCCTGGTCGATACCATCGCGGGCTTCCGTCACCAGGACTCGCGTTTCAGCGAGTGGCCCTACTGGCAGGCCCGGGCGCTGGGCGAGCTCGGGCGCAGCGAACCCGCCCGCCACCAGCTGCGCACCCTGTCCGGCGAGCGTTTCTTTCACGGCTTTCTCGCCGCCGACCGGTTGAACCGGCCCTATCAGCTCAACCACCGGCCGATCGAGTATGACGAATCCGAACTGCTGGCCCTGCTGGAGCGCCACCCGGGACTGTGGCGGGCCGGTGAACTCCACCGCCTCGGCCGCACCTGGGCCTCGCGGCGCGAGTGGTATCACACCAGTCTGCAACTGGATCCGCCGGAGCTGGAACTGGCCGCGGCCCTGGCCCACGAATGGGGCTGGCACGACCGCGCCATCTGGACCGCCGCCCGCGCCGGGCACTGGGACGATGTGCAGATCCGCTTCCCGCTGGCCTACCGTGAGCAGGTCGAACAGGTGGCCGCCCAGTTCGATCTGGACCCCGCCCTGATCTTCGCCGTGATCCGCCAGGAAAGCGCCTTCATGGCCGACGCCCATTCCTCGGCCGGCGCCCTCGGCCTGATGCAGCTGATGCCGGCCACCGGCCGGCAGACGGCGCTGCAGCTGCGCCTGCCCAGGCCTTCGCGCGCCACCCTGCTCACGACCAGCGCCAACCTGCGTCTGGGCAGCGCCTATCTCAAGCGCATGCTGGAACGCTACAACGGCCATCCGGCCCTGGCCGCCGCGGCCTACAACGCGGTCCGCATCGGGTCGATCGCTGGCTGCCGGAGGACGGCGAATTCGAGGCCGACTACTGGATCGACACCATCCCCTTCCGCGAGACCCGCGGCTATGTGCGCGGCGTGCTGGCCTTCACCGCCGTCTATGACATGCGTCTGAACGGCCAGGCCACCCCGTTGGCGCGGCGTCTGGCGCGGGTGGCTGAGAACAACGGGAAGTCAGGCGGATGACGCGTACCGCTTCCGTATTCAGCCGTTTTCCGCTGCCGCGCCTGCTCGCCTTCGCCCTGACCTGGTGGCTGATCACCGAGGGGGCGGCCGCAAGCTGGATGATCGGCGCGCCGGCGGTGGTACTGGCCACCCTGATCAGCGCCCGCCTGCTGCCGCCGCAGCGCCTGGCCTGGGCAGGACTGGCACCCTTCGCCGGCTTCTTCCTCAGGCACTCGCTGCTGGGGGCGGTGGATGTCGCCCAGCGCGCCTTCCGGCCGGCACGACCGCTCGATCCCGCCGTGATCGACTATCCATTGCAGCTGCAACCCGGCCTGCCGCGGGTATTCATGCTCAATGTCGTCTCCCTGCTGCCCGGCACCCTGAGCGCCGACCTCGAAGCCGACTGCCTGCGGGTGCATGTGCTCGATGCCGGCCAGGACAACCCGGCCCAGCTGGCACACCTGGAGGCTCGGGTCGCAGGGCTGTTCGGTCTGACATTGACACATAACATCAATTAAGCTGATACGCATGCCGGATCTGTATCACGCCCTGACCCTGTTCCTCCTGCTCAACCTGGGCGCCGGCCTGTGGCGGGTGGTACAGGGCCCCACCGCCGCCGACCGCATGCTGGCCGCGCAGCTGTTCGGCACCACCGCCGTGGCCATCCTGCTGGTGCTGGCCCAGGCCGGCGGGGTCGCCGCCCTGCGCGACGTCGCCCTGGTCTTCGCCCTGCTGGCCGCGGTCGCGGCGGTGGCCTTCGTGCGCCGGGCCTGGCCGCAGCCGGAGGACGAGCATGACCGGCCCTGACTACCTGAGCGCCCTGCTGCTGCTCGCCGGAGCCCTGTTCTTTCTGGCCGGCACCCTGGGACTGCTGCGTTTCCCCGACGTCTACACCCGCCTGCACGCCCTGACCAAGGCCGACAATGTCGGCCTGGGCCTGATCGTGCTGGGCCTGGCCCTGCAGTCCGGCAGCTGGCTGGTGGCGGGCAAGCTGGTGCTGATCTGGCTGCTGGTGCTGCTGGCCGGCGCCAGCGTGGCGCACCTGATCGCCCGCGGCGCCCGCCAGCGCGGCATCCCGGAGTGGCGCCGGTGAACCTGCTGCAGACCGGCTTCGACGGACTGCTCGCCCTGGGCCTGATCTGGCTGGCCTGGCGGGCGCTGGCTTGCCCCGACCTGTTCCGGGGCATCGTACTGTTCATCGCCTTCGGTCTGCTGATGGCGCTGGCCTGGGTACGCCTGGAGGCGCCCGACGTGGCGCTGGCCGAAGCGGCCATCGGCGCCGGCCTGACCGGCGCCCTGCTGCTGGCGGCCCTGGCCCGGCTGAACCGGACCGCTGCAGCGCAGACCCTGCCCCGCGAGGCCTGGCGCAGCGGCCCGGCCCTGCTGCTGGTACTGGCCGGGGCCGGCCTGGGGCTGGCCGTACTCAGCCTGATCCCGGAGCCGGCCGGACTGCAGGCGCAGGTGGCTGCCGAACTCGGACGCAGCGGCGTGAGCAATCCGGTCACCGCCGTACTGCTCAACTTCCGTGGCTACGACACCCTGCTGGAACTGCTGGTACTGCTGCTGGCTCTGCTGGCGGCCTGGTCGCTGGACGCCGACCCGCCCCGGCGCGAGGCCCCGGCCGGGGCGGTGCTGGACATGCTGTTGCGGCTGCTGCTGCCGGTGCTGGTGCTGGCCGCGGCCTATCTGCTGTGGGCCGGGGCGCACGCCCCCGGCGGCGCCTTCCAGGCCGGTGCGGTACTGGGCGCGGCCGGGGTGCTGGCCCTGCTGGCCGGCTGGCGGCTGCAGCCGCACCTGACCGGGACGCCGCTGCGCCTGGCCGTCACCATCGGCCCCGGCGGCTTCCTGCTGGTCGCCTGGGCATTTGCTGCTGGCCGGCCGGCCGCTGCTGGAATATCCGCCGGCACTCGCCGGCGGTCTGATCCTGCTGATCGAGACCCTGGCCACCCTGTCCATCGCCGCCACCCTGGCAGTGCTGTTCCAGGGCTCGCGGCCCGGCGCCGGTGACGCGCCGTGACCGCCGCCTTCTATGCCCTGGCCGGCGTGGCCCTGGTGGTGCTGGGACTGTACGGGCTGAGCGTGCAGGCCCACCTGCTGCGCAAGCTGCTGGCCGTGAACATCCTCGGCAGCGGGGTCTTCCTGGTGCTGGTCAGCCTGGGCGGGCAGCCGGGCGCAGCCCCCGACCCGGTACCGCACGCCATGGTCATCACCGGCATCGTGGTGGCCGTCTCGGCCACTGCCCTGGGCCTGGTGCTGATGCTCAAGGTGGCAGCCGCGAGCGGCCGGCCCACGCTGGATGACGCGCCGAAGGAGGACCGGTGCCCGAAGGAGTGAGCCTGTCCGCGCTGGCCGCCCTGCCCTGGGATGCCGTGCTGATTCTGCTGCCCCTGACCGGCGCGGTGGCGGCCGGTCTCTGGCCGCGGTCGGCGCGGCCGATCGGCCTGCTGGTCAGCGCCGGCGGCATTCCGATCCTGGTCGGTCTCGGCACCGCGGTCGCGGGCACGGACGGACTGCATCACGCCGTCGGCGGCTGGGGTGCACCGCTGGGCATCGAACTGCGGGCCGATGCGTTGAGTCTGGTCTTTCTCGCCACCACGGCCCTGGTCGGTCTCGGGGTCGCGCTCTATGCCGACAGCTACTTCGAACCCACCCTGGCGCGCTGGTTCTGGCCGCTGTGGTTGTTCCTGCTGGGAGCGCTGAACGCCCTGTTCCTGTCTGCCGACCTGTTCAATCTCTATGTCACCCTGGAGCTGATGGGCCTGGCGGCGGTGGCCCTGACCGCGCTCGGCGGCGGCCGCGCCGCCCTGACCGGCGCCATGCGCTATCTGCTGGCGACCCTGCTGGGTTCGCTGGTGTATCTGCTGGGCGTGGCACTGCTGTATCACGCCACCGGCACGCTCGATTTCGGCCTGCTGGGGCAGCGCCTGGAGGCGGGTCCGGCCAGCCGCACGGCGTTGGGCCTGATGGGTGCCGGGCTGGCGCTCAAGACCGCCCTGTTTCCGTTTCACTTCTGGCTGCCGCCGGCGCACGCCAGCGCCCCGGCCCCGGTCAGCGCCCTGCTCTCGGCCCTGGTAGTCAAGGCCTCCTTCTATATCCTGGTGCGACTGTGGCTGGAACTGTTCGCCCCGCTGGCGGCCACGGCCGCCACCGGCCAGGTACTGGGCCTGCTCGGGATGGCGGCCATCCTGTGGGGCTCCTGGCAGGCCCTGCGCCAGCCCCGGGTCAAGCTGCTGGTGGCCTATTCAACCGTGGCCCAGATCGGTTACCTGTTCCTGGCCTTCCCCCTGCTCTCCGCCGCCGGCCTGCCCGATGCAGCCGCCTGGCGCGCGGTCCTGTGGCTGGTGCTGGCGCACGCCCTGGCCAAGGCGGCCATGTTCCTGGCCGCCGGCAACCTGCTGCGCTTCGGTGGCCATGACCGCATCACCGACCTGGACTGCGTCGCCCAGCGGCTGCCGCTGACCGTGGCCGCCTTCGCCCTGGCCGGGGTGAGCATCGCCGGCCTGCCACCGACCGGCGGCTTCATCGGCAAGTGGCTGCTGCTGGAGGCGGCTCTGCTCCAGGGCCGCTGGGATCTGGTGACGGTGATGCTGCTCGGCGGGCTGCTGGCGGCCGGCTATGTGTTCAAGGTGGTCGGTCACTTCTTCACCCCGGCCGCCACCCGGCACGAGGCACAGCGGGTGCCGGCGCGCATGGAATGGACCGCACTGGGCCTGGCCGTGCTGGCCCTGCTGCTGGGGCTGGCCCCGGGTATTCTGCTGCCCTGGTTCGACAGCGCCGTGGTCATGCCGATGGCGGGAGCGCGGCAATGAACCCGGGCAACGGAATCCTGCTGTCCGTACTCGCCAGTTCACTGCTGCCGGGTCTGGTCATCTTCGCCATTGCCGAGCACCGCATCGCGCTGCGCACCACCCTCAACCTGCTGGGGGCGGTGGTCAAGCTGGTGCTGGTGGGCTGGATGCTGTGGGGCGTGGCCCACGGCCAGGCCTATGAGCTGCGCCTGGCGCTGCTGCCGGGGCTGGACTTCGTACTGCGGGCCGGCCCGCTGGCGCTGCTGTTCGTCACCCTGTCCTCGGTGCTGTGGCTGCTGACCACCCTGTACGCCATCGGCTACCTGGAAGGCTCGCCGCACCGCAGCCGCTTCTTCGGTTTCTTCAGCCTGTGCGTGACCGCCACCGTGGGTGTGGCCCTGGCCGGCAACCTGCTTACCTTCCTGCTGTTCTACGAACTGCTGACCCTGTCGACCTATCCGCTGGTGGTGCACCGCGCCACCGAGGCCGCGCGCCGCGCCGGTCAGAGCTACCTGGTCTATACCCTCAGCGGCGGTGTGCTGCTGCTGGCCGGCACGGTCTGGCTGTACAGCCTCACCGGCACGCTGGAATTCCGTGCCACCGGTTTCGTACAGGATCTGGACGCCAGCCACCACGGGGCACTGATCGCGATCTTCTGGCTGCTGATCGCCGGTGTCGGGGTCAAGGCAGCGCTGTTCCCGCTGCACGGCTGGCTGCCGCAGGCCATGGTCGCCCCGGCACCGGTCAGCGCCCTGCTGCACGCCGTGGCCGTGGTGAAGGCCGGCGCCTTCGGCATCGTGCGCATCGTCTACGAGGTGTTCGGCGTCGAGCAGGCGGCCGATCTGGGCGTGACCCTGCCGCTGGCGGGGCTGGCGGCCTTCACCATTCTCTACGGTTCGCTGCGGGCCCTGTACCAGGATGATCTCAAGCGCCGGCTGGCCTTCTCCACCGTCAGCCAGGTGTCCTATATCGCGCTCGGCGTGGCCATCGCCGGTCCCATCGCCACCATCGGCGGGCTGGTGCACCTGGTGCATCAGGGCCTGATGAAGATCACCCTGTTCTTCTGCGCCGGCAACCTGGCCGAGACGCTGCACATTCACCGCATCAGCGAAATGGACGGCGTGGGCCGACGCCTGCCCTGGACCATGGGGGCCTTCACCCTGGCCGCCTTCGGCATGATCGGTCTGCCGCCGGTGGCCGGCTTCGTCAGCAAGTGGTACCTGGGACTGGGCGCGATGGAGGCCGGTCAGGACTGGGTGGTGCTGGTGCTGGCCGGCAGCAGCCTGCTCAATGCGGCCTACTTCCTGCCCATCCTGCACCGGGCCTGGTTCCGGGCCCCGGCCGGCGACGGTTTCGCCGCGGCCGGCGGCCGGCACGAGACCGGCTGGCTGCTGCTGTGGCCGCCGGTGATCACGGCGGCCATGTCGCTGGGCGCCGGGATGCTGGCCTTCATCCCCTTCAGCCCGCTGGAGTGGGTTCAGTTCATCGGCCGCCGGGAGTTCATCGGCTATGAGTGAGCTGTTGCAGGACGTCGGACTCTGGCTGATCCTGGCCTGGCCCCTGCTGGTCGCCCTGCCCGGGGTATACCGGCATCTGCCCCGGCCCTGGCTGCTGGCGCTGACGCCGGCCGCCGTGATTCTGGTCACCACCGGCGCGGCGGAACTGGACATGCCCTGGGTCGTGTTCGGCAGCGGACTGATGCTGGACGGCGACCGCCGCTGGCTGCTGGGCATGAGCCTGCTGCTGTGGCTGGCCGCGGGCCGGCAGGCCGCCCGGCTCGATCCGGCGCAACAGCAGGCCACCTTCACCCTGCTGCTGCTCACCTTCAGCGGCCAGCTCGGCATGATCCTGGCCAGCGAACCGGTGGGTTTTCTGTGTTTCTCCACCCTGCTGGGTTATGGCTTCTTCGGCCTGCTGGTCCACGGTGGCGGGGCGGACAGCCGGCGCGTGGCACGCCTGTACATCGTGGTGCTGATCCTGGCCGATCTGTTGCTGTTCGAGGCCCTGCTGCTGGCCGCCTACATGCAGGAGACGCCGCGTTTCGATGACTTCGACTTCCCACTGCAGGGTGATTCCACCGGGCTCTACGCCGCCCTGGTGCTGACCGCTTTCCTGCTCAAGGCCGGGATCTGGCCGCTGCATGCCTGGGTCACGGGCGCCCTGCGCACGGCCCCGCCGCCGGCGCGACTGCTGCTGGCCGGCGGACCGGTGGTCATGGCCCTGCTGGGTCTGTGGCGCTGGCTGCCCGCGGGCCAGGGTCTGGAGCTGGCGGGTCAGCTGTGCCGCGTCCTGGGCACGGCGGCCCTGGGCTACGCCCTGGCGCAGTTATTGCGGCGCCCGCAGCCCTGCTGGCTGCTTCCGGCCCTGACCGGCGCTCTGGTGCTGGGTTTCGGCCAGTACCTGGTCGATCCGACCGGCAGTGAGGGCTGGATCGCGTGGTCCGCACCTCTGCTGGTCCTGACCGGACTGCTCCCGGCCCTGCTGCTGTGGCTGCAATCGGCAGTGTCCGCGGCAGGGCTCGGCAATGAGCCGCCCTGGGCCTGGTTCGGAAGGCTGCAGCCGCCGCTGGAACGCCTGCACCAGAGGCTGCTGCGCGGCGTAGTGAGCCTGCGCCGTTCCGGTTCCGCTGCTGCCATCACGGGGCTTGCGCTGCCGGACCTTGAACGCCGCATCGCACGCTGGCCCTGGGTGATCATGGCACTGGCGCTGCTGGGGCTGGTGCTGGGACTGCTGGCCTGAGTCGACATCTGCAACGACGGCCGGACCGCCGCTGATGGGTTGCGCTTCGCACCACCCATCCTACTGTACCGGCTTGACCGGTCCCGACAGTCTCGCCACTATGGCAGGGTTGCCTTGCTTAGGGGGTTTAATGCATACAACAACAAAAACCGTCTGTGTCTTCGGCGGTACCGGCTTTGTGGGTCGCCACCTGGCCCAGCGACTCACCCGTGACGGCCACTATGTCCGCATCCCGACCCGGCACCGCGAGCGCCATCGCGAGCTGCTGGTCAATCCGCGCATCAAGCTGATCGAGGCCGACGTCTACGACACCCGTGTGCTGCGCGAGCTGATCCAGGGCACGGATGCGGTGATCAACCTGGTGGGCATCCTCAATGAATCCGGCAACGACGGCAGCGGCTTCGAGCATGCCCACGTGGAACTGCCGCGCAGGATCCTCAGCGCCTGCAATGTCACCGGCACCCGCCGGCTGCTGCACATGAGTGCACTCAATGCCCACCCGCGCGAGGAACACAGCCACTACCTGCGCACCAAGGGCGTGGCCGAGGATCTGGTCCACGCCGCGGCCAGGGACGGCATGCAGGTCACCAGTTTCCGGCCGTCGGTGATCTTCGGGCCTGACGACAGCTTCTTCAATCGCTTTCACGGTCTGCTCAAACTCACGCCCTGGCTGTTTCCGCTGGCCTGCCCGGACGCGAAGATGTCGCCGGTCTATGTCGGCGATGTGGTTGAGGCCTTCGCCCGCAGCCTGCAGGATCCGGCCACCATCGGCCGCCACTGCGACATCTGCGGCCCCGAGACCTACACCCTGCAGCAGCTGGTCGAATACACCGCCCGTGCAGCCGGGCTCAGGCGGCACGTCCTGCGTCTGGGCAACACCACCTCCTGGCTGCAGGCACGACTGCTGGAGTTCGTACCCGGCAAGCCCTTTTCGCGGGACAACTTCTGGTCGCTGCAGAAGGAAGGTGTCTGCCACGAGAACTGCCTGCTCGATCTGGACATCACGCCCACCGCCATCGCCGCCGTGGTACCGGGCTACATCGGCAACGGCTCCTCGCAGCGGCGGTATCAGGCGTTCCGGGAGCAGGCCCGGCGGTGAGCAACAATCGCCACGGAAGCACATCGAAAGGCACGGAAACAGAAACGGCAGGCGATTTCGATCACCGCCTTTCCGTCATCCCGGCGTAGGCCGGGATCCAGAAGCCGCCGTGGTCAATGGATTCCGGCCTACGCCGGAATGACGGGATAGAACCCCTAAAGAAGTTCCGCAGCTTATTATAATTGCGTGTCTTTCCGTGTGCTTCCGTGGCCATTTCAACGCAAAGGTTCTGACATGGAAATCTATCTGGTCGGCGGCGCCGTGCGCGACAAGCTGCTGGGACTGCCGGTCGGGGAGCGCGACTGGGTGGTGGTCGGCGCCACGCCGCAGCAGATGCTGGACCTGGGCTACCGGCCGGTGGGCAAGGATTTTCCCGTCTTCCTGCATCCGGAGACCGGCGAGGAATACGCCCTGGCGCGCACCGAGCGCAAGACCGGCCCGGGCTACACCGGCTTCGAGTTCCATGCCGATCCCGATGTCACCCTGGAGGAGGATCTCAGGCGCCGGGATCTCACCATCAATGCCATGGCCGAGGACGCCGAGGGCAATCTGATCGATCCCTTCAACGGCCGCGAGGATCTGGACGCCGGCCTGCTGCGCCACGTCTCCAGCGCCTTCGCCGAGGATCCGGTGCGCATCCTGCGCATCGCCCGCTTCAAGGCCCGCTTCGCCAGATGGGGATTCAAGGTCGCGCACGGTACCCACGCCCTGATGAAGCGCATGGTCGAATCGGGCGAGGTCGACGCCCTGGTGCCGGAACGGGTCTGGGCGGAAACCCTGAAGGCCCTGAGTGAGGACCGGCCGGTGGAGTTCTTCGAGGTGCTGCGCCGCTGCGGCGCGCTGGCGCATGTCTTCCCCGAACTGGATCGGCTGTTCGGCGTGGATCAGCCGGCGCACGCCCATCCCGAGATCGATACCGGCGTGCACTGTCTGCTGGTGCTGGAACAGGCCGCGCGCCTGAGCCCCGATCCGCGGGTGCGCTTTGCCGCCCTGGTGCACGACCTGGGCAAGTGCGGGACGCCGGAAGCGGAACTGCCGCGCCACATCGGTCACGAGGCGCGCAGTGTCGAACTGATCGAGGGCATGTGCGCGCGGCTGAAGATCCCCAACGAGTACCGCGACCTGGCCCGGCTGGTGGCGCGTCATCACAGCCAGTGCCACCGCGCCCTGGAACTGCGCCCGGCCAGCGTGCACGACCTGCTCGATTCGCTGGATGTCTTCCGCCGTCCGGAGCGGCTGGAGCTGTTTCTGCTGGCCTGCGAGGCCGATCACCGCGGCCGCGCCGGACGCGAGGACGCACCCTACCCGCAGGCCGATTATCTGCGCACAGCCTTCACCGCCGCCAGTGCCATCAATGCGCGGGAACTGGTGGAACAGGGCCTGAGCGGCCCGGCGGTGGGAGAGAGATTGCGGGAACGGCGGATCGCGGCCGTGCGGGAGGTGAAACAAAGGTACCCATGATGAACCCCACAGGGGTTCTATGGAGGAAGTAACGTGGCAATCTCCATCCGGTTGATTCTGCGTTATGAGATTGCCGCGCTTCGCTCGCAATGACGATTATGCGAGTGCCATTCGGCTTGGACCCTTATTCCTGCCGCCTATGCCTGACCGCGCACCTTGCCGACCACCAGCACCAGTCCCAGCAGGCCCGAGGCCATCAGGATCAGCGGCAGGGGCGACGGCACGGCTTCACTGTCGGCGAAACCGGCCGCCGGCGTGGACAGGGGCACGGACCGCGCCGGCATCTCTTCCACCCCGAGCCAGCCGGTCGCGGCGGACACCCCCATGCTCAGCATGAGACCGAAGATGAAACCCAGACACTGGCAGCGGAAGCGGAACATGACGCGCACCCTGAAATCAGTAAATAAGTGTTTTCTAATAGGCAGGATGCATGCCAGAAAACACCGTCTTTAATAAAAACAATATGTTACAAAACAAAATCCCTTGATTTTCAGACAAGTATTAGCGATAACGTAAATCCTTCCGACAGCAGGAAAGATTGTATTTTTATTTTTTTCAATAAGTTAATAAATTTCAGTATTTGTTAATATTCCTGACAACGCCGATCAAACAAACACCCAGAACAGGAAGGCCCCCAGCAGCAGCCGGTAGATCACGAAGGGCGTCAGCCCGATGCGCGCGACCAGTTTCAGGAAGAAGTGAATGCACAGGTAGGCACTGACGGCCGAGACCAGGGTACCGACACCCAGGGCCTGCCAGTCCACCGGACCGGCCTGGCGGAACAGTTCGCGGGCCTCGAAACCGCCGGCGAGCAGGATCACCGGGATCGACAGCAGGAAGGAGAACCGGGCCGCGCCCTCGCGGCTCAGGCCCAGCATCAGGGCCGCGGTCATGGTGATGCCCGAGCGCGAGGTGCCCGGGATCAGTGCCAGGGCCTGGGCGCAGCCGATCACCAGTACGTCCTTCCAGCCGATGCTGTACTCGTCGCGCCGGCGCGCGCCGCTGCGGTCCGACCACCACAGCAGCAGGCCGAACAGCACCGTGGTGGCGGCGATCACCAGCGGACTGCGCAGATGCTGCTCGATGGAATCGGCGAACAGCAGGCCGGCCAGGCCCACCGGGATGGTGCCGAAGCCCACCGCCCAGGCCAGCCGGCTGTCGGCGGTCTGACCGCTGCCGGCCAGCGAGGCCAGCCAGTCGGCCAGCATCCGGCGCAACTCAACGCGGAAGTAGACGACCACCGCCAGCAGGGTACCCACGTGCACCGCCACGTCGAAGGCCAGCCCCTGGTCCTGCCAGCCCAGCAGCACCGGCAGCAGAATCAGATGCGCCGAGGAGGAGATCGGCAGGAATTCGGTCAGGCCCTGCAGCAGGGCCAGGGCGAGGATCTGAATCAGGTCCATGGGTTACCTGTTTTTATGTTATGAAAATACTTCCACAGGCTGGGCTGAACAAAGTGAAACCCAGCATGGACAGCGGCATTATGTTGGGCTTCGCGTTGCTCAGCCCAACCTACAGGCGGTTGCGCAGATCCTGCTGCCGGAACCCCGGCACCACCGCGTCGCAGTCGCGGGTCAGCAGCATCGCCTTGAAGCGCTCGCCCATCTCGCCGGGCAGCATCAGCTGTCGCACCTGCTGGGCCAGGCGCATCCCGGCCACCGGATCCGCGCCGGCGGCCGCGGCCATAGTATCCTCGATGCCGGCATCGATCAGGTAATGGGCCTGATCGGTGAAACCGGCGACTCGCAGCCCGGCCGCACTGGCGGCCTCTGCCACGGCGGTGAAATCCACATGGGCGGTGATGTCCTGCAGGCCCGGCAGCCGCAGCGGATCGGGATGGGCACGGTGCCGATAATGGCACATCAGGGTGCCCGCGCCGCGCTGGGGATGATAATACTCCCCACGCGGGTAGCCGTAATCGATGAACAGCATCGCCCCCTGCGTCAGGCTCGCCGCCAGTTCACTCAGCCAGCCGGACAGCCAGGCCGCCCGTTCCGAACTGTAGTCCGGCGGCCAGTCATACTGTTCGGCGAGCCGCCGGACCTGTTCCGCCAGCCCGGCATCGGCGGGCTGATCGGTCCAGCCGAAGCCGGCCTGCTCCCACTGCACCCGGCGCAGCCAGACGTCAGTACCGTCCCAGTGGAACAGCTCCACCGGCAAGGCGTCGAGCACCTCGTTGGCGATCACCATGCCGGCGAAGCGCTCGGGCGGGCGGTCCAGCCAGGTCACGCGTTCGAGCAGCGCCGGCGCTTCTTCGTTCAACCGCTGACGCTGACGCTCGCGCAGGTCCGCGCTGGGCTCAAGGATGAGATAGCTTTCAGGCAGGCGGTCCATTGCCTGCAGACTTCGCAGCACCTCCACTGCCAGCGCACCGCTGCCCGCGCCCAGCTCGAGCACCGCTCCATGGTTCAGCGCTTCCAGCACGGCCGCGCAGCTCACGGCCACGCACTGCGAGAACAGGGGCGAGAGTTCCGGCCCGGTGACGAAATCGCCCGCCGCACCGAACTTGCGCGCCCCGGCGCTGTAGTAGCCCAGCCCGGGTTCGTACAGGACCGAGTGCATGTAGTCGGCGAACGGCAGGCTGCCGCCGGCCGCCTGCATGCGGGCCCGAAGCACCTCAACCAGGCGCTCGCTGACCGCCAGGGCCTCGGGCGCCGGCGCGGGCCAGTCGGCGGGAATCGCCCAGGGGGAAGGCGGCTCAGACCCGGGCATTATTAACTCGCCATGACGAGTACATCAGAACGGAAAGGGAACCTCATGCAGGTCGGACTCGCTGTGTGCGAAGGCCTGCCAGAGTTCGTTATAGGTTTTGCCCAGCACGGGATGACGGCGTTCGCCGGCGATATCGGCCAGCGGCTTGAGCACGAAGGCCTGTTCGGTGATCTCCCGGCGCGGCAGCGTCATCGACTCGGACTCACGCACCTCGTTGTCGTAGAGCAGCAGGTCGATATCCAGTGTACGGGAGGCAAAGCGCGGGCCGCTGCGATCGCGGCCGCAGGCGTCCTCGATCAGGTGCAGTTCGTCGTTGATGACCTCGACCGGCGCGTCGGTGGTGAAGGCGGCGACCAGGTTGTAGAAGTTCTCGCCGTCGAAACCCACGGCGCGGGTCTCGTAAACCGGCGACAAGCGCAGCTCACCGAAACGTTCGCGCAGCAGTTCCACCCCGCGGGCCACGTTGCGCTCGCGGTCGATGTTGCTGCCGATGCTGACAAAGACCTCAGCCATTGCCCTTCTCGCCAGTATCACCCCGCTCGATGATCACGCCGACGTCGCGTGCCCCGCGCACTGCCCCGGTCTTGTTGACCGTCAGACGCAGCCAGGGCACATCGAACTCCTTCATGACGATCTCAGCCACCCGCTCGGCCAGGGTCTCGACCAGCTGGAAGTCGCTGTTACCCACATAATCGATCAGCCGCTTGGCCACGGCCTTGTAGTTCAGGGTGTCCTCGATGCTGTCGCTGGCCGCGGCCCGGCGGATGTCCGTGGCCATTTCCAGATCGAAGCTGATGGTCTGCCGGATGCGGCGTTCCCACTCGAAGATGCCGATGACGGTTTCAATGCGCAGGTCGCGCAGGAAGATGATGTCCATGCTCTGCCTTGCCACTTCGTTTCGCGCACTATATCACCTGGCAGGTTCGCGGACAGCCCGCGCCCGGCCACGCTCACTTGACCCACCGCGCCGAAAGCCGTCCAATAGCGCGCCATGATGATACCTGCTGTACTCATTATCCTGGCCTACCTGCTGGGCTCGCTGTCCGCCGCCGTCATCGTCGGCCGGCTGCTGCACACGGCCGACCCGCGCACCCAGGGCTCGGGCAATCCGGGGGCAACCAACATGCTGCGGGTGGGCGGAAGGAAGGCCGGGGTGCTGACCCTGGCCGGCGACATGCTCAAGGGCCTGGCGGCGGTACTGATCGCCCGGGCCTTCACCGACGAGCCGGCCGTGCTGGCCGGGGTGATGCTGGCCGCCTTTCTCGGCCACCTGTATCCGGTGTTCTTCGGCTTCAGGGGCGGCAAGGGCGTTGCCACCGCACTTGGTGTACTGCTGGGGCTGAGCGGCTGGCTCGGTCTGGCGGCGATACTTACCTGGCTGGCGATGGCGGCGATCTCCCGCATCTCCTCGCTGTCGGCACTGGTCACCGCGGCCGCCGCGCCTGTCTATACCTGGTACTGGCTCGGCGAACCGGCACTCACCGGTGCCGTGGCGCTGATGGCGGTGCTGCTGTTCTGGCGGCATCGCAGCAACATCCGCAATCTGCTGGAGGGGACCGAGGGCAGGATCAACCTCGGCGGCAAGTAAGTCGGCTTCCAGGCCTGGGGGGCTTCAACGCAGAGGGCGCAAAGACGCAGAGTTTTCTTTGTTGAAAACCATATGGTCATTGCGAGCACCCGGAGGGCATTAACGCAGCGAAGCAATCTCGTACTGCAGACTCAGTCATATAGAGATTGCCGCGGCGCGGCGCGCCTCGCAATGACATAATAAATCGAAAGATCCCTAATATTCTCTGCGTCTTTGCGCCTTTGCGATCCCTGCCTTATTCACCGCGCAGTCAAAAATTCAGACCGCTGGCAGCTCCTCCAGCGGCCAGCGCGCCCGCACTTCCACCCCAAGCCCTTCGTGCTGCCCGGCCTGCAGCCGCAGACAGCCGGCGAAGGCGATCATGGCGCCGTTGTCGGTACAGAACTCCAGCCGCGGGAAATGCACCTGCCCGCCGCGTTTTTCCAGCATCGCTTCCAGGCCCTGGCGCAGGGCGCGGTTGGCGCCCACGCCGCCGGCGACCACCAGCCGGTCCAGGCCGGTCGCCTCCAGGGCCCGGCGGCACTTGATCAGCAGGGTGTCAACCACGGCATCCTGGAAGGCGCGGGCGATGTCGGCGCGGGCCTGCTCCTCGCCCTGATGCGCCTGCCAGGTGTTAAGCGCAAAGGTCTTCAACCCGCTGAAGCTGAAATCCAGCCCCGGGCGGTCGGTCATGGGCCGGGGGAAGCGGAACCGGCCGGGATCGCCCTGCGCGGCCAGCCGCGCCAGCGCCGGGCCGCCGGGGTAGCCGAGCCCCAGCAGCTTGGCGGTCTTGTCGAAGGCCTCGCCGGCGGCGTCGTCCAGGGAATCGCCCAGCAGTTCGTAGCGGCCCACGCCCGCGACCCGCACCAGCAGGCTGTGACCGCCCGAGACCAGCAGGGCCACGAAGGGAAAGGCCGGCGGGTCGGGCTCCAGCAGCGGCGCCAGCAGGTGGCCCTCCATATGATGCACCCCGATGGCGGGCACGCCCAGGGCCCAGGCAAGGCTGCGGCCGACCGAGGCCCCCACCAGCAGGGCGCCGATCAGGCCGGGACCGGCGGTGTAAGCCACCCCGTCGATGCCGTCCCGGCCCATGCCTACCTCGTCAAGTACTTGATTCATGAGTGGAATAATGCGGCGCACATGGTCGCGCGAGGCCAGCTCCGGGACCACGCCGCCGTAATCAGCATGCATGGCCACCTGCGAATGCAGGGCGTGCGCCAGCAGCCCGGCCTCGCTGTCGTACAGCGCCAGACCGGTCTCGTCACAGGAGCTTTCAATGCCGAGTACCCGCATCCGGCCTATTTTCCCTGCCGAGGCCGCTCGACGCCAGCAGGATTTTGATTTCTCTCCCCCAACGGATTAGAATGCCCGCCCTTCGTCCCGAAAGAGGGCGAGTTATGGTCAAACAACCGCAACGTAAGAGGATATCGACTGCATGCCGAACGTTCGTGTCAAGGAAAACGAACCCTTCGAAGTCGCCCTGCGCCGCTTCAAGCGTTCCTGTGAAAAGGCCGGCATTCTTTCCGAAGTGCGCCGCCGCGAGTTCTATGAAAAACCCACCCAGGAACGCAAGCGCAAGCGCGCCGCGGCCGTCAAGCGCCACATGAAGAAGGTGTCGCGCGAAGTCGCCCGCCGTACCCGCCAGTACTGATATCCTGCGGAAAAATCAGCCCATGTCACTCAAGGCACAGATCCAGGAGGACATGAAGGCCGCCATGCGCGGTGGCGACAAGTCACGCCTGGCGACCATCCGGCTGATCATGGCCGCGATCAAGCAGCGAGAGGTCGACGAGCGCATCGAGCTCGACGACGCCCAGGTCACCGCCGTGCTGGACAAGATGGTCAAGCAGCGGCGCGAGTCCATCGAACAATACCAGTCCGCCGGCCGCGAGGAACTGGCTGCGAAAGAGCAGCAGGAGATCGAGGTCATCCAGGACTACCTGCCCGAACCCCTCACCGAGGCCGAGATCAGCCAGCTGATCGACGACGCCATCGCCGCCAGCGGCGCCTCATCCATCAAGGATATGGGCAAGGTGATGGGCCAGCTCAAACCGAAGCTGCAGGGGCGCGCCGACATGGGCGCGGTCAGCGGCCAGGTCAAGGCGAAGCTGGGCGACTAGGCCGGGTCTCGCCTGCCCTCCGGATTTCGCCGTCATTGCGATGCCCAGACCCGAAGGGTGGGGTAGCCATGATGAACCCCGAAGGGGTTCTATGGCCCGAAGCACACCGTGGTAATCTCTTTCTACGAAGAGGTTGCCGTGTGAGATTGCCGCGGCGCTTACGCGCCTCGCAATGACAGAAAGTCAGTACGCGGGTTGGCTGGAAGAAAGCGAAGTCCAACCTACAATCCTGACCCCTGATCCCCGACCCCTGATACCATAAGCCCCATGGCCGGGCGGATCCCTCAGCAGTTCATCGATGACCTGATGAATCGCGTCGACATTGTCGAGGTGATCGATTCGCGCGTGCCGTTGAAGAAGGCCGGGCGCGAATACACCGCCTGCTGCCCCTTCCACAACGAGAAAACCCCCTCCTTCACCGTCAGTCCGAACAAACAGTTCTTCCACTGCTTCGGCTGCGGCGCCCATGGCACGGCCATCGGCTTTCTGATGGATTACGAGCACCTGGACTTCGTCGAGGCAGTGGAGGAACTGGCGCGCAGCGTCGGGGTGGAAGTGCCGCGCGAGGCCGGCCGGGCCGACGACGGCCAGCACCGCCAGAACGCCCTGCTCTACGAGCTGCACATGGAAGCGGCGCGCTATTTCCAGAGGATGCTGCGCGAGCACCCGCGGGCGGGCGCGGCGGTGGAGTATCTCAAGACCCGCGGCCTGTCGGGCGAGGTCGCGCGCGACTTCGGCCTGGGCTATGCCCCGCCGGGGTGGGACAACCTGCTCGGCGCCCTGGGCCGCGACCCGGCCCGGCGCCAGGCCCTGGCCGCCGGGGGGCTGGCGATCCAGAAGGACAACGGCGAACTCTACGACCGCTTTCGCGACCGCATCATGTTCCCCATCCACGACCGGCGCGGGCGCATCATCGGCTTCGGCGGCCGGGTACTGGGGGACGATACCCCCAAGTACCTGAACTCGCCCGAGACCCCCATCTTCCACAAGGGCCACGAGCTGTACGGCCTGTTCGAGGCGCGCAGGCAGGTGCGCGAACTGGACCGGCTGCTGGTAGTCGAAGGCTACATGGACGTGGTCGCCCTGGCCCAGTTCGGGGTGCGCAACGCCGTGGCCACCCTGGGCACGGCCACCACCGGCGAGCACCTGGAGCAGCTCTACCGGGTCGTCCCCGAGGTGGTGTTCTGCTTCGACGGCGACCGCGCCGGACTGGCCGCGGCCTGGCGGGCGCTGGAGAACGCCCTGCCGGTGCTGCGCGAGGGGCGCGAGGCGCGGTTCCTGTTCCTGCCCGAGGGCGAGGACCCGGACAGCTTCATTCGCAAGGCAGGCGCGGAGGTCTTCCGCGAGCGCACTGCCAACGCCATCCCATTTTCCGATTTCTTCTTTGAACATCTGAGTGAATCGGTCGATATGCAGAGTATCGACGGCCGGGCGCGGCTGGTGGAGAAGGCCAAGCCGCTGCTGGAGCGGCTGCAGCCCGGGGTGTTCCGCCGTATGATGGTGCAGCAGCTGGAACGCCTGGCGGCCCTGCCCGGCGGCGAGCTGGCCGCGCTGACCGGCGGGGCCGGGGGGGCGGCCCGCAGCGCGCGGCCGATCCCGCCCAGCCGGGCCGGTCAGGACGGCATCAGCCCGGTACGCCACCTGGTCGCCCTGCTGCTGCAGCACCCGCAGCTCGCACAGCGGCTGGAATCCCCCGCGCTGCTGCGCCAGGTACGTCGGCCGGGGGTGGATCTGCTGGTTGAACTGATTGATTTTCTGCGAGTCAATCCCCATGTAACAACAGGTGGGATCCTGGAGCACTGGCGTGGCAGCGAAGCCGGCCGGCATCTGGCCCGCCTGGCGACGAGCCGCCTGGGCCTGGACGAGGACCGGATCGAGTCCGAGTTCGACGCCTATGCCGAACTGCTGCTGCAGGAGGCGCAGCGCGAACAGGCCGCCGCCCGGTTGCGCTATCTGGAGAGCCGTCGGCCGGGCGAATGGAGCGAGGCCGAGCGGCAGGAACATACGGAATTGATTCAGGGGTTTAAACGTCCCCCTGGAAGCCGGGGAGAAGGCTGAGGACTGGGGCCGGCTATATTAGCGGCTGGTAAAGCAGGAACAGGTTTACTATACTGAACGTTTGATTTTTTACCGTCGCCAAGCCCACCCCGGCTTGGCGACGGCATATTGTAACCCGGAGATATTCAATTGGCGACCATGGATCAAGAGCAGCAGTCCCAACTCAAGCTACTGATTGCAAAGGGCAAGGAGCAGGGTTTCCTGACCTATGCCGAAGTCAATGATCATCTGCCCAATGAAATCGTCGATCCCGAGCAGATCGAGGATATCATTAATATGATCAATGACATGGGCATTACTGTCCATGAAGAGACCCCGGACGCTGACACCCTGCTCCTGAACACCGCCGCGGTGACCGACGAGGACGCCGCCGAAGAGGCCGCCGCCGCGCTGGCCACGGTGGACAGCGAATTCGGCCGCACCACCGACCCGGTACGCATGTACATGCGCGAGATGGGTACGGTCGAGCTGCTCACCCGCGAGGGCGAGATCGAGATCGCCAAGCGCATCGAGGACGGCCTGCGCCAGGTCCTGACCTCGCTGTCCGAATATCCGGGCTCGCTCGCCACCCTGCTGGCCGAGTACGGTAAGGTCGAGCGCGAGGAAGCCCGCCTGTCCGACATCATCAGCGGCTTCATCGATCCCGCCGATCTGGAGAACGACAACATCCCCGCGCCGGTCGCCCCGAGCGCGGTCGGTTCCGAGCTGGGCGCCTCCGACCTGGACGATGACGACGAGGACAACAACGACGATACCGTGCTGGACACCGGCCCGGACCCGGAAGAGGCCCGCGCCCGCTTCGAGGAGATCCGCCAGCTCTACACCAAGCTGCAGGCGGCCAAGTCCGAGAAGTCCATCGCCAAGCTGCGCGGCCAGCTCTCCGACCGTTTCATGGAGCTGAAGCTGGTACCGCGTCTGGTCGATGAGCTGACCAACCAGCTGCGCGACATCGTGGACCGCATCCGCACCCATGAGCGCGTGATCATGGACATCTGCGTCGACAAGGCCGAGATGCCGCGCAAGAGCTTCATCTCCAGCTTCCCGGACAACGAGACCAACCCGGCCTGGGTCGACGAGCAGATGAAGACCAGCAAGGCCTTCGCCGCCCGGCTGGACCCCTATCGCGACGAGATCCGCCGCACCCAGAACAAGCTGGTCACCATCGAGCAGGAGACCGGCATGGCCATCTCCGACATCAAGGACATCAACCGCCGCATGTCCATCGGCGAGGCCAAGGCCCGGCGCGCCAAGAAGGAGATGGTCGAGGCCAACCTGCGCCTGGTGATCTCGATTGCCAAGAAGTACACCAACCGCGGCCTGCAGTTCCTGGACCTGATCCAGGAGGGCAACATCGGCCTGATGAAGGCCGTGGACAAGTTCGAATACCGCCGCGGCTACAAGTTCTCGACCTACGCCACCTGGTGGATCCGACAGGCCATCACCCGCTCCATTGCGGACCAGGCCCGCACCATCCGCATCCCGGTGCACATGATCGAGACCATCAACAAGTTGAACCGCATCTCCCGCCAGATGCTGCAGGAGATGGGCCGCGAACCCACGCCCGAGGAACTGGCCGAACGCATGGTCATGCCCGAGGACAAGGTGCGCAAGGTGCTCAAGATCGCCAAGGAGCCCATCTCCATGGAGACCCCGATCGGCGACGACGAGGATTCGCATCTGGGCGATTTCATCGAGGACGCCAGCATCCCCTCCCCGGTGGATTCCGCCGCCAGCGAGGGTCTGCGCGAGGCCACCCAGTTCGTGCTGGCCGGCCTGACCCCGCGCGAGGCCAAGGTGCTGCGCATGCGCTTCGGCATCGACATGAACACCGACCACACCCTGGAAGAGGTCGGCAAGCAGTTCGACGTCACCCGCGAGCGCATCCGCCAGATCGAGGCCAAGGCCCTGCGCAAGCTGCGCCACCCGAGCCGCTCGGAGCAGCTGCGCTCCTTCCTCGAAATCGAAAACAACAGTTAGTACTCTTCCAGGCCGATATTGGCGTATTCAGTTGGCCTGTCAGCTTTCCTGGCAAGGCGCGGCTCGCAGCGAATGGCGCAGTCCTTTGCAAGAGTCGCAACGCAGGCAGGGATGCTGACAGGCCAACCCGTAGGGCGCCCCTGTGGTGACCCGTCGCTGCGTTGCGCCGCTTGACAAGGACCGGGCCATTGCCTGCGCGACGCGCCTTGCGGCGATTCACCACAGGGGCGCTGAATACGCCAATATCGGCCTGGAAGAGTACCGTGGCCGGCGGCCCTCGGCCCCGCACCTCTCAACGGCGCCACCGCAAGGTGGCGCCTTTTTATTGCCCGCCCGAAGAGATACCCCCCGTCATTGCGAGGCCCAGAGGGCCGTGGCAATCTCCCAATGTATCCACCAGACCGACCAAAGCTGATAGAATCCATCGGGAACACGGGCCTGTAGCTCAGCTGGTTAGAGCAGGGGACTCATCACAAAGGTGCGTCCCCGCCGAAAGGCGGGGAATGAACGGGATGAATTCAGGGAACCCGCAGCGGCGCGGCCGGCGGCAACCCTGAGCCAAGCCGGGGGTACACCCCCGGAAGGTGCAGAGACTACCTGGGGGCTTGAGCGCCCTTAATCACAGGCAAGAGCGTCCCGCACCCTAACGACTTGGTCGAGGGTGGTGAGATAGTCCGCTCCTGGAGGAAACTTCAGGGTACAGTGAATCCCTTGGTCGTAGGTTCAAGTCCTACCGGGCCCACCATTCATCCCGCCAGGATTAGGGATTAAGGGGTCAGTACCGAATGGCACTTACATAAGCCGGATTTCAGTCTATCCGTCATCCCCGCGAAGGCGGGAATCCAGTGCTTGGCAGAGCAAATGAACGCTGGATCCCCGCCTTCGCGGGGATGACGGGCTAAAGTAAGTACCATTCGGGTCAGTACCCTTTTACTCCCTAACGAGATAGAAAACCAACAAACCAATCCCCGTCACACCATCCGGCATTATTTACAACAGAAAAATCCCGCATCTTTTCCAGGTACCATCTCAGGTATGGAGTTGAACATTTCTGCCAGCGACCTTGCCGCCCTGTTCGCGGCCATGGCCATCCTTGCAGCGGTACCGAGCGTAAGCGTGGCGGCAGTTTCCGCCCGCGCGGTGTCTGCCGGATTCATTCAAGGCGCCATTACGGCCACTGGCGTGGTGACCGGCGATCTGCTATTCATCCTGCTCGCCCTGTTCGGCCTGGCGCTGCTGGTCGAGGCACTGGGGGAGATGTACTTTCTGATCAGGTATCTCGCCGCCGGCTATCTGCTCTGGCTGGGCCGGTCACTGTGGCGCTCGGCCACGCGTGGCCGCGTGACAGACGCTGCGGGTGCCGCCTCCTCCTGGTCGAGTTTCATGACGGGTCTGTTGATCACGCTCGGCGATCACAAGGCGGTGTTGTTCTATCTGGGGTTCCTGCCCGCATTCATCGAACTGGATTCGCTCACTTCCCTCGATGTTGCGGCGGTTGCGCTGGTCGCTGTGCTGGCGGTGGGCGGGGTGAAGCTCGCTTATGCATTCGCGGCCGGCCGCGTCGGCAGGCGGCTGGATGACCGGGCGGGCGCTCTGCTCAATCGTGTTGCGGCAGGGGTTATGCTGGTGGCGGCCTTCCTTGTCCTGATCTCCGCAAAGTAAGCCTCGGGATATTGGACTCCGAGTGCTGATGTATCTGAGGACAAAGCAAAACCTGGATTCCGGCCGCAGCCTGTGCCGGCGCAGGCCGGTACCAGGATGACGCCAACCCGCATACATGTGACAACGCCTGGAAATCAGAATTGGTAGAGCGTCTCCATCTCATCCACATGCGTCACCCGCGTACCGTCCCAGTGGTAGGCCAGCAGCGGCCCGGTCTGCGGCAGTGACACGCACGGCGGCCGCAGTGCGGCCAGGCAGTCGCCGCCCGGATGGCGTACGCTGCGGTAGACGATGCCCCATGCACCCGGATCTTCGCTCAGCAGCTGACGAGTGAAGGCCTGGGCGATCCCGTAACTGTTCACGTCCGGGTCGTACAGATGGTCATACTCTTTCCCGCGCACGTCGTAGCATGACTTCTGTACCTGGCCGATCCAGGCGCGCATCTGGAACACATCAGGGCCCAGGCCGGCGTCCCGGGCATCCAGTTCGCGGTGAAAGACGGTCTCGCGCACGGCGGTTTCCAGATCCCGGCCGGCGTAGTAGATGCCGAAGCTGCCATCGGTGAAGCGGCTGGGAAAGCCGATATGGGTGAAGGCCGCCATGACGATGCTGGCGTTGGAACCGGTGACGACGTCGCCCTTGCGCACCCGGTTGAGATTGCCGGCCTGCTGCTGCAGGCGGGGGTTGGTGAGTTCGGCCAGGGCCCAGACGCCGCGCAGTTCGTCCTCGGCCAGACCCAGCGATTCGAACAGGTCGATGGGCGGATGGCGGGTGGCGATGACACGGACCTGCTGCTGCCAGCGCGGGCGGTAGCGCCGCGGCAGTCTGAAGCTGCTCATGCGGCGCCGCGCAGACCGTCCAGGTAGCGGGCGACGTCGGCGATGTGCTCGTAGTGGCCGGTGAGCATGTAGTCCAGTGGCGAGCTGCCCCGCCAGGGTGTGTGAGAATCCTGCGCGCGGGCATTGGTGAGCCAGGCGACGGCGTTTTCCGGCGAGTACAGGATGCGCAGGGCGGCATGGATGTTGATCAGGTGGCTCAGCCGGCCCAGTTCGTCGTCGGAGAGTTTCGGGGGCTCCTGCAGCGCCTTCAGCTTGTAGTAGCGGGTACGGCCGGGGTTCCCCAGCAGAACGCGGCGGGCCTCATCGTCCAGACCCCATTCCCCTGTCATGGCGAAGAAGGCCTTCAGGCCGCCGCGGGCCATTTCGTCGCGGGTGGCGCCGTGGGTGTGGTAGTGGGCCAGCGGGTCAGGGGTTGCGGTTCTGGTGGCCATGGCTCTGAGTCCGTAAACGAATATGTTTATTAATTTAGTTCAATTATGTTCTTTTAGCAAATCGGTGTTTTCTCCCCCCTCACCCTGACCTTTTTATGCCCTATGGGTACTCCCGCGAGGGGAGGGGGGGGGTTCACTGCTTGGGCGTGGGCGATAATTGTGAGACGATCATTGCGCCCTGACTCATGTGGCTGTCATTCCGGGAATTACCGATGCTCGCAAAGCTCAACCGAATCGGCACCAGCCCGCTCTACTGGCTGGGTCTGCTCATTCTGGTGCTGGCACTGGAGGGCGTGGCACTGTTCTACCAGTACCGGCTGGACTACTGGCCCTGCGTGCTGTGCATCCATGTGCGCATCTGGCTGGCGGTGCTGGGGCTGGTGACGCTGGTGATGCTGATCCTGCGGCGGGCGCCGGTGGCGGGGCATCTGGTCACGGGGGTGATCGGGGTGGGATTGCTGGAGCGGTCCTGGCTGCTGCTGGGCACGGAGCGGGGTTTCATCGAGGACGCGGGCTGCGGGATGGACCTGGGCCTGCCGGCCTGGCTGGCGCTGGACGACTGGTTGCCCTGGCTGTTCGAGGTGCAGACCTCCTGCGGCTACACCCCGGAGTTGCTGTTCGGGATCACCATGGCGGAGGCGCTGCTGCTGTTCTCGGCGCTGGCGACCCTGGCCGGGGTGACGCTGGCCGTGGCCACGGTCCGGCCGGCGCGGCCCTGACAACGGGGCGCCGGGCCCGAGCTGATATAGCGATTGTCGCTCACCTTTACATTGGATTCTTATCGCCTATCCAGGCCAGGGGCTCCAAACACCCTTGAGCCCCATTGTTACCCTGCCAAACAAGGGTTTTACGAGACTTGCCGGCCCCCCGTCGTGCATGTTATGCACAGGGAGCTGTCGGAATTTCTGATAGCCTGGGAAACTGTCATTTTTCCAACGCCTTTTTGCCTGCTTTTTATAACCGATTGATTTACTGAAAACAAAACAGCTGGTTAAAAAAACGCCAATTTAACAGAAGTGTCACAATCCCGGGCTTCAGGCACCTTCATTCCCAATCCGTTCACAAGCTTATCCACAGGAAATGTGGATAACGTCCCGGGCTTATATAGGACAAAGGCTTACATGTTTTTCATGACCTGGATTACGGAAAACAGGGCTAAGTCGCCTTTCCGAGGGCGCCCGGCCGGTCAGTCATGCTGCATACCGGCTTCGTTGCGGGTCATGCCTTCCAGCACCTCCAGATCGATCGCTTCGTAGCCAAGCACCCGGCCGCCGTGGGTCTCGGCGAAGGCCTCGGCGGCGCCACGTTCGGCGAAACTGGCCAGGGTCGGGCCCATGGCCCCGCGCTGCCCGCTCCCCACCACATACCAGGCCGACCCGGCCGGGATCAGGTGCTCCAGGCCGGGGCTGTCCCAGGCGGCCTGCCCCATGTCGTGCACGTACACGGCCTCGACGATGGCGGCGGATTCGGGCTGGCGCAGCCACACGAACAGGTCGCGGGTGGAGCAGAACTTGAGCGGCGCCTCCCGGCGCTGGACGAAGACCTCACCCTTGGGGCCGGGGAAACGGGTGATGATCATGCCGCAGACATGGCACTCGTCGCCGGCCTCGATGGCGACCGGCTCCAGGCTGCGCCCGGGCTCGGGCGCCTCGTCGCAGCCGGCCAGCAACCAGGGCAGCAGCAGAAACATGTAAAGGCGGGGGTTCAGCATACAGACTCTCCAGGAGACGTCGGGATTCACAGGGCACGGCGGGCGAAGCGCCATTGCGCCAGCAGCAGCGGGACAATGATCCAGACCAGCAACAGGCCGAGCAGCACGGCCGGCTGGAACCAGGGCCCGACCGCGATGTGGGTCAGCCCGGTATAGCTGCGCGCGGCCTCGAAACCGGCGAAGTTGGCCAGGCGGAAGATATCGGTGGGGTTGAGCAGCAGCAGCCGGGCCAGCCAGCCGCCCTCCTGCCCCTCGGCCATGACCAGCCCGCCCAGCAGCAGCAGATCGAAAATGAGCACGAACCAGATCCACACCAGCAGCGCCACGCCGGCGGCGACTGACTTCTCGCCGGCCCAGGCGCTGATCAGCTGGGCCAGGGCGAGGAACACGCAGCCCAGCAGCCAGGAGGAGAGGATGAAGAAGCCGAAGGCCCGCCACACCTCGACATCGCCCAGCTCTCCGGTATCCCCGGCCACCAGCAGACCGGCGGCGCCGAAACCGATCAGGGTGGCGGTGGCCAGGATCGCGGCATGGCCCGCGAACTTGCCCAGCAGCAGCTGGCCGCGGGTGAGCGGATAGGTCAGCAGCAGCAGCAGGGTGCCCTGCTCCTCCTCGCCCACCAGGGTGTCATAGGCCAGCATCAGGGCCACCAGCGGGATGATGAAGATGGCCAGGCTGGCCAGACTGACAATGGTGGTGGACAGGCTGGTCACGCCGACACTGCCCGAGGCCGCACCGCCGAAGTAGGCCAGGCCCACGGCGAAAGCGGCCAGCAGTACGGTGATGGCCAGGATCCAGCGGTTACGCAGGCCGTCGCGGTATTCCTTGACGGCGACCGTGATCACGGCATGCATGGAGCAGCCTCCCCGTCATGGCGATTGAAATGGGCATAGAGGTCTTCCAGTGCCGGCTGGATGAGCTCGAAGTCGGTCACGCCCGGCAGCGCCAGCAGCGCGCGCACCGCCTCCAGCTTGCGGGCCGGATCGCCCTGCAGCTCCAGCACCGGGCCGGGCGGGCATAGCGCGAAGCCCAGCGGCTGCATCACCCGCGCGGTCTGTTCCGGATCGGGCTGTCCCTGCAGACGGATCCGCAGCGGCAGGCGGGCGCGGTCACGCAGCTCGGGCAGGCTGCCCAGGGCCAGCAGCCGGCCGCGGCCGAGAATGGCGGCGCGGTCGATGTGCGCCTCCACCCCGGGCAGAACGTGCGATGAGATCAGGATGGACACCCCCTGGCCGCGCAGATCGTCGATCATGCGGTAGAACTCGCGGGTGACCTGCGGGTCCAGCCCGGCGGTGGGCTCGTCCAGCAGCAGCAGGCGGGGCGCGCCCAGCAGCGCCTGCGCCAGGCCGATGCGCTGACGCATGCCCTTGGAATAGGTGCGGATGCGCCGGTCGGCGGCAGCCGTCAGGCCCACCCGCTCCAGCAGGTCATCGACCGAGACCGGCGCCGCGCCCTTGAGCCGGGCGAAGTAGCGCAGCACCTCGCGCCCGGTGAGCTGTGGGTAGAAGCTGACGTTCTCCGGCAGATAGCCGAGCGCACGGCGCAGGCGGTCGCTGGCGTGGCCGGTGGGGCTCTCGCCCAGCACCCGGATGCTGCCCTGCGTGGGCGCGATCACGCCCAGCACCAGCTTCATGCTGGTGGTCTTGCCGGCACCGTTGTGGCCGAGCAGCCCCAGCACCTCGCCGGGTTGCACATCGAACGACAGGCCGTCCAGCGCCTTGAAGCCGGCGTAGTCCTTGGTGACGTTGATGAATTCCAGCGGTGCGGTCATAAATGATGCTACGAGGTCGGATAGCCACGGATGAACACGGATGAATACGGAAATATATGAATCCCGCCTGCGTCATTGCGAAACACCCCGGCGCCGCGGCAATCCCCGGCCGGCTGGCGGCAACCTCACGAGATTGCCGTGTCGCTTCGCAACACGCAATGACATTGCTTGTATCCGTTTCATCCGTGTTCATCCGTGGCCATTGTTCCGCCCAGACCGGAAACGGGCATCTGCATCAGCGGGTGGCTGTCGCGCACGCCCTGGGGCTTGAACACGGGGAACTGGCGCTGCACCCAGCGCAGGGTCTCGATGGCGGGGCTGCTCATCAGTATCCGCGCCATGGGGTAGCGCCACAGCAGCTTGTCCACGGCGTCGTTGGGTTCGTAGGGCCGGTCGCCGACGCCGTCGGCGTTCATGTCCCAGCCCAGGTAGTCGCTCCAGTAGTTGCCTCGGCCCTCATCGGACCATTCCTGCTCGCGGGTGGCGACATACTTCACCTGCACCCGGTTGCGGATGAAGGCGTTGCCGTGAATGGCATTGTCCTCGGAGCCGGCGGTCAGATGAATGCCGATGTCGGCATCCTCCAGCAAATTACCGCTGATCTCGTTGTACTGGGAGTTGTAGATAAACAGCGCCTTGCCGTCGGCGCCAGCCACGTCATCGCCGCCGGTGACGAAGGCGCGCCCGGTACGGGTGCCCCTGATACGGTTGCCGCTGATGTGGCTGCCCACGATATTGTTCAGCAGCATCCCGTAATTGAGATCGCCGTCCGAGGCATTACCCCTCACCTCCAGGTTCTTGGACTGCATCAGGGCATAGCCGGTGCGCGTGTTGCGGGTACGGTTGTCGATGACTTCGTTGTTGTAGGAGTACATGTAGTGAATGCCGTAGCGCAGGTCTTCCATCAGGTTGTCTTCCAGCCGGTTGTGCTGGCTGGTGTCGATATAGATGCCGTCGCGTGTCCCGCTGATGTGGTTACCCCTGACCAGGCCGTCGTGGACGGCGAACAGATGAATGCCGTTGCCGTTGTCCTGGGAGCGCAGCTGCGGCGCGCCCTGGATGCGGTTATCAATCACCTCGGGCGCACGGCAGCCATCCAGCCACAGGCCAAAAGCATTGTTCTCGAAGCGGCTGCCGATGACGCGCAGGTTTTCAGCGGCCTTCTCGGCGAAGATGCCGGCGTTCATATCGGTCAGGTTCTTGCCGGAATTGCGGATGACCAGGCCGGCAATGGTGACATCAGCGGCCCTGACCCGGACCACGTCGCCACTGTTGTTGCCGTCGAGGATCACCTCACCCGAACCTTTCAGTGTCAGCGCCCTGGAAATGACCAGATTGCCGGTGTAGGTGCCGGCGGGGACTTCGATCACCGCACCCGCCGCGGCCGCATCCACGCGCTGCTGCAGGGGTTGCATGGGCTCGGCCGCAAGCTGGACCGTCAGGCCATAGAGCAACAGGGCTGCGAGGAATTTCAGCCACGGATGAACACGGATGAACACGGATGAATTCATGTATGGAATGGGTTGTCGCAGGAACGGGCCTGCCCGCGAGCAGCCATGCACGCAGTGCACGGGGCTCGTGATCAAGCCCGCCCCTACAGGATTGCCGGGGCGACCCGGCGATCAAGACCTCACGCCGGTTCGACGAACATCCGCCCGCGCATCTCCATATGCAGGGCGTGACAGAACCACTGGCAGTAGAACCAGTGCACGCCGGGCTTGTCGGCAGTGAAGGTCACCGAGGAGGTCTGCTGCGGCCCGATCTCCATCGCCACACCGTGATTGATCAGAGTGAAACCGTGGGTCAGATCCTCGATCTTGTCCACGTTGGTGATGGTCACGGTCACCTCGTCGCCCTGATTGACGGTGAAGTCCTCAAGCCCGAAGTTCGGGGCGGCCGAGGTCATGTACACCCGCACCTTGTTGCCGTCGCGGATCACCTTGTTGTCCTTCTCCAGGGTGATGCCATCCTTCTTGGCCCGCTCCAGGGTTGGGGCGAACATGGGATCATCGCGGTCCCACACCTTCTTGGTGCGGATCTTGCTCCGATGCACGATGATGCAGTCGTGCGGTTCGGCAAAGGCGGGGCCGTCGTGCACCAGCTTCATCTCATCGCCCGAGATGTCGATCAACTGGTCGTTCTCCGCCCGCAGCGGACCCACCGGCAGGAACCGGTCCTTGGAGAACTTGCACAGCGACATCAGCCATTTGCCGTCGGCCTCGTTGGTCTCGCCCATGCTGGTGTGGTTGTGGCCGGGCTGGTAGTGCACGTCCAGCTTCTGGCGGATGTAGTTGACCTCCTCGCCCTGGTAGGCGCGGATGGCATCGTCGACATTCCACTTGGCGATCTGGCTGTCGATGAACAGGGTGGTATAGGCATTGCCGCGGCCGTCGAAGGCGGTGTGCAGCGGCCCCAGGCCCAGTTCAGGCTCGGCGACCACCACGTCGCGCTCGTCGCTGAGATTGCCGTCGAACAGGTCGTCCAGCTTGTCGATGCTGATCACGGTCACCGTCGGAGAGAGTTTGCCGTTGGCGACGAAGTACTTGCCGTCCGGGGAGGTATTCAGACCGTGCGGACTCTTGGGCGTGGGGATGTAGGCGGTCAGCTTCGAGCCGTGGCGGCCGTCGACCACCGGCACGTCGGAATCGCCCTGGGTCTGATAGTCACCGTTTTTCACTGCCGCCTCGATGCGGGGGATGTTGAACACCACCACCCAGTCGCGCTCGTTGCGCATGGTCTCGGGCAGGGTAAAGCCCCCCTCGGAGTTGTAGCAGGTGGAAGCGGCATAGGTCCCCTTGTAGTCGGCGTCCGTGTTGTCCAGATTGCCGTCGACAATCACCTGCCAGGCCACCTCCATGCTCTCGGCATCCACGGCATTGAACATGGTGTAGTACTGGTCGTTGTCCAGCATGTTGGAACCGTCGTTGGGATGCGGCATGCGGAACTCGGCATTGCAGAAGACGTACTTGGTCTTGGGCGCCTTCTGCGGCCGCAGGCCATGGATGGCCTGGACATTGGGGATGTCAGTAATCTTGTCGGTCTTCATCACGTCGCAGCGGATACGCGCCACGCGTGTATTGGCCTTGTCGTTGATCCAGACATACCTGCCGTCATAGGTGCCGTCGGTGAAGCTCATGTGCGGATGGTGGCTGTCGCCGTTGAGCGGCGCCCCTTCGCCCAGGATGGCCTTGGATTCGTTGGTCTGGCCCCAGCCGGTAGCACCGCAGTAATTGAACACCGGGATGCGCATCAGTTCGCGCATGGACGGAATGCCATAGATGCGCACCTCGCCGGACTGGCCGCCGCTCCAGAAGCCGTAGTACTCATCCAGCTCGCCCGGACCCACATGCGCCGGATTGGACTCGGCCGCCTCCGCCGGGCGAAAGCTCATCGAGCCCAGGCTCATGCCGGCCGCACCCGCGGCCGCCGCACCCAGGAAACCGCGCCGGGTAACGCCAAAGTGATCTGATTTGCTGCTCATCGTCGCACCTCCATCATGGTGTGTTTTTGTTGACTCACTGAGAGCCGGGGGCGGATCCCGCCGGCTCGATCTCCAGGGGCAGCCCACCCGGGCCGCTACCCTTACGATTCTCTCCCTGCTGCTGGCGCTGCCGCCGGGCAGCGCGTTCGCGCTTCTTGCGCTTCTCGATCAGCGGCGGGCACTTGTGGTTGTCCCAGTAGGTGATCTGGCAATCCATGCAGAAGTGGCACTCGTCCATGTTGATCTCGCCGGTATGGTGGATGGCCTGGATCTCGCATTCATTGGCGCAGATCTGGCACGGGTTGCCGCACTCCTTGCGCCGGCGCAGGCCGAAGGTCAGCCGGAACTTGCCCGGCACCGCCAGCGCCGCCCCCAGCGGGCACAGGTACTTGCAGAAGAACTTGCAGTTGAAGGCCGAGATCACCACCAGGCCGAGGGCATAGGCCACGAAGGGCAGCTCCCGGTCGAAGCGCAGGGTGATGGCGGTCTTGAAGGGCTCGATCTCGGCATAGCGCTCGGCCTGGCCCAGCGACTGCAGCGAGATGCCGAACAGCACCAGCAGAATGATGTACTTGATGCCCCACAGCCGGTCGTGCACCACCTGCGGCAACTGGAGCTGCGGCACCTTCAGTTTGCGGGCGATCTCGTTGGTCAGCTTCTGCAGGGCACCGAACGGACACAGCCAGCCGCAGTAGACCCCGCGCCCCCACAGCAGCAGCGAGGCGGCCACGAACACCCAGAGGATGAACATGGTGGGGTCGATCAGGAAGGTGCTCCAGCTGAAGTCCTGATGCAGCAGCGCAGCAGTGAAGGTGAAGACATTGACCACCGACAGCTGGCCCAGCAGGTACCAGCCGATGAAGAACAGGGTGTAGACCAGAAAGCCGTTGCGCAGATAGCGCATCAGTTTCGGGTAGCGCACCAGCCAGTCCTGCAGCATCATGATCAGGGTCAGCAGCCCCAGGCTGCCCGCCAGCACGCCGATGCGGAACTTGCGCTCCTGCCACACCGACAGCCACATGGGCACGGGTTCGGCGTCCTCGGCGATTTCCGGCTCGGGTCTTTCGATATAGGCCTCGGGGATCTCGTAGGTGGAGGCGAAGCTGGTGAATACACTGTCCAGCGGGCCGGTCTGGCGTCGCACCAGCAACTCGATCTCCCACAGCGCGCCGGGGTTGAAGGCATGCTCGGCACGGACGATGAAGATGGCCATTTCGTCCATTTCCGGCATACCCGGCAGATAGGTATCGTTGAGGCGGTGATGATCCAGATCGCGGAAGGCGATTTCACGATCGCCCTGACGCAGGTGAATGCGATCGAAGATGCCGCCGCGCACATAACCCGAGCCCTTGAAGGAGTAGATGCCCCGGCCCATGACGGCAACGGCGTGCTCCCCCGGTTCGAGTTCTGCCATCAGCCAGTTGTACTGGCTCTCGCCGAGCAGGTTGCGGCCCATGGTGGGCGGATTGAGATGGCCGTAGTAGAGATCGATGAAGATCTGGTCCTGCTCGCCCGGGCCGGCGGTGTCGATGTCCTCGGCCTCGGTCCCGGCGAAGGCCGCATCCACCTCGCCGCGGGTGATCAGCATGCGGCGGATGGCACCGTTACCGGTCAGCTCCTTCCAGTCCGCCTCGCGGTAGTAATCGTCGCGCACCCGCGCCGGCTTGCGCCGGGCCTCGCGCACCGCCTCGATCAGGCCGTACTCCGTGGCCACCTTGCGCGCGGCCTGCACAATGACCTCGTTCATCACCATCACCGTGACCGTGGCGCCGGTGACGGCGTCGATGTTCACATAGCCCTCGCGCGAGCCGGCGCCCACCTTGAGCCGGTCCTCGACTGACTTGCCCCGGTACTGGTCGGTGAAACGGTCCAGACTGGTCTCTGGAATACCGACCAGCAGGATGGGCTCGTGGTGTTCGATCACCCGCACGCCGGTGATGTTGCCGTCCATGTCCAGCCCCACCAGCATATCGATGGGCTTGCCGGAATACGCCGGGATGGGCGCAATGGGCAGGGTGCGGAAGACATAGCCCAGCTGACGGTTGCCCTGGAACACCTTCGCCACCGGCGGCTCGCCCTCGTATTCGCCGAAACCGTCGGAGTCGGGAAAGAACTGCTTCACCAGATCGGCATCCGGCAGCGCGGCGCGCACCGGCAGGGCGGCAAGCAGTCCCAGCAACAGATAGAAGGCGAAAAGGGTGGCGGCCCGGCGGCCGGGCACTGTGGCTGGTATCACGTCCTGCATTGTTCCTGACAGTTGGGTTTCGGCCGCAGTATGGTCCGCGGCCGATCAGCGGCGTATGACCTGAGTCAAACGCCGCACCCGGTTATTCGAATTGCGGCATATGGCTTACATCAAAGCTAGACCATACAGGAAAAATGTCGAGGCAATCACCCCACAGGGAATTGAATTCATAAAAAAAAGGGCGGCCACTGGCCGCCCTCTCGGCTTTACCCGGACGTCATGGATCAATCGCGATCCCGCCGTCCACGGTCCCTGCCGCCCTTGCCGCCCCTGCCTTCCCGGGTGATTGCCCAGGTGCCGTCGCCATCCTCGGCAGCGGAGTGCTGGACATTGACATACAGGGTATGCGGATCCAGCGGGCTGAAGTAGATGCCGGTACCTTCGGCCTCCGGATCGGTCAGGGAGGCGAACAGCCCGACCTTCTCGGAAGCGCCGAACTCATTGGTGTCGGTGCTTGCGAACCAGATGTCGGACGGCTTGTTGTCCTCGATCATGATCAGGTCGCCGTTCGGAGCCTCGGCCAGGTTGTCGACACTGTCGAAGCCGCTCTGGTGACCGGCATCGCCCGGCCTGCCGATCTCCACCGGGACATTGACGCCGGGCTTGACGAAGTTGGTCACTTCCAGGCTGTCCAGGTCGATGGCGATCACACGGCCCTCGTACAGCTCGCGGGTGAAGGTCGGCATGCCAGTGGCAGGGTCGGTGACGACGTCACGCGGCCCCTCGGTGATGGCGACATAGAGCCTGCCGTCGATGATCTCGACGTCCTCGGGGCGCTGGTAGCTCTGGCCACCGGCGGCGGTGCCGGACTCACGCGCGGTCAGAGGATCGATCGGGCCGACCCATTCACCCTGGCCGACGCCGTCGGCGCCGTCGACCTTCAGCACGTACAGTGAGCCGCGGGACAGATCACCGTAAACCTCGGGCACGAACTTGTAGACGCCGCCACCACAGGGCACCACCCCGCTGCAGCCGGAGGTGCGGCCGCGATGCTCGTCGACCACGTAGACATTGCCGTCGGCGTCGATATCGATGCCTTCGTGGGCCAGACGGCCGACCAGCGGACGGTCGATGACCTCCTTCACGCTCATCATGTCTTCATTCAGGACGATCTCGAAGAAACGGCCGCCGGTGGTCTCCTCGGCGAACACAAGGGTGTTCCAGGGGGTCCAGCGGATGCCGTCCAGCGCGGTCCAGGAGACATCCTGGGCCAGGATGCGGGTCTCGCCGGTCCTGAGGTCGACCACAGACACGGCGCCGCCTTCCGGCACGCCGCGCACTTCGTGGGTACGGTACATGAAGCGGCCGGCCATGGGGCCGGTTTCGTTGACGGTGTTCATGTCGTGCCAGTCGTCGCGGCCGCCGTCATAGATGTTCAGGTCGGTCTCGTCGGAAACCACTGCCTGGGTGAAGCCCATGGGCAGTTTCCAGGGGGCGGCCGGATTCCAGTCGGCCGCGTTGGCGGACTCATCCAGTGGCTTGAAATTGAAGCCGTGATGGCCCTTGTCGTCGGCCAGCGCGGTCCCCGAGACCAGCACGGTAGCGACGGCACAGGCGAGCAGATTTTTCTTCATCATCTTGCGGTATCTCCCTTTGTGAACAGACACCAGGGACGTGCAGCCCCTGACAGTTGGCAGAGGCATTGTTGCCGCGCAGGATGAAGCTATCGGGTCAGGCAGGTGAATTTATCGTGTCAGTGGCCCGGTCACCCCGGATCCGGGCAATAATCAGGTATTGCACAGGGTTTTAGAGGCGGTTGGGCGGAGCCTCTCCAAAGCCGTTTTTTCTCCAGACAGTTCAGGTTATTAGCACCATTTACACCGCCCCAACTGCGGGTATCGATGTGACGCCGGCGCCTCCAGCTGTTAGAATTATCGGGATTTTTCCCCAAATTTCCCAATATTTAGCAACCAAGAGACTGACGTATGAAGACATTCAAGGAAAGTCTCCGAGAACGAATCCTTATCCTCGACGGTGCCATGGGCACCATGATCCAGAGCTACAAGCTCGAAGAGGCCGATTACCGCGGCGAGCGCTTCAAGGACTGGCCCTGCGACCTGAAGGGCAACAACGACCTGCTGCAGCTCACCCAGCCCAAGATCATCCGCGACATCCACACCGCCTACCTGGAGGCCGGCGCGGACATCATCGAGGCCAACACCTTTTCCTGTACCTCCATCGCCATGGCCGACTACCAGATGGAGGACCTGGCCTATGAGCTGAACAAAGCCGGCGCCGAAGTGGCCCGCGAGGCCGCCGATGCCATGACCGAGAAGACCCCGGACAAGCCGCGCTATGTCGCCGGCATCCTGGGCCCGACCAACCGCACTGCAAGCATCTCGCCGGACGTAAACAACCCGGGCTTTCGCAACGTCAACTTCGACCAGCTCAAGGACGCCTACTACGAAAATGTGCGCGGACTGGTCGACGGCGGCGTGGACGTACTGCTGATCGAGACCATCTTCGATACCCTGAACGCCAAGGCGGCGGTGTTCGCCATCGAACAGTATTTCGAGGACACCGGCAGGGAGAAGCTGCCGGTGATCATCTCCGGCACCATCACCGACGCCTCCGGGCGCACGCTCTCGGGCCAGACCGCTGAAGCCTTCTTCAACTCGCTGCGCCACGCCGACCCGGTCTCGCTGGGCTTCAACTGCGCCCTGGGCGCAAAGGAACTGCGTCAGCACATCGAGGAGCTGTCCGGTATCGCCGACTGCGGCGTGAACGCACACCCCAACGCGGGGCTTCCCAACGAGTTCGGCGAATATGACGAGTCGCCCGAGGCCATGGCCGCAGAGATCCGCGAGTGGGCCGAGAGCGGCTTTCTCAACATCATCGGCGGCTGCTGCGGCACCACCCCGGCGCACATCCAGGCCATCGCCGAGGCAGTGGCCGAATTTCAGCCGCGCAAGATCCCGCAGCATGACGTCGACACCATGCGCCTGTCGGGTCTGGAGCCGTGCAACATCACCGAGGACTCGTTGTTCGTCAATGTCGGCGAACGCACCAACGTCACCGGCTCGGCCAAGTTCAAGCGCCTGATCCTGGATGAGAAATTCGACGAGGCCCTGGAGGTCGCCGCCCAGCAGGTGGAGAACGGCGCCCAGATCATCGACATCAACATGGACGAGGGCATGCTCGACGGCGAGGAGGCAATGGTTAAATTCCTCAACCTGATCGCCTCCGAGCCCGACATCTCGCGGGTACCGGTGATGATCGACTCCTCCAAGTGGCACATCATCGAGGCCGGCCTGAAGTGCATCCAGGGCAAGGGCATCGTCAACTCCATCTCCATGAAGGAAGGCGAGGAGGAGTTCATCCGTCAGGCGAAACTGTGCCGCAAATACGGCGCGGCTGTCATCGTCATGGCCTTCGACGAGGAAGGCCAGGCGGATACGAAGGAACGCAAGATCGAGATCTGCACCCGGGCCTACAAGCTGTTGACCGAGCAGATCGGCTTCCCGGAAGAGGACATCGTCTTCGACCCCAACATCTTTGCCATCGCCACCGGCATCGATGAGCACAACAACTCGGCGTGGACTTCATCGAAGCCGTCCACGAGATCAAGCAGAGCCTGCCGCACGCCAAGGTCAGCGGCGGGGTAAGCAACGTCTCCTTCTCCTTCCGCGGCAACAACCCGGTGCGCGAGGCCATCCATGCCGTGTTCCTGTACCACGCTATCAAGGCGGGCATGGACATGGGCATCGTCAACGCCGGCCAGCTGGCCATCTACGACGACCTGCCGGAGGAACTGCGCGAGGCGGTGGAGGACGTGGTGCTCAACCGCCGTGACGATTCCACCGAGCGGCTGCTGGATCTCGCCGACAAGTACAAGGGCGAGGGCGGCACCGTCGAGAAGAAGGAAGACCTCGAGTGGCGTGAATGGCCGGTCGAGAAGCGCCTGGAACACGCCCTGGTCAAGGGCATCGACGCCTATGTCGAGGAGGACACCGAGGCCGCCCGCCAGAACGCCGAGCGCCCGATCCACGTGATCGAGGGCCCGCTGATGGACGGCATGAACGTGGTCGGCGACCTGTTCGGCGAGGGCAAGATGTTCCTGCCGCAGGTGGTCAAGTCCGCGCGCGTGATGAAAAAGGCCGTGGCCCATCTCATCCCCTACATCGAGGCCGAGAAGTCCGAGGGCCAGCAGGCCAAGGGCAAGATCCTGATGGCCACGGTGAAGGGCGACGTGCACGACATCGGCAAGAACATCGTCGGCGTGGTGCTGCAGTGCAACAACTTCGAGGTCATCGACATCGGCGTGATGGTGCCGGCGCAGAAGATCCTCGACACCGCGCGCGAGCAGAACGTCGACATCATCGGCCTGTCCGGCCTGATCACGCCCTCGCTGGACGAGATGGCGCACATGGCCAAGGAGATGGAGCGCGAAGGCTTCGACATCCCGCTGCTGATCGGCGGCGCGACCACCTCGCGCGTACATACGGCGGTGAAGATCCAGCCCCACTACACCCGCAACGCAACCGTCTACGTCAAGGATGCCTCGCGCGCCGTGGGCGTGGCCCAGAACCTGGTCTCCGAGGCCAACAGGGACAACTACGTCGCCGAGATCAAGGCCGAGTACGAAAAGGTCCGCGAGATGCACGCCGGCAAGAAGGCCAAGACCAACTGGGTGACTCTGGAAGCCGCGCGGGCCAACAAGACCCCGATCGACTGGGATAGCTATACCCCGACCCGGCCGGCGGCCTTCGACAAGGGTGCCGACGCCACGGCGGGTGACAAGCCCAGACCGGAAGTCGTGCATGGTGACGGCTACAGCGTGCTGCGCTTCGACAACTATCCGCTGGAGCAGATCGCCGAGTACATCGACTGGACGCCGTTCTTCAAGACCTGGGAACTGGCCGGCAGCTATCCGAAGATCCTCGACGACGAGGTGGTCGGCGAGCATGCCCGCTCGCTGTTCAACGACGCCCGGGAGATGCTCCAGCAGATCATCGACGAGAAGTGGCTCGAGGCACGCGGCGTGTTCGGCCTGTTCCCGGCCAACCAGGTGAATGATGACGACATCGAGCTCTACACCGATGACTCACGCGGCAAGTCGCTGCTCACCCTGCATCACCTGCGCCAGCAGAACCAGAAGCCGCCGGGCCGGCCCAACCAGTGCCTGGCCGACTATGTGGCGCCGCAGGACAGTGGCCTGAAGGACTATCTCGGCGCCTTTGCCGTGACCGCCGGCATCGGCATCGACGAGCATGTGGAACGCTTCGAGCAGGAGCACGACGACTACCGTTCCATCATGCTCAAGGCCCTGGCCGACCGTCTGGCCGAGGCCTTCGCTGAGCTGCTGCACGAGCGGGTGCGCAAGGAGTTCTGGGGCTATGCCAGTGACGAGGCGCTGGACAACGATGCCCTGGTCAAGGAACAGTACCAGGGCATCCGTCCCGCCCCCGGCTACCCGGCCTGCCCCGAGCACACCGAGAAGGCGCTGCTGTGGAAGCTGATCGACCCGGTCAACAACGCCGGCCTGGCGCTGACCGAGTCCTTCGCCATGGTCCCGACCGCGGCCGTGAGCGGCTTCTACTTCGGCCACCCCGAGGCGCGCTACTTCGGCGTGGGCAAGATCAACCGCGACCAGGTCGAGGACTACGCCCGGCGCAAGGGCATGAGCCTGGAAGAGGCCGAGCGCTGGCTGGCGCCGAACCTGGGCTACGACCCGGACGACGCGCCTTCCGAGCAGAAGAAGGCCGCCGGCTGATAACAGGCCCGCACGACAAGCCCGCCGCATCCCGGCGGGTTTTTTTTGCCTGGCACAACGCCGGCCAGCTCAGCGCCCCGGTGGGCTCGAGTATTGGATGGCTTAATCTTACAAATAATCAATTGATTGCCGCCGCTGTCAGGCATACCCCAATCAGTGCCCCTGCTTCCGCCCGACCCCGATACTGCCTGATGTCCTACGCATGACCGCCGGTATTGCCGATATTTTTCCGGATTCCGGTATGTAAGGTGGAAATTGATAGACAAAAAAATGACGAGACAGAGTGATGGTCATGAGGAGGTGGGGAGATGATGAGAACAAAGAAACTTCGTCCAGTAACCCGGCTGACACGTCTGTGCGGGGCGCTCGTGCTCGTACTCGGAGCGTCACTTGCACTGAAGGCAGGACTGTCCGGCGCCGGCCTGCAGGCCGAGTGTCAGTGCTATCAGGTACCGGCGACGGCCGGTACCAGCCATCAGGCAGCGACTGAAGCGCCGCCGGTGCAGAGGCTGTTGCTGATCGGACTGATCAGCCTGCTGGCCTTGCGCAGCTATAACCGGTATTTCCGGTCGCGTGCAATCGCTCAATACCGCTCTGTGAAGCGCCTGTCCCTGAGTGGGAAACCGGTCCCGTGGCGGGGCTCCACATAGCTGATGCAGGGTCGGAATCGACGGCCAGTCACAGAAGCCCGCCGTATCCCGGCGGGCTTCTTTATATGTTCCACCGGGGATTGCCGGCATAAAAAACCCCGTTCCTGCGGAACGGGGCCTGGCTTGAGGGGCAACCGCTGCCGATTATCGCACCAGCTTGCGCCTGCCGGCCGCGCCCATGCCGATCAGGCCGATGGCCAGCAGTGCCACGGTCGTTGGTTCAGGGATGGTACCTGTCTGGCATTCGGGGGCATCGGGGGTCTGCGAGCAGTCAGTTGAGCGGATGGCACTGTAGAGCACCTGGGCCTGCGAATAGTTGTAGAACCCGAAGCTGCCGTCCGTGAAGCTGGACACGCCGGAAACATCCGCCGGGGTGATGCTCAGCTCGGTGGTGCCATTGACGCTCACCTCGATCAGGTTGCTGGTGAAGATGATGTTGAAAGCATAGTCGACCAGGTCGGCATAGCCCGTGTTGCCCAGGCTGTTCGCCCGTGTGATCAGGCTCACCTCGCCTGCTGTGTGCTGCCAGTAGGAACCGCCAGTGCCGGTGGTGTTGCCATTGGAGCCATTGGTGACATGGGAGATGGCCAACCCCTGGCCCCAGCCAGACTGATCGCCCTGTTTCCAGTCGATGAGGTAGAAATCGGCGCTGGAGGAGAAGATCTCGCCGCTGTTGTAGCCCAGCACGAAGCCGATGAAATCATCATCGCCGTCGGAGCCGACCCGGATGTTGCCGCTCAGGGCCGTATTCTGGCTGCTGGTGGCGGTGGGGTCGAAAAAGACCGTGGGCGCACCATTGACGGTCTGCAGTACCGAGTCGTTGCCGGCCTGGACATTCCAGCTGGAGCTGCCGCCTTCCGCGGTCCAGCCGCTCAGGTCCACGGCAACGGCCTGTGCCTGCACGGAGACCAGCAGTCCGGTAGCCGCCAGCGCGAGTGTTTTTATCAGTTTCATCTCTGTTTCTCCTTTATTGGTATTGGTGCCGGAGCCCTGGGAATCCGGCAGCGTCTTGCGTGATGACAGACCTATGCACGAATCGTGCAAGAGCTGCATTTGATTGTTATTACTAGGGAAAAAATATCTGCCCTGCAGAAACTGTAAAAATTCGTGACACTGTCCTCCTGGCCGCCGCTTGAATTTCTCGCCCTTGCGTCCGATTCTTATGCTGATATTCCTGCCTTGATTACAACCAGAATTCATCTGAGGGCGAGACCTCCATGGACGAGCGCGAGGACAGCGCAGACAGCGACGCCCTGCCCTTTGCCGCCCCGGCGCGTACGCTGGAGCCCACCGCGCCGCTGTGCTGGCTGCGCGCAGGGCTGGAGGACATGCGCCGGGCCCCGGCCCTGAGCCTGGGCTACGGGGTGGTCATGACCCTGCTCAGCGCACTGATCGCGGCCCTGAGCTGGCGCTTCGGCACCCTGGGCCTGTATCTCGGGCTGGCCACCGGCTTCCTGTTCATCGGTCCGGTGCTGGCCATCGGGCTGTACTCCTTCAGCTGCCAGATCGAGGCCGGCCAGCGGCCGGTACCCGGCCACTGCCTGCGCGAAGGCGGGCGCCACCTCAAGGACCTGCTGATCTTCTCCATGGTGCTGCTGGTGATCTTTCTGATCTGGGCGCGCGCGGCCACCATGGTGCATATCTTCTTTCCGGTCGAGGCCGACTATGGCCTGCGCGAACTGGCGGGCTTCCTGCTCGTCGGCAGCGCGGTGGGCGCCGTGTTCGCCGCCGTGGTCTTCACCGCCAGCGCCTTCTCCCTGCCCATGATCATGGACCGGCGGGTCGACGCCATCACCGCCGTAATCACCAGCGCCAACGCGGTGCTGCGCAACAAGACCGCGCTGCTGGTCTGGGCGCTGATCATTTTCACCTCTGTGCTGGCGGGTTTTGCCACCGCCCTGCTGGGCTTCGTGGTACTGCTGCCGCTGCTGGGACACGCCACCTGGCACGCCTATCGCGATACCATCGATGCCAGCGCCTGGCCGCGTCACGCCGCGCCGGACCCCGATTCCAGCACCGCGCGCGGCTGAGAAAATTCTGCTTGCATTTTTTTATAATCGTGTATACTTCGTCATGTGGCGCGTGCAGGCGAGACGAAAACCGCTCCCGCGACCGCAGAAAGATTTAGTTGCACGTTCGTTAGGTCATCAGAAGCACCCTTTGGTTACTCCTGCACCTTGCCTTTCCCGACTGCAATTAGATTCACAATCTTGAAACATGATTTACTGAGGTAATCTACATGAGTACTGGTACTGTTAAGTGGTTCAACGAGTCCAAGGGTTACGGCTTCATCTCGCCGGCTGACGGCAGCGATGACGTGTTCGTGCACTTCTCCGCGATTCAGGGCAGCGGCTTCAAGACCCTGGCCGAAGGCCAGGCCGTGAGCTTCGACGTGGAACAGGGTCCCAAGGGCCTGCAGGCTGCCAACGTGGTGGCCCAGGGCTGAACCCTTACCATCCCGGGCGCAAGCCAAACCCCGCCAACCGGCGGGGTTTTTTATTGCCTGGACGCCGGCGGGAACTATGCTTGCCTGAAGCACACCCCGTTCACGGAGGCCCGCCATGCCCCTGCTGCGTATCCTGTCCGCCCTCGTCCTGCTGCTCTGGCTGCCGGGGGCGCCGGCGGAGACCGACACCGCCGGCGCCCGCTTCGAGCAAACCCCCTATGGTGAGGCCAGGGTCATATTCGACTTCTATTTCGACGAACCGGCCAAGATCAACAGCGCGCTCTACTGGCTGCGCTCCTACATGAACCCCCTGACCGAGGAGCCCTACGGCCAGGCACCGGAGTTCATGGACATCAAGGTTATTATTCACGGCACCGAAATCGTCACCGTCGCCGCGCACAACGAGAAAAAATATCAGGACGCGGTCGACCGCATGCGCTACTACGCCCAGCTGGGCGTTGAATTCCGGGTCTGCGGCCTGGCGGCGGAGGACTACGGCTATCGCCTCGAGGATTTCCAGGACTTCATCGTCGTGACCCCGTCGGCGATCACGGAGCTGGCCCACTGGCAGCAGCAGGGCTATGCGCTGATCACGCCGCAGGTACTGGAGCGGCGCCACAGCATCGAGTCTATCCGGTAATCCTTCCAGGCAGTGGCGATGTCAACGCAGAGGACGCAGAAACGCAAAGGCGCAGAAAGTTCTGCCTTACTCGCCTTTGCGTCTCTGCGTCTCTGCGTCCTCTGCGTTGTTGTCACTGTGGCAACGGGTCTGTCGGGCTGCGCCACGCAAACCCCGCGCGGAACCGCCAGCCCCTGGTATGCACCGCCGGTGGGCACGCGGGTGATCCTGCCCGAGGCGATCACCATTCCGGCGCGCTCTGCACGGGCGTATTTCCAGGACGGCCGGATCACCGGGGGCGGCGTGAATCATTTCGCACCACACTGCCAGCTGGAGATCAACACGGTCAGCGACACCACGCAGACGGTGCGCGCGGGTGAATTCGTCATCACCGGCGTGAGCCGGCGCAGTCATGAAGTGGTTGAGGCGGGCGAAGTACGGGTGGCGACTCGGTTCGGGATCGGCATCGGCATCGGCCTGTTCGGCTCGGACGTGGGCGATATCATGCAGGCCTGGCACATGCGGCTGCACGCCGAGAACCGGCCGGAGGTGCGCGCCCTGATCTGCGGCGGGGCCTTCGATCACCCGTCCCGGGCGGAGACGCCCAGCATCGACGAGATGCGCAGGGCGCTGGGCAAACATGTCATTCTCGAACTGCCGCGGCAGGACAACCCGCAGGCGGGTGACCCGTAACTGCAGGATGGGTGAAGGCACCTGTGCCGTAACCCATCATTCAATCGCTCCGCGATGACGCGATGGGTTGCGCTGCGCTTCACCCATCCTGCGCCTCCTCACTCAGAATAACCCCACATCCAGATAGGAGCGCGCGATCTTGCGGATGGACACGGCATAGGCAGCCGTGCGCAGGTCGTTGATGGTCTCGCTCTCGCGCAGGGCCTCGCTGATCTCCTGATACCCCATGCGCATGCTGTCGTCCAGGCCGGAACGCACCAGGTCCACCTCGTCGGCACCGTGGGCGATCCGGGTGCGCATCTCATCGGTGATACTGGCCCCGGTCATCTCCTCCAGGAAGGCCGCCATCTGGTGGCCGCGCACCTCGTCATGGCGGCGCTGCATACGCCCGAAGCGGATATGGGAGATGTTCCGGATCCATTCGAAATAGGACACGATCACGCCGCCGGCATTGGCGAAGGCGTCGGGAACGATGACCACGCCGCGCTTGTTGAGCACCTCGTCGGCGCCGTAGGTGACCGGGCCGTTGGCCGCCTCCACGATCAACCGGGCCTGGATCCGTTCGGCGTTGTCCAGGGTGATCTGGCCCTCCATCGCTGCCGGGATCAGGATGTCGCATTCCTTCTCCAGCACCGCATCGCCATTTTCCTCGTAGGTACCGCCCGGGAAGTTCCTGATGCCGTGGTGCTGGATGATGTGCTGATAGACCTCCTCCACGTTCAGGCCGGCGTCGTTGATCAGGGCGCCGTCGCGCTCGATGATGGCCGTGATCAGAACGCCGTCATCCTCGGACAGAAACTTGGCAGCGTGATAACCGACATTGCCCAGCCCCTGGATGACAACGCGCTGGCCGTCCAGGCCGCTGTCCAGCCCGGCGCGCCTGACATCCTTTGAATGGCGGAAGAATTCACGCAGCGCGTACTGCACGCCGCGCCCGGTGGCCTCGACCCGGCCACGGATACCACCGTGATGGACCGGCTTGCCGGTGACACAGGCGGTGTAGTTGATGTCCTCGGGATGCAGCTGCTTGTAGGTATCGGCCATCCAGGCCATCTCGCGCTGGCCGGTACCTATGTCGGGCGCGGGCACGTTGGTAGAGGGGTTGAGAAAACCCTTGCGCACCAGCTCCAGGGCGAAGCGGCGTGTGATCAGCTCCAGCTCCTCGCGCTCATACAGGTTCGGATCGATGTTGAGCGCCCCCTTGGAGCCGCCGAAGGGCACGTCCACGATGGCGCACTTGTAGGTCATCAACGCGGCCAGGGCCTCGACCTCGTCCTGGTCGGCATAGGAGGCGTAACGGATACCGCCCTTGGCCGGCAGGCGGTGGGTGCTGTGCGTGGCGCGCCAGCCGGTGAAGACCTCGATCTTGCCGCGGATCTTGACCGGAAACTGTACCTGCAGCACCTCGTTACAGGCCTTGATGGCGTTGGCCGTGCCCTCGTCCAGACCGACAGCGCTGATCGCGCGATCGACCATCAGATTGACACTCTCGCGAAAGGTCGGCTCCTGCTGCATCTGGTTATCCCTTTTCTGCCCGGTTTGCCGACACAGTAATCCATGCCGGCGGCGGAAGAAAGCCGGGAAACAAAAAACGCCACCCTCGTCAAACAAGGGTGGCGTCATCTGTCCACCGTGCGCGATACAGCATCGGCACGGTCGGTCCGGTTCTACCTCGCCGGATCCTCCACCACCTCGAAGGCGGAGAATTCGATGTCGGTACGCCGGTTGGGGCCCAGGCAGTCGATCAGTGCCTGTCCGCGCATCCCTTCGCACTGCTTCACCGGGTTGGCCTCGCCCATGGCCTGTACCTCCAGCGCCTGGGCGGGTACACCCTGCTCCAGCAGGTACCGCTCCACAACCTGTGCGCGTTCCCGCGAGAGTTTCAGGTTGTACTCCTCGGAACCGATCTGGTCGGTATGGCCGACAATACGGATGCTGGGATCGCGGGACTGCTTGAGGGTCCGGGCGATATCACCCAGCTTGTCCTTGCCCTCCTGTGTCAGTTCCGCCTTGTCAAACTCGAAATAGGTATCCGAACTCAGACTGATGCGACGCAGCACGGGCTCGGGTTCGGGCTCGGGCTCCATGGCCGCCACTTCGGTCTCGGGTTCGGGCCGGTTCGCCTCGGCCAGTTTCGGCTCGCATTCCATGATGGCCATGCCTTCCTTCCAGCTGGAGGTGTGCACGCATTCGCCGAAATCTGTGCGAACGATAGTGCCGGGACTATCGGTGACATAGCCCGAGGGCTCGTCCGCCTGCGCGGCCGGAACGGCCAGCAGGGACAGGCCGGTTATCAGGCCGGCCCCGACACGACTGAGGCGAGGGGTATCGCCAAACATGTTACGAAACATCTGCGTCTCCTCATTATTTGTTTGCGGTATGCATTCCCGGAGACAGCTGAGCCGCCATCCGGTTCCGGCCCTGGCGCATCCAGGCATGGTATAGCGCCTGAAAATATGACAGGGTTCACTTACTGAAAGGCTAGACCCTGAGCCCCGACTGTCAATCCTGCGGCGGCATTCGGAGGCGGTATTTCGCCGGATTTTGTCATACGTCAATCCGGGGGTATATTTCTGCGTCATGGCAAACACGGGCACGAACTGGCAGGTCTACATCATCCGCTGCAGCTGCGGCAGCCTGTACACCGGCATCACCACTGACGTGGAACGCCGCTTCAGGCAGCATGCGAGCCGCCGCGGCGCACGCTATTTCCGCGGCCGCACACCCGAGGCGGTGGTCTACCTCGAGGCCGGCCATTCCCGGGCCACCGCCAGCCGCCGGGAAGTTGCCATCAAACGGCTGCCGCGCCATGCCAAGCTGCAGTTGCTGGCGTCGGCACAGAATCAACTGACGGGATCATGAAGCCGCATACGATGGCGCCTTTCCGGCACCTTGCCCTCTTCCTGTCATTGTTGTTGCCTGGCGGCAACACCTTTGCCGCCGAGCTCCGGCCGCTGGCCGATGTCCATATCCATTACAAGTGGAGCCAGAAGGATGCGACCTCCGCGCAGCAGGCAGTGGATATCCTTGCCGACCACCGCGTCGAACTGGCCGTGGTGATCGGCACCCCGCCGGAACTGGCGCTGGAACTGCAGCGGCTGGCCCCGCAGCGCGTCATCCCCATCTGGAGTCCCTACCGCGACAGCGGCGAGTGGTCGCGCTGGGCCTTCGACGAAGAGGTCCCGCAACGCGCCCGGGAGGCCCTGGCCGGCGGAGACTACCGGGGTATCGGCGAGCTGCACCTGATCGGCGGCTTCTCCCCGCGCTGGGACACCCCGGTGATCCGCACCCTGCTGGAACTGGGCGCGGAGTTCGAGGTGCCGGTAATGCTGCACACCGAATTCAGCCGCAACACCTATCTGCTGGAGCTGTGCCGGGCCCATCCGCAGACCCGCATCCTGTGGGCCCACGCCGGCGCCATCCTCGCGCCTGAAGCCGTCGCTGAGGTGCTTGCCGCCTGCCCCAATGTCTGGGCGGAGCTGTCGGCCCGCGACCCCTGGCGGTTCGTGCGCCACCCGATCACCGCTGACGACGGCGCCCTGCTGCCGGAATGGGAAAGCCTGATCCGGCGCTTTCCGGCACGCTTCATGGTCGGCTCGGATCCGGTCTGGCCGGTCGATGCCATGGACGGCTGGGACCGCACCGATACCGGCTGGGAGGAATATGGCCGTTTCATCGGTTTCCACCGGGACTGGCTGGGACGGCTGGAACCGGAGCTGGCCCGGAAGCTGCAGCTGGAGAATGCCCGCCGGTTGTTTGACGGCATGGCCGGCGGCGGCGACTGAGCCTGCCCGGCTATGGCAAAGCGGCCGATGCACCCGGATAATGGCCGCACATCGTACATAACAACTACCGCGTATCGCGCCGGTATAGCCAGACACAACCGATGCCGACACCCGTTCTGATCTGTGACGACTCCAGCTTCGCCCGCAAGCAGATGGCGCGCGCCCTGCCGCCGGGCTGGGATGTCGAGATCAGCTTCGCCACCAACGGTCAGGAGGCCCTGGAGGCGATCGCCGCCGGCAAGGGCGATGTCCTGTTCCTGGATCTGAACATGCCGGTGCTCGACGGTTACGAAACCCTGGCCGAAATCCGCCACCGCGATCTGCCCGCGATGGTCATCGTGGTCTCCGGCGATGTCCAGCCCGAGGCCCGCGACCGGGTGCTGGCACTCGGGGCGATGGACTATATCAGGAAACCCATCGACGTCGACAAGGTCGAGGCCATTCTGAACAAGTTCGGCATCCGCTTCGACGCCGCCCACCAGACCCCGCGCGAGATCGACATCGCCGTCGAGGCACTGGACGTGCACCAGGAGATCGTCAACATCGCCATGGGCCGGGCCGCCGATCTGCTGGCCCGCAGCCTGGGGGTATTCGTCAAGCTGCCGGTGCCGCAACTCCAGCTGGTCGAACGCAACGCCCTGCAGCAGGCCCTGGCCCAGGCCAGTCTCAGCGAGGCCGTCTTCGTGGTCAGCCAGGGCTTCATCGGCGCCGGCATCGGCGGCGAGGCGCTGCTGAGTTTCACCGAGTCCAGCTTCGCCCAGCTGGCCGAGCTGATGCACTATGAAGGCGCACTCGACGCCAGCGCCGAGACCGAGCTGATCATGGACACGGCCGGCATCCTGATCGGCGCCTGCCTCAACGGCATCGCCGAACAGCTGGACATCGACTTCAGCCAGAGCCATCCCACCGTACTCGGCCGCCACACCTCCTGGGAGGAACTGCTGCGCGCCCGGCAGGACAGCAACGAGCAGATACTGGTCATCGAACTGGACTACGCCATCGAGGACCGCGACATCCACTGCGACCTGATCCTGTTCATCAGCGGCGAATCGCTCGCGCTGCTCAACGAACGCATCGCCTACCTGAAATACGCCTGAGCATGGAAAGCAAGATCGACATCAAGGAAATCCACTGGCTGATGGACATGCTGCAGACCATCGATGTCGGCCTGGTGGTGCTGGATCGCGATTACCGGGTACAGATGTGGAACAGCTTCATGGAGAACCACAGCGGCCTGACGCCCGCGCATGTGATGGGCCACAACCTGTTCAGCCTGTTCGGCGAGATCCCCGAGGCCTGGTTCAAGCGCAAGCTGGACATGGTGTTCGAACTCAATACCCGTTCCTTCACCACCTGGGAGCAGCGCCCCTATCTGCTGAAATTCCGTACCTATCGCCCCATCAGCTCACCGGCCGAGCACATGTACCAGAACGTCACCCTGATCCCGGTCGGCTCGGCCGACGGCCGGATCCGTCACGTGGGCGTGATCATCTACGACGTCACCGACACCGCCCTGGGCAAACTGGAGCTGGAGAGCGCCAACGATCAGCTCGCCCAACTCTCACGCACCGACCGGCTCACCGGCCTGAACAACCGCGGCTACTGGGAGGAATGCCTGCAGCAGGAGTTCGCCCGCTTCCAGCGCAGCAAGGCAGCCTGCTCCCTGATCATGTTCGACATCGACCACTTCAAGCCGGTCAACGACACCCACGGCCATCAGGCCGGGGATGAGGTCATCCGGGTGACCGCCGCCACCCTGCTCAACACCGTCCGCACCACCGACATCGCCGGGCGCTACGGCGGCGAGGAATTCGTCGTCATCCTTACCGACACCGATGCCGCCAGCGCCCGCTACGTGGCCGAGCGGCTGCGCAAGAAGATCGAGGCGCTGACGGTGGAATACGAGGGCAAGGCGATCGACCACACCATCAGCCTGGGCGTGGCCGAACTCACCCCCGGACTGGCCAGCCATCAGGCCTGGCTGGAACAGGCCGACCAGGCCCTGTACCGGGCCAAGGAAGGCGGCCGCAACCGCGTCGTGGTCCACGCTGAGCCGGACTGAGGTAGTACCGTATCGGGTTGTTCCGGCCTGCGTTATCATTTATTAATGAGAACGTTAGTATCCATGCGCGACGACATCGACATCGAGGCCCTGCGCCAGCGCCTGCTGGATCGTGCCCGCGAGCTGGAGGCGATGGCCGAGACCCGGCGCCAGGCCGGCCGGACCGTGGAGCTTGACCAGAGCCGCACCGGCCGGCTGTCACGCATGGACGCCATGCAGGCCCAGGCCATGGCGCACGCGGGCGAGGCCCGGGCGCAGGACGAATACCGCCGCATCCAGGCCGCGCTGAAGCGCATCGACAGCGGCGACTATGGCGACTGCCTGGACTGCGGCGATCCGATCGGTGCCGGCCGTCTGAACTTCGACCCGGCCATCACCCTGTGCCTGGCCTGTGCGGAGCAACGCGAACAGCGGTAGCAGGAATGGATCAGTCACACCCGCCACACACGCCGGAGTCACTCAACCAGGAAACCGCCCGCATCCGCTGGGCGGAGCTGGAACGTCACTTCGCCCGCGGCGTGGTCATCCGGGTGGCCCGGGAACTGGACCTGGTCGCGGTCGCCGTGGCCTTCGCCAACGACGACAGGGCGGCGGTCGAGGCGTGGCTGGAAGGCGGCGCTCTCAATCATCTGGACACCGACACCGCCCGTGACTGGCGCGAGCGCGATCCGGAGCTGTGGGCGGTGGTCACCGCGCCCTGGGTGCTGGTGCAGGAACCGGCGCTCAAACCCTGACGCCGACCGTCGATCTGATCGCTTCCCTCACCGCAGCGTCATTGCTATGCTCACGCGCTATCAACTGGCCGGGCCGCCATGCTGAGAACCTTCTACTCCATCTACTCGCTACTTACGGCGGTCGCCCTGCTGCTGCTCGGCTCCGGCCTGCTCGGCACCGTGGTGGCCCTGCGCGCCAGCGCCGAGTTCCTGTCCAACGACCTGACCGGCATCATCATGTCGGGCTTCTTCCTGGGTTACGTAATCGGCTCCTACATCTGCCCGCGCATCCAGCACAATGTCGGGCACATCCGCAGCTTCTCGGCCTTCGCCGCCATCGGCTGCGCCTCGGTCATTCTGCACGCTCTGTGGGTCGACCCGATCGTCTGGTGGCTGCTGCGCATCCTCACCGGCATCAGCATGCTGGGCATGTACCTGGCCATCGAGTCCTGGCTGAACAATCTGGCCACCAACGAGAATCGCGGCCGGCTGTTCGCCATCTACATGACCATCAACCTCCTGGCTCTGGGCTCGGGCCAGTACATGCTGTTGATCTACGGCTTCGACGGTACCGAACCCCTGGCCCTGAGCGCGTTGTTCTTCTCGCTCGCCCTGGTGCCGATCGCGCTGACCCGCATGCTCCAGCCGGCCGCGGTCAGCGTGCCCAGCCTGGGCCTGCGCCAACTGTATCGCACCTCGCCGCTGGGCGTGATCGGGGCCCTGATCTCCGGGCTGGTCAGCGGCGCCTTCTGGGGCCTGGGGCCGATCTATGCCACCGGCGTGGGTCTGACCGATTTCGGCATCGCCCTGTTCATGAGCGCGGTGATCTTCGGCGGCGCCCTGCTGCAGTGGCCCATCGGCCATCTGTCCGACAACCACGACCGCCGGCTGGTACTGCAGAATGTCAGCCTGCTCGGCGCGGCCGCGGCCCTGGCCGTGTTTTTCCTGGCCGCCATCGAACTCAGGTACGCCCTGATCCTGTCGGTAGCCCTGGGCGGCTGCGCCTTCTCGGTCTACTCGCTGTCGGTGGCCCACACCAACGACCACCTGGACGCCAGCCAGATGCTCGAGTCCAGCCGCAGCCTGCTGCTGCTCAGCGGCATCGGCTCCAGCATCGGCCCTATCCTGGCCGGTGTGGCCATCGAATGGTCGGGCAGCCAAGGCCTGATGCTGTATTTCGCCATCCTGCTGGTCATTCTGGCCCTGTATTCCGCCCGCCGCCGGCGCGTGGGGGCGATCATCCCGACTGAGGAGCAGGGCGAGTTCGTCGCCATGGCCCGCACCTCGCCCGCGGTCCTGGAACTTGACCCCCGGGTGGAGGTCGAGGAGGATGAAACCGGGGCCGGCGGCGAGCCGTCCCCTCCACCATCCTGAGCGGGAGACTCCTGGGACGCGATGACACAGCTCGACCTCAGCATCCCTCCCCTGATTCATCAGGCCGACGCGGACGACGCCCCTGCCGTGATCCAGCGCTGGCTGGACGGCCTGCCCAAGCTCAACCAGGCCGAATTCGCCGAGGCGGTCGTCGGCCGGCTCAAACGCATCAACCAGACCGTGCTCGAGGCCCCCGCGCGCCATGTCGTGATGGCCGCCTTCGCCAGTGAAGCTGGCCACCTGATCGAGCGTTTCTGCACCCAGTGCGGCCAGGTCAACTTTCCACTCAAACCGCAGAAGATCGCCATCTACGAACAGGCCCAGGCGCTGCTGGAGGCCATGGCCAACGGTTACAAGCTGCTGGCCATGCAACTGGCGCGCGATCCCGGTCAGCTCGACGGTGAGACGCGCATCATCCTGCACGAAAGCCTGCTGCATGCCACCGAACAGCTCTCGCGCCGGGTGCTGATCGCCTTTGCCATCTACCGCGATGCCCCGCCCGGCGTGTGGCGGGAAATCCATCAGCTGTATCGCTTCGCCGAGGGCCACGACCTGGCCACCGAACGGGTCGAACACATGTCGGACTGGTCGGTGGGCATCGCCTACACCCAGATCGTGGTTGCGGCCCTGTGCAACCCCTTCCATCTGTTCCAGAACGAGATCCACGATGTCTATGTCCGGCTGCGCAAGTGGGCCGGCGCTGTGCACCTGCGCCACGGCGAGGAGTTCGACACACCGCTGGAGGAACTCACGGCCGAGCGCTATTTCATCGACCTGGACAGCGACGCCCCGCCCCGCCACGGTGTGGCCGCCCGTCCCGGCGAGCGCGCGGCCACCCGCCTGCTGGACATCCGCGAACTGGAACGCATCACCGCCGACAAGGTCAGGACGCTGACCCAGCGCAAGGACCTGAGCTACCGCGAACACCAGGAGCGCGATCTGCTGCGACGGCTGCGCAACGCCTGGAGCCGGCGCCCGACCCGCAACGAGGCGCGTGCCGAACGCTGCAGCCAGGCACTGGTGGTGGCAGGACTCACACCGGCCCATCATTACCTCTCGGGCCGGGTCGAGTTCGACCCGGAGTCCTTCGAGATCCACATGCACGGCGACCGCATGCAGGGCACCAGCGGCCTGTCGCTGGTACCGATGGAGCAGGAAAGCTGGCGCGAGTCCGATGTGCGTCGCAAGCTGGCGGAAGGCGTGATCAAGCCGCGCAGCTACGGCTTCGACTACACCGCCCGCGACGACGATGTCTGGAAACGCGCCAATGTCGCCTCCAGCCGCGCCAAAACCGAGATCGAGACCGCGCTGGAACAGCGCATCACCCAGAGCGTGGCGCAGCTGGATACGCTGGATGAGAGCGACAGCGGCTTCGGCTTCACCTGCCCGGCGGATGTGCATATCAACATCAATGTGGGCTCGCTGCTGGCGGTGCAGGAATGCAAGGACACGGACCGCTGGTGCCTGGCGGTGATCCGCTGGATGCGAACCCGGCCCGACCTGTCACTCCAGCTGGGCGCCCGCCTGATCCCCGGGACCACCCGGGCCGTGGCGGTGCGCGGCATCGAGGGTCACGGCGCCCACACCCAGTACCAGCGCTGTATCGTACTCACGTCCGAGGACGACAGCCGCAGCTATATCGTTCCCGCCGGGCTGTTCCATGTCGGCAGCCTGATGCTGCTCAACGACGGAGAGCGGCTGCGTCTGCTGCGCTTCACCCGGCTGGCGGAAATGACCAAGAGCTACAACCGCTACATGGCCGAGGACGTGGAACTCAACGAAGCGCGCCATGAGCAGGTGGTGCAGTCACTGTACAAGCTGCTCTACAGCTCGGAGACATGACCGAATCCGCCCGATTGTCACGCCGCCAGCGGCGTGTCCGGATCACGGTCGGCGGGACCACCATCGACACGTGAGAGATAATCGTCGATCAGCGGCGCGATACGGATGCCCTGGCGGTTGAGTGCCTCCAGCCCGAACAGGGGATTGAACTCCAGGATATAGAACCGGCCCTGCACCTCGGCGACATCGAAGCCGGCGTGATCGATACCGAGCCGGCGAGCGACGCGCTCGACCAGGGCGACGGCCGCCTCCGGCACCCCGTCGAAGCTGACTGTTCCGCCGCGGGCGATATTGGTGTGGAATACCCCGGGCGCGGCCCGGCGCCAGTAAGCGCTGACCACCCGGTCGCCGACGTGGACGATGCGCAGATCACGCTCAATGGGCAGGTATTCCTGCAGGTACAACACCTCGTTACGCCGGGCGTACTCCTGCAGGGCGGTCCGGCTGTCGATCAGGAACACGCCCTCACCGCGGGCCGAGCGCACCTCCTTGGCCACCAGCGGCAGGCTCAGTGTAGCCAGCGCCTCTTCCAGCTTCGCCGGGGTGGAGGCGCCGATCGCAGGTCTCGTTCACATTTTGCGTCCACCGCTCGCAGCGCCCTCTCATCTCGATCTTGTATGACCCAGGTTATAGGGGGCCGGGTTTTGTAAGATGCGTGCGACCCAGGGCATAAATCAGCTGTTTAACTGCCAGTATCCTTGTAACAGCATCCAGTCCGCAGCCCGGATCTTCTCGGCAGTTTGCGTAAGCTTTCTCGGCTTGGATATTTGTGAGCCTCGGCATTCCCAGGGTGCGCAGGCCTTTTCATAAGCTTATACGTATTCACGGACGGGAAGACAAAAACGGCACTCAATTGCTATAAATCCGCTTTCCTTTGCCTCTTCAACGAGAATATTCTTATGGTTAAGATCGCCTGCAACTATTTAACCGCCGCTAAAAGAATCCCCAACCGCTGTGGGGCGAATATACTTGGTCAAACCCTCCAGCCGCAAATCCCCAATCATGTCCTGATGAAACCAACCCACCTAAATGGACCGGTCGCCCTGGCCGCGCTGGCCGACGAACGAGTAACAGGCCGCAGCAGATCCCTTGAAAGACTCAATGACTTCGTCTCTGGCAACAGAATATACCGATCCGCTTCGACGACATCTGGTGACCCTGTTGTCGAGCTGAGTCCGCCACGGCCACTGGCGCTATCTCGACCGCGGGGGCGAGCCGGTCGAACTGCCCGACGACACGCTGGACCGGCTCTATGTGAACCGCCGCCTGCAGGAAGTCGACCTGCAGGATTTCGACGGCAGCTGGGAGCCGCTTACTCTCGCGGAGACGCGGGATAAGCTGGGCCAGGTTACAGGGCCGGGTGCGGATATCCAGCTGCTGCTGGATCAGCTTGTCCCAGCCGGTGCGGCAGGCGCCGCTGGAGCCGGGAGGCAGAAGACGTAGGTGGCGTTGGCCACCCCGGCAAGCGCGCGCGACTGCAGGGTGGACGTACCGATCTCGTCATACGAGAGCATGCGGAAGATCTCACCGAAACCCTCGATCTCCTTGTCCAGCAGCACCTGATCGCCTCCGGCGTGCGTCGCGCACGGTCACGCCGGTGCCGGCCAGCCTTGCTGATCAACGGCATGAGTGTCCGGAGCGGCGAATCCAGCCCGAGACCCGGGCGCGGATGCGGTAGATGTCGTCCGGCTCGATGGCCTTCGCCGCCAGCCGGTGGCCGGCCGCCTCCAGCCGCTCGGCCAGGGTGCGCCCGGAGGTGTCGTCGGCCTCGGTGCGGGTGTCGGAGACGGTGAGTACAGCGATGTTGAGGGGGATGAAGTCAGTCATGGTTTTCACAGGTCAGGGGAATGGTATGATTTAAAGCCACGACCATCCCCGCAAGCGGGGATCGCGAGGGTTTGCCTGCACTGCCAGGCACTGGATTCCCGCCTTCGCGGGAATGACGGATAGACTGAAACCAGCTTATGATGAAGTGCCATCCGGGTTTTGGGGTCAGAGTCAGGGTGACAGGTCCAGGTGCAGGTCGGGATCGGCATTAGCCCAGATTCCCCCGCTCGACCCTACCCATGACCCCTGCCCCCTTAGGTCACGGCAGATACATGGGTAAAACCGCCCCCGCCGTCGAACCGTGTTGGCCAGTTCGAATGTAGCCCCAAGGTCCTTTGTGCCGGTGCTGCGGGCGAGGTGGGCGTGAAATACAAGACCCGCCCCGGTGGAGCCGCTTGCGGAAATCGATGCGTCCTGGACCAAATCGTGGGGCGGAGTTGACCTGCAATGGACCTCGGATAGCCCGTCCTTGTCCTCCAAGTAACAGGGCCAAACCGGCCGTCGACGGTCCCCTGGCACCGATGCGGATGCGGGTCCGCGGGTGGTAACGATGGCTTGTTGATCACGCTGTTGAGCACGGCTTGCTGAACCAGCTCGCGTCAAAGAACAAGAACCAGATCCGGGTCCAAGTCCATTCTCGAATCCACGCCCTGCAGCTGCATGAAGGCCTCTTGTTTTCCACGGAAGCACTCCTCGACCACCTCCTCGACATCGTTCTCCATGAGATTGAGCGCATAGCCCAGCTCATTGATCCGGTACAGGGAGAGCAGCTGGATCAGGTTGGAGTTCAGCCGCTTGGCCTCGTAGCGCAGCTTGCTCATGTCGCGCACGGCGGGATCGCTGGCCGCGGTCTCGCCCGCGCCGAGCTCATCCAGCGCGCCAATCAGCATCCCGACGGAATTCTTCATGTCATGGACGGAGTTGGCCAGGATCAGCGAGAAGTCATAAGGCTCCGGCTCGGTGGACATACAGGCTCCTCGTATCAGCCGTTCTGCATGGCACCCGCCATGCTGCGGCAGGCACGCTTGAGATTGTTGCGCCAGTCACGGTGGATTTCGTCACGCTCGGCGGCCCGGATATAGTCCAGCGCCCGACTCAGGTGTTCCCTGCTGGGACCGCTGTGCTTCATATACAGGACCAGGGAGTGCGCCGCGTTGAGATTGAACACGGCATTGTTGGGCATCACCTTCACGGCATTGGTGAAGAAGTCGATGGATTCCTCGATCTTCCCGGCATTGACCAGGGCCACGCCCTCGTTATTGAGGTCAACGACCTCCTTGCGGGCAGTACTGATCAGGTCCGCACCGGCCTCGGCCAGCCCGGCCTCCTCGTAGACCCGTGACAGGCGGCTGAGCACGCCCTCGTCATCATGGTGGTTCTTGACCAGGGCACGGGCCATCTCGTGGGCCTGGTCGGTGCACCCCTGTGCCAGGCAGGTCTGAATCAGCTCATTGCCGGCCGCCTCATCGAGCAGCTCGGGCTGGTTGCGGACCAGTTCCAGCGCGTCCTCCAGCACCGCCTGTGCCTGCTCGGGCCTGCCCAGGGCCTGGTGTACCCCGCTTTCGGCCACGGCCGCGACCAGGCCGGCCCGCGGATCATTCCGGCATTCGTGGCGCAATTGATCGACGATCCTGGCCGCCTCCTTGGCGTTACCCTGTTTGACCAGCACCCGCGCCAGGCCGCTGAAGTCCGTGGGCTGGCGCAGCACCGAGGCGCGCCCGACCCGCAGGGCCTGACGCCTGGCCTTCTCGGTGGTGTCATAGTCTGGGTTGAAGTCGGCGATGTCGGCCAGCGCCCGCTGGCGCTGCACGGATTTGGGCGAGACCGCCACCGCCGCCTGCAGACTGTCCTGGGCCGCTGCCGGATCGCCCTTGCGCTCCAGTGCCCGGGCGCGCCAGTCATAGGCGGCGACGAAATTGCGCTGTTGTTCGATCACGGTGTCGAAGGTGGCGATCGCGGCAGCATAGTCCTGACGGTGGAACTGGACCCGGCCCAGCCCCATCCGGGCCCAGGGCAGTTCGCGGTCATCAGTATCTCGCCGACCAGCGTCTCGGCCTGGTCGAATTCGCCGATGTTGAGCAGCATGTCGGTCTTGAGCTTGAGCAGTTCGTAGCGGAACTTGCTGCCCTGGTCGATGAGCTCGTCGCACAGCCTGATGACCCTGTTGTAGTCCTGCTGTGCCAGTGCCCTGGCCACCGGCGTCAGCAGGACCTTCTTGTCCAGCAGCTTCTTCAGCCGCGCCTGCAGCACCGTCTTGGTCACCGGCTTGGACAGGTAGGCGTCGGGCTGATACTCCAGCGCCCCCATGACCATTTCGGACGTGTTCTCGGCAGTGACCATGACGAAAGTGGTGTCATAGGGCAGCAGGTCACGATGCTTGGCTTCCTCCAGGACCTGCTGGCCATCCTTGCCCTCGCCCAGATTGTAATCGCACAGCACGATCTCGAAGCGACGCGCCTGCATCCGCTCGATGGCTTCCTCCCCGTTGCGCGCCTGCTCGATGGTATCGGCCCCGTACATGGCCAGCATGCTGCGCAGCATTGAGCGCATCTCGGGAAAATCATCCACCACCAGGATGGTCCTGCCTTTGAGGTTCCACAAAGCCATGGAAAAATCCGCTGTTACATGACTACAGGAGTTGTGTCGGCGGGGCGGGAAAAAACTCAACCCGCCGCGGCCCGGGGCCGTCGTCGGGTTGGGATGGGCACACGCAAGCAAGGCGTACTTAGTAACAATATGATTTTAAATAAATTCAACCCGCGGGCAGGACTCAGACGTAGCGCGCCTCGCGCACCAGGTGTCGGTTGTCCTTGTCCCACTGCTCGATGCCGCCGGCCAGGCTGTAGACCTCCTTGAAGCCCATCTTCTGCAGGGTGTCGGCCGCCATGGCCGAACGCCCGCCGGAGGCGCAGTACACCACCACGGGCTTGTCGCGGGCATTGACCAGCGGTTCCGCCCGCTTGGGGTACTGCGGATCGGCCGCGGCCTCCAGGATGCCGCGGGGGATCAGCATGGCGCCCTCGATGTGGGCCGATTCGTGCTCACTGGATTCGCGCACGTCCAGGATCATCAGGTCGGGGCGCTCCTGCTTCATCGACTCGAGCTGGTCACCGTCGACCTCCCTGATGCGGGATTTGGCGTCCCTGACGAAATCCATCAGGCCTTTCGGGGCATCGGACATGGTTTGCTCCTGTTCAGTTATCGTCATTGCGAGGCGCTTCGCGCCGCGGCAATCTCCAACCGGCTGAGACTGCATTATGAGATTGCCACGCTGCGTTTATGCCCTTTGGGTACTCGCAATGACGGAGCTTCGGTTTGAAAGTTGTCGAATTGCCAAAGATGAGGCTACGGAAGCCAGATTTCAAAGATCGGCATCCCGCAGTTTCCAGGTGGGTTCGCCGCGCGCACCCACCACCCCCTCGCGCTGCAGCCAGGCCAGGGCGTCCTCGGCGTCGCTCTCGAACCAGAGCCGGGCCGAGCCGAGGCGGAAACTATAGCCCCAGGCATCCATGTCGGCCAGCAACCGGCCACGGCCCACGCCGGGCAGGTGGTCGGCCAGCAGCACCTGCAGGTAGCATACCGCATCCTCCTCGGCATAGTCGCCGCCGGCGTCGGTGTGCAGGCCGCCGCGCCGCGGCGCGTCCATGCAGACATAGTGACAGGCCTCGTGCAGGGCCGAGTGCACCGGGGTGTCGGGGCGCACATACAACCGCGCGCCGATCAGTCCGGCCTCGGATTCGCCCCAGAAGCTGCCGGGGATCTCAGCCTCCGCCGCCACCGCGACCAATGCCAGGCCATAGCGCTCCAGCAGCCCGGGCAGGGTATCCCCGCCGAGCTCGGCAACGGTCATGACGGCGGGTCGGGTCTGGACTGTGGTGGTCGACATAGTGCGCACCCTGCGGAGACTTGTGGGGTAAGGATCCGGGGACGAGCATGGCAAGACTGACAGTATACAGCACCGGGCACTGCCCGATCTGCGACAAGTCCAAGGCGTTGCTGCAGAAATGGCGCATCGCCTACAATGAAATCCGCATCGACGGCGACCCGGCCGCCCTGCGCGAGTTCAGTCGCCTCACCCAAGGGGCCCGCATGGTACCCCAGTTCACCCTCGACGGGGAATGGATCGGCGGCTTCGCCGACCTGACCGAACTGCACATGGAGGGCCGGCTGGACGAACTGATGGAGATCGGCTCCTGAGTCATCCCTCAGGGTGACATCGTACTGAGTTCGATCCGCGTCTGCGCCATCCCCGGCACCAGTGCGCCCGACTCATAGCGCAGGAAGCGGCCGGTGTCCGTCTCGAACCAATAGCTTGCCGACCATAGACTGCCGCGCCATCCCGTGGGTCGGACTTCCACCCGACGTGCCTGCCGCAGCCCCGCACCAACCGTCAGCATACTCGGCTCACGCCGCAACGCCTGCAGCCGCACCGGGCGATAATTATCCGGCCGTAGCATCCAGAATTCCAGCGTGTCATCACTCTCGTCAGCGCGCAGCAGCCATTGGCCCAGGGCAAAAGACAGCGCCTGATACCAGGGCAGCCCGTCCAGGGCGAAGTGGTAGTCGATCGTCCCGCCCCGGCCGGTACCGCTCACCACCACGGTCTCGTCCTGGCGCCGCGCCTCCAGATTCACGCCTTCGCCGCTGACCTGCCATTGCAGGGTATCCCCGCTGTCACTACAGCGGCTGAAGTAGACCTGTGTGTCCGACTGGGATGCGATCAATACCCATTCACCCTCCTGGCGGTAACTCAAGGTCAGCTCCGAATCCTCTCCGCTCTGATGCTGTCGATACAACAGCGTCTCGGCGGCCTGCGACATCAACGCGCACAATCCCAGCAGTACCAGCACAAACGCTTTCAGCATGGTGATCAACCTGATATGTCCTGTACGGGGGGGCCATTACACAGGGTGAATATTGCAGCCATATTGTATGTCTTAAAATCGCAATCGATATTTCATCAGGCTGTCATCCAGCGCTGCTAAAACGCTATAAACCCAAAGCCGGTGAAGCCGATGAGTGAGACCCGACACTGCAGGGCCATCTGGATCTCCGATGTGCACCTTGGCACCCGTGGGTGCAAGGCCGAATTCCTGCTCGACTTCCTGCGCCATCACGAATCCGACTATCTATATCTGGTCGGCGACATCGTCGACGGCTGGTCGCTGAAACGTTCCTGGTTCTGGCAGCAGAGCCATAATGATGTTCTGCAGAAGCTGTTGCGCAAGGCACGCAAGGAAACACGGGTGATCTACATCCCCGGCAATCATGACGAGTTTGCGCGGGATTACGCGGAGGCGAATTTCGGCGGCATCGAAATCCGATCCAGCGCCGTCCATATCACCGCCGATGACAGGAAGCTTCTGGTCCTGCATGGCGATGAGTTCGACGGCGTGGTGAAGTTCGCCAGGTGGATCGCCGTGCTGGGCGACATGGGCTATCAGTTCATGCTCTGGATCAATCACTGGTTCAATCACTTCCGCCGCCGCTTCGGCTACCCCTACTGGTCGCTGTCCGCCTATATCAAGGGCAAGGTCAAGAACGCCGTGCAGTTCATCGCTGATTTCGAGCAAGCCGTGGCCGAGGCCGCCCGCGAGCGCGGCGTCGACGGCGTGGTCTGCGGCCATATTCACAAGGCGGAGATTCGCGACATCGACGGGATTCTCTATTGCAACGACGGCGACTGGGTGGAGAGCTGCAGCGCCCTGGTCGAGGACCCTGACGGCAGCCTGAGCATCGTCTACTGGGACCGGCTGGCGACAGCGGCCGAACCGATCCCGAGGCTGGTACACAACCGCCGCGATGCGGCCTGAACCTGCCCCGCCCCTCTTCCTCATCCACACGCCAGGGCGAAGCGCATGCGCATTCTCATGATCTCCGACGTCTACTTCCCGAGGGTCAACGGCGTCTCGACCTCGATCAGGACCTTCATGCGCAGCCTGCGCGCGCTGGGTCACGAGGTCAGACTGATCGCGCCGCGCTACGACGCGAAGCCGCGCAGGAACAGGACATCATCCGCATCGACGCCCGCCGGGTCTGGCTGGACCCGGAGGACAGGATGATGCGCGCCGGCACACTCTGGCACCAGAGACATGACATCGCGGCCTGGCGTCCCGACATCATCCATATACACACGCCCTTCGTGGCTCATTACCTGGGCATGAAGCTGGCCCGGAGGCTCGATATTCCGGTAGTCGAGACCTACCACACCTATTTCGAGGAATACCTGTTCCATTACATCCCCTTTCTGCCCCGCCGGCTGCTGCGCCAGGTCGCGCGGACCTTTACCCGGCGCCAGTGCAATGCCGTCGACGGCCTGATCGTGCCCTCGACCGCGATGCAGCGGATCCTGCAGGATTACGGCGTGCGCAGTCCCATGAGCATCATCCCCACAGGGCTGGCGCTGAAAGACTTCCAGCGCGGTGATCGCCGCCGCTTCTGCGCGGAACACGATATTGATCAGAACCGTCCGATCCTGATGCACATCGGCCGTGTCGCGCACGAAAAAAACATCCGGTTTCTGCTCGAGGTGGTCGAGGAATTGAGTACACGTGTACCGGATGTACTCCTGGTCATCGCCGGCGAGGGTCCGGCCAGGGCGCATCTGCAGCAACTCACTGCCGAACTCGGCATCGAGAATAACGTGCATTTCATCGGCTATCTGGAGCGCGGCCCGGCGCTATGGAACTGCTATTCCGCCGCTGACGTCTTCACCTTCGCCTCGCGCACGGAGACCCAGGGCCTGGTCCTGTTGGAAGCGATGGCGCTGGGAGTGCCGGTAGTCTCCACCGCCCGCATGGGCACGCACGACATCCTGGATGCGGGTCGGGGGGCGATCGTGGCCCGGGAAGAGGTGGAGGATTTCGCCGACAAGGTGGGCCAGCTGCTGGACAACGCCGGTTTCCGCGCCCTGCTCGGCAACGAGGGCCGGCACTATGCCCGCACCTGGTCGAGCGAGCGCATGACCGCAAAGCTGCTTCGGCTCTACGAACAGCTGGCACGCCAGCCGGCTCGCCTGCATGTCACCGGGCCGGCGCCGGCCATGGACCCGGCACGGCGCGGCTGAATTCAGCCTTTCAGGGGAAACGCCAGCACCAGCCGCGCCCCGCCCAGCGCCGGGCTGGCATCGATCTCCAGCCGGCCATCGTAGGCCTGCACGATGTCGCGCACCATGGCCAGGCCGATGCCATGGCCGGGAGTGGACTCATCGGCACGCACGCCGCGCCGGAGGATCCCGGCCCGATCGGCTGCGCTGATACCCGGGCCGTCGTCCTCAACGCTGAGGCGCAGTTCATCGCTGTCGACCGCCGCCTGCACCCGCACCCGGGAGGCGGCCCACTTGCAGGCGTTGTCCAGTAGGTTGCCCAGCAGTTCCATCAGGTCGCCGGACTCGATGGCCAGCTGCAGCTCCGGGTCGACCTCCAGCCCGAAGTCCAGTCCCTTGTCGGCATGCACCTTGGCCAGCGAATCCGCCACCCGCTGCAGCGGGGCGCGCAGATTGACCGGCTCGCGCAGCCCGCCGCGGCCGGCCATGGCGGCGCGCTGCAGCTGGTAGTCGACGATCTCCTGCATGCGCGCGGTCTGTTCCCCGATCACCTGCTTCAGATCCGCCGCCTGCGGCTGGGCCACCGCACCGCGGATCACGGCCAGCGGGGTCTTGAGGCTGTGGGCGAGATCGGCCATGGCATCGCGGTAACGCTGACGCTGGGTACGCTCGGCCTGAACGAAGTCGTTGAGATTATCAGTCAGCGGCCTCAGCTCATGGGGATAGACGCCGCCCAGGGCGCTCGTCTCGCCGGCGTGGATGCGGCGCAGGTCGGCCGAGATGCGCTGCAGCGGACGCAGCCCCCACTGCAGCACCAGCACCTGCACCACCAGCAGGATGGCGCCGGCCACGCCCAGCCACAGCACCAGGCTGCGGCGGAACTGCCACAGCTGGTCGCGGAAGGCCGCGTCCGACTCCAGCACCCGCAGCACCAGATCCCGGCTTTCGCGCGGGGAGTATTCCCACACCACGCCGAAGCGCAGCTCGAACAGACCGTCCCGGCCGGCGGCGATCCGCTCGAAGTGGATCTGGCCGGAGTCCAGCGGGATATGGCGGTAGTCCAGTTCGCGGCCCAGCAGGGAACGTGAGGACCAAACCGGTGCAGCTGACTGGTCGGTGCCGGGTGCGATCACCTGGGCATAGCTGCCGGAGCCGGGCTGCTGCAGGCGCTGGTCGGGGTACTGGTCGGGCATCTGCACCCGGCCGTCGGCGTCCAGTTCCAGCACCCCGAGCAGGCCGTAGACCTGGGCCTGGAGCTTGGCCCGCACACCCTCGCGGGCACTGGCCTGGAAGGCCTGGTCCAGGGCCAGGCCGGTCAGGCCGAGAAAGGCGATCAGGATCAGCAGCCCGGCCAGGACCAGCCGGGTCTTGAGCGAGTTCAGCATGGTGGAGATGGAAGCTTCATGCTTCGCGCGCCAGCGCCAGCCGGTAGCCGCGCCCGCGCACCGTCTCGATGGGCTGCAGGGTGCCGTCCGGATCCAGCTTGCGCCGCAGCCGCCCGATGAAGACCTCGATGGTGTTGCTGTCGCGGTCGAAGTCCTGCTCGTAGATGTGCTCGGTCAGCTCGGTCTTGGAGATCACCTTGCCGGCGTGAAGCATCAGGTAATGCAGCAGACGGTATTCGTAGGCCGTGAGCTCCACCGGGCGGTCATCGACCGTCACCTGCTGGGCTGCCGGGTCCAGCGCCACCGGGCCGCAACGCAGTTGCGCCTGGCTCCAGCCGCCGCTGCGCCGCAACAGGGCACGTAACCGGGCCAGCAGCTCCTCGGTCTCGAAGGGTTTGACCAGGTAGTCGTCGGCGCCGGCCTCCAGGCCCTCGACCTTGTCCTGCCAGCGCCCGCGCGCGGTCAGGATCAGGATCGGCAGGCGCGCGCCGTCGGCACGCAGGCGCTGGATGACCTCCACGCCGGGCAGGCCCGGCAGGCCCAGATCGATGATGGCGATGTCGGCGGGAAACTCGCGCGCCAGGTACAGACCCTCTTCGCCGTCGCCGGCGGCATCGACGGCATAGCCCTGTTCGCGCAGGCTGGCGCTGAGCTGCTCGCGCAGGGCGGCCTCGTCCTCGATCACCAGTGCCTTCATCGCCCGGCGGCGTCCTGCCAGATCACCCGTACATGGCCGTCGCGGGTCAGCAGCTTGATACGGTAGGCGGACCGGCCGTCGCGCTCGACCCGCCGGGCCGACAGCACCCGTCCGCCGGTACGCTGTTCGATCTCGGCCACGGCCCGGTCCAGACCGGCATCGCCGCTTTCCTGGCGTGACTCCGGGCCCCGGTCATGGGGCGACTCTGCCGGCGCCGGTCCTGCCAGCCCCGCCAGCAGGGCGCTCAGCAGCGCTGCCCGTATCAGTTGGCTGATTTTCATGATCTGATGAACCTGTCTGTTTCCAGTTTCTGTTATCGCAGCGGCGGCGGGGCCAGCGGGGCACAGGGTAAATCTAGCCCTACCCATCTGAACCCTCCCTGAATCCCGCCGGGGCCGCCCGGTTAGTGGCCCCGGCCGGTCTTGGAGTTGTAAACTCTCATGTTTCGCAGCCGGCAACAATATCCGCCATGACCCAGGCACTGACCCTCAGGCAGCTGAAGAAAACCTACCCCAACGGCCTGACCGCCCTCAAGGGCATCGATCTGGATGTCGCCGAAGGCGATTTCTTCGCCCTGCTCGGCCCACAACGGCGCCGGCAAGTCCACCGCCATCGGCATCATCGCCTCGCTGGTCAACAAGACCAGCGGCTCGGTGCGGGTGTTCGGCCACGACCTGGACACCGATATCGCCGCGGCCAAGAGCTGCCTGGGACTGGTGCCGCAGGAGTTCAATTTCAACATGTTCGAACCGGTGGTGGAGGTGGTGGTCAACCAGGCCGGTTACTACGGCATTCCCCGGGCACTGGCCTTCGAACGGGCGGAGCAGTACCTGAAGGAGCTGGGCCTGTGGGACAAGCGCCGGGTCATGGCGCGCAACCTCTCCGGCGGCATGAAACGCCGGCTGATGATCGCCCGCGCCCTGGTCCACCGGCCGCGGCTGCTGATCCTGGACGAGCCCACCGCCGGCGTGGACATCGAGATCCGCCGCTCCATGTGGAACTATCTGCGCCTCATCAATGAACAGGGAACGACCATCATCCTCACCACCCACTACCTGGAGGAGGCCGAGAGTCTGTGCCGCAACATCGCCATCATCGACGACGGCGAGATCATCGAGAACACCAACATGAAGGTGCTGCTGAACAAGCTGCACACCGAGACCTTCGTGCTGGACCTGCGCGAGCCGATCGAGGCGGTCCCGCCGGTGGCGGGCTACCGGGTCAACCGGGTGGATGCCTGCACCCTGGAGGCCGACATCTCACGCGAATGCAGCCTCAACGGCCTGTTCACGGAATTGAGCAAATACGGCATCGAGGTGCTGAGCATGCGCAACAAGAGCAACCGGCTGGAGCAGCTGTTCCTGGATCTGGTCGATGAGAACAGCGAGCACCGCAAGGGAGCCGCCGGATGACCCTGGGCGAGAAATACACGGCCTTCAAGACCATCCTGATCAAGGAGTTCCTGCGCTTCATCCGGATCTGGATCCAGACGGTGCTGCCGCCGGTAATCACCACGGCATTGTATTTCGTCATCTTCGGGAACCTGATCGGCTCCCAGATCGGGGACATGGAAGGTTACCGCTACATGGACTACATCGTGCCGGGGCTGATCATGATGGCGGTGATCACCAATTCCTACGCCAACGTGGTCTCCTCCTTCTATGGCTCCAAGTTCCAGCGCCATATCGAGGAGATGCTGGTCTCGCCCATCCCCAATCACCTGATCCTGAGCGGCTTCGTGGCCGGCGGTGTGGCCCGCGGCCTGGTCGTGGGCAGTGCCGTGACGGCCACCGCATTCTTCTTCAGCGACATGCAGGTGCATAACCTGTTCGTCAGTATCACGGTCGTGGTGCTGACCTCCATCCTGTTCGCCATCGCCGGGCTGATCAACGGGGTGTTCGCCAAGAGCTTCGACGACATCTCCATTATCCCGACCTTCGTGCTCACGCCGCTGACCTACCTGGGCGGGATCTTCTACACCATCGAGATGCTGCCCGAGTTCTGGCAGGGCGTGTCGCTGGTCAACCCGATCCTGTACATGATCAACGCCTTTCGTTACGGCATGCTGGGGGTCACCGACATCAACCTGTACGTCTCCTACCTGATCATCACCGGCTTCATCGTCGGGCTGTACTGGTTCGCGCTCACGCTGCTCAACCGCGGGGTGGGTATCCGCAGCTGAGCCGCCCGCTCATGCCGGGCCCTAGAGCGCGCTGCCCAGGCTGTCATCCTGCCTGCCGCGCGTCCGGCGGCGGTTATCGTCGCAGGGCTGGCTGAAGTAGCAGGTCAGCCCGCTGGTCAGGATGGTCAAGCCCCAGAAGCAGAAGAAACCGATGCTGTAGGCGCCCAGGCGGCTCAGTTCCGCCAGGGCGGTACCGGCCAGCAGGTGTACCGGATCGAACAGGGTGAAGAACAGAATCGTGGCCAGGCCGGACGTCAGAAAGGACGGCCACAGGATGGAGATCACGCGCTGGATACGGGGTATCTCGCTCGACATACCGCACCTCCTAACAGCTTTTGTATCGTTATATGGAAGCCCGCACGGACGGACTTCGGAGCTGCCTGCCGGCAACTGGTACCCTGTAACATGCAGGCATGTTACAGGGTTACTGTCAGACGCCGGGAGTCAACCTCGCCTGACCACCTTGCGGCAGGACCAGTCGCCCCGTCAAGCGCCAGCTTGCGTCCGGCGGCGACAGGATCAGATGCCAGTTGCCGGGGGACAGCTGCGGCATGTCTGATACATAAATGCCGTCATTACCCGGCTCGAGCCTAAGCGTTTGATCCTTATGCGCAAGAGTGGGATGGACCAGCCGCAGCTCCAGGTGACCGGGCAGCGCTCCCTCCCCGTCCCGGATCATGAGTTCCAGTTGCAGCCGACCCGTTCCCCCGGCATGACGCAGCAGACCGGACAGGCCCAGATCCGCCGCCGCCCGTTCCCGCGCCAGGGTCTCGTTGATGGCCAGACCTTCCTTGTAGTAGTCGTCCACCACCATGGCATTGGGGCTTTGCATGGCGATGATCAAGGTGGCGATTCCGCCGATCACCGCCGACAGCGGCAGGGAGATCAGAAACCAGGGCCAGAACTGTTTGTACCAGGGTTGGGGATTCATGGTTTGCATTGATCCGAAGTTGATGCGGTTGCCGTTAAGTGTGACGTATCCGGAGACGGATACAAGATACAAGTTGCAGGATACAAGTCATATCAAGATCATGAAAATCATACGATTTTAACTTGTATCCTGTATCTTGCCTCTTGTATCAGGTACGGCCAACGCGGCGCGTCAGGAAAACCGCCAGCATACACACTCTGCAGCCGCACAGCCGGTCACCTCCCTCCTAGGACGGCCCCAGAAACCGCCCCGACTGGCGGATCCGGATGTCCGGGTTGTCCTGCGCTTCCAGAATGAAAAAGATCTCGCTGCTGGGCCGGTCCAGATGCACCGGATCGATCCGTACCTGCACCAGCAGCTCGGCCACCGCGCCGGCGGGCACCTCGAGTGCGTCCCGGTCGAAGACCAGCTCGGCCTGCTCCAGCCCCTCCACACTCAGGCGATAGGCGTGCGTTCGCTCGTCCATGTTGATCAGCTTGAGAGTATAGATATTCTCGACCAGGCCCATGGGGGTTTCGCGGTACAGGGCATTGCGGTCACGGATGAATGTTCAGGTCCACCGGGACGCGGGTCGCGATGGCATAGACCAGTCCACCCAGCAGGGCGAGCAGAATCAGGCCGTAGACCAGGGTGCGCGGGCGCAGTACATGCACCGGCTTGCCCTCCAGCCGGTTCTGGGTGGTATAGCGGATCAGGCCACGCGGATAATCCATTTTGTCCATGACATCGTTGCAGGCGTCGATACAGGCCGCGCAGCCGATGCACTGGTACTGCAGTCCGTTACGGATGTCGATGCCGGTGGGACAGACCTGCACGCACAGTGTGCAATCGATACAGTCACCCAGCCCCTTCTCGGCCCGGTCGTCACTGCGCTTGCGCGAGCCGCGCGGCTCGCCGCGAGCCTCGTCATAGGAAATGATCAGGGTGTCCTTGTCGAACATCGCACTCTGGAAGCGCGCATAGGGACACATGTAGATGCAGACCTGCTCACGCAGCCAGCCGGCGTTGCCGTAGGTGGCGAAGCTGTAGAAGATGATCCAGAAGGTCTCCCACGGCCCCAGAGACAAATTCGCCAGCGACACGCCCAGTTCACGGATGGGGGTGAAAAAGCCGACAAAGGTGAACCCGGTCCAGCCGGCGAATGCCAGCCAGACGGCGTGCTTGGTGGCCTTGATACGGAATTTCCTGAGGCTCATCGGCGCCTTGTCCAGCTTCATCTGGCGCGGGCGGTCGCCCTCGATCTTGCGCTCCATCCACAGGAAGGCCTCGGTCCAGACCGTCTGCGGACAGGCATAGCCGCACCACAGCCGGCCGGCCAGCGCAGTGAAGAAGAACAGCGACAGGGCGGCGATGACCAGCAGCATGGCCAGGTAGAAGAAGTCCTGCGGCCAGAACACCAGCCCGAAGATATGGAACTTGCGTGCCGGCAGGTCGAACAGAACCGCCTGGTGGCCCTCGTAACTGACCCAGGGGATGACGTAGTACAGACCCAGCAGCACGAACACCCCCAGGACGCAGCGCGGGGCGAACAGGCCGTGGACCTCGCGCGGGTAGATCTTCTTGCGCTTCTGGTAGAGGGCGTTTTCGACCTCGCGGTCGTTCGGGGTCGAGGCGGTCTGATTCATCGATTCCATCCGTGCCGGATAATGGTGATTCCGGCACTATAGCGCCGAGACAGCGGCCGGTCCCTGATCTGGCGCAAAAATGATAGCGCTGCGCTTATCCCGGCCTGCTCAATCCCATCGCAACCACACAAAATTCCGGGCTTTCGTGCGGCAGAAACGCCGATGGCGGGCCACTGGCCCGCCATCGGCGCCGCAGCGTTCGTACTCAGTTCGACAGGCTGTAGACGTAGGCCGCCAGCAGGTGCACCTTGTCCTCGCCGAGGAAATCCCTGTGCGCCGGCATCCTGCCATTACGGCCCTTGGCGATACTCTCGCGGATGGTGCCCGGCGAGCCGCCATACAGCCAGGCAGCATCGGTCAGGTTGGGGGCGCCCAGGGCGGGGTTGCCCGTGCCGTCGGCGCCATGGCAGGCCACGCACATCTGCTGGTAATGCTGCTGACCCTTCTGCCTCATGCGCCAGCTCCGTATCCACCTCGCGGCCATTGATCTGCAGGACGTACTCAGCGACCTCTTTCACGCCCTGCTCGCCCAGGCTGTCCTGCCAGGCCGGCATCACTCCCTGACGGCCATCGAGGATGGTGGCCTTGATACTGGCCGGGTCCCCGCCATACAGCCAGGCATCGTCGGTCAGGTTGGGAAAACCGGGAAAGCCGCGGGCATCCGAACCGTGACAGGTGGCGCAGTAGTTCAGAAACAGCCGGCGACCGGTCCTGACCGCCTCGTCATCCGCCGCCAGCGCCGGGATCTCCTGCTCGGCGTACTGCGCGAAAATGGGGCCGTACCTGGCCTCGGCCTGTTCCATCTCCTTCTCATAGCGCACCTCGCCGGTCCAGCCCAGCACGCCGCGGAACTTGCCCAGCCCCGGGTAGAGCACCAGGTAGATGACGGCGAACACCAGGGTTGAATAGTACAGCCACAGCCACCAGCGCGGCAGCGGGTTGTTGTACTCCTGCAGGTTCTCATCCCAGGTGTGGTGGGTCACATCGCCGGCGGCGGCCTCGCCAGCGCGCTTCTTCATGGTCCAGACGATCAGCCACCAGCAGCCCAGGATGTTGCCGACGGTGAGCACGATCACCCACCAGCTCCAGAAATCGCTCGAGAATGTGAAGTCACCCATGGGTCGATTCCTTCTTATTGCCCGCACGCACGCCGGTGCTCACGGGGTTGTCGTCCCCGACGAAGGCAGATTGGCCGCCTCGTCGAATCGGTTTGGCGCGTTGCTTGCCATCCAGCCCAGATCAAGACATGCAACCGATGAATGCGACGAAGACCAGCACGGGTGAACAGCGGAGCGCAGGGTCGTGAGAGTCAATTCCATTACGCTTTTTACCTCCGGTCTTGAGCGCTGTGCCCAGGGTTGCCAGATGGCGATCAGGGCCTCCATCTCGGTCTTTGCCCTTGGACCCGCGGGCCTCGGCGCTCCGGGCGATGTCCTCGTCGGTATAGGGAACGCCCACGTTGCGCAGTCTCACTTGGCGGGCCGTGTGCCTGCAGTACCCATGACGTTCTCTTCCAGCCAGGGGGAACCCGCTGTTTGGGCTCCGGCACCACGGTCGCGCGGGTTGGATCAGGTTGCACACCGTGTGCCAAGTCTCGGATTACGGAACGCCCCCCGACCCCGCCAGTCCGTCCCCGCGTGCGTTGAGCCCCACTGAAGGGATGGTCTAGGACGAACTCCCCGGACACCGAGTATGACGCGGGCTTTCGGTCCTCGGCCGGCGGAAGGGCGGATCTCTGCGAATGGCATCACGTACACCTTCGCGCACATTATGTCGCGGTACCTTCCAGCTGCAAGCGGGGTGTAGGTCTCGAGCCCCGCCACCGTTCGGTGGTGCTCTTGAGGAAGAAAGGGCGCAGCGATCTCCACCGGTGCCGCCGACACTGATCAGCCAGCAGCACCAGGTCGCCATCAGGCCAGACATTCGTTTCAACGACTTCATGACGCATACGTATCCTCCTCAAACCACCCTGCGGAAGGCGGCCTCGACCGCCTGTTGGCCTCTGGTGGTTGATCACGATTGTGGCCAGACAGCATTCCGTTCAGTAACCCATCCAGCCCCCCGAGCAAACGCACGAAGTAGTAAGGGTACATCGCCCATCGATCACGAAGCGTGTAGTCAGGTGGGCCGTCCTCGTTTAAAGACCGCCCGCCACATCAGCCCCTGCAATGAGGAGCCTGCGAATCGCAGCATTTAGACGAGTGTAGACACCCCGCCTATTTTGCTCCACCCAAAGTGCACATCGGATCAGCCGACCGTAATACATCTCTCACGACCCTAACAGGCTGAGGATGAGGAAGTACAACGAGCCTGATGAGACAACCTGAGCCACCGCAGCCCCAGTGGCGCCGGAGTGAACGTGGCCGATTGTCGCGTCTGTGTAGTGGTGAAAGCGCGGTGAACCGTCTGGATCGACATCATCGGCCCCTCGAAGGTAACATGCCGTAGAAAGACAGCGGAACGATCAAAAACTTCAGGAAGGATCGGACCAGTTGTGCAGGCACCGGAAAAGCGTTCATGATGCCGTTTGATCATGCCGCCGCCCCAAGCTCGTTGCGAGCAGAATCAGCGAGAACACCATACACACGATGGCCAGTCCTGCATCGCGGTGATAAGAGTGCAGGTTGTGCGGCCCGCGCCACATGTAGTCGAAGATCAGCGCCCAGAAGTGCACCACTGACAAGCCGGTAGTGAATAGACGGCCGGTTGGCCTGCTGGGGCCACGAATAAGTACAACAATGCCGATCAAGCCCGGCGGTAGGAAAAGCCGACCGCGTATGTGGACGTACCAACAACTGCACGCATGGGGAGGCGTCGGATCGGCCCCCGGGGTAACCGAGTAGGATTTGGTCGCGTCACCGGCATCGAGGCGCTGTTGACGCACATGCAGCAACACGGCAAATGGTCAGAAGTGAAAGGCGCCGTAGAACCAGTGGCTACATAGATGATGCTTGACCCTGCGCTTGAGCTATGGGCCGAAACCACGGCGTAGTGCCACCCACACCAGACCCAGCGTGATCAGCAGCAGTCTATGGCCATTCCAGTCTGCTTACTTCCTTACTGACGTGTCATGCCCATCTGCAGCTGGTCTGTCGTCTTCGAACAATCACCACCTGACCAAGCCCAAAAGGTTAAGGCGGCGCATGCCTCGTAGAAACAGCCGCGCCTACAGTTTCTTTTGCACGACATAATGGGTCCGAGAACATGGCCACGCCGGAGCGAAAGATCACGGCATTGTGTGCAGAGGGCCGCAAATCGACTGTATTTCAGCCAGGGGATATCCGAATTGTGAGCTGCGGGCGGGCCAACCACTGCGCTGCGATCACTACGCCGACCAGCATGCCGACATACCCCACACGACCGTCATGATGGCGAACTGGCGCACGACCTTATAGTTGTACGTGGTCGAAGTATCCATGAATCAACCTCTGCTTTACCGTATTGGTTTGGGAAGTTGAGCGGTACAGCTGTGCCCGCTCATTCCTGGCACTGCAGGCTGTGTCCGACCCTTTTACTGGGGCAATTCACTGCCGCCGGGTGCGGGATATGACACAATCGCTACTGTGCTGTCAGCGGCCGGCCGGGACAATGACCCATGTCAACAACTGGGCAGAACCGCCCCGCGCAGGCGGGCGGCGAGAAGAGAAAGCGGGCGAGAGGGTCAGGCGTTCAGTTGGTGTGGTCGGCGCCGGCCATGCGCTGGAGGGCGTCCATATCCTTGATCAGGACATGCTTGCGGTCGACCTCCAGCAGGCCTTCGGTCTGGAAGCGCGAGAACAGCCGGCTGACCGTTTCCACCGCCAGGCCGAGGTAGTTGGCGATGTCGGTGCGCGACATGCTCAGGTTGAAATCGCAGGCGGAGAACTTGCGCGCCTTGAAGCGGCTGGAAAAGCGCAGCAACAGCGCGGCCAGGCGGGCCTCGGCGGATTTCTTGCCCAGCCAGATCATGGTGTCCTGTTCCATCAGGATCTCGTGGCTCATGATGCGCAGCAGCTGGCGCTGCAGGCCGGGAATGCGCGAGCCCAGCTCCTCCAGCCGGTCGAAGGGGATCTCGCACACGCTGGTGGTCTCCAGCGCGCGGGCCGAGCAGGGGTGGGTACCGGTGGTGATAGCGTCCAGCCCGACCAGCTCACTGGGCAGGTGAAAGCCGGTGACCTGTTCCTCGCCGCCGTCGGTGGTGGTGAAGGTCTTGAGGGAGCCGGAACGGATGGCGTAGACGGCGCGGAACTCGTTCCCCATCTGGAACAGGTATTCGCCCCGTTGCAGCGGCCGGCGCTGCTTGATGATGTGATCGAGCTCCTCCAGATCGTCATGGGCCAGCTCCAGCGGCAGGCACAGCTGGAACAGGCTGCAGGACTCGCATGCCGTCTGCAGACGCTTGAGGCTGATCGCCCCGGATTCCTGAACACTGCTCATAGGCGGCTGCTCCCTGGCCGGATCACTCCGGATTCCATCTGCCGGTATTCCAGAAAAACCCGGCAAAACAGTACATTGATTTCCCCGACCCAAGCCACCCTGGCCGAACCGAAGGTTGCGGAGTACCTCGCAAGATGGATTTGACCAGATCGATAGATATTATTCAATAAAGAGATACGCGCATCCCGCCGTCCGCTACCCGGAGATTTAGTACAAATCCGGCAATCCTGCCAGTACGGCCCGGGCCAACGCCGGGCGCCACAGGATAGCCCTGCGGCCGGACACCTGCTAGGATGCGGATTCGTGCATATTTTTCCTGTTACGGATTACCCGGTTAGAGAACCCGCATGGCGAGGCAGAGCGAACTAAGACGCGATACCCTGGAAACCCGCATCCAGGTCCGGATCGATCTCGATGGCACCGGCGACTGCCGGCTCCAGACCGGACTCCCCTTTCTCGAGCACATGCTGGAGCAGGTGGCGCGGCACGGCCTGATCGATCTCGATATCCAGGCCGAGGGCGACCTGCACATCGACGCCCATCACACGGTCGAGGACATCGGCATCACCCTGGGCCAGGCCTTCTGCCAGGCCCTGGGGGACAAGCGCGGCATCCGCCGCTACGGACATGCCTATGTACCGCTGGACGAGGCGCTCTCGCGGGTGGTGATTGACTTCTCCGGCCGCCCCGGCCTGGAGTACCACGTGGACTTCCCCCGCAGCCACATCGGGGACTTCGACGCCGACCTGTTTCACGAGTTCTTCCAGGGCTTTGTGAACCATGTGCCGGCCACCCTGCACATCGACGCCCTGCGCGGCAGGAACGCCCACCATATCGCCGAGACGGTTTTCAAGGCCTTCGGCAGGGCCCTGCGCATGGCACTGGAGGCCGATACACGCATGGCCGACCAGGTCCCATCCACCAAGGGCAGCCTCTGACACAACAGGTACAAGCCCCGGCGCAGCATCCCGACCCCGAGCCGACCATGAACAGCCTCGCCATCATCGATTACGGTATGGGCAACCTGCATTCCATCGCCAAGGCGGTGGAGCATGTGGCCGCCGACACCCGCATCCACATCAGCGCCGACCCGGCACGCATTCTCGAGGCCGACCGGGTCATCTTCCCCGGCGTGGGCGCGATCGGCCACTGCATGCAGGAACTGCAGCGGACCGGCCTGGACGCGGTCATCCGCGAAGTGGCGGCCAGCCGCCCCCTGCTCGGCGTCTGCCTGGGCATGCAGGCCCTGATGGAGCACTCCGAGGAAAACAACGGCATCGGCTGCCTGGGGCTGATCCCCGGCCGGGTCACGCGCTTCCCCACCGACATGCCCGACCCGTTGACCGGCGCCTCGCTCAAGGTCCCGCACATGGGCTGGAACGCGGTCCATCACAGTGAGCATCCCATGTGGCGCGACATCGCCCAGGACGAGCGCTTCTATTTCGTCCACAGCTACTATGTGACACCGGCGCGCGCGGCCGACCAGGCCGGCGTGTGCAATTATGGCATCGACTTCACATCCGCCGTGGCCCATGCCAATCTGTTTGCCGTGCAGTTCCACCCGGAGAAGAGCCAGCATGCCGGACTGCAGCTGCTGACCAACTTCCTGCAATGGAATGGAAACTGAAGGCGCGATAGCGCCGTGAACCGCAATCACAACAACACAGTATAATCAGGGGACGCTAACCATGTTGTTGATACCCGCCATCGATCTCAAGGACGGCCATTGCGTGCGCCTGCGCCAGGGCCGGATGGAGGATGCCACCGTCTTTTCCGAGGACCCGGTCGAGGTCGCGCAGCGCTGGGTCGATGCCGGCGCCAGGCGCCTGCACCTGGTCGATCTCAACGGCGCCTTCGCCGGGCAGCCGGTCAATGCCGGCGTGATCCGGCGCATCGCCGAACGCTTCCCCGAACTGCCGATCCAGGTCGGCGGCGGCATCCGCGACGAGGACACGGTGCAGACCTATCTCGACGCCGGCGTGCAGTACGTGATCATCGGCACCAAGGCGGTCAGCACCCCGCACTTCATCAACGACCTGTGCATGGAATTTCCCGGCCACATCATCGTCGGTCTGGACGCCCGCGACGGCAAGGTGGCGATCGACGGCTGGTCCAAGCTGTCCAATCACGACGTGATCGACATGGCCCAACGCTTCGAGCGCGACGGCGTGGAAGCCATCGTCTACACCGACATCAGCCGCGACGGCATGATGGAAGGCGTGAACATCGACGCCACCGTCAAGCTGGCCCAGTCCATCACCATCCCCGTCATCGCCTCCGGCGGCGTGACAAATCTGGATGACATCCAGCGTCTGTGCGCCGTCGCCGAGGAAGGAATAATGGGCGCGATTATCGGCCGGGCCCTGTACGAAGGCACCCTCGACCTGGCCGAGGCGCAGAAGTACGTGAATGGTAGCTGCTAGGCTCTAGGTTCCAGGGCCGAGGAAAGACCTTTACTGACGGACGGGTGCACCCCCCAGAACCTAGCACCTAGAACCCAGGACCTGAATTTATGTTGGCCAAACGCATCATCCCCTGTCTCGACGTCGACGCCGGCCGTGTGGTCAAGGGCGTGAAGTTCGTCGACATCCGCGACGCCGGCGACCCGGTGGAGATCGCCCGGCGCTATGACGCGCAGGGCGCCGACGAGCTCACCTTTCTCGACATCACCGCCAGCTCCGACGAGCGCGAAACCATGGTGCAGGTGGTCGAGCAGGTCGCCGGCGAGGTCTTCATCCCGCTGACCGTCGGCGGCGGCATCCGCGAGATGGCCGACATCCGGAAGCTGCTCAACGCCGGCGCCGACAAGGTGGCGATCAACACCGCAGCGGTGTTCCGCCCCGAGTTCGTGCGCGAGGCCGCCGAACGCTTCGGCTCCCAGTGCATCGTCGTGGCCATTGATGCCAAGCAGGTCAGCGGCCCGGGCGAGCCTTTGAGATGGGAGATCTTCACTCACGGCGGACGCAAACCCACCGGACTGGACGCGGTGGAATGGGCCCGGCGCATGGCCGACTACGGTGCCGGCGAGATCCTGCTCACCAGCATGGACCGGGACGGCACCAAGAGCGGCTTCGACCTTGAACTCACCCGCGCCGTGGCCGACGCGGTTGAAATTCCGGTTATCGCCTCCGGCGGGGTGGGCACGCTGGAGCACCTGGCCGAGGGCATCCGCGAAGGCCATGCCGACGCCGTACTGGCAGCCAGCATCTTCCACTTCGGCGAACACAGTGTGCGCGAGGCCAAGGAACTGATGGCCGGCGAGGGCATCGAAGTGCGCCTGTAGGCGCTTCACAATCAACGAAAAAGCCTTACGCCGCAAAGACGAATGAGACGCGCCAGAGATCAGGGCGTTTCATTCCGGAACACCTGAAGCCTTCTCCCGACCATTAAATTCCTTGCGCGCCTTCGCGCGCCTCTACGGTTCGATTTATAATGAACAGCATGCTCAACGAGACTTGGCTCGATGAAATCAAGTGGACCGAGGACGGCCTGGTGCCGGCCATCGCCCAGGACGCGGATACCGGCGAGGTACTGATGTTCGCCTGGATGAACCGGGAGGCACTGGCCATGAGCGCGCGCGAGGGCCGTGCGGTATACTACTCGCGCTCGCGCGGCCGGCTCTGGCCCAAGGGCGAGGAATCCGGTCATGTGCAACAGATCCGTGAAATCCGGGTCGACTGCGACAAGGACGTGGTACTGCTGAAAATCGAGCAGCTCGGCGGCATCGCCTGCCACACGGGACGGCGCAGCTGTTTCTACTTCCGGCTCGGGGACGGCGAGTGGCAGGCAGTGGAACCGGTACTCAAGGACCCCGGGGAAATATATCGCCGCTCCTGAGCGTCTCACCCCTGTACTATTGAGGTAGCACAATGACCGATACACTGGAGCGCCTGGCCGAGGTGCTGGAAGCACGTAAACAGGCGGACCCCGACAGCTCCTACGTGGCGGGGCTCTACGCCAGGGGGCTGGACACCATCCTGAAAAAGGTCGGCGAGGAGGCCACCGAGACGGTTATCGCGGCCAAGGGCGGCTCCAGCGAACAGCTGGTTTATGAGACCGCGGATCTGTGGTTTCATACTCTGGTCATGCTCGCACACCAGGGCCTGGGGCCCGCGGCCGTGCTGAGCGAACTGGAACGGCGCTTCGGTCTGTCCGGCCTGGACGAGAAGGCCGCGCGCCAACAGAAATAGATCATCAGCGCCGTGCAGCGGCGGGAGTTATTATGGGAATCAGCGTCTGGCAACTGTTAATCATTCTGGCGATCGTGCTGGTGCTGTTCGGCGCCAAGCGCCTGCGCAACCTGGGCGGGGATCTGGGCACGGCCGTGAAGGGCTTCAAGAATGCGGTCAAGGAAGGCGACGAGGAGGTCAACAAGGAACAGCTCGAGGATCAGGCCGAGGAGGACCGCACCATAGAGGGCGAGTCCACCCGCGAGAAGGACAAGGTCTGAGCGCCTCCCGCACCGTCGGCGCCGGCCGCCGCCGGCCGCCTCGCACCTGAACCCCGCTACGCGTCCGCGTCATGTTTGATATCGGCTTCTGGGAACTGGGTCTGCTGATGGTCATCGCCCTGTTGGTGATCGGCCCCGAGCGCCTGCCCAAGGTAGCGCGCACCGTCGGCCTGCTGCTGGGCAAGGCGCGCGGCATCGTGCGCTCGGTCAAGGCCGATGTGCAGCGCGAGCTGGCCGCGGAGGAACTCAAGCAGACCCTGTCCAAGCAGGCCGAGAGCAATCCCCTGCACGAAATCATCGAAGAGACCCGCTCCGTGGCCAGCGACGCCAAGTCCAGTCTCGACGAAGCCAGCCAGTCGCTGCGTGACACCGGCCTGAAGGACGAGGACCGGCCGTCTCCGCCCAAGTCTGATTCCGGTCCATGAGCGCACCCGATCCGAACGATCCCGGCCAGGAGATCGAGCAGCCCTTCATGGCACACCTGATGGAGCTGCGCGACCGCCTCATGCGCATAGTGGTGGTGGTGCTGGCCCTGTTCCTGGTGATGAGCCCGTTCGCGGACAGGATCTTCGCCCTGCTGGCCGACCCGCTCTCGCGGCACCTGCCCGAGGGCACCTCCATGATCGCGGTGGAGGTGATCGCACCCTTCCTGATTCCGCTCAAGGCCACCCTGGTACTGGCGATCTTCCTGGCCATGCCCTATGTGCTCTACCAGATATGGGGCTTCATCGCGCCGGGCCTGTACAAACATGAAAAGCGTCTGGCCGTGCCGTTGCTGGTCTCCAGCACCCTGCTGTTCTATGCCGGCGCAGCCTTCGCCTATTTCGTTATCCTGCCCATCCTGTCCATCTTCCTCACCGGCACCGCGCCCGAGGGCGTGGCGGTCACCCCCGACATCGGCAAGTATCTGGATTTCGAGCTGATGCTGTTCTTCGCCTTCGGTGCGGCCTTCGAGGTGCCGGTGGCAACCTTCGTGCTGGTGCTGATGGGCATCACCACGCCGGACGCCCTGGCCAGAAAACGCCCCTACATCATCGTCGGCGCCTTTGTCATCGGCATGGTGCTGACCCCGCCGGACATCATCTCCCAGACCCTGCTGGCCCTGCCCATGTGGCTGCTGTTCGAAATCGGGGTGTTACTGTCGCGTTCCTTTGAGCGGCGCCGGGCCGAAGAAGCTGCCGCCGAAGAAAGCGATGACGACTACCGGCCCATGACCGACGAGGAGATGGACGCGGAGCTGGACGAGATCGAGAAGTCTGAGAAGTCCGACCGGGAGTGACAGATCCCGTAGGTCGGGTTAGCGAAGACTAACCCGACCTACGTCTCACACAACTCAACGCCGATACCGCATCCGCGTGCCGTGGATCAGCGACAGGGTGATCTCCTCGGGATCGAGTTCCGGCGGGAAACAGGCACCGGAGATCTTGGCGGCATGAATGCTCGCACCCTCCAGGTTGCAAGTGGAGAAATCGATGCCACGCACATCGGCCTGGCGGAAATAGGCATTGCTGAAGTCGATGCCGCTGGCATCCAGTCCGCGCAGATCCAGACCACGCAGATCGGTACCGCTCAATCGGACCGCCTCCCCGCCCTGCTTCAGGGTATTGAAATCCTCGATCTTGCCGTGACGCAGCAGCTGATACAAAGGGTCGTCGGTAATGACGGGCCTGTCCTCGCTCATGCTCTCTCCCTCGCAGTTATGGCGCTGCCCCGAACATATCAGATATCCCCGGTTGGCAAAACGCAGTTTGCACCCGGCCGGACTCAGAATCCGTACAGCGTCTGCAGCAGTGCATCGAACTCGCCGCCGGCAAGCTGCAGGCACTCGGGCACGGCCTCCGGACCGACACCGGCCTGCTGCCAGACTGCGGCGGGGACTCCCGTCAGGGCAGCGGCCACCGGCGCGGCGTCCTCGATCTCGATGAACCGGGTGTAGGGATCGTGCTCCGCTCCGCCTAGCTCGCCGGGCAGACGTTCCACGGCATGGGCGATACGGTTGGCCAGGGCCACCAGCGCAGTTTCCCTGGCTCCCTGTACCACGCCCAGGGGGGCGTGGTGATACTGGGCCGCCACGCACAGCTCTTCCGGAAGCTGCCAGAAACGCAGCAGGGCGCCGCCCAGGGCGGCATGGTCCCAGCCCAGCAGGGCGCGTTCCCGCTCGCACAGGTCCTCGGCGTGCGCCAGCACGGCCGGACTCAGGGGTGCCGCCGTCTCCGGCAACTGGGTGAAGATGAGTAGATGGCCGATGTCATGCAGCAGTCCGGCGATGAACAGGCGCTCGGCGTGCAGCACGCCGGCCCGTCGTGCCAGCGCCTGCGCCACCAGCGCAGTGAACACACCGTGACGCCAGAAGGTGAGCATGTCGTAGCCCCGCAGGGGCTGACCCCGGAACACCTCCACCGCCGCCATGGCCAGGGACAGCCTGCGCAGTTCGCGGATGCCGATCAGCCCGACGGCCCGCGAGACCGTCGCCACCCGCGCGGGCAGACCGTAATAGGCGCTGTTGACCCGTTTGAGCAGCTGTGCGGTAAAGGCCGGATCCTGGATGATGATCCGGGCAAAATCCTCCACCCCGGCCTCGGGATCGTCGGCCAGAAGCTGGATCTGCAGACAGACCTCGGGCAGAGACAGGATGGTGGCGTTGTCCCGGATCAGCTGTTCGATGCGCATCAGCGCCGGCTCCACTCAGCGCGCCAAGCCGGGGTCACGACCGTGCAGGGAGCCGGTCCCTGTCATGCGCGGCATCCAGGTCCAGCCGCGGCCCGCCCGGTACGATTCGCGAGGGGTTGAGCTGGGGATGGCTCCAGTAGTAGTGCGCCTTGATGTGTTCCAGGTTCACTGTCTCCGCAATGCCGGGATACTGGTACAGCTCGCGCAGGTAGTTCGACAACGCCGGGAAATCGGCGATGCGATTGCGGTTGCACTTGAAGTGGCCGACATAGACCGCGTCGAACCGCACCAGGGTGGTGAACAGCCGCCAGTCGGCCTCGGTCAGCCTGGCGTCAACCAGATAGCGCTGTCCGTTCAGACGCGCCTCGATTTCGTCCAGGGCCGCGAACAGAGCGTCGAAGGCCTGGTCATAGGCCGTCTGGCTGGTGGCGAAACCGGCCCGGTAGACGCCATTGTTGATATTCTCGTAGACAAAGGCGTTGATGGCGTCGATCTCATCCCGCAGCGACGGCGGATACATATCCACCTGCGCATCCCCCCAGGCATCGAAGGCGGAATTGAGCATGCGGATGATTTCGGCGGACTCGTTGTTGACGATGGTGCGCCGCTCGCGGTCCCACAGTACCGGCACGGTGACGATACCGGTGTAATCCGGCTGTGCCAGCCGGTAGAGCTCGTGCATGTGGCTGCAGCCGTTGACCGTATCCGGCGTCGCGGCGGGGAAGCTCGCATCGAAGTGCCAGCCGGCATCGCCCATGTGTGGATGCACCACATTGACGCTGATGACATCCTCCAGCCGCTTGAGCCGGCGCAGGATGAGCGTGCGATGGGCCCAGGGACAGGCATAGGAAACATACAGGTGATAGCGCCCGGGCGCGGCGCGGAAACCGCCCTCGCCACTGGGACCGGCGCTGCCGTCGGGCGTGATCCAGCTGCGGAACTGCTGTTCCCGGCGGACGAATTCGCCGTCTTCCTGTTCACTGTCGAGCCAGCCCGTGCGCAGCTCGCCATTGACCATCAGACTCATATCAGCCCTCGTTACTGTCAGCCGCCAGCAGACAGTGGTTGCGGCGCTGTTCCCTGGCCCGGTAGAGGGCCCCGTTCGGCGCGGTCGAACACCATCTCCACGGTATCACCCTCGTCGAACAGGGCGATACCGCAGGAAATGGTAATGGAGACATCCTCGCCGCGATAGCGGAAACCGCAGTTCCCGATGGCCACGCGCCGGGTGCCCGGATTCTGTCATGACCGTAACGGTCCGGAAAAGCTGTCTGGCGTGCCTGTATCGATACCGGGGTCGGGGGTCTTCAGAGCTTCAGATGCAGCGATTCCGGCAGGGTCAGGTCCATGGCAATGGGCAGATGGTCCGAGACCGGGTAGTTCAGCACCCGGATACGGTCCACCTGCAGGGTCGGGCTGACCAGGATGTGGTCGATGTTGCGGTTGGGCCGCCAGCTGGGAAAGGTGTGCAGGCCGTGCACCGGCTCGGTCAGCAGGGTACGTTCGATGAAATGATCCATCTCCTTGGAATCGGAGGGAAAATTCATATCTCCCATAAGCACCACATGGCGCTGCGCATTGACCAGTTCGCTCAGGTAGTCGAGCTGCTGCAGCCGCGCCCGTCGCCCCAGGGCGAGATGGATGATCAGCAGCAGGAGGCTGTCCTCGCCCTGACCGAAACGCAGCGACAGGGCACCGCGGCCGGCGATGGGGCCGGGCAGCCGGTGCTCGATGATTTCGTGACATTCGTAGCGGCTGACCACGCCGAGTGCATGCCGGGCGAAGTTGCCGATGCGGCGGTTGGTCTGGTCATACCAGAAGGGAAATTCGGCCCGCTGGGCGATGTATTCGGTCAGGTTGATGAAGCCGCTGCGCAGGCTGCCGGCATCGACCTCCTGCAGCCCGGCCAGGTCATACTGCCCCACCAGCCGGGCGATGCGGTCCAGGTTGTGAAAGCGGGTGGCGTGCGGCAGGACGTGCTTCCAGCTGTGCGTGAGGTAGTGGCGGTAGCGCGAGGTGCTGATGCCGGTCTGGATGTTGAAGCTGAGCAGACTCAGCTTCTGTCCGGTATTACCCACAGCGGTGCCGCCCCGGTCCGGGACGTGCTCGAGCAGGGTATCGATCTCGGCCGGGCTCATAACGGACTGACCAGGTTGCCCAGCTTTTCGGTCAGGATCAGGTTTTCGCGGTAGTCGACCGGGCAGTCGATGATGCTGACCGTGTCGTCGGCCAGTGCCTGGCGCAGTGTGGGCAGCAGGTCCGCCACCCGTTCGATGCGATAACCCTTCGCCCCGAAGGACTCGGCGTATTTCACGAAGTCGGGATTGCCGAAGGCGACGTTGGAACTGCGTTGGAAGGTGTTGTGCTGTTTCCAGTCGATCAGGCCGTAGCCGCCGTCGTTCCAGATCAGCACCACCATCGCCACACCGAGGCGCATGGCGGTTTCGATCTCCTGCGAGTTCATCATGAAGCCGCCGTCGCCGGTCACGGCCACGACCTTGCGCTGCGGGCAGGCCAGGCGCGCGGCAATGGCGCCGGGCACACTGATGCCCATGCTGGCGAAGCCGTTGGATATCAGGCAGGTATTGGGGTGCTCGCAGCGGAACATGCGCGCCATCCACATCTTGTGCGCACCGACGTCGCAGATGACGATGTCCTCCAGATCCATGGCGGTGCGCAGGTCCCAGATGATCTTCTGCGGCTTGACCGGAAAGGCCTCATCGCGGGCATGTTGATTCATGTCCTCGATCAGGGCCTGGCGCAGCACCCGCATGGGGTGGCCCTCGTGCGGCGTGGCCAGCTCGGCAATCCGCTTCAGGCTGTGGCGGATGTCGCCGACCACGCCAACCTCGACCTCGTAATGGGCATCCACCTCGGACGGGGTGGTGTCGATATGGATGATCTTGCGGTCGCGGGTCGGGTGCCACAGATGCGGGTGATACTCGACCAGATCGTAGCCGATGCAGATGATGACATCGGCGCGGGAGAAGCCGCAGCTGACATAGTCCTTGGCCTGCAGCCCCGCGCTGCCCAGGGCATAGGGATGCTTGAAGGGTATCACGCCCTTGGCCATGAAGGTGTTGGCGGTGGGGATGCCGAGCCGTTCGGCGAACCCGGCCAGCTCCTTCCAGGCGCGGGAGCGGATCACGCCGTTGCCGGCCAGGATGATGGGGTAGCGCGCCTGCGAGATCAGCTCGGCGGCGTACTGCACCTTCTCCTGCGGCGGCTCCGACAGCATGGACTGGCGACTGTGCAGCGGCGGCTCTTCGGTGTCGAGCTTCATGATGTTCTCTGGCAGCTCGATGAAGGTCGCCCCGGTCTTGTCGGTCTGGGCCAGTTTGAAGGCCTTGCGCACCACCTCGGGAATGATGTTGGGCGCGACCACGCGCGAGGAGTACTTGGTGATGGACTGGAACATCTGCTCCAGGTCCAGCACCTGGTGCGACTCCTTGTGCAGGCGATGGGTGTCGGCCTGACCGGAAATGGCCACCAGCGGGGCATGGTCCATGTTGGCGTCGGCAACGCCGGTGAACAGGTTGGTCGCCCCTGGACCGAGGGTCGCCAGACAGACCCCGGCGCGGCCGGTCAGCCGGCCGTAGACGTCGGCCATGAAGGCCGCCCCCTGCTCATGGCGGCAGGTGACGAAACGGATAGAGGAATCCAGCAGGGCATCCATCACGTCCAGGTTTTCCTCGCCCGGCAACCCGAAGATGTACTCCACGCCCTCGTTTTCCAGGCACCTGACGAACAGTTCAGCGGCTTTCATACGGTCTATGGTATCAGGATTTCCCTCTCCTCACTCCTCACCCCTCACTCACGAAAAAGGCCCGCACACCGGCGGGCCCCTGCGTCCGTACCAGCAGAAACGGCCTCAGTCACCGGCGGCACGCTCTTTTTCGATCAGGTGGTTGGTCACCTCGATCATCGCGGCGTGACTGCCGGCTTCGGAGGCCGAGGTGCGGTACTTGCCGTTGATGATGAGCGTGGGCACGCCGCGCACCCGGTAGCGCTGGGTCATTTCGCGGGCGCGGTTGAGCTTGGCCGCCACGCCGAAGGAATGGAATGTCTTGTCGAAGTCCTCCGCCGCCACGCCCTGTTCGACGAAGAAGGCCTTGAGCTGCTCGACCGTGTTGATGCGCTCGCGATCCTCATGGATGGCCTCGAACAGCGGCTTGTGGATCTGGTCGGTCATGCCCAGCAGTTCAGCGGTATACCAGGCCCGGGCCAGCAGCTCCCAGCGCGGGCTGAGTACAGCCGGCAGGCGCACGAACTCGACGTCCTCGGGCTTGCTCTCCAGCCACTGCTCGATATGCGGCTCCAGCCGGTAGCAGTGCGGGCAGCCGTACCAGAACAGCTCCACCACCTCGATTTTGTCGGGCGTCGAGGTCGGCTGGGCGCTGGACAGGCGCTCGTATTCCTTACCTTCCGCGAAGTCCGCCGCCTGTGCGGCCGCGAGAAACAGGCCGGCGAACAGCAGGCAAGTGGTTTTGAACAGATTCTTCATTTTGTAACCTTTGGCGTTGCTTTACTTACACACTCCCCTTTCCTTGATGGGAGCACCCTGAAGGCATAAAGGGTTGGGGGAGAGTGAGGGCCGGACACGAACCCATGCAGGATACCGATACGCTCCCCCTCCTCACCTCCCCCATCAAGGGGAGGGAAGAAAGAAAAAACACTTTAATTCATAGTTCCCCGTAGGAGTGCAGCCCGGAGAGGAACATGTTCACGCCCAGGAAGGCGAACAGGGTGATGAACAGCCCCACGATCGCCCACCAGGCCATGGGTGTGCCGCGCCAGCCCTTGGTCAGGCGCATATGCAGCCAGGCGGCATAGTTCAGCCACACGATCAGGGCCCAGGTCTCCTTCGGATCCCAGGACCAGTAGCCGCCCCAGGCCTCGGCCGCCCACAGGGCGCCGAGGATGGTGGCCACGGTGAAGAAGGCGAACCCCAGGGCGATGGACTTGTACATCACGTCATCGAGCAGCTCCAGGCTGGGCAGCACGCTGCTGCCTGCCGCCTGCGGGTTGCGCCGTTCCTGGCCATTGCGGAACAGGTAGGCCACCCCCACCATGGCTGCCAGCGCAAAGGCGCCGTACCCGACAAAGTTCGCCGGCACGTGGATCTTCATCCAGTAACTCTGCAGCGCCGGCACCAGCGGTTCGATCTCGTGGGCGCCGCGGTCGAAACTGTACCAGAGCAGGAAGGCCACGGCGGCCGAAATCACCAGCAGCACGAAACCGCCCAGAGCGCGGGTCTGGTACTTGCGCTCATAGAACAGATACAGCAGCGCGGTGATGACGGCGAACAGGATGAAGACTTCGTAGAGGTTACTGACCGGGATGTGGCCGAAGTCGGCGTTGACCAGATAGGACTCGCGCCAGCGCACCATCAGGCCCACCGTACCCATCACGGTGGCCGACCAGGTCATGGCGCTGGCGACCTTGCCGCTGAACTCCGAGCGGGTGAAGGTGGCGAAGAAATAGGTCAGGGTTGCCAGCACATAGAGCGCGCTCATCCACATGATGGCGGACTGGCTGGCGACGAGGTACTGCAGGAAGAAGTTGCTGTCACGGACGCCGATGTCACTGCCATAGAGCCAGACCGCGAACAGGCTGACTGCCGCCACCGCCAGGGTGTAGGGGCGTACCGGTTTCCAGCTCCAGCCCCAGGCCACCAGGGCCACGGCGGTGCCGGCCAGGATGGCGACCTCGTAGCCATCCATCAGGGTGTGATAGTGCCACCAGGCATAGATGCTGCCGGCCACCACCAGCAGGGCCCAGATCCAGTCGAAGGCACCGAGCCGCCGGTAGAAGGGGCGCTCGTCGAGTTCCTGTAGCATCTGATCGTGTGTTACCGACATGAGGGTCTCCTGCTGGGGTCGATGCTCTGCGTAATGGACGGCGCGACACCCCCGCTCCATTCCATTCGAGTCAGGTATTATTGAGGAATCCTCACCCTGAGACAACGGCGGACCCAGTTTGATCCCGACTGGCTGAATCGGGGCTGAATCCGGCGCTCGGGCTCAGTCCGTCTCACCGGCGCGGCGAATCCCCTGATGGAGCTGGGTGAATTCGCGTTCGAAGTCCCGCCGGTCCCGCTCGCCGGAACCGGCCATGATGACCTGGGTCTGGTCCAGCTGCGGCTGCAACCACACCCACACCCGGCGCTGACGCACGTAGAACATCATGAACACCCCGATCATGAGCAGCGTGAAGCCCAGATAGACCACGCTCTTGCCCGGCGAACGGGTGATCTGCAGCCCCGAGGCCTGGACGTGATCGAAGCTCTCCAGTTGCAGGAAGAAGGGCGAGCCGTACATGGGCAGGGCGGTCACCGCGTTCAGGGCGTCCTCGTAGAAGCGGCTGTCGCGCTCGTTGATGCCCGCGCTGATGTCCACGCCCTCGGCGCGCAGAATCTCTGCATACAGGGCACTCAGAATGTTGCGCAGCACCTTCATGTAGGCGTCCATGACCTGCATGCGCCGATCCTCCGGCACGGTGGCCTCGACCTGCTCGACAATGCCGTCGAAGCCGCCCCGGGCGAACATCCGCACCAGGCGGCCCATGGTGGCGGTGACCTCCTCGACCATGCCCGGCTCCTGCAGGCGCAGCTCGCTGAAGGTCTCGCCCACCGTCTCGGCGGCGATTTCCCGCACCCTGTCCTGGTCGCGCAGCAGGGCGTTGAAGGCCAGGAAGCGCCGCGGCGAGCCGGCGGGATCGGCCGGAATGTGCAGGTAGAAGAACGGCTGATTCGGGTTGTCGCGCACGCCGCTGAGAAAGAACTTCCGCCCTTCCAGAGCCACCGGCAGCATGTAATTCTCGTATTCGCGCGCCTCGCCCTGGGCGCTGCGCAGCCTGTAGGTGAAGCTGGGGCCGAAATTGCGGAATTCGCGCTCCGGGTCTTCCGGCGCCGGATTGACGTTGAAGGGGCGGAAGGATTCGAATTCCAGTGTCTGTCGCCCGGCGGAGGTCTCCACCTCCAGACTCTCGAACACGGCGGCCTCCACCTGCTGGGTCTCGAGCTCCGGGTGATCCAGCGGCCATGCCTGCAGGCTGAGGCCGGACCCACCGTCGTCGAAGCTGGCCTGATAGATGGCATACCCTTCATAGATGAGGGGATGATTGACCGCGATGGTCGCCTCGACCGGCTGCTCCCGCTCCGGGTCATGGATCACCAGGTCGCTTTCGAAGGACTTGGGCTGGCCGGTCACATAGTGCTCGATGCGGAAATCCTTCAGCTCGATGGTAAAGGGCAGCGGCTGGACCAGGTAACCGTCGCGCAGCTGCAGGAAGGCGACACCGGCGCGGCCGCCCTCGGGAATGGTCACGTTGCCACGGAAGGAGGGATTACTCTCGGGCAGCCAGCTGATCTCAGGCACCTGCGAGGCCGGTATGTCCCGGGTCTCGGGCTGGATCTGACCGATCATTTCCTTGACGCGGATCGGCAGCTGGCCGTCGACCAGACCGCCGATACAGATCACCACAATGGCCGAATGGGTGAAGATATAACCCAGCCGGTTCCAGGAGCCCTTCTTGGCGGCGATCAGGCGGTGGTCGTCGTGATCGGCGCTGCGGGTCTTGTAGCCACGCTGTTTGAGCCAGGCACGGTAGCGCGGCTCCAGCGTATCGACCGGCGCATCGGCGTGCCATTCCTGCACCTGGTGCATGTTGCGCAGGGACACGGCCTGCACTCTGGTGCGGAACTGGCGCATCTCGCGCACCATGTTCGGGGCGTTGCGATAGATGCAGACACTGGTGGAGATCACCAGGAAGGTCAGGATCACCAGGAACCAGCCGGCAGCATAGACATCGTACAGTCCCAGGCTCTTGAACACCTCGTGCCAGAAGGGCCCGAACTTGATGATGTAATCCTGGTAGGGCTGATTCTGCTGTAATACCGTACCCACCACCGAGGCGATGGCCACCGTCACCAGCAGGGTGATGGCCAGATTCATCGAGCCCAGGAATTCCAGCAGGATGGTGCCGCGGGAGGGAATATTGCGTTGCGCCGGGGATTTCACGTGATATCAGTCAGGTTGTCGCAGGGCTGGAAGAGTCGGCCAAGCATACTGCATGGGGCCGCGTCCGGGCAAAACCGGACCTGAAAACACCAGGGGGTGGCACCTGGCCACCCCCTGTCAGTCACATCAACGGGATGAAAGTTCCCGCGGCGCGGATCAGCGCAGCCCCTGGATATAGGAGGCCACTGCCTTGATCTCGGCATCCGTCATCCGCGCGGCGACATTGCGCATCATGCTGCCGTAGTCATTGGCGCGCGCACCGGAGCGGAAGGCCTTGAGCTGGATCTCGGTGTAGGTGGCGTGCTGCCCGGCCAGAGCGGGGAAGTTGGCGGCCGGGTTGCCCTTGCCGGCCGGGCCGTGGCAGGCCATGCAGGCGGACACACCGCTGGCCTTGTTGCCGCCGCGGAAGATCTGCTCGCCCAGCTCGACCAGTTCGGGGTCGGCCTCGCCGTACTGCGGCTCCTGGGCGGCGTAGTAGGCGGCCAGATCCTGCATGTCCTGCTCGGACAGGGGCGCGGCCATGGGTGCCATGGTGGCGTTTTCGCGGTCGCCGGCCTTGAATTCCTTGAGCTGCTTGACCATGTAGTCGGGATGCTGGCCGGCCAGCTTGGGCCACTCCGGATTGGCGCTGTTGCCGTCGGCACCGTGACAGCCGGCGCAGGTATTGGCCTTGGCCTTGCCGGCGCTGGCATCACCCGCGGCCAGCGCACCCGGCGCGCCGAGGGCGGCGGAAACGGACAAAAGGGCTGCGAAAACAAACGGCTTGTTCATCGAAACGGAACTCCTGTGCCTGAAGGCCTTGGAATTTCAGGATGCCGGCGGGCATCGTGCGGGAAAATGCGGCCAAAAACGGAGCGCCATTTATACCAGCGCCGCCCCCCCAATTCAACCTGACAGCCCCTGTCCGCACTACATGACAGGGCCTGCATTTCAGGGGAAAATGCCCCGCCATGCACAACCCCTATGCCCAGACCCGCTTCCTGATCAGCGCCGCCGAACCGCGCCAGGCACCCCCCGACAGCGGCCGCGAGGTGGCCTTCGCCGGCCGCTCCAATGCCGGCAAATCCAGCGCGCTGAACGCCATCACCGGCCAGAAGGCCCTGGCCCGGACCAGCAAGACCCCGGGCCGTACCCAGCTGCTGAACTTCTTCCAGATCAGCGACACCGCCCGCCTGGTCGACCTGCCCGGCTACGGCTATGCCAGGGTGGGCGGCGATACCAGGGCCCGCTGGCAGCGCAGCCTGGCCGGCTACCTGGAGCAGCGGCGCTCCCTGGCCGGCCTGGTCCTGCTGATGGATATCCGTCACCCGCTGACCGACTACGACCGCCAGCTGCTGGACTGGGCTCGGGAGGCTGGACTGGCGGTACACATCCTGCTGACCAAGGCCGACAAGCTCAAGCGCGGGGCGGCGAAGGCCGCCCTGCTGCAGGTCCGCCGCCAGCTCGAGACCGACGGCCTGCCGGCCACGGTGCAGCTGTTCTCGGCGCTGAAGAAGGAAGGGCTGGAGGAGGTCTGGGCCGTGCTCGACGCCTGGCTGGAACGCTGAATCGATAGAAGAGCGCCACGGAATACACGGACAAACACGAAGAGGGTGAGGCTGGTTTAATCAAACCTTGCATATGCGCCCAAGGCTCAGCAGTGAAAGCCAACAGGATTACTCATAAACATCTTTAATTTCCGTGGCTTCCGTGTATTCCGTGGCGCTCTTAAATCCTGATCGGGCGAGCAAAAAAACACCCCGGCTTCAAGGGGGAAGTCAGCCGGGGGTCAAGTCATCACCCGGATGGGGAACCGGGCGGAGGATGGCTCGCTCCAGGGAGGGAGAGCAAGAGCCAGAACCATCTGTCTCGTCCCTTTAGTCAGACCGCAGATGAGAAAGTTCCCGGACCGGCGTGTGACGTTTCGCACAGACCCGGTATCTTGCGCCTGCCCGCTTCAGTGGGCCTCGTCCCAGTTGGCACCGACGCCGATCTCCACCTCCAGCGGAATGGCCAGCTCGGCCGCCGTCTGCATCTTCTCCCGGATGGCGGGCTCCGCCTTCTGCACATCCGTTTCCGCCACCTCGAACACCAGCTCGTCGTGCACCTGCATGACCATGCGCACATCCAGCCGGCTGGCGCGGATCCAGTCGTCGGTACGGATCATGGCCAGCTTGATGATGTCGGCGGCCGTACCCTGCATGGGCGCGTTGATGGCGGTGCGCTCGGCCGCCGTGCGGCGCTGGTGGTTGCGGGCGTTGATCTCGGGCAGGTACAGGCGCCGGCCGAACAGGGTCTCAACAAAGCCCTGCTCGTGCGCCTGCTCGCGGGTGCGGTCCATGTAGTTCTTCACACCCGGGTAGCGGGCGAAGTACAGATCCACGTATTCCTGCGCCGCGCCGCGCTCGATCCCCAGCTGCCGGGCCAGGCCGAAGGCCGACATGCCGTAGATCAGGCCGAAGTTGATCGCCTTGGCGCTGCGGCGCTGCTCACCGCTGACCTGCTCCGGCCTGACCCCGAACACCTCGGCGGCAGTGGCGCGGTGGATGTCCTCGCCCGCTGCAAAGGCCGCGAGCAGGCCCGCGTCGCCGGACAGGTGCGCCATGATGCGCAGCTCGATCTGGGAGTAATCCGCCGCCAGGATGCGGTAACCGTCCTCGGCAATGAAGGCCTGGCGGATGCGCCGGCCGGACTCGGTGCGCACCGGGATGTTCTGCAGGTTGGGCTCGGTGGAAGACAGCCGGCCGGTGGCGGCCACGGCCTGATGGTAGGAGGTATGCACCCGGCCGGTACGCGAGTCGATACGCTCGGGCAGCCGGTCGGTGTAGGTGGACTTGAGCTTGCTCAGGCCCCGGTAGTCGAGAATCAGCTGCGGCAGACGATAATCCAGCGCCAGCTCCGCCAGCACGCCTTCCGCCGTCGAGGGTGCGCCCTTGGGCGTCTTGGCCAGTACCGGGAGCCCCTGCTTGTCATACAGGATTTCCTGGATCTGCTTGGGCGAGCCGATATTGAACGGCTGACCGGCCTCCCGGAAGGCCGCCTCCTCGATTTCGGCCATCTTCTGCGCCAGTTCCTCGCTCTGGGTCGCCAGCATGTCGCGGTCGACCCGCACGCCGTTGCGCTCCATGCGCGAGAGCACAGGCACCAGCGGCAGGTCGATGTCGCGGAATACGCCAACCAGGCTTTGCACCTGCTCCAGTTTCGACCACAGGGTCTCGTGCAGCCGCAATGTGATATCGGCATCCTCGGCGGCATAGGGGGCGGCGACCTCCACCGCAACCTCATTGAAGCTCAGCTGCTTCGCGCCCTTGCCGGCGACCTCTTCGTAGCTGATGCATTTGTGCCCGAGATACTTCAGCGCCAGCGAATCCATGTCGTGGCGACTGGCGGTGGAGTCCAGTACGTAGGACTCCAGCATGGTGTCGAAGGCGATACCATTCAGCTCGATGCCGTGATTGGCCAGAACGCTCATGTCGTACTTGAGGTTGTGACCGATCTTCTTCGGCGCCTTGTCCTCCAGCAGTTGCTTGAACTGTTTCAGAACCTGGTCGCGGTCGAGCTGATCCGGCGCACCGGCATAGTCGTGCGCCAGCGGCACATAGGCACCGCTGTGCGCCTCCACGGCGAAGGACAGGCCGACGATCTCGGCCTGCATGTATTCCAGGCTGGTGGTCTCGGTGTCGAAGGCGTAGTGCCCGGCCTGTTCCAGTTTTCCGAGCCAGGCATCGAGCTGCTTCTGCGTCAGCACGGTTTCGTATTCGACCTCGGCGGCCGGCGGCGCAGCTGCCTCGCCGGAGGCCGGCGGGACGTCCTCGCCCAGGATTTCCTTCAGCCAGGTGCGGAACTCCATCTGCTCGTAGAGTTCCTTCAGGGCGGCCCGGTCCGGCGGCTGCATGGCCAGCGCGTCCACGTCCTGGTCCAGTTCCAGATCGCAGCGGATGGTGGCGAGCTGACGGGACAGGTCCAGCTGCTCCAGGTTCGCGCGCAGGCTTTCGCCGACCTTGCCCTTGACACTGTCGGCCTGCTCGATCAGGGCGTCCAGCGAGCCGTATTCGTTGAGCCACTTGGCGGCGGTCTTCGGCCCGACCTTCGGCACGCCGGGGATGTTGTCCGAGCTGTCGCCGACCAGGGCCAGGTAGTCGATGATGCGCTCCGGCGGCACGCCGAACTTCTCCACCACGCCCTCGCGGTCGAGCCGGGTGTTGCTCATGGTATTGACCAGGGTGATATTGCCCTCGACCAGCTGCGCCATATCCTTGTCGCCGGTGGAGATCACCACCGGCTCGCCGCGGGCATCGGCCTGCCGCGCCAGGGTGCCGATGACATCGTCGGCCTCCACCCCCGGCACCTGCAGCACCGGAAAACCCAGGGCCCGGACGATGGCGTGCAGCGGCTCGATCTGGGCGGCCAGCTCCTCCGGCATGGGCGGGCGATTGGCCTTGTAGTGCTCGAACATCTCGTCGCGGAAGGTCTTGCCCCTGGCATCGAACACCACGGCGACGTGCTCCGGTTCGTAGTCCTTGAGCAGGCGCTTGAGCATGTTGATCACGCCGTAGACCGCGCCGGTGGGCTCGTGGCGCGAATTGGTCAGCGGCGGCAGGGCGTGGAAGGCCCGGTAGAGGTAGGAGGAGCCGTCCACGAGGACGACCGGCTTGTCATTGGCCATGCACTGTCCTTTCGCTGGTCCGGCCGGCATACACCGACCAGTTCTGAAGAAATCCCTGTTCAATTTCTTTTTCGTCATCCCGGCGCAGGCCGGGATCCAGAGGAATCAGACACATGGATGCCGCCCTCCACCGGCATGACGGATTGTTCAGAGGCTCGCTAATGGTATCATCCTCCGACCGGGCGCAGACCCATCCGCCCTGCCGAACCGCCCCATTCACGGACAGCCGACAGACAGACCATTATGGACGACCAGACACGTCATCAGCATCCGGGCATGCGCCCGCTCAACGACACCCAGCTGACCCGGGAATCCTGGAAGATCTTCCAGATCATGGCCGAGTTCGTCGAGGGTTTCGAGCGTCTGGCACGCATCAAACCCTCGGTGAGCATCTTCGGCTCGGCCCGCACCGACCCCGAGAGCGGTGAATACAGGCTGGCCGAGGACATCGCCCGCGCGCTGTCCGACGCCGGTTTCTCGGTGGTCAGCGGCGGCGGGCCGGGCATCATGGAGGCGGCCAACAAGGGCGCCCAGGCCGGCCGCTCGCCCAGTATCGGCCTGAACATCCAGCTGCCGCACGAACAGGCCGGCAATCCCTACCAGGACATCGCGCTGAACTTCCGCCACTTCTTCTCGCGCAAGGTGATGTTCGTCAAGTACGCCTCGGCCTATGTGGTGCTGCCCGGCGGGTTCGGCACCCTGGACGAGCTGGCCGAGATCCTGACCCTGGTGCAGACCGGCAAGACCCGGCGCATCCCCATCATCCTGGTCTGCCACGAATTCTGGGACGGTCTGATCGAGTGGTTCCGCACCACCCTGGTCAACGCCGGCACCATTTCGGCCGAGGACCTGGACCTGTTTCAGGTGCTGGACAGCCCGGACGAAGTCGTGGATGCTATCTTCGACTATTATGAAAATCGCGGCTTCGAGCCGTCGGCGCAGGAACGCGAGATCCTGCTGGAACTCTGATCCGCCGCCAGTCCGTTCACCCCACTGGATCCAAGGAACCGCCATGCGACGCACCGCTCTGCTCACCAGCGCCCTGCTGCTCACCGCCAGCGCCCAGGCCCAGCCGGAGCTGGAGGAGATCGCCCCGCCCGGCCTGCCCGAACCCGACCTGCCCACGGCCGGCGCCGAGGACCAGGAGGCCATTGAGCCGGAGGTCACCATCATCCGCCGCCAGGACCGCACGGTGGAGGAATACCGGATCAACAATCAGCTCTACATGATCAAGGTCACGCCGCGCAAGGGCGTGCCCTACTACCTGATGGACAGTGACGGCGACGGCTCGCTGGAGACCCGCCGCAACGAACTCGATCCGCAGCTGCTGGTGCCGAGCTGGATTATCTTCAGCTGGTGAGCCCGGCGCCACCGCACCTTCTGATTCCTCCGTCATTGCGAGGAGCGCCAGCCGCAGCCTCCCCCTAACCCCATAAAAACCCGTATAATCCCGGCCATCATGGCCCATCCCCTCGAAACCGGCGCACGCATCCTGGAAACCGTCTCCGAACAGGTCGGCCGGCTGGTGGCCTGGCTGACCCTGGCCATGGTGCTGGTGATGTTCACCGTGGTGGTGCTGCGCTACGCCTTCGATTTCGGCCGCATCTACCTCCAGGAAAGCGTCACCTGGATGCACGCCGCGGTATTTATGCTCGGCGCGGCCTACACCCTGCGTCACGAAGGCCATGTGCGCGTGGACATCTTCTACCGGCGCTTCTCCCCCCGCACCCGTGCCTGGGTGGATCTGCTCGGCACCCTGGTGCTGCTGCTGCCCGTGAGCCTGTATCTGCTGTGGACCGGCTGGGACTATGTCGCCGACAGCTGGGCCATGCGCGAGGGCTCGCTGCAGACCGGCGGGCTGCCGGCGGTCTACCTGCTCAAGAGCCTGCTGCTGGCCATGCCCGTCCTGCTGTTGCTGCAGGGCCTGGCCATGATTCTGCTGCACCTGGCCGTCATCCTGGGTCTGCGGACCGAAGCCGGCCCGGCGGAGCCGGGGCAGTGATCGAGCACCTGACCGAGTGGATGCCGCTGTGGATGTTCCTCACCGTGGCGCTGGTGCTATTGCTCGGCTATCCCGTGGCCTTCACCCTCGCCGGCACCGCGCTGATCTTTGCCTTCGTCGGTCAGGCCGCGGGTCTGTTCGATCCGGCCTTCCTGGAAGCCCTGCCCAACCGCCTGTTCGGCATCATGACCAACGAAACCCTGATCGCGGTGCCGTTGTTCGTGTTCATGGGCGTGATGCTGGAGCGCTCAAAGGTGGCCGAGAACCTGCTCGACACCATGGCCGCGCTGTTCGGCTCATTACGCGGCGGACTGGGCATCTCGGTCACCCTGGTCGGCATGCTGCTGGCGGCCAGTACCGGTATCGTCGGCGCCACCGTGGTCACCATGGGCCTGCTGTCCCTGCCCACCATGCTGCGCCGCGGCTACAGCCCGGCGCTCGCCAGCGGCACCATCTGCGCGGCCGGCACCCTGGGCCAGATCATCCCGCCATCGATCATCCTGGTGCTGCTGGGCGACGTGCTGTCCTCGGCCTACCAGCAGGCGCAGCTGGACATGGGCATCTTCGCCCCGGAGACGGTCTCGGTGGGCGATCTGTTCGCCGGCGCTCTGATCCCGGGCCTGGTCCTGGTCGGACTGTACCTGGCCTATCTGCTGCTGGTCGCCTGGCTGAAACCGGCCAGCATGCCGGCGATGGACGCCGGCGAGGTGGCTGCGCTGCGCGGTCCAGGGGTGGTCCGGCGCGTGGCCGGCGCCCTGCTGCCGCCACTGGTGCTGATCGTCGCCGTACTGGGCTCGATCATGGGCGGGCTGGCCACCCCCACCGAAGCCGCCTCGGTCGGGGCGATGGGCGCGATCCTGCTCGCACTGTCGCAGCGCCAGTTCAGCCTCGCCATCCTGCGCGACGTGGCCCGCAGCACCACCCGCGTCACCAGCATGGTGTTCCTGATCCTGATCGGCGCCTCGGTGTTCTCGCTGGTGTTCCGCGGCTACGGTGGTGACGAGCTGGTCGCAGAACTGCTCACCGGCCTGCCCGGCGGCACCTTCGGCGCGGTGCTGGTGGTAATGCTGGTGATGTTCCTGCTCGGTTTCGTGCTGGACTTCATCGAGATCACCTTCGTGGTCGTGCCCATTGTCGGCCCCATCCTGCTGGCCATGGGCCTGGACCCGGTCTGGCTGGGCGTGATGATCGCCATCAACCTGCAGACCTCCTTCCTCACCCCGCCGTTCGGCTTTGCCCTGTTCTACCTGCGCGGTGTGGCCCCGGCCGAGGTGAAAACCGGCCAGATCTACCGCGGCGTGGCGCCCTTCATCGTAATCCAGTTGCTGATGCTGGGCCTGCTCGCCGCCTGGCCGGCCGTGGCCACCTGGCTGCCGGGGGTGGTGTACGGCTAGTCGGTGCGGATCGAAAACTGAAAACCGCAAAGGCGGGGAAGGCGCGCGGAGGATGGCGGGACAGATGGGCCTGAAGGCGGATTGATTGACCGGACAACCTTCGAACAAACCACATCGGGACAAACGCAGAGGACGCGGAGACGTAAAGGCGCAGAGAATGATTCTGCTCAAAGGCCACGCCATGTCGGGTTACGCTGCGCCAACCCGACCTACGTGTCGATACTCGCTGCAGGGTCCTGCATTTATTAGAAATTTTCTTTGCGCCTCAGCGCCTCTGCGTTAACAGCACCGAGGCAGAAAAGGGCTAATCCTCGCCCGCTGATTCCGTCGCCTCCGCCGGCTCGCTGAATTTGCAGTCCTTCTGCGGACACACCTTTTCGGTGCCGCGTCGCTTGGTGGTCTTGAGTGTCAGCATCGGCCAGCCGCAGTCGGGGCATGGCTCGTCAACCGGCTCGTTCCAGACTGCGTACTTGCAGTCGGGATAGCGCGAGCAGGAATAGAAGATCTTGCCGGAGCGGGCCCGGCGTTTGAGCATGCTGCCCTGCTTGCACTCGGGGCAGGTCACGCCGGTGTCCTCGGGCTTTTCCAGCGGCTCGATGTACTTGCAGTCGGGGTAGCCGGAGCAGCCGATGAACTTGCCGTAGCGGCCGCTGCGGATGATCAGCTGTGAGCCGCAGTCGGGGCAGCTGCGGCCCTCGATGACTTCGGGCTCGGCGTCTTCCTTGTCTTCCCCGACATTGCGGGTGTAGTCGCAGTCGGGGTAGCCGCTGCAGCCGATGAAGCGCCCGCGCCGACCCAGCTTGATCTGCAGCGGCTTGCCGCACTTGGGGCATTCCTCGTCCAGTTCCTCGGTGGTGACCTCCTTGCGCGAGACGCTTTCCTCCTTGTCCTTGAGCTGCTGCTGGAAGGGACCCCAGAACTGATGCAGCAGCGGGATCCAGTCGCGCTCGCCACGGGCGATCTCGTCCAGATCGTCCTCGAGTTTGGCGGTGAAGTCGTAGTCCACGTACTGGTCGAAATGCTGGGTGAGGAATCGGCTCACCACCCGGCCCACGTCGGTGGGCTGGAAGCGCTTCTTCTCCAGGGTGACGTACTCGCGCTGCTGCAATGTGGAGATGATGGAGGCGTAGGTCGAGGGCCGGCCGATGCCGTGCTCTTCCAGCGTCTTGACCAGGCTGGCCTCGGTGTAGCGCGGCGGCGGTTCGGTGAAATGCTGCTCGGGACGCAGCTTGACCAGCGTCACCACATCGCCCTCTTCCAGCCGCGGCAGCATGTTCTCGTCGGAATCGGCCTTGGCGTCGTCCCGGCTTTCCTGATAGACGCTCATGAAGCCGGGGATGGCGATGGTCGAACCGGTGGCGCGCAGCACATTGCCTTCGCCGCAGGGGAAATCCACGCCGACGGTATCGATGGTGGCATGGATCATCTGGCAGGCGACGGTGCGCTTCCAGATCAGATCGTAGAGCTTGAACTGTTCCTGGCTGAGATGCGACTTGATCTCCTCCGGCACCCGCATGGCCGAGGTCGGGCGGATGGCCTCGTGCGCCTCCTGGGCGTTCTTGGCCTTGGTCTTGAAGGTGCGCGGCGCATCGGGCAGATTGTCCGCGCCGTAGCGCTGGCTGATCAGCTCGCGGATCTCGTCCAGGGCTTCATTGGCAAGCGTCACGGAGTCGGTACGCATGTAGGTGATGAGACCCACCGCGCCCTCGCCGATATCGATGCCTTCATACAGCTGCTGGGCCACGCGCATGGTGCGGCTGGCGGTGAAGCCCAGCTTGCGCGAGGCCTCCTGCTGCAGGGTGGAGGTGATGAAGGGCGCGGCCGGGTTGCGCTTGCGCTGCTTCTTCTCGACCTTGCCGACCGTGAGCTCGCCGCCGGCGGCCTCGATCAGCTCCTGCTCGACCTTGCGGGTCTTGTCCTCGTTGTTCAGCGTGAACTGGCCGAGTTTCTTGCCGTGGAGGATATTCAGTTTGGCGACGAACGCCTGCGCGTCCTTCTCCAGGTCGGCCTCGACCGTCCAGTACTCGCGCGGGACGAACTTCTCGATCTCCTCCTCGCGCTCGACGATCAGGCGCAGGGCCGGGCTCTGCACCCGGCCCGCGGACAACCCCCGGCGCACCTTCTTCCACAGCAGCGGAGAAAGGTTGAAACCGACCAGGTAGTCCAGCGCGCGGCGCGCCTGCTGGGCATTGACCAGATCCATGGACAGGCCGCGCGGGTGTTCGATGGCCTCCTGGATGGCGCGCTTGGTGATCTCGTGGAAGACGACGCGGTGGACCGGCTTGTCCTTGACCGCCGTCTTGTCCCTGAGCAGCTCGTAGAGGTGCCAGGAGATGGCCTCGCCCTCACGGTCCGGGTCAGTGGCCAGGATCAGGTCGTCGGCCTTCTTCATCGCCTTGGCAATCGCGTCGACGTGCTTGGCGTTGCGCTCGATGACATCGTACTTCATGGCGAAGTCGCGCTCCGGGTCGACCGCGCCGCCCTTGGGCACGAGGTCGCGCACATGGCCGTAGGAGGCCATGACCTCGAAGTCCTTGCCAAGATATTTCTTGATCGTCTTCGCCTTGGCGGGCGATTCCACGATCACCAGATGCTTACCCATACGACGTCAGCGAACCTGTGTGGTGGATTATCAGTCAGGGGGCGGGCCGGGCCTGTCCGGGGACAGTCAGCGGATCCGGATGGAAGGAGTCAGATGCCGCGTTGCATGCGGGGCCGGGCCGGCGCTAGGGCCTCTGTTAACACTACCGAAGCACCCGCTGCCGGTAGTGTTAACAGACCCTGGGTCAATGCAGCTTCCCGGCGTACTCGTCGAACACCAGGTCTTCCATCCAGGCGTAGGCGGCCTCTTCGCCCGGCTGGTTGAACAGCACCATGAGGATGATCCACTTGAGCTGGTCAATGTCCACTTCCTCGGCATCCAGCGCCATCACCCGGTCGATAATCAACTCGCGGCTGGCAGGGCTGAGGATGTCCATCTGTTCCAGGAACAGGATGAAACCGCGGCATTCGAGGTCCAGGCGCTGGCATTCGCCGTCGGTGTAGACACGCAATGCCCGGCAGGGCTGAGGGTTGGGCAGGCTGGCGTCACGGTACTGGGCCAGGCCGTCCAGCCACTCGAAGGCCTTGTTGATCTCGCCCGGGGTGAAGCCGGCCTCGATCAGTTCGACGTGCAGCGACTCGCGGTCGGGATGCCACTCGGGGTCGTCATCCATGTAATAGTTTTCAAACAGATACATCAGCACGTCGAACATGCTTTCCTTCATTTCAGACCTCGTCATTGAGTCGGACGTAGGCGCCGCCGGCCTGGCTGGCCACCCGCCCCTCCAATTCCAGGATCAGGAGCATGGAGGAAACCGCTTCCGGCGTCAATCCGCTGGCTGTAACCAGTTGATCCACTGTGACGGGTTCATAACCCATCTGTTCCAGCAGCTTATGCTGCTCCGGTGACAGGGCGGCGGCAATAGGTGTGGCTGTCTCCGCAGCGGACCCGGGCCGCGACAGCGGGATGCTGGCCAGGGCATGCAACTCCTCCAGCACGTCGGCACCGGTCTCGACCAGCTTGGCCCCCTGGCGGATCAGGGCATGGCAGCCGCGGGCCAGCGGATTGTGGATGGAGCCGGGAATGGCGAACACCTCGCGGCCCTGGTCCAGGGCCTGGCGGGCGGTGATCAGCGAGCCCGAGCGCAGCGCGGCCTCGACCACCAGCACGCCCAGGCTCAGCCCGCTGATGATGCGGTTGCGGCGGGGAAAGTGCTCGGCCAGCGGCGGGCTGCCGATGGGCAGCTCCGAGACCAGCGCCCCGCCGGTCTCCACGATGGCGTGAGCCAGCTCGCGGTGACGCGCCGGGTAGACCCGGTCCAGGCCGGTGCCCATCACGGCCAGGGTGTAGCCGCCGGCCCGCAAGGCGCCCTCATGGCCGGCCGCGTCCACCCCCAGAGCCAGGCCACTGGTCAGCGTCAGCCCGGCGCCGGCCAGGTAGCGGGCGAACTCGAAGGCGTTGTCGCGGCCCGGGCGGGTCGGATTGCGGCTGCCGACCAGGGCCAGCTGGGGATCATTGAGACGGACCGGGTCGCCGTGCAGAAAGAGCAGCGGCGGCGGGTCGGGGATGGCGGCCAGCAGCTCCGGATACTCCGGATCCCGGCGGGTGACAATGTGATTGGCGGCATCGGCTTCCTGCCAGGCGAGATCCCGCTCGGGTCCGGTCCGGTCGGACCGGCGCAGGGCGGCGCGCAGATCCTCGTTCAGCCATGCCGGAGGATCCCGCAGGGCCTGTTCGGGCCGGCCGTCGGTGGCTTCGATGAGTTGATTGAAGGTGTGCGCACCGACGCCGGGGATATGCCACAGCGTCAGCCAGTCGCGCAGTCGGTCTGCATCCATGCATTCATACTCCCTGTAACGGCAACGGCCCGGCAAATGCCGGGCCGCGCCGGGTTCTGCCGGACAAGCTCAGGGGTTGGTCACGATGTCCATCAGATGGATCGCCCGGGTCGCCTCCATCACCAGGCCGTAGCTGAGCTTGTCGAAGGTGCGGAACACCAGCAGGGTGCCGGCATCCTCGTTCGGCAGCTGGACCTGTTCCTTGTCCTCGCCGAAACGGTCGCGGATCAGGGCCCCGGCCTGCTGGATCTTCAGGACGTGGCCGGCCTCCAGGCCCTCGCGCTCGCCGCGATTGATCACCACCACCTGATACTGACCGATCTGGGTCACGCCGTCGACCACGGCGATGATCTTGCCCTCGACCGCCGTCTCGGGTGCCCTGGGCAGGAAGTGGGTGCGAACCTCTTCCTGGCGCACCGGCAGCAGCCGGTCGCCCAGGCTGACCTCGCGTGTGGTCTCGACCAGCTGCAGAGTGGAGGGGTCGCCGTGGCTCTCGATCCTGGCCTCGCCGACATACAGGGCCCGATGGCCGAGCAGCTCGCCGGTGTCGGGATCAATATAGGGCTGCTGCGGCTCGAACACATTGTAGCGGTCATAGTCCGCGCTGGTGCCGCGGGCATAAATCCGGTCGCCGGCGCCGGTGACGATGTGCTCGTCGGCGCTGTCCAGCACATAGCCGGCACTGTCCAGCGCCTCCTCGTCCAGCACCAGCGGCCTGGTCAGGAACTGGTGGATGGCATCGATGGGAATGGTCGGGATCGCCTGGTCCAGCGGCGTGGCACGCATCTTGGGCGAGAGCCTGACCGTGCGCTGGCCGCGTTGGACCCGCAGCTGCGGCCTGCCGTCAATGTAGACCAGAGTGATGACGTCACCGGGATAGATCAGGTGCGGATTCTCGATCTGCGGATTGACATACCAGACCTCCGGCCACAGCCAGGGATCGCGCAGGAAGGCCTCCGAGATATCCCACAGGGTATCCCCCTTGACCACGACATGGCGCTCCGGATGCTGCGGATTGAGGGCGATCTCGTCCGCACCGGCCATCAGGGTGGTGGAGGCGAGCAGGATTCCAAGCAGTCGTTTGAACATAGGCGTCCCTTTTATTCGTTCTGGGGCATGGGGCCCGGGCGGTGGCGGCCCGACCTTCCCCGGCAGCAGGCCGGGCCCTGTCCGACACAGTCCGGCCCGCCCGTCCAAAACCCTGATTTGCCTGGTGTGGAAAACCGGCGCAGGATTCCTTATATTATCGTTCTCGGCAGCAACTTACTTTAGCAATATATCCAAGTGCTTAAAAGGCATTTGTGACAGGACTCACATGAGCAGACTCGAAATCCTGCATTTTCCCGATCCCCGGCTGCGCCACAAGGCCGCGCCGGTGCCCGAGGTCGATGACGAAATCCGCCGTCTGGTGGACGACATGTTCGAGACCATGTATGCCGCCCCGGGCATCGGCCTGGCCGCCACCCAGGTCAATGTGGCCAAGCGGCTGCTGGTGATCGACATCAGCGAGGAGGGCGACGATCCGCGGGTGTTCATCAATCCCGAGATCCTGGAGACCTCCGGGACCGAGGAAATGCAGGAGGGCTGCCTGTCCGTGCCCGGCATCTACGAGACCGTCCAGCGCGCCGATTGGGTCAGGGTGCGCGCCCTGGACCGCGACGGCCAGCCCTTCGAGCTGGAGGCCGAGGGACTGCTGGCCGTGTGCATCCAGCACGAGATCGACCACCTCGACGGCAAGCTGTTCGTGGATTATCTCTCCGGTCTGAAGCGCCAGCGCATCCGCAAGAAACTGGAAAAGGAGCGCCGGCACGAGAGCGCACCCAGCCCCGAGAAGCACGCCGAGCCCGTTATCTGACTCCACCGGCTGTTCGCCTGCGGTCCTCCCCGGCGTCCGGAGCGGTTACAATGATCGCCTCATACTCACAGCCGGGCCCTGACATATGAGGCTAGTCTTCGCCGGTACGCCGGAATTCTCCGTCCCGCCCCTGCAGACCCTGATCGACAGCGACCACGAGGTCGTCGCCGTCTACACCCAGCCCGACCGCCCTGCCGGCCGCGGCCGCCGGCTGCAGGCCGGCCCGGTGAAGGCGCTGGCGCTGGATCACGGCCTGCCGGTCGAGCAGCCGACGCGCCTGAAACCGCCCGCAGCCCTGGATCGGTTGCGTGACTATGCGCCCGAGCTGATGGTCGTGGTCGCCTACGGCCTGTTGCTGCCCCGGGCCGTGCTGGACATCCCCACCCGTGGCTGCGTGAACATCCACGCCTCGCTGCTGCCGCGCTGGCGCGGCGCGGCCCCGATCCAGCGCGCCATCGAGGCCGGCGACACCGAGACCGGCATCACCCTGATGCAGATGGACGCCGGCCTCGACACCGGCCCCATGCTGGCCCGGGCCACGACCCCCATCAGTGACACCGACACCGCCGCCGACCTGCACGACCGCCTGGCCGGGCTCGGCGCCCGGCTGCTGGGCGAGCAGCTCGAGGCCATCCTGGCCGGCCGGATCCAGCCGCAGCCGCAGGACGAGGCCGGGGCCAGCTACGCCACCAAACTGCACAAGTCCGAGGCCAGCATCGACTGGAACCGGCCGGCGCCACGGCTGCTGCGCCAGGTCAATGCCTTCAATCCCTGGCCTGTGGCCCAGACGGCATTCGGCGACCGGACCCTGCGTATCTGGCGCGCCGCCTGCCTGCAGACCGACGGCCGCCACGGCGACCCCGGCAGCATCCTGGCCGCCGGCCGCGACGGTGTGGATGTCGCCTGCGGCGCGGGGGTGCTGCGGCTGCTGGAGGTGCAGCTGCCCGGCGGGCGGCGTATCCCGGCCGGGGATTTCAGTCATGCCCAGGCGCTGGACGGCGTCTGCCTCGGCCAGGCGGCGGACGCTTGACAGCAGCTGCCTCCAGCCGGGAACGCGCCGCCCGGGCGCTGGCCGCGGTCAGCCAGGGGGCCTCGCTCAGCCAGGTGCTGCCGGCTGCGTTGGAGGGTCTGACCGGCCAGGACCGGGGCTTCACCCATGAACTCATCTACGGCGGACTGCGCCAGTACCAGCGCCTGGAGGCCATCCTCGCCGAACTGCTGCGTCAGCCGCTCAAGCCCCGCGACCGCGACATCCACTGCCTGCTGCTGCTGGGCCTGTATCAGCTGAGCGCACTGGAGGTAAAACCCTATGCCGCGGTGCATGCCACGGTCGAGGCCGCCCGCGCCCTGGGCAAGAGCTGGGCGGCGAAACTGATCAACGGGGTACTGCGCAGTTATCAGCGCCGCGCCACCGAACTGGAAGCACAGCTGGAAGGCGATCCGGCCGCCCGCCACAGTCACCCGGCCTGGCTGCTGGAGCGCCTGCAGCAGGACTGGCCGGAGGACTGGGAAGCCATCGCCGCAGGCAACAACCGCCAGCCGCCGCTCAGCCTCCGGGTCAACGCCCGCCACGGCGACCGCGTCGCCTATCTCGCGCGCCTCGCCGCGGCCGGCATCCAGGCCGCCCCCCTGGCGCACACCAGCCACGGCATCCGGCTGGAACAGAACGCGGCCATCGACAGCCTGCCCGGCTACGCCGAGGGCGACTTCTCGGTCCAGGACGGGGCCGCCCAGCTGGCCGCACCCCTGCTGGAGCTCGCCCCGGGCCAGCGGGTGCTGGACGCCTGCGCCGCCCCCGGCGGCAAGACCGCCCATATCCTGGAAACCGAACCGGGGCTGCGGGAACTGGTAGCGGTGGAGCTGGAACCCGATCGCCTGCAGCGGGTGCGCGACAACCTGGTCCGCTTGCGCCTGCAGGCACGGCTGGTGCAAGGTGACGTGGGCCGGCCGGCGGACTGGTGGGACAATGATCCCTTCGATCGCATCCTGCTGGATGCGCCCTGTTCGGCCACCGGCGTCATCCGCCGGCACCCTGACATAAAACTGCACCGCCGCCCCGGCGACATCGACCGCCTGACCGGGCTGCAGGCCCGGCTGCTGGAGGCCGTCTGGCCGCTGCTGCGCCCCGGCGGGCGTCTGCTCTATGTCACCTGCTCGGTGCTGCGCGCGGAGAACGCGCTGCAGGTAGGCGCCTTTCTCGAACGCTGCCCCACGGCCCGGGCGGTGCCCATCGCCGTCGACTGGGGCCGCGCGGACGGGGCCGGGCGTCAGCTGCTGCCGATTGTGAACCGGGCGGATGAAGCGCCCACCGATGGCTTTTATTATGCCTGTCTGGAGAAGGCGATGGACGAAGCGGCATGAGCCTGTTTGTTGACCCCCTGCGAACCCGGCTCCCGGGCTGGCTGCTGCTGGGCTGGCTGGCACTGGCCGCCACGCCGGCGCCGGCCTTCGAGGTCGAATCGGTCGAGCCGCACTGGGACCGCGACGTGCTGCTGCTCGATGCCCGCATGAGCTTCACCCTGAGCGAGGAGGCCCGCACCGCACTGCAAAGCGGCGTGCCACTGGTGCTCATGCTGCAGATCGAGGTACTGGAACCGCGGAATTATGTCTGGGACCGGGTGGTCGCGCGGCTGCGCCAGCGCTACCGCCTCAGCTACCACGCCCTGAGCGAGCGCTACGTCGTCCAGCGGCTCAACACCGGCGTGCGCGCCAGCTTCTCCTCACTGGAAGGCGCACTGTACAGCCTGGGGCAGGTGCAGGCCCTGCCGGTGCTCGACCGCAGTCTGCTCGAACCCGGCCAGGACTATTACGGCCAGCTGCGGGTGGCACTGGACGTGGAGGCACTGCCCACGCCGCTGCGGGTCTGGGCCTACGTCACCTCCGACTGGCAGCTGGGCAGCGACTGGTATCCATGGCCGATTCAGCCCTGAAACGCTTCTCCGGCGGCATGTGGCCGATGCTGCTGCTGTTCGCGCTGCTGCTGGTGTCGCTGTCGTTCATGAGCGATGCCACCCACAACTCCGAACGCTTCGGCCGCCTGTATTCCTGGCTGCTGCTGACCAATGCCGCCGGACTGCTGGTCCTGCTCGGCCTGATCGGGCGCAACCTGTACTGGCTGATCCGCCAGGTCCGCGCCGGCGCCCCCGGGGCGCGCCTGACCTCGCGCATGGTCTGGATATTCGTGATCCTGGCGCTCGCTCCGGTCAGCGTGGTCTATTACTTTTCGCTGCAGTTCCTGCAGCGCGGGATCGACACCTGGTTCAATGTCGAGATCGAGAACTCGCTGGAGAGCGCGCTGGAGCTGAGCCAGTCGGCCTTCGATGTGCGCATGCGCGACCGGCTGCGCACCACCGAGCAGCTGGCCGCGGGAAACTCACCGAGGTGCCCTCGCCGCTGGCCCCGCTCAGCCTGTTCGACCTGCGGGTACGCTCCGGCGCGGTGGAGCTGACCCTGCTCAGCCACAACGGGCGCATCATCGCCTCCAGCGGGCTGGAATCGACCAGCATCGTGCCCGACCGGCCCGGCGATGCCGTACTGCTGCAGCTGCGCCGCGGGGCCTCCTACGTCGGCCTGGACCCCACCGGTGACGGGGGGCTGCACATCCGCGCCGTGGTGCCGGTGCCGCTGGCCACGCCGACCTCCGAGCAGCGCATCCTGCAGGCCCTGTATCCTATTCCCGAGCGCCTCAACACCCAGGCCGAGGAGGTGCAGGCGGCCTATGCGCGCTACCGCGAGCTGGCCTATCTGCGCACGCCGCTCAAATACAGTTATACTCTGACCCTGTCGGTGGTGCTGGTACTGAGTCTGCTGTCGGCGGTATGGGCCGGCTTCTATGCCGCGCGCAAGCTGGTCGCCCCCATCCGCAACATCGCCGAGGGCACCCGGGCGGTGGCCGACGGCGATTACAGCCGGCGACTGCCCTCGACCAGCGATGACGAGCTGGGCTTCCTGGTACGTTCCTTCAACATGATGACCCGGCGTCTGGCCATGGCCCGCGACCATGCGCGGCGCAGCCAGCTCGAGGTCGAGGGCCAGCGCACCTACCTGGAAACCCTGCTCGGCAGCCTGTCCTCGGGCGTGATCAGCCTGTCGCCGGAACAGCGCATCCGTACCGTGAATACGGCCGCAGGAAAACCATCCGCGGCATCCGCTCAGCGCTCGGCGGCGAGCCGATGTCGGCCGCTGTGGCCGCACACCCCGTCCGGGTGCCGCTGCAGAGACATCGAGCGTCACCGAGAACCGCCGCGGCCCCACTGGACCGATCAGCTCAGCCCTGTTTCGGCCCCACGGCCGCCAGGTATTGGATCGGTCCGCGGGCCCGCCTGCCCGGCGACGGCTGGCGCCCCGGCGGCCAGTGCTGTATCGAATGATGTCACCGCCCTGATCCAGGCCCAGCGCGATGCCGCATGGTCGAGTGCGCGGCGCCTGGCGCACGAGGCAAGAATCCGCGCCCCCGATCCAGCGGCTCGGGCCGAACGGCTGCGGCGCCGGGATCTGCCCGGCATGGAGGTCTCCGAGGGCGAGGGTTCTTGGACCGTGCCACCCACACCATCATCCCACCAGTCGAATCCATGAGGAAATGGTCAACGCCTTTTCCCGATTACGCCCGCGCCCCGGAAAAAAAAAGCTGGAACTGCGCCCACTGGCACTCAACGAAACTGGTCAGGGATACGGGCCGATCTGTACCGGCGGCATGCAACCCAATGGGGAACTGCAGACTATCTGGATCCGGCCGAACCCCTGGATCGAGGGCGACCCGCAACCGGCTGCGCGCAGCTGCTGCACAACCTGATCAAGAACCCCATGAGCCATCGCAAACGGCAGCCCGGCCAGGTTCCGTTCTCTAGACCCGCTGCCGGATCGAGCAGGACACGCCCTAATGCCGAGCTGTGGGTAATGCGACAACGGGCCCGGGCTTCCGGACGAGGTCCAGCGACACTGTGTCGAGCCCTATGGCACCACCAAGAGAAAGGGCACGGCCTGGGTCCGGGCCCATCGTCAAGAAGATCGGTCGAGGAACACGGCGGCCACTATGCAGGCCCCGGCAACCGTGACGACGGCGAGCCATGTGCGCTACATCTGCGCCACTCCAACCGGCCTCAAGGCTTCCGGCAATAGTCAGCGGCCGCAGTCAAGTGGTTATACTCTGGGACCGGGAACCGGAATCGGCCCGGCAATAACAACGCGCGCAGCCCAAGCCAATGCCTCATCCCATGTTTTAATCCTTGTCGTCTACGATGAACAGATATCGTAGCCCTTATTCCAGGAGATCAACTGTAATAGGAAGGGTGCGAATTCAGTATCGCCGACAGTGCGCCGCCGCCCGGCGCCAGCGCCGCACCCATCGTCCGGACCTTGAATCCTGCTCGACTCCTGGTGGAGGACATCGACGGGCATCATCTCCTGCTGCGCCGAATGGGCCGAGGGGGCGACGCCCTGCCCGGTGAATCATAATCTCCGGCCACGGCACGGTCGAAGACCGCGGTCGAGGCCACCCGGCTCGGCGCCTACGACTTCATCGAAAAGCCCATCTCGCTGGCCAAGCTGCTGCTGGTGGTCGAGCGCGCGCTGGAGGCCGACAAGCTCGCCCGCAAGTGGGTCGACCTCAAGCTCAGCGGCCGGTGGTACCGGAGCCGGTCGGCGCAGCGGACAGCCTGCAGCGCTGCGCGAGCAGGTTGCGCAAGGTCGCCGCCAAGACACCGGCGGTGCGGTTCAAGGGGAACCGCAGCGGCAAGAAGACCCGTGCGCGCATTTCCTGCACCACAACAGCCCGCGCTGCCGGACCGGCTTGGTCGAGGTCAGCGTGGGTTTCGCTTGTCGCAGCACTCGCCCATGGACTTGTTCGGCACGAGGACGAGGAGCGGGTCCATTACGGCCGCTTCGAGCGGCCCCGACCGCGGCGGACCCTGTACATCGTGACAGTGCCGACTGGACGAGCAGACCCAGCTCGGCTCTGAGCGCGCTGTAGACCCGCACGTCACCCGGGTCGGCGGCACCGAACCCGTGCGCCTGGACGTGCGTATCGTCGCCGCCACCCGGCATGACCTCGATCAGGCCGTGGCCACCGGGCGCTTTCGCGAGGATCTCTACTACCACCTCAACGTGGTGCCGATCCAGATCCCGCGCCTGGCCGAACACTGCGAGGACGTGCCCGAACTGCTCAATTACTACGGTCACCGTTCTTCGTCGTCGCAGCCCTGACCTACCGGCACGGTGTCGCGCTGGGCCGCCCAGAACCGGCTGCGCAACTACAGCTGGCCGGGCAATGTGCGTGAGCTCAAGAACCTGGTCCAGCGCCTGCTCATCCTCGGCAGCGGCGAGGAAATCACCCTCGATGAAGTCGAGTCCGCCCTGCATGCACACTGATTAACCGCGATACCGGCCAGTAGACAGCTCCCTGGTTCGGCTGCCGCTGCGCGAGGCGCGCGAAGCAGTGGCGAGAAGAGCTACCTGAACACCAGCTGCAGGAGGCCGCGCAGCGTGGCAGGCTGGCCACCCGGGTGGGCATGGGGCGCCCCGCCTTACCGCAAGCTCAAGGAACCCGCTGGGCATCGGAAAAGTTTGTGAAGAAAGGCGGTTTGAGACGGTGCGTTGTTTCCCTTTCCCAGATCCTGACCTGAACGGGAGCCTCGACCATGAAAGATCATCATCCTCGGCGCCGGCAAGGTCGGGCGCCTCGGTGGCCGATAACCGGGCCAGTCGAGTACAACGACATCTCCATGATCGACGCAGGACGCCGACCAGGCTGCGCGATTCTGCGCGACCGGCTCGAACCATCGGCCGTCACTGGGCCGGCCACGGCGCCCACCCCGACGTGCGGCGGCTCGCGGCCGGGCCGGATGACGCCGACATGATCATCGCCGTGACCAACACGACGAGGTCAATATGGTCGGCTGCCAGGTTGCCTACACCCTGTTCCACACGCCCACCAAGATCGCCCGCGTGCGTGCCCTCGCCTTTCTCAACGAGCCGCGCCTGTTCTCCCAGGAGGCCCTGCCCATCGACGTGCTGATCAGCCCGGAGCAGCGTTCACCGATTACGTCTACGTACTATCCATAACCCTGGCGCGCTGCAGGTACGGGATTTGCGCCGGCGGCGGGGTGGCAAGCTGGGTGGCGGTACGGGCGGGGCGGGCGGCCCGCCTGTGTTCGGGCACGAGCTGCGTGATCTGCGCGATCACATTGCCCCGGATCGATGCCGGGTGCGGCCATCTCCGCCGCGCCAGCCGCTGATTCCCCGAGGGCATACCGTGATCGAATCCTCGACGAGATATTCTTCGTCGCCGCACCGAGGAACATCCGCGGCCGTGATGAGCCGAACTCGCGACCCTGGACACGACGGTCACAAAAAAAGCGCATCATCCTGGCCGGCGGCGGCCACATCGTGCGCCGCGACCGCGGCCCCTGGCGGCCAGCCTGGAGCACCGCTACCAGGATCAATATCATCGAGCGCCGCGCCAGGAGCGGGCCCGGCAGTTGTCCGAGGAACTGAACAAGACCATCGTGCTCTGGGGCGATGCCGCGGACGAGGAACTGCTGCTGGAGGAGAACATCGAGAACCACCGACCATTCTACTGACGCCCTGACCAACGGACGAGGAGTCCAATATCTTCTACTCCATGCGGCCAAACGGCTGGGGCGCGGGCAAGGTGATGTCGCTGATCAACCGCGCCGCCTACGTGGATCTGGTTCACAGCGTCGTAATCGACATTGCGCTCTCGCCCCAGCATGCCCACCCTAGGCACAGCCTGCTCACCCATGTGCGCCGCGGGCTCGTGGTGGCCGTTTTTTTGTTTTGTTTGTTGTTGTCTTTGTTGTTTTTGCATCGCTGCGCCGCGGCGGCGGCCCGAGGCCTCGAGGCCGTGGCCACACGGCGACGATGCCTCCAGCTCCAAGGTGGTGGGCCGACGCGGAGGAGATAAACTTCCGCCCGGCACCACCCATCGGGCCATCTCGGCGTGTGCGAGGAGGTGATCATCGCCCATCAGACACCCTGATCGAGAGACGGCGATCACGTCCTCCTGTTCTGGTGGGACAAGGGCCGCATCCCGAGGAGAGCGCCTGTTCCAGGTCCGGCGTGACCTTCTGAATCTTCAGATTGCGGCACTTGCCCATGCACCACTGTTCCTGACCACCATCAAGCGCATCCTCGGCCTGTTGCTGGTGATCTTCAAGCCCACCCTGTTGTGCCGAACGCCGGCGCGGGGGCACTCATCTAACCGCGAACTGCGCACTCGCCCCCTTCCTGAGGGCTTCCGTGCTCTTACGGCTCACCGCCTCGTTAATCATCGTGGTGTTGGCCGGTACGCCGCCCACCGTCGCGACTGCGCCTTGCCGCGAACGGCTTCCTGATCGTGCCCTGTTCTGGTGGTGCTGGGTGGGGTCGGCGCGCTGCCGCGGTATCTCCTCTTCCCGATCCGGCCATGGCCTCACAGATCGGTGTTCGAATCGCTGTCGGGACGGACCACCACCGCGCCACATTGCTGACCGGCCATCGACCAGCTGGGGCCCCCATTCGATCCGTCCTCCGCCAGCAGCTGCAATGGCCTTGGGCGGCATGGGGCATCATATCATCGTGCTGGCGGTGGCCGTGCTGCCCATGCTCGGCATCGGGCGCGAATGCAGCTCTACCCTAACCGGGCCGAAACCCCCGGTACCGATGAAGGACAACAAGCTCACCCGCCATCGCCGAGACCGCCCAAGCCCGGTGGGAACATCCTAATCTCAATCTCAGAGCCTGACCATCGCCTGCGGCCCTGGCCGGACATACTGGCTGGGCCGGCAATGAACGGCTTCCGACGCCATTTTGCCCACATCTTCTCGACCGTGCCATCGGCGGCTTCGTCCACTCACGATCGAGCATGGGCTATTTCCAGAGCGAAGAGCGGATCGAGATGATCGCGTGGTCTTCATTGCTGCTGTCGCGGTTCAAACTTCGACTGCAATTTCACGGTTCTGTGGCGTGCGCTCAGCAGCCTGGGGCCCTATTGTTCGCGACTCCGGATGTACGCACCTATCTCAGCATCCGCTGATCACGTTGCGTTCATCTGCGTAACCTATCTCTATATCACCCGGCACATTCGGCAGCTTGGGCGAGTCCACTGCATCACGGGTTGCCTGTGTCCAGTGGTCCCACATCGGCACCACCACCGCTTCATCAAGCCAGGCTTCCACCACCACCGCGCAGTAATCACAACTGGCCCGGTTTTTGCTGTCCGTTGCTTGCTGGTTGGTTCGACCAGCTCAGCGCGGCTGCGCCCGGCTTCACCGCCGGCGGCATGAAGGTGATCCGTTGCCTGTGCTGCTCAGCAGGGGCGTGCGCGAGATCACCAAGCGGTCCACCCCAACGCCCAGGTGCCGGTCAAGATCAACAAGAAGCCGCTGTCCGATGGCCGTTGTCAATTCGGGTGTGGGGAATCTTCGTTCGCCACCTACGTGGCCGTGTTCGCCGTGAGTGATGCGATCCTGATGGGCCACGGACTGGACCAGGTCACTCTGCCTTCTCCGCCGTGGCCGCTTTATCAACCATCTCGGCCCCGGCCTGGGCGAGGGTCGGACCAGCATACGGCGACATCAACGATACCGGCCAAGTGGGTTCTTGGTGCGGCCCGCCATCTGCTTCGGCCGACTGGAAATCTTCTCCGTACTGGTGCTGGCTGTCGCCGGTGTTCTGTAGGAGAAAGAGGCGCCGATAACCCAACCGTTGGCCGACGAGGGACACGGGGCCCGTTTCCCGGCATCGGGCGGCCGGATTTGCTCCTGGGAACGCTGCGCTTATCCCCGGCCCTATATATGCAGACCCTATCGATATTAGCCGTTTGCAGCGAATTCGGGAGCCAATCATGAGCTGATCGACAACGTCGAAAAGATGGCTGGCCGACGGCCAGGAACGCCCACGGCTGCGTTATGTTCGCTGGGGCTGGAATACGTACGGCAAGGCCGGCGACGCACGCCCCCGGGCGGCGGAAGCATCTGCGCCCGCCGTTGTGAGCAGGATCCCGGCAACTCCGCCGCTGAAAAGCTCGGGCTGGGGAGGAGGCCGCCGACTGATCAGGTCGCCATCGCCGTCTACGAGGAAAGGCACGCTGCAGCGGGAGAAAAAAGGCGACATGCAGGCCGCCAAGGAGATGCGTCTTTCCTCAACGCCTGCAAGGATAAAACCGCCTAGGTCGGTTAGCGCACGTAACCCGACAATACCGCAGTGGCGTCGGGTTACACCCTGCGGGCTAACCCGACCTACGCTTTTAATCTCCCTTCGCGCGCCTTTGACGCCTTTGCGGTTTAAATGTTTTCCGGGGAACGCCGTTTGAACTGCCGTGCCAGCACCTCGCCGTGGCGGATCACGAACAGCGCCAGCAGGATGGTGGGTAATAACCCAGTCCGGTGGTGTAGAGAAAAAAAAAGAAAAGAACCACACTAGGCGCCGCCACCAGTCCCCGGAGAAGCCGCTTATGATCTATTGAGGGACGAGGGGAGAGGTCTCCGGCAGGTCATCAGTGAACTGAACGGGCATACTGGGTGGCGGTATAGGCGCGGTGGGTGAGGCTGGAGAGATAGGCGATGAAGGCCGAGGTGGCGAAACCCGCGCCCAGGTTGTCGGCACTGATCACCACGGCCAGCAGGGACGGGGTGGGCTCGGACAACACCGCCAGCAGCGAAAACAGCAGGTGGTGCCCCCAACAGGTCGCGCGCGGCCGGAGAAAAAACAAAGCTTCCACATCACCCCGAAGCGCACCACCACTCCAGTCCGCCAGCATTTCAACCTAGCAGGGTCAATGCTAAGCCTAACACCTTTTTTCGATGGCGGCTATCTGATCAGCGTGTAGGCCCAATCCAGATGAATTGATTGGGCCATCTCCCCCATGCTGAGTTTCCGCGGATGCGAATATGGCAATCAACAGCAGGATCACCGCCCCGTACCAGCCGGTGCGGGTAAAGAATTCCACGAAGGGTCCGATCACGGCGCGCGCGAACCAGGCGGCGATGCGCCGCGCCGTGCCCGCAGGCATGCGGTCGATGTGCAGGGCCTGGCTGATGCCGGCCTCGATCTCGCCTACCCGATCGTGGCGCACGTGCGCCGGCTCGCGGATCAGCAGGGTGGTGATCACGCCCACCAGCATCAGACCGGCCATGACCAGATAGCTCAGCATCCAGGAATGGTGGCCGGCCAGATACAGCGCGCCGGCGCCCGAGGCCAGGGTGGCCACCCGGTAGCCGAATACGTAGGCGGCGGCCAGCGCCCCCTGGTGGGCATCGGGCGCCGCCTCGATGCGGTAGGCGTCGATGGTGATGTCCTGGGTGGCCGAGCAGAAGGCGATGAACAGGGCGATGCCGGCGAACAGCGCCAGCTGTGCGGACGGGTCGGTCAGTGCCATCGCCACCAGTCCGCCGCCGATGCCGAGCTGGGCGGCGAGCATCCAGCCGCGACGCTGACCGAGCAGCCGCGAGAGCAGGGGAAAGCGCAGCCGGTCCACCACCGGGGCCCAGATCACCTTGATGGAATAGGTGATGCCGACCCAGGCGAAAAACCCGATCACACTGCGCTCGACCTGGGCCTGTGCCAGCCAGGCGGTCAGGGTGGAGAACACCAGCAGAAACGGCAGCCCGGCGGAGAAACCGAGGAAGGCCAGCGCCACCACCTGCGGCCGGGTGTAGACATGCAGCGCCTCGCGCCAGTTGCGGGCGCGGGCATTGCCGGGTGAATTCTGGGTAGTGGGGTCCGAGGCTGGCATAATGACCGGCAAGCTTACCAGACCGCACCCGCATCCGAGCAGTCTCCCCTATGGACATTGTCAATCAGCTGATCCTCGTCGCCGCCGCGCTGCTGCTGATCAGTATCCTGGTCAGCGTGCCCTCCCGCCGCGTGGGGATGCCGCTGTTGCTGGTGTTCCTGGCGCTGGGGATGCTGGCCGGCGCGGAGGGACCCGGGGCGCTGGAATTCGACAATTACCAGGCCGCCTATCTGATCGGCTCGGTCGCACTGGCCATCATCCTGTTCGATGGCGGCCTGGGCACGCGCGCGACGACCTTCCGGGTCGGCCTGCGCCCGGCGCTCAGTCTGGCCACGCTGGGGGTGATCATCACTGCCGCCGTCACCGGGCTGGTCGCCAGCCTGGTGTTCGAGTTGAACTGGCTGCAGGGCCTGCTGCTCGGCGCCATCGTCGGCTCCACCGATGCCGCGGCCGTGTTCGGCCTGCTGCATGCCCAGGGCCTGCGGCTCAAGGAACGCGTCAGTGCCACGCTGGAGATCGAGTCCGGCGCCAACGACCCCATGGCGATCTTTCTCACCCTGGCGCTGGTGGAACTGGTCGCCGCCGGGGCGACCCGACTGGACAGCGGTGTGCTGGTCATGCTGGTGCAGCAGATGGGCCTCGGGCTGGTGCTGGGCTACGGCGGCGGCCGGTTGCTGGTGTATGTAATCAACCGGCTGCCGCTGGCCACCAGCCTGTATCCACTGCTGGCCCTGGCCGGGGCCCTGGTGATCTTCTCCGGCACCCTGAATCTCGGCGGCAGCGGCTTTCTCGCCGTGTATGTCGCCGGCCTGGTGCTGGGCAACCGGCCGCTGCAGGCCAATCTCGGCATCCAGCGCTTCCACGACGGCATCGCCTGGCTGGCGCAGATCGGCATGTTCCTGATGCTGGGCCTGCTGGTCACCCCCAGCGCCCTGCTGGCGGTGGCGCTGCCGGCGCTGGCGGTCGCGCTGGCGCTGATCCTCATCGCCCGGCCGCTGGCCGTGTTCATCAGCCTGCTGCCCTTCGGCTTCCCGCTGCGTGAACAGATCTTCGTCGGCTGGGTGGGTCTGCGCGGCGCGGTGCCGATCATCCTGGCCCTGTTCCCGCTGCTGGCCGATCTGCCCAACGCCCAGCGCTATTTCAATGTCGCCTTCTTCGTGGTGCTGGTCTCGCTGATACTGCAGGGCTGGACCCTGGCCCCGCTGGCCCGCCGGCTGGGCCTGGAGGTGCCGACCACCCCGGGCTGGCACCGGCGGCTGGAGCTGGACCTGCCCGGTCAGCTCGACTACGAAATGGTGGTCTATGTACTGAGCGAAGACAGCCCGGCGCTGGGCGAGACCCCGGCCACCCTGCGCGTGCCTCCGGGGGTCGGCGTGGCCGGCCTGATCCGTGACCACGCGGTCATCGCCGGCTGCGAGGCGGTCCGGCTCGCCGTGGGCGACCATCTGCTGCTGCTCGCTCGCAGCGAGGATGTCGAGGCGCTGGACAAGCTGCTGACCACCGATAAGGTGCCCGAGCACCTGCGCGAGTCGCGCTTCTTCGGCGAATTCGTCCTCGACGGGCACGCCACCCTCGGGGATGTGGCCGGCGTCTACGGCGTCGAGGTGCCCGCGGACAGCCGCGATTCCAGCCTGGCCGAGGTGCTTGCCCGCGCCTTCAAGCGCCGGCCCGTGGTCGGGGACCGCCTGCCGCTGGGCAACCTCGAACTGGTAGTGCGGGAAATGGAGGGCGAGACCATCACCCGGGTGGGCCTCAAACTCACGCATTAGCCGGGCACCCCGGCTTTGGCAGGGATCCCGGCGATGTGCTGTAATACAGGCGCTATGGACACTGACTCCCATCAGGATCCAACCAGGCTGCAACTGGCCGAAGCGGTCCGCATGGCCTGTATCCAGGCCATGCGCCGGGGCTACCAGGACGCAGCGACCAGCGGGCTGTGTGCAGAGGGCGCACTGGAAGCGGCAATCGGCGCGGTCCAGCAACTGGATCTCGAGACGCTCGTCCAGGTCGAATGAAGCCTTCTCAGGTTCAGCAACTGCGAGGACACACGATGCAAGGCACAAGCGTTATCGGGACGGTTCTGGGACTGTGGCTGCTGCTGGCCGGATCGCCCGTCGCACTGGCCGGATCACCGCAGGGCGCAGCGGCACCGCTGCAACTGCCCCCGAAACTGCAGCAGGCCCTGGTTGACGAGATGATTGCGGTCAATGACGGAATGACCGTGCTGCCCGAGGCCATCGTCAAGGCGGACTGGGAACGGATCATTGAGACCGGCCACCTGATCGAAGGCAGCTACATCCTCAATCAGCGCCTGTCGCAGGCCGAACGCGAAACCCTGGTCCAGTCCCTGCCGACCAGCTTCAAGTATCTCGACCGGCGGCTGCATGAACATGCCGGCAAGCTGGCCCAGGCCGCCGAACGCCGTGATGGCGAGCTGGTCCGGTTCTATTTCGGCCGCATGCTCGACAGCTGCGCGGGCTGTCATGCCGTATATGCGAAACACCGCTTCCCGGGCTACGAACGCCGTGACACCACCGGCGATCACCAACACTGAGCTTCAGTCCGCCCCCAGCATCTTCAGATACTGCATCAGCACCACGGCGTTGTTGTGCGCCGCGTCACGGGCCCCGAAGACCAGTGTCAATCGGTCCTGCCGGGCGGCAGCCGCCAGCCGCCGCAGGGCATCACGGTGAGCCTTGAGTTCGGCCAGATAGGCCCGGCGGAATTCGCCCCATCCCAGTTCACCGCCATGCAGGCCCCGGCGCAGTTCCTCGGATGGGGCCGTCTCCCTGAGCCACTCGTCGATCTGCAACTGCTCGCGGGACAGACCCCGCGGCCAGAGGCGATCGACGAGCACCCGGTAACCATCGCCCGCCGCCGGCGGGTCGTAGGCACGTTTGACGGCAACCGACATCTCCTCTCCTCCGTATCGGGTCACCCCTGTGTCCGGCCGTCGCCCTTGAAGCGCCGGTAACTCCACTGGTACTGCTCCGGCAGGGCGCGCACGCAGTCCTCCACCGCCCGGTTCAGGGCGGTGGCCGCGATCACCGGATCCGGGTCGGCAACCGCCGGCGGCAGCGGCCGGATGCGTACATGGTAACCCCGCGCCCGGGGCAGGCGCTCGCACCAGGCGATGAAGACAGCGGCCCCGGTCCTGCGGACCAGGCGCGGCAACAGGTGCATGGTGTTGGCGGGTACACCGAAAAAGGGCGCCATCACCCCATGGCCGGGACCAGGATCCTGATCCGGCAGGATCCCCACCACCTCCCCATGGCGCAGGACGGTGAGCAACTGTTTCACCCCTCCGACATCGGCCCGCACCAACCGGCCGCCCAGGCGGGTGCGCCCGGCCTGCAGCAGCGGCTCCAGCCGCGGGATGCGCAGCGGCCGGTACAGGTTCCAGATGCCCCATTCCAGACCGCCGATCTGCCCCGCCATCTCCCAGCTGCCCAGATGCGGGGCGGCGATGATCACCCCCCGGCCGGCGGCCACGGCCGCATCCACCGCCTCGCGGCCCTCCAGTCCCACCAGCAGGGCCCGGGCCCGCGCCGGGGTCAGTGACCAGAGGTAACCTGCCTCCAGGGCGGCCTTGCCGGTCTCGATCAGGCTGCGCCGCAGGATCCGCCGCCGTCGGGCCGGCGCGAGTTCGGGCAGACAGCGGGCGAGATTGTCGCGGGCATCCCGGCGCAGCGGATTGGGTATCCAGTAGAGCAGACTCCCGATGGCCCCGCCCAGGGCCTGGCTGACCCGCAGCGGCAGCCGGGATGACGCCCAGACAAGACCCCGGATCAGGTAATAGCGCATCGAATAATGGCTTCAAATCCCACTTTATATAGAAAATCGTAATATCTGACGGGACATATCAGGCGTTTGCCGATTTTTTGCCTGTAAATGGGAATTCGTAAATATTTTTATGTGAATCGTTATCCATGAGTGGGCGCATACTGCTGAGAAGCGTCTTAAAAAGCTGACTGTTGTGGGATTCCTCCTGAACCAGCAGCGCCTTCATGTGAGCGCGCTGGGTCGGCATGCGGAAGCAGGCCGGACAGTTGTCCTTGATCACCGGCAGGCCGGCACTGGCGGCGAAGTCGGCCAGCTGACGCTCGCGCGCATAGACCAGCGGCCGGATGATGCGCAGGTCGCCGTCATCGTTGCGGTAATGCGCCTTCATGGTCTGCAACCGGCCGCCGTGAAAGGCCGACATCAGAAAACTCTCGGCCAGATCATCCAGGTGCTGACCCAGCGCCAGCACGTTGTAGCCCTCCTGGCGGGCGGTGGTGTACATGGTCCCGCGCTTCATGCGCGCACACCAGCTGCAGTAGGAGTCCTTGCCCATGTGATCCAGCGCCCGCTCCATGATGGGTTCGGCGCGAAAGTGATAGGGTACACCCAGTTCGGCCAGATAGGGCTTGAGCCGGGCCGGCTCGAACCCCTCGACCTCGGGGTCCACGGTCATGGCCCCCAGCTCGAAGCGGATCGGGGCATGGCGTTGCAGATGCATCAGGATATGCAGCAGCGACAGGGAGTCCTTCCCGCCCGACAGGCCCAGCAGGATGCGGTCCCCGTCCTGAATCATGCGGTAGTCGGCAATGGCCCGGCCGGCCGGGCGCAGCAGGGATTTGGGAGGTCGGATCGCGGTCATGGCGGAAAGGTAACGACATGCATACCGACTGGCAAGTGACACAGCGCTATACTCGGACGGAACCCACGCCGGCCAGGCCGGCGCAACCGGTGCCTGAGCGGAGACAGCAATGAGTGAGGAAGAGGTCAGGGCACTGAGCGCCCGGGCGGCAGCCGAGCTGCTGGAACACAACCCCCGGGCGGTGCTGATCGATGTGCGATCCAACATGGAGTTCCTGTTCGTCGGCCACCCGGTGGGGGCAGTGCATGTGCCCTGGATCGATGAGCCGGACTGGGTGATCAACCCGCATTTCGTCACCCAGGTGCGCCAGGTACTGCTGGGCGGCGTGTGCCGGGAGCCGGACGCCGGCTGCGCACCGGTCATCCTGATCTGTCGCAGCGGCAAGCGCTCGCTGGAGGCCGGCCGCGCCCTGCTCGCCGCCGGGATCGCCGACGTCTACCACGTGGCGGAAGGTTTCGAGGGTGAAATCGACGAAAATCACCACCGCAGCTCAGTCGGCGGCTGGCGCTTCCGCGGCCTGCCCTGGGAGCAGTGCTGAACCGGCATTGCGGGTCAGGGATTCGCGGATTGACTCGGCCCCGGGGTCCGCATATATTCCATCATTCGTTGTCATGCGCCGGGCCGGCCCAGCCGCGCCCGCTGCAGCGCGGATGAACGGGCGCCGCAATTATATTATTAAATCATGTGTAGCGGCGCAGCCCGGAACAACCCATTTCCACGCACTCACGGTGCGGCGAGGAGGAGCACAGCATGTCGGATACAACCCCCAACGAACAGATGGACCAGTGGCTGAGCGAGAAACTCGACGAGCTGCTGCCGCAGAAACTGGAGGCCATCGAGCAGAACAAGACCCCGAGCATGGCGCTGATCGCCACCAAGGGGACCCTGGACTGGGCCTACCCGCCCTTCATCCTGGCCTCCACTGCCGCGGCGCTGGGCTGGGACACCCATATCTTCTTCACCTTCTACGGCCTGCTGCTGCTGAAGAAGGAGATCCCCTCCGAGGTCAGCCCGCTGGGCAATCCGGCCATGCCGATGAAGATGCCCTTCGGACCCAAGTGGTTCCAGAACTTCACCTGGCCGATGCCGAACCTGATCATGGCCGGCATCCCGGGATTCGAGAAGGTCGCCACCTCCCTGATGAAGAAGACCTTCAAGAACAAGGGCGTGGCTACGGTCGAGGAACTGCGTGAGCTGTGCATCGAGGCCGACGTGAAGATGTCCGCCTGTCAGATGACGGTGGACGTGTTCGGCTTCAGCCAGGACGAGTTCATCGACGGCCTGGATTATGTCGGCGCCACCTACTTCCTGCCGGTGGCGCGCGAGTCCGACGTCTGCCTGTTCATCTGAACCGGCATACCGATCCGGCACCCCAAGGACCCGCGCTTGCGCGGGTCTTTTATTTTCAACAGCGCCACGGAATACACGGAAAGCACGAAATCTTGTTCTGTCATTGCCGGGCGAGTACGCGAACGACCCCGGGGTGCAGCGCACCACGGCAATGAACCATGACTTTATGCTTGGTATTTTTCCGTGCTTTCCGTGTATTCCGTGGCGCTCTTACTTGAATTGAAGGCGAAAAAAAACCCGGCGGGTACCGGGTGAGTTGCCAAAAAGAGGCTGGAAGGCATGATTATTAAGCTTATTGGCGACACACTACCCGCGATGGGGATACCCTCCCAGATATTGATTCCGCATCGCGAGTCATGCCGAGCCTGACCCCGGATCCCGCATCCTGCGGAAGCCCCGAGGCCGCACAGTATGGTTTCACGGCGGCATCCCCGCCGGACAGTCGGAAAATGATGATTTATTTGTAAGCCTATGCTTACAAGCCAGTCGAAGGGAGGTGTTCGTGGCGGGTCTGTATCCCGATATCAAGCCCTATGTGCAACACACGCTGGACGTCGAGCCCCCGCACGTCCTGCATGTGGAGGAATGCGGCAACCCCACCGGCCTGCCGGTGGTCTTCCTGCACGGCGGCCCGGGCGGGGGCTGCGAGCCCTACCATCGGCGCTTCTTCGATCCCGAGCGCTACCGGATCGTGCTGTTCGATCAGCGCGGCTGCGGCAGCTCCACCCCGCACGCCGAACTGCAGGGGAACACCACCCAGACCCTGGTGGCGGATCTGGAGCATATCCGCGAGCACCTGGGCATCGACCGCTGGGTGGTGTTCGGCGGCTCCTGGGGTTCGACCCTGGGACTGGTCTATGCCCAGACCCACCCCGAACGGGTGCTGGCTCTGATCCTGCGCGGCATCTTCCTGTGCCGGCCGCGCGACATCGCCTGGTTCTACCAGGACGGCGCCGGGCGTCTGTTCCCGGAACACTGGGAAGAATACCTCGAGGTCATCCCGGAGGCCGAGCGCGGGGACATGGTGCGGGCCTATCATGCCCGCCTGACCGGCGACGACGAGGTGACCCGGATGCAGGCGGCCAAGGCCTGGGCCCTGTGGGAGGCGCGCGCCTCGACCCTGCTGCCGCGGGATGCCGTGATCGAACACTTCGGCGCGCCCTACACCGCGCTCAGCCTGGCCCGGGTCGAATCCCACTATTTCGTCAACAACTGCTTCCTGGAACCGGACCAGATCCTGAATCAGGCCGGGCGTCTGCACGACATCCCGGGTGTCATCGTCCACGGACGCTATGACTGTGTCTGCCCGGTGGAGCAGGCCGTCGCGCTGCACCGGGTCTGGCCCCAGGCCCGGCTGCAGATCGTGCCCGACGCCGGCCATGCCGCCAGCGAGCCCGGCATCATCGAGGCCCTGGTCAGCGCCACGGACAGCTTCGCCGACAAGCTCGGGGCCTACTGACCCGGATGATCGGACTGCTGCAGCGGGTGAGCGAGGCGCGGGTGACGGTGGGCGGGGAGACGGTCGGCGCCATCGGCCCCGGGCTGCTGGCGCTGGTCGGGGTGGAGCAGGGCGACGGCGTGGCCCAGGCCGACCGGCTGCTGGAGCGGCTGCTGGGCTATCGGGTGTTTCCGGATGCGGACGGGAAAATGAACCTGTCGCTGACCGATACCGGCGGCGGCCTGCTGCTGGTGCCCCAGTTCACCCTGGCCGCCGACACCCGCAAGGGGATGCGGCCCAGCTTCACGCCGGCCGCCACGCCGGAGGCGGGGCAGCAACTGTTCGAATACCTGGCGGAACAGGCCCGGGCCCGGCATCCCGACCTGGCCTGCGGGCGCTTCGGCGCCGACATGCAGGTAAGCCTGACCAACGACGGCCCGGTCACCTTCTGGTTGCAGGTACCGGTCAGCCGCTGAGCGGCGGCGCCAGCTGCAGCCGGCCGTCGCGGATCCCGGCCTGATGCTCGCCGGCCAGCACCGCGAGCAGCCGGTCGCCGGCCAGTCGGCGCCGCCAGCCCTGCAACAGGGGGCAGTCGTCGCGCCCGCGCAGCAGCTTCTCCAGATCCTTGCGCCCGCCCAGCACGCCGGGATTGATGCCATTGTCCGTAGCGATCAGCCGCAGCACGCCCTGCAGCAGGTCCAGCGCGGCCTCTTCGGCAGGTGCGAGCGGCGGCAGGCGAGTGAAGGCGGGCAGCGGCAGAGGCTCCCGGGTGCGGGCGGCCTGGATGCGTTCGATCAGCTCATCGCCGTGCTGGCGGATCAGGCCGGGATTGAGCCCGCGCGCCCGTTCCAGCTCCACCCGTCGTTTGGGCTTGAGCCGGGCCAGGGTGGCCAGGGTGTCATCGGGCAGGATCCACTTGCGCGGCCTGTCCTCGCGCTGGGCCCGTTCCTCGCGCCAGGCCGCCAGATCCTGCAGGATGGCCAGGCTGGCACCCTTCAGGCGGGTGGCCTCCCTGATCCGCTGCCAGGCCGCTTCCGGATGGACGATGTAGGTCTCGGGATCCAGCAGCAGGTCGAAGTCCGGCGCCAGCCAGTCCAGCCGGCCCTGTTCGGCCAGCGCCGCGCGCAGCGCCGGATAGAGCCGGGCCAGGTGGTAGACGTCATCGGCGGCGTAACGCAGCTGATCGGCGGACAGGGGACGCTGCGCCCAGTCGGTGCGGCTGTGGCCCTTGGGCAGCTCCACGCCCAGGCGCTCGCGCACCAGGTTGGCATAGCCGGTCTGCTCGGGATAGCCCAGCAGCGGGGCGGCCAGCTGGGTGTCGAACACCGGCGCGGGCAGGCTGCCGCGCAGCTGATGGAAGATCTCCAGGTCCTGGTGGGCGGCGTGCAGCACCTTGGTGATGCCAGGGTCGTAGAACACCTCCAGCAGCGGGTCGATGTCCAGCGCCAGCGGATCGATGCAGAACAGCTGCAGATCCGGAGTGGCCACCTGAATCAGGCAGAGCTTCGGGTAAAAGGTCTTTTCCCGGATGAACTCGGTATCCAGCGCCAGCCAGTCGTGGCGGCGCAGTTCGCCGCAGGCGTCAATGAGCGCGGCGGCCTGGTCGATAAAGGCATATTCGGACATAGGCGGCGATCATACAGCATGAACCGGACAGACCCTAAGCCAGACTCACCCTGCATCCGCATGTGCACCCTGGATGACGCCGACGTGTGCCTGGGCTGCGGCCGCAGCCTGAAGGAGATCACGGAATGGGGCGGGGCGGATCCCGAACGGCGGCGCGAGATCCTGGAAGCGGCGGCACGTCGGCGGGCGAGGCGGCCCGGGTGGCGGGACTGACGGGGACACGTCAGCGCATGGTCACGAGTTCCTCGGCACTGGTCGGATGCAGGGCGACAGTGTCGTCCAGATCGGCCTTGCGCGCGCCCATGCGCACGGCCACGGCGAAGCCCTGCAGCATCTCGTCGGCGCCCATGCCGATGATGTGACAGCCCACCACCTTTTCCTGCGCACCGACCGTGACCAGCTTCATCGCGGTCTCGCGCTTGTGTTCGGTCAGGGCGTGATACATGGCCGTGAAGCGGGTCTGGTAGATCGTGACGGCGTCGCCGTGTATTTCCCGCGCCCGGGCCTCGGTCAGGCCCACGGTACCGATGGGGGGATGGCTGAATACCACGCTGGGGATGTTCTCGTAGGGCAGGTGGCGTTCGCTCATGCCGCCGAACAGGCGGTCGGCCAGGCGCCGGGCGGCGGCGATGGCCACCGGGGTGAGCGCGGCCTTGCCGTTGACATCGCCCAGCGCGTAGATGCCCTCGACATTGGTGTTCTCGAACCTGTCGCTGGGAATGAAACCGTTGTCATCGGTGGCCACACCGGCCGCTTCCAGGTTCAGGCCTGCCGTGGCGGGAGTACGACCAATGGCCCAGATCAGCTGGTCGAAATCATCCAGATGCTGGCCATTGCAGCCGCGCAGGCTGAGTTTGCCGCTGTCCTGGCGCACCACCTCGGCCAGCTCCGTGGTGGAGATGATATCGATCCCGTCCTTGATCATCTCCTCCATCAGGCATTCGCGCAGCATGGCGTCGAAGTCGCGCAGGATGTGTTCGCGCCGCAGCACCAGGGTGACATCACTGCCCAGCGCATTCAGCATCCCGGCCAGTTCCACCGCGATATAGCCGGAGCCGGCGATGGCCACCCGCGGCGGCAGCGTGTCCAGCTCGAAGAAGCCGTCCGAAGTGATGCCAAGTTCGGCGCCGGGGATATCCGGCACGGTGGGATAGCCGCCCACGGCGATGCAGATGTGATCGGCCGTGTAGCGCTCGCCATCGACATCCAGGGTACGGGCATCGATGAAACGCGCCCGGCCCGGGATCTCGGCGATGTCGGAGTCGGTCAGATAGGTGTGGTACCAGGTGTTGATGCCGTTGACATAACCGTCGCGGCCGGCCTTGAGCCGGGCCCAGTCGAACCCGTTGCGGGTGATATCGAAGCCGTAGCCGGCGGCATCCTCGAGCGCGTGAGCCAGGGTGGCGCCGTACCACATCACCTTCTTGGGCACACAGCCCACGTTCACGCAGGTGCCGCCCAGCGGCCCGCTCTCGATAACAGCGCAGCGGGCACCGTAACGCGCGGCGCGCTCGGCCACGGAAAGTCCACCGCTGCCGGCACCGATGGCGATAAGGTCGAAGTGTCTGTCCATGATCCGCTCTGCTTCTGCCGAATAACCACAAAAGCCGTCATTGTACCGATGCGGGCCGCAATGAACAGCGCCCGTGCGCCGGGAGGCTGCACGCACTATCCCTTGAAAATACCAGGGAATTAAGGCCAGCCCAGGTGTTCGAAGTGTGATTCACTGCACAGGAAGTACGCCAGTCAGCTGTCTAGACTTGAATCGAAACAGCCACGGACCGCAGCAGAACAACATGCGATACGGACAGCAGCCTTACGGACACACACCCTGCCACCCCTTCCCGGGGAGCTGCGAAGCCCCTGCCGCAGAGTTCGTCCTCGACCGGGCCTTTCATGCCATGCAGGAGGCGGTCCTGGTGTTCGACCCCGACGATCATTGCATTCGTGCCTGCAATCCCGCCGCCAGTGCGCTGTTCGGCTATCACCATGAGCAGCTCATCGGCAGCAGCATCGAGATACTCTATCCGGACCGCAGAAGTTTCCGGGCCTTCGCAGCGGAGAGTGACCTGGAGCTCGACCGGCGCAGCCGTTTTCGCCGCGAGCTGTCGCTGCAACACCAGGACGGCACCACGATCCACACCGAAACCACCGTCATCAGCCTGCGTGACACCAACAGCCTGCAGCGCACCCGGCTGTGCCTGATCCGCGATATCACGGAATACAAGCAGCAGGAACAGGCATTGCACAGGCTCAACGCGCATCTGCAGCAGGTCCGTGAGGCGGAACGTCGGCTGATCGCGCGCGAGCTGCATGACGAGCTGGGCGGCGTGCTCACGCTGATAAGCATCAGACAGCAGCAGGTCCAGCAGCAGCTGCATAAGCAGGTACCGGAACTGAGCGAGGAGCTGCATCAGCTGGCCGATCACATCCATCAGGCAGGCGACGTCCTGCGGCGACTGATCGGTCAGCTCCGCCCGCCTCTGCTCGACCTGTACGGCCTGCAGGCAGCGCTGGAGGACCATGTGGCGCAGGTCTGCTCCTGCACCGGACTGCAGTGCGAACTGCGGCTGGACTGGCCAGGCCCGGGACAGGACTGGCGTGAGCAGGAGCTGACCCTGTTCCGTATCTGCCAGGAGGCGTTGAACAATGTGGTCAAGCACGCCGGCGCCACCCGGGTCGAACTGGCGCTCTCCCACACCCGGCGTCAGGCCTGCCTGGTCGTACGCGACGATGGCTGCGGTATCCGCCAGGCGCAGATACGCCACTCCGACTCCTATGGCATCCAGTGCATGAACGAACGCCTGCGCGCCCAGGGCGGATGGCTGGACATCAAGGCCAACCCCGGCAGGGGAACCACACTGAAGGCGGTGCTGCCGCTCACGGGCAGCGATCGCTGCCGCCAGCGCGCACTCGGTGAATACGAGTTCGGAACCTGATTCCAGTCCGTCCAGGGTCCGCCGTACCTGTGTCATCTCCCTGCGTCTGCGTCTACAATCCCCCTCATCAACGGTAACGATTCCAGGGAAAACCATGACCAACCCCCTCATTGACCTGCAGGGCCTGCCGCCCTTCGGCCGGATCCTCCCCGAGCACGTGGAGCCGGCCATCGACAGCATCCTCGCCGACTGCCGTACCACCGTGCAGCGGCTGCTGGACGAGAACAGCACTTACAGCTGGAACAACCTGGTGCAGCCGCTCGAGGACGCCGAGGACCGGCTCGACCGCGCCTGGTCACCGGTCAGTCACATGAACTCCGTGGTCAACAGCGAGGAACTGCGCCAGTCCTATAACGCCTGCCTGCCCAAGCTGTCGGACTACGCCACCGAGATGGGCCAGAATGAACGTCTGTACGCGGCCTTCCAGCAGATTGCCGACAGTGATGAATATCCATTGCTCGACACGGCCCAGCGCAAGGTCATCGACAATGCCCTGCGTGATTTCCGTCTCTCCGGCGTGGCCCTGCCACCCGGGCAGCGCGACCGCTACCGGGCCATCATGCAGGAGCTGTCCTCGCTGACCGCGAAGTTCGAGGAGAATCTGCTGGATGCCACTCACGCCTGGAAGCTGAATATCACCGATGAAAACCGTCTGGCCGGCCTGCCCGAATCGGCCGTCGATCTGGCCCGCCAGACCGCCGGGCGCGAGGGTCTGGAGGGCTGGGTGTTCAATCTCGAGTTCCCGTCCTATTACCCGGTGCTGACCTACGCCGACGACCGGGAACTGCGGCGCGAACTCTATTCGGCCTATGTCACCCGCGCCTCGGACGAGGGCCCGAATGCCGGCCAGTGGGACAACGGCCCGGTGATGGAGAAAATCCTGGCCCTGCGCCACGAGGTCGCCCGGCTGCTCGGCTTCGACAACTATGCCGAGAAGTCCATCGAGACCAAGATGGCACAGAGCACCGGACAGGTACTGCAATTCCTGAATGATCTGGCCGAACGCGCCCTGCCGGCAGCCCGCGCCGAACTCGACGAGGTACGCGCCTTCGCCCGCGACCAGCACGGGATGGACAACCTGGAAGCCTGGGATATCGCCTACTACTCGGAAAAGCTGCGTCAGCACAAATACGCCATCTCGCAGGAGGAACTCAAACCCTGGTTCCCGGTCACCCGCGTCATCCCCGGCATGTTCGCCGTGGTCCAGCGACTCTACGGCCTCGATATCAACGAGGTCGAGGGCGTGGACGCCTGGCATCCGGACGTGCGTTTCTACGAAATCCGCGACGCTGACGGCAGACTGCGAGGCCAGTTCTATCTGGACCTCTACGCCCGGCCGCACAAACGCGGCGGCGCCTGGATGGACGAGTGCATCTCCCGGCGCATCACCCGCGACGGCCTGCAGACACCGGTGGCCTACCTGACCTGCAACTTCACCCCGCCGGTGGGCGACAAACCCGCACTGCTCACCCATGACGAGGTCATCACCCTGTTCCACGAGTTCGGCCACGGCCTGCACCACATGCTGACCCAGGTCGACTATGCCGGGGTCTCCGGCATCAGCGGCGTGGCCTGGGACGCGGTGGAGCTGCCCAGCCAGTTCATGGAGAACTGGTGCTGGGAACGCGAGGCGCTGGATCTGATCGCCGGGCACTATGAAACCGGCGAGAAGCTGCCGGGCGAGCTGTTCGAGCGCATGCTGGCGGCGAAGAATTTCCAGGCCGCCATGATGATGGTACGCCAGCTGGAGTTCTCCATCTTCGACTTCCGCCTGCACAGGGAATACGACCCCGACCGGGGCGGTCGCGTCTACGAGATTCTCCAGGAAGTGCGCGATCAGGTCGCGGTAATGCAGCCGCCGTCCTTCAATCGCTTCCCGCACAGCTTCTCGCACATCTTCGCCGGCGGCTACGCGGCGGGCTACTACAGCTACAAGTGGGCCGAGGTGCTTTCCGCCGACGCCTTCTCCGCCTTCGAGGAGAGCGGCGTCTTCGACCACGAGACCGGCAGGCGTTTTCTCACCAGCATCCTGGAGCAGGGCGGCTCGCGCGAGCCGATGGAGCTGTTCATCGAGTTCCGCGGCCGCGAACCTTCCATCGACGCGCTGCTGCGCCACAGCGGGCTGGCCGCTTGAATTAAGGTAAGCGGCAGTAACGCAGAGAACGCAAAGACGCAGAGGCGAAAAGGATGTGATAATAAACCCATACAACCCAGATGGCACCGTAACTGTCTTTCACAGCGGCAGGAAATGTTAACTGCAAACTTGAAGAATACCGTCATTCCCGCGGAGGCGGGAATCCAGTGACCGCAGCGGTGTCTGGATCCCGGCCTTCGCCGGGATGACGGAATATGCGCTGATTTTCATTTAGCCTTATATTCTGACTCTGAAGCAACTCAGTCATGAAATTTATCTTTCTCTGCGTCTCCGTACCCATAGGGCATAAACGCCTCTGCACCCTCTGCGTTCACACCACCCGGCCAACTGATTTCAGCCCATGAAATACAACGACCTTCGCGACTTCATCCATCAGCTCGAACAACGCGGCCAGCTCAAACGCATCCGCCAGCAGATCGACCCCTGCCTGGAGATGACCGAGGTCTGCGACCGCACCCTGCGCCGCGGCGGCCCGGCATTGTTGTTCGAAAACCCGAAAGGGCATGCCATGCCGGTGCTGGGCAACCTGTTCGGTACGCCTGAGCGTGTCGCCTTCGGCATGGGCGAGGAATCCACGCTGGCGTTGCGCGAGGTCGGCAAACTGCTTGCCACCCTGAAGGAACCCGAGCCGCCGCGCGGCATGAAGGATGCCTGGAGCAAGCTGCCCATGTTCAAGAAGGTACTGGACATGGCGCCGAAGACGGTACGCGACGCCCCCTGCCAGGAAGTGGTGATCGAGAAGGACGCTGTGGATCTGGGCACCCTGCCGATCCAGACCTGCTGGCCCGACGATGCCGGCCCGCTGATCACCTGGGCGCTGGTGGTCACCCAGGGCCCGCACAAGCCACGCGCCAATCTGGGCATCTATCGCCAGCAGGTCATCGGCCGCAACAAGGTCATCATGCGCTGGCTGGCCCATCGCGGCGGGGCGCTGGACTACCGCGACTGGCAGGCCGAGCATCCCGGCGAACCCTTCCCGGTCGCCGTCGCGCTGGGTGCCGACCCGGCCACCATCCTGGGCGCGGTCACGCCGGTGCCGGACACACTGTCGGAGTACGCCTTCGCGGGTCTGCTGCGCGGCAGCCGCACCCGGCTGGTGAAGTGCCTGTCACACGACCTGATGGTGCCGGCCTCGGCCGAGATAGTGCTTGAGGGCTTCCTGCATCCGGGCGAGGAGGCCGACGAGGGCCCGTTCGGCGACCATACCGGCTATTACAACGAGGTGGAGCGCTTTCCGGTGTTCACCCTCGAGCGCATCACCCACCGCCGCGATCCCATCTATCACAGCACCTACACCGGCCGGCCGCCGGACGAGCCGGCCATCCTGGGCGTGGCGCTGAACGAGGTGTTCGTACCGCTGCTGCAGAAGCAGTTCCCGGAGATCACCGATTTCTATCTGCCGCCCGAGGGCTGCTCCTACCGCCTGGCGCTGGTCAGCATGAAGAAGCAGTACCCGGGTCACGCCAAGCGGGTGATGTTCGGGGTCTGGTCCTTCCTGCGCCAGTTCATGTACACCAAGTTCGTCATCGTCACCGACGACGACGTCAACATCCGCGACTGGCAGGACGTGATCTGGGCCATGACCACGCGCATGGACCCGGTGCGCGACACCACCCTGATCGACAACACCCCGATCGATTATCTCGACTTCGCCTCGCCCGTCTCCGGCCTGGGCGGCAAGATGGGCCTGGACGCCACCAACAAGTGGAAGGGCGAGACCGACCGTGAATGGGGCCGGCCGATCCGGATGTCGGACGAGGTGAAGCAGCGGGTCGACGCCCTGTGGGACGAACTCGATATATTCAAGCCCTGATCCGGGCAGCAGACCTCAATGCACGGCGGGCCTGCGGCGCCCGGCCATGAACAGCCCCAGCAAACCACTGCCGAACAGCCACACGGCGGCAGGCACCGGGACGGCACTCACCACGGTCAGATCGACCCAGCCGTCGCCATAGAAAATATCGAAGGTCTTGCCGTCGAATACCGGGAAGAACAGGCTGTCGAACTCACCGATCACAGCACTTGCATACAGGATATCGAAGGTCATGCCTTCATCGGCTGAAAAGGCCTCACCCAGCGTGATCACCAGATCGCCACCCAGCCCGGCACTGCCATAGACATTCAACAGATCGTCGAAATCACCCTGTCCTGTCCCGAGCTCCAGATGCAGGCGTCCGCCCGTATCCTGATGCAGATTGCCGTAGACATCGAGCATTGCACCCGTATCGGTGGACGCCCCCACATACATGTTCCCGTGATTGAATATATCGGCCTCAATGAGGCCCTCGGCCCGGAAGGTACCCCCGGTGCGGATATCAACCTGGTTGGCGTAGAGGTATGCGTTGTTCCGCACGATCAGCTCACCCCGCCCTGCCTGTTCCGGGTGCGCTTCATCCAGGATATCGCCACCGACCTGGACATCACCGCCTACGAACGCTGCATCCCGACCGGAGATATCCATCAAACCCACCGTATCCTGATGCACCCCGATACGTGTCGTGAGCGTATCCAGACTCCCGCCGGTCAGCCTGTACTCACCCCTGCCTCCATCACTGGCGGCGATCGTCAACTGATTCGTGGCATGCTGCCCCCCCGACTGGGTGAAACGACCCTGGCCAGCGCCGCCGACGACTGTATTCTGTGTATGCAGAACACTCCAAACAGAAAAGCTCCCTGACAGTATGTACTCACCTCGGCTGCCCGCCATCACACCCAGGGTGAGCGTTTCGCTGATCTGGTGCTCTCCCTGGCTGTGGCGATAGACACCCTGCCCGGCCACGCCGACCTGCAGCCCCGAGTCGCTCCAGTTATCCACATCGCCCCGGCGCTGCTCGAAGGTGCCGTGGCTGCCGGCGTCCCGGCCCAGCACCAGCCGGCGCGAGCCCGTCAGTTGCAGCACGAGATCATAGCTATCAGACGACTGGTCCATCACAAAGACGCCGGTCCCGGCCGCACCGATCACCAGTTCATCGAAATCCAGCCACCCGCTGTTCCATTCATAGCGGCCGTAGCTGCCGGCCTGATGGCCCACCATCAGCTCCCAGGCAAGCACATCACCATTCTGGTGATGGTATGCACCGTTGCTCCCGGCTTCACTGCCGACCAGCAGGCGATCAGTGGAATGGTGTCCACCGCTCTGGCTGAACATACCCTGGCCGGCACCGCCGACGACTGTTTCCCCTGTATGCAGATCGCTCCAGCCGGTATCGCTCCCGGACAGTATGTATTCACCCCGGCCACCCGTCTGCACGCCAAGGGTCAGGGTTTCAGTGATCCAGTGGGCGCCGTAGCTGTGGCGGTAGACGCCCTGCCCGGCCACGCCGACCTGCAGCCCCGAGTCGCTCCAGTTATCCACATCGCCCTGGTGCTGCTCGAAGGTGCCATGGCTGCCGGCATCCCGGCCCACAACGAGGCGGCGTGAGCCATTCAGTTCCAGCGCTGGATAGTAACCGTCAGGCGCCTTGTCCATCACAAAGACACCGGTCCCGCCCGCACCGACCACCAGCCCATCGAAGTCCAGCAGCCCGCCGGTCCAGTCATAGCGGCCGTAGCTGCCGGTCTGATGGCCTACCATCAACTCCCAGGCAACACACGTCACCATTCTGGTGACGGTATGTACCGTTGCTGCCGGCTTCACTGCCGACCAGCAGACGATCAGTCGAATGGTGTCCACCGCTCTGACTGAACAAACCCTGGCCGGCGCCGCCGACAACTGTTTCCCAGGTACGCAGATCGCTCCAGCCGGTGTCGCTCTCGGACAGTATGTATTCACCCCGGCTGCCTGACTGTTGGCCAAGTGTGAGGGCGTCCATGACATGGAGCTCTCCGCCCGTGTGGCGATAGCTGGCGGCGCCCGCTACGCCGACATCCACCCGATCGGCGAATAGAACATTGCCGGATTGCTCGAGCGTAATGGCACCGCTACCGATGGCATCGATATACAGCGCGCCGATGGACGGCAGATAGCTGCCGGTGTCCATTACCCTTATGGTGCGATTGACCGAATCGGCCTGTGTCAGATACACGTTGTCCCAGTTCGGAATCCCGTAGGGGTCCCAGTTGCCGGGGTCTGTCCAGGCCCCATCATTGCCGATCCAGTATTTGTCCGCAGCCTGGGCGGCCATGGAAGGTGAGAGGCTCAGAACTGCCAGTATGAAAACGATATGACTGCCAAGGTGCCGGGATGAGTGCACTTGATACCCCCCTGTTTTGTCGTTATCTGACTGGCGTGCAGTGGTGGCGATGCAGTCAGCGATTTTTACATTGTTATTCGGGAAGGATGTTATAAGCAGTATATATACCAGTTTTTAATATATTGTTTTTTAATATATTAATTTTTCATTGCTTATAAAAACGTCAACAATTTCGACGCCAAGGCCCGATTGGGTTGGGCGATCAGCCATTTCTCCCAAGGGCCTTTACTGTCGCGTGAGTACACAGAGACGGGCGGGCGACAGTGGCACAGGGGTCATTTCGCTTCTTCAGCAAAACAGGCCGCCAGTCCCGCTTCCAGGTCCGGGTACTGCAGTTCCACCCCCAGTTCCTCGCGCAGGCGGCGGTTGTCCAGCCGCTTGGACTCATTCATGAAGGCCTGCATGCCCCGGCTGAGTTTCTCGGGCGCCTCGGCCCGCGTGACGGTGGGCGGCGGCGGCAACCCGGCCGCTTTTGCGATACATGCAAAGTAGTCGGCCATGGTGCTGGGATGGCCATCGGCGACGTTGTAGGCAGCGCCCGGTTCGCCCCTTTCCATGGCAGCGCAGCAGGCGCTGATCAGATCGTCCACCTGGATGCGGTTGGTGTAGGGACAATCTTCCTCACGCAGGATGGGCAGGCCCTGGCGGATGCGTTCCAGTGGCAGCTTGCCGGGGCCGTAGATCCCGGGCACGCGCAGGATCACCACCGCGACACCGGTCTGCTCCGACCAGGCCTGCAGGGCCTGCTCGGCGGCCAGGCGCCGGCGGCCGCGCGGGGTGCCCGGGTTGAGCGGAAAGGACTCGTCGATCCAGTCGCCGCCGCTGTCGCCGTACACGCCGCTGGTGCTGATGTAGACGATGCGGCGCGGCAGGTTGCCCGGCTGCAGTTGCTCCAGCACCCGCGCCAGGCGCGGATCGCCATCGCCTTCCGGCGGGGGCGGGGCGAAGTAGTACAGCTCACGGCCGGCCGCGGGCAGCGCACCCGCCGGCAGCGCCTGATCCAGGTCGAGCTGCAGGGGCGCGATGTCCACCCCCCGCAATGCAGCCGCACTCGCGTCGCTGCGCACCAGGCCTGTGACCGGAACATCCCCCGTCCGCAACTGCCGGCCCAGGCGCCGGCCGACATAGCCGCAGCCGACGACTAGTACTCTTTCAAGGTGATATTGACGCATTCAGTTGGCCTGTCAGCATTCCTGGCAAGGCGCGGCTCGCAGCGAATGGCGAGCCCTTTGCAAGAGCAGCAACACAGACAGGGATGCTGACAGGCCAACCCGGAGGGCGCCCCTGTGGTGTCCCGCCACTGCGTTGCGCCGCTTGACAAGGACCGAGCCATTGCCTGCACGACGCGCCTTGCGGCGAAACACCACAGGAGCGCTGAATGCGTCAATATCACCTTGAAAGAGTACAAGCACAGGAACCATCGGTTTATCTCCCACGGGAAATGGGCGACAATCGCCGCCTTTGTTTGAGTTGCGTCCAGGATTACATGGCATATCAGGTCAAGATCGAACCCAGCGGCCACACATTTTCTGTGGAAGCCGGCGAGTCCGTGCTCGAAGCGGCCCTGCGCCAGGGCATCGAACTGCCCTATGGCTGCCGCGGCGGCAGCTGCGGCAGCTGCCGGGGCCGGGTAATCAGTGGTTCGGTGAGCTACCCCAGCGATGTCCTGCCGCCCGCGCTCGAGCCGGAACAGGCCGCCGCCGGCGAGGCGCTGTTCTGCCAGGCCATGCCGCAGGAGGATCTCGGCATCGAGGTACAGGAACTGATCACGCCGGCCCAGATCGAGGTCAAGAACATGCCGGCGCGGGTCGCCGAGATGCAGCGGCTCTGCCACGATGTCTACCTGCTGAGGCTGAAGCTGCCGACCACCGAGCGGCTGCAGTTCTTTGCCGGCCAGTATATCGAGATCCTGCTCAAGGACGGCCGCCGGCGCGCCTTCTCCATCGCCAATGCCCCGCATGACGACGACTACATCGACCTGCACATCCGGCTGGTCGAGGGCGGCGAGTTCACCCAGTATGTATTCAACGAGATGCAGCCGAAGGCCATCCTGCGCATCGAGGGCCCCTTCGGCCAGTTCTACCTGCGCGAGGACTCGCCGCGGCCGATCCTGATGATGGCCGGCGGCACCGGCTACGCCCCGCTCAAGGGCATGCTGGAACACGCCTTCCACATCGGCATCACCCGGCCGATCCACCTGTTCTGGGGAGCGCGTTCGCGGCGCGATCTCTATGCCCATGACACGATCAGCCGCTGGGCGCGCGAACATGGGAACCTCCAGTACACGCCGGTGCTGTCGGAGCCGCTGGCCGAGGATACCTGGGACGGGAGGACCGGCCTGGTACTGGGCGCACTGCTCGAGCGTTACCCCGAACCGGCCGGCCATGACATCTACATGAGCGGCCCACCGGCCATGGTCGAGGCCGGTCGCAAGAGCTTCCTCGGCCGCGGCGTGCCGCAGGAACAGATGTTCGCCGATGCCTTCGAATTCGCCGCCGACACCCGGGACAAGGCCGCCCAGGGCGGCGGGTGAAGATCAAGAGCACCACGGAATACACGGAAAACCCGGAAAAATATAATTGCAAAAGCTGCCCGGTCTCCGTTCCGCTCAATGCTCGTTATTTCGGCCCAGGGCGGAACCCCTTGACTACGGCGGGTTATGGATTCCGGCATTCGCCGGAATGACAGGAAATCCTTAAAAATCCACCAGCCTTATATTCAAGTACTGTCCGTGTTTTCCGTGTATTCCGTGGCGCTCTTGATCTTTAATAAACCTCACACCCCGGCGCGGCGAAGGCGGCCGGTCTCGCCGGTGGCCAGCTGCATGCCCTTGCGGAAGCACACTGCGGCCTGATCCGGCTCTTCCAGTTCCTCCAGCAGGCTGCCCAACAGCTGATACCCTTCCACCGTGGGCTGGATCTCCAGAGCCGCCTCGAGATAGTTGCGGGCCTTGCCCCACAGGCGGTTGAGGATCGCCAGCCGGCCGGCGGCCTGGAGCAGCACCGGATTGCGCGGCTGCTCCTTGAGCCATTCCTCCAGCTGCGAGAGCTGCATGCCCAGGTTCTCGCCCGCACCGGCGGACAATCCAGCAGGCGCTCGTTCGCGGCGGCGGGGATGGCCTCGCGCATCACCGGCTCGGCCGCGCTGTCCCGTTTCAGTGATGCAGGGCGCGTGTCGTAAGACCAGCAGCAGGTCGGCGCTCCGGGCTGCAGCCGTGTGGCAGCTGGGCCCCATAAACTTGCTGCAGCGCATCGGACGTCATGCTCGAGCGCAGTATAGTACGTTCCAGCCGCGCGCGATAGACCGTCTCCTCCAGCTCCAGGGTCGGCTCGGGCAATACCCGCGCGATTGGAGCTCCGGCAGGCAGCTCGCGCAGCCGCCTCCCAGTCGCCAGGCGCTTGTACAGGCGGGTGCGCATCTCAAAACACATAGCATTGACGCGTCGCGATTGCGCGCAGGTGGGTCAGAGGTGCCAGTGCCTTTTCCATCTGCTGCTGATGAACTGGCCGATGGCCTGGGTCAGCGACGGCGCGTCGGAATCCGGCATGGCCTGATGGGGCCAGACGCGTATTGATTCGCGGCGGGCATCCTCCCCTGATCCTGGGCGGCCCGGGCCGCGGCCAGATAGTTGAGCAGCGGGCTCTCGCTGTCATCCGCATGCTCGACCAGCAGTTTCTCGGCCCGCGGCCAGTCGCCCTCGGACAGGGCCAGCAGCCCCTGGTTGAGCGAATGGCGGGCCCGCAGGGCCCGGCGCCGGCCGCGCCAGGCCCGCAGCCGCCGGGGGGTCCGCCGCACCCCCGGCCAGCAGCCGCAGCAGGGCATAGAGGACAATGAAACCCAGCAGCAGGGCGAACAGCAGCAGCGACAGGCTGGTCTCGACACTCCACTGACCGTAACCGATCAGCACATAGCCGGGCTCGTTGAGAAACACCAACCCCAGCACCACGCCCAGCGCCAGGGTAAGCAGGGCGAGGAACAGCGGCTTCATGGTGCGCTCTCCGCGCCGTCATCGGCGGCGGCGTCGGAAGCGGCTTCCGGCGTGACCCGGCCGGCATCGATCAGGGCCAGTTCCTGGCGCAGCAGGCGCAGGGAACCGGCGATGTCGGGCAGCTCGGGGCGCAGTTCCACCGCCAGCAACTCATCGATCTCCGCCCGCGCTTCGCGCACCGCCGGCTGCCCGACATCGAATTCCTGCGCCAGCCAGTCCCGCGCCGTGCGCAGGCTCACCCGGTACAGCTCGGGCGTGCCACGCAGGGCGGCCAGACGCGCGGTGTCGAGCTGCAGCCGCAGATTGGCATGGAGGAAGAACTGCTGATCCGGTGCCAGCAGTGGGGCGACCGGCTCATCGTTGCGCCGCACCGCCACCAGCTGGCGCAGTTCATTCCACAGGGCCGCGGGCAGCTCGCGCCAGTCCCCGGCGGGCACCCCGGCGTCGGCATCGGGGCCTTCGGCGCGCGGTGTGGGCCGGTACTGGGCGCCGGCGACCTTGAGATCGTCGATATTGGCGGCCAGGGTCTCCAGGCGCAGGGCGATGCCGTCGATGGTTCCGGCTCGTTGACACTGCGCAGGGCGCCCAGCTCGCGGCTGATCTGTTCCCGCACCGGCAGGTAGGCCGCGTTGGCCAGCTCCTGCAGGCGCTGATCGGCGGTGGCGAGCGCGGCCAGGGCGGTATCCACATCCCGCGCCAGTTGCAGCCGCTGGTTGGCCACGTGCAGCAGATACTCGGCCTCGGCCAGCACCCAGGCCTCCTGGCTGCGCCCGACCTGGGCCCGCAGCACCCCGAAGGCCCGCTCCATGGCCTCGATCGACTGCTGCTGGTCGGCCAGATCCTGGCGCAGGCCGCGGCGGGCGCTGTCCGCTCCGTCCAGGGCGGATTCCATCCGGTTCACGGCGGCAGCGATGCGGTTGTCCAGGGCCTGGTTGCGGCTGTCGATCTGGGCCAGGACCTCCTGCTGCCAGCCGGCCTGGCGCTGGACCTCGTGCCAGATGAAATAGCCTCCGACCAGGGCCCCGACACCGACCAGCAGGTCCAGGATGGCCAGCGGTCCGGCGTAGCGCGGCCCGGCGCTGGGCCGGGGCGAGGCAGGGGCCGGCCGGCGGGGGGTGGGAGGACTTGCGCGGCGGTCGCCACTGGAACGCGAACTTGCGCCATCGGCTTCGCCGCCGTCTGAGCGCGCCTGATGCCCTGCCGGATGGGAATTGGGATTGGGGCTGGGGCTTTCTTGTTTTCACTATTTTCAGCTTCCCGATTGGGTGGGTTGGGCGCGGATTCCGCCGGGGCGGCCGCGCAGTCCCTCCAGCGCGGCAATCATGGCCGCGTCGTGAGCATCCTCGGCTCCCGGAACCTGTCGCGACCGACGCCCCCCCCCCCCCCACCCACCCCCCCGCATCTCAGGGAGTGTTTCCCGGGTGCGGGGGCGATGGGCACGATCGCGGGTATGCCGCAACAAAGCGCGGCGCCGGACTCGCCCAGCAGGGTGAGCAGATTATCCAGGATTGCATTGCTGGTCACCATCACCGCATCGAGCCCGCCGCTGTACCAGCGTTGCAGCAGCGGGGCGGGATCCCGCGCGGGCAGGGCCCGCTCGTAGAGCTCGACGCATTCGACCCGGGCGCCACGCTCGCGCAGGGTGTCCCGGATCAGCTCGCGACCACCGCGCCCGCGCAGTATCACGATGGAACAATCCGTCAGGCGCTGCAAGTCCGGCAGCGCCAGCAATGCCTCGCTGGTATGGGGCGAGGGCGCGGCCAGACCGGCCGGGATGCCGGCGGCCGCCATGGCCGCCGCCGTGCGCCGGCCGATGGCCAGGGTACGCACCGCCGCCGGCCAGGGCCTGCCGCCGGCCTGCGCGCGCCAGGCGGCCACGGCGTTCACGCTGACGAACAGCGCGTAATCGAAGCTTTCCAGCGGCGCCGGCCAGTCGACCCGGTCCAGGTAGCGGATCTCCATCACCGGGAACGGAACCGGCTCGGCACCCGCCGCGGCCAGTTGCTCGCACAGCGCACCGGCCTGGGCCTCGGGGCGGGTGACCAGCACCCTCCACCCCGCCAGCACCGGTCGCCGTCCCCGCATGCTAGGCGTCTTCGTAGAGCGCCTTGAGGATGGCGTCGGCGCCGCGGCCGAGCAGGTCGTCGGCCAGCACCCGGCCGAGTTCCTCGCCGTCCTCGGGCCGGCCGCTGATCACCCCGTGGACGATCTCGCTGCCGTCGGGACGGCCGACCAGGCCGCGCAGCACGATCACCCCGTGCTCGATTTCGGCATAGCCTCCGATCGGCACCTGGCAGCCGCCCTGCAGGGCCGCGTTCAGCGATCGCTCGGCGTTTACCCGCTGGGCGGTGCGGGCATCGCCCAGGGGCGCGATCAGGGCCTGGACCTCGGGATCCTCACGCCGGCACTCAATGCCGATCGCCCCCTGGCCGATGGCCGGCAGGATCACCTGCGGTCCGATTTCACTGCGGATGCGGGCGCCGAAACCCAGGCGTTTGAGCCCGGCGCAGGCCAGGATGATGGCAGCATAGTCGCCGCGGTCGAGCTTCTCCAGCCGGGTGTTGACGTTGCCGCGCAGGTCGCGGATCTGCAGATCGGGACGCAGGGCGCGCAGCTGGCTCTGGCGGCGCAGGCTGGAGGTGCCGACCACTGCCCCTTGCGGTAGCGCCTCCCAGTCCGCATATTCATTGGAGACGAAGGCGTCGCGGGGATCGTCGCGGGCCAGGATCCGGGCCAGCTCCAGCCCCTCGGGCAGTTCGACCGGGACGTCCTTCATGGAATGTACGGCGATATCGGCCCGTCCCTCCAGCATGGCGGTCTCCAGTTCCTTGACGAACAGGCCCTTGCCCCCGATCTTGGCCAGCGGACTGTCGAGCACCCGGTCGCCCTGGGTGGTCATGGTGACCAGCTCGACCTCCAGGCCGGGGTGGTGTAGTTCCAGACCGGTCTTGACGTGTTCGGCCTGCCACAGGGCGAGCGCGCTCTTGCGGGTGGCGATGCGGAGCTTGGTCAGGGACATGGTTTCTCTTGGGTATCAGGATTGAATAGCTCGGGCCGGCTGAGACGCCCGCGCGCAAGCAGTGAGGATAACGAGTGGTGAAACAGGCTTTCAAGTTTATCACGGGCGGGGTGCTGCTGCTCTGGCTGCTGGGCCAGGCTGCGGTCGGAGCCGGGACCCGGCCGGAGGTCCAGGAGGTTCAGAGCCTGGAGCAGGCCACCCACGAGGCGGCCGAGCGCGGCCTGCCGCTGCTGCTGGCCTTCAGCAGCCGGCACTGCACCTATTGTGACCAGGTCGAGCAGAATTTCCTGATCCCGATGCTGATCAGTGGCGATTACGAGGACCGGGTGCTGATCCGCAAGCTCAACATCGACGCCGGGGTGATGGTGGAGGACCTGCACGGGGAAATCCGCCCGGCGCGGCGCATCGCCGATGAGTATGACGTCGACATGACCCCGACCCTGCTGTTCCTGGGTCCGGACGGGAAGGAGCTGGCTGATCGTGTGGTCGGCCTGCTGACCCCGGACTTCTACGGCGGCTATATCGACCGCGGCATCGATACGGCCAACGCGGTGCTGCAGCAGTAAACGCTTGAGGGCAACAACCTCTGCGTTACTCTCATCCCCCTTTAAGCAACCGCCGCACCTCGGGCTGCTGACGGCGGCTGACCTCCAGTCGCGCATCCACCCCGCGCAACACGGCACACAGCCGGCCCTCGGCGTCACGTTCCAACGCGCTGAGATAACGTCGCGCCACCAGGGCGTTGCGGTGGATGCGGATGAACTGCTCGCCGAATTCCTCCTCCAGTGCCTTCAGCGCCTCCTCGATCAGGAATTCGCCCTCGCCGGTGCGCACGGTGACGTACTTGTTGTCGGCCTGGAAGTAGCGGATGTCGGTCACCGGCACCAGCTGCAGGCTGCCGCGGACCGGCACGCACAGGTGAGTGCGCTGACGCGGCCCGTCCTCGCCGGCAAGCCGCGCGGCCTGGGCCCGGTTGAGCCGGCAGGCATTGGCCAGCGCGGCCATCAGGCGCTCACTGCGGATGGGCTTGAGCAGGTAATCCACGGCGCAGGCCTCGAACGCCTCCAGGGCATGATCGCCATAGGCGGTGGTGAAGATCACCGCCGGCGGTTCACTCAGCCCGGCGAGGTGACGAGCCGCTTCCAGGCCGTCCATCTCCGGCATGCGGATGTCCAGCAGCACCACATCGGGACGGTTCGCCGCCACCTGTTCGATGGCCTCGCGCCCGGTGGCCGCCTCGCCCGTGATCTCGATGTCGGGCACGCCGGCCAGCATGGAGATCAGCCGCTCCCGTGCCAGCGCTTCGTCGTCGACCACCAGCACCTTCATGCCGCACGCTCCAGCGGAAACAGCATGCGCACCCGGTACTGGCCATCACGCTGCTCGGTCTCCAGCCGCGCCTGCGGACCGAACACCAGCAACAGGCGCTGACGGATGTTCTCCAGCGCCATGCGGTTGCCCGCCCGCCGCGGCGAGCCCGAATCCGGCGGCAGGGGATTACGCACCTCCAGCCGCAGCCGTCCCTTGTTGTAGGTGGCCAGGATATGGATGCAGCCGCCATCACCACGCGGCTCAATTCCATGATAGACAGCGTTCTCGATCAGCGGCTGCAGGATCAGCGGCGGCACCGCCGCATCCAGGGGCAGGTTCTTCTCGGTCCACTCGACCTCCAGCCGCCGGCCCAGGCGCTGCCGTTCAATATTCAGATAGCGGCGGGCGATGGCCAGCTCCTCGCCGAGCGGAATACGCGCCTGAACATCCATCATGCCGGCACGGAACAGCTCGGCCAGGTCCTGCACCACCTCCTCGGCCAGTTCCGGCCGGCTGCGGGTCAGCGCGGCGATGGTGTTGAGGCTGTTGAACAGGAAGTGCGGCCGGATGCGCGCGGCCAGCGCCTCGATCCGGGCCTGGGCCTCGGCGGCGACCTGCATCTGCCACTGGCGGCGGACATGGAAGTAGCGCAGCAGCAGGGCTGCCACGATGGCCGCAATGGCCAGATTGCGGATGAGATAGTCGCGGTGCTGTCCGGGCGTGCCATCCAGCGTGGGCAGCAGCTGAAAGGCCAGCTCGCTCAACCCCAGCACCAGCAGCAGGATCAGTGTATAGGCCAACAGCCCGGCGCGGCGTGGCGGCAGACGCACCAGCCAGCGCCGGGTCAGGCACAGCACCGCGGTGCAGGACAGCGCCACCCATTGCACGAACAGCGAGACCAGACCCAGCTCGTTCCACCACAGTCCGCCCGGCGGCGTGCCGGCCAGGGCCAGCACGAAGGCCAGCAGCTGGGCGCTGACCACCACGGCGAACACCGCCCGGATGGCGCAGAAGTCGGGCAGAAAGCCGGCATCACCATTGGGCAACCCGGCGGCGTTGTTGGCTGGCGTTTCCATTATCCCTGCGGCATCTCTCCCTGCGGCAGCGTGCTGCAGCCCGGCGATTATCCCCCGCGTCTGCTGACATGGCCAGCGGGCGCGTCTGGCCCGGCTGACCGGACGGGCGGTATACTCCCACCACGCGCAATCCAACGGAACCCGACATGGCAGACAGCGACGGCAAGAGCAAACCCTGGGGCGGACGCTTCACCGAATCCACCGACGCCTTCGTCGAGGCCTTCACCGCCTCGGTGGGCTTCGACCAGCGCCTGTACCGCCAGGACATCGCCGGCTCCATCGCCCATGCCCGCATGCTGGCCCGGGTCGGGGTGCTCACGGCGGCCGAATGCGACGAGATCATCGCCGGCCTGGAGGATATCCGCGCCGAGATCGAGGCCGGCGGCTTCGACTGGTCGGTCGGACTCGAGGACGTGCACATGAACATCGAGGCGCGCCTCACCGAGCGTATCGGCGCCACCGGCAAGAAACTGCACACCGGGCGCTCGCGCAACGATCAGGTCGCCACCGACATGCGCCTGTATCTGCGCGAGGAGATCGACCTGATCACGGCCGAGCTTGAACGGCTGCAGGGCGGGCTGATCGACCTGGCCGAGCGCGAGGCCGACACCATCATGCCGGGCTTCACCCATCTGCAGGTGGCCATGCCGGTGACCTTCGGTCATCACATGCTGGCCTGGTTCGAGATGCTGGAGCGCGACCGCCAGCGCCTGGCCGACTGCCGGCGGCGGGTCAACGTGATGCCGCTGGGCGCGGCGGCCATGGCCGGCACCACCTATCCCATCGACCGGCACTATACCGCCGAGCTGCTCGGCTTCGACGCCCCGGCGGAGAACTCGCTGGACGCGGTCAGCGACCGCGACTTCGCCATCGAATTCACCAGCGCCGCGGCGCTGCTGCTGATGCATCTGTCACGCTGCTCGGAGGAGCTGATCCTGTGGACCTCGGCCCAGTTCGGCTTCATCGACCTGCCCGACCGTTTCTGCACCGGCTCCTCCATCATGCCGCAGAAGAAGAACCCCGACGTGCCCGAGCTGGTGCGCGGCAAGACCGGCCGGGTCAACGGTCACCTGATCGGCCTGCTGACCCTGATGAAGGGCCAGCCGCTGGCCTACAACAAGGACAACCAGGAGGACAAGGAGCCGCTGTTCGATACCGTGGACACGGTCAGGGGCTGCCTGCGGGTGTTCGCCGACATGATCCCGGCCATCGAGCCGAAACGCGAGCGCCTGCGTGCGGCCGCGCTGGAAGGCTTTTCCACCGCCACCGACCTGGCCGATTACCTGGTGCGCAAGGGACTGCCGTTTCGCGACGCCCACGAGGTGGTGGGCAGGGCGGTGCGCCTCGGCCTGGAGCAGGGGCGCGACCTGTCCCAGCTCAGCCTGGAGCAGCTGCAGCAGTTCAGCGGGATCATCGAGCAGGACGTGTTCGATGTACTCACCCTGGAAGGCTCGATCGCCAGCCGCGATCACATCGGCGGCACCGCGCCGGCCCAGGTGCGGGCCGCGGCGCAGCGGGCGCGCGAACGTCTCAGCCGTTGACCACCTGACCGCCGCCCGGATTCAGGCGCCGGGCGAACCCGTGCAGGCCGGCTTCGGTGATGGCGGCCTCGGGCCGGCCGATGTGGTAGCCCTGCACATAATCCACCCCCAGGCGCTGCAGCAGGCGGAAGGCGGCCTCGCTTTCCACGAACTCGGCAATGGTGCGGATACCCATGCCGCGGGCCACGTCCACCAGCGCCTTGACGAACAGCTGGTCCTCCCGGTTGCTGGCGATATCGCGGATGAAGCTGCCGTCGATCTTGAGCATGTCCACATGCAGGTGCTTGAGATAGGAAAATGAGGAGAAGCCCACGCCGAAATCGTCCAGCGCGATGCGGCAGCCCAGCTGACGGATCCGGCTGAGGAACTCGGCGGCCAGCGCCATGTTCTCGCAGGCCGCGGTTTCGGTCAGCTCGAACGTGATGCGGGCCGGATCCAGCCCGGTCTCATCCAGACAGCCCTCGATCAGGCTGAGCATTTCGGCTTCGCCCACCGACAGTCCGGACAGGTTGATGGAAAAGCCCACCTGGCCCAGGGCATCGGGCAGGGTGGCGATATGATAGATGGCCTTGCGCACGATCTCGCGGTCCACCCGGCCGATCAGGCCGAACTGCTCGGCCGCCGGGATGAAGGCACTGGGCGGATGCAGCTGCCCGCCGTCGTCGCGCATGCGCACCAGGGTCTCGAAGTGGTGTACCTCGCCGTTGAGCACGCTGGCGATGGGCTGGAAGTGCAGCTCGAAGCGGTCCTCCTCCAGGCCCCTGAGCACCCGGTTGCGCGAGGCCAGCAGCCCGCCGATGTGCTCGCGCGACATGCTGGTCGCGTCGAAGATCTCGAACCGGTTGCGGCCGGCGTCCTTGGCGGCGTACATGGCGCTGTCGGCCTTGGCGATCAGCTCCACCGGATCGGTGCCCTGGTCGGGGAAGCCGACCAGGCCGATGCTGGCCGAGACATTGATGGGCACGCCCGCCTTGGTGCGTACCGGCCGGCACTCGGCGATGGCATCCAGGATCCGCTGAGCCTGCGTGCGCGCCTCTTCCAGGCTGAGGTCAGGCAGGGTCAGGGCAAACTCGTCCCCGCTGATGCGCCCGATGATGTCCTCCGCGCGCGCCAGCCGCTCCAGCACCCCTGCCACCTGCACGATCATCTCGTCGCCCACGGCATAGCCGGCGGCATCGTTGAGCAGCTTGAGGTGATCCAGATCCACCAGCATCAGCACGCCCTGACGGGTATGGGCCTGGGCCCGGCGGATCTCGTGCGCCAGGTCAACCAGAAAACGCCGGCGGTTGGCCAGCCCGGTGAGCTGGTCCTGGTTGGACAGGAGCGCGACCCGCTCCTCGTTGATACGCTGCTTGGAAATGTCGCTGGCGGTGCCGCGGAAGCCGGCGAAGCGATCCTGCTCGCGTACCGGGATGCCGCTGATGCGCAGGTCCCGGCTGGTGGCATCATGCAGGCAGACGCGGAGGGTCAGGTCCTTGAACGGAAAACCGCGATCGCGCTGCGGCCGCAGGCGCGCGGTCAGCGCTTCCAGATCGTCCTCGGGAAACACCTCCTGCCAGGTCCGGCCCAGGCACTGCTGGCCGTCCATGCCCAGCGAGGTCTTGAACCCGGGCGAGAGATAGCTGAAGCGGCCCTCGGCGTCGGTCTCCCACAGCCAGTCGGAGGAACTTTCGGCGAAGTCATGGAAGCGGCGGCGGTTGTGTTCCAGCGCCTCGTTGGAGCGGCGCAGGTCATCGAGCATGCGGTTGAAGGATTCGGCCAGCTCGCCCAGTTCGTCGTCGCGGACCAGTTCCACCTTCCACGACAGATCGCCGGCGGCGATCTTCCTGGTTGCCGCCGCCAGCAGGCTGAGCGGGCGGGTGAGGGTGCGCCGGCTGATGACCATGCCCAGCACCGCCGCCACCACCAGCACGGCGCCGGAAACCAGCAGTCCCTGCAGGGCAAAGCTGCGGTAGGGCACCCAGTAGCTGTCGCTGGCATGCGCCAGCAGCAGCCTGGCCACCGGGGTCCTGCCGTCGCCGGCCAGCACCGGATAAACCCGTCCGAGATAGCCGGCGCCGTCCAGACTGAATTCGACCCGGCCCGGTTCCAGCCCCTGCAGCTGCGCCAGGCGGGCCGGCAGGGTGGCACCAACCAGGGCCTGATCGTCATAGAGCGCGACCTGAGTGCGCAGCAACGGCTGATGGCGCTCGAGCGCCGCCTGGTCGATCTCCTGGCCGAGCACCATCACACCGATCACACCCCCGCCGGGATTGACCACGGGAATGGCGACCAGTCGCAGGAAGGTCTCGAAGATCATGGCATTGCCATAGGCTACCCGGGCGCCCTGGCTGACCTGGCGCACCAGGGTCTGGATGGCATCCGAGGCCAGCACCCGCGGTGAAACCAGGTGAGGCTTGCTGGCCTCGGCCAGCGTCCGGCCCGGGTCGTTTTCCAGACTCAGCGCCAGCAGGTCCAGACCCGGGCGCGGAAAACTCTCCTCCAGCGTGCTGCGTACCGTCGGCGGGTGCGCGGTCAGCAGCGCGGCCAACAGGCCCGGCTCCTGACCGATGGTACGCGCCGTGCTCACCAGCTGGGCGAAGGCCTCGCGCTGGGCCTGCACATAGACCTCGTGGGCATGCTGGATGTCGCTGCTGATCTGGCGATTGACGTGGCCTGTCACCAGCAGATAGCCGGCGCCGGTCACACCGACCAGCACCAGCAGCATCATGCCGACGACCAGGAGACTGTTTTTCTGTCCGATACGCATCCCTGTCTCACTTCACCGGCGCGGCCGGATACAACTGTTCGACGGTCGCCGCTGCACCCTCAGCGCCCGGCTCGGGCTGCACTCCGCCGTGGACCGGCAGACGCAGGCTCAACGGCGGCGGCGCGATCATGGCGATGGTGTCCAGCTCCAGGGTCTCGGCACCGATACCGGCTACCCGCAACCGCCAGCGTCCGGCCTTAAGGTCGCGGAACTCGAAGCGCTCACCGGGATTGACGATGGCCAGCCGCGGGGCGTCGACCACATCGATACGGGCATAGCTGCGCCGGTGCAGGCGGCAGAACAGGTGGCGGGTGCCTGCTGCGGTGAAACGGATGCTCTGCTCACCGGCACGGCCGCCCGGGCGCAGGCGCACATCGACCTCGCTGTGCGCACCCGGCACCAGGGCGAAGAGCTGATGTTCGACGGGATCGAGATTGACCAGCCGGATCGGCTCGCCGGGGCGGACCTGCAGAAAATCGGGCCGGATGCGGTCGGCGTCGATGCGCAACTCATGCTCGATTCCGGAGGGTGCTTCCACCGCCAGACCCGGCGCGTCCGGCCACAGGGCCAGCCCGATGCGCCGATCCGCGCCGGCACGGCCGGCAAACAGCCCGCTGTGCTGCAGCGTCACCACGCCGCGGACCTCGGCCGCCGGCAGCCCGGCCGGCAACGCCAGCAGCAGCGGCAGCAACAGCCGGAGGCAATGATTCCCTGCGGACACGATCCCTGTTTTCATGTAGATTTCGGACCAGCGTTGGTTCTACATCTGTAGATAACGGCACCCCGCCGTCCGGCTGAAGCCTGTGACGGGCTGGAGGAGAGCATGAACACGCCTGACAGCGACCGCCTGGAACAGCTCAACCGCCGCCTGGCCGCCTTCGCCCGGGCCCGCGACTGGGAGGAGTTCCACTCGCCCAAGAATCTGTCCATGGCCCTGATCGCCGAAGCGGCCGAACTGGTGGAACACTTCCAGTGGCTGACCCAGGCCGAAAGCGCGGCCCTGCCCGCGGACAAGCGCGAGGCCGTGCGCCTGGAACTGGCCGATATCCTGATCTATCTCGTCCGCCTGGGTGAGCGACTCGACATCGACCTGATCCAGGCCGCCCATGACAAGATGGACCTGAACGAGAAAAGATTCCCGGTCGAGAAGGTCCGCGGCCTGGCCCGGCGCGCCAGCGAGTACGACTGACGCCTCACTCCTAAAGCAAAACACCCCTAGGTCGCTAAATCTCAAGACATTCCGGGATGTGCGGATGTCAATTTTCCGACACTTATAACCAGGGAGACACCCGGCCATGTGGGACAGGCTCACCCCCTCGCAGCTCGGCGAGCTGCTCGACACCAGTCACGACGCCCTGCTGGTACTGGACAGCGACGGACAGCCACGCGCCGCCAACGCGGCCCTGCTGCGGCTGCTCGATACCGGCCTCGATGGCCTCGGTCCGGATCACCCGCTGCTGGCCGCGAACGCGGACAGCCTCAGCTACACCGGCCCCCGCGGCGAGCGGCTGGAACTGCAGGTCCGGTACCTGCCGCTGACCGACGGCAGCCGGGCCCTGTGGTTCCGCGATCACAGCGAACAGCAGCGCCTGGAGCGGGAGCTGGCCGAACAGTCCCTGACCGACCCGGTGACCGGTCTGCTCAACCACCGGGGCCTGGGTGTGGCCCTCGAACCCCAGGTCTCGCGCTGCCGGCGCTACGACAGTCCGCTGTCGCTGGTGCTGCTGGAGCTGCACGGCGAGGTGGACAACCAGGCACGGATCCGGGTCAGCCGCATCCTCAAGGATCAGCTGCGCTGGGCCGACATGATCGGGTGCAGCGAGGATCAGCGCTTCATTCTCGCCCTGCCGGAGACGCGGCAGGCGGATGCCGAACAGTTGATCGCCAAGCTGCACGAGCGCCTGGCAGCGGAATTCGCCGACGCTGGTGTAGACGCCGCCTTCGGGCTGGCGGAATGGCGCAAGGCGGACAACACCCAGACCCTGATCAACCGCGCCGCCCAGACCCTTGACCCGGCCGCCGGCACGCGTACCGCCGCCGGCTGACACCTTCAGGGCCTGTAGACAGGCCCTGGCTCACAACAGGGAGCCGCCACCGACAGCATGGCCGTCGTCGAGCAGATGAAACCCCGGATCGAGATGGACGGCGTGCAGCTGCGCAATGTCCAGCGCCGGTTCATGGTCATCAACCAGGACCGGCTCAAGCGGGTCCATGCCGGGCTGCGCGACCGTCACCGCCTGTTCCTGGATCTGCTGCCGCTGCTGTTCCACATCAACCACCCGATGCTGCCGGGCTATCTCTCCAGCAAGGCCCCGGCCGGGGTCTCGGATTACAAGCCGAACAAGCGCACCCTGGACGCCGCCCGCAAGCTGTCCAAGAGCTTCACCTACCAGCAGCGCAGTGTGCGCGCACACGATGTGCTGGCGCTGTACATGATGGGCTCTTCCGGCACCATCGCCTATTCGCGCAAGAGCGATTTCGACATCTGGGTCTGCATCCGCAACGACATGGACAGCGAGGCCCGCGAGATGCTGGCGCAGAAGGCGGCCAACATCGAGAGCTGGGCCGCCAGCATGAGCCTGGAGGTGCACTTCTTCCTGATGGACGATGCCGCCTTCCGGGCCGGCGAGATGGACAGCCTGTCGAGCGAGAGCAGCGGCAGCGCCCAGCATCACCTGCTGCTGGACGAGTTCTACCGCACCGGACTGCTGATCGCCGGGCGCTATCCGGTCTGGTGGCTGGTACCGCCGCAGTACGAGATGGTCTACGAGGAATACGTCAGCCAGCTGCTGCACAAACGCTTCGTCAATCCGAAGGAGGTGGTCGATTTCGGGGGTCTGGACAAAATGCCGGCCGGCGAGTTCTTCGGCGCTACCCTGTGGCAGCTCTACAAGGCGGTCTCCCTTCGCCCTACAAGTCGGCGCTCAAGATACTGCTGATGGAGGCCTACTCCGACGAATACCCGCACATCCGCATGCTCAGCCACCGTTTCAAGGAAGCGGTCTACGGCGGCGAAACCAACCTGGACGGACTCGACCCCTATGTGCAGATGTGCCGGCGGGTGGAGGAGTATCTGCTGGAGAATGGCGAGCTGGAACGCCTGGAGCTGGCCCGGCGCTGCTTCTATTTCAAGATCAACGAGAAGATGAGTCGGCCCGACCGCCGCGGCAACATCAGCTGGCGCCGCGAGGTGATGCGCGAACTGGTGCAGGAATGGGGCTGGTCCGACGGCCACCTGCAGCTGCTCGATACCCGCCCGCAATGGAAGATCCACCAGGTGCTGGAGGAACGCCAGATCCTGGTCGATGCCCTGCGCCAGAGCTACCAGGCACTGTCGGACTTTGCACGGATTCAGGACGACGACCACACCATCGACCCGGCCGAGCTCAACCTGCTCGGTCGGCGCCTGTACGCGGCCTTCGAGCGCAAGGCGGGCAAGGTCGACCTGGTCAATCCCGGCATCTCCGACGACCTGTCCGAGGACCGTCTGTCACTGCACCAGCTGCGCAACCCCGGCCAGACCGGCTGGGTGCTCTACCGCGGCCTGGTGCGCAGCGGCGAGACCGGCGGCCAGCGCCCGCTCAAGCGCGGTCACAGCCTGGTGGAGATCCTGGCCTGGTGCCATTTCAATCATATCACCCAGTCCAGTCTGAGCATGATCAGCCTGCACCCCGAGGACTGCACGGTCAGCAGCTGGGAGCAGCGCTCGGTGATGGACTGCCTGGAGGACATCTTTCCGCGCGGCCGGCTGACCGACCCCGACCTGGATGCCCTGGCCGAGCCGGCCCGGGTGGCCCGCAACGCCCTGTTCATCAACCTGGGCGTGGACCCCATGGCCAAGCTCACCCGCGAAGGGATGCAGCTGGTCAGCAGCCGCACCGATGCGCTGAGCTACGGCGGTCGCTGGGAGAATCTCGCCATCAACTTCGAGCTGATCGTCCAGACCAGCTGGCAGGAGATTCTCACTTTCCATTACAGCGGCGATCACGCCCTGCTCGACTGTCTGTGCGACTACCTGGCCTGGACCCCCGTCGACGCCGGCCAGCCGCCGATGGGTGTGAATACCTTCAGTTTCTCTTCCACCGCGGCGCGCCCATCGCCAACCGCATTCGCGATGTGTTCGAGCAGGTCATCGCCTGGTTCTACCGTGCACAGGACCGCAGCAACGCCCGCTATCTGCTGCAGGTCAGTCACGATTACTACCTGCTGCAGCCGGAAAACGGCGTGCCGCGCTACCGCCACTTCAAGTCCTACGCGGCCCTGCTGCAGGAACTGGCTGCACCGCAGGAATGCTTCAGCCCGCTGGGTATCGATCCTTCCACCCTGAGTGACACACCGCTGCCGGCGCTGTTCAGGGCCAACCGCCCCGGCCGACTGCAGCTGTTCTACCAGGTCGACGGCCCCAACGCCCATGTCTATGTGCTGGACGAGAAGGGGTCGCTGTTCCATCAGGTGGTGGCCTTCCACGATGCCCTGACCCTGCTCACCCAGTTCCAGCGCTTTCTCAACAAGATCCAGGAACGCATGAACTTCCTGGTGCAGGAGGCGGGCAAGGGCGAATTCAACGTGGCCGCCATCGATTACTACCAGATCCATCACCGTCATGGCGCCGAGCCGCGGCTGGAACCGCAGAACATCAGCCCGTTCAAGCAGTCGCGCAGTTATTTCGGGGTGCAGGTGATCGGAGACATGATGGACAACAACCGTTCGGTGTTCACCATGTACTGCAATGAGCAGGAGTTCTCCACCCTGGAGTACGGCGAACGACTGTTCGAGGAGGTGGCCCGCTACATCCTGAGCAAGCGCGCCAGCGGACAGACCTATCCGATCTACATCACCGACATCGACCTGGCCCGCAACCTGCTCGGCGTGGACACCGCGCAGGAACTGCAGACCATCCACTTTCTCAACTACAAGAAGCGTATCGAGCAGCGGCTCAACGACGCGCTGGCGAAGCTGTAAGTCAGGGCCAGGGTGAACGCAGGTTGGGCTGAGCAAAGCCCAAACACCCGACACCTGAGCCTGACTACATCCCCTCGGCCGCCTGCAACCGGTCCAGCATGGCCTGGATATCGACCGCCCATTGATCGAACACGGCGGTCAGTTCGTCGTCACCATAGAATTCGGCCATGTGGCGCGGGTTGGCGGCGACGAGCAGGGTGTCGCTTTCCTCGGCGAAGATGGCGATCTTGAGCGGCAGGTAGGGGATCAGCTCGGGATGCTCCCGGGTCAGGCGCCGCACCTGCTCCGGCTTGCCGAAGAACACCACCCGGTACTTGTCGGTCTCATAGCCCATTTTGGTCAGGCCGATGTCGACCCGCTGCACCCTCGACAGGGTGTAGCCCTGCTCACGCACCGCCTCCTGCAGCAGCAGCATGGACTCGGCGAAGGGCTGCTGCGAGCGCACCATGAACAGATCCTGCGCCAGCGCCGGGCGCAGCAGGGCGGCCAGCAGCAGAATCAGCAGCGTCAGTCTCATCCGCTTCAAAACGTGGCCTCCTCAAGGATGTCGGTGTAGATCCTGTGCATTTCGTCACAGGCCTGATCCAGTCTTTCATTGTTGAACAGCACGCTCAGGCGCTTGGGGTTGATGGTCATCACTCGCACCTGACCCTCCTGCTCGACCACGGTCACCCGGCAGGGCAGGAACAGGCCGACGCGGGGATCGACGGTCAGTGCATCATAGAGAAAATTGAAATTGCAGAAATAGACGATCACCTGCCGGTCATTCTCCTCGCCCTCCGGGAACAGGCCTTCCTCCAGTTTCTGACGGCGGATCAGGCGAAAGTTCTTGCCCACTGCGGCCCGCTCCACGGCCTCAACCGTCTCTTCCAGCCCATAGGGGGAGTCGTAGACCAGGGTGGGCTCGATCTCCTCGACCCTGGGGGCGGGGTCGGTGTGCTCACCCTCGAAACTGCGCACATAGGCCACCAGGTCATTGATCTGCTCTTCGCTCAGGCCCTGCTCGCGAAAGGAGGCCATGGGCGTGCCCTCGCGGCCCTGCATCAGGGTGGCCTTGATCATGGCATCGGAGGCCGCGGCCAGGAAACCGGGGTTGTTCAGCGCCGGGGCGATGATGGGCAGGTCGCGCGGGCGCGAGAAGGTCACGCCGGTGCCCTGGCCGCCCTCGCCCTGTTCTCCGTGACACTGGGCACAGTGCTGGCTGAACAGCCGGGCGCCGCGCTGGACGTCGCCCTCGATCCGGGCCTGGCTGAACACCGGCCGGTCGCCGTCGTGCCAGCCGCGGATATGCTCGACGATGGCCTCGACCTCGGCCGCGCTCAGATGATCGAAGCGCGGCATCACCCGCCCCGGCCGTCCCAGCCGGATGGTCTGCTTGAGATAGGCATCGGAGGACACCGTCCTGGAAGGCCGGCAGCCGCAGGGGCACGCCCACGCCACCGTCGCCGGCATCGCCATGACAGACCGAACACATGCGGGTATAGAGGCGGGCACCGTCAGGGGCGGCCGGAGCGGACAGGTTCACCACCAGCGCCGCGCCGAACAGGAGCAATTGCAGCCATCTACGTATCATGACTTTCACTCAATCGTCCGGGTTGATCAGGATGCGGCCAGTCTACGCCACCGGGCCGCACATGCGTTGACGTGTATCAAAGGGTTGGGTCAGCCGAGCCGCGGCGCCAGCCGGGCCGCGAGCCAGACGCGGATATCGGCGAGCTCGTCCAGGGACACGGTATGGGGCACAGGATAGGCATGGAAATCCACTTCGCAACCCAGCCCGGTCAACCGGTCACGGGCGGCCTCGGCCAGCGCGACGGGCACCACCGGGTCGGCCGTGCCGTGGGCCAGGAACACCGGCACGGCCCGGTTGGCCGGCGGCATCTCGCGGGTAAGCGCCTCGGGCAGGGCCAGGTAGGTCGACAGTCCCAGCACCCCGCCCAGCGGCTCGGCGTGGGTCAGGCCGGCGTGCAGGGCAATGACGCCGCCCTGGGAAAAGCCTGCCACCAGCACGGCCCCGGAGGGCAGACCCTGCGCGATTTCCGCGGCCACCAGCCGCTGCAGGTAGTCCACCGAACGTCGGATGCCGTCCGCATCGGGGGTGGCGTCGATATCCGGTTCGCGGATGTCATACCAGGCCGGCATCACCGCACCCCCATTGATGGTGACGGGCTGGTCCGGCGCATGCGGCAGCACGAAGCGCACGCCGCGCTCCAGCAGTCCCAGTTCGGGAATCAACGGCTCGAAGTCATGTCCGCTGGCCCCCAGACCGTGCAGCCAGATCACGCTGGCGCGCACCTCGGTACCGGCCGGCGGTTCCAGGATCAGCGGGGGTTCGTAGTCGGGCACGTGATTGTCTCACTCGGGGCTTTGGGGTATGTTGCCGGCTGACACACGCCAGCCGAACCCAGTCATGCGTCTCACCTTAACACAGCCGCGCCACCGGCCCGCCCTGCTGCTCGTGCTTGTGCTGGCGGGCCTGCTCGGCGCCTGCGGCCAGAAGGGGCCGCTGTACCTGCCCGATTCCGGCAACAGCGAGCAACAGTAAACCGCTCATGGATGCCTTCGACTACCGCAACGGCAGCCTGTATGCCGAGGACGTGCCGGTCACCGACATCGTGCACACCCACGGCTCGCCCTGCTACATCTATTCCCGCGCCACCCTGGAGCGGCACTGGCACGCCTTCGACGCCGCCCTGGCCGGGCGACCGCACCGGGTCTGCTATGCCGTCAAGGCCAATTCCAACCTGGCCCTGCTCAACTGCCTGGCGCGGCTGGGCTCGGGCTTCGACATCGTCTCGGGCGGCGAGCTGGCGCGGGTACTGGCCGCCGGCGGCGATCCGGGGCAGGTGGTGTTCTCCGGCGTGGCCAAGACGGCCGCGGAGATGCGCCAGGCGCTGGAGGCCGGCATCCACTGCTTCAATGTCGAATCCCTGGGCGAGCTGGAGCGCCTGGCCGAGGTGGCGGCCGATGTGTGCATCCCGGCCCCGGTCTCGCTGCGGGTCAACCCCGACGTGGACGCCGGTACCCATCCCTATATCTCCACCGGCCTGAAGGAAAACAAGTTCGGCATCGACATCCACCAGGCCGAGGGCATCTATCGCGACATCGCCGGCCACCGGCACCTGCGCCTGACCGGCATCGACTGCCACATCGGCTCCCAGCTCACCCGCACCGAGCCCTTCGTCGATGCCCTGCGCCGGGTGCTGGCGCTGGTCGACCGGCTGGCGGCGGCGGGCATCAATCTCGAACACCTGGACCTGGGCGGCGGCCTGGGCATCCGCTATCGCGATGAGACCCCGCCCGAGCCGGCCGAGTACATCGCCCCCCTGCTGGCCGAACTGGGCGATCGCGAGCTGGAAATCCTGATCGAGCCGGGCCGCGCCATCGCCGGCAATGCCGGCATCCTGGTCACCCGGGTCGAGTACCTCAAGTGCACGGAGGCGCACAACTTCGCCATTGTCGATGCCGGCATGAACGACCTGATCCGGCCCTCGCTCTACAGTGCCTGGCAGGATATCGTCCCGGTCAGGCTCGACAGCGCGGCCGCGCCGCGCCGCTACGACATTGTCGGACCTGTGTGCGAGACCGGCGATTTTCTGGGCAAGGACCGCGAACTGGCGCTGGCCGAGGGGGACCTGCTGGCAGTGCGCTCGGCCGGGGCCTACGGCTTCACCATGAGCTCCAACTACAACTCGCGGCCGCGCCCCCCTGAACTCATGGTCGACGGCGGGCAGGTCCACCTGATCCGCGCGCGCGAGCATATCGAGGATCTGTACCGCGGCGAGTCCCTGCTGCCGGAGGATTGACCTCACCGCTTCAGTGTGGATAAGTGGTAATAACGTCGCGCTGGCGGGCAGCCCCGCGGGGATCCTTCGCACCCCCTCATTTTCCAGCTTCGGGGGATCGCGAGGCCGTGGGACATCCCCGCATGAACAAATCAGAAGCAGTGAATGAATAACCAGAACAGCACCAGCCCGGGCACCGCCCAGGCGTTGAATGTCGACCGCAACCGCCAGGCCTTCATCATCGCCCTGTTCTCCACCGTGGGCTCGGCCTACCTGTTCCTGTTCGGTTTCAGTGCCCTGACCCGCGGCGAGTATGTCCTCGGCGGGCTGCTGGTCTGCTCGGCCCTGGCCGGCATCAGCAACTACCTGCTGTTCCGGCAACTGCACAACTACCGCAGCGCGGCCGGGGTGGTGATCGCCATCATGGCCGTCACCTGCCTGTACCTGCTGGTCACCGGCGGCGTGAACGGCACCGGACCGTTGTGGAGCTATATCGCCATTCCCCTGATTCTGTTCATGTACGGCCCACGCCTGGGCGGGAGCCTGCTCGGCGCCTATTTCCTGGCCATGGCCGCGCTGCTGCTGGTTCCCGCCAATCCGCTGTTGCTGACCGAATATGATCCGGATTTCGCCACCCGCTTTCTCGCCTCCTTCCTGGCGGTAAGCATCATGTCCTATGTCCATGAGTATTCCCGCTTCAAGGCCAACCTGGCCATGCAGTCGCTGCGTCAGTCGATGGAGCGTGAGGCGCGCACTGACACCCTGACCGGCCTGCCCAACCGCCGCGCCATGTACGAACAGCTGCAGCAGGAACTGGCCCGCGCCCGACGCATGCACCACCCCTGGTGCCTGCTGCTGTGCGACCTGGACGATTTCAAGCAGCTCAACGACACTCACGGCCACCTGACCGGCGATGCCGTACTGAAGGAGACCGGACGCATCCTGCGCCAGTGCCTGCGCGCCAGCGACTACTCCGCCCGCTGGGGCGGCGAGGAATTCCTGGTGCTGTTGCCGGAGACCGACCTGCACGAGGCCGGGGCGGTCGCCGAGAAGATCCGCGACCAGGTCAGTCGCATCCGCGTCGACGGTATACCGACCGCAGCTTCACCATCAGCATCGGCGTGCATCAGGCCGATGCCAGCGGCGGTCTCGATGATCAGCTGCGACAGGCCGACCGCCTGCTGTATGCAGCCAAGCGCGGCGGCAAGAACCGGGTGGTCAGTGCCGAATCGGCCTGAGGCCAATAAAGCGTAGGCCGCAACGGAAATACACGGCAACAAAAAAGCCATACAATATCTTCCGTGACTTCCGTGTGCTTCCGTGGCCATATCAAGAACCGGGACAAACAGACGCATGAACCTGCGATTCACCAAGATGCACGGCCTGGGCAACGACTTCGTCGTCATCGATGCCGTGAACCAGAGCGTGGCCCTGAGTCCCGACCAGGTGCGCTGGCTGGCCGATCGCCATCGCGGCATCGGCTGCGACCAGCTGCTGTTGGTCGAGCCTGCCAGTGATTCCGCGGCCGACTTCCGCTACCGCATCTACAATGCCGACGGCGGCGAGGTCGAGCAGTGCGGCAACGGCGCGCGCTGCTTCATGCGCTTCGTCCACGACCAGGGTCTGACCGACAGACGTGCGCTGACGGTACAGACGCTGGGCGGGCCCATCGAACTGCAGCTGGAAGACGACGGCCAGGTCACGGTGGACATGGGACCGCCGCGACTGGAGCCGGCCGCCATTCCCTTCCAGGCACCGGCGCGCGCGTCCGTCTATCCCATCGAAGTCGACGGACAGGAATACCGGATCGGCGCCCTGTCCATGGGCAATCCGCACGCCGTGCTCACGGTGGAGGATATCGAGCGGACGCCGGTGGCGGAACTCGGGCCGCGCATCGAACACCACCCGCGCTTTCCCAACCGGGTCAATGTGGGCTTCATGCAGATCCTGGCATCCAACCATATCCGCCTGCGGGTCCATGAGCGCGGCGCAGGCGAAACCTGCGCCTGCGGCACCGGCGCCTGTGCCGCCGTCGTGGCCGGCCGGCTGCAGGGCCGACTCGATGAACGCGTGCGCGTCAGCCTGCCCGGCGGCGATCTTGTGATAAGCTGGCCGGGGGAGAATGCATCCGTTTTCATGACCGGACCGGCGGTCAGCGTGTTTGAGGGGACCATCCCGTTATGAGTACACAGAAGAACCTGGAAGCCCGCACCGAGGCAGGCAGTACGATCGACGCCGAGCAGGTCGCCGACTATCTGCGCCGGCACCCGGATTTCTTCGACCGGCAGCCGCAGCTCCTGGCCCAGCTCGAGCTCTCGCACCCGAGCGGGACGGCCGTCTCCCTGATCGAGCGTCAGGTGGAGAGCCTGCGGGAGCAGAACCGTCAGTACAAACACAAGCTGATGGAACTGGTGCAGATCGGGCGCGACAACGATGCCCTGCACCAGAATCTGCACCGGCTCACGGTCGCGCTGATGCAGGCACGCGGTCTGGAGGCGGCACTGCAGACCCTGTTCGACAACCTCTACGGCGAATTCAATGCCGACGCCGTGGCCCTGGCCGTACAGGGCCTGCCGCGTACAGTCGCCAGTGAGCAGGTCCGGCTGATCCATCCCGGCGAACCCGCTCTGGGGTTGTTCGAACGGGCGCTGAAACAGGGCCAGTTCCTGTGCGGGCATCTGCGCCCGGAACAACTCGACTACCTGTTCGGCGACCGGGTCACCCGGGTGCAGTCGGCCGCGCTGCTGCCGCTGGGCGGCGCCCCCGCCGTGGGCATGCTGGCCATCGGCAACGAGGACCCGAACTACTACCACCCCGGCATGGACACCCACTTCCTGCGCAACCTCAGCGACCTGATCGGCTGCGCGTTCGCGCCCTACCTCGAGGCGCCGGATCCGGCGTGAGCACCGACCCGGCATGGCCGGCCGTCGAGGCCTATCTGCAGCATCTGGCCCACGAGCGTCGCCTGTCCGCCCACACCATCAGCAACTACCGGCGTGATCTGCGTTCACTGGTCGAGTTCCTGCACACGCAGGCGTGCAGCGACTGGTCCCGTCTCAGCAGCCATCAGCTGCGCGCCTTCGCCGCCCGCGAACACCGCCGCGGCCTCACTGGCCGCAGCATCCAGCGCCGCCTGTCCGCCGCCCGCGGCCTGTTCGAATTCCTGATCCGCGAGGGCCGGCTCACGCACAATCCCGCCCGCGACATTCGCGCCCCCAAAAGCCCGCGCCGGCTGCCCGCGACGCTGGACGTGGATCGCATGGACCAGCTGCTGCGGCCCGCCGGCGACACCCCCCTGGAGCGGCGCGACCAGGCCATGCTGGAACTGATCTATTCCTCCGGCCTGCGGCTGGCGGAGCTGGTCGGGCTGGACTGCAGCGCCCTCGATCTGGGCGACGCCCTGGTCAGCGTCACCGGCAAGGGCAACCGCGGCCGGGTGCTGCCGGTCGGCCGCCAGGCGCGCACGGCACTCACGCGCTGGCTGGAGGTACGCTCGGAACTGGCCGCGGCCGACGAGCCGGCCCTGTTCGTCAGCCGCCGCGGCACCCGCCTCACGCCGCGCAGTATCCAGCAGCGCCTGGAACGCCACGCCCGCGCCCGCGGCCTGCCGGGACGCGTGCATCCGCACATGCTGCGCCATGCCTTCGCCAGCCATCTGCTGGAATCCAGCGGCGATCTGCGCGCCGTGCAGGAACTGCTGGGGCACGCCGACATCAGCACCACCCAGATCTACACCCACCTGGATTTCCAGCACCTGGCCGAGGTCTACGATCAGGCCCATCCGCGGGCGCGGAAGCGGAAAGGAGTGAGGAGTGAGGAGTGAGGAGTGGTGTAGGATGGGTGGAGCGCAGCGCAACCCATCATTCCCGTGCCTGGCGATGGCTTACGGTGCATGCGCCTCCTCCCATCCTGCGATCCACCCCTGACCCCTGAAGCCCGATTCGGGTACAATTCCCAGCCCCTGCACCCCTCGCAATCGGAGAACGCGTCAGTGGAACAATTCGACGGCACCACGATCCTGTCGGTGCGCCGCGACAACCAGGTGGTGATCGGCGGCGACGGCCAGGTCACGCTGGGCAACACCGTGCTCAAGGGCAATGCGCGCAAGGTGCGCACCCTGTACCAGGGCCAGGTGATCGCCGGTTTCGCCGGCGGCACCGCGGATGCCTTCACCCTGTTCGAGCGCTTCGAGGCCAAGCTGGAGAAGCACCGCGGTAATCTCACCCGCGCGGCCGTCGAGCTGGCCAAGGACTGGCGCACCGACCGCGCCCTGCGCCGGCTGGAGGCGCTGCTGGCGGTGGCGGACAGGACTGTCTCGCTGATCATCACCGGCAACGGCGACGTGGTCGAGCCCGAGCAGGGCCTGATCGCCATCGGCTCCGGCGGCCCCTTCGCCCAGGCCGCGGCCCGCGCCCTGCTGGAGAACACCGAGCTGAAGGCGCGCGAGATCGTCGAGCGCAGTCTGCACATCGCCGCCGACATCTGCATCTACACCAACCGCAACCTCACCATCGAGACCCTGACCCAGGAAGACTGATTCCCATGTCGGAAATGACGCCACGCGAAATCGTCCAGGAGCTGGACAAGCACATCATCGGCCAGCAGTCGGCCAAGCGTGCCGTGGCCATCGCCCTGCGCAACCGCTGGCGCCGGATGCAGGTCGATGAGGCCCTGCGCAACGAGATCACCCCCAAGAACATCCTGATGATCGGCCCCACCGGCGTGGGCAAAACCGAGATCGCGCGGCGCCTGGCGCGGCTGGCCAACGCGCCCTTCATCAAGATCGAGGCCACCAAGTTCACCGAGGTCGGCTATGTCGGCCGCGACGTCGAGTCCATCATCCGCGACCTGATCGATATCGCCATCAAGATGACCCGCGAGCGCGAGATGGACAAGGTCAGCCACCGCGCCGAGGACGCCGCCGAGGAACGCATCCTGGATGCCCTGCTGCCCCAGCCGCGCAGCGGCAGCGGCGGCGGCTTCTTCGCCCAGCCGCAGGAGGCGCCGGAAAAACCGGCCGATTCCGAAACCCGCCAGAAGCTGCGCAAGAAGCTGCGCGAGGGTGAGCTGGACGAACGCGAAATCGAGATCGAGCTGAGCGCCACGCCCATGGGCGTGGAGATCATGGCCCCGCCCGGCATGGAAGAGATGACCAGCCAGCTGCAGAGCATGTTCCAGAACATGTCCGGCGGCCGCACCAGGACCCGCAAGCTCAAGATCCGCGATGCCTGGAAGCTGCTGCGCGACGAGGAGGCAGCCAAGATGGTCAACGACGAGGACGTCAAGACCCAGGCCATCACACTGGTCGAGCAGAACGGCATCGTGTTCCTGGACGAGATCGACAAGGTCACCCAGCGCTCGGAGGGCGCGGGCAGCGGCGCCGACGTCTCCCGCGAGGGGGTGCAGCGCGACCTGCTGCCGCTGGTCGAGGGCAGCACTGTCTCCACCAAGCACGGCATGGTCAAGACCGATCACATCCTGTTCATCGCCTCCGGCGCCTTCCACCTGGCCAAACCTTCTGACCTGATCCCGGAACTGCAGGGCCGGCTGCCCATCCGGGTGGAACTGGACGCGCTGGCGGTTGAGGACTTCGTGCGTATCCTGACCGAGCCGGACGCCTCGCTCACCGAGCAGTATGCCGCCCTGCTGGCCACCGAGGGCGTGACCCTGGCGTTCACGCCGGAGGGCATCGAACAGATCGCGCGCTTTGCCTGGGAGGTCAACGAGCGCACCGAGAACATCGGCGCCCGGCGCCTGCACACGGTGATGGAGCGGCTGCTGGAGGAGATCTCCTTCGAGGCCGCCGACCGCAGCGGCGAGACCATCAGCGTCGACGCCGATCTGGTCAGGAAGCACCTGGCCGATCTCGCGGGCGACGACGACCTGAGCCGGTATATTCTGTAATTTTACCTTGATGGCGGGAACGCAGAGTTCGCAAAGACGCAGAGGCGCAGAGGGCTTTAAGGAAGAAGCTTGGAATTAACCGTCATGCCCGCGGAGGCGGGCATCCATCTGTCTGAGTCCTCCATGGATTCCGGCCTGCGCCGGAATGACGAAAAGAAAACCAATGCGAAGGGATTTCTAATTTTTTTACCTTTGCGTCTCTGCGGCCTCTGCGTTATTCACCGCCGATGCCCACAAGTTACAGGGGATTTTGCCGGCCCGCCCGCCTTTGGCTAAGGTGGCACCAGCGAACCAACCCGATTTTCCGAGGAATCAAGACATGAGCGCGCATCCCACCGAGATCAACATGCACCAGAAGTCCCGCACCCTGGAGATCAGCTTCGACACCGGCGAGACCTTCAACCTGCCGGCGGAATACCTGCGGGTGCATTCGCCCTCGGCCGAGGTTCAGGGCCATGCGCCGGGGCAGGGCAAACTGCAGGTCGGCAAGGAAGACGTCAACATCGAGAACATCACCCCGGTGGGCAGCTACGGCGTGCAGCTGCATTTCGACGACAACCACAACACCGGCATCTATTCCTGGGACACCCTGTACGACCTGGGCAAGAACCAGGACAGGTACTGGCAGGAATACCTGCAGCGCCTGGAAGAGGCCGGCCACAAGCGCCGCGATCCCAGCGAGATCATCTGATCTCCCCACTGCTGCGGCAGGAACGCAGAGGACGCAAAGGCGCTGAGACGCAGAGAAATTCTGAATAATATCCCGTAGATCAGTTGCGTAGGTCGGGTCAGCCGCAGCGTAACCCGACAAGGCCGACCACCGGATGTCGGATTACGCCCTTCGGGCTAATCCGACCTACCTGACTGATCTCCCCACTGCCGTATCAGTCTTTAATCCCTCACAGACACTCCAGCATGCGCTCGACCAGTTCGGCCTGCTCGGCACGGGCCGACCAGGCGGCATAGGCGTGCAGCCCGAACACCGGGGCATCCTCCACCCGGTACAGCCCCCCGGCCTCCAACTCGCGGCGCACCAGCGCCAGCGGCAGATAGGCGCCGCCGCCGGCGGCCTGGATCAGCCGTAGCGCCACCTGGCCGGAGTTGCTGCGCGCCGCGGCCGGCGGCCGGTGCGGAAAGTGGCGGTCATGCTGGCTGGAAAAGACCGTGCCCCAGTTGACGAACACATAGTCCCGCGCCAGGGTCTGCTCCACGTCTTGACCGGAGCGCGTCGATACCAGCACCAGTTCCATGCGCTCGACCTCGCGCAGCACCAGACCGGCGTGCTGGGGCGGGCTGTAGAGAAAACCCAGGTGCACCTCGCCCTGGATCAGCTTCTCCGCCACCCGGGCGGCGGTACTGACCTCCACCCAGGGCGCGATGCCGGACAGCTCGCGATAGACCCGGTTGAGCCACTCCTGCAGAAAGATGTCCCAGAAGCTGGCCACCCCGGCGACCACGATCTGGGTCCGGTCATCCTCGGTGGCGGCCCGCTGGGCCCGCTCCCAGGCCTGGACGATGCCCTGGGCATGGCGCAGCAGGCGCTCACCAGCCGCGGTCAGGCTGACCTTCTGGCTGCTGCGCCGGAACACCGGGCGCCCGATCTCGCCCTCCAGCTGGCGGATGCGGGCGCTGACTGCCGAGGGTGTCAGGGACAGGTTCTCGGCGGCCTGGGTGAAGGAATGCATGCGATGGACCTCGAGAAAGGTCCGCAGGAGTTCGGTTTCCATGGGTTTGGACCTGCCGCAGGATATTAAATATCAATTTAAAACAATATTATACAATAATTTTTCATAATCCATCGACTATATATCGTTTCTATTATTGTCTGACATTCCCTAAACTTGCGCGCCCTGTTCCCCTCGCCGGGGATCTGGTCGAACCCATTCACGGGAGTCTTCAACCATGAGTCGATACACCCTGACCGGCGGCTCGGCGCGGGCCCTGGCCGTGACCCTGTTGCTCGGGGCCGTCAGCGCCGGCCTGTATTTCCTGCTGTTCCTGTACTCGGACCGGCTGGTCGAACTGGCCGCCGCCACCCGCCAGGGCGAGAAGCTCTATGCCCTGATCCCCATCGCCATCGCCCTGGTCTTTTCCTTCGTCCACGGCGCCTTCACCGGACGGTTCTGGGAACTGCTGGGCCTGCGGGCCAAGAAATAATCACTGGGAGACGGCATGGATACCCTGCAGTTTATCGATATCAACGCCACCACCGCCCTGATCCTGTTCCTGGTGGGCTTCGTCGGCGGCATGGTCAGCGGCTTCATCGGCTCCGGCGGCGCCTTCGTGCTCACCCCGGCCATGATGAGCCTGGGCGTGCCGGGCGTGATCGCCGTGGCCAGCAACATGGCCCACAAGTTTCCCAAATCCCTGGTCGGAGCGATCAAGCGCAACCGCTACGGTCAGGTCGACATCAAACTCGGCCTGGTGATGGGTGTGTTCGCCGAGGCCGGGGTCTTCTTCGGCAAGGGACTGATGGTGGACATCCGCGACGCCCTGGGCGGCGCCGGCACCAATCTGTACGTCTCGGCCGTGTTCGTGGTGGTGCTGGGCATCGTCGGCGGTTTCGTTCTGCGCGACGCCATTCGCGAAAAACGCGGCGAGGCAACCCAGAGCGAACCCAAGCAGCTCAACAAGGTCGCCCGCTGGGTGCGCACCCTGAACATCCCCGGCACCATGATCCATTTCAAGAGCATCGACGCGCGCATCTCCTTCCTGGTCATCGCCCCGCTGGGTTTTGCCACCGGCCTGCTGGCGGCGACCATCGCCGTGGGCGGCTTCATCGGTGTACCCGCCATGATCTACATCCTGGGCCTGCCGGCGCTGATGGCCAGCGCCACCGAGCTGGTCATCGCCTTCGTCATGGGCATGGGCGGCAGCCTGTTCTACGCCCTGGACGGCTTCGTCGACATCCGCCTGGCCATGATCATCCTGGCCGGCTCGCTGTTCGGCATCCAGATCGGCGCCATCGGCACCACCTACGTCAAGGACCATGTGGTCAAGTTCGTCATGGCCACCATCATGCTGCTGGTGCTGGTCAGCCGTTTCTTCTATATCCCGGGCTACCTGGGCGAGCTGGGCTTCACCGCCGAGCTGGCCCCGGACACCCGCTCGCTGCTGGACGGCATCGGCCAGGGCATCCTTGCCTTCGCCCTGCTGTTCGGCGCGGTCATGATCCTCAAGGCCCTGGTGCAGGGTATCCGGGAACACCGCCTGGCCACCGAGGCCGCCGCGGCTGCGGCGCCGGCTGCTCCGACGGCGGCCCCGGCCGCCGCCGAGGCCGGTCAGCTCTCGCCGCTGGGCCGCTTCGAGCGTTTCCTGGTGGCCAGCGATGGCTCCGAGTTCAGCGCCGCCGCCGTGCGCGAGGCGCTGGGTATGGCCACCAAGTGCGGCGCCGAGGTACACGTCATGTCGCTGGTGGCCACCGGTGCCGAGCACGAGGCCCTGGGCGAGTCCATCCTCAAGCAGGAACTGGAGGCGGTGCAGTCAAATCTGGACCGGATCAAGGCCGAGGCCGAGGCGGCCGGGATACGCTGCCATACCCATGCCATCCACGGCCGTGCCGTGGACGAGGAGATCGTCGCCCTGGCCGACCAGGTGCAGGCGGATCTGATCATCATGGGCCGGCGCGGCCGGCGCGGCCTGGCACGGCTGATGCTGGGTCATGCCACCGCCCAGGTCATCGGCCAGGCCCACTGCAGCGTACTGGTGGTGCCGCGTGCCGCTCACATCGAGGGTCGCCACCTGGTGCTGGCCACCGACGGCTCGCGCTATGCGGATGCCGCCGCGGTGACCACCGCGCGCCTGGCCCAGTTCTGCGGGGCCCGGGTCAGCGTGGTCTCGGTCACCACCCCGAGTCACGGCCCCGAACGCCGGGCCGAGGCCCAGCAGGCCGTGGACCGTGTGGTCGAGCACATGCGCAACGAGGGCACCGAGGTCGAAGGCCTGGTACAGGAGGGCGTGCCCTCCGAGGTCATCACCGGGCTGGCCCGGGAACGCAATGCCGACCTGATCGTCACCGGCAGCCAGGGCCGCAGCGGCCTGGAGCGGGTGCTGATCGGCAGCGTGTCCGAGCGCATCCTCAACGAGACCCCCTGCGCCGTGCTGGTGGTCAAGACCGGCTAAAAAACACTTCGCGCACAGCGCTTTCCCTGCCCTCCCTCTCCCTCCGGGAGTACCCATAGGGCATAAAAGGGCCGGGGTGAGGGCAGAAGGTTGCTCCGCCACCGTTGAGAAAGCCCCGCCTCCGGCTGGTATACTGACCACCGGATTCCCACCCACAGGCCGGGCTGCATGAGCGACAAGACCACCCATTTCGGTTTCAGACAGGTTCCCTTCGAGGAGAAGGCGCGCCAGGTCCGCGGTGTGTTCGACTCAGTGGCCGACAAGTACGATGTCATGAACGATGTGATGTCGCTCGGCATTCACCGCCTGTGGAAACGCTTCACCCTGGAGCGCAGCGGCGTGCGCCGCGGCCAGCGGGTGCTGGATCTGGCCAGCGGCACTGGCGATCTGGCCGCGCGCTTCGCACGCATGGTCGGGCCCGAGGGCGAAGTGGTCGTTTCCGACATCAATGCCAGCATGCTCGAGCAGGGCCGCCGCCGGCTGCTCGATGCGGGCGTGGCCGGCAATGTCGAATACGTGCAGGCCAATGCCGAGACCCTGCCCTTCCCCGACAATCATTTCGACTGCGTGAGCATCGCCTTCGGCCTGCGCAACGTCACTGACAAGGACGCGGCCCTGCGCGAAATGTACCGGGTGCTCAGGCCCGCCGGCCGGGCGCTGATCCTGGAGTTCTCCCATGTCACCCTGCCCGGCGTGCGGCCGCTGTATGATCTCTACTCCTTCCGCATGCTGCCCCTGATGGGCAGGCTGATCGCCAACGATGCCCAGAGCTATCAGTATCTGGCCGAGTCCATCCGCATGCACCCCGACCAGGAAACGCTCAAGGGGATGATGGAGGCCGCCGGCTTCGAACGGGTGGAATATCACAACCTCAGCGGCGGCATCGTGGCCCTGCACCGGGGCTACAAGCTGTGACGCCGGCCCGCCCGTTGCAGCGGCTGGGCGCCTTTGCACTCGACTTCCTGCTGGTGCTGTTCGCCCTGGGCCTGGGCAACTGGCTGGGCTGGCTGCTGGGGCGCAGCGCCGAGCACGGCTGGATGCAGCAGGCACTTGTCCATCCCTTCCTGCCCCTGGCGTCCGCCCTGGTGCTGGTATTGACGATCCTGCTGTTCTGGATCCGGCTGCAGGGCACGCCCGGCGCCCTGCTGATGGGCATCCGGCTGGTGGATACGCAGGGCGGCAGGCCCGGTGCGCGCCGGGCCCTGCTGCGGCTGCTGGCCTACATTCCCGCCCTGGCCGTTGGGCTGCTCGGCATCCTGTGGATGCTGTGGGACCGCGAGCGACGCGGCTGGCATGACATCCTCTCCGACACCCGGCTGGTGCAGGAGGACGAGGCGACCAGGAGCCTCGCCCGCCTGATGCGTGAGGCCGGCGCATGAGCACCGCCCTGACCGCCGCGCTGGAGACCGCGCTGAACCGCTATCTGGCGCTGGACCCGGAGGCCCGGACCCGGCTCGCGCCCCTGGCCGGCCGGGTGATTGCGCTGGAACTGCGCGGGCTGGGGCTGCAGCTGTTCTTTCTGCCCGGGGAGCATGACATCCAGATCCTGCAGCAGTGCGAGGATGACCCGGATGCCACCATCGCCGGGACCCCGCTGGCGCTGGCCCGCCTGGCCCTGGCCGGGCGGCCGGGCGAGGGCCTGTTCAGCGACGCCGTGGAACTGCGCGGCGACACCGGTATCGCGCGCGATTTCCAGGCACTGCTGCAGTCGGTGCAGGTCGACTGGGAGGAGCAGCTGTCGCGCCTGGTGGGCGACCGGCTGGCGCACCAGACCGGCCGCGCGCTGCGTCACGGCCGCGAGTACGCGACCGCCACCGCGCGCACCCTGCGCCAGGATCTGTCCGAATACCTGACCGAGGAGGCGCGCCTGCTGCCCACCGCGCCGAGCTGGACCTGTTCCATGCCGATGTCGACATCCTGCGCGACGACACCGAGCGCCTGGAGGCGCGACTGCAGCGGCTGGAGCGGCGGTTGTCGGAAAGTGAATGACGGGGAACACAGAGACGCGGAGGCGCAAAGAAAAATGAATATCAGAATACAGCCATTGCTCCCGGTAGTCAGGAATCATCATCGGTATCCGCACGACGTCCAATGATTCGTTTTATTGTGATATCCCTCTGCGCCTCTGCGTCCTCTGCGTTATTGCCGCACACGCATCCAGTATCCAAGATACTCGTATACAGAATAATCTGAACAGGACCCTGCATGCCCGGTTTCCGACAGCTCTGGCGTATCTTCACCATCCAGCTGGTATTGATCCGCTACGGTCTGGACGAGGTGGTCTTCGCCATCCACCTGTTCCGGCCGTTCCGGTTCCTGCTGTATCTGCTGCCCTGGAACTGGTTTCACCGCAAGCGCGACCCGCGCGCGGTGCGCATCCGCCAGGCCCTGGAGGCGCTGGGTCCCATCTATGTGAAGTTCGGCCAGATCCTGTCCACCCGCCGGGATCTGCTGCCCGACGACATCGCCGTCGAGCTGGCACGGCTGCAGGACCGGGTGCCGCCCTTTCCTTCGACGCAGGCCCGTGCCCTGATCGAATCGGCTCTGGGCCAGTCCATCGCCACGAGCTTCGCCCGCTTCGAGGACACCCCGCTGGCCTCTGCCTCCATCGCCCAGGTGCATTCCGCGACCCTGCACGACGGACGCGAGGTGGTGGTCAAGGTGGTCCGCCCCGGCATCGAGCGCACCATCGCCAACGATGTCTCGCTGCTGTACTACATGGCACGTCTGGCCAGCCGCTATTCGCGCGAAGCGCGCCGGCTGCGGCCGGTCGAGGTGGTGCACGAGTTCGAGACCACCATCATGGACGAGCTGGACCTGCTGCGCGAAGCCGCCAACGCCTCGCAGCTGCGGCGCAACTTCAGCGACTCCGAGATGCTCTACGTGCCCGAGGTGTACTGGCCGCTGTGCCGGCGCAACGTGATGGTGATGGAGCGCATCAGCGGCATCCCGGTCAGCGACATCGAGGCCCTGCGCCGGGCCGACGTGGACCTGCAGCTGCTGTCCGAACGCGGGGTGGAGATCTTCTTCACCCAGGTGTTCAAGCACAATTTCTTCCATGCCGACATGCACCCGGGCAACATCTTCGTCGGCCGCGACAACCGCTACCTGGCAGTGGACTTCGGTATCATGGGTACACTCAGTCCCGAGGATCAGCGTTATCTGGCCGAGAACTTCCTGGCCTTCTTCCGTCGCGACTACCACCGGGTGGCCGAGCTGCACGTGGAATCCGAATGGGTCCCGCGCACCACCCGGGTGGACGAGTTCGAGGCCGCCATCCGCACCGTGTGCGAGCCCATCTTCGAACGCCCGCTCAAGGACATCTCCTTCGGCCAGCTGCTGCTGCGGCTGTTCCAGACCGCGCGGCGCTTCGACATGACGGTGCAGCCGCAGCTGGTGCTGCTGCAGAAGACCCTGCTCAACATCGAGGGCCTGGGCCGCCAGCTCAACCCGGACCTGGACCTGTGGCGCACCGCCAAGCCGTTTCTGGAACGCTGGATGAGCGAGCAGGTGGGGGCGCGTGCCTTCGTCGGCAATCTCAAACAGAGCATTCCGCAGTGGACCGAGGCGCTGCCGGAGCTGCCCATGCTGATCCACCGCACCCTGAACCAGGCCACCAACGGCCACCTCACGGTGCAGTGGCGGTCGGAGGAGATAACGAAGCTGCGGCACGAACTGCGCCGCGCCAACCGGCGCAACGCGATGGCCATCACCGGCACCGGCCTGATCGTCTCGGCCGCGCTGATCTACGGCCTGGACGGCTATGCCCCGGCCATGGTCGGCGGCGCACCGCTGCTGACCTGGGTGCTGGGGATCGCCGGGCTGGGGTTTCTGGTCAGTGCGTGGGGAGAGTAGGGATCAGACGCATGCGGGTTACGCCTTTCAGGCTAACCCGACCTACAAAAACTCCGGGAGCTCAGGCCACATGTGGCCGCTGCAATGGCCCTTCCACTTCGATCCGCTTGGCCTGGCCGGCCAGCAGCTCGATCAGGGTCAGGGCGAAATCCATGGCAGTGCCGGGACCGCGCGAAGTGACGATCCTGCCGTCCTGCACCACCGCACCGGTCTGGTAGTCCAGGCCGGTAACGCCGGCGCCGTCCAGCACACCCGGGAAGCTGGTGGCCTTGCGATAGTCCAGCAGACCGGCGCTGGCCAGCACCTTGGGCGCGGCGCAGATGGCGGCGACGTAGCGATCGGCGCCGGCATGACGCTGGAGCATCTCGCGCAGCCGCGCATCGGCGTCCAGGTGATCGGCCCCGGGCAGGCCGCCGGGCAGGACGATCATGTCGAAGTCACGGTCTTTCACCGCATCCAGCGTGGTGTCGGGCACCAGCACGGTGCCGCGCGATGCCTTGACCGGCTGCTCGTCCAGGCCGGCGGTGATCACCTCGATGCCGGCCCGGCGCAGCAAGTCGATCAGGGTGACGGCCTCGAGTTCTTCGCAGCCCTGGGCCAGGGGGATAAGGACAGTCGCCATTGGGAATCCCTCACAAACTGTTGTTCTACCAGACGTGACACCGGAACCAGGCGCACGCCCTGCTCGGCCAGCCGTGGCAGGGCCTCCTCCAGCACCTGCAGGGTGCTGGCATGCGGATGGCCGATGGCCACCGCGCTGCCCTGTCGCCGCGCCAGCTGTATCAGCCGTTCGAACTGCCTGCGGACTGCGTCCCAGGCTCGCATCATCGTCCAGGAACACGTCCCGCTCGATGCTGGGCACAGCCTGCTCGCGGGCGATCTGCCGCGCGATGGTGTGACGGCTGGTCCGGCTGTCGACGAAGAATACACCCTGCTCGCGCAGCGCCTGCATCAGCCAGAGCATGTGCCCGGGATGCCGGGTGAGCAGGCTGCCCATGTGGTTGTTCACACCCTGCACATGCGGCACCCGCCCCAGGTTGTCCTCAAGTGTAGACAGGAAGGCCTGTTGCGTCATGTCCAGCTTCAGGCCACCCGCGTCCAGACGGCGGGAATCCATGGCCTGCATGGGCAGGTGCAGCAGTACCTCCCTGGCGCGGACATGGGCAGCACGGGCCAGGCTGTCGGTATGGGGGGCGTGCGGCAGGAAGGCGCAGGCGACGGGGCCGGGCAGGGCGAGCACGCGCCGGCCGGCCGCCAGCTGGCGGCCCATGTCGTCGATGATGATGGCAATCTCGGCCGGCTGGCCCGACTCCCGTCCGGCCTCGGGCAGCCCGGAGGCGGCACGTGCCAGGCCAGCCAGGCCGAGCAGCAGGAGCAGCCCGCCGCGCAACCAGACCTTGATCCGGCTGCGCGTCGGTGTCACCGCATGTGCTCCGCCTGGATCACCAGCCCCTTGAGCAGGTTGAGCGCCTCATACAGCTGGTAGTCGGCCTTGGCCAGCGGCTCGTCCTTGTCCTCTTCATCCGGTTCATCCGGCGCGGGCGCTTCCGGCGCCATTTCATCGGCATCGCCGTTGAGCAGGTGACGCGAGAGGTTGGACTCCTTGATCGGTTCGAAGCCGGATTCGATCAGGGAGATGCGGACATCGTCGAGCTTGATGTCCGGTACGATGCCCTCGGCCTGGATGGAGGTGCCGTTGGGTGTGTAGTAGCGCGCCGTGGTGAGTTTGACCGCCGCCCCGTTGTTCAGTGGCACGATGGTCTGCACCGAGCCCTTGCCAAAGGTTTCGCGGCCGACGATGATGGCACGGCGATGATCCTGCAGGGCGCCGGCGACGATCTCGGAGGCCGAGGCCGAACCCTGGTTGACCAGCACCACCAGCGGCGCACCGTTGATGACATCGCCAGGCGTGGCATTGAAGCGCAGGCGCGAATCCGCCACCCGGCCCTCGGTGTAGACGATCAGCCCCTTGTCGAGGAAGGCGTCGGAGACGGAGACCGCGGCATTGAGCACGCCGCCGGGGTTGTTGCGCAGATCCAGCACCATGCCCCTGAGGTTGCCATCGGCCTCCTTGCGCAGCTCCGAGACGTTCCTGGCCAGGCTGTCGCCGGTGGCGGCCTGGAACTGGGAGACACGCACATAGCCGTAGCCGGGCTCCAGCATCCGGCTCTTCACGCTCTTCACTTTTATGATAGCACGGGTGATGGTGATCTTGAGCGGCTTCTCCTCGCCTTCGCGCACCACCGTCAGGGTGATATCGGAGCCGGGCTTGCCGCGCATGACCTTGACCGCGTCGGACAGATTCATACCCTTCACGGGCGTATCGTCCAGGCGGATGATCAGATCGCCGGCCTGGATGCCGGCGCGCTGGGCCGGGGTGTCGTCGATGGGGGCGATGACCTTGACGAAGCCATCCTCCATGCCGACCTCGATCCCCAGGCCACCGAACTCGCCGCTGGTACCGACCTGAAGTTCCTTGAACTGCTCCGGATCCAGATAGGCCGAATGCGGATCCAGTCCGGTGAGCATGCCGCGGATGGCACTCTCCAGCAGGTCCTTGTCCTCGACCGGTTCGACATAGTCGTTCTTGATCCGGGCAAACACATCGGACAGGCCGCGCAGTTCCTCCAGCGGCAGGCTGGTAGCCTCGTTGTCGCGGTCGGCGAACACACCCTGGCCGAGGCTCAGGGACAGGCCCAGCACCACTCCTGTGGTGATCAGCGAAAGTTTCTGTATCGGTCTATTCATTGTCCATCCATCGGCCCTGTCCGGGCTCTATCAAAAAATTCCATCATAACAAGAGCCTATAAAAGGCCATGGCTGCGACCTTAGCACAGCTGGCGCGTGGCGCAAATCCTGGGGCCAGTTAACAGGCCCTCCCTAGCGCTTCGCGGCCTTCAGATCTGTCGGCTCGCCGGCACACCACTTGAGCGGGTCGATCGGTTTGCCTTCATGGCGCAGCTCGAAGTACAGCCCGGTCTCGAGCGCCCCGCCCGTATCGCCGACCCGCGCCAGCACCTCGCCGTCCTCGACCCAGTCGCCGGGCTCCCTGAACAGGGCCTGGTTGTGGCCGTACAGGCTCATGTAGCCGTCGCCGTGATCGACAATGATCAGCAGGCCGAAACCGCGCAGCCAGTCGGCGTAGGCCACCCGCCCACGGGCGATGGCCCGTACCGGCTGCGCGGCCTCGGAGGCAATGAACACCCCACGCCAGCGCAGACCCCGCTGTTCGCGCGCCTGGCCGAAGCGGTTGCTCAACTTGCCCGCCACCGGCCAGGGCAGCTCGCTGCGCAGTGTCTTGAACGGACGCTGATGCCGGTCCAGTTCCTGCACGTCGGCCAGCGCCCGACGCAGATCCTCCAGCAGTTGCTGCAGGCGCTGCTCGTCCTGTTCCATCTGCGCCAGCTGGCCCTGATCGGTCTGGATCTCCTCGCGCAGCCTGGCCAGCAGGCCGCTGCGTTCGTCCTGCTGGCGTTCCAGCGCCTGCTGCTGGCCGGCGCGCTGCTCGCGGGTGGCTTCCAGCGAGGCGAGCTGTGTCCTGATGTCGCGTTCGACGGCGGCCAGCGCCTCGAGGGCCTGGCGGGCCTGCGTGATGGCCTCGGCGCGATCCCTGGCCAGGTAGCGGTAGTAGGTCAGGGTCCGGCCGAGGCGCTGCGGGTCCTCCTGATTGAGCACCAGCTTGATCGATTCCTGCCGGCCCAGCATGAAGGCGGTGCGCAGATACTGTTCCAGACCCTCGCTGTGGCGACCCAGTTCCCGGTCCAGCCGCTCCTGTTTGTGCTGCAGCTCCTGCAACCGTGACTGCTGGCGCTCGAGCCGGGCCTCGGTGGCGGCCAGTTCGCGGCGGGTCTGCGACAGCCGGGTCTCCACCTCGCGCAGCGACCGGCTGAGCCGGGATTCCTCGGCGCGCGAACGGTCGAGCCGGTTCTCGATGGCCTGAATGCGCTCGCGCAGGGCCTCGAGCCGGGCCGAGGCCTGGTCGGGATCGAGTTCCGATTCCGCGCCGGCGGGGGAAGTCAGGCCGGCCAGCAGCAGGACCGGCAACAGGCAGCGCAGCAGCGGCTCAGGCCTCACGACGCGCCATCGAGGCCGGCGTCTCGCCCTCGACGAGCTCGGCCAGGCTGGTGCCGGTCATCTCCATGGGCTGTTCCAGCCCCAGCAGGTAGAGCAGGGTGGGCGCGACATCGCACAGCGATCCGGTCGCGGCCAGGGTGGCGCCCCGGCCGACATAGACGAAGGGCACCAGATTGGTGGTATGCGCCGTGTGCGCCTGCCCCGTACCTTCGCCCTGCATCTGCTCGGCATTGCCGTGGTCGGCGGTGATCAGCATTTCGCCACTCACCTCGCGCAGTGACTGGTAAACCCGGCCCAGACATTTGTCCAGTGCCTCGATGGCCTTGACTGCAGCCGCGTAGTTACCGGTATGGCCGACCATGTCCGGATTGGCATAGTTGCAGATAATGACGTCGTACTTCTTGCCCTGGATGGCCTCGACCAGCCGGTCGGTGACCTCGCTGGCGCTCATCTCCGGCTGCAGATCGTAGGTGGCGACCATGGGGGAGGGGACCAGGATACGGTCCTCGCCCTCGTAGGGCTCCTCCACACCGCCGTTGAAGAAGAAGGTGACGTGGGCGTATTTCTCCGTTTCTGCCAGACGCAGCTGGTGCATGCCCAGCCGGGACAGATAGGCGCCAAGGACATTCTCCAGCCGCTCCGGCGGGAAGGCCACCGGGATGTCGAACTCGGAGTTGTATTCGGTCAGGCTGACGAAGCTGCCGAGTTCCGGCACCACCTCGCGTTCGAAGCCGTCGAAATCGGGCTCGATGAAGGGCCGGGTGATCTGGCGGGCGCGGTCGGAGCGATAGTTCATGAACACGATCACGTCGCCGTCCTCGACCCGCACCGGGGCCTCGCCCTCGGGTACGATGGCGGTGGCCTGGACGAACTCGTCCCCCTCGTCGCGATCGTAGGCCATCTGCAGGCCGGCGGTGGCATCCGTCGCCTGGAATTCGGCCTTGCCCTGGGTGATGAGATCATAGGCGGCCTGAATGCGCGGCCAGCGGTGGTCGCGGTCCATGGCGTAGTAGCGGCCGATGATGGAGGCGAAGCGGCCGCCGCCGAACTCCCGGAACTTCTCCTCCATTTTTACGATGGAATCGGCCGCGCTGCGCGGGGGGGTGTCGCGCCCGTCCAGGAAGGCGTGCATGTAGACCTTCTTCGCCCCACGCTGGACCGCCAGTTCGGCCATAGCGTGGATATGGCACTCATGGCTGTGCACGCCGCCGGGCGAGAGCAGACCGAGGATGTGCACGGCCCTGTCGCTGGCGATGGCCTGGTCGACGGCGTCGGTCAGGGTCTGGTTGGTATAGAAGGAACCGGTCTTGATGGCACGGCTGACGCGGGTGAACTCCTGATACACGACCCGCCCGGCGCCCAGGTTCAGGTGACCGACCTCGGAATTGCCCATCTGATCGCCGGGCAGGCCGACGGCCGCGCCCGAGGTACGGATCAGGGTATGCGGATAATCATTCCACAGGTGATTCCACACCGGCGTGTTGGCGTTGGCGATGGCGTTGGAGTCGGTCTCCTCGCGGTAGCCCCAGCCATCCAGGATCAGCAAAACCAGCGGTTTTGGCGCAGCAGGCATTGTATTACTCAAGTCGGCTCCCAAATTTAGATCAAGTCTAACCCGAATCCGGCCGGGCAACCAGTGGCGGCACCGCTCCGACGGCCTCCGCCCGGCGCCTCTGTGACGTTGCCCCACTTTTCAAATGGCTTATTATTGTATAATGTTTTGGTTATAAAAGTCAGTGCAGGCACCCCTGGTGGTCCTTCAAGGTGATATTGATGGGTTCAGTTGGCCTGTCAACGTTCAGGGCAAGGCGCGCCTCGCAGGCAATGGCCATCGTCCTTGCCAAGAGGCGCAACGCTGCCATGGACGTTGACAGGCCAACCCTACGGGCGCCGCCGTGGTGCCCCGCCGCCGCGTTGCGGTGCTTGACAAGGGAATGACCCTTGCCTGCGCACCGCGCCTTGCGGCGAAACACCACAGCGGCGCTGAACCCATCAATATCACCTTGAAGGACCACTAGATGACCGATCCATTGCCCGCAGCCTTCCCCTTGTGCTGCGCATTCAGCGAGGCGAGTTCCATGACATTAGAAGCGACCAGCGACGAACTGATCACACGCGAAGAGGATATTGATCGGGCCTCACGTTCACTCAAAGCCATGTCCCATCCCCTGCGGCTGAAGATCCTCTGCACCCTGGGCGAGCAGGAGGTCAGCGTGCAGGACATCGTCGAGCGCGTCGGCACCTCCCAGAGCAACATCTCCCAGCACCTGGCCATCCTGCGCGACAAGGGCATCCTGACCTCGCGCAAGGACGCCAACCGCGTGTATTATCGCGTCGGCGACGCGCGCACCCTGGCCCTGATCGGGATGATGCGCGAGGTCTTCTGCTCGCGCAGCTGATGCCGAACCCTGCCGGCGGCGTTCTCCCGCCCGCCGGTATCATGCACCAAACCCCGGTCCTGTCATGCCGCAATTTGTTGAATTTGTGATCAATCACTGGATCCTCTGGACCGCCTTCTTCGTCCTGCTCGGGCTGCTGCTGGGCGGCGAGATCCAGCGCCGGCGCTACGGCATTCCCCAGGTCGGACCCACCCAGGCCATCCAGATCCTCAATCGCGAGGGCGCCCTGCTGCTGGACGTGCGCGAGGACAAGGAACTGGCCGAGAGCGGCCGTATCCCTCACGCCAGACACATCCCGCTGAGCCAGCTCAGTGAGCGCCTGGCCGAGCTCAAGGCCGGGAAGGACAAGCCCGTGGTGGCCTACTGCCGCAGCGGCAGCCGCTCCAACAAGGCGGCCACGCAGCTGCGCAAGGCCGGCTACGAGCAGGTCTACAACCTGGCCGGCGGCATCCTGGCCTGGGAAAACGCCAATCTGCCTCTGAACAAGAAGTAAAGCACCATGCCCAAGGTTGTCATGTACTGCACCCCCTACTGCCCCTACTGTGTACGGGCGCGCATGCTGCTCACCAGCAAGGGGGCCGAATTCGAGGAAATCCGCATCGACCAGCAGCCGGAACGGCGCGAGGAGATGGAGCACCGCGCCGGCGGGCTTACCTCGGTACCCCAGATCTTCATCGGCGATCGCCATATCGGCGGCTGCGACGAACTTTACGCCCTGGAATCGCAGGGCGAACTGGATCCGCTGCTGGCGCAGTGAGTGGCGGGCTTGCCGGTGGCGCGGCATCTGTCACAATAACCTGCTGCCGTATCCGGTTCAGCCGACCGGCATCCATCCATTACAACAGACAAGAGCGGAACCATCATGAGTGAAGCCAGCGCCGAGAATAAACAATTCGCCATCCAGAAGATCTACGTCAAGGACCTTTCCTTCGAGACCCCCAACAGCCCGGCCGTGTTCACCGAGGAGTGGAAACCGGAGGTCAATCTCAACCTCAACAGCGAATCCCGTCCGGTGGCGGACAATGTCTACGAGGTGGTGATGAAGCTGACCGTCACTGCCAAGCAGGGTGAGAAGACCGCCTATCTGGCCGAGGTGCAGCAGGCGGGCATCTTCACCATCGCCGGTTTCGCCGAGGACGAGGTCAAGCCCATGCTGGGCGCCTTCTGCCCCAACACCCTCTACCCCTTCGCCCGGGAAGCCGTGGCCGACCTGGTCCAGCGCGGCGGTTTCCCGCCCCTGTTGCTGGCGCCGATCAACTTCGATGCCCTCTACGCCCAGCAGGTCAACGAGGTCCAGGCCCAGGTCGCCAACCCCGACAATGCCCAGCACTGAAGCCGTCCGGGGGCATCGATGACCTCACCCGCCATCGCGGTCCTCGGCGCCGGCTCCTGGGGCACGGCCCTGGCCATCCTGCTGGCGCGCAACGGCCACCGGGTCCGGCTCTGGGGGCATGAACCGGTGGCCATGCAGGCCATGGCCGCCGCCGGGGAGAATACCGAGTTCCTGCCGGGCATCGCCTTCCCGCCGGGACTGGAAGCGGTCGCCGAACTCGATGCCGCACTGGCGGCGGACGACCTGCTGGTGGTGGTGCCCAGTCACGCCTTTCGCGAAGTGCTGGAACAGATCCGCGACCGGGCCGTGGCCCTGGGCCGCATCGCCTGGGGTACCAAGGGGCTGGAGATGGCCAGCGGCAAGCTGCTGCACCAGGTCGCCGCCGAGGTGTTGGGCGAGCAGGTCGCCTGTGCCGTTGTCTCCGGTCCCACCTTCGCCCGCGAGGTCGCCCGCGGCCTGCCCACCGCCGCCACCGTTGCCGCCGCGGACAGCGCCACCGCGGAGCACTTCGCCGGCCTGCTGCGGGGCGAGACCTTCCGTGCCTATACCAGCACGGACAGCATCGGCCTGGAACTCGGCGGCGCGATCAAGAACGTGCTCGCCATCGCCGCCGGCATCTCCGACGGCCTGGGCTTCGGCGCCAACAGCCGGGCGGCACTGATCACTCGCGGTCTGGTGGAGATGATGCGCCTGGGCGAGGCCCTGGGCGGACAGCGCGAGACCTTCATGGGCCTGAGCGGCATCGGCGACCTGGTGCTGACCTGCACCGACGACCAGTCACGCAACCGCCGCCTGGGCCTGGCGCTGGGCGCGGGCCGGACCCGCGCCGAGGCCGAAGCCGAGATCCGCCAGGTGGTGGAGGGCGCCGACACGGCGCGCGAGATCCATAACATCGGCCGCGCCCATGCGGTCGAAATGCCGATCTGTGAGCAGGTCTACCGGGTATTGTACGAGGGCCTGGCTCCGCAGGCGGCGGTGCAGGCGCTGCTGGCGCGTGATCCCAAACCGGAAAGGCTCGGCTGAGCGCAGGTTGGGCTGAACAGAGCTGAAGTCCAGTCCGGGTTTCACGCAGCGCCGGATTATACCTCGGTGGAGGCCTCGGCCTGCGCCTCCGCCCGCTTGATGTCCTCGGGCAGCATCTGCAATGCCAGCTCGAACAGGGCCTCGCGAGCGCTGTCATCGCCCAGCATGATGGCGTGCAGGTAGTGGTGATAAGCGGCCTGGGTGTCGCGCTCCAGCCCGCGGCCGGTCTCACACGCCCAGCCCAGTCCCTTGACCGCATTGGCGCAGCCCAGGTGCGCGGCGCGCTGCCACCAGGTCACGGCGGCACCGTCATCCTGTTCGATCCCGATACCCTTGTGGTAGTGCCAGCCGAGAAAATGCATGCCCATGGCGTCGCCCTCGCCGGCGAGCTGGCGGGCGATGCTGAAGGAGTCCTGGAACCGGCCCTGTTCCAGGGCCGATACGGCACGCTTGAAGCGGGGATCGTCGGGGATTTCCATCGTCATGTCAGCGGTCCCGTAGGTTTGTGCAGGGGTCTCCATGCGTGCTGCCAGGCCGTTCCGGCGGCATCCACATTTTGACTTTACGCCATAACGGGCCGGTATGACATCCCCGGCATCTGTGCGGGTAGGGGAATATGGGATTCAGCATCGAGGCCCATTATACCCGGATCCCCTTGCAGCTGCCCGGAACCCTGTGGGTTTCGCCACTACAGGTCTCCAGGTAGCTGAAACGCGATGACTTTTATTCGACTCCCCGGTTCAACCCAACGGCCGATCGAGAACGCGGTACTGCAGGGCCTCGCTCAGGTGTTCCAGGGTCAGCGCCTCGCTGCCGGCCAGGTCGGCAATGCTCCGCGCCACCCGCAGCACCCGGTGGCAGGCGCGGGCGGAAAGGTTCAGACGCTCGATCGCCTGCTGCAGAAACCGCTGCAGCTCGGGGCCGGGGCTGCAGTCGCGCTCCAGCGCCCGCACCTCCAGCCGGGCGTTGATCTGGCCGGCGCGCTCCTGCTGGCGCGCCCGCGCCCCCAGTACCCGCTCACGTACCGTCGCGCTGGGTTCGCCGCCAGCGGCCGCCTGCCAGTCCAGTGCCTGGCGCGGCACCTCGATCTGCAGGTCGAAGCGATCCAGCAGCGGTCCGGACAGGCGGCCACGGTAGCGCCGGATCTGGTCCGGGCTGCAGCGGCAGGCCCGGGTGGGATCGCCGTGATAGCCGCAGGGACAGGGGTTCATGGCGGCCACCAGCTGGAAGCGGGCCGGGAATTCGGCCTGGCGGGCGGCACGCGAGATGCTGATGCTGCCCGTCTCCAGCGGCTCGCGCAGCGCCTCCAGCACCCGACGTTCGAACTCGGGCAGCTCGTCCATGAACAGCACCCCGTTGTGGGCCAGGGAGATCTCGCCGGGTCGGGGATTGGACCCGCCACCAACCAGGGCCACGGCCGAGGCGGTGTGGTGCGGGGCCCGGAAGGGCCGCCGACGCCAGCTGGCCGTATCGACAGGGCGGCCGCAGATCGACTGCAGGGCAGCCGTCTCCAGCGCCTCGGCATTGTCCATCACCGGCAGGATGCCCGGCAGGCGCCGGGCCAGCAGGGTCTTGCCGGTGCCGGGCGGGCCGACCATCAGGATATGGTGTACCTTTACACCATTTTATTAGTTCATTTATGAAACGATTCAGGTAAATATATAAACTAAATAAATATCGAAATATATATTAATAAACAAAGAGTTATAAAATTCCAGCAAAATTTCAGGCTCATGTTGTTTCTAGAAAGAGTATCGTGTGATCCATAAAATTCGAAACTGTCATTTTTTCGAATTTCAAAGGTTCTGCTTTATGGAAAATTTCAAACATTTCATCTCGCAAGTCTTGTCGGTTACACCAGAACAGTCAGTATTCATCTTGGCCCTACTCTGTGTGGGTGTTTCAGTGTTTGCCTTGTATGTGGTGCTCGTGACACTTCGGCTGCTCACATAGAGGGGTAGGGATTCATGATGGAGTGGACGAAAACCCCAACCGCGTGGATAACGAAAGATTTATCTCTTACGTATCTCCGGTGGCACGGTCAAGACAAGGTGGCTAACATCGCCGGGTTGATGCTGTATACGGCCATCGCCCAAAACACCAACCGAGAACCCACCATGGAGTTTCATGAGCCAGGCTGGGCGAAGCTCTCTTATACACAACTCAGCGAGCTAGCCAACATAAGCCGTGCCACTGTTTCCAGGGGACTTTCGCTGCTCACTGAACTTGAAATAATAAAGAGGGACTCAATTGGCAACCGACACGTCTATGGCGTAACCAACTACAGCACCCACTCAGGGTGGGGGAAATTGCCCGCAAAGGGCATGTACAACCAGGGCCTCAACCGTATTCTTGCATTCCAGCACTTCCATTTGCGGAGCAAAGTTGAGTTAAATGCGCTGAAAATCTTCTACCTGATTGTGGCCTTGCGGAATGACCAAGACAACTTGGCACGCGCCTCGTACGAAAAGATTCATGAATATACGGGCGTCGCAACGAACGATGTCAAAGCTGCGCTATCGTTACTGGTCACGCAAAGTCTTATACGGGTAGAACACATCCAAAGTAATATTAATCCATTGGCATCTGCACACGCATACCGCCTAAACCATCTTTATAACCGCAAACATATGGGCACCACGAACGCCCTGTAAGCAGCTGCGAACATGCTTATCAGGAAGCAGCGGGCTCGATACTATGTATAACAGATCAATTTGGTTGCTATGCCACAGCCTACTCGTGCTGGGAAGTTACCCGGCTTCAGCCGACCAGACGGTCATCTCCGAGTACTACCGCCACTCCTCTGCAGATGACGATGCCTTCCATATCTTCTGGAGTCAGCTCTACCCCAATGGCGGCTGGACGTTGTACTGCGGCGTCCAATATGAGGACCGCCACGAGCCCACTCTAAACAATAGAACATATCTACCCCGCTTCCTGGATGGGCGATTTCCTGGGCTGTGGCACGAGAGAAGAATGCAGAGACAGCAGCGAACGGTTCAACCGGATGGAAGCCGACCTCCACAACCTCTGGGCCTCACTGGACTACGTGAATCGCCACAGGTCGAACTACGAGTTCCGGCTGATTGACGGCGAGGGGCATTCTCTCGAGGGTTGTGACATTGAGCGGATCAGGATTGACGGAGAGTACGTCATTGAGCCCAGACAGATAGCCAGAGGGAACGTGGCCCGGTCGATCTTCTATATGCATAGCGAGTATGGCTTGCCGATTCCTGATGGGATGCGGGATGTGCTACTTGAGTGGAATAAGAATGACCCGCCGTCTTGCCATGAGATGCGGCGGAATAATACTATAGAACGACTACAAGGGACCCGCAATCGATATATAGACCACCCATCTACCGCCGAAACTAGTCAATAACTTGAGCTGATTAACCGCCATGGCGAAAACAGCAGAAGCCACCATAAATCCCGATATATTGGTCTGGGCCCGAGAGACTGTAGGCTTCTCTATTGACGACCTTGCAGACAAAATCAAGGTGAACCCCGAGAAAATCCAAGCTTGGGAGTCGGGACAAGCACGGCCCTCCATTGCCAAACTAAAGCAGATTTCGGACAAACTAAAGCGCCCGTTAGCAGTTTTCTACCTGCCCTACCCACCGGAGGACATGCGCCCGCCAAGGGATTTCAGGGGATTAATCGAAGGCCACGCCGGCTTCTATTCCAATCGTCTCCACGTCGAGCTGCGCCTAGCAGAGGCAAGGCGCGAGGATGCGTTAAATTTACTTGCCGAACTAGAAGAACAGCCAAGCGAATTCGATTTTCAAGCATCTATAGATCAAGACCCTGAACTCGTGGCAGAAAGTTTAACGCGATACATAGGGGTTGAACCCGAGACGATCGCACAATGCAGCGACATATATGAAGCAAGAAAGCTCTGGAAAAGTTCTATAGAGAATAGGGGGGTATTAGTATTTCAAGCAAACGGAGTCCCCGTCAGTGAAATGCGAGGGTTCTGCCTTGGTGTGCGTCCATTGCCCGTAGTTGTCGTAAACAGCAAGGATTCACCTCAGGCCCAAATATTTTCTCTTCTACATGAGCTAACCCACATAGCGCTGCGTCAAGATGGTCTATGTGATTTTGATGAAGAACTTCCAAGGGATGGAGAATCGCAACGAATTGAGATCTTCTGCAATTACGTAGCTGGAGCTGCGATAGTCCCTGCGAAAGCATTATTAAGTCATGAAATCGTTCTTGGTCAAGATAATTACGAAAGCTGGTCTAACCATGAACTCAAATCAATTTCCAGAACCTTTCACTGCAGTAGGGAGGTTGTACTAAGAAGATTATTAATCCACGACCTCACCACCCGTGACTTTTATTCAAAAATGAGAGAGTCCTTCGTCCAGGAATACAAAGATTTTGAGGAAAACAAGAAAGCCAATAGTTTTCCCGTGGCACAGTTTCGAAAGGTGATCAACCGTAATGGCTATTATTTTTCACGCCTAGTGCTTGACAGTTACACTAGGGAAGTTATTACAGGATCTGAGTTGTCACGCTTGCTAAAGGTCAAACTAAAGCACCTCCCTGATATACGGCATGCCTTACAAGGATAAAACTAATATAAGGTTTCGACTTGATGGACTTTAGCTTTGATACTAGCGCATTCATTGAACCTGCGGTTCGCCTCTATCCAAGAGATTTGTTTGAGCCGCATTGGGTATGGGTTGAAAAGCTTATTAACGATGGGCAGATCAGATGTACTGAGCTCGTGAGAGATGAGCTACAAGCTTCCGAGGACGAACTTTACAAATGGGCGATGCATCAGAGTGAATTATTCGTACCAATAGATGAAGCCATTCAAACCGCAGTAACAGACGTCATCAAACACTTCCCAACCCTCACCGATTACCACCGAGACAGGTCCGGCGCTGACCCGTGGGTCATTGCACTGTCATTAGCAAACGGGAAGTGCCCAGTTGTCACTTACGAGAAAATGGGGAAAAACAGCGCCCCGAGAATTCCAAACGCATGCGTGTATTTCGGCATCGAATGTTTTACCTGGGTTGATGTCTTCCGAGCGACCAAATTTAGCTAACACTGAACCACTAGAACCGAAAAGACCCCCACAGAGAGCTCTGTGAGGGCCTGCACCTTCCCTGGCAGTCAAGCCGGACGCTGACATTCCGATGTCGCTTGGTGCGGGGATGGATTATGGGCGAATACCGAAGGACTTTACTGTAAGCCTAGACTGATAAAAATGTAGTCCTATGCCTTGATCTCGGTAATCCATAAACGATATGGTCAACCGTCACGCCTACACAATAACAAGGAAGGCAACAATGGCAAAATTGGGAACCACCTTAATAATTATCAGCCTTGTCTCCCCTTTTACTGCAGGTGCTGCCCCTCGTGGACGGGGCACCGGGCTGTCTATGACACAGACTTAGATAATCACCTGGCGCTACAGGGACCGCCAAACTATGCGTACGCCTAGGCTTTGACCTTGTGGTCTTATGTTCATGGCCAGACCCGCCCTGGACTTGGGCTTTGCCGATATTGAATGTGCCGGTTTGAAGATTGGCGATTACCTCTAACTCCACAATTTGATTCATTCCTGCTTTACAAGCAACGGTCCAGTGTCGCTACTGTAACAATTGCAGTGCGGAGCGAAATGGGGCATTCTTTATATGACGAGGAGGTGCGTACAACACGTGATTTTAAATAATTATCTCCGACGAAATGTATTCTGGAATGTCGGTTATTATTGGTTCGCAAACCCGTATATGGCCAATATACAGAGAGCGCTTATGTTTTTAGTTTTGCTAATCATGGAGACCAGACTTCAGACGCGAAAACTCTCCCATTAAGTGCATGGGCGGTCCATGATGGAGATATAGGCGCTTCTGCAGTTCCAGCTCCAGCCGCAGCATGGCTATTCGGCTCAGGTCTTCTGGGCCTTCTCGGAGTCGCATCCAGACGATGCCGCTAGTCCTCGCGCTCCTCGTCGTTCGCTTGGTCTCTTCGGTGACCCGCCGGGAATTTGGCTAGCAGGTAGCGCACTTCCCACCAAAGAGGGAAGTTATGCGCACAAAGGAATGGATCATGAAACTAATACGGAAAATTCATTCAGGCTTTCTTCCCAGGGGCTTAAGTCCGGGTATGCTGGGGTCCCTCAGAAACTGCGTTGCACAAACACTACTTAACATTATGAATTTTTTAAAAAAATTGGTTTCTAATGATCGTGTTTTAAAATATTGTAGGTACACCTAGCGTCTCTCGAAAATGATATTCATTAAAAAACCGCATGGTGCTTAAAAACGGGCCCGCAACCAGCTTTTCCACTTGTGACGGGTTGTAATCATTCAAACACAACCTGTAATGCATGAATTGAAAATATAGGGCAAACGCAACGGCCATGCGGTATCTCCATCAATACGGGATTCCACACATATTCCCATGTTCAGATTGTTCGAAGCCGGCATAAATTCTCTTTAATGTAATCTTTACCGGAGTTTAGTTATAACAAATGTGATTTTAAGTCGCAAGTAACCCATACTGCCCTATGATTCTTTTTTGGATCTTCTTCCGGTGGTTGCTCCATAACTAACTTGAAAATTTAGCATCAAGAAGGCTAGTTGTAAGCTTTTCTCGGTAAGCATTAATGGATTTGACTGGCAGCGACTCTTCTTCTTCGACTCTTCTTGCTATTTCTCGGCTTGTTCTTGTAAAACCCTGCAGAGAAATCCTTAACAATCTCCATGCATGTCAATCCAAATTGATCGTTATCGCATCACTCCCAGAAAGTAATGCTAGGTGGACTGCATACGTTTAACAGGATGCTGTTTTTTATCCTTTTTATCAATTAGTGTCCACGCATATTAATCCCCCTTGAATATCTATTTCGTTTCTATTCCTATCCAATCACCAAAGCTTTCGGTTTGGCGGAAACAGTTCATTGGTTGAGGTACGGCTTCCTGTAGTAAACCGAGCTTTGGGCTTCCGGCTCCGATCGGGGCGCCACTAGTCTGGTTTAGCCTCGACGAAATCCCAGTCTTCGAGTCCACTAGGAAAAATTTAAAATTTGTTCTCTCAAGTGACCTGAAGCTGCGGCTATCGCTGGGAGACATAACCAATCATGCAACAGAGTCCCTCTATAGATCACTCACAGTAGCACGCTCGTGTTTTTAATAAAGCACGCAGGCCTCTGTAGCCGGATCGAGGTGGTCCTGTGAGCTGCGGACAAAGGAGGGGGGGGGTGATACTACGCAGAAGGCGTATCCCCCTTAACTATTGTCTTACCTACTAGTTTACCTATAACCCTCCCCTCAGATGACGCAATTTCGCCTAAGCATGTTACTTAGCAAACTTGCGTCCACTCACTCAGGCACCGTCTGCAGCCATCTTCAGGTCAGCCAATCGACTGTTTATCTGCTCCAGTTCCTTGGCCTCAGGTTCACTGATAGTCCCCTTTCTGATCTTCCTCTTCAGGGCATCCCTACGGTTCCTCCATCGGGCATACTGAGAGGAGTCTACCAGCTTAGGCTTACGGTTCTTTTGTGTCAGCTGCTTCAAGCTGGGTACATCTCCAACCTTGCCAATCCAGCGAGAGCCCTGGAACAGCTTATGGAGGTACTCAGCGTCTTCCTTACCTGCCACCAGAAAGACCTTCGGGACGGCATTCCCATAGTCCCGAATTGCAGTCCTTCCCACAGCCTGGTAGACGGTGTGGATACGATAGGCCAGATACATCTTGTCAGGATCCAGCCCGGTCCTGCTCACCAGCCACCTTGCTTCGTGGTTGTCAGGATTGGTGATTGCCAAGCTAGCGGCACGTGTATAGCCCTTGTACTCGTTCAGCCCGTGAGAATTCACCTTGATCGGTATAGCTCCCTTCGGCAGGTCTTCCGGGGCCAGCCGGGCGCTGTGCCAATTGTTGGTCTGCAGCAGGAACTTTGAGCCCTTGAACAGCTCACCGGCAAGCTGGACCGCTCGGTCAATCACCCGGTCCCCTCGTTTGGCGTTGGCCCTGCCTGTCTTCCAGTTCCTCTCCAGATTGTACCTACTGGCATTGTCATCCTCATGGAGAACATGGGCAATGGAGATGAATGGGCCTTGCTCGCTGTGGACATCTCGGGAGATAAACCTGCCGATATCTTCATGGGGCCTGAAGTGAATATCCCAGTAGTTGGACCACAGGTGAAACAGGATAGTGTTCTCGAACAGTGCCGCCATGAAGATCACTTCAGCGAAGTCCTCGAAATACTCAGGAGTCACAAAGCTAGCTAGTGTCTTCCAGGCTTGACCTCCGTCCACCAGCTCACACCGGAGAGCAGGATTAGCCACAGCCTTGGCGATGGGCCGCATACTCGGAGTACATCGAACCCGGTATAGCTGGATGTCACCCTTGGCTACAGCTCTGACCATCTCTGCCTTACCGTCAGCCGGTACGACCTCCTGTAGATGGTCCTTCACGTGAACAGCCTTCAAAAAGTAATCCGCGTTGGCCCTGCCTTAGGTCGCATCGTCTTGCCCAAGGCTGAAGTGCTGGAAGTCCACGTGAGAAGGCCGTTCGTCAAGTATTACATAGCCAGTTCTGCTTGCCCTGGAAATGGCCGAAAGAATATTCCAGAAACGTGACAGTGGTAAACACGAGCACGCCCCACCCTTGCCGGAAGTCCTCGGTTGATTGCCTCAGGGCATCCGTACGGTCCCTCAAAGCCTGATCCACGCTCTGGGGAATGGATCAGGTTCACTTTGGCGGTCGTGGTCGGGGTCTAGCCTTGATATCCCTCCCTCGCAGGTCGGCTGCAGTCTGTTCGACTATCTTGTGAAGCGTAGGGGCTACAAGGAGAAGTTTTTTCCTGTGGGGGGAAGGATGTATCGGCGGGCTGCTGAGTCGGATGCCACATGCCGAACGCTATTCGATACAGAAAAGGCAATTCGTGACGAAATAGAAAAGTCATTTCTGACATTGATATCACCTTTCGTAGACAAAAGAAGCCCCAGCCATGGCCGGGCAACATTAAACATTAACCATCAGGACCGCCAAATGTTAGTCCTTCACCCACCTCGGCAGGGCGTACGGGCTACAGGTTGTCACGGAAGGTGGATCTGAAGAATCAGCAGGAAGGGTATTACTCGGATTGCCCGCTTCTGGATGGCGCTGAGATGTATTCATGGACCAATATCGCGGTAAGCCGCTTGGGAACTGCCCGATTGGAACCAATGTCGACCTTCACCTCAGCAATATAGCTCGGTGGTCTTAGTTCGTCCTGACCCACTTCACAGTACCATCGGCAGGTCTACACTACTCCATGTTTCCCGGCAGCGTCTGGAATGCCTGTTCCCCCCGGAGGTCCGTCTTTTACTCGCTGGAGTCGTCCCGGGCGCGCTTCACAGATAAGTTGTATTTCGCGGCCAGCTCTCCGATGGGCGTAAACAGTGTCCTCGATATCCCGCGCCAGGTCTCAGACAAAAATTCAACGGCTCGGTCTCCATCGTTGTCCAGGGCGTGACCCTATCATGGCCGCTGTGTCGCGCCAGCAGGTTTTTCAACGGTAAGGCTTTTCGGTTCTCCGACGGCTTGGGCTGTGAGTCTTCTTCAGCTTGCCCAGCCGCCGGGTCTATTTTCCCAGGCTAGTTTCAACCCATTCGCCGTTGGCCTTCTTCTGCACATAGCCCATTGTTTGAGCCACAGCCAAGGGCACCTCCTGATTACCGATCAGGATCAAGTCAGAGTCCCTCAGATCGCCTGTAACAGGTGCTCCACCACGACGCACAGTATTCAATACTCCCTGTGAGGCATCGTCTGAGATCATCTCGGAGGCGCTGTAGCTGCGGGTCTCATGGGCTCCAGTATCGACAGTTACGCTGTCGCCACGCCATACGGCTGAACCATTACCCCACTTGTTTGCGTTGGGTGTTTGGGTATGTTGCGGTTATGTTCTGCTGCTTCACGCTCCTGCCGGTGGACTTCTTCCAGGAAGGCTTTGCGCTGTTCTGGGGTTTCATTAGGGTCTGTCTGTACGTGGTCTACCATGTGAATTTCCTTCAGTTGGTTGGTTCGATAGGTTGCAGCTTCAAGCTGCCGTTCTTCTGCTTTGCTATTACTTCATACTCGCCATAGCCGGGCGCTCTCAGGGTGTCCCCAACCTCCAAGACATTCAGCTCTCTGGGCTCGGGCTTGCTCTGCTGTAGCTCCTTCCGCTTAACTGCCAGCTCGTCTAGCGTGGCCTGTTGGGTCTGGATGGATTTGGCGTGACTGCGGCGCTGCTTCCGTCGCTTTGCCATGCCTACAGGTCTAACTCATTGCCGACCAGCGGCAGGGCGTGTGCGGCGTCCTCAGCCTCTCGGTCTGCCGGGATAAACGGGTCATACAGGGACTTCTTGAAGTCCTCCCGCTGCTGATTCTCGGTTTCGATGCCTTGGACTATGCCATTCACCACACCACCAAGGTCATCCCTCAGGTACAGCCCTAGCAGCTTCCTTGGCTTGGGCGGGATGCGGCGATAGCCCTTCACCCCTACACGGTCCCTCGGGGCCAAGCTCAGCACGGCCTTGCCCAGTGCGAAGGTTAGTTGCCGATTCTCACTGAGTAGCTGGTTACGGCGGCGAAAGAACAGGCGCACGGCTGCTGCCTCCTGGAGAGCCCTCAAGGCGTCCACTCCATGACTACTGAGGCGGTCCATCTCTCGGATCATCGCGGGATTGCTGATACTTCCTTCCGGTCCTGCCCGGTTGATGATGTAGTCCAGTGCCTTGGTCGCATTGCGGAGGCCCCGGTGATCGGCGTGTTTCTCCGTGAAGGCCACCACTTCGGCCAGCTCGTCTTTATATTCCCACGGGCGGATGGTCCGGCCCTGGGGTTCCCCGTGGTAGACCTTGGTCTGCTTGTGGTGTTCACAGTATTTGCTGATACCTGACCGCAGGCTGTCACACCCTCGGAAGGTGCATCGGTTCTTCTCGTTGCGTTTGATTTGGTCACTGAGTCGTGCCATTGGCTCGGCCTCCTCTTCAGTTGAATGGCGGGATGACATCAGGGTCATCCGGGTTGGTCGGGAATGGGACTGTCAGGTCATCTAGCAGCGCCTGGGTCTCTTCGGCCTGGGCGGTCTGGTACAGGCTGTCGATGGAGACGCCATTGGCTAGCAGAAACTCATGGATGGCCTTCAGCTCAGAGGCGCTGAGCGGCTTCGGGTCGTTCTTCAGCCGGTCTACCAGTTTCCGTGTGGTCATTCTGTGGATGTCCGAGAGCTGGCCTAGCAGCTCCTTGGCGCTGGCCTCCTGGGCTTCCTGCTCGGCCTTGGCTGGGTCGTCGTCGTTGGTCATGTGTTGGGTTCCTCGTTGGGTTGGACTGTGGGTCGGGCTGTGGGTCGGACTGTGGGTTGGCCTCACGCGCCCCATTACGTTCACACGCCCCCGCTCAGAGCTGTCGGGGCCTTGTGGGTCTGCTGATCGGGCTGCGGTGGGCCGGTGAAATTGTTTTGTGGTTCCTTAGGGGAGGTACCTTTAAGATTTCCCATTAAAATCAATAACTTCTGTACCGGGTATAAAGTGCTTATTTTTCAGTGAGTTATAATCTCGTTTTTGTGATCTATCTATAGGTAGTATCAGGAGGCCCTCAGAGGGCTAGGCTGGCGGCTGTTTCCGTTGTGCAGTATTCCCGTAGGCAGGGACTCTGATCCGCTGGCCGTGGTCCTCAGATTCCTAGTAGGTGGCCACTTTGACCGCTGGCCGTGGTTCCGTAGGTTCCTTAGGTGTGGTAACTCGCTTCTGTGTACCAATAGCCCTTGCCCTACCGATACGTCTCGGGACTGTCTCACTGGAGCCAGTTTCCTTGACTTATGAGACAGGTAGGCATAAGGTCTTAGACTCCATTGAGACACAGCAGCGGGAGCCCAAGCCATGCAGATCGGATACGCCAGGACATCGACCACAGATCAACAGGCCGGACTCGAGGCCCAGCTTCAGGAGTTGCAGCAGGCTGGAGCTGAACAGGTGTACCAGGAACAGGTATCGGCGAAGGAGTCAGACAGCAGGCCCCAGCTACAAGCCCTCCTGAAGCAGCTCAGGGCCGGAGACGTGGTGGTTGTCTGCAAGCTGGACCGTCTGGCCCGCTCCACGGCTGACCTCCTCCAGCTCCATCAGAAGATTGAGGACAAGGGCGCTACCCTGCGAGTCCTGAATCTCAATCTAGACACCTCCACCCCTACAGGCCGGCTGCTGTTTACCATGGTCGGGTCGATTGCCCAGTTTGAGCGAGAGCTGATGCTCGAGAGGCAGAAGGAAGGGATTGCAGCAGCAAAAGCAGCGGGCAAGTACAAGGGCAGGAAGCCCACAGCTCGGGCTAAGGCTGACCGAGTGCTGGAGCTGAAGGAAGCCGGAAAGGGCGCTACTGAGATAGCCCGAGAGCTGGACATCGGCAGGGCCAGTGTCTACCGCATCCTACGGCAGCACCAGGAACAGCAGCAGAGCGCCTGAGAAGCTGTGAGAGCGTCTGTCAGCCCGTGGAGCTGGATAACTGCGGGTCACCCTGAAGTCCTCTGAGAGAGCTTCTGTGTGCTGTATATGAGAACAGTGCTGGATATAGTTACAGTAGTGGAACAGTTGCGGTAGTCCATTAGTAATAACTGATATTCCCTGCTACCTTCAGGGCCCCATCCACTGAAGAGGTAACATCCATGAGCAGAATAGATTGGTTCCTGGACCGGAAGAACAGAGGATATGTCGGCTTTGGCAAAGACCCGACAGACTACCGCACGGACGCCCCGTTCGTTGATAGGACATTCCGGCTGGGCTGGTGGCTTCTCCATATCTCCACCTATCAGCCCACTCCCTAGCTCCCACCTTCTGGCCGCTGCTTACTCGCGGTCAGCCTATGCCCAGTCAGTTCCACAAGTGCAAGTAAACCCAGAAGCATCCCCCTGCCCCGGCTGTAGACATCCGCGAGCCCGGCATGGGGGGAAGCTGCGCGTCCGATATATCCAATACCGTCTCACATTTTCGCTGCAAAATTGACCGGCCCTGCCCTAGCCCTTGGACAGCTTACGAATCTGCCGGCGGACCAACTGGTCAACTTCGGGATACTTCGCGGCTCTGACCGTTTTGGTCAGTGGGTCCGGCTTCATGCCAAACAGCCAATCTTGTTGATCGATCAATCACTCTGTAGCATAGATTCTGATATAAGCATCCTGGCAACATAAATAAATCAATAGTTGGCTAAACAAATGCTAAACGTAAGTCTTACTTTGAAAAATTTCCGCTGTTTCGATGACTCTGACCCTGTCCATTTCGATGTTAAGTCAGGGGTAACCGCATTCGTTGGACCTAACAACTCAGGCAAGTCATCAATTCTTCGTATGTTCTACGAGTTGCGAAATGCATTCAATCAAATTGGTGCAGATGAAGGGGCGACTGGTGCGCTGCTTTCAGGTCAAACCCGTCCAGCTAGCCTTTTGGGCGTACCAGATCCGTCAGCTGTTTTGTGTGATCGGAATCAGAGACCGATGACAGTCCGCATAGATACGCGACGCGAGGGAAACAAGGAGGCCATTAGCAGTATAGAATTAAAGTTTGATAGGGATAATGTTGGGGCATTTTCGGCTACTGCATTTACTGGGCCACGGCGAGATGCGTTACCGCATAGTAAAGCAAAGCGTAAAGCTGAGCATCATTTTGCAGTATCAAATCGTGAGGTGCAAAACGAGTCCTTTGCTGAACAGGCGGAAATTCTCAGGGATAGCTTATACATTGGACCATTTCGGAACATTCTTAACCAAGGGCAAGCGAATTACTACGACCTCAATGTGGGGACTAGCTTCGTCCAGACATGGGATAATTGGAAAAACGGTCATAATCGTGAGCATAACCGAGCGATCAAAGAGGTAGAAAATGCAATAGCACACCTTTTTGGCTTTTCTTCATTAGAAATCAATCCTTCGCCAGACAATAATGAGCTCCGGGTGTTCGTAGATAACCACCCGTTTTCTCTTCACGAGCAAGGGGCTGGGTTATCACAGTTCATCGTTACATTTGGAGCAGCTGCAACGCGCAGGCCTTCATTGATTCTTATTGATGAGCCGGAGCTAAATCTTCATCCATCTCTTCAAGTTGATTTTCTTACAACCTTATCAACTTTTGCGTCTGAGGGCGTGGTTTTATCCACTCACTCAATCGGGCTTGCGCGGTCTGTCGCAGACTCAATTTATTCGGTAAGGCGCGAGGGGAATCGCTCTATAGTGCGGCTTTATGATGAAACTCCTAATCTTCAAGAATTTGCTGGGGAGTTGGGTTTCTCTGCCTTTCGGGAGCTTGGATATGACCGTATATTGCTGGTCGAGGGCCCGACGGATGTCCGTACCGTACAACAAATCCTTAGAATGCTTAATAAAGACCATAAGATCGTAGTTTTCCCGCTGCTTGGCCACGCTTTTGCAAGTGGAGACCACAGCAATGCCTTGGAAGAATTAAATCGTATTGCCCCCGCTGATAAAATAGCTGCACTTGTCGACAGCGAAAGAGAATGCGAAGGCGGCGAACCCGACCCGAAAAGGAAGGCATTTTCAGATGCATGTAATTCGGCAGGGTTTTACAGCGTATTGGTGACTGAGCGAAGGGCGATTGAGAATTACTTCTCGTCTCGTGCGATAAAACAAGGGGTGGGCGAACAGTACGAAGCTTTGGGTCCTTATGAAGCGCTTGGGAAATCATCGAACAAATGGAGTAAGAAACTTAACTGGAAAATTGCACATGCCATGGAGATTAACGATCTAAAGGGTACTGATCTGCTTGGTTTCCTGGAATCGTTATAGTAATGAACGGCTAATTCATCACGCATCGATTTCTGACATCCGGAACTGTCCCAGTTCTCCTCCGGCCTCTTTCCACTCGCCTGTGGTCACGAGGGCGCGCCCCGAATGCAATAAGCTAACTGTTCTTACTTTCGGACTGTCTAGATGATTAAACGATAGCACCAATACGGTTCGCGGGGAGCTCAGGGCCGTTGCTAGAGTATCTAAATCGGAATTTTCTAAGCTCTCTGGCCTCGGGCCTCCACTTGATATTCCTGCCAAGGCTTCTTCTTTTGTAATATCGGGTTGTTTGATGACGCTTACATGGATTGTTTCCAGCAACTTCTTGAGCGCTCTGTTGACCTTGAGTCTGAGCGCATAGGCATCAGCATCACTACCCGCTTCATTGATCTCAAGCCACTGCTGATATGCCTTCTGCACTTCCCTTTGTTGATCCTCGAATTCTCGGGCAGCCCGGCTCAATGCTTCCAAGTCCTCTAGGCTAGCCAGTATTTTTTGATGTAGCCCCCCTTTTTCTGCTTCCAGCCCTTCCAATTTAGTTGCCAGGGAAGGTGATTTCGTAGTGGCGGCAAGTTCGAGGAGATTATCAATCTGCCCCTCAACCTCTTCCAGTCTGGCTTGATGGGTTTCCAGATTCATCCTCAGAGCCTTCTTCTGAGAAGCTGTCTCACTTTCGATTGATGGCAAGAGTTCATCTAGGTCTAGTTCGTGGATAGTATGCAGCACTGCATGCTCCACTCTCTGGTATGGGACTGCTGCATATTCGCAATCTGTTGCTCCCCTTTGAGCCCGTGAGCAGACAAGATATGTGCCTCCCTTGGGCTTAGGCCCTTTGTTTACATACCCCATAGAAGCGCCGCAATTCCCGCACCTTGCCAAACCTTGGAAGAGGTTGCTGAAACGACGTCCCTTGCGGCCCGTCTTGGGTGTTCTAGCTGATATCTCAGCCTTTACCCTCAGAAATTCATCTTCATCGATGATGGCTGGGTAGTAATTGTCTATGGGATCGCCTGTTGGGGTTCGAGTGCGCTTTCTTGTGGCCTCATCGACTGTATAACTGTGCGGCTGATATCTCCCAATAACTGACTCGCTTGAGAGAATTTTATTGATGGTGGATTTATGCCATTCCTTAGATCGACCAAAGGTTGGAACATCGTGAGTATTCAGATACTTCACAATTGAATTCGCTCCGTATCCGTCACCAGCCATTCTGAAGATCATCTTGACTGTCTCGGCTCTATCTTCGAGGACGTCAAAGCCATCTCTAGCCTCGTTTAGTTGCAACCAGGAGGGCGCCAACGCAGTCAGCTTCTTAGTGCCAGCAGTCTTTCTCTTGTGACTCCATGCGGCTCTGAGACGTTCAGATTTCGTCTTTGACTCATCATGAGCGCGAGCCATCATGGTCAGGCTGATAATGATGTCAGTGAAGCTCTCGTTGAGACTGTCCTTGGAATACGAGCGGCCATCAGAAAGAGTGACTATGGTGATACCTAGGTCGATAATCTGGCTGAAGAGCTTGAAGGCCTCCATGACGGTATCCCGGCTAAGTCGGTCCAAGGATTCCACCAAGAGATATGATCCGGGCAGGACCTGACCTTCTTCGACTGCTCCGATGAATAGTCCCAGAGAGCCCTCTCTGGCATTTCTGCCTCGATACGCTGAGACCCCCAAGTCTTCGAATGTAAGGCTGTCGTCCAACTCTAGGCCGTTCTCTCGAGCGTATTTCTGGCTGAGGTCAGTTTGTCGTCTGTAACTGTCGCCTTTAAGCTGGTCCGGGGTGCTAAAGCGCAGGTATGAATAGGCTTTTCGCTGTTGCGTATTCATATTTATCAACCACTTATGTCTCTTATACATTAAGTGGTGTATTGTACTACATTGTTAGCAGACTGTGACCGCCGGCGGCGGCGATCTCCAGCACCCGGCGGGCCTGGGCCTGGCCGCGCACCTCGGCCAGGTCGGGCAGCGGCGCGGTCGGGTTTTCCTTCCCCGCCGGCACCCGCGCCGGCGCCAGCGGCCGGCCTTCCCGCAGACAGGCCGTGACAGCCAGTATATGTCCGGCCTGCAGCGCCTGCCCCTCGGCAACCAGCGCGGCCTCCGCCCCGTTGGCCTCGGGCAGGATCAGGGTACGTCCGGCCGCCTGGCACTGCAGCGCACACGGCAACACGCCGGTGACGGGCCGCAGTTCGCCGGACAGGGACAGCTCACCGGTGAATTCGTACTCTGACAGCGCCTCGGGGGGAAGCTGACGGGAGGCGGCCAGGATGCCCAGGGCGATGGCCAGGTCGAAGCGCCCGCCTTCCTTGGGCAGATCGGCCGGGGCCAGATTGACGGTGATGCGGCGGGCGGGAAACTCGAAGCCGCTGTTCATGAGCGCGGCGCGAACCCGGTCCTTGCTCTCGCGGACCGCGGTTTCGGGCAGGCCGACGATGGACAGGCCCGGCAGGCCGTTGCTCAGGTGGACCTCGACGCTGACCAGCGGCGCTGCGATCCCCAGCTGCGCGCGGCTGTAGACCACAGCCAGTGACATGGCATCCCTTCCTCTGTTTCATCCTGCATCCGTGCAGAATTTGATCTTAATACCGCAAAGGCGTGGAAGGCGCGCGAAGACTCACAAGACAATCATCGCCTTTCGATGACGCTGACAATCGATCCCTTAGCGCGCCTTTGGCGCCTTCGCGGTTTGGCGCTTTTCCTTAATGGCCCGATAAAACCTAACCGCCATCCATGTCCTCACCGGACGTATCGCCAGCATTGTCCTCAGGCGACGTTCCCAGCACCTGACGCTCCAGCTCGGCCACGCGCGCGTTCATGGCGTCGAGTTTGGCGCGAGTACGGGCGAGTACCTGGGCCTGGACCTCGAACTCCTCCCGGGTGACCAGGTCGAGGCGATCCAGGGCCGAGGCCAGCGCGCCACGCAGGTTCCTGTCCACGTCGGCCTGCAGGGACTTCACCCCGGCGGGCATGGCCTCGCTGACTTTGCGGGCGATGTCATCAAGTAGTTTCGGATCCGGCATGGGCTTCACTCTAGCGCAATCAGACTGCAGGGGTCCAGCCACTGATCGCGCCGCGCACCACAATGGTGCCAGGGGCCGGTGCAACCCGTCGCACAGCTCACCATTGTGGTGCACAGCCAGCTGCCGCTTTCCACAAAAACACCCTATCCCGCTGTTATCAAGAACAAAATTTTCATGGCACGGCTTCTGCAATGAGCCAGGTGTCGTGAATACCCGGGTCGGCGCCGGCGCAGACTTACCAGCGCTCCGCGCCGCGTGCAGACCGGAACAACCCGCACAACCCCAGGGGCAGACGCGGCCGGCAACGGCCGGAGGCCCCGGGCTCAAGGAGACGATTCAAATGAAGTTAGTAACGGCAATCATCAAGCCCTTCAAGCTGGACGATGTACGCGAGGCGCTGTCCGAGATCGGGGTGCAGGGCGTCACCGTCACGGAGGTCAAGGGCTTCGGGCGGCAGAAGGGACATACCGAGCTGTACCGCGGCGCGGAATATGTCGTGGACTTTCTGCCGAAGGTCAAACTCGAAGTCGCGGTCAACGACGATCTGCTCGAACGCGTGGTGGAGGCCGTCAGCAAGGCGGCCAATACCGGCAAGATCGGCGACGGCAAGATCTTCGTCTACGAGCTTGAGCAGGCCATCCGCATTCGTACCGGCGAGACCGGTCCGGACGCACTCTGATCATCAACGATTTCGGACAACTCGTAGCGGAGGATTGAACCGTGGAAGATGTGATTCAACTCAGTTATGCGCTCGATACCTTTTATTTTCTGGTATCCGGCGCATTGGTAATGTGGATGGCCGCCGGTTTCGCCATGCTGGAGGCCGGCATGGTACGGGCCAAGAACACGGCCGAAATTCTGACCAAGAATATCGCCCTGTTCGCCATCGCCAGCATCATGTACATGCTGGTCGGCTACAACATAATGTATCCCGGCGAGGCGGTGAACTCGGTATGGCCGGGCATCAGCTTCCTGCTGGGTGGCGACAATACCGTTGAAGAGGTACTGACAAGCGGCGGAGAGACCTATTACTCCGGCATGTCCGACTTCTTCTTCCAGGTGGTGTTCGTGGCCACCGCCATGTCCATCGTCTCGGGCGCGGTTGCCGAGCGCATGAAGCTGTGGGCCTTCCTGATCTTCGCCGTCGTCATGACCGGCTTCATCTACCCGATGCAGGGCTACTGGAAGTGGGGCGGAGGTTTCCTCGACGCGGCCGGCTTCCAGGACTTCGCCGGTTCCGGCGTGGTGCACATGTGCGGCGCGGCCGCCGCGCTGGCCGGTGTCATGCTGCTGGGTGCGCGCAAGGGCAAGTACGGCAGCGACGGCCAGATCCACCCGATCCCGGGCGCGAACATGCCGCTGGCAACACTGGGCACCTTCATCCTGTGGCTGGGCTGGTTCGGCTTCAATGGCGGCTCCGAGCTGAAGATCTCCGATGTCGGCGAGGCCAATGCCGTGGCCCTGGTGTTCGTCAACACCAACATGGCCGCCGCCGGCGGCGTGGTCGCCGCCATGCTCACCGCCCGCCTGCTGTTCGGCAAGACCGATCTGACCATGGCGCTCAACGGCGCATTGGCCGGACTGGTGGCGATCACGGCCGAGCCGCTGGCCCCGACCCCGCTGCTGGCCACCATCGTCGGCGTGATCGGCGGCATCCTGGTGGTGTTCTCCATCATCACCCTGGACAAGCTGAAGATCGACGATCCGGTCGGTGCCATCTCCGTCCACGGCGTGGTCGGCATGTGGGGGCTGCTCGCGGTGGTGCTGTCCAACAGTGACGCCACCCTCGGCGGCCAGCTGCTCGGACTGGTCACCATCCTGGCCTGGACCTTCATCGCCAGCCTCATCGTCTGGGGTGTGATCAAGGCCGTGATGGGCATCCGCGTCAGTGAGGAGGAAGAGTACGAGGGCGTGGACCTGGTCGAATGCGGCCTGGAGGCCTACCCCGAGTTCACCGGCTCCAAGGGCTCGGGCATCTGAGCGGCCATGCAACGTGTTCCCCTTGTCCATGGACGGATACGGCGGACGCCGGCAGGCGTCCGCCACCCTGAATCCAAACCGCAACCTCAAGCAAGATCGACTTCACTACAGGAGATACAAACGATGAAATACCTCACTCAGACTGTCGCAGGCGCCATGATGCTGACCGCCGTGGGCTCCGCCTACGCCGAGGCCAGCGCCAATGTGGCCATGTCCACCAACTACATGTTCCGCGGCATTTCGCAGACCGGCGAGGATGCGATCGAGCCGGCCATCTCGGGCGGTTTCGACTTCGGCCATGAGAGCGGGCTGTACATCGGTACCTGGGGCTCCAATGTCGAGCTGGCCGATGCCGACGGCGACGGCGAGATTGCTGATATGGAGATGGACATCTACGGCGGCTATTCCGGCGAGATGGGCGGCCTCGGCTACGATGTCGGCCTGCTGTACTACTGGTACCCCGGCACCGATGATCTGGACTTCATCGAGTACTACGGCGGCATCAGCACCAACCTCGGCGCGGCCGAGGTGGGCCTGTCGGTGAACTTCTCGCCCGACTACTACGCCAAGTCCGGCGACGCCTACTACGTCAATGCCTCTGCCTCCATGCCGCTGTCCGGCGGTTTCGGCATCAACGCCAGCGTGGGCTACCAGTCCATCGACGAGGAGAACACCTTCGGCACGCCGGACTACTACGACTGGAAGCTCGGCGTGACCACGGCGGCGTTCGGCCTGGACCTGGAGCTGGCCTGGATCGACACCGACCTGAGCAACTCCGACTGCTTCGGCGGCACGGATTTCTGTGACGGCCGGGCCGTGTTCACCGCCTCCAAGAGCTTCTGAGGCTCCTCTCTCCAACCCAACCCGACGGGCGCCATCCGGCGCCCGTTTTCTTTTGTGCCCCACTTTTATGATACAAACCCACCCATGTCCGGCTATCCCGTCATCCGCCCCTGGCAGCTGCGCCGCGCCGTCCGTGCCCTCGACGCCGGCGGGTTGATCGCCTATCCCACCGAGGCCGTCTACGGTCTGGGCTGCGACCCGCTCGATGCCGCCGCCGTACGGCGCCTGCTGGCGCTCAAACAGCGCCCGATGCACAAGGGCCTGATCCTGATCGCGGCCGGGTTCGCCCAGCTCGAGCCCTGGCTGGCACCGCTGCCGGCCGCGCGGCGCAAAACTGTGCTGGCGAGCTGGCCGGGCCCGCATACCTGGGTCTGGCCGGTGTCCGAGGCAGTGCCGGTGTGGCTGCGCGGTGCCCATACCAGCCTGGCGGTACGGGTCACCGCCCACCCGCTGGCCCGCGCCCTGTGTGAGGCCTTCGGCGGGCCGCTGGTCTCGACCAGCGCCAACCCGGCCGGGCGCCACCCCGCCCGCACCCCGCTGCGGGTGCGCCAGTATTTCCCGGCCGGGGTGGATACCATCCTGCACGGACCCTGTCTCGGCGCGGCCGGCCCCACCCGCATACGTGATGCCCGCACCGGGGCGGTCCTGCGGCCCGGCTGAGTCGGACATAATCGGACACAATGGCACGAAATCTGCTTTCGGATATCGCCGCGACGGCACACTGTCGTTTGTCAGGCCCAATAACAAGGAAATCCCGAACCACCGCAGGGAGACGCCGCACAGATGCAATACAACGAGAGCTTCGAGCAGGCCGCTGAGTACATCCGCCAAGCCCTGCCCCTGATGGCCAAACACGCCATCCCGGCCACGCCGCAGCATTACACGGTCTGGTACGAATACGTCGCCGGCCGCAACCCGGCCCTGCAGGAAAGCATCGAACAGGCGATCCACGACCCCCGCCAGCCGCTGTCGGCCGATTTCAGCGCCGCCCTGTTCGAGGAGCATTTCCGCCAGGCCGAGATGCGGCTGGCCGAATCGCTGCGCAATGAGGTGCGCTCGCGCCTGGCCCAGATCCTGGAACAGGTCAGCCTGTCGGGCGACCAGGCCGTCCACTATGGCGAGCTGCTGGGGCGTTACGAGGACAGCCTGGCGCAGGACATGAGCGCCGAGGAGTTTCGCGGCCTGCTCAACGAGTTCATCCGCGAAACCCACACCATGCAGGAAACCAACCGTGCCCTGCAGGATCAGCTGGACCAGACCCGCAGCGAACTCGATGAGATGCGTGAACAGCTCGAGCAGGCCCGCATGGCTGCCTCCACCGACGCCCTGACCGGTCTGCACAACCGCATGACCCTGGATGAGAAGCTGCTCGAATACACCCGCCGGGCACAGGAGTCCGGCGAGAGCCTGTGTCTGGTCATGGCCGACATCGACCACTTCAAGGCCTTCAATGACACCCATGGCCACATCACCGGCGACCGGCTGCTGCGCCTGGTGGCGGGCATACTGAAGGAAAACGTCAAGGGCCAGGACATCGTGGCCCGCTTCGGCGGCGAGGAGTTCGCCATCCTGCTGCCCAACACGCCCCTGCACGGAGCGCTGGCCGTGGCCGAGCACCTGCGCGCCACCGTCCAGCAGCAGCGGCTGCGGCGCAAGGACACCCAGGAGGCGATCGGCAGCGTAACCCTGTCGCTGGGCCTGGCCCGCTATCAGAGCGGCGAGCCGGTCCATGCCTTCGTGGAGCGGGCCGACACCGCGCTGTACCAGGCCAAGCATTCCGGCCGCAACCGGGTGGCGGTGGAAAGCCAGGCCCCGGCGGCCTGACTCATCATCCGTAAACCCGGCAGCCCCCATAGTGAGCAAGTAGGTCGGGTTACGCCCTTTGGGCTAACCCGACCTACGCCTGCGCAGCCACGCTCTGGATAGTCCCGACCGGCACTAGTATCATGCCGGCTCTCCCCGAGACCGGAATACCCCATGCAGCCCGACCTGAACGCCGTCCAGGCCTACCTCACCGATCTGCAGGCCCGCATCTGCGAGGCACTGACCGAACTCGACGGCCGGCCCTTCCGCGAGGACAGCTGGAGCCGCGAGGCCGGCGGTGGCGGCCGCAGCCGGGTGCTGGAAGACGGCGCGGTGTTCGAGAAGGCCGGTGTGAACTACTCCCATGTCCACGGCAGCGAACTGCCGGGTTCGGCCACCGCCCACCGGCCGGAGCTGGCCGGGCGCAGCTTCAGTGCCACCGGTGTCTCGCTGGTCATCCATCCCCGTAACCCCCATGTGCCGACCTCGCACGCCAATGTACGCTTCTTCATCGCCGAGAAGCCGGGCGAGGACCCGGTCTGGTGGTTCGGCGGCGGCTTCGACCTGACCCCCTACTACGGTTACGAGGAGGATGCCGTCCACTGGCATCGTACCGCGGCGGCGGCCTGCGCGCCCTTCGGCGAGGGTCTCTATCCCCGCTACAAGCAGTGGTGCGACGACTACTTCTACCTCAGGCACCGCGACGAGCCGCGCGGCGTGGGCGGGCTGTTCTTCGATGATCTCAATGACGGCGGTTTCGATTACTGCTTCGGCTTCATGCGCTCGGTCGGCGATCACTTCCTGCCGGCCTACCGGCCGATCGTGGAACGGCGTATGGGAACCGGGTGGGGTGAGCGCGAGCGCGAGTTCCAGCTCTACCGGCGCGGGCGCTACGTGGAGTTCAACCTGATCTACGACCGCGGCACCCTGTTCGGGCTGCAATCGGGCGGGCGCACCGAATCCATCCTGATGTCATTGCCGCCGCGGGTGAGCTGGCGCTATGACTGGCAGCCGGAACCCGGCAGCGAGGAGGCTCGACTGTATCGCGATTTCCTGCGCCCGCGCGACTGGCTGGCGGCGGATTCCGACTGAGACAGGGCCCCGACCCCGCTGCCCGTGGGGTTGTATCCCGGGGCGCCGCCCTCAAGAATACGGTTCAATTTTTCTTATCATCCGAGAGTATCAAGGTAAGGCAATGAAGAAATGGCAGTGCATTGTATGCGGATTCATCTATGACGAGGCCGAGGGTCTGCCCGACGAGGGCATCGCCCCGGGCACGCGTTGGGAGGACATTCCCGATGACTGGGTCTGCCCCGACTGTGGCGTGGGCAAGTCCGATTTCGAAATGATCGAGATGGATTGACCGGCCGTACTCACAAAAAAAACCCCGCAGAAAAGTTGCGGGTAATAAAAACGCTTTTCAGCGTCGGAGGAGTCGATCGGTTACTGTTGCCGTGGTCAACTGTGGCATGGGCCCGTGGAATCGGAACCGGCGTGCTCACATTCGGGCGGTGCGACGCTTCAGGCTTTCCGTCGCGCGGACCTGCTCACCACGCCGGCGTCCGCCCATCGGGTTCGGTTTGTTAGGGTTCAGACCCTGACCGGACCCATGCCACAGTTGACTGTGTCCCTCAGGCAGCTTAACGACCGTTGCGGTGCGAACTTTAATCCTGCGTCAGCTGCCTGCACAGAACAGTTTGCATTCCCCGTGCCAGGTCAGGCCTGATTCCTGTTAGCCTATAAAAATCCAATAGTTATAAATATCGCATCGAACTTGCGGTGGGCCGGACCCGGCCCCGGAGAGGAAGATTTGACACCATCGCGACGGATTCATGCCGCCTGGCCGGGCAGATTCCGACCTTTCGCTTCACCGTCATTGCGAGGCACGCGCCCGAGCGCAGCGACAAAGTGGCCCTGGGATGCAGCGCCGCGGCAATCTCCAGACGGGAAGCAGTTCGGCTTACGCTACTAGAAACCCTGCTCCCTGGTCTGCTGCGCCTGCAGCGACTCGATCAGCTGCTCGATGCCGCCGCGGCGGATCTCGGCGGCAAAGCTGGTGCGATAATTGGTCAGCATGCTCACGCCGTCGATGGTGATGTCGTAGGCCTTCCAGGCCCCGTCCCGGTTGTGCAGGCTGAAATGGATCGGGATGGACGGGCCGGCCGGTTGCTCGATCAGGGTACGTACCGTCACCCGGTCCTCGTCGTCCTGGCGCAGGGGCAGGAAGCGCATGGACTGACCGTTGTATTCGGTCAGCGCCGTGGCATAGGTCCGCACCAGCAGGGCACGGAAACCCTCGGTGAAGCGGGCCAGCTGGTCGTCATCCACGCGCCGCGCGTACTTGCCCAGCACCCAGCGCGACATCCGTTCCAGGTCCATGTGGGCAACCAGCACCTCATCGACCAGTGCATGCAGGCGCTCGGTCTGCGCCTGCACCGCCGGCTCGGCCTCCAGCCGGGCCAGCACCTGTTCCGAGGCCTGACGCACCACCTCCTCGGGCGGGGTCGAGGCCAGTGCGGCACCCGCCCACAACAGGCCGCCCAGCAACAGGCTGCAGAAGCGGCGGGCACGGGATCGGCAGGACGTCCATGACATGGCAGGTCTCCTTCGCGTTATTGTTGTTGGCTCGATTATAGCGACTATCGGCTCACCTGCCGGGGGGCTTGAGCAGGAAAGGGCGGCGGCGGTGTCAGCCCAGCGTATCCGCGGGATCGGCCCGGCCACCGCCCGGCCGGCCGCCTTGCAGCCGCCGAATGACCGCGGCCTCGGTCAGCAGTTCGTCCAGGGTAAGAGGCGCGCTGGCGCTGGGCCCCAGGGGCAGATACTCGAGCAGGCCGTGGCGTTTCATCACCGTAAAATAGTCCTGTGCCGGCAGCAGGGGGGCGGCCAGTGCGAAGCCCTGCTGGAGATGCGGGCGCGCGGCGGCCAGCCGGCGGCTGATCAGCAGCTGGCCCGTCACCAGCTCCAGCAGGGCCTGCTCATGGCGCTCCCGGCACTCGGCGGACAGGGAGGCGTGATGCATGTCCAGATCCTGCCCGCACCACCAGCCCGCGATCAGCTCGATGAGTCGCTGCACCAGTACCGCCTCCCCGCGCTTGAGCGCGGACTGGCGGCGCTGCCTGGCCTGTGCCAGCAATGCCCGCGCCGCCGGCTCCGGCAGCGGCAGCGCATACCAGTCGGCCAGCCGCAGTGACGCGGCCGGCGGGCAGGTTTCCAACAGCGCTTCGAGGTCATGCATCTGCATGAGCCCAGCCTAGCAGCGATGCATGCCCGGGAGCGAGCAGGTACACTTGGCCTCTGCCGACTGTGATCTGCCAGGGAGTCACGATGTCCGAGTTTCACACCGCCCGCGGCGGCTTTGGCCGCACCCGCATGCGCCGCATGCGCCGCGATGACTTCTCCCGCCGGCTGATGCGCGAGCATCGCCTGGGCGTGGACGATCTGATCTGGCCCGTGTTCGTCATCGAGGGCGAGAACCGGCGCGAGGCCGTGCCCTCCATGCCGGGTGTGGAGCGACTGAGCCTCGACCAGCTGCTGGTCGAGGCCGGGACCGCCCACCGGCTCGGTATCCCCGCCATCGCCCTGTTCCCGGTCACCCCGGCCGGGCGCAAGTCCGAGGACGCGGCCGAGGCGTACAATCCCGACGGCCTGGCCCAGCGGGCGGTACGTGCGCTCAAGGCCGCGCTGCCGGAGCTGGGTGTGATCACGGACGTGGCCCTGGACCCCTTCACCACCCACGGCCAGGACGGGCTGATCGATGCCGGCGGCTATGTCATGAACGACCAGACGGTGGAGGTGCTGGTCAAACAGGCCCTGTCGCATGCCGAGGCCGGCGCCGACGTGGTCGCCCCCTCGGACATGATGGACGGGCGCATCGGCCGCATCCGCGCGGCGCTTGAGGCCGCGGGCCACATCCATACCCGTATCCTGGCCTATTCGGCCAAGTACGCCTCCAGTTTCTACGGTCCCTTCCGCGACGCGGTCGGCTCGGCGGCCAACCTGGGTGCCGGCAACAAATATACCTACCAGATGGATCCGGCCAACGGCGACGAGGCCCTGCATGAGGTCGCGCTGGATCTGGAGGAAGGCGCGGACATGGTCATGGTCAAGCCCGGCATGCCCTACCTGGACATCGTCCAGCGCGTGAAGCGCGAATTCAGTGTACCGACCTACGTCTATCAGGTCAGTGGCGAGTACGCCATGCTGGAGGCGGCCGCCGGCAACGGCTGGCTGGACGGCAGGGCAGTGATCCTGGAATCCCTGCTGGGCATGAAGCGCGCCGGCGCCGACGGTATCCTGACCTATTTCGCCTGCCGGGTGGCGCAGTGGCTGCGCGAAGACGGGCGCAAGTGAGCCGCCGGCCATGAGTGAAGCAGCCGACGCGGCCCCGCCCGACCGCTACGCCGTGATGGGCAACCCCATCGCGCACAGCAGATCACCCCATATCCACACCCTGTTCGCGCGCCAGACCCACCAGCACCTGGTCTACGAGGCGATGCTGGTCGAGCCCGGCCACCTGGCCACCGCCATTGCCCTGTTCCGCGAGGCCGGCGGGCAGGGTCTGAACATTACCGTGCCCTTCAAGCAGGACGCCTGGCGGCTGGCCGAGGTGCTCAATCCGCGTGCCGAACGCGCCGGCGCGGTCAACACCCTGCTGTGGGGCAACGACGGCCGGCTGATCGGCGACAATACCGACGGCATCGGCCTGGTGCGCGACCTGACCCAGAACCTGAAACAGGTGCTCACCGACCGGCATGTCCTGCTGCTGGGTGCGGGCGGGGCTGCGCGCGGGGTGATAGGCCCGTTACTGGAGACGCACCCGGCGCGGCTGCGGGTGGCCAACCGTACGGCGGAAAAGGCGCGGGAACTGGCAAGGTTGTTCGAGGACGCGGGTAATGTCGAGGGCAGCGGTCTGAACGAGCTGGACGCCGACCGCTTCGATCTCATCATCAATGCCACTGCCGCCGGCCTGGACAGCGAGGTGCCGGCCATTCCGTCCTCGCTCATCGGCGAACACAGCTGCTGCTACGACATGATGTACGGGAACCAGCCGACGGCCTTCGTCAACTGGGCGCGTAACCACGGCGCCGCGCTGGCCGTTGACGGCCTCGGGATGCTGGTGGAACAGGCAGCGGAATCCTTCTACCTGTGGCGGGGGGTGCGGCCGGATACGCCGCCGGTGATCGCCGCGCTGCGCAGCGGGCTCTAGGGCCTGCTCACACTTTCGAAAATGCAGGCCCGGGAAGCCCACAGCGTTCCCGGCGCTTCAGGCCGACAGGAAGCCTCCGGAAACGGGCCATGCATGAACCGGGAAAGGCTCAGGCGGCCAGCTGCTCGCCGGTGCCGCGCCGGCGCTCGTTCTCACGCCGCTCGGCATGCGGCCAGGCCCGGCCGCGCCAGTTGGGGGCACGGCGTTCGTTGTTGGCGATGCGCTTGCAGAACTCACGCAATACCAGTCGGCGGCCATCGAGATAGAATTTGCCGTTGCGGGCGATGAGCCGATTCGCCAGCGCCGGTGTGCGGGCATGGAGCACGGCATAGCGCTGCACGCCGCCGTCACGGCCCGGCTTGCGGACGATACGCAGCCGCTGGCTGTCTTCACGCCCCAGCCGCAACGCTTCGGCAAGCCGGAGCTGGGTGGCCGACGGGGGCAGATTACCAATGAATAGCATCATGGCCTTCTCCTGAATCCAGGGCCGTTGGTACTGTTCTGACATCCCTGGTAGAGAAAGATTCCTGTCCGGTATCGCGGCAGGGCCCGGCTGCCGCCCGCGGGCATGGTGCTGTGGAAATTGCGGGTATGGTTGTCCGCTTCCGGATCAATTGTAGGGCTTTCCGCACCCACCCGCCAGTCAGCCGGAACCCGACAGGTGCCGGTCCTTGAGCCGGGCATAGTGGCGGGCCGAGTACTCCAGGAACAGGGTCTCCTGCTCGGTCAGCTGGCGGACCTGCTTCGCCGGTCGGCCCACCCACAGCCAGCCCCCTTCCAGTACCTTGCCGGGCGGGACCAGACTGCCCGCACCGAGCATGGCCCCGGCCTCGATACGGGCCCCGTCCAGGATCAGAGATCCCATACCAATCAAACAGCTATCTTCTATCGTGCAGCCGTGCAGGACGACCATGTGACCAACCGTGACGGCGTGACCGATCTCCAGTGGATGTCCGCCAGGCGCGAATTCACTGTCATGGGTGACATGAAGAACAGAGCCATCCTGAATATTGGTGCTTGCACCAATTTTAATGTGATGAATATCACCACGGGCGACCACGTTCGGCCACAGCGAGCTTTCCGCCCCAATCTCGACCTGGCCGATGACCAGCGCGGTCGGATCGATGTAGGCCGAACCGTCGATGACGGGGGTATGGTTTTCGAATGTGCGGATAGGCATGGAGGGGACTTCCTTCGGATTTCGTGATCCTGATGCTGACAGTCTATGCAAGCCGCCCCGGCATTGCGACACCCGCGCCTGGCTGCAAGGCAGGATGGGTGGGAGGTGCTTGCGCCGTAACCCATCCTACAGTGCCGGTACTGTTGCATTGGGGTAGAATCCCGCCCCCATGCTTGAACTCAGGAATCTCGATCTGCAGCGCGGCGACAAGCCCTTGCTGCAAGGTGTCTCGCTGCGCATCCATCCGGGCCAGAAGGTCGGTATCACCGGCGCCAATGGCTGCGGCAAGACCAGTCTGTTCAGCCTGATCCAGGGCGGACTGCAGCCCGACGGCGGCGACCTCTCGCTGCCGCCCGACTGGGTCATCGCCAGCGTGGCCCAGGAGATGCCCGACACCGCCGCCAGCGCCATCGATCACGTCCTGCAGGGCGATGCCCGCTGGTGGGAACTGACCCGGGCCATCGCCGCTGCCGAGCGCGATCACGCCGATGCGCGCCTGTCCGCCCTGCATGCCGAGTACGAGGCCATCGACGGCTACCGTGCCCGGCATCGCGCCGCCCGCCTGCTGCACGGCCTGGGCTTTGCCGCCGCCAGCCACGACCGGCCGGTCGCCGAATTCTCCGGTGGCTGGCGCATGCGCCTGAACCTGGCCCGCGCCCTGATGAGTCCCTCCGACCTGCTGCTGCTGGACGAGCCCACCAATCACCTGGACCTGGATGCGGTCATGTGGCTGGAGGACTGGCTGCGGGCCTACCGCGGCACCCTGCTGCTGGTCTCGCACGACCGTGATTTCCTCGATTCCATCATCGACGCCATCGCCCATTTCGAGCACGGCGGCATCACCCTCTACAGCGGCAACTACAGCGCCTTCGAACGCCAGCACGCCGAGCAGCTGGCGCAGCAACAGAGCGCCCACGAGCGCCAGCAACGCGAGATCGCCCATATCCAGCGCTTCGTCGCCCGCTTCCGCGCCAAGGCATCCAAGGCGCGCCAGGCCCAGAGCCGGCTCAAGACCCTGGAGCGCATGGAACGCATCGCACCGGCCCATGTCGATTCGCCCTTCCACTTCCGCTTTCCCGCGCCGCGCAGGCTGCCCAACCCGCTGCTGCAGCTCAAGGACTGCGCCATCGGCTATGACGGCGTGGCGCTGCTCGAACAGGTGAAGCTTTCGCTCACCCCGGACGCGCGCATCGGTCTGCTCGGGGCCAACGGCGCCGGCAAGTCCACCCTGATCAAGTGCCTGGTGGGCGAACTGCCGGTGCTGGCCGGCGAGACCCTGCCGGCGAAGGAGCTGGCCGTGGGCTACTTCGCCCAGCATCAGCTCGAACAGCTGCGTCCGGAGCGCTCGCCGCTGCAGCATCTGCAGGCGCTCGACCCAAAGGCGCGCGAACAGGAATTGCGCGACTTTCTCGGTGGCTTCGGCTTTCACGGCGACCAGGCCCTGGCCGAGGTCGCTCCCTTCTCCGGTGGCGAGAAGGCACGCCTGGCCCTGGCGCTGATCGTCTATCAGCGGCCCAATCTGCTGTTATTGGACGAGCCCACCAACCACCTGGACCTGGAGATGCGTCTGGCGCTGGAACTGGCACTGCAGGAATACAGCGGCGCACTGGTAGTGGTCTCGCACGACCGCCACCTGCTGCGCAGCATCGTCGATGACCTCTGGCTGGTCGATGCCGGCCGGGTATCACACTTCGACGGCGATCTGGATGACTACCGGCGCTGGCTGCTGCAGCGCGAGACGGGAACCGTCGGGGACAGACCTGCGGACACGGACAACGGCCAGCCCGTGGATCGCAAACAGCAGCGCCGCGACCAGGCCGAGCAGCGCCGCCGCGAGGCGCCATTGCGCAAGGAGTTGAAGACACTGGAGCGCGACCTGGACCGGCTCACCGAACGCCGGCAGGCCCTGGAGGCACGTCTGGCCGACACCGCGCTCTATGAGGACGGCGCCCGCGACGAGCTGCAACAGGTGCTGCAGGACAAGGCCGGGGTCGACCGGGAGCTGGAGACGGTGGAGTCGCGCTGGCTGGAACTCTCAGAGCAGCTCGACGCGGGAACATAGGTTGAGCCTCGTTCACTCAACCCACAGGCTGCGTTGCTTGCACCTGACGGCAGTGAGCCTACACTCAGGGCATGAACGACCAAACCACAGATCATAAGGGAAAGCGCCGCAGCCTCAGCATGCACGACGGCATCGCTGCCTGGTGCGACTGCTGCAGCTGCGAGGCCGAACCCTACTGGCAGGCGGTGGCCGAGGAACTGGGCATCGAGCTGGGCAGCGACTACGAGGATGCGGACAACACTGAGGCGTAGGTAGCGACAGCCCCCGGATACACTTCCCCGTCATCCCGGCGCAGGCCGGGATCCAGAAGCCGCAGCGGTCGATGGATTCCGGCCTGCGCCGGAATGACGAATAGGAATTATGAATTACGGGCGCTTCAAAGCCACTATCACCCTGCCCAGCAGCAGCACCGGAAAGGCGCCGTGCAGCAACAGATCGAAGATATCGATGGGCCGTATCAGTTCCCCCTGGAACAGCATCCGCAGCTTCTCCAGCAGATGCGGCTCGGGCACGAAGGGCGCCAGCCCGAGGGTGAGCGTACCCACGATCAGCACCGTCCAGGGCAATCGCTGCAGCCACTGCATCCGCGTCACATCCCGTTCTTGAAGGTATCGGTATCGGTCGCGCCGCTGGCGCGTACCTGCCGCAGGGCCTGGGCGTACTCGCGCAGGATACCCAGGGCCCACTCGAAGCGCTCCCGGAAATAGGTGTCGGCATCCGGGTTGTTGGCCGCGGGGTCGTCATTGAGCACGCTTTCCACGTTGCGCACGATCACCTGCTCGGGGATGTAGCAGATGCGGTTGTTCTTGTAGCTGCTCATGCGCAGCTCGGCCACCGGATAGGCGCCGCCGTCGGCCGAGGAAACGGTAACGATCAGGGCCGGCTTGTGCCCGACCTCGAAGCGGCTGCACATCAGAAAGAAATTCTTCAGCCCCGCCGGCACCTGGCCGTGCCACTCGGGCGAGACCACCACGAAGCCGTCGCTGGCGCGCAGTTCCTCCCGTATCGGATTGAGGCGTTCCTCCCAGGCCGGGTCCTTGTCCCAGATGCCCTGATCCCACAGGGGCAGGGGATTGCCCGACAGGCTGATCAGGTGGGTTTCATCGCAGAGCTGTTTCTCCTGCAGTGTGCGTTCGACATATTTTGCCACCTTCAGACTCTGGGCCTCGTCGCGGTGGCTGCCACTGATGATGGTGAGTTTCATGTCATCCCCTGTCGATTATCCTGACGGCAGTGTAACAAGCCCGCAGCCCTTACTGTAAATCCCTGAATGACAATGGGCATTTCTCCCGGACATGCGCCTGACTCAAGATTGACACGGCTCGTGACGACACAGAATGGCACGTCCGCCCGGACAGAACAGATAAAGGGGAAACAAATGCAGTTTACTGAGGTGAACCCGGAGGATTTCACCCGGATCACCCTGGAGCGCCTGCCGCACCAGGAGATCGAGACCGCCCTGATCGCCATCGGCGGCAATGGTGTGGAGGGCACGAAGTTCAAGGGCCGGGTGCTGAAGGCCGCCGGGTGGAAATATGAACGCCTGACCACCTATGCCTCCTATCCCGAAACCGCCGCCGAGGCCTTCAACCGGGTACGCGGCATCCTGCAGCAGACCCGGGAGCCGGAGCAGATTCTGGCGCAATTGGGGTAGGGCACTCAAACGCTTTAAACCGCAAAGGCGTCGAAGGCGCGCGAAGGCAAAAAAACAAGGAAAATCTGACCCATCCGTCATACCCGCGGAAACGGGCATCCATGTCTCCGCCGTCCTGGATTCCCGCTTTCGCGGGAATGACGGAATTTGCGCAGTATTGCAGTTGCATTTCCCAGCGTGCCTTTTGCGCCTTTGCGGTTCATGTGTTTTCAGAGGTTAGCAAAAACCTTCACCCCGGCAGTACCTGCTGCGCCAGCGGACGGAACTGCAGACCGTAGAACATCTCCAGATAGCGGCGGGTCTCGTCGCGCTCCAGGTTGGTGACGAACTTCCAGAAACCGTAGATGCGTGACAGGGTCATCATGCGCTCGGCGTACAGGCGCCAGGTGTAGCAGGCCTCCACGCGCTGGATCCCGCCCTCGGAGATGCGCTCCCAGTAATCCCGTTCCTTCCCGCAGCGGCGGAAGAACTCCAGCAGCCGCCCGGCCGCGGCATCGCCGTGGTTGGGATCGATGTGAAAACCCGATTCGCCGTCGATGATGATCTCCAGCGGCCCGCCGTAGCGGGTGGCGAAGGTCGGGAGCCCCGAACTCATGGCCTCGATCACCGTCAGGCCGAAGGCCTCGAACAGAGCCGGCTGGACGAAAACCCCGCGCCGATCGGCGATCACCCGGTACAGCTCTCCGGCCATGGGTTTGTTCAGGTGCGACCCCAGCCAGCGCACCTGGCCATCCAGACCGTACTCGTCCATCAGCTGGTGCATGCGCGCGATCTGCGCCTGTTCCTCGCGGTCATTGGAGTTGGCCGCATCCACATGCCCGGCCACCACCAGCAGGTTGGCATGTTCGCGCAGCGGTTCGCATTCGGCGTACCACTGCACCAGGCCGGTGATGTTTTTGATGTGGTCCAGCCGTGCCATGCTGAAGATCAGCGGCTTGTCCGGATCACTGAATTCGCCGCGCGCGCTCTCGCCCGGGCCGCCCTCGATCAGCTCATCCAGCGACGCCTGCAGATCATGCTTACGCCGCTCACTCTGATGATAGGGAAAATAGGTGTCGGCGTCGGCGCCGGGCGAGACGATATTGAACTTGGGATCGAACACATTGATGCCGTTCACCACCCGGTACAGATCCGGCATGGTGAAGGTGCCGTAGCTCTCGTACTGGCCCACGCTCTTGGTATCGCCGGCGATCTCCTGGAAGGTGGAGGTGATGATGAAATCGGCTGCGTTCATGGCGATCAGATCGGCGGTGAACTGAGCGGCGAAGTGATATTCGGATTCGTTGTCGTGCCAGTACAGATCCGAGTACAGGTACTTGGCCTTCTCCAGGGCATGGGCGATGTTGCACTGAGTCACGTGCAGGCGCTGGGAGAGCAGGGTGGCGACCAGGTTGCCGTCGGAATAGTTGCCGACGATGAGATCCGGCCGCGAACCCAGCTCGGCCAGCACCTCGCGCTCGGCGTCCTGGGCGAAGGCCTCCAGGTAGGGCCAGACCTCGAAGCGCGAGATCCAGTGCGGGATGATCTCGCCCTGCGGATTGCGGAAGGGTACGCGCAGGATCCAGGCATTCTGGGTGCCGATGATGTGTTCCTTGCGCTCGTCGCAGGTCGTGCCCTGGGCCTCGGGGATCAGCCGGCTGACCACCAGGATCTGCGGCTCGATGTCCAGGCCCTGCTCCTGCAGGCGCTGGCGCATTTCCTTCTCCAGCGCGCGGACCTGATCCAGGATATAGACCACCTGGCCGCCGGTGTCCGGCTTGCCCAGCACGTTGGCCTGACCAAAGAAGCCGTGCGGGGAGAGAATCACCAGGCTGAAGATCATGGGGATCAGGCCCAGGAAGCGCTCCAGGTTCTGCGGCTCGGGCGCCTCCAGGATGTCGGAGAGCAGGTGCAGGGTATAACGCATGCGGGTGACGGTCCGGCCCCAGCCGACCTCCAGCCCCAGCGCCTGCAGCTGATGGCCGACCTGATCCCAGCCGGCCTCGGGTGGCTGTCCGGCCAGATAATCCTCGGCCCGGCGCAGCGCCTGCTGCAGCTCCTCCACATCGGTGATGCGGTCGTTGACCATCAACTGCACGCCGTGACACTGGTGCATGCGCAGGAATTCCAGCAGCCGCTTGTCGCCGCGGCCCAGCTCCTGGAACAGCTGACTGGACAGGCGACGGTTGAGGAATTCCACGCCGCGGCCGATGGACCGCGACTCCTTGAGCTTGGGAAACTCCCGGTTGAAGGGGCCGAGGTCGACCTCCAGCACGAAGTCCGACAGGGCCGCGCCGTCGCGCACCTGGCGCTCCTTGAAGGCGAGGAATTCCTGGCCGCTGATCTGTTCGTGGCCGCCGGCCTCCAGGTGAAAACGCAGATAATTCCAGCGCGCGATGCTGGGACGCACCGAGAGATACACCCAGGGCGACTCGATCACCGCCTCCTGCGAGACCGAGATCAGCTCGGCGATGGCATGGTCACAGTTGCCGCTGTTCTCGTCACGCTCGCAGAAGACCTGGTACTCGTCCCACAGATCCGACTGCAGCAGAAAGGCCCGCTCCAGTGAGGCGTAGTGGCGCAGCAGCATGAACAGCTTGTCCTGGTGATGCCGCAGGTGCTCCTCGAGCGCTTGCATCAGGCCTCCTCGTATTCCTCGTCCGGGATGTGGATCACGCCAAGAAAGTCATAGTAGTTGATGCCCTCGAGGATCCCCCAGCCATGGGAAGCCTCGGCGAAGTAGACCCGCGGCCAACTGCGCAGGCGTTCGATCTCATTGCTGTGGTTGCCGACCACCACGCCCAGGGTGTTGCCGCTTGGAGCACGTCAGCGTCGTTGCCGCAGCTGCCGGCGATCAGGATCCGCTCCGGCGGGATGTTCCAGCGCACGCTGACATGGCGCAGAGCGGTGCCCTTGGAGGCACGGATGGGCAGCAGGTCGACGAACATGTTGCGTGAATAGATCACGTTGGCATGCAGGTCGAGCTTGCGCAGATGGCGCACCACCTCGCGCCGCTTCGGCCCCTTGCTGCTGTCGATGTAATAGCTGATCTTGTAGGGATGCTGCTCCGCCTTCGGCTGCAGCTTCAGACCCTTGAATGCCTTCATCGCCGCCTTGAGCGCGTCGGGTTCCCAACGGAAATCGATATGCCGGAACCAGGCCTGGTCCAGCACCATGCGGTGACCGTAGTGGATCTCGGAGCCCACCGAGGTGATGAGCACGTCCGGCATGGGCAGGGCCGAGGCCTCGATCAGTTTCATGGCGCTGTCCAGGGTACGGCCGGTGGCCACGCCGAAGCCGATATGCTCGCCGGATTTCTTCAGCCGCTCCACCAGCTCGCGCTGGGCATCCTCGTCGCCGATCAGGACATTGTCCAGCGCGCACACGATCAACCGGTCGATGGTGGGCATGCGGCTGCTCGGTCCCCAGGCATGCTGCGGACGATACTTGCCCTTGGAGGTGCGCCTGACCGCCTTGAGGTATTTCTCCACATGGCTGTCCCAGGAATAGTGCTTGTGCGAACCCTTCAGCCCGTTCTGTGACCATTGCTCCCACTGCTCGGGGTCGATCAGCATCTGCTCCAGCCGCCGCGCCATCAGCTTGGGCTTGAGCGGATTGATCAGATAACCGTTCCGGCAGTGGCGGATGATGTCGCGCGGACCGCCGTCATGCGTGGCCAGGATGGGCAGCCCGCTGGCCGCCGCCTCGATCAGTGTCAGACCGAAGGGTTCGGTCAGGGCCGGGTTGACGAATACCCCCTTGAGCCGGGCGGCGATCCGGTACAGGTCCGGCACGTCGTCCGAATCATGGTGCTTGGGGTAGGCGATATGCCCGTACAGGTCATAGCGGTCGATGGCCATGAGCAGGTTGGTGAGCACCGCCTTCGGGCCGCGTTCCATCTGGCTGATGTCGTCGCGGTTGCCGGCGACGATCACCAGATTGGCCAGCTCGCGCAGGGTGGGATGCTCGGCATAGGCCTGCACCAGGGTGAGGATGTTCTTGCGCTCGTCCGGCCGGGACAGGGCCAGGATCATGGGCCGCTTCGGCTGCCTGAGAAAACGCTGCAGATCGTCCCAGATCGGCGGCCAGCGTTCGCGTTTCCTCGGCGGCCGGAAGCGGGTCAGGTCGGTGCCCGGCGGAATGACCTCCATGCGCTTGGGCTGATAGTTGTCATAGCGCGCGTACTGCTGCTCGACTTCCTGGCGGGTGCTGGCCACCACCAGCTGGGCGTTCTCCAGCGCCATCTCCTCGGCCTCGATGCGCTGTGACAGGTTGTAGTGCTGCTCGATCTGCTCCTCGCGCACGCCCTGTTCCAGCAGGCGTTCGCGTTTGGGCCAGCCGAGCGAATGGCCGGTGTGCACCATGGGCACGCCGAGCAGTGCGGTCAGGCGCGAGGCGACGAAGCCGGCATCGGCATAGTGACTGTGCACGAAATCCGGCAGCCGGCCGATCCTGCGTACATGCTGCAGGGCCGCATCGGTGAAGCCGTCCAGGTAGGGCCAGAGCACTTCCTTGCGCAGATAGCGGCGCGGGCCGCAGGGCAGGCGGATGATGCAGGCCTTGTCACCCAGCGATTCGACCGGTTCGGCATAATCGTCGGAGACCTTGGGATCGATGACCTGGCGGGTGAGCAGGTCCACGCGCCAGACGTCGGGATGGCGGGCCAGGGCCCGGGCCAGTTCCACCACATACAGGGTCTGGCCGCCGGTGTCCGAATCCCGGCCCAGCTCCAGGTTCCTGCCCCGGATCAGGCCGTGGATACTGATCAGGATGATGTAGCGACCCTTTTCCGTGGCACTCCCAGTCGCCTTTTTCTCCATCAGAGTCCCCAGCTCTCACGGTAGTGTTGGTACAACGCTGGATCTGCCGCGGTGGCACCGCGTTGTTCGCTGATGCGCGCGGCGAAGGTCAGGGCACGCTCCAGGATCTGCTCCAGCGTCCAGCCCCTGAGCAGGCCGAGGATGGTCACCGCGCTGAAGGCATCGCCGGCGCCGACCGTGTCCACCAGTCGCCCGACCGGCGGCGGCCGGCCCTCGAGCTGCCGGTCCCGGTTGAGCAGCAGCGCCCCGTCCGCGCCGCGGGTCAGGATCAGCAGTTCCAGGCCGTTGTGTTCGAGCAGACTGCGCGCGGCCCCGGCCTCGCCGGCGGCGGCCGCCACCGGTTCCAGCTGCCGCAGTTCCTCGTCGTTGAGCTTGAACCAGCGCGCCTGGCGCAGCAGCGCCCGCACCCCGGGCTCGTCCCACCAGGGGGCACGCAGGTTGATATCGACAAAGGCGGGATGGCCCTGCGTCTGCAACGCCTCCATGGCCTGGCGCGAGACCGGCTGGCGCCGGGCCAGGCTGCCGACATAGAGCAGGGCGACATTGATGTCGAGCAACCGCTCGCAGGCGGTTTCGGCGTCGATGTGGTCGTAGGCCTGATCGGGCAGGATATCGAAGCTGTGGCTGCTGCCGTCCTGGACGATCTCGACCCGGCCGGTGGGATGATCAGGATCGCGCTGCACGCCGCTCGTATCCATGCCCCAGGCACGCATCTGCCCGAGCAGTTCCTCGCCGTGCGCATCCTCGCCGACACGGCTGATCAGCAACGGCTGCTGACCGAAGCCCTGCAGGTGCCAGGCAACATTGAAGGGGGCGCCGCCGAGCACCTCCGGACCGCCGGCGAAGCAGTCGAACAGCACCTCGCCGAAAATGACCGGGCGATCCTGGGTGGGGGCGGGCTGGGGGTCAGGTATCGTGTCCATGGCTGACGGCTGTCACTGAGCTTCAAATTAGCCGTCATTGCGAGGCACACGGTGCCGCGGCAATCTCCGACGGTTTACTGCTGCAGTATGAGATTGCCACGCTACGCTCGCAATGACAAAAACGATGGTAACAGGATGCCGACAAATCGCCTCTGCGGCAACGCCGCAGCCTCAGGCGATGCGGCGCACCTTCACCCGCTGCTGCTGCATGGCCCGGTACTCGTCCTCGAAGAAGAACCTCTCCGCACCGAAGGCCGGCTCGAGCTGGTCCAGCCAGGTGGCCCCGGGATCGTAGCGGGCGAAGAAGGGCTGCTGCACCCAGTCCGGATTGCGGCCCTGGATGAAACGCAGCACGAACACCTTCTCGCCCTGGATCTCGGTCACGCCCTGGATCTCCACCTTGCCCGGACCGGCGCTCATGCTCGGCCCCCGCGCGGTGCGGCCGAGGCCTGAGACCTGCTGCATGGCCTCGCGATAGATCTCCCAGGCGCGTACCAGCGGAACCTCGAAGTACTGGCGCGCGCCGGTGTCGCGCTCGACGAACATGTAATAGGGGATCAGCCCCAGGTGCACCTGGGTGCGCCACAGCCGCGCCCACACCTCGGGGTCGTCGTTGATGTGGCGCAGCAATGGCGCCTGGGTACGGATCTGGGCGCCGGTGGCGCGGATGCGGCGCATGGCCTCGCGCGCGATGGGCGTCGCCATCTCGCGCCAGTGATTGAAATGCGCCATCAGCGCCACGTGTTTGCCCCCGGCGACCAGCTTCTCCAGCAGCCGCAGCAGCTCATCGGCGTCGCTGTCGGTGACGAAGCGCTGCGGCCAGAAGGTCAGCGACTTGGTGCCGATGCGCACCGTCTGCACATGCTCGAGCTCCGGGCGCAGCAGCGGCTCCAGGTAGGCCTTGAGGTGGTCGGTCTTCATCACCATCGGATCGCCGCCGGTGACCAGCAGGTCACTGATGGCCGTGTGCTGTGCCAGGTACCGGTGCAGGTTGGACGCCTCGTTGGCGGCAAAACGCAGCGCCTTGTCACCCACGAACTGGGCCCAGCGGAAACAGAAGGTGCAGTAGCTGTGACAGACCTGGCCCTGGCTGGGGAAGAACAGCACCGTCTCGCGGTACTTGTGCTGCACACCGGGCAGGGGCTCGCCATTGAGCTGCGGGACGTTCATCTGCTGCTGTCCGGCCGGGTGCGGGTTCAGGCCGGCCTGGATCTCACGGGCGATGGCCTTGATTTCGGCACGCTCCGCACCCCGGCGCAGGGCGCCGGCCATGCGGTTGAAATCGGCTTCATGCAGCATCCCGGGCTGGGGAAAGGTGAGCTGGAACACCGGATCCTCGGGCACCCGCTCCCAGTCGATCAGTTCGTCGATGACGTACTGATTGACCCGGAAGGGCAGCACATTGGCCACCACGCGCATGGCGAAACGCTGCTCTTCGGGCAGGTGCCGCAGGGCCTCGATGCGATCGAACTGACGCTCGGTGTAGACCTGGAACCGGGTGGTGTCGGTCAATGCTTCGGGCGGCATTGCCGCGCGTTTCAGGTTCGTGACCTGGGACATAGGAGTCTCTCCTTATATCTCAAGGCCGTTACCCCATCCGATACCTGAGGGATGATTGGAGTGATGAGGTGCTGTCCGGCGGCATGGCCACCGGCCGACCCTGGTTGTTTCAGACGGGCCGCCCCGGAGGCGGACCTGGAGAATTTCGTTACAGGATTGCTGAAGCGCACAGGCCGGAATACGGGCCACCGGGCCCGGTTCCTGCCGCCGGCTTCAGTACACTAGCCCGCCTCTTTGAGATGGGCCTGGATCAGCTTCCTGTTGGTCGCCGACTGCAGGTTGGCGATCGCGGGCTTCTGACCGCCGAGGTACTCGGTCAGGGTCACGGTCGGGACCTTGTCCTTGTCCACCAGCGGATACATGGTGCAGCCCTCGCAGGCCCGCAGCTTGGGCTGGGCGCCGGCGGGCACCTTGCCGGTGGGCCGCCTGCGCAGCTTCTCACAGTTGTCCGTGCGCATGTAGGCCTGCTGCGGGAGACAGTAAAACATCCGGTCCTTACTCAAAGCGTTTCTCCTGATTATCGGGCGCGTCGGACTCCGACATATGCCTCAGCGCCGCCTCGCTGTCCTTGATCACCATTGCCGCAACCATGGCCTGCAGGCCCTGGTCGAGTTGTGCCAGCCGCTCGTCCGGCAGGCGCAGCAGGGCATCACTGATGGTGCCCTGGGCCGGCTGCGGCGCCTGCTTGACGATTGCCGCACCCGCCTGGGTCAGGTAGACCTTGACCACACGCTGGTCGGGACCGCCGCGGCGGCGCTCGACCAGTCCCTTTTTTTCCAGCTTGTCCAGCATGTTGCTGGTCGTTGACTGGTGCAGCGACAGACTCCGCGACAGCTGCGAGACGCGCATCCCGGGCCGCTTGTGCATCTCCCACAGGGCCCAGAGCTGGGCCGCGGAAACCCCGCACTGACGCTCCACCCACCGCGAATGCTCCTGCATGGCGCGGTAGACGATACGCAACTGCTGGATGATGCTGCGGATTTCCCTGTCTTGTCCCGCTTCGGGCTCTGAGCCCGGGGCGGCGTTCGGATCAGCGGTCATTACACCAGACAATATATTTGGGCGAAAAACTTTTGCACAATACCATTTTTTTTCGTGTCTGTCCATTCAGAATAGAATTCAATCGGTTATACTTGTCATGCGACATGACTGACAGACATATCTGACAGGCGGCACTCCCCCGCTCGGACGCTGTCCAACCTGAAGGCAGGGTAAGATTCCTGACAGGAACCCACATGCGACGCGCCATTACACAGACTCAACCCACCGCCGAGCGCATCCGGCTGCTGCAGGCCATGGCCGCATTCGGCGGCCTCAGCGAGGACACCCTGGAGTTCCTGCTGAGCCTCACCCATGTGGTACAGCGCAGGAAGGGAGAGTACTTCTATCGCGAAGGTGACCCGGCACGCTCCATGTTCGTGCTCGAGTCCGGCAAGGCGGCAATGTACAAGGCCTGGGAAGGCCGCGACCACCGTATCCACACCCTGGAGCGGGGCGAGAGTTTCGGCCAGGTCGCCCTGATCGACCTGGGCCCGCGCAACACCTCCGTGCTGGCCCTGACCGGCAGCGCGGCCATCGAGCTGACCAACCAGCACCTGCATCAGCTGTATAAAAGGTACCCCGACCAGTATCTGGTGCTGTACATGAACATGGCCCGCGACGTCTGCCGCCGGCTGCGCGCCGCCGACCAGCGTGCCTTCGAGGCGCGGGTGAAGGACACCGATGATTCCTGATCCCTGCCGGGCTTCGCTGGAATCCCGGGCCTGATCCAGGTCTCGGATCCGTTTCCGCCAGCCCCCACCAAACTGGCGACATTGTCCGGATTACACCGCCGGCGTCGGCAACCTGCCATCGACCTCAAACAGCGCCCGCGGATACTGCCAGGCCGCCCCGTGCTCCTTGCTGTAGAAGGCGACGCCCTCCACAAATATGTATGCGATAGAAGCCGCCAAGGCTTGCTTTTAGTCCGAAATAATACTAAATATAATTTTAAGTATTAAATAATATCCGCCGATTCATTGGCCAGAGCGGCTATCAACAGGAGGTGACCATGCCTACCGCCGCTGAACAGGAACTCGCCCGTGATCCTGCCCGAACCGCCGGCGCAGCACTGCGCACCTATTTCAATATTGTCCGGGACTGGGATCTGAACACCGAGCAGGCCATGACGCTGCTCGGCTTCGATGAACGCACCCGCAGCACCTTCTTCAAATGGAAGCGCGAGCCGGAAAGCGCACGCCTGAGCCGGGAAAAGCTGGAACGGCTGTCGTACATCTTCGGTATCTACAAGGACCTGCAGATCCTGTTGCCGAAAGCGGAATCCGCCGATCAATGGATTCACCGCCCGAACGACGCCCCCCTGTTCGGCGGCCGCTCCGCCCTGGAGCGCATGCTCTCCGGCAATGTGGCCGACCTGTATGTGGTCCGGCAGTACCTGGACGCACAGCGCGGCGTTTGAAGCCTCCCGGAGCCGATGGAGCCTGCCCGTTTACCGCATGCACGGATCACCTGGACACCCAGCGTCCGCGTCGTCGCCAGCCGCTTTCCCCCGGTCGGTCTGTTTGATTCTGTTGCCGACCCGGCTGATCTGGAAACTGTGTTCGATATAGAAGGTCTCACCAACCCGCGCCTGCGCCAGGAGGCCGGCGATATTTCGCTGGTCCCGCCCGAGGACCGCATCAGCGGCCCCGGTGCCACACCCATCATGGCCGCCTTCACCCACCTGAATCCGGACGGCAGTCGTTTCAGCGACGGCACCTATGGTGTCTACTACGCCAGCCGGACCATGGAAACCGCCATCCGGGAAACGCTCCACCATCGTGAGCGTTTTCTGCGCTACACCAACGAACCACCGATCGAACTGGATCAGCGTGTCTACTATTCGGATATCGACGCGGAACTGACCGACATCCGCCCGTACCGGGATATGCGCCCCGAATGGTATGACCCTGACAGCTATAAGGCTTCGCAGCGACTGGCCAATGCCCTGCGTAACTCAAAAGGCAACGGGCTGGTGTATCACAGCGTCCGCCACGAAGGCGGAGAATGCATCGCGGTGTTCCGGCCCCGCCTGCTGTCACCGGCCAGACAGGGACCGCATTTGACCTATGTGTGGGACGGGGAGGCGATTACGCATGTATACGAGAAGCGGAAATTGCGGGTGTGAGGTTACAAAAAACGACAGCAACATCAGCAGATGGCGGACTTCATGCCGGCCTGGCCATATACTGCGAGGGCACCAGCATGCACCGATCCTGCAAATGGCCATGCAGTGCGAATATGCGGGGTCCTGCGCGGAACCTGAAGATTCGATACAGGAAGTATTGCGACGCGTTGTCGCGGGAGAATCTTAACTCGTTCGGTGTAACAAAGAACGGTGTATTTTTACCGTATTTAGTCGTCTTCGCCTCAATAAATCGATCTGAGCCATTCGCTTCGAATGATCGGATGTCGAAACCAGCGGATGGACCGACTGTGGCCGATACCTGCTCGATACGATCGGCGAGAGATTCTCTTCCGGCATGAATCAGTCGCGCTCGCTCGAAGTTGATGACGAAATGCTCTCCAGCACCACCGAGCGCCTGGTTCTGCGCTTCTCTCTCGAGATAATTAACACCAACAGGATTGTAGATTTCCGGTGTGTCGGCGACACCAGAAGGACTTTTATCGTCCTGGACGGGAGGCGTTTCCATTATTGCCAGGAAATCATCGACAGACGGTATTTCAGGCATTGTCTCGACGTCCCGCTTGAACAGATCCTGAAGGTCAGGATTGTTTTTCAGATAATCCGCAACGGCAGCCGGCAGCAGCACACGCTGATAGTTTGATCGGGGCTTGTAGCCATCGATATAGGGTATACCCATTTCGATCAACACCGCGCTTATGTTCTGGTGTTTGAGTTCTATGGAACCCTCTGAGCGGTTATTCAGATGCCCCATCAGGGTCCGACGGTGCTCTGTCTTATTGTAATTGCATCCAGCCAGTTCAAGACGCAGCATATTGAAGTAGTCTTCAACAGCCGCCTCGACCTCAGACTCTGACCAGCTTTCAGACATTGGCACCTGCCTGAAACCTTTCAAAATAGTTTCGACTACAAATCACGATTATTTTCAATTGCTACCGCCCCATCGGTATTGATCTAGGCTGAGCGAATATATCGGCTTAAGTGAAATGCGCATAGCTTTATTCCCTCTTCACTCAACTGATTTTCGCGATGTGACATGGCGAGCAAGCTTAACTAACTACTCAACCGTAACAGATTTCGCTAGATTCCTCGGCTGATCCACATCCGTCCCCTTCAGCACCGCCACGTGATAGGCCAGCAGCTGCAGCGGGATGGTGAAGATGATGGGGGCGATGCAGTCGTCGGTGGGGGCGACGGGGAGCACGGTCATGTTCTCGCTCTCGACCACGCCGGCGTGTTCGTCGGCGAAGACGATCAACTGGCCACCCCGGGCGCTGACTTCCTGCAGGTTGGACTTGAGCTTTTCCAGCAGTTCGTTGTTGGGGGCAACGGCGATGACGGGCATCTCGGCGTCGACCAGGGCCAGTGGGCCGTGCTTGAGTTCGCCGGCGGGGTAGGCCTCGGCGTGGATGTAGGAGATCTCTTTTAATTTTAGGGCGCCTTCCATCGCCACTGGGTACTGAGCGCCGCGGCCGAGGAACAGGGCGTGGTGCTTGTCGGCAAACCCTTCCGCGATCTCCCGGATACGGTCGTCGAGCTGCAGCACATGATCGATCTTGCCGGGCAGGTGCTCTAGCTGGCTGATGATCTTGGCCTCGACATAGGGATCGACGCCGTTGCGCCGGCCCAGGGCGATGACCAGCAGCAACAGCGAGACCAGCTGGGTGGTGAAGGCCTTGGTGGAGGCCACGCCGATCTCGGGCCCGGCGCGGGTCATCAGGGTAAGGTCGGATTCGCGCACCAGCGAGCTTTCCGGCACGTTGCAGATGGCCAGGGAATGGCCGAAGCCCAGGCGCTTGGCCTCCTGCAGGCCGGCCAGGGTGTCGGCGGTCTCGCCCGACTGCGACAGGGTGACGATGAGCGAGTTGTTGCGCACCACCGGCTTGCGGTAGCGGAACTCGCTGGCCACCTCCACGCTGCAGGGAATGCCGGCGATGGATTCCAGCCAGTAGCGCCCGACCATGCCGGCGTGATAGCTGGTGCCGCAGGCGATGATGTGCACGCCCTGGACCTGGTCGAGGATTTCGGTGGCATCAACACCGAAGGCGGCTTCCAGTAATTTATCACCGCTGATGCGGCCCTCCAGGCAGTCAGCCACGGCGCGCGGCTGCTCGTGGATTTCCTTCAGCATGTAGTGGCGATACTGGCCGCGCTCGACGGCGTCTGCAGTCAGCTCCGACTGGCGCACGGGGCGGGAGACCGCCACGCCTTCGCGGTCATAGATGGTGATCGAATCGCGCGTGATCTCGGCGATGTCGCCGTCTTCCAGGAAGATGAACTGCTGGGTCACCGGCACCAGAGCCGCCACGTCGGAGGCGATGAAGTTCTCGCCCAGGCCCAGGCCGATCACCAGCGGGCTGCCGCGACGGGCGGCGATGATGCGTTCGGGGTCGCTGTTGGTGACCACGCCCAGGGCATAGGCACCATCCAGATCGCCGACGGAGGCCTGCACGGCGGCTAGCAGATCGTGCGACTGCGCGTAGTGATGATGCAGCTGGTGGGCGATGACCTCGGTGTCGGTCTCGGAGGTGAAGCGGTAGCCCAGTTCCTTTTGCTGTGTGCGCAGGGCGTCGTGGTTCTCGATGATGCCGTTGTGCACCACGGCGATGGTCTCGTTGCACACATGCGGGTGTGCGTTGCCCTCGCTGGGCCGGCCATGGGTGGCCCAGCGGGTGTGGGCGATACCGGTGTGACCGGGCAGCGGCTCACTGCTCAGGGCATCGCCCAGGACGGCCACCTTGCCCATGGCGCGCTTGCGGCTGAACTTGTGCTCGGGCGTGACCACCAGCATGCCGGCCGAGTCATAGCCGCGGTACTCCAGCCGTTTGAGGCCTTCGAGCAGGACGGGCGCGACATCGCGCTGGGCTACGGCTCCGACGATTCCGCACATTTGATTATCCTCAAGATCAAAAGATTCAACGCAGAGGCGCTAAGGCGCAAGGTTCGCGAAGAAATCGAGAATTATTTGTAATGCCTGCAGCTCCAGTTGCACTTATGAGAACACTGCCATTCCAGTGCAGACCGGAATCCAGTAACCGCTGCGGTATCTGGATCCCGGCCTGCGCCGGGATGACGGTATACTTAACTTTCGCAATTATATTCTTTGCGTTCTTCGCCTCTCTGCGTTAAAGCTTTTTAGTCCTTTTTCTTAACAGGCCGCTTCCAGCCCTCGCGGGTCTGTTGTTTGCTCCGGCTCAGGGTGAGTTCGCCGGCGGGCGCGTCGCGTGTGAGCGTGGTGCCGGCGCCGATGGTCGCGCCTTTGCCCACGGTCACCGGGGCGACCAGCTGGGTATCGGAGCCGATGAAGACCTCGTCCTCGATCACGGTCAGGTGCTTGTTGGCGCCATCGTAGTTGCAGGTAATGGTGCCGGCGCCGATGTTGACCCCGGCACCCATGCGGGTGTCGCCGATGTAGCTCAGGTGATTGACCTTGGAGCCCGCGCCGATCTCGGCCTTCTTCACCTCGACGAAGTTGCCGACGTGCACGCCGTCGGCCAGCCGCGTCTCGGGGCGGATGCGGGCGAAGGGCCCGATGCGCGCGCCGGCGCCGATGACGGCGTCCTCGATCACGCAATTGGCCAGCACCTCGGTGCCGGCGCCGATGGTCACATTCCTCAATACACAGTTGGGGCCGATGCGGACATTATCCTCCAGCCGCACCTCGCCTTCGATGACCACGTTCACATCAATGCTGACATCCAGGCCGTGCTGCAGCCGGCCGCGCAGGTCGAAGCGCCCGGGATCGAGCAGAGTGACGCCGCCGAGCAGCAGCGCCTCGGCATGCCGGCGCTGCCAGGCGCGTTCCAGCTCGGCCAGCTGCAGGCGATTGTTCACGCCCAGGATCTCTTCCGGATACTGCGGCTGGACCACGTTGATGGCCACACCTTCTCGGGCGGCCATCCCGGTGACGTCGGTCAGGTAATACTCGCCCTGGGCGTTGTCGTTGCCCAGCCGGCCGATCCAGTCCTTGAGCGGCCGCGCCGGAGCGGCCATGAAACCGGTGTTGATCTCGCAGATCTGCAATTCGGCTTCGCTGGCGTCCTTCTGCTCGACGATGCCGGTCACGCAGTGATGATTGTCGCGCACGATGCGGCCGTAGCCGGTGGGGTCGGGTAGGGTGGCGGTGAGCAGGCCCAGGCTGTCGTCGCCCGCGGCGTCGGCCAGAGCGGCCAGGGTATCCTGACCGATCAGAGGCACGTCACCATACAGAATGAGTATCCGGGCATCGTCGGGGACGTTCGGCAGGGCCTGGGCGACGGCATGGCCGGTGCCAAGCTGTTCGGCCTGTTCCGCCCACTGGATATCATTCCGCCCGGCGAAGGCCGCACGCACCTGTTCGCCACCGTGGCCATAGACCACATGGATGCCGGCCGCGCCCAGGGCACCCGCGGTCTCGATGACATGGCCGAGCATGGGCCGCCCGGCGATCGGGTGCAGCACCTTGGGCAGGGCCGAACGCATGCGCGTGCCCTGGCCGGCGGCGAGGATGATGACGTGCAGCTCCATGGAAATGATCTCAGGCTCCAATGCCATTCAACTTGTGCCCCCTGTCCCTCAGGGAGAGGGGTTGGGGTGAGGGGGTAATGGTGGTCACCTTGCCCCCTCACCCTGACCCTCTCCCCCAAGGGGGAGAGGGGAAATCGTGTAAGTTACGCTTATCCGATACTTTTTGTCATAGCGGTCGCGGTCCGCACCCGCTTTAGTGCACCGTCGACTGGCCGCCCTCGCCAGCCGCCACGATATCCTCGGCGGTTGCGTCACGGATGTGCTCGACCTTGACGCTGAACACCAGGTTCTTGCCGGCGAAGGGATGGTTGCCGTCCACGGTCAGGCGGCCGTTCTCGATCTTCGTGACATAAAACATCCGGCTCTCGCCCTGGTCGCTGCGCATCTCCACCTCGGCGCCGAGATTGCGGTACTGCTCCGGGACATTGTCGAGGTCGTCGGTGAAGGTCAGGCTCGGATCATACTCGCCGAAGCTCTCCTCGGGGGTCAGACTGACCTCCACGGTTTCGCCCACGCGTTTGCCTTCCAGGGCGGCCTCGATCTTCTCGAACAGGTCGGAGCGTCCGCCGTGGATATAGCTGATGGGCATGTCGCTGTGCTCCAGCAGATTGCCCTCCTCGTCCTTGATGCTGTAGGTAATGGCGACGAGCGTGTTGGGGGCGATGCATTTCTCGGACATTCGGCCGTTCCTGATTGCGGGTTCAGCTTCCCATTCTATCGTATCCGGGGGGCGCAAACGAACAGGGGGCAGCCGGTGGCTGCCCCCTGTTCTGCTTTCCCGTCATTGCGATGCCCAGAGCCGAAGGATGGGGTACCCATAATGAAGCCCGAAGGGATTCTATGGGAGAAGCGCGGCAATCCCGTAACAAGGCAACAGCCGGTTGGCGATTGCTTCGTCGCCTCGCTCCTCGCAATGACGGTCGATGAACTACCTGGATTTCTTCAGCTTCTGGATGGTGCGCAGCTGCGCGACCGCCTCGGCCAGCTCGGCCTGGGCCTTGGCGTAGTCAATATCGGCCTTGTTGTCGGCCAGGGTCTTCTCGGCCTCCTGCTTGGCCTGCAGGGCGGCGGCCTCGTCCAGGTCCTTCGCCCGCATGGCCGAGTCGGACAGCACGGTCACCACGTGCGGCTGCACCTCCAGCATGCCGCCGTTAACGAAGAAGGTGTGCTCCTCGCCGTGGTCGTCCTGGACCCGCACCTCGCCGGGCTTGAGCCGGGTCAGCAGCGGGGTGTGGCGGGGCGCGATGCCGACCTCGCCCATCTCCGCCGGGGCAAAGACCATCGTGGCGGTGCCGGAGAAGATCTCCGCCTCGGCGCTCACGATATCCACATGAAAGGTCATAGCCATAATTATAGATCCGATTTAACAGTAGCCTGAAATATTGACTACAAGTCAAAAAACACCGTCATCCCCGCGGAAGCGGGGATCCAGCAGCCGCGGCGGTATATGGATTCCCGCCTGCGCGGGAATGACGCCATATATCGGTTTCCGCTTGTATCCTGCACCTTGCCTCATGTATCTCCTCACAACGACTTGGCCTTCTCGACCGCCTCGTCGATGGTGCCGACCATGTAGAAGGCCTGCTCGGGCAGGTGGTCGTACTCGCCGTTGACGATGGCCTTGAAGCCGTTGATGGTGTCCTTCAGGCCCACGTACTTGCCGGGCGCGCCGGTGAAGGTCTCGGCCACGAAGAAGGGCTGCGACAGGAAGCGCTGGATCTTGCGCGCCCGGGCCACGACCAGCTTGTCCTCCTCGGACAGCTCGTCCATGCCCAGGATGGCGATGATGTCGCGCAGCTCCTTGTAGCGCTGCAGGGTACCCTGCACGGCACGGGCGGTGTCGTAGTGATCCTGGCCGATGACCAGCGGATCCAGCAGGCGCGAGGTGGAGTCCAGCGGATCCACCGCCGGGTAGATGCCCAGCTCCGCGACCTGACGCGACAGCACCAGGGTTGCGTCCAGATGCGCAAAGGTGGTGGCGGGCGAGGGGTCGGTCAGATCGTCCGCGGGCACATACACGGCCTGGAAGGAGGTGATGGAGCCGGTGCGGGTGGAGGTGATGCGCTCCTGCAGCACGCCCATTTCCTCGGCCAGGGTCGGCTGGTAGCCCACCGCGGAGGGCATGCGGCCCAGCAGTGCCGAGACTTCGGTGCCGGCCAGGGTGTAACGGTAGATGTTGTCGATGAACATCAGCACGTCACGGCCTTCGTCGCGGAAGAACTCGGCCATGGTCAGGCCGGTCAGCGCCACGCGCAGGCGGTTGCCGGGGGGCTCGTTCATCTGGCCGTAGACCAGGGCCACCTTGTCGAGGACGTTGGCTTCCTTCATTTCGTGATAGAAGTCGTTGCCCTCGCGGGTACGCTCACCGACGCCGGCGAACACCGAGTAGCCGGAGTGCTCCATGGCGATGTTGCGGATCAGCTCCATCAGGGTCACGGTCTTGCCCACGCCGGCGCCGCCGAACAGGCCGACCTTGCCGCCCTTGGCGATGGGCATGATCAGATCGATGACCTTCACACCCGTCTCGAGGATCTCGACGCTGGCCGCCTGATCGGCATAGGCCGGGGCAGCCCTGTGGATCGGCATCCTCTCCTGGGTATCGACCGGGCCGGCCTCGTCGACCGGGTTGCCGAGCACGTCCATGACGCGGCCCAGCGTTGCCGTCCCGACGGGTACAGAGATGGGCGCACCGGTGTTGTCCACGCTCAGTCCACGCTTCAGCCCGTCGGTACTGCCCATGCCGATGGTGCGGACCACGCCGTCACCGAGCTGCTGCTGCACTTCCAAAGTGATGTCGAGGTCCTTCACCTTGAGCGCGTCGTATACCTTGGGCACCGAATCGCGGGGGAATTCCACGTCGACAACGGCGCCGATGATTTCAACGATGTTGCCCGAACTCATGTTGATGTCCTCTCGTAAGTCTGAATCTTTGTCTTTCGAATCGCTCGATTCGGCTGAAAACATGTCCAGCTGCATGGCGCGATCCGCTCTTGGAATCCGTGGGTCTTAAACCGCTGCCGCGCCGCTGACGATCTCCGACAGCTCCTGCGTGATGGCGGCCTGGCGGGCCTTGTTGTAGACCAGCTGCAGCTCGTCGATCAGGGTGCCGGCGTTGTCGGAGGCCGCCTTCATGGCGACCATGCGCGCGGCCATCTCGCAGGCCACGTTCTCCACCGCGCCCTGATAGACCAGCGATTCGATGTAACGCATCAACAGGCCGTCCATCACCGGCTTGGAGTCCGGCTCGTAGATGTAGTCCCAGTGATGGACAAGTTCCTTTTCCTCGCTCGGCGCGACCGGCAGCAGCTGCTCGATGGTCGGGGTCTGGGTCATGGTGTTGACGAATTCGTTGGAGGCTATGTACAGGCGGTCGATCCGGCCTTCGTCATAGGCATCCAGCATGACCTTCACGCTGCCGATCATGTCGCCCATCGCGGGCGCGTCACCCAGATGGGTGGCCTGGGCGGTGATGTTGCCGCCGATGCGCTTGAAGAACTGCAGCGCCTTGTTGCCCAGCACCGTCAGGTCGATCTCGTAGCCGGCCTGGTCCCATTCCTTCATCCGGGCGATGACCTTCTTGAACAGGTTGATGTTCAGGCCGCCGCACAGGCCGCGGTCGGTGGAGACGATGATCAGCCCCACCCGCTTGACCTCGCGCTCGATCAGGTACGGGTGCTTGTACTCGGGATGCGCGTGTCCGACGTGCGCGACCACGCTGCGGATCTTCTCGGCATAGGGGCGCGTGGCGATCATGCGCTCCTGCGCCTTGCGCATCTTGCTCGCCGCCACCATTTCCATCGCCTTGGTGATCTTGCGCGTGTTCTGGATGCTCTTGATCTGGGTGCGTATCTCTTTCGCGCCAGCCATATCTAAATCCCGGGAGTTGGGGGTTGGGGTTTAGGGAATGGGGAAAAGGTCAATACCCTGACCCCCAATCCCTGACACCTATTCCCTGTACATTACCAAGCGCCGTTGGCCTTGAAGTCCTCGACGCACTTCTTCAGCCCGGCCGCGATCTCGTCGTTGTAGTCGGCCGATTCGTTGATCTGGTTCATCAGATCGGTGAAGTGCGACTTCATGTGCGCGTGCAGCGCGGCCTCGAAGTCGACGACCTTGTTGTTGTCCAGGTCGTCGAGGTAGCCCTCGTTGGCGGCATACAGCGACACGGCCATCTCGGCGATGGACAGCGGTGAGTACTGCTTCTGCTTCATCAGCTCGGTGACGCGCTGACCGCGCTCGAGCTGCTTGCGGGTGGCCTCGTCCAGGTCGGAGGCGAACTGGGCAAAGGCCGCCAGCTCGCGGTACTGGGCCAGCGCCAGACGCACACCGCCGCCGAGCTTCTTGATGATCTTGGTCTGGGCCGCGCCGCCGACACGCGATACCGACAGGCCCGCGTTGATGGCGGGGCGGATACCGGCGTTGAACAGGTCGGACTCCAGGAAGATCTGGCCGTCGGTGATGGAGATGACGTTGGTCGGCACGAAGGCGGACACGTCGCCGGCCTGGGTCTCGATGATCGGCAGGGCGGTCAGCGAGCCGGTTCTGCCCTTGACCTCGCCGTTGGACTCGCGCTCGACATAGTCCGCATTGACCCGCGCGGCGCGCTCCAGCAGGCGCGAATGCAGGTAGAAGACGTCACCCGGATAGGCCTCGCGGCCCGGCGGACGCTTGAGCAGCAGCGAGACCTGGCGATAGGCCCAGGCCTGCTTGGTCAGGTCGTCATACACGATCAGGGCGTCCTCGCCGCGGTCGCGGAAGTACTCGCCCATGGCGCAGCCGGCGTAGGGGGCGATGTACTGCATGGCGGCCGACTCGGAGGCCGAGGCCGCCACCACGATGGTGTGCTCCATGGCGCCGTGCTCTTCGAGCTTGCGCACTACGGCGGCGACCGAGGAGTTCTTCTGGCCCACGGCAACGTAGATGCACTTAACGCCGGTGCCCTTCTGATTGATGATGGCGTCGACGGCCACCGCGGTCTTGCCGGTCTGGCGGTCGCCGATGATCAGCTCGCGCTGGCCGCGGCCGACCGGGACCATGGCGTCGATGGCCTTCAGGCCGGTCTGCACCGGCTGGTCCACCGACTTGCGCCAGATGACGCCGGGGGCGATCTTCTCGATCGGGGAGGTGATGCTGCTCTCCACCGGGCCCTTGCCGTCGACCGGGCTGCCCAGGGCATCGACCACGCGGCCGAGCATGCCTTCGCCGACCGGCACTTCCAGGATGCGCCCGGTGCACTTGACGGTGTCGCCCTCGGTGATGTTCTTGTAATCCCCCAGGATAACCGCGCCGACGGAGTCGCGCTCCAGGTTCAGCGCCATGCCGTAGACGTCACCGGGGAACTCCAGCATCTCGCCGGCCATGACATCGGCCAGGCCGTGGACGCGGGCGATGCCGTCGGTCAGGGAGACCACGGTACCCTCGGTGCGGGCCTCGGCCGCGCCCTCGAATTTTTCGATGCGGCTCTTGATCAGCTCGCTGATTTCAGTCGGATTCAGTTGCATTGGTGTATTCCTCTCAGTGGCTCAGGGCGCTGGCCAGGCGGCTCAGCTTGCCCCGGACCGAACCATCGATAACGGTATCGCCCGCGCGAATGATCGCACCGCCGACCAGACTCTCGTCGGTCCGGCATTCCAGTTCCACCTCGCGCCCGAAGCGCTGCTTGAGCGCCTCCAGCACGGTGGCCTTGTGCGCCTCGGTGGCGGGGAAGGCGGTGATCAGCTCGGCCTTGATCGCGCCCTCGGCCGCGCTCTTGTGTTCCTGGAACAGGCGGAACATCTCCGGCAGGGCGGTCAGGCGGCGGTTCTCGGCCAGGACCTTGATCAGGTTTCTGCCTTCGTCATTGATCCGGTCGCCGCAGATCTCCAGAAAGACATCGGCGAGCTGCTGCTCGGTCAGACGCGGGTTGTCGAGCAGGCGCTGCATATCCGGGTCCGAGGCGACGACGGCCATCAGGCCGAGCATGTCGGACCAGGCATCCAGGGTCTGCTGCTCCCGCGCCAGCCGGAACACCGCCTGGGCGTAGGGTCGCGCGATAGTGGTGAGTTCGGCCATGGCGTTGTACCTAGATCTGGGCTGCGAGCTTGGTCAGCAGCTCGTTATGCGTCTGCTCGTTGACCTCGCGTTCGAGCACCTTTTCGGCGCCGGCGACGGCGATGCTGACCACCTGGCCACGCAGCTCCTCCTTGACCCGGTTCAGCTCCTGGTCGAGCTCGTTGCGGGCCGCGGCGATCATGCGCTCGCCCTCGGTACGGGCATCGGCCTTGGCCTCCTCGACGATCTCGGCGGCACGCTTCTCGGCGCGGGAGATGATCTCCTGGGCCTGCTGCTTGGCTTCAACCAGGGATTCCCTGGCGCGTTCCTCTGCCAGCTCATGCTCGCGCTGTCCCCGCTCGGCGGCGGCCAGACCATCGGCGATGGTCTTCTTGCGCTCGTCCAGCGCCTTCATCATCGGTGGCCACACATACTTCATGCAGAACCACACGAAGACGACGAATGCGATCATCTGGCCGATGAGGGTTGCATTGAAATTCATTTCGTCACCTCGTGGTTACGGGCGTTCATCACGGTTTCGAACGGTATTGCCGGAACCCGTGATCAACCACCCGCGACGGCGAACAGCACGTACAGCGCCAGACCGACGGCGATCATCGGCACGGCGTCGACCAGGCCCATGACGATGAAGAACTGGGTACGCAGCATGGGGATCAGCTCGGGCTGACGTGCTGCACCTTCCAGGAAACGCCCGCCGAGGATGCCGATACCAACCGCCGCGCCCAGGGCGCCCAGGCCCATCATCAGTGCGCCAGCGATGTAGAGCAATGCAGATTCCATGATTATCTCCTGAAGTTTAGATGCAGATTAAAGTCGAAAAACGAAAGCGATATTAATGATGTTCCTGGTGAGCCATGTCCAGATACACCACCGTCAGGGTCATGAAGATGAAGGCCTGCAGGGTGATGATCAGTATGTGGAAGATGGCCCAGCCGAGCTGCAGCAGCCCGCCGAAGCCAGCCATCACGATCCCGGCGCTGTACATGAGCGCGATCAGGATGAAGATGGTTTCGCCGGCGTACATGTTGCCGAACAGTCGCAGTGCCAGGGAGACGGGCTTGGCGATCAGGGCCACGCCTTCCAGGATCAGGTTGATGGGGAACATCCACTTGGGGAAGGGCTGGAAGGCCAGCTCACCGAAGAAGCCGCCGACGCCCTTCATCTTGATGGAGTAGTAGAGCATCAGGATGAACACGCCGAGCGCCAGGCCGAAGGTGATGTTGGGGTCCGTGGTGGGCACGACCTTGAAGTAGACATGATGCGGATCCACGCCCAGCACGTGCTGGCCGAACAGCTGCGCCAGCCAGGGCAGCAGGTCCACGGCGATCAGGTCCATGAAATTCATCAGGAAGATCCAGCCGAAGATGGTGAAGGCCAGGGGTGCGATCAGCGGGTTGCGACCGCTGAAGGAGCCGCGCACGGTATCGTTGATGAAATCGACGATCCACTCGCAGAAATTCTGCAGCCCGCCGGGCACGCCGGCATGGGCATTCTTCGCGGCCTTGCGAAAGATATAGAACAGGATGAAGCCGAGCAGCACGGACCAGAACATGGAATCGACGTGGATGGCCCAGAAGCCCATCTGGGCGGCCTCTTCGCCGGTATGGGCGAAGCCCCAGCTGCCGTCGGGATGCTGACCGAAGGTGAGGTTGGTCAGGTGGTGCTTGATGTATTCACCGGATGTCAGGGTGTCACTCGCCATGCGTTGTCAGTCCTGTCTTGAAGCTTGAAATCATGAGCACCAGCTGGCCGGCGATGAAGGCACCCAGCAGCGGCAGCGGCGGCAGCTCGAGTGCGCCCAGACCTGCCACGAACAGCATGATGACGATGACGAGGCGCTCGATGGCGGAGAAAAAAAACGCCCGCAGATCCCGATTGACATCCGTCGCGGGGCGTCGAGCCAGCCGATGCGAGCGCCAGGCCAGCAGTGCCGTGTTCGACAGCGCGATGCCGGCCCCGAACAGCCAGGCGATCGCGACCTCCGGCGGCCGCACCATAACCAGGGTTCCGGCCGCCAGGGATAAAATAACTAGCTGAAGAATCAATATCTTACGCATGCCGCCAAGCACCAGGTCATGTTGCCCATGCTACCCGGCCGACCGGCTGTACACGGCAGGCGTAAACTATCGGACCTTCGTAATGGAGGTTGTCCGGCCGCCTCGACCGAACGGGCGCGCAGTATAGATATTCCGGGCCATGGGGTCAATGGGCGGATAAAAATACGTTATGCATCCATCGCGCTTGGTTTTGGTCGTCATTTGATGTGATCGAGGATGCCGTCGAGCTCGTCCAGGCTGTTGAAGCTGATCACCAGCCTGCCCTTGCCGCCCTTGCCGGCCTGCAGCTTCACGTCGGCGCCCAGGCGCTCGGCCAGGTCCTGTTCCAGGCGGCGGGTATCGGGGTCGGCGGCCGGGGCCGGCGGCTTGCGTCCGGAACCCGGATCGCCCTGGTGGCGCTTGACCAGGCGCTCGGTCTCGCGCACCGACAGGCCGCGGCTGATGACGGTGCGCGCCAGCTCGCTCTGGGTCGCGCCGCCGGCACCGAGCAGGGCACGGGCGTGGCCCATCTCCAGCTTGCCGGCCTCGACCAGCTGGCGGACATCCTCGTTGAGTTCGAGCAGGCGCAGCAGGTTGGTCACCGAGGTGCGCGAGCGCCCCACGGCCTCGGCCGCCTGCTGGTGGGTCATTTCGAATTCCTGCAGCAGGCGCTGCAGGGCGCGCGCCTCCTCCATCGGATTGAGGTTCTCGCGCTGGATGTTCTCGATCAGCGCCATGGCGATGGCGGCGCGGTCGGGCACGTCGCGCACCACCGCCGGGATCTCCTGCAACCCGGCCAGCTGGGCCGCGCGCCAGCGCCGTTCGCCGGCGATGATCTCGTAGCGGGTCTGGTTGCCCTCGCCCCCGATCGGGCGTACCACGATAGGCTGGACCACGCCCTGGGCGCTGATGGAATCGGCCAGGTCCTGCAGGGATTCGGTATGCATGTCCTGGCGCGGCTGGTACTTGCCGCGCTGGATCAGGTCCACCGGCAGCTCGCGCAGGCCCTCGCGGTCGGGCGCCTGCGCCGCCACGGCCGCCTCGCCCGCGGCCGCTGCCGGCGTCCCGGCGGCCTTGCTGCTGCCGAGCAGCGCATCCAGTCCCCGTCCCAGTCCCCGTTTTTTCGTTGCCATGCCTGTCGTGGTTCCTGTGTTCAGTGCGTCGAGGCCGCGGACGTTTCGGCAGCCATGCCGGTGCGGCGGTCCTGATCGCGGCGCACCATTTCCCCCGCCAGCGCCAGGTAGGCCAGCGCCCCGCGCGAGGCCTTGTCGTAGCGCAGCACCGGCATGCCGTGGCTGGGCGCCTCGGCCAGACGCACGTTGCGCGGCACGATGGTGCGGTAGACCTTGTCGCCGAAGTGCTCGATCAGCTGTTCGGCCACCTGGTTGGCCAGGTTGTTGCGGGCATCGAACATGGTACGCAGCAGCCCCTCGATTTCCAGCTCCGGGTTCACCGCACCGCGCACCTGCTCAATGGTGTCCATCAGGGCCGAGAGTCCCTCCAGGGCATAGTATTCGCACTGGATGGGGATGAAGACCGCATCCGCCGCCACCAGCGCGTTGATGGTGAGCATGTTCAGCGACGGCGGACAGTCGATGAGAATGAAATCATAGCGTTCGCGCAGCGGGCGCAGCGCATCGCGCAGCCGCGACTGGCGGTCCTCGGCGTTGAGCAGCTCCACCTCGGCGGCGGTCAGATCGCTGTTGCCGGGCATGACATCGAAGCCGGCCGCCTCGGAGGCCATCACCGCCTGGGCGGCATCGACCTCATTGAGCAATACGTCGCAGCTGCTGTATTCGACCTCGTGCTTGTCCACGCCGCTGCCCATGGTGGCGTTGCCCTGCGGATCCAGGTCGATCAGCAGTACCCGCCGCCGGGTCAGCGCCAGCGCGGCGGCCAGGTTCACGCAGGTGGTGGTCTTGCCCACGCCGCCTTTCTGGTTGGTGATGGCCAGGGTTCGAGTCATGCAACAGGCTCTGGAATTATTCGTGCAACTGCCATCGTCATTGCGAGGCGCGCAGCGCCGCGGCAATCTCTATACGGCTGAGCTGGTGTTACGAGGTTGCCGCGCTTGCCCATAGAATCCCTGTCGGGCTTCATTATGGGTACCCCACCCTCCGGGTCTGGGCATCGCAATGACGGATTAATAATAATGTCGTTTAACTGATGTTTGCGATGATTTCAACGATATGCCGCTCGGCGTCCAGCCCCGGCACGTTCAACCGGTGCACCGCCTTGACGATGTCCGGGTCAGGCAGGGACTCGATCTCGGTGACCGGATAGACTCCCTTCATGGCCAGCAGCACGCCGCCGGGTTTGCAGTGCGGGGCCCCCTGCTCGTACATGTCCTGAACCGAGGAGAAGGCCCGGCTGATCACGGTATCGAATTTTTCCGTCTTCGGATAGTCCTCGATCCGCACATGCTCGACCTGCACGTTGCCCAGTTCCAGCTCGGCCACCACCTGGCGCACGAAGCGCAGCTTCTTGTTGCTCGAATCCAGCGTGACCACATCCCACTCCGGCCGCGCCAGGGCCAGCACCAGGCCGGGCAGGCCGGCGCCGGTGCCGATGTCCAGAACCCGCGGGCCCTGCACGTAGGGCAGGGCGGCCAGACTGTCGAGGATGTGGCGGGTGACCATGTCCTGCGGCTTGCGCACCGAGGTCAGGTTGTAGACCCGGTTCCACTTGGTCAACAGGTCAACGAAATCGCGCAGATCCTGCTGGATGGCATCATCCAGCGACAGGCCCAGGGCCAGGATGCCCTCGGCCAGCTGCTGGTCCACCGGCGGCTGCGGCCGGTTGCCGTGCGACTTGTTGTGTTTGATACGTCGAGCGAAGGCTGCCACGTGAATTGGTCCTCTAGGCGCTGCGGCGCGCCGGCTGGCCGCCCTTTTTCAGATGCACCAGCAGCAGTGAGATGGCGGCCGGGGTCACGCCGGGAATACGCGCGGCCTGGCCCAGGGTCTGGGGCCGGTGCCGGCGCAGCTTCTCGCGCACCTCGGCGGACAGGCCGGTAACGGCATCATAGTCCATCTGCTCGGGCAGGGGCTGGGTTTCATACCGGCGCTGGCGTTCGATCTCGGCCTGCTGGCGTTCGATGTAGCCGGCGTAGCGGGCCTGGATCTCGACCTGCTCGGCCACCTGCGCGTCCGGATGCGCCGGGCCGAGCCCGTCCAGAGCGGTGATCATATTATAGGTAAGATCCGGCCGCCGCAGCAGGTCATGGGCGCGGTATTCGCGGCCGATGGGGGTGGCGTGCCCGGTCTCGAGCTGGCGGGCGGCCGCGCTGCCGGGGCGCACCCAGGCGCCCTGCAGCCGCCGGGTCTCTGCCTCGATGGCCTCGCGCTTGGTGGTGAAGGCGCGCCAGCGGGTGTCATCGACCAGCCCCAGCTCGCGCCCGGCCGGGGTCAGACGCAGGTCGGCATTGTCCTCACGCAGCAGCAGGCGGTATTCGGCCCGGCTGGTGAACATGCGGTAGGGCTCGCTGGTACCGCGGGTGATGAGATCGTCGATCAGCACCCCCAGATAGGCCTGATCGCGCTGCGGCCACCAGGGCGCACGGTCCTGCACCCGCAGGGCGGCGTTCAGGCCGGCCAGCAGGCCCTGGGCGGCGGCCTCCTCGTAACCGGTGGTGCCGTTGATCTGGCCGGCGAAGTACAGCCCCTCGATGACCTTCGTCTCCAGGCTGTAACGCAGATCGCGCGGATCGAAGTAATCGTATTCGATCGCATAGCCGGGGCGGGTGATGTGGGCCCGTTCGCAGCCGGGAATGGAACGCACCAGCGCCTGCTGCACGTCGAAGGGCAGGCTGGTGGAGATGCCGTTGGGGTAGACCTCGTGGGTGTCCAGGCCCTCCGGCTCGATGAAGATCTGGTGCGAGTCCTTGTCGGCGAAGCGCACCACCTTGTCCTCGATGGAGGGGCAGTAGCGCGGGCCCACGCCCTCGATCACACCGCTGTACATGGGCGAGCGATCCAGCCCGCCGCGGATGATGGCGTGGGTCTGTTCCGTGGTACGGGTAATGAAGCATTCCACCTGGCGCGGGTGCTCTTCGGGCCGGCCGAGGTAGGAGAACACCGGTACCGGGGCATCACCGGGCTGGGCCTGCATCGCCGAAAAATCCAGGCTGCGACCGTCCAGGCGCGGCGGTGTGCCGGTCTTGAGACGCTCGACCCGCAGCGGCAGCTCACGCAGCCGCGCGGCCAGCGCATTGGCGGGCGGGTCTCCGGCACGGCCGCCGGCATGATTCTGCTCGCCGATATGGATGCGCCCGCCCAGGAAGGTGCCGACGGTCAGAACCACGCAGGGGGCGGCGAATTTCAGCCCCATGCCGGTCACCACGCCGGTGACGCGTCCGCCTGCCACCATCAGGTCTTCCACCGACTGCTGGAACAGGCTCAGGTTCGGGGTGTTTTCCAGCACCGGGCGCACCGCCTGCTTGTACAGGGTGCGGTCGGCCTGGGCGCGGGTGGCGCGCACCGCCGGGCCCTTGCTGGCATTGAGGGTGCGGAACTGGATACCCGCGCGATCGGCGGCGCGGGCCATCAGCCCGCCCAGGGCATCGATCTCCTTGACCAGGTGCCCCTTGCCGATACCGCCGATGGCCGGGTTGCAGCTCATCTGGCCCAGGGTCTCGATGTTATGGGTCAGCAGCAGGGTGCGCGCGCCCATGCGCGCCGCGGCCAGGGCGGCCTCGGTACCTGCATGGCCACCGCCGACGACGATGACATCGAATTGATCCTGAACCTGCATGGCTGGCAACAGAGAAAATGGGGGACAGAGCCGAACATTCTATGCAGCCCCGACGGTTTTCGCCAGTGTCACCTACCGGCGACCCGGACCGACCCGGCGCCCGCCAGCGCCTGGCGCAGCACCCCGAACCGGCGCCGGTACTGGCCCGGGGTCAGTCCCACCTGACGTCGGAACAGGCGGCTGAAATAGCCCGCATCCTCATAGCCGACCTCGTTGGCGATGGCCTCGATGGGAGCATCCCCGGTCTCCAGCATCTGCTTGGCCTCCTCCAGACGCAGGGCATGGACGTATTCCAGCGGCGCCATGCCGGTGGCCTGGCGGAAACGGCGCTTGAAGGTCCGCTCGGGAAGGCCCGACAACCTGACCAGGGCGCTGACCGGGTTGGGCTCGGCATAATGCTCGGCCACCCAGACCTGGCAGCGGGCGATGACGGCGTCCTCGACCTGGCGAGTGCAGGCCAGCCGGGCGAAGGGCTGCTGGCCGATGTGATGCCAGTCGATGAGATTGACCCGGGCGACCTGCATGGCCACTTCCACTCCGACGCTGCGCGCGATCAGGTACAGCGCCAGATCCATCCAGGAGGTGCCGCCGCCGGCCATGATCAGGCGCTGACCCGCGCCGCTGGCCACCAGGGCGCGGCGCGGCTGCACCCGTACCCGCGGGAAACGCTCGGCCAGCGTCTCGCACCAGGCCCAGTGGGTGGTCGCCTCACAATCATCCAGCAGTCCGGCCTCGGCCAGCAGCATGGCCCCCGAACAGGCCGCGGCCAGCAGCGTCCCCGTGTCATGGCGCGCGCGCAGCCAGGCGATCTCCGGCGCATAACGCCCGGCCAGGGGCGCATCCGGGGGCAGGTTCACCTCGGGCACACAAATGATGTCCGCCGGCGGGCTGTCGGCGAGGCTGTGATCGGGGAAGATCCGGGCGCCGTTGCAGATCTCCAGCGCCTGCGTGCCGCGCGCCGCCAGCCAGGGCCGGATCAGCTCGGGGCCGGGCCGGCCTTCGGTGACCATACCCCAGTCGCGACCAGCGGAGCGGAACAGGTCGAGCATGCCGTAGACCACCGAGGCGGTGGTTTCCGGGAACACCAGTATGCCAACACTGATGGGGGTATCACCCATGGCCGTTTTGTCCGGTTTCCTGCCCGACCGGCTTTAGTGATCCGGGCGGGACAGTCCTATGTTAGTGCTACCCGGTACGGATTTACACCCTCCGGGGCTGATCAAAAGGAACTGACACAGGAGCGACGACCATGAGCCAATACCGCCACCATCTGCCCCAACTCGACGACCGCCTGTTCCTCACCGACGGCGGCCTGGAGACCACCCTGGTCTTCCACCAGGGGAGGGATCTGCCCTGCTTCGCCGCCTTCACCCTGCTGGAGGACGCGGCCGGTACCGCCATCCTGCAAGACTATTATATCCGCTATCTGGATATCGCCCGCCAGCGCGGCCTCGGTTTCGTGCTGGAGACCCCGACCTGGCGCGCCAACCCCGACTGGGCGGCCCGTCTCGGTTATGACACCGCCGCCCTGGCGGCGGCCAACCGACGGGCCGTGGCCCTGCTGGCTCAGCTGCGCCGGGATTACGAGACGCCCGCCACGCCGCTGGTGATCAGCGGCAACCTGGGGCCGCGCCATGACGGCTATCGCGCCGACATCCGCATGAGCGCCGCAGAGGCGCGTGATTATCACCGTGCGCAGATCGGCACCTTCGCCGCCACCGAGGCCGACATGGTCTCCGTGCTAACGCTTAATTATACAGATGAAGCGATCGGCATCATCCGGGCCGCACGCGACTGCGGCATGCCAGTGGCCGTCTCCTTCACGGTGGAAACCGACGGCCGGCTGCCCTCGGGCGAACCTCTGAACGAGGCCATCCAGCGCACCGATGCGGCCACCGAGAGTTATGCCGCCTACTTCATGCTCAACTGCGCCCACCCCGATCACTTCGCGCATGCGCTGCAGGATGGCGAGGGCTGGCAGCAGCGGCTGCGCGGCCTGCGCGCCAATGCCTCCAGGCGCAGTCATGCCGAACTGGACGAGTGCACCGAGCTGGATGCCGGCGATCCGCTGGAGCTGGGTGACCAGTACCGCAGTCTGCGCCTGCGCCTGCCCGCGCTCAGCGTGCTCGGCGGCTGCTGCGGTACCGACCACCGGCATGTGGAAGCCATCTGTGCGGCCTGCGGCTGAGCGACCGCGCCCGGCACCGGTCGATTGACCGGCCCGACCCGGTCGGGGATCATGGCTGTATGCACTCCCTGGTCGAGCCGGTCTTCACGGCCCTCAACGGCATCATCCTGGGCAAGGCGCCATCGCTGCGTCTGGCCCTGGCCTGTCTGCTGGCACGCGGCCACCTGCTGGTCGAGGACCTGCCCGGTGTGGGCAAGACCACACTGGCCCATGCGCTGGCCGCGGTGCTGGGGCTGGACTACCAGCGCATCCAGTTCACCAGCGACCTGCTGCCGGCGGACATCCTGGGCATTTCCATTTTCGATCGGGAGAGTGGCAGCTTCCGGTTCCATCCCGGGCCGGTGTTTGCCCAGCTGGTGCTGGCCGACGAAATCAACCGCGCCACCCCCAAGACCCAGAGCGCGCTGCTGGAGGCAATGGAGGAGGGGCAGGTCACCCTGGAGGGCGCGACCCGGGCCCTGCCCGAGCCCTTCTTCGTCATCGCCACCCAGAACCCGACCTACCAGATCGGCACCTTCCCGCTGCCCGAGTCTCAGCTCGACCGGTTCCTGATGCGGCTGCACCTGGGCTACCCGGACGCGGCCGCCGAGCGCGAATTGCTGGCCGGGGTCTCGCGCCGCGAGCTGATCCGCGCTCAGGCGCCGCTGCTCAGCCTGGCGCAGCTGGGCGAGTTGCAGGCGGCGGTCGACCGCATCCATGCCAGCCCGGCCCTGCTGGACTACATCCAGGCCCTGCTCGCCGCCACCCGCGACAGCGGCCACTACCGCAGCGGCCTGTCGCCGCGCGCCGGCCTGGCCCTGCTCCAGGCCGCCCGTGCCTGGGCCCTGATCGACGGCCGTGACCATGTGCTGCCCGACGATATCCAGGCCGTACTGGCCGCCGTGGTCGGCCACCGGTTGCAGCCGCGCGATGCCGACAGCGGCGCTGTCGAGGGGCTGTTGCAGCCCCTGCTGGCGGTAGATATCCCCTGAAAGGCTTAAATTGATGATGAATATAATATTATATTCAACTTTTATATATATCCCATCTTACTGATAGTAATAAAATTAATATTTATATGCTAAAGACTATATTTACAGTCAACCTCATATCACGCTGATCACCGCATCCCGTGCCCCCGACCCCGCGCCAGCCCGCCCTGCCCTTTGCCGAACGCCTGCTGCGCCGCCAGCCGCCCACGCTCGACCCCGGCGACACGGTGGAACTGCCCCCCCGCAACATCTTCATCCTGCCCACCGCCACCGGTCTGGGTTTCGCCCTGCTGCTCCTGCTGCTGCTGCTCGGCGCCATCAATTACAACAACAATCTGGTCTTCGCCCTGACCTTCCTGCTGGCCGGGGTCGGGGTGATGGCCATGCTCCAGACCTGGCGCAACCTGGCCGGGCTCCGGCTGCAGCTGGCCGCGGCCGCGCCGGTCCAGTGCGGCCGGCCGGCACGCTTCACCCTCACCGCGCGGGCCGATGAAAGGCGTACCGGCCTCGTCCTGGATGCCAACGGGGGCGAGCCGGTCGGATTCGATGTCCCGGCGGCGGCACCCGCGCGGGTCGAGCTGGCCGTGCCGACCCGCCGCCGCGGCTGGGTCGGCCCCGGCCGGGTACGACTGTTCACCCGTTACCCGCTCGGCCTGTTCCACTGCTGGACCCATGTGAACATCCGTGCCCGTACCTGGGTCTGGCCGGTCCCGGCCGAGACCGCCCGGCCACCGCCACAGGGCAGGCGGCGACCCAGCGAGGACGGCACCCAGGGCCGGGGCCAGGACGACTTCCGCGGTTTTCGCACCTACCACCCGGGCGATTCCCTGCGACTGGTCGACTGGAAGGCCTATGCCCGGGAACAGGGCCTGCAGGTGAAGGAGTTCGGTGGTGACCGCAGCGAGGAATACTGGCTGGACTTCGCCAGCCTGGCGGAACCCGACACCGAGGTCCGGCTGCGTCGGCTCACCCGCTGGGTGCTGGAGCTTGACCGCGACCAGCAGGGCTATGGTTTGCGCCTGCCCGGCGAGGCGATCCCGCTCGGCCGCGGGGCGGCCCAGCGCGAGCGCTGCCTGAAAGCGCTGGCCCTGTTCGAGGTGCCCGGCTGATGGGCGTGTCGGCGACCCATTGGCAGCCGCCCCGGGGGCTGCTGCTCACCCTGGCCGGGGGCATCGTCCTGGCCGGCCTGCCCCAGCTGCTGCGCCAACCGGCCGTGCTGACCGGCCTGTGGCTGGTCCTGCTGGGCTGGCGGCTGGCACTCGCCTGGCAGGGCCGCCCGCCGCCGGCGACCTGGCTGCGGCTACTGCTTACCGCTGCCGGCGTAGGCCTGATCCTGGCCGAGTACGGTGCCTTCTTCGGGCGCGAGCCCGGCAGTGCCCTGCTGGTGTTCCTGTCCATCATGAAATTCGTCGAACTGCGCCGACCGCGGGACGCCCAGCTGGTGATCTTTCTCGGCTACTTCATGCTCGGGGTGGCCTTCCTGTTCAGCCAGTCGTTGTGGCTGGGGGCCTGGCTGGTGCTGGCGGTCTGGGCCCTGACCGCGGTCTGGGTCGCGCTGAGCGACCCCTGCCAGCCGGCGCCGGGCCGCGCCCACGCCCGCCTGGCCGGGCGGCTGCTGCTGGGGGCGGTACCGCTGCTGCTGGTGCTGTTCGTCCTGTTTCCGCGCATTCCGGGGCCCGCTGTGGAGCCTGCCGGGGGATGCCCACAGCGGTGTGACCGGATTGAGTGATTCCATGGAACCGGGTCGGATCAGTCAGCTCGCCGGCTCCGAGGCAGTGGCCTTCCGGGTGCAGTTCGACGGCCCGCCGCCGCCGCCCGACCAGCGTTACTGGCGCGGGCCGGTGCTGGCGCTCACCGACGGGCGGCGCTGGGAGATGCGCCCGGCCGGCCCCGGGCAGCGCCTGCACAGCAACGAACAGGCCGGGCGGCGGCTGGAACCCCGGGGCGAACCCGTGGCGCAGACCCTTACCCTGGAACCGCACAACCAGGTCTATCTGCTGGCCCTGGACCGGCCGGGCAGCGTGCCGGAAGACGCCTGGCTGCGCCCCGACCTGCAGCTGATCGCCGAGGAGAAACTGCGTCAGCGCCGTCGTTACGAGGTGGTGGTTTCCTATCCGCAGATCCGGGTACCCGGAACCGCGCCCGGCCGGCGTGATGTGACCCGCGGCTATCCATCCCGCCGACCTCGACCCCGCGGTACTGGCGGCGGGCCCGCGGCTGGTGCATAAACCGCCGAGTCAAAAAAGACACATCGACCTGGCCCGGCGGGCATTTCAACCGGTAGCCTTCATCTACACAATATCGACACAACCCTGACCCCGCCGCGCTCGGTGCCAATCCCACCGCGGAGTTCCTGTTCGAAGACCCGCTTGGTGTTCTGTGAGCACTTGCAGCCGCCATTCACCCTGCTGATGGCGCCGCCGCACGGGACTGCCGCACGGGGTTGTGACCGCGACTACCTGGGCGGGGAGGTACAACCCGGCCGGGACGACCTGGTCCGTGCGGTGCCGTTCCCGACGACCCTCCTGGTCCGAGGTCGTGGCTGCCGGGCAGGGGCGGGATACGGTCGATCCCACACGCCGCCTCCCGGCCCCGGAGCAGATCGAAAGCCGGATCGAGATCGGCGCCAGCCGCGAGTCCCGGCGCGGTGCGCTTGTTTCGCGGCGGCGACAACGCTGGCCTCGGCCGTACGTGCGATGCGCGGTCAGCAAACTGGGATGGCCGTCAATCACCGCTGAACCAGTGGGTGCTGGACTACGGGCCGGAACGGCAACGGAATTCTCTCCGCTCTGGGCCTGCCCTATGTGAGCTAGGCGGCGGACTGGGCCTGCCCGGGCCCCTGCTGCTGTGCCGTGCTTGCGCTGCTGACCTGGGTGGATACTGCACCCGCCGAGACCGACGCGACCCCGGCCGTGCGGCTGTAAGCGCGCCTTCTGGCCGTCGGCTGCCCCGGCGCCACGGCAAATCCGTCCCGGCCCGGCGAAGACCCAGCAGCACTGCTCACCCGGATACGTCCTCAGCCACGCCCCTCTGGTCCGCCGCCCGGGCGCGTGAAGCCAGCGGCTAACCAGTCACGGCGCGAAAAAACCCCCGCCATCCGCCGCGTGATGCACTTGAAGCGTGCGGCGTGCGGTGGCGAGACCGTCCGCTGAGACGCCGGAAACCGGCGCACCTATCGAAAGCCGACCGGAGGGGCTAACATGGTTGTAGGATTGAAACGAACTGCCCCGCAGGGTAAAGAACGTGAAGAGTGCAAGTTGCACAACAAGGTCGTCTCCACCACTACAAAACGCTGAAGGGACCCCGAGGGTCAGGTTCCTCCGTCATCCAGACAACCGCTGGCCTACCTGCAGCTGTGCGAGCAACATCGATCCCCGTTCTGGAAAGCGCCCTGGATTGCAAGGATGGTGGGCGAGAAGAAGGACCGTCACCTAAGTCGAGCCGGACGAATGCGACGGCATGACCGACCAGCCTTGGTCCATGAAGTTCCGCCCGCGACGCCGTCCAGGGGGTCGAGGACATCCAGCCCGGGATGCGCTTCCAGGCCGATTCCTCCAACGGCCCGATGGTCGTCACCGTGGTCAGCGCCGACGAGAACACCGTCACTGTCGACGGCAACCATCCGCTGGCCGGCATGACCCTGACCTTCGACGTCGAGATCGCCGACGTGCGCGATGCCAGCGAGGAAGAGCTTTCCCACGGCCACGTGCACGGCCCGGAAGGCCACGAGCATTAATACCGGTTGCTGACCGTCCCAGCAGGGAGCGGTCAGATTCATTTCTGCATGCCGGCCCCACGCTTCCCGCTGGCCGCCGCCTACACATCCACCAGAAGCGGCGCGGGGAGATCGGGGACGTGCCCCGGTTCTGCCTTACCTGCGACGGCGGCCCAGGGCCAGGCCGGCAAGGCCAGCGCCGAACAGCGCCAGCGTGTAGGGCTCCGGCACCGGTGTGATCGGCGGCGGTTGATCATCGACCCTCGACAGGTCGAATGACACACCGCCGGTGTTGTCACTGAAGTTTGAATCCGAAAAGTAGAAATACAGGGTCTGGTTGGTATTCAGGCTGAATTCGTGGGGGCCCGCCGACTGTGCCTCCGCCAACGCGCCGGCTGCGGTGGACCACAGTCCGCTGAAATAGCTGAACACCGCGTCACCACCTCCGCCAGATGCATCCCGAAGATTGACACCCCAACGCCAGCCGTTCGTGCAGTTCGCGCCTGTCTGGTCACACCCGGACGTGCTGCTCCACACAATGTAGGCATCATATAGAAAATCACCGCCAGCGCCCGATGGCGTGATCGCGTAGGTCCCGGCGTCCAGCGTGATGGGCTGGTCGAGTGGCGCTGTGTAGTTCAGATTGACAGGCACCGCGCCCGCCTGGACTGCAAATCCACCGAATACAAGGCCACCGAGAAGTGCCTGCTTTAGCGTTGCCATGCCATCCCCTCCCTGTTCGGGTTTTAGTTGCATCTTTATCATGCAACTTGTCTGCCGCTCTCTTTATTTCCTGAAAAATAAATGAGATACGCTGTACGCGCGCCGCAAAAACTCAGAAAGTGTTAAAAATCCTGGCAGCTGGCAAGATGATTTCATGCCTTTCAGACCGCTGTGCTGCCTGCGCCGGCTATCCGTTCAAGCTGAATTATTGCTTTTGCTGTTCGTCCCTTCCCCGTTGAGCCAGCACCCCCAGCGCCATGTCATCTGGATCGCCGCCGCTGATCAGTTGCAGTTGCTCCAGTGCGGCGTTCATCCACTGTTGCCGACGAGCGGAAGGCAGTACCGCCTCGGGTACGATAGCGGCTCGCGCCGGGCCGCTGAGCAGCCATGCCAGCGCGGCATGGGTGCGGGAATCGGTCCAGGCATCCGCTTCAGGCTTCAGGCGTTCGGTGAAACCGCCGAGGGCTTCATCGTAATAATCCGCGATCTGTTCCAGCAGCTGCGTGCCCCGCCGTTTCGCCCGCGCATCGCCGGTGGCCGCGTGATACATCCACCAGGCAGCAGCAGGCCAGAGCTGGGCGGGAAGATAGCCGGCCAGCCGCGGCTCGCCGCCGTCGGGACGGTAGTGATAATAGCCGCCGTCCGGGTGGCGCAGCCTGTCGTCGATACCGGCGAGGGCAGCGCCGGCCCAGCGCAGATAGCGGGGTTCATCCAGGGTCCGGGCGGCACGGATCAGTGCAACGATGGCCTGGCCGCTGACGTCGGCATACTGGACCCGCTCCACTGGTGGCGGCACGAGGTCGGCACGCACCTGCGGCGGCGCGGCATAATACTCGCGGTCGGAAGCCTGACTGCCCCAGAAGGTCCCGCGTGATTCATCCCAGAGCCAGGTCTCCAGGTAATCGAGCGCCCGGCGCACCACCCGTGCATCCTGTTGGCGCCCCAATTCCTGATAGGCATCGGCATACAGCCAGATGAGCCTGGCATTCAGGCCCAGCACCTTGGAGGTCTCGACCCGGGTGGCCGGATCAGGCTGGTCGGGATCATGGAAGAAGAAGAAGCCGCCATCGACCGGATCGTGCAGATCCTCGCGTAATACATCCAGCATGCCGGGGATGCGCTTTCGCCACCCGGGCTCGTGCAGCAGCAGCCGGTAGGTCAATGGCTGCGGGCGCTTGCTCAGGCTACCGATGATCGAGGCGCCGCTCAGGCGTTGCGTCTCGGGATCATAAGTTTCTTCCAGAAACGCCAGGAACCGCTCCGGATCCCCGTCCAGCAGGCTTTCCAGTCCCGCCGGCACGGCCGCGGGCGGTGATGAGCCGTTGCGCCGTTTCCTTCAGCAGCTGCTGCAGGTCGGCGGCGCTCACATGTCCGGTGAAGCGCGCCAGCGGCTCGCCGTCCGCGTCCATCAACACGGTATAGGGCACACCCCGGCCGCCCAGCCGGGTGAAGAGATCCCGACGCTGGTCCAGGTTCACCAGCACCGGCACATACTGCGCCTCGATGGCGGCCACCGTGTCCGGATGCTCCAGCGTCTCCTGCTGGTACTGCCGGCACCAGCTGCACCACTGGCCGTGAAAGTAGACGAACAGACCCTTGCCATGGTCCTGCGCCCGGGCACCGGCCTGCGCGCCCCAGGACTGCCAGTCGATGGCCGAGCCGAGTGGATAATCGTGCACCGCTGCAGCGGAAGGCGGGGAGGATGCGTCGGGTTTTTCCGTATCCGGCAACGCGAGCCAGAGCCCGATGGCAATGGCCGCCAGCAGCAGTATCAGGACTATGCCGCGATGAAGTTGCATATCCCGAGTCTCGTATCAAAAGGGGGTCGGTGACGAATGGCACTTACTTTAGCTGTCATTGCGAGCGCAGCGTGGCAATCTCATACTGCAGAATCGGTCGGTTGGAGATTGCCACGTCACTTCGTTCCTCGCAATGACGGGTGTTAATTGGCTTAAGTAAGTGCCATTCGGGGCCGGTGACAAATAAGAATCACTTGCCGATACAATAGCTAAAATACTATCACAACCATATGTAATATAATTCAAAAATAATTTAACTGCTTCCAGTCTGGGAACAAATTTGGGAACATTTACTATACGTGTCCCCCATTGTGGCGCCCGAATATCCCTCTGCCTATAACTCTACGAATCATTTGCTCAACCAAAATTCCCTATCTGTCATCTTTCGATCTGTCGTTAAGCCAGCAAAATGTGCCCCTGTTTTGTGGGCCATGTCACCGTCATACGGCGCGCCTCCTTCACACTGAAAGAACACAATTTGCGCAACGCTTGTTCCTGGGTATAAGACTAGAGGGACTTCTCCAAGGTTTAGTAACTCCAAAGTGATTGTTCCACAAAACCCAGGATGAACAGCTGTAGCAGTGGCTATCACGAGTCCTGCACGGCCCCATTTCGACCTTGAAGTAACCGTAGCTGCCACATCAACTGGTAAACGAAAATGCTCTAACGTGCCTGCGAGCACGAGTTCTTGCGGATGCAAATAAAAGCACTCTTTGAAATTGACAAAGTGTTTAGTTTGATATCGGTGCTCGCGCACATCTTGAGATGCTGGATCTAATTTTGCCAGGTTTCCTCGACGTGTAACTATAAAGTCGTTCCCAAGGCGGATGTCTACCGATGCTTCGTTAACTTGAAGATCTCTGTTAAGCAGGGGAGTGATAATTAACCGTTCTTCCATTGCCTCTCTATCTAAAAGACTAATAAGATTATCGTGGCCAATAACACTCATATGCTTTTCTCATTACTATGATTGACTAGCAAAATATTGCGAATATTCTTCCTGGAGAATCACATATTCTATTGCGGTTAATGTTTTTTGATGTAGTTTTTCTATTTCTTGGCTAGACACTGTATCGCCCGTTGATGGATACACGCTTCGCAATTTGAACATCCACGCTGCCAATAATGATGAACGATAATCCACTGTTTGTAGGTTTGCAGGATCTCCTACCTCATTCGGTGGAACGCCCAACTCTAATCTTTGTAGCAATTCTTGTAGTTGTGGAAATACGATATCAGAATCAAATGCAACTTTTTCAGTATTCTGTCTTGCGAAATGAATTGCTTTGTCAAGACTGCTATTCATCCAATCATAAGCGATTTTTAATTGTGGATCATTATTAATTCCAGTCTGATCATTCGTAACACTAGCTACCTTCCGAGCCTCTTCTATAAATGCTTTAACTGATTCTACATACGGCGCTAATGTTCCGTCGGTTGCCATTTTGTCGAAAGCATCGATAAAAGACAGTCTATCCATCAACTCCAACATGATGCGGATCCGCATCCTAGATGGTGGATACCACTCATTAGGCGAAGGTTTTGCGTCCCAATTCCCACCCCATAGCAACTCATAACATGCAAAAAATGCACTTGGTCCAAATATCAATATTCCTACGGAATCCGATATGAGTTCTTCTAGTGCGCGTTTTCTAACTTGGAGAACGTGATCAAATATTTTTGTCGACCATTCAAGCTTCTGATCATCGCTTGCACTATTTGATAGTTTTTCATCGACCAGCCTAGCTACTTGTTTTTGTATATTACTATGTGCTTTTAAATGTTCTTCATCTGTATTCTCCGACTCAAGATACAAATCTGCGACAGGATGTCCCAGCTCATGCCCAAAGATTGCATGCCCGAGTATGTCGTCCCGTTGGATTCTTGGAAAAGAAATAAGCTTTATTGGCGAGGAAAGATGTTCATTAAATAGCGATTGTTTTGAGTGCGGAATATAGTCGTCTACAAGCTTTTTTAATAGACTCCCAAGTGGCAATATTGAGTAGTTATATTGAGCTTGTGGCCGCGCCATGACGCGTGAATCTGGATCCATCCTGTTTATAAGATCCTTCAGGAGCTGCACAAGCCCTCTTGGTGTTTGTTCCGTATGAGCATTATCCAACCATTCGAGAAATACGCCTAGCCCCCGAACTAAAGAATTGATCATTTTCAAACGTTCTTCAGACTCAGCTTTATCAATTACATCAGCAAGCTGTTTCAAAAAGTCTTGCAGAAAATGAATAACTTGATTTGGCGTAGCCTCCGGATAATCTGAAACTGAAAGTTCATCTACGCGTTGTAGCAACCCTTCTCTAAGTTGATGCGTATAACTTTTCCAATAATTAGTAGTCATAAATTTATGCAAACATTGGCATTCCTAAATCAGCATCTATGCCAGTTCTATTTTGATGGGTTTCGATTAGACTCATTATGAAAACATGGAGCTGATGAAAAAACTCTTTTGCCGCACACAGATTGTTTTCTGTGATTTCATCAATGTGATTGGTTAATGCAGCTTCAATGGATAAAGCCATATTTTGAAAAACATCCCCAACCTCTGCCGATTGGATTCCATCTTGCATTAACTTTAGTGGCTCAACGGAATATGCAAGCTTCCTGACACTATCAGCAGCACTAACATTTGCATTCAAGCCGCCTGATGTTACTAGCCTGGCACCACTCGATACATCATTTAAAAATGTCTCAGCTCTTCTCAAAACATATTTATCGTCATCATCAATTTGATGCCCTTCAAGTAATTTTTCGATTAACTCACTACTAGATATAGCTAGAAAACCAATTCCTAAATATTCCGCTTCACGAAATTCGTTACCTGGTGTACTCATATGCGCCTCCGCTTACATTTTAGGCCATGAGTTAAAATCTGATAACACAAATACTGCCTATGGGTTGATCTAATTACGATATGCGTTTCGTAAGTTTCCGGTTAAGTTCGTCTCTAACAGATCCCAATTCCAATATGAATGCGAATGCAAGCTTGCCCGGTCGTTAATAATTCAAGTACGCCTTCATCCTCTAGATATATAGACTTACCATCTGTCACTAAATACTTTTTTTTGAGGATGTGATTAGTCGATTTACCTTGTTTCTGTAACTCAGCTAGGCTTCTTCGTAGTCTTTGGACTGAAATACCATTTGATAATAGCTGGGAAATCACACGAAGGAGAAGTATGTCAGAAAATGTAAATTTTCGTCGATGACCGCGCCCGCGTTTTGTATTCCCTGACGGCTTAACAACACCATACCTACATAAGTAATTCACCATATCCATGCTCAGCCCTGATAATCGGGCAGCAATTTCGACTGGATACCAATCAATGATATCCGTTGATCTATGGTTATTTTTTTTAGACATATTATTTAGAGTCTAGCTCTAAACTATAATTTTTAAAAGAAAAACTTCGCTTTCTCTGTGAAACATGAGCTGTCACCCATATCCGGTTTCAATTTGCTAAAAATTAGCCAAACAATGATATATGTGGCTAATCGTAGCTATAAACGAAATTTATTAATATCATGCCTCTCGGTATGCTTGCTCAGGATCAACTCAAGCAGTAAGCGCGCAAACTTTGTCGAAATATCATTGTCTTGAAGAATTTGACTGGCCATATCACTATGAGTCTGAAGACTCTCCATGACAGCATCCTGTACTGCATTAGGATAGTCACCAAGCATGACCTGATCAGCGGTATTATTTTCCAACTGCTGGACGACGGAGGTATTCTCCATCACCCTGTTCTTGATCGTGTTCATGTAATGAATCCGATCTGTATCGGACAGATTTTCCCCGGCAAACAATTCATTTAGCCGCTCAATTATTCTGGACAAGCGTTCTTTTTCTGGATCATGCGCCGCTCCTGAACCCAATCCATCAGCACCCTTCAGCTTATAATCACCTTCCTCGTGCTCCTGGATCTTGAGCTCTTGCTCGGCGATCTTCTTCAGACGGTAATGGCTAAGCTGCAGGCTGGAAATATCGATGTCTTCATCCAGGCGTTCTTCACGAAGCAGGGGCCGCAGATGGCGGGCGTAAACTGAGAGTTGCTCCAGCTCCCGATCTTCGTAATCTACGATTTGCGACATGAATTCATAGAAGCGAACGAAAGTCCCCAGATTCTTTTTGAAGAGATCCAGGGCGTCCTTTTCCTCTCCTGCTGCCTTCAGATCTTTCCTGGCATTGGTCCACTGGACGGCATCACCTGATTTTTCTGCATCGCGCTCTGCCTTCTGCGCGGTCTTTATGGCTTGGATGGCAGTCTTGTAGCGATCCTTGAACCGGTCCACAGCTGGGCGGGTGTGGTAGCTGAGCTTGTCCTGGGTCTGTTTAGGGTCGAAGAAGGCATCGGCGAAGGCTCTCACCTCCTGCCACTGGTAGATGTGTTCTTCGTCCAGTTTGTGCTGGAGGTCGTAGACCAGGTTGGGATCGGAGGCGCTTCCCAGCTCAGCGGTCCGATAGTAAGGCCGAAAGGCTTCCAGGATATCGTCGGGCTTGTTGACAAAATCCAGCACGAAGGGCTCTTCCTTGCCAGGGTAAGTCCGGTTCAGGCGGGAGAGAGTCTGGACACAGTCCACGCCACTCAGCTTCTTGTCCACATACATGGCGCACAGCTTGGGCTGGTCGAAACCGGTTTGGAACTTGTTGGCAACGATCATCACCTGGTAGGCGTCGGTATCGAAGGCATCCCGCAGGTCCTGGCCCTTGGCGCTGGGATTCATGTTGCGCTCATTGAAAGGCTCGGGTCCGCTGTCCGGGTCATCTACGTCGCCGGAGAAGGCGACCAGCGCGTGGACGTCCGTATAACCCTGTTCAGTCACATACTTGTCCAGGGCCAGCTTGTAGCGCACAGCGGCTTTGCGGGAGTCGGTGACGACCATGGCCTTGGCCTGGCCGTTCAGCAGGTGTCCGACGTGCTTGCGGAAGTGCTCCACGATCACGGCCACCTTCTGCTCGATGTTCCAGGGGTGCAGCTTGACCCAACGGTAGATCCGGTTGGCGGCCTTGCCCTTGTCCACCTCCTCGTCGGGACTGCCCTGGGCCTGTTCCAGCTTGAAGGCCATCTGGTAGGTGGTATAGCACCGGAGCACATCCAGGATGAAGCCTTCCTCGATGGCCTGCTGCATGGTGTAGACGTGGAAGGCTTCGGGCAGGTTATCGTCGCCCACCGGCCGCGTGGGGTCGGGTGAGCGGCCGAACAGTTCCAGGGTCTTGGCCTTGGGAGTGGCGGTGAAAGCCAGGTAGCTGATATTAGTGACCTGGCTGCGGGCGGCCAGGGTCGCATCCAGCACGTCCTCGCCGGTGATCTCGGCATCCTCCTCCAGCTGCTCGGCCATCAGCACCTCGCGGACCTTGCGGGCGGTAGCGCCGGTCTGGGAGGAATGGGCCTCGTCGGCGATCACGGCGAAGCGGCGCTCCTTCAGGGCGGTCTGCTGCTGGATGGCCTCCAGTACGAAGGGGAAGGTCTGGATCGTGACGATGATGATCCGGCTCTGTTCGGCCAGGGCCTCGGCCAGCTGGGCGGATTTACTGCCCTCGCCTTCCTCGCGGCTGATCCGGCGGACCACGCCCTCGGCGTGCTCGAACTGATAAATGGTCTCCTGGAGCTGGTCATCCAGCACTGTGCGGTCGGTGATGACGATGACCGAGTCGAACACCCGTTGGTCCTGATCGTCGTGCAGGGAGGCCAGCCGGTGGGTGGTCCAGGCGATGGAGTTGGACTTACCGGAACCGGCACTATGCTGGATCAGGTACTTATGGCCCGGCCCCTCCTGGCGGGCAGTGGCGACCAGCTTGTTGACCGCATCCCACTGGTGGAAACGGGGGAAGATCAGGGTCTCCTTGGTGTAGCGTTTGCCCTGCCAGTCCTCCTTCTCTTCGCGCTGGAGGTGGACGAACCGGCCGAGGATGTCCAGCCAGGCATCGCGCTGGAAGACCTGCTTCCACAGGTAGTCGGTGGCGTAGCCGTCGGGATTGGGGGGATTGCCCGCCCCGCCCTCATACCCCCGGTTGAAGGGCAGGAAGAAAGTGTCCTGGCCCTCCAGCTTGGTCGTCATCCAGACCTCTTCCAGCCCCACGGCGAAATGGACCAGGGCGCGGCGCTTGAAGGCCAGCAGCGGCTCGACCTTGTTGGACTTGGGCGCCCGGGATGGCCGATCCCGGCGATACTGGCGCTTGGCATTTTCCACCGACTGCTTGAACTCGGATTTCAGCTCCAGCGTGGCAGCCGGGATGCCGTTGACGAACAGCACCAGGTCCAGGCGGGGGTTATAGCCCTCTCGGGCATGGGGCGAGTAGGAGACCTCCTGCACCACCCGCAGGAGGTTAGCGCCGTAGCGGGTCAGGGTCTCGGGGTTGAGGCCGTGGTCGGGTCTGAACTGGCAGAGGCGGATCTTCGCCCCCCGGTCCTTGAACCCGTGGCGCAGCACATGCAGCGAGCCGTGCTTATCCATCTGCTCGGCGGCCCGCTTGAGGAGCATCTGATCGGTCTTGTCGTGGTAGAATTTGGTGAGCTTGGCGACGGCCTCGGGCTGGGTGTCGTGGAGCCAGGCCAGGAGATCTTCGGGGTAGATGGCCAACTCGCGGTCATAGTCCTCGGGGCTGCCTTCCAGCCAGCCATCGGCGGTCAGGTCATCGACGATGGCTTGCTGAAAGACATGTTCTTTGGCCTTGTCCACTTCTCTCCCCTAGGCGGTGGCAGTTTTGTTTGATTTTTCTAGTTCCATATCTGGCTTGCACCAGCCACGAACATCGATCTTGCCGGTGACGGTAGCGGAGATAAGTGCGACGCGGTGCTCCGTCATCAATTCTATCGCCCGCGTGGCAGCCGCTATCGTTTCATCAATCTTATTCAGCTTTTTGTGGATGTCAGCGAGTATTTCTTTTTGCTCATCAAGTGAAGGGAGAGGAATTTCCAGATTATTCATATCCCCGAGAGATAATGCAGGCTGCGCAGTTGCATTAACGATAAGATCCATAGCACCGCGTTCTTTGAGATACCCAAGGACAAAACAGAGATATTCATTATTTATTATGCCTTTTGCCACAGTTAGCTTTAATGAGTTACCTGAAACAACGGCCTGCTTACTCAAACTCGGAAGAATAGACGCTTTTCCAAATTGCGCTCCAATCTTCGCAATAATTATGTCTCCACCCTTTGTTTCACTTCTGTTAATAGTCAAAAAGTGATCAAATGAAATCGTTTTTAGTGCACCTTCACGCAGTATGCCTTGCGTTGCAAAATTACTCTCAATGACGTAAACATCACCATCATCAATAAAGTGTTCTCCCTTTAAGTTACTACCAAACGGCCCATCGACAAAGGCGTTCTTTCTCATGCTTTTTGCATGCTTTATACGCGAGACGCTCCAATGCGCAGGCACTTCACCCAGCCATTCCACACCGGAATTCTTCATCGGCGCATCGGGATTGAGGCCCTTGGTGACGGCATGAGAGATCACCGCCTGGCGCTTTTCCTTGAGCAGCTCGATCAGCCGCTCCTGTTTGGCGATGAGTCGGTCGATTTTGGTGGTTTCGTGATCGAGAAATGAAGCAATACCATTCTGCTCTTCGGTTGGCGGAAAAGAAAAATACTCAGACAGGTACTGGTTTGAATCTAGATTCTGTATACCTGTTGCTTGCTTTATGGATGGGTAATTCACGCGTCCCGAGTACAGATAATGGAAAACATATTTAAGAAAAATTGGGTTATAGCCAGGCGCTGGCGACATTCTGGCAACGAAATTAGATGTAACCGCTGGCAATGGTTTTTCATGTATAACAACAGCACCAACCAGCTGCTTATCGCCGCCCCCGGATTTTTCGATAAGAAGATCACCTGACTTAAGAAGGCGCCCCCGCCGTTCATTAAGGGTAATAGACCGCATAGTATAATCATCTACATTCACGCGGGCTCCGATACGATCGAAGTCAGCGACGCGGATTACTGCAATATCATTTATGCCGTCCGGCTCGGAGCCCCATACCCCATTTACGCAGCCTTCAACTGCGCGCTTCAACTGATGAACTCTCCAATGCGACGGCACCTTTCCAAGCCATGGGACATTCGAGTCAACCAGTTCTAGATACGGTCGATGCTTACCCATCAGGCGTGCACCTCTGAAAGCAGTTTCACGATCTCCTGACTCACCTTATCCAGGTCCGTATCGATCTCCTCCAGCGGGCGCGGCGGGACATACTTGTAGAAATGGCGATTGAATGGGATCTCGTAGCCGACAATGCCGACCTGCCCATCCCGCTCGTCTTTCTTGGCCTCATCAATCCAGGCATTGGGCACATGCGGAAGCACTTCGCGCTGGAAGTATTCCTGAATATCCTCGCTCAGCGGCACATTCTCATAATCTCGCAGATCCGGATCGGGCTCGGGCTGGCCTTTGGCTTTGCAGATCTCGGCGTCCTTATCGTGCTCGCCCAGGTGCTTCTGCAACAGCTTGAAGGCGGGGGCGGGCAGCTTCTCTCCGCCCATGTGGACCTTGAGCCACTTCTTGAAGGTGGTACGCGATCGAACCTTCTCCTCCTCGAACCGGGGCAGCGCATCCAGAATGCCCTGTTGCAGGGACTCGTCCAGCTTGGCCCACCCCTTGTCGGCCTGTAAGGCGGCCAGCCGGATCTCGTCCTTGGGGTAGAAGGCGAGCTGGAGCGGGCGCTCGACGGTGATACGGCGGTAGCCGAAATCGGTCGTCTTGAAGATCTTGCAGGTCTCGCTGGCCTTGAAGTCGCCGTATTGCCTGACGATGGCGTCGATGCTGTCCTCGGTGAGGTACTTGCGCTTGGAACCCAGCGATTTTCGCATCTTCTCGCCCATATCCGTGGCGTTGATGAGCTGGACCTTGCCCAGGCGCTCGGGGATCTTATTGTTGGACAGGATCCACACGTAGGTGGCGATGCCGGTGTTGTAGAACATGTCCGTGGGCAGGGCGACGATGGCCTCCAGCAGGTCGTGCTCCAGGATGTAGCGCCGGATCTCGGACTCGCCGGAACCGGCCCCGCCGGTGAACAGCGGCGAGCCGTTGAGGATGATGCCGATGCGGGAGCCGCCTTCCTTGGAATCACGCATCTTGCTCATCAGGTGCATCAGGAACAGCAGGGAGCCGTCAGAGACCCGGGGCAGGCCCGGACCGAAGCGCCCGGCGAAGCCCTTGTTCTTGTGCTCGTCCTGGACCTGCTTCTGGACCTTCTTCCAGTCCACGCCGAAGGGCGGATTGGAGAGCATGAAGTCAAACGGCTGCCCGGTGAGCTGGTCGTCGGATAGGGTATTGCCCAGCTTGATGTTCTGGATCTCATGGCCCTTGACGAGCATGTCGCCCTTGCAGATGGCGTAGGACTCGGGGTTGAGCTCCTGGCCGAAGACGGTGACGCGGGCCTGCTCGGAGATGGAGTGGATGTACTCCTCCCCCTCGGAAAGGAAGCCGCCGGTTCCGGCAGTGGGGTCGTAGACGGTGACGATTTTGCCCGGGGCGATCTTCTCCTGCTGGCTGGTGAACAGCAGGGCCGTGGTCAGGTGGACGATGTCCCGGGGCGTGAAGTGCTCACCGGCAGTCTCGTTGGAGGACTCCGCGAAGCGGCGGATCAGCTCCTCGAACACCAGGCCCATGTGGTAGTTGTTGAGGGACTTGGGGCTGAGGTCCATGCTGGCGAACTTCTGCACCACCAGGTAGAGCAGGTTGGCTTCGTCCAGCTTCTCCAGGGAAGCCGAAGAAGCCGAAATGCTCGAAAATATCCCGCGGCCTCCGGGCTGAAGCTGCGGATGTAGGTGTCCAGGTTGTCCAGGATCTGGGTCTCGCCCAGGGCGGACAGGTCCATGGGCGAGGTGTTGTAGAAGGGAAGCCCGGCGGCCTTCTTCAGAAAGCCGTCCAGCGCCAGGTTCGAGTCCTTGCGCTTGTCGTACTCCTTGAGCACCTTGGCCTTGGTCGGCGCCAGGACGCACTCCAGGCGGCGCAGCAGAGTGAACGGCAGGATGATGCGGCCGTACTGGGACTGCTTGAAATCGCCCCGGAGCAGGTCGGCGACGGACCAGATGAAGGCGGCGGTGGAGGAGAAGTTCTCAGTCATGGGAAGTTACCAGTCGAGGATTTTATTCTTTTAAGCCAGAAGGTTAGGGAAAAATTATGACGCAACAGACTGGCTGGTATCAATGAATCCGTAACGATTTGTCACATACCCAATTTCTCTAATTGAAACAACACTGTGACAGTCTGACATATCTGAAAGGGTATTTCCTTACCCAGAAAGATGGCTGATCAATCTTGATTAATATCAAGATTCACTATGCAGGCATCACACACAAGCTACTGTTTATAAATAAATAATATGGGATTTTACTGTTGGGTTTTACTTGAATAATTCATCCAACCCTAACTGCCCGTGCCGGTCCGGGATCTTTTGAAGAACTGCCGCTATTTCACCTGCCTCGAGGTAGTCCATATCTTTCAGCTCCCTCGCTAGTGCACACACCATCTCCCATATTTGAGGACGCCCTAGAAGAGACCGCGTTTCTCTCCGAAGCTTGTCCAGGTACCGGGCCGGGAGTGGCTTTGGGATGGAGGTATATCGGGACATCTCTGTCTGAATGTCCTGCAACCGCAGGTAGAGTCTCTGGGCGGTCAGCAGATCCGATCTTGCTCCCAGCGAGCGAAGTGGGGTATTCAGCAGTTTCGCTTCAGACAGGGGACCAGCAAGCAGTATGCGGATCTCACCCTCGTACTTCTTCAATGTTTCCAGCCAGGCCACCCGGATACTCCCGGGGCTTGGATCAGGGAGCTCACGTTTCAATCTGGGTTGGTACTTCATCAGTCCATCTCCTGGCGCCTCGAGCGATACCGCCACCTCTGTAACCGCATAGCCATGGTAGAGAGCCACGATAGCATGCGCAGCCTCATGGTAGGCCGTGAGCTCGATATGGATGTCATCGCTCATGCTGCTCCCCTGTGACCACCCAGCCGGCAATACCCACATGGTAGATATCTAGAAAGGTACACGGTATTCGTGTCAAGGATTTGCTCAATACCGGCCAGACTGGCACGCCATGCGTGTCAACTGACCAGCTGCATATTGGCCATTTACACGGAATGCGTGCCAGTTTGACACGCATTCCGTGTCAAGGATTTTTCCAGTCGTTGGGAGGCGTCTTCCTCGGAGCGATGTCCAATTTTCCATCGCATTCATCTATGCCTTCCCATGTAAGGGCATACAGCGACGCCTTGTTTTTTCCGCCCTGCCTTGAAACCACAATGAAACCGGTATCTTTCAACTCTCTGATAGCCTTGCCCAGGGTAACTCTGGAGAGCCAGCCTCGCTTCTGCATTATTGCCCAAGCTGCACAAAGGTCACCGTTGTTCGAGCCACGATACTGATAAGACAGATCCACCAGTAGTGACAGCCTTGGGTGATAGCCGCGTGAACTGCTCACTTCCGAGCAGGTAGTGTGGCAGCCTGGTGAATGGCGGACTTCCGCCCCTCCCCTTGTGCTTTCGGCGGTTGTAAGCCATGCAGGCGTTCTCAGTCGGTTTTCCGACTTTGCTTGACCTGCTGGGTCAGCCAATCCTCGATCTCGCTCTCCAGCCAACCTACCGCCCTGGCTCCCAGGCTGATTGGCTTTGGGAAGGTACCCTCATTGACCCGGAGGTAGATCGTGCTACGGGACAGGCCGGTCCGGGCCTTGACTACTGGAAGTCTCAGAACTGCATTCGCCATGTTCACACCTCTTCGGCTGTTGATGAACTATCGCGAAGCAGTTTGATGGCATGTGCATTGTCCCGTAACCCAAATAAATGGCCCGTCTGAAGGGGTGAATAATTGGGCTTTGGATTATTAATCCGAGTGATATGTACGTATTGCCTCTGCGGCCAGGGCATGGACCGCGTTCACAGGCTTGCCTGTGGCTGTTTCGAGGACAATGGCCAGCACATTGCTGAACAGTCCTTCCTTTGTGGTAGTTGGTTCTATACCTTGTGATTTCAATGCCTTAATTACAATCCTTGCTAATTCCAGCCGGGCATAATCGGTTAGTCGGCCTTTGGGATACTCGTTTGCGGCATGACCGCCTTCTGACAGGGCCGATATGATCCTGTTCAGGTATTCATGAAGGGTCGTGATTCCACCGGCCATGTTACGGTCCAGGATTAATCTCGAATTCGCATCCATTTCGTTCAGACGATCATTCAAGATCAGGGCTGCATCGAGTGATTTTTTGAAGTTCTTCCTAACCTCACTGGGTTTGCTTTCATCTCGAAGACTGCTCATTGCCTTGTAGCTCATTAATGCATGTTCGAGTAATGAATGAAATTCATCAGCGTCCTTCAGCTCCAGTCCCTTGGCGCTGAATTCCAGATTCAGCCTTTCCTTATCCTCACTGGAAAGCTTTACCGCTTCATAGTCAGTAACTCCTGTTGGAAACCATGGCGTTGGCAAGTCAATAATCTCCCAAGTGTTAAGAAGCCTGAAATTCCTTACCGAACTGACCGATTATGACTTTTCGGCCTTCCTCGATTTGGGCGTCGACGAAGTCCGCCCACCACTGCATCATTTCTCGGCGCTGCCCGGAATATTCAGCCCGGTTATATATTCCCCGGACCCCTTTCTGTTCATGTGCCAGCGCCTTTTCGATCCAGTCAGTATTGAACCCGGCTTCATGCAGGTGGGTAGAGGCTGTCCGTCGGAAGTCATGAATGACAAAGTCACGTATATCCAGATCCAGGGCGCGGATAGCTGTGTTCAAGGTTGATTTGGATATTGGCCGCTGGAGATTCCCCCGACTCGGCATGACATAGGGAGAAGTGCTCGCCAACGCCTTGAGTTCCTCGAACATCGCAAGTGCCTGGCGGGACAAGTACACGATATGAGGCTTTTCTTTTTTCATTCGATGAGCCGGGATGCACCACTCTGCCTTCTCGAAATCTATCTCCTCCCACTTTGCCTCAATCAATTCCGATTTCCGGACCATGCATAGAATCAGCAGGTGGAGACCCAGCTTATGGGTGCGTCGCATATTGGATGTGTAAATCGCCCTCAGAAGTTTGCCCACCTCTTCCGAACTCAGTGACACATCCCGGCTTTTAGCCTGAGCGATGAAACGCGCCTCGACAGCCGCAGCCGGATTGAACGTTGCCTTCTGTCGGGCAATGGCATAAGCAAACAATCGCTTCAGCACGTTCCGGGTGAGGAGGGCAGACTGGTCTGCTCCTCGAGCTTTGATTTTGTCTGTAATCCTAAGGATGTCGGTCACAGAGACTTCCGAGAGCCGCTTGTTGCCAAGGGCCGGGATAATGTCCTTATTGACCACCCGCTTCACATTCCTGGGCTCGGCTGTGGTTTTTTCCACTACTTCTCGCAACCAGATCTGGGAGAAGGCTTCGACCGTATCTGGTTCCTTCTCAGCGGCTTTCGCCTCGCGATTAGCACGCATCGGGCTTTCACCCTTGGCCACCAGGGCGCGGCACTCTTCACGCCACTTTCGTGCGTCACCCAGGCTGAAATAGGGGTATTCGCCTAGCGTCACCTTCTCCTGACGGCCTTTCAAGCGATAGCGAAGTCGCCATACCCGCTTACCACTCGGCATGACCTCGATGAACAAACCACCACCATCAGAAAAGGAGTGCGGCTTTTCTTTTGGTTTGAGATTACGCAGTTTTGTATCAGTCAAAGCCATTTCACCGCCCTCGGTGTGTTCCCTGGTTGGGTTATTTATATGATTGAATTACCTATAAATATCTGATTGAGATCGGATATTGTTCCCAAGGAAAGTACGAATCCATGGGAACAATATGTTCCCAAATACGCCAATTTGTTCCCATTAAACTGCATGACAAAACCATACATGGGAACAGGCCTGGGAACAATAAACGCTGGATTCAGTGGAATGTTATTGGACTTAGACGGACGTTATTTCTTTTGACAACAGTAGGATAAATAATTATAGCGGATGCTGCGGGATACTCTGGGAATTGATGTTATTTACCGATACAGAAGCTGCTGAAGATCCGCCCCAGCAGATCGTCGCTGGTGAACTCGCCCGTGATCTCACCGAGTGCTGCCTGGGCCAGGCGCAGCTCCTCGGCCAGCAGCTCGCCCGCGCGTTGGGTTTCCAGTTGCTCGCGGCCGGTTTGCAGGTGCCGGCGGGCGCGTTCGATGGCGTCCAGATGGCGGCGGCGGGCGATGAAGCCGCCGGTTTCGGCCTCGGCGTAACCCATGCAGGTCTTGAGGTGTACACGTAACTCCTCCAGGCCGGCGCCGGCGGTAGCGGACAGGTGGACTACGTTCTTCTCCGCATCCAGTGCGGGTGGTTCTCCAGTAAGATCGATCTTGTTGTAGACCAGAGTGTGCTGCAGGGTTTCGGGCAGGCGGCCGAGGATGGCCCGGTCCTCGTCGGTGAAGCCCTCGCGGGAATCAATCACCAGCAGCAGGCGGTCGGCCTGTTCGATTTCGCGCCAGGCGCGTCGCACTCCTTCCTGTTCCACCTGATCCTCGCTTTCGCGCAGGCCGGCGGTGTCGATCACATGCAGCGGCATGCCGTCGATCTGGATATGCTCGCGCAGCACATCGCGGGTGGTGCCGGCAATCGGTGTCACGATGGCCGACTCGCGCCCGGCCAGGGCATTGAGCAGGCTGGACTTGCCGGCGTTGGGCCGGCCGGCGATGACCAGGCGCATGCCTTCGCGCAGCAGCCGGCCCTGGCGGGCGCTGGCCTGCAGGGCGTCAAACTGTCCGGTCAGGCGTTGCAGCTGGTCGGTTACCTGGGCATCGGCCAGAAAATCGATTTCCTCCTCCGGGAAGTCGATGGCGGCCTCGACATACATGCGCAGCCGGATCAGGCCTTCCACCAGTTCATGAATCCGTCCGGAGAATTCGCCTTCCAGCGAACGCACGGCGGCGCGGGCGGCCTGGCTGGTGGCGGAATCGATCAGGTCGGCGATGGCCTCGGCCTGGGCCAGATCCAGCTTGTCGTTGAGAAAGGCGCGCTCGGAGAATTCGCCGGGCCGGGCGATACGCGCGCCCAGCTCGAGCGCGCGGCTGAGCAGCAGGTCCATTACCACCGGGCCGCCGTGACCCTGCAGTTCCAGCACATGCTCGCCGGTGAAGGAGTTCGGCGCGGGGAAATAAAGCGCGATGCCCTGGTCGATGGAGCTGCCGTCCGCGGCAGTGAAGGTGTGCAGTTCGGCCCGGCGGGCTTCGGGCACATGGCCTAACCAGTCAGTGGCGATCTGCGGCACATCCGGACCGGACAGCCGCACGATGCCGACCCCGCCGCGCCCGGCGGGGGTGGCGATGGCGGCGATGGTGTCGGTCATGATTGCGTGGTCTCAGCCTTTTTAAGAGCGCCACGGAATATACGGAAGGCACGGAATGTTTATAAATAAAACCCTGGTACTGTCGCGCCCGGTCAAAAACACATATTGCTTCCACATCCCGGATCGGGTTACCAAACTGGGCTTTGCAATAATATTATTTTCCGTGCCTTCCGTGTATTCCGTGGCGCTCTTTGTCCTTCATTTCCCGCCCTGCTCGATGCGGCGGGTGATGACCCACTGCTGGGCGATGGAGAGCACATTGTTGGTCACCCAGTACAGCACCAGCCCGGAGGGGAAGAAGGCGAAGAAGACGGTGAACACCACCGGCAGGATCATCATCACCTTGGCCTGGATCGGGTCCAGCGGCGCCGGGTTGAGCTTCTGCTGGATGAACATGGTCGCGCCCATGATCAGCGGCAGAATGTAGTAGGGATCCTTCGACGACAGATCATTCAGCCACAGGGCGAAGTCGGCCTGGCGCAGCTCCACGCTCTCCAGCAGCACCCAGTACAGGGCGATGAAGACCGGGATCTGGATCAGGATGGGCAAACAGCCGCCCAGCGGATTGATCTTCTCGGTCTTGTACAGCTCCATCATGGCCTGGTTGAGCTTCTGCTTGTCGTCGCCGTAGCGCTCCTTGAGCGTCTTCAGCCGCGGTGCGAGCTTGCGCATCTGCGCCATGGACTTGTAGCTCATTTCCGAGGGCTTGTAGAACAGCAGCTTGATCAGCAGGGTCAGGATGATGATGGACCAGCCCCAGTTACCGACCAGGTCGTGGATCTTCTCCAGCAGCCAGAAGATGGGCTTGGCCAGGATGGTCAGCATGCCGTAGTCGGCGGTCAGTTCCAGGCCCGGGGCGATCTCCTTGAGCCGGTCCTGCAGCTTGGGACCGACGAACAGCCGGCTGGCAAAGGTGTGCTCGCCGCCGGGCGGCACACTCACCGCCGTTGCGGCCAGACCCAGCACATAGCGGTTATCGGACAGTGCCTTGCTGTAATAGTGGTTGGGTTCGTCCGGCGCCGGCAGCCAGGCAGCGAGGAAGTAATGCTGGATCATGGCGGCCCAGCCACCGCTGATGTCACGCGCCAGGGGCGCGTCGCGCATGTCACCGAAGTCGTACTTCTCGTACTTCTCCTCAGGACTGTAGATCACGCCGCCGGTGTAGGTATAGATGAAGGCCTGGCCCTGGCCGCTGACCTCGCTGCGCTGCAGCTGGCGGTACTGGCGTCCGCGCCACGGCTTGCCGGTGGTGTTGCGCACCTGCTGCTCGAGCTGGATCAGGTAGTCGCCGCGGGTGAAGCGGTAACGCTTTATGACCTCGATCCCCTCGGGGCTGGTCCAGGTCAGCTCGACCGTGAGTTCATCCTGGCCGGGCTGCAGGCGCCACTCGTCGCGGTCGCTGTTGAAGGTGACATGGTGGGTCGGTTCGGTGCCGTCGGGCGTGCGCAGGCCGGACTGGACCACGAAGATGTCATTGGGCCGCTCGTGCAGCAGGCGCACCGGCACGTCCGGCTTGTCGGCGTCGATCGGATAGTCGAGCAGGGCAGCGCCGACGAGATCACCGCCGCGGGTATCGATCTCGATCTCCAGCACGTCGGTACGCACCCGAATGCGTTTGCTCTCGGGATCGGGGGTCGGTTCGGCGTCCGTCGCCGCGGCCGCGGTGGTCTCGGGCAGGGCATCCGGGATGTCGGCGGCAGGGGCCTGTTCGCCCCCGGCACGGGATTCGACCTGCACCGGTGCCGGCTCGCTGCCGTAGTCGCGCTGCCAGGCCTCCCACAGCAGGAGTACCACGAAGCTCAGGGCAATGAACAGGATCAGACGCTGGTTATCCATGCTTGTTTTCTACCGGATGGGATGACTCGGGCACCGGATCGATCCCGCCCGGGTGCCAGGGGTGGCAGCGGCCCAGCCGCCGCAGGCTGAGCCAGCCGCCACGCAGCACGCCGTGGCGGGCCAGGGCGGTCTGGGCGTAGCAGGAGCAGCTGGGGTGAAAACGGCAGTGCTGGCCGAGCAGAGGACTCAGGCAGTAGCGATAGCCCTGAATCAGGCCGATCAGGAGGCGTTGCCAGATTGTCTGCTGAGTCGTTTCCAATGCCGTTCCAGGATCTGTTTGAGCTGTGCCGGCGGCAGCTGGGCCAGGCCGTGGCGGCCGATGACCACGAAGTCCAGGTTGCCCAGCTCCGCCTGCAGATGACGGAAGCACTCGCGGATCAGTCGCTTGATCCGGTTGCGCTGCACCGCCCGGAGCGAAACCTTGCGCGAGATGGCCAGCCCCAGGCGGGGATGGTCCAGGTCGTTCGGGGCAGCCAGCACGGTAAGATAGCGATCGCTGGAACGGCGGGGGTGGGCGAAGACCCGCCGGAACTCACTGGGCCGGGTCAGCCGCGCCGTGCGCGGAAAGCCTTGCGGGGTCCGCGCCAATGCACTCGCGGGCCTGCTCAGGCGCTCAGCCGGGCACGACCCTTGGCGCGGCGTGCCTTGAGCACCCGACGGCCGTTCTTGGTACTCATGCGGGCGCGGAACCCGTGGGTGCGCTTACGCTTCAGATTACTGGGTTGAAAGGTTCGCTTCATGGCGTTGACTCGAGTAAAGGCTTAACGGATCCGGGCCTTATGGGGCCCCTGCAGAGAGCGCGCAATACTACCGGCGCGGCCAGTGCAGTGTCAACTTCAATCAGGCGACAGGCGGGTGTGGATAACACGGGAAATCAGGGTTAGACTCATGCCCTTTTCCCGTGACGAACGACCGGGTCCCATGCAGACCTGAACTCGGAACACCGCCTCCGAAGGAGCCCTCGTTGGACGCCCATTTGTGGAAACAATGCCTGGATCGCCTCGAGGAGGAGATTCCGGAACAGCCTTTCAACACCTGGATCCGTCCCCTGCATGCAGAGCCGCATCCCGAGGGCAACCTGCGCCTGCTCGCGCCCAACCGCTTCGTGCTGGACTGGGTCCGGGAGCATTACCTGGGTCTGATCCAGGACACCCTGACCGGCCTGACCCCGGAACAGCCGACCCAGGTGCGCCTGGAAGTGGGCACCCGCCAGCAGGCACCGGTGGACAAGCCGCGCGAGCCGGCCCGCTTTACCCGTTCGAGCAGCCGTGAACAGTCCCCCCTGCCGGCGACCAACCATACCCTGAACAGCACCTTCACCTTCGAGACCTTCGTCGAGGGCAAGTCCAACCAGCTGGCCAAGGCCGCTTCGATGCAGATCGGGGAGAACCCCGGCGGGGCCTACAATCCGCTGTTCATCTACGGCGGGGTGGGGCTGGGCAAGACGCACCTGATGCATGCAGTGGGCAACCTGATCCTGCAGGGCAAGCCCAACGCCCGGGTGGTATACCTGCACTCCGAGCGCTTCGTGGCGGACATGGTCAAGGCGCTGCAGCACAATGCCATCAACGAATTCAAGCGCTATTACCGCTCGGTGGATGCGCTGCTGATCGATGACATCCAGTTCTTCGCCGGCAAGGAACGCTCCCAGGAGGAGTTCTTCCACACCTTCAACGCCCTGCTGGAAAGCCAGCAGCAGATCATCCTGACCTGCGACCGGTATCCCAAGGAGGTCGACGGGCTGGAGGAGCGGTTGAAATCCCGCTTCGGCTGGGGTCTGACCGTGGCCATCGAGCCGCCGGAACTGGAGACCCGGGTGGCGATCCTGATGGCCAAGGCCGCCCAGGCACAGGTGGAGATGCCCGACGAGGTGGCGTTTTTCATCGCCAAGCGGATCAAGTCCAACATCCGCGAACTGGAAGGCGCCCTGCGCCGGGTGGCGGCCAGCTCCCGCTTCACCGGGCGGGCCGTGACCCTGGACTTCGTCAAGGAAGCCCTGCGCGATCTGCTGGCCTTGCAGGACAAGCTGGTATCGATTGAAAATATTCAGAAAACCGTAGCCGAATACTATAAGATCCGGGTGGCGGACCTGCTCTCGGCGCGGCGCAGCCGCTCCATCGCCCGGCCACGGCAGGTCGCCATGGCCCTGGCCAAGGAGCTGACCAGCCATTCGCTGCCCGAGATCGGCGACTCCTTCGGCGGCCGCGACCACACCACTGTGCTGCATGCCTGCCGCAAGGTGGCTGAGCTGCGCGAGACCGACATCCGGATCAAAGAGGATTACTACAACCTGTTGAGGACCCTGACCAGATGATGTGGATAAGGTGTGCGTCCTTTGGCGGCGACCGGTACCCACAGACTTATCCACAATCCGCGCACAGGCTGCCGGGGACTTGTACGCCTAGTTGAGTATACTAATAAAATATTGAAATTTAAGGATATTTTATTGTTATCCACAGAAAGGCGCCGGACTAAGAGTAACAACAGGGTAAATATTTATTCAATAATATTTAGTTGGGATAGGAACAGATGAAATTCAGTATCCAGCGTGAGAATCTCCTCAAGCCACTGCAGCAGATCATCGGCGTGGTCGAGCGCCGTCAGACCCTGCCGGTTCTGGGCAATGTCCTGATCCAGTCCAGCGACAAGGGACTGACCCTGACGGCCACTGACCTGGAAGTGGAGCTGGTCGCCACCATCGAGCAGAACCTGGAGGATGGGGGAGAGGCCACCCTGCCGGCGCGCAAGCTGTTCGACATCTGTCGGGCACTGCCCGAAGGCAGCACGCTGGAGATCAGCATCGAGCAGGACCGAGCGCTGGTGAAATCCGGGCGCAGCCGTTTCACCCTGTCGACCCTGCCAGCCGGGGATTTCCCCGTCATCGAGGAGATGAAAACCGCGCTGTCCTTCAGCCTGCCGGAAAAGGCGTTGAAGGAGATCATCGAGCGCACCCATTTCGCCATGGCGCAGCAGGACGTGCGTTATTACCTCAACGGCCTGATGCTGGAAGTGGATACCGACGCGCTGCGCGCCGTGGCGACCGACGGTCACCGCCTGGCCATGTCCGAGGTCGCGGCCGAAACCGGCGTGGAGGAGAAGACCCAGATCATCGTCCCCCGCAAGGGGGTGCAGGAACTGTTGCGCTCGCTGGAAAGTTCGGATGCCGAGGTCACCGTCCAGCTCGGCACCAATCACATCCGCATCAACACCCCGGAGCTGCAGGTCACCTCCAAGTTGATCGACGGCCGCTTCCCGGACTATGAGCGGGTCATGCCCAAGGGCGGGGACAAGGTCATCACGGCCGACACCACCGGCCTGCGCCAGGCGCTCAGCCGTACCTCCATCCTGTCCAACGAGAAATACCGCGGCATCCGTCTCAGCCTGGACAGCAACAGCCTGCGCATCCAGGCCCACAACCCGGAGCAGGAGGAGGCCGAGGAGGAGCTGGAGATCAACTACAGTTCCGACCCGCTGGAGATCGGCTTCAACGTCACCTATCTGCTGGATGCCCTGTCGGCCCTGCCCGGTGAGGAGGTCCGGATCCTGCTCAGCGATGCCAACAGCAGCTGCCTGATCGATGCCCCCGACGGCGGACCCAACCGCTATGTGGTCATGCCGATGCGGCTGTGAATGGCCACGGAATACACGCAAAATAAGCCAGGCGTTTTCTTCAGCAAGACACATTGTGAGTCCGTGGCCATGGCGGGCATCCCTGTCGCCTTGAATCCCAGGCCCCCGCTGCCATGCCTCTGAGCCGGTTAAGTCTTGAGCATTTCCGCAACATCACTGCCGCCGAGCTGGAGCTGTCGCCGCGATTCAATCTGATCGTCGGGGCCAATGGTTCCGGCAAGACCAGCCTGCTTGAAGCCATCTACTACCTTGGCCGGGTGCGATCCTTCCGTACGGCCAGACCCAAACACCTGATTCAGGATGGCCAGACCTGGTTCCGCCTGGTGGGACGTATCACCGGGGCGGACAACGCCGAACAGACACTGGGCATCGAGCGCGGGCCGCAGGGCCAGACCTTGCGTCTGGCCGGACGGCCGGTGCGCCAACTGGCCGATCTGGTCCGGACACTGCCCATCCAGCTGCTGCATTCTGACAGCCATTTGATTCTTGAAGGCGGTCCTCGCTATCGCCGCCGTTACCTGGACTGGGGCGTGTTCCACGTGGAACATGGCTATCATGCCACCTGGCAGCGCTACGCCAAGGCGCTCAAACAGCGTAATGCCGCCCTGCGCACCAGTCGCAACCCCCGTGACGTGGCCGCCTGGTCCCCGGCACTGGTTCAGGCCGCTGAAACTCTGCACAGCCTGCGGAGCGAGTACATCGCCATGCTGCTGCCCTATGTTCAGGGTAATCTGGCGGCGCTGGTGGATCTGCCGGGGCTGGAATTCCACTACCAGCCGGGCTGGCCGGAGGATACCGGTCTGGAGACCGCTCTGGCCGAGCGTTATGCGACCGATCTGAAGCGCGGTTTTACCCAGGTCGGTCCCCACCGGGCCGATCTGCAGCCGCTGATCGACGGTGTTCCTGCCATCGAACGCGTTTCGCGTGGCCAGCAGAAGCAGCTGGTCACCGCCCTGTTGCTGGCGCAGGCCGAATTGCTGATGGAAAAGAGCCGGCGGCCCTGCCTGTTTCTGATCGACGACCTGCCGGCCGAGCTGGATCACGGCCATCGGGAGCGGGTGCTGGAGCGCCTGCTGGCGCTGCAATCCCAGGTCTATGTCACCACTACGGACGCGAATGCCATCCCCGTGGTAGCCGGAGATAGTGGGAAAAGGTTTCACGTGGAACAGGGGCGGATAGCGCAAACCGGTTGATGTTCCACGTGGAACATGCGCGAGCCGCATGAGGCTTAGCCTGCCTGTAAATGGTATACTGGGCCATCGCGATTGAAGGACAGGGCCATGACGGACAAAACCACCTACGATTCCTCGAACATCAAGGTGCTGCGCGGGCTGGATGCGGTGCGCAAGCGGCCGGGCATGTACATCGGCGACACCGACGATGGCACCGGCCTGCATCATATGGTGTTCGAAGTGGTGGATAACTCCATCGACGAGGCCCTGGCGGGCCATGCCCGTGAAGTTCAGGTGATCATCCATGGCGACGACTCCGTGACCATCTCCGACGACGGTCGCGGCATTCCGGTCGATCTGCACCCGGAAGAGGGCCGTTCCGCCGCGGAAGTCATCATGACAGTGCTGCACGCCGGCGGGAAATTCGACGATAACTCCTACAAGGTCTCGGGCGGTCTGCATGGTGTGGGCGTGTCCGTGGTCAATGCCCTGTCCGAATACCTCAAGCTGACCATTCACCGCGATGGCAAGGTCTGGCATCAGGAATTCCGCCTGGGCGAGCCGGTTGCCCCCCTGGCCGAGATCGGCAACACGGACAAGACCGGGACCGAGATCCGCTTCAAGCCCAGCCGCGAGATCTTCACCGACACCGAATATCACTACGACATTCTCGCCAAGCGCCTGAGGGAACTGTCTTTTCTCAATTCCGGCGTTCGCATCAGTCTGCGCGACGAACGTACCGATAAATCCGACGTGTTCGAGTACCAGGGCGGTATCCGGGCCTTCGTCGAGCATCTGAACCGCAACAAGACGCCGCTGCATCCGACCGTCTGCTATTTCAACACCGAGCGCGACGGCATCTGGGTCGAGGCGGCCTTCCAGTGGAATGACTCCTACCAGGAGAATATCTTCTGCTTCACCAACAATATTCCGCAGCGCGACGGTGGCACCCATCTGGCCGGCTTCCGGGCCGCCCTCACGCGTACCCTGAACCACTATCTGGAGGCCGAGGCCATCACCAAAAAGGCCAAGGTCACGCCGACCGGTGACGATGCCCGCGAGGGCCTCACCGCGGTGCTGTCGGTGAAGGTGCCGGACCCGAAATTCTCCTCCCAGACCAAGGACAAACTGGTCTCCAGCGAGGTCAAGGGCGTGGTCGAGTCCGCCATGTCGGAGCAGCTGAACAATTATCTGCTGGAGAATCCCACTGAGGCCAAGGCCATTACCGCCAAGATCGTCGAAGCGGCGCGGGCCCGCGAGGCCGCGCGCAAGGCCCGCGACATGACGCGACGCAAGGGCGCGCTGGATATCGCCGGCCTGCCCGGCAAGCTGGCCGACTGTCAGGAGCGCGATCCGGCCCTGTCAGAGCTCTACCTGGTGGAGGGCGATTCTGCCGGCGGTTCGGCCAAGCAGGGCCGCGACCGTCGCAACCAGGCCATCCTGCCGCTCAAGGGCAAGATCCTGAACGTGGAGAAGGCGCGCTTCGACAAGATGCTGTCCTCGGCCGAGGTCGGCACCCTGATCACGGCGCTCGGCTGCGGCATCGGCCGGGAGGAATTCAATCCGGACAAGCTGCGCTATCACAGCATCATCATCATGACCGACGCCGATGTCGACGGCTCCCACATCCGCACCCTGCTGCTGACCTTCTTCTACCGCCAGATGCCGGAGCTGATTGAACGCGGGCATGTCTACATTGCCCAGCCGCCCCTGTACAAGATTAAAAAAGGCAAGCAGGAACAATATGTTAAGGATGATCCAGCGCTCAATCAGTACCTGCTGCAGTCGGCCCTGGACGGCACCCAGCTGCATGTGAGCACCGAGGCGCCGCCGATCACCGGCGAGGCGCTGGAGGTGCTGGCCTCCACTTACCTGACGGTGATGAACGCCATCAAGCGCCTGTCCCGCCATTACGACAGCCTGCTGCTGGAGCGGATCATCTACATGCCGTCGGTCGATGAGGTGAAGCTGCACGACATTCCGGCCATGCGCGACTGGTTCAACGAGCTGCAGGCCCGCACCAACGCCGTCATGCCGGCCGGCCAGCGGTTCGAGATCACCCTGGACGACACGGTCGAGCAGGGCGCCTTCGTCGCCACCATGGTCAAGCTCACTCACGGCATCGTCGCCAGCGAGCAGCGGCTGGCCTCGGACTTCTTCGCCACGGCCGAATACGAGCGCATGCGCGCACTGGGCCAGCAGCTCGACGGTCTGCTTACCGACACCGCCTATATCCGCCGCGGCGAGCGCCAGCAGCCGGTGGCGAGCTTCAAGGAGGCGGTGACCTGGATGATGGAACAGGCCAAGCGCGGTCAGCAGATCCAGCGCTACAAGGGCCTGGGCGAGATGAATCCGGATCAGCTCTGGGAGACCACCATGAATCCGGATACCCGGCGCATGCTGCAGGTGCAGATCGAGGATGCCGTGGCCGCGGACCAGATCTTCACCACCCTGATGGGCGACCAGGTGGAACCGCGGCGCGACTTCATCGAGTCCAATGCCCTGGCGGCGAACAATCTGGACATCTGATTATCCACGTCAGGCCGGTCGGGTTGGCCCCAAACAGCGCAACCCGATCTGAGATGATCGGTGCTTTTCACGGAATTTTGCCGTAATTTAAAGTAATTCAACCTTGTTTCTGCTGATGCTCTCTGCCTGAATCAGGTTTGAGGGTGCTGATACGCTCCACTGTGGTCTCGATCCAGCCCTCGGCCTCGGCCAGGATCTCGGCCGCCGTTTTCCCATCCGTCGCAATGGGCGGACCCACCACCAGGCGGATCTCACCCGGGTACTTGATGAAACTGTGCCGCGGCCAGAACTCGCCGGCGTTGTGCGCCACCGGCACCACCTGGGCGCCGCTGCGCTCGGCCAGTACCGCGCCGCCGATGCGGTATCTCCCCTTCTCTCCCGGTGCGGTGCGCGTGCCTTCCGGGAACACGATCACCCAGCGGCCGTCGGCCAGGCGCCGGGTGCCCTGTTCGACCAGTTGCTCCACGGCCCTGCGTCCGGCGCCGCGGTCGATGGCGATGGGTTCGATCAGTGCCAATGCCCAGCCGAACAGCGGGATGCGCAGCAACTCGCGCTTGAGCACCCAGACCTGGGGCGGGAACACCCGCTGCAGGGCGAGCGTCTCCCAGGTGGACTGATGCTTGGAAAAGACGATCGATGCCCGCTCGGGGATATGCTCACGACCTTCCACGCGGTAGTGCAGGCCGCAGCTGATCCGCAGCCACCACAGATTCAGCCGCGCCCATTGAGTGGCGGTGGTATAGCGGACCCGGAAGGGAAAGGGAAAGGTCAGCAGGGTAAGCGGGGCCAGCACCAGTGTGGAGGTGAACATTACCAGCCAGAAGATCAGTGAGCGCAGGTAGAGCAGGGGCGAGGGCGAGCGTGACGGCATCTCAGTCGGCGTTGTCGGTTTCGTCTAACAAGTATTGAACAGCGGCATCAAGGCTGCTGAAACCGGGCTCCCCGGCGTCGGTGTTGCCGGCGCCCAGTACCAGGCAGCGCACACCGGCGCTGCGTCCGGCTTCCAGCGCCGGCCCATGGTCCAGGGTTATGTAGGGCACGTCCTCCAGGCGCAGCTGCTGGCGCAGTGCGATGTCGAGCAGCAGACCCGGCCGGGGCGGACGGCAGGGGCAATTCGTATCCGGGCCGTGGGGGCAGAACAAGACCGCATCGATTTGTCCACCGGCGTTGTTCGCGGCCTGGTTCAGCCGGTTGTGCAGCCGGGTCAGCCGACCCAGGTCGGGGGCGGCGTCGCCGTCCATGACGGGTGTCCCTGTGACCAGAACCCGCCGGTCGGCCCGGTTGAGCCGTGCGATGGCCTCCAGACTGCCGGGCATGGGATTCCAGTGCTCGGGCGCGGTGGTGTCGCTTTCACGGATGGCGGCGAGATCGATGATGACCGGCTGCATACGTGTGGACTCAGGTGTCACGGAATTCGGAGACCCGAACCCGGCCGTTTACCATCCGCGCATCGCGCTGCATGATTCTGTCCATCTTGTCCCAGAAGGCCTGCCCGAGGTCGAAGTCCTCGGCGATGGCCGTGCCGATGACAAGAATGAACAGGTCAGCGCATTCCTCGGCCAATTTGGCCTTGTCCTTGCCCTTGGTCACGCAGGCGGCGATCTCGCCCAGTTCCTCGGCCATCAGGGCGATGCGGTAGGTCATGTCCTCGCCGCCGGTGTTCTTGAAGTCGTGCTTGTCATGAAAGGCCTGCACCGCGGCCAGCATGTCTGCGTAGGAATCCGGGTTGCTCATATCAGCCTCCGTTGGTCGTCAAGCTTCTAAACCCTTCAACGCAGGGGCGCAAAGACGCACGGATCGCAAAGGGAATACATGATTCAAAGTAATAGAAAAAATCATTTCCTGCTCCGTAATCACCGTGCCTGTACAAGCAGCGAAATATTCTGGTTTGTTTGCGCCTCCGCGCCTTTGCGTTGAGGTCTTCACCGCAGTCTAGTCTACTGCAGCAGGGACAGATCCGCCGTGCGCAGGAACAGCGCCTGCAGCCCCTGCAGCAGGGCCAGGCGGTTGTCGCGCAGTGCGGTGTCCTCGGCCATGACCATCACCTGGTCGAAGAAGCTGTCCACCGGCTCGCGCAGGGCGGCCAGCATGCACAGGGCCTCGGTATACTGGCCGCGTTCGAACAGCGGCTCCACCTTCGGGCGCAGCTGTTCGATGGCCGTATGCAGTGCCTGCTCGGCGGGCTCGGTCAGCAGATCGGTATTGACCTGATCGGGCACGGCGGATTCGGCCTTGCGCAGGATGTTGCCGATGCGCTTGTTGGCCGCGGCCAGGCTCTCGGCCTCGGCCAGCCGGCCGAACTCGCGCACCGCCTCGATGCGGCGGTGGAAATCCAGCGGGCGGGTCGGGGTCTGGGCCCGCACCGCCTCGAAGATATGGATATCCAGGCCGGTCTCGCTGTAATAGGCCCGCAGGCGGTCGAGCATGAAATCGAACACCTCCCCCGTCACCTTGCCGGCCTTGATGTCCGGCGTGAAGCCGGCGGCGGCCTCATCTAACAGCAATTGAAGATCCAGGTCCAGCTCGCACTCGATCAGGATACGCACGATGCCGAGCGCGGCCCGGCGCAGGGCGAACGGATCCTTGTCGCCGGTGGGTGCCTGACCGATGGCGAAGATCCCGACCAGGGTGTCGAGGCGATCGGCGATGGCCAGCACCTGACCGGTGGCGGTCGCCGGCAGGCGGTCGCCGGCAAAGCGCGGCATGTACTGCTCGTCCAGGGCCCGGGCGACGGCCTCGGGTTCGCCGTCGTGCAGTGCATAATAGCGGCCCATGACCCCCTGCAGTTCGGGGAACTCGAACACCATCTGGGTGAGCAGGTCACACTTGGACAACAAGGCGGCACGCTCGGCCTGATCGGGGTCGGCCTCGATGGCGCCGGCGACAGTGCTGGCCAGACGGGCGACACGCTGCGACTTGTCCAGCAGGGTGCCGAGTTTTTTCTGGAACACCATGCTGGCCAGACGCTTCTGGCGTGTCTCCAGCGGCTGCCTGCGGTCCTGCTCCCAGAAGAAGGCGGCATCGGTCAGACGCGGACGGATCACGCGTTCGTTGCCGGCGCGCACCTGGTCCGGGTCGCGGCTCTCCAGGTTGGCGATGGTGATGAAATGCGGGAGAAGGGTGCCGTTGCCGTCCACCACGGGAAAATACTTCTGGTGATCCTGCATGGAGGAGACCAGGGCCTCGGCCGGGACCTCCAGGAACGGCGGATCAAAACCGCCACTGATCGCCACCGGCCATTCCACCAGGGCAGTGACCTCGTCCAGCAGGTCGTCGTCGATCAGGGCCTCACCGCCGAGCCGGCGCGCGGCCTCGATGACCTGGCCGCGGATGGCTTCGCGGCGGGCGTCCATATCGGCCAGCACATGGCCCTCGGTCTCCAGCAGCGGGACATAGGCGGCCGGCTCGGCCAGGTAGAGCAGATCCGGATGATGGAAGCGATGGCCGCGGGTCTCCCGGCCGGTGGGCGTGCCCAGGATCGTTGCATCGATCACCGCGTCGCCGAACAGCAGCACCACCCAGTGCACCGGACGGACGAATTCGTCATCGCGATCGCCCCAGCGCATGCGCTTGGGGATGGGCAGCTGGTTCAGGGCCTGAGTGACGATATCGGGAATCAGCTCGGCGGCAGGTCTGCCCGGCTCGAACTGTTTGTAGGCCAGCCAGGCACCCTTGTCGGTTTCCAGGGTCTCGAGCGCATCCACCGTGACCCCGCAGGAGCGGGCAAAGCCCTCGGCCGCCCTGGTGGGACAGCCCTCGTCGTCGAAGGCCGCGGTCACGGCCGGGCCGCGCTTGAGCTGTTCGCGGTCGGCCTGGCCGGTCTGCAGGCCCTGGACCAGAACGGCCAGGCGCCGGGGCGCGGCGTAAGCCCGGGTGGAGGTAAAGGCCAGCTCGGCTTTCTCCAGGCCGGTCTCGATGCCCTGGCGGAAGGCATCGCGCAGCCGGCGCAGCGCCTTGGGCGGCAGCTCCTCGGAGCCGATCTCGATCAGCAGGTCGCGGGTCTCGCTCATGCCGCGCCCTCCGGATTGCACATGGGAAAGCCCAGTGCCTCGCGGCTGGCGTAGTAGGCCTCGGCCACGGCGCGGGCGAGTGCCCGTACCCGCAGAATGTAGCGCTGGCGCTCGGTGACCGATATCGCGCTGCGGGCGTCCAGCAGATTGAAGGTATGCGAGGCCTTCAGTGCCTGTTCATAGGCCGGCAGCGGCAGCCCGGCCTCGATCAGCTTCTGACTCTCGCGCTCGCAGCTGTCGAACCAGCCGAACAGGACCTCGGTGTCGGCGTGCTCGAAGTTGTAGGTCGACTGCTCGACCTCGTTCTGGTGGAAGACATCGCGGTAGGTCACGGTACCGGCCGGGGTGCGGGTCCAGACCAGGTCGAACACGCTTTCCACGCCCTGCAGATACATGGCGATGCGCTCCAGGCCGTAGGTGATCTCGCCGGTGACCGGCTTGCAGTCCAGGCCGCCGACCTGCTGGAAGTAGGTGAACTGGGTGACCTCCATGCCATTGAGCCAGACCTCCCAGCCCAGGCCCCAGGCGCCGAGGGTGGGCGACTCCCAGTTGTCCTCGACAAAGCGGATGTCATGCACCAGGGGATCCAGCCCCAGGTGCCTGAGCGAGCCCAGGTACAGCTCCTGGATCTCCAGCGGCGAGGGCTTGAGTACCACCTGGAACTGATAATAGTGCTGCAGCCGGTTGGGGTTGTCGCCGTAGCGCCCATCGGTGGGCCGGCGCGAAGGCTGCACATAGGCCGCGTGCCAGGGCTCGGGGCCGATGGAGCGCAGGAAGGTGGCCGGGTGGAAGGTGCCGGCGCCGACTTCCATGTCCAGCGGCTGCAGGATGACGCAGCCCTGCTCCGCCCAGTAGCTCTGCAGGGCAAGGATCAGGCCCTGGAAGGTGCCGACATCGAATACGGATTGGGACGGGCTGGAGATGGCCATCGCAAACATCTTGAAATTATTGGAGAGAAACGGCCGGCAAGTATAGCCCGCCGGGGGCCGGGGTTGAAAGGGAAAATCCGGCATGGATCCGCGCCGCCGGAGAGTTTATGCCGGGATCGGGAATTGGGTATATTGAGAGTCAGGCACGGGCGGGTTGGCCGGTAAGACCGAACCTGGCCCGGAATCTGCTAGTCAATAGTTGTATCAAGGTCCCCGCACAGGGGGTCGATATATTGACCAGGAGGTGCTCCATGAAGCTGGTCCTGCAACCCACGTCCACGGCACAGTGGCAGGCACTGGTCAGCGAGGCCGAACAGGCCTGCGCGACCCGCCTCGATGAAGAACTGCAAAGCTATCTGGTGTTCCTGCTGATGCGCTTCACCTCGCGGCCGGAGCTCGCCGCCCGGGTCCTGGCGCTGGATTTTCTCCACGGCATGACAACCCGCGGTCGGCTGCAGGAGGAACAGCTGCGCGACGTGGGCGATCAGTGCCTGCTGTACTCCGGCTTCTATCCCGAACAGGCGCGGCGCCGCCTGGTGAACAATGCCTATTTCATCGATCTGGGCCGCAGCGCCTACGGTACCCTGGCCGAGCGGGTGCGGCATGCCACCGCCGAGGTCTATGCCCGGCTGGCCGAGGCCTTCGTACACCTGCGCGACGTGCTGCAGACCATGCGCGAGCTCGACGCCGAGGCCGCGCTCGACCCCCTGCACAATGCCGGGCTGTGGCAGGAAACCGGCAGCCGGCGGGCCTTCGACCAGTACCGGCGCCAGACCGGCGCCATTCCGATCCCGCTGGACGAGGACACGGAAAACCCCCATTGAGAGATAGCCACGAAACCCACGAAATCCACCAAAAATTTTATGTGTTGTTCATGGGTTTCGTGAATTTCGTGGCAATGATCACAAGGTGGCCACCGGTACCCCGCTGCGGGTAGAATATCCGGTCCGGCAAACCACCGATCACTGATCAAACCCCATGTCACAGCGTAAGGCCGTCGCACTCATCTCCGGAGGGCTGGATTCACTACTCGCCGCCCGTGTCATCATGGAGCAGGGCATCCATGTCGAGGGGATCAATTTCTTTACCGGCTTCTGCGTGGAGGGCCATACCCACGCCATCCGCAACCAGGACCAGGCCAAACCCAAGCGCAACAATGCCCTGTGGGTGGCCGAGCAACTCGGGATCAAGCTGCACATCGTCGACATCATCGAGGAATACAAGGATGTCGTGATCAACCCGAAGCACGGCTACGGCGCCAACCTCAATCCCTGCCTGGACTGCAAGGTGTTCATGGTGGGCAAGGCACGCGAATGGATCGAGCAGCACGGCTTCGACTTCATCATTACCGGTGAAGTGGTCGGCCAGCGCCCCAAGTCGCAACGTGCCGACACCATGCCGGTGGTGGCGCATGAATCCGGTGCCGAGGATCTGCTGCTGCGTCCGCTGTGCGCGAAGAACCTGCCCGAGACCCTGCCCGAGCGCGAGGGCTGGGTGGATCGCGATCGGCTGTATGATTTCAGTGGCCGCTCGCGCAAGCCGCAGATGGCCCTGGCCAGACAGTTCGGCTTCGAGGACTATGCCCAGCCGGCGGGCGGCTGCTGCTTTCTCACCGACAAACAGTATTCGACCAAGCTGGCAGACCTGTGGCAGGCGCGCGGCGAGCGCCGCTATGAACTCGACGACATCATGCTGCTCAAGGTCGGCCGCCATGTGCGCCCGCGCCCCAACTTCAAGCTGATCATCGGCCGCGACGAGGGCGAGAACAACTTCCTGGAAGGTTATCGCAAGCAGTTCACCCATCTACGCAGCACCAGCCACAAGGGGCCGCTGGTGCTGCTCGACGGTGAGGCCGGGGAGGATGACCTGGAGCTGGCCGCACGTCTGCTGGGTCGTTTCAGTCAGGGTCGCGACGCGCCCGAAATCGAGGTGGAGATAAACCGCGGCGGTGCAACCAGCACCCGCCGTGTCAAGCCACTGCCGCCTGACGAGATCCGCCAGGACTGGTACCTGTGAGCGAGCATACCCTGGATGCCCGCAACATCCTCTGCCCTCTGCCGGTGATCCGTACCCAGGACGCGATCGCCGATCTCGCCCCGGGCGATGTGCTGCATGTCAGCTGCACCGATCCGGGCGCGATCAACGACATCCCCACCTGGTGCCGGATCAACGGCCATGAAGTGATTAATATCGATCAGGACGGCCGCGAGATCCGCATCAGCGTGAAGGTCGGTGCGACCGAGTGAGTCTGTGTCCCTTGCGTTATCATCGCTGCACATAAGGTCTGTCTGCCTCGGACGCAATATCAAGAGAGCAAATTTCCATGCACGCCCATAGCCACAGCCATGTCCCCGCCACTGCGGGCAACAACGAGCGCTACCGCGAGATCCGCAAGGTCACGCTGGTCGGCTCGGTGGTGGATCTTGCCCTGGGCGTGGCCAAGATCGCCTTCGGGCTGATCGCGCACTCGCAGGCGCTGGTCGCCGACGGCATCCATTCGCTGTCGGATCTGCTGACCGACTTCCTGGTCATCTTCGCCGCCAAGCACGCGCACCGCGAGGCCGATGCCTCCCATCCCTACGGCCATGGCCGCATCGAGACCCTGATGACGGTGGGTCTGGGCGCGGCCCTGATCCTGGTGGCCGGAGGCATCGTCTGGGATGCCGGCAGCCGGCTGTTCGAGCCCGATATGCTGCTTCAGCCGGGCATGGCCGCCATGATCGTCGCCCTGATCTCGGTGCTGTCCAAGGAAGCCATCTATCATTACACCATGCGGCTGGCGCGGCGGATCAAGTCCAACATGCTGCGCGCCAATGCCTGGCACAGCCGCTCGGATGCCATCTCCTCCATCGTGGTGATGGTCGGCATCGGCGGCACCATGGCCGGCCTGCCCTATCTGGATGCCATTGCCGCGGTGCTGGTCGGCCTGATGGTGGCCAAAATCGGCTGGGATCTCAGCTGGAGCAGCCTGCGCGAGCTGATCGATACGGCTCTGGAGGAGGACGAGGTCGGGCAGATCCGCGACACCATCAAGGATGTCGGTGGGGTGCGTGAGCTGCACATGCTGCGTACCCGGCGCAGCGGCAGTGACGCCCTGGTCGATGTGCATGTACAGGTCGACCCGCGGCTGAGCGTCTCGGAAGGGCACCAGATCGGCGAACGGGTGCGCCAGACGCTGCTCAAGGATATCGACGTGGTTTCGGATGTGACGGTGCACGTGGATCCGGAGGACGATTCCCAGGCCTCGCCCTGCGACCACCTGCCGCTGCGCAACGAACTGCTGGGGCAGCTGCACAGAAACTGGGCCGGTATCCCCGAAATGGAGCAGATCCAGGAGATCAGCCTGCACTACCTCAACGGTGAGGTGCATATCGATGTCATACTGCCGCTGGAGCTGGATCAGGGCCGCGAGGCCGCCCGTGCCCTGGCCGAACAGCTCAAACAGCGGGCCGGGACACTGACCGATGTGGGCCGGGTAAGGGTGCTGTTCGCCTGATCTGCACTATACTGGTGCGAACAGGCGCGCCCATGCATCTGAATGGTGCAATTCAGCTGGGGCTGGGCAAAGCAGTCGATCTAACAATTTGTAATTAAACAATATTAATGCGTGGCATGCTTCATGCACCAAAGTGAACACCTGATTCCAGGCGACCGTGGCCCCGCACCGGGAACCGGGCGGAGCGGCGGACGCCGCAAATAAACTCGTACCTGTGGAGACAAGCGTTATGACAGCAGCGAAGGTTCAGAAACTGATCAAGGACAATGACGTCCGCTGGGTGGACATGCGGTTTACCGACACCCGTGGCAAGGAACAGCACGTGACCATCCCCGCCGGGGAAGTCGACGCCGGTTTCTTCAAGGAAGGCAAGATGTTCGACGGCTCCAGCATCTCCGGCTGGAAGGGCATCAACGAGTCGGACATGATTCTGATGCCGGATTCCACCACCGCGCTGCTGGACCCCTTCAGCGACGAGCCCCAGGTCAATATCCGTTGCGATATCCTGGAGCCGACCACCATGCAGGGCTACGAGCGTGATCCGCGCTCCATTGCCCGGCGTGGCGAGGAATACCTGAAATCCACCGGCATCGCCGACAGCGCCCTGTTCGGTCCCGAGCCCGAGTTCTTCGTCCTCGACGACGTGCGCTGGGGCGCGAATATCGGCGGCGCCTTCTACAAGGTGGATTCCGAGGAAGGCAGCTGGAACACCGAGCAGGTGTTCGAGGACGGCAACATGGGTCACCGTCCCAGCGTGAAGGGCGGCTACTTCCCGGTGCCGCCGGTCGACTCCCTGCATGATCTGCGCGGCGCCATGTGCCAGGCCATGGAGGAGATGGGCCTTGAAGTCGAGGTGCATCACCACGAGGTCGCGACCGCCGGCCAGTGCGAAATCGGCGTCGGTGCCAATACCCTGGTGAAGAAGGCCGACGAAGTGCAGATCCTGAAGTACTGTGTGCACAATGTCGCCCACGCCTACGGCAAGACCGCCACCTTCATGCCCAAACCGCTGGTCGGCGACAACGGCAGCGGCATGCACGTGCACATGTCACTGGCCAAGGCCGGCAAGAACGTCTTCTCCGGCAAGAAATACGGCGGCCTGTCCGACCAGGCGTTGTACTACATCGGCGGCATCATCAAGCATGCGCGGGCCCTGAACGCCTTCACCAATGCCTCGACCAACTCCTATAAGCGGCTGGTGCCGGGCTTCGAGGCACCGGTGATGCTGGCCTATTCGGCCCGCAACCGTTCGGCTTCCATCCGCATACCCTTCGTCGCCAATCCCAAGGGCCGGCGCATCGAGGTGCGGTTTCCGGATGCCACCGCCAATCCCTACCTGGCCTTCACTGCCATGATGATGGCCGGGCTGGACGGCATTCAGAACAAGATCCATCCGGGCGATGCCATGGACAAGGATCTGTACGACCTGCCCCCGGAAGAGGAAAAGCAGATCCCGCAGGTCTGCCACGCCTTCGATCAGGCACTGGAGGCGCTGGACCAGGATCGCAAGTTCCTCAAGGCCGGCGGCGTGTTCACCGATGACGTGATCGATGCCTACATCAAACTGAAGATGGATGAGGTCACGCGCCTGCGCATGACCACCCATCCGGTCGAGTTCGATATGTACTACAGCGTCTGAGCGGTTTTCGCTCCCGGCTGTGCAGACGCCCCCGCAAGGGGGCGTTTTTGCTGGCGGCTATTGCCGCGGCCCGCCCGGTGCATTATGTTGAAGCCATGAGACACTGGATCCTGATTTTTGCGCTACTGGGCTCGGCCGCCCAGGCCGGGACCGTCTACCGCTGGGTGGACGAGAACGGCACGGTACACTACAGCGACAGCCCCCGGTCCGGCGCCGAGGCGGTCGAGCTGCGTCAGCCCAATGTCTACGAGGCGCCGAAGAACCTGCCGAAGATCGAGTCACGCTCCGGACAGCAGGAGGAGGCCGACCCGGCCGGCTACCAGCGCCTGGCCATCACCTCACCCGAGCCGGACAGTGCCTTCTGGGACAATCAGGGCAACTTCACCCTGCGCCTGAGCCTGGAGCCGGCGCTGGATACCGCTGCGGGCCACAGTATCCGGATCAGTCTCGACGGCGAGGTCCAGGGCACCACCCAGAAACTGCAGTGGCAGTTCACCGGGGTGGACCGGGGCACGCACAGCGTCCGGGCCGAGGTAGTCGACGAATCCGGCAGGGCCCTGATCCAGAGCGACCCGGTCAGCTTTCATCTGCATCAGCAATCCATCAATCTACCCGCCCGCAGGGCCAATCCCTGAATCATTCCGGTGACTGGGCGCACCCGCGCCCTTAATGCACTATAATGGTGCATACAAGGCCCGTTTGCAGGGCACAGCTCCCCTGGCCAGTTTCGGTGCAACCCCTGGCTACCCGTTATCGCCTCTGCAACGCACTGTTTTTAGATATGTGTTTCAGGATTGCCCCGAAATCGGGCAGACCCGGGAGCCGGCCCCGGCCATGGCCGGATTCTTGCACAGGCTCTGAAGCATGAATGCGCAGTTAACGCCCATGTCGCGCGAGAAGACGATCCTGGACAACATCACCACGGCCATCCTGGTCGTGGATCCCGAGTTGCGGGTGGAATACATGAACCCGGCGGCGGAGATGCTGCTGGCTCAGAGTGCCGGCCATGCCACTGGCCACAGTCTGCCCGAGCTGATGCCTGCCTCCGGGGCACTGCTCGACCGGGTGCGGGAGGCGCTGGACGAGAACCGCACCTACACCGAACGCGAGCTGGTACTGACGCTGCACCAGGGCAGCGAGGTGACTGTGGACTGCACCCTGTCGCCGCGCCAGGACGGGGGTCCGCCGGCCCAGGTGCTGATCGAGCTGATCCAGGTCGACCGCCATCTGCGCATCAGCCGCGAGGAGAACCTGCTGGAGCAGAGCCAGGCCATGCGCCAGCTGGTGCGCGGTCTGGCCCACGAGATCAAGAACCCCCTGGGCGGCCTGCGCGGTGCGGCCCAGCTGCTGGAGCGCGAGCTGGAATCCGAGGAACTGAAGGAGTATACCCGCATCATCATCGGCGAGGCCGACCGCCTGCGGGCCCTGGTCAACCGCATGCTGGGCCCGCACAACCTGCCGCAGAAGCGGCTGAGCAATATCCACCAGATACTGGAGCATGTGCGCAGCCTGGTGATCGCCGAAAGCCACCGTGAGATCGAGGTCGAGCGTGACTACGACCCCAGCATCCCGGACTTCGATGTCGACCCCGAGATGCTGATCCAGGCCATCCTCAACATCATGCGCAACGCCGCCCGCGCCATGGAGGGCCATGGCACCATCCGGTTGCGGACCCGGACGTTGCGCCAGTTCACCATCGGCCAGCGGCGTCATCGTCTGGTGCTGCGCCTGGACGTGGAGGACAACGGCCCCGGCATCCCGCCCGAGCTGATGGAAACCATCTTCTATCCCATGGTCACCGGGCAGGCGGAAGGCACCGGCCTGGGCCTGTCGATTTCGCAATCCCTGATCAACCTGCACGGCGGCCTGATCGAGTGTGAGAGCACGCCCGGCAGGACCATGTTTACTGTACTGTTACCGCTGGAGCCTCTGGAATGACGCAACAGGAAAGCATATGGGTGATCGATGACGATCGCTCCATCCGCTGGGTGCTGGAGAAGGCGCTCAAGCAGGCCGGCATGGACGTGTCCAGCTTTGCCAGCGCCGCCGGCGTGCTCGATGCACTGGAACAGGGACATCCCGACGCCCTGGTCAGCGATATCCGCATGCCCGGGATCGACGGTCTGGCCCTGCTCAACCAGATCCGGGACCGCTATCCGGATCTGCCGGTCATCATCATGACCGCGCATTCAGACCTGGACAGTGCGGTCTCGGCTTACGAGGGCGGCGCCTTCGAATACCTGCCAAAGCCCTTCGACGTGGACGAGGCCGTGGCACTGGTGCGGCGCGCGGTGGACCACCGGCGCAAGCAGGCGCTACAGGGCAGCAGTCGAGCCGAGAGCACCGATACCCCCGAGATCATCGGCGAGGCGCCGGCCATGCAGGAGGTGTTCCGCGCCATCGGCCGGCTGTCGCGTTCCAACATCACGGTGCTGATCAACGGCGAGTCCGGCACCGGCAAAGAGCTGGTGGCGCACGCCCTGCACCGGCACAGTCCGCGCAGCAATGCGCCTTTCATCGCACTCAACATGGCCGCGATCCCGCGTGACCTGCTGGAATCCGAGTTGTTCGGCCATGAGCGCGGCGCCTTCACCGGCGCCCAGAACCGCCGCACCGGGCGGTTCGAGCAGGCCGACGGCGGCACCCTGTTCCTGGACGAGATCGGCGACATGCCGGCCGAACTGCAGACCCGCCTGTTGCGGGTGCTGGCCGACGGTGAGTTCTACCGGGTCGGCGGTCACACCCCGATCCAGGTCGACGTGCGCATCATCGCCGCCACCCACCAGAACCTGGAGCAGCTGGTGCGCGAGGGCCGGTTCCGCGAGGACCTGTTCCACCGCCTCAACGTCATCCGTATCCACATCCCGCCGGTGCGGGAACGGCGCGAGGACATCCCGCTGCTGTTGCGGTTCTTTCTGGATCAGGCCGCGCGTGAACTCAATGTCGAGCCCAAGCGGGTGCGGCCCGAGGTGGTCGAGTTCCTGCAGCGTCAGGAATGGCCGGGTAATGTGCGCCAGATCGAGAACCTGTGCCGCTGGCTCACGGTGATGGCCTCCAGTCAGGAGGTGCACATGGACGATCTGCCGCCGGAGCTGCTGGCCGAGGAGGCCGGACCGGTGGACCAGGGCGCCGACTGGGAGCGGGCCCTGCAGCAGTGGGCCGAGCGGGAACTCGGTCGCGGTGAGACCGGCCTGCTCGACCGCGCCACCCCGGCCTTCGAGCGCATCATGATTGATGCCGCCCTGCGCCAGACCCATGGCCGGCGCCAGGACGCAGCCCGCCTGCTCGGCTGGGGCCGCAACACCCTCACGCGCAAGATCAAGGAGCTGGAGCTGGAGGAGATGAAGGGCCGGACGGTGGGGCATTGACCATGGGGGTTCATGGACACGGATGAACACGAATGAACACGGATAATGCGTGAAGCGGTAGGCAGTAACAAAGACCGCACGGCCCGGTTCCGGCAGTGGCAGGTTTGCCGGGAACGCTGCGCTTATCCCGACGTACGCACTGAGTAATGATCTGCGACATGTTGGGTTACGGTGCTACGCACCTAGCCCAACCTACATTCATTTCCGTGTATTCCGTGGCGCTCTTCTCCAGTCACAACGCCTTCCCCTCCTCCCGCAGCGCCGCGCTGACCGCCAGCAGGCCGTGGGCCCAGGTTTCGGCATCGGCCTCGGCGCCGGGGAAGATGAGTTCGGGTTCAATCAGGCGTCCCTCGAGCCCGACCTGTGCATGCAGTTCACTGGCCAGCCCGGGCAGCGCCTCGGCAGTCGGGGCGATGTAGAGGTGATTGATCGGCGCCTGCTGGAAGTAGCGGTCGTAATAGTCCATGGAGCGCTGAATCTCCAGCGCCAGGCTGGACACCGCCATGGCGCGACGGTCGGGATCCGGGTCGGCGAGTGCAGCGTGGCCCAGCTCGATGGTGCGGGCCAGATACAGGGTATTGGCCCGGCACAGGGCGATCAGGCCGCGCCCGGCCTCCAGGTACATCAGCGCCACGCCCTGTTCCTGTTCCGGCAGGCGCGCGGCGAGATTGCGCAACGCAAGCTCAGGGATGTCGATCACCGCCAGTGACAGGCCGGCCTGCTGCATCGCCTCGGCGATGTGCTGGATCTGGCTGCTGCGGGTAACCACCACATAGATCTGCTCCTGCACGCCGCCCGCGCCGCTGGGCGGGGCGTCGAACACGTCCACCACGGCATCGTCGATATGGAAGTCGATCAGATCCTTGATCTGCCAGCGCACGGCCGCCTTGATCTCGTTGGGCGGCACCTTCGGCATGTCCACCAGCAGCAGCTGATAACTGCCCAGCGGCAGCACACAGTGCACCGCTGCGCGGCCGGGTCTGTGCTGCTGGAGCAGCTGTCCCAGGTTGTCGGTGTCGCCGGCGCCCGGCAGATGGGCCAGGTCCAGCAGCCGCGGCGCGGCCTCGGTGCCGTTGACCCGGGCCAGGCTCGCGCCCGATTCACGCAGCAGCAGCCCGGCCTGTTCGCCGTTGCCGCCGCGGTTGTGAAAGGAGAATAAGGCCATGGTTGTCGTCCCTAGTTGATGATTTCCCACCAGCGCGAGAGCAGCACCGCGCTGCCGCCGCCGCCCGTTGCTGAAACATGAACACCATTCAGATGTGTGCCGGTTGGCGATGCCATGGTGGACCAATTGCCATCGTACTGCACAATCTCGCCATTGCGGCCGACGGCGAAGCAGTTGTCGTCGGCGTCGGCTTCGCAGGCAATCCCGTGCAGATGACGGTTGGTGGGTGAGCCGACATCCAGCCAGCTGCCAGTGCCGTTTCCGTGCAGCAAAGTCCCGTTATGGCCGCTGGCGACACAGAAATTGTCTGTGGGGCAGGCAATGTCATAAAGCTGCCGGTTGGTGTCTGAATTATTCCCACCCCAGAAACCAATGCCGAAAAAGACACCGCGTTCGCGGATTGTGCCATTGGCGCCTACTGCGAAACAGTGATTGTCGTTATTGGGCAGACAGGCAATGCCATTGAGATTTCGGTTATTGCTGTTCCATTCTAAAGTGGAAGGCCAGGCTGCGATGGCACCGTTGTCACCTGCAAAGTAGCAGCGACCGGTATCACAATACACATCGTTGTAATCGCCTCCAGCAGCTGAGTTCCAGTCGCTGCCATTCCAGTAATAAATGCCGCCGCTGCCTACCGCGAAACAGGAATCCGGTTCGTCGGGCTCACAGGCCACGCCCTCAAAGTTACCTCCGCCGGGCGAGACATCACTCCAGGCGCTGCCGTCCCAGTGCAGAATGGTGCCGCCGTCGCCAACGGCAAAGCATTCGTTATCCGCACAGGTGATGTCATTGAGGTTATTGCCGGTGCCGGAGACCTCCAGGGCCCAGGCGCTGCCGTTGTAGCTGAGCAGGGTGCCACCGGCGCCCACCGCCCAGGTGCCACCGCCGGCCTGGGGGCTGAGCAGGCCCTCAACCGTGCGCTGCGCGCGCAGGCTGGTGCCGCCGAACAGCACCCGGCCCGTGACCCGGACCCGGCAGTCGCTGCCGACCTCGGCAGCCTGGGTGGTCTGAAAATCCCCGCGGCCGAAATCCACCGGCGAGCCCGTGACCAGATCCAGGCAGGCAATGCCGTCGGCCAGCCGTGCGGCAGCGTGCTCCAGTCCGGTCTCGGCCAGGAACAGGGCATCAACCGCATCGGCCTGCAGAGCGGAGTCGGTGACATCGGTCGAAGACAGGCGCAGGGTGACATCGCCCAGCACCACCATGACCACCACCAGGAACACGGCCGCGACCACCAGGGCGGCACCGCGCTGGCGGGCCGGCGGCGTAAACACGATCGGGCGTGACAGGGCGACGCGGTTCATTCCTGCTGCCTCAGGGCCACGCGGGTGCGCTGCGGATAACTGTTGCCATTCGCATCCTGCAGCACCAGTTCGAATTCGACGAAGGCGATGTCGGAAGTGGAGGTCGCGGCGGTAACGCCGTCGGCCTGATAGTAGGCGAGGGCAAAGCTGGCGACCTGATCGGTCAGGGTGTGCGCGCCGCCCGGGGTGTCGTATTCCAGTGTGATCGGATTGCCGCTGCCGTCGATGCTGACGGTGGTCACGGTAACGCCGTCGGCCTCCAGCCGGTCGAAGGACAGGTTGCTGGCGGTGGGGAAGCCGTTGAAATCATACTGCGCCGGCGCGGCCGGGTCGCGGCGTACGCTGCGGATTTCGCGCGCCAGGCGCTCGCTGGCCAGACGCAGCTTGCTGAGTGTGGTGACGATGTCACGGCTGCCAAGATAGGCCTGGGCGCCGTGGCTGATGGTATAGGCCGTCACACCACCGAGGATGGACAGAATCATGATGGTGACCACCATCTCGATCAGGCTGAAGCCGTGGCTGCGGCGTGGGTGTGTGATCGAAGGGCGCATCAGTAGTCAGCCACCATCAGGCTGGTTTCGGCTCTTACCTGGCCGTCGGCATCGGTTACCGTGATGACGACCTCGCGGCAGTCGAGTACCGGGCAGGCCGGCCCGGCATAGACCGAGACCTGGGTGTTGCGGGTGTAGCCGTTGAAATTGCCGGTGAGCGTTTCGGTGGTGGTGCCGGCTGGCACGGCCGCATAGTCGTTCAGGCGGCGGTCGGACAGCAGCTGTTCCGCGCGTTCCTGTGCCAATTGGCTCGCGGTCTGGATGTGCTCGTCCAGCATCCAGCTGCGCGCGCTCTGCATGAACTGGCTGCCGATGGCCAGCGAGGCCAGGGCCAGGATGACAATCACCATCACCAGCTCGATCAGGCTGAAGCCGGTTTGTTTTTTATGAATGGCCACGGAAAACACGGAAAGCACGGACGAATCAGTGTCGCGATGGTAACTGCGGGATTTGTCATGTCGACGCAGGCCGGTATCCGGAAGCCAGGGCGGCTCGTGAAGACCGGCCGGGGCCGGTGCCGGCGCAGGCCGGTACCGGGATGACGGATAGCGCAATTGTTCTCCGTGGCTATTCACTTGTCCGTGCTTTCCGTGTTTTCCGTGGCCATTTTCAAGGCCCGCTCACGAAACCGGTGACCGGTGCCACGCTCACGGCGGCCGTGTCGCTGCTGCCGCTGAGGCTGAAGCTCACCGCCGCACCGGCCAGGCTGCCGCCGCTCACCGGCCGACCCATGGAATCGAACTCGATTGGACCGCCGCCGAGGCTGACACCGTTGTCGAGCGTCTGGATGAAATTCTGCTGGGTGGCGGGGTCGGAGATGACACTGGCACCGTCGGTGACCCGGTAGCCGCCGCCGGTGGCTTCCAGCCGCAGCGTCCGGCCCTGCTGCATGGCCAGCATCTGGGTATGGCGCAGATCGCGCGCCAGCTGTTCGGCCTGGGCGCTGACCGTGGCGTCACCGAACGACCAGCGGGTGCCGACATAGGCCGCCAGCACGGCCATGACCAGCATGACCACGATCAGTTCGATCAGTGTGAATCCCTGTTGTCGCATGACGCCGTTTCCTTCCGGTGCCCGGGACGCAAAAGGGTGGGCACGATGGCCCACCCTTTTGCGCGTACTTACAGCCAGTGGGCCGTCAGGCCGTATCAGATGTTCCCGACACAGCGGACGGTGTCACCGACAGCGCTGGTCGCCGTGGAGCAGTTGGTATCGGTGAAGGTCGGTACCGTGGAGACGGTGCCGCCGATATCCACTTCGACGCCGGTGCCGACGGCATTGATGTTTTCGCCCTGCACATAGGTTTCCAGCTCGGTGACGGTCGGGAAGCGCTTCAGGTCGGCGATGGCCACTGCATGGGCAGCCTTGACGGCACCGCTCATGCCCCGCTCCGCTGCGGTCTGGGCCTCGGATTCCAGATCGACGAAAATCGGCGTGGCAATGGCCCCCAGAATACCGAGGATGACGATCACCATCACCAGCTCGATCAGGGTAAAACCGGATTGACGTTTCATGTTCGTGCTCCTTTGCTCGAGATATCATCCACATGGGGTCACTGCCCTGTGTATGGCTGTTAGCGTCCCGGGATCCGGAAACCTTTAGGGGTCGGGCGCTAACTTTTTGTGGGTGAAAGCTCCGCCCCTCACCCGCGGCCCCTCTCCCCGAGGGGGAGAGGGGGCGGGATCAGGTGCCCGGGGTCGGCTTGCCCAGGATGGCGCCGGCCATGCCCCACATGGGCAGGAAGATGCCCAGGGCCAGCACCAGTACCATGATGCCGATGACCACGGTCAGGATGGGCTCGATGCTGCCGGCCAGGCGCTCGATGCTGTACTCCACCTCCTGGTCGTAGTAGCGGGCGACCTCGCCCAGCAGCTCGTCCAGGGTGCCGGACTGTTCGCCCACCGCCATCATCTGCAGCACCAGCGGATCGAACAGGCCGGAGGCTACCGCCGTGTTGGTGATGGAGTCGCCGCGCTCGATGCCGGTCCGCATGGCCAGCACCCGGTCTTCGAAATAGTGGTTGTCCACCGCCTTCGAGATCACGGTGAGCGTGGTCATCAGCGGCACGCCGGCCTTGTGCGCCAGGCTGAACAGGCGCGCATAGCGTGACAGGGTGGCTTTTTCCAGCACCGTGCCGACCAACGGCAGACGCAGCTTGAAGCGGTCCCAGCGGTAACGGCCCGATTCGCTGTTCAGATACAGCTTCAGCCCGAAGAACAGTCCGAACAGCAGGAGCAGCAGCAGCGGCCACTGGTGGACGAAGAAATCCGACATGCCGATCAGGAAGCGGGTCATCACCGGCAGTTCGGCGTCATAGCGTGCGAACACGTCCTTGAAGGCTGGGATGACGAATATATTGATTATGGCCAGCGCGATGGCGATGGCGCTGATAACGAAGATGGGATAGCGCAGCGCGGACTTGATCTGGTCGCGGGTCTTTTTCTCGCGCTCCAGGTAATAGGCCAGCTGCAGGAAGATCTCCTCCAGCTGGCCGGTGGTCTCGCCCACACGCACCAGGCTGATATAGAAGGAACTGAAGATGGCTTCGTGCCGGGCCAGGGAACTGGCCAGATCGTGACCGGCCTCGAGCATTTCGCTGATCTCGCCCAGCGCTTTCGCCAGGGTGCGGTTGCGGGTGGTGCCGGTCAGGCCGTTCAATGCGGAGAGGATGGGTACGCCGGCGCGCAGCAGGCTGTGCATCTGGCGGCTGAACTGGATCAGGTCGGCGAGCCTGACCTTCTCGGGGAAGATGTCGCTGAGGTCGCGGTTCCAGTGGCTTTTCACCTGTGCCGGGCGGATGTCGATGGGCACCAGCCCGCCCTCCAGCAGACGGCCGGCCACGGCATCGACGGTGTTGGCCTCCACCGTGCCCTCGATCGCGTCCCCGCGCGGTCCGCGGGCCTTGTAATCAAACAGCGGCATGGTTGATGTTGGTTACCTGTCTGGTTTGGCCGTCATTGCGAGTCGCGCAGCGGCGAAGCAATCTCTTCACGACTGACAGTGCATTACGAGATTGCCGCGCTTCGCTCGCAATGACATCTCCCTTCTTTGCGCCTCCGCGCCTCTGCGTTTCCATAACCCGGCTCACTCAATCCACCCGGTCAGGCGCATGACCTCTTCCAGCGAGGTCCGGCCCTGGCCGGCCAGCTCCAGGGCGTGATGCACCAGCGGGCGGTAGCGGGATTCGGCCCGGCAGATGCGCTCGAAGGCGCTCTGGTCGTTCTGGCGCAGGGCGTCGATCAGCTCGGAGTTGAGTTCCAGGATCTCGTACACGCCGGTGCGGCCGCGATAGCCGGTGTGATTGCACCTGTTGCAGCCTGTGCCTTCATGGAAGGTAACGGGCGTCGGGTCTCTGCCCTCCAGTGCCTCCAGCCAGGCGTGCTCGGCGGCGGTCGGCGTGTGTTCGGTCCGGCAGCCCTCGCACAGGGTGCGCACCAGACGCTGGGCGACGATGGCGCTGACCGAGGAGGCCACCAGATAGGGTTCCAGGCCCATATCGATCAGGCGGATGGCGCTGCTGACCGCATCATTGGTGTGCAGGGTGGAGAGCACCAGGTGGCCGGTGAGCGAGGCGCGCAGGGCGATCTCGCCGGTCTCCTGATCGCGGATCTCGCCGACCAGGATGATGTCGGGGTCCAGCCGCAGGGTGGTGCGCAGCACCTCGGCGAAACCGAGACCGATCTTGGGATTGACCTGCACCTGGTTGACGCGCGGCATCTGGATCTCGACCGGGTCTTCGACGGTGATGATCTTCTTCTGCGGCCGGTTGAGCTCACCCAGCGCGGCATACAGGGTGGTGGTCTTGCCGCTGCCGGTGGGGCCGGTGACCAGCACCAGGCCGTGCGGTTTGTGGATCTGGCGGCGGAAGCTGGTGAGTACGGCCTCCGGCATGCCCAGGTCATCCAGGTTGAAGCGCCCGGCGTCCTGGTCCAGCAGGCGTAGCACCGCGGCCTCGCCATTCTGGGTCGGCACGGTGGCCATGCGCACGTCGATCTGGGTGTCCTGCACCTTGAGTGTGAAGCGCCCGTCCTGCGGCTTGCGCCGCTCGGAGATGTCGCCGCCAGCCATGAGTTTCAACCGCGAGACCAGGGCGGCGGCGATGCGCTTCTCGTCCATCACCTGTTCGTGCAGCACGCCGTCGACCCGGCGGCGGATACGCAGCACGTCCTCGTCGGGCTCGATGTGGATGTCCGAGGCCTTGGCGCGGACGGCGTCCTCGAAGATGGTCTGCAGCAGCTTGACCACCGGGGCGTCGGACTGGCTGGATTCGGCGGTCAGGTTACCCAGATCGAAGGCGTTCTCGGACAGGTCCTGCCCGATCTCGGAGGCGAGATTCCTGATCTGGGCGCCGTGCTCGTACATCTGGTCGATGGCGTGCAGCAGGTCGGATTCCTTGACAACGGCGAGCGTGAGCGGACGCTTGAGCACGCGCGCCAGCTCGTCGAAGGCGAAGATGTCGGTGGGATCGCCCATGCCGACCAGCAGGCCGGTGGGGGTTTCCTTGAGCACCAGGGCGCGGTAGCGCCGGGCGTAGGTCTCGGGCAGCAGTTGCACCACGGAAGGATTGAGCTCGAAGGTGCCCAGATCGATGTAGGGCATGTCCAGCTGCTCGGACAGCAGCTTGAGCAGCGCGTCCTCCTGCACATAGCCGTGATCGATCAGCACCCGGCCGAGCTTGCGCCCGCTTTTCTTCTGCTCGGCCAGCGCGGCCGAGAGCTGGGCCTCGGAGATGATCCGATGCTCGACCAGCAGGTCGCCGATGCGGACTTTCTTGGGCGCGGCCATGGGCATATCCGTTTCTCTACTGGTTCTCTACTGGCGTCCGAGGAGATGATTGAGTCGCTGCAGCCGGTCCTCGGCGAAGCGGCGGGAGTTCGCATTCAGTCCGGGGTTTCCGATGGCGCTGCGGTAGGCGCCGGCGGCACGTTCCAGTTCACCGCCGCCCTCCAGCGCCAGGCCCAGGCCGAGCCACCAGGCCGCGCGCTTCGGCGCGAGCGACAGGGCGCTGCGGTAACTGCCGGCCGCCTCGTCGTAACGCTGGTTGCGCTGGTAGACGCCGGCCAGCAGGGCCAGGTATCCGGCGTCATCCACGGCATTCACCAGCGCGGTTTCCAGTACCTCGATGGCGGCATCGTCCCGGCCCTGGTCCAGGATCAGGCGGGCATAGGTCCTGGCCAGGGAGGGCGTATAGGGATGCGCCTCGAGGCCGGCTGCCAGAACCGCTTCGGCATCACGCCGGCGGCCCTGGTACAGCAGGACGCCGGACAGGGACTCGCGCGCCCGCAGGTGGCCGGGGTCGGCCTCGAGCGCGGCCTGAAGTTCCTGCTCGGCGAGCCGCCACTGGCCCTGGCCGAGCGCGGCCAGACCGTCGGCGAAATGCTGCTCGGCCTGCTCGGCCGGGCTGAGCGGACGCGGGGTCTTGCGCATGCTCGGTGTGGTCGAGCCGGCGGCGTTCCGGTCCGACCGGGAAGCGTCCGGAGTGCTGGCCATGTCCGGGTCGGTTGCCGCTTCGGCGGACACGGGCACCGCTTCGGCTGTCGTCTCCGGCGTGGCCGGTTCGGGGTCCGGTGTGCCGGGATGGAAGTTGCCTCTGACCGGTCGCGGGTGTCCGCGCCGGCCACGGCCTGGAAGCCCGTGCCGGATACCAGCACCGGATTCATAACGGGCGGAACGCCAGCCGGGTCTGCGATGTGCAGCGCCGGCTCCTGCCGCGTGGTCCGGGATTCGGCCATGGCGGCCGGTGCCGGACGGGTGCGCTCGCCGGCCGCGGTCGGCGCCGGTGTGGCTGGCGGTTGCAGATAGAGCCAGGCCAGTACCCCGATCAGCCCCAGCAGCGCCACCGTGCCCAGGGCCACCCCGGCCCTGTGGGCGGAGCGGCTGGCCGGCGGGGTCGAGCGCAGCCCGTCCATGGCCATCCGGCGGCTGCGTCTCGCGTCGCGCAATCGAGATCGCGCAGGACCTGGTTACCAGACTCAGTGTCAAGCGTCCCAGCAACAGAAGGCCCCGGCCCCCCCCCCGGCGCCGCCATTCCGGACGGCCCACAGGGTCAGCGCAACCGGAGGAAGGACCCGAGGACAGCGATCCTCGTGTCATGGATGGCGGCGGCCTCACATCGCGGTCCGTACCATTTGCGCCGGTACCGAAGGCCGACATCACGGCCTTGTGAGCTAGTATGTTGAATCAAGCGCGCGTGGATGCCGCGCCGTCCCGGTGGAAGCCCGCGCAGGGCGCGCGGGGCGAACGTACCGGTCTCCCCCGGGCCGCCCGGCCGCGGCCAGCGTTGCTGTACTAAGCTGCGGGTCGCCGCGCGGCAGGGGCCGCAGTTGATAACTGAAAATGATGCGCTGCCTGAGCTGGCGGATGCGCGGCTGCGCGAGCCGCGAATCCAGCTCGGGCTGGCCGAACAGGACCACCAGCAACACTTCTCGTTTGCGGTTTCCAGTTGGTCAGAAACCCGTATCGCCTACCAGCGTTCGTCCGGCAGGGATGTGGCCTCCGGCGATTCAGCAGCCCACTCCTGCCCGCCGCGGCCGTTTCCAGCCGCCAGGTCGGGTGGGTTTATCAGCTTCAGCAGCCGGTCTGGCCGGGTTGTCGCGGGAATTCAGGCCTCAGGTGCCTCGCGAAGGCCAATGCGCAGGGCGGTGGCGTTGACGAAGGGATTGGGCAGCCAGGCGGTGACTGTGTTCCCGTCCAGGCTGTTGAGCAGCTTGCGGCACAGCAGGGTCTTGCCGGTGCCGACCTCGCCGGTGACCTTGATGAACCGTGCCGCTGAGCACGCGACCACATCTGTGTTCAACAGCCCCCCTCTGGTGGCTTGGGGCGCGAGTCAAAAATAGAAACCGTATCCGGCGTCCCGATTGGGAATGGCGCCTCTTCCGCAGTCGGAGTGTTCGAGGTAACATTCCCACTGCCTCCCTGCAGCTCAGCGCCTGGTGGTGTCGGGACGCGGCGACTGCATGCGCCCGATGCGCTCGGCCGACTGGCGCACCTGCTCGTTCCAGGCGTTGCCGCCGCTGCCGGAGGTGACGATGGGGCGCAGCAGGATCACCAGCTCGCTCTTGGTCTTGCGCTCGCGCTGATGCTGGAACAGCTTGCCGAACATGGGCACGTCGCCCAGCCCCGGGGTCTTTGCCACATCGTTGGTCTGCTGATCCTTCATCAGGCCGCCGATGACCACGATCTGGCCGCTGCGGGCGCGGATGATGGTGTCGGATTCGCGGATGCTGGACAGCGCCAGCGGGATCTCCAGGCTGGTCTCGGTGGAAACACTGATGCTTTTGGTGCGCTCGCTGACCTCGCTCACCGTCGGGTGGATGTGCAGAATGACATCGCCCTCGGCGCTGATCTGCGGGATCACGTCCAGGGCCACGCCGGAGAAGAAGGGTGTGAGCTCCACATTGACCGACTGATTGGTGGTGTTGAGCGTGGTGTTGGTGTCGGTTTCCACGTCGGTGACGAAGAACTCGTCCGTGCCGACCTTGATCACGGCCTTCTGGTTGTTGACCGTGGACACCCGTGGGCTGGACAGCACCTGCACCTTGCCCTGACTCTTGAGCAGCTCGATGAAGGCGGTGAAGTCGTTCATGTTGATGGACAGGAAGTTCATGCCGCCGAAGCTGCTGGTCTCGGCCGCGATGATGCCGGCGGCCCGGGCTCAGGGTGACCGGGGCGCCGGCGAATTCGGCCACTCCGTCAGTGATGATGCTGCCGCCGCCGGCCTGGCCGCCGAACACGGTCTGACCCGTCTTCGGTTCGCCCAGTGCGCTCCAGTTGATGCCGGTGCGGAAACCCTCGTTGAGTTGCACCTCGACGATCTTGGCCTCCAGGATGACCTGGCGCTGGACCACGTCCTGCAGCGTGGCCAGGTATTCCTCCACGTCGCGCAGCTCGCCCGGCAGGGCCCGCACCACCAGGATGCCGGCCTGGGCGTTGATCACCACCCGGCGGCCCTCTTCCTCGCCGATGAGCATGGTCAGGGCGTCCCTGAGCTCGCTCCAGAAATCGGATTCGGAACGGGTGCTGACCTCGCTGCCGGAAACCGAGGAGCGGTTGCTGCCGCTGTCGGAACGGCTGCTGCCCGAACCGCTCTCGCCGTCGTCGCTACCCCTGTCGACGGCCTCGCTGACCTGGCCCGAGCTGACCCGGGTGCGCGAGTTGCCGGAGCGCTGGATGTTGAGATAGTCGATCTTGAACACCCGCGAGCGCATGCGCGCCGGCATCACCTGGTAGACATTGCCGTTGCGGCGGTATTCGTAGCCATAGACATCACGTACCGTCCGCATCACGTCCTCGACGCTGACGTTCTTCAGGTCCAGGGTCAGGCTGCCGGCGACATCCGGATGCACCACCATGTTATAGGGGCTGTCCTCGACCAGGCCGATGAAGAACTGGCGGGCCGGGATTTCGTTGACGGCAATATCGAAGCGCTGCTCAACCTGCCGTGCCTGTTCCGGCAGCTCGACCGAGACCGGCGGCAGCAGCGCCTCCTGCACGTCCGGCGGCAGGGTCGGGGCGGTCTCGCGTACCGCGCCGTCCCCGGACTCGGCCATGGCGGCGTCGATGCTGTCCAGGTTCGGCGCCACAGCGCGGGCATCCTGATCGGGCAGGTGCTGACAGCCGGCCAGACCGAGGGCGACGACGAGAATCAGGGGAAGTGCGGTTGGTTTCATTGTCACGGTCCTTCGCCTGCCCCGTTCAGGGGGCCTGTTTTATCCTGCTGGGTTGCAATCGCAGCGTATCGCGGCCGCTTGCGGTCTCGATCTCGACCGCGCCGTGGCGGATGCGCAGGATGCGCGCCCCGCCCAGGCGGTCGCCTTCCGTCACCCGGATGCCGTTGATCACGGCTTCGCGGCGATTTTCCGTCACCCGGGTCCAGGTCAGGCCCGAGCCCGTGTCGCCGCCCGGGCCGGCCGCCTGACCACGCGGGTTGGGCGCGGTCGGGTCGGCCAGCGCGGCCGCCCCGCAGGGCAGCGTAAGGCCGGCGCCCAGGGTCAGCAGGGCGGCCAGGGCCGCGAGCTTGACGGGGGCCTTCCTCATAACTGCCCGAGGGTATATAAATTCAGAGTAATCATGGCGTTGGGGTGTTCCCTCACCTCGTATTCCAGACTGTCCCAGAACAGGGTCCAGGGCAGCTGCTCGACCTGCTGCAGGAAGCGGCGGGTGGCGTTGTAGCCGCCCTCCATTTCCAGGGTCAGGTTGTAGCGCCCGACCGACGGGCCGGCCTGCGCCGCCGCCTGATCATTATTGAACAGCGAACTGCCCGAGTGGCTGTGCAGCTGGCGCAGCCGCAGTCCGCCGGTCTGTTCCAGAATACTTTGCAATAATTGCGCCGCCTGGCGCGGAGCCAGCACCCGTCCCAGCCGTTGCTGCAGCCGGGCCTGGCGGGTCTCCAGCTGCTGTTCCAGCGTGGCGATGCGTTCGCGACGTTCCCGTTCCGGGCTGGTCCGGCCGCTGTCCAGGTCCCGTGAGCGGATCTCCAGTGCGGTCAGGCGGGTCTGCAGGGCCTCCAGCTCGACCTGGCCCTGCTGCAGGCCCTGCCAGGCCGGCCGGATCAGCAGCAGGTACAGGACATAGCCCAGGATCAGGCCGCTGGTCAGCAGCAGGATGGCGCGCTCGCGCAGCGACAGCGCATCGATGCGGGCCTGCCAGTTTCTGAGGTTGTCCAGATTCACGAGGCCGGCTCCGGGTCACGCGCGCGGCGGCTGAGCCGGGACCGGCCGTCGCCGTCGAGCGTGCGGTTGCTGAGGCTGAAACGGACCCCGCCGGTTTCGGGACCGTTGTTGATACGGACCTGGTTCAGGTCCAGTCCCCTCAGCTGCGCTTCGCCGCCGAGCTGTTCCAGATAGGCGGGGATGCGCTGCGGATCCCAGGCCCGGCCTTCCAGGGTCGCGCCGCCGTCGGCCAGCAGCTCGATGCGGGTCAGCCACAGCCCCGGTGTCTGCGCCCGGGCCAGGCCGGTCAGCAGGCCGGAGAAGCGCCGCTCGGGTGTCTGGAAGCTGTCCATCTCGCCCAGCAGCCGGTCCAGCATCCCGCTGCGCTGTTCCAGCTGATCGATGCGTGCATCCAGGCTCTCCAGTTCGCCGCCGGCCCGGCTCTGCTGTTCCAGCGTTTCGATCTGCCGGGTGAGCTGCGCATGCTGGTTTTCCAGCGACGCCAGATTGTGCTCCACCTGCGCCAGTTGCCAGCGCAGTCCGCCGTAGACGCCGACCAGCACCAGAACGGTCACACCCAGCAGCTGCAACAGGGTCAGGGCCGAGAAGACCTTCTTCTCGTGACGAAAGACCGGTTGATAGAGATTGATTTGTTGATACATGTCACAGATATCGGACGCAGGACGCCGCGCTTTATAGGACGACCAGTGTTTTTTTCCAGCCTGAGCCGGAAGTTACGCCGATAACTTGACGCTATGGGGAGGTGGTCAGCAGGCCGTTGCGCCGTTCAGCACCAGGGTATCGGTGAGCTGGGCGACGCTGTTCAGGCCGTGCTGGTCCAGATAATCCAGGATGCCCTGGTTGATGCGCCGGCAGATGAGCGGGTCGTAGAACAGGGCCGTGCCCACGCCGACGGCGCTGGCCCCGGCGATGAGGAACTCGATGGCGTCCTCGGGCGTGGTGACACCGCCCTGGCCGATGATGGGAATGGCGTGCGCGCGGCAGACCTGGGCCACCTGGTGCACCTTGAGCAGGGCGATGGGCTTGATCGCCGGGCCCGACAAACCGCCCTGGTTGTTGCCGATCACCGGAGTGCGGTTGTCGATGTCGATGGCCATACCCATCAGGGTGTTGATCACGGCGAAGGCATCCGAGCCGGCCTCGATGCAGCGCCGGGCGTTCTCGGCGATGTCGGTCTGGTTGGGCGAGAGTTTGGTGATCAGCGGCTTGTCGGTCACGGCACGGCAGGTCTCCACCACACGGGCGGACATGTCCGGGTCGTTGCCGAAGGCCACCCCGCCCTCCTTCACATTGGGGCAGGAGATGTTGATCTCGATGGCGTCGATGGGGGAGTCGTTGAAACGCCGGGTGACGGCCTCGTACTCCTCCAGGGTGGAGCCGGAGACGTTGGCAATGAAGCGGGTCTCGTCGAAATCCAGCGTGGGCAGGATCTCATCGACCACCCTGTCCACCCCCGGGTTCTGCAGCCCGATGGCATTGAGCATGCCGGCCGGGGTCTCGTAGACGCGGTGCGGCGGGTTGCCCAGGCGCGGTGCCCCGGTGGTGCCCTTGAGGCAGATGGCCCCGACGTCGCGGTTGGAGAAACCCGCCACCCGGGTGTACTCCTCGCCGAAACCCACGCAGCCCGACAGCAGCACCACCGGGCTGCTGAAGCGCAGCCCGCAGAAGTCGATGGCCAGTTTGTCAGTAAGCTCGTCGGTCATTTTTTCTTCGCCACGGAAGCACACGGAAAGTCAGGGAACATCTGTACCGTCATTGCGAGCGAAGCGCGGCAATCTCATAATGACGAATCAGTCGTTTGGAGATTATTCGCTACGCTCACCCCTTCGGGGCCGCCCTGCGGGCGTTCTGCGCTCGCAAGCTCGCTTGTGCCGCGGCGTGGCGCGCCTCGCAATGACGGGTTAATTGCATTGTGCGTTGTTAAGCAGCCGAATAACAAAATGTTCAACGTCGTCCTGTACCAGCCGGAGATACCGCCCAACACCGGCAATATCATACGCCTTTGCGCCAACACTGGCAGCCGCCTCCACCTGGTCCGGCCACTGGGCTTCGACTGGGAGGACCGCCGGCTGCGCCGGGCCGGGCTGGATTATCACGAGTTCGCCGAGGTGACGCTGCATGAGGACCTGGATCAATGCCTGCAGTCGCTGATACCGGCACGGGTGTTCGCCTTCTCCACCCACGGCCGGAACTATCATACCGAGGCCGGCTTCCGCGTCGGCGACGTGCTGTTGTTCGGCCCCGAGACCCGCGGCCTGCCGGCGGCGGTGCGCGAGAGCCTGCCGCCGGAACAGGTGCTGCGCCTGCCCATGCGCCCGGACAGCCGCAGCCTCAATCTTGCCAACACGGTGGCGGTGGCGGTCTATGAAGCCTGGCGGCAGCTGGGATTCGAGGGCGGAGCCTGAAAGTTTCGCAGGTCGGGTCAGCCTGAATGGCGGGCGTAACCCGACGTTTCCGCGGCAGGTCGGATTACGCTGCGCTAACCCTACCTGCCATACTGCAACCGCTTCCCGCAGGCCCGGCAGTGATAGGCCGTCCCGGCCTGCGCCCGGTTGGCGGGTGGTGCTGAGTTCATGCCGGCGGCAACCGCAGTGATAGGGATGGCGCCGCTGACGGCGCACCGGAACACCGTCAAGTGCATAGCCGCCGGTGGCCCTGGCGGCGATGCCGAAGGCGCGCATCAGCATCCGCCACTCCCGTCCGTGCGGCGCCACCCGGCCGAAATTTGCGTGAACCAGGTAATGCGCCACCTCGTGCGGCACCGTTTCATCCAGGTGATGTGCCAGGTCGACCGCGAACACCCAGGGGTTGTAGCGGATACAGACATGATCCAGCTGCAGGCGGAACTGCCCCGCCGCGCGGCCGCGCAGATCGAAGCGGATCTCGGGCACCGGCGCCTCGCACCCGAGCAGGCGGTTGCCGCGGCCCAGGTACAGGCGCGTCTGCTCACGCACCTGCTGCTGTTGCAGGGACGTGATCGGAACGACGGAGGGAACGGATGCGGGAACTGCCATTATCCAGGCACTTTGCATCGGGCAGGCTGGCCGGTCAAGCGAGCGGATACCGCATGCCGCACCGGGGTTCTGTGATGGGCAGAGACTGCGTCAGCCGGCCGGCACGCTAACCGCGGCTGCACATCTGCCGCATCAACTCACGCGCCGACGGATGGTCTGCCCCTCATGGGCCGGAAAGCGGGTGATGTTGCCGCGGCGATTGCGGAACTCGGAGATCAGCCGGCAGGCAGGGACGACATAGCGCTTGTCCATCTCCATGGCCTGTTCCAGCAGTCGGATGCCGTGTTCGTCACCCAGGCCGGTGAGGTAGCGCCCGGTGCCGAACACGATCTGGGCGTCATCCGGATTCGTGGCCAGGATCTGCTCATAGGCGGCATGGGCCTCCTCGGTGGTCCCGTAACGCTTCATCAGGGCGGCGTATTCCATGGCCTTGCGGCCCTGCAGGGTGCCGGCCCGGGCTTCGGCCCGGAGTGCCTCCAGACGTTCGCGCTCGGCGCAGCTCTTCTGATGGCGCAACTGCCAGGTATGGCGTTCACGCTGCTGCCAGGCGCTGTCGACCCGGTCGAGCAGTGGGGTCAGGGTGTGCTCCATCAGGCTGTCGGCGGCGCAGGGCTCGGGCAGGCCCGGGTACTGGGCCTCGCCGGCCGCAATGGCCTGCAGGCGCTGTTTCAGGCCCGGCGCGGCTGCGCTGCCGCTGTGCGACCAGGCCTCGCGCAGCCAGCGCCTGGCCTCGTTGGTTTCCAGGCGCCGCGGCAGCAGCATGCCCAGATTGCGGTAGGGGTTGATGGTGGGCTCGGGCGCCTTGTCGGCGATGTGATGCACGCTGGGCCAGTAATCCTGTTCCAGGAACCGGCCCATGACGGCCTGCATGACCATCCATTCCGCCGTGTCCTCATAGCCGAGCGTACGCAGGGCATGACGGTCGCGTACATACTGCTGAGACTGCATCAGCGGCGCGGTGAAGCGGTGGAACAGGCGGGTATAGCGGTCGAAGAAAAGCCCGATCAGCAGCCGGGCCGGACCGCTCCCGGCGCAGAAATGATTCCGGTACCGGACCCAGAGCTGGCGCAGCTGGGCAATCCAGCTACCGAGCTGCATGCGCTGACGCGACAGCTCGCCCAGCTGCGAGGCCACCCAGGCCTTGAGCTGGGCCTCGCTCAGGCACTGCAGCACCGGCATGCCGATCATCAGGGTGTGGGTCATGACGAAGGGAAAGCCGCTGACCGGGGTGCGCAGCAGCTGCACGTCGAATTCACCGGTGATACGGATTTCGTCTACGGCGGCGCCCTGCAGTTCCTGGCGCACGGATTCGACCAGGGCGTACAGTTTCGGCGCCGTGTCCGCGCCGAGAGGTTCGCCATCCGGCAGGCCAAAGCGGGCCCGGGCCAGGATCAGGGTGCCGGCCAGGCCCAGGGCGAGCAACCCGTGGTCGAGATAGCCCCAGGCCGAGGTCGGAGCCAGGCCGGCCGTACCCAGACGCAGCCCGCCGACCAGGGCCAGCAGCGGAAAGGCAACCAGCCAGGCGTAACCGGCCAGCGCCAGGCCGGCGGCGGCGATACGGTAACGCAGGGGGTGGTCGGCGTGCCATTGTCCGGGCAGGCGCTGCCAGTGGTCGCGCAGGGACTGCAGTCGCTCGGTCATGGATTCCAGCATGGTGCGTGCCTCGAAACTGATGCGGATGCCAGCAACAGCGGCACCCCGGGGGTGGACTTGTGCGGCCTCCTTCACAGTCTGCGACAGCGTGCCCGCGGCGCTGCCGGAATTGCCACCCGGGTCACAAAATCCAGGCCAGACCGGTACCTGCGATCCCGATTTATGGCGCCGGGAAAAGGGGGTAGAATGCCGGTTCATTCACTTAGTACTCCTTCGACATGATATTGCTGAGTTCAGAGTCCCCGAACGCCGTCAGGGCAAGGCGCAGCGCGCAGCCAAGGGTTGCCCCCTTGTCAAGCGCTGCAACGCCGCCCTGGCGGCGTTCGGGGGCTCCCTTCGGGCGAGGCGATAAGCGGCCATCTGCCGCGTTACTTGCCCTTGAGGTAGAATGGCTACCCCGGCGGGCAAGTGCCTTGCATCTGGCCGCTTCTCGTCTCGCTGAACCCAGCAATATCATGTCGAAGGAGTACTAGCAGCGCATCCCATCCGTGGCAGATCTCAATCCCGAACAACGTGCCGCCATGCGGCATGTCGACGGCCCCCTGTTGGTGCTTGCCGGCGCCGGCAGCGGCAAGACCCGCGTGATCACCTGCAAGATCGCCCACCTGATCGAGGACCATGCACTGTCACCGCGCCACATCACGGCCGTGACCTTCACCAACAAGGCCGCGCGCGAGATGCGCGAGCGCGTCGGCCGGATCCTCAGGCGCGGTCAGAGCCGGGGGCTGAGTATCTCCACCTTCCACACCCTGGGACTGAACATCCTCAAACGCGAGCACCGACGCCTGGGCTTCAAGCCCAGCTTCAGTATTTTCGACTCGGCCGACAGCGCCCATCTGGTGAAGGAACTGATCGGCAAGGCCCGGCTGGGGCTCGATCCCGACAGCGCCCGCTGGCAGATCTCGGCCTGGAAGAATGACCTGATCCATCCGCAGCAGGCGGTCGAACAGGCCGCGGACGACCGCGCGCTGGCCTGCGCCCAGGTCTATGCCCAGTACCAGCGCAGCCTCAAGGCCTACAACGCCTTCGATTTCGACGATCTGATCCTGCAGCCGGTGCGCCTGTTCCAGGACGATCTCGAGGCGCGCGAGCACTGGCAGGCCCGTATCCGTCATCTGCTGGTCGACGAGTACCAGGACACCAACGGGGCCCAGTACGAACTGGTCCGGCAGCTGGTCGGCCGGCTCGGGCAGTTCACCGCCGTGGGGGATGACGACCAGTCCATCTACACCTGGCGCGGCGCCCGGCCGGAGAACCTGGCCCGGCTGAAGGAGGACTATCCCCGCCTGAAGGTGATCAAACTGGAGCAGAACTACCGCTCCAGCGGCTGCATCCTCAAATGTGCCAATGCCCTGATCGGCAACAATCCGCACCTGTTCGAGAAGAAGCTGTGGAGCGCGCTGGGCTACGGCGAGCCGCTGCGTATCATCGGCTGCCGCGATCCGGACCACGAAGCCGAGCGGGTGGTCTCCGAGATTCTGCACGCCAAGTTCACCCATGGCACGCGCGACGGGGATTTCGCCATCCTGTATCGCGGCAATCATCAGTCACGGCCGTTCGAGAAGGCGCTGCGCGAGCACCGCATCCCCTATCACCTGAGCGGCGGCATGTCCTTTTTCGAGTACAGCGAAGTGAAGGACCTGGTCGCCTACCTGCGGCTGCTGGTCAACGAGGACGATGACCGCGCCTTCCTGCGCGTGGTCAACACCCCGCGGCGCGAGATCGGCACCAGTACGCTGGAAAAGCTCGCCGAGTACGCCTCCAGCCGCGGCGTGAGCCTGCTCTGCGCCTGTTACGAGCTGGGGCTGTCACAGCATCTGAACAGCCGTGCGGTGAAAAAGCTGCAGGAGTTCGCCAACTGGGTGGTGACCATCGCCGAAACGGCGAAGGGCGGGGATCCCATCGAGGTGTTCCGGCAGTTGTTGAGCGACATCGACTATGCCGGCTGGCTGCAGGCACAGGCGAAGGATCCGGACGAGGCCGACCGGCGCTGGGCCAACGTGGAGGAACTGATCGGCTGGATGCAGCAGGCGCAAAAACAGCTCGAGGGCGAGGTCACATTGGCCGACATCATCGGGCGCATGAGCCTGATGGATATCCTGGACCGCAACCGCGAGGACGCCGGTGGCGACATGGTGCACCTGATGACGCTGCACGCAGCCAAGGGGCTGGAGTTCCCGCACGTCTATCTGGTCGGCATGGAGGAGGAGATCCTGCCGCACCGCACCAGTCTGGACGAGGACGGCCTGGAGGAGGAGCGCCGACTGGCCTATGTCGGCATCACCCGCGCGCAGAAAAGCCTCACCTGCACCTTTGCCCGCAAGCGCAAGCGCGCCGGTGAATGGCTCGGCACCGAACCGAGCCGGTTTCTGGAGGAACTGCCGGCCGACGATATCATCTGGGTGGACCGCCAGACCGAAGTCGACCCCGAGGCGCGCCAGGAGCGCGGCAAGGCGCACCTGGCCAACCTGAAATCCATGCTGTCATGAACAGCGGTAAAGGCGATCGAACAGCGAACGGAGAGCGACCCATGCCCGCACACATGCAGATCAATGACCCCGCAGCCGACGCTGTGGTGGATGAATTCGATGTCTATACCGAACTGTTGCCGTTGGACGGCGCCCGCATCATCGAGCTGGGCTGCGGCGCGGCGCAGCATACCCGCGACATTGCCCGGACCGGCCGCCCCGAAGCCATCCTGGCCTGTGAGGTCGACTCGGTTCAGCATGAGAAGAACCTCGCCATCGACGACCTGCCGGGCGTGACCTTCGTCCATGCCGGGGCCGAGGCCATCCCGGCGGAAGACGCCAGTGCCGACCTCGTGCTCATGTTCAAGTCGCTGCACCATGTGCCGGTCGAGCGCATGGATGCTGCCCTGGCCGAGATCGCGCGGGTGCTGCGCCCGGGCGGGCTGGCCTATATCTCCGAGCCGGTCTATGCCGGGGATTTCAACGAAGTGCTGCGCCTGTTCCATGACGAGCGCGAGGTGCGCGAGGCAGCCTTCGCTGCCGTGCAGCGGGCGGTCGACGCAGGTCCGCTGGAACTGGCCGGTCAGCATTTCTTCCAGACTCGCAACGACTTCGCCGATTTCGCCGACTTCGAGCAGCGGGTGCTGGGCGTTACCCACACCCGCCACGAACTGTCCTCTGAGCTGTATGACAAGGTCCGCCGGACCTTCGAGCAGTATCAGGGCCCCGAGGGTGCGCGCTTCCTGATGCCCATTCGGGTCGATCTGCTGCGCCGTCCGTGATGAGCGATCACCCCGCATAAAAAAACCCCGCCGCGGTGAAACCGGGCGGGGTTTATTCGTGCGCTGCGGCCGGCCGGACTTACTCGCTCTCGGTCACCATGTACTCGACCACGGCGCGGATCTCGGCCTCGGAGCAGTCCATGCAGGTGCCCATGGGCGGCATGGCGTTGAGTCCGTCTTTGGCGTGCTTGACCAGGGTGTCCATGCCCTGCTCGATGCGCGGGGCCCAGGCGTCGGCCTTGCCCAGCACCGGGGCACCGGCCGCGCCGGTGCCGTGGCAGGCGAAGCACTTGCTCTGGTAGATCTCCTTGGCGCGGGCCTCATCGACCCCCTCGCCGTCGGCATCCGCGGCGGCTTCATCCGCCGGCGCGGCAGGCTCGGCCGCAGCCGCGGCATCGTCCGAACCGGCTTCCACCTCGACGCCGCTCTCATCCAGCATGAAGGCGATCGCGCCGCGCAGTTCATCCGCCGAGCAGTCGGCACAGGTACCCTTGGGGGGCATGGCGTTCAGGCCGTTGGTCGCGGTTTCCAGCAGGCCGTCCATGCCCTTGTCGGCGCGGGGTGCCCAGGCGGCCTCATCGCCCGTCTTGGGTGCGCCGGCGACACCGCTGCCATGACAGGCGATGCAGAAGTTGTTGTAGACGTCGCTGCCGCTGCGGGCCGCGCCCCCGGCGTCCCCGGCAGCTGCCGCCCCATCGCCGCCGGCCGACTTGCCGGCCACCTTGACCGTTCCGACGGGGGCGATCTGGGACTCGATGCTCTCTGCCTGCATGGGGTCGGCGGCCTGGGCGCCGGCGGCCAGGAACAGCCCGAGCAGCCAGCAGGTGCCCAGGTGCCTGAAATTCGGGGTTGTAACCTTATACATACGGTTCGTCTCCATCGTGGGTCAATCCGTGCCGATGCCGGCTTAAGGCGCGTGAGTATAACGACAAAGGCCCGCCACGGAAAACTGCGAAGGGCGCATGACTTGACTCAAGTCGCCTTTCGCTACGCCGCTAACCCTGTCAGGAAGGACTCCAGGCCCCGCCAGGGCAGCGCGGGGGCCGCCGGAGCGGAGCCGGTCATCGCAGGATCCGTCATAATTACAATGGCTTATCCGCTATGAATGTGTACCCGACCCCGGCACCGCTGCCGCAGATCACCCAGGAGCCGCTGCGCCCGCCCCAGGCCAGGCCGGCCCAGGAAAGCGCGCGGCCGGTTCAGCCCGCCCCACGGGGCGAGGCAGCCAGTCAGCAGGCCGGTGAGGAGCGCGGGCAACGGCAGGCTGAACCGGCCGGTGAGTCGCCTGCGGACCGGCCGGATGGCACCCGGGGCGGCACGCTGGACGTCTTCGCCTGACATCGCGGGAGTGAATGAATGAAAATCGACAACGCCATGCAACCCGGGCTGCTGGGTTTGAACCGCAGCCTGGACGGGATGCGCGAGACGGCAGGTCGCATCGCCGGCACCGAACAGATGCAATCTGACTCGCCCACCGGCCTGGCCGGTGCCCTGGTCGAGCTGAAGACCTACGAGCTGCAGGGCCAGGCCTCGGCCCAGGTGGTCAGGACGGTCGACGATATGATCGGCAGTCTGTTTGACGACAAGGCCTGATCGCCTGCTTGGGCAGAATGGACCACAGGTCTCGGGCGCAGTACACTACGCCATCACGCGCCCGTAGCTCAGCTGGGTGAGCCGCGGTTCGCATAGCGAAGGCGACGCCATTTAACATGGCGTCGCCAGAGGCGAACGCCCGAACGCATGCGTTCGGGCCGGGGAAGCGGCGACAGCCGCGGGAGCGCCACCCGTATCGCCCGTAAGGGCGATCGAAACCCAGCAGCGGTACTTGCACCAGATCCAATTCGTTTAGCGCCCGTAGCTCAGCTGGATAGAGCGCCACCCTCCGGAGGTGGAAGTCAGGGGTTCGAATCCCTTCGGGCGCGCCAATTCCATTGTCGCTTCCTCGCGATTCCCAGCCCCTTGCGGGGCGTTCGCCGGGCTGCGTTCGTCCCCCGGACGAACGATCCCGCCTCACCCCTTCGGGCGCGCCAACTTGCGTTGTCGCTTTCTCGTGATTCCCAGCCCCTCGGGGCGTTCCTCACGCTGCTTTAGTCCGCCAGGCGAACAATTCCAGTCCGGGTTCCCGCTTTGATCCGCATCAACCCGCCGGCAAACAACTGTTCCAGAGCGCTTCAACCCGCCGCTGCTCGGCTATGCTTGTTCCATCTGGACGGATGATCAACGGAGACGACAGTCATGAACAAGGGTTACTGGACAGGATTGATGCTGGCCGCCACGCTCGGAGTCGGCGGCTGTGCCACTTATCAGGGGCCGCAGGAACAGGCGGGCATGGTCATCGGCGGCATCCTCGGCGGCGTCCTGGGCTCGGAGGTCGGCGGCGGGCGCGGCCGTACCGCGGCCATCATCGCTGGCACCCTGGTCGGTGCGGCCATCGGTGGGGCGATCGGCCAGTCCATGGACGAGGTCGACCGCATGAAGACCGCCGGTACCCTGGAGTCGGTGCGTACCGGCGTGACCTCCACCTGGCAGAACCCGGATACCGGTTACCAGTACGCGGTCACCCCGACCCGGACCTACGAGACCTCCGGCGGGCCCTGCCGGGAGTACACCATCGACGCGAGAATCGGCGGCCAGATCGAGCAGGTCTACGGCACTGCCTGCCGCCAGCCAGACGGCAGCTGGAAGGTAGTGGAATAGAGCCGCCTTCAGGTGCCGGCGCCGCCCCGGGTCAGTCCACGGACACCGGCCCACAGCAGCTGCAGCTGCTGACGGAACTGGGCGGCCACCGCCCCCGGCTGGGTCTGCTTCATGATCAGGATCACGCCATAGAACTGGGCGATCAGGGCGGCCATCACTACCGGCAGGGGCGTGTTGGGCGGCAATTCGCCGCGGTCGATTGCGCGCGTGAGCTGGTTTGCCAACAGACCGTCCAGCCGCTGCTCCTCCAACGTTTCGATGCCCGGGCAGTCGGGGAAGCCCAGTCGCTTCTCCGCCTCGCTCAGCGGGGCCGCGTCCGGCTTTTCCCGCTGCTGCGCCTGCCAGGCGATCCACTCGCCCCAGGCCTGCGGGTGGGCCTGCACCTGGCGGGCGGCGGCCAGAAACACCGCCTCGATGGCGGCCAGCCCGGGTTTTTCCATGGCGGCCTGGCTGGCGTGCCATTGCAGTTCCAGGGTCCAGAGCCGACCCAGGTAGGCCAGCAGATCGGTCTTGCGCGGGAAGTAGTTGAAAAAGGTGGCCTCCGAGATCTCGACCTCGGTGCACAGGTCGCGCACCGCCACCGTGTCCAGGCTGTGGTGTTCCAACTGGGTCGCCAGCGTTCGGGCCAGGTTGAGGCGGGTGCGGGCCGCCTTGCGTTCCCGCAGGGGGATGTCTTTCGTTGGCATGGCTTCAGTCCCCTGCAACGGTGTGACATTAATATTCAAATTAATTATAAAATTATTGCCAACACCAATAAAAGTCAACAATCCATGATCGGCGATCTGACGCAAATCAAGCCATTTGCCGCGCGGGTGCGGCTACAATGGCCGCATTCCACCTGCGGGGGAGAGACAATGAGCTGTTTCGAGAATCTCATGATCGGTCAGGCGCCGGCGCTGAAGACCCAGTTGCGCGCCGCCGCCCTGGCCGCCGCCACCGACGTGCCCATCCTGATCGAGGGCGAGAGCGGCACCGGCAAGGATCTGCTGGCACAGGCCATCCACCGGGAGAGCCGGCGCGCGGGGGCGCCGTTCGTGGCCGTCAACTGCGCCTCCCTGCCGGACGGGCTGGTCGAGTCCCTGCTCTACGGCCACCGGCGCGGGGCCTTCACCGGTGCGGTTTCGGACCAGACCGGTTATGTTCAGCAGGCCCGCGGCGGCAGCCTGTTCCTGGACGAGGTCGGCGAGCTGCCCGGGCCGGCCCAGGCCAAGCTGCTGCGTTTCCTGGAGACACGCGAATGCCTGCCCCTGGGTCAGGCCGCGCCGGAACGGGTCGAGCTGCGGGTGCTGGCTGCGAGCAACCGCGACCTGGCTGCGGACGTGGCCGCCGGACGCTTTCGCCAGGACCTGTTCTACCGGCTCAACGTGGTGCCGGTGCAGATGCCGCCGCTGCGTGAACGGCGCGAGGATATCCCCGCACTGGTCGATTATCTCACCGTCCAGTTGTCGCGGCAGCACGAACTGGCCCCGCCGCGTTACTCTGCCGCCACGCTCAGCCGGCTGCAGGACTATGCCTGGCCGGGCAACGTGCGCGAGCTGCGCAACCTGTGCGAGCGCCTGCTGATCCTGTTCAGTGGCCGCGAGGTGCAGCCGTCGAACCTGCCGGCCGAGCTGCGCACGCCGCAGGCGGCCTCCCGTCCCGGTTTCGCCCTCCCGGCGGGGGGTGTGGATCTGGGGTCGCTGGAATCGGATCTCATCCAGCAGGCCCTGGCCCAGGCCGGCGGCAACCGCAGCCGCGCCGCCCGCCTGCTGGGACTGACCCGCGACACCCTGCTCTACCGCATCAAGAAGTGGGGCATAGAGTGCTGAGGATACCCGGCGGTAGCTGACTATAGATTCGATATAGCCACGGAAAACACGGAAAGCACGGACAAGGTTTTCAGGGTAGGTTGGGTTAGCCCGTAGGGACGCAACCCAGCATTCAGAAAGTATCCGTTGGGTTACGGCGCTGTCGCGCCTGACCCAATAGCTTTATTTTCCGTGTTTTCCGTGGCCATCAATCACGAAGGCCAGGCCTGGCGCGCCAGTGCCACACTCACGATATAGGCAAACACCAGCAGCGCCAGCACACCGAAGCCGAATCGAGCCGGTTTGGCAAAGCGCGGTTTCAGCGCCAGCATCCCCAGCAGAATATACACCACCAGGGCGATCAGCTTGGCCAGTAGCCAGCTCTGATCCAGCGGCGACTGGCGCGACAGCACCGCCAGGGTGATGCCCGATACCAGCAGCAGGGTGTCGTTGATATGCGGCAGGACCTTCACCACGCGCAGGCCGAGCCAGGCCTCGCGCCACAGCATCAGGCCGAGCCGCAGGGTGAAACCCGTGCCGCTGATGATGACGGTGGCGACGTGCAGGATTTTTATCAGGGTGTAATCGGGCATCGGGCGAAGATACAGGAGGCAGGAGACAGGATACAAGGAGATAAGGGCGCGAAACAGGCGCCTGCATCCCGCCCCTTGTATCTGCGCTCAGCGCAGGGTTGCGGGCCAACAGCGACCGGGTCTACTGTAATGTCAGGGCATTGACCACCGGGATTGAACGCGCCATGGCTCAATACTATTCGATCCGCCGCTTCTGTCCCTACCAGGGCGTGATCCAGGTGGTGGACGTGGGCAATGCGCGTGCCTATTCCACCGACGGCCGGCACTGGCAGGTGCGGGTGCAGAACGCCGCCGGGCGGCTGCGCTGGCATGCCACCGACTGTGACGCCGGCGACCTGGCCAGCCGCGAGACCAACGCCGATCAGCTGATGCAGGCGCTGAACGAAAGACCGCCCATCCCGTTTCCGCTGGCCGACCGTTTCGAGCTGTGGCTGCTGCATCACGAATCGCGTCTGCCGCTGGCCATCGTCAAGAGTCGGGTCACGCGGGAGGAGGTCGAGCAGGACCGCATCACCAATCCCACCTGGCAGCCGTTTCTGATGTCGAGCAATGAGTTCCGGTCCCCGGCATTGGAGGCCGCGCGTGGCAATCCCGATGCGCGCGCACGGCATACCCGCGCGCGGGATGTGCTGGAGCGTCAGGTCAATATGGCCGGGCGACCGCTGCCGGTGCTGCAATGGTTCGAGCGCCTGAACGACGCCAGCGGCATCGGACACGGCGGCATGCGGGTCGAGGGCGCGCTGGCCGGGCGCCATCTGCCGGCCGAGGCCTTCCCCGAGCTGCTGGTCGATCCAGACTGGGAGCAGCCGCTGGAACGGGACCTGGTGCGCGAATACCATGAATGGAACGCGCCCTTCCTGCTGGCGCACCAGCGGCTGAGCGAGAATACCCGCGGCTGGCTGGAGACGGCCGCCCGCCAGCGCCCCGAAACCTTGCTGGAGAACTATCCCATGTATCCGCAGGTACTGGACGCGGAGGCCATGCAGGTCAGCCTGGTCTCGGCCAAGCTGATCAAGGCCTCCTGAACCGATGGCCGAATCGGAGTTGAGCGCGCTCGCTGCGCAGTTGCAGCAGCGACAAAAGGAATACCGGCTGTGCGAACCGCTCGCCGGGACCGAGGCGCAGTTCGAGTTCATCGGCCGTTTCGACGGGGTTGCGGTGATCTGGCAGGCGCGGCTGCTGGCGCTCGGCAGCGGGGAGCGCGAACAGTTCATCGAAATCGGCCCTGCCGTGGGCGAGCGACGGCAACTGACCGTTGGCCTCGCGCTGGAACGCGTCACGCCACCGGACATCCTGAAAACCGTTATCATGATTCGCAATTACAAGCGCCTGCGCGAAGGCCGCCATGAATGGCAGGCCTGAATGCAGGCGGGCAATGAGGATATTCAATGGCACAACTGATCAGTCTGTCGCGCGCCGCCCGTCTGGTGGGCGTGAAGCGTGCGACCCTGCAGAAACAGATCCGCGCCGGCGAGCTGCACACCTTCGAGGGCGAGCTGGACCTGAGCGAGCTGCTCAAGGTCTATCCCAAGACCGACCTCGACGCCAGCGGCATGGTCGAGCGCGCCGACCGCATCATCGAGAATGCCTTCGGCAAGGTGCTCGACACCAAGGACCTGCCGGACGCCGAGGTGCTGGCCACGCGCGTCACACTGCTCAGTCACGAGCTGGGCACGGCGCGGGCGCGGGTCAACCGCTTCAACAAGCTGGTCAATCGTATCAGTGACAAGCTGGATACGCTGGAACGCGCCGTCGACAGCCCGGCCGTGCAGGAATTCCGCCAGTGGCTGGAGTCCGAGATCGACGAGGTCCAGACCGCCCGCGGCCTGCACGAGGAGGTGCTGGCCACCGATACCTTCATGCGCCTGCTGGCCGCCCATGTGCAGCTCAAGCCGAGCGGCCATGATTTCTTTCTGAACGGCAGCGAAACATTGCTGCATGCCGGCCTGCGTTCGGGCATGCAGCTCAGATACGGCTGTACCGACGGCAGCTGCGGCCGCTGCCGGGCCAGGCTCATCAGCGGCGAGGCCAAGCGGGTGCGGGCCTGGGCCGAGTGCCTGTCGGAAGACGAGCTGAGTGAGGGTTATGTGACGATGTGCACGCACACGGCCATGACCGATGTGCTGCTGAAGGTCGATGAGGTCACCAAACCCGAAGAGATCGAGAGCCAGACACTGCCTGCCACCCTGCGCCGGGTCGACGACCTGGGCCAGGGCATGGTCGGCCTGATGGTGAATCCGGCCGAGCCGCACCGGCTGCAGTTTCTCTCCGGTCAGTCGGCGCTGCTGCGCATCGACGAGGCCGAGGCCAGCTATCCCATCGCCAGCTGTCCGTGCGACGAGACCCAGATCGAGTTCCATATCAACACTGCGGACGACAATCCGCTGGCCGCGCGCGTGGCCGCGGGGCTGGACGATGTCAAAACCCTGGAGATGGAAGGCCCGCGTGGCGGCTTCGTACTCAATCTCGAATCTGTGCATTCGCTGGTGTTCATCGCCTGGGACCGTGAATTCGCTTCCATCAAGAGCCTGATCGAGCAGGCGCTGGCGCTGGACGTGGCCGAGCAGATCTACATCTACTGGGTGACCACAGACGGCAGCAAACCCTACCTGCACAACCTCTGCCGCGCCTGGCAGGACGCCATCGACAATGTGAATTATGTGCGTCTGGAGGCCGATCCGTCGGTCTATGGCGAGGGCGCGCGCGATGGGGTCGCCGACACCCTGGCCGGACTGGCCGAGCAGCACTACAACGTGAAGGTGTTCGATTTCTACATCGGCGGGCCGCAGGCCGTGGCCGAGGCCAGCCGCAGATACCTGATCGCGCGCGGGGTGCCGCCGGCGCAGGTGCGCACCCGGCACGACTGACGCGCGCAGGGGTCAGCTGCGGGTGACGGCGGCGTTGGCCAGGGCGTTGACCCGGACGCGGATGGCCTCGGGATCGGTGGTGTGAATCGACTCCCGGATCAGGATGCGCATGGCATCCAGCGCCTCAGCCACGAGATCCTCGTGTCCATGCTGGGCGGCGACCTTGTCCACGATAAGACAGGCTTCGTAGAGGCCTTCCTGGCGGCCGTCGAGGAATTCGTCCTTGCTCTGCTGGGTGTCGGTCCCCGCCGCCGGGGCTTGCCCGTCAGGCTCGAGATCGATGATGGACGCGTTGTGTGATGGATTCATGATCGGTTGTCTGTGTTGTGAATGGCGATCAAGTCCGGCCGAATCCCTTCATACGTCTGAGCAACCGGATCCCCTACCTTACGCCAATCCGTCAAATTGTCCAGCGTACGACCGGCGTGAAGCTGCATCAGGCAGGGTATTCAAGTGTAGATCAATGCCCGGATAAGCCAAGGCCGCCCGCACCGGGATCCGCAAGCATCTGATCCTGCGGTAGTATAAATATCATATAATTACAATATCATGATATGGCGCGGTGGCTGGAACCTGCCTCAGACGGTATCCATCCCCAGCAGGCCGCGCAGGTGTGCGGCCACCGAGCGGCCGAGCGCGGACAGGGCATAGCCCCCCTCCAGGCAGGAGACGAGGCGCCCGCCGGCGTGCGCCTCGGCCACCGCCCTGAGTTCGCAGGTGATCCAGTGGTAGTCGGCCTCGGTGAGCATGAACTGGGCCAGTTCGTCCTCCACATGGCCGTCGAAACCGGCCGAGATCAGCAGCAGCTGCGGGCGAAAGGCGTCCAGCGCGGGTAGCCAGCGCTCGCGGATGGCCTCCCGGAAGGCATCGCCGCGGGTGCCGGCCGGCAGCGGCACGTTGACGATGTGATCCGCCCGGGTTTCGGCGCCGGTGTGCGGATAGTAGGGATGCTGGAAGCTGGAACACAGCAGCACCCGCGGGTCATCGGTGAAGATGTCCTCGGTGCCGTTGCCATGGTGCACATCGAAATCGGCGATGGCCACACGCTCGAGCTGATGTTCGGCCAGGGCGTGGGCGGCGGCGACAGCCACATTGTTGAAGATGCAGAAGCCCATGGCGCGGTTGCGGGTGGCGTGATGACCGGGTGGGCGCACACTGCAGAAAGCGGCGCTGGCCTCGTCCCGCATGACCAGATCCACGCCCAGGATCGCCGCGCCCGCCGCGCGTCGGGCGGCCCTGAGTGAATGGGTATTCATGCCGGTATCCGGATCCAGCGCCCGATTGCCCTGCTCCGGTGCGGCGTCGAAGACGGCCTGCACATAGGCCGGATCGTGCGCCCGGCCCAGCTGCCCGGGTGTGACCAGCGGCGCGTCAAAGTGGCGCAGGGCCGGGTCCAGTCCGGTGGACAGCAGGTAGTCGTTGATGGCCAGCAGACGCTGCGGGCTTTCGGGGTGCCCGGGGCTGTTCTCGTGCAGCAGGCAGTCGGGATGCGAGATGAAGGCGATGGTCATGAGTGCCAAGTCTGCGCCCGGTGCACCGATCACTGCAACCTGGCTGTTAGACAGATACCTTTATAGTCTAGGCTTCAAGTATCGCCATCTGCAGGTGGAATAATGGGTCCGCATTACCTCAACCGACTGTTCGCCCCCAAGAGCATCGCCGTGTTCGGCGCTTCCGATCGTGCCGGCTCGGTGGGCAGCATCCTGTTTCGCAACCTGCGCGAGGGCGGGTTCAAGGGCGCGCTGTATCCGGTCAATCCAAAGCATCACAAGGTCCAGGCGCAGAAGGCCTACAAGACCCTCGCTGCCATCGGCAAACCGGTGGACCTGGCTGTGATAGCCACCCCGGCGGCGAGCGTGCCCGGCATCATCGCCGAGTGCGGCGAGGCCGGGGTGCGCGCCGCCGTGGTCCTGTCCGCCGGCTTCGGTGAGGCCGGCGCGGGGGACGCGGGCGAGCGGCTGCAGCGCGAGCTGCTGGAAGCGGCACGCCAGCACGGTGTGCGTATCCTGGGTCCGAACTGCCTCGGCATCATGCGGCCGGATGCCGGACTCAACGCCACCTTCAGCCACAACATCGCCCGCCGCGGCAAGCTGGCGCTGGTGTCCCAGTCCGGGGCACTGTGTACCGCCGTGCTCGACTGGGCGCAGGCCGAAGGCATCGGTTTTTCCGCCATGGTCTCGGTGGGCGATGCCGCCGATGTGGATTTCGGCGATCTGCTCAGCTACCTGGCGCTGGATCCCTGGACCCGCTCCATTCTCCTCTATGTCGAGGGTATCCGGGATGCGCGCAGTTTTCTCAGCGGCCTGCGCATCGCCGCGCGCATGAAGCCGGTGGTGGTGGTCAAGGCCGGCCGTCATGCCGGCGGCTCGCAGGCAGCCATGTCGCATACAGGTGCCATGATCGGTGGCGACGATGTCTTCCATGCCGCGCTGCGCCGGGCCGGTGCCGTGCGTGCCTACACCATCAAGCAGTTGTTCAACGCCGCCGAGATCCTGGCCGGTGGTGAACGCCGCCTGCGCGGCAACCGGCTGGCCATTGTGACCAATGGCGGTGGTCCGGGTGTGATGGCCACCGACCGCGCCGCCGAGCTGGGCGTGGAGCTGGCCGAACTCGGCCCCGCCACCCTGCAGGCCCTGGACCAGGCGCTGCCTGCGCACTGGTCCCACGCCAACCCGGTGGATGTACTGGGCGATGCCGGTCCTGAGCGCTATGGCGATGCGGTCGGCGCCTGTCTCCGCGATCCGGGCGTCGACGGCGTGCTGGCCATGCTCACGCCCCAGGCCATGACCGATGCCGAGGGTGCCGCCGGGGCGGTGATCGAGGCGGCCCGCACGGGCAGCAAGCCGCTCATCACCTGCTGGATGGGCGGGCCGCACGTCGCCGGCGCTCATGATCTGTTCAATCGCCAGGGCATTCCACACCTGGAGACCCCCGAGTCCGCCGTGGAGGCGTTCGCCTATCTGGCCAGTTACCGGCGCAACCAGGAGCTGTTGCTGCAGGTGCCCGGCCCTCTGGGACAGCGCAGCCGACCGGACGTGGAAGGCGCGCGTCTGATCATCGAGGAGGCCCTGAGCACGGGCCGCGACAGCCTCAGCATCCTGGAGACCAAGGCCGTGCTGCGCGCCTTCGGCCTGCCGGTGGTGCCGACCATGGAGGCCGCCACCGCCAACGACGCCCTGGTGGCCGCCGAGACCCTCGGCTTTCCGGTGGCATTGAAGATCAACTCGCCGGACATCAGCCACAAATCGGATGTGGCCGGTGTGCGCCTGAACATCACCAGGGCGGTCGATGTCCGCAGCGCCTTCAATGATCTGCTGGAGACCGCCCGCAGCCGACGGCCGGATGCGCAACTCAGGGGAGTGACGGTCGAACCCATGTACCGCCGGGCCAACGGCCGCGAACTGCTGGTCGGGGTGGTGCGGGATCCCGTGTTCGGCCCGGCCATCAGTATCGGTGCCGGCGGCACCATGGTCGAGGTGATGGAGGACCGCTGCGTGTCGCTGCCGCCGCTGAACCGCTTCATCGCCCGCGGCATGATCGAGCGCACCCGCGCCTGGAAGATGCTGCAGGCCTGGCGTAACCTTCCCGCCGTGGATTTCACCGCCCTGGAGGACGTGCTGCTGCGCGTCTCCGAACTGGTGTGCGAGCTGCCGCAGCTGCGGGAGCTGGACATCAATCCCCTGATCGTGGACGAGCAGGGCGCGCTGGCCGTGGACGCGCGCCTGGCCGTGGCCTATCCCCCGGGCGGCGCCCGGCGCTATGCCCACATGGCGATCCACCCCTATCCGGTGGATCTGGAAACCAGTGTCCAGCTGGCCGACGGCACCGACGTGACCCTGCGCCCGATCCGGCCCGAGGACGCCGACATCGAACAGGATTTCATCCGCCGGCTGTCACCGCAGTCGAAATACTTCCGCTTCATGCAGGCGCTGCAGGAACTCACACCCGAGATGCTGGTGCGTTTCACCCAGATCGACTACGACCTGGAAATGGCGCTGATTGCCGTGGTCGGGGAACAGGGCCGCGAGCGCGAGATCGGCGTGGCGCGCTACAGCACCAACCCGGACGGGCGCAGCTGCGAGTTCGCCATCGTGGTGGCCGACGATTGGCAGCACAAAGGCGTGGGCAACCGGCTGATGGCGCGGCTGATGGAGATCGCCCGTGACCGCGGGCTGGAGGAAATCGAGGGCGAGGTGCTGGCCGCCAATCAGGAAATGCTGAGCATGGCCGCCAAGCTGGGCTTCAGGGTCAGCGTCAGCGAGGAGGACCCCAAGCTCAAGCATATCAGCCGGCGGTTGTAGCGCCTGCGTCCGTGGTCACTCCTCCACCGCGCGATAGGCGGCATAGGTGTAATATTTCGGCCGCGAGTCCAGCCGGGCATGCAGCCAGTACACCCCCAGTCCTGAGGTGCTGAGCCACAGCGGGGAATCGGAAAGCCGCTGGGAGACCGCCTCGCCGATCCGCCGCCAGAAGGCATCCCGCTGGCCCGCGGGTGCTTCCCGCACGAAGCTGAGCAGATGCGCATAACAGGCATTGGGCGGCACTGGGCAGGGGGCGACCAGCCGGGCGTCGCCGCCGAGGTTGCTGAACTCGGCGATGGCATCCTCGCCGCAATGCCGGTCGAACTGCGCGGCAAAGGCGCGCGGGTCTGCGTTTGTGCCAACCAGCGACGGCGCCTCCACGCAGACAAACTCGAACGGCCGTTCCAGGCCGGCGTGTGTAACCGCGGGCGTCTCCCAGAAACAGGCGGCGAAGGGCGCCTCTGCCAGCGACTGGTTGAACTGCGCGCGGAAGGTGGCATCGGCCTGCCACAGGGAAATCACCTGCTGCCAGGACAGCGCTCCGCTGCCGGCACGCAGCCGGGTCTTGCGTACCCGGCCGTTATCCTCGGCCGTGGTGTGAAACCGAGAGTCCGTCATGGCCCCGCGTCATTCCGCCTGCATCTGCCGTCAGGGTGCGTGTTCGGAGGACCGGGCCACACTAGATTGCGGTACCGAACAGCGAACCCACACCGGCGGTGGCCCCCATGGCCAGCGCCCCCCAGAAGGTGACCCGCGTTGCCCCGATCAGTCTGGGCGCGCCGCCGGTCTGCGCCGCCAGGGTTCCGAGCACGATGAGACAGACCAGGGAGCTGACAGTGACGAGCGCGATGAGCTGCTCCAGGGACGCCAGGGCGGCCGCGAGCAGCGGCAGGCCGGCCCCCACGGTGAAGGAGGCCGCCGAGGTCAGCGCGGCCTGGATCGGCCGGGCAGTGGCCACCTCGGAGATACCGAGCTCATCCCGGGCGTGGGCCGCAAGGGCATCCTTTTCCATCAGCTGCCCGGCGACCTGGCGGGCGAGTTCGGGGTCCAGTCCGCGGTCGATGTAGATCTCGGCCAGTTCCCGGTGTTCGTACTTGCGGTTCGTGGCCAGTTCCCGGCGCTCGCGCTGCAGGTCGGCCTGTTCGGTGTCGGACTGGGAGCTGACCGAGACATATTCGCCGGCCGCCATCGACATTGCTCCGGCCACCAGCCCGGCAACGCCTGCAATCAATACCTGTTCATGCGTGGCCTGCGAGGCCGCCACGCCGACGATCAGGCTGGCGGTGGAGACGATGCCGTCGTTGGCGCCCAGAACCGCCGCCCTGAGCCAGCCCACATGCCGGGTGCGATGGTGTTCAGGGTGGGGCATGGCAGGGCCTCCGATTCGTAACCATGAACATAAGCCGGGGGCTGCAGGTCGATCAGCCGGCGATGTAGTGTTCGAGCTGCTCGATGATGAACTGCTGTTCGGCGATGATGGCGTTGACCAGATCTCCCATGGAGATGATCCCGATCAGGCTGCCGTCCTCGAGCACCGGCAGGTGGCGGATGCGCCGTTTCGTCATGATGGCCATGGCCTCGTGAACGGTCTGGCCGCCGTGGGTATAGAGGACATGGCGGGTCATGATGTCGCTGACGCGGGTGCTTTTCGAGGCGCGGCCCTTGAGGATGACCTTGCGGGCGTAGTCGCGCTCCGTGAACAGGCCGGCGATCCTTGCCTCATCCATTGCCACCAGCGAGCCAATCTCCTTCTCCGCCATCAGGTAAATGGCGTCATAAACCGTTGCCTCCGGATGAATGGTCCATACCTGATTACCCTTTTCCTCCAGCAGCTGTTTGATGGTCTCCATACGGGAACCCTCCATACGCGGGCGTGCCGATATACTGGCAAGCATAGTCCCCCGCGCAACTGAATCCACCCACGGCGGGGTTGAATACAGATGTGACTTTGTTCATACAGGGTTCAGTGAACCCGGCCGATACTGGAAACATACTAACGTTCTCATTAGTAAGGGGGAGGCCGGTATGGAACACCTGACCACACTCGGCCTGCGCCTGGCGCTGCTGGCGCTGCTTGGACTGATCGCGAGCGGCTGCGCGCAGCGGCCGGTCGTGCCGGAGCCGGGCGCGGCGCTGCCCCAGGGGCATTACGATTCCCGACCGCAGCCGCAGCAGCGCCGGCAGCTGGTCGCCCATGCCGAACGGATGCTGGGCACCCCCTACCGCTATGGCGGGGCAAGCCCGCGGCAGGGCTTCGATTGCAGCGGCCTGGTCTATTTCAGCCACCGCCAGCTGGGTATCGAGGTGCCACGGACCACGCGCGGTCAGCGCCGCCACAGCCGCGCGGTTTCCCTGCAGGCCCTGCGCCCGGGCGATCTGGTGTTCTTCGATCTCACCGATGCCAAGACCCGCCATGTGGGTATCTACATCGGCGGCGGCCGGTTCATCCACGCGCCTTCCTCGGGCAAGCGGGTGTCGGTGGCCAGCCTGGACAATCCCTACTGGCGTCGGTACCTGGCGGGGGCGGGCAGTTTTCTCTAGCGATCCGCGATCCTCCGTGCCGGTCCAGGGTAATGGTCCATACCGGCGCATCGGGCTGCTGGTGTTGACCGTGGCCTTCGTCTATCCCCGACTCTGAGTCGCTTCGGCCAGGAACAGTGCCGTGACCCGGTCCATGCTGGCGATGTGCTGAAACATCCAGGCGGGGAACACCTCGTACAGGTAGTGCCGCAGGGCCGACAGGTCACCGTCTGTCTGCCAGTCCGCGATGATCTGTTCCAGTTCGGCCCGGACCCGGTCATGCTCGCCCTTGTGGATCGGATAGACCGGAAAACCGTAGCGGCGCATGAGTTCCTCCTCGCTGGAGAAGTGAGTGCGCAGATGCTCGAGCAGCGCCTGCAGCCGGTGGTCCAGCGCGTGCCTGGCCTCGGCGTATGTCCCTGTCTGCGGCAGCAGCACGAGCAGTTCGTTCAGCATGTCGATCTCGTCTTCGTGCACCGCGTTCATTTCGGCGAGTGCCACCCTGGGCAGATCCTCATGACGCAACAGCCGGGGCGGGTGCGGCTCCCGGGGGGTGGGTGCATTCTGTGCCATTTGAGCTTCCTCCGCGTTCGTGCCTGGCGGCAAGGGCCAGGTCAGTGCGGACATGCTGCACCCCGGATCGCCGTGGGGAACTGACAAAGGTCAAGGCGGGGACGCGATGAGGCTCCTGGATCCGGTCTGGGCAGCTGTGCGCGCCCGTCGAGTCACCGCTGTACCGGCGGTATTCCGGCAATGGAACGTGAACAGCTGCCGCATTCTTGACGAGTGCGGAGCGGCTGGCGGCCTGATTCCATGATGTGAGTCGGGTTAATGCCCGGCGGAGTCGGATAAGCAATTAACCGGCAAGGGTTTCCTGTTTCTGTTGCCGGAAACGATAAAACTGGAATGCGACTTGCACAACGAGCTCAGGATCCCGGACATTGAACGGGATCGGCAATGGCAAGCCAATTTTCATGGGAACGACACAGTGAACCAGAGACGACATCAGCGACAACTGACCTGGCTGCGGGCCCTGGCGGCGGTCGCGGCAATCGCCTTTCTCCAGACGGCATGGGCCGGACCGGGAGTGAGCTATCAGGTCTTACCGGCCAAGGTGGTCTCGGAAAGCGGGATGACCGAGATAACCCTGATGGTCGAACAGCCGAGCGGACGCACCTGGATGCTGAGTCAGCAGGGGGGAGGCTCGCCCACCTGGCAGCCACTGTCCTACGGCGAAGGCCAGGGCCTGACCACGGCCACCATCCCACGGCCCGCCCCCTACGAACCGCAGGACTAGGCATCAATCCGGCAACCGGATATCGCCACATGGCTGGTTGCCGGGTTGATATGCGCTTTCACTTCGACTGACACGGCTGAACGCCAGTGCCCGCCAGCGTCGGCGAACGGCACAGGCTGCCGATAACCTGCTTCCAGTGCGGTGGTGCATCCGCGCTCCAGACGGCCTCGTGCAGGCGCTGCAGGGCGGGCGCGTCCTGCGCCAGCCAGTCGCGCTGCCACCGCTCCAGGGCCCGGGGGCCACCCGTCCGGCACTGCTCGACCAGCACCGCGCGGATCTCCCCCCTGCCGGCCAGATCGCCGCCGCGCCGTGCCAGTTGCCGGTGCAGGGCATTGCGCCAGGGATCGACGATCGCCAGCTCGAAGGGTGACAGCCCATCCGCTTCCGGCAGTACCGGGCGCTCCAGCCGGGTCAGGACAGGCGGTGGACGCGATTCCTCAGGCGCGAGCATGAGGCGGGAACGACGCAGGGCCAGGCCGTTGCGAAAGCGGCTCAGCCAGACCGAGATCGGCGCGGCGAAGATCAGCGGCAGTGCAATGGGCAGGGACCAGAACACGAACAGCGGCTTGAGCCAGAAGGCAAACCCCGCCCAGGCCAGGGCCAGCAGACTGCCGGGCGCGTGATGCCGCAGCGCCGCACGCCAGCGCAGTTCCTCGGTACGGTTCTGACCGGCCCACTGGATTCCCAGATTGAACAGGGTCTCCACCACAAAGCGTGAATGCGCCAGCATTCGGATCGGTGCCAGCAACACGGAAAGCAGCAGCTCCAGCCCCGCACTGAGGAAGATACGGACAGTACCCCCCATCGCCCGCAGGCGCGGCCGGTCCAGCATCAGGTCGATCACTGCCAGCAGCTTGGGCATGAACAGCACGAACAGCACGCTGGAGACCAGGCGCAGCGCCCACTGGGGCTGCCACTGCGGCCACAGCGGATGCAGCTGGTGCGATTCGGGAAAGTAGTCCACCGGCCAGAAAATGAACTGGGTGACCTCGGCAGTGGCCAGCACCAGGAACAGGAACCACAGGGGTGAGCTCAGGTAGGCCATGATGCCCTGGGCAAAGGCGAAACGGTGGGCCAGGCGCATCCCCGGCCGGAACAGGAAGTGCAGGTGCTGAAGATTGCCGTAGGCCCAGCGCCGGTCGCGCGTCAGGTCGTCGATCAGGCTCGGTGGGGACTCCTCGTAACTCTGCGCCAGCTCCGGTTCAAGCCAGACCTCGTAGCCGGCGCGGCGCATGAAGGCGGCCTCGACGAAATCGTGGCTGAGCACGTTCCCGCCGAGAAAGCCCCGGCCGGTGAGCTGGCGCAGGCCGCAGTGCTGCATGAAGGGGGCGACGCGAATCACGGCATTGTGTCCCCAGAACACTGCATCGCCCAGCTGCAGCGAGGCCAGGCCGGCGGTGAACAGCGGGCCGTACAGATGATTACCGAACTGCTGCAGCCGGGCATAGGCGGTGCCGGCATTGACGATGCGCGGGCTGGTCTGCAGGATCCCGACATGGGGCGCAGCCTGCATCAGCTGTACCATGCGCACCAGATCGGCGCCGCCGACCAGGCTGTCGGCATCCATGACTATCATATAGGTATACCGCGCGCCCCAGCGGCGCAGAAAATCGGCGATGTTACCAGTCTTGCGGTTGAGGTTGATGCTGCGGCGCCGGTAGTGCAGCCGGCCATGGGCGTCGAGTTCCTCGCACAGGCGATACCAGGCCGTTTGCTCCTCCAGCCAGACATCCGGGTCGCGGCTGTCGGAGAGAATGAAGAACTCGAAGGCCTCGAGCCGGCCGGTGGCGGCGAGAATCCCGATAGGTTTCCCTCACGCCGGCAAAGGTGCGCTGCACGTCTTCGTGATAGATGGGAAACACGACGGCCGTCGGCGCGAGTTCGCAGTTATCGAGCCAGGCCGGCGGGTAGCGCGCGAGCAGGCTTCTGGAATCACCGCCGAGACGGCGGATGACGAAACCGAACGCGGCCATCCAGAAACCGATGGAGATCCAGCCGAAGAGCACGGCGAACAGTGCCAGCAGCCCCTGTTCGAGCAGGGTGGAACCCTGGTAGGGAAGTACGCCCAGCATGATATAGGTCGCACCCGCGGTCTGGGCCGTGACCAGCAGCAGCATCAACAGCCGGCGCAGGATGGCGGCGGCGTGCCAGTTACGGGCGGCGCTGCGGATACGCTGAGACGAGGTGGTCATGCCGGGTCCGACCGGGAACCGGTCAGCGAATGGCGGGGTAGCCGAGATGGCCGCGTTGCAGGGGAGGAGCAGGGGCGGGTTGTGGGAGGCGCGACTGTCCGGGCGACAGCGCCTTGCGGGTGAGCCGCGCCGGATTGATGCCGCCCTGGCAGTCCAGGATCTGCTGCATCCAGGTGCGGACCTGTTCGCAGGCCGCCTGCGGTTGGAGTCCCGAATGACACAGATAGCAGTACAGGCGGTTGACGGCCTGGATGCAGGGCTCTTCGTTATACGGGATCATTTGCCGTTTCCTTTGATGTCGTTTTCCGTTGGCAGCGTATAGGTCCAGGTCTCGGACAGCTGGGTATCGTCGCGTTTGAGATAGGCGCGCAGTTCCAGCGGCTTGCCCTCGGCCGGGCTGGCCAGGATGGACAGACGCCAGTGGCCGGTCTGCTCCACGTACTCGACATACCGTTCCAGAACCTTGCCGCCGAGCATGGCGCTGACCTCGGCGGTGACCGGGGCGTCGGCGCCAAGCCCCTGCAGCGGCCCGCCCTTGAAGTCGGCGATCAGCCGGTAGGAATTCTTCACATTGCCCCCACCAAGGATATCACCGAGCCCGACAAAGGTGCTGGACACCCGGGCGAGCGGGTGTTCGAGTGACAACTGGCGGCCCAGATCGATTTCGTAGCCGAAGTCGAAGCGTTTGCCGCCGGCCACCGTGTTCGGCGGCGACCAGAAGGCGACGATGTTGTCGTTGGTCTCGTCACTGGTCGGGATCTGTACCAGCACGATGCGGCCGTCACCCCAGTCCGACCGGGTTTTCACCCAGGCGTCCGGCCGCCGTTCATAGTCCGCTTCCGGATCCTGGTAGGAGGCGAACTCGCCGTCGCGCTGGAACAGCCCGAAGGCACGCACATCCCGGGTCGAGAAACTGAAGGTCTGCAGCTTGGTCGGGTTGATCAGCGGACGCCACAGCCATTCGCCGCTGCCGTCATGGATGAGCAGCCCGTCCGAGTCGTGCACCTCCGGTCGCCAGTTGCCGCGCGGCCGGGCGGTGTTCTCGCCGTAGAAGAACATGCTGGTCAGCGGCGCGATGCCCAGCAGCTCGATCCGGTCACGGGTGAACAGGGTGGAATTGACCTCGACCCGCGTCGGCTGACCCGGATGGATAGTGAATTCATAGGCACCGGTGACGCGCTTGCTGTCGAGCAGGCCGTAGACCTTCATGTTGCTGGCCTTCGGGTGCGGACGAATCAGCCAGAACTCCCGGAAGATGGGAAACTCCTCGCCCGACAACAGCCCGGTGTCGAGCGCCAGGCCGCGTTTGGACAGACCGAAGTGATCGCCGGTGCCGACGCCGCGAAAGTAACTGGCGCCTGCGAACACCAGAAACTGGTCCTGCACGCCGGCCTTGTTGATGGGGTAGGTCAGCTTGAAACCGGCATAGCCGAGATCGGCCGGTATCTTTTTTCTCAGTGCGTCATCGCCGTAGGTGAACAGTTCCTTGCGGAAAGGCAACTGATGCACGCCCTCGGCATCGACGATGTTGATTCTGACCGGCAGCCTGTAGGTGCGGCCGGCGGGGACCAGCATGACCTGGAACCGGGTCCTGCTCTTCGACCAGAGCTGCTGGGCGGGATCGAAACGGATGCTGCGGAATTCATCGTAACTGAGGTCCTGCATGAAACCGGGGATGGCCTCGGGTGCCTGGTAGGGCTCGGCGGCCAGTTTTTCGGCCCTGGCGATGACATCCTGGAGTCCGAAGGCCGACGCCTGGAGGGACAGGCACAGGCCCATGAGGAGCACGGTCGTTCTGCATACCCTGAGAGGGATTCTGAAGGTTTTCATAATAATTCTAATGTTATACCAGGTAACAGTGGATTCGGCAGGGCGATCAACATATATACGGGGCGCGGACAATGCAAGCCGGCACGGGGAGGGCGCCCGTGGACTGTGATCTGTGTCGGGTTCGGGCGCGGCTGGGTGGGCAGTCCGCCCGTTTGTTCCTGTCGCTGTCAGGCGACAGGGAACAGTTGGAAAGTGCGGGACTGTCTTACCGGTCCCGGTTTATCCCTGAATCCTTGTCGGGGTGCCCGCCGACCGGCTGCGCCGGGAGCTGCAGCTCTCCCGTCATACCCGCCTGGCGGGACAGCTCGATACGGTCGAGCCAGTCGCACAGCTGTTGCCAGGGAGCGGCGTCGCGGCTGTGTTCCCGGTAGTCCAGCTCGTGTATGCCCAATCCTTCCTCGCTGGCCTGGAGGTACTGCTGGGTGTCGCGCAGGCGCGCGGCCACCGGAATGCCCAGCTCATCCAGGAACCGTTCGAGCTTGATCAGCGAACGGGTATTGAAGCGCAGTCGGTTGGCGATGATGCCTAGCACCTTGTTCTGCGCCCGTACCCGTCCCTTCAACAGCAGGTCGCGAATGAAATCCGCCGAGGACTGAATGTCGATCGCGGACTGCAGCATGGGGATCAGGATGACATCCGCCTCGGCCACCCGGTCCTCGAAGTCGATCCCGTCGAAACCGGCTGGGGTGTCGATGATGATGCGGCGGGTGTCGGGTGGCACACGCATGTGAAAGGCGCGCGTCATGCCGGGCCGGGGCGGTCTGTGGGCGGCCAGGTGGTAGATCGCGGCACGGCCCTGCGGCCGCTGCGCGGCCCAGCGCATGGCCGAGCCCTGGGGGTCGTAATCGAACAGGGCCGTGCCCACACCCTGGTGGGCATAGTAGCTGGCGAGGTTGGTTGCCACAGTGGTTTTACCGCAACCGCCTTTGGCGTTCATGATGATGATGCGTAGCATGGCGTTCCGGACCCGGCAGTGCTGTGGTTGATGCGAGAGGTCCCTAATATACGCCTGCCGGCGAATAATAAAACAGTGACAGTGAATCGTCGTGAACGAGGGTGATGAGGCAGCAGGCGGGAGTTGCATCGGGTTTTTGACACATGATTGCGTCGCCCCTTATACCAGCTGACGCCTGACGCGCCGGTTCCAGTTCTGCGAATACACCCGGCGGTCGCCCTCATAGGCATCGAGCTCGGCGTCGAGGTAGAAAAAGCCGGCGTCGGCGCGCAGTACGGTCCGCGTGACGGTCTCCACCGACCAGTCGCCGCGCTTCAGGCCGCGCACCCACAGGGTCTCGCCGCGGGGGGAGTGGAAGTCGTCACCCTGGTAGGAATACCACTCCTCGGTCTTGCGGGTGACCACCAGGTCGATGTCCTGCAGCCGGTAGCTGCCGGCATCGTTGATCACCTCCAGGGTGGAGACGTCTTGATCCAACTCGCGGATGACCCGCCAGTCCTGGTGGCCCGGGCGCAACTGCTGCATCGGGCCGCTGGCCGCGGCCTGCGCTTCGGGAAAGCTGATCGACTCATCGCGCGGTGGGCGTACCGGCAGGCGCAGGCAGCAGGTGCCGGTGTAGATCCGCACCTGGGTGGACTCGGGCGGTGGCCAGGCCAGCGGGAAGTAGGAAGTGGAGATGGCCAGGCGGATGCGGTGCCCCCGCGGAAAGCGTTGGGCGACATCATTGAGCTGTACCTGTACCCGGTAGCGTTTGCCGGGCTCGAGCGGGCTCGGATCGGCATGGCTGTCGCGGTGGGTGAGGTTGAGCATGCCATAGGTCACGCGTGCGACCTTGTTGTCCGGGCGCATGTCGGACAGACGCACCGCGATCATCGCCACCGGCCGGCTGGCCGAGAGTTCCAGATCCAGTACCGGCGCGCCCAGGATCTCGAAGCCCTCTTCAAATGGCTCGGTGGTGAACAGCAACGCGCCGCCGTCCTCCTCGCGCTGGTCGTGCGGCAGGTCAGGCGTGGCACTGTAGGAGCACCATTTGCCGGCGAACAGGCCGTTGCTGAGCGGCGACTGCAGCCGCAGTTCGCGTTCAGGCACCTCGGTGTTCTCGTCGACCAGCCGGTACTCGGCCAGTTTGTAGGTGCGGGTGGTGATGTTGGGCGAGGGCCAGGCGGGCTCGCTCACCCAACGCCCATAGCGCTGATGATAGAAGGTCGAGGGCGGCATGCTCTCCAGCATCCAGGCACGCAGCATGGGTTCGTCCATGATGCCGGTGTCGCGATCCTTCAGCCAGTGGTCCCACCAGCGCAGGCATTCCTGCAGAAAGCCGATGGCCGGGCCAGGCACGCCGAGGTGCGGATACTTGTGGCTCCAGGGTCCGATCAGGCCCTGACGTGGTCCGGGCAGGTTGGCCAGCAGCCGGAACACCGCGTTGCTGTAACCGTCGGCCCAGCCGCTGACCGCCATCACCGGCGTCTGCACCTTCGAGAAGTCCTCGCAGATGGAGCCGTGCCGCCAGTATTCGTCGCGGTGCTGATGCGTGAGCCAGGTGTCCAGCCACAGCCCGCTGCCCTCCAGGCGTTGAAACCACAGCTCGCGCCAGCGCTCGCCGACGATCTCCGGGTCCGGTGGCAGCGAGTTGTAGGCGAACATGGTCGAGGCCCAGGACAGGTTGTCGCCCAGCAGGCAGCCGCCCATGTAGTGAACATCGTCGGCGTAACGGTCGTCGGTGGAACACACGCTCACCACGGCCTTGAGGGCGGCCGGCTGCAGGGCGGCGATCTGCAGCCCGTTGAAGCCGCCCCAGGAGATGCCGATCATGCCGACCCGGCCGCTGCACCAGGGCTGCTCGGCCAGCCACTCGATGATGGCCACCCCGTCGTCCAGTTCCTGCTGCAGGTACTCGTCGGTCAGCACCCCCTCCGAGTCGCCGCTGCCGCGGATATCCACGCGCACGCCGGCATAGCCGTGGCCGGCGAACCAGGGGTGCATGGTCTCGTCGCGCAGTCGCACGCCGTCGCGCTTGCGGTAGGGGATGTATTCCAGGATCGCCGGCACCGGGTTGTCCTCGGCGTCCGCCGGCAGCCAGATGCGCGCGGCCAGCCGGGTGCCGTCCGGCATCGGGATCCAGGCATGCTCGATGTGACGGACCGGATTGGGGAAGGTGTCAACGATCTGCATGACTGTTCCTGTTCATTCGAATTCCAGTCGTAGCGCCCGCTGGATGGCGCGATACTTCTCCAGCAGTTCCGTCTGGCTTTGACCGCCCGCGAAGATCACTGCGATCTCGTAGCTGTAGCTGTCCTGGTCCCGCAGCTCCGACAGCCGCATCCCGGGCTGGATATGCAGCTGGATCTCGGTGCCGGGAAAGCGGGTTCGTATTGCCTCGATCTCAGCAGCCGACGGTATGCGTTTAACCATAGCATCTTCGTACAGGCGCCACATGAACTTGGCCGCACAGGGCCAGGTGCCCTGCCGGTGTGGGAAGGCCGGTCGCTGTCCCAGACTCAGGTCGAGCATTACCTTGTGGTGGCTGGCCCCGTCGACGGCGCGGAACAGCGGGCAGTGGGATTTGGAAATGCGGGTATTGATCTCCAACAGCCACAGCCTGTCGCATTGGTTATCCCAGTAGAACTCGATATTGAAGGGTCCGTTGTCGAACCCGATGTGGGTCAGGAAGCGGTCGGTGATGGCATGCATCCGCTGCTGCACCCGGCGTGGAATGCGGGAGGGGTATTGATAGCGGGCAAAGCTGGATCGGTGCCGGCCCTGGCGGATGGAGTCGACCGCGCCATAGACCTGCACCTCTCCCTGATAGACATAACCCTCCAGCGTGCACTGCCGGCCGCGCGAGATCACACCTTCGGCGATGCAGTGGTGGCCGTCGACGGACGCGACCGACGCCGGCAGCTCGGCGAAGTCCAGCAGGTAGTTGAACGGCTCGGCGAAGCGGTAGATGCTGGCGCGGATCCTCTTCAGCGCATGCTCCAGTGAACTGTCGCCGTCCACGCGGAAAGCCAGGTGCGAGGAGGCCGCCTTCACCGGCTTGATCCAGAAGGGGTAGTCCAGCGTGATCTGGCTGCGTGGATTGTCGGCGAAGGGGTCCACGGCGCAGAAGGGTGGGATAAAATCAGGAATGACCTGCTGTTGCTCCAGCCGGCTCCAGAACTTGTGCTCGCACTTGAGCGTGGCTTCGAAGCTCGGCGAGGGCAGGCCGAAGGTCCGGCACAGCAGCGGCAGCAGGGTGCTGACAGGAAAATCCCAATAGCCGACGATGGCGTCGATGGAACCCTCGAACGCATGCAGCTGTTCCAGCGCCCCGTCGTGCAGCTTCTGCACCGGAATCGCCGGACCGGCCTTTACATCAGCATGGGTGAACAGCTCGTGAAAGCGGTAGTCCTGCGCGCCGGGCAACTCGCGCATCTGGGCAAGGTTGAAGGCGTCGGCTCCGAGCACAAAGATGTTCTTCACCGTTCCTGGCTCCCGCTGCCTGCGATCCGTGGCCGTATACAGGCATGATCCGGGCCGCGGCGCCGGCGGGCAATGACGCAGGTCAGGTATGGGCCAGCAACCGGTCCAGCTGGTTGGCGAACTCCTGGCGGTCGCGCTGGTTCAGGGCGGCCGCGCCGCCGGTCTGGATGCCGCTGGAACGCAGGGTGTCCATGAAGTCGCGCATGTTCAGCGTCGCCTTGATGTTCTCCTCGGTGTAGAGCTCGCCGCGCGGGTTGAGCGCACGCGCCCCCTTGCTGATGACTGCGTCGGCCAGCGGGATGTCGGCGGTGATGACCAGGTCGCCAGGCTGGACCCGCTCGACGATGGCATCATCCGCCACGTCGAAGCCGGCGCCGACCTGCAGGGTATGGATGACAGGGGATTTGGGCGCCCGCAGCGGCTGGTTGGCCACCAGGGTGAGTCGGGTCCCGGTGCGGGTGGCCGCCCGGAACAGGATGTCCTTGATCACCGCGGGGCATGCGTCCGCATCGACCCAGATGTCCATTACTCCTCCCCCGGGATGGGGGTACCCGTAGGGCATAAAATGCCGGGGAGGGTGTGAGGGTGCAACCGTAACTGCCTGCTAATTCGCCTTCCCCTCCTGCACATACCGCCCGTTCTCCAGCCGCGAGAAATACAGTTCCAGCAGCGGATGTTGTATCGGCTCGCCGCTCTCGTCGGTTTCCAGATGCCGTTCCGCCACATAGGTCATCTGGTCCGAGCCGTGCACCAGCACATGGTACCAGGGCTTGTCCTTCGGCGGACGGGAACGCGCCACCTGCTCGTACCATTCGTCGGTGCCCTGGAAGATCGGGTCCACGTCCACCACCACGCCGCGATAGTCGAAGCGCTTGTGGTGGATGATGTCGCCGACGCTGAATTTAGCGCGTCTGAATTCAATGACTTCACCCATGGCGGCTTCACCCTTTGCTTGGATCGGTCGTGGAACGGACTCCGAGTATAACAAGCCACATCCGGTCTGCCGGCCCAAAGGCCACGCATCTTCCGATGGATTGTCCCGGCGGCTGCCTGACCCGGCCGGCAGAATCCGCTAAGCTGGCGTTTCACCGCGAGAGGGAAAGCCATGGCGCGTCTGTGGGCAAAAGGACTGATGACTGTATCCTGGTGGGCCTACCGGGCCGCCCGGGAAGGCGTTAACCTGCCCGTGCCAGGCGCCGTGCTTGAGCGGCTGTGCCGTCGGCTGGCCGGGGACAGTCTCGAAGACCTGCGGATCCGGCCCGCCAGCCCCACGCACCTGAGCATCACCGGCCGCAGGAAGGCCGGTATCTGGATCGAATTCAATGCCCGCTTCCGGCTGGAAGCGCCCGGCCCCGACGACCCTCCGCGCGGCCTGGTGCTGGTGCCCGAGAAGATCCAGCCCTTTCCGGTGAAATCCCCCATGCTCGCCGCGCTCGCCGCGCTGGACGGCGTGGACCGCCAGGGCGAGCGCCTGCGTCTGAACCTGGATCACTTCATGGAGGGGCACCAGTGGGGCCGGCGCATTCCCGCCGCCCTGCGCAACCGCGTGCGTATCGCCGACGTGCGCGCCGATGAACGCAGCATACGGCTGCAGCTGCGGGTGTCGCACAGGGCGGTTGGCTGAAGCGCTGTCTGCAGTCGTTTGCCTAGGTGGCCTTGCGCCGAAGGCGGTAGACGCGCGGGTCGACCTTCCTTAGCAGCGACGGCAGCCCCATGACATCGAAGGCTGATTCGTCGGTGATCTCCCAGTCGGGGAAAACGGACTGAATATCCTCCCGGCTGGCCCCGCGAGGAAGCGGCGCGCGGCGGCCCGGCGCCCAGGCGAGAATGAGCGCCGTCGCGTCCTCAGTGGCCAGGGCGCTCACCTCCTCTCCCGTCGCCTCACGCTGGGCGGGCGACATGCCGTGCAAGGTGCCGAAATCCCAGATCAGCCGGTAGCCGGGCGCAAGACCGGCCGCCCGCAACGCGGTCACATCACCCTCGACGATCTCGATCGGCAGTCCGGTGACACGGGCATAGGTGCGCGCTGCCCGGGCGGCCGGGGCAACCCGCTCGACTCCGGTCACCTCCCAGCCGCGCTGGGCCAGTACGATCGCCCAGTGCCCGCGTCCGCAGCCGAGATCCAGCGCTCGTCCGTAGGGGGGCTGCATGCCACGCTCCTCGTGGTCGAACAGGGATGCGACCCGGGCGTAGGCGGGCGGGTGGGTGACGGCATTCTCCCAGGGGGTGAATCCGAGCCGGTAGCCGATGCTGTAGAACAGGTTCATGCCAACCCCGGGTTGGTTATTCAGGGAGTGGTAAACCGAATATAGAAGCCGGGAAGGACACCGCAATACATGAAACCGCGGGCTGGATCACATTGCGCGCAATCGGCGGCCGGCAGGGACCCGGCCGGATCACGTCATGCTTTCGGGCGCCGGTCCGTGCCCGACTGCAGCGCCGCGCGTATCTTCTCCGCAATGCGGATGCCCAGTGCGGCGATGGTCAGCGACGGTGATTCGCCGCCGCCGCTGCTCGGGAACAGGCTGGCGTCGGAGATATAGAGGTTGCGCCAGTCGTGTACCCGGCCGTCCGCGTTGACCACCGAATGCTCCGGGTCGTGTCCCAGGCGGGCACCGCCGAAGACATGGGTCGCACTGAACAGGTCGTAGCTGCCGTATTCCTCGAAGGGCGCCCCGGCCCCCGCCGCCTGCAGCAGCTCGCGGCAGGTCCGGGCCATGAACTGCAGCCGCCGGCAGGCCGGCTCGTCGATATAACTGTGGATGCGTGCCAGTGGCAGGCCGTGCGCGTCTGTGCGCTCGGGGTCGAGATCGATGTAGGTCCGGTCGTTGGGCAGGAACTCGCCGATGGCGACCACGGACAATGCCCGGCCGAAGCGCTCGCGCAGCCGCTGCTTGTGCTCCCGTCCCCAGCCCGGAACCACGCGGCGGGCATAGTTGATCGGTCCGAGCAGGTCGGCCTCGGCGGTGCCGGCGGCGAAGCGGCAGCCGCCGATCAGGCCGTCGATGGCGTCCGGCGCGTTGTAGTCCCAGCACACGACATCCATGGGCAGGCCGCGATGGCTGCCGAGCGGCTCGGGATGCAGGGCGGAGCTGGTCCAGGCCAGGGTCTCCATGAAATGCCGGCCGACCTGGCCGGTGGCATTGCCCACGCCCGTCGGGGCATGGGCATTGTCCGAGAGCAGCAGCAGGCGCGGGGTCTGCACCGCGCCGGCGGCGAGCACAATGATGCGCGCGCTGAGCCTGCCGCGTCGGCCCTCGGTGTCAATGTATTCCAGCGCGCGGATGCGGTGGTCGGGGCCGGCGATCAGGCGTTGCACGCGGGTGCCGGGCAGGACCCGGCAGCGGCCGCTGGCACGCGCCTGCTGGATGAAGGTGACATCGGCACTGCCCTTGTCGCCGCGCGGACAGCCGCGGGCACAGTTGGCGCAGTAGTTACAGGCCGGCCGCCCGGCATGGGGCCGGGACAGGGCGGCCAGGCTGTTGGCCTGCCAGTGCTGTCCCAGCCGATGACCGGCGGCCAGCAGACGGCTGCCGGCGTGACTGGGCGGATGGGCCGGTTGCGGATAGGGTCGGCGCCGCGGGCGCGAGCGGTCCGACGCCGGGCCGGTGACCCCGATGAGCGACTCGGCCTGCTCATAGAAGGGTTCCAGCCCGGCATAATCAAACGGCCAGTCCGCTGCCGCGCCGAAGTCGCGCTGCAGCTGCATAGCGCGCGGATGCAGGCGATGGGCCTCGCCGCTGAAATGAAGAGTACTGCCCCCGATGCCCTGGACATGGTGATAGCGCCAGCCGCGCCGTCGCTCCCCGCGGGTGAAGCGGCCGTGGATATGGCTCCAGGAACGCAGCTCATCCCAGCGCGGCTCCAGTGGCTGCAGCGGGGCGAAGCTGTAACTGTCATGCGCAGGTGCCCGGTCGGGGAAACCGCCCTGCTCCCAGTCATGCCGATGCAGGCGGTAGTCGGTGGCCGGATCATAGGCGGGGCCGGCATCCAGCAGCAGCACCCGGACCCCGCTGCGCGCCAGCGCCCAGGCGCAGCTGCCGCCGCCCGGGCCGGCCCCGATCACGATCACATCGACATCGGCGTCAGGCTTCACCCGGGGGCTCCGCGTAGCGGGGATACCCCATGGGCTGCGGCGGCCCGGACCCCGCCATGCCGGTCAGTGCCTCGGGGTGGGCGTAGTACAGCTCGAAGGCCTGATCGCGCAGATGCCGGATGAAGCGTGCCGGCATGCTTGCGGCCGGCGCGTCGGCAGCCTGCTGCAGGATGGCGTCGCATTCCGCGGGCCCGAGCCGGGCAAAGTCCCGGTCGTGGCGCTCACGGGCCCGTTGTTCGCACCACTCCAGCCCCTGCAGGCAGAGGCGGCTGTAGCGTGCCGGCAGCCGCGCCAGGGCGGCAAGCAGTTCTGTGTCCAGGTCCAGTTCGGTGGCGGCCGGGGTAAGCGCGTCGGCGGGCAGCAGGGTATCCAGGCACTGCCGCAGGCTCGGCCGCAAACCTGTCTGCAGCACCTGCAACGGCTCGCGCCGGTGTCCCAGCCATCGGGCCAGCGGCAATGCACCCAGCACACCGGCACCGGTGAGCAGCAGAAACACCCGGCGTGTGAGTGCAATCCTCGGCACGGTCTCTCCTTATGCGGTGGCGCAACGCTGATGCCGGCCGGGCGTGGCACATTGCCCCGGCCGGAAAGGGTGTCAGCGATTTTTACAATCAGCCTCGATCAGAGGCGTCGTTTAACCCGCATACGTCGTTAATTCTATGATATGACGTCATTGTTTCATGCCTGGAACAAAGTCTGCATCAAAATGCGTAAGGGGGCGATTGCAGCTTCATTCCCCGAATGCCGTCCCTGATGCCATGAAATATAAATATGGGAGTCGAAATAATGCAAAAACTGATGACAGCTCTGGGCCTGTTCATGATCTCTTCGGTGACCTGGGCCGGCACAGCTCCGCCGCCCCAGCCTATCCCCGAGCCTGCGACCTGGGCCCTGATCGGCATTGGCGCAGTCGGCATGCTGCTGGCGCGCAGGCGTAAATAAGCCCTGTGTTCGCGCAGGGTCCGGCCTGCAGGAGTCGGTGGCCCCAGGAATAATTCGTGGCAAGCCACCGACCCTTTTAGTCATCCTCAACACATCTATTGCACCCGGTTATTACAGCAGTCCGGGGTTGAGCCGCCATACCGCGAAATTGAGCAAGGCCGCGAAGCCCACCCAGGTCAGATAGGGCAACAGCAGCATACCCGCCAGCGGCCGCACCCGCCAGAAGCCAAGTGTTGTCAGCAGGATCAGCGGCCACAACAGCAGGATATTCGCCAACGCCGCCCCGCCCAGATGCCAGGCGAAGAACAGCCAGCTCCAGAGTGCGTTCACGGCGAGCTGGATCAGGAACAGCGTGAGCACCGGCCGGGTCCGGTCGGTGCTACGCCAGACCAGCCAGGCCGCCACGCCCATCAGGCCGTAGAGCAGGGTCCACACCGGCCCGAATACCCAGCCCGGCGGCGCCCAGTCCGGGCGCGCCAATTGCGCATAGAACCCGCCCGCATCGACCGAGGCGATCGCGCCCACCCCCGCGGCCAGGTAACTGATGCCCAGCCAGGCGGCCAGGCCGATGAGCCCATTCGTGCCAGTGTGTCGGATCATTGAGCGCTTCCGCGCAAGCCGCCCGGCTGCATTTCAGCGATGGTATTCGCCGGCCCGCTCGGGCTGATAGGTGACCTCCTTGATGCGCACCCGCAGGCTGCCCCCGCCCGGCTTCGGCCACTCGATCTCATCGCCCTGGGAAAGGCCCAGCAGGGCGCTGCCCACGGGCGCCAGGATGGAGATCGTCTGCCCGGAGGCGTCGACATCCTTCGGATACACCAGGGTCAGGCGGAATTCCTCGGCCGAGGACTCGACCTCGAACCGAACGGTGGAATTCATGGTCACCACCTCAGGCGGCACATCCCTGGGTTCGACGACGTCGGCGCGGGCCAGTTCGGCCTCGAGCTCGTCCCTGCCCGGGAAGGCCCTGTCGGGAATCGAATCGAGCAGCTTCTCCAGCCGCTCCGCATCGAGTGAGGAAATGACGATCTTGGGCTGCGTGGACATGGCGGTTTCCTGTGCCTGAGTAAAAAAGGCCGCCCCGGGCACCCTGCCTGTGAACCGAACCGGCAGGGGCCTGGGGGCGACCCCGTTGACGTCTGCTTGTAACCGCTATCCTTGGCCGGAACGCGGGTAAAGTCAATCCGAATCCGAAGCCGTCAGCGTGCCATCGAAACCGGCATACGCAACCCCGGACAGTCGTGCCATGTCGCGATCGAAGGTCGCCAGATCCTCGCGGCTGAAATCCGCCAGGCGCGAGTGCCCGCAGGCGCGTGCCATCACCTGCATCAGCTCGACCGAGGCGGCGAGGAACCGTGCCAGCCGCCGGGACGCGTGGTCCATATCCAATCGCCGGCGCAGCTCCGGCTTCTGGGTCGCGATGCCGGAGGGGCAGTTGTTGGTGTGACAGATGCGCGCGCCCACGCAGCCGATGGCCTGCATGGCGCTGTTGGCCAGCGCGATGCCGTCCGCGCCCAGGGCCAGCGCCTTGATGAAATCGGCCGGCACCCGCAGGCCGCCGGTGACGATCAGGGTCACCCGGCCGCTGGCGCCGGCCGCATCCAGACAGCGCCGGGCGCGTGCCAGTGCCGGGATGGTGGGCACGCTGATGTGGTCGCGGAACAGCAGGGGCGAGGCCCCGGTGCCGCCGCCGCGGCCGTCGAGAATGAGGTAATCGGCGCCCGACTCCAGCGCGAAGCCGATGTCCTGCTCGATGTGATTGGCGCTGAGCTTGAACCCGACCGGAATGCCGCCGCTGATCTCGCGCACCCGGTCGGCGAAGCGCCGGAAATCGTCCGGCGTGGCCAGGTCCGCGAAGCTCGGCGGCGAAATCGCCGGCTCGCCCGCCGGGATACCGCGCACCTCCGGGATGCGGCCGGTGTTCTTGGCTGCCGGCAGATGCCCGCCGGTGCCGGTCTTGGCCGCCTGACCGCCCTTGAAGTGAAAGGCCTGCACCTGCGCCAGCAGTTCCTCCCGGTAGCCGAATTTCGCCGAGGCCAGCTCGTAGAAATAGCGGCTGTTGGCGGCCTGCTCCTCCGGTAGCATGCCGCCTTCGCCCGAGCAGATGCCCGTACCCGCCAGCTCCGCACCGGTGGCCAGCGCGATCTTGGCCTCCTCGGACAGGGCGCCGAAGCTCATGTCCGAGACCAGCAGCGGGATTTCGAGCCTCAGCGGCCGGCGCGCCCCCGGCCCCACCACCAGTTCGGTCGTCACCCCGGCATCCTCAGCGAGCGGCCGGCGGTGCAGCTGCGCGGGCAGGATCTGGATGTCGTCCCACTGCGGCAGTCGCTCGCGCGGCACCCCCATCGCCGCGACCGGGCCGTGCTGCCCCGTACCGGCCAGCCCTTCCTCGGCCAGTTGATGGATGAGCTCGACATGGGGTTCCTCCGCCGTTGCCTGCGGCGCGGGCATGGCGTCGCCGGACCCCTGCGCCAGCCCCGGCCCCTCCCGGCCCACCTGGTCAGCGGAGAACTGCTGATGGGTGCCGTCGCAGTAGGGCCGGTTGCCCGAATGCTTGCAGGCGCACAGCCAGGCCTCGCCGTCGGCCTCGGCCGTGAACGCCAGCGGCGTGAAGCCGGTTCCGGCATGGGAGCCGTCACAGAACGGCTGGTTGCCGGAACGACCGCAGACGCAGAAATAGTATTCCTCGCCCTCGGTCAGTTCGACCGGGATCGGCTGGTTGTCGGCGATGATGGGTTTGCTCATGAGAGATTCCAGATTGCGGGTAGAGGAAACACAGGTATGAGATCAGCATAACGGCGGGAAAGTTTCGCTGTCATCCGGAATAGAGGTCGGTAAAGATGCGCAGCAGCGTAACCCGGCATGCCGAGGTCATGGGTACAGGTCTCTCTTTCATCAACCGAAGGACCGGCAATGGCCGCCGCTTCACTCCCGCCAATGTCTCGGATCATTGAGGCTGTCCGCACACACCACACGCCCGCTCACATTTCCGATCACACCGGCCTGCAGCGCCTGCACCATCCAGGCCGCCGTATGCTCGGGCGGGATGCGATGTGTCGTCTTGAACCCGTGATTTCGGCGGGATCAAAGCCGTATCCGTTGTGATAGCCGGGATGCCCGAGCACGAACACCAGTTCCACTCCGGCCGCCTCAGCCCGTCAAGTCCCGTCTCGACGAGGCCCTGCCGATGTACCGACCCTGATAGTCCGGATGGATTCCAGGGGCGCGATGATGGCCGAGGAAACTACATGTTTGTGGCCGGCAATGTACGCGTGCTTGAACAGAATGCCTGACATACGTTCGTTTACCTTCGCGACTAACGTAAGCAGGGGCTGTGAAGTGGGATCCTTTTGCAGATTGCCGACCAGTGCTGAGATTTCCTTCCCCTTGGAGTCGCCGAAGGCGGCATTGAGCACGGCTGTGAGGGCATGTCTGTCGGAGTGGCATGCGGAGCGTATTTGGAGGTCCATTGGGTGAAAGGGATAGTGCCAAAGAGGATGGTGGAAAATGATAAAGATTGTGTTTTTTCACCGCACCTTCAGTGGCATCTTTTGTTCTGTTGTGCCTCAAAAACTGTCGATAGGCTTAACAAATACACGCTGTGGCTATTCAGTGCGTATTTACATTCAATTGAAAATCATATTGTTTTGGTTATGGCGTATTTATTGCTTTGATCATAGTGTCTCAATGACGGAAACTAACACCAATTAGGAGGGCCTGCATGATGCGTACGAAAACCATTTTGGCTGCGTTTTTGTTTTTTCTGGTCCACCCCTCCGTAGATGCCGCAGTATATTCAGTGGGGGGGAATTTTATTCAGAGGGATTCGGCTGGGAGCGTATCCTATCAGGGCAATAACGCCATATCGGGAACATACAATGATATTACCGGTGCCATCCACATGGATGTGGATAATCTGTGGACCTATTATGAAACTTCGATCAATGGGGAAATCATTACGGCACAGGGTTCTTATTCCTGGGATGCCTGTTTAAATGACGGCTCTTCCGACTGTACCTCTCCCAGTACCATCACAGCAGATATCGGTAATGGACAGTGGGGAATGCATGCACTCTATAACTGGTATACATCGACTAATATCGACCTCGTTAACGTCTGGGACATTACCGTCGCTCCCAATGGCATTATTAGCTTAATGGCTATCGATTCCGATGGTGACGGCATACCTGGTGTTCCTGAAGTTGACGGTCCATTTAAAGGGTATTCGCTCGCGCTTGATTTGACATTTACTCCCGTGCCGGTGCCTGCTGCGCTTTGGCTATTCGTATCCGGATTTGTCGGGCTGCTCAGCCTGCTGAGTTTCAAAAAGCGCTAGCAAAAGTCAATAATGTTAGGTGAAAGTTTTGTAAAACGGATATATCCATAGAGCGTTTTTATCAGGTCAGTCACATCAGCTATCAGTTGCCTTATCATTTTCACCGGATATTTTGGATTTATCGAGACACCGAATGAGCGGAGGTTTTAGGGGGGGGCATGATTTCATGGATAACGGCGGGAAAGTTTCGCTGTCATCCGGAATAGGGGCCGGTAAAGATGCGCAGCACTGTATCCCGTAACGGGCGGCGGCTCACTCACTCCAGTGCCTGGGGTCGTTCAGGGTATCCGCACAGACCACCTGGCCGCTGACTGTGCCGATCACGCCGGGCCGCAGCGTCCGCACCATCCAGGCCGCAGCGTGTTCGCCCGGGATGGGGTGCGGCGCCTCGAATCCCCGCTCCCCGGCGGGATCGAAGCCGTACCTGGGGTAGTAGCCGGGATGGCCGAGCACGAACACCAGATCCACGCCGGCATCCTTCAGCCGCTTCAGCCCCGCCTCGATGAGGCGCCCGCCGATGCCCCGGCCCTGATGGTCCGGGTGGACTGCGAGCGGCGCAAGAATCGCCGAGGCAAGGGATGGCTCCGATCCTGCAATCTGCGTGTGTGTGAACAGAATGTAACCGATGACGCACGCATCCCGGGTTGCGGCCAGTGACAACAAAGGACGTGCGCTGGGGTCGTCCAGCAGATCGGACACCAGCGCCGCGATTTCCGCTCCGTCCGGGCCGAAGGCGGCATTCAGCAGGTCGGTGATTGCCAGTCGGTCGGAATCTGATGTTGCGCGTATCTGTATGTCCATGGGAAGAATGTATTCAGGCGGATGAGATTGTGGTTGAGAAGAGAAGGCTGGCCCGGACTGTGCTGACTCGGGACGCCCATAACCGTCATCCCGGCGCAGGCCGGGATCCAGAGCCCCGGCTTCCGCGGTCATCAGAGGTGTTGCGTCTGGCGCCTAACCTGCCTCAGTTCAATGACGAAATATGCTCAACCGCCTTGTCCTGGATCTGGATGAGTTGATCGATCATTTCATTTTCATTGCGCAGATCGCCAAGCGCCTCGATCAACCCGGCCTGGATGGTCTTGAACAGTTTGATCGCATCGGACTTATCAATCTCGCCGTCGCTCAGTTTGCATATCCAGACATCGGCGCCAGCGGCGGAGATTTCCATCATCCTGTCGAACGTCAGGTCTTCATTATCAAAATACTTTCTGATCAGCCTGTCACCGCCCTGCAGCATGAACGCCAAGGTTGAAAGTGCTTCATTGACCTCGCCGCCGGTATCCTCCGCCGCTGAATCGTAGATCGGCCCGATGGATTCCAGCAAGTCCGCCCATTCGCTGTTGGCCTTCCCGCTTACCATGATTGCGGCCATGGGGGTTGTAACCAGCAGTTTATAGCTGGGGGCGTGCATTTTTTCCGGATTTATTTCAATGTCATTCTCTTCCATGTCGTCCTGCTTTTGTCGTCTGACGCGTAAGGCCAGTCACGGGCCTGGTCGAATAAAGGTCGGTGACAACTAATAATAATTTGCATCATTATTTGTCACCGACTCCGTTTGTTCTTCTCCCTTTTTATCATATTGTTGCCGGCGTTGCTTGATCCGCTTCCGGCCGCGTCCCCGCGCTGCGTGAACTCAATTCACTACGCGGGCTTAAATCCTGAAAGGGAATGCTGACGACCCGGGCCGCCATCAGACAGGCAGTGGCCGATCCGACAGGGCGATGTGCTGCGGCAGAACAGTTTGCTCTGAAGGCAGGGGAGTTATAGAACTCAAGTATTAATTAAGGGCTTCGGTCCGGGAAGTCGGTGATAAATGTTAATGTAAATAATTATCGGTTGCCACCGACCCCGTTAGGCACATAAAAACAAAGGTCGCTCAGTAATTCAGCCCGATCGTCAGATCCAGGCTTTGCCCATCGTATGAAAAGCTGGCGGCTTCGAACGAAGGTGCGCCCAACAAGGCTTTTGCGTCGTTTGAAAAACCGTAGCCTTCCCTGGGGATCCCCAGCCAGTTGGTGTTAAGCTTGCCGTCCATGTTTTCATCATGAATGACGGCCAGTGCATACGTACCCGGCGGGATATCTAAAAAGTCGCAACGCGCCTGCGTATCCCGAACCTTTATAATCATGATATTGGTTGCGAATTGCAGAAACTCGGCAGGAAAGCCCTCTGGCGATTCGAAAAGCGCACAGGCTACCGCTCCAATGCTGTTTCTGATGTCCAGAATCCTTACGTGAATTCCAGGGCAGGATGTTTGGGCAAAGGCGATGGCGGGGAGGTTTGAAAACACCAGCACTGCACATAATGCTGCAGACCGAACTCCCATGGGGGACCGCGTCACCAGATGTCTGGCCAGGGAGGACAACGAGGGCTTCTGAAGAATTGACTCATCCATAATCTGCTTCACAATTCCGGTCTACGTAGACTGGCTGAATCCGCCATTATATTCCTAACGTATGAATATACCGCAGATGCCGGATATTATTCTGGGCAGAGCGGCGCTACTGGTTGTGTTATTCGAAAGTACCATTAAATCAGGTGCAAAATAGGTTATGTAATGCTATCCCGCCGGGTCGGCATTTTGTGCGGATTCCGGAGTTATAGCCCACCCGCAGTGTTATTGCTCGAGCTGGATTAGGCCGGTTTTTTCCATCCCTCTGAAATCAGAAACTTATGCTATCCTCCGAAGCTGGGGTAGATCGCTTGAGCGGCATTTTTCGTTGCTGTATGTTTGACCAGTAGTGATTCTGGTGATTTTGCTGCCACAGTCGTGGCGTCCGCGCCGGTATCTGCCCGGACGGGCACACCGGCCCCGTCATACCGCCCGCCCGATCTGGTAAAATGCCCGCATGGATATTTCCCCGATACTCGACCCCCTGAACGACGCCCAGCGCGAGGCGGTGACGGCGCCGGCCGGGCATGTGCTGGTGCTGGCCGGGGCCGGCAGCGGCAAGACCCGGGTGCTGGTCCACCGCATTGCCTGGCTGATCCAGGTGGAGCGGGTCTCGCCGTTCGGGATCCTGGCGGTGACCTTCACCAACAAGGCGGCGCGGGAGATGCGCGGGCGCATCGAGGAACTGCTGGGGGTGCCGGCGCGCGGCATGTGGGTGGGCACCTTCCACGGCCTGGCGCACCGGCTGCTACGCGCCCACTGGCAGGAGGCCGGGCTGCCCGAGACCTTCCAGATCATCGACTCCGACGACCAGCTGCGCCTGGTCAAACGGGTGCTGCGCCAGCTGGAGCTGGACGAGGCCCGCTTTCCCCCGAAGCAGCTGCAGTGGTTCATCAACGGGCGCAAGGACGAGGGCCTGCGCCCGCAGCACGTCGAGCACTACGATGATCCCTTCATCAAGACCCAGATCCGGGTCTATGTGGCCTACGACGAGCTGTGTCAGCGGCTGGGGCTGGTGGATTTTGCCGAGATCCTGCTGCGCGCCCACGAGCTGTGGCTGAAATACCCCCGGGTGCTGGCGCATTACCAGCAGCGCTTCGGCCACATCCTGGTCGACGAGTTCCAGGACACCAACAGCATCCAGTATGCCTGGCTGCGGCTGCTGGCCGGCCAGACCGGGCGGGTGTTCGCCGTGGGCGATGACGACCAGTCCATCTACGGCTGGCGCGGGGCGCGCATCGAGAACATCCAACGCTTCTCCGAAGACTTCCCCGGCACCCAGCTGGTACGGCTGGAGCAGAACTACCGCTCCACCGGTACCATCCTGGCCGCCGCCAATGCGCTCATCGCCCACAACGCCGGGCGCATGGGCAAGAACCTCTGGACCGAGGGCGAGGACGGCGAGCCGATCGAGCTGTACAACGCCTACAACGAGTACGAGGAGGCACAGTACGTCATCGAGCGCATCGAACAGTTCACCGAGACCGGCCAGACGCGCTCGGAGATCGCCATCCTGTACCGCTCCAACGCCCAGTCGCGGGTGTTCGAGGAGCAGCTCATGCAGCGCGCCATACCATACAGGGTGTACGGGGGGCTGCGCTTCTTCGAGCGCGCGGAGATCAAGGACGCCCTGGGCTACCTGCGCCTGGCCAGCAACCGGGCCGACGACGCTTCCTTCGAGCGCATCGTCAACCAGCCGCCGCGCGGCATCGGCGAGCGCACCCTGGGCGCGGTGCGCGAGCAGGCCCGGGCGCTGGACATCTCCCTGTGGGAGTCGGCACGCCGCATCGTGGCGGAGCAGGCGCTCAATGCCCGGGCAGTGAACGCGCTCAAGGGCTTCATCGAGCTGATCGAGACGGCAGCCGAGAGCATCCTGGAGCTGGACCTGCACGAACAGGCCGAGGCCATGATCCAGGCCAGCGGCCTGATCGAGCACTTCAAAAAGGAGAAGGGCGAACGCGGTCAGGCCCGGATCGAGAACCTGGAGGAACTGGTCAACGCCGCCCGGGTGTTCCAGCCGCCGGAGGAGGCGGAAGAGGATCTGACCGAGGGCGAGCCCGATCCGCTGACCGCCTTCCTCGCCCATGCCGCGCTGGAGGCCGGCGAGGGCCAGGCCGACGCCTGGGAGGACTGCGTGCAGCTGATGACCCTGCACTCGGCCAAGGGACTGGAGTTCCCGGTGGTGTTCATGGCCGGACTGGAGGAGGGCCTGTTCCCGCACCAGATGTCCATCGACGAGCCGGGGCGGCTGGAGGAGGAGCGTCGCCTGTGCTATGTCGGCATGACCCGCGCCCGTCAGCGTCTGCATGTGAGCTATGCCGAGCGTCGCCGCCTGCACGGTCAGGACAACTACGCCATCCCCTCGCGCTTTCTGCGCGAGCTGCCGCAGGGACTGCTGCAGGAGGTACGGCCGCAGCCGACTTATGGTGGTCTGGGCGGCGCGGCGGCGCCGGCGACCGCTTCCGGTCTGTACGCCGACGAGGCCGCCGACGCCGAGCTGGCCCTGGGCTCGCGGGTGCAGCACCCCAAGTTCGGCGAGGGCGTGGTGCTCAACTACGAGGGCAACGGCCCGCACGCGCGGGTGCAGGTGAACTTCCAGGAAGCCGGGCCCAAGTGGCTGGTGGTGGCGTATGCGAACCTGGCGCCGGTGTGATTCAAGCGCCTCACCCCTGCCCCTCTTCCCGAGGGGGAGAGGGGTGGACGTGGGTTGTCTACACTCTTCGGTGAGACCTTAGCCGACCGGACCTGATCCTTATGCGCTATCTGTTTGTATTCCCCCTCCTTGCGTTGACACTGCCGGCCGCCGCGGCGCGCGACATTGAACTCACCCCCATCGCCGGCTACCGCGGCGGCGGTGGTTTCGAGGACACCGGCAACGGCGACTCGCTGGATCTGGACGAGTCGGCCAGCTACGGCCTGGTCCTGAACATCGATCACGACGCCAACACCCAGTGGGAGTTCATGTTCAGCCGCCAGAACACCTCCCTCAAGCCGGGGCCGACCGTCGCGCCGGGCTTCGACCTGGACGTCACGCATTTCTCGGCCGGCGGCATCTATGTCTGGCGGGACGAGAAGGTCGAACCCTTCATCGGCGCCGGCTTCGGTGTGACCCACATGTCCCCGGACGGGTCGGACTACGACGACGAGACCCGGCTCATGTTCCAGCTGAACGGCGGTTACAAGATCTGGCTGACACGGAACGTCGGCCTGCGGCTGGAGCTGCGCGGCTACACCACCTTCATGGATTCGGATGCGGCCGTCTTCTGCGCCGGCGGTGCCTGCGTGGCGCGGGTGGAGAGCAGCGGGTTCGGGCAGCTGGAGGGAAACGTGGGGTTGTCGGTGCGATTCTAGCGGATTCCACAAAAAAAGAACCCCTCATCCAGAGGGGCAGGGGTGGGGCTGTCTTCCGTGACATATAGCCATCCATGGTTTTATTAGCTGGCGGTGTTGAACACGGTCATGTCTTCAACTGAGTCACATTGGTGTAGACCGGCCGGGTGGCGGCCAGGTTGATCAGTGATTCGTTGGGGCGGCCAATATAGTTGCCCTGGGCGTAGTCCACACCGTACTGCTGCAGCAGTTTCAGTATGGCCTCCGATTCCACGTATTCGGCGATGGTCGCCTTGCCCAGGGCGTGGGCGACCTGGTTCATCGACTGCACCATGGCCTGATCGACCTCGGCCTGCGCCATGCCCTGGACGAAGGAGCCGTCGATCTTGAGCTTGTCCACCGGCAGGTGCTTGAGATAGGAGAAGGAGCTGAAGCCGGAGCCGAAGTCGTCCAGCGCGAACTGACAGCCGATGTTCTTGAGTTCGCCGATGAAGCGCTCGGCCGCGCCCAGGTTGGCGATGGCGGCGGTCTCGGTGATCTCGAAGGTGAGCCAGCTCGGGTCCAGGCCGGTGTCGGCCAGCTGGGCCTGGATCATGGGCAGCAGGGTGTGGTCCTCGAAGGCCTTGGCAGAGAGGTTGATGGAGAAGCACACTTCCTTGCCCTGCTCGCGCAGATGGGTGAGCTGGTGGATGGCGCGGGCGACGATCCAGCGGTCCACGGCGTGGATCAGGCCGAAGCGCTCCGCCGCCGGCATGAAGCCGCCGGGCAGGATGACATCGCCGTCGTCGCATACCATCCGTACCAGCACTTCATAGTCGGTCACTGCGCCGGTGCGTACGTCGGCGATGGGCTGGTAGACCAGCTGGAAGCGGTCCTGTTCCAGCATCTCGCGGACCCGAGCGGCCCAGCCCATGTCCTCGGCCATGCCGGCCTTGTCGCGATCGGCCGGATTGTAGAAGTGCACCCGGTTGCGGCCCTCGGTCTTGGCCATGTTGCAGGCCAGGTCCGCGTGCGACATCACCTCGTCGGCGGAATCCACCGCCCGGTCGATCACCGCGCCGCCGATGGAGCAGGTCACGTTGAAGCTCTTGCCGTCGTGGTAGAACTTGTAGGCCTCGAACAGCTGGCGGAAATTCTCGGCCACGCGCGGGGCCTGCTCGCTGCCGACGTTGTAGACCAGCAGGGTGAACTCGTCGCCGCCGAAGCGCGCCACCAGGTCGCCCTCACGCACATGGCTGGAGAGCAGGCCGCTGATCTCGATCAGCAACTGGTCGCCGGCGGCGTGGCCGAGGGTGTCATTGATGTATTTGAACTGGTCCAGGTCGATGTAGAACAGGGCGCACTCTGCGCCGTTGCGGGCGGCGCGGGCCACGGTGCGTTCCAGCTCCTGCTGGAAGTAGTGACGGTTGAACAGCCCGGTGAGCGAGTCGTGCTCGGCCTGGTAGCTCAATTGCTGCTGGAAAGCCTTCTGTTCGCTTATGTCGCGCGCCGTGCCGCTGATGTGCATCACCTTGCCCGCGTCATCGAAGTGGGCGCGGGCGTTGAAGCTCAGATGATGCTGACGGCCCTCGCGGTCGATGTGCACTGTCTCGTACTGCACCAGCTCCTTGCCGCTCAGGATGGCCTGGAAGGCCTCGCTGTCCATCTCGGCATGGGTGGCGACCTGGAATTCGCGCAGGTGGCGGCCGGTCATCTCCTGCGGGGTATAACCGTAAATGGACTGACAGGCGCCGTTGAGGTAGGTCCAGCGGCCCTCGGGGTCCATGCTCCAGACCAGGTCGTGCGCGGTCTCGACCAGGTCGCGGTAGCGCGCCTCGGCGGCGATGAGGTTTTCCTCGGCCCGTTTGCGCTGGGTGATGTCGGCGACCAGGCAGGTGTACATGCTGCGGTGCGAGATCTCCATGCGGCTCACCCGGATCGAGACCGGCAGCGGTTTGCCGTTGCGGTGCAGTCCGGTGGTTTCCTCCTCGCTGGGCGTGATCGCGGGGACGGCGTCCGCGCCGGCGATCTCGGGCAGCAGCCAGGCCAGCGGCTTGCCGCGGATCTCCATCGCCAGGAACCCGAACAGGCGTTCGGCGGCCGGATTGAAGGTGTCGATATTGCCCTGCTCATCGACCACGATGATGCCTTCGGCGGCGGTGTCGACAACGGCGCGCATATAGGACTCCTGATCGCCGAGCCGGCGAAAGAGTTTGCCCAGGGTTTGCGTGAGGTAACCGATTTCGTCCGTGGATTGCGGCCGCAGTCCTGCCAGTTCCGCGTGGGTGGAGGCGCCGCTGCGTTGCAGCACCTCCTGCACCGGTTGCAGGGACTGGGACAGGCTGCGGATGGACAGCAGGGTCAGCGCCAGGGTTGCCGTACCCAGCAGCGCCCAGACCACCAGCAGTTCGGTGTTCAGGCCGCGCATGTCCAGCCAGAAGTACTGGATGATGAGGGCATAGGAGAGCAGCGGCACCAGACCGCCGAGCAGCATCAGCTTGGATTTCACACTGACGTGCACCCGGGCGAGCCCCAGCCGGGCGACCAGCAGGCCCAGGCCGTCCAGCGCCATCAGGTAGCCCGGCATCCCGGCGAGCACGGCCACGCCGAGCTGAATCAGCAGCAGGTGCAGGAAGGTCTCGGGCCGCGCGGCCAGCCCGCCCGGCAGCGAGGCCAGGAACAGGCTGGGCGTGGCCAGCGCGGTGATCAGGAACAGACCCCAGTACTCGCGCGGAAAGCGTGCCAGCCGACGCTGCAGGTGACCGGCCGAATGACCGGCTTCCGACTTGCGCATCCAGGCGAGAAAGGGCTGGAGATAGCGGCTGAAATGCAGGCCGGCGAAGGCCAGCAGTGCCAGCAGCAGGCTCGGGAGCACGCCGGCGCTGACCGCGGCGAGGGCCTGATCGGTGGAGAGGAGATTGAACAGATGGCCGAACCCCAGTCCGAACAGCGGGGTGGCGGCGAGTCCCAGGCCGATGCCCAGGCCGAAGCGCCGGCGCAGCGCGCTCAGCTCGGCTTCAGTCACGATACCTTTTCCTCGAGGCCCGGAGCACTGTGGTAATATTCTTTATATTATATAGCATTAAGCAATTTTCTGAATGTTGCTTGAGAGTATAATGTCATAACTTTTCCCGATTGCAAGTGGTTTTTGGAAAGATTAAACCGCCAAGGCGAATAAGGTGCGCCAGGATTTTTCTGTCATTGCGGGCGTGTGCGAAGCAGTCTCGTGAGTTTCCTGAGAACTCGAAGAAAAGATTGCCGCAGCGCTACACCCCAAGGGCACTTTGTCGCTGCGCTCGGGCGCGCGCCTCGCAATGACAGTGGGATTTTACCTGCCCAAAGTCTTTACCTCTGGCGCCTTTGCGGTTTAAGGCTTTGGATCCGCCTTTGTGCCTTTCACGCCCTTTGTGGTTCAATTCCCCCACTTTCCTGACTTCAGTACACCCCAGGGGGATGCATGAAACGTCGTGATTTCGTTCGCAGTGCCGGGGCCGGAGCGGTCGCCGCCGGCACGCTGCTCGCCGGGGCGCCCGCCATCGCCGCCGGTAAACAGCGCTGGAAGATGGTTACCACTTGGCCCAAGAACTTCCCCGGCCTGGGTACGGGGGCGAACTTTCTGGCAAAGCTGATCACCGAGATGAGCGACGGCCGGCTGCAGGTCAAGGTCTACGGCGCCGGCGAGCTGGTGCCGGCCTTCGAGATCTTCGACGCCGTCTCCCGCGGCACCGCCGAGATGGGCCACGGTGCGGCCTATTACTGGAAGGGCAAGTCCCAGGCAGCGCAGTTCTTCTCCGCCGTGCCCTTCGGGCTGACCGCGCAGGAGATGAACGGCTGGCTGTATCACGGTGGCGGCATGCAGCTGTGGCAGGAAATCTATGCCGAATTCGGCCTGGTCCCGACCGCGGCCGGCAACACCGGCGTACTAGATGGCCGGCTGGTTCAACAAGGAGATCAACAGCGTTGATGACCTGGAAGGCCTGAAGATGCGCATCCCCGGCCTGGGCGGCGAGGTGCTGCACCGGGCCGGAGGCACCCCGGTGAGCCTGCCCGGCGGCGAGATCTTCACCTCGCTGCAATCGGGCAACATCGACGCGACCGAGTGGGTCGGGCCCTACAATGATCTGGCCTTCGGTCTGCACAAGGCGGCCAGATACTATTATTATCCCGGCTGGCACGAGCCCGGCACCACGCTCGAATCCTTCATCAACAAGGAGGCCTACGATGCGCTGCCGAAGGATCTGCAGCGCATCGTCACCAACGCCTGTCGGGTCGCCAACCAGGACATGCTGGCCGAATACACGGCACGCAACAACGATGCCCTGCACACCCTGGTCAACAAGCACAAGGTGGACCTGCGCCGCCTGCCCGATCCGGTCATCGCCAAACTCAAGGCGCTGTCGGACGAAGTGGTCGGCGAGATCGCGGAGAAGGATCGGAAGGCGCGCAAGGTATATGAGTCCTTCATCAGGTTCCGCGATCAGGTCATGGCCTGGCACGATGTCTCGGAGCGGGCCTATCTGAACGCCCGCGCCGGCACGGGCGCGCCGACCCGTTGCTGATGAAGCCCGCCGGTGTTTGCCGCCGGGCGGGCCTTCCTCCCCAGTTATCATGAATCGATCCGAATTGTTCCGGGTGCGGAACCTGGCGGTGGCAGACATCGGCCCGCTGGACCTGGCGCTGCAGCCGGGCGAGTGCGTCGGCCTGACTGGCGCATCGGGCAGCGGCAAGAGCCGGCTGCTGCGGGCGCTGGCCGATCTGGATCCGCACCGGGGCGGGATGTGGCTGGACGGCGAGGCCGCCGGTTCGCTCAAACCCTGGGACTGGCGACGCCGGGTGGCGCTGCTGCCGGCCGAGAGCGCCTGGTGGCACGACACCGTCGGGCCGCACTTCCCCGACGAACCGGATGCCGCGGCGCTGTCGGCACTGGGATTCAAACCGGAGGTGCTGGGATGGCGCATCGACCGCCTGTCCAGCGGCGAGAAGCAGCGCCTGGCGCTGCTGCGGGTGCTGGCGCTGCGGCCGCGGGTGCTGCTGCTGGACGAGCCCACCGCCAACCTGGATCGCGACAACGCCGGGCGCGCCGAGGCCCTGATCCGCGACTATCTGGACGGCAGCGGCGCGGCCGCGATCTGGGTCGGGCACGATCAGGCGCAGCTGCGGAAGGTGGCGGTGCGCTGCTACAGAGTGGCTGCGGGCGGCACCATCCGCGAGGAGCAGGCCGCGTGATCCATCTGAGCCACTGGGATCTGGTCCTGGCCGCGCTGCTGGTGCTGCTGCTGGCCTTCCTGTCGGGGCGGCTGCAGCGCCAGCTGCGCAACCAGATTCTGGTCGCCGCCCTGCGTACCACGGTGCAGCTGCTGCTCATCGGCCTGGTGCTGAAATGGTTGTTCGACCTGGCTCATCCCGCCTTCATCGGGCTGATCTCGCTGGTCATGCTCACCGTGGCCGGGCGCGAGGTGATGGTGCGCCAGGGGCGACGCCTGACCGGCTGGTGGAGCTTCGGGGTGGGGACCTTTTCCATGTTCCTGTCCTCGTTCACCGTCACCCTGTTCGCGCTGTGGGTGATCATCGGCAACGAACCCTGGTACGCGCCCCAGTACGCCATTCCGCTGCTGGGCATGCTGCTGGGCAACACCATGAACGGGATCTCCATCGCCATGGACCGGCTGACGCAATCCGCCTGGCAGCAGCGCCAGCAGATCGAGGGCCGGCTGATGCTGGGCGCGACCGCGACCGAGGCGATCTGCGACCTCAAGCGCGAGGCGGCGCGCAGCGGCCTGATCCCCATCATCAACGCCATGGCCGCGGCCGGCGTGGTCAGCCTGCCGGGGATGATGACCGGTCAGATCCTGGCCGGCGCCGATCCGGTGGAGGCGGTCAAGTACCAGATCATGATCATGTTCCTGATCTCGGTGGGAACGGGGCTGGGCACACTGGCCAGTCTGGGCCTGGTGTCCCGGCGGCTGTTCGACGAACGTCACCGGCTGCGGCTGGACCGGCTGCATGTGGGCAACGGCGACCGGCGGGCCAGTTGAATCTGCAGTCGTCGGCCGGGATAAGCGCAGCGCTCCCGGCAATTTCCGGCGGCTGCCGGAAACGGGCCGCATGGCCCTTATTCCGGCCTACGGGCTGTCCTCCAGCGCCTTGCGGAAGAACTCGGGCATCGCCAGCGCGCCGCGGTGCAGGTCACGATTGTAGTACAGGGTCTCGAAGGGCTTGTCCGCCGCGGCCTGTTCGCGGAACTCATGGGCCGTGCCGCCCTTGACCGCCATCGTGGCGGTCCACCAGCCGGACGGATACACCGGCTGCGGATAGAACAGGCTGGCGGTCGCATCGAAGCCGGCCGCACGCATGGCCTGGTGCATGGGTTTCAGTATGCGCATGTGATACAGCGGCGATTCGCTCTGCTGCACCAGTACGCCGTGTTCGCCCATGGCATTGAAGCAGTCGCGGTAGAAGGCCTCGGTGAACAGCCCCTTGGCCGGGCCGATGGGGTCGGTGCTGTCCACGATCACCACGTCCACGCTGCCCGGCTCGGCGTCCGCCATCCACTGGATGCCGTCGCCGAAATAGAATTCGGCGCGCGGATCATTGTTGGACTCGCACAGTTCGGGGAAGAATTTCTCCGAGATGCGCGTGACCCGTTCGTCGATCTCCACCTGCAGGGCATGCTCGATGCTGTCATGGCGCAGCACCTCGCGCAGCGTGCCGCAGTCGCCGCCGCCGATGATGACAACGCGTCCGGGATTCGGGTGGGTGAACAGGGCCGGGTGCGACATCATTTCGTGATAGAGAAAGTTGTCGCGGCTGGTCAGCATCACGAAGCCGTCGATGACCATCAGGTTGCCGAATTTCTCGGTCTCGAAGATCTCGATGCGCTGGTACGGGCTCTGTTCCTCGTGCAGCTTGCGGCTGATCTTGAGCGAGAAGGCAGAGCCGCCCTCCTCGCAGGTTTCGGTGAACCAGTGGGTGTCCAGGGACATGCGTTTGACCTTTGTCGGCGGCGTTGGGGCGGCGATCCGCGCAGAACGGGGAAAGATACAAGATACAAGATACAGGATTCAAGTTACAATCCGGCTGGGCGGGAAACCGTGGGTTTCCTTGTATCCTGTCACTCGCAGCTTGTATCTTTCAGATCATGTGGACCATCGACCAGGCGCGCACCACCTACAACCTTGCCCACTGGGGCGACGGCTACTTCGACGTCAACGATGCCGGCCATCTGAGCGCGCAGCCGGCGCCGGGCCGCGGCGGTGTGGTCGATCTGTACGAGCTGGCCGGCCGCTGCCGCGAGGCCGGCCTGTCGCTGCCGGTGCTGGTGCGTTTCTCCGGCATTCTGCATCACCGCATTGACACCCTGTGCGATGCCTTCAGCGCGGCGCGGCGCCAGTATGACTACCAGGGCGACTACACCGCCGTCTATCCCATCAAGGTCAACCAGCAGCGCAGCGTGGTGGACGAGATCATCGGCCACGGCGGCGAGCGCGTCGGCCTGGAGGCCGGCAGCAAGCCCGAACTGATGGCCGTGCTGGCGCTGACCCGTCCCGGCGGGGTGATCATCTGCAACGGCTACAAGGACCGCGAATACATTCGCCTGGCCCTGATCGGCCGCGCCCTCGGCTACCGCATCTTCATCGTGGTGGAGAAGCTCACCGAGCTGGAGCGGGTGCTGGAGGCCGCGCGCGAACTCGACGTGACACCGCTGCTGGGGGTGCGCATCCGCCTGTCCTCCATCGGCGCCGGCAAGTGGCAGAACACCGGCGGTGAGAAGTCCAAGTTCGGACTCCATGCCCGCCAGGTGATCGAGCTGGTCGAGCGCCTGCGCGCGGCCGGGATGCTGGACTGCCTGCAGCTGCTGCACTCGCACCTGGGGTCGCAGGTGGCCAACATCCGCGACATCCAGCGCGGCATGCGCGAGGTGGCACGCTACTATACCGAGCTGCACCGGCTGGGCGTGCCGCTGGGTTGGGTGGACGTGGGCGGCGGGCTCGGCATCGACTATGAGGGCACCGGCTCGCGCAGCTACTGTTCCATCAACTACAGCGTGCACGAGTATGCCAACAACGTGGTCCATGCCCTGGCCGAGATCTGTGCCGAATACGATCTGCCCCAGCCCGACCTGGTGACCGAGTCCGGCCGCGCCATGACCGCGCATCACGCCATGCTCATCACCAACGTGATCGACATCGAGCAGGCCCCGGGAACCGGACCGCTGGAGGCGCCCGCCGGGGACGAACCCCTGCTGCTGCAGAACCTGTGGCAGGTGCTGGAAAACCTTTCCGCCCGCAACGTGGTCGAGGCCTGGCACGACGCCGAGTACTGGCTGGGCGAGGCGCGTGGCCTGTATCTGCACGGTGTGCTGGACCTGGAGCAGCGGGCCCGCGCCGAGGCGCTGTACTTCGCCATCTGCCACCGGGTCCGCCCCATGCTCAAACAGGGGCGGCGCGAGCACCGCGAGATCCTCGACGCCCTGAACGAGAAGCTGGCCGACAAGTACTTCATCAACCTGTCGGTGTTCCAGTCGCTGCCCGATGTCTGGGCCATCGGGCAGATATTCCCCATCGCACCGCTGCACCGGCTGGACGACCCGCCCACCCGGCGGGCCGTGCTGCAGGACCTGACCTGCGACTCCGACGGCCGCATCCAGCAGTACGTCGATGGCGAGAGCATCGAAAGCACCCTGCCCCTGCATCCCTACCGGCCGGGGGAGGAGTATCTGCTCGGCATCTTCCTGGTCGGTGCCTACCAGGAGATCCTGGGCGACATGCACAACCTGTTCGGCGATACCGATGCCGTCAACGTGGTGCTGACCGGGGACGGCTATGAGCTGCGTCAGCCGGAGCGCGGCGACACCATCGATGAACTGCTGCGCTATGTGCACTTCGACACCGAGGCCATGAAGCAGGCCTACCGCGACCGCATCGCCGCGGCCGATCTCAGTGATGACCGGCGCCGGGCCTTCATCGAGGAACTGGAGGCGGGGCTGGTCGGTTACACCTATCTGGAAGACTGAATGCAAATGACATCAGCAGGCTTCATCGGCCTGGGTGCGATGGGCGCGCCCATGGCAGCCAATCTGCACCGCGCCGGCGCGCTCGCCGCGCTGTGGAACCGTACCACGGACAAGGCGCGGGCACTGGCCGATGAGCTGAACGTGACGGTGGCCGACACGCCGGCTGCACTGGCGCAGCAGGTCGATGTCATCCTGCTGTGTGTTTCCGCTGACGCCGATGTGCTGGCCATGATCGAGGCGCTGGAACCCGGCCTGCGGCCCGGCCAGGTGGTGATCGACCATTCCACCGTGCAGCCGCAGACCGCACAGACCGCGGCCGAGCGGCTGGCGGCGCAGGGTGTGGATTTTCTCGATGCGCCCGTCTCCGGCGGGGTCGAGGGCGCGCGCCGGGGGACGCTGGCCCTGATGGTGGGCGGCGAGGCCGGGGTGCTGGACCGGGTCCGGCCCCTGCTGGAAGCCCTGGGCCAGCGCATCGAACACATGGGGCCGGTCGGCAGCGGTCAGGCCACCAAGGCGGTGAACCAGATCATGGCCGCCGGCATCAACCAGGCCGTGACCGAGGCGCTGGCCTTCGCCGGGGCCCACGGCCTGCCGCTGGAGAAGGTCATCGAGGTGGTCGGCGCCGGTGCGGCCGGCAACTGGTTTCTCAGCCATCGCGGCCCCGGCATGACGCAGGGCAGCTTCGAGCCGGGTTTCAGGCTGGCGCTGCATCACAAGGATCTCACCATCTGCCAGGCCATGGCCGGAGCCCTGGGTGTGGAACTGCCGCTGGTGGAGAAGACGTTGGAGGACTACCGCCGGCTGCTGCAGGCCGGCTGCGGCGAGGAGGACATTTCCGCGCTCTATCGCGAAAAACGCAGGTTGTTCGAACCAGGAGGCTGACCATGCAGATACAAGTCACCCGCAATCCCGATGAATCGCTGCTGACCGAGCTGGGCGTGCGCGACTGGCCCATCTGGGAGAAGGAGGCCTCGACCTTCCCCTGGCACTATGACGCCACCGAGACCTGCTACCTGCTGGAAGGCGACGTGGTGGTCACGCCCGAGGACGGCGAGCCGGTGCAGATCCAGGCCGGCGATCTGGTCACCTTCCCGGTCGGCATGGACTGCACCTGGGAGATCCGCGCGGCGGTGCGCAAGCACTACAGGTTTGAATAGCCTTGTCTGCCTTTTCCCGATTCAGTAGCGCAGCCGCACGCCTGCATGGACATTGCGCTCCGGCGCCGGTTCGAAGAAACGGCCGGCGGCGGCGTTGATGCGTACATTGCTGAAGTAGTCCCGGTCGGTGAGATTGTTGAGCCCGGCGAAAACCTCCAGTTCCGTTCCCTGCCATGCGCCCCGGATGCCGGCGCGCAGGTTGACCACGGCATAGCCGGCGACTGGCTCGCGGTTGGCGTTGTCGGCGTAGACGCGGCCGACAGCCAGGCCGTCCAGGATGACATAGGGGCCGCTGGGGTCGCGCCAGGCCAGTTCGGTGAACAGGGTCTGTTCAGGCAGGCCGGGCAGACGCCGGCCTGCCAGATCAGTACCCGCAGCATCGACGAATTGCCGGAACCGGTAGCGTGCATGGGTATAGGCTGAGGTCAGACGGAGGCGGTCGGTGATGTCATGGATCAGCGTGGCCTCCAGCCCCGTGCGCCGGGTGCGCGCGGCATTGGCGAAGCGGTCCGGCTCGCTCGCCACCTGCACGATCTCGTCGCGGGTCTCCACCCGGAACAGGGCCAGTTCATAGCGCAGATCCTTCCCGATGAAACCCTTCGCCCCCAATTCCAGGTTCAGCGCCTGCTGTGGGTCGAGGTCGGGGTCGAAACCCTCCCCAGGTTCGGTCGGGTCGGAGAACTCGGTGAAGCTCGGCGTCTCGAAGGCCGAACCGGCCGCGGCATACAGCCGGTGGTCGCGCTGCAGCTGATAGCCCAGGCCCAGGGTGAAGCTGAGTTCATCGAAGGTTCGGCTGCCCGAGGCGGCGCCGTCCGGGGTGAGGCGGTCATCGATGTCGAACTCCACCCGATCGTAGCGGCCGCCCAGGGTGAGATCCATGCGTTCGCTGAGGGCCAGGTCCGCCTGGCCGTAGAGGCCGGCCTCGGTGGCGGTCTCGAGCGCGTCCTGGATCTGGCCGGTGAGTCTGCCATCGTTGTCGACCTCAAAACGCTGGCGGTCGTCGCGCTGGCGGGCGGCTTCCAGGCCCAGGGTGTAGCGCAGCGGCCGCTTCCCGAGTCTGGTGTTGGCGGTGTAATCGAGACCGGCACCGAAGAAGTCGCGTTCATACTGCAGCCGGCTCGGTCCCGGGAAGGGCAGCTGCTGTTCGAAGTCGCGGCGGGTATGGAACAGGCGCGCGCTGAACTCACCGGACCCCAGATTGCGATCCCGGTAGCGGATACCCAGGCGCCGCTGGCGCACCGACTGGCCGCTGTCCAGCGCCAGCGCGTTGGGCGCGGCCTGGCGGCGGTCGGTCTCGACTTCGCTCCGGGTCAGGCCGCCCGGGTCCTCACCGTAGGGTTGGTCCAGTGCGGTCAGCACAGCCTCGATGCTGCGCAGGGCGTCGATGTCATAAGTCAGCTTCGTGTTCAGCAGGTCCTTGCGGGTGCGGCTCTGCCGGCGATAGCCGTCATAGTCGAGGCGCGAGGCGCTGACCTGTGCACCCCAGGCCGCGCGGCGGCCGCCGCCGCGGACTGTCAGCTTGCGAAAATCATGGCTGCCGGCCCGGGCCTGGAGCTCGGCGAAGGGCGTGGCCGGTGGATCGGCGGTGTGGATCTGGAGCACGCCGCCGGCAGCGTTGCCATACAGGGCCGAGGACGGGCCGCGGATGAGCTCGACCCGGTCGATGGATTCCAGGTCGATGCTGTCGATCTGCGACTGGCCGTCGGGCAGGGTCTCGGGGAAGCCGTCGATGAGGATGCGCACGCCACGGATGCCGAAGGGCGCGCGGGCGCCGAAGCCGCGGATGGACAGGCGCAGGTTCTGGGCGAAGTTGTAGCGGTTCCGGAACAGCACGCCCGGCGTGCGATTGAGTGCCGTGTCCAGTCCCAGACCCTGGCGGGCCTGACGCAGGTCCTGCTGCTCCACCACCGTGACGGCAGCCGGCGTGCGTTGCAGGTCGCGGGTCAGGCGCGGGGCGGTGATGGTGATGGTGATCGGTTCATCCGGGGCGGGCGGCTGTTCCTGTGCCGTCGCCGGGGCGGCCAGGGCGAGGATTCCGGGCAGGAGCAGGCGATGCATAGGCGCTAACCGGGCGGATCAGTGGGCCGAAAGCCGGAGCCGGGCTCAAGTCTGGCCCGGTCGGTACGATAATACCTGGTACAGCCAGGGTTTATGGCGGATATTGCATGGATGGCGTAGACAAGGACAACCCTGCGGGGATTCAGGATACCTCCATCATGGTCATGCTGGTCGACGACCAGCCGATCGTGGCGGAGCGTGTGCGCATGGACCTGCTCGCCGACCCCTCCATCGATTTTCACTACTGCCAGGATCCCGCGGACCTCATCGGCACGGCGGCAGAGATCAGGCCCACGGTGATCCTGCTCGATCTGCTGATGCCGGGCGTCAACGGCTATGACATGATCCGCCGGTTGCGCCACGATCCGGTGACCAGCGATATTCCCATCATCGTGCTGTCGGCCCGGGAACAGGTCGACTGCAAGGCCGAGGCCTTCGCCCGCGGCGCCAACGACTACCTGATCAAGCTGCCGGACAAGCGTGAGCTGGTTGCGCGTGTGCTCTACCATTCCCGCGCCTACATCAACAAGCTGCAACGCGATGCCGCCTTCAATGCGCTGCGCGAGAGCCAGCGTCGGCTGGAGCAGAAGAATTTCGAGCTGATGAAGATGTCGAACGTGGACGGCCTGACCGGGGTGTCCAACCGGCGTCATTTCGACACCCTGCTGGCGCAGGTCTGGGCGCATGCCCATCGCAGCCAGTCACCGCTGTCACTGATCATGCTCGATATCGATTACTTCAAGTACTACAACGACAACTACGGGCATCTGGCCGGGGATGACTGTCTGCGGTCGGTGGCGGAGACCATCCGGGAACAACTGCCGCGCGCCACGGATTTTGTCGCCCGCTTCGGCGGTGAGGAGTTCGCCGTTGTGCTGGATGCCACCGATGCCCAGGGTGCGACCACGGTTGCCGGCCGGCTGCTGGCGGCGATCGACGGACTGGCCATCAAACACGGTGCCTCGCCGATCGCTGCGCATGTCACCGTCAGCCTCGGCATCGCCAGTACCGTTCCGCAGCCCGGACAGCAGCCCAAAATACTGCTCGCGCGCGCGGATCAGGCCCTGTACGAGGCCAAGGCCGCGGGCCGGCATTGTTTCGTCAACGGCAACGGAATGCCGGGCACAATGGACACGGCAATCCCCTAGCCTTGCAGGCCGGGTCGGCGCAGTCTAACCCGACATGTCGCAGCGGCGCCCTAGCCCTTTACCTTCAGCAGGATCGCCTCGATGTCGTGTTCGCGCAAGCGGGCCCGGGCCTTGTTCAGGCTGCGCAGATTATCGAAGGGGCCGACCCGCACCCGGTGCCAGGTCTCGGACTCGTTGATGCTGACTGTCTGCACATGCGTCTCCAGGCCGAGCAGGGCCAGCCGTGCCTTGAGCTGATCGGCCTGTTCGGCCGACTTGAAGGATCCTGCCTGAAGCAGGTAGGTGCCGGGGGTTTCCACCTGGCGCACGCCCTCCTTGTGACTACCGGTGATGGCCTCCTCCGGCACCACCACCTCCATCTCCGGCAGGATCTGATAGAAGTCGAAGCGCGGCTTCGGCGGTGGCGGGATGTCGCGATGGCGCGGTGTGCGCACCGCGCGGGCGTCCTCGTCGGTGGTCACCACCGGGTTCGGTTGCGGGGTGTCCGGATTGGCGGGCTGCTTCAGGTAGATCAGGAAGGCCACGAACAGGCCGATCAGCAGACCGGCCAGCAGCCACAGCCAGCCGGGGACGGACTGCTTGCGGCGTTTGGGGTTGGCGCGGTGTTTGTAGTCTCGTGGCATGAGTTGCTCAAAATCATTTAACGCAGAGACGCGAAGGCGCAGAGAACGCAGAGATATCCAGGCGTTTTCCAGTTTCTATATCGCCAACCAATCCCGTCATCCCGGCGCAGGCCGGGATCCAGGATCCGCCGTGGTAAATGGATTCCGGCCTGCGCCGGAATGACGGAAGGATTTTGCGTCCTCTGCGCCTTCGCGTCTCTGCGTTAAAAAAATCACATGCTCTCCGGCGCCGACACGCCCAGCAGACCCAGGCCGTTGGCGATCACCTGCCGCGTGGCCAGGATCAGGTTGAGCCGGGCGTCGCGCAGCTTCTCGTCGCCGACCAGGAACTGGTGGGCGTTGTAATAGGTGTGAAAGTCGTTGGCCAGGTCGCGCAGGTAGTGCGCCAGCTGGTGCGGCTCGTGATTGAGCGCGGCGGTCTCGACGATCTCCGGGTAGCGCGACAGGTTGATCATCAGCGACTGCTCGTGGGACTCGTGCAGCAGGTGCAGGTGGTCGCGGCCGCGTACGCGGTCCCACTGCATGCCCTTCTCTTCCATCTGGCGCAGCACGCTGCACACGCGGGCATGGGCGTACTGGATATAGTAGACCGGGTTGTCGCTGGACTGGGACTTGGCCAGGTCCAGGTCGAAGTCCAGGTGCTGCTCGCACTTGCGCATGACATAGAAGAAGCGCGCCGCGTCATTGCCGACCTCCTGGCGCAGTTCGCGCAGGGTGACGAACTCACCCGAGCGGGTCGACATCTGCGCCTTCTCGCCGCCCCGGTAAAGGATGGCGAACTGCACCAGCAGTACGTCGAGCCGGTCGATGTCGTCACCCAGCGCCTGCAGTGCGGCCTTGACCCGCGGCACATAGCCGTGATGGTCGGCGCCCCAGACGTCGATCACCCGCTCGAAGCCGCGCTCGAGCTTGTTCATGTGATAGGCGATGTCGGAGGCGAAGTAGGTCTTCTGGCCGTTGTCGCGCACCACCACCCGGTCCTTCTCGTCACCGAAGTCGGTGGAGCGGAACCAGATTGCGCCGTCGCGCTGGTACAGGTAACCGGCCTGCTGCAGCCGGTTGACGGCGGCATCGACCAGGCCCTTGTCGGTCAGCGAGCGCTCCGAGAACCATTCGTCGTACTCGACCCCGAATTCCTTCAGGTCCTGGCGGATGTTGGCCAGGATCTCGTTCAGCCCGGCATCGAAGACCTTGCGGTAGTGCTGCGCGCCGAGCCGCGACTGGATGCGCGCAATCAGGCCGTCGATGTGCGCCTCCTTGTCGCCTTCGGGGGCGTCGGCCGGCACACCCTCGAACAGCTCGGCCGCGCTGACGCGCCAGTCGTCGCCATGGTTGCGGTGCAGGGTCGCGCCGATGTCCCAGACATAGTCGCCCTTGTAGCCGTTGCTGGGGAAGGCGAACTCCTCGCCGCACAGTTCCAGGTAGCGCAGGTAGACGCTGGCGGCCAGGATGTCCATCTGGCGGCCGGCGTCGTTGACGTAATACTCGCGGTGAACATTGAAGCCGATCGCGGCGAGCAGGTCGGCGACGGCGGCACCGTAGGCCGCGCCGCGGCCGTGGCCGACATGCAGCGGCCCGGTCGGGTTGGCGGAGACGAACTCGACCTGTACCGGCTGTCGCGCGCCGAGGTCCGAACGTCCGTAGGCCGTGCCCTGCTCCAGGATCTGGTCGAGGGTCCGGTGCCAGGCGTCAGTGGTGAGGGTGAAGTTGATGAAGCCGGGACCCGCGATGTCCGTCTGTTTGATGAATTCGGAAGGCGGCAGTGCGGCCACCAGCTTCTCGGCCAGGTCGCGCGGCTTGCTTCCGGCCGGCTTGCACAGGGTCATGGCCAGGTTGGTGGCGAAGTCGCCGTGGGCGGCGTCGCGGGTGCGTTCCAGGTGGATTTCCACCTCGAGATCGGCGGGCAGGGTGCCGTCCTCGCGCAGGGTGTTCAAGCTGTGCTGGAGCAGGTCCTGGAGCAGGTGTTTCATGGGTGTCTCTGACGGCTTCGGAGGAGCCGGGATACGGCTCGAAGCCGGCTATTATCCGGTGTTGTGGGTATGTTGCAAGGGTGGTTTGCTGGTCTTGTTCAATGTAGGCGACAGTAACGCCAAGAATGCAGAGGCGCAGAGGCGCAAAGGGTAAATACATAAGAATTCTTTGCGTCTCCGTACCCATAGGGCATAAACGTCTTTGCGTGCTCTGCGTTTATTCCGCCGCGGGCTAGTAGGTATCCACCGGGTCCACGTCCAGCGACCAGCGGATGCGCCGTGCGGCCGGCGACTCGGCCAGGGTCGGGATCCAGTGTCTGAGCAGGCGGTGCAGGGCCGCACGTTCGGGAGACTGGATCAGCAGCTGGGCGCGGTAGCGTCCGGCACGTTTCTCCATCGGCGCCGGCACCGGGCCCCAGAACTCGATCTCCGGTCCCGACAGCTGCTGCGCCAGGGTGTGGGCCTGCTCGAGGAATTCCCGCGGGGCCTCCCGCCCGGTGGCCTCGGCGCGCAGCAGGGCCAGGCTGGCATAGGGCGGCAGGGCGGTCTCCCGGCGTTCGGCCAGGGCCGCCTCGGCGAAGGCGCTGTAGCCCTCGCCGACCAGCCGCCGCAGCAGGGGATGGTCCGGATGATGGGTCTGGATCAGCACGGTGCCCGGCCGTTCGGCCCGTCCGGCCCGTCCGGCGACCTGGACGATGAGCTGGGCCAGACGTTCGCTGGCGCGGAAGTCGCTGGAGAACAGGCGCTGATCGGCCTCGAGGATGCCGACCAGGGTCACGCCGGGGAAGTGATGGCCCTTGGCCAGCATCTGGGTGCCGAGCAGGATCTGCGCTTCCCCGCTTTGGGCGCGTTCCAGCAGCGTCTCCAGCTGGCCCTTGCGCCGGGTGCTGTCGCGGTCGATGCGCAGGCAGGTGTGCCCGGGGAACAGCGCCTGCAGGGTCTGCTCGATGCGTTCCGTGCCATAGCCCAGACCACGCAGGTCCGGGCTGCCGCACTCGGGACATTGGACCGGTACCGGCTGGCTGGCGTCGCAGTGATGGCAGTGGAGCCGTCCGCGGCCCTGATGCAGCGTCAGGTGGCTGTCGCAGCGCTGGCAGGCCGCCACCCAGCCGCACTCGTGGCAGATCAGAGTGGGGGCGAAGCCGCGCCGGTTGAGAAACAGCAGCACCTGTTCTCCGCGTTCGAGGTGGCGGTGCATGGCCCCGATCAGCGGCTCGGCCAGGCCCTCACGCAACGGCTGGCCGCGAATATCCAGCAGTTTGAGTGCCGGCGCGCTGGCCGTGCCGGCCCGGCTCGGCAGGTGCAGACGCTGATAGCGGCCCTGGTCAGCGTTGTACAGGCTTTCCAGTGAGGGCGTGGCCGAGCCCAGCAGGATGGGCACGTCCTGCTGCCGGGCCCGCCAGATCAGCAGGTCGCGGGCCGAATAGCGAAATCCGTCCTGCTGCTTGAGCGAGGGGTCGTGTTCCTCGTCGACGATGAACAGTCCCGGCTCCGGCAGCGGCGTGAACACGGCCGAGCGGGTGCCGACCACGATCCGGGCCGCGCCGTCGCGCGCGGCCACCCAGGCATTGAGGCGTTCGCGTTCACTCAGGCCCGAATGCAGGATCACCAGGGGGGCGGCCAGGCGCGCGCGCAGCCGCTGCATCAGCTGCGGGGTCAGGCCGATCTCGGGGACCAGCAGCAGGGTCTGGCGGCCGGCGGCCAGGGCCTGTTCGATGGCGCGGATGTAGACCTCGGTCTTGCCGCTGCCGGTGACCCCGTCGAGCAGAAAGCAGCCATAGCCGGTGTGTTCCGCCACGGCCTGTACCGCGGTGGCCTGGGCGGGATTGAGTTCGGGCGCCGTTCCGCCCGGCTGCGGCGGTGTCAGTCCCGGCGTGGCCGTGAGCTCTTTCACCCAGCCCTTGGCGACCAGTGCCTTGAGGGCATCGGGCCGGTACAGGTCGCGGGCCTGGAGCTGTTCCCGATCGGCGCCGTCGGGACAGCCGGCCAGCCAGGCCAGCAGGGCGGCCTGGCGCGGTGCGCGCCCGAGTCCGGCCGGATCGATGGCCCGCCCCGCCGGACTCAGCTGCCAGCAGCGGGTCTGTTCGATTGCCGCGGGCCGGCCCTGACGCAGCAGGGCCGGCAGGGCCTGGGCGAAGACCTCGCCGACAGGGTGGTGGTAATAGCCGGCGGCCCAGTGCAGCAGCGCCAGCAGGTCGGGCGGCAACAGCGGCCGGGCGTCGATGACTTCACTGACCGGTTTGATCTGGTCCGCGCGCAGTTCGGTCCGGGGACTGGATTCCAGGATGACGCCGACCAGGCTGCGGCGGCCGAACGGGACCCGCACCCGGCATCCGGGTGCGGCCCCGCCGACCGGGTCCAGGCGGTAATCGAAGCTGCGGTACAGGGGGCAGGGCAGGGCCACCCTGACATAGGTTGCTGTGGACTGATTGGGCAAGGGGATATCTGTGCAGTTAGCCGGTATCGTTGAGCCTGATTGTTATAATCCGGCCTTAAGCCTTTAATCCAAATGCGGTAATTTCATTATCCACAAAATCTGTGGATAACTTTGTGGAACAAATGGGGCTAACGGCCTGCAGGGCCCGTATTTGTTGCATTTGTGTTAACTTGCGCATTTTGTCACCAATGTATTTTATATTTACTAAACAGTAAGTTATAAAATTTCAGCTGATTGCCCGGGCTGGTGACGGGCTTTCGACGCGAAAAGGTCGGATTCACTTTCAGCTTGTGTATAAACCCGGCTGGGAAGAAAAATCAAGCCCCCGGTCAACCGCAGTTCAAGTGCAGTTATCCGTCCGCCGCAGGGGCGCCTGCATCCTGTATAACCCGGTTATACACCGGCTTTGTGCGGCTCCGGTTACGTACTCGGCGTTAGCGCCACCCATCCCTTGATGATGGGTCTAACTGCCAGTCTACAACCAGTCGGTCAGGGCGATGCCGATACCGATGCGGCGGATATGGGCGTCGTAGTCGATCAGGCTCTCGCCATAGCCGTCGAAGTACTGGGCGTAGCCCTTGACCCTGCGGGTCAGGGGGAAGGACCAGCCCAGCTCGACCGCCCCCCGGGGGTCGCTGCGGCTGAGGTTGCTGCGCAGCATCAGGCTCAGGGAATGACCGTCCAGTTTGTAGGCCAGGCGGAGTTCGCCATAGCCCATGAAGTCCTCGATATCGGGGTTGTCGTCCCCGGTGGCATCAGTCGGGCTTTTCTTTTTCGGCTCGGGGATGCGGTACCAGGGTTTGAGGCTGAAGGCGAAGTTGCCGCGCTCGAACACCAGGTCGGCATAGAGGCGGTTCCAGCTGCGCGACAGTACACCGCCGCGGCCGTTGGACTGGTGCGAAAGGCCGACCTGCAGCAGCCGTGCATCGATGCCGAACAGTGAATAGTCCGGCAGGTAGGTCAGAAACAGCTCGGGCTCATGGTTGGTCTCGCGGAAGGCCGAGGAGAATTCCCGGTTGTAGGCCTGCCAGTAGGACTGGTTGGTGTAGGCCAGAAAGATCGAACTGCGGTCATTGAACAGACCGCGCACCAGCGGGAACTTGAAGCTGAGCTGAAACTTGAACTCCCACTTCTGCAGTTCACCCTCGCTGACGTCGAAGGGATCGGAATTGGGCGAGAAGTTGTAGGTCGCCGGCAGCAGGTAGTTGGGCCGGTGCGGGGTGATGACGAAGGGGTTTTCCGCCGTGGCGCGTTCCAGGGTGATGCGGGTTTCCAGCGGCGAGGCGCCTGTCTCAGCGGCGGCATTCTCTTCGGCCGCGGGTGTCGGCGCCTCCACCGTTGCGGCCGGCGTATCCGCTTCCTGCTCGGCCAGCGGCAGGAGTGACTCCAGGCAGATGGCCTTGAGCTCGGCCACGGTGGCCTCGTCCGGGGCGGCCTTGAGCTGTTCCAGCAGGCACTGGTCCAGGTCGGTGGGAAAGGCTTGCGCGTTGAGGCTGGCGAGGATGCCGGCCAGGAGGCAGGCGCTGCGCGCGGCAAGGCGAGGATATCTCATGTGTCACTGTGTCCCATCCATGATCCATAAAAAAAGCCCGGCACAGCCGGGCTTTTGTCCTTACCCTGCGTTGTGCACGGTGCTGATTACAGCTGCTTGACCTCGGCAATCAGCTTGGCCGCGACTTCCTGGCCGTCGCCGTAGAGCATACGCGTATTGTCGAGGAAGAACAGGCCGTTCTCAATGCCGGAGAAGCCGCGGCCGCGGCCGCGTTTGACCACGATCACATTTTGGGCCTGATCGGCGTTGAGGATCGGCATGCCGTAGATGGGGCTGGACTTGTCGTTGCGGGCCACGGGATTGACGACGTCGTTGGCGCCGATGACCAGGGCCACGTCCGCCTGCGGGAACTCGGCATTGATCTCCTCCAGGTCGTAGATCTTGTCGTAGGGTACCCCCGCCTCGGCCAGCAGTACGTTCATGTGCCCGGGCATGCGCCCGGCCACCGGGTGGATGGCGAACTTCACGTCCACGCCCTGCTCTTCCAGCATCTCGCTCAGCTCCCAGATCTTGTGCTGGGCCTGGGCCACGGCCAGGCCGTAGCCGGGTACGATGATCACCTTGTTGGCGAAGGCCATCATCACCGCGGCATCGGCGGCCCCGATCTCCTTCATCTCGCCCTCGGGTCCGGCGCTGCTTTCGGCCTCGACCGCACCGAAGCCGGAGAACAGCACGTTGGTCAGCGGCCGGTTCATGGCCTTGGCCATCAGCTGGGTGAGCAGGGTGCCGGCGGAGCCGACCACGGTGCCGGCGATGATCATGGCGGCATTGCCGAGCACGAAACCCTCGAAGGCGACGGCCAGTCCGGTCAGGGCATTGTAGAGCGAGATCACCACCGGCATGTCGGCGCCGCCGATGGGCAGTGTCATCAGCACGCCGAAGGCCAGCGCCAGTGCGAAGAACATGAACAGGGCGAAGCCGCCCGGTGCCTCGGCGAACATTACATACAGGCCGAAGGCGATGGCCAGGCCAAACACGACCAGGTTGATTGCCTGCTGACTGGGGAAGTGGAAGGATTTCTTCATCAGCCCCTGCAGCTTGGCAAAGGCGATCATGGAACCGGAGAAGGCCACCGAGCCGATCAGTGCGCCCGCCACGGCCAGCACCTGGAAGGTACTGTTGTCGAAGTGACCCTTGAGCAGTTCCACCGCGGCGATGGCGGCGGCCGCGCCGCCGCCCATGCCGTTGTAGATGGCGATCATCTGCGGCATGTCGGTCATGGCGACCTTTTTCCCGGTATACCAGGCCGCGCCGCCGCCGATCAGGATGGCCAGGATCATCAGGCCGTAGTTGCCCATGTCGGGCATGAAGAAGGTGGCAAAAGTGGCCACCACCATGCCGGCACCCGCCCAGACGATACCGCCACGGGCCGTCTTCGGCGAGCTCATGCGCTTGAGCCCGAGGATGAACAGGACCGCCGCGGCGAAGTAACTGAGTTCGATCATTTGCGGTCCTCCTTGCTGCTCTTGAACATCTCGAGCATGCGTTCGGTGACCACGTAGCCGCCGACCGCGTTGCCTGCGGCCAGCATCACCCCGATGAAGCCGATGAAGCGCTCCAGATCGGTATCGGCGTGGCCCATGGCGACCATGGCGCCCACCAGCACGATGCCGTGGACGAAGTTAGAGCCCGACATCAGCGGGGTGTGGAGGATGACCGGCACCCGGGCGATGACCTCGTACCCGGTGAAGGCGGCCAGCATGAAGATATAGAGTGCGGTGAAGCCTTCGATCATGACGCGTCTCCTTCCACCAGGGCGCGGGTGGGTTCGTGCCTGATTTCGCCGTCGTGGGTAAGCGCCGAGTCCTTGATGACCTGGTCCTCCCAGTCGAGCTTGAGTTCGCCTTCCTTGATCATGGGGGTGAGGAAATTGAGCAGGTTCTTGGCGTACATGTCGGAGGCGTGCACCGGCAGCATGGAGGGAACATTGAAGGGCCCGTAGACGCGCACGCAGCCGTAGACGTAGTCCTCGCCCGGTTTGGTGACTTCGCAGTTGCCGCCGCCCTCGGCGGCCAGGTCGATGATGACCGAGCCGACCTTCATGTTGTCGACCATCTCCTTGCTGATGATCTTCGGCGAGGGCCTGCCGGGGATGGCGGCGGTGGTGATCACGGCGTCCGACTGAGTGATGTGTTTGGCCAGCACCTCGAGCTGTTTGCGTTTCTCTTCCTCGGTCAGCTCACGGGCATAGCCGCCCTCGCCCTCGGCGGCGACGCCGGTATCGATATACTTGGCGCCCAGGGACTGCACCTGCTCGCGGGTGGCCGAGCGCACATCATAGGCCTCGACCACCGCGCCTAGGCGCTTGGCCGTGGCGATGGCCTGCAGGCCGGCGACACCGGCGCCTATGATCAGCACCTTGGCCGGGCGGATGGTGCCGGCGGCGGTGGTCAGCATGGGGAAGAAACGGCCGCTGCGGTCGGCGGCCATGATGGCGGCCTTGTAGCCGGCCACCGCGGCCTGGGAGGACAGCGCGTCCATGCCCTGGGCGCGCGAGATACGCGGGATCAGCTCCATGGCGAAGCTGGTGATTCTGCGGTCGCGCATCAGCTTCACGCGTTCCGGATATCTGTGGGGCGACATGAAGCCGACGACGATACTGCCCTCGGCTATCTGATTGATCTCGTCCTCGTCCGGCGGCTGGACCTTGAGGATCACCTCGGCATTGCCGAGCAGCTCGGCCTTGTCCGTGACGAAACTGACATCCTCGTAGTCGTCATCCACATAATGGGCGCCAGCCCCGGCGTCATGCTCCATCCGGACCTCGCAGCCCAGCGCGGCAAAGCGCTTGGCCACGACCGGATCGAGCGCGACCCGGCACTCGCCTTCCAGGGTTTCCTTGGGTACGGCCACGCGTATTGGCATTGTTGTCTCTCCGTCTCCGGGTATCCGGTTGGCACGGCGGGAAGGCGCCGACGGTGCCCTCCCCAAAAGCAGGCCATGATAACGGATTCAGCTGAGCGATTGAATATCGTGGAAAAATTCCCCCGCTGACACGGGGGTGTCATGCGGGCGCGCTGCAATGCCCGGAACAGCACTGGCGAGCCCTCCGGGGTGATGAAAATAAATTCAGGAATATCAGTTGTTTCAAAAGGACGTGAGCGCGCCAGACAGTTTACTTTTGCCAGGAGTTCTGACATAAAGAGGTATCCGCCAGGAGAGGACTCGATGATGTTGCAGGATTTGTCGCATCAGGTACTCAGAACCGACGCCGGTGGCATGCCGCTGGAGTGGGTGGATTATCGCGAGGCGGTCAGGCTCTACCACCTCGGCCAGGTGGCCTATGCCTGCGGCAGCGTGATCTTCCGCATCCGCGGTGGCATCAATGCCCGGACCCGGAGGCAGAGCCTGGTCGAGGTCAATTCCATTATCGCCACCCACGGCAATCACACCGCGCTGCAGAAGAACCGCGACACCTACACCCCGCCGCTCAACAACCGTACCCTGTTCAAGCGCGACGCCCAGCTGTGCCTGTACTGCGGCGAGCAGTTTCCCGCCCGCGAGCTGTCGCGCGACCATGTCACGCCCATCAGCCAGGGCGGGACCGACGTCTGGAACAACGTGGTTACCGCCTGCAAGCGCTGCAACAATCACAAGGCCGGCCGCCGTCCCGAAGAGGCCAACATGGAACTGCTGGCCGTGCCCTTCATTCCCACCCATGCCGAGTACATCTACCTGCAGAGCAAGCGGGTGATGGCCGACCAGATGGAATTCCTGCGCGCCCACTTTCCTCGCCACAGCCCCCTGCACCAGCGCCTGGCCGCCGCGATGGCGGAATGATTCTTCAGCCGCTGCGTTAAAGGCCGCCATCCTGTTGAGCGACCTCCGTGGCCACGTTATCCTCGTGGCTCGTTCATAACCCTCATTCAATTCCATGTCCCTGTGGCAGCAGATCCAGTCCGATATCCGTGAACACACCGGCGTCGACGTCAGTGACGAGGTCGGCCGCGGCGTCGGCGGCGGCTGCATCAGCCAGGCCTTCCGGGTGGAGGGTGACGACGGGAGTGCCTTCTTCGTCAAGACCAACCGCGCGGAGCTGGCCGACATGTTCGAGGCCGAGGCCGAGGGGCTGAACGAGATCGTCGCCAGCCGCTCGGTGCGCGCCCCGGCGCCTGTCTGTCACGGCGTGGCCGACGGTCAGTGCTACCTGGTGCTGGAACACCTGGAATTCGGTGGCGGACGCGGGGCGGCGGCGGAACTGGGTGAGCGGCTGGCGCAGATGCACCGCACCACCCGGGATGCCTTCGGCTGGCATCGCGACAACACCATCGGTTCAACACCGCAGATCAATACGCCGCAGGACAGTGACTGGATCGCGTTCTGGCGCGAAAAAAGACTGGGTTTTCAGCTGGAACTGGCGGAGCGCCGGGGTTTCGGAGGGAGGTTGCGGCGCGTCGGCGAAAAGCTCATGGAACGGTTCCCGGCGCTGTTCGACGACTACACTCCGGCCGCCAGTCTGCTGCATGGCGATCTCTGGGGCGGCAACCACGCCGTGCTGAAGTCCGGTGAGCCGGTCATCTTCGACCCGGCGGTGTATTTTGGAGACCGCGAGGCCGACATTGCCATGACCGAGTTGTTCGGGGGCTTCGGCCGGGATTTCTATTCCGCCTACAACGCCGCCTGGCCGCTGGATACCGGCTACCCCGTGCGCAGGCAGCTCTATAATCTCTATCACATCCTCAATCATCTGAACCTGTTCGGCGGCGGCTATCATGGCCAGGCGGTTCATATGACGGAGAGCCTGCTGGCGGAGCTGCGCTGAGGTCTTGTGTGAAGATGTTCAGCCGCGAATGAACGCGAATAAACGCAAATAGAAAGAAGTGCCGATTCGAAATGGTGTTTTGCTCGTGCATAGCGGATCGCCGATAATGAATGCACGATCTATTCGCGTTCATTCGCGGCTAATCCGTTTTGCCCTGCCTGTTTTCTCCTTCGCGTCCGGCGCCGAGCTGTTCGATCCAGTTTTCCCAGCCGCCGTCTCCGCTGGGCGCGAGATTGCGGCGGTCGCCGAACAGATCCTCCAGCTGGTAGGCAACGGCGACGGTGAAGGGCTGGTCGCGGTGCTGGCGACACCAGGCGTCGAGCCGGGCCATGAAATCGAAGGGAGTGATATTGCCGAGCAGGTTGTAGGTGTTGTCCAGGAGCAGGTTATAGGCCGATAGGTGGCCGGCGGTCCACTCCACGTACAGGAGTTCGTCCGCTCCGCCGCGATAACGCGCTTCCAGATAATCCTCGCAGTCGCCGCTGCCGGTGCCGAACACGGCATAGTTGCCGTTGACATCGCGCGCCGCCGCTGGCTGCGATCCGCCGAGTGCGAAGGCGAGCAGAGCAGCGGATACAAACAAATCCCTGGATTGTGTCATGCTGTGTCCTGAGTGTTGTCGGCCAAACGTTGTGCGCGTTCACGCAGCCAGTCGACGAAGCGGTCGGCGGGCATCGGCCGGGCGATGTGATAGCCCTGGGCGATATCGCAGTCAAGGATCTGCAGGATATCCCAGATATCGGCATTTTCCACCCCCTCGGCCACCACTTCCAGTCCGAGGTTGTGCGCCAGATCGATGGTCGAACGGACGATGACGGCATTGTTCTCATCCTCCATCATGTCCATGACGAAGGAGCGGTCGATCTTGATCTGACGCACGGGCATCTGCTTGAGATAGGCCAGCGAGGAGAAGCCGGTGCCGTAATCGTCGATGGACAGCCGGATGCCGCGCCGGCTGAGCCGGTGCAGGATTTCCTGCGCCCGCTCCGGGTTCTTGAGCATGGCGTTTTCCGTGATCTCCAGCTCCAGGTATTCGGGGCGGACCTGGAAGCGGTCGAGCAGCTCGCCGATGGTGGCATCGATGTCGGCATGTTCCAGGTTCCAGGTCGAGAGGTTGATTGCGATCGGCAGCTTTATGTTGAGCCGGGCCCAGGCCTGGTGCTGCTCCAGCGCGCGCTGGATGACCCACTGGGTGAGCGGCCGGATCAGACCGGTCTGTTCGGCCGTGACGATGAGATCCTCGATCGGCACATCCTTCCAGCGCGGCCAGCGCAGCAGGGCCTCCACGCCCACCAGTTCGCCGCTGGCAATTGCGACTTTGGGCTGATAGTGCAGTTCCAGCTCGTTCTGCTGAATGGAATGGCGCAGCTCGCTGATCATGGCCAGCCGGCTGACGCTGTGCGGATCGTGCTCGGAGCTGTAGACCGAGTAGGTCAGGCCGTTGTTCTTGGCGACATACATGGCAACGTCGGCACGCTTGACCAGGGTGTCGATGTCGCTGCCATGATCCGGGTAGGCAGCGATGCCGATGCTGGTGTCGACCAGCAGCTGCTGGTCGTTGATCCAGATCGAGGCATCGAAGGTTCTGGCGATCTTGCCGGCGATGGTCTGGGCCTCGGGCACGCCGGTCTCGGGCAGCAGCACGGCGAATTCGTCGCCGCCGAGGCGGGCGACCGTGTCGGATCGGCGCAGCAGCTCATGCAGGCGGCGGCTTACCTCGCGCAGTACCTCGTCGCCGACATAGTGTCCCAGGGTGTCGTTGATCTCCTTGAACCGGTCCAGGTCCATCATCAGCAGGCAGAAGGGCTTGCGGTCGCGGGCCGAGATCAGCAGGGCCTGCTCCATGCGATCATTGAGCAGCAGCCGGTTGGGCAGTCCGGTCAGGCCGTCGTGCAGGGTCTGGTGCCGTAGTTCATTCTGGCGCTGCTCGATCATGTGCTGCATGTGATGGAAGGCGGATAGCAGGTTGCTCGTCTCCCTGCTCGCGGGTGCGGGCAGGCGTTCCTGGTACTGGCCGTGGGCGACCTGGTTCATGGCGCGGGTCAGGATGGACAGGGGTGTGAGTACGGTGCGCTGGAAGAAGAAATAGCCCAGGATGAAGGTGATCAGCACCAGTCCCGAAAGCAGCATGATATTGGTGCGCAGATTCTGCGCCAGGGTTGTCCAGTGGCTGACATCGCGTTCAGCCGCCGTTTCCACGCTCGCGTCTATCCGGTCCAGGTTTTCCCAGATGCCGGCAAACAGCGGCTGAAGTTCGTCCTTGATGATGGGGAAGTCGGCCCGCCAGTGACCGGTCTCACGCATGCGGCGGAACTGCTGAAAGGCCTGATGCCAGATGCCGGTGCTGGTCTCCATCTGCTGCAGCGATTCACTCGCCTGCAGCGGAAATCCCGGGTGGTGTTCGAGCTCGCGCAGTTCCCGCAGGATGGACTGCACCTCATTGTAGTACAGGCTGATATCGTGGGCGGCGTCGTTCAGCCCCTTCTCCGTATCGCTGTAGATACCGGCCTGGCGTACGACGTACAGCCGGAAGGCCCCGATCATCTGCAGCCAGGCGCGCAGCGACGACTGGAATCTGGATTCGATGTCGCGCAGGAATGCATCCTTGTCCGTTGCTTTGAGCTCCTGCATTGCCAGTTGTGCGGCGGTTATGAAATCGGTGCGTGCCGGCGACAGGGTATCGTCCATCAGATTGGCTGCGGGGAACAGTTGCTCGACATCGGAGCGGATATCCATCAGTCGGTTGGCGGTCCGGTTGAGTTCCAACAGGGCGCTGTCGATCTCCCGGATGCTGGCGTCGAGTCCCTGACCGTGCGGCCAGTCGAGCTGCTGGAGCTGCTCCGTGGTGCGCATGGCGGCACGGATGCGCATCTGCACCGCCTCCCGGTACCAGGTGGTGGGGGTCAGGATGAAGGCCTGCAGAGCGTATTCCGCGCCCCAGACGGCGTTGCGCAGAGACCGGCTGGCCAGCTGGACCTGGTTGCGGTTCTCAATACTGTGGGTACTGCGTTCCTGGGTCTGCCGGATGTGGTATTCGGTGACCAGCGAGCTGGCCAGGATGACCACCGACACGGCCAGAACCACGGTGAGATAGCGCTGGCGCAGGCTGAAGCGATTGAACCAGTTGGCAAACCGATTTGTTGATTTCCGACTCAAAAGGAATGACCGGGTCCTGGCAATGGTTGAACTGCAGTCGTCCAATTGTAACGGGCCCGGCGCGCAATGGCTTTAATAAATGCGCGTCAAATACACATTTTTTCAGGTTATTCGTCCGGCTGGTCGGGCTCAGGCGTGATAGGGGGGGCTCAGGCGGTGCACGGCCTCGATCATGGCCGCGGCGTGATCCGGATCGATCTGGGGATGGATGCCGTGACCGAGGTTGAAGACATGGCCGTTACCGTGGCCGTAATCGGCCAGAATGCGGCCGACCTCGGCCTCGATGCGGGCCGGTGAGGCGTACAACGCGGCCGGGTCCATGTTGCCCCTGAGGGCAACACGGTCGCCCACGCGCCGCCGGGCCGCACCGAGATCGGTGGTCCAGTCCAGGCCCAGGGCGTCGGGCCCGGCGTCAGCCATGGTCTCCAGCCACTGGCCGCCGTTCTTGGTGAACAGCACGACCGGGATGGTCTGGTTGTTGTGATTGCGTTCGAGGCCGCGGACGATCCGCGCCATGTAGGCGAGCGAGAACTCGCGGTAGCAGCCGGGGCTGAGCGCGCCTCCCCAGGTATCGAAGATCATGACCGCCTGGGCGCCGGCCCGGATCTGAGCGTTGAGATAGAGGGTGACGGCATCGGCCGTCTTACCCAGCAATTGATGGGCAAGTTCCGGGCGGTCGTACATCATTCCCTTGATCCGGGCGAAGTCCTTGCTGGTCCCGCCTTCGACCATGTAGGTGGCGAGCGTCCAGGGGCTGCCGCTGAACCCGATCAGGGGTACGCGGCCGTCCAGCTCGCGCCGGATCAAGCGCACCGCGTCCATCACATAACCCAGTTCCTGTTCCGGATCGGGTACGGCCAGCGCATTGACCGCCTGTTCATCCCGTATCGGGTGGCTGAAGCGCGGGCCTTCGCCTTCCTCGAAGTACAGGCCCAGGCCCATGGCATCCGGTACGGTCAGGATATCGGAGAAGAGAATTGCGGCATCGAGCGGGAAGCGCTCCAGCGGCTGCAGCGTGACCTCGCAGGCCAGCTCCGGCGTCTTGCACAGGGTGAGAAAATCACCGGCCTTCTCGCGCGTGGCGCGATACTCCGGCAGGTAGCGCCCGGCCTGGCGCATCATCCACACCGGCGTGACGTCCACCGGCTGGCGCAGCAGAGCCCTGATGAGTCGATCGTTCTTGAGTTCTGACATAATGTGAGTTAACCGCCAAGACGCCAAGTGCGCCGAGGAAAACCGATGAACCGCCAAGGCGCCAAGGACGCCAGGGAGCTATTAAACATAAACAAGAGCATGTATATGACTGGCAGTACAATCAGCCGAGTTTAATAAGATCCAGTCATGCATTGACCAGGTATTTCTTGGCGTGCCTGGCGCCTTGGAGGTTCAAAACTTAACGCGGCAGGTCCGAAGTCCCCATCAGGTATTCGTCGACGGCGCGGGCGCACTGGCGGCCTTCGCGGATGGCCCATACCACCAGCGACTGGCCCCGGCGCATGTCGCCGGCGGCGAAGACCTTGTCCAGCGAGGTGTAATAGGCCATCTCGCCCTCGGTGTTGCCCTTGACGTTGCCGCGGGCATCATACTCCACGCCGAGCTCGTCCAGCATGCCCTGGTGCACCGGCTGGGTGAAGCCCATCGCCAGCAGGACCAGGTCGGCCTTGAGGTCGAACTCGCTGCCGGGCACTTCGCTCATCTGCCAGGCACCCTTGTCGTCCCTGCTCCACTCGACCCTGGCGCACCTGATGGTGTTGACCCTGCCGTTGTCGCCGAGCAGTTCCCTGGTGGTGACCGACCACATGCGCTCGCAGCCCTCTTCGTGCGAACTGGAGGTGCGCAGCTTGTTGGGCCATTCCGGCCAGGTCAGGCCCTTGTTCTCCTTTTCCGGGGGTTTGGGCATGATCTCCAGCTGGGTGACGGTTTTCGCGCCCTGGCGGTTGGAGGTGCCGATGCAGTCCGAGCCGGTGTCGCCGCCGCCGATGACGATGACGTGCTTGTCCTTCGCCGTGATGGCGACGTCCTCCGGTACGGAGTCGCCGGCCACGCGCCGGTTCTGCTGGGGCAGGAATTCCATGGCGAAGTGCACGCCGTCGAGATCGCGTCCCGGGACCGGCAGGTCGCGCGGCTGCTCGGCGCCGCCGGTCAGGGCCACGGCGTCGAATTCGTCCAGCAGCTGGCCGGCGGGGATGTCCACGCCCACATGGGTGTTGGGCCGGAACTCCACGCCTTCGGCGGCCATCTGTTCCATGCGCCGGTCGATGATGGGCTTGTCCATCTTGAAGTCGGGGATGCCGTAGCGCAGCAGGCCGCCGATGCGGTCGGCCTTTTCGAACAGCACCACATCATGGCCGGCGCGCGCCAGCTGCTGGGCACAGGCCATGCCGGCAGGCCCCGAGCCGACCACGGCGACGCGCTTGCCGGTTTTCTGCGCCGGCGGCTGCGGCTGGATCCAGCCCTGCTCGAAGGCCTTGTCTACGATGGCGCATTCGATGGACTTGATGGTGACCGGCTCGTCCTCGATGTTCAGGGTGCAGGCTTCCTGGCAGGGTGCCGGGCAGATGCGGCCGGTGAACTCGGGGAAGTTGTTGGTCGAGTGCAGCACCTCGCTGGCGCGCTGCCAGTCGCCGTGATAGACCAGATCGTTCCAGTCCGGAATGATGTTGTTGACCGGGCAGCCCTGGTGGCAGAAGGGGATACCGCAGTCCATGCAGCGCGCGCCCTGCAGCTTGAGCTGGTCCTCGGAGAGCGGGATGACGAACTCGTGGTAATGCTTGAGGCGCTGCTCGACCGGTTCATAGGTCCGGTCGACCAGCGGATACTCCATGAAACCCGTTGGCTTACCCATAGATTTACTTTCCTCCGGCCGCGGCTGCCAGTTCCTGCGCCTGGGACTGCTTCATGTCCTCCAGGGCGCGGCGATAGTCCACCGGCATCACCTTGACGAACCGGGGCAGATAGCTGTCCCAGTCGTCGAGGATGCGGCGCGCCACTTCGCTGTTGGTGTAATGCAGGTGTTTGCGGATGAGCCGCTTCAGGCGCAGTGCGTCGAAGCGGGTCATGTCGCCGATGTCGACCTTGCCGTGGGTCTCCAGGTCGCCGCCCTGATGATCCAGTGCTTCCAGGGCGACATCCTCTTCCGGTACGGGCTCGAGCTCGACCATGGCCAGGTTGCAGCGATCCTTGAAGGAGTCGTCCTCGTCCAGCACATAGGCGATGCCGCCGCTCATGCCGGCGGCGAAGTTGCGGCCGGTCTCGCCCAGCACCACCACCACGCCGCCGGTCATGTACTCGCAGCCGTGGTCGCCCACGCCTTCGATCACCGCATGGGCGCCGGAGTTGCGCACGGCGAAGCGTTCGCCGGCGACACCGCGGAAGAAGCACTCGCCGGTGATCGCACCGTAGAGCACCGTGTTGCCGACGATGATGTTGTCCTCGGCGGTGAAGCGGCTGACTTTCGGCGGATACACCACCAGGCGGCCACCGGACAGACCCTTGCCGACATAATCGTTGGCCTCCCCTTCCAGCTCCAGGGTCACACCGTGGGCGGCCCAGGCGCCGAAGCTCTGGCCGGCGATACCGGTCAGCTTGATGTAGATGCTGTCCTCGGGCAGGCCCTCGTGGCCATAACGCCTGGCGACCTCGCCCGAGAGCATGGCGCCCACGGAACGGTTGATGTTCTTCACCGGCGTAGTGATCCTGACCGGTTCGCCGCGTTCCAGCGCCGGCATGGCCTGCTCGATGAGCGTTCGGTCCAGCGCCTGATCCAGGCCATGATCCTGCGTCTCGCAGTTGTACAGCGGCTCGTCGGCGGCGGTGGCTGGCAGGTGCAGGATGCGGGAATAATCCAGGCCGCGCGCCTTCCAGTGGTTGATGGCCTTGCGCATGTCCAGCCGGTCCAGCCGGCCGATCATCTCGTTCATGGTGCGGAAGCCGAGCTGGGCCATCAGCTGGCGCACTTCCTCGGCGACGAAGAAGAAGTAGTTGACCACGTGCTCGGGCTTGCCGGTGAAGCGCTTGCGCAGTTCCGCATCCTGAGTGGCCACGCCGACCGGGCAGGTGTTGAGATGACACTTGCGCATCATGATGCAGCCCTCGACGATCAGCGGCGCGGTGGCGAAGCCGAACTCGTCGGCGCCCAGCAGTGCGCCCACCACCACGTCGCGTCCGGTGCGCATGCCGCCGTCGACCTGCACCGCGATGCGCGAACGCAGACGGTTGAGCACCAGGGTCTGATGGGTCTCGGCCAGGCCGATCTCCCACGGGCTGCCGGCATGCTTGATCGAGGTCAGCGGTGAGGCGCCGGTGCCGCCGTCGTAGCCGGCGATGGTGACATGGTCGGCGTGCGCCTTGGACACACCCGCGGCCACCGTGCCCACGCCCACCTCGGAGACCAGCTTGACGCTGATGCGGGCTTTGGGATTTACGTTCTTGAGATCGTGGATCAGCTGCGCCAGGTCCTCGATGGAGTAGATGTCGTGATGCGGCGGCGGGGAGATCAGGCCCACGCCCGGGGTGGAGTGGCGCACCTTGGCGATCCACTCGTTGACCTTGTGGCCGGGCAGCTGACCGCCCTCGCCGGGCTTGGCGCCCTGGGCCATCTTGATCTGGATGTCGTCGGCGTTGACCAGGTACTCGGCGGTCACACCGAAGCGGCCCGATGCCACCTGTTTGATGGCCGAGCGCATGGAGTCGCCGTTTTCCATCGGCTTGAAGCGAGCCGGCTCCTCGCCGCCCTCGCCGGTGTTGGACTTGCCGCCGATGCGGTTCATGGCGACGGCCAGGGTGGTGTGCGCCTCCCAGGAGATGGAGCCGAAGGACATGGCCCCGGTGGCGAAGCGCTTGACGATCTCCTTGGCGGGTTCGACCTCGTCCAACGGAACCGGCTCATTGGCGAATTTGAAATCGAACAGACCGCGCAGGGTCAGCAGGCGCTCGCTCTGCTCGTTGATCGCTTTGGAGAACTCGCCGAAGGTGCTGAAGTCATTGGCGCGTGCGGCGTGCTGCAGCTTGCCGATGGTCTCCGGCGTCCAGATGTGATCCTCGCCGCGGATGCGGAAGGCATAGTCGCCGCCCACATCCAGGGCGTTGCGATAGATGGGCGCATCGCCGAAGGCGTCGCGGTGGCAGCGCACGGTCTCCTCGGCGATCTCGGCCAGGCCGGCGCCCTCGATCATGGAGGCGGTGCCGGCGAAGTACCTGTCCACGAAGCTCTGCTGCAGGCCGACGGCGTCGAAGATCTGGGCGCCGCAGTAGGACTGGTAGGTGGAGATGCCCATCTTGGACATCACCTTGAGCATGCCCTTGCCCGCCGCCTTGATGTAGCGTTTGTGCAGGTCGGTCTCTTCCACGCCCTCGGGGAAGTCGTGCAGCGAGGACAGGGTCTCGAAGGCGAGATAGGGGTTGATCGCCTCGGCGCCGTAGCCGGCCAGCACGCAGAAGTGGTGCACCTCGCGTGGCGCGCCGGATTCCAGCACCAGGCCGGCCTCGGTGCGCAGGCCCTGGCGCACCAGGTGGTGGTGTACCGCGCTGGTGGCCAGCAATGCAGGGATGGGCAGACGCTCGGCCGACACACCGCGGTCGGACAGAATCAGGATATTGAAGCCCTCGCGCACGGCCGCCTCGGCCTGTCCGCACAGGGTCTCCAGCGCGGCTTCCATGCCGGTCGCGCCGGTCTGCGCCGCATAGCAGATGTCCAGTGTCTGGGTGCGGAAGGCGCCGTCGGTGGTCTTCTCGATATTGCGGATGCGCTCCAGATCCTTGTTGGTCAGGATCGGCTGGTGCACTTCCAGGCGCATGTGGCTGCCGGCGGCGTCCTGGTCCAGCAGGTTCGGCCGCGGGCCGATCAGCGAGACCAGCGACATCACCAGCTCCTCGCGGATCGGGTCGATCGGCGGGTTGGTGACCTGGGCGAAATTCTGCTTGAAGTAGTTGAACAGCGGCTTGGGCTTGTTCGACAGCACCGCCAGCGGATTGTCCGCGCCCATGGAGCCGATCGCCTCCTGGCCGGTGGCGGCCATGGGGGTCATCAGCATGCGCAGATCTTCCTGGGTGTAGCCGAAGGCCTGCTGGCGGTCCAGCAGGGTGGCCGGATCGCCGCCGTTGCCCTCGGCCGCGGCCGGCAGGTTCTTCAGGTGGATCTGGGTCTGGTCCAGCCAGGCCTGGTAGGGGTGGGCGCGCGCCAGGCCGGACTTGATCTCGGCGTCATCGATGATGCGGCCTTCCTCCAGGTCGATGAGGAACATCTTGCCCGGCTGCAGTCGCCACTTGGTGACGATCTTCTCCTCCGGGATGTCCAGCACGCCCATCTCCGAGGCCATGACCACCAGGTCGTCGTCGGTGATGAGGTAGCGCGCCGGGCGCAGGCCGTTGCGGTCCAGGGTGGCGCCGATCTGGCGGCCGTCGGTGAAGGCCACGGCGGCCGGGCCGTCCCAGGGTTCCATCAGGGCGGCGTGGTATTCGTAGAAGGCGCGGCGTTCCTCGTCCATCAGCGGGTTGCCGGACCAGGCTTCCGGAATCAGCATCATCATGGCGTGGGAGAGCGAATAGCCGGCCAGCACCAGCAGCTCGAGCGCATTGTCGAAACTGGCCGAGTCGGACTGGCCCTCGGGGATCAGCGGCCAGATCTTGTCGATGTCGTCGCCGAACAGCTTCGAGGCCATGGAATGGCGCCGTGCCCGCATCCAGTTGACGTTGCCGCGCAGGGTGTTGATCTCGCCGTTGTGGGCGATCATGCGGAAGGGGTGGGCCAGGTCCCAGGACGGGAAGGTGTTGGTGGAGAAGCGCTGATGCACCAGCGCCAGAGCCGAGACCATGCGCTCGTCCTTCAGGTCCTGGAAGTAGGCATCGACCTGGTTGGCCAGCAGCATACCTTTATAGACGAGGGTCTGGCTGGATAGGGAGTTGATGTAGAACTGCTCCCTGCCCGGGAAATCGGAGTCCAGCACCCGGTTCTCCACCACCTTGCGGATAATGAAGAGTTTGCGCTCGAAGGCGGCATAATCGGGGCAGTTCTCGCCACGTTGGATGAAGATCTGGCGTACGACCGGTTCCAGGGGCAACACGCTCTCGCCCAGGCAGCCGGCGTCGGTGGGTACGTCGCGCCAGCCCAGCAGACCCTGGCCCTCGGCCTGCAGGGTCGCCTCGAGCAGGGCCTCGCACTCGGCCCGGCCGCGGGCGTCGCGGGGCAGAAACAGCATGCCCACGCCGTATTCGCCCGGCGGCGGCAGCTCGAAATCCAGATCGGTGCATTCCGCGCGCAGAAAGGCGTCCGGGATCTGCATCAGGATACCCGCCCCGTCGCCGGCCTTCGGGTCGGCCCCGACAGCGCCACGATGGGTCAGGTTTTCCAGGATCTGCAGGCCCTGGCGGACGATCGCATGACTCTTGCGGCCCTTGATGTTGGCGACGAAACCGACGCCGCAGGCGTCGTGTTCGTTGTCAGGGTCATACAACCCCTGTTTGGGCGGCAATGCACCTCGGCTCATGGTAGAACCTCTCTCAATCCAATTCGAAGACTGTGGAATGGCCGCGGCGGGGCAAGCCCGCGTCGCTCTGGATTGTGGCGAACGATGCGGGCCAGGATTCCGTGGACACGGGTCTGCCTGTGTCCCTAGTGCGTGCGGCTACCTGGGCAAACCCCGAGCGGTCGGCAAGTATAGCGCCGCCGATCAGGCGGTTCAAACCGACTTTGTACAGGGTATGGGACGGTCGGCGGAGGCCGTGACCGGTGCCGGCAGCCTCACTCCGGGGGCAGTTCGGCGCGGATCTGCTCGAAGCGCCGCGGCCAGGGCTGGAGCTTGCGCAGGGGCGCGGGCAGGGCCGCGAGGGCAGCGGTTGCCGCGGCCCGGTCAGGGTAGCTGCCGGTGACCACGATGTGCCAGGCGGCATCACCGCGCCAGGTGCGGATGGGGTGCAGCTCGATTCGCTCGCCATGTCGGGCAAGAAAGCGTTCCACCGTCTCCGGGGCGCGGGCGCCGAGCAGTTGCAGGGTGTAGTATCCGCCGGGCTGTTCTGTCAGCCAGTCCGGTGCCGCTGCGGCATCGGAGTCGGCGGGAGCGACCGGTACGGCGGTCTCTTCGGGGCCATCCGGCGTTTCCAGCTCCGGTGCGGTCGTTGCAGCCGGCGCATCGGTCGCCGCCGGGCTTTCGGGGGCGACCGCTTCGGGAGCGGGTTCCGGGGCAGGCTCCGGCGCCGGTTCGGGATCGCCGGCGGGCGCCTGCGGTTCCTGCATATCCGGGGCCTGCACCAGCGCCGGCGGGACGGGTGCGGCGTCCGTTCCGGATCGGACCGGGACCTCCGGTGGCCGGGTGTCCGGTTCCGGGTCGATGGCCGCGGGCGGCGTGTCCACGGGCGGGACCAGGGGATTGGCCGGGGGCAGCTGGACGGTCTGCTCGCTCAGCAGGGGCAGCTCCGGGGCGCGGCTGCCCAGATACCACAAGCCGCCGGCTATGAGGGCGACAGCTGTCAGTGCCACACCTGCGATCCAGGCTCCGCGTTGCGGTCTGCGCACGGCGCCGGCGGCTTGCCGCAGACCGGCGCGCTGCTGGTTCTGCTCCAACAGGGTTTCGCGCGCCAGACGGTTGAGCTCACCGGGCCGGCCGGCGGCGGTCTTGTGCATAGCGCGAACCTCGGTGGCGCTGAAGGGACTGTCGCCGGAATAGCCCGCGATCGCCAGCCGGTACATCAGGTAGGCAGCGCTTTGCTGTTCGTCGAACGGCGGCAGATCCAGGGTGTGTACCAGTGCATCCCCGGGGCTGGCCGCCGCCAGTGACTGCAGGGTGGTGTCCAGCGCCGGTGTGGCGAATACCAGGATGCGCAGCGCCTTGAGTGTCTCGGCCGGTGAACGGGCCAGTCCCAGCAGGGCCTCGAGCACCGGCGCCGGCAGGCGCTCGGCGTCATCGATGACAAGCACGGCCAGCTGACCGCTCTGCTGCAGGCCCAGGCAATAATGGATGAGGTCGGAGCCGAAATGCTCGGTGTTCTCGGCCGCAGCGTCGGGGAAGCAGCGCGAGAGCTGGACATAGAGTTCGGCGGGCGAGCCCATGGCGGCGCCGTCCAGTTGGCAGGTGTGCCAGTTGTCGGCTGCGCGCAGCCGCAGCTGGTGCAGCAGCATGGTCTTGCCTGCTCCCTCTGGCGCGCGCACGTACAGCAGCTGCTCGCTGAAACGGGTCAGGTGCTGGAGCAGGTCCAGGCGCTGCATCAGCACCGGGTCGGCGTAGAAGAAGCGCGGTTCGTGGCGGTCCTGGAAAGGGTCGGTGTCCAGATTGAGGGCCGCTACATAGTCCGGCGGCTGGCTCTGTTGTGAGGCTTCGCGGTTCAAGGCTGTTCCTGTCCCTGGGCAAAGACAATGCGGTAGCCACGCCTGAGCTGCTCGTCGCGCAGGCGCACGAGTGCTTCCATGGCCTGGTCGTGGTCCGGGTAATGGTCCTTGATTACGCGCCCGCCGGCGCCCTGGTGGCCCCACTCACGCACCAGATTCCAGCCCTCGAGCAGGTCCTCCTGCAGGTGCAGGTGATAGTAGCGCGGGGCGCTGCCGTCGGCGGCGGGTATCTGCATATAGAGGCGCATGGTTCGTTAGATACAAAATACAGGGGGCAGGATGCAAGTTGCTAACCAAATACTTGTATCTTGTATCCTGGCACTTGCACCTCCGAAGGCGCTGACCTCAGGTCAGCTCCTTCGGATTATACACCCTTTCGTATTCGGCAATGGCGAAGCGGTCGGTCATGCCGGCGATGTAATCGGCCACGGCCCGGGCGCGGCCGGCCTCGCCCTGGTGCTCGGCCAGCTCGGCGCAGGCCTGCTGCGCCTCCTGCGGCATCAGCCGGACGTCGTCGAAGAAGGCCGCGAACAGGGCCTGGATGACGCGCGTGGCCTTGGCCGTCATGCGGTGCACGCGGTAATGGCGGTACAGGTGGGTGCGCAGGAAGCGCTTGAGCTCCAGGTTCTTCTCGCGCATGCCGTCGCTGAAGGCGATCAGGGGCTCGGGCCGCGCGCGTACCGCATCGATGTCGGCCGGGGCGGCGGCGTCCAGGCGCTGGCGGCTGGTCTCGATCAGATCCAGGGCCTGACAGTTGATCAGGCGGCGCACCACCTCGTGGATGCTGCGTCGTTCGGGCAGATCGGGGTAGCGACTGCGCACCTCATCGTACTGCTCCCGGAACAGGTCTATGGCGTTCAGCTGCTCCAGCGTGATCAGGCCGGCGCGCAGGCCGTCATCGACATCATGGCTGTTGTAGGCGATCTCGTCGGCCAGGTTGGTCAGCTGGGCCTCCAGGCCGGGCTGGCGCTTGTTCAGAAACCGTTCGCCGATCTCGCCCAGCAGTTTCGCCTGCGGCAGGGAGCAGTGCTTGAGGATGCCCTCGCGCGCTTCGAAGGTCAGATTCAGGCCGCGGAACTCGGCATAGCGCTCCTCCAGTTCGTCCACCACCCGCAGCGACTGCAGGTTGTGTTCGAAGCCGCCGTGATCCTTCATGCAGGCGTTGAGCGCGTCCTGGCCGGCATGGCCGAAGGGGGTGTGGCCGAGATCATGGGCCAGGGCGATGGTCTCGGTCAGGTCCTCGTTGAGCTGCAGTGCCCGGGCGATGGTGCGCGCGATCTGGGCGACCTCGATGGAATGGGTCAGGCGGGTGCGGAACAGGTCGCCCTCGTGATTGACGAAGACCTGGGTCTTGTATTCCAGCCGGCGGAAGGCGGCCGAGTGAATGATACGGTCGCGGTCGCGCTGGAACTCGCTGCGATGGCTGGGGGGCGGTTCCGGGTGGCGGCGGCCGCGGGAGTTGGCATCGCTGGCCGCGCAGGCGGCATAGCCGTTCATCGGGGCTCATTCCTCATGGGCGGCGTCCAGTGTGGCGCGTAGCTGTTCGGGGTCGAAGGCGTCGGTGACCACGGCCGCGCCGATGGCCTCCAGCAGGACCAGGCGCAGGCCGCTGTCCATCACCTTCTTGTCGACCGCCATCAGGTCCAGGAACTGCTGCGTGGACATGTCGCCGGGAATGCGGGTCGGCAGGCCGGCCCGGGCGAGCAGATGCCCGATGCGGTCGACCTCGCCGGGCTCGAGCCAGCCCTGACGCGCGGACAGCTGTGCGGCCAGCAGCATGCCGGTGGCGATGGCCTCGCCATGCAGCCAGGCGCCGTAGCCCATGCCGGTCTCGATGGCGTGACCGAAGGTATGGCCCAGGTTGAGCAGGGCGCGCTGGCCGCTTTCGCGCTCGTCGGCGGCCACCACCTCGGCCTTGTTCAGGCAGGAGCGGGCGACGGCGAAGATCAGGGCGTCGGTGTCGCGCGCCGTGAGCAGGTCCATGTTCTGTTCCAGCCAGTTGAAGAAGTCAGCGTCGCGGATCAGGCCGTATTTTATGATTTCGGCCAGGCCTGCGGCCAGCTGACGGTCGTCCAGGGTGGAGAGGGTGTCGGTGTCGGCCAGCACACAGTTGGGCTGGTGGAAGGCGCCGATCATGTTCTTGCCGAGCCGGTGGTTCACCCCGGTCTTGCCGCCCACCGAGGAGTCGACCTGGGCCAGCAGGGTGGTGGGAATCTGGATGAAATCCACCCCGCGCTGGTAGCTGGCGGCGGCGAAGCCGGCGAGATCGCCGATCACCCCGCCGCCGAGTGCAACCAGGGTGCACTTGCGGTTGAAGCGGTGCTCGAGCAGGGCGTCGAAGATGCGGTTGAGGGTGTCGAGGTTCTTGTACTGCTCGCCGTCGGGCAGGATCACGCTCCGGACCTCGAAACCCGCCAGACCCTGCTGTGTCGATTCCAGGTACAGCGGGGCAATGGTCTCGTTGGTGACGATCATGACCTGGCGGCCGTGGATGGCGGGCTGGAGCAGGTCCGTGCGCCGGAGCAGGCCGGGACCGATGTGGATGGGATAGCTGCGTTCGCCGAGTTCGACGTACAGGGTCTTCATGAGGATTGAGTTTCTTTTGCAGATAAATTCAGCACTATACGGACTGAGGCGGCCGCGAGTAAAGCCGTCGGTGAGCGGGCCGGGGTTAGCGCCGGCGGGCTCGGTCAGGCGGGGGTCGGTGCTGGTCCTCACCGCCGGCGTCCAGCCGCTGGACGATCTCGCGCACCACGTCCTTGACGCTGCGGCCGTCGGTCTCGATCACCAGGCTGGCCAGCTCGCGGTACCGAGGCTCGCGTTCGGCCATGAGGGTTTCCAGCCGGGCGCGCGGGTTTTCGGTCTGCAGCAGGGGGCGGTTGCGGTCGCGGGCGGTGCGGGCCAGCTGCTGATCCACCGAGGTATGCAGGTAGATGACGGTGCCGCGTTCGGCCAGGTGGCGGCGATTGATCTCGCGGGTGACGGCGCCGCCGCCTGTGGCCAGCACGATGTCCTGCATGCGGGTCAGGTCGTCGATGACCTCGGCCTCGCGGCGACGGAAGCCTTCCTCGCCTTCCTTTTCGAAGATGAAGGGGATATCCACGCCGGTGCGCAGCTCGATCTCGCGGTCGCTGTCGTGAAAATCACGGTGCAGACTGCGCGCGAGCTGGCGGCCGATGGTGGATTTGCCGGCCCCCATCGGCCCGACCAGAAATAAATTGCCCGGCATTTTCATGCCGGGCAGGTATGCCAGAAAAGGCGGGGTGGGGCAAGCCCGATGCGGCTCGCCCTCAGTTGACGCGCAGGCTCTGTTTGATGATCTTCGGGGTGACGAAGATCAGCAGCTCGGTCTTGTCGTCCTGCCTGCGGGTCTGGCGGAACAGGACACCGACACCGGGCAGGTCGCCGAAGAACGGCACCTTGTCCACCTCGTTGAGCTGGGTCTGCTCGTAGATGCCGCCCAGCACCACGGTGTCGCCATTGTCGACCAGCACCTGGGTGGAGACGTTGCGGGTGTTGATGCTGGGTACGCCGGCGAAGACCTGGCCCACGCTGTCCTTGCTGACGGCGAGGTCCATGATGATGCGGTCATCGGGCGTGATCTGCGGGGTGACCTTCAGCTCCAGTACCGCTTCCTTGAAGCTGACCGAGGTCGCGCCGCTGGAGGAGGCCTCCTGGTAGGGGATCTCCACGCCCTGCTGGATGGTGGCCTCGTGCTGGTTGGAGGTGATCACGCGCGGGTTGGACAGTACCTCGCCGCGGCCCTCGGCCTGCATCGCGGACAGCTCCAGGCGCAGCAGGTCGCGGCCGACGCGGCCGACCAGCAGGTTGAGTGCCCCTGCGGGATCACCCACCGGAAGGTCAACCATCAGGGCTTCGTTGCCGCTGCCGGCGGGATTCTCGATGCCGACCACGCCGCCCGGAGGGGCCAGGTCGCCGGGCAGTCCGCCGCCGATGATGCCGCGGGTCTCGTTCTGGAAGACGTCGTTCTTGGTCAGGCCGAGCTTGACACCGAGATCGCGGGCGAAGTCGTCATTGGCGATGACGATGCGCGATTCGATCATCACCTGGCGGACCGGGATGTCCAGGCTGGTGATCAGGCGCCGGATGTCCTCCAGCCGCTCGGCGGTGTCCTTGATCAGCAGGGTGTTGGTGCGCTGGTCGATGGTCACTGAGCCGCGCTCGGACAGCAGGCTGGAATCGCCCTGCCCGCCTTCGCCCGAGAGCAGGGAGGCCAGTTCACCGGCTTTGGCATAGTTGACCTGAATGAACTCGGAGAACAGCGGGGCCAGTTCCTCGATCTGTTTCTGGGATTCCAGTTCCAGCTTCTCGCGCGCGGCCAGTTCCTCGCTGGGCGCGACCAGGATCACGTCATCGTTCTTGCGCATGGCCAGGCCCTTGGTCTTGAGCACGATGTCCAGGGCCTGGTCCCAGGGCACGTTCTGCAGGCGCAGGGTGATGTTGCCGCTGACGGTGTCGCTGACCACGATGTTGGTGCTGGTGAAGTCGGCGATCAGCTGCAGTACGGAGCGTACCTCGATGTCCTGGAAATTCAGCGACAGACGCTCGCCGGTGTAACCGACCTCCTCGCGCTGGCGCTGTTCCTGCTCTTCCTTGCTGACCTCGCGCACCTCGACGGTGAACAGCTCGTCGGACTGGTAGGCGATATGCTCGTACTCGCCTTGCGGGGCGATGGTCACGCGTACATTGCCGCCCTGGCTGCGGGTGTCGATGGTCTGTACCGGGGTGGCAAAATCGACCACGTCCAGTCGCCGTTCCAGGGATTCGGGCAGCAGGGTGTTCTGGATGTCCAGTACCACCTTGCCGGCTTCCTGGCGCATGTCGATCGGGATATTGGGCGTTGACAGATGGATCATGACTCGGCCCTCGCCGTCCGGGCCCCGGCGGAAGTCGACGTTCTCGATGCGGCTGCCGCGGTTGGCGGTTGCCGCTGGTGCCGGGCTGTTGCCGGTGGCTGCGGTGTGACTGGCGGCGGCATCGCCGGCGCCGATGGTCAGTACGATCCGGTTGCCCTCGCTCTTCAGATCATAGGGTGCGCTCTCAACCAGATTGAGTACCACGCGGGTGCGGCCCTGGGCCTCGATCGCGGTCAGGCTCTTGGCCAGGCCGACGCCGATGTTCCGTGACTTGCTGCCCAGCTGGTTGGTGGTGTTGGGGAGGTCCAGCGCGATCCGGGCCGGGTTGTCGATGGTGAAGCTCAGCGGTTTTTCCGCCGGCTCGGCCATATTCAGCGTGATCTGCACCTTGTTGCCGGGCAGGGAGGAGACGTCCACACCCTGCAGTGCGTTCTCCTGGGCCGCCAGGGCATGGGAAAACACCAGGACGGCGAGGCCGATCAGGAGGGATTGCAGTCGGGTCATGATGGTATCCGGTCTGGTCTGGGCCTGCGGGCGGCTGAGACGGTTGTGGGCAATGTGCATTGAGATCATCCTGTTTCCCCCCATGGGATCATTCACTGAGCGCGAGCGAGGCCTGGCGTTCGATCCAGCCTCCCAGCCCGTCCGGAACGATTTCCACTAACTCGATTTCATATTCCGTGATGTTGACGATTTTGCCGTGATTCTGCCCCAGGTGGTTGCCCGGCTGAACCCGGTGAATGGTGCCGTCATTGGCGCGTACCAGCGCCCAGGACTGGCCGCCCTGATCCAGCGTGCCGACCATGCGCAGGGTGTCCAGCGGGAAGGACTCCAGCGCCTCGCGGGGACGGTTGCTGTCCGGCCGCACGCCATTGTCGCGGCTCTCGGTCAGGATGTCGTCCGGAGCGCCGCCGGCACTGGGTCGGAAGGGGCTGCGCAGTTCGCCCGCCTGGTAGAGAAAGGTCTCGTAGGGCTTGAACTCGGGCAGGGGTTCGACGCGTGTGTTCTGCCGTGCCCGGACCTCTTCCGTGTACTGGCGCAGGTCGTCGGTCTGGCCGCCGCTGCAGGAGGCTACCATGGCGGACAGACTCAGCAGCCAGACGATCCGGCCGGGGCGATCCATTGTCGATTTCACTGGCCCGCCTCCTCTGATTCATCCTCGTCCAGATAGCGGTAGGTCTTAGCCGTCAGCTCCATGACCAGTTCGCCCTGGGCGTTGTCTCCATCCTTGCCCGGCGTGATGCCGATGTCGTGAATGGTGACGATGCGCGGCAGGGCGGCCACGCCGCTGACGAAGTTGCCGAATTCGTGATAGCTGCCGCGCACGCGGATGCTGATGGGAAGCTCGGCGTAGAAGTCCTTCGGGATTTCGCTTTCTGGTTTGAACAGCTCGAATTCCAGGCCGCTGGCCAGTCCGGTCTGGGAGACATCGACCAGCAGCTCGGCCACCTCGGTCTTGTTGGGCAGCTGGCGCAGCATGGTTCCGAAGCTCTGGCGCATCTCCTCCAGCTGCTGCTTGTAGGCCTCCAGATTGGCCGCCTTGGCCGCCTTGGACTCGAACTGGGACTTGAGGTCCTGTTCCTCACGCTCAACCTTCTGCAGCTGAGCCTGCTGGTCCTTGATGTCGAACCAGTAGCCCAGGAAGGTCACTGCGGCCGCCACCAGAATGATGACGAAGATACGGGCCGGCAGGGGCCAGGCGTGGATGTTGCTGAAGTCGAGCTCGTTGAGCCTGTTCAGATCCAGGTTCATGAATCACCCCCGGCGTCTTTGTCTGCATCGGCCTGGGCATTCCTCTGCTTGGCCGTGAGGGTGAATTCGGCGGTGCGGGAACGCTCGTTCTTCCTGGTCTCGATGACCTGCAGCCCGGGGTTGGCGAGCCAGTCGGAGCCGTCGATATTGCGCATATAGGCCGATACCCGGGCGTTGGACTGGGCCACCCCGTTGATGGTGAGATTGGTGCTGTTCTGCTGGAACTGGGTCAGGTGCACCCCGTCCGGCAGGGTGCGCACCAGTTCGTCCATCAGGTGTACGCTCATGGGGCGGTTGCTCTGCAGTTCCTGGATGACGTTCATGCGGGCCAGCAGGTTGGTCTTGGTCTTTTCGAGGTCGTTGATTTCGCGGATTTCCTTGTCCAGCTTCTTGATCTCCGCCTGCAGGAAGCTGTTGCGGCTGTTCTGATTCTCGATCATTCCCGCCATCTGCATGTGCCACAGCCCCCAGATGGCGGCGCCGAACACGGCGGCCAGCACGACCTGGACCACGAAGTCCTTCTGCTGCTGGGCGCGCAGTTCCTCGCGCCAGGGTAAAAGATTTATACGTGCCATTTCCTTGTGCTCCCCCTTTAGCGCTCGTCAAAACTGCGCAGCGCCAGGCCGCAGGCGATCATCAGCGCAGGTGCGTCGTTGCTGAGCGACTGGGTCTTGATCCTGGAGGCCAGCGACATGTTGGCGAAGGGATTGGCGATGAGGGTGTCGATGCCCAGCTGGTCCTGGATCAGGCTGTCCACCCCGGGGATGGAAGCGCTGCCGCCGGCCAGCACGATCTGATCGATGCTGTTGTACTGGCTGGAAGAGAAAAAGAACTGGAGGGATCGGTTGACCTGCTGCGCCATGGCCTCCTTGAAAGGCTCCAGCACTTCCGGCACATAGTTGTCCGGCAGGCCGCCCTGGCGCTTGGCCATGCCGGCCTCCTCGTAGGACAGGCCGTAGCGTCGCATGATCTCCTCGGTCAGCTGCTTGCCGCCGAAGACCTGATCGCGGGTATAGATGATCTTGAGGTCGTGCAGGACGTTGAGCGTGGTCATGGTTGCGCCGATATCGACCACCGCAACGGTCTTCTCGATGCCCTCGTCCTCGAGCTGGCTGCTGAGCAGGGAGAAGGCGTTCTCCAGGGCATAGGCCTCGATATCGACCACCTTGGTGTCGAGCCCGCCGGCCTCGACCGCGGCCCGGCGCATGTCGACATTCTCGCTGCGCGAGGCGGCCAGCAGTACATCGACCGTATCCGGATTGTTGGCGGAAGGACCGAGGACTTCGAAGTCCTTGTAGACCTCTTCCAGGGGATAGGGGATGTACTGATCGGCTTCCAGTTCGATCTGGGCCTCCATATCGGCGTCGGACAGGGAGGCCGGCATGGGGATGATCTTGGTGATGACGGAGGAGCCGGCCACGGCCACGGCCGCGTGCCGGGCGCGGGTGCCGGAGCGTTTGACCGCCCGGCGTACCGCCTCGCCGACGGCATCGGCGTCGGTGACGCTCTTTTCGACGACGGAGTTGGGCGGCAGGGGCTCTACCGCGTAGCTTTCCACCCGGTAGCGGTCGCCGCTGCGACTCAGTTCCAGCAGCTTGACTGCGGTGGAGCTGATGTCGAGTCCGACCAGAGGTGGCTTCCTGGGCTTGAAGATCTGCGCAATCGGCACGGCGTCGTCCTTTGAATTCCCTTATTTTATCCTGAGCTTGCGCCTACAATGTCGACTCTTGCATTAGAAGGGAACCCCAACTATTTGTCAACAAAAGTTCTAGTTGCGCCTTCAGGTTTCGAATCAGGGTATCGGAATCTGCTCGATTTCCTTTATAGTGACGGGTCTATGGCGTGAATAAGCTGAGACGGGTATCACAGTCCCCTTGATTATGATTATGAAGATTCTGCGGTTTCTTTTGCCTGCGCTGCTGGGTCTGGCGGCGCTGGCGCTGGCCCTGGGGGCCGGCCTGTATTTTTATATCACCCCCCAGTTGCCCTCCATTGAAGCATTGCGTGACGTGCGTTTCCAGGTCCCGTTGCGGATCTACAGCAGCGATGGCCAGCTGATCGCCGAGTACGGCGAGAAGCGCCGCGCCCCGGTGACCTATGAACAGGTGCCTGAGCTGCTGGTCAAGGCCTTCCTGGCGGCCGAGGACGACCGTTTCTTCGTGCATCCCGGCGTGGATTACCAGGGCCTGCTGCGGGCCGCCTTCGAACTGGCACGTACCGGCGAGAAGCGCCAGGGCGGCAGTACCATCACCATGCAGGTGGCGCGCAATTTCTTTCTCAGCCGGGAAAAGACCTATCTGCGCAAGCTCACCGAGATCTTTCTCGCCCTGAAGATCGAACGCGAGCTGTCCAAGCAGCAGATACTCGAGCTGTACCTGAACAAGATCTATCTCGGCCAGCGCGCCTACGGCGTGGGCGCGGCGGCACAGATCTACTATGGCAAGGCCATCGATGAGCTCACCCTCCCGCAGATGGCCATGATCGCCGGCCTGCCCAAGGCGCCTTCACGCGACAATCCGGTCTCCGATATGCTGCGCGCGGAGCAGCGGCGCAATTATGTGTTGCGGCGGATGTACACCCTGGATTACATCGATGCCGAACGGTACCGCCAGGCACTCGTCGCCCCGATCAGCGCCCGCCTGCATGCGCGCAACAGCGAGCTGGAGGCCGGCTATGTTGCCGAGATGGTGCGCGCCCATATGGTGGAACGCTTCGGTGAACAGGCCTATACCGAGGGCTACCAGGTCCGGACCACGCTGGATTCGAGCCGCCAGCGGGCGGCGAACCGGGCCCTGCGCGCCGCCCTCATGGAATACGACCGCCGTCACGGTTACCGTGGTCATGAGGGCCTGGTGAAGCTGCCGGAGGCGGCGCCGGCCGAGGCGGCGGCCCGGGCGCTGACGGACAGGTCCCGTCTGGCCGGACTGGTGCCGGCCGTGGTGCTGGCGCTGGAGGAGCAGGCGTTCACGGCACTGCTGAAGGACGGCCGGGAAGTCACGGTGGCGTGGGAAGGCATCGAGTGGGCCCGCCCCTACCTCAGTCATGACCGTCGCGGCAAGGCCCCGACGCAGGCCGCCGACGTGGTCGAGCCGGGCGCGATCGTGCGCCTGCAGGAGCTGGAGGAGGGCTGGCGGCTGGCGCAGCTGCCCGCCATCGAGGGCGCGCTGGTGTCCCTGCTGCCGGATGACGGGGCCATCGTGGCGCTGGTCGGCGGCCTGGATTATTTCCGCTCCAAGTTCAACCGCGCGGTGCAGGCCCGGCGTCAGCCGGGCTCGAGTTTCAAGCCCTTCATCTATTCCGCCGCCCTGGACAAGGGGTTCACCGCCGCCACCATCATCAACGACGCCCCGGTGGTGTTCGACGACCCCGGCCTGGAGGCGCACTGGCGGCCGGAGAACTACAGCGGGCGCTTCTATGGCCCCACCCGGCTGCGCGAGGCCCTGACGCATTCACGCAACCTGGTTTCCATCCGGCTGCTGCAGGACATCGGGGTGCGCTTTGCCATCGACTATGTGCAGCGCTTCGGTTTCCAGCCCGGGCAGCTGCCTGCCAACCTGTCGCTGGCCCTGGGCAGCGGCAGCGTCACCCCGCTGCAGATGGCGCGCGGTTTTGCCGTCTTTGCCAATGGTGGCTACCGTATTGAACCCTATTTCATCGACCGCATCCTGGATGGGAGGGGCGAGACGGTGTTTGAGGCCCGCCCGCCGACCGTGTGCCGGGACTGCGAGCCCGAAGCCGATGCGGAGCTGCCCCCGGTCCCGGCCGCTGACCCCGCGGTGATGCTGGCCGATCCGCCAGGCCCTGCACCCCTGCCCCGCGCCGAGCGGGTGCTGGAGCCACGCAACAGCTGGCTGATGAACAGCCTGCTGCAGGATGTGATCAAGCGCGGTACCGGCCGCCGCGCGCTGACCCTGGGCCGCGGTGATCTGCGCGGCAAGACCGGCACCACCAACGATCAGCGTGATGCCTGGTTCTGCGGTTTCACCCCCGGGCTGGTCAGCATCGCCTGGGTCGGCTTCGACGAATTGGCCCCGCTGGGCCGGGGCGAGACCGGTGGCCGTGCCGCCCTGCCCATGTGGATCGATTACATGCAGACAGCCCTCGAGGGCATGCCGGAACAGCGTCGCGACCCGCCGGCCGGACTGGTGACGGTACGCATCGATCCGGTCACCGGTCTGCTCTCGCCGAGCGGTCAGACCGGCGCCATTTTCGAAACCTTCCGCCAGGAGCAGGTGCCGACCCGTTACAGCCGCGCGGAGGCATCGGACGGCGAGGGAATGGATCAGGACAACGAGTCGGCCGAACCGCTGTTCTAGGCGATATAGAGGGGGTACGGGATGCGACATTCGACCCGCGATCAGCAGATGCGCCAGCGCATCGCCCAGGAGGCGGCGCGGCTGATCGCCACCGAGGGTGTGCGGGACTACGGCGCGGCCAAGCGCAAGGCGGCCGAACGCCTCGGCGCGCCCGATACCCGCAACATGCCGCGCAACACCGAGATCGAGGCCGAACTGGTGAGTTACCAGTCGCTGTTCCAGCGCAATGAGCAGCCGCGGCACCTGCAGTCACTGCGCCGCGCCGCGGTCCAGGCCATGGGGTTTTTCGAACGTTTCCGCCCGCGTCTGACCGGCTCGGTGCTCAGCGGCACCGCCGACAAGCACTCGGACGTCAACCTGCACCTGTTCGCCGCCACGCCCGAGGAGGTGTTCATCTATCTGATGGAGCAGCAGTTGCCCTTCGAGGAAGGCCAGCGGCGTTTCCGTTTCGGCCGCGACGAACAGCATACCGTGCCGGTGGTGCGCTTCATGGCCGGCGAGGTGCCGATCGAGGCGGCGATCTTCTCGGAAGAGGGTATCCGTCAGCCGCCGCGCTCGCCCATCGACAGCCGGCCGATGGAACGGGCCGGACTGGCCCGGGTGGAGGCGCTGCTGGAGGAGGCCGAGCCGGTCGAGTCCTGATTTCGGGTTTCGTGGTATTTGGGCCACAGATAAACACGAATGAACACGGATAAGATCAAAACAATGACAAGCCGCGAATGAACGCGAATCAACGTCAATAAACCAATATCAATCAATCAGTTCGTAGACCGGAATAAGCGCAGCGTCTCCGGCAACCCGTGCCATGCCGGAAACGGGCCTTGTGGCCCTTATTCCGGCCTACGGCTGATTTGTCGGCGTTGATTCGTGTTCATTGGTGTTTATCTGTGGCCCAAAAAAACCGCGCACTCAGCCCACTCAACCCACTCAGGTCACGCCGATCTTCGGCGGCTCGGGATAATGTGAGGGATAGGGCTCGCGTGCCGCGCCGGTATCCACGGCGGCGCGGGCGATGGCGGGCGGGACGAAATCGATCAGCCGCGGGTCCAGTGGTTTGGGAATGATGTAGTCCGGCCCGAATTCCAGGCGTTCCAGATTGTAGGCCTGCAACACCTCGGGAAGCACCGGCTCGCGCGCCAGCGCGCACAGGGCCCCGACCGCGGCGATCTTCATCTGCTGATTGATCTCGCGTGCGTGCACGTCCAGGGTGCCGCGGAAGATGAAGGGAAAGCCCAGTACATTGTTCACCTGGTTGGGGTAGTCACTGCGCCCGGTGGCCATGATCAGGTCGTCGCGCACCCGGAGTGCGACCTCCGGCCGGATCTCGGGGTCGGGATTGGACAGGGCGAAGACGATCGGCCGCTCGGCCATGCTCGCCAGCATCTCCGGGGTGAGGATGTCGGGTCCGGACACGCCGATGAAGACGTCGGCGCCCCGCATGGCGTCGGCCAGGCTGCGGCGGTCGGTTGCCACCGCATAGGCCTGCTTGTACTCATTCAGGTCGTCGCGCCCGCTGTGGATAACGCCCTGGCGGTCAACCAGCAGGATGCGCTTGCGGTCGGCGCCCAGCGCGATCAGCAGATCCATGGATGCGATGCCGGCCGCGCCGGCACCCACGCAGACGATGTCGGCCTCGGGCAGGGTTTTGCCCTGGATCTCCAGGGCGTTGAGCAGGCCGGCGGCGATGATGATGGCGGTGCCATGCTGGTCATCGTGGAAGACCGGGATGTTGAGCCGCTCGATCAGGGTGCGCTCGATCTCGAAGCAGCGCGGCGCGGCGATGTCCTCCAGATTGATGCCGCCGAAGGTCGGCGCGATGCGGGTCACGGTGTCGATGAAATCCTCCGTGGCCGGGGCGTCGACCTCGATGTCGAACACGTCGATGTTGGCGAAGCGCTTGAACAGCACGCCCTTGCCCTCCATCACCGGCTTGCCGGCCAGCGGTCCCACATTGCCCAGTCCCAGCACCGCGGTACCATCGGTGATCACGGCCACCAGGTTGCCCTTGGCGGTGTAGCGGAAGGCGTTGTGCGGGTCCCGCGCGATCTCGCGCACCGGCTCGGCCACGCCCGGGGTGTAGGCCAGGGCCAGGTCATCCTGGCTGTTGCAGGGCTTGGTGACCTCGATGGCGATTTTTCCGGGTTGGGGTTCGGCGTGATAGGCGAGGGCGCGTTCTCTGTAGTCGCGGGACATCCGGTTCGGTCCTTTGTCGTGGCGGGTGCGTTCGGGTTCGGGCAATGGTAACGCAAAGGACGCAGAGGCGCAGAGACGCGAAGCAGAATGGATTTCAGGCGTTTCCTGTCTCTGCGCCTCTGCATAATTGTCGCGCAGTTCAGCTGAAGGTCACGGCACGGTCTTGACCAGGCTGCCAGGGGCGGGCTCGCCGTCGGGATACAGATCGTTGAGCAGTCGCAGCTGCGCCTCGGGGTGGTTGGGGATGCTCGATTCGCGGGCCAGACCGGCCATGCGCGTGTCCGCCCCGGCGCGGATCACGTGGATGCGCAGGGCGCGGGCCAGCTTGCGCTCGGCCTCGGTCAGGGGGTGGAAACTGCGTGCGGTTTCCAGCACCAGCCGGTCGTAGCGGAAGGGGTCGCCGCTGTCATCGGCCGCGCCGGAGAACAGCAGCGCCTTGTCGTTGCGATACAGCACCACATGGCGCACCGGCAGCCGGCCCTTGCTCGTATCCTGCCGGGCGATGGCGGTGTAGCCCTCCATGCCCATATGCCGGATCGGCTCGCCGTGTTCGAGGTTCGACAGCTTCAGGCGCTGGAGCAGGAAGTCACGCGGCGGGATGCGCTTGTTCAGGTCGGCCATGGTGAACTGGATCATGCCGTCGCCGCTGCGGGTGGTGGCGACCACCCGGTCGGGCAGGTTCTCGACCTTCCAGCCTGCGGGAAAGCTGATGGCCAGATCCAGCGGGGCGTGATAGAAGTGGTTGCCGCGGCGGATGCCATCGGTCTCGCTGTCGCCGAAGACCAGCCCGTCGCTGCGCTGCAGGAAGGCATCGCGCTCGATGCGGCCGCCGTTGCGGGTATGCGCCTCGGCCGCACCCACCACCTCCTGCAGCCGCTGGTCGTTGCTGGGGTGGGTGGAGAACAGGCCGTGATAGACCCGCGGCTCGCGGCCCTCCTCCTCGGCCAGCCGGATCTCGAACTGCTCCTGGTCCTTGAGCACCTCGATGACATCGAGCATGGCACCGGGGGCGTAGCCGGTACGGGCCAGGTACTCGGCGCCCAGGCGGTCGGCCTCCAGTTCGTGCTCGCGGCCGTAGCCGCGCACGATGGCCGTGCCGGCGATGTTGGCCAGATCCTGCGCGCCCTGCACGCCGGTGCTGCCGGCGATCACCGCACCGAGAATGCCGGTGACGGTGGACGCGCTGTGCTGGCGCACCGTGTGGCGGGCGGTGACGTGGCCGATCTCGTGGCCCAGCACCGCGGCCAGCTCGGCCTCGGAATTGAGATAGGCCAGCAGGCCGCGGGTGATGTAGATATAGCCGCCGGGCAGGGCGAAGGCGTTCACGTCCGGGCTGTCGAGCACCGTGAAGCGGTAGATGAGATCGGGCCGGTGACTCTGCGCGGCCAGACGCTCGCCGACCCGCTGTACATAGGCCTGCAGTTCGGCGTCCTCGTACCGGCCCATCTGTTCCAGGACCTGCGGGTTCAGCTCCCGGCCCAGGGCGATTTCGCGCTCCTCGGACATGAGCACCAGGTCCCTGTCGCCGGTGACCGGGTTGGTGGCGCAGCCGGCGAGCAGGGTCAGGCCGGTCAGCAGAAGCGTCAGGATCAGCAGGGGCAGTCTTGGCAGCAGTGTCGGCATGGTCTCAGTCCGGTTTGTCTCCGCTCCGGTCCGGCGGGGGAAGGACAGTCAGCATCAGCGGATGGCGGATCTGCAGCCGCAACTGGCCGCGGCGCTGGTAGATCCAGCCGCTGGCCTCGATGCTGCGGCCGGGCAGGGCCTTCCAGTCCAGTCCCCGAAAACCGTCCAGGTCGGTTTTGGCGATGCGCAGGGCGACATTGCCCTGCAGGTTGATCCACTTATTATACTGCCCTTCGCTCACATGGGTGACCTGCCCGGCGCGGATGAACCGGAACCCCTCCGTGGAGATGGGCAGGGCGGCGGCCGGTTGGGGGCGGAAGTCGGGGCGGCGCCACAGGCCCCTGTCGGCACTGCGCGCCCGGGCGGCGGTGGCGTGGTAGCACTCGGCCTGCCAGGTATTGGGTGGGACCGTCAGGGCAAAGCCCTGGCCCTGCTTGAGCATGACCGCGGTCAGGTTGCGGCCGTCAGCGAGAAAGGCGTGTGCCAGCAGCCGGCCGTAGCGGTCCTCGCGTTCGCGGCCCAGGCGCAGCCCGAGCTGGTTGCGGTTGAGAAAGACCAGCCGTCGCAGGGCGTCGCGGGCGGCAAGCGCGCCGGGTTCATGAGGGTTACCGTCGCGGCCCAGCTCGGGGGTGTTGATGCCGATCAGGCGCAGCCGCCGGCCGTCCTGCAGGGCCAGGGTATCGCCGTCCAGCACCTGACTGATGCGTGCCCGCTCATCGATGCGCTCGGTGAGGCAGTCGTCGGCACCGGCCGCGGGGGCGGTCAGCAGACCGAACGCAACGAGGGCGCAACCGGCTGCCCGGCGCGCCCTCGCTGTCAGTGAGTCAACCCGCGCCAGCACGGGCTGAAGCCTTACTTCATGCCGTACTTGCGGCGGAAGCGGTCCAGACGGCCACCGGTGTCCAGGATCTTCTGCTTGCCGGTGTAGAAGGGGTGGCAGCTGGAGCAGACCTCGACGCTGAGATCATGGCCCACGGTCGAGCGGGTCCTGAAGCTGTTGCCGCAACTGCAGGTCACGGTTATCTCGTTGTATTCGGGGTGGATTTCCGCTTTCATCTCATGTGTCCTCGGTGATACCGCGCCACCGGCGGGGTGGCGGAAAGGCGGGCAATGATACGGAAATCAGGCCGGGCTCACAAGTCCCTTGCGCCGCGGCGGGCGAAGTTGACGACATTGTCCGAATGCTGCGGCAGCACCTGGCGCGGATCGCGCCTGAGGGTCTCGAGCAGGCCGCCGCGGCCCTGGAGCGAATCCCACATCATGTTGTGCATGCGGATGCAGGCCGCCAGCGGGGTACCCGAGGTGCGGCGGATCTGGTCGAGTTTCCACTGCAGGCGGCGCAGCCGGGCCTGGGTGCGGGGCGGTGCCTGGCGGATGGCGGCTTCGATGGCCTCCCGGCGGCGGGCCTCGAAGCCCTCGGGGTCGCGGCTGGCCAGTTCGGACCAGTGATCGAAGTCGAAAGTGGAGTGATGAGCCTGTTGCATGGGCCTTCTCCCGTCCGGCGCCACCCGACCGGGCGGCGATTTTTATTGTTCTATCTGAACGAGACTAGCACGGGGCAGGTGGGATGTCATGCATTTGGCGCCTGAAATCTGACGGATGTCAAATAATGAATTTCAATAACCTGTTTTCATTGAATAAAAATTTCCGAAGCCCGGGCGCGTGAAGGCGGGACATTCCCGGCTGGCGGGTTTTGGCCTATGATGCCGGATCCGGTGCCACGCGCCGCTTCCCGGTATCCGCTGCCTGATCCGTACCCATGTCCCGAACCCCCAACATCGGCTTTGTGAGCCTGGGCTGCCCCCAAGGCCCTGGTCGACTCCGAACGTATCCTGACCCAGCTGCGGGCCGAGGGCTATGGCATCGTCCCGGACTATGCCGGTGCCGATCTGGTGGTGGTCAACACCTGCGGCTTCATCGACGCCGCCGAGGCCGAGTCGCTGGAGGCCATCGGCGAGGCAGTGGCCGACAATGGCCGGGTGATCGTCACCGGCTGCCTGGGCGGCAAGGCAGAGAAGATCCGCAAGATCCATCCCGCTGTGCTGGCCGTGACCGGACCGCATGCCTATGAGGAGGTGATGGCCAGCGTGCATGAGCACCTCCCCCCGCCCGAAGCGCCCTTCACGCAGTTGCTGCCGCCGGGTGGCCTCAAGCTCACCCCGCGCCACTACGCCTATCTCAAGATCAGCGAGGGCTGCAATCACCGCTGCAGCTTCTGCATCATCCCGGGCCTGCGCGGCGATCTCGACAGCCGCCCGGCCGGCGAGGTGCTGGAGGAAGCCGGGAACCTGGTCAGCGCCGGTGTGAGAGAGCTGCTGGTGGTCTCGCAGGACACCAGCGCTTACGGCGTCGATAAAAAATATCCCCTGAGTTTCTGGGGTGGGCGGCCGGTGAAGACCCGGCTGACCGAGCTGGCGCGCGCGCTGGGCAGTCTGGATGCCTGGGTTCGGCTGCACTACATCTACCCTTATCCGCACGTCGATGAACTGATCCCGCTGATGGCCGAGGGGGCTGATTCCTGATCCCTACCTGGGACATCCCGCTTGCGCAGCACGCCAGCCTGCCCGTGCTCAAGGCGATGAAGCGACCGGCGGCCACCGACAACACCCTCAGGCGCATCGAGGCCTGGCGCCGGGACTGCCCCGACATCACCCTGCGCAGTACTTTCATCGTCGGTTTTCCCGGCGAAACCGAAGAGCGGTTCGAGGAGTTGCTGGATTTCCTGCGTGCCGCCCAGCTTGACCGGGTCGGTGCCTTCGCCTACTCACCCGTGGAGGGCGCGGCGGCCAACGCCCTGCCCGACCCCGTTCCGGAGGAACTCAAGCAGGAACGACTGGCCCGGTTCATGGAGGTGCAGGGCGGGATCAGCGCCGCGCGCCTGCAGGCGAAGATCGGCCGCGAACTGCGGGTGCTGGTGGATAAGGTGGATGCAGAGGGTGCCATCGCCCGCAGTGCCGCCGACGCGCCCGAGATCGACGGTCTGGTGTTCGTCGATACCACCGACGCCCGTCCCGGCGAGTTCATCGATGTCTGTATTACCGATGCGAGCGAACACGACCTGTGGGCGGAGCCGGCGGGGTGACAGATCTCAAGATCAAGAGCGCCACGGAATACACGGAAAACACGGACATAAAAATATGAATCTGCTGCCCTGGCGCTGCGCGCCGCCGGACAGCAGAACTGTGTTGCATACGTGCAATTTTCCGTGCTTTCCGTGTATTCCGTGGCGCTCTTTGTTCAGCTCCCTTCCTCCCGCCGCTGCGCCTCGCGGATGCGGTCCAGGCGGATCTCGATGCGTTCGCCGTCGCCGCGTTCAGCGATCAGGTATTCGGCATGGTCGCGGGTCTGCAGGTCGCGCGGGCGCAGCAGCTCGATGTGGTCGAGTCCCGCCGGGTCCTGCCAGGTGACCTGCAGATGCCAGCCGCGCATGATGGCGAGTTCATAGTGGCTGTAGAGGCCGCAATCGACGGGGATGTAGTCTTCGCCGTCACTCATCTTCGCGATGCAGCGTCAGCTGGTAGCTTTCATCCAGCGGGTCCACTTCCAGGCGGTGCTCGATCGGTGGGCAGCAGACCGGGCAGTCCTCGATGAAACGCGCGGAGCCGGCGGACAGGTCCAGGGTGACCTCGATCGGCTCCCCGCAGTAGGGGCAGGTGTCGGCGTGCGGTTGGAGATCAGAGCGTGCCATCGGGGAGCATTTCCGCTAACACATCATTGAGAAACCGCTGGCCGGTCGGGGTGGTTCGGATGTGCGTATCCATTTCGATGAGTCCGCGTTCGACCAGCGGGGCCAGTGTCGTTTCCAGGTCGGCGCAAGCCAGGCCCGTGTGGGCCTTGTATTGTTCCGGCGTGAAGCCTTTATTCAAGCGTAGCGCATTGAGCAGAAATTCAAACCGGGCGTCGGCCTCGCTGAGTGCTTGGCTGTCGCCGATGCCCCCCGGGCTGCCGGCATGGGCGAGATAGTCGCGCGGATGCTTCGGTTTCCACAGTCGCAGGATGCGCTGCTCCGCGGCCAGGGTGAGCTTGCCGTGGGCGCCGGCGCCAATACCCAGGTAATCCCCGAACTGCCAGTAATTCAGGTTGTGCCGGCATTCGCGCCCGCGCCGGGCGTAAGCCGAGACCTCGTACTGAGTATAGCCTCTGGCGCTGAGCCGCTCCTGGCCCGCTTCCTGGATGTCCGACAGGCTGTCATCCATCCGGCAGCCGCGGCGGATGGGAATGAAACCAGGTGTTGGGCTCCAGGGTGAGCTTGATACCAGGAACGGTGGGCCGGTTCGAGATCCAGCGCCGTGGACAGGTCCTCCAATGCCTCGTCGATCCGTTGCTGCGGCAGACCGAACATCAGGTCCAGGTTGAAGTTGTCGAAACCGGATGCGTGAGCGGCCTCGGCGGCACGGATGGCCTCGCGGCGGCCGTGGATGCGGCCGAGTCGTTCCAGGTGGGTATCGTTGAAGCTCTGGATGCCGATGGACAGACGGTTGATGCCGGCGGCGCGGAAGTCGGCGAAGCGCTGCTGTTCCACCGTGCCCGGATGGCCCTCCAGGGTGATTTCCAGGCCGGGCTTCAGATTGAGGCGCGCGCGCAGTCCCGAGAGCAGTTCGGCGATGGCCTCGGGGCTGAACAGGCTGGGCGTGCCGCCGCCGATGAAGATGCTCTCCACCGTGCGGCCCCAGACCTGCGGCAGGTCCTGTTCCAGGTCGCGCAGCAGGGCAGCGATGTAATCACGCTCCGGCAGTTCGTCGCGCAGCTCATGCGAATTGAAGTCGCAATAGGGGCACTTGCGTACACACCAGGGGATGTGGACGTACAGCGCGAGCGGCGGCGGGGCGGTGAAGTTGAACATGGAGGTATATTAGCCACGGATGAATACGGATGAACGCAGATACAATCAGAACAGGTTGTGAGCCGCGAATGTACGCGAATAAAGAACAACATGGAGCATTGTTTTTCATGAGTTGCATGGGCCGGGAAGGGGCAGTCCGAGCCGTCAGCTGATCCACAAGGAGAGAAAAAACATTATTTGCGTACATTCGCGTTCATTCGCGGCTCCAGCAATTTTCATTTGAATCCGTGTTCATCCGTGTTTATTCGTGGCCCGAATACCTCACACCCGAAGCCCTGCCGCCAGCCGCCGCAGGGCCTGGCCGCGGTGGCTGATGGCGTTCTTCTCTTCCGGCGCCAGCTCGGCGGCGGAGCACTCATGGGTGGGAACGTAGAACACCGGGTCATAGCCGAAACCGTTCTCGCCCTGTGGGGCCTGCAGGATGCGGCCTTCCCAGGTGCCCTGGCAGATCAGAGGCGTGGGATCGGCGGCGTGGCGCATATGGACCAGCAGGCACTGAAAGCGTGCGCCGCGCTGGTGTTCCGGCGTGTCCTTCAGGGCCGCGAGCAGCTTGCTGCAGTTGTCGGCATCGCTGGCGCCCGGGCCGGCGTAGCGGGCCGAGTAGATGCCGGGGGCGCCGTTCAGGGCATCGACCTCGATGCCGGAGTCGTCGGCGATGGCCGGCAGGCCGGTATGCTCGGCGGCGTTGCGCGCCTTGAGAATGGCGTTCTCGACAAAGGTGAGTCCGGTCTCCTCGGCCTCGGGCACGCCGAATTCCGACTGCGCCAGCACCTCGATGCCGAGGCCTTCCAACAGGGCGTTGATCTCGCGCGCCTTGCCCGGGTTGCCGCTGGCCAGCACGATGCGTTGCACCTCGCTCATGCCGTCCCCAGGGCCTTGTTTCTGGGCCTCGATCAGACTGAAGATGCCCCCTTCGGCCAGATCCAGCATGCGCATCAGTTCATCCCGGCTGAAGGGGTGGCCCTCGGCCGTGCCCTGCACCTCGATGAAGCTGCCCTGGTCATCCATGACCACGTTCATGTCGGTCTCGGCGTTGCAGTCCTCGTCATAGTCCAGGTCCAGCACCGGTGTACCCTGGTAGACGCCGACCGAGACCGAGGCCACCAGGCCGGTCAGGGGGCTGGCCTTGAGTTCGCCCCGGTCCAGCAGGTGCTGGATGGCGTCGGCCAGGGCCACATAGCCGCCGGTGATGCTGGCGGTGCGGGTGCCGCCGTCGGCCTGCAACACGTCGCAGTCGATGGTCAGGGTGCGCTCGCCCAGCTTTTTCATGTCCACCACGGCGCGCAGCGAACGGCCGATCAGGCGCTGGATCTCCAGGGTGCGTCCGCCCTGTTTGCCGCGGGCAGCCTCGCGGCCCATGCGGGAATGGGTCGAGCGCGGCAGCATGCCGTACTCGGCCGTCACCCAGCCCTGCCCCTGACCACGCAGCCAGGGCGGTACCCGGGGTTCCAGGCTGGCGTTGCACAGCACCCGGGTGTTGCCGAATTCGACCAGCACCGAGCCCTCGGCGTGCATGGTGTAGTTGCGGGTGAGGCGGACGGGGCGCAGTTCGTCCGGCGCGCGTTGGCTGGGGCGCATGGGGAAATCCTTGGTTGTCGTGGACGGCCGCGGAGGCGGGACAGGGCGGCAATTATACTGACCGGGAGCGGTCCTGGGCAGGGGCGTCGGGTGGGATCTCATCGGCGTATTCCGCCATGGCCTGTTCGATGGCGGCGATGGCGCGGTCAAGGCTGGACTGCGGGGTGTCGGCCGCATCCCCGTGCTGGTCGGCCGGCTGCGGCGGGTTCTGCTCGCCGCTGTCCGCGCCTTCCCAGCGCAGGGCCGCGGCGGTGACATTGTCGCTGTGCGGGTAGCTGCTGGCCTCGGCGGTGACGGCCAGGGTCTCAAGGCGGTCGGCCAGATCCTCGCTGGCGGTGAGCTCCGGCAACGCCTCCGGGTCCAGCGGCGACCAGAACCCGTCGGAGCACAGCAGCAGCACATCACCCGGCTGCAGCCAGGCGGTGGGCCCCAGACTGGGCTCGGGGCAGGTGCCCTGGCCGCCGAGGCAGCGGCTGACCTGGTTGCGCAGGCGATGGGAACGGGCCTGGCGCGCGCTGATCAGGCCGGCGTCGAGCATGTCCGCCAGCGGCGTGTGGTCCCGGGTCTGGAAGACCACGGCGCCGTCACGCAGCAGGTACAGGCGGCTGTCGCCGACATGGGCCCAGTGGGCGGTATCGTCGCTGACCAGGCAGACCACGGCGGTGGTCAGGGGTTCGATCGGTGGTCGCTGGGCCTGGCCGACCGCGATGATGGTCCGATGGGCGGCCTCCAGGGACCGGGTCAGGAATTCGCCCGGGGCCTGCAGTGGATCGCGCTGGCGGAACTGGCGGGCCAGGCTGTCGATGAATGCCTGGGCGGCCAGGTCGCCGCGGGCATGCCCGCCCATCCCGTCGGCCACGGCCAGCAGCACGGCGTCGGCATCGGCCAGGATCAGGCTGCGGTCCTGGTTGCTGCTACGGTTGCCGAGCCGGGTGGTCTGTCTGGCGGTGAAGCGCATCACTAGTACCCTCGGTACTCACCCCTTGGCCCACGGAAGATGGCCGACCAGGCGATCGAAGGTGGATTCGGCCTCGACGCCCGCCCCCGGTGCCTGCCCATCAGCATAGAAGGCCGGGCGCAGCTGCGCCACGTTCTGCGGGCGCAGTTCGGGGTCGACCTCCATACACCAGTCGATCAGCTCCAGCAGGGGCGGGGAATAGTCCCGCCGGAAGGCGCTGGCCGCGCTTTTCATGCCGTCGTGTTCGTGGCGTTCGCGCGCCGGCGGCGGTGGCCTGCCCTCGATGCAGGCGCGCATGGTCGCGCCCAGGGCATAGATGTCGGTCCAGGGGCCGACATAGCCGTTGGTATCGTACTGCTCGATGGGCGAGAAGCCGGGGCTGATGACCTGGCCGGGCTGGGTCTGGCGGCTCTGGGGGAAGCCGTGCACGGCGCCGAAGTCGAGCAGCAGCGGATGGCCGCCGGGACGGATGTGGACATTGCCCGGCTTGATGTCCAGGTGCAGCAGGTCCTGGTTGTGGATCAGCTCCAGCCCGTCGAGCAGGGGCGGGAAGACGGTGCGCAGGAACTGCTCGCTCAGGCGGCCGCGGCGCCGGGTCAGGTAGGTTTCCAGGTTTCCGCCCCTCGTGGTAATCCATCACCATGTACACGGTGCCGTTGGCGCTGAAGAAGGTGAGCACGTTGACGATGTTGGGGTGCTTCAGCCGGGCGAGTGCCCCGGCTTCCTGAAGGAACAGCATGCGGCCGCGATTGAAACGGTCGGCCTCGGCCTCGCCGCGCGGGGCCACCTGGCCGTCGCGGGCACGACGGGCGAGTTTCGAGGGGATGTATTCCTTGATCACCACCTGCTGGTCGGTGTCGGCTTCCCGGGCCAGGTACACCAGGCTGAAGCCGCCTCCGCCCAGGGTTTCGAGAATGTCATAGCGGTCGAGGCGAGTGCCGGCGGCCAGGGCCTGGGGGCGTTTTTTCAGCACCTGTCGGAATCCGTGTCGGTTGGTATTGTCGGGGCAGGGTCAGTAATATGGATACATTCGGCCGGCCCGGCCCGGACTTGAGGCGTGCGGCCCGGTAATATTTTCAAATCAGGGAGTTGAGATGATCCGAAGCATGACGGCCTTTGCCCGGCAGGAAGCCGGCGGCGACTGGGGTGAACTGGTCTGCGAACTGCGCTCGGTCAATCACCGATATCTGGAACTCAGCCTGCGCCTGCCCGAGGAGCTGCGTGCCCTGGAGACGGGCCTGCGCGAGCGTGCCGCGCAGGTGCTCGGACGCGGCAAGGTTGAGATCAATCTGCGCTACCGGTCACAGGCCGGCGGTGGCGACGAACTGGAGCTGGACGCCGAGCAGCTCGCCCGCCTGCGAGCGGCGCTGAACAAGGTGGCCCGCGGCTTGTCCGATCCTGCGCCGATCAGCCCGCTGGAGGTGCTGCGCTGGCCCGGCGTGGTCCAGGAGCGGCAGACAGACCTGGAACCCGTCCAGGCCGCCGCCGCGAAGCTGTTCGACCGCGCCCTGGCCGAGCTGTCCGAGACCCGCATCCGCGAGGGTGCTCAGATCAGGGATCTGCTGCTGGCCCGGCTGGATGCCATGCAGCCGCTGGTGGAGGCTGCGCGCGAGCGCCTGCCCCAAGTCCGCGAGCGCATCCGGGATAAGCTCAATGCCCGGGTGCGGGAGCTGGTCGAGGTGCCGGACACGGACCGGCTGGAACAGGAACTGGCCTACCTGGCCCAGAAACTGGACGTGGACGAGGAACTGGACCGGCTTACCGGCCACATCGCCGAGGTGCGGCGGGTGCTGGGGCGCGACGAACCGGTGGGGCGGCGGCTGGATTTCCTGATGCAGGAGCTCAACCGCGAGGCCAATACCCTGGGCTCCAAGTCGGCCGACAGCGAGACCACCAATGTCTCGGTCGAGCTCAAGGTGCTGATCGAGCAGATGCGCGAGCAGATTCAGAATGTGGAATGAGCTTGCGAACCGCCAAGGCGCCAAGGATGCCAGGAAGAAAATTAAGCCAGGGAAACTCTGATTGTTTCCCCTTCGTGGGGATGCTGAATAAATTCGAGATTTCTTTTAGTATTTAAATAGTTGGCGCCCTTGGCGTCTTGGCGGTTATAATTTTATAGTCAACAATGATTATCAAGTAAGGCAGAATTTTATGGCGCAAGGCAGTCTTTACATCGTCTCCGCCCCCTCCGGGGCCGGCAAGACCAGCCTGGTGCGGGCCCTGATGGAGCGGATGGGGGGCCTGGCCTTTTCCGTGTCCCATACCACCCGTCCCATGCGTCCGGGCGAGCAGGATGGGCGCGACTATCACTTCGTTACGGTGGACACCTTCGAGGCCATGATCGGGGCCGGCGAGTTCCTGGAGCATGCGCGGGTGTTCGACAACTATTACGGTACCTCGCTGGCGGCGGTGCAGGCGCAGCTGGCCCGGGGCGAGGATGTGTTCCTGGATATCGACTGGCAGGGCGCGCGCCAGGTGCGGGAGCAACTGCCCGAGGCGTATGGGGTTTTCATTCTGCCGCCGAGTCGGGCCGCGCTGGAATCGCGGCTGCAGGGGCGCGGTCAGGACGGGCCCGAGGTCATCGCCCGGCGCATGCGTGACGCCGTCAGCGAGGCCGCCCATTATGACGAGTACGACTACCTGATCATCAATGACGATTTCGACACAGCCCTGAACGAACTGGGTGCGATTGTCACCAGTGCCCGCCTGCGCCGCCCGCGTCAGGCCGCGCGCCACGCCGGGATGCTCGCCGAGCTGCTGGGAGACTGATCCAGGGTCTGTTAACGCTACCGAAGCACCTGCTGCCGGCGCCGCGTTTTGTGTCTCCGCAAGGCGCCGTGAGCGCAGTGTAGCCCGGCTACATCAGCGAGCAGGCAACGCCGCGGGACGCAAAACGCGGCCCGGCCCTTCGGGTTGGGCCTGAGAAACCGTCACTCGGCGTTGCTCGTGCCCACAGCACTCGCTTCGCTCGCGGGGCAGGCTCTCGCTCATTTGGGGCGACCAAACTTCGCTCCTCGCGCCTTGATTGACGGTTTCTCAGGCCCAACAGCAGGCGCTTCGGTAGTGTTAACAGGCCCTAGTATCGGGCGTCCGAATTGGGTAGACTTGCCCGCCTCGCAGCAATGATTCTGAGCAGGGAAATCCTATGGCACGCATCACGGTGGAAGATTGTCTCGATAATGTCGACAACCGCTTCGAGCTGGTCCTGCTGGCCGCCAAGCGGGCCCGGCAACTGGCGCGCGGCGCCGATGCCAAGCTGGCATGGGAGAACGACAAGCCCACCGTGATGGCCCTGCGCGAGATTGCCGACGGCCTGGTGATCCCGGCCAACGTCGACAGCCTGGTCAAGCCGCCCGAGGAACCCGCCCCCGAGGCCGGTGCCGAGGTGGAAGCCGACGCCCTCCCGCCCGAGACCGAATAAGCCCGTCCCTTTCCCGCCATCGCCCGGCGTTGTGGCCCGGGCCCGCTTTGGCCTATAGTCCGAAGGCCGGCCTGCGTTCGCACGGTTACCGGTATGACAGCACCCATAAACATTCAGGAGGCGGGGCAGCCAATGGTGGCCAAGGCCAGGGACGCCGACAGCGAGCGGTTCCTGATCAGCGATCTGTGCGATCTGCTGGAGTCCTATCTGCCTCACGATGCGGTGCAGGAGGTCTACGGTGCCTACCTGTTCGGTGCCGAGGCCCATGAGGGCCAGCACCGGATGTCGGGCGAGCCCTACATCTATCACCCCATCGCCGTGGCCCGCATCCTGGCCGAGATGCACATGGATCACCAGAGCATCGTCGCCGCCATCCTGCACGACGTCATCGAGGACACCCCCACCGCCAAGGAACAGATCCAGACCCGCTTCGGCGCCGAAGTGGCCGAACTGGTCGATGGCGTGAGCAAGCTGACCCAGATCCAGTTCGAGAGCAAGGCCGAGCAGCAGGCCGAGAACTTCCGCAAGATGATGCTGGCCATGGTGCGCGACATCCGCGTCATCCTGATCAAGCTCGCCGACCGCCTCCACAACATGCGCACCCTGGGCGTGATGCGCCCGGACAAGCGCCGCCGCATCGCCCGCGAGACGCTGGAGATCTACGCCCCCATCGCCAACCGCCTGGGCATGAACCAGATGCGCCTGGAGCTGGAGGACCTGGGTTTTCGCCGCCCTGCATCCCATGCGCTCACGGGTGCTGGACGAGGCCGTGCGACGCGCCCGCGGCAACCGCAAGGAGGTCCTCTCAACAAGATCGAGACCGCCATCAAGGGCCGTCTGCGCCAGGAGCATATCGACGGCGAGGTACGCAGCCGCGAGAAGCATCTCTACAGCCTGTACCGCAAGATGCGGGTCAAGGGCGTGTCCTTCGCCGACGTCTCCGATGTCTATGCCTTTCGGGTCATCGTCGACAAACCCGATACCTGCTACCGGGCGCTCGGCATCGTGCACAACCTCTACAAGCCGGTGCCTGGCAAGTTCAAGGACTATATCGCCATCCCCAAGGCCAACGGCTACCAGTCACTGCACACGGTGCTGTTCGGCCCCTATGGTGTGCCGATCGAGGTGCAGATCCGCACCGATGACATGGACCGGGTGGCCGAGGCAGGTATCGCCGCGCACTGGCTGTACAAGGCAGGCGAAGGCGGCGGCGCCAACAGCGCCCAGTTGCGCGCCCGCGAATGGTTGCGCGAATTGCTGGAGATGCAGAAAAACGCCGGCAACTCGCTGGAGTTCCTGGAGAACGTCAAGATCGATCTGTTCCCCGACGAGGTCTATGTGTTCACCCCGCAGGGCGACATCATGGAGCTGCCGCGCGGTGCCACCCCGGTGGATTTCGCCTATGCCGTGCATACCGAGGTCGGCAACACCTGTATCGCGGCCAAGGTCGACCGCCACCTCTCGCCGCTGCGCACGCCCCTGTTCAACGGCCAGACGGTCGAGATCATCACCGCGCCCGGGGCGCATCCGAACCCAGCCTGGCTGAATTTCGTCATCACCGCCAAGGCCCGCTCCAACATCCGCCATCACCTGAAGAACCTGCGCAGCGAGGAGGCCGTTAACCTGGGTCGGCGGCTACTGGATAAGGCCCTGTCAGGTATGGGCCTTACATTGAATGAGCTGCCAAAGGATCGGCTCGATGCCTTTCTGGCCGAGTGTGGGGTGGGGTCGCTGGACGCGGTGCTCGATGACATCGGTCTGGGCAACCGGATCCCGGTGCTGGTGGCGCGCCAGCTTGCCGGCCGGAGCGAAGAGCCGGAGGCCTCCGCGACCGACGGCGCCCGGGTGAGTACACCGCTGGCCATCAAGGGCACCGAGGGAATGGTGGTCAGCTATGCCAGGTGCTGCCGGCCGATCCCGGGCGATCCCATTATCGGTTTCGTCAGCGCCGGGCGCGGCATCGTGATCCATGCCGAGAACTGCAAGAACGTGGCCGATTACCGCAACCAGCCGGAGAAATGGATCGATGTACAATGGGAGCCGGACGTCGAGGGCGAGTTCCCGGCCGAGCTGCGCATCGAGGTCGCCAACCAGCGCGGGGTGCTGGCCACGGTGGCGGCGGTGATTGCCGACATGGGCTCCAATATCGAGAATGTCGCCATCGAGGAACGCGATGGCATGAACACCACCATGGTGTTTACCATTACCGTTAAGAACCGCCAGCACCTGGCCAGTGTGATGCGCCGTATCCGCCACATCAAGCTGGTGCTGCGCCTGTCGCGCGGCCGCGGCTGACGGAAAGACGGCCCGTCCGTCATTGCGAGTACCCATGGGGCATAAACGAAGCGCGGCAATCTCTCCCTGTTGGCCGGGGCGTTACGAGATTGCTTCGCATTGCTCGCAATGACGTTCAAGTAACCAGCAACAGGGAGTCATTGTGAGCAGAAAAATCATCGCCACCGACAAGGCCCCGCAGGCCATCGGCCCCTATTCCCAGGCCGTCAAGTACGGCAATACCGTCTATCTTTCAGGCCAGATCCCGCTGGTGCCGGAGACCATGGAACTGGTCGCCGGCGACATGGAGGCGCAGGTACGCCGGGTGTTCGATAACCTGGCGGCCGTGTGCGAGGCCGCCGGCGGTTCACTGAATGCCATCGCCAAGCTCAATATATTTCTCACCGATCTTGCTCACTTTCCATTGGTCAACGATATCATGAAGGAGTATTTCAGCGAGCCTTACCCGGCGCGTGCGGCCATCGGTGTGGCCAGTCTGCCCAAGGGCGCAGCGGTGGAAATGGACGCGATCATGGTGCTTTGAGATTTTTAAAACCCAACGCATAGGCATTTGTACCCATAGGGCGTAAACGCCTCTGCGTTGAAATATTCAATGAACCAGAAAACAGGAAACAAGCGCATGGATGCGCGTACGCAAACCGATGAAACCCTGGACCGGGTGCCGGTCACGGCGCTGAAGGGCGTGGGCCCGCGGCTGGCGGAGAAGCTCGCGCGGCTCAACATCGCCACCGTCCAGGACGCCCTGTTTCACCTGCCCCTGCGCTACGAGGACCGCACCCGGGTGGTGCCCATCGGGGCGCTGCAGCCGGGCGGTCGGGCGGTGATCGAGGGCGAGATCGGCCACACCGAGATCAAATTCGCGCGCCGGCGCATGCTGCTGGTGCATCTCGCCGACGGTACCGGCGCCCTGGTCCTGCGCTTCTTCCATTTCAATGCCGCCCAGCAGGCCGCCCTGGCGCGCGGTAGCCGGATCCGCTGTTTCGGCGAGGTGCGCAGCGGCCCCACCCGCCTGGAGATGGTCCACCCCGAGTATCGCCGGGTGGATGTGGATGAACCCGTTCCGGAAGCCGAGACGCTGACGCCGATCTATCCCGCCACCGAAGGGGTGCACCAGCTCGGTCTGCGCAGCCTGACCGATCAGGCCCTGGCCTGGCTGGAGGCGCATCCCGACAGTCTGCCGGACTGGCTGGCCGACAGCGGCATCGAACCGGACGGCCTGCCGGGGCTGCGCGCAGCGATCCAGCTGGTGCACCGGCCGCCGCCGGATGTGGACCTGGCCGCGTTGGAGGCGGGCGAGCACCCGGCCCAGCGCCGGCTGGTGCTGGAGGAACTCGTCGCCCATCACCTGAGCCTGCGGGTGCTGCGCTGGCGGGCGCAGTCGCAGCAGGCACCGGTCCTGCGCGGCGACGGCCGGCTGCGCCGGGCCCTGCGCGAGCAGCTGGCCTTTCCCCTGACCGGTGCGCAGGAACGGGTGGTGGCAGAGATCGAGGCGGATGTCGCCCGCGCCCATCCCATGCTGCGGCTGGTGCAGGGGGACGTTGGCTCGGGCAAGACGGTGGTGGCCGCGCTGGCCGCGCTGGCGGCGGTCGAATCCGGCATGCAGGTCGCGCTGATGGCGCCCACCGAGCTGCTGGCCGAGCAGCATCTGCGCAACTTCGCCGACTGGCTCACGCCCCTGGGCGTGGAACTGGCATGGCTGTCGGGCCGGACCAAGGGCGCGGCGCGCCGGACCCTGCTGGAGCAGATCCGCAGCGGCGCGGCGCGGGTGGTCATAGGTACCCATGCCCTGTTTCAGGAGGAGGTGGAATTTCACCGCCTGGGGCTGGTGATCATCGACGAGCAGCACCGCTTCGGCGTGCACCAGCGTCTGGCCCTGCGCGACAAGGGCGGACAGGAGGCGCGCCTGCCGCACCAGCTGACTCTGACCGCCACCCCCATCCCGCGCACCCTGGCGATGGCGGTCTATGCCGATCTGGATACCTCGGTGATCGACGAGCTGCCGCCCGGCCGCAAGCCGGTCACCACCGTCGTCATCCCCGACAGCCGCCGGCCCGAGGTGGTCGAGCGGGTGCGTCGGGCCTGCGCCGAGGGTCGTCAGGCCTATTGGGTCTGCACCCTGATCGAGGAATCAGAAAGTCTGCAGTGCCAGGCGGCGGAAGAGGCGGCGGCCGAGCTGCGCGAAGCCCTGCCGGAGCTGCGTGTGGGGCTGGTCCACGGCCGGCTCAAGTCCAATGAAAAGGCGGCCATCATGGCGCAGTTCAAGCAGGGTGGGCTGGATCTGCTGGTGGCCACCACCGTGATCGAGGTCGGGGTGGACGTGCCCAACGCCTCGCTGATGGTGATCGAGAACGCCGAACGTCTGGGCCTGGCCCAGCTGCACCAACTGCGCGGCCGGGTCGGGCGCGGGGCGGCGGACAGTCACTGCGTGCTGCTCTACCACACCCCGCTCTCAAGCCAGGGCCGCGCCCGGCTGGGGGTGATGCGCGCAACCGGCGATGGCTTCGAGATCGCCCGCAAGGATCTGGAACTGCGCGGTCCGGGCGAGGTGCTGGGGACACGCCAGACCGGCATGGTCGGCCTGCGCATCGCCGACCTGATGCGCGACGAGGCGCTGCTGCCCGAGGTCAACCGGCTGGCCGAGCGGCTGAATCGCGCTTCCCCCCAGATCGTGCCGCTGTTGATCCGACGCTGGCTGGGGGAGAATGTGCGCTACGGGTCGGTGTAAGCGGGCCGGTTTGTCCGGATTGCGGCCATTCATGCGATAATCCGGGCTCTTTGACCCGAGCCCCGGAATCTTGCCCGACACGCCGTTACACAATCACTGGGAAAACCCATGGCATCCCGGTCGCCGCTGGCGGCGTGTTCAGCTCGACCCGCGGTTGCGCGGCTGGCTGCTGGATACCTCGTCGCTGACCCGGCGTCTGCAGCAATGCTGCGCCGGTCACTTCCGGGTACGGCTGGACTGGCAGGGCTGGGCGCGGCCGGCGCTGGATGAGTGCCAGGCCCTGGGGCTGCGCCGACGCCAGCGCGCCCTGGTCCGCGAGGTGCATCTGTTGTGCAATGATATCCCCTGGGTTTTTGCCCGCACCGTGATCCCGCGCGCCAGTCTGCGCGGGCGTGAACGGCGGCTGGCGCATCTGGGCGAGCGTCCGCTGGGCGCGGTGCTGTTCGCCGATCCGCGCATGCAGCGCGGCGAGGTGGAAGTCGCCCGCATCGATCCCGGCACCGCCCTGCATGCGCATGCCCTGGGTGAGCAGGGGGCGGAGGCCGGCCCGGTCTGGGGTCGGCGCTCTGTTTTCTGGCTGGGGCGCAAGCCGCTGCTGGTCAGCGAGATATTCCTGGATACCATGGACTGCCCGAATGGCGCCTGATTTTGCCGTCATTGCGAGCGCAGCGCGGCAATCTCATACTGCAGCATCGTCGGTTGGAGATTGCCGCGCTGCGCTCGCAATGACGGGTATTTTTCGCCTCTAAATCAAGCCCTGCTCCGGACTGACACCTGAAATGTTCGACCGCCTGTACCAGTATTACCTGCTCACCCGCCTGCACCGGCCCATCGGCACCCTGCTGCTGCTGTGGCCGACCCTGTGGGCGCTGTGGCTGGCTGCGGAGGGCTTTCCCGATCCGCTGGTGCTGGCCGTGTTCATCGCCGGCGTGGTGCTGATGCGCTCGGCCGGTTGTGTAATCAACGACTATGCCGACCGCGGGTTCGACCCGCATGTGCAGCGTACCCGGGAGCGGCCCCTTGCCTCCGGGAAGGTCAGTCCGCGCGAGGCGCTGGCGCTGTTCGCCGTCCTGTGCCTGATCGCCTTTGCCCTGGTCCTGCTGATGAACCCGCTCACCATCAAGCTGGCCTTCGTGGGGGTGGCACTGGCGGCAATCTATCCCTTCACCAAACGCTTCACCCATCTGCCGCAGCTGGTGCTGGGCGCGGCCTTCGGCTGGGCCATCCCCATGGCCTTCGCCGCCCAGGCCGGCGAGCTGCCGCGCCTGGCCTGGTTGCTGTTCCTGGTCAACATCCTCTGGGCCACGGTCTATGACACCCAGTACGCCATGGTCGACCGTGACGATGACCTGAAGATCGGAGTGAAATCCACCGCCATCCTGTTCGGTGAGGCTGACCGTCTGATCATCGCCATGCTGCAGCTGCTGGTGCTGCTGGGGCTGGGTCTGGTCGGCGGGATGGCGCAGCTGGGGCTGTATTATTATCTGGGCCTGGCGGTGGCCGCCGCGCTGGCGCTGTATCAGCTGTACCTGATCCGCAATCGTGACCGCGACGGCTGCTTCCGCGCCTTTCTCAACAACAACTGGTTCGGAGCGGCGGTATTCGCCGGGTTGGCGCTGGAGTACCTGAATCAGTCCTTCACGGGGTGATGGTATTTGAGCCGCCAGGCCGCCAAGCATTTTTATGTAAGAATTCTTTCTTGGCGAACCTGGCGTCCTGGCGGTTCATTCCATTGGTATGCAATCAAGGGTTGATATGACGGACAGTAATCCAACAGCCTACGACCAGCTCGGCGGCGATGCCGGCGTGCGGGCACTGGTCGAGCGCTTCTATGACGAGATGGACCGGCTGCCCGAGGCGCGGGGTATCCGTGAACTGCATGCGCCGGATCTCACCGAGGCGCGGGAGAAGCTCTACCTGTTCCTGTCCGGCTGGCTGGGTGGCCCGCCGCTCTATATCGAAAAGTACGGCCATCCCCGTCTGCGCGCCCGCCACCTGCCCTTTCCCATCGGCGAGGCCGAGCGTGACCAGTGGATGCTGTGCATGACCCGCGCCATCGACAGTCTGGCGCTCGCCCCCGATTTTCGTGATCAGCTGGTCGCGACCTTTTTCCAGATGGCGGATCACATGCGCAATCAGTTCGATTCGGAATCCAATCCCTTTCCGCTGGCGGGCGGCTAGGTGGTCGCTGTGGTCAGAGGATCAGCGCGGTCGCCAGAAACAGCATCAGCCCCATGCCGATGATGTCGGTGAAGGTGGTGAGAAAGATGCTGCTGGCGGTGGCCGGATCGGCCCCGAAGCGTTTCAGCGTCAGCGGTACCACCACGCCGAAGATGCCGCTGCCGACGCAGGCGCCGATCATGGCGAGGAAGATCACCGCGCCGAGCAGGGCGGGTTCGAGCGAATCGGTCGTCACAGCGTAGCCGTACATGGCGATGCCGGCGATCACACCGACCACGGCCCCGTTCAGCGCCCCGAGCAGGATCTCCTTGCGCAGCAATTGCCCCACCGGGTAGTCGCGCAGTTGTCCCAGCGTGATGCCGCGCAGGGTGATGGCCAGCGCCTGGCAGCCGGTGTTGCCGCTCTGGCCGGCCAGCACCGGCAGAAAGGCCGCCAGCGCCACCATGCGGGTGATGGTGTCCTCGAACATACCGACCACGAAGGCGGCGGCGAAGGCGGTAATCAGGTTGACCTGCAGCCAGGGATGACGCATGCGGAAGGCCTGCAGCACCGGGGTGCGGATCTGTTCTTCCCTGGCCACGCCATACTGGGTGCCGGCCTGGGTGCTGAGTTCGGTGGCGATGCGCTCGTACAGCTTCCAGCCGTGGACCACGCCGGCCACCCGGCCTGTCTCGTCGATCACGGGATACAGCGGATAATGGCGGTACAGGACCTCGCCGACCGCGTCCTGGACCGGCGTGTCGGGTCGGAAGGCGAAGGGGTTTTTGACCATGATGTCAGCCAGGGTCTGCGACGGCTTGGCCAGCAGCAGGTCGCGCATACCGACCACCCCGACCAGGCGCTCGGATTCGGTGGCGAAGATATAGCTGATCTCCGATATCTCCGTGCTCTTGACCAGAAAGGCCAGAGCCTCGGCCACGGTATGCGCCGCGGGCAGGATGGCGGGTGCGACTGTCATCAGCTCGCCGATGGTTTCCTCCGTCCCCGAGAGAACGGCCCTGGTGGCGGCCTCCTCCGGCGCGGCGGACTCCGCCAGGTGCGCCGCCACGGCCAGCGCCTGTTCCTCAGGCAGGCGTGACAGCACGAACTGAATCTCGTCCGGCGGCAGATCAGCCAGCCGGCCGGCCGCTTCCGCCGGGTCCTCGTCCCTGATCCGCTCAACGAGTTCCATGATGCCGGGGCTCTGGGGCATGATCTGCTCCTGACGTTTGCTGGTAGGGGGTCTTTACTAATGAGAACGTAAGTTAGACGATACTCAGCCGTTGTGTGCTCACGTAGGCCAAGGCAGCGAAGCGCCGCTGTAGCACTCCTACAGCAAGCTTCGATAACACAGGTCTACGTGAGCACACAACGGCCTACCCTTTCAAAATCAGATTGTTAGGGGCTTCAAGCCGCGTCCGCCTCGGCGTTGCGGCGCTTGGCAAGGGCCGGGCCATTCCCGGCGCACCGCGCCTTGATGCAGACGCGGCTTGAAGCCCTGAGTGTCATCTAACTTACGTTCTCATTAGTAACTGTCAGTATACTAGGGCCTGTTGACACTACCGACTGCAGGGCCGCGACAGGCCTGCAGCACAGGTGGTTATTCCCGCACATTGTTGAAGTCTTCGCATGCGACGTTTTCTGCTCCGTCATCGACCCTCCGTCAGCCGCCGCCATCCGCTGTGGGGCGATAATCACCGCCTGCGCGACTGGGTGATCCGCTCGGGCTGTCTGACCTTCCGGCGCGAGCAGGTCGCCCGTGGTGTGGCGGTGGGCCTGCTGGTGGGGTTCACGCCCACGGTCGGCTTCCAGACCCTGCTCATGCTCGGCGGCTGTCTGCTGGTGGGGGGCAACTTCCCCGCCGCCTTTCTGGTGTCCTGGGTCAGCAATCCACTCACCATGACACCGCTGTACGTGGCCTTTCACGAGCTGGGTGAATACGTCTTCGGCGACTGGCTGGAACGGGTCATCAGTCATACCGACTGGCTGGGCGAGGCCATGATCGATCTGCTCAGCACCGGCCTGGGCAGTCTGCTGGTGGCCGTTCCGGCAAGCCTGCTGGGCTATCTCGCCACCCTGGGGGGCGCCGAGGTCTGGCAGCGCCGCCGGCATGTCGCCCGCGACCGCCGCCGTCGGGCACGGCGGACGCTGTTGCAGGACGATACGGACTCCACCGGTTCGCGCTGACCGGTATCCGTTTCTCCCTGATTTATTCGCGGTTGATCCCGGCAATTGGCTGGTTACGCAATGTCTGCCTTGAAATCAGGCGCTGTGCGATCTAAATACTGTGAAGATGGCTGACGATTCTGCACGCCCGCCCGGGCGGAGGAGGTACGCATGGCCGGTCTGATCAATCGTCTCTACCCCGGGGACGTTAGGGAAATCCAGCCCAGGGAAACCCTGGACACCGACACACCGCCGATCAACCGGATCGACATGCGCCGGCCCCTGCGGTGGCTGGCGCAGGGATGGCAGGATCTGTGGCGCACGCCGGTGGCGCTGGTCGACGGGCTGATCGTGGCCCTGGTCGGGCTGGTCTCGGTGTGGTTGACCTGGTCCCGGCCCTGGCTGAGTTTTTCCCTGGTGACGGGCTTTCTGCTGATCGCGCCGGTGCTGTCGGTGGGGGTCAATGAACTGGCCCGCCGGCTGGAGACGGGTGAGCCGCCCGGCCATGCCGCCGGCCTGGGTGCGCTGGCGCGGCTGGGGTTGCCGCTGTGGCTGTTCGCCGGCCTGCTGATTGTGCTGTTCAACGTCTGGGCGAGTTACATCTGGCTCTGGCTCGCGGTGCTGAACGTCGGCAGTGCCGGGGTGCTCGGCAGTGTGGACCAGATGCTGCTGGCGTTCCTGTCCGGCCCGAAGGGGATCGTTTCCCTCATCGGCCTGCTGGTGTCCGGTGCGGCACTGGCCCTGGCGGTATTCGCGGTCAGCCTGGTGACCCTGCCGGTGATGCTGGACCGACACTGCTCGCTGATCGATGCCATCGCCATCAGCTTCAAGGCCTTCCGTGACAACCCCCGGCCGCTGCTGCTGTGGGCGGCGCTGATCACGGCCCTGTTCGCCGTCTCGGCCCTGACCGCCTTCATCGCCCTAGTGGTGGTCTTCCCCTGGCTGGGGCTGGCGATGTGGCACGGCTACCGGGATCTGGTGGCCTGGGAGGACCGTCCGCGGTAACCGCACACAGCAACCCCCTTCTCCCCAGCGGGGGAGAGGGTCAGGGTGAGGGGGCAAAGTGTCCGTCTCACCCGTGCATTCCCGCCCGCGCACATACCCAAACCCGGACTTCTGCCGCCCCGCGCGCTTTGAGCGCCCGGGCCAGGGCGTCCGCCGTGGCGCCGGTGGTCATGACATCGTCGATGATCGCCACCCGCAGGCCGGCCCAGTCCCCCTCCGCCCGAAAGGCGCCTCGCACGTTGGCCCGCCGCGCCCGGGCGGACAGGTCGGCCTGGGTGTCCGTGCGCCGCTGCCGCCGGCAGTGACTACTGTCGAGGGGCAGCTTCAGGCCGCGGGCGGCGAAGCGGGCGATCTCCAGCGACTGGTTGAAGCCGCGCCGCCACTGGCGACGCGGATGCAGAGGGACGGGCACCAGCAGATCGCAGGCCGGCCAATCGGCGGCAGCCACCGCCAGCAGCTGGCCCAGCAGCCGGGCCTGGGCCAGCCGGCGATGGTGCTTCAGGTCCAGGATCAGCCGGTCGACCGGCGGGCGGTAGAGATACAGGGTATGGGCGCCGTCGAAGGCCGGGGGCCGGCGTTGGCAGCGGCCACAGATCAGGGCGGAGGCTGTGCCGGTCAGGGGCTCGGCGCAGCGCGCGCAGGCCGCCGCTGGAGAAGGCAGTCCGCGCCGGCAGTCGGGGCACAGGTCAAGCCCCTCGGCGCCGGGCCGATGACACAGGATGCAGGTCGGGGGAAAGAGTCGGAATTGTATATATTTCCACCAGTTGTTAACCATGCGGCCTCCCTGCCGGTTGACAACAACGCCTGAACGGGCCATTATCCCTGGCCCTTCGTCGACCACATCATTATACCGGAAACCAGCGTCATGACCGAGACCGCGACCTCTGCCACCCATCTGGTGACGGCCCGCAGCGCGCGCTTCAGCGCGGCCCTGTTCAATTACGGCAATATCATCTCGCTGCTGGCACCCTTCCCGCTGATGATCTTCTGGCTCGGTGCGTCCATGTTCGTTTACTGCATGAACCGCCACCATCCGAACGAGAAGGTCGGTTACTACACCCAGCAGGCCGCCTACCGTTTCTACGGCGTGACCGGTTTCTTCGTGGCCGTGGCCATGTTCCTGCCGGTCAATCTTAACTATTACCTCATCGCCTGGGCCCTGGGAGCCGCCATCCTGCTGCCGCTGAGCCTGCGCGACCTGGCGCGCATCCGCCGCGAGCGCTGGGATGACATGGAGATTCTGGTGGAGCCCCAGGAATGAGCGGCCAGCCGGCGCTCGAGATGGCCGCCGGTGACGACGGCCTGCGCCACGACTGGGCGCGGGACGAAATCCTCGCGCTGTTCGCGCGCCCCTTCAATGATTTGATCTTCGAGGCCCAGCAGGTTCACCGCAATCACTTCGACCCCAACGCGGTGCAGGTCAGCACCCTGCTGTCGATCAAGACCGGCGCCTGTCCCGAGGACTGCGCCTACTGTCCGCAGAGCGCGCACTACAAGACCGAGCTCGAAGTCGAGCGCCTGCTGCCGCTGCAGGAGGTGGTCGAGGCTGCGCGCGCGGCCAGGGCGAGGGGCGCCAGCCGCTTCTGCATGGGCGCGGCCTGGCGGCGCCCGCGTGACAAGGATCTGGAGCCGGTGCTGGACATGATCCGCGCGGTCAAGGCCGAGGGCCTGGAGACCTGTGTGACCCTGGGCATGCTGACCGAGCCGCAGACCGCGCGCCTGAAGGACGCCGGGCTGGACTATTACAACCACAACCTGGACACCTCGCCCGAGTTCTACGGCGAGATCATCTCCACCCGCACCTATGAAGATCGGCTCGAGACCCTGGCGCACGTGCGCGAGGCGGGTATCCATGTCTGTGCCGGCGGCATCGTCGGCATGGGCGAGGATCGCAGCGATCAGGCCGGCCTGCTGCAGGAGTTGGCCAACCTGCCGCGGCATCCCGAGAGTGTGCCGATCAATCTGCTGGTCAAGGTCGAGGGCACGCCGCTGAGTGATGTCGAGGACCTGGATCCGTTCGACTTCGTGCGCAACATAGCTGTGGCCCGCATCCTGATGCCGAAATCGCATGTACGCCTGTCCGCCGGCCGCGAGGCCATGGACGAATCCCTGCAGGCCCTGTGCTTCCTGGCCGGGGCCAACTCCATCTTCTATGGCGAGAAGCTGCTGACCACCGGCAACCCGGACGCCGACCAGGATCGCCGCCTGTTCGAGCGGCTGGGCCTGCGTCCGGTCTGAAGCCGCCCCGGTGAAGGACCTGCGCGCCGTCCTGGATCAGCGCCGCCGCGACGGCCTCTATCGCAGCCGCCGCATCGCCGACTCCCCCCAACTGCCCGAACGCCGCCTCGATGGGGGCGGGTGCCTGAGTTTCTGCAGCAACGACTACCTCGGTCTGGCGGCGCATCCGCAGGTCGGCGCCGCCCTGCAGCGTGGCGCCGACCATTGGGGTACGGGCAGCGGGGCGGCCCACCTGCTGGCCGGGCACACCGCCGCCCATCACGCGCTGGAGGAGGAGCTGGCCGACTTCGTCGGGGCCCCCCGCGCCCTGCTGTTCTCCACCGGTTACATGGCCAACCTCGGGGTGATGGCCGCCCTGCTTGGACGCGGCGACCGGTTGTTCCAGGACCGCCTCAATCACGCCTCCCTGCTCGACGGCGCGCGCATCAGCGGGGCACGTCTCATCCGCTATGCTCATCGCGATCCCGGGGATCTGGAGCGGCGCCTGGATGAGGCGCCGGCGGGCGAGCGTCTGATCGCCAGCGATGGCGTATTCAGCATGGACGGCGATGTCGCGCCGGTGGCCGGGTTGCAGGCACTGGCGCAGCGCCATGCCGCCTGGCTGCTGGTCGATGATGCCCATGGCCTGGGCGTGCTCGGCCCCGGCGGCCGGGGCAGCCTGGCGCAGGCCGGTATCGCACCCGCTGGCGGGCTTGTCCTGATGGGCACCCTGGGCAAGGGGCTGGGCACCTTCGGCGCCTTTGTCGCCGGCGGCGAGGACCTGATCGAGACCCTGATCCAGCAGGCCCGCAGCTATGTCTACACCACCGCGCCGCCGGCCGCCCTGGCCGAGGCCACGCGCGCGGCCCTGCGGCTGTGCCGGGAAGAGGGCTGGCGGCGCGATAAACTTCAGGCGCTGGTGGGCCGGTTCCGTACCGGCGCGGCACAGCTGGGCCTGCCGTTGATGGAATCCGATACCCCCATACAGCCGCTGCTGATCGGTGACACCCGGGCCGCGACCCGGCTGAGCGCGGCACTGGAGCGGGCCGGCATCCTGGTGCCGGCCATCCGGCCGCCGACGGTGCCGGAAGGTGCGGCCCGGCTGCGTATCAGCTTCTCAGCCGCGCATGATGAGGCGCAGGTCGACCGGTTGCTGGATGCCCTCGGCTCGGCACTTGAAGGCTAGCGCATGCACCTGGAGATCGAAGGGCAGGGGCCGGACCTGGTACTGCTGCACGGCTGGGGCCTGCGGTTGGAGGTGTGGGACGCCCTGGCCGGGCGGCTGCGCGGGCGCTGGCGGGTGATCCGGGCCGACCTGCCCGGTCACGGCCGCAGCCGTGACCGGACGGAGCTGAATGCCGAAACCCTGATCCCGGCGCTGGAGACGGTGCTTGCAGGGCCGGCGCACTGGATCGGCTGGTCGCTGGGCGGGCTGCTGGCGCTGCAGCTCAGTGAGCGGCGGCCGGAATGGTTCGAGTGTCTGGGCCTGGTGGCCTGCAATCCCTGCTTTGCGCAGCGCCCGGAGTGGCCGGGCGTCACGCCCGAGGTGCTGGAGGCTTTCACCGCCGGTTTGAAGGAGACGCCGGAGGCGACCTGGAAGCGCTTCCTCGGCCTGACTGCGCAGGGTGATAATCAGCGCGAGGTGCTGCGGGCGCTGCGTGCCTGTGCCGGCGCAAGTATGCCGGCACAGGCCGCACTCGCGCAGGGGCTCGCGCTGCTGGCACAGGAAGACGCGCGCGGCGCGGCCATGAGGTTGTCCGCTCCCGTCCACTGGTTGCTGGGCGGCGCGGACGGGCTGGTCCCGGCCGCGGTGGCCGATGCCGTGGCGGTTCTGACAGGGCCGGATACCGTGACACGGATCGACGGCGCCGGGCATGCGCCCTTCCTGTCACATTCCCTGCTGTTCAATCAATGGCTGGATGCCTGCCTGGAGGCATGAACCGTAGTATGACCGATTCGCCGCAACAGCTGGACAAGCGCCAGGTCCGCCTTGCCTTCAACCGGGCCGCCGCCACCTATGACGGGGTCGCGGTGCTGCAGCGCGAGGTCGGCCAGCGGCTGCTGGAGCGCCTGGAGCTGATCCGGTTGCAACCCGAGTGGGCACTGGATCTGGGTGCCGGTACCGGCCAGATTACCCAAGCCCTGCTCAGGCGCTATCGCGGCAGCCGGGTGCTGGCGCTGGACCTGGCCGAGGCCATGCTGGCCCAGACCCGCCGCGCCGCCGGCTGGTGGCGCCGGCCGCGCCTGGTCTGCGGCGATGCCGAACAGCTGCCATTGGCCGATGACTCGGTAGATCTGCTGGTCTCCAACCTCACACTGCAGTGGTGCAACAGCCTGGACCGGGCCTTCGCCGAGTTCCGCCGGGTGTTGCGACCGGGCGGTGCGCTGTTCTTCACCACCTTCGGCCCGGATACCCTGAAGGAGGTCCGCGACAGCTGGGCCGAGGTCGACGGCCATTCCCATACCAATCGCTTCATCGACATGCATGACATCGGTGATGCCCTGGTGCGCGCTGGACTCGCCGAGCCGGTGATGGACGTGGAACGGCTGCAGCTGACCTACCGCGACCTGCCCCGGCTGGTACGCGAGATCAAGGCCCTGGGCGCGCACAACGTCACCGCCGGACGGGCGCGCAGCCTGACCGGGCGGGCGCACTGGCGCGCCTTCGAGCAGGCCTATGAGTCCCGCCGCCGGGACGGTGTACTGCCGGTGAGCTACGAAGTGGTCTACGGCCACGCCTGGGCGCCGGCCGCCGCGCGCCAGCAGCGCAGCGGCGACGAGGTGCGGGTACCGGTCGACATGCTGAAGCGGCGCTGAGCCTGCATGGGACGGATCCTGTTCGTCACCGGCACCGATACCGGCTGCGGCAAGACCTTCGTCAGCACCGCCCTGATCCACGCCCTGCGTGCACGCGGCGAGCGGGTGCTGGCCATGAAGCCGGTCGCCTCCGGCTGCGAGTCGACGCCCGACGGCCTGCGTAATGCCGATGCGCTGGCGCTGCAGGCGGCGGCCTCGTTGCAGTTACCGTACGAGCGGGTCAATCCCTTTGCCTTCGCTCCGCCCATCGCCCCGCATATCGCCGCCGGGCAGGCCGGGGTGCGCATTTCGCTGGATGCCATCATCGGCAGTGCCCGGCAACTGGCCGCGCAGTGCGATGTGCTGGTGGTCGAGGGCGTGGGCGGCTGGCGGGTGCCGCTCACCGACACCGAAGACGTCGCCGACCTGGCGCTGCGTCTGCGGGCCGGGGTCGTCCTGGTGGTGGGGCTGCGCCTGGGCTGCATCAATCACGCCCTGCTCACCGCCGCGGCCATCGGGGCCGGCGGGGCTCGCCTGGCTGGCTGGGTCGGCAATCGGCTGGATCCGGGCATGGAGCATCCGGAGGAGAATCTCGCCACCCTCGGGGCGCGCCTCGGCGCCCCCAGTCTGGGGTGTTTGCCCCACTGCGCCGACACTGTGGGACCGCAGGCCGTGGCCGGCCATCTGGATCTTTCCCATCTGTAACCGGTTTCGCCCGTGAAAGCGGGCGCCAGCTTGCTGGCGGCATAATCCCGGTTATGTCAGTATGCTTTACACACGCTGTTAGATAAATCGACCCGGGTCAGGTGCCGGATTGAATACCATTCAGATGTAAGGGAATGACGCGACAAAACATCCATTCCACCTCACGGAACATCTAACGGCTAATATTATAATTTTATAATAATTTGTGTATTGATTTTACAATAGCCTGTTATCGCAAAGTTTTATGATGCCGTTGGATCGAGTTTGCTTGCGCCATGCAGGTGCATCGGGTAGCATCCGGAGCAGGTGAAATAACACAGTCTGTGCGTCAAAACACAGGCAGTCGCAACCATACATTATATAAAGCAGGCTGCATTCCAAGAGGGCGAGGTGGTAGCAGCGCAGTGTGACGCCAATCTGGCGGAGTGTTATGTCCTGATCCGGCCCAACTGCTCATTGACGTGGCGGGGGTCGGTGGTCGTGTTCTGCGGCATCTTCCTGGTCTCGATGAGTATCGCCCTGGCCTTCCTCTGGCAGGGACTGTGGCTGGTTCTGCCCTTTGCCGGCCTGGAGATGCTGGCGCTGGCTGCCGGTTTGTACCTCGGCGCGCTGCGGACCCGCGAGCGCGAGGTCATCCGGGTCGAGGGCGACACGGTCGCGATCGAGCGGGGCCGGCGCCGCTGTCGGGAGGTCATCCGTTTTCCCCGGGGCTGGGCCCGGGTGGAGCTGGCGCGCGCGTCGCGGGCCGGCCATCCCGGCCGGCTGCTGATCCGCTGCCACGGCCGGGCCCAGGAGATCGGACGCTGTCTGAACGATAACGAGCGTGACCGGCTGGCCACGGACCTGCGGGACTGGATCCGGCATGGCGCCACGCCGGCCTGAACGAGAAGAATCACACAAAATCGACGAATCTGGACCAAAGGAGAGAAGGGGCATGTCTGCGAGTATGAAACCGAGGGGGTGTCAGGCGCTGGCGGGGGCCGGCCTGATGACTGTCGCCGGCAGCGCGACGGCGGAATGGGGCCTGAACCTGCCCGTGGGCGTGAGTCCGATCGCCAACGAGGCCTACAGTCTGCACATGCTGATCCTGTGGATCTGCGTGGCCATCGGCGTGGTGGTGTTCGGGGCGATGTTCTACTCCATCATCAAGCACCGCAAGAGCAAGGGTGCCGTGGCCGCCCAGTTCCACGAAAGCACCACTATCGAGATCCTCTGGACCATCATCCCCTTCCTGATCCTGGTCGGCATGGCCTTCCCGGCCACCAAGGCGCTGATCGCCATGGAGGATACCAGCAACTCGGATGTCAGCATCAAGGTCACGGGTTACCAATGGAAATGGCAGTACGAATATCTGGATGAAGAGATCGGCTTCTTCAGCACCCTGTCCACGCCCAAGGACGAGATCTTCAACAAAGTCGCCAAGAACGAGGACTACCTGCTGCAGGTGGATAACCCGGTGGTGGTGCCGGTGGGCAAGAAGGTGCGCCTGCTGATCACCGCCAACGATGTCATCCACGCCTGGTGGGTGCCGGAGCTGGGCATGAAGAAGGACGCCATCCCCGGGTTCGTCAACGAAATGTGGTTCCGCATCGACGAGCCCGGTACCTATCGCGGCCAGTGCGCCGAACTGTGCGGCAAGGATCACGGCTTCATGCCCATCGTGGTGGTGGCCAAGGAGCAGGCCGAATACGACCAGTGGGTGGCCGAGCAGAAACAGGGTCAGGCGACCGCGGCCGCCGAATCCGAGCGTGAATGGACGCGCGATGAGCTGGTGGCCCGGGGCGAGGAGGTCTACAAGTCCAACTGCGTGGCCTGCCATATGGCCGGCGGCGAAGGTGTGCCCGGCGCATTCCCGGCGCTCAAGGGTGGAGCCATCACCACCGGGCCGGTCGAGGGGCACATCGATATCGTTCTGAACGGCTCGGCCGGTACCGCCATGGCGGCCTTCGGTGCCCAGCTCAATGATGCCGATCTCGCGGCAGTTATTACCTATGAGCGCAACGCCTGGGGCAATGATACCGGCGATGTGGTGCAACCGGCCGATATCAAGGCGGCGCGCTAACGGATTCCGAGGAGGAGAGAGCAGATGACTACCGCAACCGCACACGAGGCACATGACGATCACGGGCCGGCCCGGGGCCTGTCGCGCTGGCTGTTCACCACCAACCACAAGGACATCGGCACCCTGTACCTGCTGTTCGCGCTGCTGATGTTCTTCGTCGGCGGCTCCATGGCCATGGCCATCCGCGCCGAGCTGTTCGAGCCGGGGCTGCAGTTCGTCAACCCGATGTTCTTCAACTCCCTGACCACCATGCATGCGCTGGTGATGATCTTCGGCGCGGTCATGCCGGCCTTCGTCGGCCTGGCCAACTGGCTGATCCCGATGATGATCGGGGCGCCCGACATGGCGCTGCCGCGCATGAACAACTGGTCCTTCTGGATCCTGCCCTTCGCCTTCACCCTGCTGCTGTCGACCTTCTTCATGGAGGGCGGCGCGCCGGCCGGGGGCTGGACCATCTATCCGCCGCTGGTACTGCAGACCGGGGACGCCTTCCCGTTCCTGATCTTCGCCATCCACCTCATGGGTATCTCCTCCATCATGGGCGCGATCAATGTGGTGGTGACCATCCTCAACATGCGCGCCCCCGGCATGACCATGATGAAGATGCCGCTGTTCGTCTGGACCTGGCTGATCACGGCCTATCTGCTCATCGCGGTGATGCCGGTACTGGCCGGTGCCGTGACCATGCTGCTGACCGACAAGTTCTTCGGTACCAGCTTCTTCACCGCGGCCGGCGGCGGCGATCCGGTGATGTTCCAGCACATCTTCTGGTTCTTCGGACATCCCGAGGTCTATATCATGATCCTGCCGGCCTTCGGCATCGTGTCGCAGATCATCCCGACCTTCGCCCGCAAGCCGCTGTTCGGCTACAGCTCCATGGTGTATGCGACCGCATCCATCGCCTTCCTGTCGTTCATCGTGTGGGCCCACCACATGTTCACGGTGGGTATGCCGCTGGCCGGCGAGCTGTTCTTCATGTACGCCACCATGCTGATCGCCGTGCCCACGGGCGTGAAGGTATTCAACTGGGTCTCCACCATGTGGCGGGGCTCGATGACCTTCGAGACCCCGATGCTGTTCGCGCTGGGCTTCGTGGTCATGTTCACCATCGGCGGCTTCTCCGGCCTGATGCTGGCCATCGCGCCGGTGGATTTCCAGTACCATGACACCTACTTCGTGGTGGCGCACTTCCACTATGTGCTGGTCACCGGTGCGGTGTTCGCCATCATGGCCGGCGCCTACTACTGGCTGCCCAAGTGGACCGGCAACATGTACAACGAGACGCTGGGCAAATGGCACTTCTGGCTGTCGACCATCTCGGTGAACGTGCTGTTCTTCCCGCAGCACTTCCTGGGCCTGGCCGGTATGCCGCGCCGCATCCCGGACTATTCCATCCAGTTCGCGGAGTTCAACATGATCTCCTCGCTCGGTGGCTTCGCCTTCGGCCTGAGTCAGTTGCTGTTCGTCTACATCGTGTTCAGCACGATCCGCGGCGGCGCCCGGGCCACCGACGAGGTCTGGGACAACCCGGAGGGACTGGAGTGGACCCTGTCCTCGCCGCCGCCGTACCACAGCTTTACCACCGCGCCCGAGGTCAAGTGAGGCGGACGCGCCGGCGCGGACAAGTGCCGCGCCGGCGCCATGCCACGAGGTGTAAATGTCGCAGCAGACACCACAGCAGAAACGCAGCAACATCCGCCTGGCGTTGATCCTGGCCGCGATTGCCGTCGGGATTTTCCTGGTCTTCATCTGGTCGACGGCGGGAGGTGAGTTGTGAATGCGCCGGATCCGCGCCAGCAGGCCACCCGACGTACCCTGCGCCGCATGCTGTTCGTGGCCGTGGGCATGTTCGGCTTCGGCTTTGCCATGGTGCCCTTCTACAATGTGTTCTGCGACATCACCGGGCTGAACGGCAAGACCGCCTCCGGTCCGACGCAGACGCTGGAGGAACAGCCGGCCGCGACCGACCGCACCGTTACGGTGGAGTTCATCGCTAATCTCAACCAGGGCATGCCCTGGGAATTCCGGCCCGAGGTGAACAAGATGGAGGTGCAGCCCGGCAAGGCCTACACGGTCCGCTTCTATGCCCACAATGGAACCGGGCGGGAGGTGGTCGCCCACGCCGTGCCCAGCGTCACGCCGGGGCTGGCCGCGAAGCATTTCCACAAGACCGAGTGCTTCTGTTTCACTGAGCAGAAGTTCGGCGCCGACGAGGGGCGCTGGATGCCGGTGCGCTTCATGGTGGATCCGGAACTGTCGGACAAGCACAACGAGCTGACCCTGTCCTATACCTTTTTCGATACCGGCGCACGCACCGCGGCCGCGCCAAAGGGGCTGGAGGCGGTGCATCCGGCCACACAGACGAACTGATTACCGAGATAAAAAACAACTGCTGAATAAACCAAAGAGGATTGAGGTATGACTGAAGCACATGGCGGCTACTATGTCCCCCACGGCAGTCACTGGCCGCTGGTGGGTTCCGTGGGCCTGACCACCCTGGTGGTCGGATTTGCGATGCACCTCAACGGCTCCGACATGGGGCTGAGCACCATGTTCGCCGGCGTGGCCATTGTGCTGATCATGATGTTCGGCTGGTTCGGCACCGTGATCCGGGAAAGCGAAGCCCATATGTACAATGACCAGGTCGACAAGTCCTTCCGCTGGGGGATGGGCTGGTTCATCTTCTCCGAGGTGATGTTCTTCGCCGCCTTCTTCGGCGCTCTGTTCTATGCCCGGATCCTCTCTGTGCCGTGGCTGGGCGGTGAGGATGCCAGCACTCACGCGCTGCTCTGGCAGGGGTATTCCGCCGCCTGGCCGACCAACGGCCCGGCGGGAATGGGCGGGACCTTCGAGACCGTGGGCGCCTGGGGCATACCCGCCATCAACACCCTGATCCTGCTGAGTTCCGGCGTGACCGTGACCTTCGCCCACTGGGCGCTGAAGAAGAACAATCGCGGTCCCCTGGTGGGCTGGCTGTTCGCCACCGTCGCCCTGGGTTTCCTGTTCATCGGGCTGCAGGCCTACGAGTACGGCCATGCCTACTCCGACCTGAATCTGACCCTGGAGAGCGGCGTCTACGGCTCGACCTTCTACATGCTGACCGGCTTCCACGGCATGCATGTCACCATCGGCGCCATCATGCTGGCCATCATCATGCTGCGCAGCATCAGGGGGCACTTCTCGCCCGACCGCCACTTCGCCTTCGAGGCGGTGGCCTGGTACTGGCACTTCGTTGACGTGGTCTGGCTGGGCCTGTTCATATTCGTCTACTGGCTCTGACGCGCCTGATCAGATAATGGCCACGGAATCACACGGAAAAATATATTGATGTGTTCTCTTGTTCCGTGTGCTTCCGTGGCTGTTTCAGGGCCGGTTGCCAGTGGCCGGCGCATTGCCCTCCGTCGGCTGCGCAGGCGGGTGCGGATAGACGCCATGAGGCTGCAGCACCCCGGTGGCGTAGCCCAGCATCAGCAGCAGGAACAGGGTCACGGACAGGCCGATGCGCCAGGTCAGCGCCTTGACGGTGCGGTCCGAGTCGCCCTTGTCCTTGATGAGAAAGATGAGGCCGCTGGCCAGGCTGCCGAGGATGACGAGCAGCACCAGCACAATGAACAGTTTTGGAAGCATGGAATGAAAGCGCCCTGTATAGCCGGGTTTGATGTGAGCCAGGCCGTCGGCGCGCGGGCGCACCGGCGGGGCGGGTCAGTATACACGCCGGTGCGCGGACGGGGCGAGTGAGGGCGGGGCGCCGCGCACTCCGCCCCGGCCTGTGGCCCAGCCTGATCGTCGCCGCCCTGCTGATGCTCCTGATCGGGCTGGGCTTCTGGCAGCTGGACCGGGCCGAACAGAAGCGGGTCCTGCTGGAAGAGTACGAGAACCGACCGCTGCAGGCGGCAATCCGCCTCGATGCGGATCTGGAGCCCCGGCCGGAGCTGCGATACCGCCAGGCCTGGGTGCGCGGCAGTTATGATCCGGCCCGCCAGTTTCTGCTGGACAACCGGGTCCATCAGGGCCGGGCCGGTTACCATGTGCTGACCCCGCTGCGTCTGGCGCACAGTGACGCGGTGGTGCTGGTCAACCGGGGCTGGGTGCCGCAGGGCCGCACCCGCGCCGACCTGCCGCCGTTGCCAGTGGAGAGCGAAGGCGTGATCACGGTGGAAGGGATGATCGATTTCCCGCCCGCCGACCCCTTCAGTCTCGGTGAGGGCGAGGCGCGCGCGCCGGGCTGGCCCAAGGTGCTGCAGCAGATCGATTTCGAGCTGCAGCCCCGGCAGCTGGATGCGCACCTGCTGCCGTTGGTGCTGCTGCTCGGCCCGGACCAGCCCGACGGTTTCGTCCGCCGCTGGGCGCCGATTCCGGAGCAGTTCGGTCCGGCGCGGCACGTGGGCTATGCCGTGCAGTGGTTCGCCCTGGCCCTGGCGCTGGTGATTCTGTTCTACTGGGCCGTACGGCGGCCCGCCGATGACGAGACAGACAGAGAATGAGTGGTGTGATGGAGTCCGGAGCAATGACGAACAATCCCGCGGATGCGGCCTCCCCGCGGCGTGGCCGCCTGGTGCTGGTGTTGGTCTTTGCCTTTTTCGCCCTGCCCCTGGCAGTGGCCTGGGTGATGAATTTCGCCGGCGGCTGGGTGCCGAAGGCCTCGGCCAATCACGGCACCCTGATCCAGCCGGTGCGCCCGGTCGAACTGCAGGGCCTGGTGGCGCCTGGACGGGCGGGCCTTCGACCCGGCGCCGCTGGCCGAGGACTGGACCCTGGTCTATCTGCATCGGGGCGCCTGTGACGAGGCCTGCTACGACACCCTGTACAAGCTGCGCCAGGTGCGGCTGGCGCAGGGCAAGAACATCGATCGGGTCCAGCGGCTGCTGCTGCTGGCCGAACCGGCCGCCCCGGACTGGGTGCGCGAGGCGCAGGGGCATTATCCGGGCCTGCTCATTGCGCGGCCGGCGCAGGCGGGTGCGGCTGCACTGGAACCCTTTCCCGCGGCCGGGCGGGTGTATCTGATCGACCCGCTGGGGCAGCTGATGATGGAATACCCGCTGCAGGCCGATCCGAAGGGCATGATCAAGGATCTCGAGCGGCTGCTGCGTATATCCTACGTGGGCTGAGCGGGGCACCGGGACAACCGAAAGGGGGAGACAAGCGTGGCAAACGTCAATGTGCTGACAAGCCTGCAGGCCGAAGGGGCGGCCTGGCGCGACTATCTGGGGCTGTGCAAGCTCAAGGTCGTGGCGCTGATCGTGTTCACCGCGGTGGTGGGAATGTTCATGGCCACGCCCGGCCTGGTGCCGCTGGACGCCCTGGTCTTCGGCAGCCTTGGCATCGGCATGGCCGCGGCCTCGGCAGCCGCGCTCAACCACCTGGTTGATCACAAGGTCGATGCCTGCATGGCGCGCACCCAGAACCGGCCGCTGCCCACCGGGCACCTCAATCCCCGCAACTGCCTGTACTTCGCGCTGGCCCTGGGCAGTGCCGGCCTGGCCATGCTGTGGCTGCTGGTCAATCCCCTGACCGCGGTGCTGACCTTCCTGTCGCTGATCGGTTATGCGGTGATCTATACCCTGTATCTCAAGCGGGCCACGCCACAGAACATCGTCATTGGCGGGGCCGCCGGCGCCGCGCCGCCGGTGCTGGGCTGGACCGCGGTAACCGGTCAGGTCGACCCGCATGCGCTGCTGCTGTTCCTTATCGTGTTCGTCTGGACCCCGCCGCACTTCTGGGCCCTGGCCATCCACCGCCGCAGCGAATATGCCAAGGTGAACATCCCCATGCTGCCGGTCACGCACGGCGTGGATTTCACCCGGGTGCAGGTGCTGCTCTACACCGTGTTGCTGGTGGCGGTGAGCGTACTGCCCTACGCCACTCACATGAGCGGCCTGCTGTACCTGACCGGGGCCCTGGGCCTGGGCGGCGGCTTCCTCTACCACGCCCTGCGGCTGATGCGCACCGACGCCGCCGCCATGCCGGCCTTCGGTTACTCCATCCTCTATCTCATGGGTATTTTCGCCCTGCTGCTGCTCGACCACCACCTGCCGGGCCTGTGGCTGACCCTGAACGGCCTCGCCGGCTGAAGCGAACCCCGCCGGGAGCGGAGCGTTGACCACCTCCCCGGCAGGGTCGCCCGGGCGCTGCCGCCGGTCGGGGGAATAAGCCGGGCGTGCCTGGCGTCCTTCAAGCGGCCCCGAACTCGATTTTTCCGGAATCCGTCCGATACTTCAGCCTGTCGTCCTGCACCAGCGCAGGGCGCAGGTCAGGCAAATCCCGTACGAATCTTGCGTCCGGGATTGGCGTCATATTAGAATGTCCTGATATTTTCCCCGGGCACGGGCCCTCGAAATTCAACAGGCAGCAACGAGGCGAGTCATGGCGCAGAGTGCAGCAGTGGGTACGCAGCAGCAGTATAACTATGCGATAATCAAGAAGTTCTCCATCATGGCCCTGGTCTGGGGCGTGCTGGGCATGGCTGCCGGTCTGTATGCCGCGCTGGAGCTGGCCTACCCTTTCCTGAATTTCAATATCCCCGAGATCACCTTCGGCCGTCTGCGCCCGGTGCACACCACCCTGGTGATCTTCGGCTTCGGCGGCAGCGCCCTGTTCGCGACTTCCTATTATGTCGTGCAGCGTACCTGTCAGGCACGCCTGTACGGCGAGGGGCTTGCCAACTTCACCTTCTGGGGCTGGCAGCTGTCGGTCGGCCTGGGTGCGCTCAGCTACATGTTCGGCATCACCCAGTCGCGTGAATACGCCGAGTTCGAATGGCCCATCGATATCCTGATCACCCTGACCTGGGTGGCCTATTTCTGGGTCTATGTGCAGACCCTGCGCGCGCGCTCCCAGCCGCACATCTACGTGGCCAACTGGTTCTACATCTCCTTCATCCTGGCTACCGCCATCCTGCATATCTTCAACAACCTGGCGATCCCGGTGAATCTGTTCAGCCTCAAGTCCTACTCGCTGTTCTCCGGCGTGCAGGACGCCATGACCCAGTGGTGGTACGGCCACAACGCCGTGGGCTTCTTCCTGACCGCCGCCTTCCTCGGCATGATGTACTACTTCGTGCCCAAGCAGGCCGGACGGCCCGTGTATTCCTACCGGCTGTCCATCATCCATTTCTGGGCGCTGGCCTTCCTGTACATGTGGGTGGGCGCGCACCACCTGCACTGGACCGCGCTGCCGGACTGGACCTCTACCCTGGCGGCGACCTTCTCCGTCATGCTGCTGCTGCCATCCTGGGGCGGCATGATCAACGGCATCATGACTCTGTCCGGCGCCTGGCACAAACTGCGCACCGATCCGATCATGCTGTTCATGATCACCGCGCTGTCCTTCTACGGCATGTCGACCTTCGAGGGTCCGCTGATGTCGCTGAAGAGCGTGAACGCCCTGTCGCACTACACCGACTGGACCATCGGCCACGTGCACTCCGGCGCGCTCGGCTGGGTGGCGCTGATCTCCTTCGGTTCGCTCTACCACATGGTGCCGCGTCTGTATGACACCAAACTCTGGAGCCTGCGCCTGGTCTATGCGCATTTCTTCCTGGCCACCATCGGCATTGTGCTCTACATCACCGCCATGTGGGTGGCCGGCATCGGGCAGGGCCTGCTGCTGCGTGCCTTCGACGATCAGTTCGGCACCCTGGCCTATACCTTCATCGAGACGGTGACCTTCCTGCACAAGCCCTATGTGGTGCGTGCCCTGGGCGGTGCCTTCTTCGTGAGCGGTATTGTTCTGATGGCCATCAATATCGCCATGACCATTCGTCAGGCGAAGGTCGAGCAGGCCGCCATCGAAGCCAAGATCGCGTCCAAGATGGCGCGCGCCTGAACAGCGGAGTCTTTGAATCATGAGTTTCTTCAAACACGAAAGCATCGAGATCAACGCCGGCCTGCTGATCGCCCTGACCATGGTGGTGATCAGTATCGGCGGCCTGGTGGAGATCGTGCCGCTGTTCTACATCAAGGACACCATCGAGAAGGTCGAGGGCGTACGCCCCTACTCGCCGCTGGAGCTACGCGGCCGCGACATCTATCAGCGCGAGGGCTGTTATCTGTGCCATTCACAGATGATCCGTCCCTTCCGTGATGAAATGCTGCGCTACGGCCACTATTCCCTGGCGGCGGAGTCCCAGTATGACCATCCCTTCCAGTGGGGTTCCAAGCGCACCGGGCCGGATCTGGCGCGCGTGGGCGGCAAATACTCCAACGAGTGGCATGTGGCGCACATGATCAATCCGCGTGACGTGGTGCCCGAATCCATCATGCCCAGCTATCCCTGGTTGATGGAGAACGAGCTGCAGTATGCCGATGTGGCCGACCGCATGCGGGCGCTGAAGAAGGCCGGCGTGCCTTACTCCGAGACCCGGGAAGAGTATCAGGCCAATGTCGAGAAGTTCGGCCAGGAGGCGGCAGACAAGCTGAATATCCTCGCCGCTGAGCAGTATCTCGTCGCCGAGGCCCAGGCCGGGAACTTCGATGGCGACCGCTCGCGCCTGACCGAAATGGATGCGCTGGTCGCCTACCTGCAGGTACTCGGTACCATGGTCGATTTCAGTCAGTACGAGGAAGGCCACTTCGTCGAGTTCCGCTGAGCCGGTGATGGTTGCGGAGGGAGTGAACTGATATGTCGGATCTGCTGCGTTGGATCGGTCAGTTCGAGAACAGCAAGATCGTCGCCTTGCTGATCTTCTTCGTGACCTTCTGCGCCATCATTATTTACGTGTTCACCGGCAAGCGGCGCAAGCAGCGGCTGGAATCCTACAAGTACATCCCGTTTGAGGACGAAGAAGCGTCGCAGACGCAGCGCAAGGTAGATAAAGATGAGTGAAGCGAACAAGCAGCAAGGCGCGGTCCAGACCACCGGCCATTCCTGGGACGGCGATCTGCAGGAGTTCAACAACCCGCTGCCGACCTGGTGGCTGTGGGGCTTTTACCTGACGGTGGTATTCGCCGTGATCTACTGGGTGATTTATCCGGCCTGGCCGGTGGGCGAAACCTACACCAGGGGTGTGGCCAATACCATCACCTATACCGTCGACGGCGAGGAGCGCACCACGCACTGGAATACCCGGGCGCTGCTGATGAAGGAGATGCAGAGCGGCAAGAGCGCGCAGAAGATGCAGGCCTACATGGAGCAGGTCGCCGCCGCCAGCTACGAGGACATCCTGGCCGACGAGGAGATGCTCGCCTTCACCCGCGCGGTGGCCAAGGGCATGTTCGGCGACAATTGCGCGGCCTGCCATGGCTCCGGCGGAGCCGGCGTGATGGGGCTGTTCCCCAATCTGGTCGATGACGCCTGGCTGTGGGGCGGCACGGTCGAGCAGATCGAGCAGACCCTGACTGAGGGCCGTCACGGCTTCATGCCTGCCTTCGGCCGCAGCCTGGACGACGGCCAGATCAATGCCGTGGCCCATTATGTGCTGAGCCTGTCCGATCATGAGGTCGATGATGACATGGCCCAGCGCGGCATGCAGATCTTCAACGGCAGGGAAGGCGGCTGCTTCTATTGCCATACCAGTGAAGGTACCGGCCTGGAGTCCCAGGGCGCGGCCAACCTGACAGACAGCATCTGGACCGTGGCCGATGTACCCGGCCAGGACAGCCTCGATGGTAAGCTCAATGAGGTCAAACGTGTGGTCGAGAACGGCATCGAGCGCGTGATGCCGGCCTGGGAGGGTCGCCTCAGTGACAACGAGATCAAGCTGCTGACCGTCTACGTGCACGAACTCGGCGGAGGGCAGTAACTCTCAATGATGAAGACGGGGGCCGGCGGGTGGTGAATGAAGCCGTCGGCCCCAGGCATTCATCGTTATACGTCCATGACCGAAGCTGACGTCCAGCTCTACCAGAAGCGCATTCCGATCTATCCCCGTTCGGTCAAGGGGCGGTTTCGGCGTTTGAAGTGGGGCATCCTGACCCTGGCCTATGGTGTGTATTTCCTGTTGCCCTGGTTGCCCTGGGGCCGGGTGGCCGGTCCGCAGCAGGCGGTATCGTTCGACATCGACGGGCGGCGTTTCTACCTGTTCGATCTCACCATCCACGCCCAGGATATCTTCTGGCTGGCCGGCGTTCTGGTCATCGCCGCCTTTCTATTGTTCTTCGTCACCGGCATCGCCGGGCGGGTATTCTGCGGCTATTTCTGCTTCCAGACCCTGTGGACCGACGTCTACATCCTGATCGAGCGCCTGGTTCAGGGTGAGCGTCCGGCGCGCATCCGCCTGGACAAGCAGCCCTGGCGTGGCGAGAAGCTGGCGAAGAAGGGCGCGACCCACCTGTTGTGGCTGCTGGTGGGCTTTCTCACCGGCCTGACCTTCACCCTGTACTGGGGCTATGCACCGCAGCTGGTTGCGGATTTCTTCACCGGCCAGGCACCGTTCCCGGCCTATGCCACCACTCTGTTCCTGACTGCGACCACCTACGTGATGGCCGGGCTGGCCCGCGAGCAGGTCTGCACCTACATGTGTCCCTATGCCCGCTTCCAGGGCGCGATGTTCGATCGCGATACCCTGATCGTCGCCTATGACGAAGCGCGCGGCGAGGGCAGTGCCGGCCGGCACAAGGTCGCCAGGGGGCTGAAGACGCGCGAGGAGCGCCAGGCGCAGGGCGTGGGTGACTGCATCGACTGCGGCTATTGTGTGCAGGTCTGCCCGACCGGTATCGATATCCGCAACGGTCTGCAGTATCAGTGCATCTCCTGCGCCCTGTGCATCGATGCCTGCGATACCATCATGGACTCGCTCGACTGGCCGCGCGGGCTGATCAAGTATACCTCGGACAAGGCCCAGCACGGCGAGAAGACCCGTCTGCTCAAGGGCAAGAACCTCGGCTACGGCATCACCCTGGTGGCTGCCGCCATAGCCCTGGTCGTGAGCATGCTCAACCAGGTGCCGCTGGATATCGGCGTCTCGCAGGTGCGCCAGCCGCTGTACGTGAGGCTGTCCGACGGCCGGATCCAGAACAGCTATGAGATCAAGCTCAACAACAAGGCCGATCTGAGTTACGAGGTCAGCCTGCGTCTCAAGGGCCTGGAGGCTGCGCAGCTCGACCTGGGCCAGCTCGAGCATATCGTGCTGCATCCCGACCAGCGGCTGCAGTTGTTCGCCAAGGTGCGCATGCCGCCGCAGGCGGATCTTCCCGAGAAGATCGATTTCTACTTTGTGGTCGAACCGGTCGATGCCGAGACCATGCCGCGGGTGCAATGGCCGTCGGTTTTCTACCAGCCCAAGCCCTGAAGGTGCCTCGCCCATGGAACAGCTGATCACCATCCCGCTGGGCATTGTGTTGCAGGTCGTGCTGTTCATTGCCCTGCGCTGTTTCGCCGGCATGGCAGCGAAGTCGGCCGCCGCCGTCATCGGACTGCTGGCACTGGGCATCTACCTGCCCTATGCCATTCTCACCTGGCCGGGCGGCGACGTGGTGGCCATGCACGTGGCGCTTTATGCGGTCACCGCCTACGGCCTGGGCCTGATCGTGGCCAACCGCGAGGCGCGCCTGCGCCAGCATGGCGGCAGCGAAGGCTGGTTCCACTGGGGGCCGGCGATCATCATCGGCTTTTTCGTGTTCCTGATCCTGTTCGATACCGCCTTCGTGGTCATTTCCCAGAAAGGGCTGCCCGAGCCTGTGGCCGAGTGGCTGCTGCCGCGCAAGGAGGCGGGAGAGTCGATCACCACCAACTTCCCCGGTGTGGCCGCGCGCGACTATCAGGAGAAGCAGAGCCACTTCAACCGCTTCCTGGAACAGCATCGCGAGCAGACCGAGCGCGGCTGGCAGGTGAGCAAGGGCTGGCTGGGCACGGCCGTGGCCGGCCGGCCCAGCCGGTTCCAGGTGCAGGTGCTGGACCGTGCCGGCCAGCCTGTCACCGGGGCCGGGATCACGGGCAGTTTTCCTGCGTCCGGCCGACACCCGCCTGGACCAGGCCTTCGAGATGCAGGCGATCTCCCCGGGCCTGTACCGTGCAGAGCTGGTGCTGCCGGTGGGTGGTGTGTGGACCCTGGATCTGACCATCCGCAAGGGTGAGGCGGTGCATCACCTGCGGGCGCGCACCACCGTGGAAGCCGCAACGGAAAATCCCTGAGACCGGCGTCGCCTGTGTCAGTCACCTTCGTCATTGCGAGGCGCGCGCCCGAGCGAAGCGACAAAGTGCCCTCGGGGTAAAGTGCCGTGGCAATCTCGTAATGCAGAGGCGGCGCGTAGGTCGGGTCAGCCGTAGCGTAACCCGACACTTGGCGGCATGTTGGGTTACGGCGCCCGGCGCCTGACCCAACTTACATCCGATTTTATGCATGATTGGGCTGACCAGAACCTGTATCCATCCTTCCGATAGCGCTAAGCTGTGCTGCCATGACCGACACCGCCGCCTCCCAGCCCCCTGTCCCTGAGCAGGACGACGACACCCGCTGCTTTCACTGCGGGCTGCCCAATCCGCCCGGCAGTGACTATGCGGTGAAGATCGACGGCCAGCCGCGGCGCATGTGCTGCCCCGGCTGCAAGGCGGTGGCCGAGGGTATCGTCGCCGCCGGGCTGGAGGACTTCTATCGCTATCGCACCGAGAAGTCGCGCAGTGCCCGGGAGCTGGTGCCAGAGGCGCTGAAGGATATTGAACTCTATGACCGCCCCGAACTGCAGCAGAGCTTCGTCAGCGTCGACAAGGACAGTCTGCGCGAGGCCTCGCTGATCCTCGAGGGCATCACCTGCGCGGCCTGCGTCTGGCTCAACGAGCGTCATGTCGGCCGTCTGCCCGGCGTGGTCGACTTCCAGGTCAACTACTCCACTCACCGCGCCCGCGTGAAGTGGGACGACAGCCGCATCCACCTGTCCGACATCCTGCGTGCCATCAGCGATATCGGCTATCTCGCTCACCCCTTCGATCCCGGCCGCCAGGAGGCGGTGCACAAGCGCGAGCGCGGCCAGGCCCTGCGCCGCATTGCCGTGGCCGGGCTGGGCATGATGCAGGTGATGATGATCGCCGTCGCCCTGTACGCCGGCGAGGCCGACGGCAGCATGGATGCCGCATTGCGCGACTTCCTGCGCTGGGTCAGCCTGCTGATCGCCCTGCCGGTGGTGCTCTATTCAGCCCGGCCCTTCTTCGTCAGCGCCTGGCGCGACCTGCGCCGGCGTCAACTCGGCATGGACGTGCCGGTATCACTCGCCATCGGCGGCGCCTTCATCGCCAGCGGCTGGGCCACCGCCACCGGCGGCGAGGATGTCTACTTCGACTCGGTGGCCATGTTCACCTTCTTCCTGCTCACCGGCCGCTACCTGGAGATGCTGGCCCGGCACAAGGCCGGCCAGGCCGCCGAGGAACTGGTTCGGCTGCTGCCGGCCACCGCCAGCCGCCTGGATGCAGCCGGTGGACAGACGCGGGTCGCCGTGGCCGAACTGCGGCCCGGCGACCGGGTGCGCATCAAGCCGGGCGAGACGGTGCCGGCCGACGGCTGCGTGCGCGAGGGTCGCAGCTCGGTGGACGAGTCCCTGCTCACCGGCGAGAGTCTGCCGCAGACGAAACTGCCGGGGCAGGAACTGGTGGGTGGCACAGTCAACATCGAAAGCCCGCTGATCATGGAAGTGAACAAGGTCGGCCAGGACACGGTGCTGTCGGCCATCAGCCGGCTGCTGGACCGGGCCCAGACCGAGAAGCCGAGCGTGGCACGCCTGGCCGACCGCGTGGCCGGCTGGTTCGTCGCCGCCATCCTGCTGCTGGCCGTCGGCGTGGCAGCTTACTGGTGGCAGGTCGAACCGGAGCGCGCCTTCGCCATCACCCTGTCGGTGCTGGTGGTGACCTGCCCCTGCGCCCTGTCGCTGGCCACGCCGGTCGCGCTGACCGCCGCCACCGGGGCGCTCACCCGCATGGGGGTGCTCACCACCCGCAGCCATGCGCTGGAAACGCTCGCACGTATCACTCATATCGTGCTGGACAAGACCGGCACCCTGACCGAGGGCCGGCTGCAGCTTACGCAGGTGGTACGCCTGGGGCGCGAGACCCGCGAACGGGTGCTCGCCATCGCCGCGGCGTTGGAGCAGGCCTCCGAGCACCCGCTTGGGCGCGCTATCCTGCAGGCGGCCGACCGGGTAGCGGCGGCGGACAACCTCAACGCCACCCCGGGCGAGGGCATCGAGGGCGAGGTGCAGGGCCGACATTACCGCATCGGCACGCGGGAATTCGTGCTCGGCCTGGGCGGGGCGGACAAGCAACTGCCGGAGGACTTCGCCGAGCTCGGCGGCACCTTCGTCTACCTGGCCGATGCGCGCGATCTGCTGGCGGTGTTGGTGTTCGAGGACCGGCTGCGCGAGGGCGCACGCGAGGCCGTTGCGGGTCTGCGTGAGCTGGGCATCGAGGTGCGCCTGCTCAGCGGCGACGAGGACCGGGCGGTGCGGCAGGTGGCGCGCGAACTGGAGATCGATCAGGCCCTGGGTCGGCAGAAACCCCCGCAGAAGCTGGCCCACCTCAAGGCCATCCAGGCCCAGGGTGGCGTCGTCGCCATGGTCGGCGACGGCGTGAACGACGCGCCCACGCTGGCCGGCGCCCAGGTCTCGATCGCCATGGGCAGCGGCACCCAGCTGGCCCACGCCGCGGCCGACATGGTCCTCCTTTCCGAGCAGCTCCCTCACCTGCCCGAGGCCGTGCGTGCCGCGCGCAAGACCCTGCGCCTGATCCGCCAGAACCTGGGCTGGGCCATCGCCTACAACCTGTGCGCCCTGCCGCTGGCGGTGATGGGCTTCATCGCCCCCTGGATGGCCGCTATCGGCATGTCGGCCAGCTCCCTGATCGTGGTGCTCAACTCGCTGCGCCTGCGGCGGTTTTGAAACCACATGAAAAACGTTAAACCGCCAAGGCGCGCGAAGGCCAATAATTCGGGCAGGAATAATACTCGCTGGATCGTACGTCATCCCGGCGTGTGCCGGGATGACGACTGAATACACGGTATTATCATACAGCGCGTAGGTTGGGCTTCGCTGCGCTCAGCCCAACCTGTTATTGTCTCCTTCGCGCGCCTTCTTCGCCTTTGCGGTTTAGTGTTTGAATTACCATCACACAACAAAAAAGCCGCCCGCAGGCGGCTTTCCTTGAAGGATGGCTGTAAGCCTTACAGCGACTCCGCCTCCTTGGACAGGTACTCGGCCACGCCCTCGGGGCTGGCCTTCATGCCCTTCGCGCCCTGGTTCCAGCCGGCTGGGCAGACCTCACCGTGCTGCTCGTGGAACTGCAGTGCGTCGACCATGCGCAGCATCTCGTCGATGTTGCGGCCCAGCGGCAGGTCGTTGACCACCTGATGGCGCACAACGCCCGCCTCGTCGATCAGGAAGGAGCCGCGGAAGGCCACGGCGCCGTCCGGGGTTTCCACATCGAAGGCCTTGCAGATGTTGTGAGTCATGTCTGCGACCAGGGTATAGCCGACCTGGCCGATGCCGCCCTTGTCCACCGGCGTGTTGCGCCAGGCGTTATGGGTGAAGTGCGAGTCGATGGACACACCGATGACCTCGGTATTGCGCTTTTTGAATTCATCCAGCCGATGGTCGAAGGCGATCAGCTCGGACGGGCACACGAAGGTGAAGTCCAGCGGGTAGAAGAACACCACGGCATACTTGCCCTTGGTGGCAGTCCTGAAATTGAAGTTCTCGGTGATCTCCCCGTTGCCCAGCACGGCCGGGGCGGTGAAATCGGGCGCTTCGCGTCCTACCAGTACTCCCATCTTGCACGCTCCTTCATAAGGTACATTAGTTGACAAAACTGCTTGGTATTATCCTATGCCGCGCCACCGCATACAACAGCAGACAATGTCTGTGCCCCCGATCCGGGATGCCATCGCGAAGCTGTCAGGGTGGGCTAAAACTACCCGGTAGCAGGGCGTGGCGCGCAGGGGATTGCAAAATCTGCATGCGGGCCGCCCGGCAGGGTGCAGTTTGCAATATGAACCCGTGATCATTCAGCGAAAAGGAGTCAACAATATGTTTTTAAAAGTAAATTATTATCGGCATGGATTGTGCTTCAAGAAGGACGAGGCGGGTGCCGCGCGGGCTGGCTCGTCCTGCCGTGGAGAGGCTGCGTGATGTGGTGGTTCGGCAGGAAAAAGCAGCGACAGGCAAGCGCCATCAGACAGGTGGAGCGGACGGTGACGCTGGCCGGGTACGGTCCCCTGCAGGTGCACGTGCAGATCGATTGCCTGGGCGCGGTCTGTCCGCGCCCGCAGCTGCTGTGCATGCGGGCGCTCGATCATATGGCCCCGGGTGAAGTGCTAGAGCTGGTGGTGGACAACCCCAGCACGGCCGAAGCGATTCCGGCTATGGATATGACCCTGGGCAGTACGCACCTGTTGACCGTCCGGGATGATGAGAGCTGGCACATTTATGTGCGCAAGGAAGCACTGGAGGCAGAGGATTGACAAGCGAGTTGAGATAATCTGTGGGAGATGATTGATGGCGAATGATGCAAAGGCCGCGACAGTGGACGCCGTGGGCTCTGCGGCTGCGGACAAGCCGTGGTTCGGGCACAGGGGCAATCTGTATGCGATGGCTATTGTCGCGCTGACCGCGCTGGGGTCGGTGTGGGCGCTGGCCCTGGACACCCGGTGGATTTATCTGCTGGTTTACGTCTGGTTCGGGCTGGGTTACGGAATATTTCTCCAGTATGGCCGCTTCTGCATGGCCTCTGCGGTACGCGATCTGTTTGCGGTAGGTGTGCCACGCATGGCGGTGGGAATGCTGATCGCGGTGATGCTGTTCTCCCTGACTGCGGCGGCGGTGCAGGTTCTTGGAGTGAATACATTTCACCCGCATCCAATGGGATGGCACATCCTGATAGGCGCGCTGATATTCGGTTTCGGCATTGTCTTTACCGGTGGCTGCGCCTCGGGGTCGCTGTACAAGACGGGAGAGGGAAACCTGGGCTCGCTGCTGGTCGTCATTTCGATCTCCTTCTCGCAGGCGATCTATGTCGCGCAGAGCGGCTGGCTGGACAAGCTGGTGCCCGCGTCGTGGACGGCCTCTGCGGCTGAAAAGATGATGCCTGAGGAGCTCAGCGTCACGGAAGGCTGGTTCGACCAGTTCGTGGCCGGTTATGTATGGGATCTGCAGGGCGGCCAGCTGGCCGGCCAGCTCGGTATCGATGGCATGTTCACCGGCCCGTTTCTCGCTAATGCGCTGTTGGGGGCGATCATTCCGTCCCTGCTGCTGATGATTTATCTGTACCACTCGGCCTACAAGAAAGGCTACCTGCGGCGGGCAAAGATAGAGGCGCCCCGTATGGGCGACCATCTGCGCGGCATCTGGTCGATGGTCACCTCGTCACGCAATACCGCGATCGCTGGACTGTGCCTGGGCGTCCTGGCGGGTGGTCACATGTGGGCGACCGGCGAGCTGCGCGAGCATTACGAGATATTCAATTTCGGTGAACTGCTGGCGGAGATGGAATACACCGAAGGCTTGTCGATGCAGGATACGGTGTTCGATCCCGGGTATTGGTACATAACGACCCAGGAGGCGCAGTGGGGCGCGTGGGCCATGGACAAGGCCGGGGTCGATATGACCGACAATATCTTCTTCGGCCTGGAGAACGGTATACCGAATCCGCTGATCAATGCGCCCGGCTGGATGTCCATCGGCATCATTCTGGGCGCGGCCGTCATTGCCCTGTGGCGGCGTGAATTCAAGTGGAAGATCCCGAACCTGGAGGCGGCGGTGTTTGCGATCGTCGGCGGCGCCCTGATGGGGCTCGGGGCGCGTATCGCCATGGGGTGCAATATCGGTGCGTTCTTCGCCACCGTGACCAACGGTGATCTGTCGGGTTGGGTTTTCCTGGCCGGCATGGCCGCGGGAGGTTATCTGGGCGTCAAGGCATTCAACTGGTGGATGGAATGGCGTGCAGGAGATGATGACCTGGCGATTTGAACGGGTCAGATGTTTGAGTTGTAGATAAATGGAGGAGTAATACCTTATGGCTGTCAAATTCGAGAAGGTTGGGGATCACGACTATATGCTGGACGTGACGGGTTATGTCTGCCCTCATCCACAGATGTACACCAAAAAGGTCATGGGGAAGCTGGAAAGCGGCGACGTGCTTACGCTGTTGTTCGACAACCCGTCGTCGGGCGAGTCGATCGTCGCAATGTGTGAGTCCGAAGGTAATGAGCTGATCGAGCGCACGAACGAAAACGGCGCCTCGAAATGTGTTATCCGCAAGGCCTGATCGTTCCGATTTATGGCGTTCAGTCAGGATGCGTCATTGGTAACCGTGATAAACAGGAGAATTCATGCGTTTTGGTCTGGTGATAACCGATGAACGCTATCGTGATATGGCGCTGTCCCTTCTGGCGAAGGCGCAGGCGCGCGGCTGGGAATCGCGGTGCTTTTTGAATGACCGCGGAGCCCTGCTGCTCATGGATGGCGACTTCATGCGGGCAGATGCCTTCAAGGGGGCTCAGGTGGCCGTTTGCGAGCTCAGTGTTGAAAGGTATGAAGATGAAGGGCTCAAGCTGGCGGATATAGACAAGCATGTTGTCATCGGCGGTCAGTACCAGGATGCAGAACTGGTTCGGAACTGCGACCGTGTACTGGTGCTGTAGGAGATTGCAATGTCGGACGCACGAAAAACGATCCTGGTGATCGCTCAGCACAACAAGCCCGAGGCGCTGCGCATGGCAACCGGGCTGACCCTGCTCGATGATGAGGTGCGGGTTTCCGTGCTTGGTGAGCTTGGAGATGACCAGGACACCCTGATGCAGATGGAGGCGCTGGAATTCGCCGAGGCGCCGGTCGAGAGCGTCGCCGTGGAAACCGAAGAAGGGATGGGCCGGTTAGCCGACTCCATCCTCGGCGCGGACGCGGTTTATGTGATTTGAAGGATTCGATATGAGTCAGTCCAGAAAGATTGTCCTGGTGCAGACCCCGCACAGGCCGGCGACGGCCGGGAGCGAAATTGACCTTGCGGGCCTGCGTGATGCCCTGCGCGAACGAGGGGCCGAGGTCGAAGTGGCAGTGCTTGATGCCGATCAGGTGGACGGTCTGCTTGACCGGCTGGAAGCCGGCGCGCTTCCGGTCGTGTTCAGGGGCGAGCGCTGCACCTGAGGGTGCATTGCAATTTCCACAGCCTGTTGCCGCAACAGGTAGTCTGCAATCGATGGTCAGCGGCGGAATCAGGGCAACTTCATGTTTTTAAAGCTAAACAGATTGTGGCACGAAGGCTGCAAACAGGACGGATGACCGAAGTGCCGCCCCTGGGGCCCCGGTGACCGGGTGTTCGTGGCGGGTTTGAACAATAGCTCGCGGAGGAGAGCAGATGAATATACACCTTAATGCTGTGAGATGGCCGCGATCCGCTGCGGTTGTGGGCGCGTACCTGTTGTCCGCGTTGTTTCTGGTGGGCTGCGGCGGCGGCGAGGACGACACCACGGGCTACGTCACCCCGCCAAGCGGAGAGGCGACGCCAATCGTCGTCAATAGTCCCGCGCAGATCGCCCAGGAGTCCGCGGACAATTACGATGACAATGAGAATGGTCTGATCACCGGCGCCACCCTGAAGCGTTGGAAGGATGACTGGCTAAACGAGAGGCCGGCGGGAATTACGGGCAAGCTGGTTATAATTCAGGTTACCGAAGGTCCCGGCGGTACCGAATATATCGCGCCTGACGACAAGCATGTATTCACCTATCTCATCGATAATTCCAGGTGGGTCGAGACGCGCTCGAACGGTGTCATCTACACCCGCAGCATGGTGCCCGCAGGTGCCACCATGGACGCGTTGCTCCAGGAGTTCGATATCGATCCCCATAACGACATGATCGTGATTGCCATGGGAACCGGTGGTAACTTCCAGGCCATGGTGCGGGGCAGGGCCTGGTATGCGTTCCGCTACTGGGGCGTCAAGGCTGAAAACCTCGCCATGCTTGACGGTGGCAACAGCTGGCTTAACGGTAATGGCCTGGGTGCAGGTGATTTTGCAGCCGCGGCATCCAGCGCGCCGGGTACGGGCGTGGCTAGCGTGAAGACCCTCGCGGACGACAATACCGCCTTGCAGGCAACCGTCCAGGACATGTTGAGAATTCTGCCTGACAGTGACACCAATGTGCTGGATGACGGCGTGTTCATATGGGATGCGCGCGGCACCAACCAGTACAGCGCCGGTGAGGACGATGGTACCGGTGTCCCGGTGGCGGATTACATGACCACTTTCCAGAACAACGGGGCGCGACAGGGGCATCCCTGGGGTGCGCTGCAGCTGAATTTCACCAACATGCTTCTGCCGGCCGAGGGCTATCGTTTCCGCGACAAGGCCGAGCTCGAGTCCTATCTCAACGGCGAGACCATCAATGGCGAGGCCTTCATCGACGCCACCTACCAGCCGGTGGGTGTGGGTAACGCCTATCAGGATGGCGATACCATCTACACCTATTGTGAAACCACCTACCGGGCGATGATCACCGGCACGGCCAGCGCAGCCATACTGGGTAAGCCGACCCGCTTCTATGACGGCGCCATGGTGGAGTGGAGCTCACTGTCCTACCTGCTGGATTGGAACGGCAACTACATCCTGCCCATCGATTCGCCCTGGCGGACAGATGTGGTCTCGTTTTTCCGCCCTGCTGACGATCCGAGCAAGGTGGAGCCGCGCCAGATCGACGATGCCTATGCGGACAACACCAATGCCATCATCCTGGCCGACAAGGCCTACAAGACCGGCTCGAGCTCGAGTGATGACAGCAGCAGCGGTGGTGGTGGCGCGCTTCCGCCCAATCCTTGTGGGGGCTGACTCCTCCAGGCCCGGTACTATCCGGGTCCCCACTTGACGTCGTATCATTGCGTCCCCGGCTACTCCCGTAGCCGGGTCTTCTTTTTGTGAGGGGGGAACAATCTGAGCATGAGGGCCGGGTTGAAGTGGGGATTACTGATCACTGTGCTGGCGGCAGGAGCGCTATGGCTGGCATATTCCGGCAACAACCGGGAGCATGAGCCGCAGGGTATCGATGCGTTCGTGGAGCGGCACTGGAACAAGCCATTGCAGGCACAGGGTGCGCCGCCGGAACACTTCAGTCCGCGTGAGGCCTCGCTGGCGCCACAGTCCTGTGCCGAATGTCACGCCGAGCAGCACCGCGACTGGAGCGGGAGCCTGCACAGTCAGACCATGGATAATGGCATACTCTGGCAGGCGCGGGTCCTGCCGCCGAAGCAGGTGAAGCGCTGCCTGGATTGTCATGCACCGCTGGCCGAACAAAAGGCCCTGCTGGCCCAGACCCTGGGCTGGCCCGAGGCGCCGCAGGAGCCGCCCCCCGAGTACGTTTCTCCCGATCTGCACCGTCAGGGGCTGGTCTGCGCCGCCTGCCATGTGCGTGCACACCGGCGATTCGGGCCGCCGCCGGCCCCAGGCAACCCGGCGGGTGACACCCCGGGTCTGCCGCATGACGGCTTTGTCGAGAGTGCTGCCTTCGGCGACAGTCGGTTCTGTGCCAGCTGCCACCAGTTCCCCGAGGACGGGCCTGCCCTCAATGACAAGCTGCTGGAGAATACGCTGAACGAGTGGAAGGCTTCGCGTCATGCAAAGGAAGGCAGGCACTGCCAGACATGTCATATGCCGGATCGTAAGCATGTCTGGAAGGGGATCCATGATCCCGGCATGGTTCGTCAGGCGCTGAGCACCAACATCGAAATCGGTGAATCGAAAGACGGGGATCGGCAAGTGCAGGCCTCCATCCGCAATACGGGGGCGGGCCACTATTTCCCGACCTATCTCGTCCCCCGGGTCCGTCTGCAGCTGATCGCCATGGAGGGCGAGGCTGGTGAGCGGATCGTCCTGGACGAAGCCGTGATCAGTCGGGAGACGGATGTCTGGCTGAGCGAGGAATTCAGCGATACGCGGCTGGCACCGGATGCCGAGCGTGTCCTCGCAGGCGTGCTTCCGGGCGAGTCGGAGGCAGAGTGGACACTGTACGTCCAAATGGATGTCGCGCCCAAGGAGCATTATGAGCGGATGTTCGCCGGAGTTCTGGCCGATACCGACGTGGAACTGGATAGCGAGACACGCAATATCCTGGAAGCCGCGTTGGTGGATGCGCGTAGGACGCGATATTCCATGCGCCTGGCGGAGCGCAGCCTGCCTGGCGGGATTGCAAATTGAGACCGGCTGCGGATACGGCACTGAATTGCAATCGCGGGCGGCAGGCCTTACATGCATGTTTGTATTGAAAAACAGTGCATTATCAATATTGGCGCGCATTATGCTTAAAACAGGACTGTGATCAGGGCAATGGACAAGATGGCGATCTGGAGAGCAGCGGTACTGGCGTCCGTGTTTACGGCGGTGGGGCTGGGGCAGCTGTTCGTGTACAGCGACGCGCATGCCCGGCAGGAGAGCGACAAGGCCGTTGAAGAACGGGAGCAGGCTGCCGGGGCCGAAACTCGCTCGCCACGCCTCAGGTTCCGCTCCGGCGGGCCGGCGTGCATGTGTCTGAGCGGGCTGAGCGAAGCGGATATCCAGGCTGCGCAGAGCAGGCAGGAGGGTGGTGCCGAAAAGCTGGAGTCCATTATCCAGGATTGATGAATTAATCAGGAGGAGGAAGCGATGATGTTGTTGAAAAGAATGTGGAGCGGCCTGTTGCGGCAGATGCGGTTGCTGACGGTGCTTTCGGGGGTCGCCATTGCAGGCGGGGCGGCATGGTCATATCTGAACGATGCCGTGCTCGATTCGGACGTCGGGTCGATGGCGAAATCCGGCGCCGAGGCGGATGCCCCGACATCGGTCTGGGGCAACCAGGTCCTCGAGGAGATTCACAAGCACGTCGCAGCAGGGGTTCCGATCCGGGTCGCCAACGCCTGCGGCCTGGGAGCCTCCTCCTGCTTCAAGTGCCACAACGGTAAGCGCGCTGAAAAGCCCGGTGAAGATCCTGAGCAGGATCCCTGGCACGTGCATCACCAGAAGGTCAACGGTTCCTGCGCCGGCTGCCATCAGGGCAACCCCAGGCTGATGAAGCAGTCCATCGCGCACCGGGGGCTGGTCGCCAATCCCGCCTCCAAGCCGGAATCCACCTGCTTCAGCTGCCATGGATCGGATGAGACGAATCTGGTCGATGTGTATCGGAAGCTTACAGACGCGACGGGGGAGTAAGAAGATGAAAACGATCAATTTCAAGTTTCGCCGGATCCGTCAGGGAGCGCTTCCGCTCGCCGTAATGATGGCGGCGGCATCCGGTGCGCAGGCCGGTCCCACCATTACCTATGGTGAGCAGGGATTCGTGACCCTGAATTACTCAGTGCAGATGTGGGGGCAGTATCAGGATTACACCTCAAATACGGATTCCGGTGAGACAACCGATCTGTTTCTGCGCCGCAACCGCATCACGCTCTCCGGTCAATACAATGACTATGTCGGCTTCTATGCTCAGCTCGAGGCCGGTAACGACAGCAAGGAAGGCGTCAACGACAAGAACGTATTCTACCGCGACGCCTACCTGACCTTCGATTGGTCCGACAGCCTGCGCTTCATCGCGGGTCGGTTCAAGAACACCTTCACCCGCGAGAACCTCGAGGCCTGCCTCGAGCCGCTGACGCTGGATCGCGCAGAAAGGCTCGCTTACACGCCCTTCGGCGGCACCCGTGACACGGGTGTTGCCATGTGGGGCAACCTGGCGGACGCCCAGTTCCAGTATCGCGTAATGGTGTCGGACGGCCGCGAGGGTGATGAAGTGGTTGAGGACTCGCCCCGGCTGACCGCACGTGCCCACTGGACCTTCTGGGATCCGGAATACGATTACGGCTACCGCGGCACCTACCTGGGCACACGCAAGGTCCTGACCATAGGTGCGGCCTACGACATGCAGAATGACGTTGCCTATGCCGACTATCCGAGCCGGACGGGCGCGAGTGACTATGAAGCCTGGACCGTGGATGCGTTCATGGAGTACCCCACGACTCAGGGTACTGTGACGGCATCAGCCGCCTACATGGATTTCAGTACGGATGATGCGATAAACGGGAATCCCGACCCGGCACTGCCGCCCACCAGTGAACTGGATGGTTACTATGCCAAGGCAGGCTATCTGCTGCCGAACAAGGTCGGGGTCGGCCGGCTTCAGTTCTTCGCCCGCTACGAGGATCTGGATTACGGTGTCGATACCGGTTACTACAGCAATACCTGGAAGAGTGTTGGTGCGAACTATTACATCAACGGTCAGCAGCTCAAGGTGACCTTCGAGTATGCCAACGTTGATTACGACCGTGAGCATCCGACCCTCCAGTCGCTGCGCGACCATGACCAGGTCACGCTGGGTCTGCAGCTGATCTTCTGATAAAATAATATGGAATCGGTGTTGCCGCCAGGGACAGGCGGCATCCCGGCCAGAATCTGAATCAGCGCCGGCCGTGAGCGAGGCCGATAACGGGTGTGGACTGTGGCGATTTCTACTGCGGTGGATCGAGGCCGTAACGGTCGCGACCCGAACGAGTCGCGAATGCGGGTGGATTGCGCCCTGGGGATGCTCATCAGCGCGGTAGGCGTGGTGGTTGCCCTCATTCTCGTCTTTTATTCCCATAGACTCGGTGATCTTCCGGGTTTTCTTTTCCTGCTTCCGATGCTGCTGCTTCTGGCAGTACTGGTTTTCTTCATGTACCGGATGATCCGGTATCGACAGGTGCTCGGGGTCATGCATTCGGGAATGCACGACGCCCAGGATGGAATACTGTCGCCGGTTGATGTGGGTCGTGTGCGCGATCCTTATCTCAAGCGCCTCATTTCCGATTACAACTCCATGATGACCAGCCTTCGGCGTGTATTCTCCACGGTTGAGGAGTGTCAGAACCGTTTTCTGGCCGAGCGTAATCGTATCAACGCCGTACTGCAGAGCCTGCCGGGTGCGCTGCTGAGCGTGGACGACAATCTGTGCATCAATGCAGTGAATTCCCAGGCGGAGGCAATGTTCGGTGCCTCGGAGGAGGAACTGGTTGGCCGCAGTTTGTTCGACTTGCTGAGACTGTCAGAGTCTGACAGGAATCTTCTGCGTGATGCCTTTTTATACAAGCGCCATGTCAGTAATCAGGAAATCAATATTCTGCTAAAGGGAGAGAGGCGCTATATTTCGCTTAATCTTTCCTTCATCACCCAGACGGATCCCGATATGGGAGCGGTTATTACTCTGCAGGATATCAGCGACTACAAGCGGCTGCAGGAGAACGTTTACAATCAGGAAAAACTCGTTGCCATGGGCGAGTTGGCAGCCGGTGTTGCGCATGAGTTGAACACGCCGCTTGGCAGTATCGTGGGGTATGCGCAGCTGCTACGCGATGCCATGGGTGAAGATCGCAAAACGTATGAATGGACACGCATTATCTGCGATGAGGCGCGCCGCTGTTCCAGGATCATCGATGATCTTCTTCACTATGCGCGCAGCCGGGATGAGTGCAACAACGATGTCTGCGAAATAAACGACCTGGTGCGCGTCGTCAGCGAGACCTTCGTCAGTTGCAGGATGAAACGGTACAATATCGATGTCAGATTGAATCTCCCCGAGGGTGAGATCAAGGTCGAGGGTGGCTGCGGCCAGCTCGAGATCGTTCTCGTCAACCTGATGTCGAACTCCATCCAGGCACTGGCGGGACAGGACGATGCCGTAATCAACATTAAAACCGAGCTGAGCGGCGACAACCGCGTACGTCTGCTCGTTGAAGACAATGGGCCCGGTATACCGGAAGAGGTAAGGAATCGGATTTTCGATCCCTTTTTCACCACCAAGGACGTGGGCAGCGGCTCCGGTCTGGGGCTTGCGATCTGCCAGGCGATGCTCAACCGGCGCGGGGCGTCGATATGGTATGACGCCAGCTACAAGGATGGAGCTCGCTTCATTGTTGAGCTCCCACGTGTTTTGAATGAGGCAGTTACATGAGCGCCACTGCGGCTGAGACGAATGATCGCGAACCGGCTGATCGTCCGGTTGTCCTTGTCTGTGAGGACGATGTGGCGATGCGCGAACTGGTGGCCAGCGTGATATCCCGGCTCGACGTCGATGTGGTTCAGGCTGACAGTTCACAGCATGCCCTGGATTATCTCGAAAACAACGATGTGGCGCTGCTCGTCACCGACCTGAAGATGCCGGGTGTGGATGGAATGCAGCTGCTGAAGTTCGCACGCTCCCACAATCCCATGACGCAGGTTGCGATCATTACCGGCTACGCGTCCGTGGAATCAGCCATTGATGCCCTGAAATCCGGGGCGTTCGATTACATCAAGAAACCCTTCGATAACGATGAGCTGTTCTGCGTGGTCGAGCGCGCGCTGGAGCACTATCAGCTCCGGCGCGAAAACCATGAGCTGCGCGAGCAGAACCGCCTGATCCGCGGGCAAGGCGAGGGCTTTGTCGGGCGCTCCCAGTCGGTTGCCCGCATGCGCAAGCTGATTGATGCGGCGGCCGAATTCGACTGTACCGTGTTGATCACCGGCGAGAGCGGCTGCGGCAAGGAGCTGGTTGCGCGCCAGATACACGAACAAAGTGACCGCAGTGACAAGAGTTTTGTTGCGATCAACTGCGCCGCCATTCCTGAAAATATCATTGAAAGCGAGTTGTTCGGCTATGTGCGTGGCGCCTTTACCGGCGCCGAGCGCAACAAGGCCGGTCTGTTCGAGGCGGCTGATGGCGGGACACTGTTTCTCGACGAGATCAACAATGCTTCGTTGTCCCTGCAGGCCAAGCTGCTGCGTGTGCTGCAGGATGGCGCATTCTATCGAATGGGCGATAACTCGCCTCGCAGCGTGAACGTCAGGGTACTCGCGGCCAGCAATCGTTCCATACAGGACCTGATATCCCGGGGTGAATTCCGCGAAGACCTGTATTACCGGCTCAAGGTGATCGAGATCCATATCCCTGCCCTGCGCGAGCGCAGGGATGATATTCCCCTGCTGGTGAATCATCTTGTCGCCTATCTCTCGGCCCGTCTGGGAAAACGCGTGCGCGGTGTCAGCACCCGGGTGCTGGGTGCCTTCATGCGCTACGAGTGGCCCGGTAATGTAAGAGAGCTGGAGAACATGCTGGAACGCATGATCATCCTGGCCGAGGGGGATGTCATTGATGTCGACCTGTTGCCGCCCGAAATTACCGAATCCCGCGAGCAGGTCGGCAAGGCGCTGGATTACATGGCGCCGCAGAGCCTGGAAGAGATCGAGGCCTATTTCATCAAGAAGACGCTGCGTGAGACCGGCGGCGACCGCGGCCTGACGGCGGAGATTCTCGGGATTGACAAATCCACCCTGTGGCGCAAGATCAAGCGCTACCAGCTCAATGACAAGGAATAATCATGAACAAACCTGACATGCGCCACCTCAGGCTGTTGATCAGCGGATCTCTTCTGGCATGCATGCTGGTCCAGCCGGCGCTTGCAGAGACGGCGGATGAACGGCTGGAACGGTTGGAACGCGAGGTCAGGGAGCTGCGCGAGCTGCTGCAGGAGCAGAGCGAGACCGCGGCCGAAGCAGCCGAACGCCGGGAGGCGGCGCCGCAGGCGGAGCAGCGTCACAGCTATGGCCAGCCCGTTAGCACAGCCCGGCGGGGCGCCATGATGCGCTACTACATCAGCGGCGAGGCGCTGGGAAGTCAGCCGCCCGCTGCCGTGGAGGCGACTGTGGCCGGCCGCGTGGCCGAAACCCATGCGATTTCCTTCGACCCCGTCGAGCACGACGTCGCGGGTGCAGGTCCGTTCTCCGGTTACCATGACCCGGCAGCCTATCCCTATGCAGCGGTCGAACTCGTTGGCGAACTGCCGATCGCGGAGCCGGGTGAATATGAATTCGTCATCTATCCCAAGCCGGCCCGCCAGGGCGGTTCCAACATTTCCACCCGTATGAGTGCCTGGCTGAGCGTGAATGATGAGCCGGTGCTCGAGTTCAGGGATCAGCCCAGTTGGGCCGGCCAGCGTGGAATGGTGCGGCTCGAGCGGGGGGTGCACCGCATCCGGCTCTGGGCCGTGGCAGCCTCGGATGGCTTCGGGCCCAGCCCGACGGAGAGTCTGCTGCTGCTCGAATACAAGGGGCCGGCTGATGCGTCACCGCGGCCGCTGGATGACCTGCGTCTGAGACCCGGTGACTGAGCCGGCCGTCGGCTGACTCGCAGCCGGGTTAGATCCCGTCGAAGAAATCCACCTGCCCGGTTTCCAGGTCGTATTCCGCACCCACGACCATCAGGCCGTCATGTGCAATCAGATCCTCCAGGATGGCCGAGCCGTGGCGCAGGTGATCGGCCGAGGCACGCACGTTGGCCCGGGTGGCTGCCTCGACCAGAGCGCCGGGGTCACGGCCGGCACCTGACTCGACCAGGCTCTCCACGGCGGGACGGATGCGGTTGACGATGGAGCGGATGTTGGCCGAATGGCTGCCCGGGTGCTGCAGATCATCCAGCGTGGCCTGGATGGCGCCGCACTGGGTGTGGCCCAGCACCACCACCAGGCGGGTGCCGAACTCGGTGGCGGCGAATTCCACGCTGCCGACCTGCGAGGGTGCGACGATGTTGCCTGCCACCCGGATCACGAACAGATCCCCCAGGCCTTGATCGAACACCATTTCCGCCGGCGCGCGGGAATCGGAACAGCCCAGGATGATGGCGAAGGGCTGCTGGCGCGCGCCTGCGAGCTGGCCGCGCTGGGTCTGGCTGAGCAGATTGTCCAGGCTGCGCACATTGCTGGCAAAGCGTTCGTTGCCGTCCCGGAGCCGCTGCAGGGCCTGCTGGGCATCAATCATGTTCGAAAAATATCCCGATAAACATAGATTAACGATTATAGGCCAGCGAAGAACGCAAAAAAACCACTCCGGTGCGGATCGCTCCTTCGGGTGCCTGTCGCGGGCATGAAAATAAAAGCGAAATAACGATAGCTTTATGGACGGGCATGGCCTATAGTGGGTTCAGCGACAGATATCGATATTGGCAGTTTCAGCAGTTCCCACCGGTTACTTCTCGAATCCCCTTTCCATACCTGTACGCGAAAACCCTCATTATTTGATTTGAAAAAGGTATATTTAACATGGCTACAGGTACTGTAAAGTGGTTCAACGAAGCCAAGGGCTTTGGTTTCATCTCCCAGGACGACGGCGGCGCGGACGTATTCGTGCATTTCAGCGCCATCCAGGGTAACGGTTTCAAGACCCTGAACGAGGCACAGGCCGTCAGCTTTGACCTGGAGAACGGCCCCAAGGGCCCCCAGGCAAGCAATGTTGTCCCCCAGTAAGCACGACGCATGACGGCAGGTGCCGGGCGCCAGGCGGCGTCCCGCACCCGCAGTGAAACACCGGGCCGGTGCTTCTCCCCCCAGTAATGGGGGGTCGGGAGCCCGGCCTTTTTGCTTGGCATTGATCAGGCGGATCCGACGATTCGGACAGAGGCTTATGAAAACACTCTTTATAGGAAACATCGCGCCCCAGGCCACGGAAAACGACATCATGAACCTGTTCGTGGAGTTCGGCACCGTGCGCAAGCTGGAGATGCCGCGTGACATCTTCACCGGCAAGTGCCGCGGCTTCGCCTTCATCGATATGGAAGGCCACGAGGCCCGTGCCGCCATGGCCGCGCTCGACGGCAAGACCTTCATGGAAAACAGCCTGAAGGTAAGGGATGAGAACCCGAAGAAGAAGGGCGGCCGGGGCGGACGCCGGCGCTGAGCGGCGTCAGGCCGCGCTATCCTGCGCACCCTTGATGAAACGGAAGTAGCTGAATTTCTGCTCTCCGCCGGCCGGGGTGAGATGCGCCTCGTGGCGTGTCTCCACCAGTTCGAAGCCCGGCCCCAGTTCGGCGAGCAGCCTGTCCGCATCATACTGTATGATATCCAGGCCGCTGCATTTCTCCGGTCCGCCGATGGCGAAGGCGGCGATGATGAGCTGCCCGCCCGGCGGCAGCGCCCGATGCAGCACCTCGACATAACGTACCCGGTCCACTTTTCCGGTGAGAAAGTGAAACACCGCCCGGTCGTGCCAGAGCGCATAGTTGCATGACGGAGAGAATGCCGTGATGTCGGCTTCGATCCAGTCGATATGCTCAGCCGCCATCCCCAGGCGCCGACGGGCGCAGGCCAGCGCCTGAGTGGAGATATCCAGCACCGACAGGTTCGTATAACCTGCTGCCTGCAGCCGGTCCACCAGCACCGAAGCACCGCCGCCGACGTCGATGATCGGCGCATCATGCGCAATCCCGCTGTGCCGGATCAGTTCCAGCGACAGCGCCGGCTCCTGCTGATACCAGCTCACCTCCAGCGGCGACTTGTCGCGGTAGATGGCCTCCCAGTGTGACTTTCTGTCAGTCATGCATGACACGCTGCAGGAAACCGGGTGGAATGACCTTGACCGATATCAAGGGCTATAGTGCCGCGGGAGGCCGGCCCTGGTCAGAATCCCGGGCTAGTACTCTTTCAAGGTGATATTGACGGGTTCGACCAGGTCCTGCTCGGCGGGATGGTTGCGTGCCACCACGGCGCGTGCCGGCTCGGTCGGACTCATATTGACCGCCTCGTGGGGGACCCCGGGCGGCACGAACAGAAAATCGCCGGCCAGGCTGACGACCTCATGCTCGAGCGATTCACCCCAGCGGGTGCGGACGCTGCCCTCGAGGACGTAGATGCCGGTCTCGTAACCCACGTGAATGTGCGGCTCAGCGCGTGCGCCCGGCGGGATGACCACGACATGCATGGACAGGCCCGTCGCGCCGACGGTATCGCCCGAGATGCCAACGAAATAGGGCAACTGCTGTTTCGTCATGACCTCCTGATCCGGGCGGATGGACTTAACGCCGGGTGTTTCATGACTCATCGTTACCCTCCAGCCAGAGCCTGATTCCTCACTGCAGACTGCGCGTTTCTCCCCATATCTCTTCCAGTCGCTGATCCCGGCCGCAATTCCATCGATAGAATTTATATCTGAGCGGGCTCTTCCTGTAGAAATCCTGGTGATGGCTTTCCTCACCTTTGATCGGGTGGAAAGTGGATGCGGACAGGATCGGGGTGACCACCTTTCTGTCCGGGAATCGCTCCATCACTTTCTGTCTTGATGCCTCGGCCAGTTTTTTCTGCTGATCGTCGGCAACAAAGATGGCGCTCAGGTAGCTGGGGCCCTTGTCGCAGAACTGGCCTCTGTCATCGAACGGATCGATGTTGGTCCAGAAATGGTAGAGCAGGTCCCGGTAGGATACGATTCCGGGATCGTAGACAACCTTTACCGCTTCGTAATGACCCTCATGGTTGCCGTTGTAGGTCGGGTTCCTGAGTGTCCCGCCGGTGAAGCCGCTGATGACTTCGCTTACACCCTCGACCTTTTCGAAATCGGCTTCCATGCACCAGAAACATCCACCTGCAAAGACGGCGGTTTCGGCGCGCAGGGCGGTGCTTAGACAAAGCATCAGAAGGATCAGGGGTGAATGGAGTGATATTTTCATCTGGTATGACGCTGGGTTTTGACGCCGCCCATCAGTCGCGCCGCTTTCTGATATACCTCACTATAATTGACATCCATCATGCTGCTTCGTTTGCCGCCTGACCCCCTGTCAAGGGAGGTGTTCTGTTGAGCAGAGGCCTATTCGCACTCCAGGTCGTGGATGTGCAGGCCTTCGTCGAGAAAGTCGGCCAGCAGGGGATGGGCGATGAGGTATTCGGCGGTGGCCTCGTTCCACTGGTCGGCTGCCTCCTGCAGGACGTCGTCCCATTCCTCCAGCGAGTAGTCGCCGCGGCCGAGCCAGAGCAGGGCGACGATCTGCTGCTGCTGGTCGGGGTCCAGGTCCTCGATGATGGACTTGAATTCCTGGAAGGTGGTGTCGCCGGTGTGATCGGCGAGCATCTGCACGGCCCAGTCGCCACTGGGGCTGTCCGGCACCTCGGGGATGACCACGGCCTCCTGGCCATGAAACTCATGGGCCAGCTCAATCAGGCGGCAGACGGTTTCGGGGTTGATTTCAAGCATGGTGGTCCCGGTTGGTGTGTTGTTGTCGAGGACGACGGACCGGTCGGGCCCGCCTGTATGACGTTAGTCACTGCGCCGGGGATTGGCAAGTGGCCGCGGCCGGCGCAGGCGTTACAATAGGGACGATGGATATTCTGTATCTGCTCATACCCCTGGCGCTGGTGCTGCTGGTCATCGCCATCGGCGCCTTCATCTGGGCCTCCCGCTCCGGCCAGTTCGACGACCTGGAGGGGCCGGCCCACCGTATCCTGATGGATGACGATGATCCGCGCATCCCGGGGCACAAGCCGCCGGATGCCGGGACGGAGGACGAGGCGGCGGCGTCGGACTTGAAGCAGAAGCGGGATTAAATATAAGATTCCGCTAATATTTTGACGGTTATTGGAGCGGAGGCGCGGCATGTTTACCTTCCAGAATTTCCCCATGGTCATCGTCATCGCGCTGATCGTGATGGCCTACCTGAGCTTTTTCTCGGTGCTGCTGGCCGGCTGACGTCCGGGCGCAGGCACGAAAAAAAACGGCCCCGATCGGGGCCGTTTCTGTTTTGGGGGCGACACTCCTGCTCAGGCGGCGATGGCCGACTTGAGCTTCTTGATCGCGTTGGCTTCCAGCTGGCGGATGCGCTCGGCGGAGACACCGTAGCGGTCGGCCAGCTCATGCAGGGTGGCCTTCTGGTCGGCCAGCCAGCGCTGGGCCAGGATATCGCGGCTGCGTTCGTCCAGATCGCCCAGGGCCTGGTACAGGGCCTGGTTGTTGTGGTCATCCCAGTCGGCATCTTCCAGCTGCATGGCCGGGTCCATGTTCGGGTCGCTCAGGTAGGCCGCCGGTGCGAAGCTGCGACTGTCCTCGTCGCTGTCGTCGGCGCTCAGGTCGAAGCCGACGTCCTGACCGGACATGCGCGACTCCATCTCGCGGACGACTTCCGGCTTCACGCCCAGGTCCTCGGCCACGGCCCGGACCTCCTTCTCGGTGAACCAGCCCAGGCGTTTCTTGCTTGAGCGCAGGTTGAAGAACAGCTTGCGCTGGGCCTTGGTGGTGGCCACCTTGACGATGCGCCAGTTGCGCAGGATGAATTCATGGATCTCGGCACGGACCCAGTGCACGGCAAAGGAAACCAGCCGCACGCCGACCGTCGGGTCGAAGCGCTTGACCGCCTTCATCAGGCCGATGTTGCCCTCCTGGATCAGGTCACCCAGGGGCAGGCCGTAACCGCTGTAGGTGCGGGCCACGTGCACGACAAAGCGCAGGTGCGACAGCACCAGCCGGCGGGCGGCTTCCAGATCGCCGTCCTCGCGCAGGCGCACGGCGAGCCCGTGCTCCTCCTCGGCGCTGAGCATCGGGATGCTGTTGACCTGCTGGATGTAGCCGGCCAGGTCACCTCTGGCGAGCGTGAGCTGGTGTTCCGGCTGTACTGCAACCATCGCATGGGTCATATTCGGACTTCCTCCACTTCGGTATTGATTCCGAGTCTAGCACTCGAATACTTGGAGTGCCAATTCCCAGGCAAAGTTCCGGATTTCCTGAAATATTTATTAAATCAGGCGCATACGCGGTTGCGTCCGGAATCCTTGGCGGCGTAGAGGGCGCGGTCGGCCAGATCCAGCAGGGCGGTGAGGTCAGCCTCGGGGCAGGTTTCGGTGGAGGCCACGCCGACGCTGACGGTGATGACCTGGCCGACCGGCCTGAGGGCCTCGATCCCCGCCCGCAGTTCCTCGGCCCGCGCCTGGGCGTCGGCCAGGCGGCAGCGGGGCAGCAGGATGGCGAATTCCTCGCCACCGAAGCGGGCCACCAGGGTCCCCTCGCGGACCGATTCATTGAGCAGGCGGCCGACCTGTTCCAGTACCTGGTCCCCGGTGAGATGGCCGTGGCTGTCATTGAGCCGCTTGAAGTGGTCGATGTCCAGCAGCAGGGCGGCGACCGGCTGGTTGCGCCGGTCCTCCATGAACTGCTCGCCCTGGTGCAGCAGGTAGCACTTGTTGCGCACGCCGGTGAGGCTGTCGGTGGTGGCCAGCAGGCGCATCTCCTCGGCCTGCACCTTCAGGGCGGTGAACTGCTGCTTGATCAGCAGCAGCGAGCGGATACGTGCCAGTAGTATCTCCTCGACAATGGGTTTCTGCACGAAATCGTTGGCCCCGGCATGGAACACCTCCACCTGACGCTCCGGGCTCTCGGCGGTGGTGAGCACCAGCACCGGCATCTCCTGCTGGGTGAAGCGGAACTTGGAGCGGATGGCATGCAGCAGGTCGCCGCCGGTCATCGCGCCCTTGAGGAAGAAATCGGTCATGACGATGTCGAAGCCGGCATCGGCCTCGGGTCCGCCCGGCGCGGTGCGCTGCAGCAGTTCGATGGCCTCCTCGGCGGTGGTGGTGTGCACGACCTGCAGGCCGTGGTGTTCCAGCAGCTTCAGGGTATGGCGGGCGGTGGTGGGGCTGTCCTCGACATAGAGTACCCGCCCGACCAGGCCGGGGTTGCGCTGGGTGAACTCCTTGATGAATTCCACGAAGGCCTGATAGCCGAGCGACTTGTCGAAATAGTCGGTCACCCCGGCGGCGAAGCCTTCCTGCAGCAGGCGCTCGTTGGCATCGCCCGAGACCACCACCACCGGCGTGTGGTGATGGGTGGCATGGGCGCGCACCTGGCGGCAGAAATCCAGCCCGTCCATGTCCGGCAGCAGCAGCGCGGTGGTGATCAGATCATACTGCTGCTCTTCCAGACGGTCCCGGGCCTCGCTGCCGCTGCCGCACAGGGTGAGCTGTGCCTGCGGCATCTCCTCGTCCAGGATGCGCGAAATGATGGTGCGCGTGACCTCGGAGCCGTCGATCACGAGGATGCGGGTCAGTTTGCGGAACATTGTCGAGCTGCGTCCCTGTCAGCCGGCGGATAGCGGGTTCATGCCGGGAATAGCGGCCGCGGGGCGGGGATATTGAGGTCGCGCCAGGCGTGATGTTGCCTGCATATTGAGTTAACAGACTGTTTTTATTATTTTTAGTGGGCTTAGCTGAATGCGCTGAAAGCTAACTCGGCTCGATCTCGCGCAGGTGCCGGCCCACCGCCAGCCCCGAGCCGAGCCAGCCGAGCAGGGCGCCGGCCAGCAGCAGGTTCAGGCTGTCGACGAACCCCAGCGGCTGCAGCAGGAAGCTGCTGTCGTACAGCCCGGCCAGCCGGGCCACCGGACCCCGCAGCAGCAGGAAGGCCAGCTGGACCAGCAGCCAGGCCAGCAGTGCGCCGCCGACCCCGTACCAGAAGCCGGTGTAGAGGAAGGGCCGGCGGATGAAGGCGTCGGTGCCGCCGATCAGCTTGGTGACCTCGATCTCCTCGCGCCGGTTCTGGATGTCCAGACGAATGGTGTTGCCCACGATCAGCAGGACCGCCAGGCCCAGCAGCGCGCCCACTACCAGCACCCCACGCCGGCCGATCTCCATCAGGGCGGCGAAGCGCTGTACCCACTGCAGATCAAGCTGGGCCAGCTCGGCACCCTCCAGGGCCTGCAGGCGCTGGAGCAGGCTCTCGGCGCCGGCCGGGGTGAGATCGCTCTTCACCGGCTCGACCACCAGCACGCTGGGCAGGGGGTTGGTCTCCAGCGCGTCGAGGACCTCGCCGAAGCCGGAATGTTCGCGGAATTCGGCCAGGGCCTCGGCGCGGGAGATGTAGCGCACCTCATCGATCTCCGGCCAGCCGCGCAGCTCCCCTGCCAGCGCCTGGCCGGCTTCGGCCTCCAGCTCCTGATTCAGGAACACCGATATGCTGGCGGTACCCTCCCAGCTCAGGCTCAGTCGCTGCAGGTTGTCGAGCAGGGTCAGCAGGCCGCTGGGCAGGGCCAGGGCGATGCCGATCACTGCCGCGGTCATCAGGCTGGCCGCCGGTTGATGGGTCAGCCGGCCCAGGCTCTCCAGCAGCACCTGCAGGTGGCGCGCGGCATAGACACGCGGGCTGGCCAGCCGCGGCCAGCGCAGCTGCGGCCAGGCCGGCCAGCGCCAGCCACCGCGCGGCTTGCGGTTGCGGGGCGGTGGTGCGGGCCGGCGTACCGCCGCCCCGCGCTTGCGGGACCGGCGCCCGATCACGGGGCCGCCCCGCGGGCATAGCCGGCGGCCTGCAACCGGCCGGCCTTGAGGATCAGGATGGGGTGGTTCATCCGCGAGATCAGGTCGATGTCGTGGGTGGCGATCAGCACCGTCACCCCGACCTGGTTGAACTGCTCGAACAGCTGCATGATCTCGCGCGACAGCTCCGGGTCCAGGTTGCCGGTGGGTTCGTCGGCCAGCAGCAGGGGCGGGCGGTTGACCACGGCCCGGGCGATACCGACCCGCTGCTGCTCGCCGCCGGACAGGGGGTGGGGGTAGGCCCGCTCGTGCTTGAGCAGGCCGACCTTGTCGAGCGCGGCGCGCACCCGGCGGCCGATCTCGCGGTGGTCGTGCCCGGCGATGATCAGCGGCAGGGCGACGTTGTCGAACACGGTGCGGTCGAACAGCAGCTGGTGGTTCTGGAAGATGATGCCCACCTTGCGCCGTACGAAGGGGATCTGGCGCCGCGTGACCCGGTTCAGGTTCTGGCCGTCGATGAGAATGTTGCCCGAGGTCGGGCGCTCGATCAGCGAGACCAGCTTGAGCAGGGTGCTCTTGCCGGCGCCGGAGTGCCCGGTGAGGAAGGTCAGCTGGCCGGCGGGCACGTGCAGGGACAGGCCGCGCAGGGCATCAAAGCCGCCGGGATAGCGCTTGCTGACGTTGTCGAATCGGATCATGGAATCGGATCGTGTCCGTGTCGCCGGTCTCGATGCCGGTTGTTACTGCCTCGTCATTGCGAGGAGCGAAGCGACGCGGCAATCTTTTGAAGCCATTCTGCCATGTTGACAGATTGCCGCGTCGCTTCGCTCCTCGCAATGACGGTATATTTTGTCAGCTGGGCCCTTTGTTCTATCTGAGAGTACAGCTCAGGCCGCCTCGCTGTCGTCGGAGCCTTCCCCGAACAGGGCGGCGACGAACTCCCCGGCCTCGAACGGGCGCAGGTCCTCGATGCCCTCGCCCACGCCGATGAAGCGGATGGGCACGCCCAGGCGCTTGGCGATGGCGAAGATGATGCCGCCCTTGGCGGTGCCGTCGAGTTTGGTGAGGGTCAGTCCGGTCACGCCGACGGCCTCGTGGAACTGCTGGGCCTGGTTCAATGCGTTCTGGCCGGTGCCGGCGTCGACCACCAGCATCACCTCATGCGGCGCCCCGGGGTCGAGCTTGGCCAGCACCCGCTTGACCTTCTTCAGCTCTTCCATGAGGTTGGACTGGGTGTGCAGGCGTCCGGCGGTGTCGGCGATGAGTACGTCGGCCCCCCGTGCGCGGGCCGACTGCAGGGCGTCGAAGATGACCGCGGCGCTGTCGGCGCCGTGCTGCTGGGCGACGACCGGGATGGCATTGCGTTCGCCCCAGACCTGCAGCTGCTCGACCGCGGCGGCCCGGAAGGTGTCGCCGGCGGCCAGCATCACGCTGCGGCCCTCGTCCTGCAGGCGTCGCGCCAGCTTGCCGATGGTGGTGGTCTTGCCCACGCCGTTCACGCCCACCATCAGGATCACGTAGGGGGTGTCGCCGTGCGGGATCGCGAGCGGCACGCTGACCGGCTCCAGGATGGCGGCCATGTCCTCGCGCAGGGCGGTGAGCAGGGCGTCGGCGTCGGTGAGCTGCTTGCGCGCCACGCGCCGGGTCAGATCCTGGATGATGGTCTGGGTCGCCTCCACGCCCACGTCGGCCACCAGCAGCTGGGTCTCCAGCTCCTCCAGCAGTTCGTCGTCGATCTGCCGGCGTACCGAGATGATATCGCGCACGTCGGTGTTGAGGACGTTGCGGGTCTTTGCCAGACCCGAGCGCAGGCGGGCGAACAGGCCGGGTCTGGCCGGTTTGTCAGCCGCCGCGGCCCCGGGCGCCGGAGCGGCGGCTTCCGGTGCGGATTTGTCCGCGTCCTGGGCGGGTTTTTTGCGTCCGAAACCAAATACCATGGAGATTGTCATTAGCCATATTGGAGTGACCGGCTTATCCTACCACCCGACAACGACCAAGGTAAGCGAGTCCATTATGAAGATTGCATTCCTCTTGCGGCAACTGGCGCTGGCCATGGCGCTGCTCGCTGCCGCGCCGGCCTGGGCCGAATCCGGCCAGGTGCATGAATACAGCCTGGACAACGGCATGCGCGTGATCGTCAAGGAGGATCACCGCGCCCCGGTGGTGGTCTCCCAGGTATGGTACCGGATCGGCGCCAGCTACGAGCGGGCCGGCATCACCGGCATCTCGCACGTGCTCGAGCATATGATGTTCAAGGGCACGGAAAAGCACGGCCCCGGCGAGTTCTCGCGCATCATTGCCGAGAATGGCGGGCGCGAGAACGCCTTCACCAGCCGCGATTACACGGCCTATTTCCAGCAGCTGGAAAAGAGCCGGCTGCCGGTGGCCCTGGAGCTGGAGGCCGACCGTATGCGTAACCTGCTGCTGCCGGAGGAGGAATTTCTCAAGGAGGTGCGGGTGGTGATGGAGGAGCGCCGGCTGCGTACCGAGGACAAGCCCGAGGCGCTGACCTTCGAGCAATTCAATGCCACGGCCTTTCTCAACAGCCCCTACCGCAATCCCGTCATTGGCTGGATGACCGATCTGGAAAGCCTGAACATCGACGACCTGGAGGACTGGTATCGGCGCTGGTACGCGCCCAACAACGCCATCCTGGTGGTGGTGGGCGATGTCGACCCCGATGCCGTGGCCGGGCTGGCGGCGGAGCATTTCGGCCCGCTCAAGGCCGAGGAGGTCGCGCCACCCAAGCCGCGTACCGAGGTCGAACAGAAAGGGGTGCGCCGGATCCAGGTGCAGGCCCCGGCCGAGGTCCCTTATCTTCTGTTAGGGTACAAGGTGCCGGTACTGCTCACGGCCGAGGAATCGTGGGAGACCTACGCACTGGAGGTGCTGGCCGGTATCCTCGACGGCGGTCAGAGCGCGCGCCTGTCCCGCGTCCTGGTGCGTGACAGGCAGTTGGTGGCCGAGGCCGGCGCCGGTTATGACCTGCATAACCGTCAGCAGACCCTGTTCCTGCTCGACGCCACCCCGGCCGAGGGCGTGGACATCGACACCGTCGAGCAGGCCCTGCGTGGCCAGATCCGGCGCCTGCGCAGTGAACCGGTCTCCGCGGCAGAGCTGGAACGGGTCAAGGCACAGGTGGTGGCCGACCGCGTGTATCAGGACGATTCCATTTTCTATCAGGCGATGAAGATCGGCATGCTCGAGTCGGTCGGGCTGGACTGGCGCGTGGGCGAGGAATACGTCGAGCGCATCCAGGCCGTCACCGCGGAACAACTGCAGGCGGTGGCGCGCAAGTATCTCATCGAGGAGCGCCTGACCGTTGCCCGGCTCGACCCACAGCCCATGGATGCCGAGGCCCGTGCCCGGGCCCGGGCCGCGCAGAGGGGCGGCGGTCATGGACACTAGGATCACGACACAAGGTCGAATCATGCGTAAATACTGTTTTCTTCTTCTGGGGCTGTGGGCGGTACTGCCTGCACAGGCGATGGAGCCCATCCAGCACTGGGTCACGGACAAGGGCGCGCGGGTCTATTTCGTGCCGGCGCCGGAGCTGCCCATGGTCGATATCCGGGTGGTGTTCGATGCCGGCAGCGCCCGCGATGGTGGCCATCCGGGCCTGGCCCGGCTGACCAATGCCCTCCTCGATCAGGGCGCCGGCGACCTGGATGCCGATGCCATCGCCGAACGGCTGGAATCCGTCGGCGCCCGGCTGCAGACGGGGTCGCGGCGCGACATGGCCTGGGTGGCCCTGCGCAGTCTGAGCAGTGAACAGCACCTGCAGCCGGCCGTGGAGGCCTATCGCAAGGTGATCGCCACGCCGCAATTCAGCGAGGGGGTTTTCGAGCGCGAACGCCGGCGCGCCCTGGTCGGCCTGCAGCAGGCGCAGCAGCAGCCCGGAGAGGTGGCCTCGCGGGCCTTTCATACCGAGCTGTATGGTGACCACCCCTACGCCACGCCGAGCGAAGGTACGCCCGAGAGCGTGCAGGCGCTGCAGCCCGGACAGCTGCGGGCGTTCCATCGTCAGTACTATGTGGCGCGTAATGCCGTGATCGCCATCGTGGGTGATCTGAACCGCGCCCGGGCCGAACAACTGGCAGCGAGCGTGAGCGCGGACCTGCCCGCGGGCGAGCCGGCGCCGGAACTGCCTGTGGTCGAGGACCTGACGGCGGCGCAGACGCAGCGCATCGATCATCCCTCCTCGCAGAGCCACATCCTGATGGGCCAGCCCGGCATGCGCCGCGGTGACGAGGATTATTTCGCCCTGTATGTCGGCAACTATGTGCTGGGCGGCGGCGGGCTGGTCTCGCGCATCAGCGAGGAGGTGCGTGAGAAGCGTGGCCTGTCCTATTCGGCCTACAGCTATTTCATGCCCATGGCCAGGCCGGGGCCCTTCATCCTCGGCCTGCAGACCCGGAACGAACAGGTGGACGAGGCCCTGCAGGTGCTGCGGGACACCCTGAACACATTCGTCGAGCAAGGGCCCACCGAGGACGAGATGGAGGCGGCACGCAAGCACATCACCGGCGGTTTTCCGCTGCGCATCGACAGCAACAGCGAGATCCTCGAATACATCGCCATGATCGGTTTCTATGGCCTGCCGCTGGACTATCTCCAGCGCTTCAACGACCGGGTCGCGGCAGTGACGCGTGACGATGTCCGCGACGCCTTCCAGCGCCGGGTGCGGCCGCAGCGGATGGTGACCGTGATCGTGGGCGAGCGCCCCTCCGAGTAGTGGCTTACAAAAATTATCGGCACAGGCTTACAGGTTAATGGGTGAAATGCCATTGTCCGGGGGGAATCGGCCCCTATAATCCCGTGTTTCCGGCTTCATGGATGGGGCCGGTGACAAGCATAAATACACTTTGCAGGATGGAGGACATGCCATGGACGGCAGACAATCTTATCGGCGCGCCCTGCGCGCCTCTTTGTTCCTACTCGGTATCGCGGCCGCTCCGGCGCACTCCGCGGTACTGCTCTCCGAGGTCTTCTACGATGCCTCCGGCGGCGACGCCGGACAGGTGTTCGTGGAGCTGTATGGTTCCACCGGACTCGATCTCGCAGGCTACGAGCTGCGCGGCATCAACGGCAGCGGGGGTGATACCTACAAGACGGTCGCGCTCAGTGGCCTGATCCCCGCCGACGGTGTGTTCGTGGTCGCGGACGACGACGGCGGCAGCACGGCAGTGCCCGATGCCGACCTGCTGGCCGATGTGGACTTCCAGAACGGGCCGGATTCCATCGAGCTGTGGGATGGCGGCATGGTGATCGATGCCCTGGGCTATGGCGACTTCACCAGCGCCGTGTTCGCCGGTCAGGGCGATCCGGCTCCGGATGTCTCCGCCGGCCAGAGCCTGGCCCGGGTGAGCGTGACCGGCAGCAACCTGGCCGACTTCATGGTGCTGGACACCCCCACGCCCGGGAGTACCGCCGTCAGTGCCGTGCCGGTGCCGGCAGCGGTGTATCTGATGGGCTCGGGTCTGGCCCTGCTGGGCAGCCGGCTGCGACGGTGTACCTGACCGCCGCGTCTGCATTGACCCCGTCTCCGTGCGCCGGGATGATGTTCCGGCTTCCAGGCACGGGGACTGGGGGCAGGCAAGGCCACGGACTTGATGCCGGGTCGGCCGCAGGGAGGCGGCCGTCAAGCCTGCAGGGACCCGTTGATGGCGTTCCGGCATCAAGTCCGTGGCCTTGCCGGCCTGATAACGTGTCCTGGGCAGTTCATGAGCGGTCGGGTATCCCGTAACAGGATGTCCGGCTGCTGCTTACTATCGGTCTCATTAGTAGATCAACGAACGGAAAGTCATGGCCGGGCGAAACCAGTTGCGGATCATCGGGGGCGAGTGGCGCGGGCGGCGGCTGCAGGTCGTCAACCAACCCGGTCTGCGTCCCACACCGGACCGGGTCCGCGAGACCCTGTTCAACTGGCTGGCGCCGGTGATTGCCGGCAGCCGCTGCCTGGACCTGTTCGCCGGCAGCGGTGCGCTGGGGCTGGAAGGCGCTTCGCGCGGCGCGTCCCGGGTCACCCTGGTGGAGAAGGCGGGCGCGGCGGCCCGGCAGCTGCATGCCAACATCGAGCTGCTGCGGGCCGGCGACCGGCTGGAACTGGTGCAGACGGATGCCCTGCGCTTCCTGGCGCAGCCGCCGGCCGCGCCCTATGACATCGTGTTCCTGGATCCGCCCTTCGGCCGGGACTGGCTGGCGCGCTGTCTGCCGCCGCTGGCCGGCCCGGGCTGGCTGACGCCCGGGGCATACATCTATATAGAAGCTGAGCAGGCCCTGAAACCGCAGGCGCTGGAGGCGTTGCTGCCGGCCGGCTGGACCCTGCTGCGCAGCCGGCAGTCAGGCGAGGTGGGGTATCATCTGGCCGCCGGTTTGCAGACCGCCCCGCAGGCGTCATAATCCGTCCATGAATGTCACAGCGGTCTACCCCGGCACCTTCGATCCCATCACCAACGGCCACACCGACCTGGTGGAGCGGGCGGCCCGCCTGTTCGACCGGGTTATCCTGGCCATCGCGGCCAGCCCGGCCAAGCAGCCGGCCTTCGACCTGGACCAGCGCACCGGGCTGGCCGGCGAGGCCCTGGCGCATCTGCCCAATGTCGAGGTGTGCAGTTTCGATGGCCTGCTGGTCGAGTTCGTGCGCGCACAGGGCGCGCAGGTGATCCTGCGCGGCCTGCGGGCGGTGTCGGATTTCGAGTACGAGTTCCAGCTTGCCGGCATGAATCGCCATCTGGCGGCGGAGATCGAGACCCTGTTCCTGACCCCGGCCGAGCAGTACGCCTATGTCTCTTCCAGCCTGGTGCGGGAGGTCGCCGCGCTGGGCGGGGATATCTCGCCCTTTGTCCACGAAAAAGTTGTGGCTGCACTCAAGGCGCGGCTCGGTTAGTATTAAGAGTATCTAATATTCTCTTCCCGCGCCCGGCGCGGCAGCACTGAACGGAGACGGTCATGGCCCTGCTGATCACCGATGAATGCATCAATTGCGACGTCTGCGAGCCCGAATGTCCCAACGGCGCCATCTACCAGGGCGAGGAGATCTATGAGATCAATCCCGATCTCTGCACCGAGTGCGTCGGCCACTATGACGTCTCCCAGTGCGTCGAAGTCTGCCCGGTGGACTGCATTATCATCGACCCGGACAACGAGGAAACCAGGGAACAACTCCAGGCCAAGTACGAAAAGATCACCAGCGAATCCGCCTGACCCGGCCGGCCCTTTCTGCCTGCAACACCGACGAAATCCTTAACACTCTGCGCGTGCTCCGCCAGGGTTTTTCTATCTGATTGAAGTTAAAATAAAAACCCTGATTTTTCAGCGACCGATTCTGATCGGCATCTGTCGGAATATCTGGCAATTGCCTGTAGGCCTTCCATCGACCATATTTGTAACACATTGTTATAAATATAGTTTTTCAGGATGGTATCAATCCTGCTTGAAACAGCCCCAAAACCATAATTCAAGCGGCCCGCCCCACGGGGCTCAGTGCAGAGGGGTTACAGCATGTATAAGAAATCACGCGCGCTCGCAAAGCGTCTTCGTTCCGTCCTGTTCGCCGCCGCTGCCGTGCTGGTGGCCGGGCTCATCGGCATCGCCACGCCGGCCGCCGCGAGCACCCCGGACGGGGAAACGCCCGCCAATGAAGGTGTCTGCGACGAGCTGCAGGGTGCCACGCCCGGCCTGTATGGACTGTGTGTCGCCTACTGCGAGGCGCAGGATCTGGATTCGGTCAACAGCGGCAAGATGCCCAACGAAAAGATTCTGGCGAATTATCGCAAGAAAATGCGTGACGGCGATCCGGACATGCCCTGTGTGCAGGCTCCGTGCCCCTGCTGGAGCGCGGAAGAGTTGGCATCAATGTCTGCTGACGGGTTGGCGACAGCCTGCACCCAGACGACCAATTCAATTGAACTTATCGATAACTCGCCGCTGTTTCATCGTGCCGCAGCGGATGTGAATCGGAATACCTGTACCTACATCAATCTGAACGTTTCACCGGCAAGAGTGACAGCGCAGCCGGTCACGGAAGATGAAGCCCAGGCTTGTTTTGGGGCGATAGAGCAGGTCTGTAACAGTCTGGGGCTGTAAGCCAGAAAACAAATAATTTCGGGGGAGAGTCATGAATATTCGAAGCGTACCTGCAAGGCTGTTTGGAGTTTTGCTGCTGATGCTTGGTGCTGGTAGCGCCAATGCCGCTCTGATCGGGTTTACCCTTGAAGGGACGGTTGCCTCGGCTGCACCGGCCAACCCTTTCGGACTTTCGGTCAATGACATCATTACTGCAAGCGGTGTCTACGATGATACGACTATCGATATCAATGGCGATATCGATTTCAGTACCGGAACGAACAACATGGAAATTCAGGTGGGTTCCTATAACTTCACTGATGCCGATGATGCCCTCGGAGGCGGGACCATGACGCTCAGCGGGGGCAGCTTTGTCGGTTTGTCCTACCTCGCCGGAACCCTGCCAGGATTCAATTCCACTGTTTCCACTTTTGCCAGTCTTGATGGGACTATCGGCGGAAGCTGGGACGTAAACAGTTTCCAGACCACTGTCGTCCCAGTGCCGGCCGCAGTCTGGCTGTTCGGCTCCGGTCTGCTGGGCCTGGTCGGGATCGCACGGCGCCGGCACTGAGCGACGAAAAGTCTGCTCCTCCTTTACGAGGCGGCCATTCGGCCGCCTTGTTTTTTGCGGCATTCGTCTTATCGTAGCCGGGTGTATCCTGCCACGAGATGAAGCCGCCCATGCCATTCAAGCCACTCCACCCCCTGCCTTTCCTGTTCGCCGCCCTGCTGCCGGCCATCGGACCCTGCCAGATCGCACTGGCCGGTGAACATTCGCCCGCCGCGGCCATTGCCGCTGCCCATCCGCTGGCCACCGAGGCCGGGTTCGAGATCCTGGCCGCGGGCGGTAACGCCTTCGATGCAGCGGTGGCGGTCAGCGCCGCGCTGGCCGTGGTAGAGCCCTACAGTTCGGGGATCGGTGGTGGCGGTTTCTGGCTGCTGCACACGGCGGAGGCCGGGCGCGACATCATGGTCGACGGCCGCGAGCGGGCGCCGCTGGCGGCGCACCGGGATATGTATCTTGATGACGCGGGCAATGTCATTCCCGGTGCCTCCATGAACGGACCGCTGGCGGCGGGCATCCCGGGCGAACCGGCCGCGCTGGCGCATCTGGCGGAGAACTACGGCCGCCTGCCGCTGGGAAGGAGTCTGGCGCCGGCCTTACGTCTGGCGCGCGAGGGCTTCGCGGTGGATGCCCATTACCGCCGCATGGCGGCGTTCCGGCGGGATGTGTTGCGCGAATCCGCTGCTGCCGGGCGCATCTTCCTGCGCGACGGCGAGGTGCCCGCGGAAGGATCGGTGATTCGTCAGCCGGAACTGGCCGCGACGCTGCAGCTCCTGGCCGACCGCGGGCGGGAGGGCTTCTACGCGGGCGAGACAGGCCGCAAACTGGTCGAAGGCGTGCGCGCCGCCGGCGGCATCTGGACACTGGAGGGCCTGGAGAGCTACCGGGTGGTCGAGCGCGAACCGGTGCGCGGCGAATACCACGGCGTGCGTATCACCAGTGCCGCGCCGCCGTCCTCCGGCGGCATCGCGCTGGTGACTATGCTCAACATCCTGGAAGGCTATGAGCTGCGCACGCTGGGCGAGGTCGAGCGGGTGCATCTGATCGTTGAAGCCATGCGCCGTGCCTACCGCGACCGTTCGATCTACCTGGGCGATACCGACTTCGTCGAGGTGCCGGTGGCCATGCTCACCAGTGCCCATTACGCTGCCGGCCTGCGCAACGGCATCCGCCGTGACCGGGCCACCTCGAGCGCCGCCCTGCCCGGCGGCGAGGCCCGGCCGGCGGGCAGTCACACCACCCATTTCTCCATCCTGGACAGCGAGGGCAACCGGGTCGCGGCTACCCTCAGCATCAACTATCCCTTCGGTTCAGGCTTCGTGGTGCCGGGCACCGGCGTGCTGCTCAACGACGAAATGGACGACTTCTCTGCCAAGCCGGGCGTGCCCAACGCCTACGGTCTGGTCGGGGCCGAGGCCAATGCGATCGAGCCGGGCAAGCGTATGCTCTCCAGCATGTCGCCGACCTTCGTCGAGACCGCTGACCGCGTCGGTATCCTGGGTACGCCAGGCGGCAGCCGCATCATCACCATGGTGTTGCACGGCATTCTGGGGTTCGCGGAAGGGCAGCCGCCGGAGAGATGGGTGAACGCGCCGCGCTATCACCACCAGTACCTGCCCGATGCCATCCAGTTCGAGCCGGAGGCTTTCGACGCCGACAGGCAGTTCCGCCTGGAGGCAATTGGGCATACGCTCGAGCCGTTGGAGGACACGTATGGCAACATGCAGGCGATTCTCTGGAACCGCACAACCGGCGAGGTGCAGGCGGCCAGTGATCCGCGCGGGATTGGAACGGCGCGGGTGAGGTCTGTTAAAAGCATCAATCGCAAAGGCGAATAAGGCGCGCAAAGGAAATATGATCACGAAAAAGATTCATTCCTCCCCCTCGACGGGGGAGGTCAGGAGGGGGTGGATCAATTCAGGCCACCCTCTCCCTGCCCATCCCATCAAGGAAGGGGAGAAGCATGGCCCCTTCGCGCGCCTTTGACGCCTTTGCGGTTTGATCCCTCCTGCAGGATATTCACCGCTGGCAGTGGCTGCAGTAATAGCTCGACCGCTGCCCGATCCGCTTCAGCCGCAGCGCCTCGCCGCAGCCCGGGCAGGGCTGGCCGGCGCGTTCATAGACCCGCAGCGACTGGCGGAAGTAGCCGGGTCGGCCGTCGCCGCCGGTGAAATCCCGCAGCGTGGTGCCGCCGACCCGGATGGACTGTTCCAGCACCGCCCTGATGGCCGCGGCCAGGCCCGCGTAACGTGCCCGGCTGATGCGTCCGGCCGGCCGGCCCGGATGAATGCCCGCGAGATACAGTGCTTCGTTGGAATAGATGTTCCCCACTCCCACCACCACATGGCTGTCCATGATGAAGGATTTCACCGCCGCCCGGCGGTCGCGTGACTGGGTGAACAGATAATCGCCGTCGAAGTCATCGGACAGGGGTTCCGGGCCGAGTTCGCGTAGCAGTCTGTGCCTCTCCGGCGGATGGGTGGTCCAGAGCAGGGCCCCGAAGCGGCGTGGATCGGTCAGGCGCAGGCATTGGCCGTCGTCCAGTTCCAGATCCAGGTGATCGTGTTTGCCCGGCGGGGTGGTGACAGGCAGGATGCGCAGCGCGCCCGACATCCCCAGGTGCAGGATCAGGGTGCCGGTGTCCAGTTCGATCAGCAGGTACTTGGCGCGACGCCGGACGGAATGGATGCGCTGTCCCGCCACGGTGGACTCCAGGCCGCGCGGCACCGGCCAGCGCAGCTGGCGCTGGCGCACGACCAGCCGGGCGATGCGCCGGCCGGTAAGATGCGGTTCGATCCCACGCCGGGTGGTCTCGACTTCGGGCAATTCAGGCATGGGATCGCGGGAATTTCGCCGGTATCGGTCAGAGACGTTAGAATACCAGCTTGCTATAAAGCGACAATATCACTCCCGGAAGGCCGGTGTTCTTCGCCTTTCCGGCACAACCAGTCACAAGGGCCAATCCATGACCAGACAAGTAGATGTTGCCATCCTCGGCGCCGGCAGCGCCGGTCTGTATGCCCTCGGCCAGGTGCGCAAGGCCACCGACAGCTGGGTGCTGATCGACGGCGGCGAGCTGGGCACCACCTGCGCCCGCGTCGGCTGTATGCCGTCCAAGGTTGCCATCCAGGTCGGTGAGGACATGCACCGGCGCAACATCTTCGACCGTGAGGGGATCGAGGGCGGCGAGCAGCTGATCCTCAACCAGGAAGATGCGATGGAGCATGTGCAGGACCTGCGCGATGTGTTCGTGGACAAGGTGCTCTCCACCAGCACCGACGAGATGAGCGAGGAGGAGTTCATCGAGGGCAATGCGCGCTTCGTCGAGCCCGGCGTGCTCGAAGTGAACGGCGAGCGGATCGAGGCGAAAAAGGTCGTCATCGCCACCGGCTCGACGCCGTTGGTGCCATCGGCCTGGGAATCCTTCCGCGACCGCATCCTGACCACCGACGAGTTCTTCGAGCAGGAGGCTCTGCCGGAGTCGGTCGCCGTCATCGGCCTGGGCGTGATCGGGCTGGAGCTGGGCCAGGCCCTGCACCGCTTCGGCGTGGATGTCACCGGCATCGACATGGCCGGGACCATCGGCGGTCTGGAGGATCCGGTTGCCCGCGATGTCGCCATCGAGATCATCGGCAGGGAGTTCCCGCTGTGGCTGGGAGAGAAAGCCGAGGTGAGCGAGGCCGGTGAGGGCAAACTCAAGGTCACGGCCGGCGACAACGAGGTGGAGGTCGACAGGCTGCTGGTGAGCATGGGCCGGGTGCCCAACGTGCGGGAACTCGGCCTGGATGCGCTGGGTGTGGAACTGAATGACAATGGTGTGCCGGTATTCGACCCGCACACCATGCAGGTCGGCGACCTGCCGGTATTCATTGCCGGGGATGTCACCGGCGACCGGCCCATCCTGCACGAGGCCGGCGACGAGGGCCGCATCGCGGGGTTCAACGCGGTGCAGGAGACACCGGTGGCCTTCGCCCGCAAGACGCCGCTCTCCATCACCTTCTGCGACCCCAACATCGTCACCGTCGGCCAGGGCTGGAGCGAACTGGATGAAGCCGCCATCGCTGTCGGTGAGGTGAAGATGGGCCTGTTGGGCCGGGCCATCATCATGGGCCGCAACCGCGGCGTGCTGCGGGTCTATGCCGACAAGCGTGATGGTCGCATCCTGGGCGCGACCTTCGTCGCCGCCCTGGCCGAGCATCTGGGGCATCTGCTGAGCTGGGCCATCGCTCAGGAACTGACCGTGTTCGATCTGCTCAAGCTGCCCTTCTATCACCCGACCATGGAAGAGGGGCTGCAGGCGGCGCTGTATGATCTCAAGGGCAGGTTCGATGTGGAGTTCGATCACCCGGTCGAGTTGCGACCGCTGAAATAGCCTTTTGACCTCGTCCAGGGCTGACCACCCTGTCATTGCGAGCGAAGCGCGGCAATCTCGTTATGCAGTCTCAGCTGTTGCGAGATTGCCGCGGCGCTATGCGCCTCGCAATGACAGGGTAATTTGCGTGTTTCCATTGCCAGCCTACGGTTCGGCGCCAGCCTCATCTTCTATGGCACCCAGCTCCAGCAACCCCCCGGCCTGCTGTGTCCCCAGGTGATATTCCAGCCCCAGGTCCTGCCGCACCAGCACGAAGTCCGACTCGCTGCGACGGATGCCGAAACGGATCCGCTCCCCGCCGGCCAGCGTTACCTCAACCTCATTGCGGGTGTCTCCGCCGCTGTCCTCTCTTACCCATAAGGCCCGTGCCGAGCGCCAGGCATCGACCAGCTGCTGTAATTCATCGGCCGAAACGCCGGGGCGTGCCGGGCTGATATCCCAGCCGCCGGTTCCGGTGCGCATCAGCGTGAACTCCGGCAGTACCAGCTGTTCGAGTTCGGCATCCTCCGGCAGCAGACGCCGGCTGACCAGGTCGGTGGCGCTGGCCGTGAGCAGGTTCGGTACCCGGTCCTGGATCAGGTGGACCTGATCGCCGTACTGCACATAGCGCAGGTCCTGCAGGGGTTCGGTGTTCCCCAGGCGGATCTCGGTATTGTCGTAATGCAATGCGGCGCGGGGCGGGTCCAGGCCGATGTCGGCGGGGTCGATCTCCGCCAGCGGATAGCGGCGTTCGGACCGGGCCTGCAGCAGATCCAGCAGGATTCCGGTCTGGAACGCGTCGGCGCGCAGGTCCGGCTCCCGCAGTCGCCACCCGCCGTCGCTGCGCACCAGCTCGATGCGGCCGCGGGCGTTGTCGATGCGGATGCTCTGAACCTGTGCCGGATCGAGGCCGATCAGGGGCATGTCGGCCGGCGCCTCGGTACCGGGGCGCAGGTAGGCCAGTGTCGCCAGGCCGGCGACCAGCAGCAGCAATACGACATTGATGAGGGATCGGGGGCCGGGCATCAGCGTTTGCGTCGGCGCAGCCAGATGACCAGGCCGGCGACCAGCAGCAGCGCCGGGAGCACGAACAGGAAGCCGAAGCCGATCACGGCCTGGGCGCCGCGGCCCAGTTCCAGCGACTGGTCCGGGGCCGCACGCGGGTGGATGGCGATGAAGCTGTCATCGTGACTGAGCCAGTCGATCAGGTTCAGGCCCAGATCCAGGTTGGCGACATTGCCGACGAAGCTGTTGGAGAGAAAATCCCCGTCGCCCATCACCACCACGCGCTGATCGCGGGTCTCGGCTTCTCCGGTCCCGGCGTCGGTGTCCAGGCTGCGGGTCAGGGCATAGGCGAGATCCAGCGGGCCGGCGCGTTCGTCACTGCCCTCGTCGAACCCGATCCGGCCTTCCAGCGCATCCAGTTCCGTCCAGGTGCTGTCCATGCTGGAAAGCAGGGGGTCGACCTGCCAGGTCTCGGTCTCGATGAACTGCAGTGCCTGGGCGTGCGGAAACAGGGTCATGGCCTGCAGCTCGCGGGTGACGGGGTGCGGGGTGTAGGCGGTGACCAGCACCACGTCCGGGCTCTCGATGCCGAACAGCTGGGTGCTGGCATCGACGATCACGCCGGGCAGGAACTCCACGCCCAGGTATTCGGCCACGCTGGCCATGCCGCCGGTCTCGCCCGGGTCGGCCAGCCACAGCAGGTTGCCGCCGGCCTCCAGGTATTCGCGCACCAGCTTCACCTCGCCCTGCAGCAGATCCAGCTGCGGGCTGGCGATGACCAGTACGCTGAGGTTGTCCGGCACCGTGCGCGTCTCGGCCAGATTGAGGGTCTGCACCTTCAGTCCCTTGCGCTCCAGTTCGGCGCCGAAACGGCCCAGGTCGTGATTGGCCTGGCCGTGCGGGTCGCGCTCGCCGTGGCCGGTGAGAAAGCCGATCCAGCGCTCGCCCTGACGGGCCACCCGCAGGATGGCGTTGCTGATGGCCTGCTCGGTGTGTTCCTGCACCCGTTCGCTGCGACCCTGATAGGCGATGCGCAGTTCGCCTTCCATGCTTACGCCCAGCTCACGGGTGCGTTCGGGGGCGCGGTCCGGGTTGACGAACTCGAGCGTGACATCGGGGCTGATCCGCTGGTAGCGGTTGATCAGTTCCCGGATCTGCTCGCGCAGCGGTCCCTGGTCCCGGACGAAGGCGGTGATCGTCAGTGGCGCGTCCAGGCCCTCGAGCAGGCGGACGCTGTCCGCCGACAGGCTGTTGCGGGCGCCATAGGTCCAGTCGGCCTGCAGCCGGTACTGGGTGCTGAGCCAGGCCAGCAGCCCGACGGCAATCAGCAGCAGCAGGGTGAACAGGTAACGCTGCAGGCGCAGGTTGCGTTTGGTCTTCCTGGTAACGTCCATAAATCCGCAGTCCGTTCTTAGTGCGGCAACCGCCGGGCATCCAGGCGCTGCACGGTCAGCACCAGGAATGTGAAGATGAACAGCAGGTAATAGATGACATCGCTGGAGTCGAACAGCCCCTTGAGCAGGGATTCGTAGTGACGCACCAGCGACAGGTAGCGGAACAGCTCGCTGACCCCGGCCCCGGAATTGCCGGCCCAGTCGATGATCCACAGCAGCAGCAGCAGACCGAAGCTGCTTACCGCGGCCACGGTCGGCTGATCGGTCAGACTGGACATGAACAGGCCTGCGGCAGTGAAGGCGGCCAGCAGCAGGCCCAGGCCCAGCAGGCCGCTGGCCAGTTTGCCGGTGTCCAGCTCGGTGCCGACCATGAGCGAGAGCGGCATCAGGCTGATCATGCCCAACAGGATGAGAAAGAAGCCCAGCAGCCCGAGATACTTGCCCAGCACGATTTCGGTCATGGACAGGGGAGAGGACATCAGCAGGTTGAGGGTGCGGCTGCGGCTTTCCTCGCTCAGGGTGCGCATGGTGATCAGCGGCGCGATGAGCAGCAGGATCACGCCGGTGTTGCCCAGCAGCGGCGTGATGACGATGTCGGTCACGCCGGGCGCGTTGGCCCGGCCGGCCAGCTGCGGGGCGTAGGTCATGAACAGGTCGATCTGCGACAGGAACAGATAGGCCAGCAGCAGCTGCACTACGCCCAGGATCGACCAGGCCATGGGCGAGAGAAACAGGCTTCTCAGCTCGCGTGAGGCGATGGTCAGGATCATCAGGCGGCCTCCTCGGCGGCGTCCCGGCTGGTCAGTTCGACGAAGATCTGTTCCAGGGTGCGGCGTTCGGGGATCAACTCCAACAGGCCCCAGCCTGCGTTCACGGCCCGCTCGGTCAGCGCTTCGGCCGGGTTGTCGCCGGTATAGCGCAGCCGGAAGCGGCCATCCCCCAGTTCGGTGACTTCCTCCACGCCCGCGAACTGCTGCAGCGCCTCGATGGCAGGCGGCTGGCGGAAGGCGACGATACAGGCCTGGGCCTGCAGGTGCGATTCCAGCCCCTGCATGCTGTCGGCGAACACCAGCCGGCCGCGGTGGATGATCTGGACCCGGTTACAGGTGCCCTGGACCTCGGGCAGGATGTGGGTGGAGAGGATGATGCCGTGGCTCTCGCCCAGCTCGCGGATCAGACCGCGGATCTCGCGGATCTGGATGGGATCCAGCCCCACGGTGGGTTCGTCCAGGATCACCACCGCCGGATTGTGCAGGATGGCCTGGGCGATGCCCACGCGCTGCTGGTAGCCCTTGGACAGGTTGGCGATCAGGCGCCGGCGTACCTCGTTCAGCCCGCAGCGCGAGCGGGACCGCTCCACGGCGGCGCGCACCTCGCGGCCGGCCACCCTGCGCAGACGGGCGCAGTAAGTGAGGTATTCATCCACCGTCAGCTCGCGGTACAGCGGTGGCTGCTCCGGCAGGTAGCCCAGCTCGCGCTTGGCGCGTTTGGGATGGTCCAGCAGGTCGATGCCCTGGACCCGGATGGTGCCGGCACTGGGCGCGAGCGTGCCGGTCAGCATCTGCATGGTGGTGGACTTGCCGGCGCCGTTGGGGCCGAGAAAACCCAGCACGTCGCCCTTGGCCAGCTCGAAGCTGACATCCCGCACGGCGCAGATCGGGCCGTAGTAACGGTGCAGGTGTTCGGCCTGGATGAGGATTTCCCTGTTCATTTCTTTTAATATCCCGGGCTTGTTGCCTGACCGCTTAATTGTAGGCGAACCCGCGGTGACGGTCAGTCTGAATCTCGGTCAGGCGGATATTCGAGACGTTCATCATACTCATGTCAATACGGATAGGCATCGACACCGGTGGCACCTTCACCGACTTCGTCGTCCTGGACGGACAGGGCGTGCGGGTGCACAAGGTGCTTTCCACACCCGCTGCCCCCGAGCGCGCCATCCTGCAGGGCCTGCGCGAGCTGGGGCTGCTGGGGGTCCGGGGGCTCAGCCTGGTGCACGGCTCGACCGTGGCCACCAACGCGGTGCTGGAAGGCAAGGGGGTGAAGACCCTCTACATCACCAACCACGGCCTGGGCGACGTGCTGGCCATCGGCCGTCAGGCCCGGGTCGAGCTCTACAACCTGCAGCCCGAACCGGTTGAGCCGCCGCTGCCGCCCGAGCACTGCCTGGAGACCGGCGGTCGGCGCGACGCGCAGGGCAATGTCATCGAGCCCCTGACCGAGGACGGCCTGGCCGCCCTGTGCCGGGAGGTCGAACGCCTGCAGCCGCGCGCCGTGGCCATCAACCTGTTGTTCGCCTTTCTTGACGGCGAGGACGAACGCCGCATCGCCGCCGCCCTGCCGGAGGAGCTGTTTGTCGCCTGTTCCAGCGAGGTGCTGCCCGAGGTCCGTGAATACGAACGCGGCATGGCGACCTTCCTCAATGCCCATGTCGGCCCCCTGGTGGAAGGCTACCTGCAGCGGCTGAAGGCCGGCGTGGCCCCGGCGCCGGTGGCGGTGATGCAGAGCGCCGGCGGACTGGTGGCCGCCGAGCAGGCCGCCCGCCACGGCGTGCACCTCCTGCTCTCGGGGCCGGCCGGCGGGCTGAAGGGCGCGGGCTTCGTCGGCCGGCTGGCCGGCTGTGAGCGGCTGCTGAGCTTCGACATGGGCGGCACCTCCACCGACGTGGCCCTGATCGACGGCGAGCCACGCCTGACCACCGAGGGCCGCATCGGTCGCTACCCGGTGGCCGTGCCCATGGTGGACATGCACACCATCGGTGCCGGCGGCGGCTCCATCGTCCGGGTCGATGCCGGCGGCCTGCTGCTGGTGGGGCCGGAGTCGGCCGGTGCCGATCCCGGCCCGGCCTGTTACGGCCATGGCGGGATCGAGCCCACGGTCACCGACGCCAACCTGGTGCTGGGCCGGCTGCGACCCGAGGCCTTTCTGGACGGCGGCATGCGGCTGGATGCGCAGGCCGCCGGCGCGGCCGTGCAGCGGGTGGCCGGACCGCTGGGACTGGCGGTCGAGACCGCGGCCGAAGGCATCGTGCGGGTGGCCAACGAACACATGGCCCGTGCCCTGCGGGTGATTTCGGTGCAGCGCGGGCTGGATCCGCGCGACTATGTGCTGACCTCCTTCGGCGGGGCCGGCGGCCTGCATGTGTGCGCACTGGCCGACGCCCTGGGCATGCGCCGGGCGCTGGTGCCGGTGCAGGCCGGCGTGCTGTCGGCGCTGGGCATGTTGAGTGCGCCGCCGGCCCGGCAACTGTCACGGGCCTGGCCGGCCCGGTTGGAGGAATGCGCGACCGCGCAGCTCGAGGCGACCCTGGACGAGCTGGCCGCGCAGGGAACGGCGGAACTGGTGGCTGAAGGGATACCGCGGGAGCGGCTGCAGCGGCGCGCCTCACTGGATCTCTGTTATGAGGGGCAGTCCTTCGTGCTGAACCTGCCCTGGCAGGGCATCAGTGCCACCGCGGCGGCCTTCCACGCCGCTCACGAGGCGCGCTACGGCCATCGCCTGTCGCGGCCGGTGGCGCTGGTCAATCTGCGCCTGGAACTGAGCGGCGCGGCACCTGAACCGGCCCTGCCCGAACGCGAACCCGGCCAGGCCGCGCCCGAGGCGCGGGTGGCGATGCCCGGCCTGGATACGGAGGTGTCCGTCTATTCCCGGGCCGCGCTCGGCGCCGGCCAGATCCTGGCAGGGCCCGCCCTGGTGACCGAGACCGTGGCCACCACCTGGCTGGCGCCGGGCTGGGCCTGCGAGGTCGACCGCTGGGGCAATCTGCTGCTGGAGAACGGGCAGCGGTGATGGGGAACGCAGGGGCATAAACGTCGTTGCGCCCTCTGCGTTACCACCACCTCAGTTCGTGGTCCCCAACAGCAGCTCGGTGGTCTCGTCGGCCCAGCGGGCCGCCTCGACATAGGCCTCGGTGATCTCGGCCGGTGCCAGGCCGCGGAAGCGGGCTTCATCCCAGCGGGTGCGTTCGTAGGCCAGCACACAGTGCAATGCCTCGCCGATGCTGCCTTCGTGGTGCAGCAGCGCCGCCTTGAGCGGATCCGGCAGGGACAAGGCGGCGAGGATCTGGTCCAGCGGCATGCCCAGCAGCGCCTCCAGGGCCGAGAACAGGCCGGCGGTGAAGCAGACCTCCGGGTCGGGTCCACCGGCCTTCTCCGCAAGCAGCTGGCACATCCGTGCCCGCAGCATGGCGATGGTCATCAGGTCGTCGGGCTTGTCTTCCACCCCGCAGAAGACCAGCAGCGTGGCCCAAGTCTTGATGGTGCGGTGGCCCAGATAGACCAACGCCTGGTGGATGGAGTCGACCCTGCGCGGGAGGGAAAAGAAGGCCGAATTGATATAGCGCAGCAGCTTGTGGCTCAGGCCCGGTTCCCGGGCGATCAGGCTCTCCAGTTCCGCCGCGCTGGCCTCGGGCTGCTGCAACTGCGCCAGCAACCGGACTGTGGCCAGGCCGCTGGCCGGTACCGCCTGACCGGAGATGACCTGGGGGCGGGACAGGAAGTAACCCTGGAAGTAGTCGAAGCCCAGCGCGCGGCACTGATTAAACTGCTCCGGGGTCTCGACCTTTTCGGCCAGCAGCCGGGCGGGATAGCCTCGCAGCTGTTCCAGGTGGGATTCCAGCTCTCCGGCGGGGATGGCCATCAGGTCTATCTTGATGATATCGGCATGCTCGATCAGCGGGCGCAGCTTGTCATGGTAGATGAAGTCGTCCAGGGCCAGGGTGTGGCCGGATCGGCGCAGCTCGCGTACCGCCTCGATCACGGCCGCATCGGGCTCGATGTCCTCCAGCACCTCCAGCACGACGCGGTCCCGGGGGAAGGGCAGCTGCCACTCCCCGGTCAGGTAGGCGCGGGTCAGGTTGATGAAGGCCCGGTGCCGGCCGACCAGTTTCTCCAGTCCGAATTCGAGAAAGGCATTGTTGATGACCCGGGAGGTGGCATGATCGCCGTCGGCGAACATCGCCGCGTTCTCCAGCCCGCTGCGGAACAGTAACTCATAGGCATAGACATTGAGGTTACGGTCATAGATGGGCTGGCGACCGATGAATATGTCCTGCATGTGTGGGGTCCTGGAATGACGTGCCGGCGTGCCTCCCTGCGGGGTTGCGCCGCGCAGAGGCCTGCGGATGTATTCGTTTCAGCAAACCCGGCTCAGGCGTGCTACAGTTGATTCCACCCTTCTTGTATTGTCTGAAAGAGTCATTAGATATCCATGTTCGACCCGATTCTATCCCTGATCAGCAGCGGGCTTGTTGATCTGCCCTGGTGGGGCCTGGTGCTCGCTGTCCTGGGCCTGACCCATATTACCATTGTCAGCGTCACTGTCTTCCTGCATCGCCACCAGGCCCACCGGGCCCTGGACCTGCACCCGGCGGTGAGCCACTTCTTCCGCTTCTGGCTGTGGCTGACCACCGCCATGGTCACCGCCGAATGGGTCGCCATCCACCGCAAACATCACGCCAAGTGCGAGACCGCCGACGACCCGCACAGCCCGAATACCCGGGGCATCGGCACGGTCCTGTGGCGCGGCGCCGAACTGTACCGGACCGAGGCCGAAAACCCCGAGACCCTGGCCCGGTTCAGTCAGGGCACGCCCGACGACTTCCTGGAACGGCACCTGTATCGCCGGCGCCCGGTGCTGGGTGTCAGCCTCATGTTGCTGATTGATCTCGCATTGTTCGGTGTCATCGGTCTGACGGTGTGGGCGGTGCAAATGCTCTGGATTCCTTTCTGGGCGGCCGGCGTGATCAACGGCCTGGGCCACTGGTGGGGCTATCGCAATTTCGAAAGCGCCGACCTGTCCACCAATATCGTGCCGCTGGGCCTGATCATCGGCGGCGAGGAATTGCACAATAACCACCACGCCTTTCCCGGCTCGGCCCGTCTGTCGTCGCGGTGGTGGGAATTCGATATCGGCTGGTTCTACATCCGCCTGCTGGAGACCCTGGGCCTGGCCCGGGTCAACCGGACGGCACCCATCCCCTGCCTCGATCCGGCCAAACAGGTCCCGGACGTGGACACGGTGCGGGCCCTGGTGCGCAACCGCCTGTACGTGATGTCGGACTATGCCCGCCAGGTCATCCTGCCGGTGCTGCGAGAGGAATGGCGCTGCACTGACCGCTCCTGCCGCCGTCTGCTGCGGCGTGCCCGCAAGACCCTGGTGCGTAACGAGACCCTGCTGGATGCGCGCAGCGAGTCGCTGTTGCAGCGGGTACTTGCCGAGCGCCAGCGGCTGCGGGTGGTCTATGACTTCAAGCGCCGCCTGACCGACCTCTGGGCGCAACGGCCCACCAGCCACGAGCAGATGCTGGTCGCGCTGCAGGATTGGTGCGCCCAGGCCGAGGCCACCGGTATCCAGGCGTTGCAGCAGTTCGCGCGGCGCCTGCGCTGCTACAGCCTGCCGCAGCAGCCGGTCTGACTTGCATCGCGCCATACATCAAAGCCAAAGACTAAAGTCGCCGGCCGGGAGACGGGTGTCGGCCGCATGGGTGAGGCGGAATCCGCAAGAGGTCGCGTGGACCTCGCGCTGAGGTTTGCCAACCCCGGTCCCGCGCAGCGGGCGGCCGTCACGTCTACAGGGATGCATTCACGGCGGCCCGTCTCCCGGCCGGCGGCTTTGGCTGCATTGAGCTTATTGATCCAACAAAAAAACCCGGCACTGCCGGGCTTTTTGCTGGATGCGATGGCGGGAAGCGTTACTTGATCTTGGCTTCCTTGTAGGCCACGTGCTTGCGCACCACCGGATCGTACTTCTTGAATTCAAGCTTGTTGGGTGTGTTGCGCTTGTTCTTGGTGGTCGTGTAGAAATGACCGGTCCCGGCGCTGGACACCAGCTTGATCTTTTCGCGGATTGCCTTGGCCATGCTTGCCTCCTCAGACCCGTTCGCCGCGGGCGCGGATTTCGGACAGGACGGTCTCGATGCCCTTCTTGTCGATGATGCGCATGCCCTTGCCGGAGACGCGCAGCCTTACCCAGCGCTGCTCGCTCTCCACCCAGAAACGATGGGTGTGCAGATTCGGCAGAAAGCGCCGCTTGGTCTTGTTGTTGGCGTGGGAGACGTTGTTGCCCGTAACCGGACGCTTTCCCGTGACCTGGCATACTCTGGACATGGCTGAAACCCTTAAACAGTGTTCAATTCGGCGGAGCCGCCGAGAAGAGCCGCGCATTATGTCAGAAGCCCGCCGGCGGGGCAAGCGCCGGGCGGCGGCGGCCGCAGGTCCCGGGAGGCGGTCCGGTGCTTCTTCCCAACCTGTTGATTTACAAGAGGCCGCGCTCAGCCAGGGAGACAGTCTCGCCGGCCCCGATGACCAGGTGGTCCAGCACCCGGATCTCCACCAGAGCCAGGGCCTCCTTCAGCCGGCGGGTGAGCAGCTGGTCGGCCTGACTGGGCTCGGCCACGCCGGAGGGATGGTTGTGGGCCAGGATCACGGCGGCGGCATTGTGGGCCAGCGCGGCCTTGACCACCTCGCGCGGGTGGACCGCCGCGCTGTTCAGGGTGCCGCGGAACAGCTCCTCGCATTCGATCACGGCGTGGCGGTTGTCCAGAAACAGGCAGGCGAAAACCTCGTGCGGGTGATGGCTCAGGCGGGCATGCAGGTAACGGCGGGTATCATCGGGGTTGCTCAACACGCTGCCGCGCCTGAGCCGGTCCAGGTAATGGCGCCGGGCCATCTCCAGGGCGGCCTGCAGCTGCACGTACTTGGCCGGCCCCAGACCGGGGGCGGTATCCAGCGAGCGGGCATCCAGGGCGAGCAGGCCGCGCAGCCCGCCGTGGTCGTGGAGCAGGTCGCGTGCCAGGGCCACGGCGTCCCTGCCCGGCACGCCGGTGCGCAGAAAGATGGCCAGCAGCTCGGCGTCCGACAGGGACGCGGCCCCCTGGCGCAGCAGTTTTTCCCGCGGCCGTTCCTGCGCCGGCCAGTCCCGGATTGTCATGGTCAACCTCCGTGTCGACAGTGTAAGGCGGCGTATCATACCCGGCGGGCCCGGACCGGGCCAGTCCGCGCCCGGCGTGGCGGCGCCTGTCCATATGGAATGTGGCCTTGTCGGGCCCGGGAGCTGTAAACTCTCCATCATGCAGTCGCTTACCGCAAAACGCATCCTGCTCGGAGTGAGCGGGGGCATCGCCGCCTACAAGAGCGCCGAACTGGTGCGCGGCCTGCGCGCGGCCGGGGCCGAGGTGCGGGTGGTGATGACCGCCGGCGCCCGGCGTTTCATCACGCCGCTGACCCTGCAGGCCCTGTCCGGCCAGCCGGTGCGCACCGAATTGTTCGACGCCGAGGCCGAGGCCGGCATGGACCATATCGAACTGGCGCGTTGGGCCGATGCCGTGCTGGTGGCCCCGGCCAGCGCCGATCTGCTCGCCCGGCTGGCCCAGGGCCGGGCCGACGATCTGCTCGCCACCCTGTGCCTGGCCACCCGGGCGCCGCTGCTGCTGGCCCCGGCCATGAACCAGGCCATGTGGAGTCACCCGGCCACCGTTGCCAATGTCCGCCTGCTGGCCGGGCGCGGCGTCCGGCTGCTGGGACCGGAGACGGGTGAGCAGGCCTGCGGCGAGACGGGCCCGGGCCGGATGCGTGAACCGCAGGACCTGATCACGGATCTGGCCGGCAGTTTCGAAACCGGCAGCCTGGCCGGCTGCCGGGTGCTGGTCACGGCCGGGCCCACCCGTGAAGCCATCGATCCGGTGCGGTTCGTCAGCAACCGCAGCTCCGGGCGGATGGGCTATGCCGTGGCCGCCGCCGCCCGTGAGGCCGGCGCCCGGGTGACCCTGGTCAGCGGGCCGGTGGCGCTGGACGGTCCAGCGGGAATCGAGCGGGTGATGGTGGAGACCGCGGAGGAGATGCGCGTGGCGGTGCAGGCGCATCTGACCGGGTGCGACATCTTCATCGGCGCGGCGGCCGTGGCCGATTACCGCCCGGCGCAGGCCGCAGCGCAGAAACTCAAAAAGCACAATGCGACCCTGTCGCTGGATCTGGTCCGCAATCCCGATATTCTGGCCGAGGTGGCGCGCGCCCATCCGCGGCCCTTTACGGTGGGTTTCGCCGCCGAGACCGAGGACCTGGACGCCAATGCCCGCACCAAGCGGATGCAGAAATCGCTGGATATGATCGCGGCCAACCGGGTCGGGCCGGGTCAGGGCTTTGATGTCGGGGACAATGCCCTGACCCTGTACTGGGAGGGCGGCTCCGAGTCCCTGCCGCACCAGTCCAAGACCCGGCTGGCACGGGAATTGATTGCCAGAATCGCACAACGGTTTCACGACGCGCCGCCATCCGACAACACAAAGGCATCCCATGCACAGAAAGGTTCAGCTCAAGGTTCTGGATGACCGCCTGGGTCATGAATTCCCTCTTCCCGATTACGCCACCGACGGCGCGGCCGGCATGGACCTGCGGGCCTGCGTGGACGCGACCCTGACCGTAGCGCCGGGCGAGACGGTCCTGATTCCGACCGGCATCGCCATCCACATGGAACAGACGGATCTGGCCGCAGTGCTGTTGCCGCGTTCAGGGCTGGGGCACAAACACGGTATTGTGCTGGGCAACCTGGTCGGACTGATCGACTCGGACTATCAGGGGCAGGTATTCGTCTCCTGCTGGAACCGGGGGTCGGCGTCTTTTACCATCGAACCGGGGGACCGTATCGCGCAGATGGTGTTCGTACCGGTGGCGCGGGCGGAATTCGAAGTGGTCAGCGAGTTCGATGCAAGCCAGCGCGGGGCCGGCGGGTTCGGGCATACCGGCCGCCAGTGACAGGTTCTGAGACGATTGACCTGGATAACTAACACGAGGTTGTACCGATAATGGGATTCAAGCTGTCCAGGCCCGGGGCGGGGGCAAACCGGCAAAGAAAAGCGGTGGCGGCAAGGGGGGCGGGGCCCGGCGCAGAGGCAGCGGGATCGGCCTCACCCAGCTGGGACTGATCGCCGGCGTGCTGGGCGCGCTTGTCATTCTCGGCATCAGTGGCTATGTGCGCTATCAGGCCAACCTGGAGATCGAGGCCAGCCGCAGCCGGGAAGTGACCATGATGGCGGACAATGTCGCTGACCGCCTGGCCATCTTTATCAGCCGGCGCGAAGCGAAAATGGCCTCCCTGGTGCAGGAGCCCGCCCTGGTGCGTGCCCTGCTCGACCGGGACGAACAGGCACTGCGGGATCAGGAGGCGAGGATCCGGCAGCTGTTCCCGGAGGCCAGCGGTGTCAACCTGCTGCCTCCGGGGCTCGACGAGGTCGACCTGGAGACCAGTCCTCCCATCAGTTATGCCGCCCTCGATCTGCTGCGTCAGGCCGAGACCCGCGACCCCGCCGCCGGCCGAGGTGCACCTGTTCAACAACCCGGGGGCAGCATCTGAACATGGTGCGGCGGGTTCTGGATGCGGACGGGCGCCGGATCATCGGCCATCTGATGCTGGGTTTTCCACTGCAGACACTGAGCCAGGCGCTGGAGGGCGCGCACCTCGGTCAGGGGTACGGTGAGGTGCAGCAGGTCAGTGGTGGACAACCCCTGGTGATCGCCCGGCAGGGGCGCGAGGCCTTTCGTGTCGGCGCGCCGGCCGTGGAACTGCCGGTGGCGGGCAGCCGTCTGCAGGTCGCCTACTGGACGCCGCCCATGGATATGCGCGGCAGCTGGAACAGTGTGCTGATGCTGGGCGGCGGCGGTGCCCTGGTCCTGATCCTGGTGATCCATCTGCTGCTGCGGTTGTTCTCCCGGGCCCTGCAGCAGGATCAGGTGACCCTGCTGGGCGCGGTGCGCGATGCGCGCGAGGGCCGGCTGCAGTCGGGCTATGATCTGCATGCGCGCGAGTGCCACGGCCTGCTGGACGGACTGCGGTCCCTGGCCGAGTCGGGCGCCCTGCGCGGCAGTGCCGGCATCGAGCGCATGTCGGCGGCCATGGGCGGCGCCGCCCCGGCTTCGGGCGGTATCGAGGTCGAGGAAGAGGCGCCGCCGGATCTGACCGTGCTCGACGACAGTGCGCTGGAGGCAGGGCCGCTGAAGGTCAGCCGGGTCAATGCCGATCCGAGCATCTTCCGCGCCTATGACATCCGCGGCATCGTCGGTGAAACGCTCAGTCCCGATGTGGTGCATGAACTCGGCCGCGCCATCGGCTCCCAGGCCCTGGGCCTGGGCGAGCGCAGTATCGTGGTCGGCCGCGACGGCCGTGACACCAGCGAGGAGCTGGCCGAGGCCCTGATCCGCGGCCTGCGCGCCACCGGTATCGACGTCAAGGACATCGGTCAGGGGCCCTCGCCGCTGGTCTATTTCGCCACCCACTACCTGGACAGCAATTCCGGCGTGGTCGTCACCGGCAGCCACAATCCGCCCGAGTACAACGGCCTGAAGGTGGTCATCGCCGGCCAGACCCTGTCGGGCGAGGCCATCCAGGCCCTGCGCCAGCGCGTCGAGCAGCAGGACTATGCCAGCGGTCGGGGCGGGCTGGAAGCGGTCGATGTCGCCGGCGACTACCTGGAGCGGATCCGCTCCGACGTCCAGCTGGCCAAATCGCTGAAGGTGGTGATCGACTGCGGCAACGGCGTGGCCGGGGCGCTGGCGCCGGGGCTGTTCGAATCCCTGGGCTGCGAGGTCATTCCGCTGTACTGCGAGGTCGACGGCAGCTTCCCCAACCATCATCCCGACCCCAGCCGGCCGGAAAATCTCGCAGACCTGATCCAGTCAGTGCGCGACAACCGGGCCGACCTGGGCCTGGCCTTCGACGGCGACGGCGACCGCCTGGGCGTGGTCGACTCGGCCGGCAACATCATCTGGCCGGACCGGCTGATGATGCTGCTCGGCATGGACGTGCTCAGCCGTAACCCCGGCGGCGAGATCATCTATGACGTCAAGTGCTCCCGCCACCTGGGCAGGATAATCCGCGACTTCGGTGGCGTGCCCGAGATGTGGAAGACGGGCCATTCGCTGATCAAGGCGCGGATGAAGGAGACCGGCGCCCTGCTGGCCGGCGAGATGAGCGGACACATCTTCTTCCAGGAGCGCTGGTACGGCTTCGACGATGCCCTCTACGCCGGCGCGCGCCTGCTCGAGATCCTGGCCAACGATCATCGCGAGACCAGCGCGGTGTTCGCGGTGCTGCCGCAGAGTGTCAGCACGCCCGAGCTCAATGTGTGCATGGAGGAGGGCCGCCCGACGGCCTTCATGGAGCAGCTGCAGGCCGCTGCCGGTTTCCCCGACGGTGAGGTCTACACCATCGACGGCCTGCGGGTGGAGTTCGCCGACGGCTGGGGACTGGTGCGCGCCTCCAACACCACGCCCTGCCTGGTGCTGCGCTTCGAGGCCGACGACGAGCTGGCGTTGTCGCGTATCCAGGAACAGTTCCGCAATGCCATGCTGGCGGTCGAGCCGGGGCTGCAGCTGCCGTTCTGAGGCATAGGCCTCGTGGATGGTTTTCCGTCATTCCGGCGCAGGCCGGAATCCATAAGCCGCAGCGGTTTCTGGATCCCGGCCTGCGCCGGGATGACGAGTGGATATGTCAGGCTTATGATTAAGCCACGACAATCAAATGCCGTTTGAGTTAACAACAAGGCTTCATCGACCCATGTCACTAACCGCCGACAAAGCCCGCAACGTGGCCCGCGTACTCAGCGAGGCCATGCCCTACATCCAGCGTTTCCGCGGCAGGACCGTGGTGATCAAGTACGGCGGCAACGCCATGACCGATGCGGCCCTGAAACAGGGGTTCGCGCGCGACATCGTCATGATGAAGCTGGTGGGTATCAATCCGGTGGTGGTGCACGGCGGCGGCCCGCAGATCGGCCGGCTGCTGGAGCGCATCGGCAAGGAGACGCACTTTGTGCAGGGCATGCGGGTGACCGACGCCGAGACCATGGACGTGGTGGAGATGGTGCTCGGCGGCCTGGTCAACAAGGACATCGTCAATCTCATCAACCAGCACGGCGGCATGGCGGTGGGCCTGACCGGCAAGGACGGCGACCTGATCCGGGCCCGCAAGCTGACCCTGGAGCAGGGCAGGGAGGATGTCGACGAACCCGAGATCATCGATCTGGGTCATGTCGGCGAGGTCGCCAGCGTGGACGCCTCGGTGGTGAACATGCTGGTCTCGGGCAACTTCATCCCGGTGATCGCACCCATCGGCGTGGGCGAGGACGGGCATTCCTACAACATCAACGCCGACCTGGTCGCCGGCAAGGTGGCCGAGGTGCTCGAGGCAGAGAAGCTGATCCTGCTGACCAATACGCCGGGCCTGCTGGACAAACAGGATCGACTGCTGACCGGCCTGACGGCGCACCAGGTCGATGAGCTGATCGCCGACGGTACCATCCACGGCGGCATGCTGCCCAAGATCCGCTGCGCCCTGGACGCGGTCAAGGGCGGCGTGCGCGCCGCGCACATCATTGATGGCCGCGTCGAGCATGCGGTGCTGGTGGAGATCTTCACCGACGAGGGTGTCGGTACCCTGATCCGAGCGTAGCGGTTAAACATATTAAACCGCGAAGGCGAATAAGGCGCGCGAAGGGAACTGATTTATTAAGACGCAAGTGATGCTCTGAAACAGTTACGGCGCTGCTTCGCGTCCTGTGACGAAGGCTTGGGCATTATGTTTGCCTTCGTGCGCCTTCTTCGCCTTTGCGGTCCAAGGCTTTTGGAGGTGTCTTCAGGGAGCCGCCGTCGTTACCGCCGTTGCACCGCCTCCTCGGGCGATTTGTTCTGCATGGACCTGAGTTCGCGGAAGCGGCGGATATCGGCCTCGAACTGGCGGCGGATGGCCTCCTGCTCCTGCTGTTTGGACTCGATGAAGCGCTCGTAGCGTTCGATCCGCTCGCGGTTCCCGGCGATGCGCTCGTCCAGATCCCCGGGCACGGCGCGGCCGGCGCGTTCCAGGTTGGCCGCGCGGCGGGTGTCTTCCTCGATCGCCTGCTCGAGCTTGTCGATCCGGCCCCGGGTGATGCCGATCACGCTTTCGATGGCGGCGATCTTGCCGTCCCGGGTCATGATCATGTCGTCCTCGGTGGTGAAGGTCGACAGCAGCATGCGGTCATGGGCGCGCTGCCTGGCCTTCTGGCGTTCCTCCTCGCGGCGGATCTCCTCCAGCCGGCGTTCCTCGGCGATCTGCTCGGGGGTCTTGGCCGCCTCCAGGGTATCCACCTGCACGCCCTGGTCATTGAGCACCTTGCGCTCCTGTTTCGAGTGCTGCGGCGGCACCTTGTCGCCGTAATGCACATTGCCCTCCTCATCCACCCACTTGTACAGGCGCGCGGATTCGGCCTGCAGCGGCAGCAGCGCGAGCATCAGGGCAAGCAGGAGCCATCCCGGGATGGAGTGGCCATTGAGGGTCGGTGTGAATCGCTGCATGATCGTCGACTACCTTGTATGATGATTTTCGCTGGCGGCCGCATGCGGCCGTTGTTCCGTCTTCGGGCCGCGATTGGAGCAGACTTCATCCTAGTCGTCCGGATCCCGGTCCGCAATCAGGCTCAAGAGTACCCGGGTGGAGTTGGCAGACCAGATCATCCTGTTCGTGATCGCCCTGATCGCGAATCTCTTTTCCGCCTTCTCCGGCGGCGGCGCCGGCCTGATCCAGCTGCCCGTGCTGATCTTTCTGGGACTGCCGTTCGCGATCGCGCTGGCCACGCACAAAGTCGCCAGTGTTGCCCTTGGTATCGGCGCCACGGTAAGGCACTTGAGAGAGGGCGGTCTGGAGCGGCGCTTCGTGCTGCTGCTGCTGCTGGCCGGCCTGCCGGGCGTGCTGGTCGGGGCCAGCCTGATCCTGCGGGTGGAGGACCGGCTGGCCGAAATCGCTCTGGGCGCACTCACCATCTCGCTCGGGGTGTATTCCGTTCTCAAGCCCAGGCTGGGGCTGGAGCTGGAGGCACGACACCGGGATACCCGGGGCCATGTGGCGGGCGGGCTGGGGCTGTTCCTGATCGGGGTGCTGAACGGCTCGCTGACCTCGGGCACGGGCCTGTTCGTCACCCTCTGGCTGATCGGCTGGTTCGGTCTGGATTACCGCCGGGCGGTGGCCCTGACCCTGGTGCTGGTCGGGGTGTTCTGGAACGGGGCCGGGGCGCTGACCCTGGGGCTGCTCGGTACCATCCACTGGGCCTGGCTGCCGGCCCTGATCCTGGGCTCGCTGATCGGCGGTTACCTGGGGGCGCACCTGTCCATCGTCAAGGGTAACCGCTGGATCAAGCGGGTCTATGAAATCATCACCATCCTGGTCGGGCTGCAGTTGATCCTGAAGGGATAGTAAGCGAGGCTCAACCTGCGAAACCCGCCTCAGACCCGAATGGTACTTACTTTAGCGCGTCATCCCCGCGAAGGCGGGGATCCAGCGTTCATTTGCTCTTGCCAAGCACTGGATTCCCGCCTTCGCGGGAATGACGGATAGACTGAAATCCGGCTTATGTAAGTGCCATTCGCCTCAGACCCCGTACTCGGCCCGATAGGCCTCCACGGCGGGCAGGTGTTGCTGCAATTCAGGCTGGTCGCGCAGATAGTCGATGAGCTGCTCCAGGGCGACGATGCCGATGACGGGTACCCCGTACTCGGCCTCGATCTCCTGGATCGCCGAACGCTCGCCCCGGCCGCGTTCCTGGCGGTCCAGCGAGATCAGGATGCCGGCCGGTGTGGCACCGGCAGCAGCGATGATGTCGAAGGATTCACGTACCGCGGTGCCGGCGGTGATGACATCATCGACGATCAGCACCCGGCCCTGGAGCGGTGCGCCGACCAGGTTGCCGCCCTCGCCGTGATCCTTGGTCTCCTTGCGGTTGAAACACCAGGGCACGTCGCGGCCATGCCGGTCGGCCAGGGCGATGGCGGTGGCCGCGGCCAGCGGGATGCCCTTGTAGGCCGGTCCGAACAGCAGGTCGAACTCCACACCGGCCGTAACCGCGGCCTCAGCGTAGAAGCGCCCCAGCCGGGCCAGGAGGCCGCCGGTGTTGAACAGCCCCGCATTGAAGAAATAGGGGCTCCTGCGGCCGGACTTGAGGGTGAATTCGCCGAATTTGAGAACCTGGTTGTCGATGGCGAAGCGCAGGAAATCGTACTGATAGTCGTGCATGGGCGTATCCGTGGCTGAATTCACAAACGAGTCCGGTATCATACACGCCAGTACTGCAATCGTGCAGGATCGGAACGGGAATCCAGCGTGCGAGTCATCACCCTCAATGCCAACGGGATCCGCGCCGCGGCGCGCAAGGGGCTCTACCCCTGGCTGGCGCGCCAGCGCGCCGATTTCGTCTGTCTGCAGGAGACCCGGGCCCAGGAATATCAGCTCGCCGACCGCTGCTTCCGCCCGCGTCCCTTCCACTGCTTCTACCACGACGCCGAGAAGAAGGGCTACAGCGGCGTGGCCATCTACAGCCGGCACCGGCCGGACCGGGTGGTGCACGGCCTGGGCTGGCCCGGGTTCGATGCCGAGGGGCGCTGGCTCGAGGTCCAGGTCGGGCGGCTGAATATCATTTCCCTGTACCTGCCGTCCGGCACCTCGTCGGAGTCGCGCCAGCAGGTCAAGTTCGAGGTGCTGGAGCGGCTGCTGCCCTATCTCAAAAGCCTGCGCCGCAAGCGCCGCGAGTACATCATCTGCGGCGACTGGAACATGGCCCACAAGCCCATCGACCTGAAGAACTGGCGCAGCAACCAGAAGAATTCCGGCTTTCTGCCGGAGGAACGCGCCTGGCTGGACCGGCTGTTTGACGAGGCCGGTTACGTCGACGGCCACCGCGTCGCCGATCCCCGGCCCGAGGTCTACACCTGGTGGTCGAACCGCGGCCGGGCCTGGGAGAAGAACGTCGGCTGGCGCATCGACTACCAGATCATCACGCCCGGGCTGCGCGAGCGGGTGCGGCGGGCCCGGGTCTACACCGCCCGGCGCTTCTCCGATCATGCCCCGCTGATCATGGACTACGACTGGCCGCTGCCGGACGGACGGGGATGCTGAGCGAGGCGAACTTCATCGCGGCCTTCCTGGTCGGCCTGCTCGGCGGTGTGCACTGTGTCGGCATGTGCGGTGGCATCGTCGGCGCGTTGAGCTTCGGCCTGCCCGAAGCCACCCGCCAGCGGCCACTGGCGCAGCTGCCCTACCTGGTGGCCTACAACGGCGGGCGCATCGGCAGTTATGTTATGGCCGGTGCGGCCATGGGCGGGATCAGCGCCCTGGCCATGCATCTGCTGGATGTGCGTCAGGCACAGCTGGTGCTGCAGCTGTTCGCCGGGGGCTTCCTGATCCTGATGGGGCTGTACCTGGCCGGCTGGTGGCTGGGGCTGGCGCGGGTCGAGGGCCTGGGCGCGCGCCTGTGGCGGCATATCGAGCCGCTGGGACGGCGGCTGTTGCCGGTCAGCACGCCCGCGCATGCCTTCGTGCTCGGGCTTATCTGGGGCTGGCTGCCCTGTGGCCTGGTCTACAGCGTGCTGATCTGGACCCTGTCGGCCGGCAGTGCCGGACAGGGCGCGCTGCTGATGCTCGGTTTCGGGCTGGGCACCCTGCCCAACCTGCTGCTGATGGGCGTGATCGCGGCGCGCATGAGCGGTCAGTGGATGGAGCCGGAGCCTGGGTTCAGGCGGGCGGCGCGGGGGCGATCGATGAATCGGCAGCGGCGGGCGTGATGGTGTTGGGCGGCGCTGACACAGTTCGCCTGAAAGGAGCAGTGCGGTGCGCAGGTCAGGCTTCGCTTCGCTCACCCGAACCTACTGCATGCCGGCGGTGCTCAGTTCGTGGAAGAACTGCTTGGGGCGAATGCGCACCGCAGAGCGGTTCGCTCTGCGCCGTCGGCGTGAACTGTGATATCGAAGTTCATGCGGCTGCTCGTGGCGACCGCGATTCGTCGATGTAGTTAGATGGCGTCGGCATCGCGACCTCGCAGAAGCGGCGGATTCCGGTGCTGGCTTGCCGGTCAGGCTGATGGATCATGCCGCGACCTCGCGGCCGTGGGTTTGCCGCGGGCGACCGTCACGCCTTCTCGGCAGCACCACCACGTTGAGCATGGCCGAGCGGTTCTATGGAACGGTGATATTGTTTTCACCGGCCAGCCATGGGGCGGGGATCATGCCGTGGGCAGCGGCTTGTAGTGGGCAGCGACATAGTCACCGAATCCTGGATGTTCCTTCGGCTCGCGTGCGGCGGGCGTGGTCACAACAGGGCGAGGCGAACATGGAAGCGGTGGTGACGTGAAAGCATCGGGCGCGATGGACGGCCTCCTTTTGAAGGATCTTGTCCGGTGAAGGGCGTACGAATGGGCCGGAAAAAATGCCGCTATCAGACCGTGATCTGACGACCGTGATGCGGGGCGGTGCTGTCGGGTCGCGTTCAGGCAGCCGGAACCGCAATCCGGGCGCTGGCGCGTTGAATCGGCCCGGCCACGGCGGGGCCGGCGGCGGTCGGAGGCACCTCGCGCAAAACCGTTCGCAGGACTGCAGATCGTCCCCAGGGTGGCCTGCTCGGCCTCCAGTTCCTTGATCCTGGCTTCCAGGGTGTCGCGCGATTCGTTGATCCGGCGCAGCGTCTCCAGGCGTTTCTCCATCACCCGCTTGTGATCCTTGATCTGCTGCACCAGCGGATTCATGACTTCCTTCAACAGGGCGTTGGCCTCCTGGTTGGCGCGGAAGAAGATGCTGCGCGCCTGGCCCTGTGACCAGCGAGACGAAGAACTTCTTGATGACAAAGCTCTGCTCGGTCATGGCCACTGAAGGGCTGTTGCGGAATGCCTCGGCCTCCTTGAGCAGGTTGTGGAAATCCATGTTGAACTGATCGACCGAGAACACCTTGGGCGTCATCGCCGGCAGGCCGTGCTCCTCGTGGAACTTGCGATAGGTCGAACGGATCAGGTTGCGGGTCTGCTCGGCCGAGTGCGCGACCTGGTCCATGGTGTCGCGCGCCCCCTCGAAGAAGCCTCCATGCCGCGCTTGAGCCCGGCCGTGGTCCAGGCGCCGGTCATCTCCTTGCGGGTCTTGTCGATCAGGCGGTCGAAGGATTCCAGGCTGAGCGCGTCCAGCATCTCCTTGGCCTGGCTCTGCAGTACCCGGCGGCTGGACTGGAAGCTTTCCACGTTGCGCATGTAGGCCGACTGCTCCTCGCGCGATTTCTGCATCAGATGCTGGATCACATCAGTATTCTTGCCGCGCAGCGAACCCAGGTTCTCCAATTCCTTGCGGGTCTGGGCCAGCCGGCCGCTGAGGATGTCGTGCATCTCGTTCTGCAGCCCGCCGATCTCGTGCAGGATGTGATCGCGCAGCACGTTGAGCTTGTTGGGCAGCACCTCGGTTGGACAGAAAGCCCTCCAGCTCGGGCAGCCGGCTGCGTGCGAGCAGTTCCTCGTCATCGCGGATCTTGCCCGCCAGGCCCTTCAGCGCCGACAGCGGAAAGACCTGCTCCTCGTCCACGTGCAGCAGCTCGGCGGCCTTGCGGCGCTGGGTGTCGATGGTCTGGCCGACGCTGGCGTCGTCCTTGAGGTCATCCCACAGGGTGTCGATCTTGTTCAGCGCCACCACCAGGTGCTTGTTGTGCTGGCTGCCCAGCGGATGGACATGATGCTCCCACATCTCCAGATCGGAACGGGTCACACCGGTGTCGGCGGCGAGCACGAACAACACGGCCTGGGCCGAGGGCAGCATGCTCACGGTCAGCTCCGGCTCGTTGCCCAGGGCGTTCAGACCCGGGGTGTCGAGGATGACCAGGCCCTGCTTGAGCAGCGGATGCGGGAAGCTGATCAGCGCATGACGCCACATCGGGATCTCGACCTGCTCGGGGTATTCCCCGGTCTTCTGGAAGCGGCTGTCCTGGCTCTCGTCGTACAGGCCCAGCTCGCGCGCCGTTTCCAGTTTGACCGTCTTGGTGCGGATGACCTCGCGGAAGGTGTCGCTCATCTGTTCGGGCGAGTCGGTGTTCAGGGGCAGGGTCACCCAGTGTTCGGGGGCATTCTTGTAATCGGCGATGGAGCGGTCCTCGCGCCGGGTCTCGATCGGCAGCAGACGCAGATAGGCCGAATCGGCCCTGTGGTCATAGAACAGCTCGCTCGGGCACATGGTGGTGCGACCGGCGTCCGAGGGCAGCAGCCGGCAGCCGTAACCGGCAAAGAAGATGGCGTTGATCAGCTCGGTCTTGCCACGCGAGAACTCGGCCACGAAGGCGAGGTTCAGCCGGTCCTGGCGCAATGCATCCATGGTTTCGTAGATGCGCAGGTCGGTCTCGCCCTCGTCCATTTCGTGTTCGTCGAGCCATTTCTGGAAGGCCTGCAGGGTGTCGAGCACCTCGGTTTTCCAGTTGGCGTAGGCTTCCAGCCGCTGACTGAACGCGTCGTTTTGCATTGTGTGTTTTCCTCCAGACAGAACCGGTCGGCCGTGCCGGCGGCGCGACTCCCTTGTCAGGGCTTTCGACCGGGACGGGGGAATCTTGAGACGCAATACAGAGGCTTAGGCGCCGGCGCGCGGGCCGGGGCTCAGGATGTGACTGCTGTCACGCCCTCAGGGGGAAGGGATTTCCGGCGGCAGGCGGGCCGGGCGGTGGATGCGCAGGCGCTTGTCGCGGCCGCTCTCGCCCCGCAGCAGGGTGATATCGCGGGGCGCGACGCCGAACAGATTGGACAGGAATTTGATCAGGTTACGGTTGGCCCTGCCCTCCACCGGCGGGGCCTTGATCCGCACCTTGAGCCGACCGCCGTGCTCGCCGGACAGTTCCTCGCGGCGGGCGCCGGGCTGGACATGCAGCTCCAGGATCAGATCCTTGCCGTCCCAGCGGTACCAGGCAGGTTCAGTCATCCCAGGTACTCAGGCCAGCAGCAGCCCGGTGAGCAGGCCCAGCACCAGCCGGCGGGCGACCTCCAGGATGAGGATGGCGAACAGGGGGCTGAGATCGATGCCCGAGATGGGCGGGATCAGGCCGCGCAGCGGCCGCAGCACCGGTTCGGTGAGGGAATACAGGATGGCGAGCGCCGGGTTGTAGCCGCCCGGATTGACCCAGCTGAGGATGGCCTGGATCAGGATGGCGAAGATGAACACCGAAAAGCCCAGCGACACCACACCAGCTCCAGCAGGCTGTGCGCCAGCAGGGGATAGGGCTGCACCGGCCGGCCCGAGACCAGCATCACCAGCGCCACGCCCAGGATCTGCACGACAAGCATGACCACCACAGTGGCGGTGTCCAGGCGCCCGAGCGGCGGCAGGATGCGCCGCAGCGGAATGACCGCCGGATTGGTCACCTTGACGATGAACTGGCTCAACGGGTTGTAGAAATCCGCCCGCAGCCAGCCCAGTAGCAGGCGCAGCATCAGTACCAGTACATACAGCCACCCAGCACCTGGATGACGAAGCCCAGGGTATCGCCCAGCAGATTGCCGCCGTTCATGCGTCCGCTCCCAGTTGTTCGGCCAGCTCGCGCGAGCGCGCCTGTGCGGCCTGCATCGCCCGGGCGATGAGCTGGCGCAGGCCGCCGTCCTCCAGCGCCGCCAGCGCCCGTTCGGTGGTGCCGCCGGGGGAGGTGACCCGCTCGCGCAGCCGCGCCGGGGCATCCTCGGATTCCAGTGCCATCTTCGCCGCCCCGAAGGCCGTCTGCAGCGCCAGCAGGCGGGCGGTGTCCTCCGCCAGACCCAGCTCGGCGCCGGCCTGCTGCATGGCCTCGATCATCAGGAAGAAATAGGCCGGCCCGCTGCCGGACAGGGCGGTGACGGCGTCCATCTGGGCCTCGTCCTCGACCCACAGGGTCAGGCCGACGGCGCGCAGGATCGACTCGGCCAGGTTGCGCTGGGCGTCGTTGACCGCGGCCGTGGCGTACAGCGCGGTGGCCCCGCTCTGCACCAGGGCCGGGGTGTTGGGCATGCAGCGTACCAGCGGGCGGTTGCCGCCCAGCCAGCGGTCCAGATCACTGGCCCGGATGCCCGCGGCCACCGAGATGACCAACGGGTTGGCCGCGTCCAGGTGGGGGGCGATATCCCGGGCCAGCGCGGCCAGTCCCTGCGGCTTGACCGCCAGGATCAGCACATGGGCGCCGGCCACCGCCTCGGCATTGTCGGCGAACACCTCGATGCCGAAGCGACGGGCGACCGCCTGGCGCTGACCGGCATCCGGGTCGCTGGCACGGATCCGCCCGGCCGGGAAGCCGTCGGCCAGCAGCCCGCCGATCAGGCTGCGGGCCATGTTGCCGGCGCCGATGAAGCAGAGCTGGGATTCATTCATAACGCGGGCCTGTTGTTGTTGCTCTGGCAGTCTGCATTGTCGCCGCTTATTAACCCGGCGATCAACAATGCCGTGTTCAGCCGCTGTGCGTGTGCAGTGTTGGTCGCCGGGTTAATTATGGCTGTCAACAAGGTGCCTGGGATCAGTCCGCCGCCGGCGCGGCCGCGCGCTGGCCGAACAGGGCCGTGCCCACCCGCACCAGGGTGCCGCCCTCGGCGATGGCTGCCTCCAGGTCGTTGCTCATGCCCATGGACAGGGTGTCCAGGTCATGGCCGGCCGTGACGAGGCTGTCGTAAAGGTCGCGCAGCCGGGCGAAGGCCCGGCGCTGCTCGCCGAACTGAATGGTCGGGGCGGGAATCGCCATCAGACCGCGCAGGCGCAGCTGCGGCAGCCCGGTCACGGCAGCGGCCAGCCCGGGCAGGTCAGCGGGATCGGTGCCGGACTTGCTGGCCTCACCACTGATATTGACCTGCAGGCAGACATTGAGCGGCGGCAGTTCGGCCGGACGCTGCTCGGCCAGTCGCTGGGCGACCTTGAGCCGGTCCAGGCTCTGGACCCAGGCGAAGCGCTCGGCGATGCGCCGGGTCTTGTTCGACTGCATGGGCCCGATGAAATGCCACTCCAGATTCAGACCGGACAGCATATCCAGCTTGTCCAGCGCCTCCTTGAGGTAGGATTCGCCGAAGGCGCTCTGACCGCAACCGGCCAGGGTCTGGATGTCATCGGCGGGAAACTGCTTGGATACCGCCAGCAGCCGCACGCAGTCGCGGCCGCGCCCGTACTGGTCGCACCATTCACTGATGCGCTCGAGCAGTTCCTGCCGGCGCTGGCACAGTTGCTGGTCGCGTGGGAGCGTCACACCGCCCTCCGATCCGGAATACTGCGCCTTACTATACCCCGGGCGGCCCCGCGGCTGCCACGTGTGTCCGCGCTCCGGGCGGATTTCCCTTGATAAAGCCTTCCGGTAAAGTGTCGATAACAACCTAGTCTAGGACCGAGAACAACCGCTGTCAGGGGAAACGAATGGATATCGCAGAACTGCTCGCCTTCGGGGTCAAGAACAACGCCTCCGACCTGCACCTCTCTTCTCGCGGGCTGCCGCCCATGATCCGCGTCGACGGCGACATCCGCCGCATCAACGTTCCGGCGCTGGAGCACAAGGAGGTCCACGCGCTGGTCTACGACATCATGAACGACAAGCAGCGCAAGGATTTCGAGGAATTCCTCGAAACCGACTTCTCCTTCGAGATTCCGAACCTGGCGCGCTTCCGCGTCAACGCCTTCAACCACAACCGCGGCGCCGGTGCGGTGTTCCGTACCATCCCCTCCAAGATCCTTAGCCTGGAGGACCTGGGTTGCCCGCCCGTGTTCAAGGACATCTCCGACCAGCCGCGCGGCATCGTGCTGGTCACCGGCCCCACCGGTTCCGGCAAGTCCACCACCCTGGCGGCGATGATCAACCACGTCAACGAAAGCCGCTACGAGCACATCCTCACCATCGAGGATCCGATCGAGTTCGTGCACGAATCCAAGAAGTGCCTGATCAACCAGCGCGAGGTGCATCGCGATACCCTTGGCTTTGCCGAGGCGTTGCGCTCGGCCCTGCGCGAGGACCCCGACATCGTCCTGGTCGGCGAGATGCGCGACCTGGAGACCATTCGCCTGGCCCTGACCGCGGCCGAGACCGGCCACCTGGTGTTCGGCACCCTGCACACCAGCTCCGCGGCCAAGACCATTGACCGCATCATCGACGTCTTCCCGGCGGCGGAGAAATCCATGGTGCGCTCCATGCTGTCGGAGTCGCTGCGCGCGGTCATCTCCCAGACCCTGCTCAAGAAGACCGGCGGCGGACGTATTGCCGCGCATGAGATCATGATCGGCACCCCGGCGATCCGCAACCTGATCCGCGAGGACAAGGTCGCCCAGATGTACTCGGCCATCCAGACCGGTCAGGCCACCGGCATGCAGACCCTGGACCAGAATCTGCAGGAGATCGTGCAGAAGGGCCTGGTCAGCCGCCAGGACGCCCGCACCAAGGCGGCCAACAAGGAGCTGTTCCGCTAGAAACGGTTTTTTTACATTTTCCCTCTCCCCTGGCGGGAGAGTTGGGGTGAGGGGGTATTCCCCCGGTCACCCACGATCTATGCTTGTTTCAGGGATAACGAAACCGGCTCCGGGCGACAAGAAGGGAAAATTCATGGCACAGGACCTCAAAACACTGCTCATGCTGGTCGTGAGAAAGAAGGCCTCCGACCTGTTCATCACCGCCGGCGTGCCGCCCAGCATCAAGGTCGATGGCAAGATCATGGCCACCGCCAAGGAGCCGCTTGCGCCCGATGAGGCCAGGCAGATGGTGATGGATACGGTGCCCGAATACCTGCGCGATGAATTCCAGCGCACCCATGAATGCAACTTCGCCCTGAGCGAGAGCGGGCTGGGGCGCTTCCGCGTCAGCGCCTTCTATCAGCGCAACCATGTCGGCATGGTGCTGCGCCGCATCGAAACCCAGATCCCCAACTTCGAGGGGCTCAACCTGCCGCCCGTCCTCGAGAAGCTGGCCATGACCAAGCGCGGCCTGGTGCTGTTCGTGGGCGCGACCGGCACCGGCAAGTCCACCTCGCTGGCGGCCATGCTCGGCTACCGCAACCATCACGGCAACGGCCATATCGTCACCCTGGAAGATCCCATCGAGTTCATCCACCAGCACGACGGCTGCATCGTCACCCAGCGCGAGGTGGGCCTGGACACCGACTCCTACGAGGTCGGCCTGCGCAACACCCTGCGCCAGGCCCCGGACGTGATCCTGATCGGCGAGATCCGCAGTCGCGAGACCATGGACTACGCCATCGCCTTCGCCGAGACCGGCCACCTGTGCCTGTCCACCCTGCACGCCAACAATGCCAACCAGGCGCTGGACCGCATCATCAATTTCTTCCCCGAGGACCGGCGCGACCAGTTGCTGATGGACCTGTCGCTCAACCTCAAGGCCATGATCGCCCAGCAGCTCATCCCCACCGTCGACGGCAAGGCCCGCCGCGCCGCCGTGGAGGTGCTGATCAACAGCCCCTTGGCCTCGGAGTACATCCGCAACGGCGAGATCCACCGCCTCAAGGACCTGATGAAACGCTCCCGCGAGCAGGGCATGCAGACCTTCGATCAGGCGCTGTTCGATCTCTACAAGGCCGGCGAGATCAGCTACGACAACGCCCTGCACTACGCCGACTCACCCAACGAGGTGCGGCTGATGATCAAGCTGGACGAGGAGGATGTGGACAAGCTGGGCGACGCCATTGCCGACATGGAGATCGACAACTCGGATCAGTACTCCATATCAAATCAGAAGCGCGGCGGGAAAAAGCGGAGTTGACCGTGGCTGGGGAGAGTCGTTCGGCTTTCGGCGCCTAGGTCCGGTTAGCGTAGCGTAACCCGACAGCCCGCAGCATGTCGGGTTACGGTGCAGCGCACCCGCTCCAACCTGCATCCATCCTACTCTTTCTTTTTGTCGGAATGCCCAAGCCCCTTCTCCGGCGCAATCTCGTCGCGTACCCGCTGTTTCAGTTCCGTGATCTCCGGGAAACGGCCGGCTTCCCGGCGCGACCAGACCGGCCTGCCGTTGACGGTTACCTCGAATACGCCGCCCGTGCCCGGGCGCAGGGTAAGTTCCGTGATCTCATCCTCGAACGTCGTCAGCAGCTCCTGCGCCATCCAGGCGGAGCGCAGCAGCCACCGGCATTGGTTGCAGTAATGGATTTCAATGTGATTGTCCATGGGGTCACCATTACGCTCTTTGCTGTTCTCTGCGCCTTGTCGTCTTTGCGTTGAGGTTTCAGCTCAGGGAAAAACCGCCCGCGCATCGAACACCGGCCCGTCCACGCATACGCGCTTCATCGCCGGGCCCTGATCGGTTTCCACCTGCACGGTGCAGCCGGCACAGCCGCCGACGGCGCAGGCCATGAACTCCTCCAGCGAAACCTGGCAGGGCAGGTCGTAGTCGCGCGCCAGTTTCGCCACCGCCTCCAGCATGGGGTGCGGACCGCAGGCGAAGATCTCCACCTCCTGCAGGTGCTGCGTGTTGAGCGCAGACAGCCAGTCGCGGGCAAGATCGGTGATGTAGCCCTGGTAGCAGCCGGGGAAGTCCTGCCGGCTGCACAGGCGGCTGGGCACGCTCCAGTCCTCCAGCAGCGGCATGGCAGCGATCACCCCGTCGGGGATGCCGGGGACCAGGATCTGCGACGGGCGGCTGGTGAAGGGGAAGGGGACCTCGGAGCCCATCATCACGAGCGGTTTGCAGGCCGGTTCGCGGCGCAGGGCATCGGCCAGGAACACCATGGGCGGGATCCCCACGCCGCCGCCGAGCAGCAGGGGGCGCGGACGCTCGGGGCGCGGGCGGAAGGGCTGGCCGATGGGGCCCATGACACTGATGGATTCGCCCGTCTGACGCCGGCTGAGCAGACGGGTGCCTTCGCCGACCACCTTGTACAGGAACTCCACCCAGCCGGCCTCGGGGTCGGTGCGCATGATCGACAGCGGCCGGCGCATGGGCAGCAGCGGGTCGCAGGTCAGATGGGCGAAGCTGCCCGGCGCGGCGCGGTGGGCACACTCGGGGCTGTGGACGCGCAGGATGTACTGCCCGCCCGGATGGGCCTCGTGGGTCAGGATTTCGGCGTCTTCCAGATGGATGGTGCCGCGGTGGGGTTTGGCTGTGGTCATGGGTTCAATTATGAATCACAAGGAATACGAAGAACACTGAGAAAACGGATATCCACCACTCTCGGAAGCCGATGATCCGTCATTGCGAGCGCAGCGCGGCAATCTCTACAGACGGGTGCTGCATTACGAGATTGCCGCGCTGCGCTCGCAATGACGAGAAAAAATTGATCGTAGGCTTACCGCTCGAACACCCGCCGGCCGCCCAGCAGGGTGTGCATCACCCTGCCTTTCACTTCCCAGCCCATGAAGGGGGTGTTGTGCCCCTGGCTGAACAGGCTGGTCGGATCGATGCGCCAGCTGGCCTCGGGGTCGAACAGGGTGATGTCGGCCGCCGCGCCCGGGGTCAGGGTGCCGGTGCCCTGTTCGAGCAGACCCAGGATGCGGGCCGGGCCGGCGGTCAGACGATCGATGATCTCGGGCAGGGTCAGCAGCTTGTCCTCGACCAGGCGCAGGGCCAGCGGCAGCAGGGTGTCCAGGCCGGAGATGCCGGGCTCGGTGGCCGGGAAGGGATTGAGCTTGGCGTCGGCCTCGTGCGGCTGGTGGTCACTGCACAGGGCCGACAGGGTGCCGCGGGCCAGGCCGGCACGCAGGCCCTCGCGGTCGCGCTGGGTGCGCAGCGGCGGGTAGACGTGGAACTGGCTGTCGAAGTCGGCGATGTCCAGTTCGGTGAAGTAGAGATAGGGGATGGCCGCGTCGGCCGTGATCGGCACGCCGTCGTACTGGGCGCGGGCGATCATCTGCACCGAGCGGCTGTGGGTCAGGCGGCAGAAGTGCGCCCGCACCCCGGTGTGCTCGATCAGGGCCAGGTCCCGGGCCACGGCGGCGGTCTCGGCCGCGGCCGGGATGCCGGGCAGGCCCAGGCGGGTGGCCACCGCCCCCTCGTGGGCGCAGCCGCCGTTGGCCAGCCAGTATTCCTCCGGGTGGATGAATACGGTCAGGTCGAAGGTGGCGGCGTATTCGAAGGCACGCCGCACCACGGCGGTATGCAGGATGGGCGACTGGGCATTGCTCACGCCACGGCAGCCGGCTTCCTTGAGCGCGGCCATTTCGGTCAGATGCTCGCCGGCAAGCCCCTGGGTGAGCGCGCCGAGGGTGACGACGCGGGCATGGCCGGCGCGTTCGGCGCGCTGGCGGATGAGTTCAACCACGGCCGGGGTGTCGATGATGGGATCGGTGGTCGGTGGGCAGCACAGGGTGGTGATGCCCCCGGCGGCGGCGGCCCGGGTCTCGGAGGCGATGGTGGCCTTGTTCTCGTGACCGGGCTCGCGCAGGTGCGCGGCCAGCTCCACCAGGCCGGGGCAGACAATCAGGCCGCGGGCGTCGATCTCCAGCTCGGGGCGGAAATCGCCGGGCACGCTCTCGCCCACGCCGGCGATGCGGCCGGCGGCGACGGCGACATCGACCTCGGCGTCGAGGCGGTTGGCCGGGTCGATGACCCGGCCGCCCCGGATCAGTATGCGCGCCTTCTTAGCCGCCATTCAGTGCTGTTCCTGTATTGGTGTAACGTTGCCATGGGTAGGTTGGGCTGAGCCGGGCGAAGCCCGATACCTCTACCGAAGGCGGACCCGTGTTGGGCTTCATAGCATCCGGCCCAACCTACACATTCTGTTTTTCCTGGGCCTCGGCATCCGTGTGGGCACGCATGGTCATGGACATGACCGCCATGCGCACGGCGATGCCGTGGGTAACCTGTTCCAGGATAACCGAACGCGGGCCGTCGGCTACCTGGGAGTCCATCTCCACCCCGCGGTTGATCGGCCCGGGGTGCATCACCGTGACATCCGGGTCGGCCACCGCCAGGCGCTGTTCGGTCAGACCGAACAGATGGAAATACTCATGTTCGCTCGGCAGCATGGCGCCCTGCATGCGTTCGCGTTGCAGCCGCAGCATGATGATCACGTCGACGTCGCGGATACCGGCCTCCAGATCATGGAAGACCTGCACCCCCAGCGATTCGGCGTCCACCGGCACCAGGGTTTTGGGCGCAACGATGCGGACCTCGCCGGTGTTGAGGGTGTTCAGCGCATGGATCTGTGAGCGCGCCACCCGCGAGTGCATGATGTCGCCGACAATGGCCACCCGCAGGCGGCCGAAGTCCGGCCCCTTGACCCGGCGGATGGTGAACATATCCAGCATCGCCTGGGTGGGATGGGCGTGGCGGCCGTCGCCGGCGTTGAGCACGCTGATGTGCGGGGCCACGTGGCGGGCGAAGAAATGCGCCGCGCCGCTGTCGGCGTGGCGCACCACGAACATGTCCACATGCATGGCCTCCAGGTTGCGCAGGGTGTCGAGCAGGGTCTCGCCCTTCACGGCGCTGGAGGCGTCGATGTTGATGTTGAGCACGTCCGCCGACAGCCGCTTGGCCGCCAGCTCGAAGGTGGTGCGGGTGCGGGTGCTGGCCTCGAAGAACAGGTTGACGATGGTCTTGCCGCGCAGCAGCGGGACCTTCTTCACCTGCTGGGCGGTCACGCCGGCGAAGGACTCGGCGGTGTCCAGTATCTCGGTGAGAATGGAATGCGAAAGCCCCTCGATGGTGAGGAAGTGGCGCAGCCGGCCCTGGTCGTCGACTTGCAGGTTGGTGCTGCTCATGCGGCCTTGTGAACCTCCAGTACCAGGGGGTCGGGCCCGGTGAGCTTGACGTGCTCGCCCAGGACGAGCTGCAGCCGGGTGCCGACCACGTCGGCCTCGATCGGCAGTTCGCGGCCGCCGCGCTCGACCAGTACGGCCAGGATCACCGAGGCCGGGCGGCCATAGTCGAAGATTTCGTTCATGGCCGCGCGGATGGTGCGCCCGGTGTGCAGTACGTCGTCGACCAGGATGATGTGGCGCTCGTCGACCGAAAAGGGGATGTCCGAGGGCTTGACCTGCGGGTGCAGGCCGATGCGGGTGAAGTCGTCGCGGTAGAAGGTGATATCCAGGCTGCCCAGCGGCTGCTCCAGCCCCAGTGAGCGGTGCAGTTCGCGCGCCACCCAGACCCCGCCGGTATGGATGCCGACCATGGCCGGATCCTCGACGCCGCGGCGCTCGAGCAGGGCGCTGAGATCCCCGGCCATCTGGGCCAGCAGGGGTTCGACAGGGGTCTGGGTCATTGGTGTCTTTTACCTGTGTTCGTCCAGCCAGTCCTGCAGGATGATCCGTGCCGACTGGGCATCGATGTCCGTGTCCTTTCCGTCCCCGAGCCGGCGCGCGGCCTGTGAGCTCAAACGCTCGTCCATCAGGTGCACCGGCAGGCCGAAGCGGCCGTGCAGCCGGCGGGCGAAGCGTTCGGCCGCGGCCGTGGTCGCGCTGACGTCGCCGGTGAGGTACAGCGGCCGGCCCACCACCAGGGCGTCCGGGCGCCACTCGGCCAGCAGGGCCGCCACCCGGTCCCAGTCCGGCTGACCGTCGCGGGCGGAGAGCGATTGTAACGCACGCGCCGTCCCTGTCACCGTCTGGCCGACGGCTACCCCGATTTTTTTCTTCCCGTGGTCGAAGCCGAGCAGGGTGCGCCCGCCCGGCTCAGGCATGCCCGGCGTCGCCCGAGAGCAGGTTGACGTCGACCCCGATCAGGGCTGCTGCCGCCTCCCAGCGCTTCTCCACCGGGGTGTCGAAGATCACCCGCGGGTCGGCCGGCCCGCTGAGCCAGGCGTTTTCCGCCATTTCATGTTCCAGCTGTCCGGCGCCCCAGCCGGCGTAGCCCAGCGCGATCAGCGCCCGGCTCGGCCCCTTGCCCTCGGCCATGGCGGCCAGGATGTCCTGGGAGGCGGTCACGCCGGTGTCATCGGTGACCTGCATGGTGGCCTCCCAGCCGCCCAGCGGCTGGTGCAGGATGAAGCCGCGCTCGGGCTGTACCGGCCCGCCCTGGTAGACGGGCAGGTCGGCGATGTAGGGGTCGCTGGCATTCAGCTGCATGTGCTCGAACACATCGTCCAGACGCATGTCCAGCGGCCGGTTGATGACCAGTCCCATGGCGCCGTCGGCGTCGTGTTCGCAGATATAGGTGACAGTATGGAAAAAGTTCGGGTCCGCCAGGCCGGGCATGGCGATCAGGAAGTGGTTGGCCAGGTAGGGGGATTCCGCCATGGGTCCTAGGGCCTGTTAACACTAATCCAATCGCCTCTGCTGGGGCTGATTTTTCGTCCAGCAAGGCAGAATGAGCGATGTGTAGTCACTCTACATGAGCGAATGATAACGCCGCTGGGCGGGAAATCAGCCCCAGCCCTGCGGGTTGCGCCTGAAAAAGCGCCACTCGTCGTTGCTCGTCGCTTATTTGGAATCACCAAACCACGCTCCTCGCGCCTCGATTGGCGCTTTTTCAGGCACAACAGAGACGATTGGATTAGTGTTTACAGGCCCTAGTATCGGCGAGGGCGCCGGGCGGTGCAAGGGATCGGTGCGGCGCATGTAACGCAGAGAACGCAAAGGCGTTTATTGCCGCCGCGGTTCCTATCTGCCCTGCGTCTGCAGCCCGCTGCTGAGGAACTCCCAGGTGCGGGTGATGTAGAGCAGGTCGGTATCCTCGCGCACGGCTTCCGGCAGCGGCGGGAAGGGCGCGGCCAGCTCGACGATGCGGATGGCGGCGTCATCGAGGACCTGGTGGCCGGAGGACTTGAGCAGGGTGATGGTATAGACGCTGCCGTCCGGCTTGAGCGCGACCTGCAGCAGCAGCTTGCCCGAGACCCCCTGGCGGCGGGCGGCGTCGGGATAGTTGAGGTTGCCGACCCGCTCGACCTTGTGCACCCAGTCGTTCATGTAGCTGGCGTACTTGAACTCGCGGGTGCTGGCCGAGACGAAGGTCTTGCGCGGGCGTTCCGAGTAGGCCTGCAGGGACTGCTTGATCTGTTCGTCCAGCTGGACCATTTCCATGCTGCGCTGGACCAGTTCGTCGGCGCTGGGCCTGGGGCTTTCCGGTTTCGGTGTGGATTCGCTCGGGGTGACCTCGGTGTCGGATTCGGCCTGGGTGAGCACCTGGGGCTGTTCCCGGGCGGTTTCCGGCTCCGGCGGCGGGGCGCTGGCCTGTTTGGCCGGCTGCGGTGGGGTCGGTTCCACCCGCTCATCGACATTGCCCGCCCCGGTCTGGCTGTGCTCGGCCAGATAGTCGGCCTCCTCCGGAGCCTCGGTGTTGTGTTTGGGCAGCAGGGCGATGTCCAGCGGCGGCGGCGCCTCGCGGCTGGCGTCGGGCTCGAAGGTGAAGGACACGCCCAGCAGCAGCAGGGCGTGCAGGGCGCCGGCCAGCAGCAGTGCGACGATCAGCGGATCGCCGTGGTGCTGCGGCCGGTTGCCGAGAACGTTCTGGCTCATGTCCTTGATGCGGTTCCCTCTCGGGGCGTGCCGATTCTGTCCACGCCCTGTAATGCCAAGTTGGCGATTATACCGTTGAGGATGCCGAAGATCAGGGCCGCTGTCAGCAGCGGCGGAAACAGGTGCCACAGACCCGGGTGGGGAATGAACAGCGCATAGGCGAGCAGGAACTGGCCGCTGATGTGGCCGAGTGCGGCCAGCAGGCTCAGCCCCAGCGGGCCCAGCCAGTGCCGCCCCAGGGCCCGGCCCAGGCCCAGGGCCAGCAGGCTGGCCAGGGCGCCGGCCAGGCTCAGCATGAAGGTCGGCGTGAGAAAGCTGCCGAGAATCAGGCTGCCCACCAGCACCCGCAACAGACTGACCCATACCGCTGTACGCCAGCCGAAGGCCAGCAGTGCCAGCAGGGTGACCAGGTTGGCCAGTCCCGGCTTGAGGCCGGGGACCGGGCTGGGGATGGCGGCCTCGAGCACATGGATGGCGATGGCCAGCGCGGCCAGCCAGGCGATGCGGTGATCCTCGGGGCGGGTGGTGACGGTCTCAACGGGCATGGTTCAGTCCGGCAGCATACCCTCCCCTCTCCCTCTGAGGGAGAGGGGCAGGGGTGAGGGTGAAACGCCGCAAGGGCTGATGAGCCATTCGCCCCTCACCCTGGCCCTCTCCCCGGCGGGGAGAGGGAATGTTACAGGTTGATCGCATCATAGCGCCGGTCGCGGCCCTGAACGTGCAGGCTGACCCGGTTGGGCAGGCAGGCGGCGACCATGCCGCCCTGGTCGATCCAGCCGGTGTGTACACAACGTTTGCTCTCGCAGGGGGAGGCAAGAAAACGGGCCCGCCCGGGGGCAAGCTCGATCCGGCTGGCGCCAAGCACACCCTCGATCGCCAGGGTGCGCGATTCGATCAGCGGCAGGCTGGCGTGACGGGCGCCGTCGACCCAGACCTCCAGGCTGGCGGCGGGCTCGCTGTGCCAGAAGTGGACATAGCTCCAGCCGACCAGGACGAGGGCCAGGCCCGCAACCAGGAAATCGCCAGCACGGATGCCGGTGTTCATGGCAGCCCCCGCAGCGTCACTTCCGGTTCAATATCGGTTTCGAAGCGGATGCGTTCTGCCATGGCCGGGCTCAGTTCCACCGTCCCGTCCGGGCGTACCCGCATCACCCGCTCGATGCCCATGTCCGCCGCAGTCTGCGGCCAGGCGTCGCCGGCCACGAACAGGGCGGTGGCGGCGGCATCGGCCACGGCGGCCTCGCTGTGGATGACGGTGAGCGAGGCGGTGCCGCGCGCCGGGTAGCCGTTGCGCGGATCGATAATATGATGATAGCGTTTGCCCTCGGCCTCGAAATAGCGCTCGTAGTCACCCGAGGTGAAGATGCTCTCGTCGCCCTGCGTCTCGATCGAGGCCAGCACCCCCGGCGCGCGCGGATGGCGGATGCCGATGCGCCAGGGGCGTTCGCGTGCACCGATGGCGCGCAGATCGCCGCCGGCATTGACGATGGCGTTGCCGATGCCGGCATCCCGCAGCCGGTCGATGGCCCGGTCCACCGCCACGCCCTTGGCGAAGGCGCCGAGATCGAGCTGCAGCCGCGGATTGGTGCTGCGGGCGTGGCCGCCCTCCAGTTCCAGGTCGTTCATGCGCGGCCGTTCGGCGAGCCAGGCCGCGATGGCGTCCGCCTCCGGCACCTTGCCGGGCAGGTCGTTGCCGTGAAAACCCCACAGGGCCATCAGACCGCCGATGGCGGGTTCGAACAGGCCGCCGCTGCTCCGGTTCAGCCCGCGGGCCTGCTCCAGGACCGCGGCCAGCCCGGCGGGAACCGGTGCGCGCTTGCCCTGTTGCAGGGTCGTGTTGAGCGTGGTCAACCGGCTTTCCTCCCAGGCGTGCCAGTCGTGGTGCAGGCGGTGGAAGTCGCGTTCGATCGCGGCCAGGACAGGATCGGCCCGCTCGGCGTCGATGCCGTAGAGGCTGATGTCGATGATGGTGCCCAGGGCGATGAAGCGGCGTTCGATCAGGGGCGGTTCGGCCGGCTGGCAGGCCGCCAGCAGCACGGCGATCAGGACCGGCAGCAGGTACAGGCGTTTCCGTATCTCAGCGGTCATGGAGTTTCGCGGCCAGGCAGTCCATCAGCTCGCCGGCGATGTCCAGACCGTATTCGCGATCCAGTTCGCGGATGCAGGTGGGACTGGTCACGTTGATCTCGGTCAGGTAGTCGCCGATCACGTCCAGACCGACGAAGTACAGGCCCTTCTCGCGCAGGGCGGGGGCGACCTGGGCGCAGATCCAGCGGTCGCGCTCGCTCAGTGCCACCCCGACGCCGCGGCCGCCCACCGCCAGGTTGCCGCGGGTCTCGCCCGCGGCCGGGATCCGGGCCAGGGCATAGGGCACGGGCTCGCCGTCGATCAGCAGGATGCGCTTGTCGCCGGCGCTGATCTCGGGGATGTAGCGCTGGGCCATGACGGAGGTGCGGCCCAGATCGGTCAGGGATTCGATGATGACGTTGGTGTTGGGGTCGCCCTGGCGTACCCGGAAGATGGAGCTGCCGCCCATCGAATACAGCGGCTTGAGAATGGCGTCTTCCTGTTCGTGGATGAACTCGCGCAGTTGCATCGGGTCGCGGCTGACCAGGGTGGGCGCGCAGCACTCGGGAAACCAGGCGGTGTAGAGCTTTTCGTTGACGTCGCGCAGGCTGGCCGGACGGTTGACCACCAGCACCCCGGCGGCTTCGGCCCGTTCCAGGATATAGGTGCTGGCGAAGTACTCCAGATCGACCGGCGGGTCCTTGCGCATCAGCAGGATGTCGAACTCCGCCAGCGCCAGCGTCTGCGGCGGCTGCAGGCGGTACCAGTCCTGCGGGTCGTCCCGGACCTCCAGCGTGCCGGCCCTGGCCCGGGCATGGCCGTCGCGCAGGAACAGATCCTTCTGCTCGAAATAGCGGATCTCCCAGCCCCGGGCCTGCGCGGCCAGGAGCATGGCGAAGGTGCTGTCCTTGTGGATCCTGATGGCGCCGATCGGGTCCATCAGGACGCCGATACGGGTCATGCCTGGGCCTCGGCCGCGCCCTCGGCCAGCTCCTCGCGGTGCTCAGCCAGCTCGCGCGCCGCCGCCAGCAGGGCCAGCCGGGCGATCACGCCATAGGCATAGAAACGGTTGGGTTCGGCGTCCGGGTCCTGGCTGGTGTCCGGGTTGATGCAGGATTCGACGAAGGCCAGCGGCTCGAACTGCATGCCCGGGGCGTTGAGGTTTTCGTGCACCCCGCGGCCCTTGTGCACCCGGTAGAAGCCGCCGACGACGAAGTGGTCGATCATGTAGACCACCGGTTCGGCCACGGCTTCCTCCTTGCCCCAGGTCTCGAAGGTGTAGACCCCTTCCTGGAGCAGGAACTTGCTCACGCCGCGACCGCCCTTCATCGACCCCATCTTGTTGCGCTGCTTGCGGTTAAGGCTGCGCAGCTCGTCGACACTGGTCACCGACATGATGGCCATGCCGTAGGTGCCGGCGTCGGCCTTGATCACCACGAAGGGATCGCGGTCGATGTTGTATTCGTCGTATTTCTTCTGGATGTCTTCCAGCAGTCTGCCGGCGTTCTTGAGCAGACACTCCTCGCCCTCGCGCTTCTGGAAGTTGAGCTCGCCGCAGTTGCGGAACATGGGATTGATCAGCCAGGGATCGATATCCAGCATTTTGGCGAATTCGGTGGCCACCTCGTGGTAATGGGTGAAATGGCCGGATTTCAGCCGCACGGTCCAGCCCAGATCGGGCGGCGGGATCACCATCTGCTCCAGGTCGCGCAGCTTCTCCGGATGGCCGCCGATGAGATCGTTGTTCAGCAGCACCATGCAGGGGTCGAAGTCCGCCAGCCCGACGCGCCGGCCCCGGCGCTGCACCGGCTCCAGGGTCAGCCGTGCACCGGAAGGCAGCTCGAAGGTCTCGGGCGCGGTCAGATCCTCGCGCAGCGAGCCTACCCGCACGCCATAGCCGGCCTTGGCGACGATGTCGCGCAGGGTCGCCAGACTCTCCAGGTAATAAAGGTTGCGGGTGTGGTCCTCGGGGATCAGCAGGATGTTGCTGGCGGCCTCGCAGATGTGTTCCATCTTGGTCTGGAAGGCCTGGATGCACAGCGGCAGGAAGGCCGGGTTCAGGTTGTTGAAGCCGGCCGGGAACAGGTTGGTGTCCACCGGGGCCAGCTTGAAGCCGGCGTTGCGCAGGTCCACCGAGGCGTACAGCGGGGCCGGGGTTTCGCGCCACTGGGCCCGCAGCCAGGCCTCGATGCGCGACTGCTGCTCCAGCAGGTGGGATTCGATCTGCTGCAGCGGCCCGGTCAGGGCGGTGGTCAGGTGCGGCACATGGGGATGATCTGAGGTCATAAAGTTTGCTGCCGGACGGACGCTACTAGTGTCAGTAAGGGCGTAATAGTAATGGATATCCACATTCCGACGCCAATATCACTACCGGCGGGAAGGGCTGATACATACTTGGACCGCAGTCTCCGGGACGGGTTCAGCCTTCGCTGCGGGGCGGCGTGTACGCGCAACTAATGGAAAGTGGTAGGTTTTTGTGCTAACTGTATGGGGCGCGGCCCGGGTCGCGCCCGATAAACACTACAAGGAACCAGTCAGTGGGGGGATATGCTGTGGAGAGTGCAGCCCAACAGATCGACACGCTCGAAGGCCTGCGGGTCATGGTCATCGACGACAGCAAGACCATCCGCCGTACCGCCGAAACCCTTCTCAAGAAAGCCGGCTGCGAGGTCATCACGGCCACCGACGGCTTCGAGGCCCTGGCCAAGATCGCCGATCACAAGCCGGATATCATTTTCGTCGATATCATGATGCCGCGTCTCGACGGTTACCAGACCTGCGCCCTGATCAAGCACAACCAGGCCTTCAAGAGCACCCCCGTGATCATGCTTTCGAGCAAGGACGGCCTGTTCGACCGGGCGCGGGGCAGGATCGTGGGCTCGGAGCAGTATGTGACCAAGCCCTTTTCCAAGGAGGAACTGCTCAGTGCAATCAGGGATCACGTCGTCCGCGATTGACCCGCCGCCCCGCGATTCGCGCGGGGGAGTGCCGTTCCCGTAAACCACCCGCCGACGGGCCCGAGGGTTTTGTCTAAACCTTCCGTGCCCGCGGGCGATAACAGGTACCAGGACGTGCCGGAAACAAACAGCGCGCCAACCAGTTGATGAAAGGAGACGTTACATGGCTCGTATTCTGATTGTGGATGATTCTCCCACGGAAATGCACGTGCTCAAGAGCATGGTGGAGAAAAGCGGCCACGAGACCCTGACTGCCAGTTCCGGCGAGGAAGGCATCGAGATTGCCAGGGCGGAAAAACCCGACCTGGTACTGATGGACGTGGTGATGCCGGGGCTGAACGGCTTCCAGGCAACCCGCCAGCTGACCAAGGGCGCGGAGACGGCGGACATCCCGGTGATCATCTGTACCACCAAGGATCAGGAGACCGACCGGGTCTGGGGGATGCGCCAGGGTGCCAGGGACTACATCACCAAGCCCGTGACCGAGGCCGATCTGGTCAACAAGATCAATTCCGTGCTCGGCACCTGAACGGCAGACAAGGATGTGCCATGAGTCAAACCTCTGACAAGGATCCGATCCGGATTCTGTTCGAACTCGAGGGACGGCTGCGCCGTGCGGCCCGGCCGCTGCCCAGTGAAGTCGAGCTGCGCGAGGACTGGGTCGGCATCGGCTTCCGCCTGGGCGGACACCAGTTCGTTTCGCCGCTGGGCGAGGTAACCGAAATACTCACCCCGACCGACTATGCCAAGGTGCCCGGCGCCAAGAGCTGGGTGCAGGGCATTGCCAATGTGCGCGGCAACCTGCTGCCGATCATGGATCTGCAGGGTTTTCTCCACGGCCACAGAACCGCCGCCACACGCCGCAGCCGGGTGCTGGTGATCAATCACGCCGGCGTGCATTCCGGGCTGGTCGTGGACGAGGTGCTGGGGCTGAAGCATTTCCTGCCGGAGGATCAGACGCAGGAAACACCGACCGATGATGCCGCCATCCGTCCATTCCTGGACGGCGGCTTTCGCATCGGCGACGAGCACTGGGGCGTGTTCAGTATGCGCCGGCTGGCGGAAACGCCACAGTTTCTGCAGGCGGCTTTGTAATCAGAAAAGCAATTCAGGGACATCGAGACCAACCACCAACCAGGATTCTGGTTTATCGAGGGCAGGAGAGGAACCATGAGCACTCAAACTTCAACGGACAGGCAGGGCCAGGGAAAGCAGGTACGCAATCTTATCCTGCTGCTGCTCGCCTCGGTACTGGCCATGGCGGCGATCTTCGTCTATACCGCCCGTCTGGCGGCATACGACAAGGAGCGCATCGGCTACACCAGTGAACAGCAGGTGTTGTCGCAGCAGATCGCCAAGTACGCCCTGGAGGCGGCTTCCGGCAGCGAGGAAGCCTTCGATCAGGTGGTCATGAACCGGGATCGTTTCGACCAGACCCTGAAGGTACTGCGCAACGGTAATGTCAACTCCGGGTTGCCGCCGACCGTCGAGGAATCCGTCGCACACGAGGAACTGGTCGCGGTCGAGCGCAAGTGGAACGAGTTCCGCGGCACCATCAATACCGTGCTCGAGGGCGAGGAACTGGTGCTGGCGGTCAAGGAGACGGCGGCGGTCATCAACGAGTTCATGCCGCAGCTGCTGGCCCACTACGAGGACGTGGTCAGGGTGCTGGTGGATCGCAACGCCGGCCAGGAGGCCGTGCGCGTGGCCAGCCGCCAGCTGATGCTGTCCCAGCGCATCGTCAACAACCTGAACAAGGTGCTCGCCGGCGAGGATGCCGAGGCGGCCACCGAGCAGTTCGCCCAGGACACCGAGGAGTTCGGCATGGTGCTGGAGGACCAGATCCGCGGCGGTGAGAACGCCCCGCAGATCCAGGATCCCGAGGCCCAGGCCAAGCTGCGCGAGATCGCCATGCTGTTCAGCTCGGTCAGCGACTATGTCGGCGAGATGCTGGATAACGCCGAGGACCTGATGGGCGTGCAGGCGGCGGCCAGCGCGGCCTCGGATCAGTCCGACCAGCTGTTCGCCGCCTCGGCCAATCTGCAGTCGGCCTACTCGCTGGCGCCGACCCAGCGGCCGGTCAAGGTCCATCACGCCTACATGTTCGGCGGACTGGCCCTGATCTTCCTGATCTGGCTGGGCTGGTCGCTCAAGCGTGATGCCGACCGCCGCAGCCAGGCCGCGGAGGAGACCAACAAGAAGAACCAGGAGGCGATCCTGCGGCTGCTCGACGAAATGGGCAATCTGGCCGACGGCGATCTGAGCAGTTACGCCACGGTGACCGAGGACTTCACCGGGGCCATCGCCGACTCCATCAACTTCACCATCGACGCCCTGCGCGAGGTGGTCACCACCATCAACAGCGCCTCGGGTCAGGTTACCGCATCGGCCGAGCAGACCAAGACCACCGCCATGAACCTGTCCGAGGCCAGCGAGCATCAGGCCCAGGAGATCACCTCGGCGGTAACTGCCATCAACGAGATGGCCGTCTCCATCGACGAGGTATCCAGGAACGCCAAGGAATCGACCGAGGTGTCGCAGAAATCGGTGGAGATCGCCAACAAGGGCGGCAAGGCCGTGCGCCGCACCATCGAGGGCATGGACCAGATCCGCGAGCACATCCAGGAGACCTCCAAGCGCATCAAGCGTCTGGGCGAGTCCTCCCAGGAGATCGGCGACATCGTGGAGCTGATCAACGACATCGCTGAGCAGACCAACATCCTGGCGCTCAACGCCGCCATCCAGGCCGCCATGGCCGGCGAGGCCGGGCGCGGTTTCGCCGTGGTGGCCGACGAGGTGCAGCGTCTGGCGGAGCGTTCCTCCAACGCCACCAAGCAGATCGAGGCGCTGGTGAAGACCATCCAGACCGACACCAACGAGGCCGTGATCTCCATGGAGCAGAGCACCTCGGGCGTGGTCACGGGTGCCCACCTGGCCGAGGACGCGGGCGACGCACTGGAGGAAATCGTCAGCGTGTCCGAGAACCTGGCCGGCCTGATCGAGAACATCTCGAACTCCGCGGCCCAGCAGTCCAAGGCGGCCAGCAACATCACCGACACCATGAACGTCATCCAGGAGATCACCACCCAGACCAATACCGGCACCAACGAGACGGCGGCCTCCATCGGCAACCTCACCGAACTGGCATCCGATCTGCAGCGGTCGGTGGCCGGCTTCAAGCTGCCGGAATAACCGGCGTCCGATGCCGAGGGATGCGGGGCAATGACGCTGCAGATGGCAAACCGGAAACTGCCGTCCCGGACAGGTCTGCCGGAGCTCAGTGACGCCCAGTTCGGCCAGTGGCGCGAGCTGCTGGAGACGCGGATGGGAATCAGCCTGAGCGAGCAGCGCAAGCCGCTGTTCGTCTCCGGGCTGCGCGCCCGGATGCGCGAGATCGGCTGCGAGGACTACCAGGCCTACTATCAGCGCCTGCGCGCACCTCACAGCATGCCGGAATGGGCCATCCTCATCGACCGGCTGACGGTGCACGAGACGCGTTTTTTCCGCGATCCCGATGCCCTGGATCTGGTCGAGAGGGTATTGCTGCCCGGATTCGCCGGCCCCGGCGGACGCAGCCTGCAGGCCTGGAGCCTGGGCTGTGCCAGTGGCGAAGAGGCCTATACCCTGGCCATGCTGCTGGATCGGGCGCTCACGACCGGCCCGGATACGGTCCCGCGCTTCGGCATCACCGCCACCGACATCAGCCGTCCGGCCCTCGATACCGCCCGCCAGGGCGAGTATGCCCAGCGCCGCCTGGCCGGCATCCCGCAGGAGTACCGGCAGACATACTGCGAGACGCTGTCACCACAGCGTTTCCGCATCAGCGAACGGTTGCGCCGGCGGATCTGTTTCTCGCCGCTCAATCTCTCTGAGCTGGAGCGGTTCCCGCTGGACGGATTCGATCTCATCTATTGCCAGAACGTGCTGATCTACTTCGACCGCGGCGAGCGCCACGGCCTCCTCGATCGACTGGCCGGACGGCTGGCGCCGGGCGGGCTGCTGGTGCTCGCGCCGGGGGATGTCCTGAGCTGGACGCATCCGGCACTGGAACGCATCCGCTGCGCGGGCACGCTGGCCTATCAACGCCGGGTTGACCCGGAGGCAAGGGATTAAATGAGTGGAGCCATGGATTTCAGTACGCTCAAGTGGGTGAAGTCGGAACTGGACGAGACCCTCAAGCAGGCCCGCCAGGCACTGGAGGCCTTCGTCGAGGATCCCGAGGACGATTCGCAGCTGCGCTTCTGTTCGGCGCACCTGCATCAGGTCTCCGGCACCCTGCAGATGGTCGAGCTCTACGGCGCCAGCATGCTGGCCGAGGAGATGGAAAAGCTGCTGCTGGCCCTGCAGAAGGGCGGCATCGCCCAGAAGGACGAGGCCCTGGAGCTGCTCATGCGCGGCATCCTGCAGCTGCCGGATTACCTGGACCGCCTGATCGCCGGCTACCAGGATATCCCCCTGGTGCTGCTGCCCCTGCTCAACGACCTGCGCGCCGTGCAGGGCGAGAGCCTGGTTTCGGAAAACGCCCTGTTCTCGCCCAACATCGATGCTCTCCTGCCGCAATCGGCCCTGGCCGAGACCGGGGATGCCACGCTCATCGAGCTGGCGCGCGGTCAGCGCCATGCCTATCAGGTCGCCCTGCTGGGCTGGTTCCGCGGACGTGATGTTGCCGCCAGCCTGGAACAGATGGAGACCGTGCTGGGCCGGCTGCAGGCAGCCAGTGCCTCTGCGCAGGCCCGCCGCCTGTGGTGGATCGCCCGCGGCCTGGTCCAGGCCCTGCGTGCGGACCGGATCGAGGTCAGCATGGCCACCAAGCTGCTGCTGGGCCAGGTCGACCGCCAGATCAAGCGGGTGATCGACGCCGACGAAGCCGCGCTGCAGCAGGAGCCGCCGGTCGAGCTGCTGAAGAACCTGCTGTTCTACGTCGCCCGCGCCCAGGACGCCGCGGGCCTGGCGGCCGAGATCCAGGCCACCTACCGGCTGGCCGAGCTGCTGCCGGATGAGGAGCAGATGGAACAGGCCCGCCAGAGCCTGAGCGGTCATAACATGGAATTGATGGCCACGGTCACGGCCGCCATCAAGGAGGATCTGGGCCGGATCAAGGATGCGCTGGATGTCTGCCTGCGCAGCAGCGAGCGCGATCCGGCCGCCCTGGCGCCGGCTGCCGAGACGCTCGACCGGGTCGGCGACACCCTCGGTATGCTGGGCATGGGCGCGCTGCGCAAGCAGATCGTCGAACAGGCCGGCATGATGCACGCCATGGTCGACGGTGAGCGCGGCATCGAGGACGATCAGCTGATGCAGACCGCCAGTGCCGTGCTCTATGTGGAGTCCTCGCTTGACGGCCTGCTGCATGGTGACGTGCGTCAGGCGGATTTCGCCGACGAGTCCCGGCAGATCGAGGCCATCGTGCCGGAGAGCGAATTCAACCAGGTCCGCGGCGTGGTGGCCGACGAGGCGATCCGCGACATCGCCCGCGCCAAGGACAGCATCCTGCAGTACATCGAAACACCGGACAACTTCGCCCTGCTCGAGCCCGTTCCGGCCCTGTTCAGCCAGATCAAGGGCAGTCTGCTGCTGCTCAATGAAAACCCTGCCGCCGAGCTGCTGGCGCAGCTGGCGGAGTTCGTCGACGAACAGATGCTGGGCCGGCAGCGCCGGCTTTCCGAATCCGAGCTGGACCTGCTCGCCGATGCCATCTCCAGTATCGAGTACTTCCTCGAGAATCTGCAGGAGCGCAAGGTCTTCAGCGGCTCTATCCTGGACGTGGCCCGCGACAGTCTGAACCGGCTGACCGGTGCCGAGGCCGCCGGATCCGCGGTGCAGGCGGATGCGGGCGCCCCGGCGCAAACCGCCATGCCCGAGGGCGGGCCCGACAGCGGCGAGACCGCGATCGAGGCCGGTGACGACGAGGTGATCGAGATCCCGGCACTGGAAACGGAGGAGCCGGAGGAGACGGCCGCGCCGTCGGATGCCTTCGAGGTGATCGAGCTTGAGTCCTCGGAGGGTCCCGAGGTCGAGGCCTTCGACGCCGATCTGGTCGATACCGACACGCTGGAGTCCATCGAGATCGATCTGTCCGAGGACGCGTCCGCAGCCGGGGCGGAAGCGCCCGCCACGGAAGCGGCACCCGCACCGCTGGCGCAGGAACTGCCCTATCCCGTGCTGGAAGGCGGGGACGTCGACGACGAGATCCTGGAAATCTTTATCGAGGAGGCGACCGAGGAGGTCGCCGCCATCCGTGAGCGGCTGCCGCGCTGGCTGGACGATGCCGGCGACCAGGAGGCCATGAACGAGATCCGCCGCTCCTTCCATACCCTCAAGGGCAGCGGCCGGCTGGTCGGTGCCATGCTGATCGGCGAATTCGCCTGGACCTTCGAGAACATGCTCAACCGTCTGATCGACGGCACCATCGAGCGTGGCGATGTGATGTGCCGGCTGCTGCAGGCCGCGGCCGATGTCCTTCCCGAACTGGTCGCTCAGATCCAGGGCCAGGAGGGGCTGAGCCGGGACGTCAGCGCCATGATGCAGGCCGCCGAGGCCCTGGCCCGCGGCGAGACCCCGGAGCCGGCGGGCTTCGAGGCGCCGGTCGCTGCAGCGCCGGAACCGGCGGCTGAGCCTGAGCCGGTGGAACAGGAACCGGTCGAGGCGGAAGCGGCACCTACTGCCGGGGCCGGGGTCGAAACCGAACCGGCCGAACCGGTCATAGACCCGGTGCTGTTCGAGATCTTCGACAACGAGGCACGCGAGCATATCGGCAGCATCCGTGAGTATCTCGACGCGGCCGAGGCAAGCGGCGACAGCAGCGTCACCGACGCACTGATCCGCGCCGTGCATACCCTGCATGGCAGTGCCCACATGGCCGGTGCGGCCCGGGTGGCCGCAATCGCCGCCGAGATGGAACGCTACACCAAGGCGTTGCTGCAGGCGGGGGTGCAGATCCCCGGGTCCGGCCGCCAGTGCCTGGCCCGCGCGGTGGACATGGTCGAGACCCTGATTCCACTGCTGCAGCAGGGTGACGCCGACCTGCCCGACAGCGATGAGCTGATCCAGCGCCTGCGCGCCCTGCCGCGGGAGGCGGAGATGCTGCTGGAACAGGGCGTGCCGGAAGCCACGCCGGGCAGCAGCCATCCCTGGTCGCCCGAGCAGGAAGAGGAAGTCCCGGCAGCCGGGGCCGACGCGCTGGAGGCGGACGAGGTCATCGAGATCGAGGCGGCCGGCCCGGCGCCGGAGGCGACAGCCGGGCCCGAACCCGAAATCGAACTCGACGCCGGTTCCCCGGCCGAAGCCGAACCGGAACCCGCGCCGGCAGCCGGGGTTGAAGCCGAGGCCGACCAGGAACTCATCGACATCTTCCTGGAGGAGGGCGACGAGATCCTGGACAATGCCGAACAGGTACTGCAGCAGTGGATCCGCCAGCCTGACGACGCCGAGCTGATGGCCGCCATGCAGCGCGACCTGCACACCCTCAAGGGCGGCGCGCGGATGGCGAATCTGGCGCCCATCGGCGACCTGACCCATCACCTGGAATCCCTCATGATCGCCGCCGGCGACGGCCAGGTCGCGCCCTCGCAGGAGCTGTTCGATCTGATGCAGCTGGCGCAGGACCGCCTGGTGCAGATGCTGGAGGCGGTCAAGGCCGGACAGGGTCTGCCTGCGGCCGGGGATCTGATCCCGCGCATCGAGCGCATTCGCAAGGGCGAGCCGCCGGCTCCCGATCCGGGCGCTGCGCCGGCGCCGACAGAGGCACCCGCGGCCGCGGCAGCGGATGACGTCGAGGCCGTACCGATCCCGCCGGTCGAGGAGATTCCCCGGGCCCAGCCCGAACGCCAGGAACGCACCCAGCAGGAGCTGGTGCGCATCCGCGCCGACCTGCTCGATGCCATGGTCAACCATGCCGGCGAGATCAGCATCTACCGCTCGCGCCTGGAGCAGCAGGTCGGCGCCTTCCGCTTCAATCTTACCGAGCTGGGCCAGACGGTCGCGCGCATGCGCGAGCAGCTGCGCAAGATGGAGATCGAGACCGAGGCGCAGGTGCTGTCGCGCTACGAGCGCGAATACGCCGAGGCCGCGGAACAGGACGAGGACTTCGACCCCCTGGAGATGGACCGCTACTCCACCCTGCAGACCCTGTCGCGCTCCATGATGGAATCCATCAGCGACATGGGCAGCCTGCAGACCCTGCTGGACAATATCACCCGCGAGTCCGAGACCCTGCTGCTGCAGCAGTCGCGCGTGAACACCGACCTGTCCGAGGGGTTGATGCGTACCCGCATGGTGCCCTTCTCCGGCCTGGCCCCGCGCCTGCGGCGCATCGTGCGCCAGGTCTGCCAGGAGGTGGGCAAGCGGGCCGAGCTGGAGATCGAGGGTGCGGAGAGCGAGATGGACCGTACCGTCATCGATCGCATCATCGCCCCGCTCGAGCACATGCTGCGTAACGCCATTGCCCATGGCATCGAGACGCCGGAGCGGCGGCTCGAACAGGGCAAGCCGGAGACCGGGAGCATCCGCCTGACACTGCGCCGTGAAGGCTCCGAAGTGGTGGTACGCATCGCCGACGATGGCGCCGGCATGGACATCGAGGCTATCCGCGCCAAGGCCCGCGAGCGTGGTTTCATCACCGACGACACCGATTTCACCGACAACGAGATCATGCAGTTCGTGCTGGAGACCGGCTTTTCCACCGCCAGCGAGGTCACCCAGGTCGCAGGTCGTGGCGTGGGCATGGACGTGGTCAACAGCGAGGTCAAGCAGCTCGGTGGCTCGCTGCACATCGATTCCGCCGCCGGTCAGGGTACCAGTTTCACCATCCGCCTGCCCTTCACCCTGGCTATGAGGCCAGGCCCTGCTGGTGCAGGTGCACGAGGAGACCTACGCCATCCCGCTGACCGGCATCGAGGGCATCGTGCGCATGCCGCAGGAGCAGCTGGAAGCCCATTACGCCGATCCCGAGAAGAAGTTCAGCTACGCCGGGTAATACTATGACGTGCGTTACCTGGGCAGCATGCTCGGCCTCGGCGAGCCGACGCTCGGCGTCGCCGGTCAGCCCAAGCGCCTGCCGGTGCTGCTGGTGCGCACCGGCGATCACCACATGGCGCTGCAGGTGGATACCCTGCTGGGCAGCCGTGAGACGGTGGTCAAGTCGGTCGGCCCCCAGATCAGCACGGTGCGCGGCATCTCCGGCGCGACCATCCTCGGTGACGGCCGGGTGGTGCTGATCCTGGATCTGGGCGGGCTGCTGCGCGCCGGCGAGATCACCACTCACCTCGGCGGCGAGTCGGGGGCACCGGCGCCGGTGGCGGAGGCCGACCGGGCCCTGCACGTGATGGTGGTCGACGACTCCATCACCGTGCGCAAGGTCACCACCCGTCTGCTGGAGCGCAACGGGATGGATGTGAACAACCGGCAAAAAGACCTCCATTAATTGCTTCCGACCCCCCCCCCCCCCCCCGTGGCCAATCTGCAGTAACACATTCCCGGACTTGAATGCTGCCGATATCGGATTGCCGCGCATGGATGGCTTCAGAGCTGGCGACCCACATCCAGCCAACGGCCACGGCAAGGAAACTCCCCAATTCATCATATCACCCTCGCGTAACCGGCGAGAAAGCATCGCCAGCGGGCCATGGACATCGGGGTGGATTACTACCTGGGCAAGCCGTATCAGGAGCAGCAGCTGCTCGATACCCATCCAGCAGGTGATCAGGATCGCAGAGGCCAAATGCGGAACAGGGTTCTCCCGGGCTAGCGGGTCCCGGGCCCTGAATCACGGCCATGGAAGGAACAGGAGGCAATACCTGCGCAAGCTGCGCTCCGAAGCCAGTGGTCCTGAGCGTGGTGACCGGTTTTTCAAGCCGGGTGTTGCCGAAATCGACATCGAGGCGGGTCCGCGCCCAGCCCCTGCCGAGGATGACCCCCTGGTCCATACTGCGGGACGGCGAAGCCCGAGCAGGCCAATCGACGAAACTCGAGCTTGTTGTCGAGGAGGTCGAGGGGCCGTTTGCTGGTTTTCACGAGGGCCGCCGGTGGCCGCCGCGACCCGGGCCCCTTGGGGCGCCAAGCCTTGGCGGCCGCCCCCCAAGCCCTCGAAGCCGCCTGGGTCTGGCCGGGCGAGCCCGCGGCCGCCGCAATCCGGAACCGTACTCAAGCCCGTTCCCCGGCCGAGGACGGGCGGCGGTCAACCCGCCCCCGGCCGCGCCGCTGTGCAGATCGTCCGCCTCCCAGGAGCGGCCGCCCCGGCCGCGGCCGCCGGGGGGCGGTCTGGGTGCTGGGCGCCCTTCGTTGGTGGGCCCGCAGGCAGTTGGGCGCGCACCTTTTCCGGCCGCCCTGGATGGCCAGGCCCGCCGCCGGTGGGGCTGGGTGGCGCTGGCGCAGCACACTCGGCGATGCCTTTCGTGCCCGCTGGCTGGGCCCCGAACAGCTGCCAGCGCATGAACCCGGCAGACCGTCCGCCCCCCGCCTGCCGAAGGGTAAGCCCCGAATTCTCGGACCAGGTCACGCCCATGGTGGCCGTGGGTCCCCCCCCCCCCCCCCCCCCCACGGCGGCTTTACCCTGACCGAGCAGGGCCTGATCGCCCCTGACGGGCCGAAGTCCATCCCCGGGGTGACCGGCCCAGCCATCGACGGATGTCATGGAGAGGGTGGCTTTATCAGGGCCAATCTCAACTGTGGCCCCGTCCAATCTTCAGCGGCATGGCCGATGGACGGCAGCCAGCGGCGCGCGGCCCTGCCCGTCGTGCGCGCCGGCGGTACAAGTTTTCGCCCCAAGTCCGCCGACACCCTTGTGTCATAAGCAGCCATGCCGGACGCCGGTGCGGAGCGCGGGGCACCACGGTTTCAGCGACTCAGGCCCCGCCCACCCCCCCGAATGAGCTTGCCCGGACGCATGCCTCAAATGGATCGCCGAGCGCAGGCCCAGTCCCGCCAACTTATAGGTATAGAGGCCCCACCACGCATGGAAGCCTTGTGCAGACCAAGGTTCGACATTCCTGGCTGGTTCCCCGCCCCCTCCCGGGACCGCCCATCTTCCTGGTACCCAATATCGCCAAATCCGCCGAGCTGATTCCCCTGGCAGCCCGCTGCGCCGGTCGAAAATATGCACCGGACGGCTGTTGAATGGGGAAAATGCTGACCTGGCGCCGGGTACGAGCTGCCGGTGATCTCCTTTCGAAGCCGTCGCGGTGACGACCGGCCGACCGCCGACGGCAGGCCGCAACATCGCGTTTGATGAATTCGGGTCAAGGGCCGAGCGGGCGTGCCCCTTCTAAATGCCCCTGGGCAACTTGCCGTCATCCCGCATCCGGCGCGCCCTGGGCCGAGGGCCCCGATCACTTGCAGAATAACCGGCCGCCTTCGACCAGCGGGCCGCGGCCAGCGGCGAACTGGCACGGGGTGCAAGATTCGAGGATCAGGCGCCCATCATCCCCGACCCTGGAATTGCGCATGGAGAACGCTGGCCGCGGGAAATTACGTCCGCCAGGTGGCCTTGATTTTCCCGCGTTCGGTTGTTTTTCAAGCCCGGAATGAAACACGGGATCAGGAAAGCCGGCGTCTGCCTGTTTTTCCTTTCCTGTACCGCAGTGCTGTTCCTAGTGACATCCGCGTAGATTTTTCCTTCCCGGATCGTGATCACGCCCCGGGGTTTTCTGAAATGAGGGGGTCCTTCCCCCTCAACCATGGCGCCCACCGCCCTGGGCCTGTTCTGGGTCCGCTTTTCTGGTTTCTAGCCTGGTTGTTCATGGAAGGCGCCCGGGGCAATGGGACGGCGGGCGCCCTGGCAGGTGGCGGCACTGAACCGCGCTGATGGCCGGTCTGGTGGGTGACCGAGGCCCGTGGCCCATTCCGGTGACGGCGCGGCCTGCCGGGGGCCCTTGGCTTGCCTACCTTGCTGGGCCGTGATGGTATCACCACGCCGGCCGGCGGCCCTATTGCCAATCCCCGCTGATCTTTTCTGTTTTCGCCTGGGCCCGCGCCTTCATGATCGCGGGGGCCGCCCTTCAGCGCTGGACCTTGCACCTGCGGCCAATCGCCCTGCGCATTCCTGGGGCTGGCGGGGCCACAGCCTGGGCCGGCTGGTGGCCCGGCCGTCAATGCTGCGACACGGCCTCTGAGCATGTGGGTTGAGCCAATAACCGCCCACAGCTGCCGCTGGATGCTGCCGAATGCGGGATCTCGGTACTGGTGCTGCCTGGAAGAGCAGGACGTGGGATGTCGCTTCCCGGTTACACAGCCGCAACTTTCGCCCCTGGCCCTGCCTGCTGGGGATCGCCTTCGGTGCAATAATCGGCGGCATTGCCCACCCTCATCGGTACTCCACGCCCAATGCCCTGCTGCCGGTTATCTGCCGAGCAGCACGGTTTTTTACAGGTCGGCTCGTACCATGGATGGGCGTGGGGCCTGCCCGCGTCCCTGCCCTGCTTGCTGGCCCCGTGGCTGTTGGATACTGTGCCGCCCGCGTTCATTTTCCCCTGCCGTCGGCCCACGGGGCATATCGAAGGGGATCGAGTCCAACTGATAGATCACCCAGCGGGCGGCCCTGGGCAGGATGTTCCGTACCGAAGGCCCGGTAAGCACTTGGTGTTCGTCGCCGTGGGCCCTGGCCTGGCACTCGGCCCGGCCCGCTGCTGGAACTGCTGCTGCCCGGGCCCCTCGGACTGAAGCGACCCCGGCCCATCGCCGTGCTGGGGGCCAATTGCTGCTGTTCCATGATACCCGCCGGTTTGCGGCCCACCGGGCGGGCTTGCGGCAGTGGGAGGCCGACCCGCGAGCTTGCCTGGGGGTGCTGGTGCTGGGGTCGGCGGCGGTGCATGAAGCCTGGGCCCCCCCCCGTGGCCGGATCACGGCAAGCGGCCTTGGTGAACGTGGTGGCCTGCCCCTGGGGGAATCTGGGCGGCTGGCCGCTGTGGCCTCTGGGTATTGGCTGGTGGCCCTGGTGGCGATGGCCTGCTCAGCATGTCCCCAACCAGCAATTACCACCGCACTTGCCGCGACCTTACTGCCGCTGGCCCGCGGCCCTGGCGCTACCCTGGGGGCACTTATCGCCGTTTGCTTGGCCTTGGCCGTGCCCCGGGGTGGCGCTCGCCGGCCCTCCCCGCCTGCGCCCTTCATGGCTGCCCGGTGGCCACCCCCTCCCCAATGCCCATCGTGTTCGGCAGCGGCCCTGCCTACGGTGGCCCGACATGGTTCGGGCCCGGCTTGGGCAGCTGAGCCTGCTGCGCGGGCAACAAGGGGGTGGTTCTAGTGGTCCTTGTTCTGGTTGAGTCGTGCTGGGGTAAGCCTGGACTCAGGGCGTTGCCTGACGCCGATGGTGAGAAGCGTGTCTTGAAGAGCCTGGCCTGGTCCTCGGTCCAGAATGGCCGCTTGGTGACGCACCACGGCAGGGACCGGTTCGAACCCGAGCGGGTCTGGGTGACTGATGCAGGGTTTAGCCTACGCACGCGGACAATCAGGGTAAGGGTGGAGTAAATAGCGCATACTGGAAAAGTTTTCTGACCCGGGCTTCCCCACTCGGATCTCGCCGATGCCATAGCCTTCATCCGGCTCGCCGATGCTGTGCTCGACAAGCTCCACGCAGTCCTCTCCGGCCAGAGCCGGGGCGACCGCGCCGGCGAGCAGGGCCAGCGCCAGGAAAAGTTCGGATTTCATGACCACTCCATTCGATTGAATCTGGCCCGGTGATTGCACCTTCCGTGCCACTGTGCGCGTTCGGTGAGCCGGGGCTGAAACCGTCTCTACAGGACTGGCCGATCATTGATAATAGCATGTATTTCAATTAATTGAATGCGTGTATACGGTTTATGGCACGGCTTTGGGATCGGTGGCCGGAATGTTACAGGGGGTGGGGACACGGGTGTTCATGTGTCAAAATGGCGCACTCCGGATGTTTTCCTGAGGACAGTATGGAGATCCAACACTACAACCTGCGCAGTGCCCTGCTGGTCTTTGTGCTGCTGCCCCTGCTGGTGCTGGCCGGCCTGGCCGGCTGGTATACGTTACAGCTGCTGGAGGCGCAGGGCGAAAAGCCGCATGCGGGATTTGAAATCGATCTGTGCCCGGTGCTATCCGCCAGACCCTGTGTCATCCATCGAGCAGGGACGCGAGGCAGCCTGGGACCAGGCGCGGATCGGGCACCGCATCAGGCGCGTGTACGGCGTCTATGTTCTATGACGCCGACGGCAACCGCATCGGTACCAGCGGTCCGACGGCGCCTGCGGCCGGCTCGAGGCGGGCGGCCGAACTCGTCTCCGAGGGTGATCGCCAGGACGAGTTCCAGCGGGTGGAGGGCGGCGAGGATGTTTATTCCTATTTCCTGCCCCTGGCCGACAGCGGCGGGCGGATCAGCGGCCTGCTGCAGGTCACGCGACGCACCAGCGAGTTCAGTGACTATATCGCCCGACTGCGCTATCAGGGCCTGGCGGTGTTGATTGTGACCACGCTACTGCTGACCGCCGTCATCTATGTCGGCCACCACAAGGCCGTGGGTTCGCATGTGCGCGCCATGCTGACAGTGATGCGCCAGGTCAGCCGCGGCCAGCGTGACCGGCGCCTGCCTACCCGCGGCCCGCGCGAGCTGAGCCAGCTGGCGGTGGGCATCAACCGGATGCTGGAAAGCCTGACCACCCAGCGCGAGGTGCTGGATCGGCACCGGCGCGAGCAGGCCCGACTGGAGGACCGTCTGCATCAGTCCGAGCGCATGGCCGCCATCGGTCGGCTGGCCGCAGGCGTGGCGCACGAGTTGGGCGCCCCGCTCAATGTGGTGGACGGCAAGGCGCAGCGCGCCCTGCGCCAGCCCGGACTCGAGCCCGGGTTGGCGCAGGGGCTGGAGGACATCCGGCATGAGGTCAGACGGATGAATTTCATTGTCCGGCAGCTGATGGATTTCGGCCGCAGCAACCCGCTGCAGTGTCAGCCGGAGCGGGCCGACCGGCTGGTGCGCGCGGTCCAGGCCCAGTTCGGGGACGAGGCCGGGAGACGCGGCATCGCCCTGGAGGTGACAGGAGACGAACCGGTGCCGGTGCTGTCGCTGGACCGGCTGCGAATGGAGCAGGCACTGTCGAACCTGGCGCGCAATGCCCTGCACGCGGCGAGCACGCGAGTGCGCCTGGGCTGGTTCGGCGGGGGCGGACAGGCCGGCTTCGTGATCGAGGACGACGGCCCGGGTATCCCCGAGGCCGAACGCGGGAAGGTATTCGAACCCTTCTACACCACCAAGGGGGTGGCGGAGGGGACCGGTTTGGGCCTGGCCGTCGCCGCGGCTGCGGTCAAGGATCACGGGGGCAGCATCGAGATCGACACCAGCCCCCTCGGCGGGGCGAGGTTCCGCATCCTGCTGGACTCCCCGGCGCTGGAGACGCCGGCATGAGCACAGAACGGGAGGCAGCGGAAACGGCCGAGGCGCAGCGGATCCTGGTGGTGGAGGACGATGCCGCCCTGCGCGCCCTGCTGGTCGAGGAATTGCAGGATGCCGGCTATGCCGCCGAGGCAGTCGGCGACGCCGAGCAGGCCTGGCAACGGCTGCAGCAGGAACAGGAACCGGCGCTGGTCATCAGTGACCTGCGGCTGCCCGGCGCCGATGCCATGGCCCTGCTCGCGCAGGTGCGCCAGCTGCCGGTCGCGCCCGGCTTCATCATCATCACCGCCTTCGGTACGGTCTCCCAGGCCGTGGCAGCGCTCAAGCAGGGCGCGGACGACTTCCTGACCAAGCCCGTGGACCTGGAACATCTGCTGATGAGTGTGCGGCGGGTGAGTGAGACCCGGCGGCTGCGTCTGGAACTGGCCCGCTACCGGGCCCTGCTCGGGGAGGCGGATTTTCACGGCATGGTGGGGCGCAGCACACCCATGCAGCGCCTGTATGCCCAGATCCGCCAGATCGCCCGGGCCACCGGCCCGGTGCTGATCGAGGGTGAAAGCGGTACCGGCAAGGAGCTGGTCGCCCGGGCCCTGCACCGGGAAAGCGACCGGGCGGGCGGGCCCTTTGTCGCGGTCAACTGCGCCGCCATCCCCGCCGAGCTGCTGGAAAGCGAACTGTTCGGGCATGCCGCCGGCGCCTTCTCCGGGGCGCAGAAGGCCCGCCGTGGCCTGTTCCTGGAGGCCAGCGGCGGCAGTCTGCTGCTGGACGAGATCGGCGAGCTGCCGCAGGCGATGCAGGCCAAGTTGCTGCGGGTGCTGCAGGAACAGTCACTGCGCCCGGTGGGCAGCAACCGCGAGGAACGGGTCGATGTCCGTATCCTGGCCGCCACACAACAGTGATCTGGCACGCGAGGTGGGCGAGGGCGGTTTCCCGGGAGACCTGTACTACCGGCTCAACACCTTTGCCCTGCAGGTGCCGCCGCTGCGCGAGCGGGCCGAGGATCTGGAACTGCTGACGGCGCGTTTCATCGATCAGTTCAGCGCCCGCCAGGATCATCCGGTGCAGGGCATCACCCAGGCGGCCCTGCGTCGGCTCCAGGCCTACAGCTTTCCGGGCAATGTGCGGGAGCTGGCCAACATCATCGAATGGGCCGTGACCTTCTGCCATGAAAGTCAGATCGATACGGGGCATCTGCCGGAGCGACTGGCCAGTGCCGATATGCTCGAGCCCGCCGGTTCCGGTGTGCCGCCCTGGTTCGGGAGCCCGCAGGCACTGCCCACGCTGGCCCAGGTGGAGCGGCGTTATATCGATCATGTCCTCGAGCAGGTGGAGGGGAACAAGCGCCAGGCCGCGCAGATACTGGGCATCGGGCGCCGTACCCTGTATCGCCGGCTGGGCGAGGATGACAGCGATTGAACCGGCGCATCCGGCACATGTGCCGTATTGTCACAGCAGAGGATGTTTTACGCGCCCTGCTGCACACGGCTCCGCGGCTCCGGCGGATGGCGGTCCGGACCTTTCAATAAACTGATATTGCGTGATTTTCGCAAGCGGCCGGTCGGTTGTGCCGGGGCTTCCACCGGGGCCTGGCATAGTGGTTGCTCCTGTAGCAGTGCCTTTTCATGAATTACAGGAGTTGAACGATGATGAAATCCGCACTCAAACCTCTGGTACTGGCCGCCCTTGGCCTGGGATTGTCCGTTGCCGCCCACGCCCAGGAATACGGGCAGGGCCAGGGTGGTTATCAGCAGCAGGGTCAGCCGCCCGCCGGCCAACAGCAGGGGCAGCCGCCCGCCGCTCAGCAGCCGGGTGGGGCTGCCGCGCCCCAGGTGGATCTCAGCGATCAGCAGGTCAGCCAGTTCAAGGCGGCCTTCGACGAGATCAGCACCATTCGCCAGGCCTATGCCGATGAACTGCAGAATGCCGAGGATCCGAACAAGGCGCGCGAACTGCAGCAGCAGGCGCAGTCCGAGATGGTGGAAGCCGTCGAGGATTCCGGTCTGTCCGTGCAGGACTATAACCGCATTGCCGGCGCCATCCAGCAGGACCCCGAGCTGCGCAGCCAGGTGCTGGGTACCAACTGAACCTCAGGTTCTGCCTCCTCCCTCTTGATTGCCCCGCATTGCGGGGTTTTTTTGTTCTGGCGTGAGGCGTGAGGCGTGAGGCGTGAGGGTATCAGGTGAGGTCGCCGTACAGGCACTGCAGGGCGGCCAGGGCGGCCAGGCCGGCGGTCTCGGTACGCAGGATGCGCGGGCCCAGGCGTACGCCCTGAAAACCGGCGTTGCGGGCCTGGCCGCGTTCCGACGCGCTGAGACCGCCTTCGGGACCGATCAGCAGGCTGAGGGCCCGCGTCGCCGCCAGGTCGTGCGGGCCGCGTTCCGCGGTCGGGTCCAGCAGCAGCCCGAGTCGGTCCGGGGTATGCGCGGCCAGGGCGGCGCTCAGGTTCTGCATGTCGGCCAGTTCCGGCAGGCGGTTGCGCCCGCACTGCTCGCAGGCGTGGATGATCACGCCGCGCCAGTGCTGCATGCGTTTGTTCAGCCGTTCGCCGCTGAGTTTGACCTGGCTGCGTTCGGTGGCCAGGGGTACGACGCGGCTCACGCCCAGTTCCACCGCCTTCTGCAGGATCAGGTCCATCTTCTCGCCGCGCGCGATACCCTGCAGCAGCGCGATATCCAGCGGGGATTCGCGTTTCTGATCGATGAATTCCCTAATGCTAACCTGCGCCCCCTCGCGTCGGGTGTCCTCGAGGGTGGCGCAATATTCGCCGCCCTCGCCGTTGAACAGGATCAGGCTGTCGCCGACCTGCAGGCGCAGTACCTTGACGGCGTGACGCTGGGCGCGTGGATCGAGCTGGACAGTGCTGCCACTGGTGAGAGGCTGGGGCAGGTAGATGCGGGGCGTGGGCATGCGCTGGGGATTTCCGATGGCTGAAAAGAATGACGGGAAGCATAAAACAATGCTTCCCGTCATTCATCGGCCGTGGACCGGATGGCCCGGGTGACCGCTTATTCCCGAACCGGCAGGCCCAGGTTCTTCCAGATCGCGATGGTCGGCGCCGAACGGTTCATCACATAGAAGTGAATGCCCGGCACGCCGGCGTCCAGCAGGCGCTGACACAGGTCGGTGACGACCTCTTCGCCGAATTTTCCGAGCGATTCCATGTCGTCGCCATAGGCGATCAGGCGCTGGCGGATCCAGCGCGGGATCTCCGCCCCGCAGGCATCGGAGAAGCGGGCCAGCTGCTTGTAGTTGGTGATGGGCATGATGCCCGGCACGATCGGCAGATCGATCCCCATCTTCTCGCAATCATCGACGAAGCGGAAATAGGCGTCGGCGTTGAAGAAGTACTGGGTGATCGCGGTATTGGCGCCCGCGTCGACCTTGCGCTTGAAGTTGTTCAGATCCTCGAAGGCAGTCGGCGCCTGGGGATGGAACTCCGGATAGGCCGCGACCTCGAGCTTGAAGCTGTCGCCGGTCTCGGCGCGAATGAATTCCACCAGTTCGTTGGCGTACTTGAACTCGCCGGTGTCGCGCATACCGGAGGGCATGTCGCCCCGGAGGGTGACGATACGGCGTACGCCCGCGTCTTTGTAGCGTTGCAACAGGGTGCGGATATTGTCCCTGGTCGAGCCGATGCAGGACAGGTGCGGTGCGGCATCGGTGCCGGACTTGATGATTTCGGCGACGGTTTCGAAAGTGCCTTCCTGGGTGCTGCCGCCGGCACCGAAGGTCACGGAATAGAAATTGGGGTTGAGTTTGTCCAGCCGCGAGCGGGCCAGGCGCAGCTTCTTCGCGCCTTCCTCCGTCTTGGGCGGGAAGAACTCAAAACTGAATGATTTATCGTACTTTTGCTGAGTTTTCATAGGCAGGCTTCATGATCTGTTGGCAGGTGAGTGATGAAAAGGCCGGCGCGCGGGCAGCGGCGGCTGCCGCTGCCCGTCGCCGGTGTTTCATTGTGCTGCCTGATCAGTAGCGGTAGTGCTCGGGCTTGTAGGGGCCCTCGACCGGAACGCCGATGTAGTCGGCCTGCTCCTTGCTCAGCTTGGTCAGCTTCGCACCGATCTTGTCCAGGTGCAGACGCGCGACCTCCTCATCCAGGTGCTTGGGCAGGATGTAGACGTCGTTGTCGTACTGGTCGCCCTTGCTGAACAGCTCGATCTGCGCCAGTACCTGGTTGGTAAAGGAGTTGGACATCACGAAGCTTGGGTGACCGGTGCCGCAGCCCAGGTTCACCAGACGGCCTTCGGCCAGCATGGTCACGCGGTGGCCGTCGGGGAAGACGATCTGGTCGACCTGCGGCTTGATGTTGATCCACTCGTGCTTGCGGGTCTGCTCGATCTGGATCTCGTTGTCAAAGTGACCGATGTTGCACACGATGGCCTGATCCTTCATCGCGGCCATGTGGTCATAGGTGATGATGTCCTTGTTACCGGTGGTGGTGACGAAGATATCGCCCAGCGGTGCGGCATCTTCCATGGTGACCACGCGATAGCCTTCCATCGCCGCCTGCAGGGCGCAGATCGGGTCGATCTCGGTGACCCATACGGTCGCACCCAGGCCGCGCAGCGACTGGGCCGAGCCCTTGCCGACGTCGCCGTAGCCGCAGACCACGCCGATCTTGCCGGCGATCATGGTGTCGGTGGCGCGCTTGATGCCGTCGACCAGCGACTCGCGGCAGCCGTACAGGTTGTCGAACTTGGACTTGGTTACCGAGTCGTTGACGTTGATGGCGGGGAAGGCCAGTTCGCCATTCCTGGACATCTCATACAGACGATGCACGCCGGTGGTGGTCTCCTCGGTCACGCCCTGGATGTTCTTCTTGATATTGGAGTACCAGTTAGGGGACTCCTTGAGCTTGGCCTTGATGGCGTTGAACAGGGCCACTTCCTCTTCGCTGCTCGGGTTGTCCAGCACGGAGAGGTCGGATTCGGCCTTGGTGCCCAGCATGATCAGCATGGTGGCGTCGCCGCCGTCATCCAGGATCATGTTCGGGGTCTCGTCGCCGAACTCCATCAGCTTATGGGTGAAGTCCCAGTACTCTTCCAGGCTCTCGCCCTTGTAGGCATAGACCGGAACGCCACTGGCGGCGATGGCCGCGGCGGCGTGGTCCTGAGTGGAGAAGATGTTGCATGACACCCAGCGCACCTCGGCGCCGAGTGCGACCAGCGTCTCGATCAGCACGGCGGTCTGGATGGTCATGTGCAGGCTGCCGGCGATCCGGGCGCCCTTGAGCGGCTGCTCGTCACGGTATTTCTCGCGGGTGGCGATCAGACCGGGCATTTCGGTCTCGGCGATTTCGATTTCCTTGCGACCCCAATCGGCGAGATTGATGTCGGCAACCTTGAAGTCAGTGAAGTTCTTGTCCATCACGGCGTTCATGTAGTTGGTCTCCCAAGTTACCGAGCGCAGTTGTTCATCCTGAACCCGCTTATCTCCGAGCCTGGCAGGAGGCGGCGGAGTTTATCGATCGGGGCGGACCCTGGTCGATAAACTCCGCGCTCCTGTTGCAACGCTCCTCGAAGTGCGGATGACCGTTATCTAACAGTCGTTGCTTACAAAAAAGTTACAGGCCGGCGCCGTCACGCAGCAGTTCGGCCTTGTCAGTCCGTTCCCAGGGCAGGTCGATGTCGTCCCGACCCAGATGCCCGTAGGCGGCGGTCTGCTGATACAGCGGCTGGAGCAGATCCAGCATGGTGATGATGCCCCAGGGGCGCAGGTCGAAATGCTCGCGCACCAGGGCGGTGATCCTGCTCTCCTCGACGTGATGGGTACCGAAGGTCTCCACCGTGATGGAGGTCGGCTCCGCCACGCCGATGGCGTAGGACACCTGCAGTTCGCAGCGGTCGGCAAGGCCGGCTGCGACGATGTTCTTAGCCACATAGCGGCAGGCATAGGCCGCCGAGCGGTCCACCTTGGACGGGTCCTTGCCCGAGAAGGCGCCGCCGCCATGGCGGGACATACCGCCGTAGGTGTCGACGATGATCTTGCGCCCGGTCAGGCCGCAGTCGCCCATCGGCCCGCCGATGACGAATTTGCCGGTCGGGTTGATGTGGATCTTGTCCTCATCGCACCCGGCCAGCCACTGTTCCGGGATCACCGGTTTTATGATCATCTCGAAGACGGCTTCCCGCAGCTCGGGCAGCGCGATCTCCGGAGCATGCTGGGTGGACAGCACGACGGCATCCACGCCCACCGGTTTCAGATTCTCGTAGCAGAACGTGACCTGGCTCTTGGCGTCCGGCCGCAGCCAGGGCAGTTCGCCGTTCCTGCGCAGTTCGGCCTGGCGGCGGACCAGGCGGTGCGCATAGGTGATCGGCGCCGGCATCAGCACGTCTGTCTCGTTGGTGGCGTAGCCGAACATCAGGCCCTGGTCGCCCGCGCCCTGCTGTTCGCGGCTGGCGCGGTCCACGCCCTGGCGGATGTCGGCGGACTGCTCGCCCAGGGCGTTGATCACGGCGCAGGTGTGGCCGTCGAAGCCGATGTCCGAGCTGGTGTAGCCGATGTCATTGACGGTGCGGCGCACCAGCTCTTCGTATCTGATGGTGGCGCCGGTGGTGATCTCGCCGGCCAGGACCACCATGCCGGTCTTGACCAGGGTCTCGCAGGCCACGCGGGCGTGCGGATCCTGGGCGATGATGGCGTCCAGCACGGCGTCCGAGATCTGGTCGCACATCTTGTCCGGGTGCCCCTCCGAGACGGACTCGGAGGTGAACAGGAAGTCGTTTGACATGTATTTTGGGTTACAGCCTCAAAGAGCCGGTCATCTTAACAAATATTTGCACAAATATATAGCCGGGTCCTTTCGTGAGCGCGGGTGCCGGGTATAATGAAAGGCAACAGGAATCGACCGAAACCCTAATGAAAGCGAGGAATTAGCGCCATGGTGTCGTTGGAAACCCCCGTATGCGACTTCGGCCGGCCGGCCGTCGACTTCTCTCTGCCCGGCGTGGACGGCCGGACCTGGACCCTGCAGGACTGCCGCGGTGAGAAGGGCCTGCTGGTGATGTTCATCTGCAACCACTGCCCCTACGTCAAGGCCGTGCGCGACCGTATCGTGCGTGATGCCCGGGAGTTGAAGGAGAAATACGGCATCAACAGCGTGGCCATCATGTCCAATGATCCGAGCGACTATCCCGAGGACAGCTTCGAGAACATGAAGCAGGTGGCCGGGGAATTCGATTTCCCCTTCCCCTACCTGATGGACGAGACCCAGGAAGTGGCCAAGGCCTATGGGGCGGTCTGCACCCCGGATTTCTTCGGCTACAACGCCGATCTGGAACTGCAGTACCGTGGCCGGCTGGATGAAAGCCGCAAGGAGGCCGCCGCGCCCGACGTGAAGCGCGACCTGTTCGAGGCCATGGTCCAGGTCGCCGAGACCGGTCAGGGTCCGGCCGAGCAGATCCCCAGCATGGGCTGCTCCATCAAGTGGAAGGAAGAGGCCTGAAGGGGGCGCTGGACTGGACACAAAGACCTCAACGCAAAGGCGCGGAGGTGCAAAGGACGCAAAGACTAATTTATTGAAATATATATAATACTCTGCGGTCTCTGCGCCTTTGCGCCTCTGCGTTGAAGGGGGTTTGCCAAACGGGCTTGCCTCCCCGGGCCGGTTGGGGATCATAATAAGGTATATGAACGGGTTCGAGACCTTCTTTCGGGATGAGCCGATTGAGGTCCGGGAGCTGACCCTCCCGGCCCGGGTCTACAATCTGGCCCACGTCGTCCTGCAGCGCTCGGGCCGGGAGTGCGTGTTCGTGCCCATCCGCAGCATGCAGTTCATGGGCGTGATCGACGCCGAGGAGATCATCTTCGTCGACATCCAGGCCAAGCACCTGGTCGAAGTCGCCTGGACGCATTTCCGCCCCCAGGTTCGCCAGTCCCTGGACGAGCCCGTTCCCTACCGGGTGGAGGTCTACCTGGAAAAGGGCCGGGAGAGCGCCAGGCGGCTCCAGGGCGAGTTCGCCAAGGCCTTGGAAGAAATGGAAAAACGTCATCTCGACCGGCAGCATTCCGAGCACGCCGGCGAGGTGCTCCCTCTGCCCGGCAGATCCCCCCGCCGCACCTGAGCCGTACCGGGCTAATGCCCGTATAAAATCCCCGGCCTGCCCCCGCTATTGCGACACCGCACCAACTAGGGGAAAATACGCCGCTCTCCCGGGCCCGGGTGATGCCTTTCCCAGTGCACCCCGTGGCTGAATGAGGCCGTAGACACGGCCGGCTCCCAGAACGGCCGGATGCGTGACATTTCATGCGCCCTCCGAGCAGGTACGGCGGTCGAGGGTGCATTTTCGTTTTACCGGGAAGAAAAACATCAGGTTTTGCGGCGGGGCCGCCTGTAGCGGACGGCGGCGCGCCTTCACAAGATTTCTTAAATAAAGCGTTTACAGGAGAGAGCTATGCCTTCTCGCAGAGAGCTTGCCAATGCCATTCGTGCACTGAGCATGGATGCCGTTCAGAAGGCCAAGTCCGGTCATCCCGGCGCCCCCATGGGCATGGCGGACATCGCCGAGGTGCTGTGGAACGATTTCCTCAAGCACAACCCGGCCAACCCGCACTGGTGGGACCGCGACCGTTTCGTGCTGTCCAACGGTCACGGCTCCATGCTGATCTACTCCCTGCTGCATCTCACCGGCTATGACCTGCCGATGGCAGAGCTGAAGAACTTCCGTCAGCTGCACTCCAGGACCCCGGGTCACCCCGAGTACGGCTACACCCCCGGTGTCGAGACCACCACCGGGCCGCTGGGTCAGGGCATCAGCAACGCCGTGGGCATGGCGCTGGCCGAGCGCTCCCTGGCCGCGCAGTTCAACCGTGACGGCCACCACATTGTCGACCATTACACCTACGTATTCATGGGTGACGGCTGCATGATGGAAGGCATCTCCCACGAGTCCTGCGCCCTGGCCGGCACCCTGGGCCTGGGCAAGCTGATCGCCTTCTGGGACGACAACGGCATCTCCATCGACGGCCACGTCGACACCTGGTTCACCGACGACACCCCCAAGCGCTTCGAGGCCTATGGCTGGCACGTGGTGCGCGGTGTGGACGGCCACGACCCGGAAGCCGTGGCCAAGGCCATCCATGAGGCCAAGTCGGTCAACGACAAGCCCACCCTGATCTGCACCAAGACCGTCATCGGCTACGGTGCCCCGAACCTGTGCGGCAGCCACGACTGCCACGGCGCCCCGCTGGGTGACGACGAGATCAAGGCCACCCGTGAGAACATCGACTGGAAGCACGAGCCCTTCGTGATCCCGGACGAGATCTACGCCGGCTGGGACGCCAGGGACAAGGGTACGAAGACCGAGGCCGAGTGGAACGAGAAATTCGCCGCCTACCGTGCCGCCTTCCCTGATCTGGCCGCCGAGTTCGAGCGCCGCATGAAGGGCGAGCTGCCGGCCAACTGGCAGGAGACCGCCGAGGCACTGATCAAGAGCTGCGACGAGGCCGGTGCCTCCGACCCGACCCGCAAGGCCTCCGGCAACGCCATCAAGGCCTTCGCCAAGGTACTGCCGGAATTCATCGGTGGCTCTGCCGACCTCACCCCGTCCAACAATACCTCCTGGCCGGAGTGCAAGCAGATCACCAACACGGTGGCTGACGGCAACTACATCTCCTACGGCGTGCGCGAGTTCGGCATGTCCGCCATCATCAACGGCATGACGCTGCACGGCGGTGTGAAGCCCTTCGGCGGCACCTTCCTGATGTTCTCCGAATACGCCCGCAACGCCCTGCGCATGGCCGCGCTGATGAAGGTGCCGAGCCTGTTCGTCTACACCCACGACTCCATCGGTCTGGGCGAAGACGGCCCCACCCACCAGCCGGTCGAGCAGATATCCACCCTGCGCCTGATGCCCAACATGTCGCTGTGGCGCCCCTGTGACACGGTCGAGACCGCCGTGGCCTGGAAAGCCGCCATTGAGCGGACCGACGGTCCCTCCTGCCTGGTGTTCTCGCGCCAGAACCTGGCTCACATGGAGCGCAGCGCCGATCAGATCGCCAATATCGCCCGCGGCGGCTACGTGCTGCGCGACTGCGACGGTGCTCCGGATGCCATCATCATCGCCACCGGTTCCGAGGTCGAGATCGCGGTCAAGGCCGCCGAGAGCCTCTCCGGCAAGAAGATCCGCGTGGTCTCCATGCCCTCGACCGACACCTTCGACGCCCAGGACGAGGCTTACAGGGAATCGGTCCTGCCGAAGTCCTGCACCAAACGGGTGGCCGTCGAGGCCGGTGTCACTGATTACTGGCGCAAGTACGTCGGCCTGGACGGCGCCGTGGTCGGCCTGGATCGCTTCGGCGAGTCCGCGCCGGCCGGTGAGCTGTTCAAGGAGTTCGGCTTCACCGCGGAGAACGTTGCCAAGGCAGTGGAAGGCATTCTGTAAGGACTTCTGCCCAGCAACCGTCATTGCGAGCGTAGCGCGGCAATCTCGTAATGCGGCAGGAACAGCAAGAGATTGCTTCGTCACTTCGTTCCTCGCAATGACGGTACAAAGATTTCGTGACTTAAAGTAGATACTCAGAAAATGGAGACAGACAATGGCAATTAAGATCGGTATCAATGGTTTCGGCCGCATCGGCCGCATGGTCTTCCGCGCCGTGGCGAAGGACTTCAAGGACATCGAGATCGTCGGCATCAACGACCTGCTGGAGCCTGAATATCTGGCCTACATGCTGAAGTACGACTCCGTGCACGGTCGCTTCGACGGTGACATCTCCGTCGAGGGCAACAATCTGGTCGTCAACGGCAAGAAGATCCGTCTGACCGCCGAGCGCGATCCGGCCGCCCTCAAGTGGGGTGACGTGGGCGCGGAGGTGGTGGTCGAGTCCACCGGCCTGTTCCTGACCGAAGAGACCGCGCAGAAGCACATCGATGCCGGCGCCAAGAAGGTGGTCATGTCGGCCCCGTCCAAGGACGCCACCCCCATGTTCGTCTATGGCGTCAACCACAGCGTCTATGCCGGCGAGACCATCGTCTCCGCCGCCTCCTGCACCACCAACTGCCTGGCCCCGGTGGCCAAGGTGCTGCACGACAAGTACGGCATCAAGCGCGGCCTGATGACCACCGTCCACGCCGCCACCGCCACCCAGAAGACCGTCGACGGTCCTTCCGCCAAGGACTGGCGCGGCGGCCGCGGCATCCTGGAGAACATCATTCCGTCCTCCACCGGTGCGGCCAAGGCCGTGGGCAAGGTGCTGCCGGATCTGAACGGCAAGCTGACCGGTATGGCCTTCCGTGTGCCGACCTCTGATGTCTCCGTGGTCGATCTGACCGTTGAGCTGAACAAGGACGCGAGCTACGACGACATCTGCGCCGCCATGAAGGCCGCCGCCGAAGGCGAGCTGAAGGGTGTCATGGGCTACACCGAGGAGAAGGTGGTCTCCACCGACTTCCGCGGCAACAGCGCCCCGTCCACCTTCGACGCCGAGGCCGGCATCGCCCTGGACGACACCTTCGTCAAGGTCGTGGCCTGGTACGACAACGAGTACGGCTACACCTGCAACATGATGCGCTTCGTGGAGCACGTCGCGAAGAACTGATGCCGCAGGTATCAGGGGCCAGGGGTCAGGGATCAGCGACAAGCTGTTCCCGGCCCCTGAAACCTGAGCCTTCTGCGGCTTCGGATGAACGGTGGTTAATTTATGCCGTCATCCCGGCGAAGGCCGGGATCCAGAAGCCGCAGTCGGTTTTCAAACCGCTGGATTCCGGCCTCCGCCGGAATGACGAGGTGGGTGGAAAACGATTTGTCATGCCTGCGGGCATCGCAAATCGCTTTCAACATATTAAATACAGGAGTTGTGCATGGCTTCCTTTACCAAGCTGACTGATCTCGACCTGGCCGGCAAGCGGGTGCTTATCCGCGCCGATCTGAATGTGCCGGTGAAAGACGGCAAGGTGACCTCCGACGCCCGCATCACCGCCTCCATGCCCACCATCGAACACTGCGTGAAGGCGGGTGCGAAGGTCATGGTGATGTCGCACCGCGGTCGTCCGGAGGAGGGCGTGGTCGATGAAGAGAATTCCATGCAGCCCATCGCCGAGGACATGTCGGCCAAGCTGGGCAGTGAGGTGCGACTGGTCAAGGGCTATCTGGAACAGGCCCCCGAGCTCGGCGACGGCGAAGTGGTGCTGCTGGAGAACGTGCGCTTCAACAAGGGCGAGAAGAAGGACGACGAGACCCTGGCCAAGAAATACGCCAGCCTGTGCGATATCTTCGTGATGGATGCCTTCGGCACCGCCCACCGCGCCCAGGCCTCGACCCACGGCGCCGGCAAGTTCGCCCCGGCCGCCTGCGCCGGCCTGCTGCTGGCCGAGGAGTTGGAGGCCCTGCAGAAGGCCCTGGCCAAGCCCAACCGGCCCATGGTCGCCATCGTCGGCGGCTCCAAGGTCTCCACCAAACTGACCGTGCTCGAGTCCCTGTCCACCAAGGTGGATCAGCTCATCGTCGGTGGCGGCATCGCCAACACCTTCATCAAGGCCGCCGGCTACAATGTCGGCAAGTCCCTCTACGAGCAGGACCTGGTGGCCGAGGCCAAGCGCCTGATGGATGCTGCTACCGCCAAGGGCGGCGAGATTCCGGTGCCGGTGGACGTGGTGGTCGGCAAGGAATTTTCCGAGACTGCCGAGGCCGTGACCAAGAAGGTCGACGAGGTCGCCGACGACGATATGATCTTCGACGTCGGTCCCGAAACGGCCGGCCGCTATGCCGAGATGCTCAAGAACGCCGGCACCATCGTCTGGAACGGTCCGGTCGGTGTATTCGAGTTCGATCAGTTCGGTGAAGGCACCCGGGCCCTGGGGCTGGCCATCGCCGAGTCCAACGGTTTCTCCATTGCCGGCGGCGGCGACACCATTGCGGCCATTCAGAAGTACGACATCTACGACAAGGTTTCCTACATCTCCACCGCCGGCGGCGCCTTCCTGGAGTTCCTGGAAGGCAAGACCCTGCCGGCAGTGGCGATGCTGGAGGAACGTGCGAAGGGGTGATTTTCAGTGAGGGGGTGAGGAGTGAGAAGTAAAACCCGGTCTCGGGCATCTCACTCCTTACTCCTCACTCCTTACTTCCAACAGGAATACACATGCTGCGACGTACCAAGATTATTGCCACGCTCGGGCCGGCGACCGATGACCCCAAGGCGCTCGATGAGCTGATTCAGGCGGGCGTGGACGTGGTCCGGCTGAACTTCTCCCACGGCACCCATGACGAACATCGCAACCGCGGCGAGACGGTACGCAACCGCGCGCGGGCCCACGGCCGTCAGGTCGGGGTGTTGGTGGACCTGCAGGGGCCGAAGATCCGCATCGAGCGTTTCCAGGAAGGCAGTGTGTTGCTGGAGGAGGGTGAGAAGTTCACCCTTGATGCCAGGCTGGCGCCGGATGCCGGCGACAAGCAGCGGGTGGGCCTGACCTACAAGCAACTGCCCGACGACGTCAATCGCGGCGACACCCTGCTGCTCGATGACGGCCAGATCGTGCTCTGGGTCGAGGACGTGCGCGAGACCGAGATCGAATGCCGGGTGGTGCTCGGCGGCCCGCTGTCCAACAGCAAGGGGATCAACCGCCAGGGCGGCGGCCTGTCGGCCAAGGCGCTGACCGACAAGGACCGGATCGACATCCGGGTGGCGGCCGACATGCAGGCCGATTATGTCGCCATTTCCTTCCCGCGCTCGGCCGAGGACGTCAACGAGGCGCGTGAACTGCTGCGCCAGGCCGGCGGCCACGGCGGGCTGGTGGCCAAGATCGAGCGGGCCGAGGCGATCCACAACCTGGAAGAGATCATCGAGGCCGCCGACGCCGTCATGATCGCCCGCGGCGATCTGGGTGTGGAGATCGGCGATGCCGAGCTGCCGGCGGTGCAGAAGCGCATCATCTCCGCGGCCCGGAACATGGACCGCGTTGTGATCACCGCCACCCAGATGATGCAAGTCCATGGTCGAGAGCCAGATCCCGACCCGGGCCGAGGTCTTCGACGTGGCCAACGCCGTCATCGATGGCACCGACGCCGTCATGCTCTCGGCCGAGACCGCCACCGGGCGCTACCCGGCCAAGGCCGTCTCCGCCATGGACCGTATCTGCAAGGGCGCCGAGCGCCAGCGCACCGCCCTGGCCCAGGAACGGCGCCAGAAGGTGCGTTTCAACCGCATCGACGAGGCCATCGCCAAGGCCGCCATGTATACCGCCAACCACCTGGGCGTCAAGGCGATCGCGGCCCTGACCGAGTCCGGCGCCACGCCGCTGTGGATGTCGCGCATCAGCTCCGGGATCCCGATCTATGCCTTGACCCGCCATGTGGAGACGCGTAGAAAGGTAACCCTTTACCGTGGCGTCTACCCGGTCAGCTTCGACGTCACCACCACCGATCATGCCGAGGTCAACCGGGAGGCCATCGACGAGTTGATGCGCCGCGGGGCGGTGCGCGACGGTGACCTGGTGATCATCACCAAGGGTGACCTGGCCGGCGTGCTGGGCGGTACCAACGCCATGAAGATACTGCAGGTCGGCGAACACGAGACCCGGGAACTGTGATTCCCTGTGCCGGGATCGGACCTGACTCGCAATAACCGGATTTTTTATGTAGCTGAACCGCGGCCGACGTCCTGATTACAATGGGCCATTGTGTCTCCGGGCGCCGGCAGAAGTTTCTGAAAACCTTTAAAACTCAAATCCCAAGGAGAACGTCATGGCCTTGATATCCCTGCGTCAATTGCTCGATTACGCCGCCGAGAACGATTTCGGCATGCCTGCCTTCAACGTCAACAACATGGAGCAGGTCCACGCCATCATGCAGGCGGCCGATGAAACCAACAGCCCGGTCATCATGCAGGGTTCGGCCGGTGCGCGCTCCTACGCGGGCGAGCCCTTCCTGCGCCACCTGATCACCGCCGCGCTGGAGATGTATCCGCACATCCCGGTCGTCATGCACCAGGACCACGGCTCTGCCCCTTCCGTCTGCCTGCGCTCCATTCAGTCCGGCTTCAGCTCGGTGATGATGGACGGCTCGCTGATGGAGGACATGAAGACCCCCGCGACCTATGAATACAATGTCGACGTCACCCGCCGCGTGGTCGAGATGGCCCATGCCGGCGGCGTGTCCGTCGAGGGTGAACTGGGCTGCCTGGGCTCGCTGGAGACCGGCATGGCCGGCGAGGAAGACGGCTCCGGCGCCGAGGGCGTGCTGGATCATTCCCAGCTGCTGACCGACCCGGAAGAGGCCGCCCAGTTCGTCAAGGAGACCCATGTCGACGCACTCGCCATCGCCATCGGCACCTCCCACGGCGCCTACAAGTTCACCCGTCCGCCGACCGGTGACATCCTGGCCATCGAGCGCATCAAGGAGATCCACGCCCGCATCCCCAACACCCACCTGGTGATGCACGGCTCCTCCTCGGTGCCGCAGGAGTGGCTGAAGATCATCGACCAGTTCGGCGGCGACATGGGCGAGACCTACGGCGTGCCGGTCGAGGAGATCCAGGAAGGCATCAAGCACGGTGTGCGCAAGGTCAACATCGATACCGACCTGCGCATGGCCTCCACCGGTGCCATCCGCAAGCACTTGGCCGAGAACCCGAAGAACTTCGATCCGCGCAAGTTCCTCAAGGCCTCCACCGCGGCCATGAAGGAAATCTGCAAGGCCCGCTATGAAGCCTTCGGCTGCGCCGGTCACGCCAGCAAGATCAAGCCACTCAGCCTCGAGGCGATGTTCAAGCGCTACGAAACCGGCGAGCTGGATCCCAAGGTCAACTGATCGACGGCTCCCACTCGGGATGAAGGGCGGCTTCGGCCGCCCTTTTTTGTGTCGGATGAACGATTCTCGATGATCGAAACCGGAAAGCTGCCTGAATGGGTGGCCTGGCTGGCCCAGGACCGCGACGGTACCTGGTGGGCCTACGAGGCCGAGCCCCACCGGCACCACTGCGGCTGGTACGAGAACGAGATCGGGCGCAGCCTGCGCATCACCCGCACCGATCCCAACCCCGACTGGGAAGCCACTCTCCGCCAGGTACGTAAGCTGGGGAGTGTATAGATCGGGCCGAGCTTTGTTCAGCTCAACCTACAATGACTGATTCCAGCTGGTAAAAGCCGACAACCAGAAATCGATATCCGGATAGGCCTGCCCCCGTGCCTTGAGCTGCTCGGCCAGCTCGATCAGCAGGCTGCGCAGTTCCCGCACATGCAGGTCCCACAGCGTTGCGTCCATCCCGGGGTTGTCGTCCATGGCCGCATTGGCCACCGACCCGGCCCCGCCCCACATGCGCTTCGAGTTGAGCCGCCGCCAGCCTTCATCGGCATCGGCCTCGAACAGCGCAATCACTTCCCGCATCCAGGCCGCGTGATCGTCCGGATGAGCGTCGAGCTGTTCGGCGATGCGTTCGAGTAGTATGGTTTCACTCATCACCCCAGTGTAACGCGAAGGGAGATGACATGCAGATCAGCACCTTCATGATCACCCTGGGCGGCCTGCTTCTGGCAGGCCTGGCGGTGGAAGCCGTCGGTCGCCACACCCCGCTGCCCCGCGTGACCCTGCTGTTGGCCTTCGGTTTTGGCATCGGCCCCGCCGGGTGGGATCTGCTGCCGGATCTGCACGGTCGCTGGTTTCCGCTGGTGGCCGACATGGCGCTGCTGATGATCGGCTTTCTGTTGGGTGAGCAGCTGGTGCGGCTGCTCGCCGGAAAACTGGGCCGGGTGATTCTCACCGTTTCCATTTTCGATGTCGTGGTGACCGCGCTGGTTGTGCTGATCGGCCTGTGGCTGCTGGACGTCCCGCTGGTCACGTCCCTGCTGCTCGCCGGCATTGCCGCGGCCACCGCGCCGGCCGCGACCACCGACGTGATCGAAGAATCCGGTGCCAAGGGACCCTTCACCTCGGTGCTGGTCGGGGTGGTGGCCATCGACGACGCCTGGGGCATGATCCTGTTCAGCCTGCTGCTCGCCACCGCACTGGTCCTGGGCGGAGACGGCAGCGGTCTGGACGGCCTGTGGCTGGGGCTGCGCGACGTCGGCGGTGCCCTGTTGCTGGGCCTGGCCCTGGGCGTGCCCATGGCCTATCTCACCGGCCGCATCCGGCCGGGCCAGCCGACCCTGGCCGAGGCGCTGGGCTTCGTGTTCCTGTGCGGCGGGCTGGCGGAATGGCTGGAGGTATCCTTTCTGCTCGCCGCCATGGTAATGGGCGCGGCCGTCTACCGCCTGGCCAGCCACCACCAGCGCCCCTTCCACGAAATCGAACACATCGACTGGCCCTTCAAGATCCTGTTCTTCATCCTCGCAGGCGCCTCCCTGCATCTGGATGCCCTGCTGAGCGCCGGCTACATCGCCGCCGCTTACATCCTGCTGCGTACTCTAGGCAAACTCGCCGGCGCTGCAACCGGTGGCTGGTTCGGCGGCGCTGATCGGTCAGTGCGCCGCTGGCTGGGCCCGGCCCTGCTACCCCAGGCCGGGGTGGCCCTGGGGATGGCGCTGGTTGCCTCCCAGCGCTTCCCGGAGCTGTCGGAAAGCATCCTCGCCATTGCCATTGGCGCGACGGTATTCTTCGAGCTGATCGGTCCGGTGATAACGCGCTATGCGCTTGGTCAGGTGGGGAGGGGGCAAAGCGTGAAGGTAGGGGGTAATGTCAACTAACGGCACATAGCGGACTTTCCACTTCTGGAGGCAGAATTCCGCCTATCACCAATATATCGCTGAATTTGCCGCTTGGAAGGTAGATTTGGCGGCCAATTACGATTCGGGGCTTCGTAGGCCAAACAAGGCAATACTATTGATTCATATGTGATTTTAAGTAAATATGACCAACAGGATGCGCCGCAATACGCGGAGTCGGGAGTATTACATGATAGGTCGAAACCGCACTATTACTAATAATACGAATTCCGTCTAATACATTGCTAGATTGTCTATAAACGCCATGTCAGACACTTACCGAAAAGCTCTAGACTTCCAAGAAAAATTCGAGCTTTATTTTGTAAGCTTAACCTTTGCGTTATTGGCGCTCGTAATTCAAAGCGCCGATTCATCATCAGGAATTGTAGCGGGTGTAGCAGAGATTATTGGCTGGGTATCGTTACTTATTTCAGGCTTAGTTCAGTTGTATCGGCTTCAGTTGGTGCCGGTTGCTCTTAGATATGAGGCCGCCACCAAAGAAGGTGTTTCTGTTGATAAAAAAGACCAAGGATCAGTTCATACGAAAATATCATCAACTTATGGCTTTTCTAAATGGTCTTTTGCACTTGGCGTCTGCTCCATTCTGCTTTCTCGAGGAATTGGTTTTGTTTCCGGATTATGTCATTAAAGCATCGAAAATCTAACAAACGCTTTCAGCCTACGTCGGCGCTAACGCGCCGCGCCGGCTGAAGCTTATCGCTAGCTCTTCTATGGAAATCGATGCTCTCCTAAATGACTTTGCTACCCGTAGCTTCCGAGATACGGCTGATATGGATTACATTGCGGCACGGATGTCGTACCGAGCAGGGTTGGTAGAGCAATTCCATTGGCAGGGACTCCAAGCGCTTGAGAAATATCTTAAAGCCATACTTCTATACAACCGTGTCAAAGCGAAGAGAATTGGTCATGACCTTACAAAAGCCCTTGAGAAAGCAAAACAACTTCCATTCGAGCTAGAGCTGACTACTCCTGCTCTTCAACTTATCGAGCATTTAGATAAATTTGGGCGTTTTCGGTATTTAGAGGCTTCATACTATATTCATGGTCCAAAGCTTGTTGAGTTAGACCGAACCGTCTGGGAGATTCGTAGGTACTGTCGAGTACTGAACTACAAAATCAATAATCCAGACGGCAGTGTCACGCAAATGTTGCCTATTGAGTTAGAGAGAATCGAGAAATCAAAGTATGTGCATCCTCATAAATTACGGATTATAGGAGGGGCTCTCGAGAAGATTCTTGATAAGAAAGATGATGCAGCCCGAGGGTCGCTCGTATGGCAAAACGGTTTTTTTGGTAAGAAGCACCGCAAGACGGTCACAATGCGTATTCCGCGCCAAGGTAAAAATTCACCATTGTCATTACATCCTGAGATGCTGGATGAATTGAAGGAATATGTATATGTATCTAAGGAAATTATCGAAGCATATTCAGGCCAGAGCTAACAAGCGTCTCCAAATCGACGCGGTTCCGCCGCGCGATTGAGGCGAGACATTAGGGATAAAAGAAATCGGAACGGGATAAATGCTAGAAAAAATTGGCTTCACAGTATTAGGTATTGTTCTCTCTATCGTAGTGTATATGTTTAAGCGTAGAATTGAAGGAAAACCTGAGGTAGAAGCTCTGGATAAGCGCAAACAACTGCTTGATATAAACAAACAGTTAAATGAACAGGGATTGACTATAGAAGACCTAAATAAGCTTGAAGCAATCCTTACAGGAAAGGCGGAATCAATTATAAAACATACTCAGGAAATCGAAAAAAATACTCAGTCATTAATAGAAAAAGAACAGGGTGAGTTCTTATCGCAAGCAGAGCTAAATATACGTGCTGATAGTAATCTAAAGGTTGCTAAAGCCCAATTAGAACAAATAGTTAACGAGCTTACTTTTAAAATAGATGAAATTGAGAGAGAAAAACTGATGCAGTCCCAAAAGGCATGGGAAAGCTATAGCGTAGAACAAGCAGAGGCTGCTTCGATTAGTTATAGGGGTGGTTCCATATACCCTTTAATATATTTATCTGAATTGGAGTCACTTTACAGTAGAGCGTGCAGCTAGACTACAGGCACAATTAGATGAATTGCGCAGATTGGGTAATTAATGCCCTAATAAGCGCTGAACGTTATGTGCAAAGAAGGACGAGGTTGCGATAAGTGATAACCGAAATACAGATGGATGCGGTTGCTAGTTTTAGGCATGCAACATCGCTTGTGACAGACAAAAAAATCAATCTGGTCTATGGCCTAAACGGAACTGGCAAATCGACAATCTCGAACTTCCTTTATGAGCCGTATGACCTTGCTTTTGTTCAGTGCAGAAAAACACCGGAACAGTCAGCCCCTATTCTCGTCTACAACCAGAAGTTTATTCGAGACAACTTTTTCGTTGCAGACAGCCTCAAAGGGATATTCAGCCTCTCAAAAGAGAATGCGGCAGCCGAAAAAGCGATTGCCGAAGCAACAAAAAGACAATCAGCACTGGAGCAGTCACTGCAATCAAAGCGAAGCGCAAAAGAACGTGTCACCCAGGAGTTTTCAAAGCAGAAACAGCGTGCTGCGGAGGAAAGCTGGAATATCAAGAAGACCTATACGGGCGGAGATCGCGTCCTTGAGTATTGTCTTGAAGGCCTGAAGGGACAGAAGGAAAAATTGTTCGCCCACCTGCAAGGCATCGTCAAGCCAACCGAAGAACCAGAAAAGAATATCCAAGTACTCCGCAAAGAAGTGGAGGCGCTTAAAGGAGATGATGCTCAGCCACAACAACGGATGGCGGCGCTAGCATTCCAAGCTCATGATGTTGAGTCTGATCCAATTTTCGGTAAATCCATACTAGGCAACACAGATAGTGAAGTTGCAGCTCTCATTGAGCAGCTCGGAAACTCAGACTGGGTAAAGCAGGGGCTTGAATATCTACCAGGCGGGTTGGGAGAAAGTCAGGTGCAATGCCCCTTCTGCCAAGAGAGCACTATTTCCGCGCAATTTGTTGATAGCGTGAAGTCGTATTTCGACGTGAGCTATCAGAAACAACTGGATGCGCTAGATGAACTCTTGAAGAGATATAGAGCGGCCATTGATGGACTACCCGCACTTGCGGCCTTCACAGATCACGCTTTCGCACAGGAACGCAAAAACGAAATCGCCAACAAATATCAGCTGGTCATTGCTGGCCTACGAAGCAACATCGGGCAGATCGAAGATAAAATTAAAAGTCCAAAATCCCCGGTTACACTGTCCAACACAAGAGAAGTATTGGCGGACTTTAATCGAGAGGTTGCTGCGATTAATAACTCAATAGATGAGTACAACCAAAGACTACAGAATCGCGAAGCTACGCTCGAAAAGTTAAATGGTGAGTTTTGGCAATTAATGCGATGGCAGTATGATCAAACAATATCGAGATTTGAGCAAGATCGAAAAGCCGCAAACCAAAAGCTCAAAGACTTGGATGCAGAGATCGGAAACGTTAACTCCGATCTGATTAAGGTTAGGGGTCAGATAACAGAAGCGCAGAAGAAAACCGTAAACGTGGACGCGGCGGTTGCTGCAATCAATGCAGGACTTTTGGACCTGGGTATCGACGGTTTTAGCGTAAAGAAGCACTCAGAAAATCTCTATCGCATAGTGCGTTCGGGCGACTCCAAGGATGCGTTTCACTCCCTAAGCGAAGGCGAGAAGATGATGATCAGCTTCTTATACTTTTGTGAGCTATGCAAAGGTAAATCAAGCGCCGACGACACTCATGCTCAACGTATTGTCGTTATAGATGACCCAATATCTAGCCTGTCTCACGTGTTCATTTTCAATGTTGGGCGGTTGATTCGGTCTGTGTTCTTCAGAGGAGAGCGATTCTGTCAGGTGATCGTGTTAACGCACAGCCTTTACTTTTTCTATGAGTTGACTGATCCAAATCACGACCGCAGGGAGAGCACGCAGAAGCTGTTCAGAATCGCGAAGCCTTCATCCGGTAGCGTCATTCAAGAAATGAAGTACGAGGAGATTCAGAATGATTATCAGGCATATTGGTCTGTGGTAAATGACCCTAGTCAGCCACCGGCGCTGATTGCGAACTGTATGCGCAACATAGTCGAGTACTTTTTCAGTTTTGTGCGGAAGAAGGATTTGAACAACGTTTTTCAGATGCCTGAGCTTCAGGACATGAAATATCAAGCCTTTTGCCGATATATAAACCGGGAATCACATTCGCTGGGCCAAAACATCATCGACATGAAAGAGTTCGACTATGCAATATTCAAAGAAGGTCTGAAGTTGGTGTTTGAGAAAACTGAATATCTCGACCACTTTAAAGCGATGTCAAAATGCTAATAATTTTCACCTGAGAGCCGCAAATAAGAAGGCCGTAAACGCGGACGCATTCTTCGTTCTCTCTACTCGCTACAAATGCGCCGGTTAAGGCTGGCGTAATGTCCGCTCATGGTCGCGAAGCGACCACTGAGGAGTTGAGCCATACTCCCGTTCCACCCATCTATGATAGGAGGAACGGCCATGGAAATGCTCCCTTACAATCCTCAGTCAGCTCCCTGGAACAAGGGCAAGCTCGTAGGCCAGAAGGCTCCTCTGAAAATCAGGGATATCTGGGCAATTCGCATCCGCCTGCAAATATCGAACCGACACTGCGACCTGGCACTATTCAATTTGGCGATCGACAGTAAATTGCGGGGCTGTGACCTGATCCGGCTACGCGTCCGGGATGTCTCTCACGGTGGCCACATAGCCGCCCGAGCGATTATCATGCAGCAGAAGACCCAGCAGCCGGTCCGATTCGAGATCACCGAAGTGACTCGGGATGCCCTGACCAGGTGGATTGCCGAACGAGGGCTGAGGACGGACGATTTCCTGTTTCCCAGCCGTCGTCGAGGCTCCCCTCATATCACGACTCGCCAGTATGCGAGGATAGTCCATTCATGGATCGCTGAGATCGGGCTGGCCCCGACCGACTACGGGACCCACTCGCTGAGGCAGACCAAGGTCACTCTGATCTACCGTCGGACGAGGAACCTCAGGGCGATACAGCTCCTGCTGGGGCACACCAAACTGGAGAGTACGGTCAGATATCTGTGTATCGAGGTTGACGACGCCCTTGAGATGGCGGAGCAGACCGAGGTCTAATGGACCCTAGCCGGAGACGGCCGCCGTCGAGGCGGTCGTTTTCCGGCACATAGTGGACTTTCGCGCTTGGCTAAGCGGAATTCAGCATATCATCAATAAGTCACTGTTTTCCCGCTTTGAGGGTAAGAATTGGCGGCCTATTACGATGCGAATGACTTCAGCCAGTCAAGGGAATGCTATTGATTAATATACGAATTTAGGTGAATATTCCTATAAGGATGCGCCACAATTCGCGGAATCGGGAGTATTGCATGATAGGCAGAATCCTCACTATTACTAATAATACGGATTCCGTATAACAAAACTGTTGGGCAGCACAAAAGGGGCACTAATGGACGAGTCCGATCGAGAGCGTAAACGGCAGTGGAAAGCACAGCAGCGGGAAGTCGCTCGCGCCTCGTTCCCTATGTCTGACGCACTCATGGAGGCATTCTTCGATTCGGTGGAAAGCAGCGTGAGCGACAGCGGCTGTGATCATACTTTGCGGTTCACCGGGCAATGGATTACAGCGAACCAACAACCCAAAGAACCGCTAATCCATTGGCTAGAAGAGAACGGTGGGTTTTGCGACTGTGAGGTTGTTGCAAACGCCCGCGATCACTGGGAGCAGAACAGGTGAAGAGTCGAAAGGCAATGCCCAACAAGGCGCTCCAAGCGACGTCCTGGACTACGCTTCGCTTCGTCCAGGCCTCGCTTGAGCTTTGTCGTTGGGCGGCTGGAACGAGACGTTATCTATGACGGATCGCTATTGGCTAGCGGGTGGTGAGAAGCCTGTTCCACACCTGACTGAAGCTGCATTGCGGTTTGCTTCCGAGCATTCACGTTTGCTCGACTTTAACGCGCTCTTTACGCAAGCCATCTTGCAGGACGCTAAGACTGTCGCGCACGATGAGTCCGGTCTTAAGAAGCAACTTGTTGAGATTGGTCGTCACGAGTCATTGATGCGTGAGGTTGTACTAACGCGCACGATCGACAATCTCCTATGCTATGTAAGCGACCTCTTAGGTTTGGTGTTCAAGTTTCGTCCAGAAATGATGAAATCTGGTGAGCAAGAACGACTTGACTTTATCCTTCGTTTCGAAGACATGGATGAGCTCAGAGCTGCTCTGGCCGAAAAGAGAGTGGAGAAGCTGTCCTTCATGGGATTCCGCGACTTAGCAGATTATGTTCGAGAACACATGGGGTTCGACCTGATAAACGGCAACGCCGACATTGAGCGTGCATCACTCCTCGTCGAAATGCGGAACATCTTTGTGCATAACCGTGGGGTGGTGGGTACAGTTTCAGCGCGGCGGTTCCGTTCGCTCGAGCCTTTGGTTGGGCGGCCTCTTTCGATTACTCATGATGAATTGCGAGAGGAGAGGCAGTTCGTAGAGAACACTGTGATTGATATGGACGTTAGAGCGATTGCGAAGTATGGGCTGCCGGCAAAGGGGGTTGCTGAGCCGCCGCCGCATCTAATAGGTCCGTAGTGTGTGCTCGTTACCGCCCAACAACTCGCTACACCTGACTCGCAGCAATTACACGCTGCTCGCGGGTGATATCAATCGTTAAATGTAGATAGCCATGGCTGATGTAGACGATTCATGGGAAAAGTTCCTCCATCCTGAAACCCTTAAGGGGAATCTGGTCATTATCGGGCTATTCATATCGGCCTTTGAGATTTTCAGAGAAGCCGTTGTCAGCAAGCCGAAGACGTTTTTCTCAAACGGTTTTGACGAAGATGGTCTGATCCTCGATGACAAGTACAAAGAGGAAGTGCTTTCCAAATCGAAACGAAAGCTTACCGCGTCGTTGCTTTGGTTCCAGGAAATGGGTGCGATCACCGGAGATGATATAGAAGCGTATCATTCGATCCGTAAACACCGGAACGACGTAACACACGAGATCGTCCGATTTGTATCTGATGCCGATAGTAATTTTGATCCAGAAATGTTTCAGCGTTTGTTTGCGCTGCTGGACAAGATCGAGAAATGGTGGTTCCAAAACTTCGAAATGGCGATTAATCCGGAGATTTATCCGGATTCCGTCGATGTCGACGAAGTTGTGGCGGGCCCCGTATGGAGCCTTCAGCTGATGCTGGATATTGCTCTTGGCAATGAGCCAGAGGAAGGATACTACTATGAACAGTATCACAAACATACTTAACACGGCGCTCAACCGGACGCTTGCACTTCGTGCCGGTTAGCTATGCGTTAAAGTCCGGTTCTGGTCGAAAGCTGGCGTCCTTCCCGCCAAGGTAAGTTGAACGGTTCGCTGTAATTTGAGCCGGATTGCGTCATGCAGCCACTGCGAGTAGAGGCGTCCGGCGGGTACATTACATCGTGATACTCTCTCGCCCCGAAAGTCCTGTCCCCGCGCGTCCAGGTCGATGGGGGGCGCGATGGTCGCGCAGGTGCGGAGGCCGGGTAAAACCTGGCAGTCAATCCCTTTTTGTTGTATTTAAATTAAAGGCATGGCCCCCATGTCATGCTTCCGCCTGGCTGGCATGGAGACCTCGGAAATCTGTTCTAGACTCACGGAAGGTTGATCTGACGGGAGCAGTGTTATGGAAAAAGGGGCCAGTGACAACTGAGAATCGTTCGCACTGTCGCTATATGTTGTCACCAGGCCCTTTTCACTCACGCCACCAGTTAAGCTGCATAAAAGCACCTTAAACTGTAATATAAAATGAGGAATCCAAAATGGTTGATAAAAAATCAAACGCTGATCAATATAGAGATTCTATAGAATCAATGGATGTCAGTGTTGATACTGATATCGATAGCCAGAGTCACACACAGCGGGAACAGGAATTACAACGCTGGGATGAAGACCAGGCACGGCGCCTGGCCAGCGAGCAGGGTGTGGAGCTAAGCGAAGACCATTTTAAGGTCATTCATTTATTACGCGACTACTACCTGGAAAACGGTTTACCTGAAAGTGGCCGCACACTCGAAGAAATGCTTGATAATAAATTTTCCAGCCAGGGCGGGGTTAAATATCTGCATAAGTTGTTCCCGGAAGGCCCGGTTACTCAGGGTACGCGTTTTGCCGGCCTGCCAGTTCCAGCGTATAGTGAGGATGAAGGGTTCGGTACTGCCCGTTAGTCTTTTTCACTAGACCTGACTCCTTTCCACTGAGCGGGTGCAGGGAGAGACTTTCCCCTGCGTGCCCGTCCGGTAGGGCGGGTCGACGCGAATTAGCCGCATTGAAAATCTGCGTTGCTTGGGTTTGTATGTCTGCTTTATAAAGACTCGGCAAAATAGCCTCAGGTCTTCTGTAGGGCGGTGGCAGGAGATCCAGGTGGCCGAATAAACTATCGTCTATTTTCGCTTCTGGTCGCGCAGCGACCTTTCTGGAGAAGGGCCGGAGCTGCCCGGGAGGCCAGGCGGGGAAACGGTGGTGTCTGGGAACCGTTTCCGACACGAGACAGAGAATCGATCGGCCTGGATGCGGTATCCCTGGAACCAGCATTGAGCTCGTTAAGTTAAAATAACAATCTACATTACAATGGCTTGACTGAATTGTGTTGCCTGGCTGGCGGCGTTAGACTTTTTTTAGGTTTATCCAGGGAGTCTTATCGATGGCCAAGCTCAAAGTTAATGGACAGGAACACGAGGTCGAGGTCGACGGCAGCACGCCGCTGTTATGGGTGCTGCGCGAGCAACTGGGACTGACGGGCACCAAGTATGCCTGCGGTATCGGCATCTGCGGCTCATGCACGGTGCATGTGGATGGCAAGGCGGTGCGCTCGTGCACCCTGCCGGTTTCCAGCATTGAGGCCGGCCAATCCATCACCACCATCGAGGGCCTGTCTCCCGACAACTCCCATCCGCTGCAGGCAGCCTGGAAAGCGCTTGACGTGCCCCAGTGCGGCTACTGCCAGCCGGGCATCATCATGGCCGCGGCGGCACTGCTCAACGAAAACCCCGATCCCAGTGATGCCGATATCGACGCCAGGGTCGACAACATCTGCCGCTGCGGCACCTTCAATCGGGTACGCCGCGGTATCCACCAGGCGGTGAAGCACATGAAAGGCGGGAGGTCAGCATGAGCCGGGAACGCATTGACGTCGGGCGCCGCGAGTTTCTGATCAGCACCTGCAAGGTGGCCGGACTGGGTACCGCCTTCTCCCTGGGACTGCACCTGCCGCTCACCGCCACGGCTAGAAGTCGAGGCTGGGGCGATGAACAACCCTCCGACGGTCTGCCCGAGGTCAACGCCTGGGTGGTCATCGAGCCTGACGATACCGTCATCATCCGCATCGCTCGCTCGGAGATGGGCCAGGGCACGCTCACCGGCCTGGCGCAGATGGTGGCCGAGGAGCTGGAATGCGACTGGGACAAAGTCATCACCGAATACCCCACCCCAGGCGAGAACATCGCCCGCGACGAGGTATGGCGCAGCTTCTCCACCGGCGGCAGCCAGGGGATCCGCGGGAGTCATTCCTATGTGCGCAAGGGCGGGGCCGTTGCCCGCGAGATGCTGCTGCAGGCGGCCGCGGACGAATGGGACGTGCCCAAGGGGGAGTGCAGGGCCGCCAACAGCGTGATTATCCACGCACCCAGCGGTCGCACAACCACCTACGGTAAGGTGGCCGCCGCTGCCGCCGAACTGTTCCCGCCGCTGCACGTGGAGCTCAAGGATCCAAAGGACTGGAAGCTCATCGGCAAGCCGGTCGCGCGCCTGGATACCGCGGACAAGACCAACGGCAAACAGGTCTTCGGCGCTGATCTGCAGCTCGAGGGCATGCTCAATGCGGCCATCCGCGCCTGCCCGGTGTTCGGTGGCAAGCTCGAATCGTACGACGCGGCCAAGATCGAGGGCATGCCCGGCGTGCGCAAGGTGGTCCAGGTGGGCGACGATGCCGTGGCCGTCATTGCCGACACCTGGTGGCAGGCTCACACCGCCCTGCAGAAGCTGCCCATCGTCTGGGACAAGGGCCCCAACGCCACGGTGGGCAGCGCCGATATCGACAGGATGCTTGAGGCGGGTCTCAGTTCCGATGACAAGGTCTTCGTCGGCAACAGCAACGGCGATGTACAAAGCGCCCTGAAGAGCGCGGCTCAGACTGTCGAGGCCACCTACAGCTACCCCTACCAGAACCATGCCACCATGGAGCCCATGAACGCCACCGCCGTGTGGAGCGAGGACAAGTGCGAGGTGTGGTGCCCCACCCAGAACGGCACCGCGGCCCTGGAGGCGGCGGCTGAGGCCGCGGACCTGCCCATCTCCAAATGTGATGTATACAAGATCCACCTGGGCGGCGGCTTCGGCCGGCGCGGCGCCTTCCATGACTACGTGACCCAGGCCGTGCTCATCGCCAGACAGATGCCGGGCACGCCCATCAAACTGCTGTGGTCACGCGAAGAGGATATGACCCACGGCCACTACCATCCCGTTACCAAGTGCAGGCTCACCGGCGCACTGGATGAAGACGGCAACCTCACCGGTTTGCATGCGCGCATCTCCGGTCAGTCCATCCTCGCCGCGGTGAGACCCCAGTGGATGGGGGAGGACGGCTCAGATCCGATCACCTTCCAGGGTTTTCACAAGGACGGGGATCACGCCATCAGCTACACCGTGCCCAACCTGCTGGTGGAGCACGCCATGCGCAACCCCCATGTGCCGCCGGGCTTCTGGCGGGGGGTCAACATCAATCAGAACGCGATTTATATGGAGTGCTTCGTCGATGAATTGGCCCATGCTGCCGGCAAGGATCCATTGGAGTTTCGCCGCAGGCTCATGGCTGATCATCCCAAATCCCTGGCGGTGTTGAACGCCGTGGCGGAGAGGGCCGGCTGGGGCAAACCGGCCGGCGGGGGCATCCACCGCGGCCTGGCGGTGGTGAAGACCTTCGCTTCATACGTGGCCGCCTGCGCCGAGGTCTCGGTGAGCCAGGAGGGCAAACTCAGTATCCACCGCATCGTCGCCGCCACCGATCCCGGCTACGCCGTCAATCCGCAACAGATCGAGGCCCAGGTGGAAGGCTCGTTTGTGTATGGCCTCTCAGCCCTGCTCTACGGCGGGTGCACCGTCAAGGATGGCACCGTGCAGGAGACCAACTTCCACGACTACCCCTCCATGCGCATCGACGAGATGCCCGAGGTGGAGACCATCGTCATGCCCTCCGGCGGCTTCTGGGGCGGTATCGGCGAGCCCACCATCGCCGTTGCGGCCCCCGCGGTCCTAAATGCGATCTACGCCGCCACCGGTAAACGCATCCGTGAATTCCCGCTCAGGAACGCGGATCTGAGGCCGGCTTAGTATAAAGCGAGCCTTTGCAGGGAATGACCCTGGCCCGAAATAATTGACAGCGGAGAACCTGCTAAGAACTTCAGCTTCTGGTCGCAATGCGACTATTGGCGTCCCGTCCAGTCGTCGCCGGTGATCTGACGCGCCGTTTCGACGCCTTCTGCGCGAGCATATGTCGCAGAACTGTCTGGCGATCCTGCCCGGTCAGGCGCATTACGATATTTTCCTGATGTCGGAGATGGTCGGCACCATGGCAGGCAGGGGGTTACTCTGCCTGAGACTGTTCCAGGTAGCGGAAGAAGTCGGAGTCGGCTCTGATCATGAGGGTGCTGTTCTCGCCCAGGGCCCGGTAGCTTTCCAGCGTGCGGAAGAAGGAATAGAACTCCGCGTCGGCACCGAATGCCTCACCGTAGATCCGGGTCGCTTCGGCGTCTGCCTCGCCCCGGATCTTCTCGGCGTCACGCGCGGCCTCGGAGCGGATGCGCCTCAGGTCGCGTTCCATGTTGCCGAGGATTTCCTGGCTGCGGCCCCGACCTTCTGAGCGAAAACGTTCCGCGATGGACTGGCGTTCGGCGGTCATGCGGCTTTCCACCTGGCGGCGCACGGATTCAATGTAGTTGACCCGCTTGATGCGCACATCGTCCAGCTCGATCCCGAGAGCGGGCATGGAATCCCGGGCCCGTTCCAGAATTCCGGTTTCCAGCAGTTCACGCCCCAGTTTGGGTTGTTTCTCCAGGTTGACGTCACTGCGTTCAGCCAGCGCGGGATCCTCCAGGTCATCGACATCCACTTCCCAGTCCTTCGAGCGAACGATCTCTTCCAGTTCGGTGGACGAGACCATGTCGCGCACCACCGAGTCGATGATGTCGTCGAGTCGGGTGCGTGCGCCGGCTTCATCCCGGACGCTGGTCAGGAATAGCAGCGGATCGGTTATCCGCCAACGCGCCGTGGTATCCACGAGAATGAACTCACGGCCCAGTGTGGGGATCTGGGTAACGTCGCCATCCCAGACCAGCAGGCGTTTGTCGAAATATCGCACATTCTGCCAGGGCAGCTTGAACTTCAGGCCCGGCTCGTTGATGACATCGCCGATCGGTTCACCGAACTGGACCACGATGGCCTGTTCGGCTTCATCCACGGTGTAGAGGGTGAAGTAGCCGAGGGTGAGGACAATCACGGCCACGATGGCAAGTACTGTGGTTTTCATCGCTCACCTCCGGCGGCACGCGTGCCTTCACGGTTGACATCGAGCAAGGGGAGCGGCCCCACCTGCCCGTCCTGTACGACCAGTATCTGTCCTATATTGGGCAGGATCTCATTCAGGGTTTCCAGATACAGGCGTGAGCGCGTGACCTCGGGTGCCTGCTGGTATTCGAGCAGGACGGCACTGAACCGTATGCTCTCGCCGTCGGCCCGGTTCACCCGTTCCGTGGCGTAACCTTCGGCTTCGGCCACGGTGCGCAGGGCGGCACCCTCGGCGTTGGGGATCTCCTGGTTAACGCGTTTCTGGGCTTCGTTGATCATCCGTTCCCGTTCCTGGCGTGCCTCGTTGACTTCGTTGAATGCCGGCTGCACGGCCGGGGGCGGCACCACATCCTGCATTTCAACGGTGCTGATGCGAATGCCGGCATCGTACCGGTTGAGTATTTCCTGAATTTCGTCGCCCGCCTTCCGCTGAATCTCCACCCGGCCGATGGTCAGCACCTCGGAACCAAGCATGTTGCCGACGATACGGCGCATGACCGACTCGGAAATGTCGCGCAGGGTCCGGGTGGGCTCGCGCATCCGGTACAGGAACTTGATGGGGTCTTCGATGCGGTACTGGACCACCCACTCCACGTCGATCATGTTGAGATCGCCGGTGAGCATCAATGACTCGTCTTCGAATTGAGCGGCGCTGTAGGTCGAGCGTTCGCCCTGGCGGGTGCCCTGGGTGCGGAAGCCGAATTCCTGCTTGAGCACACGCTCGGTCGCCACCAGCTGAATCTGGTCGATGCCGAAGGGAATCTTGAAGTGCAGGCCGGGATCGGTAATACCCGTGACGGAACCGAATCGCTTCACCACCGCCCGTTCCTCGGGCTGGACAGTGTAAAAAGACGACAGGCCCGCCCAGGCCAGCAGGATGAGTACAACGACGCCGATGACGCCGCCGGCCCGTCTGCCCGGAGAGCCTCCGCCACCGAATTTCTTCATCACCTCAAACAGGTCGGGCGGGCCCGGCGGCCCGTGACCATTGCCTTTTACGGATTGGATCATGCCTGGTCTCCCTTGACTGGAATCAACAGTCTACTCTGCAGGGTCGGTTTTGTACGCAATTTGAGCGAAAAACCTCTGATTAATCCGTGTGCACCGATAGCTGGCGCTGGGCGCCTGTTCGACACCGATTCAGTACACTGGAATGCAGCGTTGCGGTCACGGGCGAAGCAGGCTGGACGTGGAAGAAAAAAAACGGATAGACGGGATGAAGGGTTTGCGGCATGTATTGTAGGTTGCCCGGCCCGGCAAACTCACCCCCTCCTCGGTCATGCCCCATCAAGGGGGAGGAAGATAAGCGGATTCCGTTCAGACTGACAGCGGCGGTTCGTTCATCGCCGCAGCCTGCTCGCGCAGGCTGAGGATGTGCTCTTCCCAGTAGCGGTCGGTGTTGAACCAGGGGAAGGCCTGGTGGAAGGCAGGGTCGTCCCAGCGCCGGGCCAGCCAGGCGGCGTAGTGGATCATGCGCAGGGTGCGCAGGGGCTCGATCAGGGTCAGTTCGCGGCGGTTGAAGTCCCGGAACAGTTCGTAGCCTTCGATGAGTTCACTCAGCGCCAGGGCCATTTCACTGCGCTCACCCGAAAGCAGCATCCAGATGTCCTGCACGGCGGGGCCGGTGCGGCAGTCATCCAGGTCGACGAAGTGCGGGCCGGCCTCGGTCCAGAGGATGTTGCCGGGGTGGAAGTCGCCGTGCAGACGCAGGGTCTCGACCCTGCCGGCGGAGGCATAGGCGGCCTCGATCTGCTTGAGCAGGTCCTCGACCAGGCTGCGGTAGGCGACATCCAGGTGCGAGGGGATGAAGCCGCCTTCGAGGATGAACTGACAGGACTCGATCCCGAAGCTCTGTGCGTCCAGCCGCGGGCGGTGGGCGAATGCCCGGGTCTGGCCGACATTGTGGACCCGGCCCAGGTAGCGGCCCAGCCATTCCAGGTTGTCGGGGTTTTCCAGGTCCGGCCAGCGGCCGCCGCGGCGCGGGTAGAGTGCAAAGCGAAAGCCCTCGAACTCGAACAGGGTCTCGCCCTGGTCGTCGGCGAGCGGCCCGACCACCGGGATCTCGGCCGCGACCAGTTCATTGCAGAAGGCGTGTTCCTCCAGGATGGCCTCACGCGACCAGCGTCCGGGACGATAGAACTTGGCCACGATGAAACCGGCATCCTCCAGCCCGACCTGATAGACGCGATTCTCGTAGCTGTTCAGTGCCAGCAGGTGGCCGCTGGCGCGATAGCCCAGGGCATCGACGGCATTGAGTACCGTGGCCGGGCCGAGGTCGGCATAGGCATGCTGGGGTGCGTCCATGTCGGCATCATACGGGGCAGGGTCGACCGGCGATAGAGCCGGGCTCAGACCAGCAGCGCCACACTCTTGATCTGTGCGTACACCGGCGAGCCCGGCGCGAGCCCCAGGGCGTCGACCGAGCGGTGGGTGATGTGCGCCAGCAGCGGGGTGCCGCCCAGATCCAGGCACACCAGGGCCTGGGCCGGGTTGAGTGGGCGGATTTCGCTGACCCGGGCGGGCAGAATGTTGAGGATGCTGCTGTCGGTGGCCGGGCTCAGCGCCAGGCTGACATCGCGGGCCAGGATGCGGATGCGCACCGGTTCGCCCGTGGCCAGTTCGGCCGGGGTGGCCAGGCTCAGTTCGCCGCCGGCAAAACGCAGCCGGGTGAGGTGATAGTCGGTGTCGTGGCTGCTGATCGTCGCTTCAAGTACGGTTTCGGCCTGCTCGGAGCGGGCCAGCGGCAGGTCGGGGTGGGTCAGCATCCCGGTCAGTTCGCCCGCGGCCTGGATGCGGCCGGCTTCCATCAGCAGCAGCCGGTCGGCGATGCGCGCCACCTCGTCGGTGTCGTGGCTGACATAGAGCACGGGCAGGGCCAGTTCGCGGTGCAGCCGTTCCAGGTAGGGCAGGATGGCGTGTTTGGCCTCGCGGTCCAGCGCGGCCAGGGGTTCGTCCAGCAGCAGCACCCGCGGCCGGGTGAGCAGGGCGCGGCCGATGGCCACGCGCTGGCGCTGGCCGCCGGAAAGCTGTTCGGGCCGGCGGGCGAGCAGTTCGGTCAGGCCCAGCAGTGCGATCACGGTATCGAAGTCCGGTCCGGCGGCGGCCTCTGTGCTGCGACCGGCGCGCTTCCAGCCATAGCGCAGATTGTCGCGCACGTTCAGATGGGGGAACAGCTGACCTTCCTGGATGACATAGCCGATGGGGCGATGATGGGGCGGCAGGAAGGTCTGTTCGTTCTGCCAGATATCCTGTTCCATCCGCACCTCGCCGTTGTTACAGCGCTCCAGTCCGGCGATCAGCCGCAGCAGGGTGGATTTGCCGCAGCCGGAGGGACCGAACAGGGCGGTGATGCCGGCAGTCGGCACCTCGCCCGCAGCCTGCAGGTGAAAGCCGTCCCGGCGGTGATCGAAACGAAAGTGCAGTCTCACGGCCGGCCCAGCCCGAAGCGGCGGTTGAAGCGATAGACCAGCAGCAGCATCAGGAAGGAGAACGCCAGCAGGCTGCCGGCCAGCCAGTGGGCCTGGCCGTATTCCAGCGCCTCGACATGATCGTAGATGCTGATCGACAGCACCTGGGTCTGGCCCGGGATGTTGCCGCCGATCATCAGCACCACACCGAACTCACCCACGGTATGGGCGAAGCCCAGCACCACGGCGGTCAGCACGCCGGGCCGGGCCAACGGCAGCACCAGGCTGAAGAAACGGTCCAGGGGTGCGGCGCGCAGGGTGGCGGCGGCGTCCAGCAGGCCGGCGGGTATGGCGCTGAAGCTCGCTTGCAGCGGCTGGACCACGAAGGGCAGGGAATAGATCACCGAGCCGATCACCAGACCGGTGAAGGAAAACACCAGACTCGGGCCGCCGAGCCAGGCCAGCAGGCCGCCCACCGGGCCGTGGGGGCCGAGCGCGACCAGCAGATAGAAGCCCAGCACGGTCGGCGGCAGCACCAGCGGCAGGGCGACCAGGGCCTCGATGACGACCTTGCCGCGCCGGCGGGTGCGGGCCAGCCACCAGGCCAGAGGCGTGCCGAGCAGCAGCAGGATCAGGGTGGTCACACTGGCCAGTTTCAGTGTGACCCACAGGCTGGCGATGTCGGCGGGGCTGAACACCGGGTTTTCAGTGTCCAGGTGTGGTGTAGCCGAAACCGTGGATGAGGGCGCGCGCCCGGTCGCTGCGCATGAAGCGCATGAAGTCGCGGGCCGCATCCGAATCGCTCAGACGCACGGCCTGCTGCTCGATCGGCGCGTACAGTGAAGCCGGAACCACCCAGTGACTGCCGCGGATGCGGCCATTGTCGTGGGGCAGTTGGGACCAGGCCACCAGGCCCAGCTCGGCGTGACCGGAACGCACGAAGTGGAAGGCCTGGCCGATGTTCTCGCCCCGCACCAGCCGTGGCTGCAGTGTCTCCCACAGCCCGAGCGCCTCCAGCGTCTGGCGGGCGGCCAGGCCATAGGGCGCCAGACGTGGGTTGGCGATGGCCAGGTGGGCGAAATCGTCCCGGCCCAGGACCCGGCCGCCGGCTTCCACCCGACCGGGTTCCGGGCTCCACAGTACCAGTCGGCCGATGGCGTAGGTGAAGCGGCTACCGGCGGCAGCCGCGCCTTCGGCCTCGAGCCTTTGCGGCCGTTGCGTATCGGCGGCGAAGAAGGCGTCGAAGGGCGCGCCGTGGCGGATCTGGGCGTAGAGTTTGCCGGTGGAGCCGATGCTGAGTCGGACCCGGTGAGGGCTGTCTGTTTCGAAGGCCTCGATCAGTGCCTCCATGGGACGGGCGAAATTGGAGGCCACGGCAATGGTCAGGGGCTCGGCGGCAAGTGCGGCGGACACCAGCAGGCAAACCGGGAACAGCAGGAAGCGGGAGCGGTTGAGCATGGTTTTCATCCTGGTGCGGATTTGCCGTCGCCCGGACGGCGCGCTATGGTTGAATTCCTGTCCCTGAATGAGCCTGAGCCGTCATGAGCCTGCGCGGTTATGTTCCACCCGATCCGCAGACTTCGGTCTCCGAGGTCCGCTATGCCGTTATCCAGAGCCCGCGCCGGAACCGCAAGCGCTTCCCGGCCGGCTGTGTGCAACTGGTGGAGGACGGCGAGACGGCGCGCGCCCAGGCCGATCCCGAGCGCAACCTGCATCCGGCCCAGGTGATCGGGCCGTCCAAGTCTTCAGAAGGCCAGTACATCTTCTACCTGGTCCAGTGGCTCGCCTGAGCCTGAGAAGCCCCTGAACAATCCGTCACTGCGAGGCGCCGGCATCGAACAGCGGTTGCTGGGAATCGACGCGGCGGCGCTGGTCCGCCGGCGACGGTTCCCGGCTGGCGCATTCATTGAAGATGCGTGCCGTACACCTGCGGCAGATGTCCGGATCGAGCTTGTCGAACACGGTCCGGATCGCCTCGCCCTTGCCCTCGAAGATATTCTCCGCTCCGATCGAGTCCAGATAGGGGCCGCGCTCCAGTGGCTCGCACACCCCCGCCTTGATCCGGATCAGGTACAGTCCGCCGCCCATTCTGCGACGTGCCTCGGCCTCCTGGGCCAGTAGCTCGGCGCCGGCCACATCGATGAAGTTGATGCCGGTGGCGACGATCATCAGGTGTTTCTGCTCGGGGTGGCTGTCGCGGATCCCGCGCAGCGTCTCCTGCACATGGTTCACCGCGCCGAAGAACAGCGAGCCGTCGATGCGCAGGATCTTGGCCTGCGGGCATTCGGGCAGGGTGGGGTCGGTGTTGAACTTGCGCTTGGGCAGGCGCGGGTCCGGTACCCGGGGCACGATGCGCGGCCGCGAGGTCCGTCCCAGGTAGATCACCAGCGACAGGATCACGCCCAGGAAGATGGCGAACTCCAGCTCCAGGAACAGGGTGGCCAGGAAGGTCACGATCAGGATGCTGCTGTCGGAGCGGCTGGCGCCCAAGATGGTGCGGATGTGGTGGAAGTCGATCAACCCCCAGGCGACCAGCAGCAGGATGCCGGCCATGGCCGCGTTGGGCAGATAGGCGGCATAGGGCGCGACCAGCAGCACCACCAGCATCAGCAGCACGCCGGCCGAGATCGCCGCCAGCGGGGTGCGGGCGCCGGACTGGTAGTTCAGGCCGCTGCGGTTGAAGGAGCCGGTGGCGACATAGGCCGAGAAGAAGCTGCCGGCGATGTTGGACAGGCCCTGGCCGACGAATTCCTGGTTACCGTTGACCAGCTGGCCGGAGCGGGCCGCGATCGAGCGGGCGATGGAGACCGCCTCGGTGAGCGCGAACAGGGTCACCGCCAGGGCCGTGGGGGCCAGTTCCTTGATGGTGCCCAGATCGAAGGCCGGCGCCGACAGCGGCGGCAGCGAGCGCGGCAGGGCGCCGACGGTGACGATGCCGGTGACCTCGGGCCCGAAACTGCGGTTGAACAGCACCGAGACCAGGCTGCCGATGAGCATGGCGACGATCATGTAAGGGGCGCGCGGCAGGTAGCGCTTGACCAGGATGCCGCTCGCCAGGGTGACCGCGCCGACCGTGGTGATCCACAGGTTGATGTCGTCGAAGTTCCGGTACAGCCCGATCAGGGTGTCGTGAAAGTGGCCGCCGCGCGGCAGCTCGATGCCGAAGAAATGCTTGAGCTGACTGCTGGCGATCAGCAGGGCCGCGCCCGCGGTGAAGCCGATGATCACCGAGTGGGAGATGAAATTGACCAGGGTGCCCAGCCTGGCGATGCCCATGATCAGCTGGATCACACCGACCATGCAGGTCAGGGTCAGGGCCAGCTGGACATAGTCCGCGGTGGCCGGTTCGGCGAAGGCGGACAGGCCGGAGAAGACCACGATGGAGGCGGCAGTGGTCGGTCCCGAGACCAGATGCCAGGAGGAGCCGAACAGGGCGGCGATGATGGCCGGCACCATACCGGCATAGAGGCCGTATTCCGGCGGCATGCCGGCGATGGTGGCGAAGGCCACGCCCTGGGGCAGGACCACGATGGCGCCGGTCAGGCCGGCCATGATGTCGGCGCGGATGGTCCGGGGGGTCAGTTGCGGCATCCAGGCCAGGAAGGGCAGCCAGTGCAGCAGCCAGTCCGGCGCCGGGCGGGAAGATCTGAAAGAGTCTGACATGGACGACAGGTAAGACCTAAAATCAATAAGTTAGGATGATTTGGCGCCTCTCGGTGCAGGACGCTGCGGGGCGCAGCCGCGCATTATACCCGAAAACAGCAGCCTTGTCGGGGGCGCCGGGTGGAGGTTTCTAACAGGAAGGTGTAAAGCCTTGGCGGGTCCGGCCGCTACGCTGTGACCGGTTGCTGCCGTGAATGCCCGGCGGGTTGATGCCAGTCAACGCGTCATACGGCTGTAACAGGGATAATCTATAAAACGAACAATACTCACAGGATGGAACCATGGATCATCGTTATTCCCGACGTTTCGCCACCCGGGTGGTGACTGTCATCTATCATCATGCCGTGCCGGTCGCCATCGGCGTGGTGCTCAACTGCAACCGGACCGGGGTCTATATCGAAACCTGCTATCAGCCCGGGAACCATGAGCACTGCATCGACTTCGAACTCACCCTGAACCGGGACGGCCGCACCTGGCGCCAGGCCCTGCGTGGACTGATCGTGCACCGGGATGCCGGTGGGTTCGGATTGATGGTCGAGGCCGAAGAGTTCAACGATATCCTGGAGCTGTTGCGGCCGCAGGCCGTCGTGACCGGCGCACCCGACCGGGTCGCGCTGCCGTTCAACTGAGCGGATTCAGGCGCTGGCCGCCATCCCCTGACGCAGGCCCTCGGCCTCGCGCCAGGTCCGTTCCAGGTCGAATCCCTCCGGCAGCAACTCGGGGCTCAGTACCCGCGCGGGCGAGTGCTCGCCGGTGGCGGTGATCAGTCCGGGGTTGCCCTGTTGATTGAGCCGCATGACCCGGGGCTGGTCCATCCGTTCTCCGCGTTCGACCACCAGTGCAGGCTCGCGGGTGCGCAGCTCGACCAGGGTCGCGGGCGGATAGATGCCCAGCGTCCTGGTCAGCAGGCGGCCCAGATCCTCGTCCACTATCCTGTTGGTACCCATGAACAGTAGCCGCATGGCTTCGTGCGGCGGCCGCCCGGGTCGGTAGCCGCGCGGGGAGACGGCTGCGCAAAAGACATCCGCGGCGCTGATCAGGCGGGCGCCGAGCGGGATTGCCTCTGCCTGCAGGCCGAAGGGGTAACCCGAACCGTCGTGATGTTCGTGATGCAGCGCCACGGCCTCCAGCCATTGCGGCTGCTCCACGCCCAGGGCCTTGAGAATGCCCACGGCTGTCAGCGGGTGCCGGCGGATCAGGAGCTGTTCCAGCGTGGGAAGCGGACCCTGCAGGTGATACAGCTCGGCCTGCAGGGCGATCATTGAAATGTTCTGACTCAGGGCCGCGCACAGCAGGGGGTGACGTCCGCCCCGGTCCAGGCCGGCGGCCTCGCCGCACAGGTGGACGACCACCGCGCAGTGGATGACATGCAGCAGCGGATAGTCATTGCCGTTGCGGATGAACAGGTAGGCCAGTGCGGCATCCGGGTCCAGGCTGACACAGTCTTCGACCGCCTCGGCCAGGCTTTCCAGATAACCGCCGGCACCCTGGCCGCCGTGGGCGGCGAGCAGGGCGAATCGGATGTTGGCGTGTACGGCATCCAGCTGTTCAATCACCGAGCATCCGGATGCCGGCCTGATCGGTGCCGATTCCGACTGCACGGAGGGTTTCCACAGCGCGGACAGGTCGGGCGTGATCCGGTTGATCAGGGCATGGACCTGCCTGAGCGACGGGTCGTTTTGTATTTTCTTTGTCATTTCGCCAGGGTATACACCGCCGCCCCGGTCGTGGGATTGCCCGGGCGCCGCCACATATGGATGAAAGCATGTCTTTTCAGCTATCGGGCGCTGCCGGCGGCTTCTTTAGCGGACGTTCGGCGGGATCCGGCAGACCGCGGGCTTTTTCACTAGGCGCGCCGTTCGGAAAGCTGGCGGATCAGCGCATCCAGGCCCTGCTGGCGGATGGTCTGCTGGAAGCTGCTGCGGTAGTTGATGATCAGGCTGACGCCGTCGATCACGATGTCGTATACCTGCCACTTGTCGTCGTTCAGACGCAGGCGGTAGTCCACCGGGATGGCCGGGCCGTCGGGGCGCACGATGCGGGTATTGACCAGGGCGCGGTCGTCCTCTTCCATGCGTTCCTTGAGATATTCGATCTTCTCCCCGGAATACTCGGCCAGTGAAGTGGCGTAGGTGCGGATCAGTAGCTCACGGAATTCGCGGGTGAAGGCCTGGCGCTGCTCGTCGCTGGCCTGACGCCAGTGACGGGCCAGCGTGAGCCGGGAGAAGGCCTCGAAGTCCACCCGCGGCAGGATGACGCTCTCGATCAGGCGGTTGATCTGCTCCCGGCTCAGTTCCTCATTCCCGCGCAGCTCGTTGAATACCTCTTCCGAGGTTGTCCGCACGACTTCCATCGGCGACTCCCCGGCCAGGGCCGGCATCGACAGCAGCCAGAGCAGGGGAAGCAATATCAGTCGCCGCATCTGTTGGTTGATCATGACAGGGATGCTCCAGCATTGTTTCCCGGTGTGACAGAGCCGCCTGTCAATAGTTCCGTCGCGTCCGGGGCCGGGCCTGACGGGGAAACAGGCGCGGATTGTGGCGGATGAAGGACAGAATCCAGCGCTGCAGGAAGGAACGCCGTCTGGCCGTTTTCAGATAAATATAGCCCAGCATGGAGATAACGAAGGCCCCGATCGCATCGACGATCAGGTCCCACATGGTATCGGTCAGTCCGGAGGCGTCGGCGAACATGGCTTTCTGCATGTCCATGCGGAACAGGCTGTCCATGCTGAACTCGAAGATCTCCCAGAGTGTACCCATGCCCAGGGCGAACAGAAAAGCGAACAGGGCCACAAAACCGGGCTTGAGATGCAGGCCGACTTCCTTGATTTCGTTGAGCACATGCACCAGTAGGAAACCGATGATCCCGAGCAGAAACCCGGAGGCGGTGTGCAGCACGATGTCCCACCACCAGAACCGGGTGTAGAAGCCGCGTACCTCGCCCAGGAACAGCGAAGCGAAGACGAAGGCGATGGCGAGCAGCTCGAATATCGCCGGTATGACGACCTGGAAGCGTCGGGCCAGCAGCAGCGGCAGGAAGGTGATCAGCAGAATGCCGATGGTGGCGGCCGCGGTGAGCCACTGCTGCTCCCACAGGGCGCCGGCGGCGCCGACGAGCAGGATGGCTTTCAGAATCAGACTGGTGCGGCGGTGGCTGAGCAATTGCTTCATCGGTCCAGCCTAGTCATGCGTGAGTCCCCGGGTCAAATTCAGCCCCATTGGCGGGGCGAACACCGTGAAGCCCGTTCGTGTCTGTACGCACTCATCCGTGGCGCCGTTACCGCGCACGCACAAAAAAGGGGGCGCATATTGCGCCCCCAGGCTTGGAGGAGAGTAGTAGGGGGTTCCGGTAGGGTCAGGCGGCCTGGTACTTCTCCTTGGCCTCGCGGGCGGCGCGGGCCTCTTCCTCGCTGTAGGCCTTGCCGGACCACATCATTTCGTAGGCGATCTCCTCATTGCCGTTCTCGCACAGCTCCAGCACCTCCTGGAACAGCGGCTGGAAGCTGTCGGAACGGTGCGAGGCCTCGTGCTCCTCGAAGGAGTTCCAGAAGGTGACGATCAGGGCTTCCTTGCCGGCCAGCGGGCTTTCCACGGCCTGGCCGATGGAAGACCCTTCGTTGGAGACCTGGCCGCTGTTCACGCAGACGAAGCCACCTACGAAGCCGGTGTCGGAGTGATAGGTCTTGACGTTCTCGCACAGCATCGCCACGCGCTCCTGCAGATCATCCAGGCTGTACTCGGGTTTGAGGATCACGCGGTTCACAGTGATCACGCCGTCATGCGGAAAATTCGGGATAAAGCCACTCATGGTTCACCTCCTGCGTTAGAGATTCGGTGTATTACGGTTATCTAATATATTTAACCTGACAGTTTCAGTCAAGTATTAGGGCATGAATCAATCCGATTTATAAGCAGGAGGTATTATACGGTTATTTTATTTTAAATCATTATTTATATTATATTTATCGATATTAAATCGATAATATCTATAGCTGACATCAAAAATTATCTTTCGATCACTTATTATCTCAACAATAAGAACATCGCCCCCCGGCCGCGCTGGGGGTTCAGCAGCAGGTCCTTGCCGTTGACGCGGCGGCTCAGCGCCGGGCCCGCGTCTGACGCAGGGTCAGCCCTGTACCTCGATACGGCGGCTCCGCGAATGCGGCGCCTTGGGCAGGGTGACGGTCAGGATGCCGTCGCGATAGCGGGCGCGGGCGCCGCTGTCATCGACCTCGGCGGGCAGGGGCAGGGCCCGCTCGAACTGGCCGTAGGCGCACTCCATGATGTGATAGCGGCCCTGAGTCTGCTCCCGCTGGACATGCTTCTCGCCGCGGATGACCAGGTGATGGTCGATCACGCTGATGTCGAGGTGCTCCCTGTCCAGGCCGGGGGCTTCCAGGCGCACGCTGATGCTGTCTTCGTCCTCCTGGAGTTCGGCGGCCAGCAGTCCCCAGCGTGAGGCCTGCTGTTCGATCTGCTCCTCGCGGGTCTGCAGTTCGCCGCGCTTGGCGCCGGGCTGGAACCGGGTCAGGGCGTGGCCGGCGCGCTGCTGCAGTTGCTGCCAGCCTTCGCTGAGGCTGTCCCAGAACCGACCCAGTCCCTGTTTGAGTTGCTGCAGTGTGCTCATGGCGTGTTCTCTCCTGTGAGTCTCGATCGACACTTACCAGTCCAGCTGACGTTCCAGTATGGCGATGCGCTGATTGGCCTGACGCAGCTGCTCCAGCAGGTCGATGACCAGGGCGCTGCCGGCCAGGTTGACGTCCAGGTCCTGTTCCAGCCGCAGGGCCAGGCGGGCATGGTGCAGGGCTACGGCGGGAAAGCGCCATTGCGCCGGGTTGCGGCCGCGCGGTACGAGCAGGCCCTCCTCGACCATGCGGATGACGAAATCGGCATGTACCTGGCAGGCATGGCACAGCTCAGCCAGGCCGAGTTCGGCGGCCTCGTCCAGCAGCAGACCGGTCAATGCATCCGTTTCATGCGGCACCCTGATAGTCCTCCAGCTGCTGTCGCGGATTGAAGGGGATTTCCTGCGCCAGGCGCTGGTACAGCTCGCGCGCCCGGCCGGCGTCCAGCGGCGGATTGACGATGCGCAGCACCACGTACTGGTCACCCGGCGGTTTGCCGGGCAGGCCCTTGCCCTTCAGGCGCAGCTTCTTGCCGCTCTGCGAGCCGGCCGGCAGGGTGAGGTTCACCCGCCCGGCCAGGGTGGGCACCTCGACCCGGGCGCCGAGCGCGGCCTCCCAGGGCGTGACCGGCAGGGTCAGGTACAGGTCGCGGCCCTCGATCTGGTACAGGGGATGGGGTTCGAACTCGATCTCCAGATACAGGTCGCCGGCCGGGCCGCCGCCCATGCCGCCGCCGCCCTGGCCGGCCAGACGGATCTGCTGGCCGGCGGTGATGCCGCGCGGGATGCGTACGTCCAGCGAACGCGGCTTGACCGCGGGCCGGCCCTGGGCGTCCATCACCGGCGTCTGTAGTTGAATGCGCCGGCTCGCGCCCTGGTAGGCGTCCTCCAGGCTGATGAGGATCCTGGCGTGATGATCCTCGCCGCGCAGGCCGCCGCCGCGGCCGCGTTCATAACGGGCGTGCCGGCCGAAGGGCCCGCCGGTGCCGAACAGGCTTTCGAAGAAGTCGCTGAAGTGGCGCGCATCGGCCTCGGTGAAGCCCCCGCCGGAGAACTCGAAGCCGGCATCCCAGTCAGGCGGCGGCCGGAAATCCTGGCCAGCCTGCCAGTTCTTTCCTAACTGGTCGTAGGCCGCGCGCTTTTCCGGGTCCTTGAGTACCTCGTAGGCCTCGTTGACCTCCTTGAACCTGGCCTCGGCGTCGGCCTCGCTGCTCACATCAGGATGGTACTTGCGCGCCAGCTTGCGGTAGGCGCGCTTGATCTCGTCCTGACTGGCGTCGCGTTCCAGACCCAGGATTTTGTAATAATCCTTGAATTCCATATTGACTTCTAACTGTATAAGGCCGCGGTGGTCGGGTTAGGCTCAATAGTTCCGTATCCAGTTTCGGGATCGCGCAGGGTGGACTGAACGCAATGCAGCCCGGCATCTGGCCGCAGAGTTTTGTCGGGCTTCGCGTTGATCGGCCTGACCTGCGGACTCTCAGGCAGTTATGCGCAGCTCCATACCAGAAACGCGCCCGGACGCGCGTGCGTCCGGGGTCGCAGTACGGGTTGCCCTCAGCTCTCGACCTGGATCCGCCGGGGCTGCTGCTGCTCGTGCTTGGGAATGATGACCTCCAGCACTCCATCCCTGGCCTTGGCGCTGATGGCCTCGGCATCGGCGGTGTCCGGCAGACTGCAGAAGCGGCGGAAGAAGCTGCCGCGCACGCGTTCGATGCGCTTGTAGCCTTCGCGTTCCTCCTCGCTTTCCTGCCTGCGCTCGCCCTTGATGGTGAGGATGCCGTTTTCCATGTGCACCTCGATATCCTTGGGGTCGACGCCCGGGATGTCGGCGTGGATCACGAAGCGCTTGTCCTCCTCGCGGATGTCCACGGCCGGCACCCAGTCCGCGGTGGCGACCTGGGAGTCGTCCGGCGAGCTTTTGTTCAGACGGTTGTCGAAAAGCTGGTTCATCTCACGGTGCAGCTGATCCAGCATGTTCCAGGGTTCATAACGTACCAGTGTCATGGCGTTCCTCCTGCTGATGTCCGGTTGGTGTTGCCTGTCAGCTATATAGGAACCGGAGGCGTCGGCTTCAAGGGCCGGCGTCCAGGGGTTGGTGGGAACATGATCTGGCTCAACAGCGGGGCATGGACGGTCATGTCCGTCTTGCCAGGCACCGGGGTTGGGCTATGTTCGCCAACAGGCGGTGCGGTCATGCCGGGGGGGCGGCGGCTAATATTAGAAACACAATATATTGTGTTTTTCCTGGCCGGTGAATCGATCTGTGGATAACCTGTGCGCAGTGGGGCGATAAAGGTGGAAAACCTGTTAACTTGTTGTATATATGATGAAATGATCATTTTGCCCCGGATGCTTGACAGCTCCGGCAGGGCCGCTTACTCTTCTCCGACAGACACAAGATATTGTGTCTCAGAAAAACAGGTATCGGCGGCCGTCGACAGCGACTTGAATGCCCGGGGAAAGGCGTCCCGGCAGACCGCACGATCATCCGCGACAACCGCACCCCCGGGCGACGCCGCAGGCCAGGCGCCGGCGCCCGATGTCAGGGAACCCAGGAGGCTCGATGAAGACAGCACACCTCAAGCCGTGTCGAAGAACGCCGTGGACATGCCGCTGCAGGAAGCGTCCCAGGATATCTGGGATAAGAAATACCGTCTCAAGACCAAGGACGGTACTCCGGTCGATGCCGACATCGACGGGACCTACCAGCGCGTGGCCCAGGCACTGGCCGAGGTGGAATCGACCCCCGAGAAGCGCGAAGAGTGGTACGGGAACTTCCTCTGGGCCCTGCGCCGGGGCGCGATTCCGGCCGGGCGCATCATTTCCAATGCCGGGGCCTGGGAGCACAAGCCGGCCACCTCGACCATCAACTGCACCGTCTCCGGTTCCCGTCCGCGATTCCATGGACGACATCCTGGAGAAGGTCCACGAGGCCGGCCTGACCCTGAAGGCCGGCTGCGGCATCGGCTACGAGTTCTCCACCCTGCGGCCCAAGGGCGCCTATGTGGCCGGGGCCGGCGCCTACACCTCCGGGCCGCTGTCGTTCATGGATATCTACGACAAGATGTGCTTCACGGTCTCCAGCGCCGGCGGCCGGCGCGGCGCTCAGATGGCCACCTTCGATGTCGGTCATCCGGACGCGCTGGACTTCATCCGCGCCAAGCGCGAGCACGGCCGCCTGCGCCAGTTCAATCTCAGCCTGCTGATCACCGAGGACTTCATGGAGGCGGTCAAGCAGGACGCCGAATGGCGCCCGGCCTTCCCGCTGACCGAGGATGAGGCTGAGGCCGGCGGGATCGATCTCCACGATCCCGAGCAGGTGGTCTGGCGTCACTGGCCGGTCAAGAACGGCTATATCACCAACGATGCCGGCAAGGTGGCCTGCCGGGTCTACCGCAGTCTCAAGGCACGCCGCCTGTGGGACATGATCATGGCGTCTACCTATGATTTCGCCGAACCGGGCTTCATCCTGATCGACAAGGTCAACCAGATGAACAACAACTGGTTCTGCGAGGACATCCGGGCCACCAACCCCTGCGGCGAACAGCCGCTGCCGCCCTACGGTTCCTGCCTGCTGGGTTCGGTCAATCTGACCAAGTTCGTGGTCGATCCCTTCACCGAGCATGCCCGCTTCGACTGGGAGGAGTTCCGCAAGGTGGTCGGGGTGTTCACCCGCATGCTGGACAATGTGGTCGAGATCAACGGCCTGCCGCTGGAAGGTCAGCGCGACGAGATCCTGCGCAAGCGCCGTCACGGCATGGGCTTCCTGGGCCTGGGCTCGACGCTCACCATGCTGCGGATGAAATACGGCGCGCCGGATTCGCTCGAGTTCACCGAGCGGGTGGCGCGCGAACTGGCCCTGGAGGGCTGGCGCCAGGCGCTGGATCTGGCGAAGGAGAAGGGCCCGGCCCCGATCATGGACGAGGAGTTCGCCGTTACCGAGGCCATGCTGGATATCCGTCCCGACCTCAAGCGCGACGGATTCAAGGTCGGCGACCGCCTGCCCGGTCGGGTGTTCCACGCCAGATACAGTCATTACATGCAGCAGATCGCCGAGTACGAGCCGGAACTGGTGCGGGAACTCGGCGAGGTGGGCGCGCGCTTCACCCATCATTCCTCGATCGCCCCGACCGGGACCATCTCCCTGTCGCTGGCCAACAATGCCAGCAACGGCATCGAGCCCTCCTTTGCCCATCATTATTACCGCAATGTGATCCGCGAGGGCCGCAAGACCAAGGAGAAGGTTTCGGTCTTTTCCTGCGAGCTGCTGGCCTACCGCTATCTGGTCAATGAGCGGGCCATGCCCTATTCCGAGGATCCGGCAGAGCAACTGCCGGATTACTTCATCACTGCCGAGGACATCTCGCCCAAGGAACATGTGGACATTCAGGCCGCGGCGCAGAAGTGGGTGGATTCCAGTATCTCCAAGACGGCCAATGTCCCGACCGACTATCCCTACGAGGACTTCAAGGACATCTACATGTACGCCTACGAGAAGGGGCTGAAGGGCTGCACCACCTTCCGCTTCAACCCCGAGGCCTTCCAGGGTGTGCTGGTCAAGGAAAAGGACCTGGAGAACACCACCTACGTGTTCAAACTGGAAGACGGCAGCCAGGTCGAACTCAAGGGCAACGAGGAGGTCGAATACGACGGCGAGATGCATACCGCCGCCAACCTCTACGACGCCCTCAAGGAAGGGTATTACGGGAAGTTCTGATGGCGTGAACCGTTAAAGCGTGAGACGAAACCGGGAACGGGATAAGGATTGAACGAATTGCCGGCGTGATCGTGGCAGCTGGAGCGGGTTTCCGCTTCATTCTTCACACTTCACGCCTCACGGAGACCAAGCAATGACTGTCAAGATCGACAAGAAGATCGTGGACTACGGTGTGGTAAAGGAGAACGCGCCCGACGAGGCCGCTGCCGTGGGGAAGGAGGAGGACAAGGTCGTCCATCTCACCGAGAAGCTCGAGCGCCCGGAGATGCTGCTGGGCTCGACCTACAAGATCAAGACGCCGCTGTCCGAACACGCGCTGTATGTCACCATCAATGACATCATCCTCAATCCGGGCACCGAGCACGAACTGCGCCGGCCCTTCGAGATCTTCATCAACTCGAAGAACATGGATCACTTCCAGTGGATCGTCGGCATGACCCCGGATCATCTCCGCCGTGTTCAGGAAGGGCGGTGATGTGACCTTCCTGGTCGAGGAGCTGCGCTCGGTGTTCGACCCGCGCGGCGGTTACTTCAAGAAAGGCGGCAAGTACATGCCCTCGCTGGTCGCCGAAATCGGGGATGCCATTGAATGCCACCTGCGCATGATCGGCATGCTCAAGGATGAGGGCCTGGATGCACACCAGCAGGCGCTGGTCGAGGAGAAACGGGCCCAGTACGAGGCCGCGGTCAAGTCCGCGGAGACCCGGGATCCGGACGATTTTCCCGAAGGCGCCCAGTTGTGCGGCAAGTGCCACACCAAGGCGATGATCCAGATGGACGGCTGCATGACCTGTCTCAATTGCGGCGAGTCAAAATGCGGCTAAGCTACACAACAGGGTCCGACTGAGGGCCCGGTGTGGGTTTGAGCATAAGCTGCAAACGAGACAGGATAAGTTGCAAATCGTGAGAGTAATAAGTGCAAATAGTGATGGTTATCTCAATTGCTAATTTCGAAGAGTGATTATTCACGCGCCGCTTGGGCTAAAGCCCTGCGGCGTTTTTGTTTGGTGTTGCGGTGAATAGCTTGAGTTCAGATTTTGACGTAAAGCCTTTTCAGATATTGTCGCTGTCCGGTGGGGGCTACAAAGGTCTATATACGGCAAAGTTTATCGACTATGTCGAAGAGCATACAGGTAAACCCATTGGTGTACATTTCGACTTGATATGTGGCACCAGTGTTGGCGGTATACTGGCACTTGCCCTTGCAACGAGGGAGATTAAGGCCAGCACGATCGTAGAAAAGCTGCAAGAATTCGGACCAATTCTATTTACAGAAATAGAATTACCGGGCTTTTGGGGCTCTCCTGAGCGGTTGCCGCGTAAGTATATTGATCGAAAAGCATATGAGATGTTTGGCTTCACATTGGATCGCGGGATTGCCAAAGCAAAGCATGATAATACGGCATTGAAGCAAGGCCTTGAACAAATATTTCAAGACTTGAAGGTTGAAGATCTTAAAACTCGTGTATTAATCCCAGCGGCGAATTGGACAAAAGGTAAGCCGCAATTCTTCAAGACGCCACACAACTCAAAGATTATGGTTGATCCAAAACGCCGGTTGGTGGACGTGGCAATGGCGACAAGTGCGGCACCGATATATCTGCCAAACTACGAAATCGACAGCCAAGTATTCGTGGACGGTGGGTTGGTCGGTAATGCGCCTGGAATCTTTGGTGTTCACGAGGCGGAGCATCTGATTGACGACGATATCGATATAAACAACATACGTCTTCTTGCAGTTGGTGCTCTTTCGTCGCGAACGACCGCGAACCAGAGCGAAGATTTAGATCGTGGTATTGCCCAATGGGGCGGCAAAATATTCGACTTTATGATTGCGTGCCAAGAGCAGACCTCCCATTTTATGTTGCAGCATAAAATGGGCGATCAATACTATATGATTGATGAGCACGTCAGTACTGAACAAGATAAGGTCATCTCCTTGGATAAAGCAAACAAAGGAGCGACGAAGACATTACTTGGACTTGCCCAAGCCACTTTCCAGAAGGAGATAGGGGAAGAAGGGCTGTGGAAATTCATGGGTAATGCAGCGCCAGAACTCGACTTCAGGTCTCAAAGGGAGGCAGTGTAAATGTACAATATTAGTCCGCTCCTATATAAGTTCATGTCCAGCGGTAATTTTCGGATAATATTTCAATCTCTGACGATCAAGACGCGATGTTGAGAGCGGCTAGGAAGAAAGCTCGCCAAGCGATTCGCACGGCATTTACACAAGCAAGGAGCTACTTGAAGGGCGTAGAGGATGCTTCCGAATACGACATTGAATGGCTGTCAAAGATTCGGCCTAAATTTATGACGCAAGGGTCTTATGCCTATAAGACGTTGAATGCGCCTTGCTATAAGTCGCAGGAGATTGACTTGGACGATGGTGTTTATCTTCCGATGTCAATAATGAACACGGCACCCGAAGCTAACAAGGACTGGTTCTTCGCAATTGTTGATGGGGCATTGAGAGAGTTAGCTGAAAAGGAGAATTGGGAATTTAGTAATGAAAAGAACACGTGTGCTCGCATAATCATACCGGGCAAACAAGCTCACATAGATATCCCCTTGTATGCAGTTCCAGACTCCAGGCACGCTCACATGGTTGAGGCGATAGGAGACCTGAATGTAAAGCTGGGCGAGTTGCTATTTGAAAGAGATGGTCCAGAATTAAAGACTTTCTTGCTTGATGAAAACGAAATTTATCTAGCGACCCGCGATGAAGGTTGGAGGAAGTCGGATCCCCTTTTGATCGCAAATTGGTTTAAGCAACAAATTGGAATAAAGGGTCAAAGATTACGCCGCATCTGTTGCTTTCTAAAAGCGTGGCGTGACTATTGCTGGGAAGCGGGAGGACCTTCGTCACTCGCATTGATGATTTGTGCGGCTGAGGCATATCCGTTGGATGACCGAGGACGAGACGATTATGCACTTCTTGAGGTTGTAAAAACACTGCCGACCCGGCTTTCTGGGAAAATATATAATCCAGCTTGTAAATATCCCGAGGTCGTCTACCCCCGAGGGAATAGCGATCAAGCTGAAATCGTCGCATGCTCAAATCAGATGCTCAATGCCTTGCAGAGCGCAGTGAGCGGCTCTCTCGATAAAGCCGCTGTGGTTGATGCATGTATTACGCAATTCGGAAGAAGACTGCCGTGTCGGCCAGAATGGATCGATGTAATTACCAGTGCAGAAATCGTACGAAGCACGCCAGCCGTTTCTGTTAAGCCGGAGCGGATTCCTAATGCAAGGTCTGGGTGAGAGGGGTTACGAAAGGCATTGCCTGCCTCTTGTGCATAATTGGTTGACTGAAAATGGATTTGTGCATTTGCCCCAAGAGACGCGTCGTTACGCATACGATGGTGTGCTCCAGTGTAACGCCGTTGAAGTTCCGATTCGTTTGGAATTCTACGATTTAACATTCAAGTCGCTTCCGGAAATCTATCTTAGGCACCCTAGACCGAGAGAGCTGTGTCTCCCTCTTTCTCATGTCGATAATGAAAATAAGCTTTGTTACTTAGAGGCAGAAAGTTATCGTGCTGATCCGTATCACCCTGTAAAAACACTCGCGACTCTTATTGAGCAGGCGCGTCGAGTGTTGGTGGATTGTTTAACAGGCGCCAACGCTGATGATGTTGGTTATGAATTAAGTGCGTATTGGGGATTCAAGGATTTTGGGGTTGCCTTATCAAGGCAGCCTTCAGGTGCGCTCACAGAATTTAACCGAATCAGATATTTTAGTCCACTCGGAAATGAGCGCAATCTCGTTGTTGTAGGGACACGAGAGGAGATAGCTGAATATGTGCAGTGGCGAAAGGCTAAGGTTCGATATGGCCGGAATCTCAACGCTATCTGGCTCGATGTGAATTCTACAACGCTGCTTCCAAGAGAAGGGGGCTGGCCGCCTAATAATTTTAGGGCGTTTTATGATTGGTTAGATATAGTCGATAAGAGCGCCGCACGCACCCTGCATAGGATAATGGGGACCAAGGCAGGCTGCAATTCCCATTTCATTGTAGTTATTAATACCAAAGGTGGACTGGTCAGTATTGAAGTCATCTTGCCGCCGTCCCTATCTACTGCTACACAAGCACCGGGGCGCTTTAGGAAGATGTTGATGCGAGATGATGGTAGTCACGGAACAACCCTTATTCGTGGTAAATTTGACGATTTGAGCCCAAAGTATCAGACAGCGAGAAGTCTACAAGGTAGTGGCTTATCCGGAAAACGAATCGTACTAATTGGGTGCGGAACAATCGGTGGGTATTTGTCGCGTTTATTGGTTCAGTGCGGAGCTGGTTTGGGCGGCGAGCTCGTCTTATATGATGGCCAGTGGTTTCTGCCAGGTAATGTTGGCCGGCACTATCTTGACGGTGCATATACGTACGAAAATAAGGCCGAAGCGTGTCAGCATAAACTGGGTATAGAGTACCCTTGGGTGAACATTAGGGCTCTGTCTAAGGAATATATGTGGGGTGCTGAATCCGACAATGCTGACATCATAATTGATGCGACTGGGCGAGAGCCATTCTCTTTAGCATTAAACGAGGAAATGAACTGGCGATGCTCGAATGAATGGAGTACTCCGCCGATATTGCATGTATGGCTCGATGGAAATGGTCTTTGCGGTCGTACTCTCTACTATGATGGTACTGGTGGATGTTACCGCTGTTTACAAACCCGTGATGGAGAAGAGCGTTTTGAACCATTAATTAATTCTGAGGACCTTTCTCCGATGACGTATTCATGTGGTGAATCATATATCCCATTTCCGCCAAGTGCATCGGTACAAGTGGCAGGGTTAGCGCTTGAGTTAATGCTGGATTGGGCTGGGGGGAGTGTTGGATTTACATTCAGGAATCGTGCGTTTCATAAGAAAGCGCGGCGACATAAGGATCAAGTGCTAACCCCAATGAAATCATGCCCTGCATGCAGGAAGAATTGATCTTCTATAATGGGGAGCGGATGGTGCTTTTTGAAAAAAGCGTCGTTCAATCTATCAACGAATGGAAGCAAGTAGGCAATAGCCAGGAGGCGGGGGGGGTCTTAATAGGGTATAAGCGACCTCCCCATGTCCATATTGTCGCCTGCACTTTCCCTTATTCGCATGACTTGAGGTCGCGGCATAGATTTTTCAGGCGCGATCCTAGGCATGCGCAAACAGCGTTTGAGTATTGGAATAGAACATCAGGGCTAGCTTATTATGTTGGCGACTGGCATACACATCCTGTTGACGTTCCGACGCCATCTCAATTTGACAAGAGGGAGTGGAATAAGCTTTACAGTGAGCAAAAGACTCCAGAAGCTGTATTTCTGATAGTTGGTCGGGTGGAATGGTATGTCCAGTGGGGTCATACGCGACTGATTAGTCGGCATAAGTCAACATGAATCATATAAATCTATAGTCGGCATTAGGATGCCTTAGTCTCTGAGAAACGAGAAGTTGAAGCAAACACTAATACACATATTGCAGGAAGTGAAATGCCGCGCCAACCACGAATTTTCAGGAATTGGTGTGGTGTTTTATAAGCGTATAAAGGAGATTCCCATCCTGCCGCTTAGGGTGGATGAGCCAAATATTCAGGGAAGGAGTCTGGTGGAAAGTCTCGTATGTATATCTTCCATTAATAGCCCTTATCATGATGGATTTCATTTTATAAATACTGATTGGAAGCTAACTCATGTGGCGCAATATTTCTCACCGCCCATTGTGACGGGCATACACTTGGATCGCTCCCGATTAGTCGGCGGGCGGTACGTGGCGGCACTACTGGGCTCCAAAATACCTGATGTGATTATGACTGGTATAGTCAGCAATGAAACGGGTCTCAGTGTATTTGCTGAGGGGGAGGAAGTGTATTACGAGGGAAGGTATGATTAGCCTATTGCCGGTTGGTAGGGTCGTTGTGGTTATCGCAACCCTGTACGCTAGTATAACAGGGATGATTCTGTTGCTATCATATGATGCAAATGATAATGAAATATGGAGTGCTATTAGGGCATCACTAGGTTGGTCTGGAATCATAAATATTTTTCTTATTGGGTTCGTGTATGTTGGTTGGGAATACTTATGGAGGCGGTTTCCCATACTAAATCAGATATTGTACCCAAACTTGAATGGTGTTTGGGAGATGAAGATATACTGGCAGTGGGGAGATAAAACAGGTGAATCTGTTGGTACTGCCCATATCAAACAGAACTTCCTCAGGCTTAGTATGGAGGTGGTTGCACAGGATTCGGAATCAGAGACGCTAATGGCTAAACCAAAAAAGGATCCAGAGTCAGGTCGTCCGATGTTATTCTACATGTATAGAAGTATTCCGAAACATGGTAATGGAACTGATACGCAGACATTCGATGGTGCGGCAATCTTAAAAATACATCATCTTGATAATGGAAAGCTCTATGGGAATTATTTTACAAACCGATCTACGAAAGGGCATTTTGAGCTAAATAAGTGCCATGAATAATATTGTTGGTCAGAGTTAGAGTTGCACAATTGAATGGATAAATACGCTGCATTCTGACCTGCAAGATTGCCCGCCCTTAGACTTTCTTTCAACGGAACCTGATAGCTTAGTCGTACCTGATACGCTGTTGCGCATAGGGAATGTGAACAACGCCTGAAACAGTCAGCTTCCAGCACAAAGCGGAAGTCAGCGAAAAGGGCTGTTTCAGCCCACAGCGGTCCTTGGCGATCAGTGTAACAGCCGGATCTTAACAGTAGACTCCCGATAGCAGACATTAAGCCACCCAAATCTGGGGAGCTTTAACTGAAACCCCATAGGCTATTCGGAGGTGTCACGAAAGTCTGGAAAGTATCTCTAGGCGGAAGATTCTTAGGTGATTGATTAATCGATAGAATCGGTGATATAAAGAGGCTTTTCTGAAAATGTATAACGAGGCAGAAGATCTCGTTAAAGCACGTGTTTGCTTTCATGATGGATGAGCCCGCATACATTTATAGTTCGGACGCGCATCACGCCCGCGCCAAGGATCTGTTGGGGAGCGGAAGGCCGGATGAAGTGTTATATGCAGCTTTAGAGCTGAGGTTGGGGGTAGAAGCGCGCCTTAAGGATTATCTGGGTGCACAGGCCCACGTGTCGAAAGCAAAAAAAAACTGATTGGAGAATCGCAAACCTAGGGAAGAGCATAGAAGCGGCGTTTCGAACTGGGGACAAAATACTAGCTGTAGAAGTTGAATGTTCCGAACTAGAACAAAGCTGCACGCTAATGTACACCCCAGTATCTAAAACACTCCAAGATATTGCTAGTCGGGTCGGGGATTATCTTCATTTCCCGAGGAGTCGTTCGCAACCTTGCGGCCGTTCTTGGGCGAAATTCCGTTCTCAAGTAGAAAAAGGTGTGAACCTTCTTTTTCTGGCAAATCAAGGCGAGCTATTGGGTATTCCCTTGGTTCACAAGGATACCGGTCAATTGAATATTCAAGTCCGCCTCAAGGATGGTGACCTAGAAAGGGGTTCCTCGCTACGCTTGAAGAGAAGAGGCTTTCCCATAAGCTGAAGGTTACCTACTTGGAGCCAATAGGGGAAATACTGCATTATGAAAGCTAACCAGTGTGTCGAGCACGACTCACAAATTCGCTTCGCTCATTTGCGCACGCCTCATTCAGATCGTTATACCTACTGATAATTAATATGCCAACTAATGCAGAGCAAGCAAGATTATTAGCGAAAAACAGTACCGACTGTTCGTTTTTGCTTACTCACCTTGTTCGTCAAGACGATGGGCGTACTAATAAAGAGGCTAGAGAAATACTTGAGTCTATACTTGATATATCCCATGCGCCATCAAGTCCTACACTAAACGCTTCAGCGACTGGGTGGTATGGGAGCGCATCCTCTGCATATATTTTTAATCCGAATACCGGCGCTCTTGACGGTGCAATAAATAATCGCGCTGTTTGCTTTACCGAAAGCACTCTATCTGGCCTAAAAGCACACAGGGACCTATTTAAAGTCAAGTATGGGCTAGCATTTGATCGTGATCTCCTTTTCAACAAGGGCGCTAACCCATGCCTGAATATACGAGAATCTATTATGAGATCAACCACTACTTTTAATGGTGATCCATATCCAAGGTCTATCTATAACTTTATCCCAACTAGACTACAACCTTTTGTAAACATTATCACTGACTCATTCGATGCCACTCATGAAAGAGAATGGAGATATCCAGGTGATCTTCAGTTTAGCTGGGATGAAGTTAAGTTTATTTTTTGTCCCGAGAGTGCGTTCTCGATATTTGAGGTTGCGCAAACTAACGCACAACCATGTCTATTTGATTTGGCTTGGCTAGATCGTGTGTAGGCATAACATATCACCCCAGCCGGACGGCTTCGCCGTCGCTGGCCTCAGACGCTGTGTTTCCCCAAAGCCAAAGGATGTCCAGTGCTGATTGAATGTCCCACCTGTGAAGCAAAGGTTCATGCCATGGTACTCGCTGAGAAAGAGTGCCCCCCAAACGATTACGTTGAGCCGCACAAGTACGTTTTTATGGAGTGTCCAGGTTGTAGCGGAATCCTTCTGGGATATTCGGAATATGCGATGTTTAGCCCAACCGAGGAAGGGTGGGCTGATCCGTCCAGGCTTTGGCCGGAACCACGTGAATACTTTGATATTTGCATTCCTAGTTTAGTGAGAAGGTCTCTGGAAGATGCGCGAAAATGCTTCCAAGCCCGAGTCTATACAGCAAGTGCGGTAATGTGCGGGAGAGCCATTGAAGCGATCTGCAAAGATAAGACTAATGAGAAAACTCTTCACAAGGGCTTGAAGAAATTAAAAGTCGATGCCGTTATAGATGATCGGCTTTACAGTTGGGGCGAAGCCCTTAGGAAAGAAAGGAATATTGGGGCTCACGCGTCTGAAGATACGGTATCAAAGCAAGATGCCCAAGACATATTCGATTTCGCGAAAGCCATTGCTGAGTACGTCTACGTAATGGCGGAGAAATTCGATGCCTATGAACAGCGAAAGCAGAAGAAAATGAAGACATAACAAGTGGGTCAAATCGATCCCGTTGGTCGCTGGGACGCTACGCACCACTTACCCTAATCGTTGAATGTCTGCTTTCGAGGTTTTAAATATAAAATTGAGGCGGGTCGCTATGCCCGCCTGGAATTACAAATTCGCCATGACCGCAAATGGTCGAGAACCGCCGCCTGAGAGAAAATCAGGCAAATTGAATCGCCCCGGATTTCCTAGACACTCCCGAGCCGTTCGGTAGTCTGCTGTTCGAACTGGACCGGCGATAACTCCTCGTTGTAACCGTGGCGCCGCCGGGTGTTGTAAAACAGCTCAATGTAATCAAAGATATCGGCTCGCGCCTCATCACGCGTGGCATAGATCCGCCGCTTGATCCGTCTCCGCTTCAGCAGCTGGAAGAAGCTCTCGGCCACTGCGTTGTCGTGGCAGTTGCCACGCAGACTCATTGAGCAGATCAAGCCATGCTCCTTGATGAAGTGCTGTCACTCGTGGCCGGTGTACTGGCTTCCCTGGTCGGAATGGATGATCAAGCCCGGCTTGGGCTTGCGCCGCCACACCGCTATCAGCAGTGCCTTGAGCACTAGGTCGGCGTAGATCCGCGACTGCATCGACCAACCCACCACTTGGCGCGAGTAGAGATCCACTACCACTGCCAGATATAGCCATCCCTCATAGGTCCGGATCATGGTGATATCGGTCACCCAATCCTGGTTCGGTCTCTCCGGGTCGAACTGCCGATCCAACGTATTCGCGGCGTCCATGGCAGGCTATGCCGGCATAGTGGCTGCGGCGCTTGTTGTAGCCGACCTCGGCCTTAATGCCTGCCAGTCGCATAAGGCGGTAAGCACGATGCTTACCGCAGCACTCACCCAGCTCTCGCAGGTCGCTTGCGGTAACCATACACGCAGCCGCTTTCCAGCCACGACTGCTTCACCAGTCCCGTCTGTCGTCGATCCTCTTGCGCCCGAGGCGACAGCGGCTCCTTGAGCCATGCATAGAAGCCACTGCGGTGCACGTCCAGCACCCGACACATCGTGCGTACACGGAATTCCTGCTTGTCGCTTCGAATAAAGTCATATTTCACCCGGACTCCTTGGCGAAGTACGTTGCGGCCATTTTTAGGATGTCACGCTCCTCCGTAACGCGGCGCAGCTCAGCCTTCAGGCACCGCAGCTCGCGCTGCGCTTCATCCAACTCCTCGTCTTTGGCCTGCTTGGGCCCGAACTGTTTCAACAACCAGGCGTACAGACTGTGCATGGTCGCACCCAGCCGCTGAGCCACCTAGGCAACCGGATAACCCCGATCCGTGACCTGGCGCACCGCCTCTTGCTTAAACTCATCTGTGTATCGTTTTCCACTCATTGTTCACCTCGTTTTCAGCCATCATAATATGGCTCGGAGGTGTCTACCAGAACCAGGGCGATTCAGGGGGATTGCCCTTGGCCTACGTGAGCACACAACGGCTGAGTGTCATCTAACTTGCGTTCTCATTAGTAATCTTACGACGTGAAATACCGACCATACCCAGCAGACCGGAACCAAACAACCACAGCGCAGGCGGTAGGGGCACCGCGCTGAAACCAGCGCTACCGAAGTCACTACGTGAAGTACCGCCATCGAAGGCATTACAATCATTGGAAATAGTATTGGTATCCATCGTAACACTTGCATTTAGCGCCAGAGCTCGACCACACAGGATTTTGGCACTGGTGTTCAGGGTGATGGACTGGTCCGCGATAATGTTGCCTGCAAACATTGTGTCAGTACCGAGGGTAGCTGAACTACCAACCTGCCAGAATACGCCTGTATCCGTACCGCCGTTGAGCACGTCAACCACCGAGTTGCTGGCCGTCGTGAGAGTGCTGCCTATCTGGAAGATAAACAGCGCGTTGGTATCGTTCATAGCGTCGAGAGTAAGTGTGCCTGTCAGTTGCGCAGTCGAGTCAAAATTATATACCCCAGGTGAAAGCGTACCTATGGTGCCCAGGTCCTGCCCTGTCAGGTCACTGGAAGAGGCCATTCCCCCCAGAGCATTGAATGCATTGAGAGCATCTTGCTGAGCCTGCTGCGCAACTGCATCCGTTTGATGAACCGTTCCGGTAAGACTGATGCTACTCAGACCTGTGATCGAGCTTCCGGGATATACTCCGAGATCTCCGTGTATCGTGGTCGATCCGGTATTGGTCACCGACTCTGCGCCGATGACAGCGAAATCCTTTGCCGAGCCGAGGATTGATGCTGCATGGGCAGAAATGGTCCCGATGGAAAACACTATAAAAAACGCTGCCTTAAATATTGAGCGGCCGGGGTTATTGAATTCACTCATTTTACATCTCCTTGATAATGGTGGTGTCCTTTCCTGGAAAGGACAGGGTTTGTTTCACTTGCTCGAAAAATAAGTTGCTCACACTACGACTCTGCTGTCTCTAATGCGGGTGAATCTTTAGCATGCCTTGCGCCGTGCAATACCAACGAGACCAAACAGGCCGGATCCGAATAACCAGACTGCCGCCGGCACCGGCACCGCCTCCACCGGCGCCTGGTTAACCATAATCCCGAGCGTACCTTCTTTCTTCTGGATAAAGGCAATGTCACCAGAGGTGGTCGTACTTGCCAACAGATTATTCTGTAGTGTCACGGTCACCTTGGTATCAGCACCCCAGTCCGAGGTGTTGTTAAGATCAATCAAACCACCCAGTGACCAGTTCGTCAGGGCACCACTGGTGTCGCCCAAAGGTCCGGCTGACCAGATCGAATCGCTTGAGCAAGCGAATAATCCGCACATGGTTGTATGACTGATGATGTTAAAATAGGCGCTTGCATCCACATCGGCTGATGGTGCCCCGCGCAGCCTGTAATCGCCTTGTTCTTCCAGACCAAAGGTGTCCATGATGAACGCCGAATTAGTCGATTCGACGATTAAATTCAGGGTATCGGTTGCCGCATCGATTCCTGCGCCATCGTACGACTCGGCCAGAATATTCTCAGGGGTGAAAAAGATACTGCTTCCGACAACGGTGCCATCACCGAACAGGGTCGAATCATCGAAAGTAAAGCTGACATCTGTTCCATGCTTTGTGATCATTGCCGCCTGAGAGACTGGACACACCAGCACTAATGCTGCCAACACAGGTAGACTGATTGGACTGAATTTCATAATTCTTCTCCCTTCTAAAGTCGAACCTGACGTATAGTCATATACATTACATCTATTTAACGCCCTTTCATGAAATCCCTCCATAATTAATTATTGAATATGGTACGGACAATAAATCAGAGGTCTGTGCGGTATCTAACATATAGTCATATACATGACATCTATTTAACGCGCTTTCATGAAACCCCTCCATAATTTATATTTGAATATGGTACGGACAATAAATCAGAGGTCTGTGCGGTATCTAACATATAGTCATATACATGACATCTATTTAACGCGCTTTCATGAAACCCCTCCATAATTTATATTTGAATATGGTACGGACAATAAATCAGAGGTCTGTGCGGTATCTAACATTCGACCAACGCACACAATGAAAAAGGTGACAGCACTAGTGTCCGGTTACGCGCCGAATAAATTTAGTAGGGTGAGGCATGGGTGCCATCTCTGATGGCTTATATGAAGGAGCTGGAGGAGAAGAGCCTATGGCTGAAGAAGATGTACGCCGAGGAGCGGCACAAGACTGAGATCGTCCAAGAGGCGATGACAAAAAAGTCGTGCGGTCGTCCTCCCGCCGGGAGTTGGCCAAGCAGGTGGTAGTACAGAGGGGCTCAGTGTCCGGCTGGCCAGCCAGGCGTTTCGGATCAGCGAGACATGCTACCGCTACCAGCCAAAATCGTCCGATGAGAACGCCGAGATTGCCGACTGGCTGATCCGGCTGACTCATAATCAGCGTAACTGGGGATTTGCTCTGTGTTTTCTGTTTCTGCGCATCAAGCCGAAGAAGCGCCTGGTGCGGGAAATACCGGAGGTGCTGTCCGTGCCGCAGGCGATGGACTTCATGCACGACCGCCTGAAGGATGGCCGGGTCATCTGCCTGTTCAACGTCCTCGACAACTTCAACCGCGAGGGGGGCTCGGAATCGAAGTGGACTTCTCGCTTCCTGCCGAGCGGGTGATCCGGACCCTGTTGCACATCATCGAGTTGAACCGCCCCGGGTTTTGAGGAGGATTACAACATGTAAGATAAAGGAGCCATGAACAAGTATGGCAAATTTCACTTGAGGTCCAGTAGCAGGCGCTGTTTGAGGGTCCGTTTCTGGTGTGCGCCGTGCAAAGGCGGCGCTTTCCCCGTGGGTGAAAGTCCCACCCGGCGACCACTCCAGCCGGAAGCAACCGGAGCAACTGTGGAGGCAACGAAATGGTTGAAGCCTCCGGTGAAGCGTGCCACGACATACGGTGGCAGCGCGAGTGTGCAGGCCGTAACGTGAGTGAACGTCGAGCAAGCCTCGAAAAGGACGTTGCACAGGCCGACCCGGCGACCATATCGGGGAAGGCCGATACGAGTGGGTAATATCGAGCGAAGTAGTACCCCAGTCGCTGCGCCGGGGTAGTGGCGACAGCATGTACACAAGGGAAGCGCACGCAACACGGGAAGCCCCTTGGCGTGGTACGGGAAGACCAACCGGACGCCCGTGAGGGACAGGCCGGGCGCCTTGGGCTGGCGGAAGGGCTCGTAGTACCGAGGAAGTCGGGTAATGCCGATGGAGGGAAGGGGCCCTGGTTCAAGACGAATGCATGACGTAGTGAGGGACGTGGAGATTGGGCAACCTATCAACTCCGGTTAGTGTTCAGAAACTACAGAGGGCATTGCATGCGAAAGCGAAGGCTGAAGTCGGCTATCGCTTCTATGCCCTGTACGACAAGGTGCTCCGCTAAGACATCCTGGCGCATGCCTATGCGCTGTGCCGCTCCAATCGGGGCGCGCCGGGGATAGACGGTCAGGACTTTGCGGACGTCGAGGCGTACGGGGTAGAGCGGTGGCTGGCGGAACTGGCGGAAGAACTCCGGGAAGAGCGCTACCGTCCGGAGGCCATCAGACGAGTGTACATTCCCAAAGCCAACGGCAAACTCCGGCCATTGGGCATCTCGACGCTACGGGACCGGGTCTGCATGACAGCAGCAATGCTGGTGCTCGAACCGATCATCGAAGCGGATCTTCCACCGGAGATGTACGCCTACCGCCCGAAGCGCAATGCGCAGCAGGCGGTGGTCGAGGTGCAAGAGGCGATGTTCCGAGGGCATCCGGAGGTGGTGGACGCCGACCTGTCGGACTACTTCGGCAGCATTCCCCATGCAGAGCTGCTGCAATCGCTGGCGCGTCGTATCGTTGATCGACGTGTCCTGCATCTGCTCAAGCAATGGCTGGAGTGCCCGGTCGAAGAGACCGACAAGCGTGGGCAGAACCACAGAACGACGGAGGCCAAGGACACCCGGCGCGGGATCCCGCAAGGCGCTCCCCATCTCGCCACTGCTGGCCAATCTGTATATGAGCCGGTTCGTGCTGGCATGGAAGAGGCTCAAGTTGGATCAACGCCTCGGGAGTCGGCATCGTGATCTACGCCGATGACCTTGTGGTCTTGTGCAAACGCGGCAAGGCCGATGAGGCCCTGCGGTGGATGCGCGCGATCATGGAACGGCTGAAGCTCACGGTGAATGAGGAAAAGACGCGGGTCTGCACAGTCCCGGACGGGGTGTTTGACTTTCTGGGGTACACGTTTGGGCGGCAGTATTCACCGAGGACGGGTAAAGCCTACCTCGGGATGCGGCCCTCGAAGAAGAGCATCAAGCGCATGGTCCAACGGATACATGCAATGACGACGCTCTCTCTGGTGTGGCTCGATACCACAGAGATGGTGAAGCGGTTAAATCGTACGCTACGGGGATGGGCGAACTACTTCAGTGTAGGCACGCACAGCCAGGCATATCGTGCGCTCGACAGCTACACCGCTATGCGGTTACGCCGGTGGCTGCGCAACAAGTACAGGGTCAGGCGACGCAGGGGCGGGGCCTTTCCCCCCCCCTCGCACCTCTACGGGTTCTTCGGTCTCGTGCGCCTGACCCAACTTGGGCGCGGCGAGTCGTGGGTGAAGGCATGAGGTCTTGTCCGAGAGCCGGATGCGGGAAATCTGCATGTCCGGTTCGATGAGGAGGGTGTGGAAACGGAGTGATGGTTCGGCTATTGAGGCACCGCCAGACGAAAGGGGCGGCAACAGATAGGCCGGACCTTAGGCCACCGCGTCACATCCTTACTCTACCGAAAGGTGACTACAGATCTGTAAGGTGCACCCTTCTCCCGGCTAGTGCCAGATCGCCGACGTATGTCGCTCAGGGTGCTGAGCATGACAATATCCAGAATAGAATTGTTTTTCATTCAGCTACGGATTAACGTTTTGTCATCTGTCGCTTACAGCAACTGCAAAATATTAGGTTGCCAGGTTACTGCTGTTCTTTAAAGTGATAGATCAGCGCCTCAGGAACATCCAGCCTCCTTACCCCTAGGGCAACCAAGCACTGTAGCAAGAATGCGGCGGAGAAAGTCCCGCGATTAATTCTGTTCGCCAGAGCCCGATAATCGTACTTCACGCCAATTCTCTCCAGCTTCCGCGATAACTCTTTGTAACTACAGTCATTATCAAGCAGCTCAGCCTTGAGCATCTTGCTCGCTCCTTTCTGCCACTCTTCCAGATCTAATGCCATGGCGTATGAACCCATTCCTACTGCCGTGTGAATACTATTTACGTAAAGAGTATATGACATATTTGATGAAAAAACACGGATTATGTAGAGTATTCATTATTACTGATGAATTTGGGATTGCTCAGTGCATATACATCTGGAATCCAAAAGTTCCACGTCTCGAATCGACTGGAGGAGACCTCATGGACAGCTTTGTATCTGAAGATTTGGCGAGTGAACCGCTGTGTCGGATTGAATGGCCGGAACAGCCTGCCTTGCGTGCCAGGAAGGTGGTAAGAAGGTCGAACCCCAATGTCACCTACAAGTATCCCAGTATCAAGCTCAGACGACCTGTCCATTGTGAGTCGAAGCCAGAATATTTCTCAGCGATCCTCCATGACGTGGCCCCCCGCGTATTTACATTTGGCGAGCAGCCCGCGACCCTCAGATTCAGAATGAATGGGCAGAGTAGGATGCACGTTCCAGACCTCCTGGTAGAGACCGCGCAGGGGTTTGTATTTAAGGAAGTTAAAAGTATGGCTGACGCCAATGACCCATTTATTCGTGAGCGAACGGATTATCTCGCGTCAGTACTAGCTCTTCAGGGCTACGGGTGTGAATTACTAGTCGAGGATGAAATAAATCTTGAACCCCGTATTAGCAACGCCATGTACCTGCAAAAATACGGTCGCATTCCAGTCACCTTTATAGAGGAAGAGCGGTTTCGTCGCCTCATTCCAACGGATGACGGTATGCCTTGGGGCGAGATCATAAAGGCATATGGTGGTGTTCGGGGAATAACCAACGTATGCCGCCTATATATTGAAGGAAAAGTCCACATTGACATTCACAATGCTTGGGATTCCCAAACATTGATTACGATGAAGACGCGATAGGTTGGTCGATATGGCGCTTGCGTATCTAGAACCCCAAAGACTGATCCAGTTGGATGGTGAAACATACGAGTTGCATCGCCAAGTATCAGATCGCGAATGGCAACTAGAGAAAAAATCCAATGGGCAATACGTTACATACCCAATCGACGAGCTTCACCGGAAGTATGTGAGCTGTGAGCTCACATTTGTCGGTATAGAGGGTATTCGCCTTTCGTCGTCATCTACAGTAGATCGCCAGCTCGCCGCTCTGGATATTCTTGAATACGGTGGCGAGGAAGATAAAGAGGTGAAGCTCACGAAAAGTGATAAGAAGCGCCTCGCTAAAAACCGGCGTCGAGTAGCCGATGCGAAAGTGCGTTATGCGTACGTAAAAGCAGTAGAAGCAGCACGCCTTGATTGCCTTACGGAAGCTACATTGGCGCCCGTCATCAAAACGGTATGGGAAAGTCTGTGTAAACCAAACGTCCAGCCCAATTGGGTTACCGTGTATCGTTGGTACAAAAGATACCTGGACGGCGGTCGTGATATTCGCACGCTACTTTCAAAAGACTGCATGAAAGGAAATCGTAAGCGTCGCTACAGTAATGAATTTATCGACTTTATCCGTGTGGCAGTTAAAAATCGTTATCTTCAGCGTGAAAAAAATACAATCACCGATACCCTAAATCTTGCAATTGATTTGGTCAGAAAAGAAAACCGGTTGCGTCCGAGCGGTACGCAACTCCCGTTGCCGACGAAATCACTAGTGAAATCCGTGATTGAAGAGATACCCGCATTCGACCGATCGGTGGCTCGAAACGGTCGCGAAGCGGCACTCCGGGAATTCAGATCAGTATTACATGAAATCGTTACATCCCGCCCTTTGGAGCGCGTTGAACTGGATCATTCAAAGTTCGATTTAATGGTCCTGGATGACAATACATACATGCCACTGGGAAGACCAACGGTTGCAGTTGCATTGGATGTATTCACTCGAAGCATTCTTGGGCTGTATATTGGCTTTGAGCCGCCGAGCTACCATACGGTGGCGCAGTGCCTTAAACACGCCATCCTCCCAAAGACCGACCTCAGGTCGAAATATCCAGACATCATTAACGAATGGGAGCCGCATGGAGTTATGGACATGATTGTCCTTGACAATGCGCTTGAAAACCATTCGGCGAACCTTGAGGCTCTTGGGGGCAGCCTTGGGATTTCCTTCCTTTATGTTCCTAGAAAGAAATCATGGTTCAAGCCGTACGTCGAGCGTGTCATTGGGACTCTAAATCGAGACACAGCCCACGGTATACCAGGTACGACATTCTCCAACATACTGGAAAAAGGCGATTACGACGCGGCGAAGAATGCTGTTGTTACACTCTCAACGTTTAAGGAAATGGTCCATAAGTGGGTGGCCGATGTCTACCACCAAGAAGAACACGACAGTCTCTTGAAAAGGCCGGCGACAATGTGGAAAGAACACGCGGCTGACTACCCGGTACCTTTGCCTGCTGACCCTAATGACTTTGACGCATTAATCGGCGGTGTCCGATATCGAAGCGTGACACATAAGGGTGTAGAGATGTCTGGACTATTCTATAACTCTAAAGAGCTGGCAGAAATGCGGCTGAAGTGGGGGAGTACATTTCGGGCTACCGTAAGGTACAACCCGTGCGATTTGGGGCATATCTACGTAATAGATCCAGAAACAAACCAGCCTCTACGCGTGGATGCGCTGCGAAAAGATTACTCAACTGGGCTTTCCGAGTGGCAACACAAACTCTGCAAGAAATATGCAAGGGAGTATCTCGATCGTGCTGATATCGAGGCGGTCGCGCAGGCTAAGGAGGAGATTCGCGAGTTGGCACAGAGGGATTTGATGGGTAAACGGGTCAAAACACGGTCAACTGCATACAGATTCGTTAAGACAGAATCTGGTTCAGATGACAGTCCAGTTTCGAATAATCACGAGTCGGAATCTGTCAATGATTTCGCTATACCAGAAACGGGGCAAGAAGAGCATGTGCCATCGGGTGCGACTCATAAATCGCAAACAGCTGGTAAGTCGGTGGAGATTAGCCATCAGAGCAGCGATACGCCGCGTAAACTCAACATAATCGTAGACGACAGTTGACGAATGCGTTATTGGCGAAGAACAAGGCTCATCTGTTGCATAAAGGCGTGCCAGTCAATATATAACTTATATCTACATTATAGAAGGGCGCGATGGTCAATATCGATCAAATAAACGTCACACAGGCACTGGGCGTTGATCATATTGATATCACCCCAGAAGTGTTGAGCGGGTATACGAGTTATTAATGTTTTTGCCATGAACAAGATGACATCCAGTGTTCCAATTCATCGATCATGCGTGAAAACAGTTCGCCACGCAGCACTTGTTGCTGTTAACAAACTACAACTAGTATAAAAAAGGGGAAACCTATGACTACCGAACAAAATGCCAATATAATCAATAAAATAATGGTTTGTCATTCACATGTGGACCGTGCCATGCATCTGATGGAGCGCTGCTATAGGGGGGCGCTAGAAGGGGGTGATGCACGTGGCTTAGCGGTTATCGGTGAATCTGGTTCAGGTAAATCAAAAATACTCAAATATTCAAAGAAAATCCACTCACCCCATCGCGACGCAGATGGTCGAAAAGTACCTGTACTGCTCGCTAGTGTTCCATCGAAACCTACAGTTATGAATCTTGTCGAGGAGCTTCTATATGAGATAGGAGACAATCTGTATCATAAAGGTACGGAGGCACAAAAAACGAAACGCTTAAGGAAATTTCTTAGAAGTGCAGAAACAAGGATTCTTGCCCTAGATGAGTTCCAACATTTCGTTGACCAGTCAAGTCACAAGATCCAACACGAAGTCGCGGACTGGCTGAAAATACTAGTGGAGAAAACCGGTGTGAGTTTGGTTGTAGCGGGTCTGCCGCGACTCAGCTATGTAATCAAGTCAAATGAGCAGCTTGAACGACGTTTTCAGGCTCCTGCCATTATGCCCCGTTTCAATTGGGCGGTTCATGATGATCAGGTAGAGTTTCGTAGCATCCTCGACGCGATGCAAGAGGGACTTTCATCGTATTCTTTTCCTTGCCTCTCTGAGTACGAGATGGCGTTTCGTGTTTACTGTGCGACAGGGGGTCTTATCGGCAGAGTAGCTAATCTGTTCAAAGAGGTTATCGCAAATTCGTATGATACTGGGCGTACGGAAATCTCATTAGAAGACCTTGCGGTAGCAGCATTGCAGGCAAGCTATGACCTTCCTTCGGAAATAAAGGAGCCGTTTAGTCGGTCCTTCAAGGTGTTGCCATCAGAAGAGCTGATTACTGAGGTGATGAAGATTGGCGCTGAGCAGGATCTCCCACCTGAAAAGCCTAAGCGTAGGCGTAAACCAAAAACAATGTCGCATGTAACAAGTTAATGGTATCTATGAATCCTGCGCATGATGATGTAGTCCCCTTGATGATCACGCCTGCTCCCTATGAAGGCGAAAGCTTTTTGGGTTTTGTTCTCAGGACGTCTGATTTGAATAGGTACGATACCCCTGGGCATATCCTTAGGTACGCAGGAATGAATGAAAACGAGGCTCGTTCCGTTAGGCTGCCGGTCGATAAGTTGGCCAAGCTGTATGGTTGTAATTCGCATGAGCTTGAACAATTTGCATATACAAATACAGAAGGCAGTCGATACGGTAAAAAGTTTACGATATTGGGGCATTCACTTTATGCACAGGATTTGAGTATAAAAAAATCTAAGATTTGTGCGAAATGCATACTTGAGTCTGGATATATTGATGCATATTGGGATCTTCGGTATGCAGTGGTGTGTCCGCATCACGGTGAAATACCTCTGACAAGCTGCCCATCATGTGGATGTAGGCTGTCGTTCAGTCGACCTAGAATGCTTCAGTGCAGGTGTGGATATAATCTATCGAAATCATCAGCTGGAATCCTGGGGGCAGATGAAACTGTTGCCTTATCAGAACTGCTTTACCGGAAGCTTCATGGGCAACCTCTTGCTAGCGAAAGATTGCAACAAGCTAAATTCCCATTGGCAGAGCTAGAAAAGGTCGAATTTCGAACAGTTCTAGGCTTAATTAATCGATTCGGCCGGGTGGCACAAAAAGCTGAAGGCAAGGCAAATATCAGCGATACAACCGCAGTAATACTTACCGCTAACGCACTCGCGGACTGGCCGCAGGGGCTGTATTCATTTCTCGATCAAGCTGGAGATAGTGCGAAGTTTACTGCGGAAGAGAAACACGCTTCATTTACTAGTCAATTTAAGGTCTTTAATCATGCATTCTTCAAGTCGGGGCTTCCTTCGGACGAAATTGAGTTCATCCGGAATGCTTTTATTGAGTATGGTGGCAATCATTGGAAACGGGGAATTCTGGACAAGCGAGTCTTAATAAATCCGGATGATACACATCGGAATATAGTCGGTATCGATGAGTTGGCAGGAAAGATTGGGGTACGCCCAGTTACTGTTAAGCAAATGGTTAAAGCTGGGCTTATAAAGCCGGTTGTAACTCATTCTGGAAACAGGGAACGAATGCTGTTCGATCTCACCAATGGCTATCCTACAAGGAAATCAGAGGGTAAAAGCATTTCAGATCGTGAAGCAGGAAAATACGTTGGTATACCTGTATCGGTACTTGCCAATCTTCGCAAGACTGGCACTTTCAGGGTGAGATACCTGGGAACGAAAGTATCCTCGTATCATGAGTATGATCTTGATGCGTTCAAAACGTCATTAATTGAAATCTCGGGCGATTGTGTGTTTTCGGACTTTGATCAAAGCGAATACATGACCCTTACGGATGCCATGCGGGCCAAGGCCGGAGGCCCTGAATCAAAGGCAAGAGTAATTAGTGCAATCCTCTCAAATGAACTCACTACGCATGGCAGAGTTGGTAACGAAGTCGGTGATATTATTCTCGAACGAAAAGCCGTTAAATCGGTTATCCAGGAAATGAAATCTCATATTATGCAGGGCCGCCTCGCCTCCGAGGTGGCAGAGTATCTAGGGTGTGATATAGAGGTGATATCCTGGTTAGTTGAGAATGAATATCTTGATCAGACTAAGTCTGGAGTCCATTTGCGTGTAACTGAAAAAACACTAGCGGGATTTTCAGGTCGTTACGTATTTCTAATCAACATCGCTAAGGCACTGAGTACTACAACCCGTGGCATCATGCATAGATGCGATAATATGGGGATATCTCTTTTATATGCACAGAGAGCAAGTGGTAAGTCATCACAGCCATTTATGGCAATAGAAGATGCGGCGAAATTCGATATATCTATTTCTACTGCTGATTTTCGTGTTAATCAATAGTGAAGTCTGCTTGTTACTCCTTTCTGTGGAATGACTTTGAATATGTCCCAGTAAGCTTAGTTGATTATGGATCAGACCTCATCTTATAGATGCACTACCTGACCAGTGGAGGCGCAATAGGATTCGCTCAGCCAGATATGGCTTTAAAGTGATGAGTAGTGTTAATATCCGCCAAATATGGCCGATTTAGAAGCCAACTTTCGTGCCCTGCCTTTGGCCGATCTCATGCCGCTGATTGGCCAGAATTTGCGCTCTGCCGTAAAAAAGCACCATACAATAGCTAATTTCTCCGATATATGTGGAGTGCCAACACGGACTCTGACACGGCTGTTTAGAGGAGAGGATGTCGGCTGGGAAGTTGTGATTCGGGTTCTGCGGGCATTGGATAAATGGGACTTTCTATATCCATTGCTGACTCCGCCGCAGCCAACCCCGCTTGAGCGACTTGGGCAGTCAACGAGGAGCGTCACTAATAAAAAGCGAAATCGAAATGAAGTCCATGAACCTCTCCCGTACCTCAATCACGTTACCGGATTCGATGGTGAAGGCTGACAAGACGCATACCTGTTCACCTGGTGGGGAAGCTTACGAATATCCTGTCGCTATTAAGTGGCATCCCCGTACTCGATTTTTCCTAATAAATTATGCACCTTTTGTCTATCTTCACTGGTGCTAAGTAGATTAGACGGGATACGCATACCAAGTCCGCGCTGAGGGGATGTCATCCATTCGATTGCGGCCTGTTTAGAATGAAATACTTTTTCGGCGTGCTCATAAACGGACAGCGCCTGAATCGATAATTTGCCACCCTTGGAGCCAGGCCTGGAAGCTTTTGCAAGGGTGATTCTGCCGTTGATAACGATACAGTCCACCTCATCAGCCGATTGTAAATCTGCCTGCCTGCACTGATCCGCAGAAAGCGTAATTCGTCTTTTCGGGTCAATTTTGGGCATTTTGTGTCTTTAGGGCTGGGTGGGTCCTTCGAGCGATCGCACCCTTTGACCTTCCCCTAGTTGAAGTTGAAGAGGCTCGCACGGCAGCCAACCGAATGTGTTGTATCAATTGATAAAATTATGGCCATTCCGGATTTGGATGACCAGGCTCAAAGAACCCCATTATTGGCTCTCTTAGGCCTTTTCAAAATCTGCCTTTTATCCATACTCTCCTTAAATCACTCTAGGGGCCGATCAGTGAAAGTTTTTTGTTGCAGAGGGTGGATTCTATATAGTGTGCCTGCTATTCTTTTTTTGCAGATGAAACACAATATGTTGTGTCTTTGTGTGCACTACAGTAACCTCTGATGCGATTTTTGCACCATATGCGCTAAAAGTTGGTGAATTTTGCAAATTATGAGGGCTATGGTTTGCAGGTTATGCACGCTAATGGGTGTCTAACGTATTGATTATAAAGGGTCGGGCTTTGCGGCTTTTGCTCTAGCCCACACCCGGTTCGATCTGCAGGTGAACTGCCATGTTGCTTCAACACAAACCCATACCGGGTTACTGGTATACCAATATCGTCGGCCAGCTGGTCCAGGTCCGGGCCATCGTCTATTCCGGATCCCGGTTGAGTTCGATCGCCCTGGAGTACGCCAACGGCAAGCGTGACTTCGTCGATCTGGACGGCTGGCATTACCTGGACCTGTCCATCCATTCACCGCGGCTGGAGCGGCGGGAGCGGGTCAGGGATCTCTAGGCGACGGTCCGCCTCGACCCCCCCGGGCCTGACGCCCGGGGCTTGTTCTGTTTTCACTCACGCAACCTCCTACCCCACGGTTCGTCCGCCGATGCCCGTCACTGAAACCCGGGAAACCCTCCCTGGCCCGGCCGGGGAACTGCAGGCGCTCACCGCCCGGCCCGAAACGGTCGCCGGCGTCGCGGTGATCTGCCATCCGCATCCGCTCTACGGCGGGACCCTCCACAACAAGGTGGTGCATTATCTCGCCCGGACCCTGAACGAGCTCGATATCGCCACGGTGCGGTTCAACTTCCGAGGGGTGGAGAAGAGTGCCGGCGAATACGACCACGGCCGGGGCGAGCAGGACGACTGCCGCGCGGTGATCGACTGGGCGCGGGCCTGGCAGCCGGACCGGCCGCTGTGGCTGGCGGGTTTCTCCTTCGGTGCCTATGTGGCCCTGGCGGTGGCGCGCAAGGCCGACCCGGCGCAGCTGATCACGGTTGCACCGCCGGTGTCGGTGTTCTCATTCGAGGGCATGGCGTTGCCGGAATGCCCCTGGCTGCTGATCCAGGGTCTGGAGGACGAGGTGGTGCCGGCGCAGGAGGTACTGGACTGGGCCCGCAGTTGCCGGCCGCAGCCGGAGATCGTGGCCCTGGAGGGGGTCTCGCACTTCTTTCACGGCCGCCTCAACCTGCTGCGCCAGACCCTGCTCGACCGGCTTGGCTAGCCGGTTCAGAACCCGACCGGTCGCTGCCGGGCAAAGCGGAACACCGCCGAGGCCGTGGGAAAGGTCTGCGGCAGCATGTGGTTGTTGATGGTGCCGACCCAGTACTCGGGCAGTATACCGCCCTTGAACACCGGCTTGGCCGTCACCTCAATGCCATGGATATTCTTGTTGACTGGCATGTTCATGTGTCGATCCTCCTGACGCAATCAGGCGGGAGAATCCGCTCTGGCTGGAGTCAGTTGAAATCACAGCAACTGTTGTGCCTGATCTTATATCATAATGAAATCAAATCAGATTTTTTATTCTGGCCGGGTTCGTCCTCAAAGTGCGATAATAAAATGTAAAAAAGGCTGACGGCCATTCCCCACCTCTTGATACGCTCGCGGCAGAACCGGAGCATGGCATGGGCGCGCGCCTTTGTTATGCTTTGGCCGCCATTGCCGGCACGGCACAGGCGCGCGTCCCGCGCCTCACAGGTCGAGACCCGATGTATCTGAAATTCTACGGACTGGACAGCAAGCCTTTCTCCATCGCCCCGGATCCGCGCTTTCTCTACCTGAGCGAGCGTCACCGGGAGGCGCTGGCGCACCTGCTGTTCGGCCTGGGCGAGGGTGGCGGTTTCGTTCAGCTCACCGGCGAGGTGGGCACGGGCAAGACCACCCTGAGCCGGGCGGTGCTGGAACAGGTGCCGCCGCATGTCGACGTGGCCATGATCCTCAATCCCCGGATCAACGAGCACGAGCTGATTGCCACCCTGTGCGATGAACTCGGCGTGGCCTACCCCGCCAATACCACCAGCATCAAGGCCCTGACCGATGCGCTCACCCGGCACCTGCTGCGCAGCCACGCCGACGGGCGCAGGACGGTACTGCTGATCGACGAGGCGCAGAATCTCAGCCGCGAGGTACTGGAACAGGTGCGGCTGCTGACCAACCTGGAGACCGCCGACGAGAAACTGCTGCAGATCATTCTCATCGGTCAGCCCGAGCTCAAGGGACTGCTGGCCCGTGAGGACCTGCGCCAGCTGGCCCAGCGCATCACCGCCCGCTATCACCTGGAGCCTCTGACGCGGGACGAGACCCGCGCCTACATCCAGCACCGGCTGCGCGTGTGCGGCGGGCCCATCGACCTGTTCACCCCGGCGGCGATGGATGAGGTGCAGCGCCTCTCCGGCGGGGTGCCGCGACTGATCAATATCCTCTGCGACCGTGCCCTGCTGGGCGGCTATGTCGAGGATCGCCGCCACATCGACCGCCGCATTGTCCGCCGCGCCGCAGGCGAGGTATTGCCGCAGGGACGCGATCGCATCCCGGCGCGCCGGCCGGTGCGGGCCGCGGCCGCCCTGGGCCTGGTGATGATCGCGGCGGGTGCCCTGGCCTGGCTGGCCTGGCAGCCGCTGCAGCGCCAGGCCCTGCCGGCGCTGGCCTGGCTGGGGCCGGAGTCGGGAGCGCAGACCGCGGATGTCGCCCCGGCCGGGGGCGACCCGTCAGCGGCGGCCGGATCGACCGTGGAAACGGTTTCCGCCGTCGCGTCCAGGGCGGTGGCGGATGCGACGCCCGCGGCTGCACTGGAGCAGCACCTGAAGGCCGGGGATGCGGCCGCCGCGGCGGCCTGGGACCGGCTGTTCCAGCGCTGGGGCATGGAGGCGCAGATGCCGGGACAGCCGGCCTGTGAGCAGGCGCAGGCCCTGGGCCTGCAATGCCTGCAGCGGACCGGCAACTGGAACCAGCTGCGCCGGCTCGACCGGCCCGCCGTGCTGCAACTGCTGGCCGGGGACGGGCGCCGGGTGCCGGTGCTGCTGGACGGCCTGGAGGCCGACCGGGCCCGGTTGCAGCTGGACGGACAGAGCCTGGAGCTGCCGCTGGCAACACTTGACCGTTACTGGATGGGTGAATATGTGCTGCTGTGGCGTTCCCCCATCGCGGGCGAACTGCTGCGCCAGGGCGATGTCAGTGAGGACGTGGCCTGGCTGCGCCGGGTGCTGGTCGACCAGGGCATCCTGGGGCCGGTGACGGGCGAGGCCCGGTATCGCTTCGATGCCGGGCTGCAGCAGGCCGTGGAGCAGTTCCAGGCCCGGCAGGGCCTGCAGCAGGATGGCGTGGTCGGCGTCCTGACCCTGATCCAGCTCAACAATGCCGACCGTGACAACCGTGCGCCGCGCCTGCGGGCCGCCGGGCAGGGGTGATCACCGCATGTCCTATATTCTCGAGGCATTGAAGAAATCCGAACAGGAACGCCAGCTGGGCGCGGTGCCAAGGCCGGAGCTGGCGCTGCCCGCACAGGGGCGCCCGTCCCGGAGCTGGTGGCCCTGGCTACTGGCCGCAGTGCTGTTGCTGAATGCCGGTATCCTGGTGTGGCTGATGCTGCGTCCGGCGCCGTCCCCGCTGCTGACGCAGGACGGGGCCGGCGCGTCGGCGGCAAGCCTGTCCGCGGGTACGTCCGCGGCCGATTCCGGCGCGCCTGCGACGACCGCGGCAACCGGCACCGGGACGGAACCGCCGGCCGTTGCCGCGACCGGGACGGAGAGCGCGGACACACAGGCCGCACCGGTCACGCAGCCAGCCCCGCAGCCGCCATCAGCACCGCAATCGGAGTCGTCATCCCGGCCGCAACCGGTCCGCGGCAGTGTGCAGTGGATGCGTTCGCCCGAGACCGGCGCGGACACGACCGCCTCCGAGCCCGCGGCGCCGGCCGCGGCCGATGTGCCGCACTGGGAGGAACTGCGCGCGGCCGAGAAAAGCGGCCTGACCCGGCCGCGGCTGGACGTGCATGTCTATGCCGAGGCCCCGGCGCAGCGCTTCGTGCTGATCGATCTCAGGCGCTACCGCGAGGGCGAGCGGCTGGACAGCGGCGGGCGGCTGGAGGCCATCACCCCCGAAGGGGTGATCATCGAGGCGCGCGGTACCCGTTACCGGATCGGACGTCCCTGAAGCGCGAACAGCCGGCTGAGCCCTGACCGCCTTGCCCTGCTGTTGCGTACATTCCGTATATTCCGTGGCACTCTTTCAAGGAAATCAGCATGCTCGATCGAATCCAGTCCTTTTTCAACGACATCATCCAGGCCGAGGTCGATGACAGCACCCCGGATACCCATGCCCACGGTATCCGTCTGGCCACGGCGGCGCTGCTGATCGAGATGGCCCGGGCCGATTTCGACGCGTCCGATCAGGAACGGCTGCTGGCCGGGGACATGCTCGCCAGCCGTTTCGACCTGAGCCAGTCGGAGCTGGACGAGCTGATGAGCCTGGCGGAACTGGAGGTGCGCGAGGCCGCCTCGCTGTACGAGTTCACGCGCCTGATCGATGGCAAGCTGTCATTCGAGGAAAAACAGGAAGTCATCGGCATGCTGTGGGAAATGGCCTACGCCGACGGGGTGCTGGACAAGTACGAGGAGCACCTGGTGCGCAAACTCACCGATCTGCTGCACATACCGCACAAACAGATGATACGCATAAAGCACGCGGTACGGGAACGCCTGGGGATCGGGGATTGAGGGCCGGCGGCCCGGATTGAGCCGAGCGAAGCCCGGGTTTCGCCAGCGCGCAACCCGGGCAACGGCTCGCGGGGCTCCGGGCCGCGCGGCCCGGAATCCCGCCTTCATGGTCAGACCATGTCTTTCAGGTTCTTCAGCGGGGTGACCTTCACCACATTGCGGGCCGGTTTGGCCTTGAACACCATCTCTTCACCGGTGAAGGGGTTGATGCCCTTGCGCGCCTTGGTGGCGGGCTTGCGCACGACCTTGATCTTCATCAGGCCGGGAACATTGTAGAAACCGGGGCCGGTGCGCTTCAGGTCGCGCTTGATCAGCATCGAGAGGGCGTCGAACACGGCACCAACATCTTTCTTGGTCAGGCCGGTTTTGTCAGCAATATAGGAAAGGGTTTCGGACTTGGTGGTGGCTTTGGTGGCTGCCTTGGCGGCGGCTTTCTTCTTCGCGGTCTTCTTCTTTGCGGCCATTAATATAAGCTCCTCTGTTCATCATCGTCGATGTTAATTGGGATGCATGGAAATGGTGACGTCGATAAGATAGCACAATTGAACTGCAGGGGAAGGGGTTTGAGGCTTTTATTGCAGTATTTTCCGCGTTATCCCGTGTTCCACAGCACGCGCCTGCGCAGCGCACGCGCAGGCGTGTCGGACGTATCCCAGCGCAGCGCATCATTCGGCATGTAAGAAATCACGGCAGCCAGAGCCCTGCAGATGTGATCCATCCCCGCGCCACCGGGATGCCAAACGGGCCACAATTTCTCCCCGACACCGGACTCAAGATCGACCCCCCAGGCGCCGATAGCCAGAGTGGAATGTCGCCTCCCCGCAGGAGGCGGGCGCGGATTGGTGTGTCACTGACAGGACGGTTCAGACTGCATGGGAGCAGCCAAAAAAATCATAGATAAAAAGACCTTACAGACCCTCGTACCCTTCAATGCCCTGTCGCCCATGCACTTCAACGAGGTGGCGCAGAAGACAGTCGTCGAAGAGGTCGGTGCCGGTCGTTATCTGTTCAAGGAGAAGGACCGCGACAACCGCGCCCTGTATGTCCTGGATGGAGAGGTCAACCTGCTCGCCGAGGGCAAGGTGGTGGGCTCGGTTGTCGGCGGCACCGACGCGGGCCTGCATCCGCTGGCCAATCAGCAGCCGCGCCAGGTCGCGGCGCGCACGGCCAGCAAGGTCACCATCGCCTACATCGATTCCAGCCTGCTGGACATCTTCCTGACCTGGGACCAGTCCTCCGGCTACGAGGTTGCCGAACTCGACGACGAGGACGGCGAGGACTGGATGACCCGGCTGCTGCAGTCACAGGCCTTTCTCAAGCTGCCGCCGTCCAATATCCAGCGCCTGCTGATGCGTATGGAGACGGTGCCGGTCAAGGCCGGCGAGGCCATCATCGAGCAGGGCCAGGAAGGCGACTACTTCTATATCATCAAGAACGGCCGCTGCGAGGTCACGCGCAAGCCCTCGGCCAAGGCCAAGGCAGTCAAGCTGGCCGAACTGGCCGACGGCGACGCCTTCGGCGAGGACGCGCTGGTCTCCAACGCCAAACGCAACGCCACCATCACCATGCTCACCGACGGCATGCTGATGCGCCTGTCCAAGCAGGATTTCACCGAGCTGCTCGAGGAGCCGCTGGTCAACAAGGTCGACTACGCCGAGGCCGCCCGCCTGGCCGAAGGGGGCGATGCCGAATGGCTGGATGTCCGTCTGCCCGGCGAATACGCCAACTCCCATGTCCCGGACGCGCGCAATATTCCGCTGTCGGCCCTGCGCCTGGAGCTTGGACAGCTCGACCCGCAGAAGAAATACATCGTCTGCTGCGATACCGGCAGCCGCAGCGCCAGCGCCGGTTTTCTGCTGAGCCAGCGTGGCTTCGACGTCTATGTGCTCAACGATGGCCTGGTCACTGTGCCGGCCGAGGTCATGACCGGAACCGCGGTCACGGCCGCGGCACAGGCAGCGGAACCGGAACCGGTACCGGAGCCGGAGCCGCAACCGGAGGCACCGGCCGATGCCGGGGTGGTCGATCTCAGGCCGACGGATGCGTCCGCAGCGCAACCGGCGGCGGAGACCGAAGCGGCGGATGGCCAGGCCCGCAACACCTATGAGCGCGAACTGGCGCGGTTCAAGCAGTTCCGTGAGGATGCGCTGAAGAAGATCCAGCAGGCCCGCGAACAGGCGCAGAGCGCGGGTGAGGCGCGGGAACAGGCCGAGGCCCAGGTCGCCGCCCTGCGCGAGGAGCTGGCGGCCGTACAGGCACGCCTGGACGGTCAGGATGCGGCGGCCGGTCAGGCCTCGGAGCAGAACGAACGCATCGACAGCCTCAAGGCCGAACTCGACGAGCTGAGCGAGCACAGCGGCGAGCTGCGCAAATCACTGGAGGCGGCGCAGGCGGAGAACCGTGAGCTGCAGAACCGGCTCAAGGAGGCGCAGCAGAACCTGGCCGCCGAACAGGCCGCCGCCGAGGAGCAGCTGAACGATTTTTCCCGGCGGCTGGAGGAATACGAGGGTACGGCGGGACAGGCCGAGCAGGATCGGCAGGCCATGAGCACGCTGCAGTCCGAGCTGGAAGCGCTGCGCAGCCAGGCGCAGGCGCGGGACAGCGAGCATCAGCAGCAGCTCGCCGCAGTCGAGTCCCGGGCCGATGCCGCCGAGCAGGAGCGCGATCAGCTCAAGCAGCAGCAGGCGGAGCAGGCCAGCGAGCAGCAGGAGCGGCTGAGCGCCCTGGAAACCCAGCTCGAGCAGGCCCGCACCCGTATCACCGAACTGGAACAGGATGGTGACAGCCAGCTGCAGCAACTGCGTGCACAGGAACAGGCGCTGCAGCAGCGCCTGACCGAGACCGAATCTCGGGCCGGGACCGCCGAGCAGGAACGCGATCAGCTCAGGCAGCAGCAGGAGACGCAGCAGGCGCAGCTGCAGGACGAGATCGAACGCCTGCAGCAGGCCCTGGAGGCGCAGCGCACGGAGACCGGCGACGAACTGGAACAGGCCCGGGCCCGGATCACGCAGCTGGAGGCCGAACTCGACAGCGCGCACGCGCAGACGGAGGAACAGGCGCAGGCCCGCAACGCCGCCCAGGCGCAACTCGAGGCCGAGCAGCAGGAAGCCGACCGTCAGCGTGAACAGCTGCAGCAGGAACTCGAGCAGGCCCGCACTGAGCTGAGCGCCCGGAGACAGGATCAGGAGGCGCAGCAGGCCGAGCTGCAGCAGGCCAACGCCGAGCTGCAGGCCCGGGTCGAGGAACTGCAGTCGCAGCTGCAGGCGCAGACAGATAATGCAACGCAGCTGCAGACGCAGCTTGAGACGGCCCGCTCCGAGCTGGCCGCGAGCCAGACGGCCCGCCAGGAACTGGAGCGCCAGGTGCAGTCCCTGGAGCAGGACGGCGACGCCCAGCTCACCGAGCTGCGCCGGCAGTACCGGGCCCTGCAGGAGCAACAGCAGACCACCGAGACCCGGGCCGCCGCCGCCGAGCAGGCGCGGGATGAACTGCAGCAACAGCTGGGCGCCCTGGAGAAAGAGCGCGATGCGGCCGCGGCCAGTGATGCCGGGCGCGCCCGTGCCCAGGCGGAGCTGGAGCAGCGGCTGGAGGCCCTTCAGGTTGAACTCGACACTGCCCGCGAGGCCCGTGACGGACTGCAGGCACAACTCGAGCAGCAACAGGAACAGACCCGGACCCTGGAAGCACGCCTGGCCGAACACGAGGCCGAAGCGCGCAACGCCGGCGAGACGCTCGAGACCGAACGCAATCGCGCTGCTGAGCTGGAAACACAGTTGCAGACACTGACCGGGGAACGCGACGAACTGCAGGCGCAGCTGGAATCACTGCGCCAGGCGCAGTCCACCGAGGCCGCGCAGCAGGATGAACAGCGGGAAGCGCTGCAATCCTCGCTCAAGGCCCTGGAGACGGAACGCGACGGCCTGCAGCAGGAACTGGGTGCCGAGCGCGACAGCCGCGGCGAGCTGGAAAACCGGCTTGCCGAGGTGCAGGAACAGCTCGAGGCGCGCGAGTCCGAGCGTGCACAGCTCGAATCCACGCAGCAGGAACAGACGCAACGGCTGCAGGCGCTCGAAACCGAGCGCGAACAGCAGCGCAGCAGCCTGGACGAGCGCGAGGCACGCGTCGCCGAACTGCAGTCGGAACTGGAAGCGGCCGAGTCCGCTCGCCAGGCTGCGCTGGACGCGGCCGAGTCCCGCCATGCCGCGCTGGAGCAGGAACTGAATGGAGTGCGGGAACAGCTCGAGGCCGCCAGCGCCGACCAGGCCCGCCGCGATGGCGAGGCCGAGACGGCACGGGCGGAACTGGCGTCCCGAGTGGAATCGCTGCAGGCGGAGCTGGAAGCGCGCAGCGGCGAGCTCGAACAGCTGCAACAGGACAGGGCCGGCCTGGAAGCCGAGCGCGACAAGCTCCGGGAAGCGCTGGAACGGACGCAGGCCGACGCCGACGATCAGCTTGCCGCCCTGCAGACCGAGCTGGAACAGCTGCGCGAGGTCACCACCCAGGACCTGCAGGCCATGCAGCAGACCACGGCCTCGCTGCAGGCGGAACTGGAGCAGGCGCGCAAGTCCGCCGCCGGGCGGACCGCGCCCGGCGAGGAGGTCGAACGCCTGCAGCTGCTGCTGGACGAGGCCCGCGAACAGGCCGGTCAGTACCAGGCCGAACTGGAGCGGCTGCGGGCCGCGCAGGCCGGTGCGGCGGCGGACCAGGGCGAACTCGCGCGGCTGCAGACCGAACTCGCGGCCCTGCGTTCACAGTACGATACCGACCGACAGGCGGCCGGGGAGGAGATCGAGCGCCTGCGCGATCAGCTCATCGTGCTGGAGGCCGCGCAGGAGGGCGACACGGACCCTGCCGAGGCCGAACCCCGTCGCGGCGGGCTGGTGGCCGGCCTGTTCGGTGGCCGCCGGCGCCGGGAGGAGTCGTAGCTCCGTAGGCCGGGATAAACGCAGCGTTCCCGGCGCGGTGGTCCAGCACTGCTGGAAACGGGCCGGATGGCCCTCATTCAGACCTACCACTGATTCCCGTCATCCCCGCGCAGGCGGAGATCCAGCGACCGCGCGGTATCCGGATCCCGGCATTCGCCGGGATGACGGTTATGGGTATTGCAGCCGCAATTTATGCAATTATTGGGTAAACTGCGCGCCCATGGCCCGCATCCTCGCCGTCGGCATCGCCACGCTCGATATCATCAATCAGGTTGACGTCTATCCGCCCGAGGACAGCGAGGTGAGAGCGCTGGCCCAGCGCCGGGTGCGCGGCGGCAACGCCACCAATTCCCTGGTGGTGCTGAGTCAGCTCGGGCATGACTGTGCCTGGGCGGGCGTGCTGGTGGATGAACCCGATGCGGCGCCCATTCTCGCTGAACTCGACCGCTATCGGATTGATTACAGTCACTGCCGCCGGCTGGCGCGCGGCAAGATGCCCACTTCCTATATCCTTCACAGCCGTGCGACCGGCAGCCGCAGCATTGTGCATTACCGCGACCTGCCCGAATACGATCTGGAACATTTCCGCCGCATCGACCTCGAGACCTTCGACTGGGTGCATTTCGAGGGTCGCAACCCGGAGGAGACCGAAGGCATGCTCAGGCACCTGCGCACGCAGCGTCCGGACCTGGCGGTGTCCATCGAAATCGAGAAGCCACGTCCCGGTATCGAGCGGCTGTTCCCCCATGCCGATCTGCTGTTGTTCGCGCGCGATTACGCCTGGGCGCAGGGCTATGCGGATGCCGCCGCACTGCTGCGCGGCGTCGCCGCGCAGGCGCCGGAGCGGGACCTCGTGTGCGCCTGGGGCGAGGCCGGTGCCTGGGCCCTGGATCGGGACGGGGGCGAACATCACAGCCCGGCCTTTGTCCCGCCGCGGCTGGTCGATACCCTGGGGGCGGGCGATACCTTCAATGCCGCTGTGATCGACGCCCGGCTGCACGGCGAGGACTGGTCGGCGAGCCTTACCCGGGCCTGCCGGGTGGCCGGGGCGAAGTGCGGCCGCGAGGGTCTGCACGGAGTGAATTGCGATGACTGAGACCCGTCTGTGCCGGTTCGAGGAGCTGAAAGATCCCGACAGCCGCGGCTTCGAGGTCGAGCTGGACGGCGTGACCGAGTCCATCCTGGTGGTGCGCCGGGGCGGGGCGGTATACGGCTATGTCAATCGCTGTCCGCATGCCGGTAGTCCGCTGGACTGGATGCCCGATCAGTTTCTCAGCCTCGATCAGCGCCATATCCAGTGCGCGACCCATGCTGCCCTGTTCAGCATCGAGGCAGGCGAATGCGTGGCCGGGCCCTGTGTGGGGGATCGGCTGACGCCGGTTAGTCTGGGTGTGGTCGACGGCTGGGTCTGTCTGGTTGGAAATACAGGAACCCGATGACAGACGATAAAAAAACCCGCCTTGACGGCGGGTGAAGGAGGATTCAATCCAATTCCTGTGCTCAGCTCAACCAGCGTTCCAGTGTGCGGCGTACCAGTTCGGGGTCGGGGCGTTCCGCTACGGGCCGGAGGTGTTCCTGCAACTGCAGCGCCGGTGCTGGCCACTGTGATGCCGGCGCCTGCGTTTCGGCCTCGCGTGCCGCGGCGATGGATTCCAGCTCTGTTCCTTCCTGCATGTCCAGTATCAGCATGATGTACCTCCTGGTATGGCCGGATCTGCCCTTCGTAGAGTTTAGCGGCCTGACAATATCAAGGTTGAGGCGGGGACGGGCGGTTTCAAGGGTGTTGTCCTCAAGGGGCTGAATACGGGTGGTATTTTGTTGAGGGGTGAGGAGTGAGGCATGCTGGATGGGGGAAGGATTTGCGCCGCATCCCATCATTCAGCCGCGCCGCGATGGGTTGCGTTGCGCTCCACCCATCCCGCCCTCGCCGGCCTTCTCCTCCGACGCCAGCCGGTGCGCCGCGCGCGTGGTCTCGGGCAGGCGGTAGCGGGGGGCGCAGGCCAGGACATACCCGATCGCAGTGGTCAGACTGATGCGGTGGCCGATGGAGACGAACAGCGGCCGGGTGCGGGCACGGGTGCGCAGTGCGGCGCCGATGATCTCGTCGCCGTCATACAGCGGAGCCCAGTCACCGCGCGCGGGCCCGGGTTCAATGTGGCGGCCGATCAGGCGTGACTTGGCCACGCCGATGGTGGGTATGCCGCTCAGCACGCCCAGGTGACAGGCCAGGCCGAAGCGGCGCGGATGCGCCAGGCCCTGGCCGTCGCACAGGATCAGATCGGGTGGCGTGTGCAGCCCGTCCAGTGCCTCCAGCAGCGCCGGTACCTCGCGAAAGGACAGCAGGCCGGGGATGTAGGGGAAGCGGGTCGGGCGCCTGAGCAGCAGACGCTCGCATACGTCCAGCCCGGGGTAATCGAGTACGACGACGGCGGCGCGGGTCACGCGGCCACCGGCCTCGAAGCCGATGTCGGCGCCCGCCACCCGGCGCACCGGATCGAGACGGTCTTCACGGATGACTTCATGCGCCAGTTCGGACTGAATCTGCCGGGCCAGGGCCGGGCTGACGGCCCAGGGGTGGACCGGGGAGGGTGTCGGGGTCACTCCAGACTGTCGAGGGGGTTGGTCCAGCCGTCGTGGCGGGACAGCTCCAGGTCCACGCCATAGTCCTCACGGTCGATATCCAGCGACCCCGACCAGTCCTCCGGCGGCTCGCCCGGCACGATGGGCAGTTCCCGCCAGGCGTCCATGTCCAGCTCCTCGACCGTGCCGTCGAAATACTGGATCTCGACGGTCTGATCGTCGGGGTCGACGGCTACGATCTCGAACTGATCGCCCGTTTCAGTCACCTGGTACCAGTCACCGATGCGGGGATCGAACTCGGTTGCCATGTTCGCTTACCTCTGCCTGGGTTAGTATGAGGACGTTTTCGCCACAGGTTCCGTTAACATTAGGACCTGCCGGCAGCGCGCGCAAGCTGCAACCCGGAGACTGATGCAATGAAGGTCGTAATGCTTGATTCGGCTGAATTTTATTTCGTGTCCTGCCCCCTGGGCCGGGCCCGCGCCGGCCACCGTGACCGCTTCCGGAGCCGCATGCCATGAGCTGGTGGGGGAAGCTGGTCGGCGGTGCCTTCGGCTTCATGCTGGGCGGACCGCTGGGGGCGTTGCTGGGCGGGGCCCTGGGGCATCAGTTCGACAAGGGCCTGCACGGCATGGCCCAACTCGGCTACGACGGCCCGGGGCCGGGCGACCAGGCCCGGGTGCAGACCGCCTTCTTCACCGCCAGCTTCGCCGTCATGGGTCATATCGCCAAGGCCGATGGTCAGGTCTCGTCCAACGAGATCTCGCTGGCCGAAGCGGTGATGGATCGCATGCGGCTCTCGCCCGAGATGCGCCGGACCGCCATCCGGCTGTTCAATGAGGGCAAGGCGCCCGACTTCGATCTGGAGGCGGTGCTGGAGCAGTTCCGGCGTGAATCCCATCGGCGCCGCCACCTGCTGCAGATGTTCCTGGAGATCCAGCTGCATGCCGCCTATGCCGACGGCAGCATCGATCCGGCCGAGACGCGCATTCTGGATCGTATTCGCCAGCGGCTGGGTTTTTCCCGGCATGAATTCGAGCACCTGGAGAACCTGGTCAAGGCCGCCCGCTTCTTTACCGGTGAAGGCGCGCGCGCCGGCGCCGGCGTACCGCCCTCGCACAACCGCCTGGCCGAGGCCTACAAGGTGCTGGATGTCGCCAGGACCGCCACCGATGCCGAGGTCAAGAAGGCCTACCGGCGGTTGATGAACCAGCATCACCCCGACAAGCTGGTCTCCAAGGGTCTGCCCGAGGAGATGATCGAGATGGCGACCGAGAAGTCGCAGGAGATTCGCGCGGCCTACGATACTGTTATGGAATCACGCGGGAAGAAGTAAGGGCGGCTGGAGCGAAGAGCCCTAAACCGTCAAGGCGACGAAGGCGCGCAAAGCCTATCAATGCAAGGATGCCGTTACTCGAAGAACAAGGGCGTCATGCTTGATCTCGGGAACTCTATGGTCACAACGACGTCCGGACTGCACTCATTATTTTCCTTAGCGCGCCTTCGTCGCCTTGGCGGTTCGAGGTTTTTTTGCGTACCTCGGCAGCATGACTCTACATATACCGCCCCGCCGCCACGATCACCACCAGCACCAGACCCAGCGAGAGATTGATGCCGATCAGCCTGCGGATCATGGCCAGTTGCTGTCCCCCGGCCGGCCAGTCGCCGGCGGCCACGGCGCGTTTGAGCCGCTTGTAGGGGGCGAAGAAGACGTGCAGGAACAGCAGGATCATCAGCCAGCCCAGGCCCTGCATCAGGTGAATGTGCAGCCCCGCCCGGCCCATGCCTCCGAAGACGTCGAACAGCATCCAGTAGCCGGTCACCGGCAGCAGAATCACTGCCAGCCACACCCAGGGGAAGAACCTGGCAAAGGTCTGCGACCACAATGGCAGGCGCAACGGCGGCTCCAGCAGGCTGGCCGCCACCGGGCGCAGCGCCATCCAGGCGAAGAACATGCCGCCGATCCAGATTACGGCGGCCAGCAGGTGCAGGCTGATCAGTACGGGCATCAGGGTCATGGTCTCATTCCTCTTGTTCGAGTTTGTCGGAGGTGGTCTCGAGCCAGCCGCGCACCCGGCGCACCAGGGTATCCTCCAGGCCGGTGAAGAAGTGATTGGCGCCGCTGATCTCGAGCTGACGGTAGGCTGTGTTGCCGGCCCGGCGGGCGGCGCGGGCGCGCGCCTCGCGGTCGGCCAGCACGCTGTCCAGGTCGCGGCTGCCGAACAGGTCCAGCACCGGCAGCGTGAGCTGCTCCAGATGGGCGAGGCTGTCCAGGTGCGGGTCGTCGCGGCTGCCGCCCATGCCGATCAGCACCAGCCCGTCCGGCTGCAGGCCGGTGTCGCCGGTCAGGCTGGCGGCAGTCATGATGGCGCCCAGGCTGTGGGCGGCAATGAAGACCGGGCCCTCGGTCCGGTCCTCCAGCCAGGTCAAAGCGGCGCGCAGGCGCGGTGCGGCCTCTGGCACCAGCGGGGCATAGTCGGTCGGGGCCGCCGCGTTGGGCAGTACCGGCATCTGCACCGACAGGGTGGCCCAGCCATGCTCCGGCAGCCGCACCCGCAACGGGTGGATCACCTCCTGCCAGTCGGGATGGGCACCCATACCGTGGACCAGGATCACCGCGCCCTTCGGCTCGCCGGTCAGATCCGGAGTATGGATGGCCAGAAACTGCGCATCGTCCGCTTCCAGCCAGACCGCCTCGCCGTCGATCAGCATGCCCACGATCTGGTCGGCCCAGCGCTGTTCCTTGGCGCGGTCGCCGGCAGCGATGGCCGCCGGTGCCGTCAACAGCAGGCCGCAGGCCAATAAAAACAATCCCTTGAACTGCTTCATGCCGCCGTCTCCAGGGTCCGTGGATGCCGTACCCGGTTGATTTGAAGGGTAAAGGCTGAAAATCGGTTGGTATTGCGGTACAGTGCGCAACTTTATTCGCCCAGGCGAGCTGACTGCAACCAAAGTTTCAGGGGATTAACACCATGGCTGATTACATGATCGCACCGTCCATCCTGTCGGCGGACTTCGCCCGGCTGGGCGAGGAAGTGGACAATGTGCTCAAGTCCGGCACCGACATCGTGCACTTCGATGTCATGGACAATCACTATGTGCCCAACCTGACCATCGGTCCGCTGGTCTGCGAGGCCCTGCGCAAGCATGGCGTGACCGCGCCGATCGACGTGCACCTGATGGTCAAGCCGGTTGACCGCATTGTGCCGGATTTCGCCGCCGCGGGCGCCACCTACATCACCTTCCATCCGGAGGCCTCCGATCACGTCGACCGCACCCTGCAGCTGATCAAGGCCGAGGGCTGCAAGGCCGGCCTGGTGTTCAACCCCGCCACCCCGCTGGATTATCTGAAGTATGTCATCGACAAGGTCGATATGATCCTGCTGATGTCGGTCAACCCCGGTTTCGGCGGCCAGAGCTTCATCCCCAGCGCCCTGGACAAGCTGCGCGAGGCGCGCAAGCTGATCGACGCATCCGGCCGCGACATCCGTCTGGAGATCGACGGCGGGGTGAAGGTGGACAACATCCGCGAGATCGCCGCCGCCGGCGCCGATACCTTCGTCTCCGGCTCAGGGATTTTCGGCAAGGGTCAGGATTCGGACCCCAACCGCTACGACGGCATCGTCAAGCAGATGCGTGACGAACTGGCCAAGGCCTGAATAAAAAAACACTGAACCGCAAAGGCGCGCCAAGGCGAACAAGGACAGAATATTATTCTGCGTAATCCTTCGCGCGCCTTCTTCGCCTTCGCGGTTCAGGCTTTTGAAGTTTGAATGAATACAACATGATTAAGAAACCCGAAATGATCCTCATCGACGTGGACGGCACCCTGGTGGACAGCGTGCCGGACCTGACCTGGTGCGTCGACGAGATGATGAAGCAGCTCGACATGCCGGTCCACGGCGAGGCGAAGGTGCGCAACTGGGTCGGCAATGGCGTGGAGCGGCTGGTGCGCCGCGCCCTGATCGGTCGGCTCGAGGGCGAACCGGACGCGGCCCTGTTCGAGCGTGCCTACCCGATTTTCCTGAAACTCTACGCCGAGAACACATCAAAGCGCAGCCTGCTGTATCCGGGGGTCCTCGAGGGCCTGGATTATCTCAGTGCCGCCGGCTACAAGATCGGCTGTGTGACCAACAAGGCCGCTCGCTTCACCGAGCCGCTGCTGCGCGACCTGGGTGTGGCGGACTATTTTGCGATCATCGTCAGCGGTGATACGCTGCCGCAGAGCAAGCCGGATCCGGCGCCGCTGCTGCACGCCGCTGAATTCTTCGGCGTCAAACCGGGGCGGTCGCTGATGGTGGGCGACTCGGTCAGCGACGTGAAGGCTGCGCGCGCGGCGGGCTTTCAGATCGTGTGCATGAGCTACGGCTACAATCACGGCGAGGATATCCGTGACGCCGACCCGGACGCGGTGATCGACGCCCTCACCGAGATCCGGAGCCTGCTGGAACAACAGGCGGCATGAGTCGCGTAGGTCGGGTTGGTCCGAGAGGGCGTAACCCGACGCGGTCCGTCGCTCAATGTCGGGTTTACACTGCGCTAACCCGACCTACACAGATCGACCTGCTCAAATAGTGTCTCTGGTAGTTAACATTAACTTTAGATAAAAATATCCAACCCATGAAGACCGATTCGACAATCCAGCCCCGGCGATGGCGTAAGTAAGACGTCAGCCGTACCGCTGTATCCGTTGAATCCGTCTCTTGAGGTGTCTGATGGACATTGCCCGCTTCCGCGAGCTGGCCCGCGAGGGCTATAACCGCATCCCGCTGGCCCGGGAAATCCTGGCCGACTTCGACACGCCGCTCAGTACTTATCTGAAACTGGCCGACGGGCCCTATTCCTATCTGTTCGAGTCCGTGCAGGGCGGCGAGAAGTGGGGCCGCTATTCCATCATCGGGTTGCCCTGTTCCCGCGTCATCCGCATCCGGGGGCATGCCGTTACCACATATGTCGACGGCGAGGAAGCCGCCACCGAGACCGTGACCGACCCGCTGACCTGGATCGCCGATTACCAGGCGCAGTTCCGGGTGCCGGAGATCGAGGGGCTGCCGCGCTTCACCGGCGGCCTGGTCGGCTACTTCGGTTACGACACCATCCGCTACATCGAGCCGCGCCTGGCCGAGTGTCCCAATCCCGATATCCTGCAGGTGCCGGACATCCTGCTGATGGTGTCCGAGGAGGTGGCGGTCTTCGACAACCTGCGCGGCAAGCTGTTTCTGATCACCCACGTCGCGCCCGACAGCGAGGATGCCTATGCGCAGGGCCAGGCGCGCCTGGACGCGCTGGTGCAGCAGCTGGACCGCCCGCTCAGGCACGCGGTCAACGCCGGCTCGACCGCGGTGGAGGAGACCGATTTCATCTCCGGCTTCACCCAGGCCGGCTTCGAGGCGGCGGTCGACCGCACCCGACAGTACATCGTCGACGGCGACGTGATGCAGGTGGTGCTTTCCCAGCGCCTGTCCATTCCGTTCAGGGCCCGGCCGCTGGATCTGTACCGGGCGCTGCGCACCCTCAACCCCTCGCCCTACATGTTCTACCTGGACCTGGGGGATTTCCATGTGGTGGGCTCCTCGCCGGAGATCCTGACCCGGCTGGAGGATGGGGTGGTCACCGTGCGACCCATCGCCGGGACCCGCCCGCGCGGCGCCGACGAGGCCGAGGACCAGCGGCTCGAGGCCGATCTGCTGGCCGATCCCAAGGAACTGGCCGAACACCTGATGCTGATCGATCTGGGCCGCAACGACGTGGGACGCATCGCGAAAACCGGCAGCGTGAAACTGACCGAGAAGATGCTCATCGAGCGCTACTCGCATGTCATGCATATCGTCTCCAACGTCACCGGCGAGTTGCGCGCGGGGATGAGCGCCATGGACGTGCTGCGTGCCACCTTCCCGGCCGGCACCGTCAGCGGCGCGCCCAAGATCCGCGCCATGGAGATCATCGACGAACTGGAGCCGGTCAAGCGCGGCGTCTATGCCGGCGCGGTCGGCTATCTGGCCTGGAACGGCAATATGGACACCGCCATCGCCATCCGCACCGCCGTGATCAAGGACGCCACCCTGCACATCCAGGCCGGCGCCGGCATCGTGCACGATTCCGTTCCCCGCAACGAATGGGACGAGACCATGAACAAGGGCCGCGCCATCTTCCGCGCCGTGGCCATGGCCGAGGCGGGGCTGGATGGGGGGCACAGATAGCGGTTATTAACGCAGAGGACGCGGAGACGCAGAGGCGCTAAGGAATGCGCGTGCATGAGAACAGGATTTCGTCCGAATGTTGATAGACTCCCATGCGCCTCTGATGCGGCAGAGAATATCGCGCGTCATGAATAATTTAGGGGCGCCATGATGATTCCGTCATCCCCGCGAAGGCGGGGATCCAGACACCGCTGCGGTCACTGGATTCCCGCCTTCGCGGGAATGACGGCGTCTTTGTCATAGTGGCCGGTATTCCCGGCTGCTGTGTAATCAGGGATTCCTTATAGTATTCTCTGCGTTCTTTGCGCCCTTGCGCCTCTGCGTTGAACAGGTTTCCCCATGCTGGTAATGATCGACAACTACGATTCCTTCACCTACAACCTGGTCCAGTACCTGGGCGAGTTGGGGGAGGACGTGCGGGTGTTCCGCAACGACCAGGTCACGGTGGCGGAGATCGAAGCCCTGCAACCGGATCACCTGGTGATATCGCCGGGCCCCTGCACGCCCACCGAGGCGGGCATCTCGGTCGAGGCGATCAAGGCCCTGGCCGGCAAGCTGCCGATCCTCGGCGTGTGCCTGGGGCACCAGAGCATCGGCCAAGCCTTCGGCGGGCACATTGTTCATGCCGGGGCCATCATGCACGGCAAGACCTCGCAGGTGTATCACAAGGATATGGGCGTGTTCCGGGGGCTGCCCAGCCCGCTGGAGGCGACGCGTTACCATTCGCTGGTGATCGACAAGGAAAGCCTGCCCGAGTGTCTGGAAGTCACGGCCTGGACCCTGGATGAGGCCGGCGGGCTGGACGAGATCATGGGCGTGCGCCACCGGGAGCTGCCGATCGAGGGTGTGCAGTTCCATCCCGAGTCGATCCTGACCGAGCACGGCCGTGCCATGCTGCGCAATTTCCTGGAAACCTGATGGTGGTCTGGAACCCGCAATAAACGAAGAGCGCCACGGAATACACGGAAAACACGGAATGTTTGTTTGTCATCGCCGAGGCGCTGCGCGCCTGGCGATGAGAGGGGTCAGCAATGAATTTTTCCGTGTATTCCGTGGCGCTCTTGAGTTTTCTGAGAGTGAAGGGGATGAATTGATGGACATGCAATCGGCCATCCGCGCCGTGACCGAAAAACGCGACCTCAGCCGCGATGAGATGAGCGCGGTCATGCGCCTGATCATGACCGGCCAGGCCACGCCGGCCCAGATCGGCGGCTTTCTGGTCGGCCTGCGCATGAAGGGCGAGACGGTCGACGAGATCGTCGCCGCGGCCCGGGTGATGCGCGAACTGGCCACCCGGGTCGAGGTGGCCGGCCCGCACCTGCTGGATACCTGCGGCACCGGCGGCGACGGCGCCGGCACCTTCAACATCTCCACCGCCACCGCCTTTGTCGCCGCCGCGGCCGGGGCCCGGGTGGCCAAGCACGGCAACCGTTCGGTCTCCAGCAAATCGGGCAGCGCCGATGTGCTGGAGGCGGCCGGGATCAACCTGGATCTGAGCCCGGCCCAGGTCGCTGCGTGCGTGGAAGAGGTCGGGGTGGGCTTTCTGTTCGCGCCCCTGTATCACGGCGCCATGAAGCATGCCATCGGCCCGCGCAAGGAGATGGGCGTGCGCACCCTGTTCAACGTGCTGGGGCCGCTGACCAACCCGGCCGGCGCACCGCATCAGGTATTGGGCGTCTATGATCGCGCCTGGCTGCGGCCGCTGGCCGAGGTGCTGAGGGAGCTGGGCAGCACCCATGTGCTGGTGGTGTATGCCGGGGACGGCATGGACGAGATCAGTATCGGCTCGGAGACCCGCATTGCCGAACTCAGGGACGGCGTGATCGAGGAATACCTTATCGAGCCGGAGCAGTTCGGCCTGGTGCGGGGCGATGTGAGTGTCCTGGGCGTGGACAGCGCCGAACAGAGCCTGGCGATCATCCGCGGCGTGTTCGCCGGCCAGGCCGGCCCGGCCCGCGACATCGTCCTGCTCAATGCCGGGGCGGCCATCTATGCCGCCGACCTGGTCGACTCGCTGGAAGCCGGCGTGAAGCGCGCGGCCGAGGTGATCGACGCCGGTCAGGCCGCCGACCGGCTCGACGCCCTGGCCGGGTTCAGCCGCAGTCTGACGGACACCCCGGCATGAGCCCGGAGGTGCCGGACATCCTGCGGCGGATCCTGGCCCGCAAGGCCGAGGAGGTCGCCGAGCGCCGGCAGCGGCTGCCGCTGGACGAGCTCGAGGCCGGGCTGGCGTCCGCCCCGGCGGTCCGCGGTTTCGCCGCGGCGCTGGAGGCGCGCATTCAGGCCGGCCGGGCCGCCGTCATCGCCGAGATCAAGAAGGCCTCGCCCAGCCAGGGCGTGCTGCGTGCCGATTTCGATCCCGCTGCCATCGCCGCCAGCTATGCCCGCCATGGCGCGGCCTGTCTGTCGGTGCTCACCGACATCGATTTCTTTCAGGGCGCGGATGACTACCTGCAGCAGGCGCGCAATGCCTGTCCGCTGCCGGTGCTGCGCAAGGACTTCATGCTCGATCCCTACCAGGTGGTCGAGGCCCGCGCGATCGGCGCCGACTGCATCCTGCTGATCGTCGCCGCGCTCGAGGACGCGCGGATGCAGGAACTGGCCGCGCAGGCGCAGGCACTGGGGATGGATGTGCTGGTGGAGGTGCATGATGCCGCCGAGCTGGAACGCGCCCTGAACCTGCCCTGCCGGCTGATCGGCATCAACAACCGCGACCTGCGCAGCTTCGATGTGAGCCTGGATACCACCCTGGAGCTCCTGTCCGGGATCCCCGGCGACCGCCTCGTGGTCACCGAGAGCGGCATCCACACCCCGGCCGACGTCGCCCGCCTGCGCGAACACGGCGTGCACGCCTTCCTGGTCGGCGAGGCCTTCATGCGGGCGGAGGAGCCTGGGGCGAAGCTGGCGGAGTTGTTCTCTTGAGTTTGGTGGTAGGGAACGCAGAGAACGCAAAGGCGCGGAGACGCAGAGAAAAACCCAGGAAAAACTCGACTATTCCCTCTTCCCGTCATTCCCGCGAAGGCGGGACAAAAGCGCGGAGCGCGTTGAACGCCGGCACGGCGGCCCGTAGGGCGAGCGCAGCGAGTAATCCAGTGGCCGTGGCGGTATCTGGATCCCGGCCTTCGCCGGGATGACGGGAAATACGTACCGGTTGACGCGGGTTTCTCTTGTGTTGAGTCTTGTAGGTCGGGTTAGCGTAGCGTAACCCGACAGTGCTCGGGTGCGGCGTCGGATTACGCCCTTCGGGCTAATCCGACCTACGAGACGGTGTTCATCCGTGTCAATCCGTGGCTGAAGTGCCACCAGGATGTCGGGTCTACCGCGTCCCGAACACCACGATGGTCTTGCCCTTGGCCGTGATAAGGCCCTGTTCCTCCAGGCTCTTGAGTACTCGCCCGACCATTTCGCGCGAACAGCCGACGATGCGGCCGATTTCCTGGCGGGTCACCCGGATCTGCATGCCGTCGGGATGGGTCATGGCGTCCGGTTCCTTGCACAGGTCCAGCAGGGTGCGGGCCACGCGGCCGGTGACGTCGAGGAAGGCCAGATCGGTGACCTTGCGGCTGGTGGTGCGCAGCCGGGCCGCCATCTGGGTGGCGAGCGCAAACAGGATCTCGGCGTCCTCCTGGGCCAGCTGGCGGAACTTGGCGTAGCTGATCTCGGCCAGTTCGCACTCGCTGCGGGTACGCACCCAGGCACTGCGGGTGACATTCTCGCCGAACAGGCCCATCTCGCCGAAGAAATCGCCCTTGTTGAGGTAGGCGAGGATGATTTCGTGACCCTCGTCGTCCTCGTTGAGCACCGTCACCGAGCCTTCCACGATATAGTAGAGCACGTCAGGGGCGTCGCCGGCGTAGATGATCACGCTCTTGGAAGGATAGCGGCGCCGGTGGCAGTGCTCGAGGAATCTGTCGATGGACGGATTTCCGGTGGATTTTATTGGCTTGTTTTCCATAGTCATGCCGGCTTATCGGGCTTGCGCCCTATCTCCTTGAGAGGCTGAGACTATACAGTCTAGGGCAGGTCCTGTGGGCTGTCGATCTGTGATAGGCTTCACGAAATTTTCATCGTCATGCCCGGAGGAGGCTATGAAGGCGCGGGTCAAATGGGTGGAGGCGGCGACCTTCATCGGTGAGTCGGGAAGCGGCCATGCCGTGGTCATGGATGGGCCGCCGGACAGCGGCGGACGCGATCTGGGCGTGCGGCCGATGGAGATGCTGCTGCTGGGCATGGGCGGCTGCACTGCCTTCGACGTGGTTCACATCCTGCGCCGGGCGCGCCAGCCGATCGAGGACTGTGTGGTCGAACTGCAGGCCGACCGGGCCGCCGAGCCGCCGAAGGTGTTCACCCACATCCATGTCCATTTCATCGTCTCCGGTCGGGGACTGGCCGAGCGCCAGGTGGCCCGTGCCGTGAGTCTGTCGGCGGACAAGTACTGCTCGGCCTCGATCATGCTGGGCAAGGCCGCTACCATTACCCATGATCATGAAATCATAGAGCTTGGCGCGGCGGAGACGGACTGAGCGTCAGCCGCCCGGCAACCCTGAGCGAGATCTGCCATGCAACGACCCCCCGCAACCCTGGGCCTGCGCCACGTGGCCCTGTACGTCAATGACCTGGACGCCAGCCTGCACTTTTACCGCGACCTGCTGGGCATGGAACTGGAGTGGCAGCCGGATGCCGACAACGTCTATCTCAGCAGCGCCGGCCAGGACAATCTGGCCCTGCATCGGGAGGCCGGCAAGGGCGGCGGTGAGACCCGGCTGGACCACATCGGCTTCATCCTGCGCCGGGCGGAGGATGTGGATGCCTGGCATGATTACCTTGTGGAAAATGGGGTAAAGATCCGGGCCGCCCCCCGCACCCACCGTGACGGGGCCCGCAGCTTCTACTGCGCCGACCCCGAGGGCAACACGGTACAGGTCATTTACCATCCCCCCATCGCCGGGAATATGACATAATCCGCGCCCTTTATTGGCACGACACTGGCAAGGAGAGTGTGATCATGGTGAGAGGTTCGATGCGAAAGCTGCGGTTGCACGGATTCAACAATCTCACCAAGACTCTCAGTTTCAACATCTACGACATCTGCTATGCCAAGACCGCCCGGCACCGCAAGGAATACATCGAGTACATCGACGAGGCCTACAACGCCGAGCGCCTGACCCAGATACTCACCGAGGTGTCGAACATCATCGGCGCCAATATCCTCAACATCGCCCACCAGGACTACGAGCCGCAGGGCGCGAGCGTGACCATGCTGATCTCCGAGGAGCCGGTGCTCTCGGAGGAGGAACTGGCCAACGTCGAGCGCCCCGGGCCGCTGCCCGATGCCGTCGTGGCGCATCTGGACAAGAGCCATATCACCGTGCACACCTACCCGGAAAGCCACCCGGACGGCGGCATCAGCACCTTCCGTGCGGACATCGACGTTTCCACCTGCGGGCGCATCTCGCCGCTGCGGGCACTGAATTTCCTCATCCACAGCTTCGAGTCGGACATCCTGACCATCGACTACCGGGTGCGCGGCTTCACCCGTGACGTGAAGGGCAAGAAGCACTTCATCGACCACAAGATCAACTCCATCCAGAACTTCATGTCGCGCGACACCCGCAATCGCTATCAGATGATCGACGTCAACGTCTATCAGGAGCACAGCTTCCACACCAAGATGATCCTCAAGGAGTTCGACCTGGACAATTACCTGTTCGGCACCGGCGTGGAGGAACTCGGCCAGAAGGAGGAGAAGGAGATCCGCCTGCGGCTGCAGAAGGAGATGATGGAGATCTTCTACGGGCGCAATATCACCAAATTGAAGTGAGGAGCGAGGCAGGATGGGTGGAGCGAAGCGCAACCCATTATTACTGTTTCAGACCCAGTAGGTCGTTCCCGTCATCACCTTCGACGACAGCCTCATGGCCAGCCGGATCGGCCCGGGCAGGGGGGCGCCGCCGGCGGCCATGGCGGTGTGGCCGTGCTGGGCCTCATCGACCCGCATCTGTTCCAGGATGGCACGGCTCTTGTGGTCATTGGAGGCGATGCGCTGCAGGTGGCCGTCCAGATGGGCGATGACCTGCTTTTCGGTCTCGCCGACGAATCCCAGGCTCCACTTGTCGCCCACCGCGCCGGCCGCGGCCCCGATGCTGAAGGCCCCGGCATAGAAGAAGGGATTGAGGTAGCTGGTGTGTCCGCCCAGCTGTTCGATGCGGTGCTCGCACCAGACCAGGTGGTCGTTCTCCTCGCGCGCGGCCCGTTCCATATTCTCCCGCACCGCCTCGAGTTTCGCCGTCAGCGCCTGGCCCTGGTACAGCGCCTGGGCGCAGACCTCGCCGGTGTGGTTGACCCGCATCAGCCGGGCCGATTCCACCCGCTCGGTCTCCGCCAGCTCAGCCTCCGGTTCGGACGCCGACGGGTCCGGACGCCCGGTCGTGTCCGGGCGTCCGAACAGGGTCCGCAGCGCCTGGTCGAAGTTGGCGATGAGATGATCGAAGGGGCTGTAACTGCGCTCGCTCGTCATGTCTGCGATAATAGCATAGGAGGTGCTAGGCTCCAGGTGCCAGGGCCGAGGTTCAGATCATTCGTAGCCTGGTACCTGGAGTCTAGCACCTCGTAGCAACAGCGAGCACTGGCATGAGCTACTACAAACATCACATATTCTTCTGCACCAACCTCCGCGAGGACGGCACGGCCTGCTGCCAGAAATTCAACGCCCAGGCCATGCGGGACTATGCCAAGCAGCGCACCAAGGAGCTCGGCATTGCCGGCCCCGGCCAGGTGCGGGTCAACACCGCCGGCTGTCTGGACCGCTGCGCCGAGGGCCCGGTGGTGGTCGTCTACCCGGACGAGACCTGGTACACCTACGTGGACCAGGAGGATATCGACGAGATCATCGAGGAACATCTGCTCAATGACCGCCCGGTCGAGCGCCTCAAGATCTGAAACTTTCTCTCCCCATCCCCTGTCTCATTTATCACCCTGCAGGCCGGAATCCTGGCCGAAAGCCGGTTTCCGGCGTCTGCCGCAGGGGCCCGAAAATTTTCCGAACCGGGGGTTGACAAGGGAATCGGCATATTAGAAACTACTCACATACTGAGTTGCCGGATCCCCCTCATTAGCCGGCGATTCAGTACTCCTCCATCCTCCTTTGGTGGTTATACTTCGGCGTGGCGCCCTCCCTCTTGGCCACGCCTTTTTTTTGCCTGAAACTCTTGATAAGAGCGCCACGGAATACACATAAGACGCTGAAATTACTTATTTTCACTGCCATGGCGCTGTGCGCCAGGCAGTGAATGCCGGCCCCGGCTTCTTCCGTGCCTTCCGTGTATTCCGTGGCGCTCCTGCATGGCTTGTATCCAAGGGCGGTTTTCTGTAGTATTCCGCGTCTTTCCAACGCTGGTCCGTGGAGCAAGACTTACGATGAAGACTTATACTGCCAAGCCGGAAACGGTGAAGCGTGATTGGTATGTGGTTGATGCGGCAGGTAAGACCCTGGGGCGTCTGGCCACCGAGGTCGCCCGTCGCCTGCGCGGCAAGCACAAGCCGGAATACACCCCGCACGTGGATACCGGCGACTACATCATCGTGGTCAATGCCGACAAGGTCGCCGTGACCGGCAAAAAGGAATGGGACAAGATGTACTACCACCACACCGGGTACATCGGTCACATGAAGTCCATCAGCCTGGACAAGCTGCGCGCCAAGGCGCCGCAGGAGATCATCGGGACCGCGGTCAAGGGCATGCTGCCCAAGAATCCGCTGGGCCGGGCCATGTACCGCAAGCTCAAGGTCTATGCCGGCCCCGAGCACAACCACGCTGCCCAGCAGCCCAAAGCACTGGAACTCTGAGACAGGAACGCGCCCATGCCGCAGGAACAACATTACGCCACCGGCCGCCGCAAGACCTCCACCGCCCGCGTCTATCTGCGCCCGGGCAGCGGCAACATCGTCGTCAACAAGCGTCCGCTGGATGAATACTTCGGCCGCGAGACCGCCCGCATGGTGGTTCGCCAGCCGCTGGACACCACCGGCACCGGCGAGCAGTTCGACATCTTCGTCAATGTCGAGGGTGGCGGCATGAGCGGCCAGGCCGGCGCCATCCGCCACGGCATCACCCGTGCGCTGATCAAGTACAACGAAGACAACCGCAGCTCGCTGCGCCGTGCCGGCTTCGTCACCCGCGACGCCCGCGAGGTGGAGCGCAAGAAGGTCGGTCTGCGCAAGGCCCGCCGCGCCACCCAGTTCAGCAAGCGCTGATCGCGACCGGCTGCGGGCATCTGCCCGCGACCTGTTATTGGGGGATCGTCTAGCGGCAGGACTGCGGACTCTGACTCCGCCAACCTAGGTTCGAATCCTAGTCCCCCAGCCAATAAGAAGCCCCGCCCCTGTGGCGGGGCTTTTTATTGGTTGGAGGTCGAGGGGTGAGAAGCTAGTCAGGTTCGACACCCGAGCGGTAGCGAGGGTGAACGCCCGCAGCGAAGCGAGGACGGCCCGGAGGGCGAGGGCCGCAGGCCCGAGTAATCCTAGTCCCCCAGCCAATAAGAAGCCCCGCCCCCTGTGGCGGGGCTTTTTTGTTGGGTCGATGGCCACGAAATCCACTAAAGCCAATGACTATTACACAAGAGTCAGAATATCAGGCTACAGGAAAATCACCGCATATTCCGTCATCCCGGCGAAGGCCGGGATCCACGTGCCGTTGCGGTCAGGGGGTTACTCGCTGCGCTCGCCCTACGGGCCGCCGTGCCAGCGTTCAACGCGCTTCGCGCTTTTGTCCCGCCTCCGCGGGAATGACGGTATCTTCGAGGTTGTAGCTGACTTTTCCGACCGCGGTGTAAATGGCCGTTCCCATGTGGACCGTGTTATTGAAGCGTAACCCGACAGTGCGTCGGCAGGATGTGTCGGTGAACCCCTGACCTGATCCGGCGTTTGCTCCGTTCCTTCCGTGTATTGCGCGGCGCACCTGCCGCGTTCAAAATTGCCCCAGATCAATAAACCCCCGCACGCCCTGATTCCCCTGCACCAACTGTTGATGTGCATCATGGTTGCAAAACCGTGCTGTGAATAGTCTGCCTCCCATGCCCTGATGCACAGGCGCATAACATGTATTTTAAATGTATATTCTAAGGGGATGACTAATGTCCAGGACGTTCAAGACAACGGCACTGACCGCGGCACTGGCCATGGCGCTGGGAGCGGGTACGGCAAATGCGCTGGAGCAGGGTGATATCCTGGTCCGCGGCGGTCTCGGTTACATCCAGCCGACCGGTGAGAGCGACCCGACCGGCCTGGGGCTGAATGTCGAGGCGGACACGGGTGCCAGCTTCGCCTTCACCCTGACCTACATGGCGACCGACCATATGGGCATCGAACTGCTGGGTGCGGCACCCTTCGAGCACAACATCGATGTGGCCGAGAACGGCATCAAGGTCGGCGAGACCAAGCACCTGCCGCCGACACTCACGCTCCAGTACTATTTTCAGCCCAGCGCGAAAGTGCGTCCCTATGTCGGCGTCGGCGTGAACTACACCACCTTCTTCGACGAGGACCTGGAAGCAGGTGTACTGCCCAACAGCAACCTGGATCTGGATGATTCCATCGGCCTGGCCCTGCAGGCGGGCGTGGATATCGACCTCAATGATCGCTGGTTCGTGAACGGCTCGGTCTGGTACATGGACATCAATACCGATGCCAGCATCAGCGGCGCCACGAATTCCAACTTCGAGGTTGCCATCGACCCGGTGGTGTTGTTTGCAGGCATCGGCTATCGCTTCTGATACCGGGGATTAAAAAGGCCGCGGAAGGCGCGGAAAGCAGTCGGGAAATCGCCGTTTTCTGCCTGCAAACTCTGTCCGCCGCGGCTTTTTTGTATCTACAGTATTAGAAATTATTTATACCCATATAAATAATAAAAATAATTAAAACTCAATATTTTGTATCCCCTGCCGTTATTGACCCGACAACACACAGTATCTGGTGTTGTGTTTTTGCGACAGAAAAACAACACTGTGGTTTTTTTGATATAGACTGTTGCACAAGTGCGAAAACTGGGGTAAGTTCACTCCGGATTCAATTCAATCCTTCGTACCATCTGTAATGGATAAGGGGAAACACCAATGGAAAAGAAGCTTCTTTCTACCGCAATCGCCGGCGCCCTCGCTGCTACCATGAGCGTGGCCGCCAACGCTGACGTCACCCTGTTCGGTCACCTCGACACCAGCCTGGACTACACCGACGTTTCCGGCGGTGGTGATGACATCAACATGAACTGCACCACCTGCTCCGTCGGCGTCAAGGGCTCCGAGGACCTGGGCAACGGCCTGAAGGCCATGTTCAAGCTGGACTTCCAGTTCGACATGACCGAGCGCAACCGCGCCTCTGACGGTACTAACTCCATTACCGATCGTGACCAGTGGCTGGGCCTTGGCGGCGGCTTCGGTTCCGTCAAGTTCGGCACCATCAGCACCGGCTACAAGAGCACCGGCGCCATGATCGATCCGCTGTACCGCACCGCCCTGCAGGCGCGCGGCTTCGGCATCCAGTCCGGTCTGCACCTGGGTGCCGGCGAGAACGGCCAGGGCCGCATGACCAACCATGTGCGTTATGACTCCATGAACATGGGCGGCTTCAAGGCCATCGTCGACTACAGCTTCGATTCCGACGACACTGACGCTGACAATGGCGACGACACCTACGCCCTGACCGGCCTGTACGACAACGGCCCGATCCTGGCCTTTGCCTCCTACATCACCAATGACCACGGTGATGAAGACAGCGCCTGGAAGCTGGGTGGTTCCTATACCATGGGCAGCTTCAAGGTCTTCGGTCAGTACGAGAAGGATGACGGTCTGCTCTCCAGCTTTGCCAAGCCGAACACCGTTGATGGCGGTGACGTCTGGCACCTGGGCGGTACCTTCACCATGGGTAACAACATGCTGTACCTGGCCTATGGCGAGGGTGACGACAACAGCAATAACGCCGGTGAATACGACAGCTGGACCCTGGCTGCGACTCACAGCATGAGCAAGCGCACCATGGTCTACACCGGCTGGAACACCACTGACATGGGCGGCGCTGATGCCGACCAGTTCTCGGTGGGTATCAAGCACAAGTTCTAATAACGGCGCAAGCCGATAGCAGGAACTTGAACGGGGCCCTCGGGCCCCGTTTTTTTTTGTGTTAAAGGAGCGAGGTACCAGGTTCTAGGGCCGAGGTGAAATCGCTTCGGCTTCTTCTGCGTTCTGTAGGTCGGGTTGGCCCGAAGGGCGTAACCCGACTCCTGTCCCCGGCATGTCGGGTTACGCTGCGCTAACCCGGCCTACGCTACTGAAATACTTATAATATTCCGTGATTTCCGTGTATTCCGTGGCGCATTGAAGGGTTTTAACCGCCCCGCCTGAAACCCGCCTCGCCCCTTTGCTACAATAAGCGGCTTCCAATCTTTGCAACTCTCGGATATCCCCTGATACCCATGACCAATGTACCCACTCGCATCCGCGAGATCCCCCTACAACTACACCTCCTTCTCCGACCGCGAGATCGTCATCCGCTTTCTCGGCGAGGAGATGTGGGATGTGCTCAACGCCCTGCGCGGCGAGCGCCAGACCGGGCGCTCGGCACGCATGCTGTTCGAGGTGCTGGGGGACATGTGGGTGGTCTATCGCAACCCCTATATCCAGGACGACCTGCTGGACAACCGCCGCCGCTTGGGGCTCGCTGACCCACGCGCTGCATCACCGGCTGGACCAGATCGAGGCGCGCGCCGACGGCAACGACAAGGCCCTGCGCCTGGCCGGCGCGGCCCGCGAGGCGGTGCGCCGGTTCGAGGCCTGGTTCCCGCGCACCCGAGAGTTGCGCAAGCGCATCCTGCGCCGGCTGGGTCGCATCACGCGCCGGGACAATATCGACTTCGGCGGCCTGGCCCGGGTCTCGCACGCCACCGACGCCACCGACTGGCGCGTGGAGATGCCCTTCGTGGTGGTCAATCCCGACACCGAAGAGGAGGTCGGCCCCATCATCCAGGCCTGCCTGGAGCTGGGCCTGGCCATCATTCCGCGCGGCGGCGGTACCGGCTATACCGGCAGCGCCGTGCCGCTGGTCGACGAAGCGGCCGTCATCAACCTGGAGAAGCTCGAGGCCCTGGGCGCGGTCGAGCAGATGGAACTGGCGGGCGTGGAGGGTTCTGTCGCCACCATCCGCGCCGGTGCCGGCGTGGTGACCAGACGCGTGGCCGAGGCGGCCGAGGCGGCCGGCTTCGTGTTCGCGGTCGACCCCACCTCGCAGGACGCCTCCACCATCGGCGGCAATGTCGCCATGAACGCCGGCGGCAAGAAGGCGGTCATGTGGGGCACCACGCTCGACAACCTGGTGTCCTGGCGCATGGTCACGCCGGATGCGAACTGGATGGAGGTCGAGCGGCTCAATCACAACCTGGGCAAGATCCACGACCAGGAGACGGTCGCATTCCGCATCCGCCGTTTTGCCGCCGATGGGAAAACCGAAATCGCCGAGCCCGAGCTGCTGGAGATGCCGGGCCGGAGCCTGCGCAAGGAAGGCCTGGGCAAGGACGTGACCGACAAGTTCCTGGGCGGCCTGCCCGGGGTGCAGAAGGAGGGCTGCGACGGCATCATCACCTCGGCGCGCTTCGTGCTGCACCGCATGCCGGCCCACACCCGCACCCTGTGCCTGGAGTTCTTCGGCAGTGACCTGCACAAGGCGGTGCCGGCGATCGTCGAGACCAAGGACTACCTGGATGCCCATCCCGATGTGACCCTGTCCGGCCTGGAACACCTGGATGAGCGCTATGTGAAGGCGGTCAACTACAGCACCAAGGCGCCGCGCCGCGAGCTGCCCAAGATGGTGCTGCTGGTGGATGTCTCCGGTGACGATGCCGACCGGGTGGCCGAGGCCGCCTCGCAGGTGGTGCGCATGGCCAACGCCCGTGGCGCCGAGGGCTTCATCGCCACCAGCCCCGAGGCGCGCCGCCGCTTCTGGGCCGACCGCAGTCGCACCGCGGCCATCGCCGCCCACACCAACGCTTTCAAGATCAACGAGGACGTGGTCATACCGCTGGAGCGCCTGGCCGAGTACCAGGAAGGCATCGAGCGCATCAACATCGAGTACTCGACCCGCAACAAGCTGCGCATGATCGATGCCGTGCTGGAATATCTCGCCGGCGATCTGGAGGAACTGCGCGCCGATCCCGACTTCGAGGACAGCGAGGAGAACCGCAAGATCGAGGCCGACAAGAAGGCCGCCGCGCGCGAACATCTGCAGTCCGTGCGTGAGCGCTGGCTGGCCATCCTGGATCACATGGACGCTTCGGCCGTGGAGCAGGATGCGCTGCTCGATGAAGGTGCCCGCGCCGCGCGCCGTTCCACGGACAGCCTGCTCAACCTGCTGCTGCGCCGTGACCTGCGCATCTCCTACCGCAATGAGGTGGCAGCACCCCTGCGCGAGATCTTCGCCGGGCGCGAATGGGATGCGCTCATGCGCCGGCTGGACGCCATCCACAGCGACATCCGTTCCAGCCGCCTGTTCGTCGCTACCCACATGCACGCCGGCGACGGCAATGTGCACACCAACATCCCGGTCAACTCCAATGACTATCAGATGCTGCGCGAGGCGGACCAGATCGTCGACCGGGTGATGCAGCTGGCGCGCGCGCTCAATGGCGTGATCTCCGGCGAACATGGCATCGGTCTGACCAAGATCCAGTACCTGGAGCCGGAGGCCGTCGAGGCCTTTACCAACTACAAGCGCAGGGTCGACCCCGAGGGCCGCTTCAATACCGGCAAGCTGCTGGCCGGCTCCGGGCTGGCCAACGCCTATACTCCCTCGCTGCGCCTGGTGCAGCAGGAGGCGCTGCTGCTGGAGGAGAGCGAGCTGGGCGTGCTCAACGATTCCATCAGCAACTGCCTGCGCTGCGGCAAGTGCAAGCCGGTGTGCAACACCCATGTGCCGCGCGCCAACCTGCTGTACTCGCCGCGCAACAAGATCCTGGGCACCGGGCTGATCATCGAGGCCTTCCTGTACGAGGAGCAGACCCGGCGCGGCCTGTCGGTGCAGCACTTCGACGAGATGAACGACGTCGCCGACCACTGCACCATCTGCCACAAGTGCCTCAGTCCCTGCCCGGTGGACATCGACTTCGGCGATGTCAGCATCACCATGCGCAGCATCCTGCGCGCCCGCGGCCAGAAGCGCTTCAGCCCGGCCACCTTCGCGGCCATGACCTATCTCAACGTCACTGATCCGCGCACCATCAAGCTGATCCGCAAGCTGATGATCGAGTGGGGCTACAAGGGCCAGCGCTGGGCCTACAAGCTGGCGAAGCGCCTGCCCATGATGCAGAGCAAGGCGCCGCCGGCGGCGACCTCCAAGCCGATGACGGTGACCGAGCAGGTGATTAACTTCATCCGCAAGCCGATGCCGGACGACATCCCGCATGAGACCATGCGTGCCCAGCTCGGCCTGGAGGACGACAAGCTGGTGCCCATCCTGCGCGACCCGGCGAAGGTCGATGACGATTCCGATGCAGTGTTCTACTTCCCCGGCTGTGGCTCGGAACGCCTGTTCAGCCAGATCGGCATGGCCACGCTGGCCATGCTCTACGAGGTCGGTGCCCAGGCGGTGCTGCCGCCCGGCTACCTGTGCTGCGGCTATCCGCAGAAGGCCGGCGGCCAGACCGAGAAGGGCCGCAGGATCACCACCGACAACCGGGTGCTGTTCCACCGCCTGGCCAACACCCTCAACTACATGGACATCAAGACGGTGGTGGTTTCCTGCGGCACCTGCATGGATCAGCTGATGGAATACCAGTTCGACCAGATCTTCCCCGGCTGCCGGCTGCTCGACATCCACGAGTACCTGATGGAGAAGGGCATATCCACGGAAGGCGTGGAGGGCGTGCAGTACCTGTACCACGATCCCTGCCACACCCCGATGAAGAAGCATCAGCCCACCCAGGTGGCGGAGAAGCTGCTGGGTCAGCAGGTGACCCTGTCCGACCGCTGCTGCGGCGAGGCCGGCACCTTCGCCGTGTCGCGCCCCGACATCGCCACTCAGGTGCGTTTCCGCAAGCAGGAGGAGATCGAGAAGGGCATCGAGCAGCTCACCGGCGAGACGCGGGTGCGCGACGGCAACGTCAAGATGCTCACCTCCTGCCCCGCCTGCCAGCAGGGCCTGTCACGCTACGCCGACGACACCGGCATCGAAACCGACTACATCGTCATGGAACTCGCCAACCGCATACTGGGCGAGGGCTGGCAGAAGCGCTTCATTGACCAGGTGAAGGAAGGTGGGGTGGAGCGGGTGCTGTTGTGATTCAAGAGCGCCACGGAATACACGGAAGGCACGGAAAAAATTATTGCAATAAACCGAAGAGGCTTCGTCTGGCTTTAAGTCCGTCATTCCGGCGTAGGCCGGACAAAAGCGCAAAGCGCGTTGAACGCCCAAAGGGCGGCCCGAAGGGCGAGCGCAGCGTGTAATCCAGAAGCCGCCGTGGTTAATGGATCCCCGCCTGCGCGGGGATGACGGGGAATCTTAACCAGCACTGAGACGTTGCATCGGTTCTGTCCGTGCTTTCCGTGTATTCCGTGGCGCTCTTAATCTCTCACTTCCGGAACAGCCAGAACAACAGCGTCAGCACCAGGCTGACGATGATGGAGGTCATGAGCGGGAAATAGAACCTGAACCCCTCCCGCTCGACCATGATGTCCCCCGGCAGCCGTCCCAGCCCCAGCCGTGTGAGCAGCGGCCAGAGCAGGCCCAGGACCACCAGCACGATACCGATTGTGATGAGCAGGCGTTGCATTTCGGTTTTTCAGGTCAAGAGCGCCACGGAATACACGGAAAGCACGGAAAATATTATTGCAAGGAACCGAAGGGGCTTCGTCTGACCTTAAGTCCGTCATCCCCACGCAGACGGGGATCCACATACCGCAGTGGTTATTGGGCCCGCGCCTGCGCGGGGGATGACGGCGAATCTTAACCGGCAACCATATATGGCATCAGCTCTGTCCGTGCTTTCCGTGTATTCCGTGGCGCTCTTGATCTTTACTCGCCGCCACCGAGCTTGTGCACGCCATCGGCAGTGCCCAGCAGCAGCACGTCCGCCGGGCGCAGGGCGAAGATGCCGACCGTGACCACGCCGGCGAGGTTGTTGATCTGGGCCTCCAGTTTGGCCGGCTCCATGATCTGCAGATCGTGCACGTCCAGGATGACGTTGCCATTGTCGGTGGTGAAACCGGCGCGCAGCTCCGGACGGCCGCCCAGCTTGGACAGTTCGCGGGCGACATAGCTGCGGGCCATGGGGATGACCTCGACCGGGAGCGGAAAGTTGCCGAGCACGTCGACCAGCTTGGAGCCGTCGGCGATGCAGACGAACTTCTTCGCCACCGCGGCGACGATCTTCTCCCGGGTGAGCGCACCACCGCCGCCCTTGATCAGGTGCAGGTGCCTGGTGGCCTCGTCGGCGCCGTCGATGTAGACCGAGACCTCGTCGACGTCGTTCAGCTCGTAGACCGGGATGCCGTGGCCCTTGAGGCGCTCGGTGCTGGCCACGGAACTGGCCACCGTGCCCTCGATCCTGCCCTTGATCTTCGCCAGCTCGTCGATGAACAGGTTGGCGGTCGAGCCGGTGCCGATGCCGATGACCGTGCCGGGCACGACGTATTCGATGGCGGCCTCGGCGACCTTTTGTTTGAGTTCGTCCTGGTTCATGTCCCACTCCTGATGTGGCAATCCCTGAATCTTAACCCGGCAGAGGGTTGAAACAAAAGTCAAAATCCAGAGCGCCACGGAATACACGGAAAGCACGGACAAAAATAATGTAGTCGTAGGTCGGGTTAGCCCGCAGGGCGTAACCCGACGCTCTCCGTTGACCCTGTCGGGTTGCTCTGCGGCTGACTCATTCTGCTAAGGTTGATGGCATGAATTATTCCGTGTTTTCCGTGTATTCCGTGGCGCTCTTATTATGTTATCTGCTATCGTAGCGCCATGCCGGAACGCACCCTCAAGCTGATTCTCAACGCCCGCGTCTACGACGTGGCGCGCGAGACCCCGCTCGACCCGGCGCCACGGCTGTCACGGCGGCTGGGCAACCGGGTCTGGATGAAGCGGGAGGACCTGCAGCCGGTGTTCTCCTTCAAGCTGCGCGGGGCCTACAACCGCATCGCCCATCTCGACGATGAAGCCTGCGCCAAGGGGGTGATCGCGGCCTCGGCCGGCAATCATGCCCAGGGCGTGGCGCTGGGGGCGCAGCACCGGGGTATCAAGGCCCTGATCGTGATGCCCCGGACCACGCCCCAGATCAAGGTCGATGCGGTGCGCAGCTTCGGGGCGAAGATCGTGCTGCACGGCGACAGCTATGACGAGGCCTATACCCACGCCATGGAACTGGTGGAGAAGCAGGGCCTGACCTTCATTCATCCCTTCGATGACCCACTGGTGATCGCCGGCCAGGGCACAGTGGGCATGGAGATCCTGCGCCAGTTCTCGGGCGATCCGGACGTGGTGTTCGTCCCGGTCGGCGGCGGCGGGCTCATTGCCGGCATTGCTGCCTATATCAAGACCCTGCGCCCGCATATCCGTATCGTCGGGGTGGAGCCGGAAGAGGCCCCGAGCCTGTACACGGCCATGCAGCGCCAGCGCCGGGTCACCCTCAAGCAGGTCGGTATCTTCGCCGACGGCGCGGCCGTGCGTACCGTCGGCAAGGAGCCCTTCCGCATTGCCCGCAAGCTGGTCGACGAGGTCATCCTGGTCAGCACCGACGAGATCTGCGCGGCCATCAAGGACATCTACGACGACACCCGCTCCATCGTCGAGCCCGCCGGCGCCCTGTCGGTGGCCGGGATGAAGCGTTATGTCGAGGCCAATGGCACCACGGACCAGGACCTGGTCACCATCAGCAGCGGGGCCAACATCAATTTCGACCGCCTGCGCCACGTGGCCGAGCGGGCCGAACTGGGCGAACGCCGCGAGGCGCTGCTGGCCGTGACCATCCCCGAGCGGCCCGGCAGCTTCCGCGCCTTCTGCAAGGCCATCGGCCAGCGCAGCATCACCGAGTTCAACTACCGTTATTCCGATGCCGCTGAAGCGCACGTCTTCGCCGGGGTGGAGATGACCGGCGGCGAGGAGGAGCGCCGGGAACTGGTCGAACGGCTGCAGGCCGAGGGCTACCCGGTGCTGGACATGACCGACAACGAGATGGCCAAGCTGCACATCCGCCACCTGGTCGGCGGCCATGCCGGCGGGCTCGAGGACGAGATCCTGTACCGCTTCGAGTTCCCCGAGCGCCCGGGCGCGCTGCTCAGGTTCCTCACCGCGATTGGCCAGCACTGGAACATCAGCCTGTTCCACTACCGCAATCACGGCGCGGCCTACGGCCGGGTGCTGGCCGGCATCCAGGTGCCGGCGAAGGACCGCAAGCGCTTCCGTGAATACCTCGACAAGGTCGGCTATCCCTACTGGGAAGAGGACGGCAACCCGGCCTATGAGCTGTTCCTGGGGTGAAGATCAAGAGCAAAAAGCGCCACGGAATACACGGAAAGCACGGACAAAAACAATATAGCCGCAGTTGAATAGAGCTTACCTGAGTCAAATATGACCTGTCATTGCGAGGAGCGAAGCGACGCGGCAATCTCGTGACGTCTGCTGCAAGGCATTGGGAGATTGCTTCGTCGCTTCGCTCCTCGCAATGACGAAAATCTGCCTGCGGGTCAGCAGGACGTCACATCCGCATGCAGGCCCATCCGGTTGAGCTGGTTGATGATGGGCATGGGCATGCCCCGCTGCGGCTCGTATTCCACCAGCAGGTCATGCGGCAGCCGGCTGTTGACCTCGACGTCGGTGACGAAGGACAGGCCGCCGATCGTCTCATGCAGTTCCTGCAGCTGTTCCGGAGTGAGTTCCTCGTCGATATGGATATAGATGGTATGCGTCATAACGGCCTCCTGCGCCTTGCGGGCGCGATCGCCGGCATCGACCGGGATGCCTTTACCTTCCTATAGTAGAGGCCGGAGGCCGGGTCAAGCGACAGGCTCGCCGGCAATCTGTCGTTCTTTTCCGTGCTTTCCGTGTATTCCGTGGCGCTTTTTGCTGTTCATTCCAGCCCGAGGATGAAATTCCACTGCGCCTTGGTGACCGGCATGATCGACAACCGGTTGCCCTTGCGCACCAGCGGCATGTCTTCCAGCTCCTTGTACTGCTTCAGCTCCGCCAGCGGGATGTTGCGCTTGAGCTTGCGCACATACTGCACGTCGACCATGTACCAGCGCGGATTGTCCGGATCGCTCTTGGGATCGTAGTACTTGGCCTCGGGATCGAAGGCGGTGTGGTCGGGGTAGCCTTCCCTGACCACCTTCATGATGCCGACGATGCCCGGCTCGTCGCAGTTGGAGTGATAGAAGAAGACCTGGTCGCCCTTTTTCATCTCGTCCCGCATCATGTTGCGCGCCTGGTAGTTGCGCACCCCGTCCCAGTGCTCGGTCTTCTTCGGGGCCTGTTTCAGGTGGTCGATGCCGAAGACGTCGGGTTCCGATTTCATCAGCCAATAGTTCATGTTGGTCTCCCGGGTATTGAAAAAGATTAAACCGCCAAGGCGAAGAAGGCGCGCGAAGGAATATGGTCTCCCCTCCCTTGATGGGGGGCACCCACAGGGCATAAAGGGCTGGGGGAGGGTAATCGAATCAGTACACACCCTCCTGACCTTCCCCATCAAGGGGGAGGAATAGACCTGTTCTCTACTCCTTAATTCGCCTTTGTGCGCCTTAGCGGTTAAGTGTTTTTATTTGAATAACATCAACCCCGCCTCCGTCGCCACCCCGGCCAGCGGCACGTCCCAGGGCTGGTGGTCGAGTTGCGGCTGGCGCTGGAATTCGTAGGCCAGTCCCAGCAGTCTGGGGCGGCGGTAACTGCGGTGACGGGCCAGATAGGCGAAGCTGCGGTCATAGAAGCCGCCGCCCATGCCCAGGCGGTTGCCCTGGTGGTCGAAGGCGACCAGCGGAGCCAGCACCAGGTCGAGCCGGTGGGGTGAGACGCGGGTATGGGCGGCACGGGCCGGTTCCAGGATGCCGAAGCGGTTGGGGACCAGCCTGTCCTCCGGCGTGTAGGGGGCGAACCAGAGCCGGTTCTCCCCATAGGGCAGGAGTACGGGCAGATAGAGGGTCTTGCCCATGGACCAGGCGCGCTGCATCAGCGGCGTGGCGTCGACCTCGCCGTCCACGGCCAGGTAGGCGGCGATGTGGCGGCTGGCATAGAACAGCTTGTGTCGGTGCACGCAGCGGTCGATGGCCTTGGCGAGCTGCTGCCGCTGACGGGGGGCGAGGACGCGCCGGGCCTGGCGCATGCGGCGGCGCAGCGATTTGCGATCGGTCATGTTTTTGTGTGAAAGATCAAGAGCGCCACGGAAAACACGGAAAGCACGGAAATAATCATTGTTGTCTGCATAGTAGGTCGGGTTCGCAGGCGATGTCGGGTTACACTCTGTGGGCTACTCCGACCTGCAACCACATTATTTTTGTCCGTGGTTTCCGTGTATTCCGTGGCGCTCTTGAAATATAAATAAAGGCGGCACCCTCCGCCCGTACCGTCGCGGCCGTTGACCTTGAACCGTAAGTTCAAGTTGGGAACTTCGCAGCGTCCTTCAGGCTTACCGCGCATGGCGGTCATGCACACCGGCCGCTGAAGCCTGTTCCCGAGGTCAAAGATTGTCGGCTCAAGAATTACCTGACCGCTGACCTGTAGCGCAGGGGGTGCCGTAGGGACAGTATAACGCATCCGGGGGCGGGGCTCTCAAGGGGTGATCAAAAGCGCCACGGAATACACGGAAAGCACGGAAATCCCTGTATTTCATTGCCGGGGCGCTATGCGCCCGGCAATGAATGAAATGTGTTCGCTTTGGTTTTGTCCGTGTTTTCCGTGTTTTCCGTGGCGCTTTTTATTATCGCGGAAAAATCACAATTCCAGCTGATTGCCCTTGTTCAGGGCCAGCTCGATCTTTTCCTGCAGGCTGCGGATGCGGGTGCTGATGTTCTGGTAGTAGTCCTGCTTGCGGTTCTTGTTCTCAAGCAGTTCATGCGCCAGGTTCAGCGCGGCCATGACGGCGATGCGGTCGGTCCCGATGATCTTGCTGCTGTCGCGGATCTCGCGCATTTTCGCGCTGAGATACTCGGCCGAGGCGATCAGGCCGTCGCGCTCCTCTTCGGGGCAGGCGATACGGTAGTCCTTATCGAGAATCTTGACGGTGATGGCCTTGGCGCCGTCGGTCATGTGCTCTGCTCCATGGCCTTGAGGCGGCTGATCATGGCTTCGACCCGGCTGCGGGCCATTTCGTTGCGCTCGACCAGTTGGGCGCGCTCGGAGGTCAGGCTGTGCTGCTGGGCGCGCAGCGAACGGTTCTCCTCCTTGAGACGCTCGACGGTCTTGATCAATTCGTCCAGGCGGAATTCCAGGCGCTTAAGTTCCTGTTCCGCCATTTGTTGTGCGCTGTCCTTTTCCATGGCGTTCACTATAGATCGGTGGCCTGACAGGGTCAATTGCCCGGCGCGATAACGGGCAGGATATGCCATAATGGCGGCGAAGTCCGCCGAATCTTGATTCCCGCCATGACCACGACCGCCGATAACTACGAACGCCTGGAGGCCAGCCTGGCCCGGGCCCGCTCCGAACTGGATGCCGCCGAGGCCCAGGGCCTGTTCTGCGGCCTGCTGTGCGCCTCCGGCCGGGTGAACGAGGCCCAGTGGCTGGGCGAGATCTTCGAGGACGGCGCCGACGCCGGTGACGCCGCCGTCGAGCAGTGCCGGCGGGAGCTCAACAGCATGGCCGAGGGCCTGCGCACCTCCATGTATTCGGGGGAGATGGATCTGCAGCTGATGCTGCCGGACGACGAGGCCCCGCTGGGGGATCGCACCGAGGCGCTGGGTAGCTGGTGCCACGGCTTTCTGTTCGGGCTGGGCCTAGGCGGTATCCGCCAGGAGGAGATCCGTTCCGAGGAAGTGCGCGAGCTGCTGCGCGACATGGGCGAGATCGCGCGCCTGAGCCTGGAAGGCGAGGAGGGCAGCGAGGAGGACGAGGCCGCGCTGACCGAGATCGTGGAATACCTGCGGGTGGGCGTGCTCTATATCGCCGAGACCCTGCAACCCCTGCAGGCGCCGCCGCGGCTGCAATAAAGGCCCGTCATTGCGAGGAGCGTAGCGACGTGGCAATCTCCAGCCAATTGATTTTCCAGTACGGGATTGCCGCGCTGCGTTCATGCCCTTTCGGGTGCTCGCAATGACGGGAACGATGTCACGTTCCGGTCCGCCGCGCGCTTCCTGCCAAGGAACCCCGCCATGACTCCGAAGGAATTCGCCCGCCGCCGCCGCCAGCTGATGCGCATGATGGGGCCGGACTCGGTGGCCATCCTGCCCACCGCACCCGAGTGCATCCGCAACCGGGACGTGGAGTTCCCCTTCCGGCCCGACAGCGACTTCTATTATCTCACCGGGTTTCACGAGCCCGAGGCGGTCATGGTGCTGGCGCCGGGGCGTGAGCACGGCGAGTTCATCCTGTTCTGCCGCGAGCGCGATCCGGTCAGGGAGACCTGGACCGGCCGCCGTGTGGGCCCCGGGGGCGCCTGCAACGATTACGGTGCCGACGACGCCTTTCCCATCGGCGACATCGACGACATCCTGCCCGGGCTGATGGAAGGCCGCGAGCGGGTCTTCTACACCATGGGCCTGCGCGGCGACTTCGATCAGCGCATGCTGGGCTGGCTCAACCGCATCCGCGCCGGCAGCCGCGGCGGCGAGCGCACCCCGGACGAATTCATCGCCCTGGAGCACCTGGTGCACGACATGCGCCTGTACAAGAGCGCGTCCGAGCTGCGCACCATGCGGCGGGCGGCGAAGATCGCCGCCAGTGCCCATGTGCGTGCCATGCAGGCCACCCGCCCGGGACTGATGGAGTACGCCGTCGAGGCCGAATTCGCCCACGCCTTCCGCCGCGAGGGCTGCGAGCACGCCTATTCGCCCATCGTCGGCGGCGGGGCCAACGCCTGCATCCTGCACTACACCGAGAACAACGCCCGGCTCAACGACGGCGAACTGCTGCTGATCGATGCCGGCGCCGAGCACGACTACTATGCCTCCGACATCACCCGGACCTTCCCGGTGGGCGGCCGCTTCAGCAAGGCCCAGCGCGCCCTGTACGAACTGGTGCTGGACGCCCAGTACGCGGCCATCGAGGAGGTGCGGCCTGGCAATCACTGGAACGACCCCCACGATGCGGCGGTGAAGGTGCTCACCAAAGGGCTGGTGCAACTCGGTATCCTCAAGGGCAATGTCCGCAAACTGATCAAGGACGAGGCCTACAAGCGTTTCTATATGCACCGCACCGGCCACTGGCTGGGCATGGACGTGCACGATGTCGGCGACTACAAGGTCGGCGGCGAGTGGCGGGTACTGGAGAAGGGCATGGTCATGACCGTGGAGCCGGGGTTGTACATCCCCGCCGGCACCAAGGGCGTGGCGAAGAAGTGGTGGGACATCGGCATCCGCATCGAGGACGATGTGGCGGTGACGAAGGACGGCTACGAGATCCTCAGTACCGGCGCGCCCAAGGCCGTGGACGAGATCGAGGCCATCGTCGGCAGTGGCTGAGCATTACGACATCCTGATCGTCGGCGGCGGCCTGGTCGGGGCCAGCCTGGCCTGTGCGCTGGCGGATCAGGGCCTGCGCATCGGCGTGGTCGAGGCCGCGCCTTTCGGTACCGGCGATCAGGCCAGTTTCGATGACCGCGCCATTGCGCTCGCCGCCGGTTCGCAGCGTATCTTCGCCGGCATGGGGCTGTGGGACGCCATCGCGCCCAGCGCCACGCCGATCGAACGCATCCATGTCTCCGACCGCGGCCGCTTCGGCTTCACCCGCCTGGACCGGGGCGAGGAGGGGGTGCCTGCGCTCGGCTATGTGGTCCTGAGCCGCGACCTCGGCCGGGTGCTGGCCGGGCGGCTGCAGGCGCTGGATGCGGTCGAGCTGATCACGCCGGCCGAGGTCACCGGCATCGACAATGCCGTCTCGCCGGCGCGGGTGAGTCTCAGCCGGGACGGCCGGCCGGCTGAGGTGACGGCCGACCTGGTGGTGGCAGCCGACGGCGCCCGCTCGAAGGTGCGCGAGGCGCTCGGCATCGAGGTGACCGAATGGGACTACCGCCAGACCGCGGTCATCACCAATATCCGCACCGCGCAGCCGCATCGCAATGTGGCCTATGAGCGCTTCACCGACCAGGGCCCGATCGCCCTGCTGCCCATGTCCGAGGGCCGCTGTTCGGTGGTCTGGACCCTGCCCGCGGCCCAGGTCGAGGCGGTCATGGCGCTTAACGACGCCGCCTGTCTGGCCCGGCTGCAGGAACGCTTCGGCTACCGGCTGGGGCGCTTCGAGCGCATCGGCCGGCGCGATGCCTATCCGCTCGCACTGGTGCGGGCGCGGGAATCCATCCGCCCGCGGCTGGCCCTGATCGGCAATGCCGCCCATACCCTGCATCCCATCGCCGGCCAGGGCTTCAACCTGGGCCTGCGCGATGTGGCCGCGCTGGCCGAGGTGATCTGCGACGCCCGCCGCGCGGGGCGGGACATCGGCGACACCATGGTGCTGCAGCAGTACGCCGACTGGCGCCGTGCCGATCACCGCCGGGTGATCGCCTTCACCGACGGCCTGACCCGGCTGTTCACCAACCCGCTCGCGCCGATCGCGCTGCTGCGCGATGCCGGCATGCTGGCCATGGACCTGTGCCCTCCGGCCAAGCGCCTGTTCGGCCGGCTGACCATGGGACGCAGCGGCCGGCTGCCGCGGCTGGCGCGCGGAGTGGCGTTGTGAAGGCCATGATGGGTTTCGGCGCGAAGCGCCTTCCCCATCCTACAGGGCATGCGTAGGATGGGTGGAGCGCAGCGCAACCCAGCGTCCAGGCAGGTGACAGATGCAGACAAGCGAACGCTCCTATGACGTTATCATCGCCGGCGGCGGCGTGGTCGGCGCCAGCCTCGCCTGCGCCCTGGCCGACGCCGGGCTGCGGGTCGCGTTGATCGATGCCCGCGAGCCGGTGACCGACTGGCCGGCCGACAGCATCGACCAGCGGGTCTATGCCATCACCCGTGCCTCCCAGACCCTGTTCGAGCGGCTCGGGGTCTGGGACGGCATCCGTGCGCGCGGGGTCAGCCCCTATCTCGAGATGCAGGTCTGGGACGCCGCCGGCCCCGGCCGTATCCATTTCGACGCCGCCGAACTGGGCGAGCCGCTGCTGGGTCACATCATCGAGCAGCGCGTCATTCAGGCCGCGCTACTCGAGGGCCAGCAGCGCCTGGAGGGGTTGGAGCGTTTCTGCCCGGCCGTGCTGGCCGACTTCAGCGTCGGGGACACGCAGGTGACGGTGCGCCTTGAGGACGGCCGCGAGCTCAGTGCCGCCCTGCTGGTCGGTGCCGACGGCGCCGGCTCCCGGGTGCGCGAGCTGGCCGGCATCGGGGTGCAGGCGCACGATTACGCACAGACCGCCGTGGTCGCGGTGGTCGCCACCGAGCGGCCGCACGCCGAAACCGCCTGGCAGCGCTTCCTCCCGACCGGGCCGCTGGCCTTCCTGCCGCTGCGCGACGGGCGCTGCTCGATTGTCTGGTCCACCGTGCCGGAAGAGGCCGAGCGCCTGCTCGCCCTGCCGGAGGATGATTTCTGCATCGAACTGGGCCAGGCCTTCGATTACCAGCTGGGTGCGATCACCGGCGTGAGCGCGCGGGGCGGTTTCCCGCTGCGCCGGCTGCATGCCGTGGATTATGTACAGCAGCGACTGGCCCTGGTCGGCGATGCCGCCCATGTCATCCATCCGCTGGCCGGGCAGGGCGTGAACCTGGGGCTGCTGGACGTGGCCGCTCTGGCCGAGGTCGTCGCCGCGGCCCGGGTGGCCGGACGCGATATCGGCAGCCATGCCAATCTGCGCCGCTACGAGCGCTGGCGCCGCGGTGAGAATGCCCTGATGCAGTCGGCCATGGACGGCTTCAAATGGCTGTTCGCCAGTCAGCTCACACCGGTGCGCCTGCTGCGCAACCTGGGCCTGGGCACGGTGGACCGTCTGAGCCCCATCAAATCCCTGCTGGCCCGTCATGCCATGGGCCGGGCCGGTGACCTGCCGCGCCTGGTGCGGCCGGATACCCGATCGTAGTTCTTAGGTCGGGCTGAGCAGGGCGAAGCCCATCATCCACCCGCCTGGCCTGGCGGTCACGTGAACAGTGGATTTTTCCCGCAGGCTTCCCGTATGCTTGTTCCATTGCCTGTGGTTGGAGCGCAATGTGCAGGTTTCTGCGACCAACGAAAACAAAAATTCCGCCGTTTCCGTCTCCCCGGCCATGACGCCACAGCAGTTCCAGCGGCGATTCATGTCCTGCATCCTGCTGGCCTGGACCCTCCCGCCGGTGCTCGGGCTGGCCTTCATCCTGTTCATTCACCTGCTCACACCCGGCCAGCTCGCGCGGATCCTCGCCGCGCCGGTGGAGCCCGCCTTCATCCTCGGCACGCTGGTCTTTGCACTGTTGTATTTTCAGCGTTTCATCCGGCCGATACGGGACTATCTTGCCGAACCCGGTCCGGCCACGGGGCAGCAGGCGCTGGCACGCATGCGCCGCTTCCCCCTCGATTTCTGGGTGGTGTTCCTCATCTACCTGCTGCTGGCGCCGGCCTCGGTGATGCTCTCGGCGGCCTGGTACACCGATTATTCGCCGGCGCCGGTGGACTGGTTCCGGATCCACCTGGTCGCGCTGATCGTCTCCATCATCGTCGGGCTGCCGATCTTCTTCCGGGTACTGGACCTGTTCGGCCAGTCGCTGTCCGGCCTGCGACTGGAACGCCCGCATGTCACCCTCAGAACCAAGGTGTTCCTGATCGGGGCCCTGGTGCCGCTGCTGATCGATACCATGCTGGTGCAGTATTACTGGACCCGGACCGGTTTTTTCACCGTCGAGACCTTCTTTATGTGGCTGCTGCTGGAGATCCTGGCCATCGGCGGCAGCCTGATCTTCGTCAGGAGCTTCGGTCAGTCGCTGGCACCGCTGCAGCAGGTGGTGCGTTCCGGTCTGAACCCGGAGGTGCCGCTGAGGATCACGGGCGGACACTCCACCGACGAACTCGGGGTGCTGGCCGATGATTTCCGGGTGCTGCTGGAGCAGCGCCGCAACCTGGAACGGCGGCTGGCGCAGGAGAAGGAACTGGCCCAGGTCACCCTGTCCTCCATCGGGGACGGGGTGATCACCACTGACATGGAAGGCCGGGTGCGCTTCCTCAACCCGATCGCCGAGTACCTGACCGGCTGGAAGGCCGCCCATGCGCGGGGTCACTCCCTGACCGAGGTGTTCAGCATCGTCAACGAGCTGACCCGCCGTCCGGCCATGAACCCGGTCGAACGCTGCCTGCGTGAGGGCCGCATCGTCGGCCTTGCCAACCACACCATCCTGGTGCGCACCGACGGCCACGAGTTCGCCATCGAGGATTCCGCCGCTCCCATCCGCGACAACGACGGCAGCGTCATCGGTGTGGTGCTGGTCTTCCACGACGTTACCAAGGCCCGCGAGATGGCCAACCGCCTGAGCTGGCAGGCCAGCCACGATGCCCTGACCAGTCTGTACAACCGCATGGCCTTCGAGGAGCGCCTGCGCCAGCTGGTGCGCTATCCCGAACACCCCACCGGGGATGACCATCACACTCTGCTCTACATCGATCTCGACCAGTTCAAGGTGGTCAACGACATCGCCGGCCATACCGCCGGCGATGAGATGCTCAAGCAGATCAGCGGTCTGATGCTTCACCAGGTGCGCGAGACCGACATGCTGGCGCGTCTGGGTGGCGACGAGTTCGGGGTGATCCTCACCCACTGCGACCTGGACCATGCCATGCGTGTGGCCGACGGCATTCACCAGGCGCTGGAAGACTTCAAGTTCAGCTGGGACGAGCGCCTGTTCCGGGTCGGCGCCAGCATCGGTGTGCTGGAGTTCCGTCCCGGGGAGACCTCGCTCACCGACCTGATGAGCGCGGCCGACCTGGCCTGCTACTCGGCCAAGCACGCCGGACGCCGGCGCACCCACGTCTACCAGGTCGATGATGTGCACATGCAGCGCCACCGCAACGAGATGGACTGGGCTGCGCGCATCAACGACGCAGTCGAGGAGGACCGGCTGGTGCTCTATGGCCAGCGTATCCAGCGTCTGGACGATGACCGGGTACCGCCCGGGCTGGCCTTCGAGGTGCTGGTGCGCATGCGCGGTGACGACGACACGCTCATCGCCCCGGGGGTGTTTCTGCCGGCGGCCGAGCGCTTCGATCTGATCTCGATCGTAGACCGCTGGATCATCACCCGCACCTTCTCCCTGGTCGCCGAATGCGTGGCCGACAACGGGGCCGATTTCATCAGCCACTGCGCCATCAACCTCTCCGGCGGCACCCTGGGTGATGAGACGTTGCTGCCCTTCATCCAGTCCCAGCTCAGCCTGCACAACCTGCCTGGACATCTGTTCTGCTTCGAGATCACCGAGACCACGGCCATTTCCAACTTCCAGGCCGCGCTGCGCTTCATCCGCGATCTCAAGGCCATGGGTTGTCGCTTCGCCCTGGATGACTTCGGCTCCGGGCTGTCCTCCTTCTCCTATTTGAAGAACCTGCCGGTGGATTACCTCAAGATCGACGGCACCTTCGTGCGCGGCATCGCCAGCGATCCGGTCAACCGCACCCTGGTGGGCAACATCAACGACATCGGCCACCTGCTGGGCAAACAGACCATCGCCGAGTATGCCGAGGATGCCGATACCCTGCGTGAGCTGGTTGAACTGGGCGTGGATTTCGCTCAGGGTTACGGTATCCACCGGCCCGAGCCGCTGGAGGGTCTGCTGGGCTGTACCAGCAAGTAACGCGTACAGAGTGCCGGGTTACGCCCTTCGGGCTGACCCGACAGTCGTCGCGACAGGCCATGCATCGTCTACACTTGCCGCATGCGCGGCCTCTGCCTCTGTTTCTGTCTGTGCCTGATTGCCTCCGTCGCGGCGGCCGAGCCGCCGCGCCCGCACCCCCGGCTGCAGGCACTGGGCCCGAATCAGGCACTGGATCTGGGCCGCTATGAATGCCCCAACGGCGAGGATCGGGACACCAGCAACTGCGCCACCATCACCGACTACAGCGGGATGGTCCATGACCCGACCCGCCACCAGCTGCTGCTGTTCGGCGGCGGCCATGCCGCCACCTACCGCGACGACGTCGAGATCCTCGATCTGGCCAGCCTGGAATGGCGCTCTGCCTATGCGCCGACCCCCTGTGAGGACCGCCGGCTGGACAATGTGGATGTCGAGGCCGGGCGCTGGATCAGCAGCAATCACCCCATCGCCCGCCACAGCTACGACCTGCTGGCCATCGCCGGCGAGGCCGCCGAGCTGTTCCTGTTCGCCAAGGTGCAGGGCCGGGGCCGGGGCTGCCATCGCTTGCCCGAGGGCCAGCCCTACGTCATCGCCGAGGGCCGGGTGGCGGCCTACGACCCGGACCGTCGCCGCTGGCGCTACACCCGGGCCCCGTCCGTGGGCTATCCCTTCGCTGCCGAGACCGATCCGGTCAGCGGCCGGGTGCTGCTGGTGGACCGGCGCAGTCTGCGCAGCTTCGACCCGGCCAGCGGCCGCATGAGCACGCACCTGGAATTCAACCATCCCGATATGCACTGGGCCCGCAGCCTGGTCTATTTCCCGCCGCTGGATCGCTTCTACTATATGTTGCAGGGCGGGCGTGCGAAGGGCGAACAGGTGCTCGAAGGGGTCTACGAGATCACGCTTGACCGCAGCGACTGGTCGAAAAGCCGTATCCGCCGTCTGGATCCGGATTCGCCCGGTGAGACCGGCCACGCCTGGGCCTACGACCCGGTCCATGAGCTGATCGGCGGCGGGGTCCGGGGGGGGCGCTTCTTCGCCTTCGATCCGCGCCGGGAGGCCTGGTACAGCGCTGAAATACAAACGGATTCCGGTCATCCCGTGGGAACGGCGAGCGACTATGCCCTGGCCTTCGATCCGGTCAACGGGGTCTACCTGTGGCGCAGTGACCGGCGCTCCGGACGCCGTACCTGGGCCTACCGCTGGGGAAACACTCCTCAGGAATAGGGTTTTAGGGGGGGGCGGGCTTGGATTATCGCAATCGCCGGGGTATAGTCAGGCCCTCAACTGATTACCGCTGCGGGAGAGAGCCCCTCGATTCACCGGGGGCCGCCGAAGGCGCAACTCGCCCGGAAACGCTCAGGCAAAGGGACCGTCGCGGTACGTTGACTCTGGAGAGCGGTCTGCCCCGATCATCGGACTGGCAGGCCCACCGAAGGGGCGGGGCGTCCGGCAGGCGCCTACACTCTCAGGTTGGAAAGCCCGGCTTTCCGTGGACAGAGGGGCGACGGTTTCCATTAACCCGTCGCGCCTGTTTTATCGCCGCGGCCAAGCAGTCGAGAGTCAACCAAATGGGCAGACATACCCCGTTGTACGACCTGCACGTCCGTCAGGGCGGCAAGCTGGTCGATTTCGCCGGCTGGGACATGCCGATCAACTACGGCTCCCAGGTCGATGAACACCACCAGGTTCGCCGGGACGTCGGCATGTTCGATGTCTCCCACATGACGGTGGTGGACCTGCACGGCGATAATTCCCGCGCCCTTCTGCGCAAGCTGCTCGCCAACAACATCGATCGTCTCCAGGCGCCCGGCAAGGCGCTTTACAGCTGCATGCTCAACGAGCAGGGCGGCGTCATCGACGATCTCATCACCTATTATGTCCGCGAGGACTTCTTCCGCATGGTGGTCAACGCCGCCACCCGCGACAAGGACCTGGACTGGATCCGCCAGCAGGCCGGGCCTTTCGGGGTCGAGGTCCGGGAGCGCGACGACCTGGCCATGATCGCCGTTCAGGGCCCCAACGCCCGCGATCAAGTGCTGAAGCTGCTGCCGGCCACCCTGCGTGATGCTGCCGCCGAACTCAAGCCCTTCTTCGCCGCCCTGAACGGCATGCAGGAATCCGGCTGGTTCGTGGCCCGCACCGGCTACACCGGCGAGGACGGCTTCGAGATCGTCCTGCCCGAAGCCGACGCCCCGCGCCTGTGGCAGGCCCTGTCCGACAACGGCGTCAGCCCCATCGGCCTGGGGGCACGCGACACCCTGCGTCTGGAGGCCGGTATGAATCTCTACGGCTCCGACATGACCGAGGAGACCACCCCGCTCGAATCCGGCCTGAGCTGGACCCTGGCCTGGGAGCCGGCCGAGCGTGATTTCATCGGCCGCGCCGCGCTCGAGAGTCAGCGCGAGGCCGGAGTGACGAGCAAACTTGTCGGCCTGGTGCTGGAGGGCAAGGGCGTGATCCGCAATCACCAGAAGGTCTTCACCGAGGCCGGCGAGGGCGAGGTCACCAGCGGCAGCTATTCACCGACCATCGGCGGTTCGATTGCGCTGGCGCGCATCCCGGCCGCGGCCGGTGACAGCGTCGAGGTCGAAATCCGCGGCAAGCGCATCCCGGCGCGGGTGGTCAAGCCGCCTTTCGTCCGCCACGGCGAGGTCAGGGTTTGATTGAAGATCAAGAGATCAAGAGCGCCACGGAATACACGGAAAGCACGGAAAAAATAAATGTAACACCCTTAGTGTCATCGCCTGGGCGCTACGCACCCGGCGATAACAACAAAACATTCAGTGTTTTCCGTGTATTCCGTGGTGCTCTTTAAATTACACCTCACAACGAAGAGGACAGATAGATGAGCGAAGTACCCGGCGAACTCAAATACACCAAGAGCCATGAATGGGTGCGCATCGAGGCCGACGGCAGCGTCGTGGTCGGGATTACCGATCACGCCCAGGACCAGCTCGGCGACATGGTCTATGTCGAGGCGCCCGAGGCGGGCACCAGCTTCGCCGCCGGCGATGCCTGCGCCGTGGTGGAATCCGTCAAGGCCGCCTCCGATGTTTATGCGCCCATCTCCGGTGAAGTGACCGAGGGCAACGACGCCCTGGCCGACAGCCCGGAGCTGGTCAATCAGGACCCCTTCGGTGATGGCTGGCTGATGAAGCTCAATCCGAGCGACAGCAGCGAGCTGGACGGTCTGATGGACGCCGAGGCCTACCAGGCCTACCTGGAGTCCGAGGAGCATTAATTCATGGTCGGGGCAGGATGGGTGGAGCGAAGCGCAACCCATCATTGTCTGGCCCGCGATGGTCGAGGGCGCTGTACGCCTTCACCCATCCTACACCTGGAATCAGCAGCTGATTAACCATGCCTTTTATACCGCACACAGAAGATGACATCCGCGCCATGCTCGAGGCCATCGGGGCCGACAGCATCGAGGCCCTGTTCGACGAGATCCCCGCGGATCTGCGCATCAGGCACCTGGATGGCGTGCCCGAGACGATGAGCGAGCCGGAGCTGGCCCGCCTGATGCTGGAGCGTTCCGAGCAGGACGGCCGGCCGCTGAACTTCATCGGCGCCGGTGCCTACGAGCACCACATCCCGGCGGCGGTGTGGGAGATCACCACCCGCGGCGAGTTCTACAGCGCCTATACGCCCTACCAGGCCGAGGCCAGCCAGGGCACGCTGCAGGTGATCTACGAATACCAGACCATGATGACCCGGCTGATGGCCATGGACGCCTCCAATGCCTCGCTCTACGACGGCGCCTCGGCGCTGGCCGAGGCGGTGCTGATGGCCGTGCGCGCCAACCGCAAGTCGAAGTCGCGCAAGGTGCTGATGCCGGTGGCCGTGCACCCGGCCTATCGCGCCACCACCCGCACCATTGTCGACAACCAGGATATCGATCTGATCGAGGTCCCCTATGACCCGGCGGGCGGCCATACCCCGGTCGAGGCACTGAAGCAGTACGAGGGCGAGGACATCACCGCCCTGGTTATCGCCCAGCCCAACTTCTTCGGCATCCTCGAGGACGTGGACGATCTGACCGACTGGGCCCATGCCAACGGGGCGCTGGCCATCGCCGTGGTCAATCCCATGGCCGCGGCCATGCTCACCCCGCCCGGCCGCTGGGGTGAGAAGGGTGTGGATATCGCCTGCGGCGAAGGTCAGCCGCTGGGCGTGCCGCTGGCCTCCGGCGGGCCCTATTACGGCTACATGTGTTGCCGCAAGGAGCATGTGCGCCAGATGCCGGGGCGCATCGTCGGCCGCACCGTCGACCGCGACGGCCGCACCGGCTACACCCTGACCCTGCAGGCGCGCGAGCAGCACATCCGCCGCTCCAAGGCGACTTCCAACATCTGCACCAACCAGGGCCTGCTGGTGACCGCCTCGACCATCTTCATGTCGATCGTCGGCGGTGCCGGGCTGCAGCGCATCGCCCGCACCAGCCACGCCAACACCCGTGCACTGGTGGAACGCTTCCGCGACAATCCGGCTGTCGGTCCCGTATTCAACCGGCCTTATTTCCATGAGTGCGTGCTCAAGGTCGGAGTACCTCTGGATACCATCCTGCCGGCACTGGCCGAGGATAATCTGCTGGCCGGCTATGCCCTGGCGCAGGACTATCCCGAACTGGAAGACTGCCTGCTGGTCTGCGCGACCGAGACCAAGACGCAGCAGGATCTGGACCGCTATGCGGATGCGATGAACCGGGTTGTCGGCGACAACGCCGCGACCGGCCGCACCGCGAAGCCGAAGATGGCTTAGTTGGATCAGTGGGCTGAAGCGAGGCCAACGCAAAGGACGCAGAGGCGCAGAGATGTACCGTCATTGCGAGGCGCGTAGCGCCGCGGCAATCTCTAACCGAGTCTCTGCAGTACGAGATTGCCACGCTGCGCTCGCAATGACGGTTTTTTAGACACTGATTCGGTCTTTGCGTCTCAGCGTTAACATCGCGGACACTAACGAGCAAGGAGGTGGACCATGGCACAAATCACGCTGGAAGGTAATCCGATCAACACCATCGGCGAGCTGCCGGCCGTCGGCAGCCAGCTGCCCGACTTCAAGCTGGTGGACAAGGACCTCAACGATGTCAGCCTGGCAGCCTACAAGGGCAGAAAGAAGCTGATCAACATCGTGCCCAGCCTGGACACAGGCGTGTGCGCTGCCTCCACCCGGAAATTCGACGAGCTGGCCGGCGGGCGCGACGACGTGGTGGTGCTGACGGTCTCCGCGGACCTGCCGTTTGCCCTGGGCCGGTTCTGCAGCGCCGAGAACCTGGACAAGGTGCAGACCCTGTCGATGATGCGCGACCGCAATTTCGGCAAGGACTACGGCGTGTTGATCACCGACGGCCCCCTGGCCGGCATCAACTCCCGCGCCGTGGTGGTCGCCGACGAGAACGACAGGGTGGTCCACGCCGAGCAGGTGCCCGAGATCACCCAGGAGCCCGACTACGACAAGGCCATCGCGGCGTTGTGATTTTTTAAGATCAAGAGCGCCACGGAATACACGGACAGATATTACGCACAGGCCAGGGTATATGGCTGCACTCACGCAGCGTCATCCCCGCGCAGGCGGGGATCCAGTAGCCGCTGCGGTACATGGATTCCCGCCTGCGCGGGAATGACGGGGTTTTTCTGAGTCGTAGCCAATAATCTGACTGTTGTGTAATGAGTTCGAAGGCCAGTTACGCTGAGTTGATCAGACCTGCGACTTGAGCCGACATGAATGAATATGAATATGAATTTGTCCGTGCTTTCCGTGTATTCCGTGGCGTTCTTGATTTCGACTGATGAGGCATTGAATCATGCTGATTTTTGAACATTCCCGACCCGGCCGCGAGGCCCCTGGCCATTCGCCGCGCGAACTGGCGGATGTCAGTGACATCCCCGCCGGACTGCTGCGCGAGGACGTGCCCGGCCTGCCCGAGGTGTCCGAGCTGCAGGCGGTGCGTCACTACACCCGGCTGTCGCAGAAGAACTTCTCCATCGACACCCAGTTCTATCCGCTGGGTTCCTGCACCATGAAGTACAACCCGCGGGCCTGTAACACCTATGCCATGCTGCCCGGCTTCCTGGCCCGGCACCCGCTGGCGCCGGCCTCGACCGGTCAGGGCTTCATGGCCTGCATGTACGAGTTGCAGGAGATGCTCAAGGACATCACCGGCATGAAGGCGGTCTCGCTGACCCCGGCCGCCGGCGCCCAGGGTGAGTTCACCGGTGTCGCCATGATACGCGCCTATCACGACGCGCGCGGCGACAGTGGGCGCAGCGAAATCATCGTCCCGGATGCCGCCCACGGCACCAATCCGGCCACCGCCACCATGTGCGGCTACAAGGTGCGCGAAATCCCCACTATGAAGGACGGGGATGTGGATCTGGAGGCGCTGAAGCAGGCCGTGGGCCCGCAGACGGCGGGCATCATGCTCACCAATCCGTCCACGCTCGGCGTGTTCGAGCGCAGGATCCAGGAGATCGCCCGCATCGTGCACGAGGCCGGCGGCCTGCTCTACTATGACGGCGCCAACCTCAATGCCATCCTGGGCAAGGTGCGCCCGGGCGTGATGGGCTTCGACGTCATCCACATGAACCTGCACAAGACCTTCTCCACCCCGCATGGCGGCGGCGGGCCGGGCGCCGGGCCGGTGGGCGTGTCCGAGCGACTGGAGCCCTTCCTGCCGGTGCCCATGGTGGGCAATTACGGCGACCGGTACCACTGGATCACCGAGAAGGAAAAGCCGCAGAGCATCGGCCGGCTGTCGGCCTTCATGGGCAATGCCGGGGTGCTCATGCGGGCCTATATCTATGCCCGGCTGCTCGGGCGCGAGGGCATGCACCGGGTGGCCGATTTCGCCACCCTGAACGCCAACTACCTGATGGTGAAGCTGCGCGAGGCCGGCTTTGACCTGGCCTTCCCGGAGCGGCGCGCCACCCACGAGTTCATCGTCACGCTGAAGCGCCAGAAGAAGGAGCTCGATGTGACGGCGATGGACTTCGCCAAGCGGCTGCTGGACTACGGCTATCACGCCCCGACCACCTACTTCCCGCTGCTGGTGCCCGAGTGTCTGCTGATCGAGCCGACCGAGACCGAGGCGCGCGAGGAGCTGGACGGCTTCGTCGAGGCCATGATCAAGATCCAGGAAGAGGCCGAGACCAACGCCGAGGTGCTCAAGGAAGCCCCGCACACCCAGCCGGTGCGGCGTCTGGACGACGTGCGCGCTGCGCGTGAACTGGACCTGGCCTGGTCGGAGCACTGAATGTGGGCAAACCGGATGGCAACACCGGCTTCACCCGACTGATCAATGCCACCCGCTTCTCCTGGCGCGGCTGGCACGCGGCCCTGCACCACGAGGCCGCCTTCCGCCAGGAGATGGCCGCCACCCTGGTGTTCGTGCCCCTGGCCCTGTGGCTGGGAGAGACCGGGGTGGAGAAGGCCCTGATGATCGCCAGCTGGATGCTGGTGCCTATCGTCGAACTGCTGAACTCGGCCATGGAAACGGCCGTGGACCGGATCAGCGAGGAACATCACCCGCTGGCCGGACGCGCCAAGGACATGGGCTCGGCGGCCGTGCTGACCAGCCTGCTGACCGCCGGCGCGGTCTGGGCGCTGATTCTGTTTTTTTGAGATAGCCACGGAAAACACGGAAAGCACTGACAATTCAATGTAGGTCGGGTCAGGCGCGAAGCGCCGTAACCCAACAAGCCGCTACAGAACCAGAAACACCGTCATCCCCGCGCAGGCGGGGATCCAGCAGCCGCGGCGGTTTATGGATTCCCGCCTGCGCGGGAATGACGCTGTAATACTGTAGTCATGTATTCTGCCGGGTTTTGCCTATTGAATGGTTATGCTTTTGTCCGTGTATTCCGTGGCCATCACCCTGTTTCTTTATCGAATTCATAGAAGCTGTAACGGAGGTATCTGAATGTCTGCACTGATCTGTGGTTCCATGGCCTACGACACCATCATGGTGTTCCACGACAAGTTCAAGAACCACATCCTGCCCGACAAGGTCCACATCCTGAACGTGGCCTTCCATGTCCCGGACATGCGCCGCGAGTTCGGTGGCTGCGCCGGCAACATCGCCTACAACCTCAAGCTGCTGGGCGGCGAGGGCAAGCCGATGGGTACCGTGGGTGCCGATTTCGGCCCCTATGGCGAATGGATGGACAGGCACGGCATTCCGCGCGACTACATCAAACAGATCAACGAGACCTATACCGCGCAGGCCTTCATCACCACCGACATGGACGACAACCAGATCATCGCCTTCCACCCCGGCGCGATGGACCTGGCGCACCAGAACCGGGTGCAGGACGCCAGCGGCGTGACCCTGGGCATGGTCTCGCCGGACGGGCGTGACGGCATGATCGAGCACGCCACCCAGTTCGCCGAGGCCGGCATCCCCTTCATCTTCGACCCGGGCCAGGGTCTGCCGCTGTTCGGCGGGGATGATCTCAAGGACTTCATCGACAAGGCCAGCTATGTCTGTGTCAACGACTACGAGGGCGAGCTGATCCAGGAGCGCACCGGCTGGTCCCCGCACGAGATCGCCGAGCGGGTCGAGGCCCTGATCATCACCCGCGGCGCCAAGGGTTCGGAGATCTACCTCAAGAACAAGCGCATCGACATCCCGGCCGCCAAACCGCACGAGATCAACGATCCGACCGGCTGCGGCGATGCCTTCCGCGCCGGCCTGCTCTACGGCCTGATGAACGACCTGGACTGGGAGACCACCGGCCGCATCGCTGCCATGATGGGGGCGATCAAGATCGAGAAGCATGGTACCCAGAACCATACCTTCAGCCGCAATGAATTCGAGGCACGCTACAAGGAGAGCTTCGGCCACGGTCTGGCCTGGTAAAGGACGTAAAACGTGAAGGGTGAAGCGTGAAGCGAGAAGTGAAAACGGGCTTGACGGCCGCGGGCCGGCCCACACACTTGCTCACGCCTCACGCCTCACGCCTCACGCCTCACGCCTCACGCCTCACGCCTCACGCCTCACGCCTCACGCCTCACGCCTCACGCCTCACTTCAAAAACCTAAAGCTATAATTGTTTCAAACCGTTAACATCGATATTGCTGGTGGTGGCGGGCAGGGTTATTATCCATATAATTATTATGGTTAAACCTGGCTGCCAGCAGCCTGGAATATTCTCAACATGCTGAAATAATGAATGATCGCCTGGAACAAGCACTCCAGCCGACCTGGCTGAATTATCTCGTCGACCCCTTCATTGGCTGGCGTGGCTGGGTCGTGCCCCTGGGTCTGAGTCTGCTGCTGGTGCTGGTCAGCCAGACCAACTTCGTCCTGTTCCATACCCTGGCCGAGCTGTTCGCCGTCATGGTCGCCGTCATCCTGTCGGTGGTGGCCTGGCATACCTACGCATTCTCCCGCAATCATTACCTGATGTACCTGGGGGTGGGCTATTTCTGGGTCGCCATTCTCGACCTGCTGCATACCCTGAGTTTCCCGGGTGTGGGCATCATCCAGGCGACCGGATCCGGGATGTCGATTCAGTTCTGGATCGTGACCCGCTATTTCGAGGCCTTCCTGCTGCTGACCGGGCCGCTGTTCTTCACCCGGCGGGTCCAGCCCGTGCCGCTGCTGCTGCTGTTCGGTCTGATTGCCTGGCTGCTGGCCAGCTGGGTGTTTTCCGGCGTGATCCCCGCTGCCTATGTCGAGGGCGAGGGGCTGACCCGGTTCAAGGTGGTCAGCGAATACGTGGTGATCCTGCTGCTGATGGCCGCGGTCGGGGTGCTGAGCCATTACCGGGCTCACATGGACAGGCGTATCTATGTCCTGATGATCGGCGCCATACTGCTCACCGTTGCGGCGGAGCTGAGCTTCACCCTGTATCACAGCATGTACAGCATGCCCATCCTGGTCGGGCATATCCTAAAGCTGCTGTCCTTCTGGCTGATCTACTATGCCGTTGTCCGCACCACCCTGACCGAGCCCTACCTGCTGCTGGCGCGCGGCTCCAGCACCTATGACGCCATTCCCGAACCCACCATCGTGGTCGATGCGGCTGGCGTCATCCGTCAGGCCAACCGGGCCGCCGCCTCGGTGGTGAACCGGCCGCCGGAGGCGGTCGTCGGCCGTCACTGTCATGATCTGTACCACTCCGGCCGCTATTCGCCGGATGAGTGCGTCGTCTGCCAGCACATCCACAGCAGCCAGGTGTTATCGCACTATGAGCAGTTTCTGGACGAGAAGGGGGAATGGCGCGAATACTCGCTCACCCCCTTCCGCTCCTATACCGATTTGACGGGCATGGTGCATGTCTCCTCCAATATCACTGCGCGCAAGCGGGCCGAGGAGGAGTTGATCCGGCAGGCCAACTATGACCCGCTGACCCGCCTGCCCAACCGTGCCCTGGTCATGGACCGCCTGCAGGTGGGACTGGCACGGGCCGCCCGCAGCCACCGCCAGCTGGCCGCCATGTTCGTGGACCTGGACAACTTCAAGAATATCAACGATTCGCTCGGACACCGGGTGGGCGACAAGCTGCTGCAGCAGGCCGCGCGGCGGCTGCAGGACCCGCTGGAGGAGTCCGACACCCTGGCCCGCTGGGGCGGCGACGAGTTCCTGGTCCTGCTGCCTGAACTCGAGGGGCTGGAGCGGGCGGAGATCGTCGCCGAGCGTATCCTGCAGGCGATGACCGCACCCATGGAAATCGAAGGCCGCGAGCTGATCGTCTCGGCCAGCATCGGTATCGCCGTTTATCCGGATGACGGCCGGGTTGCCGATGTGCTGCTCAGCGATGCCGATACCGCCATGTACCGGGCCAAGGCCGCCGGGCGCAATACCTACCGCTTCTTCACCCCCGAGATGAACCGCGATGCCGCCGAGCGCCTGGAGATGGAAAGCGAGCTGCGCCATGCCGTCGAGCGCGGTGAACTGTACCTGGCCTATCAGCCGCAGCTCGCTCTCGGAACCCGCGAGGTGATCGGCTGCGAGGCACTGATGCGCTGGAACAATCGCCGCTTCGGCGAAGTGCCTCCGGACCGCTTCATCCCGCTGGCCGAGGAAAGCGGCCTGATCAATCCCATTGGCGAGTGGATGCTCGACCGGGTGCTGGCGGACATGTCGGCCCTGCACCGGGCTCTGGGCCGGCGTCTGGCCGTGTCCATCAACATTTCCTCGCGCCAGCTCAAGGAGCCGGTCTTCCTGGAGCGCTTCCGGCATTATCTGGACGGGTACGCGCTGGCGCCGGATGACGTCCTCATCGAGATCACCGAAAGCCTGCTGGTTGAGGACGATGATGCCACCATGAGCTGCCTGGATGCGCTGGTCCGGATGGGTGTCCGCCTGTCCATGGACGACTTCGGCACCGGCTATTCCTCGCTGAGCTATCTCAAGCGCTTTCCCTTCAGCGAGATCAAGATCGACCGGGATTTCGTCCGCGACATCACGACCGACCCCGGCGATGCGGCCCTGTGCCTGGCCATTATCGCCATGGCGAAGGGGCTGGGGATTCAGGTGGTGGGCGAGGGCGTGGAGACCGAGGCCCAGTGCGAGTTCCTGCGCGACAACGACGCCGACATCGGCCAGGGATACCTGTTCAGCAAGCCGCTGCGGCTGGAGGATCTGTGCGGGTATCTTGGCGTGAGGCGTGAGGCGTGAGGCGTGAGGCGTGAGAAGAATGTAGGTCGGGTCAAGACTGAAAGGCGTAACCCGACCTGCTCACTGGCCCGACTGCAGGTTCTCCTTCCACGTCTGCCCGTCCATTTCCAGCCGGCACCGGGTCGGCGTGATCACGAACTGTCCGTGCATTGCAGCGATATCCTGTTCCAGCATCCAGCAGGCATCGGCCCGTTCCAGCAGATGCTGCAGCGCCAGGGCGATGGCGGGGCGTTTTGCATAATCCAGTCCCAGACGCTGCCAGGCCTGCTGCGCGCGCTGCCGTCCCTGTTCGCCGAGTTCAAAGAAGCGGGCGATGAGCCGCTGGCGCAGTGTCTGTTCCCCGATCCGTTCCCGCAGTGCGCGCATGCGCTCGGTTGACGTGCCCTGTGCGGGCAGCTGTTGTGCCAGATCCGACGGCAGAAACTCCTCCAGCGGCTCGCCGTTGATCAGACCCCGGGCGACGTCCTCGTCCACCATCTGGGCATAATCGGGTTCGATGTCCGTGCCGGTGCGTTCGCGCAGCTGTATCAGGGCCATGGCCTCGTCGCGGTGACCGCTCAGACCGAAGCCGCACAGATAATGATCGACGATGTCATGGATCAGCACCGAGGTGGGGATGTTGCCGCCGGTGTAGGCGGTGCTGGCGATGACGAATTCATCGCCGATGGCGATGTCCAGCTTCCAGCCGCGGGCGCCGAAGCCGTCCTGCCATTCGCGGCGGTAGGTCACCGGCACTTCGACCGGTGCGGTTGTATCTGCCGGTTGGGTTGTTGTCGTCATTCCGTCCTGTATCCAATGGCGTTCAGGAACAGCCGGACCAGCTGTTCGATCAGATCATCCAGCGCCATGTCCTGATAACGCGGACTGTCGAGGATGCACTTGGCATACAGCGCCTCGCGCACCATGCCCTGGAACAGCAGGCTGGCGGTGCGGCCGTCCACCTGCCCGGCCCGGCCCTGCAGGGCCGGTTCAGCCAGGCTGATCTCGATGAAATCGGTAAAACCCTTCCAGCGCGATTCGAAAAAACGCTGCGCCGCCGTCGCGTCCGCGAGCATGCCGTGCATCTCCATGCGCAGGTAGTCCGGATCCCGGGCCACGCTAGCGGCATAAACCCGCGTCATGCGCAGCAGTACGCTGCCGAAATCCTCCGGCCCGTTCAGGGCCGCCTCCACGTAGCTTTCGCGCTGACCGGCGATCTCGCTCAGCGCTGCCTCGTACAGTGCCTCCTTGGAATTGAAATGGCGATAGAGGACAGCCGGGCTTACGCCCAGCCGCCGTGCGATCTCGTCCACGGACACCCCGTGCATACCCCGGTCGGCAAACAGCGTCTTCGCCACCGCCAGGATCGAGGCCCGGCGTTCGGGCGCTTTCAGCCTTCGCGTCATGAAGTCTTGCGAATGAGGAATTCATATTCCCCATTGCCTTCGCTGCTCGAGACCAGTTCATTGCCCGTCTGCTTGCAGAAGGCGTCGAAGTCCTTCACCGAACCCGGGTCCGTGGCTACGATCTTGAGCACCTGTCCGGTCTGCATGGGGGCGATGGCCTTTTTGGCCCGCACAATGGGCAGGGGGCAGTTAAGGCCGCGGGCGTCGAGTTCCTGATCGAAGTTGTCCATAAAATGTCTCCATATATTTCATTGAGTTGAAAATATATGCATACACATCCCTGCATATAAGTGAGCGTTTACTAACTTATATGAGGCGAGGCGAGCCGTCAAGTCACCGCGGTATGGGAGCGTACTGGGGCAGGGTCTGAAGTGTGCGCAGAGTGGAGAGATGGCAGGTCTGTCTGCTCGCCGTGAACTCACCCTCCGTCAGGTCCTGTCCCGTGGCGGCGAGCGGGTCGGAGTCGCAGGATTTGCAGGATCGGCGCAATCGGTGATGGCTTATACTGTCCATCCGTTCGACAGGATGAAGTGAAAACCATGAGTGAGCTACCCAGGTGCCCGCAGTGCGGCTCGGAATACACCTACATTGACGGCAGCCTGTACGTCTGCCCCGAATGCGCGCACGAGTGGTCAATTGATGGCGAGGCAGAGACTGCTGATATGGGTCAGGTGGTCAAGGATGCCAATGGCAATGTCCTGCAGGCCGGCGACAGCGTCGTCGTGATCAAGGACCTCAGGATCAAGGGCTCCTCTTCGGTAGTGAAGGTCGGGACCAGGGTAAAGAATATCCGGCTGGTCGAGGGCGATCACAATATCGACTGCAAGATCGACGGCATTGGCGCCATGCAGCTGAAATCGGAGTTTGTGAAGAAGGCCTGATCAGGCCAGTGCCTTGCGGAGTTCTTCCCGCATCCTGATCGGCGGCGAGCACCGGGTGCCGGTGCAGATATAGGCGACCGTTTCTTCCTGCGGTCTTTTCTCGGCAAGCGCCTCGGGCAGATCGGCGGCGTCATTCGGGATGGCCAGACACAGGCGCTTGGGGGCGCAGGCGGCGGCGCAGTCCGTCTGCCAGTTCTGTATGGCATCGGCTTCGCCGCGCAGGATGACGGCCTCGCCGGGATCGAGGAATTCCTCCAGGGCGTCGACCAGGCTGGTGCAGGCGAAGGCGTTCTGTTCCATCGGCAGCCACAGGGCGCGCAGGGTGGCTTCGGCGGCGTCCAGGTAGCGCGGCTCCGCCAGCAGATGACCCAGGCGGACAAGCACGCGTGCCGCCACGCCATTGCCTGCCGGCTGCGAGTCGTCATGCACCGGCTTGGGCCGCTGGATCAGGGCCTCGTGGTCGTCGGCGGTGAAGTAGAAGCCGCCATCGTCGGCCTGAAAATGCTTGAGTACGACCTCGGTGAGTTCCAGGGCGAATTGCATGTCGGCGCTGCTCCAGCGAACCTGCAGCAGCTCCAGGATGGCGTCGATCAGGTAGACGTGATCGTCCAGGTAGGCGTTGAGATGCGCGTGCCCGTCCTTGCAGGTGGCCAGCAGCCGGCCGTCCTGCCACAGTGTGTTGCGGATGAAACCCAGCGCCCGTTCGGCGGACTCGGCATAATCGGGGCGCTGCAGGTGGCGGGCGGCGATGGCCATGCCGCGGATCATGAGGGCGTTCCAGGCGGTGAGTATCTTGTCGTCGCGGCCGGGGCGCACCCGCTGTTCGCGCAGCGTGAAGAGTTTGTCCCGGGCACTGTCCAGCCGGCGTTCGACCTCTGCCGTATCGATGCCGAGATCGGCGGCGATGTCCCCGGGCGAGCGGAATACATGCGGATACCACCGGCCCTCGAAGTTGGCGGCGCGGTCCAGGCCGTAGCGCGGGGCGAAAGCGGCGTATTCCTCTGCACTCAGCGCGGCCTGCACCTCGTCCGGGGTCCAGACATAGAATTTGCCTTCCTCGCCCTCGGAGTCGGCGTCCAGGCTGGAGTAGTAGCCGCCCTCGGGAGACTGCATCTCGCGCATCACCCAGTCGGCCGTGGTCATGGCGGTGCGGGCGAACAGCGGTTCCCGGGTGGCGGCATGGGTCTGGCTGTAGAGGGCGAGCAGCGGGCCGTTGTCGTAGAGCATCTTCTCGAAGTGCGGGATCATCCAGTCGTCGTCGGTGGAGTAGCGGCAGAAGCCGCCGCCGATCTGGTCGTTGATCCCGCCCAGGGCCATGCGTTCCAGGGTGCGGGTGAGCATTTCCAGGGCGCGGTCGTCGCTGTTGTCCTGCTGCCGGCTGCGCTGCCAGTGACGCAGCAGCCGCTCCAGGCTGCCGGGATGCGGGAACTTCGGCGCCTGCCCGAAGCCGCCGCGCTGCTCGTCGTATTGCTCTTCCAGCTGGCGCCGCGCCACGTCCAGCGGCAGCAGGCTCAGCTCGGCGTCCTCGACCCGCTGCGGCGCGGCGATGGCCTGCATGGCGCGCATCAGGTCCTGGTTCTGATTGGCGATGGCGTCCTTGCGCTCGCGGTAGAAGTCCGCCACGCGCTGCAGCAGCTCGGTGAAGCCGGGCAGTCCGAAGCGCGGCTGCCTGGGGAAATAGGTGCCGCCGAAGAAGGGGATGCGTTCCTCGGGGGTGAGGAACATGGTCAATGGCCAGCCGCCGTTGCGCTGGGTGAGCAGGCTGTGGGCGACCTGGTAGATCTTGTCCAGGTCCGGGCGTTCCTCACGGTCGACCTTGATGTTGACGAACAGGTCGTTCATCACCTGCGCCACCCCGGGATCCTCGAAGCTCTCGTGCGCCATGACGTGGCACCAGTGGCAGGCCGAATAGCCGATGGAGAGCAGGATGGGCTTGTCCTCCCGACGCGCCAGTGCCAGCGCCTCCTCGCCCCAGGGATGCCAGTCCACCGGATTGTCGGCATGCTGGAGCAGGTAGGGACTGGTCTCGCCGGCCAGGTGATTGGTCTTGACGTCGGTCATGCGGCCTCCGGGGCTTCTCTATATAATCCTGAAGCCACTATCTGCCACGGAAACATGCGGAAAAGGCCAAGGTCGGAAACAACCGGCGGGGCGCTGAGGAACCTCTGATTAATTCAAACAGTCCTGTCATTGCGAGTAACCAGAGGGCATAAACGTAGCGAAGCAATCTCGTACTGCAGAATCAATCAGTTAGAGATTGCCGCGTCGCTGCGCTCCTCGCAATGACGAGTTAATCATAGAGCCCCTGAGCATAACAGCATGTATTTCCGTGCCTTCCGTGTGATTCCGTGGCTGATTTGGGATAATGACTCCCGACTATACCGGCCGGCTCCGGCCGGACTCAATTACACCGAGACGGCACATGGATTTATCGGTCGTGGTACCGGTCTTCAACGAAGCGGACAACATCCGGCCCCTGCTGGAGGAGATCCGCACCGCGCTGGAGGGCCACCTCGACTACGAGGTGATCTATGTGAACGACGGCAGCCGCGACGCCACCCTGGGTGAGCTGCGCGACTGCCGGTACGAGTTCCCGCGCCTGCGCATCCTGAACCATGCCGCCAGCTTGCCAGAGCACGGCCATCCGGACCGGGGTGCGGGCGGCGCGCGCGTCCTGGATCGCGACCCTGGACGGCGACGGGCAGAACGATCCGGCCGATATCCCCAACCTCTCGGCCCGGATGCGGGCCGATACCGGCGATCCGCCCCTGTGGCTGATTGCCGGCTGGCGCCGCCGGCGCCGGGACAGCGCGGTCAAGCGCCTGGCCTCGCGCGTTGCCAACGGGGTGCGCCGCCGGCTGCTGGACGACGATACGCCGGATACCGGTTGCGGGCTCAAGCTGTTCCGCCGTGATGTCTTCCTGGAATTGCCCTGTTTCGATCACATGCACCGCTTCCTGCCGGCCCTGGTGCAGCGTGCCGGCGGCCGCGTGGTGTCGGTGACGGTCAATCACCGGCCGCGGGCGCGCGGGCAGAGCAAGTACGGGGTGTTCGACCGCCTGTGGGTGGGCATCGTCGACCTGTTCGGCGTGAGTTGGCTGCAGCGCCGGGCTAAGCGTCCCCTGGTCTCGGAGGTGGACGCGGAGTGAACCGGCGCCTGCGTCTGCTGCTGCGCGGCCTGCTGCTGATGGCCGGCTTCGTGCTGGCCGGCCTGCTGATGAGCCGCTATCTCAACACCGACTGGATCGACGCCCATGTGCGCGGCCACGCCTGGGGTGGGCTGGCCTATGTAGCGGTCGGTGCCCTGTTCATCGGCGCCGGCCTGTCGCGCCAGTTCGTCTCCTTCCTCGGCGGCTATGCCTTCGGCTTCCTCCCCGGTGCGGTGTTCGCCCTGCTGGCCTCGGCGCTGGGCTGCATGCTGGCCTTCAGCTTCGGCCGTCTGGCCGGCCGGCGGCTGCTGCGGCCGCGGCTGTCAGAGCGCATTCGCAGGGTCGACGCCTTCATCCATGACAATCCCTTTTCCATGACCCTGCTGATACGGCTGCTGCCGGTAGGATGGAACCTGATGGTCAATCTCGCCGCCGGTGTCTCCAGCGTGCGGCCGGCCCCCTTTTTTCTCGGCTCGGCGATCGGCTATATCCCGCAGACGGTGGTCTTCGCTCTGCTGGGCAGCGGTATGACGATCCAGCCGGTGTTGCGCACCACGCTGTCGATGGTGCTGTTCCTCGCCTCCGGCGCGCTGGGCATCTATCTCTATCGACGCTACCGCCGCGGCCGTACTCTGGACGAATCCCTGGATCGGGAACTGGACGCATGAGATCGGCGAGCTTGCCGCTGCGGGACCTGGCGGGCCTGCTGGCCCTGCATGCCGGACTGATGGCGCTGGTGCTGTGGTTGCGGCCGCTGCTGCCGGTGGACGAGACCCGCTATGTCGCGGTCGCCTGGGAGATGTGGCTGCGCGGGGACCTGCTGGTGCCGCATCTCAACGGTGAGGTCTATCACCACAAGCCGCCGCTGCTGTTCTGGCTGATCCAGGCCGGCTGGGCTCTGTTCGGCGTCAATGACTGGTGGCCGCGGCTGGTGGCGCCGCTGCTGGCGCTACTCAATCTGATGTTGGCGGCCGGACTGGCGCGGCGTCTGTGGCCGGAACTGCCGCAGACCGCCCGCTACGTACCCTGGTTGCTGTTGGGCCTGCCGGTGTGGGCGGCCTTTCTCACCCTGGTGCAGTTCGATCTGCTGCTGGTGGCCTGCACCCTCACTGGGATGCTGGGCCTGCTGGAGGCGGCGGCAGGCCGGCGTCGCGGCTGGGGGATTCTCGGGCTGGCGATCGGGCTGGGGGTGCTCAGCAAGGGACCGGTGATCCTGCTGCATCTGCTGCCGGCAGCGCTGCTCGCCCCGCTGTGGGTGGCGCGCGCGCCTGCCTGGGGGCGCTGGTATGGCGCTCTGCTCGGGGCGGTGGCGCTGGGAGCGGTGATCGCCCTGGCCTGGGCGGTGCCGGCGGGAATTGCCGGCGGCGAGGCTTACCGCGACGCCATCTTCTGGGGTCAGACCGCCGGCCGGGTGGTGGATTCCTTCGCTCACCGCCAGCCCTGGTGGTGGTATCTGCCCTGGCTGCCCCTGATCCTGTTGCCCTGGCTGCTGTGGCGGCCGCTCTGGCGCGGTGCGAGCCGGATCGGCTGGCGTGGTGACTGGACGCTGCGCTTCCTGCTGGCCTGGCTGTTGCCGGTGCTGCTCGCCTTCAGCCTGGTCAGCGGCAAGCAGATCAAGTACCTGCTGCCCCTGTTCCCGGCCGCCATGCTACTACTGGCGCGGCTGGCCGTCGCCGCGCCCGGGACGGCGCGGCGGCCGTGGCTGGCGGCGGCGATACTCATCCTCGGCGGCGGGCTGCTGTCCCTGGCGCCCCTGCTGGTGCGGCCCGGTCTGGCCTTCTGGGTGCCGGAGCTGCCGGTCTGGCCGGGTCTGGCGCTGGGCGGAATCGGCCTGCTGGCCCTGGCATTGCCGCCCCTGTCAGGCCTTAGCCAGGTCCGGCTGACCGCCCTGGCCACGGTGCTGCTGATCGGCGCCGGCCATCTGGCCGTGCTGCCGGCGGCCGCGCCGGCCTACGACCTGCGGCCCGCCGCCCGGCGCCTCGCGGTCCTGCAGGCCGCCGGCGCGCCGGTGGCGCATGTGGGCAAATATCACGGCCAGTTTCAGTTCCCGGGGCGGCTGCAATGGCCGCTGACCGAGGTTGAACGGGCGCAGGCGGCGGACTGGGCGCGGACCCATCCGCAGGGGTATCTGATCCTCTACCAGGGTGACTGGCCGGTGCTGGATGCAGGCGCGGTCGCGATCTGGCCCTATCGCAGCGAGGCCGCCGACCTGGCGCTGTGGCGCGGCGCGGACCTGGTCGCCGCACTGGAGGCGGCCGGCCAGGGCGGGGGTGAGAACTGATGCAGCTGGGCCTGATCGCGCTCGCCCTGTACCTGCTGATGCTGCCGGTCACCGGCATGGTGCCGGTGCTGCGCGAGTTGACCGTCGGCCGCTACCCGGACCTGAGCGAATTCGCCCAGCACCTGTTCATGTCGGCCAACATGCTCGGTGCCCTGCTGTGCGTGCCGCTGGCCGGGCTGCTGTCGGACCTGTGGCAGCGGCGCCGGCCCATTATCGCCGGCGCACTGGCGCTGAACGCCCTGGCGTTGCTGATGCTGCTGCAGGACTGGAGCTATCCGGTCTACCTGGGCTGGCGGTTCGTCGAGGGCTGTGCCCACATCACGGCGCTCAGCCTGTTGATGACCCTGGCCGCGGACCATGCCCGGCGCCGCGGCAGCGGCGCGGTGATGGGCCTGGTGGGTTCGGCCATCAGCCTGGGCGTGGCCAGCGGTGCGCCCCTCGGCGGATGGATCGGCGTCGACGGCGGGGCGGAACGGGTCCTGCAGGCCGGTGCACTGCTGATGTTGCTGCTGACCCCGCTGGCCGCGCTGGCACTGCGCGACCTGCCGGTCGGCCGCAGTCACGGCGGTCCGGGTGCGCTGCTGCGGGCGCTGCCGGCCAACCGGCCGCTGCTGCTGCCCTATGCCTTCGCCTTCATCGACCGGCTGACCGTGGGCTTCATCGTCTCCACCCTGTCGCTGTACCTGAGCCAGGTCATCGGCCTGGACGCGGCCGGTATCGGCCTGACCATGGCGTTGTTCCTGATCCCCTTCTCGCTGCTGACCTTTCCCGCCGGTCTGCTGTCCCGGCGCTGGAATCCGCTGACCATGATGCTGACCGGAAGCGCGGCCTATGGCCTGACGCTGACGGCCGTGGGGCTGGTGCCGGGCGGATTCATTCCCTGGCTGATGTTCGCCGGCGGGGTTACTGCCGCGCTCATGTACGCCCCCTCGCTGGTACTGGTGGCCGAGTTGTCGCGGCCCGAGCACAAGGCCCTGGCCATGAGCGGTTTCAATTTCGCCGGCTCGCTCGGCTTCGTGCTGGGTCCGCTCACCGGCGGCAGCCTGGTGAGCCTGTTCGGCAGCTACACCCCGGCCTTCGTCATTGTCGGCGGGCTGGAGGTGCTGTGCGTGCTGGCCTTTCTGCCGCTGGCGCTGCGGCGCCGGGGCAGGTTGGGCTGAGAGGAATCCGGAAACCGGGGGGGCAGACCCGAATGGTACTTACTTTAGCCCGTCATCCCCGCGAAGGCGGGGATCCAGCGTTCATTTGCTCTGCCAAGCACTGGATTCCCGCCTTCGCGGGAATGACGGATAGACTGAAATCCGGCTTATGTAAGTGCCATTCGGGACAGACCCCAATTTTTCGAAAAGCAAAAATTGGGGTCTGTCCCCGGTTGTCCAACCTACCATGGCGTTGCCCACCTTCTGTACAATGGCGGGCCTGACCGCTAAGGCCCACCCCATGTCTGTTGCCGAAACCGCATCCCCGCTCGCTCCCCTGCGCCTGAAACGGCGCGAGGAACGCCGGCTGCGCGCCGGCCACCTGTGGGTCTACAGCAACGAGGTGGACACCGGCGCCACGCCGCTGACCGGCTTCGCGCCCGGTCAGCCGGTGCGGATCGAGGCCCACAACGGCCGTCCCCTGGGCAGCGGCTACGTCAACCCGCATTCGCTGATCTGTGCCCGCCTGGTCAGCCGGGATCCCGACCAGGTGCTGGACAAGTCGCTGCTGGTGCACCGGCTCAATGTCGCCCTGTCGCTGCGCCAGCGCCTGTACGAGCAGCCCTGTTACCGCCTGTGCTACGGCGAGGCCGACGGCCTGCCCGGGCTGATCGTCGACCGCTACGGTGACATCCTGGCGGTGCAGCTGACCACCGCCGGCATGGAGGCGGTCCGGGAGGCGGTGATCGCCGCGCTGGAGCAGGTGCTGCGCCCGCAGGGTATCCTGCTGCGCAACGACACGGAGGTGCGTCGGCTGGAGGGCCTGGAAACCTATGTGGAGACATTGGGCGAAGTCCCCGATCCGGTTGTGGTGAGCGAGAACGGCGCGCGCTTCGAGGTCTCGCTGCAATCGGGCCAGAAGACCGGCTGGTTCTACGACCAGGCCGACAACCGCGGCCGCCTGCGCCGCTACGCGGCCGGGGCGCGGGTGCTGGACGTGTTCAGTTATGTCGGCGCCTGGGGCGTGCAGGCGGCACTGGCCGGCGCGAGCGAGGTCATCTGTGTGGACAGCTCGCGCGAGGCCCTGGAGCGCGCCGCGCATAATGCCGTGATCAATGGCGTCGGCGATCGGCTGCAGACGCGCCAGGGGGACGCCTTCGAGGCGCTCAAGGCGCTGCGCGAGGCCGATGAGCGTTTCGACCTGGTGATTCTGGATCCGCCGGCCTTCATCAAGCGGCGCAAGGACATCGAGGCCGGCACCGAGGCCTACCAGCGGCTCAACCAGCTTGCCATCCGGCTGCTGGGCCGGGACGGCTTTCTGGTCACCGCCTCCTGTTCCCACCACATGCAGTCCGGGGCCTTCCGCCAGGCGGTGCATCGCGCCGCCCGTCATGTGGACCGGCGGCTGCAGATTCTGGAATGGGGCCAGCAGGCGGCGGATCATCCGCGTCATCCCGCCATTGTCGAGACCGATTATCTCAAGGCCCTGTACTGCCGGCTGGTGAGGGACTGAAGCCATGCTGACCTACCCCGACATCGATCCCGCCATCGTGCGTTTCGGCGACTTCGCCCTGCACTGGTACGGCATGATGTACCTGATCGGCTTTGTCGGCGGCTGGTGGCTGGGCCGGGTGCGGGCGCGGCGGCCGGACTCCGGCTGGCAGGCGCAGGAGATCGGCGATCTGCTGTTCTATGCTGCTCTGGGTGTCATTCTGGGCGGCCGCATCGGTTATATCCTGTTCTACAACTTCGGCCTGTTCCTCGAGGATCCGCTGCTGCTGCTGCGCATCTGGCAGGGCGGCATGTCTTTCCACGGCGGGTTGCTGGGCGTGCTGCTGGCGATGTGGCTGTACGGACGCCGGACCGGCCGGACTTTCTTTCAGGTCACCGACTTCATTGCCCCGCTGGTGCCCATCGGGCTGGGGGCGGGCCGTATCGGCAACTTCATCAACGGCGAGCTGTGGGGCCGGCCCACCGATCTGCCCTGGGGCATGGTGTTTCCCTTCGTCGACGCTCAACCGCGCCATCCGTCGATGCTCTACGAGGCCCTGCTGGAAGGGCTGGCGCTGTTCCTCATCCTGTGGTGGTTCTCGGCCCGGCCGCGGCCGCGCATGGCGGTCTCGGGGCTGTTCCTGCTGTGCTATGGTGTATTCCGGTTCGCGGTGGAATTCGTGCGCGAGCCCGACAGTCATCTGGGTTACATCGCCTTCGACTGGCTGACCATGGGGCACCTGCTGTCGGCGCCGATGGTGCTGTTCGGGGCGTTGCTGCTGTGGCTTGCGTATCGGGGGCGTAGCAGTGAGGAGTGAGGAGAGAATCGTGAGAGTGGCGGTCATACCTTCCCTGGCCGCCGGTCCGCCTTTACCCGTCATCCCCGCGCAGGCGGGGATCCAGTGGCCGCAGCGGTATCCGGGTGCCTGCATGCGTCGGAATGACGCACCGGGCAGAGTTTCTCACACCCCCTCACTCCTCACTCCTAACTCCTCACACGAGCAAGAGGCAACAACGTGAAGCAGTATCTCGATCTCATGCGCCATGTGCGCGAGCACGGCGTGAAGAAGCAGGACCGCACCGGCACCGGCACGCTCAGCGTGTTCGGTCACCAGATGCGGTTCGATCTGGGCGAGGGCTTCCCGGTGGTCACCACCAAGAAGCTGCACCTGCGCTCCATCATCCATGAGCTGCTGTGGTTCCTGCAGGGCGACACCAACGTCAGGTATCTGCATGAGAACAAGGTCAGCATCTGGGACGAGTGGGCCGACGATAACGGCGACCTGGGCCCGATCTACGGCTACCAGTGGCGCAGCTGGCCGACGCCGGACGGCCGTCACATCGATCAGATCGCGCAGGTGGTCGAGCAGCTCAGGCACAATCCGGACTCGCGCCGCATCATCGTCAGCGCCTGGAACGTGGCCGACATCGAGCACATGGCGCTACCGCCCTGTCATGCCTTCTTCCAGTTCTATGTCGCCGAGGGCCGGCTGTCCTGCCAGCTCTACCAGCGCAGCGCCGACATCTTCCTGGGGGTGCCATTCAATATCGCCTCCTATGCCCTGCTGACCCTGATGCTGGCGCAGGTCTGCGACCTGCAGCCGGGGGACTTCGTTCACACCCTGGGCGATGCCCATCTGTATCTCAATCATCTGGAGCAGGCCGACGAGCAGCTCACCCGCAAGCCCTATCCGCTGCCGCTGATGCGCATCAATCCCGGGGTGAAGGATATCTTCGGTTTCCGTTTCGAGGACTTCGAGCTGGTCGGTTACGAACACCACCCTCACATCAGGGCGCCGGTGGCGGTGTGATCATCTCTTTTGTCGTTGCCATGGATCGCAACCGGCTGATCGGCAGCCGCAACGGTCTGCCCTGGCACCTGCCGGCTGATCTCGCGCATTTCAAGCGGGTAACGATGGGCAAGCCCATCATCATGGGCCGCAGGACGCATGAATCCATCGGCCGGGCGCTGCCGGGACGACAGAATATCGTGGTCAGCCGCAACCCGGCCTACCGCGCTGCCGGCTGCGATGTGGTCGATTCCTTCGACGCCGCGCTGGCCGCGGCCGGTGATGCCGATGAGGTTATGGTCATCGGCGGCGCCGAGTTGTTCGAGCGCACCCTGCACCGGGCCGGGCGCATCTATCTCACCGTGATCGAGCATACGTTTGAAGGTGATACCTGGCTGCCGGAATGGAACCCGGACGACTGGAAGCAACTCAGTCGCGAACAGCATGCGCCGGATGACAGAAACCCCTATCCCTATCGTTTCGAGTTGCTGGAACGCAGGCAGTGATGTCGCAGTCGTTCGCGTGCGCTCGCGGCCTGTTACGACTTTTGCCGTGGCGGTTTTCCGCCACTGTGTCCCCGATCTTCCAGCGATTGTGACCTGAATCACAAATCCGTCAACGCCACCTGTCTCAACCGCGCTGAAGCCGTTTTCTTCTGCTATTAATTAAGCCTGAATTCAGCTTGCCGGCGCATCCTGTAGCCATCATCAACAGCAAGCACGGAGAATCGAAATGAACACGGCATGGAAAACAATCGTCCTTGCGGTCGCGCTGACTGTTGCCGGCACCGGCGCTGCACTTGCCGCCGGTGGCGGTGGCAACGGCAAGGGACAGGGCTACGAGAACGACAATTACGGACAGGAGCGCGCCGCCGAGGTTCGCGAGCGCAACGAGCAGCGCAAGCTGGAACATGACCGCGATATGGACCGTGAGCGTTACCGCGATCCGGATGCCGAGCGCGACAGCATGAAGTCCAAGGCGAAGGCCAAGGGTGACGGCAATGGCATGGGCAACGGCAAGGCCGGCGAAGGCAAGGGCGGTCAGGTCCAGGACCGGGACCGGGACCGCATCCACCAGGACGATGGCGAGCCGCAGGGCAAGGCCAAGCGCTGGTGGTGGCCCTTCGACTGATATCCACGGATCACACTGAATACACGCTTCCTCTGGCCTGCACTGAGGTCTTGGCCCTCCCTTCGGGGAGGGCCTTTTTTATTTGTCGAGTGAGGAGGATGGGTGGAACGAAGCGCAACCCATTATTGGATCGGCCATGGTGATGGGTTACGGCGCTGAGCGACTTCATCCAGCCTGTCCCGGCCTGCGGGCGCCGGGACAGTCGATGCTGATGCGTTCGGGCTTGTCTGTGTCCAGGCGCAGGGCGGTGAGCTGATGGCCCCAGACGCAGCCGGTGTCCAGCGGATGGACGCCGGGGCTGGTGACCGTACCCAGCGAGGCCCAGTGGCCGAACAGGACATTCAGGCCGCGGCTGGCACGGCCGGGCGCCTCGAACCAGGGCAGAAAGCCCGGCGGCTGGCTGCCGGGCGGACCGCTGTGGCGGAATTCCATCATACCTTCCGGTGTACAGTAACGCAGGCGGGTGCAGGCATTGACGATGAACCGCAGGCGGTCATGCCCCGTGAGTTGCGCCGACCAGGTGTCGGGTTGATTACCGTACATGTGGGCAAGAAAGTCCCGGCAGTGCGTATCGTCGCGCAGGACGGCTTCCACCTCGCGGCTGCAGGACTGTGCCAGGTCCAGGTCCCACTGAGGCGGCAGGCCGGCATGCACCAGGCTGTAACCGAGCGTGGCATCGTGATGGAACAGGGGGCGTTGCCGCAGCCAGTCCAGCAGCTCGTCCCGGTCGGGGGCCTCGAGTATCGGCAGCAGGGTGTCTCTGGCCTTCAGCCGGTCGGCGTAACGGCTGATGGCGAGCAGATGCAGGTCGTGATTGCCCAGTACACTGACGACACGCCCCCCCAGCGCGCGGATGAAGCGCAGGGTCTCCAGCGATTGCGGTCCCCGGTTGACCAGGTCACCGGCGAACCAGAGCCGGTCGGCGGCCGGGTCGAAGTGCAGCCGGTCCAGCAGCCGTTGCAGCTCGTCCAGGCAGCCCTGGACGTCACCGATGGCGTAGACGGCCATTGCGGGTTTCCTGTGTTATGTGTTTAACGCAGAGGCGCAAAGGCGCAGAGAACGCAAAGTTTTTTCGTTGCATGATTGCGGCCGTATCAGTGACTTCTATCCGATACTGTGCAGGCCATTCCGGCGCACGCCGGAACCAATGGTTCTCTTGGCGTCCTCTGCGCCTTTGCGTTCCTGCGTTGAGATCTATAAGGCTGCTCAATGCAGCGTACGGGGAATGGACAGGGTGAAGGCGGGGATCTCGGCGTCGAACTCGACGCCGTCGTCGGCGATCATCTGGTAGCTGCCGCGCATGCTGCCCACCGAGGTCTCGATCATGGTGCCGCTGGTGTACTGGAATGATCCGCCCGGTTCCAGGTGCGGCTGCTCGCCGACCACGCCCTCGCCGCGCACCTCTTGGGACTTGCCGTTGCTGTCGGTGATGATCCAGTGCCGGGTCAGCAGCTTGGCGGCCACGCTGCCGGTATTGCGGATGGTGATGGTGTAGGCGAAGACGTAGCGGTTGTCCTCCGGGCTGGACTGTTCCTCGATGTAGGTGGTCTGCACCTCGACCTCGATATGATAGGGCGTGCTGCTCATGGTCTGTCCTGTCGGTTCGGGAGCTGCATAGGATACGGATCGAGCCGGCCTGTGCCAAAAAACAACCGCAGGGAGTCCGGGGGTGGGCCCGCCGGTCGGCTCAGGCGGAGGTGCGGGCGGCCAGCTGCAGCGCGCCCAGCAGCCCCGGCTGGGGATGGGTGATGACGTGGACCGGGAGACCCTGCATGAGTTCGCGCATCGGCCCCTTGGCATGAAAGGCGGCGAGAAAGTCCGGCCGGCGCAGCCAGTCCAGGATGCGCGGGGCGATGCCGCCGGCGATGAACAGGCCGGCGAAGGGCAGGGTACACAGGGCCCAGTTGCCGGCCTGGGCGCCGTAGAGACGGACGAATTCGCGCAGGGCCTGTGCGGCCGCGGGGTCGGTGCCGGCTATGGCTGCTGCACTGATGCGGGCGGCGGCGTCGGCGGCCTCCGGGTCGATCCCTGGCACAGCGTCACCGCGCCGGCAGAAGAAAAGGTACAGGCGCACCAGGCCGGGCCCCGAGACCAGCCGTTCCCAGGAGACGGTGTCGAGTTCCGCCGCCAGCATCTGGAGCAGGTCCCGTTGCAACGGGGTGCGCGGGGCGAAGTCCGTATGTCCGGCCTCGGCGGCGAGGACCTCGAGGCCGCCGGCGCAGGCCACCACACTGGCATGGCCCAGTCCGGTGCCGGCGCCGATCACCGCCCGGTTGGCGCCGGTCCGGGGCCAACCGGTCTGCAGGCAGGCCAGATCGGCCGGCTGCAGGGCATCCAGTGCATGGCCGATGGCGGCGAAGTCGTTGACCAGATGCACCCGCTCGAGGCCATGCCGCTCGGCGAGACGGCGGCTGTCCAGCTGCCAGGGCAGGTTGGTCACCTGCGCCCGGCTCTGATCGGACGGACCCAGCACCGGTCCGGCGATGGCCAGGCAGGCGCGTGCCGGCGGTGACTCGCAGCACTGCAGATAGTCCGCCAGCAGGGCGTCGAAATCAGCGTAGTCGCCGCTGGCGTAGCGACGCTCGTTGCGCCAGGAGCGGATGTCGTCGGCGGGGGCCAGCACCAGCCGGGTATGGGTGCCGCCGATGTCGCCGGCCAGGATCAGGGTGCCGGTCACGGTGCCAGTCTCCCGGCGGCGGCCGCGTCCAGGTGCCATTCAACCCGGCCCCGGGCGGCGATGCGCTGCACCGGCAGTAGCTCCCCGTTCGCGGGCGTGCCCAGCACCCGGGCGATGCAGGCGGCCTTGTCCGCGCCGGCGACCAGGAACAGCAGCTGCCGGGCGGCCTCGAGCACGGGATAGGTCAGGGTCAGCCGCCAGCTGTCGTGTTGTTCCACGTGCACCGGAGCGACCCAGCGGGCGCGTTCTTCCAGCACCGGGGTGCCGGGGAACAGGGAGGCGGTATGTCCGTCCGGGCCCAGGCCCAGCAGGATCAGGTCAAGAACGGGCACGCCTGCCTCATTGTGGGGCAGTTGCCGCTCCAGCAATCCGGCGTAGTCGGCTGCATCCTGTGCGATCCGGGCCGGCTCGGCCAGCATGGGATGGATCTGGCCGGCGGCCAGCGGGGCCCGGTCCAGCCAGGCCGCGCGGGCCATGCCGTAATTGCTGTCCGGATGTTCCGGCGGCACGGCGCGCTCGTCCCCGAAATAGATCTGCAGGGCCGGCCAGGGCAGCTGCTGCGACCAGGGCGGCCCGGCCAACAGTTCGTAGAGCCGGCGCGGGGTGCTGCCGCCCGCCAGCGCCAGGTGGCAGCTGCCGCGCGCGGATCCGGCTTCCCGACACAGGGCCGTGACCCGCTCGGCGGCGGCACGACTCAGGGCTTCCGGATTATTGTGTATACGGATGTCGGCCCCGGCCTTGGCTGCGGCTGCTGTCGAGTTGGCCGCTGGTGGCGGTGGATCCGGAAAAGGCATTGGATTTCCGTGTCTTCGCGCAATCAAGGAGATGATGGCACAAAGCCCTGCGGGGAGAAACCACAGGCTTGACGGGGGTCAACACGGGACGGAGGGCGAGGGGCTATAGTTTTCATACAAACATCGCGAAGGAGGCGGCATGTACCTCAAAGACAAGCTCCATGGTGACCTGATCGAGATTCTCGATACGGGGGCGCTGTTCGACCCCTGCCGGGAGGAGGTGACCGGCCGCATGCACGCCGGCGAGGAGATGCAGGATCCGGCAGGCTTCGCCAAGGCCGGGCTGGTGTTCCCCTCCGGCGAGGCGCTGCCGCGCTGCTGGGTCGACCCCAAATACCGCAGCTGAGCCGCGACCAGGGGCCGCACGGCGGGGAGGAATGTGATCCCCGTCACGGCGGCGTGCGCTCATTGGCCTAAAATCCCGTCGCAATTCCTCAAGTTTCGGTGCTGCCGGACCGATCCTTGCATTATAAGGGGGTCAGACAATCACACTGACCCGAGAGCGAGGCCAATGCGACATCATTACCGAAAACCCGATCCACTGGTGCTGCTGGCGCTTTTCGTCGGGCTGGGGGTGGTCGTGACCACCGGCACCCTGGCCGTGGGCACGGACCCGGCGCCAGCCACCATTACCTCCGCCGCGGCTGCCGATCCGGCCGCCTTCAGCCAGCAGGCGCCGCCGCTGCGGCCCTGATTCAGGCCGGCTGGATCCGCACCGCCAGGACGTCACAGGGCGCGCCCTGCAGCACCCCGTTGGCGGTTGAACCCAGCAGCCGGCCCAGACCGTGGCGGCCATGGCTGCCGATCACGAGCAGGTCCACTGCCTGTTCCTCGGCCACGCGCAGGATTTCGTGCTTGGTCGAGCCGGTCTCCAGATGATGTTTGATCTCTCCCGGCCAGTCCATCGAGGCGGCCATCTCCGCCAGCTTGTTGCGTGCCGTGTCGATGACCTGAGTCTCCAGGGTCACGTCTTCCGGCAGGACCAGTTCGCTGGCCAGGTCCAGATGCAGGAATTCCACCACGTGAACCAGCGACAGGCGGGCCTGGCTGTGGGCGGCGATCTGCATGGCGCGCCGGGTGACCTGCTCGAAATCCGGCATGAAATCGACCGCGACCAGCACATGTGAATACTCGGACATCAGACGGGCTCCATGATGAGGGGGTGTTCAGAGTGGACGGTTGGCGTCACCGACATCCTCGATGAACTGGCTGTCCTCGAAGGGGTTGCTCGGTGCGAACAGGATCACGAAAACGAAGATGGCGACGATCAGGCCGAAGCCGATCAGCATGACGAGGATGTCCGTGGGCTTTTTCCTGCGCCTGGGCATGCCGGAGCCCTCCCTCCGTTGATTGCCTGATTCGAGTATATCGGCTGTCCCCGGGCGGGGAAAGCCTGGGCGCCTCTGCGTTGAAATCATTCGGCTCCGGACGGCAGCGTGCTCAGGCGGGCGAATTCCTCCAGGCTGAGGGTCTCGGCGCGGCGGCCGGGATCGATGCCGGCGGCTTCCAGCTGTTCGGTGTGCAGTTCGCCCTTGAGGTTGTTGCGCAGGGTCTTGCGGCGGTGGGCGAAGGCCAGCCGCGTCCTGTCGGCAAAGGTGTCCGGGTCGATGACATAACGTGGAGTGGGCAGCGGAATCAGACGCACGCAGGCCGAGTCCACCTTCGGCGGCGGATGGAAGGCGCCCGGGCCCACGGTGAACAGCGGCTCGACCTCGCACAGCATCTGCAGCATCACCGACAGCCGGCCGTAGTCCCTGCCGCCCGGGGCGGCGGCCATGCGTTCGACCACCTCCTTCTGCAGGAGAAAGTGCATGTCGCGGATGCAGCCGGCTTGGCCCAGCAGATGGAACAGCAGCGGGGTGGAGATGTTATAGGGCAGGTTGCCCACAACCCGCAGCGGCGGCGGCTGCTCCAGGCCGCAGAAATCGGTCTTCAATGCATCGGCGCTGTGGATGATCAGTTCGCCGGGGTGGGCATGGCGTTCGGTGTCCAGACGGGCGCACAGGTCGCGGTCCAGTTCGATGACCTCCAGCCGGCCGAGGCGTTCCAGCAGCTGCCAGGTCAGTGCGCCCCGGCCGGGGCCGATCTCGACCAGCGCCTGGCCGGGCTGCGGGTCGATGGCGGCAAGGATGCGCTCGATGCTGCCGGGATCGTGGAGAAAATTCTGACCGAAGCGCTTGCGCGGCCGGTGGGCGGCGTTCATCCCCGGTCCACCATGGCCAGCGCCGTGTCGATGGCCAGCCGCAGGCTGTCGCCGCGGGCCCGGCCACTGCCGGCCAGTTCCAGCGCGGTGCCGTGATCGACCGAGGTGCGCGCGAAGGGCAGGCCCAGGGTGATGTTCACGGCCCGGCCGAAGCCCTTGTACTTGAGTACCGGCAGGCCCTGATCGTGATACATGGCCAGCACCGCGTCGGCCTCGTCCAGGTACCTGGGGGTGAACAGGGTGTCGGCCGGCAGCGGGCCGATGAGCTGCATGTGCTCGCGGCTGCGCAGTTCCTCCAGCACCGGGGCGATGATCTCGATCTCCTCGCGCCCGAGATGCCCGCCCTCGCCGGCGTGCGGATTGAGGCCGGCGACCAGGATGCGCGGCCGCGCCAGACCGAACCAGCGCTGCAGATCCCGGTGGAGGATGCGCAGCACCTGCCGCAGGCCGTCGCGGGTGATGTGGCGCGGGATATCGCTCACGGCCAGGTGGGTGGTGGCCAGGGCCACGCGCAGGCCCTCGGTGGCGAGCATCATCACCACGTTGGCCGTACCGGTGCGTTCGGCCAGGTATTCGGTATGGCCGGTGAAGGCGATGCCGGCCTCGTTGATCACGCCCTTGTGCAGGGGCGCGGTGACCAGGGCATCGAAGCGTCCGGCGATGCAGCCGTCGATGGCGGCATCCAGTGTATGCAGCACATAGGGGGCGTTGGCCGGGTCCAGGTGACCGCTGCGGCAGGGTCGGGCCAGTGAGATCGGCAGCACCTCCAGCCGTCCCGGGCGGTGGGTCTCGGTGGCCGGGCCCGTAGCGAGTTCGACCGCCAGGCCGAGTTCGTCCGCCCGCTGTGCCAGCAGGTTGGGATCGGCGATCACCGTAAGCGCGCAGGGCAGCTCGGAGGCGGCCAGGGCCAGGCACAGGTCGGGACCGATGCCAGCGGGTTCGCCGGCGGTCAGGGCCAGGTGGACGGGGCTGGTCATGGCGTGGGCTCAGCCGGCGGAGGGCTCCAGCCGGTATTCGATATAGGATTCGTCACGCAACCGGCGCAGCCACAGCTCCATCTCCTCGTCGGTCTTGCGCTGGCGGATCATTTCCCGGGCGCGGGAGCGCTGATAGTCGTCCGTGCTGTCACGCTCGCGCCGCTCCAGCACCTGGATCAGGTGCCAACCGAAGCGGGTCTGGACCGGCTCGCTGATTTCACCGGGTTCGAGCCGGTTCATGGCCTCCTCGAACTCGGGCACCATGTCGCCCGGATTGACCCAGCCCAGATCGCCGCCGTTGGAGGCCGAGACCTTGTCGGTGGAGTGCGAGCGGGCCAGGTCGGCGAAATCTGCGCCGGTCTCCAGCCGGTCGCGCAGCTGTTCGATGCGCAGCCGGACCCCGGATTCGCTCAGCATCTCGTCGGGCTGGAGCAGGATATGGCGCACCCGGCTCTGGGTGATGACGTGGCGTTCGTCACCGCGCACCTCGATCAGCTTGATGATGTGAAAGCCGCTGGGGCTGCGGATCAGATCGCTGATCTCGCCCGGCTGCATGTCCCGCACCACGTCGGCGAACAGGCTGGGCAGCTGGGCGGCCTTGCGCCAGCCCAGATCGCCGCCTTCCAGCGCGGTTTCGCTTTCCGAGACGGCCACGGCGGTTTCGCTAAAATCGGCCCCGCCGCGCAGCCGTTCCAGCACCTCGCCGGCCTCGCGCTCGGCGGCCTGGATCTGTTCCGGCGCAGCGGCCTCGGGGGTGGCGATCAGGATATGGCCCAGGTGATAGTCCCGGGTCTGGTCGCTCCAGGCGGTCTGGCTGGCCAGCAGGTTGTCGACCTCCTGGTCGCTGATGTCGATGCGGTTGATCACCGTCTGCTGGCGCAGCCGGTTGATCATGATCTGGTTGCGCAGCTCCTCGCGAAAGGCCGCGTAGTCCATGCCCTCGCTTTCCAGGGTCTGGCGGAATTCGGTCAGGCTGACGCCGTTCTGGGCGGCGATATTGCGCAGATTGGCGTTGAGGGTTTCGTCATCGACCTCGATGTTGTTGCGCTCGGCCACCTGCAGCTGCAGCCGTTCCATGATCAGGCGCTCCAGCACCTGGCGCTCCAGCTGGGCCGGGTCGGGCGCCTGGGTGTCCTGCTGGGCCAGCTGGGAACGCACCAGCCGGACCTTGTCCTCCAGCTCGCTGGCGAGGATGACGTCGTCATTGACCACGGCCACGATCCGGTTGAGGGCCTGGGCGGCGGCCTGGACGGGCAGGCCCAGCAGCAGGCCCAGGAACAGGAATATCGGCAGGAATCTCGTATGCATGGTGGCCATGATATCAGATGTGATCCGTTCGGATAGGCTCAGGGGCGATAGCCGAGCACGCTCTGCTCGATCAGCTCCTGGACCGGCTGGCCCAGGCTGGTCAGGCCCTTGAGCTCGAACTGCAGCATGATCGCCAGGTTGCGTTCGCCGGTGCTGCCGGCGGTGCCGCTGGTGACCGAGTTGATGAAGTCGCGTACCGCCAGCCGGGCGATCCAGCAGCAGCTTTCGTATTCCACTCCGGCCAGGGCCTCGAGCAGCTGGTCCTCCTCCAGCGAATAGTACCAGCGGCCCACGACGTGCCAGCGCTCGTTCAGGTACCAGAAGCCGTTGATGTCGATCTGCTCCAGGCTGCCCTCGCGGAAGCGGTGGGACAGATTGAGGATGTGGCGGGGATCCGGGCGGTATTGCAGGCGGTAGCTCTGGCGGTCAATCCCTTCGGCCTCGGGGTCGTACTGGATGCCGGCATTGAAGGACAGGGCCCGGGTCAGATTCCAGTTGAGATCGGCGACGATGTTGGAACTGTCGCGCGTCTCGGGGGCCTGGCCCGGGTTGAGGGTGACCTTGCGGTCGCGGAAATAATAGAGCTGGCCGATGCCGAAGCGCAGCTGCTCGTAGCCGGTACGCGGATCCAGGATGCGGGAGGTGACGGCGGCGGCGAGCTGGTTGGCGTCGCCGAAGCGGTCGTGGCCGGTGAAACGGTTGACGGCGAACAGTTGCGAGAAGCGGAAGTCCGACAGGCCGGTGTCGAAGCGCGGAATGTCGTCCTGATTCTCATGGGGTGCGTAGAGATAGAACAGCCGCGGTTCCAGGGTGTGCAGATACGCGTCCTCACCCCAGCGCATATCGCGCTCCAGGAACAGGCTGGCATCCAGATAGCCATAGGGCACGGTCAGGTCGGGCTCGTCCGGGTCGCCCGTGGCGGTGTTGTCGAGCTGGTAACGGGTATGGCTCACGCCCACACCGGGGGTGAGGTGATAGGCGTTGCGCAGCCAGGGCAGTTCCAGCACCGGGTCCAGGTGGGCCCGTGTTCCGGTGATACGGCTGTCATGCTCGAAACGCACCAGTTCGCTGTTGAAATGCAGATCCAGTCCCCAGGGGTTCCAGCCCGGGGCCGGGCGGGCTCTGAACAGCAGCTGCGGCAGGCGTTGGAACGGTTCAGTGCTGATGCTGGGGTCGGTGATCACATAATCATCGACCCGGCCGGTGAGGCTCCAACCGGTGCCCAGGTAACGGGCCTGGGCGTAACGGCGGATGTAGGTGCGGCTGGTGTCGTCCAGGTTGCTGCCCAGGTCCTCGAAATAATGCCGGTCGGAGATATCGAGGAAATCGACCTGGGTGCTCAGGCGCGGGCTCAGCCGGGCCTGGTGCTCGAAGCCGATGAGGTAGCGGTTGTCGTCGAATTCCTGGTCCGAGGGCAGTCCTTCCAGGTCAAGCTGACCGGAATGGTTCGGCTGCAGGAAACGGTACTCGCCGATCAGCTGCACGCCGCGCTTGCTCATCAGGCGCGGCGTGATGGTGGCGTCATGGTTCGGTGCGATGTTCCAGTAATAGGGGACGGAGATGTCGGCCCCGGTTTCCTCCGAGGCGCCCAGGCTGGGCACCAGGAAGCCGGACTTGCGCCGGTCGTCCAGCGGGAAGCTCAGGTAGGGCGTGTACAGGATCGGTACGTCCTTGATACGCAGGGTGGCGTGCCAGGCACGGCCCTCGCCCTTGTCGGTGTGCAGGTAGACCTCGCGGGCCTGGATGTGCCAGTCGTCGCGGCCGGGGTCGCAGGTGGTGTAGGTGGCATCTTCCAGACGCTTGAGTATGTCCGAGTCCTGGTGGGCGACTTCGGCCACGCCGCGGCCGTGGCGCTGCGGCATCTGGTAAGTGATCCGATGGATCTCGCCCGTGTCCTCGGCCAGGTTGAGGTGACCCCATTCGCCCTGGACCAGGATGTCGGGCTGTTCGATGCGCAGACTGCCTTCGGCGTCGAGCCGGCCGTCGGCATCGCGGTAGGTCAGCCGCTCGGCCAGGATGCGTTCACCGCCGCTTTCGGCCAGGGCATTGCCGGTGAGGATGTAGACCTCCTGCTGGCGGATCTCGGCGGTGTCGCCTTCCAGGTAGGTGTGGGTCTGACCGGACGCCGGCAGGGGCGCCGAAGGCCGCGGCGCGGGGCGGCACAGGCGCCAGGTGGGATCGCTGTCGGGCGGTGGCGTAATCGGCGCCGGGCGTGCGCCATCCGCGGCCGCCGGCGTCCGGGGGCTGGACTCGCCTGCCGCGATGGGCGGGGGCTCGGGGGTCTCCGGCTGCGCCGTGGCGCCGGCCGTACCTGCCGGCGAGCCGGCGGGCCGGCAGTCCCAGCCACCGCCGTCGGTTGCGGGCAGGCACTGCCAGGTGTCGGCAGGGAGGCTGGCGGCCAGCAGGCGGGGGCTGCAGGCGGCACAGGCCAGCAGGATCAGAAACTGGGGTCGGGTCACGGTTGGCTTGTATCTTTATGTTTGCAAAGGTTCCTGGCGGGCGCCCCGTAAAATCGCATAGAATGAGGTTTCCTTCAAATCCTGCCCGCTTTCGTGCCGCCCGGTTCCCGCTTCGTGACGAAATTCAAGTTCCCGTACAAGCCCCTGTCGCTGCTTGCCCTGGTCGCGGTCGCGGCCGCACTGGTGCTGACCCGGCCGGAGCCGCCGCCGGCCGCCGGTGAGCCACCGCCGCTGCGGGTACAGGTGGTCAGGGTCGATCAGGTCGACGTGGCGCCGGTGGAAACGGTCACCGGCCGGCTGCAGGCGGCGCGGCGCAGTCAGCTGCGGTTCGAAGTCGGCGGCCGGGTGGTGGCGCGCGAGGTGGAGCCGGGCATGCAGGTGGACGCCGGACAGGTCCTGCTGCGGCTGGATGACGGCGATTTCCGCACCGCCGTGGTCGAGGCCGAGGCGCAGTTGTCCCAGGAGCAGACCCAGCTGACCCGCGACCGGCGGCTGCTGGCGCTGGCGCGTGACAATGCGGCGCTGCAGCGCGCCGAAGTGCAGCGACTGGAGTCGCTGAGTTCGCGCTCCCTCGGCTCTGCCAGTCAGCTGGATGCGGCCCGGGGTCGTCTGCTGCAGCTCGAATCGGAACTGGCCCAGCTGCAGGCCGGCGTGGACAGCGCCGAGGCGCGCCTGGCGCTGCGCCGGGCCGCGCTGGAACGGGCCGAGCGCGATCTCGCGCGCAGCGTGCTGCAGGCGCCCTTCGCCGGGATGGTCAACGCGGTCATGCTGGAGCCCGGCGACTATGTCGCCCCCGGGGGGGAGGCGGCGGTGCTGATCGATCCCGCGCAGCTGGATTTCTATGTCGAGCTGCGCGGCGAGGTGGCCCGCGCCCTGGAGCGCGGCCAGACCGTGGTGGTCAGTGTTGACGGCCGGCCCCTGGAAGGCCGTATTCTGGCCCTGCAGGAGCAGCCGGACGAGACCACCTTCACCCATGCCGTGCGGGTGCGTCTGGACGGCGGCCAGGCAGCCCCCGGCCAGGTGGCCACGGCGGCGTTCCCCCTGCGCCGGCGCGAAGCCGCCCTGCTCATCCCTGTGACCGCGGTCCTGCGTGACGAGGGCCGCAGCTACGTGTTCCGGGTCCGCGACGGACGACTGGAGCGGATCCGGGTCGAGCTGGGGCTGCGCCTGGAGGCGCGCTATATCGTCACCGCCGGACTGGCGGCGGGCCAGCTCATCGTGGCCCGCGACGTGGCTGCGCTGAGCGACGGCCAGTCGGTCGAGATCATCGGCGCCACCGACCGGTAATCGCCGCCCATGATCCGTTACGCCATCGATCATCCTCTGATCATCAACCTGCTGCTGGCCGTGTTGGTGATCATCGGGGTGACCTCCTGGCTGGCCATGCCCCAGGAGATGTTCCCGGTGGTGGAAAAGGACATGGTGCGCATCGACACCATCTTCGAGGGTGCCTCGCCGGAGGAGGTCGAGCAGCAGGTGACCCTGCCCATCGAGGACGCCTTCGACGGCATGTCCGACATCGAGACCCTGACCTCGACCAGCAACGAGGGCATGTCGACCGTCACCATCGAGCTCAAGCCCACGGCCGACGTGGACCAGTTCATGCGCGATGCCCAGACCGCGCTGGACCAGATCGACGACCTGCCGGAAGAGGCCGAAGAGCCGGAACTGCGCCGCCTGGAGACGCGCTTCCCCGTCATCAGCATGAGCCTGTACGGCGAGGTGGCGCGCGGCTACCTCTACGACGCGGCCGAGGACGTCAAGCGGCGCATGCTCAACGTGCCGGGCGTGGCGGCGGTGGGCGTGGCCGGCGACCGCGAGTGGGAGCTGTGGATCGAGATCGACCCGCATGTGCTGGCCGCCTACCGGGTGGCGGTCACCGACGTGGTGCGGGCGGTGCGCGAGAACCTGCGCGATCTGCCGGGCGGCTCGATCGAGGCCGCCGAGGGCGACATCCTGCTGCGCGGCAAGGGCGCCCGGCCGACGCCGGACGAGGTGGCGCAGATCGTGGTGCGCTCGCGCACCGGCGGTGGCCAGCTCACCCTGGGCATGCTGGCCGAGGTCGGACTGCGGCTGGAGGAGCCGTTGACACTGGGCCGCTTCAACGGCAAGCCCTCGGTCAACCTGACGGTGACCAAGACCGCCGACGCCTCCACCATCGATGTCTCCGAACGCATCCGTGCCCTGGCCGCGCAGCTCGACCGCGAACTGCCGCCCAGCATCCGCACCGGCCTGTTCAGCGATCTCTCGGTGTATGTGAAGAACCGCCTGGACACGGTCAAATCCTCCGGCGCCGTGGGTCTGGTGCTGCTGTTGCTGTCGCTGTACCTGTTGCTCAATTTCCGCATCGCGCTCATCACGGCGCTGGGCATCCCGATCTCCTTCCTGGTGGCGGTGGCCGCCATCCACTACCTGGGCTTCACCATCAACATGGTGTCCCTGTTCGCCTTCCTGATCGCCCTGGGCCTGATCGTCGATGATGCCATCATCGTCAACGAGAACATCTATCGCCACATGGAGGAGGGCCGGCCCGCCCGGCAAGCGGCCGAGATGGGCGCGCGCGAGGTGTTCTGGCCGGTGATGGCCGCCACCGCCACCACCGTGGCCGCCTTCATTCCCATGTTCGCCATCGGCGGCACCATGGGCGCCTTCATCCAGGTCATCCCGGTGGTGGTCAGCGCCGCCCTGATCGGCTCGCTGTGGGAGGCCTTCGGCGTACTGCCCTCGCATGCCAATGAACTGCTCAGAGTCAGCCCCCCGGGCGGGCGGCGTCGCCGTGTCGACTGGCAGGCCTGGCTGCGACGTTATCTCGGGGTGCTGGACTGGAGCCTGCGCAACCGCTACTTCGTCACTCTGTTCGCTGTTCTGGTGCTGGTGGTGGCGCTCATTTATGCGCTGACGCGCCTGCCCTACGAACAGTTCGGCAATGTCGATATCGGCCAGTTCTTCGTCAACGCCGAGGCCCCCAACACCTATAGTCTGGAGGACTCCGAACGGCTGGCGCGCGACATGGAGCGGGTGGTGTTCGAGACCCTGGACGAGCATGAACTGGACACCCTGCTCACCAACGTCGGCGTGAGCCTGATCGATTTCAACCGCTCGAAAATGGGCAGTCATTACATCCAGCTCATCATTGACCTGAAAAAGCCCCGGCCGCGCGGTTTCATTGAACGTTTCGTCAATCCGGTGGTGAATCTCAGCTTCAGCTGGGAGGGTGAACGCGAGCGCCGGACCGAGGCCATCATCAACGACATCCGCCAGCGCCTGCAGCGTCTGCCGGGGCTGCAGCGCATGTCCATCCTGCGTCCGCAGGGCGGTCCGGCCGGCGCCGACATCGAGGTCGGGGTGGTGGGGCGCGACATCGACCGGCTGCGGGTCGAGGCCGAGCGTGTTATGGACTGGCTGCGCCGTCAGCCCGGCGTGTATGACGTGCAGCAGGACCTGGAGACCGGCAAGCTGGAATACCTGTACCGGCTGAACGCGCGCGGGCGCGAGCTGGGTATCGCCCAGGAGCAGCTGGCGCAGGCGGTGCGCACCGGCTACCTGGGCCAGGAAGTGGTGCAGGTCACCCACCGCGAGGAGCGTATCCCGGCGCGGGTCATCTATACCGAGGCTGTGCGTGAGCAGGCGCAGCTGGAGGCGCTGCCGGTGGTGCTGGCCGACGGCCGGCTGGTCTACCTGGGCGATGTCGCCAGCCTGGAGCTGGACCGCGGCCTGAGTACCATTCACCGCCGCGACGGCCAGCGCCTGGCCACCATCACCGCCGAGGTCGACAGCCGGATCAATACCTCGCTGGAGGTGGCAGACGGCCTGCGCGCGGCCTTCCCGGAACTGGACCGCGCCGACAGCGATTACCGGCTGCTGTTCCTGGGTGAGAAGAAGGAGGCGGCCGATTCCATGGCCGACGCCCGGCGGGCGTTGATCATCTCGCTGTTCATCATCTTTCTGATCCTGGCCGCCCTGTTCAATTCCATCCTGGACCCGCTGGTGGTGATGTTCGCGATCCCCTTTGGTCTGGTCGGGGTGGTGTTCGGGCACGCCCTGTTCGACTACAACCTGCAGTTCCTGTCAGTGATCGGCTTCCTGGCGCTGACCGGTATCGTGGTCAATGACTCGCTCATCCTGGTGGACTTCGCCAAGAAACGCCGCGCCGCCGGGCTGGACCGCATCCAGGCGCTGGTCGAGGCCGGCCGGGTGCGCATCCGGCCCATCCTGCTCACCAGTGTGACCACCTTCCTGGGTATCTCGCCGCTGATCTTCTTCGCCAGTGGCCAGACCGCCTTCCTCTCGCCCATGGCGGTGAGCCTGGGATTCGGGTTAATGTTTGCTACGGCGCTGATCCTGGTCGGCGTGCCCTGTTTCTATCTCATTGCCGATGACCTGCGCGCCAGGGTCAGGGGGCGGTGGCTGCCGGCGAAAGCTTGAATATCACCGTCATTGCGAGGCGCGATAGCGCCGTGGCAATCTCGTACTGCTGAATCAACCGGTTGGAGATTGCCGCGTCACTTCCCCCATAGAACCCCTGCGGGGTTCATCATGGGTACCTTACCCTGCGGGTCAAGGCATCCTCGCAATGACGGAATCCTCCGGGTTAAGTCAGTGTCGCTCAAACAAGAGTGCTTTATCTGAATGGACGAACGCCTCGAACAACTCAAACAATGGCTGGCCGACATCGGCCAGCCCTTCGACGCCATCGAGCCGGCCTCGGGCGATGCCAGCTTCCGCCGTTATTTCCGCCTGACCGACGGTGAGTCCACCCGCGTCGTCATGGACGCCCCGCCCGAGAAGGAGGACAGCGCGCCCTTTGTCGATATCGCCGCCCGGTTGCAGGAGGCCGGGGTCAGCGTGCCCGGGGTGCTGGCGCAGGATCTGGCCCAGGGCTTCGTGCTGCTGGCCGATCTGGGCCATACCCTGTATCTCGACGCCCTGGACGCGGACACCGTCGAGCGGCTGTACGGCGACGCCCTCGAGGCCCTGGTGGCCATGCAGGCCCGCGGTGATACCGCGGGGCTGCCGCCCTACGACGCCGAACTGCTGGAGCGGGAGATGCGCCTGTTCACGGACTGGCTGGTGCAGCGCCAGCTCGGCCTCGAACTGACCGCTGCCGAGCGCGACCTGCTGGAGACCGCCTTCGGCCGCCTGATCGGTACTGCGCTGGAACAGCCGCAGGTGTTCGTGCACCGGGACTACCACTCGCGCAACCTGATGCTGCAACCCACCCACAACCCGGGCATCATCGATTTCCAGGACGCCGTGCGCGGCCCGCTGACCTACGACCTGGTCTCGCTGCTGCGTGACTGCTACATCGCCTGGCCGCGCGAGCGCGTCAATGCCTGGGCGCTGGGCTATCGCGATCTCGCCATCCGCGCCGGCGTGCTGGCGGCTGACACGGCGGCCGAGCGGGACTTCCTGCGCTGGTTCGACTGGATGGGGGTGCAGCCACCCTCAAGGCTGCCGGCATCTTCGCCCGCCTCAACCTGCGCGACCGCAAACCGGGCTATCTGCAGGATATTCCCCGTACCCTGGGCTATATCGTCGAGGTGGCACCGGATTACGACGAGCTTCGGCCTCTGGGCGAGTTCATCCGCGAGCGGGTATTGCCGGGATTGGGTGGAATTTCAGCCGCGGATGAACACGGATGAACACGGATATATAAAAAGCTTTGAACCGCAAAGGCGCCAAAGGCGCGCAAAGGTTATAAACGGGATGAGCTCGTAGGCCGGGATAAGCGCAGTGTTCCCGGCAATTCAGTTTACGCCGGAAACGGGCCTCGTGGCCGTTATTCCGGTCTGCGCGACACAAACAGCAAATTCCATCATTTCTTCGCGCGCCTTATTCGCCTTTGCGGTTCAAGGCTTTTTCATGTCTGTGTCCACCCGTGGCTCGAATACCACCATGCCTTTGTCCTGCCCCCCCGTTTTGTGGTTAAGTTGACCCCATGAAAGCCATGATCCTGGCCGCCGGCCGCGGCGAGCGCATGCGGCCGTTGACCGACCACACCCCCAAGCCGTTGCTGCCGGTTGCCGGCAGGGCGCTGATCGACTATCACCTCGAGGCGCTGGCCCGGGCCGGGCTGCATGAGGTGGTGATCAATCATGCCCACCTGGGTACACAGATCGAGGCCGCAATCGGCAGCGGCAGCCGGCACGGGTTGCGCATCAGTTATTCACCGGAGCCCGAGGGGGCGCTGGAGACCGGCGGCGGGATCCTGCAGGCGCTGCCCAAGCTCGGGCCGGAGCCGTTCGTGGTCATCAACGGCGACATCTGGACCGACTACGACTATGCCCGGCTGCCGCAGACGCTCGAGGGGCTGGCGCACCTGGTACTGGTGGACAACCCGCCGCAGCACCCCGACGGCGACTTCCATCTCCACTCGGACGGCCGGGTGCATGAAGCCGGTGGCGAGCGTCTGACCTTCAGCGGCATCGGCGTCTATCATCTGGAACTGTTTACCGGTTGCGAGCCCGGCCGTTTCCCGCTGGCGCCGCTGCTGCGCCGGGCCATTGCCGCCGGACGGGTCAGTGGTGAACACTTCGCCGGCCGCTGGTTCGATATCGGCACCCCGCAACGGCTGCGCGAGCTGGATCGTGAGTTGACCGGAACGGCGGGGGAGCGGGACTGACATGGGCCAGGAGATTCAGCAGTACCACTTCACCGCGGCCGATTTCGACAGCTTCCGTACCCGCATGCAGGACGAGACCCGCCAGCTGGCGCAATGGTTCCGGGAGGGAGCCTTTTCCACCCGTGACCGGGTGATCGGGCTGGAGCTGGAGGCCTGGCTGATCGACCGCGAGGCGCGGCCGGTGCCCATCAATACCGAATACCTGAAGGCGTTGGACGACCCCATGGCCGTCCCCGAACTGGCCCGTTTCAATATCGAACTCAACGTCCATCCCCAGCCGCTGACCGGCACGCACTGTCGAACTGCCAAAACGAAGGCACGCCGAACCTTCTCCGGACCGGGATCACTGCTAAACCGGGTTGCTGACGACTTCGACGCCCTTCTGCTGATGACCGGCATCCTCCCACTCTTGAGGACCGGCAACCTGTTCGTGTGCAACATTTCGGAGATGAACTTACAGGTCTCTTAAACGAACAGGTTCTGCTACAGGCGCTAGGGTGCCCTTCCGCTGCGGTCTGGATATCCGCGGCCAGCGAGACCCTGGCAGCACCTAAGCACACCCGGACATGTCATGCTGGAATCGCCTCGACATCCTTCCAGCTGGCATCTGAAGGTCAATCTGTACCGTGCCGCGCGCTACTACAACCTGGCCCAGATGATGCTGTCCGCGCCGCTGGTGGCGGTGTCGGCCAACTCGCCCTACCTGTTCGGCCGCGACCTGTGGGACGAGACCCGCATCCCGGTGTTCGAACAGTCGGTGGAGGTCGGCGGCCGCGCCGGCGCGGCGCACGGGCCGGTGCGCCGGGTCAGCTTCGGGACCGGTTATGTGCACGACTCGCTGTTCGAGGCCTTTCAGGAGAACTGCGATCACTTTCCTGTGCTGCTGCCCATCGAATACGATGTGCCGCCGGGGGAACTGGCGCACCTGCGTCTGCACAATGGCACCATCTGGCGCTGGAACCGGCCGCTGATCGGCTTCGACGACGACGGCACCCCGCACCTGCGCATCGAGCACCGGGTGATCCCGGCCGGCCCGACCCTGGCCGACGGCATTGCCAATGCGGCCTTCTTCTATGGCCTGATCTTCGCCCTGGGTGAACGGGATGAAATCCTGGAATGGCGCCTGCCCTTCGCCACCGCCCGGGATAACTTCTACCATGCCGCCCGTTTCGGGCTGGAAGCGCAGGTCACCTGGTTCGATGAGAAAAAGGTGCGCATGCAGACCCTGCTGGCCGACAAGCTGCTGCCGCTGGCCCGGCGCGGCCTGGAGCAGTTGGGGCTGGACCGGGACGACATCGACCTCTATACGGGCATCATCAAGCAACGTCTGCGCAACGGCTGCAACGGCGCCGCCTGGCAGCGCGCCTGGGTGGCCCGCCACGGCCGCGACTGGCAGGGCCTGACCGAGGCCTGCCTGGAACGCCAGCGCAGCGACACGCCGGTGCATGAATGGGATATCTGAGGTTTCATGCCTGGTGGCTGAATAGCCGCGGCTGGGGGTTTTTCAAAAGCCATAAACCGCAAAGGCGAACAAGGCGCGCAAAGGGATTATGTCAGGATATAGCCTTGCAGGTCGGATCAGCCTGAAGGGCGTAATCCGACGGTCGGTGGTGTCGGGTTACGCTAGGCTAGCCCGACCTACATGATTTTGCGCGCCTTGTTCGCCTTTGCGGTTAGAGTAGTTTGTGGGTGTTTACGACCCCGGCGACTGAATGTGCAGCCATGCTGAAAATTACTACTGACATCCCCGACGGACTGCTCAGCGCAGAGGCCACTGAACTCGAGGCCCTGCTCGGCGCCCCGACCCTGCTGCACCTGCCGGGTCGGCAGGAAGCGCCGCTGTTCGTCTCGGTGCTGCTGCACGGCAACGAGGACACGGGCTTCTATGCCGTGCGTAAACTGCTGAACAAGTACCGGGAGCAGAAACTGCCGCGCGCACTGTCGGTCTTCTTTGCCAATGTCAGTGCCGCGGCGCAGGGACGCCGGCGGCTGGATGGCCAGCCCGACTACAATCGGATCTGGCCCGGCAGCGATCAGCCGGATGGTCCGGAGCAGGCCATGCTGGCCGAGGTGGTTCAGCGCATGGAGCGGCGCGGTATTTTCGCGGCCATCGACGTGCACAACAACACCGGCCTGAATCCGCACTACGCCTGTGTGAACCGCATCGATCACCGCTACTTTCACCTGGCGACCCTGTTCTCGCGCACCCTGGTCTATTTTACCCGGCCGCGCGGCGTGGCCTCGCTGGCGTTCGCGCCCCTGTGCCCTTCGGTCACGGTGGAATGCGGCCGGCCCGGCCAGGCCCATGGCGTCGATCATGCCATGGAATTCATCGAGGCGGCGCTGCATCTGTCGGAGATCCCGGTGCATCCGGTCGCCCCGCACGACATCGATCTGTTCCATACCGTGGTCACCGTTACGGTGCCGGAGGCGGTCGATTTCGGCTTCGGCCGTGCCGGTGCCACGCTGGATTTTCTGCCCGATATCGATCATCTGAATTTCCGCGAGCTGCCCGAAGGGACCGGGCTGGCGCGGGTCAACGGCGCCGGGGGCGAGCTGCTGGAGGCGCGCGATGAGCGCGGGCGCAATGTGTGGCGGGAGTATTTCTACGTCGAGGACGGCATACTCAGGCTGCGCCGGCCGGTGATGCCGTCCATGTTTACCCTGGACGAGCGCATCGTGCGCCAGGATTGCCTGTGCTACCTGATGGAGCGTTATGAGCTGATGCCGCCGGAGCAGGGCTAGGTCCGGGCGCTGCGGCTGTTCGCACGGCGGCGAGCCGGGATCGGATGCCGTCGCGCCCGGATCCGGACGGCGTACATTGACTGGCCATGAAAGGGCCGTTTATTCTACGCCGTCCCCTCGTCGCACGTTTCCGGCGCTCAGTGGCAGGATTGGAGCAGCCAGGCTGTGATCCGGGGTGTGCAACGATGATCCCCGGCATTACATGAGATAAATGGTGCTGCTTCGATCCGTTCATCCCCTTCGCTGCGACTCCCGGCAAGAAAGTGCCGCTCGACAGCTTCTCATGATCCTGCTTGCCGCGCTGGTTCTGCTTGCCTGTCCTGCAGCGGCATGGTCGTCGGTATCCGCGGAGCATGCCGTCGATATCGGCAATCTGACCACCATGAGGCTGCGCGCACCCGCGACCTTCTGGGTCAGCGGGCGCGCACACGAGGTGTCCGAACTGCCGCTGGAGCGTTTCCGGCCGCTGACCGAAAAGCAGGTCAATCGCGGCATTACAAAGGACGACCACTGGATCCGGGTCAGGCTGTCCAACACGGACAGGAACCAGCCGAAGCGCTGGGTGCTGCATCATGAGACCAGCTACCTGGATGAAATGAGCGTGTACTACGCCGATAACGGCGGGGCCATGAAACAGTTGGTGCTGAGCGACCGGAAACCCTTCTCCGAGCGGCCGCTGGACTACCGGACGCTGGCGTTCTCCCATGCCACCCCGGCGGATGGCTATACCGATGTGTTCCTGCGGCTGCGCTACGTGAAGGCCGACGCCATGACGCTGAACGTTTATCTCAGTCGCGCTGATCTGTTCTACAACCAGACGCGGCAGGAGTATCTGGTCTATGGCGGTTATTACGGCCTGATGACGTCATTGTTCATCATCGCCGTGATCTTCTCCCTCATCATGCGGCAGTCCGTTTACCTGTACTACGCCGCATTTCTGGCCTCCAGCATGCTTATGTGGGCGCTGCTCAACGGCCTGGCCTTTCAGTATCTCTGGCCGGATTCGGTGTTCTGGCACAACGAGGGTTTCCATATCGTGTACCTGGCGGTGGCCATCACCGCCTTGCAGTTCTCGCGGCTGTTCCTGCATACCGTCCGCTGCTGTCCGCGCATCGACAGACTGATCCGGGCGGCACAGTGGATCATGGTCGGCGGTATCCTGTTGCGTTTTGCCGGTTTCTACGCACCGGTGCTGTATCTTTCCTTTGCCTCCCTTGCCCTGCTGGTACTGCTGCCCCTGCTGGGTCTGGTCGCCTACCGGCACGGCATGCGCTACGCCCGCTGGTACGCCCTGGCCTGGGTATTCTATGGGCTGGGTCTGCTGGTCAGCGTATTCAGCGCCGGGAGTACGCTGTTCGACTGGGGGATGGCCCCCCTTGCGTACGCCCAGGGTTGCAGTGTGCTGGAGGCTGCGTTCCTGCTGGTTGCCCTGGGGGAAAGACTGATCGGCTGGGACCGGGATCGCCTGCAGGCTTTGGAGCTGGCCAGCCAGGATCCGCTGACCGGGCTCGGTAACCGGCGTGCGTTCAAGGAGGCCTTCGATCGCATGCAGGAGATCGCCAGAACCAACGCCCTGCCGGTCTTCCTCATCCTGATCGACCTGGACAACTTCAAGGAAATAAACGACCGTCATGGCCATGATGCCGGTGACCGGATTCTGACCCGGCTGGGCGGGATGCTGGTGCGCCTGTCACGTCCGCAGGATGTCTGTATCCGCTATGGAGGTGAGGAGTTCGCCATTCTGCTGCAGGCGCCTGGTGCCGAGCAGGCCTACCAGATGGCGGAGCGGATCCGCAGGGAATTTGCCGCCAATCCCACCGATTACGAAGGCAGCAGGATTCAGCACACCCTTACGGCCGGGATCGCCATGGCCGCCGCGAACGGCCACAGGCTCAAACCGGACGAGCTTGTCCGGCAGGCCGATGCCGCCCTGTACCGTGCCAAGAATGCCGGGCGCAATCGGACCTGTTTGCATGAATGAGGCCGACGGCGAATCAGGCGCCGTCCGGCACAGGGCTGTACTGGCGCGATCCGGGGCGAACGCATGCGTCTGCTGACCAGCATAACTTCGCACGGCTTCGGTCATGCCGCTCAGGCGCTCGTTGTCCTCAATGCCCTGATGACGCGCCGCCCTGACATCGAGTTGCATATCGCCACTACGGTGCCGAAGCCGTTCCTCGCAGGGCGCCTGGCACATCCCTTTACCTGTCATGTTCATTCCACCGACTTCGGCTTGAAGATGGCCTCCGCTCTCGACATTGACCGGGCGGCCAGCGCCGCGGCCTATGCCGCCCAGGCGCAGATGTGGGATTCCCTGGTCGAGGCCGAAATCGGTTTTCTCAGCGCGCTCAGCCCCGACCTGCTGCTGGCCGATATTCCCTACATCCCACTGGCCGCCGCGCACAAGCTGGGTATTCCCGCTGTCGGTCTGTGCTCACTCAACTGGGCCGGTATCTACCGGCACTATTTCCACGACCGGCCGGAAGCGGATGCGGTGCTGGAACGGCTGATCAGCGCCTACAGCAGTGCCAGGGTGTTCCTTACGCCCGAACCTTTCATGCCGATGCCGGAACTGGACAATACCCGCGCCATCGGACCGCTGGCCCGTACCGGCAGCAATCGCCGCGACGAGATCGATGCACAGCTTGGATTGAAGCCGGATGACAGGCTGGTGCTGATCGCGCTCGGCGGTGTACAGGGGCGGCTGCCCGTGGAACGCTGGCCGGTTATCCCTGGCGTGCACTGGCTGGTACAGACAGGTTGGAAGGTGGAACGACCGGGTTTCCACGCCATCGAATCGCTGGAGATGCCGTTCACCGACATTCTCGCCAGCAGCGACGCCCTGCTGGGCAAGATCGGCTACGGCACCGTCACCGAGTGCGCGGTGAACGCAACGCCCATGCTCTATATCCCGCGCGCCGACTGGCCGGAGGAGCCGTATCTCGCTGGCTGGATGGAAGGTCACGGTGCCATCGCGCGGGTGGATGTCGATCAGGCGGAAACGGGGGATCTCAGCCAGGCCCTGCAGGCGCTGCTGGCGCAGCCGCCGTCGTCACCGCCGGCGCTGACCGGGGCGGAGGAGGCGGTGCAGCGTTTGCTTGAGGTTTACGGGGGCTGAAACCGCTCAGGTCTCCAGGTTGCCGGACAGTACCAGCGGGGCGACCCAGTAATGGATATCGCTGCCGGTTAAGTCGCGGTGCAGACCCTGCAGCATGGCCTGTATCTGTTCGCCGCCGGCATGGACCTGGAACTGCACGCGCCGTTGCCGACCGCTCACCTGTTCGGCCAGGGACAGATGCCCGTGACATGAACTGTGACCGTTGACGTTCTGGCTGGTGAATCCAGCCCCTTCACCGTGCTCCAGCAGCCAGTCGATGATAGCCTCTTCCAGCGCCGGTGGGGCCGACAGGACCAGCAGTTGTTGTTCAGGGTTCATGCGTCTAGTACTCCTTCAATATGATATTGACGGGTTCAGAGCCTGCGAGCGGCGTCAGGGCAAGGCGCAGCTCGCAGGCAATGGTGTGTGACCCTTGTCAAGAGCTGCAATGCCGCAATGGCGCCGCTCGCAGGCTCCCTCCGGGCGAGGCGATAAGCGGCCATCTGCCGCGTTGCTAGCCCTTGATGTAGATGGCTACCCCGGCGGGCAAGCGCCTTGCACCTGGTCGCTTCTCGTCTCGCTGACCCCGTCAATATCATATTGAAGGAGTACTGGCTTCGCCGTAGCGTTGATAGAGAATGGGCAGCAGTACCAGGGTAAGCAGGGTGGAGGTGGCCAGGCCGCCGATCACCACGATGGCGAGCGGACGCTGGATCTCCGAGCCCGGGCCGCTGGCGAACAGCAGCGGCACCAGGCCGAAGGCGGCGATGGTCGCGGTCATCAGCACCGGCCGCAGCCGTCGCAGTGCGCCCTGGACCACCACCTCGGTCATGACCATGCCACGGGCGCGCAGCTGGTTGAAGTAGGTGAGCATCACCACGCCGTTCAGCACTGCGATGCCGAGCAGGGCGATGAAACCGACCGAGGCCGGCACTGACAGGTATTCCCCCGACAGCCACAGCGCGACCACGCCGCCGATCAGGGCGAATGGGACGTTGGACAGCACCAGCACGGCCTGGCGCACCGAGCCGAAGGTGGAGAACAGCAGCAGAAAGATCAGTCCCAGGGATACCGGCACCACCAGCCCCAGTCGGGCGGCGGCGCGCTGCTGGTTCTCGAACTGGCCGCCCCATTCGACGTAATATCCGGTGGGCAGATCCACCTGGTCGGTCACCGCCTGGCGGGCGGCAGTGACGAAGCCGACCAGGTCTCGGCCGCTGACATTGCTACGCACCACCACGAAGCGCTGGCCGCGTTCGCGGGCCACCGACACCACGCCCTCCACCCGTTCGATCGAGGCCAGCGAGGACAGCGGTACCAGCCGGCCGTCGGGCAGGGCGACCTGCTGTTCGGCAAACTGCGCCGGCGAGTCGCGCAGGCTTTCCGGTCCGCGTAGCAGCAGCGGCGTGCGCTGGATGCCCTCCTGCACGATCCCCAGGCGGCGGCCCTCGATCTGGGCGCGCAGCAGGGTCTCGAGGCGGTCAGCGTCCAGGCCCAGCCGGCCGGCGGCGACCCGGTCGATGACCAGGCGCAGGTACTGCATGCCGTCGTTGCGGCTGGTGAAGACATCCGAGCTGCCTTCGACCGTCTCCAGCACGGCGGCGATTTCCTCCGCCTTCCGGTTGAGCAGGTCGAGATCGCTGCCGTAGAGCTTGACCGCCACATCGCCGCGCACGCCGGTCAGCATCTCGGAGACGCGCATCTCGATCGGCTGGGTGAAGCCGTAGTTCACACCGGGAATGCGATCCAGGACAGTACGGATTTTGTCCTTCAGCGCGCCCTTGCCTGCGACCGTCCATTGCTCGCGCGGCTTGAGCACCAGGAAACTGTCGGTTTCGTTCAGGCCCATCGGGTCCATGCCGATCTCGTCGGAGCCGGCGCGGGCAACGATGCGCTCCACCTCCGGGACTTCCTTCAGGATCGCACGCTGCACACGGCGGTCGAGTTCGGCCGACTGTTCCAGGGTGATCGAGGGCAGCTTCTCCAGCTGCACAATCATGTCGCCCTCGTCCATGGTGGGCATGAAGGTCTTGCCGATCTGGGTATAGAGCGCGGCGGCACCCAAAAACAGCGCTACGGCGGTGATTATGACCGTTCTGCTGTGGCTCAATGCCCAGCCCAGCAATGGCTTGTACAACGACTGCAGCTTGCGTGGCAGCCAGGGTTCCTGGTGGCTGACCTGCTTCAGCAGGAAGGAGGCCAGCACCGGGATCACCGTCAGCGACAGCAGCAGCGAGCCGCCCAGAGCGAACACGATGGTCAGCGCCACCGGTGTGAACAGCTTGCCTTCCAGACCCTGCAGGGTCAGCAGCGGCAGAAACACGATGATGATGATGGCGATGCCGGAAGTCACCGGCACGGCCACCTCACGGGCGGCGCGGTAGATCAGGTGCAGCCGCGGCAGATTGCGCGCGCTTTTCTCGTCGGCCAGCTGGCTGACAATGTTCTCCACCACCACCACGGCGGCGTCGACCAGCATCCCGATGGCGATGGCCAGTCCGCCCAGGCTCATCAGGTTGGCCGACAGGTCGAACTGGCGCATCAGGATGAAGGTGATTAGCGCGGCCAGCGGCAGGACCAGTGCCACGGTGACGGCGGCGCGCAGGTTGCCGAGAAACAGCATCAGCAGCGCCAGCACCAGCACGATGGCCTCGACCAGCGCCTTGGATACGGTATGCACTGCGCGCTGCACCAGGTCGCCGCGGTCGTAGAAGACCTTCACCTCGACGCCCTGGGGCAGGGCGCTTTGAATGTCCGCGAGCTTGGCGCGTACGCCCGCGACCACCTCGCGGGCATTGGCGCCGCGCAGGCCGAGTACCAGGCCCTGGACGGCCTCGCTGTCGCCGTTCTGGGTCACCGCGCCGTAGCGGGTCACGGCCCCGATGCGGACCTCGGCGACATCGGCGATCTGCACCGGCATGCCGTCGACGCTCTTGACCACGATGTCGCGCACATCGTCCAGGGAACGGATGCGGCCCTCGGCGCGCACCAGCAGCGCCTCCTCGCCGGCATTCATGCGCCCGGCGCCGTCGTTGCGGTTGTTGGCCATGACGGCATCCGCGATGTCGCTGCCGGTCAGGCCGCGGGCGGCGAGCTTGTCCTGGTCGGGTACGATCTCGAAGCTGCGTACGAAACCGCCCAGCGCATTGACGTCAGCTACGCCCGGGACGGTGCGCAGGGCCGGGCGCAGGGTCCAGTCGAGCAGATTGCGGCGCTCCATCAGCGACAGGTCGCCGCCCTCGATGGTGAACATGAACATCTCACCCAGTGGCGTGGTCATAGGTGCGATGCCGCCGCTGACGCTCTCGGGCAGATCGCCCCAGATGGTGTTGAGGCGTTCGGCCACCTGTTGGCGGGCCCAGTAGATATCGGTTCCCTCTGCGAAATCCAGGGTGATGTCGGTCAGCGCGTACTTGGCCACCGAGCGCAGCATTACCTGGTCGGGGATGCCCAGTAATTCCACCTCGATTGGGGCGGTGATGCGGGCCTCGACCTCATCCGGGGTCATGCCGGGCGCCTTGATAATGATCTTCACCTGGGTCGGCGAGACATCGGGAAAGGCGTCGATAGGCAGGCCCTTGATTGCGATGTAGCCGCCGCCGGCAAGCAGCAGAACACCCAGCAGCATCAGCAGCCGCTGGGTCAGAGCGAACTGGATCAGACGCGCCATCATTCACCCCCTCCCATGCCGAGCCAGGCGGCCTTGAGCGCGGCGATACCCGATATGGCGACCATGCTGTCGGCACTGAGTTCGGGGGAGTGCAGCACGACCCGATCGTCGCGGTGCCCGATTACCTGTACCGGTGTGGCGATGAAACCGTCCTCGGTGCGCACAAAGACATGGTCCGTGTCGCCGTGCCGGAACACTGCAGCGGCGGGCAGATTCCAGCCGTTGTCCCGGCCGGCGACGGCGATGCGGACATTGACCAGCTGCCCGGGCCGCATCGCGGCGGCGTCAGCGTCGAGCCGGGCCCACAGGCTCAGCGTATTGGTCGCGGGATCGACCCGCTGGCCGATGGACAGCAGGGTGCCGCCCAGCCCGGGAGGCTCGGTGAGCTGGATCTTCATGCCGGGTTTGAGTTCGCTGGCCTGCTCGGCAGCCAGGCGGATTTCCAGCCACAGAGGATCGACAGCGGCGACCTGCGCCAGCCCTTCTCCTGCATCGACGGTCTGTCCGGCGGTGGTCATCAATTCGGTCACGATGCCGGTGACAGGTGCGTGCAGGGTCACGGTTGCACGGGGCCGATGTGTCTGCTGCAGCCGCGCGATGGCGTCCGCGTGTACCCCGGCCAGGCCGAGCAGCTGTTCCTGTTCGGCGAGGGTGGCACGGGCGGCCTGCAGCTTCACCCGTGTGTCCAGCAGGCGGCGCTCGGGAATGATGCCGGCCTCGAACAGGGCTTTGTCGCGATCGTGATCGGCCTGCGCCAGCCGGCGTTGATTGAGCGCGTCCAGGTACTCACGCTGCTGTTCCAGCAGGCCGGGGCTGTTCAACTCGATCAGCGCCTGGCCGGCGTCGACCTGCTGACCCTCGACCACCCGGATGGCGGCGATGCGGCCTGCGAACAGCGAAGTCACTGCGTGGTTCTGGTCCGGTGGGATGCGTACGCGAGCCGGCAGGGTGCGGCCACCGATCTGATCGGTCGCCGTCACCGTGGTTGTTTCGATGCCCAGGCTCTCGAGCTGTCCGGACGTGAGTTGGAGGTGATTGTCCATCGCCTTCAGTGAGGGACTGAAAAGCAACGCGGTGCACAGGAAAACGGAACTCAGGGACTTCATGGCATGACTCCGACAGTCTGGTTGTACAGCGCGACGGCGCGCTGTTGCTCGATGCGGATTTCGGCGACGGCCTGCTGCGCCTCGCGTGCCGAGGTGCGCAGCCTGAGCAGGTCGATCAGGTCCATCTCGTTGTGGACGAAGGCCAGTTCAGACATCTCGAGCTGGCGTTCGGCAATGTGGGACTGCTCCTCGGCCAGGGGCAGGGATTCGGCCAGCTGTTCGATGCGGTGGTCGATCTCATGCAGCCGGGTCTGCAGCTCCCGCTGCCGGCGGTCGCGTTCGGCCTGCAGATCGGCTACTTCCCGGGCAGCGCTGGCGGCGGCAGCATCGCGGTGCGCCGAGCCGCCGAAGGGGAGCTTGATGCCCACGGCGATGCTGTCGTTGTAGGGCTCGTTGCGGCCACCGCGGTCGCGCCGGCTGCCAGCGAACAGCGTCGGCCGGCCGGCCGCTTCCAGGCGGGCGGCGCGCGTCGCGTCCCGGGCACGGGTGATGCGGTCACGGTAGACCTCCAGCAGGGGGTGGCCGGCCGTGATGGCGGCCTGATCGGCACGCTGTTCCGTGAATGCCTGTGGATACCGGTCCAGGCCGGTGAGAATGCGGTAGCTGCGCTGGGCATGCATGAATTCGGTCTCGGCCTCGACCCGCCTGCGGCGCTGGATAAGCAGATCGTTGCGTGCCAGCAGCAGATCGGCCTGGGCCAGATCACCCTGCTCGACCCGTTTGGCGACCGCGGTTACGCGCTTTTCCGCATCGGCCAGCGTTGCCCGTGCCAGCTGCAGCCGGGTCCGGGCCAGAGTCAGGTCCCACAGGGCGGCGCGGATCTCGCCCGCCACCGTCAGGGCGAAGGCCTGCTGGCCGGCCTCGGCCTCGGCCCCGGTATGGCGGGCCAGATCACGGGCCGCGGTACGCTCCCCCGGCCGCCACAGCGGCAGCTCCAGCCCGGCTTCGATTTCGGTCGCGCCGCGATTGTCCGTGGGCCGGTCGGTGTAGGCAGTCACGGCAGCGGCGGGTGGGGCGGCCAGCAGGGCCTCCCCGCGCCGGGACAGGGCCTGGGCCTCCCGGGTCACGGACTGCGGCAGATCGCGATCGGGATGGCGGGATATGGCGGCCTCGATTACCTGCTGCAGGTGCAGGCCGGTATCCGGCGTAAGTGTGTCGGTATGCGCATCCGTCCGTTCGGCGGCCGCCAGGTTGAGCGGCAGGGCCAGGCAGAATGCGGCAGCCCATGCAGTCATGCGTGGGGCGGGCATAAATGTTCTCCAGTTCGGATCAGTGCCTGACAGGTCAGGCGGGAAAAGTGCCGGGGATGGTGTCTGCTTCAGCGCAGGGGAGCGGCCGGCGGGCCGCGCGGCGGGTTGACGTCCGGATCAGAGTCGCTGGTGTGGATGAGTGCCGGCGCGCCGGCAGGCGTGCCGGGGACGGAACAGGCAGGTATTTCAGGGGAAGCGACGGACAGAGGTGGGATGTCCGGCCCGGGCGTGATGTTCCCGCTTTCCCTGCGCATGGGCTCGATGTCGACCTCGATCCCGGGATCGGCGCTCAGCACCGGAGTGTCGCTGTCCTGGTCTGCGCCGAAAATGTGCACATGTACGCCGGTCTGATGGCTGTCGCCCGTGTGGGCATGCACCAGCGGCACGAACAGCTGTAGCAGCGCCAGGCAGGCGATGAGCAGCAGGCGGTGCAGTTGCAGGGGGTGTGATCGCACGACGGGTTCAGTCCATTCTCAGTCCGGTTGAGTGCGAACTGTATCGAGCGGAGCTGAAATGAAGCTGAAAGTTGCGTTGCGTAAGTGTTAAAGAGAGGTGGTATTCAGGAGGCGGAGGAATACGGGTTACCCCGGAATAAGTTTAATCAGCCGCGAATACACGCGCATTCACGTCTGATTATGTAGTGGATAATGTGCTGATCCGGGTCGTCATTTAACGATCAGGGAATGAAAGTCCGTGACATGCTTCTTCGCCTTCCTGGCGGCCTTCTTTTCCTTGAGAGTCAGCAGGGCAGGTTTTTTCGGTTCCCTGCCGGGGCGTTGAATTCTGGACATGGTGGTCGCTCCTTGGTTGATGCGGTGAGGTCGTGCGGCAGCACTCAGTAACTGGTGCCGAACGAGGGGTCGGTGGCGTAGGCCGGGGTGCGCAGGTTGGCGTACCGGCTGCCCTGGGTGATCGGGCCTTTACTGAATAGCTGGTACAGATACTGGTTGCCGCCCTGAACTGAAAAATTCTCGTTGAGCGCGTCTGCAGTAGTGCGTGCGTTGCGCGGCAGGCCATGTTTCATATAGTACTTGCGAAGGAATACGATCACAGACCAATGCGCGTCGGTCAGTGTAAGGTTCTCGTCGTCCGCCAGTGCCTGGGCCTTGGCTCGATTCCAGGGTTGGCTGGTAAGCTCCGTGACCCTGTCATGGGTGTCGCTGCTGGAGGTTTCGGTCTGGTGCTGGTCGATCGGGTGCTGATTCATCTGTGCTGGGCCTTGTTGGATATCCGGTGAGTGTTGCGGCGGCGCCGGATGCGCCATCAACCACCGGTATCGGCGGTTGGGTTGTTGAGTCTTCCGGGTCCCCGCTACGGGTGTCCTGCATCCGTGAACAGGGAGGCCGGTTTGGTTGCTGACTCATGGTTGGTCAGGCGATATAGACAAGATACGCTATTCCGTGTGAATAGCCAGCGGTATATTTTTAGTTAGACACTTGCAAAATACGGTTATTGCGCGAACGTTAGCCGCATGTGAGCAGAGTGTTCCCGGGCGGGATGAGTGTGTATGAGAAAGTGGGTTTCGTTGCGTTCAGCCGCGCTGCAACCGAGGGTTCTTGCATGGGATTGCGGGTCCGCATGATTCGCGGTTCGTGTGGATCTCTTTGTGTTTATCCGTTCCCATCCGTGGTTCGAATGCCACTTGAGCATCATTACCCGAGCATCCCCCGACCGTCTGTGCCGCCGACAGACGGTGCAGGGGTGGTGGTTGGGCGTCTGCTGCAGTCGGCCTGAGCCACGGATGAACGCCGGCCAGCGCGGATTGGATGTGCTCGGAAATGACGGTCACTTAACATGCGGCGACCTCGACGCAGTCCTTGCCGCGGCGTTTGGCCTGGTAGCAGGCCCGGTCGGCCTCACGCAGGACCGTATCGACGTCGGCGGAAGTGGTCTTGACCGGCACCACGCTGATGGAGGCGCTGACCCGGGGCGTTTTGTGGTCCTCCAGCCGTATGCCCCGGATCAGGTCGCGGATCTTGTCGGCGACCTCGATGGCATCCTCAATGGAGCAGTATTCCAGCAGCAGCACGAATTCGTCGCCGCCGAGCCGACCGATGGAGTCGCGGCCTCTGAGGGTGTCGAGCAGCATGCGTGTGATCTCGCGCAGCAGACGGTCGCCGGCGGGATGGCCCAGGAGATCGTTGACCTGCTTGAAGCCATCGAGGTCGAAGTAGATCAGGCTGTGTTCCAGATCGTGTTCGCGCGCCAGACTCAGTGCCCGCCCGATGCGGCGGCAGATCTCGCGTCGGTTGAGCACGCCGGTCAGCGGATCATGGCTGGCATCGTAGCTGGCCTTCTGCAGTCGTTTGTAGATCTCGCTGACATCATGGATCTGCAGCACCCTGCCGGCCTGCCCCGGATGGGCGGAAGCAGAGAGCGGCCAGGTCGAGCATTGCGCCGGCCGCCGGCTGCCGTCGGGCAGTGTCAGAAACAGGAGCTGGGAGACCGCCGGGCGCTTGCCGCTCAGCGTCAGGGGGTCGACCTCGACGCCGAATTCGTCGGAAGTGAGTGTGACGAGGGCATGCAGGGGTCGGCCCAGTGCCTGCATCCGGCTCAGTTGCAACAGGGTCTCGCCGCTTGTGTTCATGTGAATGAGCCGGTCCTGTTCGTCCACCACCAGCAGGGCGTCGCCGATGGCGTCCAGGATGGCCCGGTCGGGAAATCGGGGGGTATTCCGGGATGCGGAGCTGCCAGCCGTCTGTATCCGCGTGGTACGGCCGATTCGCCAGCGGTTGCCGCGCAGAACAGCGCCGCGGATTGAATGTCGCAGCAGCTCGGGTGTCAGTCCGGCGATCTCCAGGCAGTCATCGGCGCCGGCCTCGATAACAGGGCGCGTCGCCGTCTCGGAGCGTGTGTCCATCAGCACGATGACAGGGGACCATTGGGTGAGTGTGCGGACGAGACTGACATGATCGCGCCAGTCCGCCTCCAGTATCCCGGCGCCGAGCAACACCAGGGCGAAATCCTCCTCCGCCAGCAGGCGCATCCCTTCGGGCAGACTGGGGGTTTGCAGCAGGTGGTAGTCGCCGCTGGCCTGCAGCAGCTGACTGGCCCTTTCCCGCGACTGGCCTGGTGTGTCGATATACAGCAGCTGCTGTGGAATCCCGCCTCCCATAACCGGTATCCCTTCTGTCCTGGAGATCGCCTCCATCAGGCGCAATACTGCTTCTTCCTGCCGTTATGCGGGGCAGACTGTCTTCCGAGTTGTTGCAATGTCTCCAGGTCGTGGATCTGCAGCATCCCGCGTCTGTTTACACTGAGCAGCCCCAGCTCCTGGAAGCCGGTCAGCACCCGGCTGACGGACTCCGAGGCCATGCCGAGGTAGTTGGCGATGTCGTAACGCGACATGCTGAAGCGGAACTGGCAGTTCGAGAAGCCGCGCCGGGCCTGGGTGCGGGAAAGCTGTACCACAAAGGCCGCCACGCGTTCCGTGGTGCTGCCGCGGGCAAGTACCAGGGCATGTTCGGTGATGGAGCTGAAGTGCCGGCTAAGGCGCTGGTAGATGCTGCGGCGGAAGTCCCCGTCCGCGGCCATGAATTCGCTGAACAACGGTATCGGAATCCGACAGATGCTGCTGGTCTCCAGTGCCTGGGCATGGCCCTGATGGCTGGATCCGCCGATGTCCTCGATCCCCGGGATGTCACCCGGATGGTTGAACTGGAGGATGTGTTCTTCGCCCTTGCTGTCCAGCACGAAGCGCTTCATCGAGCCGGCGCGCAGGACGGAGATGGAGGCGATCGGGCTGCCCGCGGCGAACAGGGTGTCGCCGCGGTGCAGGGGAGGCGGGCGCTGGATGGCGTATTCGTGCGGCTGTCGCTGCGGCTCGGGCAGTCCTCCGATGGGGCAGGCGGTGGAGACAGGACAGTTCCGGCATGATGGGGCTTCGAGCGGCGAATTCGTGCCGCTCCTGCACTGCAGTGTTCGCATCCTGATCCCTCCGTGACAACCATTCCCAGGGCGATTGTCGCCACGGCGAATGGTTGGATTTTATTGGCGTTTCTTCAGGTATAGCCAAGCCGTACGAGCGGGGATATAGGGAACATTCCGTATGCAGCCCGCGGCCGGGTTGCGGGCAGGGGAAGCTGAGCTGTCCGGCTGTCAGCTGCCCCTGGACGACCGTGACAGGTGGGCGGTGAGATGGATCAGGTTGGCGACGGAAGTCGCGCCGAGCTTGTCCAGGACTCTGGCGCGATGGATGTCGACCGTCTTGGGGCTGATGCCGAGCTGGCGTGCGATCGCCTTGCTGGAGTGGCCCTGGGTGACATAGTCCATGACCTCCCGCTCGCGCGGGGTGAGCCGGGCCAGCCCCTGCTGGAGGCGATCCCTGTGCTTATCCCGCTGTCGCTGGTGGTGGGCCCGGCGGATGCAGTCCGCCACGCGTCGCAGCAGCGTCTCGTTGGAGAAGGGCTTCTCGATGAAATCGATCGCACCGTGCTTCATGGCCTGGACGGCACTGCTGACGTCGCCGTGACCAGTGATGAAGATGACGGGCAGGCGGATACCGCGCTGCTGCATCTCCTTCTGCAGCGCCAGGCCGCTCAGTCCGGGTATGCGCAGGTCCGTGACCAGACAGCCGGACATGGCGGGTCCGACCTGGCACAGAAAACTGGCGCCGCTGGCATGGGCTTCGACCTCGTATCCCTCAGAGCGCAGCAGCAGCTCCAGTGAATCCCGCATGGCAGGGTCGTCATCGACAACGTAGACCTTTGTGCTGGGTGACGTCATGGTCTTTCCTGCTCCGGGTCGGCGAGTGGAAGCGAAAAGCAGAACCGGGTGTGGCCATCGTTGCAGCCGTTGTAGTACAACTCGCCGCCATGTCTTTCGAGTATAGAATGGCTCAGCGAAAGCCCCAAACCCATGCCCTCTGGCTTGGTGGTGTAGAAGGGCTGGAACAGGAGCGCTTCCTGTGCCGTTTCCAGGCCGGGCCCGGTGTCAGTGATGCAGCATTCAAGCGCATCCCGGGAAACGCTCAGGCCGGTGCGGATCTCGATCCGGCCCTGCGTCATCCCGGCACCGGCGATGGCCTCGATGCCGTTGATGATCAGGTTGACGACCACCTGCTGGATCTGCACGGGATCCGCCATCACCTCGGGCAGGGCGGGACTGAGAATCAGGGCCGGGGCCACGCCCGCTTGTTCGGCCCGGGGTTTGATCAGCGCCACCGCCTCTGAGACCACGTCATTGAGCTGCACGGGACGTGACTCCATCTCCGTCTTGCGGGCGAAGCGGCGGATACGGCGCAGGATCTCGCCTCCCTGCTGCGCCTGGGTGGCCATCTTGTCGAGCAGCGTCTCCAGTTCCCGCGGCGCCATGGCGCCGCGTTGCAGCAGGCGCAGGCCGGTCTGGGCGTAGGTCAGCAGTGCGGACAGGGGCTGGTTGACCTCGTGGGCGATGCCAGAGGCCAGTTCGCCCAGCTGGCTGAGGCGCTCGGCATGGATGAGCGCCGCCTGCTGCTGGTGCAGCGCGGTCTCGGCCTCGATCTCGATCTGCTCGGTGATATCCAGCATGGCGCTGCGGCACAGGGGGTTGGCCGGCTCGCGTTCATCCGCCACGGCGATGCTGTTCAGCCGCACCACCCTGGACCCACCGGCCCGCCCGCCCAGGCGCAGTTGGCAGTGGGTGCGGTCGCCGTACTGCAGCACCCGGTGCAGATGATTGAAGAACTCGGGCGCATCGGCTTTGTCCAGGAATACTGAAAAGGGTTGGCCTTCCAGGGCGGCGCGATCGCCACCGAGCAGGGTCAGGGCGGTGATGTTGGCCTGCAGGACGCAGCCGTGCCGGTCGAAATCGAGATAGCCCACGGGGGCGTAATCGTAGAGGTCGGCATAGCGGTCGCGGGCCGCCTCCAGCTGCGCCCGGGTTTCCAGTAGTTCCCGGTTCTGCATCTCCAGTTCGAGCTGGTGAACCTGGAGTTCGTGCACCAGTTCCTGCAGCTGTGACAGGTCGGCGGACGTGATGTGTTCATCGGTCTGCTGAGTGCGCAGTCTCTCCAGCCATTGTTCCAGCTGCTGCATGGACATGTCGGAGAGTTTTCTGATCATGCAGGTCCGGCGTCTCGTCCGTCACGCTCGGGGATGGAACTGTACCAGGGCATCATGGGGCTGCCCGGTCGCCAGCCTCAGCGGCTGGCCGCTCAGCACCGGCCTGCCCCGGTCCTTCCAGGGGTGTTCGGCTTCGAGCCCGGAAAGCGCCTCGCCCGCCGGCCGAAGCGCCGATGGCGGCCACGGTCGTGAGCGCGTCGTCCGCCGCCTCGGCGTTGCCCGCCGTCGGATCGCTGTCAGGTGCCCGCGTCGACGGTCGTTGGTCGGGTTGTCGCTTGTCATTCCACCCCGCTCCGCACCTGGTTCCGGCCCCGGCCGGTGTCTCGTTGAGCGTTCGATTGTACCAGTCCGGGGCGGGAAGGGGACGGCTGCGACGAACGGCGGCCGGGTCATCCCGTGGAACGGGATTCCTCACCTCCCAGCCTTGCCAGCGCCGCCGCCAGCCGGTCGTCCCTGCGGGTGAAGCGCATGGCGCTGCCGCTGTCTTCGACGCGTACCACCCGGGACGGCACGATGTGAAGGCCGAGGTGGGTCTTGAAGGCCAGCCTGACGGTGTCGTCGGGCGCCATCCGTTGTTCCGGCGCCAGTTCGATGTAGATGCCGTTGCCGCTGATGTTGCGGATTCTGCCGCCGAGCAGTCCGTTGCCTCCATTGTGCAGGACGACGTTCATGGTCCTGAGGATTCTTTTCTCAGCTCGGTTCTCGGTTCGGTGTTCCATTCTTGTTCTCCTTGGGATACAGCGCGCAATGGAACCGGCGCCCTGCGGTTCGTCTGAGACAGTGGCGTCGTCCTGTCCGTCTGGTGTTTTCAGGCCCGTTCAGGATCGGACAATACTACCCCTGCATCCTGCGCCCGGGCGTCATCTGTTCCTCTCCGCGCCTGGAACCGGCCACATCGGCATAGAAATTCTGCGGCAGGTTTTCAGCCAGGATCAGGCCGGTGCCTTCCCGGTCCGAGGCGTGAATGACCAGCGCGCGGGTCTGCCAGCAATGTTCATCGTCGAAGTCTGAGAGCATCACCTCGACCATGCGATTGGGCTCGAGTTCGGGGTGGGTCAGAGGCAGGTTGAGACCGTGACGGCTGATGTTGCGGGTCAGTGCGACAAGGGGGTTTGATTGATCAAGGAAGATCCGGGTGGTGAGCTGGACGTGGTGCCGGCGACCAAAGCGATGTTCCATTGCTTCCTGCTCCAGTGGTTATTGTATGGGGCTTGAATATATCCCGAGTCGGGCGTTCGAGAGTATGACAAACATCAGGAAATGCAACGGTTGTCGCAGAATTTGTGTGCAGCGGTAGGGGTGTTTACCTATGCGGATGCCTGAGAGGGAAAGCGGGTGATTGCGAATTATCGTTGCTTCGTGCGTGCCGGACCGGGTGGCAGTAACCTGCATTACTGCTTTAGCAGGGGTGCATTATCTGCCGAAGGTGCCAGCGGCCTGCTGGTCAGCGTGGTAGGAGGAGCGCACCATCGGGCCGCTGGCGACCTGGGTGAAACCCCGATCGCGCGCAATCCCGCCCAGCCGGTCGAACTCCTCCGGGGTGACGAAACGGTCCACCGGCAGGTGGTGCAGGCTGGGCTGCAGGTGCTGGCCCAGGACGCGGCGGACATCCTGCTCAAGCGGGCTGACAGGCGTGGCAGGTCGCCATGAAAACCGATGCAGCAACGAGGGCCAGATGAGTCGTTGATCGTTGAGGACGATTGCGGTCTGCGGGGATCGATATCCGTCAAGTGGCGTCAGGTGATGCGTGTTGTTGCGTCAGTCACTGAAAGATTAGCATGCTGCATGGGCGTGGTCAGGGTGGCGCCAGCAGACGAAAGGGATTGATTGAATCGGGATTTTCCGTGCCATTGCTGCTCCCGGCCCGGCGCCGGATCTGTTGTATAGACGCCGTCCCCGCTGCGGCCTGCTGGATTTCCAGGCGATTCCAGGTGCACTATACTTTCCTCGTGTAGGGGGATTCATTGCAGGGGGTTGCCATGTGGAACCCGGTCGTTTCTATCGCCGCGGCTGCCTGGCTGGCGGCATCGCATGTCGGGGTGGTCTTCGCCGAGACGCCGGTTGCGCAGCTCGCACAGCGTCCGTTCAATGAGCTTTTTCAGGACGAGGCGCCGGTGAGCGGTCGGGTTGTCGCCGGCGTACTGGTAACGGGCTCTACCTCGGTCAATGCCTTGAATCTGATGCCACCGCCCTCATACGCTGGCGGCAGTGTCTGCATCCAGGTGATGTCGCGCGATGGGCGCTACTGGTCCGAGAATACCTTCACGCTTCCCGAACGCATCGATGCCACCCGGGTGGCTCTTGAATATCCTTCCCGCCATGAGGCATTCCTGCACGGTCTCGATTTCGGAGAACTGGCGATACTGGGAACCGCAGGGGAATGCGGTTCCGGCGGAGTGGATACGCTGTTATTGTCCGGCGTGCAGCCATCGGAGGAGCGCGCGCCCAGTATCAGTATCTTCATTAATTCCGGGCGGGCCGATACCTATATTTCTGTGAGTAATGTTGACGAACATCGCCGACCCAGCCGCTGCCGGAAAATCGAGCAGGGCAGGCGCACCGGCTTCGATACAGTGTGCCGGATAGACCTGGTGGAGCTGACTCCTTTGCACCAGAGCCTCGATGTCAGGGTTCTCCGGCGCCGTTACGAGAGGATGCTGCCGCCCACGGAATTCACTCTCCTGCTGCCCTCGCTGAACTGAATGGAGATGCGCTCAGACGACGCTGTCTCGGCCAGACCCAGGAAGGCGTCGCGCTGGGCGCGATGGTCGAGCGGGGAGGCGCCGGTGGGGCGGCTTCTGGCGGCCCTTCTGGGCATTGCCATTGTCGCTTTGGTGGCATATCTGGTGATCGTAGAGCGGGAAAACATTTTCACCGTCGATGCCTCGACCGAGGTGGCCGCCTTCAGGATCACCGACCCGCTGCTATCGGAATGGACGCTGGGCCCGGCACGTCTGATCGAGGATCCCTTTGCGGATGTCGCCGCGAGCCGCAACCTGGCGGATCAGTCGCTGCTGGTGGTTGAGCCGGGGACCCGCGTGCGCCTGCAGCGCCATGGCGTTGGCCAGCTTCGCATCCAGTTGACCGCGGATGCCGGAACAACCGCAGGGCGTGTAGAACTGGCGGATAGCAGCCGCATCAGCCTCGGTGACTGGGCCTTGCTGTTGGTTGAGGTCGCAGGGCGGCCACTGGTGTTCCCGTTCCGTGGCACGCTCGCCGTCGGCGATGACGTCGCGGCGGGCGTGGACAGTATCATGCTGAACGGAACCGTCAGCGTAGTGGAGGAGCAGTTGTTGGGAAAGACCCATTACGTCGCGGGCGGAGAGGCGCTGGATACAGGCGATCGCGTGCAGCTCTGGAACAAGGCGCCGTATGGTTCCGTCGAGCCGGAGCCGGCGGTGGTGAGCGGGTTTGTGCGCGCCGAGGCGATGGAGGGTTTTTCGGAGCCGGTCAACGCGCTTACGCTGGTGGCGCACGGTCAGGCGGATTATGTGCAGGTCGAGCGACTGGGCAGCGCCGGCTATCATATTCATGCCCCGCACTGGGCGCGCTTCCTGCATGACCCGCTGCTGGCGGCTTCCACCGCGATCATCGCCCTGGTGGCGCTGCTGTTCGAAGTGCTGTCGAAATGCGGCGTGTTGATCGGCGGCAATACCGGAAAGCACGAAAAAGAGTCCGGGGCCGAGGTCGAGCCGGATGACCGCGGTCGCGCAGCGCTGCGGCCCGAGGCCCGGCCCGGCGAACAGGCGGCATTGACCCGGGAAGAAGAGAATCCGAAATGAAGACTCGATTTGATCTCCCTGCCTGTCTGGCGCTGGTCATGATCTGCATTGCGGGGAGGGCCCTCGCCGCCGGTCCCGCGCAGGCCTACCTTCGCGCGGGCGAGCACGGCCAGGCGCTGCTGATGAGCCGCCTTGGTGAGTGTTATGCCGTGACGCCGAAGCACGTGATCGCCGACGAACTGTTCGCGACACTGGTCGGCGGATCGCCAGGTGCGCCGCAGGGCGATGGTGATCTGCTGCAGACCTTCGGCTACGATCTCTCGATCCTGCGCGCGAGCGGTGAACTGACCCGGCAGTGCGGTGGGGCGCTGACCGCGGTTCCGGCGCTGGGCCAGCTGCTCGCCACTGCTGACTCCGGTGTCGTGACCTCGGTGAACGGGGACGGCAGTATCAGCCGGCGCAGCGTCACCCTCACCGATGTGGGTCTCATCTACCTGCGCCTGCGTCCGCGTTCCATGGACGATCAACTGTTCAAGGGCCTGAGCGGGAGCCTGGTGCTGGCGGACCAGCAGCCCATCGGCATTCTGATGTCAGTGGACCCGGAGACAGGGGAAGGCCGTGCCCTGCGTTATGATCGGGCGATTGAAATCCTGCGGCCGTTTTTTGGTCTGCCGGCCTCGGTCGTCCGGGAGGAGGAAAAATCCACGGTCGACACGGGCAGTGGGTCGAACATGGCCGGTGAAGTGGTGGAATGGAGTGCTCCCCCATTGAGTGCGGAATACAGGGCGGCCAACCTCGTCGATCCCAGGGAGACGGAGACGATCTGGTTGGTCCGTCCGGAGGGCTTTCCCATTGAGCTGGTTGTCGCGCTGCCCGGTGACAAGGCGCATGTCGTGAGTGCGCTGCGACTGGTGGGCAACGGGGTGGAGCCGAAGACCCGGCTGCCGCGCGATTTCGAGATACTGGTCAGCAACGCCGACACCGGGGGATGGATTCCGGTCAGGAGCGGATCCTATTTCAAGAACGAGGCTGACAAGCTGGTGGAATTCGCGCCGGTGCGGGCGCGCCGGATCATGCTGCGCATCTATTCGCACTGGGGCGATACCGAAGCCATCGGGTTGTCCGGGATCGAGATTCCGGCACTGCAATGATCTCGTTTTATTGCAGGCGTATGCTTCCGCGATACGTCCCGGCCCATCTGCTCCTGCAGCCGAGTTCGCCTTCCATTGTGCCGCCATCGACCAGCTGAAAGCCGCCGTTGCAATACTGCTGCGAGAATTCTATCCCCGTGCCGGTGACCTGCCCCTTGCCCTGAACATATGTACCCGTGGTAGTGAACTGCCCGGTCTTTTCGTCATAATCACTGACTTCGAAACTGTAGGTCCCGTTCCACTCGTTGAGCACCTTCTCCTGATTCTCAGTGGGATTGTCGATGCCCTTGATGCTGATGACGACCGTCCTGAGATCACCGAAGCGATTTTTAAGACAGATGACGCGCATGGCCTGATCGGCGCTGTTGAAGCAGACGCCATAGGCGAGTTCGCGCATGGCGACGTCGTCGGATTTGAGCATCGTATCCAGGGCGGCGAGTCGCACCGTCTGATCGGGGTCGTTCAGCAGGGCACGGAATTCCTTGATGTTCTGCGAACGTTGCTGGATTTGTTGTTTCAGTGCCTCCGCACTCGTTTCGCCACCGGCGACCGGGGTCGCGGCGAGACTCAGAAACAGGGCCGGCGCCAGGATTTTTTGCAGGGCTGATGCGAGCATGTTGGTTCTCCTTGCCCGTTATTGGTTGTTTTCCATAGGATAGACGCAGACAGCAGAGAGGGGAAGCGTTCGCCGGGTCGCAATTCCAGCATGCGTTCGGTACATTCCGTCAGCCTCATGGTGTTCCTGGTCGAGGCCACAGGAAGCCCGGGCGGGGATTGCCTGTACTAGCGGCTGCAGGACAGCCGTTGGGATGGGAGCATGCGCGAACGGTTCGACACCGGTATGTCACTGGAATGACAGGAACAAGCCGGGTTCATCCGTAATGGAGACACCGCCCGACGCTCATTTCCCGAAGGTGCCAGCGGCCTGCTGGTCAGCGTGGTAGGAGGAGCGCACCATCGGCCCGCTGGCGACCTGGGCAAAGCCCAGCTCGCGGGCGATGTCGCCCAGCCGGTCGAACTCCTCCGGGGTGACGAAACGGTCCACCGGCAGGTGGTGCAGACTGGGCTGCAGGTACTGGCCCAGGGTGAGCATGCCGCAGTCGTGGGCGCGCAGGTCGCGCATGACCTCGACGACCTCGTCGAGCTCCTCGCCCAGGCCCAGCATCAGGCCGGACTTGGTAGGCACCTGCGGGTGGAGGGCCTTGAATTTCTTCAGCAGATCCAGCGACCACTGGTAGTCGGCGCCGGGGCGTGCCTTTTTGTACAGCCGCGGCACGGTTTCCAGATTGTGGTTGAACACGTCGGGCGGGGCCTGGGTGAAGATGTCCAGCGCCCGGTCCATGCGGCCGCGGAAGTCCGGCACCAGGACCTCGATCGTGGTCTTCGGGTTGTGCTCACGCACCGTTTCGATGCAGGTGACGAAGTGGCCGGCGCCACCGTCGCGCAGGTCGTCGCGGTCGACCGAGGTGATGACCACATAGTTCAGGCCCATGGCCTGGATGGTGCGCGCCAGGTTGATCGGCTCCTCGGCGTCAAGAGGATCGGGCCTGCCGTGGGAGACGTCGCAGAAGGGGCAGCGCCGGGTGCAGATGTCGCCCATGATCATGAAGGTCGCCGTGCCGTGGCCGAAGCACTCGCCCAGGTTGGGGCAGGAGGCCTCCTCGCACACGGTGTAGAGGCGGTTGTCACGCAGTACCCGCTTGAGCCGTTGGACCTCGGGGCCGGCCGGGGATTTGGCGCGGATCCATCCGGGCTTGCGCAGCGGCTTCTCGGTCGGCTCGATCTTGATCGGGATGCGGGCCGTCTTGTCGGCGCCGCGCTGGCGCTTGATCGGAGTTTCGTTCATCTGATAACTACCTGATGTACGGGGAGAAAAACTTCAGGTATCCCCGTTTTCTGAGGGTTGTGGCTGATTCGCAGACGTACCAGTGTAGCCCAACTGGCGGGTGATTTGCGAGACCAGGTCGGCGTTCACCCGGGTAATATCATGGGAAATCCCCAGGTTTTTCAGCTGAGTAACGGCCATGCCGGGGTGGCCGCAGGGATTGATGCGGGAAAAGGGTTCCAGGTCCATGTCGATGTTGAAGGCCAGGCCGTGGTAGCTGCCGCCGTGCTTGATGCGCAGACCCAGGGCGGCGATCTTGCCACCTTCCACATACACCCCGGGGGCGGCGCGGTCGGCCCAGGCATGGACGCCGTAGCCGGCCAGCACCTCGATGATGGCCTGTTCCAGCTTGCGCACCAGTGCCTGTACGCCCAGCCCGCGACGGCGGATGTCGGCCAGCAGGTAGGCGACCAGTTGCCCCGGGCCGTGGTAGGTCACCTGGCCGCCGCGATCGATCTGCACCACCGGGATGTCGCCGGGGGCGAGCAGGTGCTCGGGCTTCGCTGCCTGGCCGAGGGTGAACACGGGCGGGTGCTGGACCAGCCAGAGTTCGTCGGGGGTGTCCGGGCCGCGGTTGGCCGTGAATGCCTGCATCGCCCGCCAGACCGGCTCATAGTCGCGCAGGCCCAGGTCGCGCACGATCAGGCGGTCATTGGCACTCACAACACCATCACGATTTCTTCGGCCGCGGTCAGCTCCCGGTAGATGGCATCCAGCTGGTCCTTGCTGGTGGCGCGCACCGTGACGGTGACGGAGAGATAGTTGCCCCTGGCCGAGGCCTGGGTGCGCACCGCGCCCTCGCCCAGGTCCGGCGCGTGCCGGCGCACCAGGCTGACCACCAGGCCTTCGAACTCCTCGGTGTAGGCGCCCATGGCCTTGATGGGGAAATCGCAGGGGAATTCCAGCAGGGTTTCGTCGTCGGAATCCATGTCCGGGAGTATATCGTGAAACCGCCCGGGTTTTCAGTTCGCAGGCCGGGACAAGCGCAGCGTTCCCGGCAATCCGTGTTATGCCGGAAACGGGCCTGGCGGCCCTTATTCCGACTTGCGGTCTCCCTGAATTCGTATATCCGGGTTCATCCGCGGCTGAATGCATCCACAGCCTGCGCGGCCTTGTTTCGGGGGTACATGCTCGGTAACCTGAGTTGCGGTATGCATTACTGGCGGCACATGGCACGCAGACACCCACTGATCATTCTGTGCATGATCGGCGCCTTTCTGTGCCTGTCGCTGCTGCCCGCGCACCTGCATGTCTATCACCCCGGGCCGGGGCATGCGCATGCAGCAGAGCATGGCGTACATGCCCATTTCTCGCTCGATTCCACCGAGCACGGGCACGAACACCGGCATGTGATCGACCTCGATCAGAACACCCTGGCCAAGAAGCTGATGGATCCGCTGGCACCAGCGGCCCTGCTGTTGGCGCTGTTCCTGCTGCTGCCGCGACTGTGGTCGCGACCGGTCCGTTTTCCGGTACAGTCGCATGCACCTCCTCATTCCCATCCCGCCGATCTGATACCTCCCCTGCGCGCGCCACCGCGTTCCTGATCCCGCTTCTGTCGTAGTCGCCCGACGGCCCGGATGATGCCGGCCGTCGCCCTGGTGTGCCGGACCGGTCAGGCCCGGCGAACGGAGTCAGATCGATGCAACCCTTCATTGTCGCGCCCGCACTGGGTGCCAGCCTGCTGGCCGCTGCAGCGGTCTCCGCCGTGGCGGCGGATGACGCCCCGGGACTGGTGCTGGAACAGGTGATCGTCCGGGTGCTGGAGCACAACCCGCAGCTGCAGGCCTTTGAGATCGAGGCCCGTGCCGCCGGTGCCCGTGTGCGCCAGGCCGGCCAGTCCACGCCCTGGCGGCTGGGCCTGGAGCTGGAGAACATCCTGGGGACAGGGCCTTTCGAGGGCGTGAAGCGACCCGAGGCCACCCTGAGCCTTGCCCGGGTACTGGAAACGGGCGGCAAGCCCGGACTGCGGGCCGGACTGGCGGAGTCGCGGCTCGGGCTGCTGCGCAGCGAACAGGATGCCCGCCGACTGGATGTGCTGGCCTCGGCGGCGCGGCGGTTCGTGGAGGTGGTCGCGCTGCAGCAGCAGGTGCGGCTGGCACGGGATGAGCTCGAGCTGGTGCGCGCCAACCGGGAATCGGCGCGCCGGCGGGTGACGGCCGGGCGCAGCCCCGACGCTGAACTGGCCCGCGCCGGCATTGCCGTGGATCGTGCCGAACTGGCGCTGGTGCAGGCGCAGGGCGAACTTGACAGCGCCCGGGTCCACCTGGCCGCCCAGTGGGGGGCGGACAGGCCGGACTTCACCCGCGCCGAGGCCGGGCTGTTCCGGCTGGCGGAACCGGCGCCGTTCGAAGACTATGCCGCGCAATTGCAGCGCAACCCGGAACTCGCCCGCTTTGCCACCCGCGCGCGGCTGGCCGAGACCCGGCAGCGGCTGGCGGGGGCGCGCGCCCGGCCCGACGTCGAGCTCGGGGGCGGCGTGCGCTATCTGGGCGAGGGCGACGAGGCCGCGCTGATGTTCTCGGCCAGTATCCCGCTGGGCAGCCGGCGGCGGGCCGAACCCTACACGCAGGAGGCGGACGCCCGGGCGCGCCTGGAACCGCTGCAGCAGGAAAGCCGGCGCCTGGAGCTGCGGGCCACCCTGTATGCCATCCACCGCCAGCTCATGCAGGCGCGCGGCCGGGCGCTGCGGTTGCGGAGTGACATCATCCCCGCCGCCGAGCAGGTGCTGGAGGACTACACCAGGGGCTATGCCCAGGGCCGTTATTCGCTGCTGGATCTGACCCAGGTCCGCCGCATCCTGGTGGAGCTGCGCCGGGAGGCGCTGGCGGCCGCGACCGATTACCACCTGTCCCGCATCGAGCTCGATCGCCTGATCGGTGCCGGGCCTGTCACTGGAGGGCAATCCTGATGCGAACCCTGATCCTTGTCGTCTTAATCCTCGGGCTGACGGGCGCGGCGGCGGTCTGGCTGGTTCAGCATGATCCGGCGCGGCCCGCGAGTGAAGCCGGGAATGCGCATGGTCACGGCCATGCTGAGGCGGACCCGCATGCGCACGAAACGCAGGTCGAGCATGGCCCGCACGGCGGCCGTCTGCTGCAGGCCGGCAAAACGCAGCTCGAGCTGAGCGTGTTCGAACAGGGCGTGCCGGCACGGTTTCATGTGCATGCCTGGCACGAGGGGCAGCCGGTGGCGCCGGAGGACATGACGGTCGAAGTCTGGCTCACCCGCCTGGGCGAGGCGATCGAGTACTACAGCTTCGCGCCGCAGGACGACTACCTGCGCAGCCGCGAGACCGTCGCCGAGCCGCATTCCTTCGACGTGGAGGTAAACGCGCGTATCGCCGGGGAACAGTATCACTGGCAGTACGCCAGCCATGAGGGCCGGACCCGCATCCCGGCCGGACTGGCCGAGGAGATGGACATCGTCACCCGGGCGGTCGGCCCGCAGACCATCCCGGAGGTGCTCTCGCTGACCGGCCGGGTGCGGACCGATCCCGACCGCCTGGCACGGGTGCGGCCGCGCTACGCCGGCCAGCTGCAGTCGATCGAGGCCGGACTGGGCGATGCAGTCGGGCAGGGCGAGGTGCTGGCTCAAATCCAGAGCCATGAAAGCCTGCAGACCTATGCGCTGAAGGCGCCGATCGCCGGGCTCATCGTCCGCCGCGATGCCCAGCCGGGCGGGAACACCGGTGATGAACCGCTGTTCGTGATCGCGGACCTGTCCGAGGTGTGGGTGGAGCTGGATCTGTTCGGCCGCGCCCTGGGGCGGGTCCGTGCGGGGCAGCCGGTCAGGGTCGAGACCCTGGACGGCAGTCAGGCCGAGGGTGTGATCGACTGGGTCTCGCCGCTGGCCGCCCACGCCAGCCAGAGCGTTGTCGCCCGGGTGGTGCTGCCCAACCCGGACGGGCGCCTGCGGCCGGGTGAGTTCGTCCGCGGCGAGGTTACCGTGGCCGCAGCCGAGGCGGCACTGGCGGTACGCGAATCCGCGCTGCAGCGGTTCCGTGACTTCGACGTGGTCTATGCCCGCGTCGGCGAGACCTACGAGGTGCGCATGCTCGAACTGGGCCGGCGCGGCGGCGGCTGGGTCGAGGTGCTCGGCGGACTGGCGCCGGGCACGCACTACGTGGTCGACAACAGCTACCTGATCAAGGCGGACATCGAGAAGTCCGGCGCGGCGCACGCGCACTGAGGGGCGGGTCATGTTGAACCATATCGTTGCCCTTTCCCTGCGCCAGCGCTGGCTGGTCCTGATCGCGGTTGTCGCGCTGGCCACGCTCGGCATTCATAACTACCAGCAGCTGCCCATCGACGCGGTGCCGGACATCACCAATGTCCAGGTCCAGATCAACACCGAGGCGCCGGGCTATACGCCGCTGGAGGCCGAGCAGCGCATCACCTTCGTGGTGGAGACCGCCATGGCCGGGCTGCCGCGACTGAACTACACCCGCTCGCTGTCGCGTTACGGCCTGTCGCAGGTCACCGTGGTGTTCGCGGAGGGCACCGACATTTACTGGGCGCGTCAGCTCATCAACGAGCGCCTGGCCGAGGTCAAGGCCAAGCTCCCTCCCGGGCTGGAGCCGGCCATGGGGCCCATCGCCACCGGGCTGGGCGAGATCCTGATGTACACGGTGTCCAACCGGCCGGGCTATGACCACACGCCGATGGACCTGCGCACCTACCAGGACTGGATCGTGCGGCCGCAGCTGCGCCTGACGCCGGGCGTGGTCGAGGTCAATACCGTCGGCGGCTACACCAGGGAGTTTCATGTCCTGCCTGACCCGGAGCGGCTGCTGGCCCATGACCTGACCCTGCAGGATGTCATGGCCGCGCTGGCGCGCAACAACCGCAATGCCGGCGCCGGCTACATCGAGCGCTTCGGTGCGCAATACCTGATCCGTTCGCCGGGGTTGCTCTCTGATATGGACGAGATCCGCGGCATCACCGTGGCCAAGCGTAACGGTGTACCCATCCCCCTGGGCGAAATCGCACAGGTGCGGCCTGGCAGTCCGCTGCGCACCGGCGCGGCCACCGGCAACGGCGAGGAGATCGTGCTGGGGACCGTGTTCATGCTCAAGGGCGAGAACAGCCGCGAGGTGGCGGAGGCGGCCGCGGCGCGGCTGGACGAGATCCGGCCCTCGCTGCCCGAAGGGGTGGAGCTCACGCCGGTCTACAACCGCACCGAGCTGGTGGACAGGACCATCGCCACGGTGCGCACGAACCTGGCCGAGGGCGCGCTGCTGGTGATCGCGGTGCTGTTCCTGCTGCTGGGCAACTGGCGCGCGGCCCTGATCACGGCGGCGGTCATCCCGCTGGCCATGCTCATGACCGTCACCGGCATGGTGGAATCCGGGGTCTCGGGCAACCTGATGAGTCTGGGGGCGCTGGATTTCGGCCTGATCGTGGACGGCGCAGTGATCATCGTGGAGAACTGCCTGGCGCACCTGGCGGCCTTCCAGCGCATGCACGGCAGCCTGCCGGCGCTCAGGGAACGCCTGCGCATCGTGCGCGAGGCCACGGTGGAGGTCGTCCGGCCCAGTGTGTTCGGGGTGATCATCATCCTGATCGTCTATGTCCCCATCTTTGCCCTCAGCGGCGTGGAGGGCAAGATGTTCCACCCCATGGCCCTGACCGTGGTCATGGCGTTGTCCGCGGCCCTGGTGCTGTCCCTGACCTTCGTGCCGGCGGCCGTGGCGCTGTTCGTGCGCGGGCGCATTGCCGGGGATGAGAACCGTCTGATGCGCGGCCTGGGGCGAGCCTATGTGCCGGTGCTGAACCTGGCCCTGCGCCACCGGCTGCCGGTGGTGGTCGGGGCCGCGGCGCTGGTGCTGCTGGCCGGGCTGCAGTTCACCCGCATGGGCGCGGAGTTCGTGCCGCAGCTGGACGAGGGCGACATCGCCCTGCACGCCCTGCGCGTGACCGGCACCGGCCTGCAGCAGTCCGTCGAGATGCAGGAGGCGCTGGAGGCGCGGCTGCGGCGCTTCGAGGAGGTCGAGCGGGTATTCTCCAAGATCGGTACGCCGGAGGTGGCCACCGACCCCATGCCACCGAACGTGGCCGACACCTTCGTCATTCTCAAGCCGCGCGAGCAGTGGCCCGATCCGCGCCGGCCCAAGGCCGATCTTGTAGCCGGAATGGAACGGGTGCTGAATGAGCTGCCCGGTAACAAGTACGAGTTCACCCAGCCCATCGAGATGCGCTTCAACGAGCTGATCTCGGGCGTGCGCGCCGACCTGGCGGTCAAGGTCTACGGCGATGACCTGGAGACGCTGGCCGATCTGGCGCATCGGATCGAGGGCGTGGTGGCCGGCGTACCCGGCGCGGCCGATGTGCGCACCGAGCAGGTCGATGGCCTGCCGGTGCTGACGGTCACGCCCGACCGCGAGCGCCTGGCCTATTACGGACTGGATGTGGCCGACGTGCAGGACACCCTGAGCATCGCCATGGGCGGTGGCACGGCCGGGCAGATCTTCGAGGGCGACCGGCGTTTCGCGCTGGTGGTGCGTCTGCCGGAAGAGCTGCGCACCGATCCGGACACGCTCTCAAGGCTGCCGGTGCGCCTGCCCGCCGACAGTGGTCCTGAGGTGGTGGGGGACGCCGATGTCACCGGCGTGACCGCCGGTACGCCCGAGGCCGTGCCGCTGGGCGAACTGGCCGAGATCGGTTTCGTGACCGGCCCCAATCAGATCAGCCGCGAGAATGCCAAGCGGCGGGTGTTCGTCACCGCCAACGTCCGCAGCCGCGACCTGGGCAGTTTCGTCGCAGACGTGCAGGCGGCGGTGCGCGAGCAGGTGCAGCTGCCGGCCGGCTACTGGCTGGACTACGGCGGCACCTTCGAGCAGCTGATCTCGGCGTCGAAACGGTTGAGCCTGGTGGTGCCGGCGACCCTGCTGATCATCTTCGGGCTGCTGTTCATGGCCTTCAATTCGGCCCGGGACGCCGCGCTGGTGTTCACCGGTGTGCCCCTGGCGCTGACCGGCGGCGTGGCGGCGCTCGCGTTGCGCGATCTGCCGCTGTCGATCTCCGCCGCGGTGGGCTTCATCGCCCTGTCGGGTGTGGCCGTGCTCAATGGCGTGGTGATGCTGTCCTTCATCCGCGACCTGCGCCGCCAGGGCGTGGCGCTGGATCAGGCGATCCGCGACGGCGCCCGACGCCGGCTGCGGCCGGTGCTGATGACCGCGCTGGTGGCCAGCCTCGGCTTCGTGCCGATGGCGTTCAACGTCGGCATCGGCGCCGAGGTGCAGCGTCCCCTGGCCACGGTGGTGGTCGGCGGCATCATATCCTCGACCCTGTTGACCCTGGTGGTGCTGCCGGTGCTGTACCGGCTGGCCTATGCCCGGGCGGGGTGAGTCGGTTGACTGGCTGGTGTTTCGGGGGATGGTATCCGTGTTCATCCGTGGCTCAAGTACCGCAGTGGTGGTGACATCCCGAACGGGCCGATTTCAACCGGCGCGCCCTTCCCGCACCGCCTGCTTGTATTCCCGGTAGAGCCCATGCATCCGCCGGTACAGGGGGCCGGGCCGGCCGTCGCCCACGGGCCGGCCGTCGAGGGTGGTGACGGGCATGATCTCCTTGGTGGAACTGGTCAGCCAGACCTCGTCGGCGGTCCGCAGTTCGGCTTCGCCGATGGCGTTCTCGCGGTGGGGTACGCCGTGGCCGGCGGCCAGTTCAATGACCAGGTCACGGGTGATGCCGGGCAGCAGCAGCGGGCCCTTGGGCGGGGTGATCAGCGTTCCGTCGCGGACGATGAACAGGTTGCTGGCTGCGCCCTCGGTGGCGTGCCCGTCGCGGATCAGGATGGCCTCGGCAGCGCCTGCTTCCACTGCCTGCTGGCGCAGCAGCACATTGGGCAGCAGGGTGATGGCCTTGATGTGACAGGACTGCCAGCGGATGTCGTCCAGGGAGATGGCGGCGATGCCGCGCTCGGCCAGCGCCGGATCGGGGTCGGGAATCGGGTTGCTCATGGCGAACACGGTCGGTTCGAGGCCCAGGGGAAAGGCATGGTCGCGCCGGTCCATGACGCCGCGCGTCACCTGCAGGTATACGGACTGGTCTGTACCCGGGTTTTCGCCGATCAGTTCCTCCAGGATGCCGCTCCACTGGGTTTCGGTGTAGGGATCGGGAATGCGTACCGCGCGCAGGCTGTCGGTCAGGCGCTGCAGGTGCGGCAGCAGGCGGAACAGGTGCCCGCCATAGGCCGGGATCACCTCATAGACGCCGTCACCGAACAGAAAGCCGCGATCCATGACCGAGACGCGGGCCTGATCGGAGGGCAGGAATTCGCCGTTGAGAAAGACAGTGGACATGGTTGGATCCGGTGAGGAATCTTTGGCTTAGACTGTCATCCCGGCCTGCGCCGGAATGACGAAGTGAAAACTGATCGGGAATCGCCTTGGTTTCACTCGAAATACAGCAGCACCTCGTCCACCGTCCGCTGCCAGAAGGATCCCTCGTCCACCGACTGCAGTGCGACCAGTGGCACCTCGGTGAGTGTTGCGCCGTCGAGATTGATGACCAGGCTGCCCTGGGACTCGCCGGCGGCGACCGGGGCGATGATGCGCGGGGCGCGCTGCACGTTGGCCTGCAGTTCGTCGTAACGCCCGCGCGGGATGGTCAGATAGAGGTCCTGCTCAACCCCGAGGGGCAGGCTTTCGCTGGCGCCCTTCCAGATCCGGGCATCGACCAGTTTGGCGCCGGCGTCGTAGAGCTTGTGGGTCTCGAAGAAGCGGAAGGCGTAGTTGAGCAGGGACTGGCTGGCCTCGGCGCGCGCCTCCTCGCTGGACGTGCCCAGCACGACCGAGATCAGGCGCATGCCCTCGCGCTGGGCGGAGGTGACCAGGCAGTAGCCGGCGGCCTCGGTATGGCCGGTCTTGATGCCGTCGACCGAGGCATCCCGCCACAGCAGCTTGTTGCGGTTGTTCTGGGTGATTTCGTTATAGGTGTAACTCTTCTGCGAGTACCACTCGTAGTATTCCGGGAACTCGCGGATCAGGGCACGTGCGACCCTGGCGATGTCGGCCGCCGACATGTAGTGCTCAGGGTCCGGCAGGCCGGTGCTGTTCATGAAGTGGCTGTTCTCCAGGCCCAGATCGGCTGCGTACTTGTTCATGTACTCGGCAAAGGTCGCCTCGCTGCCGGCAATATGCTCGGCCAGGGCGACGGTGGCGTCGTTGCCGCTCTGAATGATGACCCCTTTGAGCAGCTCCTCGACGCTGACCCGGGTGCCGACCTCGATGAACATGCGCGAGCCTGGCATGCGCCAGGCACGCTCGCTGACCGTGACCTGGTCGTCCAGGCTCAGGGCTTCCTTCTGGAGCTCCTTGAACACCACATAGACGGCCATCATCTTGGTGATGCTGGCCGGCTCCACCGGGCTGTGACTGTCCTTCTCCGCCAGCACCTGTCCGCTGTGGTAATCGATGAGCAGGTAGGAACGGGCGCCGACATCGGGAGCCTTGGGCACCGGCATGGGTGCGGCGGCCGTGGCCTGGAAGGCCAGCAGGAGGAAGACAGTCAGGAATCTGTGAGCGAGCTGGAGAACGGGTTTAATCATTGGCTGGGTGTTTCGAATCCGGTCAGACATTGATAACAGGGCCATTGCGACGATGTCGCAAAAGGCTTGATCAGAGATTCCCTAGTCTACCACGACGTGGGGCCGCTGGATGCCGAAGCGGGCCAGGGATTCGGCCATGCGGTCGGCGTCCTCGACGCTGGCCAGCGGGCCTATGCGCACGCGGAATACCGGTCTCTGGTCGCTGTAGCCCTGCTGAATCTCGATGCCGGGCAGGTCGATGTCCTGCAGCCGGTGGCTCAGCCGCTCGGCGTTGTCGCGGGAGCTGAAGGCGCCCACCTGCAGATACAGGCTGGAACTGCCGTCGGAGTCCGGCATCAGTGCCGGGCGCGGGGCGGCGCTGGCGCTGCGCAGCCGGGGCTCGGACTGGGCGGGGTTGAGGGCGACGACCTCCACCGGCGCGGTGCCGGTGGCGACGATGCCGAGCTTTTTTGCTGCCACGTAGGACAGGTCGATGATGCGGCCCTCGTGGAAGGGGCCGCGGTCATTGATCTTGACCACGATGCTGCGGCCGTTGCGCAGGTTGGTCACCCGGGCATAGGTGGGCAGTGGCAGGCTCTTGTGGGCGGCGGTCATGGCGTACATGTCGTAGGGCTCGCCGCTGGAGGTGCGCCGGCCGTGGAACTTGGTGCCGTACCAGGAGGCGAGGCCGCGCTCGGCATAGCCGTGGCTCGACTCCATGACGTAATAGCGCTTGCCGAAGACCTCGTAGGAGCTGGGATTGCCGTAGCGGCTGCGGGGCTCATGGCGCGGGACGGCGTCGGGGATGCCGGCGACGTCCACATCGCGGCCGGGAGCGCCGTCGCGGCTGACGTGGGCACCGCCGCCGCAGGCGCTCAGCAGCAGGGCGGTCAGCGCGTAGAGGAACAGGCGTGTCGTTGTCATTGCGGATTACCTCGCATCACTACAGCCCCTTGACCTGACAAAAGCCCCGGCCAGCGTGGTCGGGGCCTGCCCGGAGCGCGCTGGACTGCGTCTACTCCTGCACCCGACCCTGTTCGCGCCGCTCGGCGATGGCGCGCGAGAGCTGGTGCACCGCCATGGCATAGAGCGGGCTGCGGTTGTACCGGGTGATGACGTAGAAATTGTTGAATACCACCCAGTACTCCTGGCCGTCGGCCGTCTTCAGCGCGATCAGGCCCACCCGGGTGTCGGGATCGATGCCGGTTTCGGGACTGACGCCGTATTCATCCAGTTTTCCGGCCGGGATGCTCGGCTTGACGCCAGCCTCCAGCAGTGTCTGGTGAGAGTCCCCCTCGACGCGGGCGCGCACGGCCACCGGTGCCCCGTGCGCCCAGCCGTGAACATGCAGATAATTACCCACACTGCCGAGGATGTCCTCCGGGCTGTGCCAGAGATTGCGCTGGCCATCGTCGTCGAAGTCCACTGCATAGTGGCGGTAACTGCTGGGAATGAACTGGCCGTGGCCCATGGCGCCGGCGTAGGAGCCCAGCGCATCGGCCATGTCGATGCCTTCCTCGCGGCTGAGGAGGAAGAACTCGCGCAGCTCACTGCGGAAGAAATCGGCCCGCGGCGGATAGTCGAAGCCGAGGGTGGCCAGCGCATCCAGCACCCGGTAGCGTCCTGCGTGCCGGCCATAGCGGGTCTCGACGCCGACGATGGCGACGATCACCCGGGGATCGACCCCGAGCTCCTGCTCCACCCGTTCCAGGATGGTCTCGTGTTCGTCCCAGTAGACGGCGCCGAGCTCGATGCGTTCGCGGTTGACGAAAATGGGCCGGTACTGGAACCAGGGTTTGGCCTCGGCCGGGCGCGCGATGGCGTCCAGGATGCTCTGCTGTTTCTCCGCCGAACGCAGTCGGCCGCGGACCTCGTCGGCATCGAAGCCGGCCTCGACCAGCTCCTGCACGAAGGCGTCGGCCTGCGGGTGCTCGGCATAGGAGTCGGCCGCGGCCTGGCCGGTGAACAGGGCGAGCAGTGCGAGTATCAATGGCTGGCGCATGGGTGGCTAACTCTGCAGTAATCTGCGATGGGTATGGATGGACATCAGCATACCGAATCCGGCCAGCAGGGTCACCATCGATGTCCCGCCGTAGCTGACCAGGGGCAGCGGCAGTCCGACCACCGGCAGCAGACCGGTCACCATGCCGGTGTTGACGATCAGGTAGACGAAGAATGTCAGCGACAGACTGCCGCCCAGCAGCCGGGTGAAGGTGTCCTGGGCGCGGGTGGCGAGATACAGCCCGCGCAACAGGATGAAGGCATAGACACCGAGCAGCAGCAGTACCCCGACCAGGCCGAATTCCTCGGCCAGCACGGCGAAGATGAAGTCGGTGGAACGCTCGGGCAGGAATTCCAGGTGCGACTGGGTGCCGTTGAGCCAGCCCTTGCCGTACAGGCCGCCCGAGCCGATGGCGATCTTGGACTGGATGATGTGGTAGCCCGCCCCCAGCGGGTCCTGCTCGGGGTTGAGGAAGGTGATCACCCGCTGGCGCTGGTAGTCGTGCATGAAGTACCACAGCACCGGCAGCAGGGCGCCGGCCAGTACGCCCAGCCCGGCCAGCAGCCGCCAGGACAGCCCGGCCAGGAACAGCACGAAGAAGCCGGCGCTGGCGATCAGCAGCGAGGTGCCGAGATCCGGCTGGCGGGCAATGAGTACCGTCGGGACGATGATCAGCAGGCCCGCCCCCAGCAGCCGCCTGCCGTCCGGCGGCAGGCGGGCATCGGCCAGGAACCAGGCGATCATCATCGGCACCAGCAGCTTCATCACCTCCGAGGGCTGGAAGCGGATCACACCCAGATCCAGCCAGCGCTGGGCGCCCTTGCCGACATCACCCATGACCAGCACGGCCACCAGCAGTCCGACCCCGGCGCTGAACAGCCAGGGCGTCCAGCGGTGCAGCAGCGAGGGTGGGATCTGGGCGACCACGAACATGACCACGAAGGCCAGACCCAGGCGGATGAGCTGGCGGTTCAGCACCGCCTCGCTCTGGCCCGAGGCGCTGTAGAGCACCACCAGCCCCAGCGCGCACAGGGCGAGCAGGCCCACCAGCAGCATGCCGTCAAGGTGCAGGCGCTGCATCAGGGTGCGTCGGGTACCGGAGCCGGGGTTGATTTCCATTCAGTGCCTCGTGTCCTTCACGTCATCAGGGCATTCTACGGTCTTGCGTTTTGAAATAGGCATCCAGTATCTGCCGGGCGATCGGTGCGGCCACGCCGCTGCCGGAACCGCCGTTCTCCACCACCACCGCGACAGCGATACGCGGCTCCTCCGCCGGGGCGAAGGCGATGAACAGGGCGTGATCACGCAGCCGGAAGGCGATTTCCTCCGGGTCGTATTCATAGTCCTCATCCTGCGGCATGCTGAAGACCTGTGCCGTGCCGGTCTTGCCGCCGAGGCGGTAATCGATGCCCTGGCCAATGGCCCGCGCCGTACCGCGAGGGCCGTGCACCACATCCACCATGCCACGTATGACCTCGTCCCAGTTGCGGATGTCCGAGTGCGGGATCTGCCGGACCATCGGCTGGAACACCGGCTGCAGCTCGGGTTCGCCGGGCGCGTGCAGGGCTCTGACCAGATGCGGCTGATAGAAATTGCCATAGGTGGCGAGTGCCGCGGTGGCGGCGGCCAGCTGCACGGGCGTGGCCAGGTTGAAACCCTGGCCGATGCCGCTGATCAGGGTCTCGCCGGGGAACCAGGGCTCGTTCCTGGTGCGGCGTTTCCATTCGCTGGAGGGCAGCAGCCCGGGCAGTTCGCCGACGATATCGATGCCGGTGCGCTCGCCGAAGCCGAACTGGCCGAGAAAGTCATGCATGCGGTCGATGCCCAGTGAGCGGGCCAGGTCGTAGTAATAGACGTCACAGGATTGAGCGATCGCATCGTGCAGGTCCATGTGGCCGTGGCCGCTGCGTTTCCAGTCGCGGTAGAGGCGCTCCTTGCCCGGCAGGGTATAGAAGCCGGGGCAGAAGACATGACTGTCGGGACGCACCACGCCCAGTTCCAGCCCGGCCAGGCCGACGAAGGGCTTGAGTGTGGAGCCTGGTGGATACTGGCCGCGCAGGGCGCGGTTGAACAGGGGCTGGTCCGGGTTGATCTGCAGCGCCTGGTAGCGCTTGTACTCGATGCCCTTGACGAAGGGGTTGGGGTCGAAGCCGGGCAGGCTGACCAGGGCCAGGACCGAGCCGTTGCGCGGGTCGATGGCCACGGCCGAACCGTTGAAGTCGCCGAAGGCGGCCTCCGCGGCCGTCTGCAGCCGGGCGTCGATGGTGAGATAAAGGTCACTGCCGGGGACCGGTGACTGGCGCTCGAGCACCCGCAGGGTCCGGCCCTGGGCGTTGGTCTCGAGCTGCTGGTAGCCGACCGTGCCGTGCAGCACGTCCTCGTAGGTTTTCTCGATGCCGGTCTTGCCGGTGTGAGTGGTGCCGCGGTAGTTCTTCTCGTCCAGCACCTGCAGGTCGTTCTCGTTGATGCGTCCCACGTAGCCGATGGCGTGGGCAGCCTGGCTGCGCAGCGGGTAGTGGCGGGTCAGACCGGCCTGGATGTCCACGCCCTGAAAGCGGTGGCGGTTGATGGCGAAGCGGGCCACCTCCTGGTCGTTGAGATGCAGGCGCAGCGGTACGCCTTCGAAACGGTGCATGCGTTGACGCAGGCGGTGGAAGCGCTGCAGGTCCTGGTCGCGGATCTCGATCAGCCTGCCGAGCCGGGTCAGGGTGGCCTCCAGGTCGTCGACCTGTTCGGGCACGATGTCCAGACGGTAGGACGGCAGGTTCTCGGCCAGCAGCACGCCGTTGCGGTCGAAGATCAGGCCGCGGGTGGGCGGCACCGGCTCGATCCGTACCCGGTTGTCCTCGGACAGGGTGCGGAAGTGCTCATGGGAGACGATCTGCAGATAGGCCAGCCGGCCGAGCAATGCCAGCAGCAGGAGGAAGGCGACCAGCGCCGCCGCCAGGGTGCGGCGCAGGAACAGGCGGCTTTCCTGGAGGTGGTCTTTCAGTGTGATGCGGCGTGCCATGGGCGGGTTCGTTCAACTGACGCGGAAGGCGCGGCGCAGCCCCCGCAGCAGCACGAACACCGCCGGCCACAGCAGCGCTCCCACCACCGAGGGCAGCCAGTACAGCCAGGACTGGATCGGTCGGCCGATGATGCCGTTGATCCAGAAGATGATCAGCTGGGCCAGCATCAGCAGCACCAGGATGCTCAGGCTCTGCTGCCACAGCGGGTGCAGACGCAGCCGCTGGTGCAGGGTGATGATCAGGTAGGTGGCCACGGCGTAGGCCAGGGCATGCTGGCCGAGCAGGGTGGCGGTCAGCACGTCCTGGAACAGGCCGGTCAGCCAGGCGATGCCCACGCCGATGCGCTGCGGCAGTGCCAGGCTCCAGTAGAGCAGAACCAGCAGCGCCCAGTCGGGGCGGTAGAGCTCCAGACCGGCCGGCAGCGGCACGATGCCGAGGATCAGGCCGATCAGCAGGCTGAGCAGGATCACGCCGCCGCCCTGGTGACGGACCAGGGTGCTCATGGTGCTGCCTCCCCGGACGGCTCGGCCGCGGCAGGATCTTCATCGCCGGCCGTTTCCTCCTCCGGCGAGTCGATCCGGGCCTGCCCCTGGGACCAGACCAGCAGTACCTCGCGGCTGCGGTTGAGTTCGGCCAGCGGCCGGGCGAAGACCTGGGCGAAGGATTCGCCCGGGTCGCGGATCACGGTTTCCACCTCCGCCACCGGATAGCCGGGCGGAAAGCGCCCGCCCAGCCCCGAGGTGATCAGCAGATCACCGGTTTCGATATCGGCATTGTTCGGCAGGTAAGGCAGGGACAGGCTGGTCAGTGAACCGGTGCCCAGGGCGATGCTGCGCAGACCGTTGCGGTTGACCTGCACCGGTACGGCGTGGGCGGGGTCGGTGATCAGCATGGCGGTGGCGGAAAAGGGGCCGGCCTGGATCACCTGGCCCATCACGCCATTGGCATCGACCAGCGGCTGGCCGGTATAGAGATCATCGCTACTGCCCTTGTTGAGCAGGATCTGGTGACGGTAGGGGTCCAGGTCCACGGCCATGATCTCGGCGATCAGTACCCGTTCGCGGACCTTGAAGGAGGAGTCGAGCAGTTCCCGCAGGCGCAGGTTTTCCGACTCCAGGGCCTCCAGCTTCTGCAACTCGGCCTTGAGGATGAGTTGCTCGGTGCGCAGCCGGGCGTTTTCCTCCTGCAGGGTGCGCCGGCTCGAGAGGGTTTCCTGGAACCAGTCCTGACTGGCTGCCGGCAGATCCACCAGCCACTGGATGGGGTAGACCACCACCGACAGGGCCGAACGCAGACTGTCCAGATGCTGCTGACGCTGGTCGAGGGTCATGAGGAGGATCGAAGCGAAGGCGAAGACCACCAGCCTGGCAGTCAGGGAGGGGCCTTGTGTGAAAATGAGTTTGATGGTTCCGTGCTCCGCGTGTCCGGGTGTTGGACCAGCGGATATGGTACCTGCATGGGGCGGGATGGGCTATACGGTGTTTGAGTGAGGAGTGAGGAGTGAAGAGTGAGGAGTGAGGAGTGAGGAGTGAGGAGTGAGGAGTGAGGAGTGAGGAGCGGGGAGGGGCTAGCCCTCCAGCGAGAACACATCCCCACCGCGCTCGTCCATCATCTCCAGGGCGCGGCCGCCGCCGCGGGCGACACAGGTGAGCGGATCGTCGGCCACCACCACCGGCAGGCCGGTCTCCTCCATCAGCAGCCGGTCCAGGTCGCGCAGCAGGGCGCTGCCGCCGGTGAGCACGATGCCGCGCTCGGCCACGTCCGCGCCCAGCTCCGGCGGGGTCTGTTCCAGTGCCGTTTTGACCGCGCTGACGATGCCGGACAGCGGCTCCTGCAGTGCCTCAAGGATCTCGTTGCTGTTCAGGGTGAAGCTGCGCGGTACGCCCTGGGCCAGGTTGCGGCCCTTGACCTCCAGTTCCTTGACCTCGTTGCCGGGGTAGGCCGAGCCGATCTCGTGCTTGATGCGCTCGGCGGTGGACTCGCCGATCAGGGTACCGTAGTTGCGGCGCACATAATTGATGATGGCTTCGTCGAAACGGTCGCCGCCGATGCGCACGGAGGAGGAATAGACGATGCCGTTCAGCGATATCACTGCTACCTCAGAGGTGCCGCCGCCGATGTCCAGCACCATCGAGCCGCTGGCCTCGTCGACCGGCATGCCGGCGCCGATGGCCGCGGCCATGGGTTCCTCGATCAGATAGACCTCGCGGGCGCCGGCGCCGGCGGCCGATTCCTTGATGGCGCGGCGTTCGACCTGGGTCGAGCCGCAGGGCACGCAGATCAGCACCCGCGGGCTGGGCCGGAAGAAACGGCCCTCGTGCACCTTGTGGATGAAGTGCTGGAGCATCTTCTCGGTCACGGTGAAATCCGCGATCACGCCGTCCTTGAGCGGGCGGATGGCAGTGATGTTGCCCGGCGTGCGGCCGAGCATGCGCTTGGCCTCGATGCCGACGGCGGCGATGCTCTTGGGACCACCCGGGCCGCGGTCCTGGCGGATGGCGACGACGGAGGGCTCGTTGAGCACGATGCCGCGCCCGCGGACGTAGATTAAGGTGTTGGCCGTGCCCAGATCGATGGAGAGATCTTCCGAGAAGATCCCGACGAGTCGTTTGAAACCCAGCATTGGATGGTGACGCCTCCGCGAATTTCGGCGTACTGTAGCAACGGGTGGGGGTTTCGGCAAGACAGACACCCCGAGGCCTGTGTCCGCCCCCGGTCCTGCCGCATCCGCCCTGCGGCTACCCCCGGCGGCCCGGGTATGTTAATTTTCGCCTCTTCCGTCAATCAGCGAGGAGTCGCCGTCATGGCCCTGAAGCCAGCGGAAGTGGAAAAGATCGCCCATCTGGCCCGCCTGGCCATCGATCCGGTCGATGTCGATCAGTATGCCCGCAACCTGTCCGACATCCTGGCCTTCGTCGAACAGCTCGAAGCGGTGGACGCGGCCGATGTGACCCCCATGGCCCACCCCCTGGAAGCAACCCAGCGGCTGCGCCCGGATGTCGTCACCGAAACGGATCAGCGCACGCACTTCCAGGCCGGTGCCCCGGCCGTGGAGGCGGGCCTGTATCTGGTGCCGCGGGTCATCGAGTAAGACGTTCTTTCAGCGATCAGCAACGGATACCCCATGCATACCAAAACCCTGGCCGAGCTGGCCCGCGGCCTGCGTGACCGGGCCTTCTCCAGTGAGGAGCTGACCCGGCATTATCTCGAGCGCATCAAGCGCCACGACGGTCAGCTCAACAGCTTCATCACTCTGTGCGAGGACAGCGCCCTGGCGCGTGCCCGCGAGGCCGACATCCAGCTCGCTTCCGGCAAGCCGGGGCCGCTCGCCGGCATCCCCTTCGCCCACAAGGACATTTTCTGCACCGACGGCGTGCGCACCAGCTGCGGTTCACGCATGCTGGACAACTTCATCGCCCCCTATAATGCGACCGTCACCGAGCGGCTGCAGCAGGCCGGCGCCGTCATGCTGGGCAAGACCAACATGGACGAATTCGCCATGGGCTCGTCCAACGAAACCAGCTACTACGGTCCGGTGAACAATCCCTGGAATCCGGATACCGTCCCCGGCGGTTCCTCCGGCGGTTCGGCTGCCGCGGTGGCCGCCCGCCTGGCGCCGGCGTCCACCGGCACCGATACCGGTGGCTCCATCCGCCAGCCGGCCGCTCTGTGCGGCATCACCGGGCTCAAGCCGACCTATGGCCGGGTATCGCGCTACGGCATGATCGCCTTCGCCTCCAGTCTGGATCAGGCCGGACCCATGGCCGCCAGCGCCGAGGATGCCGCGCTCATGCTGCAGGCCATGGCCGGGTTCGACCCGCGCGACTCCACCTGCGTGGACCGGCCGGTGGAGGATTACAGCGCCGGGCTGAACAATGACATCCGGGGCCTGAGGATCGGTCTGCCGAAGGAGTACTTCGGCGAGGGCCTGGATCCCGCTGTGGCGAAGGTGGTCGAGGCCGCCATTGCGGAGCTGAAGCAGCTCGGCGCCGAGCCGGTGGAGATCAGCCTGCCCAACGCGGGCCTGGCCGTGCCCACCTATTATGTGGTCGCGCCGGCCGAATGCTCCTCGAATCTTTCCCGCTTTGACGGCGTGCGCTTCGGCTACCGCTGCGACAATCCGCGCGATCTGGAGGACCTGTACAAACGTTCCCGGGGCGAGGGTTTCGGCCCCGAGGTCAAGCGCCGCATCATGATCGGTACCTACGCCCTGTCGGCCGGCTACTACGACGCCTATTACCTCAAGGCCCAGCAGGCGCGGCATCTGATCGCCGACGACTTCAAGGCCGCCTTCGAGAAGGTGGACGTGATCGCCGGCCCCACCGCCCCGAACACGGCCTTCCGCCTGGGCGAGAAGGTCGACGACCCGGTGACCATGTACCTGTCGGATGTATTCACCATTGCCGTGAATCTGGCCGGCCTGCCCGGCATGTCGGTCCCGGCCGGCTTTGTCGAGGAACTGCCGGTGGGCCTGCAGCTGATCGGCAACTATTTCGAGGAAGACCGGCTGCTGAACGTGGCGCACCGTTACCAGCAGGTCACCGACTGGCATACGCGGATCCCGAAGGGGTTCGAGTGAGCTGGATGAATGGCCACGGAAAACACGGAAAGCACGGACATGTTAATAGTAATGTAGGTCGGGTTAGCGCAGCGTAACCCGACATGGGAGTGACCTACCGTGTCGGGTTACGCCCTGCCGGGCTAACCCGACCTACAGTCTATCCCTGATACGTGTTCAAAGCGGTTTTGCTTGTATCCTGTATCTTGCAACTTGTATCTGGAGTAAAGCGACATGCAATGGGAAGCAGTCATCGGCCTGGAGATCCACGCCCAGCTGGCGACGAAGAGCAAGATTTTCTCCGGCGCCTCGACCGCCTACGGCGCGGCACCCAACACCCAGGCCTGCGCGGTGGATCTGGGCCTGCCGGGCGTGCTGCCGGTGCTGAACGAGGAGGCGGTGCGCATGGCGGCCAGCTTCGGTCTGGCCACGCACGCGACCGTCGCCCCGCGCTCGGTGTTCGCGCGCAAGAACTACTTCTACCCCGACCTGCCCAAGGGCTATCAGATCAGTCAGTACGAGCTGCCCATCGTGCACACCGGCTATCTCGACATCGAGCTCGAGGACGGCGAGACCAGGCGCATCGGCATCACCCGCGCCCACCTGGAGGAGGACGCCGGCAAGTCACTGCACGAGGGTTTCCACGGGGTCACCGGCATCGATCTCAACCGCGCCGGCACCCCGTTGCTGGAAATCGTCTCCGAACCGGACCTGCGTTCGGCCAAGGAGGCCGTCGCCTACATGAAGAAGCTGCATTCGCTGGTGCGCTACCTGGAGATCTGCGACGGCAACATGCAGGAAGGCTCCTTCCGCTGTGATGCCAATGTCTCCATCCGACGCAGGGGCGAGCATCGCTTCGGTACCCGCGCCGAGATCAAGAACATCAACTCCTTCCGCTTCGTCGAGCGCGCCATCAACTTCGAGATCGAGCGTCAGATCGAGGTGCTGGAATCCGGCGGCGCCGTGGTGCAGGAGACGCGCCTGTACGATGCCGGCAAGGACGAGACCCGCTCCATGCGCACCAAGGAGGAGGCCAACGACTACCGCTATTTTCCCGACCCGGACCTGCTGCCGGTGGAGCTGGACGCGGCCTTCATCGAGGCGGTGCGCAAGACCCTGCCGGAGCTGCCGGACGCCAAAAAGAGCCGGTTCATGGAACAGTACGGCCTATCCGCCTATGACGCCGGCGTGCTCACCGCCAGCCGCGAAATGGCCGACTATTACGAGGCCGTGGTTGAAGCCTCGAAGGTGGAGGGCAAGCTGGCCGCCAACTGGGTGATGGGCGAGCTGTCCGCCGCGCTCAACAGGGACGGCATCGAGGTCGAGGACTCGCCCATCGATGCCCGGGCGTTCGCCGGCCTGCTCCAGCGCATCGGCGACAACACCATCTCCGGCAAGATCGCCAAGACGGTGTTCGAGGCCATGTGGGCCGGCGAGGGCGATGCCGATGCGGTGATCGAGGCCAAGGGCCTGAAGCAGATCACCGACACCGGTGCCATCGAGCAGATGATCCGCGAGGTCATCGAAGCCAACCCGCAGCAGGTCGAGCAGTATCGCTCCGGCAAGGACAAGCTGTTCGGCTTCTTCGTCGGCCAGGTGATGAAGGCATCCAAGGGCAAGGCCAACCCGGCCGAGGTCAACAAGCTGCTCAAGCAGCTGCTGGATGAATAAAGCGGCTTGTTGTAGAAGCCGCGAATAACGCGAATAACCCCGGTGGGTCCTCCGTCATTGCGAGCCGCGTCAGCGGCGCGGCAATCTCGTTAGGCTGTCGCCTCTGGGAGATTGCTTCGCGTTGCTCGCAATGACAATGGAGCGCATTCATTCACGTTCATTCGCGGCTGACCCAATTACGATTTCCGCTTCCTCGACACCACCTCCACCAATCCACCAGCCCCGCAGTTCGGGCGCATCCGCGTTCTGCAGCGAAATGATCAGGTTCAACGCCTCGGGGTAGGCGGCCTGTTCGATATCGACGGCCGAAGGCCGGGCCGGCGCATCGGGGTGGGAGTGGTAGATGGCGAACAGCGCCTCGCCGGCCTCGCGCATGGCACGCATGGCAGCAATCTGGCCGGTCGGATCGAGTTCGAAGCGCGATTGCGGGTGCCGGGCGACATTGTCCACCGGGTAGATCCGGTAACCTGAATCCGGCCGGTGACCGACCAGCCCGCAGACTTCCACCTCCGGTGCGGCCTGCGCGGCATCCAGCAGTGACTTGATCAGGGCGTGGGGCAGAGTGATACTGCGGTCAGGCATTGGGATACATTCAGTGATTCGATGCCCGCATGATAATCGCGCCCGCTCCGGAGCCCAACATGTCCGAACGCCTGCTGCTGTGCAGTGACCTCGACCGTACCCTGCTCCCCAATGGCAATCAGCCCGAATCCCCTGAAGCGCGGCCGCGCCTGCGTCGGTTGGCGCAACGGCCGGAGCTGGTGCTGGCCTATGTCTCGGGGCGCAACATCGACCTGATCGAGTCGGCCATCGAACAGTATCACCTGCCGCATCCGGCCTATGCCCTGGCCGACGTGGGCACTTCCATCTACCGCTGGCAGGGCGGCGACTGGCGCCTGTGGGAGAGCTGGCGGCAGAAGATCGGCCACGACTGGAAGCTGTATCGCAATCACGACCTGCGGCCCCTGCTGGACGACATCGAGGAACTGGCGCTGCAGGAGGAGACCAACCAGCACGATTACAAGCTCAGCTATTACGCCATGCCGGACCTGGTCGACAGCGGCGTGCTGCTGGAGCTGCGCCGGCGGCTGCGCGAGCTGCATATCGACTTCGAACTGGTGTGGAGCCTGGACGAGACCAGTAACACCGGGTTGCTGGATATCCTGCCGGCCAGTGCGACCAAGCTGGGTGCGGTGCGTTTCCTGATGCAGGAGCTGGACCTGGGCCGTCATCACACGGTGTTCGCCGGCGACAGCGGCAATGACCTGAATGTCCTGACCAGCGACATCTCCGGGGTGCTGGTGGCCAATGCCACCGATGCAGTGCGCCAACAGGCCCTGCGCGAGGCCGGGGCGCGCAACCAGACGGCGGCGCTGTACTGCGCCCACGGCGGCTTTCTCGACATGAACGGCAACTACAGCGCCGGGGTGCTGGAGGGGCTGGTGCATTTCCACCCCGAAGTCCGGAGCTGGATCGAATAATTTACACCGTAGGACGGACATGATGCCGGGAACGCTGCGCTTATCCCGACCTACGAACTTCAAACTGCAAAGGCGAAAAACGCGCGTTAAGGACTAATGTGTTGTTTCGCCTGTTATCGGGTCGCAGGGTGGTGGTCTGTGACGGAATAGCAGGATGCGTGATTTATGGGAACAAGCGTTGGAATTTGCATTCCCTTCGCGCGCCTTCATCGCCTTTGCGGTTTGTCTTTATTGATTGGAGGTGACCGCTGCCAACTGCCGATCATGCCACCGCGACAGTGTCAGCAGCGCCACCGCCGCCCCGAGCAGCGCCAGGGCCATGTCCGACTGGGTGTCCCACACATAGCCCTGGGTGCCGAGGAAGGATTCGACAGCCTGTTCGTTGAGCAGGGCCGCCCACCATTCGATCAGCTCGTAGAAGGCGCTGATGGCCAGGCAGATGGCGAGGATGATGGGCGCGAGCCAGGCACGCACCCGCACCACAGAAAAACGCAGCAGGATCTCGCGGGCGACGATGGCGGGGACAAGGCCCTGGGCGAAGTGACCCAGCTTGTCGAAATTGTTGCGCGGCCAGCCGAACCAGCCCCCGATCACGTCGAAGGCCGGTACCCGGGCATAGGTGTAGTGCCCGCCCACCATCAGGATGATGGCGAACAACAGGATCAGGACGTAGGCCAGCGGCGTGAGTGGAAAGCGCCGCCGGGTGGCGATGAGGATCGCCAGCCCGAGCATGGCCGGCGACACCTCCATCCACCAGGTCAGGCGGTCGTGGGGCTCGATGCCCGACCAGATCAGAACCCCGACATAGGTGATCAGCCACAGCCAGCCGGCCGGTCCGGGCAGGTACGGTGCGGCCCTCATCCGTTCCAGTCCAGTCGCTGCCAGTCCGCGTGCAGCACCTGCCAGTCACCGTCGGTGCGCCGCAGGCTGAGCTCCAGTCGCTGGCTGTCGAAGGCCAGCCGCCCGGTGTCGGCCGTGCCCAGCCACAGCTCGACCTCGGCCCGGTCGGGGGCAGGGAAGCGGATGTCCCGGATGCGGGTCAGCAGCTTCGGTTGCCGGTAGCGCAGGAACAGCAGATGCAGGCGCTTGAGAATGGCGTCGCGGTCGTTGCCATGGCCATCGCTGTAATCCGGTGCCAGGCGGTCGCGGAACAGATCCAGATCGCGGTCCCGGGCGGCCTGCCCGGCCGCCGCGATCAGTTCCCGGATGGCGGTTTCCGGGTCCTCGGGCGGCGCCTGGCCGCAGCCGATCAGAGATACTGCAAGCAGGGCGCTGACGGCGATGCGTTTCAGCCGGCGCATACGGGGCAGTCCGGGTCGGGGCGCAGCTTCAGGGTGCGCAGTTCCAGAGCCCGGCCGTCGAAGATCAGCAGCCGGCCGGCGAGCGGCTCGCCGATACCGGTGAGCACCTTGATCGCCTCCAGTGCCTGGAGGCTGCCGATGACGCCGACCACCGGCGCCAGTACGCCGTTCTCGGCGCAGGTCTGGTCGGCGTCCTCGCCGTCGCGGTACAGACACTGATAGCAGGGCCCTTCACCGAGATCGGCACGGAACACGCTCAGCTGGCCCTCGTAACGGATGGCCGCGCCCGCGACCAGGGGCCGGCCGGCCCGCCAGCAGGCGGCGTTGACGGCGAAGCGGGTGCTGAAATTGTCGCTGGCATCGATGACCAGGTCAGCGGCATCGACTGCTGCCAGCAGTTCCGCACCTTCCAGGCGCCGGGCGATCGGGAGGACCCGGGTATCCGGATTGACCTGTGCCAGCCGGTCACGCGCCGACTCCACCTTGGCCCGCCCCAGATCCTGCTGGCCGTGCAGGATCTGGCGCTGCAGGTTGCTCAGGTCCACTGCGTCCGGATCGGCGATATGCAGTTCACCTGTGCCGGCGGCAGCCAGATAGAGTGCGGCGGGCGAGCCCAGCCCGCCGGCCCCGATGATCAGCACCCGGGCGTCGGCCAGGCGCTGCTGCGCCTCGACGCCGAAGTCGGGCAGCATGATCTGACGGCTGTAGCGCAGGAGCTGCTCGTCGTTCATGGGTGGGAAATGCTCTGTGCTTGTATTGAACGGCATGGTAGCCGTTGTCGGGTCGCGGGTGAAGGTGTAGAGCTTTAAACCGAAAAGGCGAAAAAGGCGCGCGAAGGACCATAGAGGTCAGAGATGAATGGCACTCACATAAGCTGGAATTTCAGCCTGTTCGTCATTCCCGCGAAGGCGGGAATCCAGTGCCTGGCAGAGCAAATATACGCTGGATCCCCGCCTTCGCGGGGATGACGAAGCCAAAGTAAGTGCCATTCGGGTCAGAGATATCTGCGCCAGTGCTCCGGCCGCCCGTCGCGGCAGCCGTGCGGGCGCTGCTGGTATTTCTCGATGAAGATGGCCTCGGTGCAGTTGCCGTGACCGCGGCGGCAGCCGAGCTGCTCCTGCTGTGCCTCTTCGCTGTAATAGTAGAGGGCGCGCCTGAGCTTGATCATCAGGTTGTTGTCCAGGTGGAAACCGAGTTCCACCAGCAGTTCCTCGATTACCCGCAGGGTGAGCAGGGTGACGTCGTAGCTGACGTGCAGCAGTTCGGGGTGGGCCGGCTGGATGTGGAGCACGCCTTCCACGTTGCTCAGGATGAGCGCGGCCGCCTGGGCCTGGTGCGGCTCATGGTGGGGGCCGCGAAACAGAATCTCGCGGTGTTTGATGTGTTCCAGAGGCTCGCTCATGACCCCATGCTAGCCGCGCCGGTGGGAGAATCAAGCAAATTTGCGCCTTCAGTCGCCACCCGCATGGCGGGCCGCCGTGGCGCGTGGCCGGCCGGCCAGGTCAGCGCGGCATTCGATATCATAAAACTCTTTTTCTTTCAATAGGATGTCGACGGCTTCGGCCTGGTCGAAACCGTGTTCCAGCACCAGCCAGCCGCCGGGTTCCAGGTGATCGGGCGCGGCCGCGATCAGCCGCCGGAGGTCGTCCAGACCGGCGGGGCCGGCCGCCAGGGCGCCGCGCGGCTCGAAGCGTACGTCGCCGGCTTGCAGGTGCGGATCGGCCTCGGCCACATAGGGTGGATTGCTGACGATGAGCCGGAAGCGCCGGCCGGCGAGCGGTGCGAACCAGTCGCCTTCGAGCAGTTCCAGGTTGCTCACGCCAAGGTGCTTGCAGTTGCGCCGGGCCACGGCCAGGGCAGCGGCGGAGTTATCGGTGGCGGTCACCCGGCAGCCCGGGCGTTCCCGGGCCAGCATCAGGGCCAGCGCCCCGCTGCCGGTGCCGAGATCCAGCAGCGCCCAGTCGGCATCGGACGGGATTTTTTCCAGCGCCAGTTCCAGGGTGATTTCGGTCTCGGGCCGCGGGATCAGGGTGTCGGGGCTGACCTCCAGTTCCTGCGACCAGAATTCGCGCCGGCCCAGCAGGTGGGCGACGGGCCGGCCTTCCAGGCGCCGGGCCAGCAGGGCGTCGGCCTGGGCGCGTTGCGCGGGCTCGAGGGTGTCGTCGCCATGGGCATAGAGATAACTGCGGGGCCGGTCCAGGGCATGGCCTAACAGGATCTGGGCATCCAGGTGCGGGGAGTCGCTGCCGGCCTCGCTCAGTCGCTGCGCGGCCCGACGCAGCCAGTCCTGCAGGGTCGGGTGTTCAGTCGGCATGGATGGCGGCCAGCTGATCGGCCTGGTATTCGCTGATCAGCGGGTCGATTACCGGGTCCAGATTGCCGGCCAGGATGTCGTCGAGTTTGTGCAGGGTCAGGTTGATGCGGTGATCGGTGACCCGGCCCTGGGGGAAGTTGTAGGTGCGGATGCGCTCGGAGCGGTCGCCGCTGCCGACCAGCGAGCGCCGGGTCCGGGCCTGTTCGGCCGCGCGCCGGTCGAGTTCCATCTGTTCCAGCTTGGCCGCCAGCAGCGACAGGGCCCGGGCCTTGTTCTTGTGCTGGGAGCGCTCGTCCTGGCACTCGACCACAATGCCGCTGGGCAGGTGGGTCAGGCGCACGGCCGAATCGGTGCGGTTCACGTGCTGGCCGCCGGCGCCGGAGGCGCGGTAGGTGTCCACCCGCAGCTCGGCGGGATTGATGTCCACCGCCTCGGCGGCTTCCAGTTCCGGCAGTACCGCCACGGTGGCGGCCGAGGTGTGGATGCGGCCCTGGGATTCGGTCTCCGGCACCCGCTGGACCCGGTGTGCCCCGGATTCGAACTTGAGCCGCGAGTAGGCGCCCTGGCCGACGATGCGGGCGATGACCTCCCTGTAGCCGCCGTGCTCGCCCGGGGACTCGCTCAGGATCTCCACTTTCCAGTTATGCAATTCGGCGTAGCGGCTGTACATGCGCAGCAGGTCGCCGGCGAAGATGGCGGCCTCGTCGCCGCCGGTGCCGGCCCGGATCTCGAGAAAGATGTTGCTGTTGTCGTGCGGATCCTTCGGTAGCAGGTGCTTCTGCAGTTCCAGTTCCAGCGCCTCGAGACGTTCGCCCGTCGCCCGGCGTTCCTGCTCGGCCATCTCGCGCACCTCGGGGTCGGGGTCGTCGAGCATCTGTTCTGCGCTTGCCAGGTCGTTCTGTGCCCGGCGGTAGTCGCGGTAGCACTTGATCACCGGCTCCAGCTGGCTGTATTCCATCGACAGGCTGCGGAAGCGGTTCTGGTCGGCAATCACCTCGGGCTCGGACAGCAGGGCGCTGATCTCCTGGAAACGGTCGCTCAGGTTGTCGAGTTTGGTGTGGATCGAGCTTTTCATGCGGATATGTACACGAATCGCGCAGCGATCCCTGCACCCCCTCTCCCTCCGGGAGAGGGCCGGGGTGAGGGTGCCGGGGCTGAAATCGCGGGCATGAGATCAGGCCGGGCTGTCATTGTCCGGGATCGTCCAGGTCGAACAACTCGCGCGCCGCCTCGATCAGATCGGCACGGCCGTCATAGCCGGCCTGGCGCAGATTGACGCTGGGTGCGTGCAGCAGCTTGTTGGTCAGCGTGTGAGCCAGGAATTCCAGCACTGCTTCGGGGTCCCGGCCCTGGCGCAGCTGGGCCAGGGCCTTGTCCAGTACCTCCCGGCGGCGGGCATCGGCCTGGTCGCGGCAGGCGCGAATGGTCTGCACCGCATCCAGCGAGCGCAGCCAGCCATAGAAGTGCGCGGCCTGCACCTCGACGATCTCCTCGGCCTGATGGGCCGCCTCGCGGCGCGATTTGAGACCTTCCTGGATTACCAGCTGCAGGTCATCGATGGAATAGAGATAGACGTCCTCCAGTTCGCCCACCGCGGGGTCGATGTCGCGCGGCACGGCGATATCGACCATGAACACCGGCTTGTGCTTGCGCGATTTCAGTGCGGCCTTGATCGCGTCGCGCCGCAGCACCGGTGTCTGGCTGGCGGTGGAGGCGATGATGATGTCGGCCTCGGCCAGATGGGCGGGGATCTCGTCCAGGGCGATGGCATAGCCGTTGAACTGGGTCGCCAGGGCGTGGGCGCGTTCGACCGTGCGATTGGCAATGATCATGCGCCCGAGCTGCTGTTCGTGCAGGTGACGAGCGGCCAGCTCGATGGTCTCGCCGGCCCCGATGAGCAGGGCGGTGGTCTCGCTGAGGTCCCCGTAGATCTGCCGGGCCAGGCGTACGGCGGCGAAGGCCACCGAGACCGGGCTGGCGCCGATGGCGGTGTCGGTACGGATCTGTTTGGCCACACTGAAGGTGTGCTGGAACAGCCGGTTGAGCAGGTGGGAGACGGTGCCTGTCTCGGCGGCGGCCTGGAAGGCCTCCTTCAGCTGGCCCAGGATCTGGGGCTCGCCAAGCACCATGGAGTCCAGCCCGGAGGAGACCCGCAGCAGATGTTTGACCGCGTCCAGATCCGGGTGCACATAGACATAGGGCTGGAGCTGTTCGCGTCCCAGATGGTGGTAGGCCGACAGCCAGTCCAGGATCGGCTGGTGCTCGGCCTGGTCGAGGTGGCAGTAGATCTCGGTGCGGTTGCAGGTCGACAGGATCGCCCCTTCCTGCACCCCGGGCAGGCCGGTCAGCTCACGCAGGGCCTCGGGCATGCGCTCGGCCGGAAAGGCCACGCGCTCGCGGATATCGACCGGTGCGGTGCGGTGATTGATGCCGAGTGCGATCAGGGACATGGAAGGGCTGGCGGATTCAGTCGAACCGGAAATTCTGCGGGATGTGTCAGGGGATTACAAGGCGGGCAGAATCGCGGGTTGATAGAAATCGGGCCGCAAGTCATCGTACACTGAACTTTTCACCACGCATTGGCACAATACCCTTCATGAAGACTTCTATTCCGATCCTGGCCGGGCTGCTGGCCGCGCTGCTGCTGGGCGGCTGCCAGCACCTGCAAAATCCGGGCGTGGCCCTGCCGGCGGAGACCGGACCGGCCGCGCCGGAGGCAGCGGAGGCGCCACGCCAACTCGTTACCGCTGCCCCGCCAGCGGCCGCCAAGCCGGCCGAGGCGCTTTCCGGCGAGGTCCTGTTCGATATCCTGCTGGGCGAGATTGCCGGTCAGCGCAACCGCCTGGACGTCTCGGTCGAACACTACCTGCAGGCCGCCGAGGCCAGCCGCGATCCGCGCGTGGCCGAACGGGCCCTGCGTATCGCCGCCTTCGCCAAGGATGAGCAGGCCGCCCTGGCGGCGTCGCGGCGCTGGGTGGAGCTGGATCCCGACAGCCTGGATGCGCGCCAGTCATTGGCAGTGCTGGCGCTGCGTGTCGGCATCGAGGACGAGGCCTTCACCCAGCTGGAGCATATCATCACCGAACTGGGCGCCGGCGACCAGGCCTTCACCGCGGTCACGGGTCTGCTGGCCCGTGACGAGGACCGGCAGGCGGCCCTGCAGCTGATGCAGCGCCTGGCGCAACAGCACCCGGACCTGCCTGATGCCCACCTGGCACTGAGCCGTCTGGCCCAGCACGCCGGCGAGCCGGAGGTGGGGCTGGCCGCCGCGCAGCGGGCCCTGACGCTGCGCCCCGACTGGCCCGAGGCCCTGATCCAGCGGGCCCGGCTGCGGGTGCAGAAGGGGGATCAGGAACAGGCACTGCAGGAACTGGCCGCCGCGGTCGAGCGCCAGCCCGAGGCGCCGGGGCTGCGCATGACCTATGCCCGGCTGCTGCTGGATGCGCGCCAATTACAGGCCGCCGAACAGCAGTTCGAAAGGATCGTCGAGCAGAATCCGGAACACGGTGATGCCGTCTATTCCCTGGGTCTGCTGGCATTGGAAGCGGAGCGTTACGAGGCCGCCAGGGAGCATTTCGAGCGCCTGCTGGAGTTGGGCGGGCGCAACCAGGAATCGCGTTATTACCTGGGCCGCATCGCCGAGGCGCGTGACGCGCCCGAGGCCGCGATCGACTGGTACGACCGGGTGCGCGAGGGCGAATATCTGATGGATGCCCAGGTGCGCTCGGCCCGACTGCGGGCGCAGTTGGGGGATCTGGAGGCGGCGCGACGTCAGCTGCACGGCATGCGGGTGCGCAACCCGGAGCTTGCCGTCCAGCTCTATGTGGTCGAGGGCGAGCTGCTGGTCATGGCCGGCGAGGCCCGGCAGGCGATGGACCTGTATGACTCGGTACTCGAGGACATGCCCGACAGCGCCGATCTGCTCTATGCCCGTGCCCTGCTGGCCGAGAAGCTGGACCGCCTGGAACAGACCGAGCAGGATCTGCGCCGGGTGCTGGAGCTGGAGCCGGACAACGCCCCCGCTCTCAACGCCCTCGGCTATACCCTGGCCGACCGGACCGACCGCTATCGCGAGGCCCTCATTTATATAGAAAAGGCCCTGGCCCTGCGGCCCGAGGATCCGGCGATTCTCGACAGCATGGGCTGGGTGCAGTACCGCCTCGGCAACCTGGAGCAGGCCGAGCAATACCTGCGCCGGGCGCTGGAGCAGGCCCGGGACGGTGAGATCGCCGCTCATCTGGGCGAGGTTCTGTGGCAGCAGGGCCGGCAGGACGAGGCCCGCCGGGTGTGGGAGGCCGCCCGCGAGGCCGATGCCGACAGTCCGGTTCTGGAGCGGACCATGCAGCGCTTCCTCCAGCCCTGATGCCTGGAATCGTGCTGCGGATCAGCGGGCTGGTGCTGGTGCTGGCGCTGACAGGATGCAGTGGTCTGACAACCCGCGAGCCCGAAGCGGTACCGGCCGCGGATGCCTGGATCCTGGAAGGACGTATCGCCCTGCGGCTGGAAGACGAGGGCTGGCATGCCGGCGTGCTGTGGGAGCAGCGGCCTGACACCTATTACATCCGCCTGCAGGGCCCGCTGGGCCAGGGCGCGCTGGAGCTGACCGGCAGCGCGGCCGGCGTGGTGCTGGAACGCGCCGACGGCCGCGTCAGTCAGGCCCGCGACCCGGACATCCTGCTGTACCAGGAGACCGGCTGGCAGCTGCCGGTGAGCGGGCTGCGTCACTGGGTGCGTGGCCGGCCGGTGCCGGGCCTCGACGCCCGCAGCCGCCGGGACGGGCAGGGCCGGCTGGCCGAGCTGCACCAGGCAGGCTGGATTATCCGCTACACGGATTTTTTCGCCGCGGGCGCGCTGCCGCGCCGGATCGAGCTGGCCAACGGCGGGGTGCGGGTCAAGCTGCTCATCGACCAGTGGCGGCGTCTGCCGGTCGGGACGGACGATGAAGGCTGAGTCCGGCTGGCCGGCACCGGCGAAGCTCAATCTGTTCCTGCACATCACCGGCCGCCGGCCGGACGGCTATCATACCCTGCAGAGCCTGTTCCAGTTCCTGGACCATGGGGACCGGCTGGATTTCACCCTCATCGATGTGCCTGATGTGCGCTTGCTTACCCCCCTGCCAGGCGTGGCGCCGGCGCAGGATCTCACCGTGCGCGCCGCCCGTCTGCTGCAGCAGCGGGCCGGGGTAAGCCGGGGCGTGGCGATCCGTCTGGACAAGCGGCTGCCGCTGGGCGGCGGGCTGGGCGGCGGCAGCTCGGATGCCGCCACCACCCTGGTGGTGCTCAACCGGCTGTGGGAGGCGGGCCTGGACGAGGATGCCCTGGCCGCCCTGGGGCTGGAGCTGGGCGCCGATGTGCCGGTGTTCGTGCGCGGCCGGGCCGCCTGGGCCGAGGGTGTGGGCGAGCGGCTGGAGCCGGTCGAGGTTCCCGAGCCCTGGTACCTGGTCATTGTTCCGCCGGTGAGTGTCGCCACCGCCGAGGTGTTCCGCCACCCGGAATTGACACGGGATTCCCGCCCAATCACAATATCCGACTTTCTCGCGGGCCGGTCGCACAATGATTGCGAGGCCATTGTGCGTCAGCTTCATCCCGAGATCGCCGCTGCGCTGGACTGGTTGAACGGCCGGACGCGGGCGCGTCTGACCGGCACCGGCGCCTGTGTGTTCGGCGCCTTTGACGACCGCGCCGCCGCCCTGGCCGCGCAGCAGGCCATGCCCGCCGGCTGGGAGGGGTTCATCGCCCGGGGCTGCAACCGCTCGCCGCTGCATGCCGCGCTGGAAGCGAGCCGGATGTAGTTGTCGCTTTACCCATGAACATTGGGGCGTAGCCAAGCGGTAAGGCACTGGTTTTTGGTATCAGCATGCGCAGGTTCGAATCCTGCCGCCCCAGCCAAACACATCACCGGTCAGCGGCACGACCCGCTGGCCGTTTTTTAACCGGCCCAGTCAATGAACCGGATGGTAGCTGCAGACAACAGACGAGGCAGGATGGTACCCGACGTCGACGGTCGCATGATGGTCTTCGCCGGCAATGCCAATCCACAGCTGGCGCAGAACATCGTCAACCACCTGCGCCTGCCGCTGGGCAAGGCGGTGGTGGGCCGGTTCAGCGACGGTGAGGTGATGGTCGAGATCATGGAGAACGTCCGCGGCAAGGACGTCTTCATTGTGCAGCCGACCTGCGAGCCGACCAATGACAACCTGATGGAACTGCTGGTCATGGTCGATGCGCTGCGCCGCTCCTCGGCCAGCCGGATCACGACGGTGATGCCTTATTTCGGCTACGCCCGCCAGGACCGGCGGCCGCGCTCGGCGCGGGTGCCGATCACCGCCAAGGTGGTGGCCGACATGATCTGCAAGGTCGGCGCCGACCGGGTGGTGACGGTCGATCTGCACGCCGATCAGATCCAGGGATTCTTCGACATCCCGGTGGACAATGTATATGCCTCGCCGATCCTGCTCGGCGACATCTGGCGCAACAAGCATCCCGACCTGATGGTGGTCTCACCGGACGTCGGCGGCGTGGTGCGCGCCCGGGCCCTGGCCAAGCGCCTGGACGACGCGGACCTGGCCATCATCGACAAGCGTCGCCCGCGGGCCAACGTCTCGCAGGTGATGCATATCATCGGTGACGTCGAGGGCCGCGACTGCGTGCTGATCGACGACCTGGTCGATACCGCCGGCACCCTGTGCAAGGCGGCCGGGGCGCTCAAGGAGCACGGGGCCTCGCGGGTGACCGCCTACTGTACCCATCCGGTGCTGTCCGGGGCGGCGATCAAGAACATCGAAAGCTCGCTGCTCGACGAGCTGGTGGTGACCGACACCATCCCGCTGCGGCCCGACGCGCAGAAGTGTTCGCGTATCCGTCAGCTCAGCATCGCCGAGATGCTGGGCGAGACGCTGCGCCGCATCAGTCAGGAAGAATCCGTCAGTTCGCTGTTCATGGACTGACGCCGGACAGGCCCGGCCTGTCCGTTACGGCCTCCCCTGGTCGCGGGGGAGCAAACGCAACGCCGCCGGTGGCGGCAACGGGAGTGCAACAACATGAGTATTTCATTCGATCTGGACGCCGAGCTGCGTTCCGACAAGGGGAAAGGTGCGAGCCGCCGCCTGCGTCGGGCCGGCAGACTGCCGGCGATTCTCTACGGCGGCAGCGAGCCGCCCATGCCGCTGACCCTGGACCATGACAAGGTCCTGCACAGCCTGGACTACGAGGCCTTCTATTCGCACATCCTCAAGGTCAAGGTCGACGGCCAGACCCACACGGCCGTGCTGCGTGACCTGCAGCGCCATCCCTACAAGCCCACCCTGGTGCATGTGGACCTGCAGCGCGTGAGCGGCGAGGACACCATCCACATGCTGATCCCGCTGCACATCATCGGCCAGGAGGCCTCGCCGGGGCTGAAGGCCAGCGGCCTGCTGTCGCATGAGCTGACCGAGGTGGACATCACCTGCAAGGCGAAGGACCTGCCCGAGTACATCGAGGTCGATATCTCCGGCCTGGACCTGAACGAGACCATCCACCTCTCCGATCTGAAACTGCCGGCCGGTGCCCAGGCCAGCGAGCTGCTCAAGGGCGAGGAGCACGACCTGCCGGTGGTGAGCATCCATCCGCGCAAGGGCGGCGGTGAGGAGGAAGCGGCCGAAGGCGAGGCCGCCGAGGGCGAGGGTGAGGGCGAGGCCTGAAGCCGAGCCCACGGAGAGACGCGCTTGTCCGCCGTAGCCCTCATCGTCGGGCTGGGAAACCCCGGTGCCAAGTACGACCAGACCCGGCATAACGCCGGGTTCTGGTTTCTGGACGGGCTGGCCCGGCGCTTCCATTGCACGCTGAATCCGGAGAATCGCTTCCACGGCGAGGCCGGGCGCTGCGATATCGATGACGTCGATTGCCGGCTGCTCAGGCCGACCACCTACATGAACCGCAGCGGTCAGTCGGTGGCCGCCCTGGCCGGGTTCTTCAAGATCCCCCCCGAGGCCATCCTGGTGGTGCACGACGAACTGGACCTGGAGCCGGGCACGGTACGGCTCAAGCGCGGCGGTGGCCACGGCGGACACAACGGCCTGCGCGACATTACCAGTGCGCTGGGCAGCAAGGAGTTCCTGCGGCTGCGGGTGGGCATCGGCCACCCCGGTCACCGCGACGACGTGGTCAACTATGTGCTGAACAGACCCAGCGCCGAGGACCGCATCGCCATCGACGCCGCCATCGAGTCCGCCCTGCTGCAGGTGCCGGCCATCGTGCGCGGCGATCATGAGGCGGCCATGAACGCACTGCATCGCCGACCGGAACGCAACGGCGACACTGCCATCAACAGCTGATCAGTCAACAGGGCAAATTATGGGAATCCAATGCGGTATCGTGGGCCTGCCCAATGTCGGCAAGTCCACCCTGTTCAATGCCCTTACCCAGGCCGGGATCCAGGCCGAGAACTATCCCTTCTGCACCATCGATCCCAATGTGGGCGTGGTGCCGGTGCCCGACCCCCGGCTCGACCGGCTGGCCGCGATCGTCAAGCCGCAGCAGGTGCTGCCGGCCACGGTGGAATTCGTCGACATCGCGGGTCTGGTGGCCGGCGCCTCGAAGGGCGAGGGGCTGGGCAACAAGTTCCTGGCCAACATCCGCGAGACCGACGCCATCGCCCATGTGGTGCGCTGCTTTGAGGACGAGAACGTCATCCACGTGGCCGGGCGCATCCATCCGCTGGATGATATCGACATCATCAACACCGAGCTGGCGCTGGCCGACATGGAAAGCGTGGACAAGGCGCTCACGCGCACCGCCAAGGTGGCCAAGAGCGGCGACAAGGACGCGCGGGCCAGACTGGCCGTGCTGGAGAAGGTCAAGACCCATCTGGATGCCGGCCACCCGGTGCGCTCGCTGGAGCTGTCCGCGGACGAACGCAAGCAGCTGCACGACCTGCATCTGCTCACCATCAAGCCCACCCTCTACATCGCCAACGTGGCCGAGGACGGCTTCGACAATAACCCGCATCTGGAGGCCGTGCGCGAGCTGGCCGCAAACGAAGGCGCCGAGGTGGTGCCGGTGTGCGCCGCCATCGAGGCCGAACTGGTCGCCCTGGACGAGGACGAGCGGGCCGTCTTCCTGGAGGAACTGGGCCAGGACGAGCCGGGCCTGAACCGGGTCATCCGCGCCGCCTACCGGCTGCTGGGGCTGCAGACCTATTTCACCGTCGGGCCCAAGGAGGTGCGTGCCTGGACCATCCGCGTGGGCGACACCGCCCCCCGGGCCGCCGCCGCCATTCACACTGACTTCGAGAAGGGTTTCATCCGCGCCGAGGTCACTGCCTACGACGACTTCATCGCCTGCAATGGCGAGCAGGGCGCCAAGGAGGCCGGCAAGCTGCGCCTGGAGGGCAAGGAATACGTGGTCCACGACGGTGACGTGATGCACTTCCGCTTCAATGTCTGAACCTGCCGGGGGCGGTCCGGGAGTGGACATCCGCCCCCCGAACCCCTAGAATTCCGCCTCTTCCCGAATACGGCTACGTAGCTCAGCTGGTTAGAGCACATCACTCATAATGATGGGGTCCCCTGTTCGAATCAGGGCGTAGCCACCATTTCCCTTCTCTGAAACATTCAGGCCAATGGTCCTGGCGCGGCGCTGGGCGACGGTTTCCTGCCCGTCGCCGGGCAGGGCTGTCCGGGCCGGCTGATTGCCACCTTCCCTTTCCGAGCCCGGCCTCGCAGCCCGCTGAACGATTGAATGTCACCAGCCACCCGGCTTCGCGCGGCTGCGTGGCCGAACTGTCCTTTCGGATTTCCCCTGCTCTCTTTCCGTTCCTGGCCAAAGGCCGGCGGTTGCGGCGGCCCTGTCACTGGCCTGCGGCGGCCATGATTAATCGAATAATTTCATTATGTTATTAAAATAATCGTGGGTGGTTGGAGATGCCGCTTGAAATCACTGGCCAGGCATGATCTAGTATTCAATAAATCAATTGAATAATTGTGTAGCGAGGTTGGCGGCCGTCCTCCGGGCAGCTGGTCTTTTAAATCGAAGAGGAAACGCCAATGAGTCTTGCAGCCATACTCGCCGGCCTCGCCACCGGCATCGTGCTCGGTATCTTCGGCAGCGGCGGCTCCATCGTCACCACACCCGCCCTGCTGTATCTGTTGCATGTCGAACCCAAATCGGCCATCGCCATGAGTCTGGGCATCGTGGCCATCACCGCCACCCTGACCGCGCTTCAGCACTGGCACAAGGGCAATGTTAATCTCAAGGTGACTGCCGTGTTCGGCCTGTTCGGGATCTTCGGCACCTATGCCGGTGCCCGGCTGGGCGTGATCACACCGGTCGTGATTCAGCTCACCCTGTTCGCCCTGGTGATGTACGCCGCGGCCTGGCGCATGCTCAGGCCCGCGCGGCCGCATCGCTCGGTCGGTGCAGCCGCTGTCGCGGTGCAGGACGAGGTGTGCAGTTCGGGGCGCTGCATGGTGCATATCGCCGGCCACGGAATCGTGGTCGGCCTGCTGACCGGCATGGTCGGCGTGGGCGGCGGTTTTCTCATCGTCCCCGCCCTGGTGCTGCTCTCAGGTCTGCCCATGAAGCAGGCCATCGGCACCTCGCTGGCGATCGTGGCGATCAAGTCCTATGGCGGCTTTGCCGGCTATGTGGGGGACGTGCCCATCGATTACCCGCTGATGGCGGTGTTTACCGCGGTGGCCATCGCCGGCAGCGTGGTGGGGACCCGCTTCGCCAGCCGTCTCTCGGGCGCTGCGCTCAAGCGCGGCTTTGCTGTCTTCCTGATACTGGTGGCCAGCTACATCCTGGCCAACCAGATATTCTGATACGGCATCGGCGGAACCCGCCCGGTGCTATCCTTGCACTGCACCAGACCGGAGGTTGGCGATGGAGATCACCCTGTTACTGAAGGACCCGCCCGGCGGCCGCTGCCGGCTGTACCGGGCCTATGCCGAGGCCCTGACGGAACACGCCCAGGCGCAATGCCACGAAAGGTTCGATGGTCTGCCGCAGCAGCCGGAGCTGCAGGCGCCGGCCATGCTCATCGACGGCGAGGTGGTGATACCGGAGGACGGGGTGCTGCTCTCGCCACAGGACATCGGCAGGACGCTTGCAGACACGCATCCCGAGGCGGCGCGGTTGGAAGCGGTCCTGGAGTCAACGTTGGAAACCTGCATGCAGGAGTGGAGTTGATGAAGAAAGACGATGCCGGCTTGTCGACCCGCTGCGTTCATGCCGGTGAGCTGGACGACCCCAACGGCAGCCCGCACACACCTGTCTATACCACGACCACCTTCAAATTCCCCGACACCGCCGCCCTGCTCGACGTGGTGGAAGGGCGCAGGGAAGGCAGCCTGTATACCCGTTACGGGCTCAATCCCACCATCCGCAGCCTGGAAGCGAAACTGGCCAGCCTGGAGGGGGCGGAGGCGGCCCTGGCCTTCAGTTCCGGCATGGGGGCGGAGGCCGCGCTGTTTCTTGCCCACGGCCGCGAGGGGGTGATCTGCCTCGGCGATGCCTATGGCGGCACCCTGGAGCTGCTGGCCGAACAGCTGCCCCAGCTCGGCATCCGCACTGCGTTCGTGCTGGGTGGTGAACTGGACCGCCTCGACCATCTTCTCGCCGTGGGCTTCGGGATGGTGTTTCTGGAGACCCCCACCAACCCGGTGCTGGAGGTCTTCGACATCGCCGCCCTGGCGGAGAAGGCGCATGCCCACGGTGCCCGGCTGGCGGTAGACAACACCTTCGCCTCGCCGGTCAATCAGCAGCCGCTGGCCCTGGGGGCGGATTTCGTGGTGCACAGCGCGACCAAGTACCTGGGCGGGCACAGCGACCTGACCGCCGGCGCCCTGATGGGGCCGCAGGCGCTGCTGGAGCCGGTCTGGGGCTGGCGCAAGAACCTCGGCACCATGCCGGCACCGGAGACCTGCAATCTGCTCGCCCGCAGCTTGCGCACCCTGGTGGTGCGGGTGCGTCAGCAGAACGCAAGCGCCCAGCGCATCGCCGAGGCCATGGCAGGCCACCCGCGGGTCCGCCGCGTGCTGTATCCCGGGCTGCCCGACTTTCCCGGGCATGCACTCGCCGCCCGCCAGATGTCCGGCTTCGGCGGCATGCTCACCCTCGAACTCGATGCCGATACCGCCGCCACCACGGCGGTGGTGGACCGCCTCGGGTTGTTCGCCATCGCCCCCAGCCTGGGCGGGGTGGAAACCTGGTCACCCAGCCGGTCACCACCACCCATCACGGCCTGAGCGAGGCCGAGCGCACCCGCCGCGGTATCAGCGGCAGCATGATCCGGCTTTCGGTGGGGCTGGAGGATACACAGGATCTGATCGCCGATCTGGAGCAGGCCCTGTGAGTGAACCTATCTATCTGGATTACAACGCCACCACGCCGATCGACCCGGCCGTGGTCGAGGCCATGCTGGCGTATCTGCGCGAGCATTTCGGCAACCCGTCCTCCGATCATGCCTACGGCCGGCGGGCGGCACAGGCGGTGGCCGGGGCCAGGGGAAGAGATCGCTGGCCTGATCGGCGCTCCGCCCGGGAGCCTGTATTTCACCGGCTGCGCCACCGAGGCCAACAACCTGGCCCTGCGTGGCGTGGCCCGGGCCCTGCGCGGGCGGGGCCGGCACCTGATCATCTCCGCTGTGGAGCACCCTTCGGTGATCGGACCGGCCGAGCGGCTGCGCGCCGACGGCTGGGCGGTCACGGTCCTGCCGGTGGATGAGTACGGTCAGGTCGATCCGCAGGCGCTGGAGGCGGCCCTGCGTCCCGACACGGTGCTGGTGTCGGTGATGCTGGCCAACAACGAGGTCGGTACCCTGCAGCCTGTCGCCGAACTGGCAGAAATGACCCGGCCGCGCGGCATCCTGCTGCATACGGATGCCGCCCAGGCGGTGGGCAAGATCCCGGTGAAGGTCGACGAGCTCGGCGTGGACCTGCTGACCCTCGCCGGGCACAAGTTCTATGCACCCAAGGGTGTGGGCGCGCTGTACGTGCGGCCCGGCACGCCCATCGAGCCGCTGCTGGTCGGCGGCGGCCAGGAGCAGGGCCTGCGCCCGGGCACCGAGAATGTCCCCCACATCGTCGCCCTGGGCGCGGCGGCGCGCCTGGCCGCGGCGGGTCTGACTGCGGAGGCCCAGCGCCTGCGGGGCCTGCGCGACCGTCTGCACGCCCGGCTGCAGGCAGTCATTCCGGGGCTGCGGCTCAACGGCCATCCCGACCAGCGCCTGTCCAACACCCTCAACCTGTCCTTCCCGGAGGTCACCGGTCGTGCCCTGCTGGATGCGGTGGCGGACAGTATTGCGGCCTCGGTCGGCTCGGCCTGCCACGCGGACAGCGACGCGGTCAGCGGCGTCCTGGCGGCGATGGGATGCACAGCCGAACAGGCCCGGGGCGCGGTGCGGCTGTCCGTGGGGCGGTTCACGGCTGACGGGGATATCGACCGGGCGGCGGAAGTATTGCTGAATGCGCATGCGGGGCTTTCCGCGCGGGACTGATTTCCCGGGCTGCTGCGTCTACCCTGTAATGAGTACCGCACGGCCCGTTTCTGATGCTCTTTCACACAAAGGGGGCGTCGCAGGATGGGTGGGACGAAGCGCACCCCATCGCGGCCGGTATGTGATGGGTTACGGTGCAAGGGCCTTCACCCATCCTGCTCCTGACACGAATTTATACACCTGGATAGACCGAACAAGGAGTCGATGATGAGAATCCGCACCCTCTGGCGTACCGCCATCCTGGGCCTGATCGCGCTGGCATTGAGCCCGGCGCAGGCCGAGGAAGTCAAACTGGAACACGACGGCCTGACGCTCAATGCCGAGCTGGAACTCGCACCCGGCAGTGAACTGGCCGACGGCGTGATCCTGATGACCCACGGCACCCTGGCCCATGCGCGCATGGGCATCATGCGCGGGCTGCAGAACGTGTTCAGGGAATACGGCTACAACACCCTGGCCATCAATCTGGGCCTGGGTGTGGACGACCGTCACGGCATGTACGACTGCCAGCAGCCACATACCCACAGGCACACCGATGCCCTGGACGAGATCGGGGTCTGGCTGGACTGGCTGCGCGAGCAGGGCGCGGGCGAGGTCACCCTGCTGGGGCATTCGCGCGGCGGCAACCAGACGGCCTGGTATGCGGCCGAGCGCGACATGAGCGGTGTGGATGCCGTGGTGCTGATCGCGCCGGCGCTGTGGAGCGAGGATTATGCCCGCAAGGAATACAAGGAACGCTATGGCGTCGATCTGCAGCCGCTGCTCGACCGGGCCCGGGGCCTGGTCGAGGCCGACAAGAGCGACGCCCTGATGGAAGGTGTGGACTTCATCTACTGCGAGAACACCACGGTCAGTGCCGGCGCTTTCATCAGCTACTACGATCCCGATCCGCGTCGTGATACGGCATACCTGGTGCCGAAGATCGAAGCGCCGGTGCTGGTCATTGCCGGGACAGAGGATGATGTGGTGCCGGGTGTGGAAGAGGCCATGGCGCCGCTGGCCGAGGCGGATGCTGTCAGCCTGGCGGTGATCGAAGGCGCCGACCACATGTTCCGCGATCTCTACTGGTACGACGTCGCCGATGCCGTCGAGGGTTTCCTGTCCGAGCGGGAATGAAACTCGACCCGGCTGAGTACGAAGCCTGGTACCACACCCCGCGCGGGCGCTGGATTGCCGGACGCGAGGCCGCGCTGCTGCTGCGGCTGCTGCGTCCGCAACCCGGCGCCAGCCTGCTGGATGCGGGCTGCGGCACCGGCCATTTCAGCCGCCGTTTCGCGCAGGCCGGGCTGAGTGTGACCGGCGTGGATCCGGATCCGGCCATGCTGGCCTATGCACGCACGCATTCCGCCGGCCTTGATCTGGATTATGTCCGGGCCGATGCCCGCGCCTTACCCTTCCCCGATGCCAGCTTCGACTACATCGCCGCGGTGACCAGCCTGTGCTTCGTGCCGGAACCGGCGCGGGCATTGCAGGAACTGTGGCGGGTGAGCCGGCGCGGCCTGGTGCTGGGTCTGCTCAACCGCCGCAGTCTGTTGTACCGTGGCAAGCATGGCCGCGGGAGTTACCGCGGCGCCCGCTGGGACGACTGGCGGGAGGTGCGGCAGTGGCTGGCCATGCTTGAGCCGCTACCAGTGTATCAGCGTCACCGCACGGCGATCTTCCTGCCCGGCGGGGGATTGCCGGCGCGGCTGGCCGAGGCATTGCTTCCGGGGGGGCTGCCCTGGGGCGGGTTTCTGGCTGTTTGTCTCCGCCGGGATAACGGATAGACAGGTGGGCCCGGGTCGTCCCGGCCGGAGTTTACACCCGGTGTTTGCGCCCCGGGGGATTGGTGTCTAAACTAAAAGTGAGTATTCACTTTCAAATGGCCCCATGAGCGAGACACGGCAATATCAAACGGCGGAGCAGCGCCGCGACCGGGCGGTGGCAGCGGTGGTGGAGTTGTCCGCCACGGAGAATCCCGCCGGCCTGACCACTGCCCGCATCGCCCGGCGCATGCGGCTGAGCGAGGGTGCGCTGTTTCGCCATTTCCCCAACAAGGATGCCCTGTGGGAGGCCGTGGCGGGCTGGGTGGCCGGGCAGCTGACGCAGCGGGTGGCTGCGGTTGCCGATGAGGCGCCCGACCCCCTGGCCGGCCTGGAGGCCATGTTTCTGGCCCACATCGACTTCATTGCCCACCATCCCGGGGTGCCACGCCTGATGCTGGGTGAGCTGCAGAAGCCCGCCGGCTCCCGTGCCCGCAAGCTCATCGAGTGGGCCATGGGCGAGTACCGGGAGCGGGTCCAGCGCCTGCTGCGGGCAGGGATGGAACAGGGCCGGGTGCGTGCCGACCTGGACCCGGCCGCGGCCGCGGTGCTGTACCTGGGGGCGGTTCAGGGCCTGGTGGTGCAGTCGCTGGTCGCGGGCGACATGCAGGCGGCGGTGCATGCCGCCCCGGGCGTGTTCCGCATCTTCCGCAACGGCATCGTGGAGCGGGAGGCATGAGCCGCCCGGCCCGGTTCAAAAGAATACTGCTGGTGACCGGTGCGCTGGTCGTCGGTCTGGCCTTCATCGTCCTGATGGTGAGTCTGAAACCGCCGCCGGCGCAGCAGCCGCGCGACGATGCGCTGCGCACGGTGCGGGTGATCGAGGCCGAGGCGCTGCCCTACCGGGTCCGGGCGCGCGGCTTCGGCAGCGTCACACCGGAACGCAGCTGGCGCGCCGTGGCCAGTGTCGGCGGACGGATCGTCTACCGCCATCCGGCGCTGGAGAGCGGCAATCTGATCGAGGCCGGCACCCGGGTGCTGGAGATCGATCCCACCCGCTTTGAACTGGCCGTCGCCGCGGCCGAGGCGGAGCTGGCCGGGATTGAAACCGAGATCCGCCAGCTGGAGCAGGAAAAGGAAAACACCGCGGACCTGCTGGCGCTGGAACGCCAGCGTCTGACACTGGCCGAGCAGGAGCTGGACCGGGTCGAGCGGCTGGCCCGGACCGGCGCCCTGTCGCAGACCCGGCGTGACGAACAGGTCCGGGCCACGCTGCAGCAGCGCCAGGCCGTACAGTCGCTGGACAACCGGCTGCGGCTGATCCCGAGTCAGCTCGACCACCTGCGCGCCCGTCGGGACGGGGCCCGGACCGCGCTTGAGCAGGCGCGGGAGGACCTGGCCGACACCCGCTTCACCGCCCCCTATGACATCCGCGTGCACCAGACTGAGGTCGAGCTGCATCAGCAGGTGCGCAGCGGCGAGCTGCTGTTCGTCGCCGACGGCATCGAGACCGCCGAAGTGGTGGTGCAGGTGCCCATTCCGCAGCTGCGCCAGCTGCTGGGTGCCGCGGAGCTGCCGGCGGACCCGGTCGGACTGGAACTGGCCGGCCGGCTCAATCTGGAGTCCATAGAGGCAGTCCTGCACCTGAGCGCCAACCCGCAGGTGCGCTGGCCGGCCCGGGTCAGCCGCATCGCCAGCGGCATCGATCCCCGCACCCGCACCGTGCAGCTGGTGCTGAGCGTGGCCGATCCCTGGCGCAGCGCCCGGCCGCCGCAACAGCCGCCGCTGGTGCGCGGCATGTACGTGGAAGCGGTCATGGCCGTGCCGGCCGCCGAACCGCGCATCCTGGTGCCGCTGGCGGCGGTGCACCAGGGCGAGGTCCATGTCGCCGATGCCGATGACCGGTTGCGCCGCCGCCCGGTCGAACTGCTGCTCAGCCAGCGTGACCTGGCGGTCATCGCCGCCGGCCTGGAGCCGGGCGAACGTGTCATCCTCGATGATCTGGCGCCGGCCATCGAGGGCATGCGGCTGCGGGTCGTGCCCGATCCCGAGGCGCAGCGGGCGCTGGCCGAACGTGCCGCCGGGGCGGCGCCGTGATCCGCTGGTTCGCCGGCCACCCCACGGCGGCCAACCTGCTGCTGATCCTGATCCTGGCCGTCGGGGTACTGGCCGCCCCCACCCTGACCCGCGAGACCTTCCCCGATTACCTGCCGCCCGAGGTCAGCATCCAGATGGAGTACCGCGGCGCGGCCGCCGCCGATGTGGAGGAGGCCATCTGCCAGCGCCTGGGCGAGGCGCTGGCGCGGGTGGAGTTCATGGACGAATTCCGCTGCACCGCCCGCGACAACCTGGCCGAGGCCCTGGCACAATGGACCCGCGCGGAAATATGGGCCGCTTCCTCGATGACATCCGCACCGAGATCGAGGCCCTGACCGACCTGCCCGCGGAGGTCGAGACGCCGATCATCCGCGAGCTCTACCGCACCGACCTGGTCGCCGCCCTGGCCGTGGCCGGCGACATGCGCCTGCCGGACCTGGAGACCTACGCCGGCCAGCTGGAGGACCGGCTGCTGGCGCTGCCGGACGTGGTGGATGTGGTTACCCGCGGCCTGTCCCAGCGCCAGTGGCAGATCGAGGTCGGGCGCGACCGGCTGCGCCAGTACGGGCTGGGCGTGGAGGACATCGCCCGCGTCGTGCGCCGGCAGAATGTGGATCTGCCACTGGGTACTCTGGAAACCGAAGCGCGCGATATCCAGCTGCGCTTCGTCGACCAGCGCCGGCGGCCGCGCGAGCTGGCCGAGCTGGTGGTGATCGCCGGGCCCGCCGGCGGCGAGCTGCGCCTGGGCGAGATCGCCACCATCACCGAGACCTACGAGCGGGCCGAGGAACAGGTCCGTTTCAATGGCGAGCGCGCCCTGGTGCTGGAAGTGCACAAGGCCCGGCATGCCGATGCGCTGGATGTCATGGACCGGCTGCGTGCATTCGTCGCCGACGAGCGTGTCCGGCAGGGGGAAGGCGTGCACCTGACCCTGACCCAGGACATGACCTCCATCGTGCGCGACCGGCTGCAGATGCTGGTGGAGAACGGCCTCCTCGGCCTGGTGCTGGTGGGGCTGGTGCTGAGCCTGTTCTTCCGCCCGCGGCTGGCGCTGTGGGCGCTGTTCGGACTGCCGGCGGCCTTCGCCGGCGCCTTCGCGGTGATGGCGCTCTCCGGCCTGTCGCTGAACATGATCACCCTGGTCGGGCTGCTGATGGCCATCGGCATCGTCATGGATGACGCCGTGGTCATTACCGACAACATCGCCCGCCACGCCGGCGCAGGCAGCAGTCCGCTGGAGGCCGTGGTCGCGGGCGCGCGGGAGGTGCTGCCGGGGGTGCTGTCCTCCTTTCTCACCACCGCCGCGGTGTTTGTGCCGCTGTCCTTTCTCGCCGGCGAGCTCGGCTCGGTGCTGGAGGTGCTGCCGGTGGTGCTGATCGCCGCCCTGGTGGCCAGCCTGGTCGAGGCCTTCTGGATCCTGCCGCATCACCTCAAGGCCGGAGTGGCCGCCCTGGCCGCGGGGCATGATTCGCGCCTGCGGGCACGCTTCACCGCCGTCTTCGAGCGCTTTCGCGAGCGGGTCGGCCGGCTGGCTGATGGCAGTGTAAAGTATCGTTATGCCGTGCTGGCCGCCATGCTGGCCGTGCTGCTGGGCTCGGCCGGCTTCATCGCCGGGGGGTATGTGAAGATGGAGGCCATGCCGGAGATCGACGGCGATGTGCTCGAGGCCCGCATCCTCATGCCTCAGGGCACGCCGCTGGCGCGCACCGAGGCGGTGGTCGAGCGGGTGACGGCCGCGACCGCGGCCCTGAACGCGGAGCTGTCGCCGCAGCAGCCGGACGGCGCCGCGCTGATCCGGGCCGTGCAGACCCGTTTCAGTCACAACCCCAGTGCCGGCGAGACCGGGCCGCATGTCGCCACCGTGATGCTGGATCTGCTGAGCGCCGAGGCGCGCGGCACCGATCTGGATACCCTGAACCGGCGCTGGCGCGAGGCCATCGGTGACATCCCCGGCCTGATCAGCCTGGTGATCCAGGAGCCGGGCTTCGGGCCGGCCGGCATTCCCATCGAGCTGCGGCTCTATGGCGAGGACCTCGACCGGCTCAAGCAGGCCGCCGACGAACTGGCCGTGAAGCTGGCCGGTTACAGCGGTGTGTCCAATGTGCTCGATGACCTGCGTCCCGGCAAGCCGCAGCGCCGGCTGGTGCTGGCCGAAGGGGCGCTGCCGCTGGGGCTGACCGCGGCCGACGTGGCCGGGCAGCTGCGCACCGGCATCCTGGGCGAGATCGTCGACACGGTCCAGATCGGCGATCAGCACATCGAGATCCTGGTGCGCCAGAGCGGCGCGGAGCGCACCACGCTGGATTTCCTGCGTGACGAGGTGATCCTGGACGGGGAGGGCAACGCCGTGCCGCTGGAGGAGGTGGTCGAGATCCGTACGGCCCGCGACTGGGCCCAGATCACCCGCATCGACGGCCGGCGCGCGGTGACGGTCAGCGCCGACGTGGACGGCCGCCGGGCCAATGCCGATGCCATCGTCACCGACCTGAGCGAGCACTGGCTGCCGGACCTGCTCGCCCGGCATCCCGGCGTGGAAGTCGGCATCGAGGGCCAGACCGCGCGCTCGAGCGAAACCGGCCAGTCCATCGCCCGCGGCCTGTTGCTCGGCCTGCTCGGGATCTTTCTGATCCTGTCGTTTCAGTTCCGCAGCTACATCGAGCCGCTCATTGTCATGTTATCCATCCCGCTGGCCTTCATGGGCGCGATCTGGGGCCATGTGCTGATGGGCTACAACCTGTCCATGCCCTCGCTGGTCGGCGCGGCCTCGCTGGCCGGGATCGTGGTCAACAACGCCATCCTGCTGGTGCTGTTCATCAAGCAGTACCGCGCCGAGGGCATGGAGGTCCGGGCCGCCGCCGGCCAGGCCAGCCGCGAGCGCACCCGCGCCATCTTCATCACCTCCTCGACCACCATCGCCGGTCTGCTGCCGCTGCTGACCGAGACCAGCACCCAGGCCACCGCCATCATCCCGCTGGTGATCGCCGTGGTGTTCGGGTTGCTGGTCTCCACCGTGCTGATCCTGATAGCGCTGCCGGCGCTGTATGTCATCCTGGATGATCTGGGCATCGCCCGGCAGCCGTCCTCCGAGTAAAGGGTCCCAGGCCGGGCTCACCGTTGTGCCCACCATGCGGGCAGATCGGCGACGGAATCCAGTACCGTATCCGGCGTGACCCCCTGCTCCAGATCCGCGGGCCGGAACTTGCCGGTGCGCACCTGGATGGCAGCCAGGCCGGCCTGCTGCGCTCCCTCGACGTCGCCGCGGATGTCGTCGCCGATCATCACGCCCGCCGCCGGTTCGATACCGAGTATTTCACAGGCGGTGTGGAAGAAGGGCGTGGCCGGTTTGCCCAGCACGATCGGCGCGACGCCCGAGGCATGGCTGAGGGCGGCGACGAAGGCGCCGGCATCCAGCCGCAGGCCGTCGGCCGCCTGCCAGTAACGGGTCATGCCCAGAGCGACCAGGCGCGGCTGCGGCTTGTGCATCAGCAGCCGGAAGGCGCGATTCAGAGTGGCGTAGTCCCAGCCCTCGCCGAGATCGCCGACCACCACCGCCGCCACCTTCTCCGCATCCTCCGCGGCGAGGTCCAGTGACTCGAATTCCGCCCGGGTCGCCTCGGGCACGAACAGTGCGACCGGTCCCTGAACATACGTGTCCAGCCAGCGTACGGCCGCCACCGGCGGGGTGAGCAGCCTGTCGGAGCCGATGTCGATGCCCATGCGCCCCAGCTTGTCCACCAGCGCCGAACGCGGGCGCGAGGTGGTGTTGGTGAGAAACAGGTGCGGGATGCCCTGCTCGCGTACCCAGGCGAGGGTTTCGACGGCGCCCGTGACGGGCGTCTCGCCCTGATAGAGCACGCCGTCGAGATCGAACAGCAGGCCGTGGTGCAGTGAGGCATTCATGACGGCAGCGCTCACCCGTGGAATTCAACATGGGAACAGGCAAAGCATAGCGCTGCAGGGAACCAAATCCAGCCGTCCGGCATGGCCGCCGGCAGCCTGCCTATCCCCGGGCCATACGCGCGTCCCTGTTCTCAGTTGTCTGCCAGTCGCTTGTCCGGCGCATTCTGTCGCAGCCGCTTCCACAGGGTGGTGCGCGACATGCCCAGGCGGCGGGCGGCCTCGGCCTTGTTGCCGCCGGTCTCGTGCAGGGTCTGCTGGATCAGCGCCCATTCGTCCTCGTCGTTCGCCGGGGTGCGGTAATAGCCAGTCAGCGGCGCGGTCCCGGGCGGGTGGGGCGGGGCGGGGATTTCCGGCGCCAGGTGGGCGATGTCCGGCGGCAGGTGATGGGGCAGGATGCGGCCGCCGTCGCAGTGGACCAGGGCATATTCGATGGCGTTGGCCAGCTGACGCACATTGCCCGGCCAGTCGCTGCGTTCCAGCTGCAGCACGGTCTCGTGCGCCAGCTGCGGCGGCTTGCGCTTGTAATTGCGCGCCGCCTCCTCCAGCAGCCGGGTGGCGAGCATGGCGATGTCCTCGCGCCGTTCACGCAGCGCCGGCACCTCCAGTGGCAGCACGCACAGCCGGTAATAGAGATCCTCGCGGAACTCGCCACGGCGCACCATCCCGGCCAGGTCGCGGTGGGTGGCGGCGAGCACGCGCACGTCCACCGGTCGGGCATGGTTCTCCCCCAGCCGCACGATTTCGCGTTCCTGCAGCACCCGCAGCAGCTTGACCTGGATGCTGGGCGGGATCTCGCCGATCTCGTCCAGCAGCAGGGTGCCGCCGTGAGCCGCCTCGAAGCGGCCGGCGCGGGCGGTGGCTGCGCCGGTGAAGGCGCCGCGGGCATGACCGAACAGTTCCGCCTCCAGCAGGTTCTCCGGCAGGGCGGCGCAGTGCACGGCGATGTAGGGGCCGCTGCTGCGGCTGGAGTTGTCGTGCAGGGCGCGGGCGACCAGTTCCTTGCCGGTGCCGCTTTCGCCCAGCACCAGCACGGTGGCCTCACTGACGGCGGCGCGCAGGATCTTTTCGTACAAGGCCTGCATCGCCGGGCTGTGGCCGACGATGCCGCCCAGCCGCAGCCGTTCGCGCACCTCTCCCTCCAGTTCCACCTCACGCGAGCGGTCGCGCAGGATGATGGCGCAGTACAGGTCCGCCTGGTTGGGCGGCAGCAGCAGCGACCACATGCGCAGATGCACCGACAGACCGTCCGGGCGGGCCAGGCTGATGTCCTGGAGCTGACGGGTGCTGGTGCGCGACTCGCTCAGGGTGCAGTGGCCGCGCGCCTCGCAGGCCCGGGCGCAGGCGGTGTCGGCAAAGATGCTCGGACAGAGCCGGCTAAGCACCTCGTCCCGGTCGCGGCCGAGCAGTTCGCCGGCGGCCTCGTTGATGGCCACCACGCGTCGCCCGCGATCCAGGAACAGGACGCCTTCCTCCAGGCTGTCCAGGAATCGGCTCAGGGTGCTCAGCGTGAACATGGCTGGCTGTCAGAGCGTTCAGAGTGAACGTCAACCGGATGTGGGAAGTGAACACAAGTAAACATGTATTAATAATACATGTATTAAATTGTCACGTAAAGTCAGTGACTTGGTTTCTGGCACGGTTCTGGCTATGGGGCAGGCGCGGCCGGGTCGATCCCGGCCGCGTTCGTACGGGCGCCGCCGGCAGGCGGGCCCTGCTTCCATGTTCAATAGAAACAGCGGGGATAGTTATGTATCAGACACTCGCCTGGCAGCTCAGCCTCATTCTGATGGGGGTGCTGCTCGCCGCCTTCCTGTTCGTGGCGCTGCGCGCGCGCGACCGGGTGGAGGACGCCGCGCCGCTGATCAGCCGCGCCTACCGGATCCGCGGGATCCTGTTCTGGGCCATCCTGGTGGTGCTCACCCCGGTGATGCTCTACACGCTGATCGACCTGCCCTATGCCAGCGCGGGGATCGACCGCCGTGAGGCCCAGGTCATCGAGGTGGTCGGCAAACAGTGGGCCTGGGATCTCAGCACGGATCAGGCCAGTGTCGGCACCCCGGTGGAGTTCCGCGTCACCAGTGCGGCGGTCAACCACGGCCTGGGCATCTATGACGAGGACATGCGCCTGGTCGCCCAGGTCATGGCCATGCCGGAATACACCAACACCCTGCGCCATACCTTCAGCGAACCCGGCACCTACAAACTGCTGTGCCTGGAGTACTGCGGCATGATCCACCACGACATGATCGCCGAGCTGAAGGTCGGCGCCGCCAGTGAAGAGGAGACCGCCCGTGACTGACACCTATGTGACGACGAACATGACCGCCCATGACCGTACACCGATCCCGGTGCTGGCCTGTCTGGCGACGGCAGGCGCCGTGGTGCTGCTGATGATGGTCTTCGGCCTGCTCCTGCGGCTGGCGCAGGGCGGGATGCTGGATCTCGCGCCGGACACCTTCTACGAACTGCTGACCCTGCACGGGGCCGGCATGGTGGGTATCGCCGCGCTGGGCAGCGTGGCCGTGATGTGGTACTTCCTCGGTCAGTATGTGCGTCTGTCGGGCGCCGTCTTCGTCGCCAACCTGGTGCTGTTCCTGGTCGGGGTGGTGATGATCCTGGCCAGCGTGCTGTTCGGCGGCTTCGCCGGGGCCTGGACCTTCCTGTACCCGCTGCCGGCCCAGCCGATGGGGGTGTGGAGTGCCCATGCCGCGGCCCTGTTCGTGGGCGGGCTGCTGGTGATCGGCACCGGCTTCCTGCTGCTCTACCTGGACGTGGCCCGTGCCATCCTGGGCCGGTACGGCAGCCTGGGACGCGCGCTGGGCTGGCCGCAGCTGTTCGGCCATGACGACGGTCGGGCGCCGCCGGTGGCCGTGGTCGCCAGCACCATGGTACTGATCATCAACACCATCGGCATCACCACCGGAGCGGCCATCCTGGTCATGACGCTGGTCAACCTGTATGTGCCGGCCTTCGGCATCGATCCGTTGCTGGCCAAGAACATGACCTATTTCTTCGGCCATGTGTTCATCAACGCCACCATCTACATGGCGGTGATCGCCGTCTACGAGATCCTGCCGCGCTATACCGGGCGGCCGTGGAAATCCAGCAAGGTGGTGCTCGCCGCCTGGAACGCCTCGGTGATCATGGTGATGACCAACTATCCGCACCACCTGCTGATGGACTTCGCCATGCCGGAGTGGGCCCTGGTCGCCGGCCAGGTGATCTCCTATGCCAGCGGGCTGCCGGTGCTGGTGGTGACCGTGATCGGCGCGCTTACCAATGTCCATCGTTCCGGCATGCGCTGGGATCTGGCCTCGGGCCTGCTGCTGCTGTCGGTGTTCGGCTGGGGCGCGGGCGTGATCCCGGCCATTATCGACGCCACGGTGGTGATCAACCAGGTGATGCATAACACTCTGTGGGTACCCGGGCATTTCCACACCTATCTGCTGCTGGGGATGCTGCCGATGGTGCTGGGCTTCATGTACTTCCTGGCCCGGGGCGGCCGGCCCACGGACGCCGCCGGCGCCGAGCGCGGGATCGACCGCATCGGCTTCTGGGTGTTCGCCGTGGCGGGCCTGGGGTTCGTGCTGGCCTTTCTCGCCGGCGGCCGGGCCGGGGCACCGCGCCGCTATGCCGAGCATCTGGCGCAGTGGCTGCCCTATGACCGGGCCGGGGCGCTGTTCGCGGCCCTGGTGCTGGCGGCCACCCTGGTGTTCGTTGCCCGGTTCCTGCTGCGCCTGGGCAGTGCCCGCGGCCGGGTGGCATGAGGTGCGGCCTGCTGACAGTACTGGCAGTGACGGTGCTCGGCCTCGCCACTCTGGCCTGGGGCACGGACGGCTTCCGCGCCTTCACCGACGAGGGCGCGCGGCGCCATGCCGTGCACACCAATCCCCGGCCGTTGCCCGCAGTGACGCTGCAGGACCAGACCGGCAGGCGCTTCGGGCTCGATGACCTGCGCGGCCGGCTGGTGGCGGTGGAGTTCATCTATGTGAACTGCCCGAGCGTGTGCCGGGCCCTGGGCCAGGCCTTTGCCCGGGTGCGTGATGCGCTGCCGGCGGAGTCCCTGGGGCAGGATGTCGTGCTGCTCAGCATCAGCTTCGATCCGCAGCGCGACCGTCCGGAGCGGCTGGCCGACTATGCGGCACGTTACGGCGCCGATACCGGGTCCTGGCGGGTGGCCCGGGTCGAGGACCCGGCCGAGCTGCAGGCGCTGCTGCGCAGCTTCGGTATCGTGGTGATCCCCAACGGCTTCGGCGGTTTCGAACACAACGCCGCCCTGCACCTGGTCGACCGCCGGGGCCGGCTGGCGCGCATCGAGGACTTCGACCGGCCGCTGGCCTTCGTCGAACGGGTGCGGGAATGGTTGTGAATCTGCTGCCGGGACCGGGGCGCTGGCAGTTGCTGGCGGTGTACCTCTTGCTGGCCACGCCGCCGCTGCGCGACTGGCTGGAGGCGGGCATGGTCATGCACATGCTGGTGCAGCTGCCGCTGCTGGCCGGACTCGGGGTGCTCGCTGTCCGCCGGCTACCGGCCCGTCTGCGCAACCGTCTGGATCGCTGCAACGCCGCCGGTGTGCCATTGACCCTGCTGGCCCTGTTCGCGATCGCCTTCTGGATGCTGCCGCGCTCGCTCGACGCCGCCCTCAATCAGCCGGCCATGGAGCTGGCCAAGTTCGTCAGTCTGCCCCTGCTCGTCGGCGCCCCGCTGGCGCTGAGCTGGCGGCGGCTGCCGGCAGTCGGACGCGGATTTCTGTGGAGCAACCTGCTCAGCATGCTGGTGGTGCTCGGCTGGCTGTACAGTGCGGCCCCGGTGCGGGTGTGCACCAACTACCTGGTCGATCAGCAGCAGCTGCTCGGGCGCGGCCTGCTGCTGCTGGCGCTGGGCCTGGCGCTGTGGCTCGCCGGCCAGGTGCTGTTCGGTGACAGTCCCCGGCGCGCCGCGCAGGCCACGGGGTGATGACTGGGGAGCGGGTAGGGACCGGGTAGGGACCGGGTAAGCCGGATACGCGGACTGGGAATCAGGTGCGACAGCGTCGGCGCAATGCCGGCAGCAGTCCTGCCAGGGCCGCCACTCCCAGCAGCCAGGTGGTGCCCGGTTCGGGAATCTGGCTGGGCGGGATCGGGGCGGTGCCGATGCGGCCCTTGACCCGGGTACTGGTGAAGTCCTGGGCGAAGCTGCCGGTGAAGCTGGAGTTTTCCAGGGTCATGGCCACGCCGATGCCGAAGCCGGCGAACTGGCCGGCGAGGCTGCCGCCGCTGACCTCGAACAGGAAGTCCATGACATCCACCGTAGCGGTCAGGTCCTGGAAACCGAACTCGCGGATCTCGCCGGCCAGCAACAGGCCGGTGTGGTCGGGGATGGAGTCGCCGTCGCTGTCGATCTCGCCGAACAGCTCGAAGTCGTTGCCGGCGATGCCGCCGGTCACGATGCCGCTGCTGTCGACGAAGAAGTCCATGCTCAGGGAGCGGGTTCCGGTGATGCCGGTGAAGGGGCCCGGCAGCACGAACTGTACCGCCTGCGGATCGCCGCTGATGCTGATCCGGCCGCTGGCGGCGTCATAGTCGGCGCCCTGGTTGAGCAGACTGCCGAAGCGCAGCAGCGGGGCGTCAGGATCGATGTCCAGCAGGGTGGCCTGAGCCGGCGCCAATGACAGCGACAGCAGCAGGGCTGTGGCGATGCGTCCGATGCAGTTTCTGAGTCCCGTCACGGTTGTGCTCCTTGTCATGTGCTCTGACTGAAAGTCCATTTTCAGTGCCGGCGCCGGGCGGCGGCGGCCAGGCCCAGCAGTCCGCTGCCGAACAGCCAGACGGCGGCCGGTACCGGCACGACGGCGGCAAATGTGTCGTTGGAAGTGCTGGCGGCGGTGAAGCCGGTCCCGAAGTCCCCGGCGAAGTCGCTGGTGTCAGTCACGATGATGATGCCGCCCAGGGCGCCGAAGTCACCTGCCAGGGCGCCGCCGGTGACGTTGAACAGGACTTCAAATACGTCGCTGTCGCCTGTGGGGTCATCGGTAAAGCCGAAAGCCGTGAGGTCGCCGCTGAGCTGGGTGGCGCTGGACCCGTCCCGGATCTCCAGGGAGCCGGAGGTCAGGGCGCCGGTGCCGCTGTCCAGGCTGGCGGTGAGCGAGTAGGTCCAGTCGCCGGCACCGGTGGAACTGATGCCATCGGCGGAGTACTCGAACCAGGCAAAGGCGGCCTGGTTCGCGGTGAAGCTCCCCGTGCCGGCGTCATAGGCGATGTCCAGGTCCGACACCTGGATATCCGGGAACTGCTGCGTCAGGTTCAGCGGCGCCGACACGGCCGGGGCGGCAAGGAACCATGACCCGGCCATGGCCAGTAGCGCGGCGGTGAAACTCATCCAGTTTCGGTGTGCAATCCTCATTGGGCCTCCCCTGTTTATAATCGTTGTGGCCGCCCCTGAACCGGGCTGGCGGCGGACGCTCTGCGACAATACCGCCACCCCGAAGGCGCCGGTGCGGCGAATCCGCTTCCCCGGTCAATGCAAGTCCTCTGCCAGCTGTGATTTTATTTTTTATTAACAATGTGTTGGGTCGGTGATGCCGGGGTCTGCCAGGGTGTCTCCCAGGGGCGACAGGCAGGAGTGTAAGGATCTCCATAAGGATTGCCGGCTGCTACCGCGGTGTCCGACGCCGGATCTTATAAAAATAACATATAAATCAATTGGATTGCCGGAAGGGCAGGGATGGTGGAGAGGGGGCAGGGCCTGGGCCGTCTGTTCTGGGTGGGATTGGGGGCACGCCCCTGTATGTTCGATACTACCCCCTGTTTTTTACGTGGAATCCCCAACATATGGGGCAATCTTGGTAGTGTAAAGAATTTTGACGCCAGGGCTGTGGGGATTAAACGCCCGCCCGCGGCGAACCCCGTTTCCCATATCTGGTCCAACGGGACATGTTCCGGCTGATTCCATTGCTGCGCCGTATCCTCCCGGGCCTGGTCGCTCTGACCCTGGTCGTCGGCCTGGTGAGCGCCGCGCAGCCACAGGGACAGAACCGGCTGGCCACGGAGTCCAGCCCCTATCTGCTGCAGCATGCCGACAATCCGGTGGACTGGTATCCCTGGGGCGAGGCCGCCTTTGTCCGGGCCCGGGAGGAGGATAAATTCATCTTCCTGTCAGTGGGCTATTCGACCTGCCACTGGTGTCACGTGATGAAGCGTGAGTCCTTCTCCGACCCCGACATCGCGGCGCTGCTCAATGAGCACGCGGTCAGCGTCAAGGTCGATCGCGAGGAGCGGCCTGACGTGGATGCCATCTACATGACCGCCCAGCAGCTCATGACCGGCCGCGGCGGCTGGCCGATGACCCTGCTGCTCACCCCCGAGCTGGAACCCTTCTTCGCGGCGGTGTATCTGCCGCCCGGGCAGTTGCGGGAACTGATCCTCAGGGCGCAGACAATGTGGGAGGAGGAGCGCGGCGTGATCGAACGCCGCGCCGCCCGGGTAATGGCGCAGATGCACCGGGCCACGGGTCTGCCGGATGCGGCCGCCGAGCGTTTGCCCGGGACGGAGGTGCGGGCGCGGGCGGTGGCCGCACTGGCCGGGACCTTCGATCCCTTTGACGGTGGCTTCGGTCCGCCGCCACGCTTTCCCCTGCCCTCGAACCTGCAGCTGCTGTTGAGTCATGACCGGATCAGCGGGGATGCCGGGAGCCGGGAGATGCTTACCACCACCCTGGACGGCATGGCGCGGGGCGGCATCTTCGACCAGGTCGGCGGCGGCTTTCATCGTTACGCCACCGACCCCCAGTGGCTGGTGCCGCATTTCGAAAAGATGCTCTATGACAATGCCCAGCTGCTGCATGTCTATGCGCGCGCCTGGGAGCATACCGACGACCCCGACTACCGGCGTGTGGCCGAGTCCATCGCGGCCTGGGTTCAGCGGGAGATGACCGGGCCCGACGGCCTGTTCTACTCCGCCCGGGACGCCGAGGTCGCGGGTAAAGAGGGTGCTTCCTATGTCTGGACCCGGGCGCAGCTGCGCGAGCTGTTGACGGAGACCGAATATGATCTGGCGACACGGGTCTGGGGGCTGACGGGCCCGCCGAATTTCGATGAGGCCTATATCCTGCACTGGCCTCGCGACCCTGCCGAGACCGCGACGGCCATGGATCTGACGGTTGCCGAACTGCATGAGCGGCTGGAGCGCATTCGCGTGAAACTGCTCACGGCGCGCGAGCGCCGGCCGCAGCCGCAGCTTGACGACAAGGCCGTCACCGCCTGGAACGGCATGATGATCGAAGCCCTGGCTCATGCCGGCGAGGTGCTCGAACGCGAGGACTATATTCAGCGGGCCGAACGCGCCGCTGCCGCCCTGCTCGAGGTCCTGCGGGATGAAGACGGCCGTCTGCTGCATGTCGCCCGCGCCGGCCGGGGCCGTATCGCCGCCTACCTGGACGACTATGCAGCCGTCATTCTGGGACTGCTGGCGCTGGACCGGACGACCGATGCGCCGCGCTGGCGCGCGGCGGCCGAATCTCTGGGCGATGCCATGATCGACACCCTGTGGGATCCGGCCGGCGGCTTTCACTACGCCGAGGCCTCGGTCGACCACCTGATCGTGCGGCCCAGAGCCAGCCGGGACGGCGCCATGCCCGCGCCCAACAGCCTGGCCGTGCGCGCCCTCGTGGGCCTGGCGCGCCAGATCGATGCCCGTTTTGCCGGCCATGCCGCCGCCACCCTGCGCGCCTACGCGCCGGTACTCGAAGACGACCCGGCGGCCATGCCTCATATGCTGTGGGCGCTGGCCGAGTACCGGGCGGCGGGACTGGATGAGCAGGCCGCGCCGATGCCGGTCGAATACACGCCCCCGGATACCGCGGATGTGGTGCGGGCACGTGCCCGGGTGGATGACACCGATCCGCGCCGCCTGGTCGTTACCCTGCAGCTCAAGCCCGGCTGGCATGTCAACGCCACACCGGCCTCGCTGGATTTTCTGATCCCGACACGGGTCCGGGCCCGGAGCGGAGACCGGGCGCTGGAACTGGTCGCCGACTATCCCGCCGGCCGGCCGCTGGCGGCCGGTTTCGAACGGCCCATCCGGGTCTATGACGACGGCGTGCGCATCCCGGTGCGGCTGGCGCGTCCGGCGCCCGAGGCGCTCGAACTCAGCCTGCACGCCCAGGCCTGCAGCGACGACGGTCAGTGCCTGGCACCGGCCGAACTCCGCGTTGACATGGGCGGAGACTCGGGCCCGGCGCCCTGAGCCCGCAATGGCAGGGGCTAGCCTGTCGCTTTCGGCTCGAACTTCTCCGCGCAGACCTTGCGCCAGGCGGGATGCGTTGCCAGCCGTTGCAGGGCCTGTGCCAGCAGGCTGCGTCCCGGTTCGGTGCGGTGCCAGGTGGAGGCCCCGGAGGGATGGGGTAACGGCAGCAGGTCGGTGGACCGGCCCTGCACCTGGTGCTGGTGCAGGTCCCCGATCACCTCGGTCAGTTTGCGGAAGGCGAGAAAGCGGCTGATGGCGAGCCGGCCGACGGGTATGATCAGCTGCGGGCGCAGCAGGGTGAGCTCGGTTTCCAGCCAGTTGCTGCAGTTGGCGATTTCCTCTGGCGCGGGCACCCGGTCGCCGCCCCTGGGCTGCTTGCCGGGATAGCAGCGGCAGACCGCCGCCATGTAGACGCGGCTGCGGAAGCGTTCCTCCTCCAGGCCGATGCCGGCGAACCAGCTGAACAGGGTCTTGCCGGCGGTCCAGGCAAAGGGCCGGTGCAGGTGGATCTCCTTGCTCCCCGGGGCCTGCCCGATCAGCATGATCGGCGACAGCACCGCGGTCCCGATGATGGGCGGGCCCTGCATGTCCGGGCAACGGTGGCAGCGGGCGAGTTGATGCTGGTGTTCACGCAGCTGGATGTGGCGGGTTTTCATAATGATCGGACGGTGATTTCTATTGTGTGTTTTATGAACAGCCGCGCAGTGCATGTCTTGCCGGCAGGCTGGATACTGTCTGCCGGGCATTCAACCTCCCTGCAGTATGCCCGATTCCCTCGCGATACAAAAATCCATGCCGCATGAGGTGTCAGTGAAGACCGCAGCGGCAAAACAGCCCATCGCCTCGCTGCTGCGGCTGCGCCCCGACCTGCGGCGGACGCGCCAGCGGCGGCTGTGGGTCTGTGCGGGAGAGCCGGCATGGACACGGCGCTGTGCGCAGGACCTGATCGAGGCCTGGCAGCCCGAATCAATGTTATGTCTGGGCGGGATGGCTTCGACTTCGCCGGGGTCGGTACCCCAGCGTGATTACCGTCATTATCTGGGGCGCGAATACGATCTGGTACTGCTCGATGCCCACGCCGGACTGGATGTGGATGCCCTGGCCGCGATGGCCGGTACCCTGCGCGGCGGCGGCCTGCTGGGCCTGCTCACCCCGGCGCTGACGGACTGGCCGGCGCGGGAGGATGCCGAATTCACACGTTTTGCCGGTACGGCGCAGCCCCCGTCCGGACGTTTTCTCCGGCGCCTGATCGGTTGCTTCGCCGACCCGGCGGTGGCCCTGCTGGAACAGGACCGGGGCTGGCGTGCGCTCCCCCGGTGCGGGCCGGGGACAGCTGCGTTGCCGCCTTGCCCGTTAGCGGGATGTCCACGCAGGACGAGGCCGTCGCGGCCATCCTGGCGCTGGCCCGGGGTCAGGCACACCAGCCGCCGCTGGTGCTGTCCGCCCCGCGCGGGCGGGGCAAGTCGGCGGCGCTGGGTATGGCGGCAGCCGGTCTGCCGGATATCAGGATTCTGGTCACAGCGCCGCGGTGCGACAATTGCGAGGCCCTGCTGCGGCATGCGCGGGCGCAGGGGGCGGCGGCGCCGCGTTTCGTGCCGCCCGATGAGCTGCTGCGACGACAGCCGCCGGCCGACCTGCTGCTGATCGACGAGGCCGCCGCCATCCCGCTGCCCCTGCTGGAACGGCTGGTGCAGGGCTGGCCGCGGGTGGCGCTGGCCACCACCGTGCAGGGTTATGAAGGCACGGGCCGCGGCTTCGAGCTGAAATTCTTTCCGCGTCTGGACCGGATCACCCCGGGCTGGCGGCTGCTGCGTCTGCACGATCCCGTGCGCTGGGCCGCGGACGATCCGCTGGAGCGCTGGCTGGGCCGGGCCCTGCTGCTGGATGCCGATCTCCTGCCGCCGGCGCGGCTGCCGGCCCGGGAGGCGGAGGCGGCAGTGTATGCCCGCCTCGACCGCGATGCCCTGCTGGCCAACGAACCGGAACTGCGTCAGTTGTTCGGTCTGCTGGTCTCGGCGCATTACCGCACCCGCCCCTCGGACCTGCGTCAGCTGCTGGATGCGCCGGGACTGGAGATCCATGTCCTGCGCCAGGGCGACAGCCTGCTGGCCGCCGCCCTGACGGTCCCGGAAGGGCCGTTGCCGGCCGATCTCATCCCCGCCATCTTCAGCGGCCGGCGCCGGCTGCGCGGCCACCTGGTCGCCCAGTCGCTGGTCGCGCACGTCGGCTGCGAGGCCGCCGGCCGGCTGCGGGGGCGGCGCATCATGCGCATCGCCGTGCATCCGCGACGCCAGTGCCGGGGGCTGGGCAGCCGTCTGCTGCGCGAACTCGAGGCCGATGCCCGGCACCGGGGCGGTGTCGACTGGCTCGGCGCCAGCTTCGGTCTGGATTCGCTGCTGCTGAGTTTCTGGCGGGCCAACGGCTATGTCCCGCTGCGCCTGGGCCTGAAACGCGAGGCCAGCAGCGGACTGCATGCCGCGCTCCTGCTCAAGGCGCTCGGGCCGGAAGCTCAAGCGCTGGTGGACGGCATGAGCACGCGCTTCCAGGCGCTGCTGCCGCTGCAGCTCGCCGACGGCCTGGAACGACTGGAGCCGGAACTGGCGCAGGCGCTGCTGCAACGCCAGGACTCACCGCCGCCGGCAGCCTCTCTGACCGCGCAGGACTGGGCTGAGCTGGCCGCCTTCGCCTTCGGTCGGCGTGGTTACGAGGTCAGTCTGGTGGCGATCACCAGGCTGTTGCACCGGTTCGAGGATGCATGGATGCAGTCCGGCCTGCTTGATGCCGCCGACCGGGACTTCCTGTTCGGGAAATGTCTGCAGCATCGTTCCTGGCGACAGCTGGTCGAGGCACACCGACTGGACGGCGCCGGGGCGGCGCGTGAGCGGCTGCGCGGGATCATGCGCAAACTGCTGTGCGCCCTCGCTGCCGGCGAGATCGACGCCGAGCGCGAGCGCCTGTCCCTCTGACCCGGGCTGTCCCGGTGCCGGCGCTGTCTCGGCAGCACCGGCGTAATCTTTAGGCTGTTCCCCGCCTTGTCTTTGCTGTTTGTGACGCGCTGCTTCTGTCCGCGCATCATCATGATTGCGAATCCTGAATTTGTGATCACATGCCGTTTATCGACTGAGTCTTCCCGTTACCCTGCCGCTCATTGTTGTACTTGGCACTTCTTTTTTCTTTTTATTTTTTGAGTTGCGGGGAAATATGATCAAATGGACTGTTCCCGGCCCGTTCGCGGCCGCGCTTTCGGCCGGTCTGCTGACCGCCTTTTTCACCCTCCCAGGCCATACCCAGGAACCCCGTCAGGCGCGGTTCGCGCAGATCGATTACGACGTCGTGTATGTGCGTTGTCCGCGTGGCCGGGAGCCGGTGCATATGCCGGACGGCAACGAATACGGCAACTGGAACGGTGTCAACGACATCTGGCTGTCGGCCTCCAACAATCTCTACCAGCAGCCCGGCTGCGATCTGGTACTGCACCGTCACGACAAGCCGGCCGGCGATCCGGCCGCCGAGCAGGTGCTGGTGAACTGCGACGAGAACGCCGCCAGCGGACGCGTGTGCAGCGTGGCCGACCCGAATGTGTCCTTCGACGGCACCCGCATCGTCTACACCAAATTCGAGGACACCCGCAGCTTCATCACCGACCGCGGCCTCAACGGCAACGGCGGCTGGGGCGAGACCGATCACCTGCAGAGCGTGATGGAGCTCTACCCCGACGGCGACGGGCCCAAGGGCAAGTATGCCCACCGCCGCGGTATCCTGCTGGAAGCCTTCGATGCCCCGGCTCATGTGTACATCTATGATCTGAAAACGGGCACGGAGCGGCGTGTCTCCCCGGCCGGCGGCAAGTTCGCCGGCCGTGCCCATCCCGGTCTGGATCCGGAGTGGGAGAGCCCCATCCCGGTCATGGACACCGGCCCCTTCTTCCTGCCCGACGGGCGTATCGGTTTCACCAGCAACCGTGCCAGCGGCTTCTACCAGTTCCAGCTCTTCGCCATGGACGTCAACGGTGACAACCTGGAATGGCTGGGCCATCGCGCCATGGGCCAGCAGCTGCATCCGGCCATGCTCAGCAATGGCAAGGTGGTCTACACCAGCCAGGACACCATGCTGCAGCGCTCCAACAACAACGACTATTCGCTGTTCACCATCAATCCCGACGGCTCGGACCCCTTCATCTTCGCCGGCAAGACCGATGCCACCCATTTCTCCTATCACTATGTCACCCAGCTGAGTGACGGCGACGCGGTGGTGACCCTGTACTATGACAACAACAACGGCGGCATGGGCTCGCTGCAGCGCTTCCCGGCCGATCCCGAGGGGCCGGACTTTGAACACCACAATTATGACCCCGGCGTGTGGAAGAGCGGCAACCAGCTGCATCCCTTCGCCCGTCGCGGTGAATACCGGCTCACCCCCGAGGCGCCGGCCGGCGACCAGGCCGCCGACCCCTACGTGGACAGCGGCGATTACTGGCGCCATCCGGTCGACGGCCGCACCGTGATGATGAACGGCAAGTTCACCCATCCTTCCGGGGCACCGGACAACGGCCTGCTCACGACCTACACCATCGGCAGTTCGTCGACCATGGGCAAGTACTACGCTTCGCTGCAGGACACCCTGGCCCAGATCGGCAAGGATGCCGGCATCTGGCTGTTCCCGCTCGCGCCCAACGGCACCGATCCCATCGGGCATGTGGCCGAGGACGGGATGATCGTGGTGGACCATCCGGATTACCACGAGATCATGCCGCGCGCCGTGGTGCCATACAGCCGCATTCATGGCACACCGGAACCGGACAACATTGCCCGCAATGACAACCTGGGCCTGACGGATCCGCGCCTGCCGGCCGGCGTGCCCTGGGGCCTGAGCGGCGCCTCCAGCCTGTATGACCGCGAGACCCGGGCGCTGAACGGCACCCCCTGGAACGCCAAGGACGGTGGCGGCTTCCATTCCGGCCGTACCTACCAGAACCTGCTGGTGCAGGGCGGGGAGCTGGCGATCTTCGACAACGAGGAGATCGCCGGTATCCGGGTGAGCCTGCCGATTCCGCCCACGCCCAACGGCTTCTCCGGCAATCGCGAACAGTGGGCCGGCAAGGCCCAGTATCATTATCTGCGTATCCTGGGTGAGTTCCCGGTGCGCAAGCCGGGCGTGGTGGACGGCCAGGGCAATCCGGATACCAGCTTCATGGTGCGTATCCCGGCCGACACGCCCTTCCTGTTCCAGACCATCGACAAACACGGCATGGCACTGGATATCGAAACCACCTCGCGCACCGTCGGCCGCGGCGAGCAGCAGCTGTGTGTGGGCTGCCATGTGCATACCCGCGACGGCATGGACCCGGAACAGTCCTTCGCCAAGCTGGATGCCGGCGGACCGTTCGGGGATTTCACCCGCCACAGCGCACCGCTGTTCGCCGGTGTGGACGGGCAGGGCCGGGTACAGGTGGCGGCCGCGGAAACCGTCTATCCCGATCTGCCCGGCATCAGCGCCCGGCGCAGCCTGGGTGTGGACTGGGAGAACGGCATCGGCGAGATCATCCAGAAGCGCTGCGCCTCCTGTCACGCCGAAGGCAAACCGGCGCAGCAGCTGACCGGGCTGCGGCTGGACGGCGACACGCGCACCTACGATCTGCTCACCCGCAACGCCTATGTGCGCGAGGACGGCGTGAAGATCAACCATGCCAGCAAACCCGGTGACGGTCTGACCGATCTGGACCAGCCCGGCACCGATCGCATCACCCGTCACTACAGCTGCTGCACCGTATCGCGCTGGCTGGCCATGAACAGTGCCCGCTCCAGCATGCTGATCTGGGCCCTGTACGGCGAGCGTCTGGACGGCCGCGATCCGGCCACCGGACAGCCGCCCGTCAACAGCGGTGTGCCGGTCGATCCGCAGGGGCGCGAGTTCCCCGAGATCTGGCCGAAGGTGGCCGAGCACGCCGACCATGTGGCCGCCATGCCCGAGCGTGAGAAGCGGCTGCTGGCGCGCTGGGTGGACATGGGCGCGCCCCTGACCAATGTGCACGATGACCTGGTCCGGCCGGTGCTGACCGTTACCCCGGTGCAGTCCGGCGGTTACGTCAGCCAGGTACTGGTGGGGCTGTGGGACGATTCACCTCTGGATTATGGTCGCTTCCGGGTGCTGGCCGATGGCGTGGACATCACGCCGGCTATCGACGGCGAGCCGACCGTGATCCCGGTCAACCTGCCGGTGGCCGTGAGCGAGGCCAACGCCGATGAGGTACGGATCAGCTTCGAGATCTGGGATCGGCCCGATCGCAGCCTCAGCCTGGTCCAGCCGGGCGTGCCGGCGGCCAACCGCACCCGCAAGACCTACACCGGTCGTGGTCTGCTGCGCCTGGCCGGCGTGGACGTGAGCGCCACCGACCTGCCCGATGTAATGGACTCGATCGATGACGCCAATGCTGAGCCCGAGCCTGCGCCCGCACCCGTTGACGATCCGAACACGGACGGCAGTACGAGTGACAGCGATTCGGGCACGGTGGACACCACGCCCGATGAACCCGTGGTCGATGAGCCGGTCGATGAACCCGCCGACCCGCCCGGTGCGGAACCGGTGCCGGAGCCGGACGTGGATGTGGCCACCGTGGTCGAGACCGCCAGCCCGGTGCTCGCCGCGGGCGAGTCAACGCAGCTGCAATGGACCCTGATGAACCTGTCGCAGACTTCCGCCAGCGGCGTCGATGCCTACCTGCGTCTCGATGGCGAGCTGGCCGGTTTCGCCCTGACCGGGACGGTCGCCGGCTGCGAACGCCGGCCCGACGGGGTGCGTTGTGCCCTCGGCGGTCTGGCCGCGGGCGAGCGGCGCACCATCACCCTCGAGCTGACCGCCGGCGGCGCCGGCGAGATCGGGGTGCGGGCGGAGCTGCTGGCCACCGAGCCGGACGGCATGCTCTCCAACAATCTGTACCAGGACCGTCTGGCCATCGAAGCCTCCCGGGTGGATCTGCAACTCGCCGCCGTGGATGCGCCGGCCGCCCTGCAACCCGGGGAACCGGTCAGCTGGACGCTGGAACTGGCCAACAGGGGCAGGGATACCGCGCGCGGCGTGCGGCTGACGGCCGTGACCGAGGCGCCGCTCAAGCTCGGCATGACGGCTGACAACCTGGCCTGCTCCCGTCAGGGCGATGAACTGGAATGTCCCGTGCCGGACCTCGCGCCGGGTGAGCACCTGCCGGTGCGCGTAATGATAATGAGTGATACGACGCCGGAAGGCGTCGCCCGCATAGCGGTCAGCAGCGCGGACATGGAGCTCACCCCCGGGGACAACCAGTGGGAACGCAGCTACAGCGTCAATGACAAGGGCTTCGATCTGCCCGGTCTGCCGGCCGCGGTCTGGACCGAAATCCCCGACAGCCGCCTGGCCGACGCGGTGGCCGGCAACGAGTCCGAGGCCTATCTGCGGGCCCTGACCGAGGCCAGCAGCGGCGGCGCCTTCGACAGCCGGCGCGGACGGCTGCTGGTCTGGGGCGGCGGCGGCAACCGTTTCGGTGGCAACGCCGTCTATGCCTTCGACACCAGTCGTCTGGAATGGCAGCAGGTGTCTGCGCGCAGCGAGTGGCTGGAGGGCGACCCGGAGACAGGCTATTACCGTGACGGGCTGCCCTGGGCGCGTTCGACCTATGACTCGCTGGAGTATGTCCCGGGCGAGGACGCTCTGTGCGCCTTCGGCGGCAAGGCCCTGTACCAGGCCACCCGCACCACGCTGCAGAATCTGGACTGCCTGCGGCTGGAGACCGGCGAGTGGTTCCGCCTGGCGGACGTGCCGGCACGGGTCAGCTATGGCGTGATGACGGCCTGGGATCCGGTCAGCGAAAAGGTGTGGATGCACAGTGCCGGCGGCCGCGGTCACCTGCTGTCCTTCGATACCGCCACGCGACAGTGGGACGGCCACGGCGACCGCAGCAGCGATCCCTGGGTCAGCCGCATGACCGGCGTCATCGATCCCAAACGGCGCCTGTTCGTGGCCGTGGGCAAGGATGCCGGAGGTGAGCCCGGCGAGATCATGCTGTGGGATCTGAAGGAGGGTGAGAGCGCCGCGCGCCGGGTGCAGACCCGGGGCGAGATCGCCATCACCGCCGCCAAGAGTCCCGGCGTGATCTATGATCCCGACCTGGATCGCCTGGTGGCCTGGATGGGCGGCACGGACCTGTATGTGCTGGACCTGGACAGCCTCGTCTGGCAACGCATCGAGGCCGGTGTCGCGGCCGGCAACAGTGGCCCGGGCAGGGCGCCATCGGCCGGTACCTTCGGCCGCTTCCGCTACGTGGCGTCCAGCAAGTCCTATGTGCTGGTCAATGCCGTGGACGAGAACGTCCATGTCATCAGGCTGGCGGACCGTTAAGGGGGGTGCAGGCCGGAACAAGGGCCTGATGGCCCGTTCCCGGCTTTTGTCTCTGTCATTCCGGCGTATGCCGGAATCCAGTGGCCGCAACGGTTTCTGGATCCCGGCATGCGCCGGGATGACGGCGGGGCTGCAGGTCAGGCTGGCACCCAGCGTCTAGCTGACATCAATCCGGGCAACACGCGCCTCGCCGCGTTCGATGTCCACCCTCGAGAGCAGCCAGAAGCCGGTGACAAACAGCAGCAGGACAGAGACGATACCCACCCGTGGCGAACCGGTGGCCAGCACCACCGTGCCCATCAGCAGCGGTCCCAGCACGGCGGCGAACTTGCCCAGCATGTTGTAGAAGCCGAACAGCTCGGCCGACTGGTGCAGGGGGATCAGGCGCGCGAACAATGACCGGCTCAGTGCCTGCACGCCGCCCTGGACCAGGCCCACGCCCGCTGCCAGCAGGTAGAACTCCCACACCGCGCTCATGAAGGCGCCCCACAGGGTGATCAGCATGTACAGGCCCAGAGCCAGGTAGATGGCGTTGCGCGTACCCATCAGGCCGCCCAGGCGGCCGAACACCAGGGTGGCGGGAAAGCCCACGAACTGGGTGATCAGCAGTGCCGTGACCAGACTGGTGTCGGGGAAGCCCAGTGACAGGCCATAGTCCACCGCCATGCGGATGATGGTGCCCACGCCGTCGATGTAGAACCAGTAGGCGAGCAGGAAGATGAAGGCCTCGGGCAGTGCGCGGACCTCGCGCAGGGTGGTCAGGAGCTGGCGCCAGCCAGTTACCAGACTCGTGCGCAGAGACGGACGGGTATCGGTGCCGGGTTCATGCACCCACAGCAGCAGCGGCAGGGAGAACACCGCCCACCACACGGCAACCGAGATGAAAGCGACCCGCACCGCCTCGCCGCGATCGGCCAGGCCGAACCATTCCGGCTGCCAGGTCATCAGCAGGTTGAGGCTGAACAGCAGTCCGCCGCCCAGATAGCCCAGGGCGAAGCCCAGCGAGGAGATGCGGTCGACGTCGCGCAGCGGGGCGATGTAGATCAGCAGGGCGTCGTAGAACAGGTTGCTGCCGGAGAAGCCGATGACGGCCAGGCCGTAGGCCAGCGCGGCCAGCTCCCAGTGCCCGGCCTGGATCCAGGCCAGCGAGCCGGTCATGAGCACGCCCAGGGCAGTGAAGATCAGCAGCGCGCCCTTGCGCCGCCCGAGCTGGTCGGCCACCGCGCCGATCAGGGGCGCGGCCAGCATCACGATCAGGCTTGCCAGCGAGTTGGTCAGGCCCAGGCGGAAGGTGCTGAGCGCGGCCGGCTCGCCGGCATTCCACACCTGCTTGAAGAAGACCGGGAAGAAACCGGCCATGACGGTGGTGGCGAAGGCGGAGTTGGCCCAGTCGTACAGGGCCCAGCCGTAGATGCCGCGCTGATTGGAATGGGATGCCATCGGCTGCCGGTTCGAGAGGGTGTGCAGCCGATCATACCCGCCGCCGACGGCCGGTCAAAGTGGTGCAGTAACATAGGTCGGGTTAGCGCAGCGTAACCCGACAGGTGCTCGGCCCACTGCGGCCCTGCATCCCTGCCTACCAACTGATATAGCTGTAGCCCTGCTCCTGCAGCAGCATCAGGTCCGCGGCGCCGACCTCGACATAGGTGGCATAGCTTTCCATGTCGTCCATGGTCCATTCCAGCGATTTGAGAGTATTGCCGCAGACATGAAATTCAACGTCGTACATAGCCAGGCTCTCGGCCCGCTGGCGCAGTTCCTCCGGCACCGGCCGGCCGGGGTTCTTCGCCGCCAGGTGCACGCCGGGACCGATCAGGGTGATGACGATCCGGATGTCGTCACCGAACTTGCGCAGCATGGCGCCGGCCGAGAACAGGATGTGATCCATATAGTCGGGATCGGCCTGGTTGAGCTGGTAGACCAGCTTGTGGCTGGGCTCGCCGAACAGGGAGTCGGTCCGGGTCTCGCCCTCCTGGGCCTGGACCAGGGGTGCCGCGCCGAGCAGGCACAGGGCGCAGAGCTGCAATACAAGGGAACGGAACATCTGTTTCATTATGAATCTCCATCAGGACGCAGGGCTGTATCGATCGCCCGATTTGCCGGGGCTCGTCTGATTGATGCAGGATGCGGGCCGGCCCGTTTCCCTGGGTAGGATTCCCCGCCGACCTGTTGGTTCCATGGCAGGCAGGATATCATGTCCGCCGCCGAGCGGCGTCACTGGTACCCATGTCCACCACCGAACTCGAACAGCTCGAACAGCGCCTGGCCCATTGCCTGCTGTGCGACCGCGCGCCCCTGCAGCGGCGGCTGGCCGGGCTGCGCCGGCGGCTGCGCGGCAACCGGCCCATCGACAGGGGGCTGACAGCGGTCGCGGCCGAAGTCGCCGCCTCGGAGGCGCGCCGCGCGCAGCGTCAACAGGCCCTGCCGATGCCGGAGTATCCGCTCGACCTGCCCGTGGTGGAACATCGCGAGGCCATCGCCGCGGCCCTGACCGGGCATCAGGTGGTGATCGTCTGCGGCGAGACCGGCTCGGGTAAGACCACCCAGCTGCCCAAGATCTGTCTGGAACTGGGCCGCGGCGTGGACGGCCTGATCGGTCATACCCAGCCGCGGCGCATCGCCGCCCGCAGCCTGGCTGCGCGCATCGCCGAGGAACTGCACACCGAGGTCGGATCACAGGTCGGCTTCAAGGTGCGTTTCAGTGACCGGGTCGGCGCGGATTCCCTGATCAAGGTGATGACCGACGGCATCCTGCTGGCCGAGACCCGCAGCGACCCGCAGCTGCTGGCCTACGATACCCTGATCATCGACGAGGCCCATGAGCGCTCGCTCAATGTCGATTTCCTGCTCGGCTACATCAAGCGGCTGCTGGCACAGCGGCCCGAGCTGAAGGTGATCGTAACCTCGGCCACCATCGATCCGGAACGCTTCAGCCGGCACTTCGACGACGCCCCCATCATCGAGGTCTCCGGCCGCACCTATCCGGTGGAGGTGCGTTACCGCCCGCTCGCCGGCGAGGACGAGGATGCCCGCGAGCGCGACCGGGGCCAGGCCATCCTGGATGCGGTCGACGAGCTGGAGCGGGCGGGGCCGGGCGACATTCTGGTATTCCTGCCGGGTGAGCGCGACATCCGCGAGACGAGCGAGCGGCTGCGCAAGCATCATCCGCCGCACACCGAGATCCTGCCGCTGTATGGCCGGCTGTCGGTGCAGCAGCAGCAACAGGTGTTCCGCCCCCACAGCGGCCGGCGCATCGTGCTGGCCACCAATGTGGCCGAGACCTCGCTCACCGTGCCCGGCATCCGCTATGTGGTCGACACCGGGCTGGCGCGCATCAGCCGTTACAGTTATCGCACCAAGGTGCAGCGCCTGCCGGTCGAGCCGGTCTCACAGGCCTCGGCCAACCAGCGCGCCGGGCGCTGCGGCCGGGTCGCGCCCGGCATCTGCATCCGCCTCTACAGCGAGGAGGATTACGACCAGCGACCGGCCTTCACCGATCCCGAGATCCGCCGCACCAGCCTGGCCAGCGTCATCCTGCAGATGCTGCAACTGGGGCTGGGGGATATCGAGGACTTTCCCTTCATTGATCCACCCGACCCGCGCTATGTACGCGACGGCTTCCGGCTGCTGCACGAGCTGCAGGCCATCGATGACGACAGTCGCCTGACCGACACGGGGCGGCAATTGGCGCGCCTGCCGCTGGACGTGCGCCTGGGCCGCATGCTGGTGGCCGCACACGCGGAAGGCAGTCTGGACGAGGTGCTGGTGATCGTCAGCGCCCTGACCGTGCCCGATCCGCGGCTGCGGCCGCTGGAGGCGCAGCAGGCCGCCGACGAGGCGCAGGCCCCGTTTCGCGACGAGCAGTCGGACTTCGTCGGTTTTCTCAGGCTGTGGCGCTTCTACCGCGAACAGGAACGGCATCTGACCCGGCGCAAGCTGCAGCGCCTGTGCGAACGCCACTACCTGTCCTGGGTGCGACTGCGGGAATGGAAGGACATTCACGGCCAGCTGCTGGGGCTGGTCCGGGAGCTGGATCTGCAGCTCAATTCCGAGCCTGCCGACCATGCCGCCATTCACCGGGCGCTGCTGACCGGGTTGCTGGGCAACCTGGCCTTCAAGGGGGAAGGGCAGGAGTATACGGGTGCCCGCGGGATCAAACTGCACATCTTCCCCGGCTCCGGCCTGTTCAGGAAACCGCCCAAGTGGATCATGGCCGCCGAGCTGGTCGAGACCGGGCGCCAGTATGCCCGCACCGTGGCACGCGTCGAGCCGCAGTGGGCCGAGCACCTGGCCCCGCACCTGGTCAAACGCAGCTGGCGCGACGCCCACTGGGAACAGCGCCGCGGCCGCGCCGTGGCCGACGAGCAGGTCAGTCTCTACGGCTTGGTGCTGGTGCCGGCGCGGCGGGTGGATTACAGCCAGGTCGACCCGGTTGCCGCGCGCGAGCTGTTCATCCGCGGCGCGCTGGTGCGCGGCGAGTACCGTACCGTACCCGATTGGCGTTTCATCAGCACAACCGGACCCTGATCGAGGAGGTGGAGGAGCTGGAGGCCAAGTCGCGGCGCCAGGATATCCTGATCGACGAGGCCGTGCTGTACGACTATTTCGACCGTCTGGTGCCGGCGGATGTCAGCAATGCGCCTCGGTTCGAAGCCTGGTACAAGCGCGCCTCCGCAGAGCAGCAGCAGGCCTTTTACCTCACCCGCGAGGCCCTGATGCAGCACGCCGCCGGCCATATCACCGGCGAGGCCTTTCCGGCCGGCCTGGAACTCGGCGGCCTGAACCTGGCGCTGCAGTATCACTTCGAGCCCGGCCATCCCGAGGACGGTGTGACGGTGGAGATACCGCTGGCGGCCCTGAATCAACTCACCCCTGAGCCGTTTGAATGGCTGGTGCCCGGTCTGCTGGAAGAAAAGATGACCGCCCTGATCCGTTCCCTGCCCAAGGCGCTGCGCAGGCACTTCGTCCCGGCACCGGATTTCGCCCGTGCCTGCCTGCAGGCGCTGTCCCCTGGAGAAGGTTCGCTCACCGGACAGTTGGCCGCGCGCCTCAGGCGCATGACCGGCATCGAGGTGGGCCCGGATGACTGGCGGCCGGAGCAGCTGCCGGCGCATCTGTTCATGCACTTCCGGGTGCTGGACACCCAGGGCGGAATGCTGGCCCGGGGCCGTGATCTGGAGACGCTGAAGGCCGAGGTCGGTGCCCACGCCGAGCGCAGCTTTGCCGGTCTGCCCACGGCGGAATATGAACGTGAAGGGATCACGGAATGGGACGTCGGCGATCTGCCTGAATACATCGAACTGGAACGCGACGGCCTGCGGCTGCGCGGCTATCCGGCCCTGGTGGATGAGGAGCAAGGCATCGCCCTGCGCCTGCTGGACAGCCCGGACAAGGCGCGTGATGCCCATCGTGCCGGTACCCTGACCCTGTTCTGCCGCCAGGCGGACAAGACCCTGCGCTACCTGGAAAAGAATCTGCCGGAGGCGAAGCAGCTGTGCCTGCACTATGCGCCGGTCGGCAGCTGCGACGCGCTCAAGCGGGATATTATCCGCACCGCGGCCGCCGCCTGTCTGTTCGCCGAGCAGGACGAACTGCGCACGGCACAGGCCTATGAGCAGACGCGGCAGGCGGCCGAAGCGCGGCTGGTGGAAACCGCCAATGCCCTGGCCGGGCAGGTCGGCGCGGCCCTGGCGCACTATCACGCCATCGCCCGCCGGCTGAAGGGGAGGATCCCGCCGCAGTGGCTGGCCGCGCTCAACGACATCCGCGATCAGTTGGATCACCTCATCTATCCGGGCTTCGTCGTCGCCACGCCGCGCGCGCGCCTGGGCGAGCTGCCGCGCTACCTGCACGCCATCGAGCGGCGGCTGGACCGCTTGGAGAGCAATCCCGGGCGTGACCGCCAGCTGGCCGCGCAGGTTGCGCCGCACTGGGAGGCCTGCAAGCAGGGCCTGCAGGGAACGAACGGGAACAGCGAGGCCCTGCAGCAGTTACGCTGGCTGGTCGAGGAGTTCAGGGTCTCGCTGTTCGCCCAGGAACTGGGTACCCGGGAGAAGGTTTCCGACAAGCGGTTGCAGAAAGCGCGACAGGTGCTGTCATAGAACCCTATAGTAAATCATTGAATCAATGGTCTGGCGTGTGGCTTGACAGTTTCGCCGGTGCTCCCCAGGCTCCAGATACACAGGAAGTGTGCGTCGTTTCGCAGCGACAGGGCGTGTCATCCTCTAGGCTGCGAGTCACCAATTCGAATAACGGAGGACGCACCATGAATCCCACCACGACGCATTTTCAGCGGACCCTGTTGGCAGGCCTGGTTGCCGCCGGCCTGAGTGCCTGCGGCGGAGGCGGTTCCGACTCCGGCGGTACCGGCAGCTTCAGCCTGTCGATCACCGACGCCCCGGTCGACAACGTCACTGAGGTGGTGGTCACCTTCACCGCTGTGACCCTCAAGCCGGCCGACGGCGACGCCATCACCATCACGCTGGATACGCCGCAGAGCATCAACCTGCTGGATTACCAGAACGGCGCCAGCCTGACCCTGGTCGAGGACGAGACTGTCACTGCCGGCGACTATGCGTGGATCCGGCTGGAACTGGATCAGGACAATACCTACATCGTTGACGGAACTGGGCAACATGACCTGACCATTCCGAGCAGCGCGCAGACCGGGCTGAAGCTGAACAACAGCTTCGCCCTGGCCGCCGACGAGATGCTGGCCTACACCATCGATTTCAACCTGCGCCAGTCGGTGCACCTGACCGGTGCCGGCGATTACATCATGCGGCCGACGCTGCGCATGGTGAAGGATGATGAGGCCGGCACCCTGAAGGGGTCGGTGGATGTTGCCACTGTAACCAGCAGCGATCCCTCCTGTTCCACGCCCATGGCGGTCTATGTGTTCGAGGAAGGCGACAGCGTGGACGACATGGACGGTGATGACGGCGATCCGATTGCCACGGTGAACCTGGCCATGGATGGCGTCAATGACTACACGGTGTCGCCCCTGGATCCGGGGACCTATACGGTAGCCCTCGCCTGTAACTCGGATCAGGATACCGCCGAGGACGGTGACCCCGCCACCGACGATGACAATTACGGCGAGACCGGCGACGCTGACGACATGTCGTTCTACGGTGAAGCGAACGTGACGATCACGGCCGGCGAGATGACGACGCACGACTTCAACTGAGTCCCTGTTCCCCTTATCCCTGATGGGGACGAAAAAGGGGTGGCAACTGCCACCCCTTTTGCTTTGCCGGCTCCGCCGCCGGGAGGTCTCATCAGGCCCGTGCGGGTATCAGTAGCGATAACCGATATCCCGCCCGATCGAACCGCCCAGCAGCACGCCAGCCACGGTGGCCGCATCGCGCCCGCGGCCCTTGCCCATCTCGTTGCCGATCACGCCGCCGATGATGCCGCCGACGATCATGGGCGTGGCCGAACGGTAGTCACCGGCATGGCCATAGCCCGAGGAGCGGTGATGGCGCGGCGGGGCTACGACCACGCGTGAGGGGCGGTCATAATGGTAGTGCTTATGAATCACCCGCTTCGGCTTGCGGTGTTCATACCGTGAACGCTGATGATAGTGGTTATGGACCTCCTTGCGGGACTTGTAGTGCCCGTAGGCATGGCCGCGCCCGCGGTCATGGCGTGCGTAGTCCCGGCCGTAGTCCCGGTCGTAATAGTGGTTGTGCTCGACATAACGGTCGGCATGCGCCAGGGGTGCGGCAGCCAGGGCGGCGGCACCCAGCGTCAGTGCAATGAAGCCCTGCTTGATTCGGTTCATGATCTCGCTCCTTCTGTAGAAGTTGTCGAACAGACGGGTCTGTTCTGAGACTGCGGGATCAGTGTAGGGCGGGTAAACTGAATGCGGGCTGAATGGGGGCGGTGGTTATGTGTTTGTATTCAGGGAATATTGGCCACGGATGAACACGGATTGACACGGATAATGTGAAGTGTATCCCGGTTTGGAAAAACGCATTGCGGGGTATGCCCGCCTGTATCCAGATAATGGCGTCAGGGGTGGGGCGGGATCATGAAAATCCGTGTTGATCCGTGGCTGAATACCGCGAACCTGGAAATCAGTCGGTCCATTTGCGGAAGACCAGGGTGGCGTTGGCGCCGCCGAAGCCGAAGCTGTTGGACATGACGGTGTTCAGTTCCGCGCCTTCCTCGAGCTCACGCACGATGGGCAGGCCCTCGGCCTTCTCGTCCAGTTGCTCGACGTTGGCGGTGGCGGAGATGAAGCCCGCCTGCTGCATCAGCAGGCTGTAGATGGTCTCGTGCACCCCGGCCGCACCCAGGGCGTGGCCGGTCAGCGACTTGGTGGAACTGATCTTCGGCACCTGATCGCCGAAGACCTCGCGTACGGCCTCCAGCTCCTTGGTGTCGCCCACCGGGGTGCTGGTGCCGTGGGCGTTGATGTAGTCGATCGGGCCGTCCACGTCTTCCAGCGCCTGGCGCATGCAACGCGCCGCGCCCTCGCCGGAGGGGGCAACCATGTCGTAACCGTCGGAGGTCGCGCCATAGCCGATCAGCTCGGCATAGATCTTCGCCCCGCGGGCGCGGGCGTGTTCGAGTTCCTCCAGTACCACCAGGCCGCCGCCGCCGGAGATGACGAAGCCGTCGCGGGCCGCGTCGTAGGGACGCGAGGCCTGTGCGGGACGGTCATTGTATTTGGAGGACAGCGCGCCCATGGCGTCGAACAGCATGGTCATGGACCAGTGCACCTCCTCGCCGCCACCGGCGAAGACGATGTCCTGCTTGCCCAGCTGGATCAGCTCGGCGCCGTGGCCGATGCAGTGGGCGCTGGTCGAGCAGGCCGAGCTGATGGAATAGCCCACGCCCTTGATCTTGTACGCTGTGCCCAGGCAGGCCGAGTTGGTGCTGGACATGGTGCGGGTCACGCCGTAGGGGCCGATGCGCTTCACGCCCTTCTCGCGCAGGGTGTCCGCGGCGAGCACCACGTTTTCGGTGGAGGCGCCGCCGGAGCCAACGATCAGGCCGGTGCGCGGGTCGGAGACCAGGTCGCCGGCCAGCTCGGCGTCGTCGATGGCCTCCTGCATGGCGATGTAGTTGAAGGCCGCGCTGTCGCCCATGAAGCGGCGCAGCTTGCGGTCGATCAGGGCCTCGGTGTCCACGTGCATCGGGCCGTGTACCTGGCTGCGAAAGCCGAGCTCCTTGTATTCCTCCGAGAACTCGATGCCCGAGCGGCCCGCACGCAGGCTGTCGAGCACTTCCCGCGTGTTATTGCCGATGGAGGAAACGATGCCGATTCCGGTGACGACGACCCTGCGCATAGCCATATCCGACCTTAAAACCCTTCCGTTGATGTGAACAAGCCGACCCGCAGATCATTGGCCTGGTAGATCGCGCGGTCGTCGACATACATGGTCGCATCGGCGATGCCCATGAACAAGCGCCGCTTGATGACGCGCTTGATGTCGATCTGGTAGCGGACCAGCGAATTGGCCGGGGTGACCTGACCGCTGAACTTGACCTCGCCGCTGCCCAGCGCCCGGCCGCGGCCGGGGCCGCCGCTCCAGCCGAGGAAGAATCCGATCAGCTGCCACATGGCATCCAGGCCCAGGCAGCCGGGCATCACCGGATCGCCCTCGAAGTGGCAGGCGAAGAACCACAGGTCCGGCCGGATGTCGAGTTCGGCGCGGATCTCGCCGCGGTCGTGGGCCCCGCCGGAGTCGCTGATCCGGGTGATGCGGTCGAACATCAGCATGGGCGGCAGGGGCAGCTGGGCGTTGCCGGGACCGAACAGTTCGCCGTGGCCGCAGCGGATCAGATCATCGTAATCGAAGCCGTCCTGGCGGGGAGTTTCGCTTGTACTCATCGGAGCGCTCGTGAGGGTTATCCACAAAGCGCAGTATTGTACCCCAGCCGGCGGGCGGACTCACGTTGCCGGGATCAGGACAGTCACCGGGCCATCAGGCCTTTATTCCGGCCTGCGACTGCGGCTACTGTTCAGGGATATCGAGGCTGGCGCGGATCTGCCCGACGGCCGCATCGAGGCTGCCGGACTGCTGGCGTTGCCAGGCCTCCAGCAGCGGCAGAACTTCCCGCACCAGAGCGGGCAGGTGAGGGCTGAGCGAATCGCCGTCGTTGTCATGCAGCCGCTGCAGGGCCTGCGCCAGGCTCGGCATCGGCTCGGATTCCTGCGATTCGGCCGTGGTGGCAGCCGGTTCGGTGCCGGCGGTTGTCGCCGGCGTGTTTTCCGTTTCCGGGGCGGCCCCGGTGGCGTCGGTCTCGGGCGGCGCTTCCGTCACAGGTTCGGTGCGTTCTTCCGCCGTGCCCGTGCCCTGGTCGAACAGTACCCGGTTGCCGCCGCTGTGCTGGGCGCGCCCGAGCAGGCGCTGGGCCTGTTCCAGCAGTTCCTCGAACCGGGTGTCGCGCCGGATCAGCGGTGTGATCACACCGGCGCTGGCGGTGAGCTTGAGGGTGTCGTTGCCGATCTTGAAGGTGCGCGAGGCGATCTGGGTGCAGATGCGCACGGCCAGTTTGCGTGCGCCGATGGCGTTGGCCGAGGGCAGCACCAGTCCGAAACGGGCCAGGCCGACCCGCCCGGCAGTGTCCTCGGTGCGGATGCTGTCCCTGATGATCCTGGTGAAGATCTTGAGGATGGCCTCACCGGCCGGCTTGCCGTACTTGATGAAGGCCTCGTCGAAGGCGTCCACATCGATGAACACCAGTCCCAGTTCGCTCCGGTGGCGGATGGCGTAGGCCAGTTCCTGGTGGCCGCGGTCGGTGAAGCTGCGCTGGTTGAGCAGTCCGGTGAGCAGGTCCACGGTCGGTTCGGTTTCGATGGCCGTGGCGGTCTGCTCCAGCCGGGTCTCGGTGGTGGCCAGCTTGATGTGGGAGCGGGTATGCGCCAGCAACTGGACCGAATCGAAGGGCTTGCTGAGGAAATCACTGGCACCGGCGGCAAAGGCCGATGACTTGGCATCCTCGTCGTCCTCGGCGCCGGTGACGATGATCACCGGGATATTGGCCAGGCGCTTGTCCTCGGCCTCGCGGATGCGCTTGAGCAGACCCATGCCGTTGAGATAGGGCATGGACAGGTCGGAGATGATCAGGGCGATGCCCGGATTCTGCTGCAGTGCATCCCAGGCGGCCTCGCCGTCGCCGGCCTCCAGGACCTCGAATTCCTCCTTCAGGATCTTCCTGGCGGCGACGCGGATGACGCGCGAGTCATCCACGACCAGCACCTGGGTTCCGGCCGCGTTGTTTTCCTCGGACATAGGTCTTCCCTGGTTATAACCGGGTTTCAAAGCAGGAATCGGCCGCAGTCGCGCCAAGCTTTAGCGACCTGCCGGCAGGGTGGTGGGTCAACCCACCTGATAGTAGTCCTGTCCTGGCTGCAGACCATGGGTCTGCAGCCAGGCGGCAATGTCCTCGCGCGCGCCGTGGCTGGCGACATAGATGAATACCAGCGGACGTACCGGCTGCTCCAGGATCCAGGCCGGCGGCTGCACCGGCACGCCATCCAGGCGCTGGCCCAGCTTGCGCGGATCGATGTCGATCCAGGCATCCGGCCGGTGACCCAGCTCCAGCAGCGGCCGGACCCGGCGGCGGGTCTTGCGCCCGGCCCCCCAGATGGCGAGTGGACGTTGCTGCCGGAGCAGGGGGTCGCGGCTCAGATACTGCGCACGAATCCGGTCGAAGGCCGCGCGCGTGCAGCGCGGATCACGGCGAGAGACCCGCTCGGGGTGTTCGCGCCAGTCCAGCAGTATCTCGTCCACCTTGCCGAAGCGCAGTCCCTGTTGATGCAGGCGCAGCCAGAGTTCATAGTCCTCCGGGAAGTCGCCGTCACGGTAACCGCCGTGTGCCAGCACGGTACGGCGGCGGAACATCACCGAGGGATGGGCCAGGGGCGATTCCAGGTAGATGTCCTGGTGGATCTGTTCCGGGCTGAGGCAGCGGTTGAGCCAATCGACATAATGGCGCATGCCGCTGCGTACCGCCTCGACCGGAAACAGCGCCACCCGGCAGCCGACCACGTCGTAGCCCGGGTGCGCCTGCAGCCAGTCCCGTTGGCGCTGTAGCCGCTGCGGATGCATGCGGTCGTCGGCATCCATGCGTGCAACCAGCTCGCCGCCCGCCTCACCCAGCCCCAGGTTCAGGGCGTTGACCAGGCCCGGGCGCGGATTGTCCAGAATGCGCAGTCGCTGATCCTGTGCCCGGTACTGTTGCAGTAACGCGACTGTGGCATCATCCGAGGCGTCATTGACCGCGATCAGCTCGTAATCGGTGAAGCTCTGCCGGGCGATCGAGTCCAGCGCCTCGGCCAGGGTGGCCGCGCCGTTGCGAACGGGCAGAAGGATGCTGATACAGGGCATAATGCGGTCAGAAAGCACGCGGGTGCAGGTTCAGCCGGCAATGATACCGGAACCGGACCCGACCCGCCTTGCGTCAACCACCGGGGAGACTCATGCAGCAGCAGGAACGCCAACGTCTGTTCGATTTGTTAAGCATTCCGACGGCACCGTTTCGTGAGCAGGCCATACATGCCCATGCGGTGGCGCGCCTGCAGCGTGCCGGCGTGGCGCACTTCAGCGACCCGCACGGCAATCTGGTGATCGGGGTGGAATCTGCCGCCGATTATCGCCGCTTGGTGCGGCAGCGTTCACAGGAGCCGGTGCGGCTGTTCGTCGCCCACATGGATCATCCCGGTTTTCACGGCCGGCGCTGGCGGGATGCACACACGCTGGAGATCGACTGGCACGGCGGCTCGCCGGTCCGGCATCTGCGCAATGCGCGGATGTGGCTGGCCGATGCGCAGGGTTATGTCGGCACCGGCCGGCTGCACAACGTGGAGCTGCACGAGAAGGGGTATTGCATCACGCGTGCCCGGCTGCGCCTGGAAGGCGAGCTCGCCCGCCGCGGGCCCGCACGCGGCTTGTTTGGCGGCTTTGCCTTCCGCAGACCGGTGTGGCGCAGCGGTGAACGGGTCTATACCAAGGCGGCGGACGACCTGGTCGGTGTGCACTGCATCCTGGAAACGGCGGTGCGTTTGCAGCGCAGCCGTGGCGACAGGCCCTTCCTCGGCCTGTTGACGCGGGCCGAGGAGGTCGGTTTTGTCGGCGCGGTGGCGCATCTGGAACTCGGGTGGCTGGAAGCGCGCCACCGGCCGCTGGTCTGTGTCAGCCTGGAGGCCTCGCGCACCCTGCCCGGCGCGCGCATCGGCCGCGGGCCGGTGGTACGTCTGGGTGACCGGCGCACGGTGTTCGAGCAACGCCATGCAAGTTTGCTGGAGTGAGCTGGCGGCGCGCTCGCGCAGCAGGAATTAGCAGTCGCCGCAATCATGGACGGTATAATGCGAGCGGACGGCGGGCAAACGGCCTTCGGCATGCCAAGGTGGGGCTCACAGACTCCGTTGGGTAACTCTTCACCCGCGGGATTCGATGGCGGTGGACTGTCCGCATGCCCGTGGCCGGCGCGGAGTTCGTCAATCTCCAGGACGTGGAAGGCATGCGCCGCCTGTGCCAGGCCCTGATGCGCAGCCGGCTGCCCTGGCAGGATCCCTGGCGCACGGTGCGGCGGCGCCTGCAGCGCAATGTAAAGGTTTTCTATTGCCGCCCTGCTGAAGGAGGAAAATATGATGCAGCGATTCACGCAACTGCCTGCGTATCCTGATCGCCGGCTGCGGGGCTGGCTGCTCCACGCCTGCGCCACCGCGGTCGCGCCCGGCGCAACGGTCTGCGTGTGGACAGGAGGACATGCACTGCTGCCGACGTCAGGTCGGCTTCTAATTACGCAGGCGGAAGCGGGCGGTGCGCGCGATAACAAGTGTCCCGGAACATAACTGCTCGTGGTGGAGCGAATCCCGGGAAAATTCTGCCGCCGGTCACGGCGGGGTGGTTGGTATCCGAGCTGATGTGCGGATGTGCCAACGCGAAGCCGCATCGGCTTGTGGGAGGGGGGTGTGATCAAATCCACTCCTGATCGTTTCGAGTCAGTCCGCACGTGCAGGCAGCTGGGAATGCGGAGATCTTGGCAGTATGGCACGCGCCGATGATCTATCTCAGTCTCGGTGAACTGAAAAGCTACTGGGCTGTGATCACTCTCGATGCGAGCAATAATGCTGATTTTTATAAAAGGAAAGCAAGCTATGGGAGCCTTTTTTCGCGTTGAGACGACGGGTATATTACCGCCGCCGCTTGGTGGTGCGGCGTTTGGCGACCTTCTTCTTGGTCGGCCGTTTCTTGGCGACTTTCTTCTTCGCCTTCTTCTTGGCGACTTTCTTCTTGGTCGGTCGCTTCTTGGCGACTTTCTTCTTCGCCTTCTTCTTGGCGACCTTCTTCTTGGTCGGCCGTTTCTTGGCGACTTTCTTCTTCGCCTTCTTCTTGGCGACCTTCTTCTTGGTCGGCCGTTTCTTCGCTACCTTCTTCTTCGCCTTCTTCTTGGCGACCTTCTTGCGAGCCGTGGTCTTGCGGGCTGTCGTCTTCCTGCGTGCCGTGGTCTTGCGTGCCGTTGTCTTGCGCTTGACGGCTGCCTTCTTCCTGGCGGTCGTCTTACGTTTCGTGGTTTTCTTTCTCACTGCCATGAGGAAACCCTCCTGTTTGATGGTTCGCGCAACATAACGGCTATTGATTATAAAAACTTTAACGAAAAATAAAAGATTAGCGGCGTAAAATGATATTGGACTGCACTAGTGTGTGATAACTTCTAACCGGCCTGTTGCAAGAAATCAGCAGGGCGGAAATGGCCGGTTCAGTCTGGTGAATACATCTGTCGCAGGCGCTTCAGGTTTTTGTCTGAATGCACGAAACACTATATATACAGTGTGAAATCGATTCAGGGGAAAAACCGCCCGAGGTGGGCGCGCACTATCATTCAGCACGTGCCGGTGTCGGCACAGACCCTGTCAGTGTCTTGCGAACAGCCTGTTCCGGGCTTGCGCGCACGCTTTCCGCAGGCCGTTGAGCGGCGGCAAAAATTGCCGGAATTTTGGGGGGCTCATGGAATGAGCGGCAGAAATGCGACCCGTCGCATGCGGATGCGCTAGAGTATACATCGGGCGTCGACTGACCTGAGAATGAGGTTGTCATGTATCAATTGAACGAGGTGATAACGCGGTTCAGCGGACTCGTCTGGGATGACGATCTGCGTGCGTTGCCGCAACCCAGGCGCATGCTGATCCGCGTTCTGCGTCTGCTGTATGTCATGGTGCGCGATTTCCTCTCCGGCGAGCTGACGCTGCGCGCCATGAGCCTGGTCTACACCACTCTGTTGTCACTGGTGCCGTTGCTGGCGGTGAGCTTTTCGGTACTCAAGGGCTTCGGTGTGCACAAGCAGGTCGAGCCCTTCCTGTACGGTTTCCTGGAGCCGCTGGGCCCCAAGGGCAGCGAGGTCGCGGCCCAGATCATGACCTTCGTGGACAACGTCAAGGGCGGGGTGCTGGGCGGTGTGGGCCTGTTGTTGCTGGTCTATACTGTGTTGTCTTTGCTGAAAAAAATCGAGGGGGCCTTCAATTTCGTATGGCGGGTGGAGCAGCTGCGGCCGTTCGCCCAGCGCTTCAGCAGCTACCTCAGTGTGGTTCTGATCGGCCCGCTGCTGATCATCAGTGCCCTGGGCATGACCGCCTCGGTCATGACCACCGGCCTGATGCAGCAGCTGATGGTGATCGAGCCCTTCGGTACCCTGATCGTTCTGGCCACCAGGCTGGTGCCCTATCTGCTTATCTGGGTCGCCTTCACCTTCATTTATATATTCATCCCCAATGTGCGGGTGCGTTTCAGCGCGGCGGCGATCGCAGCCCTGCTGGCAGGCTTCCTGTGGCAGACCACCGGCTGGGTCTTTGCCTCCTTCATCGCCTCATCGACCAAGTACGCCGCCATCTATTCCAGCTTCGCCATCCTGGTGATGCTGCTGATCTGGCTCTACATCAACTGGCTGGTGCTGCTGCTGGGTGCGCAGCTGGCGTTCTATATCCAGAATCCCCAGTATCTGACCCGCTACCGGGTGCGGTTGATACTGAGCAACCGGCTGAAGGAGCGGCTGGCCCTGACAGTGATGTACCTGGCGGGCGAGAATCACTTTCACAACCGCCCGCCCTGGACCCTGACGCAGCTGTGCGATCACCTCAATCTGCCGGCCGAGCCGGTGAATCAGCTCCTGGAGATACTGGTCGATCAGGGCCTTTCTCATCCCCACGGCAACGGAAGCGGTGGGCTATGTGCCGGCCCGGGATATCGAAACCATCCGCCTGGATGAGCTGCTCAACCGGGTGCGGGAGGCGGGTGAAAGCCACTTCGTGCGCCCGGGACAGGTGCCCGCGTTGCAGACGGTGGACGGCCTGATGGAGGAACTGCAGGGCGCGACGGCCGCGCATCTGGACGGCATGACCCTGCGTGATCTGGTGGTGCAGAGGCAGCCTGCCGGTTGACCGGTGCGGCCGTCGGGGGTGGGCGGATCAGCGCCGGGCGGGCGAGGCTTCCGGGCTTAGCGTGCAGACTGCGCACATGCGCCCTAAACCCCCGCCCGCCCGGCGCTGACTTTGCGTGCGGCGGGAAGCAGGTTGTTGTATGGGATCGCGGGGTTTCTTTCGGTTCTGGCAGCTTCAACCCACCGAACCAGTGTCCGCGGTCGGAGTCCCGTGAGGGCGCATGTGCGAGGTGTGCACGCTAAGCCCTCACGGGACTCCGGCCGCGGGGGCACGGCGATGATTGCGCCGGCGTCCAGGGCGCGGGGGCACTGCTTCAATCCTGCAACGCCACCATCATCGGGGCGTCACCCTGCCGGAAGATCGCCTCGCCCTGATGATATACCGCTACCGGAGTGCCGCTCTGCACCAGCATCCATTCCGGCAGGTAGGCGCTCAGGGTCTGATAGTATTCCTGCTGACGGACATTGCCGCAGTCGGGCAGGCCGGGATTCCAGGCGATGCGGTAATGCCAGGCGGCATAACGGCCGAGCGAGTCCGGCGCCGTTGCCGTGGCGGGCATGCCGGCCTCGTCGATGTCGCCGCTGAACACCCAGTTGCCCTGACACAGCGCGGCCTCGGTTTTGCGCTTGGCCTCACCCAGGGCGATCAGGGTCCGGGCGCGGGCCACGGTCGGGTTCTGCGCGGCTTCGCGCGGCAGCCAGGCAATGACCTGATTGTGACCCTGACCGACGGTCGCCTCCGCGGCCTGCCGGGCGAGCTGGTCCGCACCGCCACCGGCGCAGCCGGCGAGCAGCAGCACCGCGCCAAGCGCGGCGGCGGACTGGAAACGGACTGTGGCGCAGGTTGCGGTCATGGCGGGATTCCTGTTCACTGGTACTCTTTCAGTCGATATTCAACGCTGACAGACCAACTGAAATCATGAATATCACCTTGAAGAGTACTTAGGCCCACTCTAGCCGGACAAGCCTGAACCCTGACTGAATCAGCGTCACAGCTTTGACGTTTATTGACCCTCGGCGCGCGAAAATGTGATGGAGTTGGCGGCTGCAATGAGCCACGGTCGACTGTTTTCCGGGCGCCATGACCCGGCATAGGCATCTCACACGTCTGGGGCGGGCGGCCTGGCAGGTGGCGCTGGTGCTGCTGGTACTCGGCGCTGTACACCTGTACCGGACCTGGGATACCGCCAGTGGTCAGGCCCCGGCATTCCAGGCACGGGATCTCCATGGCCGGCCGGTCGCCCTGTCCGATTACGCGGGCCAGCCGATGCTGGTGCACTTCTGGGCCATTGGTGCCCGGTGTGCCGGCTGGAGGAGGACAGCATCGATGCCCTGGCCCGCGACCGCCCGGTCCTGACGGTGGCACTGGATTCGGGCAGCGATGGGGAGCTGAAGCAGTATATGACGGAACAGGGGCTGGAGTTTACCGTGATCAACGACCGCGACGGGGCCATTGCCGCCCGTTATGGGGTGCAGGGGGTGCCGGCTTCCTTTGTCATCGGCCCGCAGGGCGATATCCGTTTCACCAGCGTTGGTTATACCACCGGTGTCGGCCTGCGGCTGCGCCTGTGGCTGGCCGGGTGGGAGTGAGGCGGGATGGCGCTCACGGACAGCCCCGAGGTCAATGTGCTGATCGATCGTCTGTGCGCGGAGGGCTGCACGGTGGTGCAGGAATAACATACTGGCCCTGGAGCTGGGTACCGAGCATCCGGCCTATGCCCACTTGGACGAGTATCAGCGCCGCCTGCTGCTGGTCGAGCTGCGGGCCATCATGGCGGTGTATGATTCCTAGGTTCCAGGCTCCAGGTGCCAGGGACGAGGTGGGGAAGTAAACTTCCTGGAACCTGGCACCTGGAGCCTGGAACCTTTATTTACGCCGACCGCGCCGCCTTCTTGCGCTCGTGTTCCAGCAGCAGCTTCTTGCGCAGGCGTATGGCCTTCGGTGTGACCTCCACCAGCTCGTCGTCGTCGATGAACTCAGGGCCTGCTCCAGCGACAGTTTCACCGGCGGCGTGAGCAGGATGTTCTCGTCCGTGCCGGCGGCGCGGACATTGGTCAGCTGCTTGGCCTTGAGCGGGTTGACCACCAGGTCGTTGTCGCGGGAATGGATGCCGATGATCCGCCCCTCGTAGACCTCCTCACCCGGACCGATGAACAGCCGGCCGCGTTCCTGCAGGTTGAACAGGGCATAGCCCAGGGCCTTGCCGGCGCCGTTGGCGATCAGCACACCGTTGATGCGCTGGCCGAAGTTGCCGGTCTTGAGCGGGCCATAGTGGTCGAACACCGAATACAGCAGACCGGTGCCCTGGGTGATGGTCAGGAACTCGGTGCGAAAGCCGATCAGGCCGCGTGAGGGGATGATGTAGTCCAGCCGCACGCGGCCCTTGCCGTCGGGGGCCATGTCCCGCAGATCGCCGCCGCGGGTGCCCAGCTTTTCCATCACGCCGCCCTGGTGCTGTTCCTCGACATCGACGGTGAGCTGCTCGTAGGCTTCCTGCCGCACGCCGTCGACTTCGCGAATGATGACCTCGGGGCGGGACACGCCCAGCTCGTAGCCCTCGCGGCGCATGTTCTCGATCAGGATCGACAGGTGCAGCTCGCCGCGGCCGGAGACGCGGAACCGGTCCGGGTCCTCGGTATCCTCCACCCGCAGGGCGACATTGTGCACCAGCTCCTTGTCCAGCCGCTCGCGGATCTGACGCGAGGTGATGTACTTGCCGTCCTTGCCGGCAAACGGCGAGTTGTTGACCTGAAAGGTCATGCTCACCGTCGGCTGATCCACGGTCAGTGGCGGTAGCACCTCGGGCTGGGCCGGGTCGCACAGGGTGTCGGAGATGTTCAGGTTCTCGATACCGGTGAAGGCGATGATGTCGCCGGCGGAGGCCTCGTTGACTTCCACCCGTTCCAGGCCCATGAAGCCGAAGATCTGCAGGATGCGGCCGTTGCGCCTTTTTTCCCCTCACGGTCGAGTATCGCGACACCGGTGTTGGTCCTGACCCTGCCGCGGCTGATGCGGCCGATGCCGATGACACCCACGTAGCTGTTGTAATCCAGCGAGCTGACCTGCATCTGGAACGGGCCGTCGGCATCGACCTCGGGGCAGGAGACCTTCTCCACGATGGTCTCGAACAGGGGCGTCATGTCGCCCGCGCGCGCCTCCTGGTCGAGGCTGGCATAGCCGTTCAGGCCGGAGGCGTAGACCACCGGGAAGTCGAGCTGCTCGTCGGTCGCGCCCAGGCGGTCGAACAGATCGAAGGTCTGGTCCAGCACCCAGTCGGGGCGTGCCCCGGGGCGGTCGATCTTGTTGATGACCACGATGGGCTTGAGGCCCCGCTCCAGCGCCTTCTGGGTGACGAAGCGGGTCTGCGGCATCGGGCCCTCGACCGCGTCAACCAGCAACAGCACCGAATCGACCATCGACAGCACCCGCTCCACTTCGCCGCCGAAGTCGGCATGGCCGGGGGTGTCGACGATGTTGATGCGGTAGTCGTGCCACTGGATGGCGGTATTCTTGGACAGGATGGTGATCCCGCGTTCCTTTTCCAGGTCGTTCGAATCCATCACCCGCTCCGGGGCCACACCCCGGTCACCGAAGGTCCCGGACTGACTAAGTAGTTGATCGACAAGGGTGGTCTTGCCATGGTCGACGTGGGCGATGATAGCGATGTTGCGCAGGTTCTGGATCACGGTGCCGGTACTCTGAATAAGGGAGGGCGGATTATACATGAATGCGGGCCGGCGGGCCTGTATACATTGGTATAATGGGGGGTCAATACGGACGCACCGATTTGGTGCATGGCGGCGATGACGATCAGAATCCATGGTATTTCAGCACACCCTCAGCCTGTCCACCCGCGGCCGCGGCACCCATGATCTGACCCGCGCGGTCCAGGATGTCGTGCGCGACAGCGGTATCCGCACCGGCCTGTGCCATGTGTTTGTTCAGCACACCAGTGCCTCGCTGATGCTGTGCGAAAACGCCGATCCCGCGGTTCGGGGCGATCTGGAACGCTTCATGGCCCGGCTAGCGCCGGACGGCGACCCCCTGTTCCAGCACGACGATGAGGGCCCGGACGACATGCCGGCGCAGGCGCACCGTGCTCACTGGCGCCGATCTGACCCTGCCGGTGGACGCCGGCAGTTGCCGGCTCGGCACCTGGCAGGGCGTGTATCTGGTGGAGCATCGCACCCACGGCCATACCCGTTCGGTGATCGTGACGGTGCGTGATAGGGTAACGGGGGCCAACTGATCATGCATAAATGGTGGAATCAACAAACAGCAAATTCAGTCATCCCGGCGCAGGGCCGGGATCCAGAGACCGCGGCGGTTACTGGAAAGTCCCGCCTGCGCCGGGATGACGGGCAGTGGCGTCTCAATTAAGTGCCGCCTGTCCTGTTTCTACTGCCTTTGTTCTGCTGCATTGCCGTTCGGAGCCCAGAGTCGTGCTGGAGGATGACACCGGATATCGGCTCGAACTGCCCGCGCCGGCGCAGCGCATTGTAACCCTGGCCCCCTTTCTGACCGAACTTGCCTATGCCGCGGGTGCCGGCGACCGGCTGGTGGGCGCGGTGGCCTTCAGTGATTTTCCCGGAAGCGGCGAGCCGTTTTGCCAGCGGGTTGGGCGATTTCAAACGCTCGAACATGGGAGGCGCGGCTGCTGGCTGCTGGAACCCGACCTGGTGCGTGGCCTGTGACGCGGCAAATCCGCGTGCGCACTGGTGCGGCTGCGCGAATTCGGTATGTTCCCGTGTCGTGCCGAACCGCAACGCGCTCGAGGATATCGCCCGACATGCCTGGGACAGGTCGTGAACTGGCAGGCACGGCGAACAGACACGGCGCCCCGGGAGGCGAACGGCTTCCGCGGCCGGCTGTCCGGTTCTGCGTGCGCGCTACAGCGGGCGCGAGCCGGTCAGCGTCTTCTACCAGATCTGGCACCGGCCGCTGATGACCGTCAACGGCGAGCATGTGATCAGTGCGGTGCTCCGCCTGTGTGGCGGGCGCATGTTTTTCCGGCTGCCGGTCGCTGGCCGCTAAGTCGGAACTGGAAGCGATACTGGCCCGCCGATCCGAAGGCAATCATCGCCAGCGACGTGGAGGAGGCGAGCGCCCGGGTGGGCTGTGGTCACTGGCAGGCTGCCGCGGCTGCAGCTGTTCTCAAATGGATCACCTTTATCCGCATCCACCCCGATCTGATCCAGCGCCACAGCCCGCGCCCCATTCTCCGATGGCGCCGACAGCGCTGTGCAGGCAGCTGAACAGTGCGGCAGGCTGATAATAATATATGCCTTGGCGGCTGCGCTGCATGGAGACCCGGTTCCTGGTTTGGGTTGGCTGATAAGTGCAGTTTTAGATTCAATACGTCAGGCGGGGTGCCGCAGAGGCCGAATGAGATTTTACGGTCGGGGATGAGGTATGTTGGCGTCACCGGTTCAGCCCAAACCTGCCGACGGGTGATTGCTACCTGATTCCGGGCCCGCTTGCCACAGCACTCCGTTCGCGCGGGCCCGGTTTTGGAGATGGCGGCGAGCACGAACACAGGTCGACATCGGTTCAGAGTAGCGCCAGGCGGGAAGGGGTGAATGTCGCCGAGTCGCGGGCCAGGGTGACCAGCCCGGCGCGCAGGCGGCGGCGGCCGACGGGGCGGGCCAGAGGGCAGGGCCCCGCGGCGGGGTGCCCGCCCGGCAAATGAATTCCTCCAGGTATCCACAGCCTCGGCATTCAGCCCGTCGAGCCAGGTCTCCAGGCCGCTGATGGTGCCTTCCGATCGCCCTCCAGTCCCGGACACAGAGTTCGCCAGCCCAGGTCGAACAGGTCGTGCTGGATGGCGTTGACGCCCTCCCGGACCTCGTCCGGCAGGTCCTGCGCGGCCAGCACGCCCAGCAGAGTTGAGTTCGTCGACCGTGCCGAGGACCTCGACCCGGACAGGTGTCCTGTCCCACCCTAAAAAACCTTCGCCCAGCGCCGGTGCCGCCTTGTCGCCGGTGCGGGTGTAGATCTTCGATAGACGGTGACCCATGGTGTGATCCTCCTTTCAGTGCAGCCGGTAGGCGACCGGCAACTGCAATTCCATCGGTCGGGAATTGTATGCCACCTGCTGAACCGAACGCAAGTGCGTCAGTGCGTCCTGTCGAGCACAGCACGGCCCTGAACTCCTCCAGCACCTCGCTTCATGTATCCGGCCGTCGCTTGAGACCTGGAAACCGAGCAGGACATCGCCGTCCCAGTGGAGCACCAGCGCCACGCGCGGAGAAGAAGAAGTCCTGCGCAGGGCTCGCGATCTCGTTGATCACATTCATGCCGCGGTTTTCCGTGCGGGCCGGGATCGATTCGGCCAGCCCTCTGGCGGGATGTTTTCCCTCGGGGCGCGGTGCGGTATGTCGGCCACAGTTCCACGGATTCCGTTACGCCTTCAGCGTCGGTCCTTCTGTTCGTGGACCTACTGCGCGACCGCCGCATCGGCAGGATGGCTGCGGGAATGACGCCGCGGAGGATGAGGATTGTCCTGGGGGCCCAGCTTCATAGTGCTGGTCGGTTGCGGCCGGCCCGGCGGCTGCGTGCGGCCTGCCTGCGGTTGCTGCAGCGGCCGTTTGGGTCACCTCGGGTTGTTCGGCGGCAGCCTGCCCGGCGGTGAGCTGCACAGACAGGGTCCGCTACGGCTGGCCAGTCCGGGGAGCTCGGAACGGCTCGTGCCGTCACCGGCATGCCTCGCTGCATGCACCAGTGATTCCAGAGGACCAGCATCGTTTGACGGGGACCAGCTGGAAGCTTGAAAGGATCAACAACAGTCCGGTAAAGCTTCACAGCGCCGAACAGGGGTCCGGTCCAGTGGTTGTTCCAGTCCCCGGCAACACTGTAGGCCAGGACATTAGTCCTTGTCCCCGCAGGGTCTCACGGGGCCTCAAGCGCCACTGTGCGGCCGAGGGCGGTAGGGTGGGATGGTACGGTAGGTTAAGGTTCCCAGGCAATAGCCCGGCGAGCCGGGTGTTGCACTCTGTTCGTTGCGCGCGGATAGGGGCAAGCGCCTCGACGCCGATGCCGTGCCGGCCTAACTCGCGCTGCGCGTGATCCTCCAGCGAAGGTTCGGCGGAGCGATCCAACGCTTCATAGGTACTGTTCATTGGTTGCATCGAGGTAAGTGAAGCCGGCGTCGAGATGCCATCCTGCCCAGTTCGTGGAAGCGATCAGTTCAAGGCCGCGGATATTTGCGTCAAGTAACATTGTCCGGACTGGAGGTGAAAGGTGTTGGGCGAGGTCTGGTCGTTGCTCCCACTCGATCAGTTCTTCGATCAGGTATAATGCAACAGGTTACTCGGTATGGGACGTTCCGAAGGCATTGCCGCAGGCCGATTCTAGGCGGTTTTCGATTAATCCGGCTGCCACGGTTCGGTGCTGGCTTGAGTAGTCGGGCCGAAGAAGCTGTACAAGCTGCGGGGACCAGAACAGACCGTTGACGCTGGGGGCTTGAAGGCGGTGCAGGGAGGCGATCGGCGGGTGCCGCGTTCGGCAGTTTCATGTCCCAAGGCGATATGAGTGGTTCGTTTCCGAATCGCTTTCGTGATGGTCGTACGCGCGACCAGGTTAAGTCGCTGATCAGGCGCGCTGTAACTCGGGTGATGAACGAACCAGGCGCGCTGTTGTGGATGTTTTCATTAGATGATGCACGTTGAGGGTCTTGATGCGCCTGTAACCCTAGTTAGTCGATCCTCGGCAGTGAACAGGCCGTTTGAATATCGTCAGCTCGTTCTGCTCAGCTCGCGCTTCGGCGCGTTGCGTTTGGTCTGGATCAGGCCGGGAGAGGTCGGGCTGGCGGAGGAACGGGAATCGGTTTATCCAGCGAATAGCCGCGTGTGAGGCCTGGCTCCATACGGCGCTGGTGGCCATGTCCAGCTTCAGGCTGGCGGCCTGGTTTCCTGTAATTCGATTCTGCACGTGTGCTGGGGTCGAATTCATTGGTGCCTGGGCGATGGGTCCAGGTGAACCCAGATCCAGTCCGGGCTCGCCGTTCCCCATCCCGTCCGAGTGCCGCAATGGGCGTTGTCATAACCGTTGATCCTCGGTCGCATGGTCGACGCTGCGGAATCAGTCCGTGTCCAGGGCCGCCGGCCTGGAATGCTGTAGCGCCAGCGCTCGCCGCCGCCGAGCCGGCCTCGATTGAGGGTTTTGTCGTCGCCGCCGTAGCCGATACGCGCTTGGGGTTCGGGCCCTCGTTCCGGGCGGGTGTTGTTGAGATCTGGCCCCGGCGCCACGGATCTGGAAAATCCGTACAGACTGGCGCGCGGGGCGAGCCTACTTGATCTCGATTCGCTCGATTCTGGCCCGACGCAGGTTGCCACCAGTTGAAGGTGCCGGGGGGGGCGGCGGCGCGCACGCCGCGCTCCGCACCCAGGCAAATGATCGGAATTGTGCCGAGGATAAGACGGAGTCGGTCTTGCCGAATGCCGCCACGGTACTGACTTGGGATGCCGGCCTGTCGCGAGCGAAGCAGTTCCCCGTGGTCTGGCCCCTGGCTTGCGCTCGATTCGTCGGTCAATGAGACAGAGACCGAGGGCCAGGGCCTGATCGGCGGTCTGGCAGTCCGCGTGGCGGTCACGATGACCTGGTGCATGACTTCCGAGCGGCCGCTTAACTCGGCTGGCGAGGTGTGAACCGAGAGCGGCAGGATCGCTTGGCCCGCGAGCGTGTTTCTGAACATCGATTCCCCAACGCAACCGCCCGGTTCCGCGTGCGGAATTGATTATAGTTGAACGGCCAGGAGAAGGGGCGTCTGCGTGGGGGAGGGGGTGCGCCAGCGGGCACCGCCTCCGATCGTGCCACCTGGGAATACCTCAGGCGGTCTCCGGGTCGCGGCGGGTTTCACTCGAACATGGCCGCCTTCCCACCGCGTACGGTGGCACTGTGAAAATGTCTTGATCGCCTACCGTTGCGGGGGCAGCGCCGGGACTGGAATCGGCGATTAGCAACACGCTTCCGTTTCAGTGTCTGAGTGTTCAGCGACGTGAACCTGCGGATTTCAAGGGCCGGCCGGAACTTTTTACGCGGCGACCCACTGCCCGGTGTCAGCCGGGCCGGCGATTGACGGGCCCGGATGGTGGCGCGTAGAATGACATACTGTGGATGTAAGGATAGTTGCAACAATGAGCCGGAATGCCCCCGAGCGTTCCAGCTGGATCCCTTAATCTGCCGCTTCCACGGCCGTTCTCATGGCGTTACTGCGCGGCCGCACGCTCGGATTGCCATCTGGGAGAGGCTGCGTGCGACCGCCCGACGGTGGCTCTGGTACATTCTATTGTGCGGTCGGTGTGATGAGGACGCCGGCCGAGTGCCGGCACGGCGGAAACCGTTGAAATGCCTTTCTGAGGAAGGCGGAGATTCGACGTATGCTGCGCCAGGAGGCATGCGGGAGGACTACTGCGTATCTTTCCTACCGCCTCCTTCGACGAGCCTTGCCTATATCAGTCTTCCGATCCAACCACCTGGGCGTGAGCTGCGGCTTTTCCGATTAATCCGCCCAAGCCCGGCTGGGATTCCTGTCCAGGCTTCAGGGCCGCCGATATACGAACGCCGACATGCCGTGCCCGGCAACCGCCGGCGCGTGGTGGCCGCGCTGTTCGGGTGGGCTGTTGGCTCGGTGGCGATGCGCCACGGATGAACACGGATGGAGAACAGGATATGATCAACAGCATTATGTAAGCCGCGAATGAACGCGAATCAACGCATATTTAAGAACAGCAAATAACTTCAATGAAAACCTGATCGATACTCCTCCGTTCATTCCGCGCAAAGCGGGACTGTGGCAATCCAGAAGGTTCAGGGCCCATGCATGGACGTAGTCGCCTTCAGCCGCGCGCCAGGCCGCCTCCCGTGAGCAGGATGTTAGAGGTTCCCGGGAACCAGACCGGCTCCGGCCACCTGCGACAGATCGGCAGCTGTAGAAGCGGCTAGGGTCGAGTCAGTGAACAGCTCAGCGAACCGGTCCCTCTTGCAGGCAGTCCCATCCGGCATCCGCAGCAGGGGCATGATAGCAGAAGGTGCAGCAGTTGATGTCTGGAGCCCCAGACAGGGCGGCTTGCTCGGCTGTCCACGGCGGTTGGCGAATCCGCTGCAGCACATCGAGCTGACGGCGAGACTCGAGATGATTGGTCTGCTCACTCCAGCAGAGCCACGGCCGGGTCCTGCGCCAGCAGGGTGGGAGGCCAGGCGCCGGCGTTCGCGCCGGGACAGAGTCTGGATGTTGGTTCTGCCAGTCCCAGCGGTCCAGTCATCCAGCAGCCGGTCGATGCGTTTCGCGCTCCGCCACGGGACTTCCCACTGCCAGCCGCCCCAGATTGCGGACTAGGTCCAAGCTGCTGACTCGCGAAGCTGCATGGGAAAAGGGGTATGGTGTTGTATGTCTGAGGCATCAGGCCCAGCCCGCCGGGCCAGCTGTTTGCGCCGGGTCGCGTATCCAGGTCCTTCCGTTCGAGCAGGATGCGTACGGCTTCGGCCGCGCGGCAGCAGGTCGGCCAGGCAGTGCCAGCATGGGCGGTCTTGCTCGAGCCTGTTGGGCCAAGGATGGACAAGCAACTGGGCCCGCCTAGCGAGAGAATCACGGTCCGAGACCAGTCGCCGGCGGCCGATCTCCAGGCCAGACTTGTACGTCTGCAGCAGAACATATGCCGGCCTCTCGTCGCCCCGCGCCTGGCGGGTCACGAAGATAGAGAAACAGGGGCACGCCGCGGAAAGGCAGTTACCACCACGACCGCAGTTGCTTGCGGAGCGAGCAAGTGCGCGCCAGGGTGTCGTCCCGCATCCAGCAGGCCTGCCAACGCAAGTACCGAACAGTTGCAGCGGAAACGCGTGGTTCAAAGGATGCCCAGCAGCGGCGGATCAGGTGCGGGATGACCAGGCCGATGAATCCGATGCTGCCGGCCTGGCTGACCGCCAGTGCCGTGGCCAGGGCCGCCAGCACAAGATCCCCAGCAGGGTGCGGCCGATGCCGGCGCGCCCAGGGTGGTTTGTCGGTGTCTGGCCGAAGCCGCCGCGGTTCAGAGGTGCAGGCCCATCCTGTTGGGCGCTCAGAAGCAGCAGGGCCATCCACGTCCCCCCAGACGCAGGGAGGGCTGGGGGCTCAGTATCGCCCATCAGGCCAAGCACAGCAGCCGTGCACCCGCTCGGCCCGGCGCGGATGGTGAGGCCGGAAGGTGATGATCGCGCCCCAGCCGGCGGGCGACCCCGCTGCCGGTCAGCAAGCAGGCGTGGCTGTAGCCCGCGGTGCAGCCGCCGCCGAGGCTGGACCACCATAAGGGTGGAGACCAGCGCCCCGATGAAGGCCAGCGACTGAACCGCGAAGCCGGACAGGCCCCAGCAGCCGGGGCGCCGAGCGCGCCCACTGCCGCGCGCCGGAGGTGCCCATGACATCGGGGTCGGCCAATCGGATTGGCGCAACAGGCACCCTGCATCAGCATCCCGGCCAGCGCCAGAAGCCGCCGACCTGGAAGGCCAGCAGGGCACGCGGCAGGCGCCGCTCCCAGACAAGGGGTACGCGTCAGTACGGTCCGCGGTGCACACAGGGCATCGAGGGTGGCGGCTGCGGCGAGGGCACACTGCCCCGGTTGCCGGGGCCAGAACAGGGGGCCACGCCCGCTGGCCAGACGATCAGCAGCAGGATCGGTCTTAACGGGACACAGGGGGTACACGCACTCCCGCACGGCTGATGACCGGCCAGCCGCGGGCCAGGCGGTGTGGCGCAGGGTGTCGTCCGGATCGACCGCACGGGTGGGTGACGCGCTCCAGCAGCGGCAGGTCATTGTGCGAATCACTGTAGAACCAGCTCTGACTCAGGTCGGTGTCGTGGGTGGCCAGCCATTGCTCCAGCCGCCTGACCTTGCCGTCCTGGAAGCAGGGGATGTCGTAGCTGTGCCCGGTATAGCGGCCGTCGACCTGCTCCACCTCGGTGGCCAGCAGATGCTCCACGCCGAAACGCTCGGCGATGGGCGCGGTGATGAAGCGGTTGGTGGCGGTGATGATCACCAGGGTGTCGCCCTGGCTGCGGTGCCGCGCCAGCAGGTCGCGGGCGGCCGGCAGCATGATGGGTGCGATCAGCTCGCGGATGAAGGTCTCGCGCCACTGGTGCAGCCGCTCGGGCGGGTGTTCGGCCAGCGGTCTGAGGGAGAAGGCCAGGAAGGCCTGGATGTCCAGGTTGCCGGCCTGGTACTGCTGGTAGAAACGGTGATTCTCCTGTTCGTAATGATCGGCGTCGACGATGCCGTTCTCGACCAGAAACCGGCCCCAGAGATAGTCGCTGTCGCCGCCCAGCAGGGTGTTGTCGAGATCGAACAGGGCCAGTCCCACCGGGAACTCCTTGTGTTGTCGGGATGGATGCAGGGTGTCCTGCCAGCGGGCATTCTACTGGATGCGGGCGGGAAACCGCATCCGCCGGGCGCGCCATCTCCAGGGCGGGGATATATAATAGCCAGTAATTACATACTCTTATGCCGGGCGCAGGCGCGGTGGGAGGCGGGTGATTTGCCGCCCGCCCGGGCTTTGTGTGAAAATACAAATGTCGGAAATTCTGCCTTGAAGGTATGCAAGTGGTTGATCCGGATGGATATCGTCCCAATGTCGGCATCATCCTGAGTAATCGGGAGGGTGAGCTGTTGTGGGCCCGCCGCCTGGGTCAGAACGCCTGGCAGTTCCCCCAGGGCGGGATCCGTACCGACGAGACCCCCGAGGAGGCCCTGTACCGCGAGCTGCACGAAGAGGTCGGCCTGTCGCCGCTGCATGTGGAGATCATCGGCGCGACCCGCGGCTGGCTGCGCTACCGGTTGCCCGACCGTTACATCCGCCGACATTCGCGTCCCCTGTGCATCGGCCAGAAGCAGGTCTGGTTCCTGCTGCGACTGCTGGGCGAGGAGGGCGATGTGCGGCTCAACGCCACCGACCATCCCGAGTTCGACGACTGGCGCTGGGTCGATTACTGGCGGCCGCTGCACGAGGTGGTGCCGTTCAAGCGCGGGGTGTACAAGCGCGCCCTGCGCGAACTGGCGCCGCTGTTGTTCCCCGGCGGTGCACCGCCCGCGCCGCGCAACCGGCATCGTCTCGGTTCCCAGTCCCGGCGTTGAAGCGCAATCCCCGTGTGCCGCAGGGCCGTTAGCGCAATGACACGGTTCTGGGCATAATCCCCGTACCATTCTGATGAAGGCCTGAGGCATGCCGCCAGCCGATATGTTCGACAGCCTGCGCCGGATCATCCAGGCGGTGAATGCGGCGCCGGATCTGAATACCGCACTCAATATCATTGTCCAGCGGGTCAAGCAGACCATCGGGGCCGACGTGGCCTCGGTGTATTTCCGCGATGCCGACGGCCAGCTGGTGCTGATGGCCACCGACGGCCTCAACCCGGCCGCCGTGGGCATGGTCCGGCTCGATGACGGCGAAGGCCTGGTCGGGCTGGTGGTGGAGCGCGCCGAGCCGGTCAATCTGGAGGACGGCCCGGCCCATCCGCGCTACCGCTATGTCACCGAGACCGAGGAGGAGCCCTTCCACGGCTTTCTCGGCGTGCCCATCATCCAGCACCGCCGGGTGCTGGGCGTACTGGTGGTGCGGCAGCGGGCGGTGCGTCGCTTTGCCGAGACCGAGGAGACCTTCCTGGTCACCCTGGCCGCCCAGCTGGCCGGTGCCATTTCGCACGCCGACGCCTCCGGCGGGGTGACCCGGCTGCTGCAGGAGGTCGGTGGTACGGCCTTTACCCTCAAGGGCCTGTCGGGTTCGCCGGGACTGGCGCTGGGCCATGCCCTGGTGGTCTATCCGCCGGCCAACCTGGAGGCCATTCCGGATCATGCCATTCCACCGGAGGCGGTGGCGGTGGAGCAGGATCGCTTCCGCCAGGCGCTGAGCGATGTGGAAGCCGACATCCGGGACCTGTCCCGGCGCATGAGTGCCTCGCTGCCGGCCGAGGACCTGGCGCTGTTCGACGCCCTGCTGCTGATGCTTTCCAGCGATACCCTGGTCGGGCCCACCCTGCGCCGCATCGGTGAGGGGAACTGGGCCCCGGGCGCCCTGCGCGAGACCATCCGCGACCATGTGAAGATCTTCGATGCCATGGAGGACGCCTACCTGCGCGAGCGGGGCGAGGACGTGCGCGATCTGGGCCGGCGCATCCTGATGCGGCTGCAGTCGGACCAGCCCAGCGTGCGGGTCGTCAATGAACCGACCATCCTGGTCGGGGAGGAGGTCACCGCCTCGCATCTCGCGGAGGTGCCGACGCAGTACCTGGCCGGCATCGTTTCGGCCCGTGGCTCGAGTTCCTCGCACGTGGCCATCCTGGCGCACGCCCTGGGCATCCCGGCGGTGATGGGCGTGGACCAGCTGCCGGTCAACCGGCTGGATGAACAGAGCCTGGTCATCGACGGCTACCGCGGTCAGGTCTATGTCAAACCCTCCGGCCACATGCTGGAGGAGTTCGAACGTCTGGTCGGGGAAGAGGCCGAGCTGACCGCCGGCCTGGAGGAACTGGCCGCGCTGCCGGCGCTCACGCTCGATGGTGTGCACGTGCCGCTCTACGTCAACACCGGCCTGCTGTCGGACATCTCGCCCTCGCTGCGCAGCGGCGCCGACGGCGTGGGCCTGTACCGGACCGAGATTCCCTTCCTGATCCGCGATGGCTTCCCCGGCGAGGAGGAGCAGGTGCAGATCTATCGCCAGGTGCTGGAGGGCTTCGCCCCGCGCCCGGTGACCCTGCGCACCCTGGATGTGGGCGGTGACAAGGCGCTGCCCTATTTCCCCATCCACGAGGACAATCCCTTCCTGGGTTGGCGCGGCATCCGGCTGATGCTCGACCATCCGGAGATCTTCCTCACCCAGCTGCGGGCCGTGCTCCGGGCCAGCTGCGGCCTGAACAATCTGCGCCTGATGCTGCCCATGATCAGCGACGTGGGCGAGGTCGATGAGGCGCTGGAACTGATCCGCCGGGCCCACACCGAGCTGGCCGAGGAGGGAATCGCGGTCGACCTGCCGCAGGTCGGAGTGATGATCGAGGTGCCCTCGGTGATCTACCAGATCCCGCAGCTGGCCAGGCGGGTGGACTTCTTCTCCGTCGGCACCAATGACCTGACCCAGTATCTGCTGGCGGTGGATCGCAACAACGCCAAGGTGGCCGAACTCTACAACAGCCTGCACCCGGCGGTGCTGCAGGCCCTGGCCCAGATCGTGGACGAGGCCCACGGCAGCGGGCGCGAGGTCAGCGTGTGCGGCGAGATGGCCGGCGACCCCGCCGCCGCCCTGATCCTGCTGGGTCTGGGGGTGGACAGCCTGAGTATGAGTGTCGGCTCGATCGCGCGGGTCAAGGCCGTGATCCGGGCCTTCAGCCTGGGCCGGGCGCGGGAGCTTGCCGCGAACGCGCTGGGGATGGAGAAGGCTGTGGCGGTGCGCTCTCTGCTCAATAATGCCCTGGAAGAAGCCGGACTGGGCGGCCTGGTGCGCGCCGGGAAATAAGTAATGTACTGATTATAAATGAATTGCATTTTCGGAAATGACAGCCACAAGAAAAAGCAATAAAAGGATTGCGAATCATTATCGTTTAGACTAGGATTTGGCTCATGAACTGAATCCGACCGGTGAGGGCCCGATCCATGTACGTCTGCCTGTGCAAGAACATTACCTCCAGCCAGATCCGCAACGCCGTCGAGACCGGCCGCGCCGGTTGCCTGCGCAGCCTGGCCCGTGAACTGGGCGTGGCGACCCAGTGCGGCAAGTGCGCCCGCTGCGCCCGCGAGGTGGTCGACAGCTGTACCCGCGACACCGTCGCCGCTCCCACTGCTGTTGCCGCACAGGTCCAGCACGCGCTCTGACTCTGCTGCCGGGCCGGCTGTGCCAGCCATGAGTTCCCTCCCTCCCTGCCGGCAGGGTTGCATGCCGTGCCGTTTGCGACTATTCCTGTACCCGTCTTGAAAAAACCAGCAAGGACATCCCATGAAAGGCGACGACCAGGTCATCAGCTATCTCAACAAGGCACTGAAGAACGAGCTGACTGCGATCAATCAGTACTTTCTGCATGCCCGCATGTACGAGAACTGGGGACTGAACAGGCTCAACGAACACGAGTACGGCGAGTCCATCGACGAGATGAAGCACGCCGATGCGCTGATCAAGCGGATTCTGTTCCTGGAGGGGCTGCCGAATCTGCAGGACCTGGGCAAGCTGCACATCGGTGAGAACGTGCGGGAGATGCTGGAGTGCGACCTCAGGCTCGAGCAGGAGGCCGTGCCGCTGCTGCGCGAGGCCATCGCCCATTGCGAGCAGACCAGCGACTATGTCAGCCGCGAGCTGTTCGAATCCATTCTCGAAAGCGAGGAGGAGCACATCGACTGGCTCGAGACTCAGCTGGAACTGATGGGGAAGGTGGGCGAGCAGAACTACCTGCAATCGATGATGTGAGACACAGGCCGGGTCCAGCCGGGCAACAGTTTTATGGCGGCGCCATGTCCGTGCTTCCCATCTATTGCGGGACGCGCTTTGCTTTCACCTAACGCCGACGCCTGAGCCAGATCAGGCTGCCGCTCAGCGCCAGGGCGATGAGCAGGACCGCCGCAATATCCATGACCAGATAACCGTGCCGGCCCAGGATGCGGCCGCTGTGCAGGTCCAGCAGCACCCGCTCTACCGGCAGCACTTCGCCGCGATAGTGCTCGACCAGTTCCTCGTACAGCTTGTCGGGCAGGGTGTCGGCCTGCGTCCATGTCACCGTGTCGGGATCGCCTTCCCAGTGCCGCCAGCGGATGAAATCCGCATCCGGCTGGTAATAGGCATGACCGCCTTCCACCACCAGGGCGCCGTCGCTGTCCAGCCCGAGCCGGCGCATCCCTGACGGCACACCCTCGGAGCCGCCCAGGCGTTCCACCAGTTCCCCGTCGCCCATGAGCAGCAGAATCTCGCGGTCCACCGCGACCACGACCAGGTCACCGACGCGCAGCGCGCCGATCAGACCTTCGTGCTCCCCTTCGAGTTCATGCAGATTGTGATACAGGTGCCGGCCGAACAGGGTGATGTGATCCCCCTCCAACGCGTAACTGGTATAGCGCTCGGGCGCTTCGATACCGTACCAGTCAAGCACCCAGTCGTTGTGTACGTGGCGGCTGTCGAAGGCAAAGCGTTCGGTGTGGTTGAGCAGCAGGCCGGTCACGGCCAGGATCAGCACGAACAGGGCTGCCGTCAGGCCGATATAACGATGCCAGACATAGAGCGATTTGAGCTTGAGACGCTGGTGCCGGCGATGCTGACGGGACATGGTGCTGATCAGTCCTGTGTGTCGTCCCGGATCCATTGATCCAGGTACAGGGCCAGACGGGCGAGTTTGGTCACGGCGCGTACGGACAGGGTGGCGCCGGAGATGTTGTCGATGTGCCGGTCCAGTTTGTGGCCCTCGTTCAGCCGGGCCTGGTCGAACTGGTCGGTGAAGAATTCGTGCCGGACTTCCCAGCCGCGGCTTTCGCGGAAGATCAGGACCCGCAGGGCCTCGATCCGCCCGGCGTTGACCAGGATGCCGGTGGTGATGGGCAGGTCCTTGCCGATTTCATCCAGGATCCAGGCGCTGCGCCCGTCCTTGTGCCAGTAGCGGATGCGCAGGCTGGGATAGCGGTGACCGAGGATGTCCTTCACGGTTTCGCGTACCTCTCCGCGCAGCCAGACCACGTCGGGTTCGGGCACGCCGTCCGGGAACTGCTGCTCCAGGAAGGCCTCCGGCGTCTGGTATACCGTCTCGCCGCCGGCGGGCAGCAGTGTCGGCCAGGACAGGAACAGCAGGGTCAGTAATGGCAGTAGTGATCTCGGCATAGGTTATTACTGTCACTGAAAAAAAGCGGGGCACACTGTGCCCCGTAGACATTTCTGGATAAGAGAGAATACCGTCCGGGCCTCAGAATTGGTATCCCACCCCCAGGTTGAAGCCGTCCTGGTCCTGACCGTTGTCGTTGTCCTGCATCTGGTAGTCGGCCTTGAGCACAACGTCGGGATGCGGCCAGAAGTTCACGCCCACATCGACCTGGGTCATTTCGCTCTGGCTGCTGTTCCCGGCCCGGTTGTCCCATTCATTGTAGCGGGCGAACAGACCCCATTTTTCATTCAACCTGAAGGAAGGCTCGATGTACCAGCCGAACTGTTCATCCGCGCCGACTGTTTCCGGTCCGCTGCCGTCCAGGTCCCAGCGGGCGTAGAGGGCGCGCAGACCGAAGGGACCCTTGCTGTAGATGCCGTGGGCCTCGAACAGGTTGGCACTGCCGGCGTTGGCCACGCTGCCCTGGGTGATGTCGGTCTGGTGCTGGAGGGTGGTGGCCAGTTCCAGGCCCGGCATGCCGGTGTACTTCAGCCGGCCGGTGTAGGCCAGGTCGCTGGCATCGGCCTCGGCGGATTTCTGCCGGCCGCCGCGTACGGCGAAGCTGGTGGCGTCGGTGATCCTCAGGCCCTCGTGCACGCCCAGATCATAGCTGAAGCCCTGGCCCAGTTCGCCGGACAGGCCGGCACCGGCGGCCCACCAGGTGGTGGGAATGATGTTCTTTTCGATCGGATTGCGCTCCACCCCGTAGAAGGTGTTGGGCTCGTGGGTCTCGTTCAGGATGCCCACCGGCAGCAGGAACACGCCGGCCTTGGCCCGGTGGTAATCGTTCAGATCCATCTCCACGTAGGCCTGCTCCAGCTCGACCTCGCCGGGCTGGCCCTCACCGGCCAGGGCGTGCTCTATCTCCAGTTCGGTGAACAGACGGATGTTGTCGCTGAACTGGTGGTTCACGAACAGGACGAAACGGTGGAAATCCAGTTCGTCCTTGTCGGAGGCGCCGCCGCTGCCATCCAGGTTGTTGTAGTGCAGTTCGCCATAGCCGCCGATCTGGGTGGTTTCCGCCCAGGTGGCGCCACCGCCGGTGCCGCCGCCGGATTCCACCGCCTCGACCGCGGCATCGGCCTTCATGTCGGTGTCCTCGACCCGGGCCTTCAGTTCCTGGATCTGTTTCTGCTGCTGCTGGATGATGCGCCACATCTCCTCGGCGCTGGGCATATCCTGGGCCAGGGCGGTCTGGCCGCCGGCGAGGAGGGCGCCGATGGACAGGGCAAGAGTGGATCGTTTCATGACGTATTAACTCCCTGATTTTTCCGATGTGTTGGTGGCTGATGAGATTCAGATACGGATTCTATAACTAAACAAAAACTAAATGCAAATCGTTATTATTCATAATAAGGAATGACCGGCGCGGGCTCATGGATGTTGCTGAAAAACCGAGTGATTTTGAGGGGGGTGCGGCGCCGGCGTCAGAGCCGGCACCGGGAGCCGGCCAATCTCAGAAGGGGCGGACGACGGCCAGCAGGATTACGGCGATCAGGATCAGGGCGGGAACCTCGTTGAACCAGCGGTAATAGACGTGGGAGTGGGGATTGCGGTCTTTACGGAAGGCGCGGACCTTCTGCCAGCACAGAAAGTGGTACCAGATCAGCCCGGCGACCAGCACCAGCTTGATCGGCAGCCACAGGCTGGCGGTGAGGGTGGGCAGATGATAGGCGAACAGCAGCCAGAACCCGAACACGGCCGTGACCACCGCGCCGAGGGTCATGATGGCGAACAGCTTGCGTTCCATTACCTTGAAGCGTTCATTGCCCGCGGTGTCTTCCGCCGGCAGATCGGCGTGATACACGAACAGCCGCGGCAGATAGAACAGCCCGGCGAACCAGGTGACCATGAAGATGACGTGGAAGGCCTTGATCCAGAGCATTACGGTTAACCGTTTAGAGGAAGTGAGGAGTGAGGAGGAAAGACTGCTTCTACCCGCGCCCCTGTCCGCTTGTTGATAAACCTCTGATTATCACCCATTCCGTCATTCCCGCGAAAGCGGGAATCCAGGTGTTTCGGAGGCATGGATGCCCGCCTCCGCGGGCATGACGAATAAATTCAGGCTGCATACCGGGATAAGCACAGCGTTCCCGGCAACTGCCGGGCACGGCCGCCGGTGCCGGCAACGGGCCTTGCGGCCCTTATTCCGGCCTACGGGTTTTATGCATCACGTCCCCAGCATCCCCTCGATCTGTGTCCGCACCTTCGCCATGTCCATCTCGCCCAGCTTGTGGCGCACGATGCGCCCCTGCGGTGTATCAGGAAGGAGGTCGGGGTGACATTGACGTTGCCGAAGGCGCGCGCCGCCTCACCTTCGATGTCCAGGGCGATCCTGTAGGGCAGGTTGCGCGCCTCGCGCATGGCGACCACGTGGTTGGGCGGGTCATAGGCCATGGCGATGGCCAGGATGGTCAGTCCGTCCGGGCCATAATCCTCGTGCAGTTCGATCAGGTGCGGGATCTCCTTGACGCAGCCGGGACAGTCGGTGGCCCAGAAGGTCACCAGTACCGGCTGGCCGCGCAGCCCGGCCAGCGACAGCTGCTCGCCGTCCAGCGTGGTCACGCTCAGGGCCGGCGCCGGCTTCTGGCCGCCGGGGGCCAGCCAGATGAAGGCCAGCAGGCCGATCAGACCGATGACCGCTATGCCGATGAGAATGTCCTTGGTTTTCATGGGTCGTGTTTGTCCTCCTGCCGTAGCAGTCCGGGTGGGTCCAGGGGTTGCGGTGGCGGCGCCTGCTCCGCCCTGCGTCCGGTGAGCAGGTTGGCGAAAAATCTCAGCACCCGGCGGATGCCACGCCACAGTTTCGGCAGCAACCAGATCATGGCCAGGATAAAGACAAGCAACAGGGCCAGAAAGATCCAGGGATGATTCAGCGCTGTCCACAGACCGGCGATAACGAGCACATCCTCGCCGATGGAGGCGGCCCAGTTGCTGAAGGGCTCGGGCGAGGTGTTGATCAGCACCCGCGAGCCGGCCTTGGTGGCGTGGCTGCCGGCCGCCAGGGTGCCGCCGAGGAGGCCGGCGGCGATCTGCGCGGCCTGGCTGACATCGCCCACCGCCCCGGCGGCCAGGATGGCGCCGGCCGGGATGCGGATGAAGGTATGGATGCAGTCCCAGCCGGTGTCCACCCCCGGGGTCTTGTCGGCGAAGAACTCCACACAGTACATGAAGCCGGCCGCGGCCAGCACCAGCGGATCGGCCAGCACCTGCAGGTCCGGCGGCAGGTCCATGTGCCCGGTCATGCCCATGTAGCCGAGCATGAAGATGGCGGCATACAGGTTGATGCCGCTGGCCCAGGCCACGCCCATGGTGAGCGCAATGGTTTGTACGATGGGGTCCATGTCGTCGCCGTCAGCTCGTCCGGGCCATTATAACGGTCTGTCCGCGCCGGGTCGCGCCGAGGCGAGAAACTGCTCGGCCAGGGCCCGGTACAGGGGCTGCGGACACAGCACGCGGGAGACGGCATAGGCGATGAAGGCGGTAGCCATCAGCGGCAGCAGCAGGTCGGTGTTGTCGGTCATCTCCATGATGATGACGAAGGCGGTGATGGGCGTCTGGACCACGCCGGTGAAATAGGCCGTCATGCCCAGGATGATGACGGCGGCGGCGGGAAAGCCCGGCAGCCAGTCCGCCAGCCCGGCGCCGACGCCGGCGCCGGCGGCCAGCGAGGGCGCGAAGATGCCGCCCGGGATGCCGCTCAGATAGGATACCCAGGTCGCCAGCATCTTCAGCCCGGCGAAGCCGGCGCCGGGGTCGCCACTTTCGGTGATGATGGCCTGGGCCTGGTCGTAGCCGGTGCCGTAGGTGCTGCCGCCGGCCAGTATGCCGATGCCGGCGATCAGCAGGCCGCAGCCCAGCGCCAGGAAATAGGGGTGACGCCGGGCCAGGCCGGCCAACCGCCGGGTGCTCCACAGCAGCAGCTGGGAGAAGCCCCCGCCCAAGGCCCCGCCGATCACGCCGCAGGCCAGGATGGGGATCAGCATCTCGCCCGGCGCGAGCAGGGCGGCGCTGGTGCCGAAGTAGGTATAGTTGCCCTGGATGGCCACGGCCGTGATGCCGGCCAGGAACACCGCCGTGAGCAGGGTGCCGCTGGTGCGCTCCTCGAACGAGCGGCCCATTTCCTCGATGGCGAACAGGATCCCGGCCAGCGGGGTGTTGAAGGCCGCCGCGATGCCGGCCGCCCCGCCGGCCAGGATCAGGCCCCGGTCCATATAATGGTGAGGGAAGCGGGCGAAGCGGCCCAGCGAGAACATGATGGCCGCGCCGATATGCACGGTCGGGCCCTCGCGGCCGATGGAGGCGCCGCTGAGCATGCCCAGCCAGCACAGGCCGATCTTGGACAACGCGATGCGGAAGGACAGCAGCCGGTTGCGGTTGTTGTGGTCGGTCAGGCTCAGCGCGGCGATGGCCTGCGGAATACCGCTGCCGCGTGCCTCGGGTACGAAGCGGCGGGTCAGCCAGACGATCAGCAGCAGGCCCAGCGGCGTGACCAGCAGGGGCAGCCAGGCACTGCGTTCCGCCACCTGAACGCTGAACAGGTGGTTGGCCCATTCGGTGCCGTAGGCGAACAGGGTGGCGAGCAGACCGACCAGCACCGCACCGCTCCAGAACAGGATGCGGACCTTCCAGACGTCGGGCGAGAGCAGGCGGCGGCCGGAGCGACGAATTCGTTGCAGCATGGGATGACTGGGTTCGCTGTGCCCGCGGCCGCGACGGGCCGTGTCAGACCCGCGGACGATGGCCGGGTGCAGCAGGCGGGTAAATTTCATACCATGCTAACCACGCCGGGCGGCATCGGCAAGGTTATTGCTTGGATGTTGGTGGGCGCCGATCGGTTGGCGCCAGAGCATGCCGCCTCGTTCAACACGGGATGGTGACGGAATCCGGGCCACAGGCCCACAGGAAGAGGTGACATGATCAAGGTTGGAGTCGTAGGTGGTACCGGGTACACGGGCGTGGAGTTGCTGCGGCTGCTGGCCGCGCATCCCGGGGTGGCGCTGCAGGCGGTGACCTCGCGCGGCGAGGCGGGGCGGCATGTGGCCGACCTGTTCCCGAACCTGCGCGGCCACCTGGACCTGGTGTTCACCCCGCCGGACGCGTCCGATCTGCATGCCTGCGACCTGGTCTTTTTCGCCACCCCCAACGGTACCGCCATGCAGCTGGTGCCCGGACTGCTGGCCGCAGGGGTGAAGGTCATCGATCTGGCCGCCGATTTCCGGCTCAGGGATCCGGACGAATGGGAGCACTGGTATGGCATGCCGCACGCCTGCCCCGAACTGCTGGCCGAAGCCGTCTACGGCCTGCCCGAGGTCAACCGCGAGGCCATCCGCGCTGCCCGCCTGGTGGCCAATCCGGGCTGTTATCCCACCGCGGTGCAGCTGGGGTTCCTGCCGCTGCTGGAGCAGGGCCTGGTCGACCCCGGCAATCTCATCGCCGATACCAAGTCCGGCGTCAGCGGCGCCGGGCGCAAGGCCGCCGTCGGCACCCTGCTGGCCGAGGCCAGCGAGAACATGAAGGCCTATGGCGTGGCCGGGCACCGGCATCAGCCCGAGATCCGTCAGGGCCTGCGCGCGGCCACGCGGCAGCCGGTGGAGCTGACCTTCGTGCCGCACCTGACGCCCATGATCCGAGGCATCCATGCCACCCTGTATGCGCGGCTCACGGCCACGGGCGAGGATCTGCAGTCGCTGTTCGAGCAGCGCTACGCCGACGAGCCCTTCGTGGATGTCATGCCGCTGGGGGCGCATCCGGAGACGCGCAGCGTGCGTGGCGCCAACCACTGCCGCCTGGCCGTGCACCGGCCCCGTGACGGCCACACGGTGGTGGTGTTGTCGGTGATCGACAATCTGGTCAAGGGCGCGGCCGGCCAGGCGGTGCAGAACATGAATCTGATGTTCGGGCTCGACGAGACCGCGGGCCTGGCGGCCGCGGCCCTGCTGCCCTAGGATGCTGCCCGGCGGCTCGACCGAGGTCCTGATCCTGCGGCGCTGGACGGTGCGCCTGGCGCTGCTTGTGACCCTGTTCCTGGTTCTGGCCGGGGGCTGGCTGCTATACACCTGGGGTGGGGCGCATTCCCGGGACGCGCTGACCCGGCTGCGGCTGGAGCGCGATACCCTGCAGGAACGGGTGCAGGTGCTCGAGCAGCGCAACAGCGAGCTGCAGCGCCAGTTCGCCGCCGCCGAACGGGCCCGGCAGATCGACCAGCAGGCCTATACCGATTACCGGCGCAGCCGGACGGAGCTGGAACAGACCATCAGCGCGCTGCGCGAGGAGTTGAGCTTCTACCGCGGCATCATGGCGCCGGAGCGCGAGATCGAGGGCATCCATGCGCAGGATTTCGGCCTCACGCCCGGGCTGGGGCCGAGAGCCTATCGGTTCCGGCTGGTGATGGTGCAGATCGGCAGCAACGATCAGCTCGTCGAGGGCGAAATCGAACTCAGGGTCAGGGGTATCCGGGACGGCACGGCGACAGCCTATGACCATGCCAGCCTGTCCCCCGATCCGGAAGCGGCCGCGTCCATCCGCTACCGCTACCGCTATTTTCAGGTCATCGAAGGCAACTGGACCCTGCCGGAGGGCTTCGCGGCCCGCGAGGTGGAGGTCCGGGCGCAACCCCGGGGCGGAGGCGAGGCGCACAGCTGGACCTTTGCCTGGACACCCGCAACAGAGGAGAACGCCGATGTGGGGGAATAAACGCAAGCACCAGAGCGGACGGATCGATACCCTGGTGGGACAGGATACGGTCATGACGGGCGATCTGCGCTTTTCCGGCGGGCTGCACGTGGATGGCAGCATCGTCGGCAACGTCATCAGTGAAGGCGAGAACGAGGCCGTGCTGATGCTCAGCGAGCGCGGCCGGATTCAGGGCGAAGTGCGGGTGCCGAACGTGGTGCTCAACGGTCAGGTGGAAGGCGACGTGCATGCCAGCGGGCGCATCGAGCTGGGCCAGCATGCCCGCGTGACCGGCAATGTCTACTACCACCTGCTGGAGATGGCGATGGGGGCCGAGGTCAATGGCAACCTGGTCCACCAGGGCGCCAAGGTGCCGGCTGTGGCCAAGAAACCTGTTGATTCGCAAGGAAAAGACTTGTCGCCGCCACAGTTGGCCGCCCAGGACAATTCTTGACTGTCATGCTCAGGAACTGCATAATGCGCAGCAGTTCCGAAAAACGCTTCAATGGAGTTCGAGCATGAGCGAAAACGCAGCAGTCCAAACCGAGGAATCCCCGCTGATCTTCACCGAGGCAGCGGCGCTGAAGGTCAAGGGCCTCATCGACGAGGAGGACAACCCGAACCTGAAGTTGCGCGTCTTCATTTCCGGCGGCGGCTGCTCGGGTTTCCAGTACGGCTTCACCTTCGACGAGGAGATCAAGGACGGCGACACCACGGTCGAGCAGTCCGGCGTGACCCTGCTGGTCGACCCGATGAGCTATCAGTATCTCGTCGGTGCCGAGATCGATTACAAGGAAGACCTCAACGGGGCCCAGTTCGTCATCCGCAACCCCAATGCGACCACGACCTGCGGCTGCGGTTCTTCCTTCTCCCCGTCCTGATACGGACCGTTTCTCCTGCCCGCAAAAGGGGTGCCCAAGGGCACCCCTTTTGCATTTGCGCCCCATCCGTCATTGCGGGCGCAGCGCGGCAATCTCATAATGCAGCATTTTCCCGCCGGAGATTGCCGCGCTGCGCCCGCAGACGGCCTGACGGCTGAAGCAGGGGATGAGCCATGAGTGAATATCTGCCCGGACTGGAAGGGGTGCCCGCCACCAAGTCCAATATTTCCGACCTCGATGGCAGCAGGGGCATCCTGACCTATCGCGGCTACGAGATCAGTGATCTGGCCCGCTACAGCAATTTCGAGGAGACCGCGCTGCTGCTGCTCGACGGCCGGTTGCCGACCGCGGCCGAGCTGGAGGAGTTCGACCGGCGCCTGCGCAACAACCGCCCGGTCAAGTACAACATCCGTGAGATCATGAAATACCTGCCCGCCACGGGGCATCCCATGGAGATGCTGCAGGCTTCGGTGGCGGCGCTCGCCATGTTCTACCCGGCCGAGGAGAATCTGGGTGGCGACGATACGGACTACATCCATAACATGTCTGTGAAGATTCTCGCACGCATGGCCACCCTGGTGGCGATGTGGGAGCACCTGCGCGCCGGCTATGATCCCATCCCGCCGCGCAAGGATCTGGGTTATGCCGAAAACCTGCTGTACATGTTCACCGGCGAGGAGCCCGACCCGCTGCTGGCACGGATCATGGACGCCTCGCTCATCCTGCATGCCGAGCACACCATCAACGCCTCCACCTTCGCCGCCCTGGTGGCCGGTTCCACCCTGACCAACCCCTACCTGGTGGTGGCCGCGGCCATCGGCACCCTGGCCGGGCCGCTGCATGGCGGGGCCAACCAGCGGGTGCTGGAAATGCTCCAGGAGATCGGCCGGCCGGAAAACGCCCGGGCCTGGCTGGAGCGACAGTTGGCGGAGAAGCGCAGGATCTGGGGGATGGGCCACCGCGAATACAAGGTCAAGGACCCGCGCGCCACCATCCTGCAGAACATGATGCTGGAGCTGATGAAGGAGCGCGGCGGCCAGATCAGCCCGCTGTTCGAGACTGCAGTGGCGCTGGAGGAGGCTGCGGCGGAGAAGCTCGGACCCAAGGGTGTATACCCGAACGTGGACTACTATTCCGGCATTCTGTACTCGGAAATGGGCATTCCCGGCGACCAGTTCACCTCCATCTTTGCCGTGGCCCGCTGTGCCGGCTGGCTGGCCCACTGGCGCGAACAGCTCAAGGACAACCGCATCTTCCGGCCCACCCAGGTATATATCGGAGAAGCGCCCCGGGCGTATGTATCCATTGAGGAGCGGTGATGCGGGATCCGGTTCTTGATACAGGTTGCAGGATACAAGCGTGCAGGCCGGGATAAGCGTAGCGTTTCCGGCATCTCCGGTCGGTCGGATGCAATGCCGGAAACGGGTCTGCGGCCCTTATTCCGGCTTACTGTCTTCCCCGCAGCCGGTCGTCCCCGGATAGACGCCGCCCAGGATCCGCTTCCCCGCCGCGCCGGTGACAGCGGGCACGTTTCCCGGTTTACCTTCCAGGGCCTTTTGTGCCAGCCAGGCAAAGGCCACTGCCTCCACCCATTCGGCCGCCAGGCCGTAATCATCGGAAACACTGAGTTTCACCGCCGGCAACCGGGCGCCGATGCGCTGCAGCAGGTCCGGGTTGTAGGCCCCGCCGCCGCAGACAATCAGTTCCGTCGTGCCCTGCGCCTCGCGTTCGATGGCCACGGCGATGCTGGCGGCAGTCAATTCCGCCAGGGTGGCCTGGACGGCTTCCGGCTCGAGCTCGAAGCCGCGCAGCCGGTCCTGCAGCCAGGTGCTGTTGAAGTGTTCGCGACCGGTGCTCTTGGGCGGGGGCAGGGTGAAATAGGGATCGGCCAGCAGGGCAGCCAGGAGTTCCTCGCTCACACTGCCACTGGCCGCCCAGGCCCCGTCGCGGTCATAGGGTTGGCCCAGCTGCTGCTGGATCCAGGCGTCGAGCAGGACATTGCCGGGCCCGGTATCGAAACCGGTCACCGCGGCCTCCTCGCTGCCCGGCAGGAGGGTGAGGTTGGCCATGCCGCCGATATTGACCACCGCGCGGGCCTGCTCCGCGCGGGTGAACAGGGCGGCATGGAAGGCCGGTACCAGGGGCGCACCCTGGCCGCCGGCGGCCAGGTCGCGGCGGCGGAAGTCGGCTACAGTGGTGATGCCGGTACGTTCGGCAATCAGGTTGGGGTCGCCGATCTGGAGGCTGAAGGGGGTCTCGCCCGTCGGGCGGTGCAGCACGGTCAGACCGTGGCTGCCGATGGCGGCGACCCGGCCGGGCTCCAGGCCTGCCTGGTCGCACACGCCGGTCGCAGCCTCGGCGAACAGCCGGCCGAGGCGATGGTCCAGCTCGCCGAAGCGGTCCAGCAGGTCGGTCCCGGTGGCCTGGATCAGGGCCAGTAGTTCGGAGCGCAGCTCACGGGTAAAGGGTGTGGTACGGGCGGCAAGCAGTTCCACCCGGCCGGGAGGGAAGCGCACGACCGCGGCATCGATGCCGTCCAGGCTGGTGCCCGACATCAGGCCGATGAAGGTGTCCATAGATCCCCCGTGGGGAGCTGTGCGGTGACGGCGCCCTTATTCCTGTGAGTTGTTCAAGGCCACCTGGCTCGAGGATCCGGGCACGGCAAGCTCCAGTTCGGCCAGCAGCTGCTTGGCCGTGGATTCAAAGTCCTTGCGGTAACGGGCCTCGATCGGCTCGGCGGCGGGCAGTTCCACGGTCAGCGGATTGCGGTGCACACCGGCGACGCGGAATTCGTAGTGCAGATGCGGGCCGGTGGCCAGTCCTGACTTGCCGATATAGCCGATGACCTGGCCCTGCTGTACCCGGCTGCCGTTCTTCAGGCCGCGGGCGTGACGCGACATGTGCGCGTACAGGGTGCTGTAGCGGGTACCGTGCTGCAGGATGACGGTGCGGCCGTAGCCGCCCTTGGTGCCCTGGAAGATGATCTTGCCGCTGCCTGTGGCCTTGATCGGGGTGCCGTAGGGCGCGGCGTAGTCCACGCCCTTGTGGGCGCGGATGCGGTTGAGCACCGGGTGCTTGCGCTTGAGGTTGAAGCGCGAGCTGATGCGCGAGAAGGCCACCGGGGTGCGCAGGAAGGCCTTGCGCATGCTGCGGCCGTCCGGGGCGTAGTAATCGCTCCGGCCCTCGGCGGTGGTGTAGCGCACCGCCCGGTAGGTGCGGCCCTGGTTGACGAATTCCGCGGCCAGGATCTCGCCGGTGCCGATCTTCTCGCCCTCCAGGTAGAGTTCCTCGTAGAGTACGCTGAAGCGGTCGCCCTTGCGGATGTCCAGGGCGAAATCGATGTCCCAGCCGAAAATACCTGCCAGTTCCATAATAAGGTTGTCGTTCAGTCCGGCGCGTTGGCCGGACAGGAACAGGGAGCTGTCGATCTCGGCCGCAGCCGTGACCTGGCTGCGCTGCGGCTCCCGCACCACTTCGCGCGCCTCGAAGCCGGCAGCGTCATCGGTGCGGGTGACCAGCAGGGCATGCATGCGGTCGTACTCGTAGCGCAGGGCCTGGATGCCCTGGTCCGCGTCGATGCGCACCTGCAGCTTCTCGCCCGGATGGATGCGGGTCAGACGCCGGGTTTCCTCGGACAGGTGGATGATCTCGTGCAGGCTGCGCGGGCTGAGATCGAGACGGTCAAAGATACGGGCCAGGCTGTCCCCGGCATTGACGGTGACCTCGCGCCAGGGAAGCGCCTCGGCCTGCTGCGTCGGAATATCGTCGCTGGTGGCCGGGGCTGCAGCGTCCGGTACGACGCTGTCCACTGCGGCCGCCGGCGCGCTTCGGGCGCCGGGAGCGGGATCGGTTGCCTCGCCAGTGGTCGTTTCGGGTGCCGGGGCCGGCTGCTGGCCTGGCAGCGCGATGATTTCCTGCTCATACAGGCTGTCGAGGGCCTGCGTGGCAGCTGCTTGCCCGGTGGTCTCGGCCTGGCGCGAGTCCAGGGTGGCCGAGGCCTGTTCAGGCGCGGAAGTGTAGAGAAAGACTGCCGAAACCGCGACGGCACCCAGCACCAGCCAGTGCAGGGGATGGAGGCGTCGGCCGGTGCCGCGCCCCGGTTCCAGCACGGACTTGTAGTCCTTCTTGATGACGGATGAGTAGGTCACGGAATTTCCTTATAATTTGCCAAATAAAACTTAACCGGGATCGGGGCCGGCGTCAATGGCCGGTATC
>NZ_QZMU01000001.1:2365000-3056480 GCF_003932505.1 Thiohalobacter thiocyanaticus
TCAGAAGTGCGAATGCTGACATGAGTAACGATAATGCGGGTGAAAAACCCGCACGCCGAAAGCCCAAGGTTTCCTGCGCAACGCTAATCGGCGCAGGGTGAGTCGGCCCCTAAGGTGAGGCAGAAATGCGTAGCCGATGGGAATCCGGTTAATATTCCGGAACCGAACAATACTGCGATGGGGGGACGGAGAAGGCTAGGCCAGCCGGGTGTTGGATGTCCCGGTTTAAGCATGTAGGGAGGGGACTTAGGAAAATCCGGGTCCTCAATCCTGAGATGTGATGACGAGCTTCTATATGAAGCGAAGTGGTTGATGCCATGCTTCCAGGAAAAGCCTCTAAGCTTCAGGTATTGTTCGACCGTACCCCAAACCGACACAGGTGGGCGAGGAGAGAATCCTAAGGCGCTTGAGAGAACTCGGGTAAAGGAACTAGGCAAAATGGTACCGTAACTTCGGGAGAAGGTACGCCCCTGTTAGGTGAAGCGACTTGCTCGTGGAGCCGAAGGGGGTTGCAGTGACCAGGTGGCTGCGACTGTTTATTAAAAACACAGCACTCTGCAAACTCGAAAGAGGACGTATAGGGTGTGACGCCTGCCCGGTGCCGGAAGGTTAATTGATGGGGTTAGTCTTCGGACGAAGCTCTTGATCGAAGCCCCGGTAAACGGCGGCCGTAACTATAACGGTCCTAAGGTAGCGAAATTCCTTGTCGGGTAAGTTCCGACCTGCACGAATGGCGTAACGATGGCCACACTGTCTCTACCCGAGACTCAGTGAAATTGAACTCGCTGTGAAGATGCAGCGTACCCGCGGCTAGACGGAAAGACCCCGTGAACCTTTACTACAGCTTTGCACTGAACTTTGAATATGCTTGTGTAGGATAGCTGGGAGGCTTTGAAGCCAGGACGCCAGTCCTGGTGGAGCCGCCCTTGAAATACCAGCCTGGTATATTTGAGGTTCTAACCCAGGCCCGTTATCCGGGTCGGGGACAGTGTATGGTGGGTAGTTTGACTGGGGCGGTCTCCTCCCAAAGAGTAACGGAGGAGCACGAAGGTACCCTCAGCGCGGTCGGACATCGCGCATTGAGTGTAAAGGCACAAGGGTGCTTGACTGCGAGACATACAAGTCGAGCAGGGACGAAAGTCGGTCTTAGTGATCCGGTGGTTCTGTATGGAAGGGCCATCGCTCATCGGATAAAAGGTACTCCGGGGATAACAGGCTGATTCCTCCCAAGAGTCCATATCGACGGAGGAGTTTGGCACCTCGATGTCGGCTCATCACATCCTGGGGCTGTAGCCGGTCCCAAGGGTATGGCTGTTCGCCATTTAAAGTGGTACGCGAGCTGGGTTTAGAACGTCGTGAGACAGTTCGGTCCCTATCTGCCGTGGGCGTTTGAGATTTGTGGGAAGCTGCTCCTAGTACGAGAGGACCGGAGTGGACGCACCTCTGGTGTTCCGGTTGTCACGCCAGTGGCACTGCCGGGTAGCTATGTGCGGAAGGGATAACCGCTGAAAGCATCTAAGCGGGAAGCCCCTCCCGAGATAAGATCTCACTGGGACCTTGAGTCCCCTGAAGGGCCGTTCGAGACGAGGACGTTGATAGGCTGGGTGTGGAAGCGCGGCAACGTGTGAAGCTAACCAGTACTAATTGCCCGTGAGGCTTGACCATATAACACTCAAGCGGTTTGAGTGTGTGGGTTGGGCCACCTCGAACGCAACTTACCCAAAGGCATCAATCAGTTTCCTGAATTGCGGTTGCAGGCACATGCCTGTGATCGAACCAGTTTGCCTGGCGGCCATAGCGAAGGGGAACCACCCGAACCCATCCCGAACTCGGAAGTGAAACCCTTCAGCGCCGATGATAGTGTGGGGTCTCCCCATGTGAAAGTAGGTCACCGCCAGGCTTTAATTCCGACCCCGTGTCTGTAATCCAGGCACGGGGTTTTTCTATTCCGCTCGCAGAACTCTTCGGGTTCATTGCGAGTACCCCACATGTCCCATGTCTGGGCAATGGGGAGACCGCTACGCGGTTCATCAGCTCCGCCGCTATGCGGCTTCGCGTTCACCATGCTGCGTTCGTCCACTGGACGAACGGTCATGGTTCACCCCCATGTGAAAGCAGGTCACTGCCAGGCTTTAATCCCAAACCCCCGGTACGCAGGTATCGGGGGTTTTTTTTTTGGCCTGGCTGTAAATCATGGAGCGGTAGCCTGCTTTTTTGAATGTACTGAAAGCAGGCCAATGAAAAAGGGCACCCACAGGGTGCCCTTTTCTGGTTTCAACGCTGCGTTGTCTCAGCGGCGTGCCAGTCGCATGGCGAGGAGACCAATACCGATCAGTAGCAGCGGCATCGGTGCCGGCACGGGCTGGGGCGGTGGTTCCGTCGGTGGCGGGCCCTGCAGCGGGAAGCTCGCGCTGATGTAGGGCAGAATGGAGCCGTCCGTCCGGGTATGACCGAAATGGATGAACATCTCGATCCCGTTCGGCTGAATGCCGATCGGTGCCTGGCCCACGGATTGGCCGCCGCCCCACAGATCGGTCGGGGTGACACCACTCAGCAGTACCGAACTCGGATCGGCGAAATTCACCGGGTCAGAAAAACTGCCGGTTACGAGATCGACGCCGATTTCAGCCAGGAAGGGGTTGGCGTTGCGAGTCCAGGCCGGGTCATGATCGGTACCGACCCACACGCCCCCGCTGGTCAGCAGGAAATTGTCGGAAACGTTCTGGATCAGTGCCACCTCGGACGGGTCTGTGCCCTGGTAGTGGTAACCGTAGGAGCGGGTATCAACCACCAGGCCGCGATGCGAATTCCAGAAGTTACCAAGTGCCTGTGTATCCGTACTGTTAAGGTACTGGGTGCTGGTCAGGTCAAACAGAAAAACCTGATCATAGCTTTTTCCCGCCAGCGTACTGGCCAGTGTCCCGCCAGTGCGGACATCGACTATATCCACACTGTGGCCCAAGGAGTTCAATGCGTTGCTGATATTGCTGTATCCGGGGGAACTGTCAAATTGGGTAACCAGGATTTCAGCGGCCTGTGCACCGATGCTGGCGGATGCCAGTACGATGGATAGAAGCAGTTTTTTCATTGGTATTGTCCCTCTGCAAGATTTGAGAGTCTGAAGCACGGGTGTTGCTGAGAGACGTTTTGCAAAATAGGTGCCATTGATAGATAGACAATATATATCAAATGCTTGAGGCTTCTAGTGGCGATGCTGTGTGGGGTTATGTAAAAAAGGTGAACAAGTCGGAATGCCTGCATCGCCGGGGGAGTGTTCTTATGCCGGCCCTATTTGTGCTGCGAGTGATATTACTCGGTGGTACAGGTCCTTTCAGCCTCATGGCCGGTCCGTGGCGAGGCCTGTGTCAATGAAATTGACAGTCCCGGCAAAGCGTCAGGGGATATAACTCCCTGATTAAAAGTGTGAAACACATCACATTTCGCGTTCGCGCTCTGGTCCGCATTCCATGTCGCTGTATACGGCCCCGGTTCTGTTGGCTTTTTTTACACCAATTTCGGTATGGTCGGTCATGGCCTTCGTAATAATCTGAAAATAAACAAAAATCATAATTGGCATGGCTCATGCTTTGTCATTTGGCAAAGGCACCTCAGTGCGCTTTAACTGCCTTTAATCACGAAAAATAACCTGGAGTAACGCCATGAAATTCAATTTCCGCAAGACCATCATCGGAGTCGCCGGAGCCCTGCCGCTACTGTTCGGTGCCTCTGTCGCCTCAGCTATCGTTGTCGAGCCGGATGTGGAAGTCGAACTGGGCCTGACCATCGACTCGTCCGGTTCCGTCGGATCCTTCAACTTCGGTGTTCAGCGCGACGCCTATGTGACTGCCCTGAACAATGTCATCCCGAGCTTCTACGGGAACATCGCCATCGGTGTGTGGCGTTTTGATAGTAGTGTCGATCTGATCCAGGACACCATGATGATCAATGATGCCGCTGATCTGGCCACATTGACTACTGCTATTCAGAATATGGCCTACACCGGCGGTTTGACCAACATCTCGGGTTCGATCGATGCGGCGTCAGCCAATCTGCTCGGAAATGCCATCGATTCGAATCGCCAGGTGATCGACGTCTCCACCGATGGCTCTCAGACAGTGAGCGGGAATCCCGTTACTTCCGCCAACAACGCCATCGCGGCGGGCATCGACGCCATCAACTGTCTGGGTATCGGCACCAACGCCAACTGTGGCTTCATTGCCGGTGCTGGCGCCTTCTCCGTGATCGCCGATACCTTCGCCGATGTGCAGAGCGCCCTGGAGCGTAAGCTGCGCCGCGAAATCACCGGCGTGCCGGAGCCGATGACCCTGGCCCTGATGGGCATCGCCCTGGCCGGTATCGGTGCTACCACCCGGCGTCGCAAGGCCTGATCATTCAGGTACCTGCTTCGCGCAGAAGCGGCGGCCTTCGGGCCGCCGCTTTTTTTTATGGCCGGTCATCAGGAAATTCGATCAGGCGGCACCGCCGGCGGATTGTTATCCGGGTGGTGATGGGCTATAGACACGGGTAAGGGCAATATTCCTGCAGGAGGGCCCCATGCAGACACCTTATCCACCCCTTGAAGCGCGGCGGCTGAGCGGTCCCGTCACCTTCTTCACACCCAGTCAGGCCTTGCCGGAGGAGGTCAGTCTGGAGAGCCCGGCCATCTTCTGCATGACCGATCTGCGGGTGGTGCCGGCCCTGACCATCGAACCCCAGGTCTCGATCGAGTGGGCGCTGGGCAGAATGATCGATGCCGGGGTCAGGCTGCTGCTGGTGATCAATGCCGACAACCAGATTCTGGGACTGATCACGTCCCACGATATCCAGGGCGAGAAACCGCTGCGCCTGGAGCATGAACTGGGGGTGAGGTATGCCGAGATCCGGGTGCGGGACGTGATGACGCCGCTGGAGCTGCTGGATGTCATCCCTGTCCAGGACGTGCTCAACGCCACCGTGGGGCAGGTGGTGAGCACGCTGCGCCAGAGCGGCCGCCACCATGCCCTGGTGACGGATGCCCTGCCCACTGGCCAGGAGGCCATCCGGGGGATCTTCTCCACCACCACCATCAGCCGTCAGCTTGGCTGGCAGATCCAGCCGACCCATCAGGCAGGCAGCTTCGCCGAACTCGAGGTGGCCCTGAATCACTAGTGGGCGCAGCCCATCCGGTGCCGTTCCGTGTGTTAAAATGACGGAAACGAACCGGCTGCAGCCTGGATAATGACTGACGCTTTCCGCTTGCCCTTCCCTCTGTCCCCCTGTCCCGCTCCGAACGGGACCCGCCGGCCATTCCTTTCCGTAACCCGCGTGAGCGTGTCCGGTGCTTGAGCTTGCGGCCCTGCTGGCCGACGGCCGCTTCCATTCAGGCCAGCGACTGGCCGAAACCCTGGGCGTGAGTCGTACTGCGATCTGGAAACAGACCCGCCGTCTCGCCGAACTCGGCCTGCAGGTCCAGTCGGTGCGCGGGCGCGGTTACCGCCTCAGCCAGCCGCTGGAGCTGCTCTCAAGCCAGGCCATCACCGAAGCGCTGGAGCCGCAGGTCGCCGACCGGCTTGGCCCACTGCACATCCTGGCGCAGATCGACTCCACCAACGACTTTCTCGCCGCCCGCCTGGCGGATCCCGCCGCCCAGGGCGCGGTCTGCCTGGCCGAGTACCAGCACCGGGGCCGGGGCCGGCGCGGGCGGGAATGGCGTTCGCCGTTTGGGCGCAACCTCTATTTATCGCTACTATGGCGCTTTCCCTGCGGTCCGGCCGCCATGCAGGGGCTGAGCCTGGCGGTCGGCACCGCCCTGATCGCCGCCCTGGAACAGATCGGGCTGCAGGGCGCAGGGCTCAAGTGGCCCAATGACATCCTGGTTGATGGCAGCAAGCTCGCCGGCATCCTGATCGACATGTCCGGCGAGGCGGGCGGGCCCACCGCCGCGGTGATCGGCGTGGGCATCAACGTGGCTATGCCGGCGGATGCCGGCAGCGGGATCGGGCAGGCCTGGACCGACCTGCGCACCCAGCTCGATGAAACCGTCTCCCGCAACCGGCTCGCCGCCGGGGTGCTCAATCACCTGGTTACGGCCGTGCGGGAATACGAACAGACAGGCCTGGCCGGCTTCCAGCCGGCCTGGCAGCGCCATGACCTGGCGCACAACCGGGCCGTGACCGTGCACCTTCCTCAGGGGGAAGTGGCCGGTCAGGCCCGGGGCATTGACGAATCCGGGGCCCTGATCGTGGAGATCGAGGGCCGTGAACGCCGGTTCAGTTCCGGCGAAATCAGTTTACGGTTGAATACAGAATGATATTACTGATCGACGCGGGCAACTCGCGACTCAAGTGGGCCTGCCTGCAAGTCAAGAAACTCCAGCCCGGCGGCGCCGTCGCCCGCAGTGCGGCCCCCACCCGGGACTTCGCCTCGGCCTGGGATGCACTCGAGGCCCCCGAGGCCGTCTTCGTCACCAGCGTGGCCGGGGAGAAGTTCGACAAGACCCTGGCCAACTGGATCAAGCGCAAATGGAAGCGGGAGCCCGAGTTTCTCGCCACCCGCGCCAAAGGCTTCGGGGTGACCAACGCCTACCGCGAGCCCGAACGCCTGGGGGCGGACCGCTGGCTGGCGCTGATCGGTGCCCATGACGCCTGGGACGGCCCTGTGTGCATCGTCGATTGCGGCACCGCCGTCACCCTGGATGCCCTGCGCGGCGACGGCAGCCACGAGGGCGGCCTGATCGTGCCCGGCCTCGCCCTCATGCGGGACAGCCTGAAGGAGCGCGCCAGCGGCATCGATGCCATCAGTCTCAACCCCGAGGCCCGCACCGGCCTGCTCGCCACCGACACCGGCAACGCCATCATCGCGGGCAGCCTCTACAGCCTGGTGGCCCTGATCGAGCGCGTGGTGGGCGATCTGAGCCTGGAGTGGAAGGAGCCCGTCCAGTGCCTGGTCACCGGCGGTGACGCCGAACAGATACTGCCCCTGCTCAGCGTGAAGGCCGAGCACTGTCCCGATCTGATCTTCACCGGCATGGCCGTGATCGCCCGCCAGAGCGGCGCGGCCCAGCCCGCCGCCCGGGGCAGGGAAAAAGACGGGCATGAAATGGAGTATCTATCTGCTGATCCTGGCCAACCTGCTGTTGCTCGCCTGGTGGTATCCGCCCACGGGTGAGGGGCCCGGGGCCCCGGCCCCGCCGCCGTTGCCGCGCGGCACCGAACCCCTGGTGCTGCTCTCGGAGCGTGCGACGAACCAGTCGGCGGAGATTCCTGCCGCGCCGGCACCGGAACAGCGCAGCGAACCCGTGCCCGGGAAAGACAGGCCGGCCACCGCTGCTCCGTCTGAGCCCGCACCACGGGAGCTTCTGCCGGACCTGGTTCAGGCCCCGCCCGAACCGGCGCCACAACCCGAACCCGAGCCTGAGCCTGAGCCTGAGCCTGAGCCTGAGCCCGAACCGGTCATTGCCTGCCTGAGCGTCGGCCCCTTTTCGGAGCAGTCAGCCGCGCAGGATCTCGGCGAGCGCCGCCTGTCCACCGGGAACATCGAAACCGGTATCCGCAGCGTCCAGGCCCGGGTACCCGCGGGCTACTGGGTCTACCTGCCCGCCATGCCGCGCGCCCGCGCCAATGCCATTGTCGAGGAACTGTCCGCCAGAGGGGTGGAGGATTATTTCGTCGGCAGGCAGAACATCATCTCGCTCGGTGTCTTCTCCGACCGCGCAACCGCCGAGCGCCGACGCGAGCAAATCGAGGCCTATGGCTACACCCCCGAGCTGGAGCAGCGCTTCCGTACCACCAGCCTGTACTGGCTCGACCTCAAGGCCCCTGAACCCGACCTACCCACCGAGGCCCAGTGGAACGACTGGCTCAGCCAGTACCCGGACGTGCGGCGCGAGGTGAAACCCTGTCCCTGATTGCCCGGGCAACCGCCATCCCCTAGAATAGCCACGTCAAATCAATATCCTGCCGGGCATAGCACAATTGGTAGTGCAACTGATTTGTAATCAGTAGGTTGGGAGTTCGAGTCTCTCTGCCGGCACCATAAAATCAATAACTTAAATAGGATTCAGAATATAAGTATTCCAAATGTAGGCGTAATGTAGACAGATATAATTGTTTTTAAGCAGACTCAAATCCTGCCGAGCTGTGGTTGCCATGTAGGCAACGCGGGGCAAACAAAGATCGGCGCGCGTCCACAACCTATCATCAAATAGACGCGATTTTCTTGACGGCAAAGATCGATCACCAACCAAGGCAAGTACGCCTACATGAAGTAAGCGCTCGGACGGTGGATACCGTCCTCCTACGTCAGCTTTGCAATATATACTCTAGCGGATAGCCAGGAAGCGATATTTAATTATGGCGCAAGTTCTATCACTTGGAGAAGTCACTGAAGATATTCAAAAAGCACTTGGGCGGTCCTTTCAGTCCGGCAATATCAATTTTTTGATCGGATCTGGGGCGTCAATGCCGGCAATCCCAGCTGCTGGGCCGGTCGAACAAGAGATCGCTACCCTTTTTGGGGCGGGCAATGAAGAAACAGCTCGTTTGCGCATGTACGAGTTCTTAGCTGGAATTCAGGAACCCATGAATGCGCTGATCAATGAAGATGAAAATGATCAGATTGCTGCAACCCTCGCCCAGTATACCGAATGTATTACTCTGATAGAGACTATCCTCTCAGAGCGGCGTACTACGTTGCTGCCCAAACAGGCCACTATCTTTACCACGAATTACGATCTGCTGATTGAAAAAGCCTCTATCGGCTGTCCAGCCATCAAGCTCAATGATGGGTTTACGCGGGTGCCGAGACTCGATAACCGCATTGAATATTCTTCGCGAAATTTTTTCAATACAACCTATAACACCGGAAATCTCTACAACTACAAGGTCGAGATTCCTTGCATCAATCTTATTAAACTCCATGGTTCCTTATCTTGGCAGAAGGACGGCGATGAGATCGTGTTCAACGTCGCAGCAAAAGACCTGCTTCCCGAAAGTAAAACAGCTGACGAAATAGCTGAATTTATCGAAACGTTTGCAGTGGTGCTACCGCAAACTGCAAAGTTCAGGACCACATTGATGGACCGAACATATTATGAGTTGCTGCGCATATATGCGAACGAACTTGACCGTGAAAATACCCTGCTCGTGACATTCGGGTTTTCCTTCGGCGACGAACATATCCGGGACATTACGCGCAGGGCTCTTAAGAACCCTACGCTTCGCCTTATCGCCTTCGCCTACAGCGAAGCCGATAAGGACGCATTCGCAGAAATATTTGCAGGGCATAACAATGTTGATGTCATCGCGCCTACCGATGGAGATAACATAGAGTTTTCACAGTTCAACACAATGTTGCGCAACCTACTCCCTCATGGCGGGGCCGCCATATGAGTGTTCATAAGCTCACGCGTGATGCGGTTTTGCGGGTTGGGGAAGTCAGCGGCGTTGATGGGCGTCGCATTTATGTCATGGTCGACAAGAATAAGAACCTCTCCGACATGTTTCTGGATGGTGATATCCTTAAGAATATTTCTGTTAATAGTTACATTGAGATTCGGAAGGGCTTTTTAAGCATAATTGGGCGGGTCGAAGGCGAAATGATTCAAGAGGAATCCCGCAAAGTTGCCGGCCCAGACCGCGAGACTGTATACCGTGACAAGCGGATACTCACCGTTTCTTTATCGGGTTATATTGACGAAACTGGCGTCTTCATTGGTGGTACGAGAGAGCTTCCTCTTATTGGCAACGAAGCATACATCGTTACGCGCGATAAGATACATCTTGTGCACAATCTTGTGCGCCCCGGCTCACCCTCCGTGAACATAGCCACTATATTTGGCGAAGATTTCGATATCGACTTTCCTGTGGACGGTCTATTTAACTCGCATATTGCAATTTTCGGCAACACAGGCAGTGGCAAATCTAATACGGTGGCCCGTCTCTACCAAGAGCTTGTGCGCGTGCTCTCGGCTCGGAATGAGAGGGCATTCGAAAGCAACGCTCGCTTTGTGCTATTTGATTTTAATGGTGAGTACACGAATGCCGCGTGTATTGCTGACAATAAGACTGTCTACAATCTATCAACCCGGAATAACGACGGTGACAGGCTGCCGATGCCCGCTGATGGGTTGCTTGATATTGAGGCGCTCTCCATCCTAGCCGATGCGACGGATAAGACTCAAAAGCCGTTTCTCAGGCGCATGCTAAGGTTTTTTAACCGTGTTCACAGCGAGGACGTGGATAATCCTGAAGGCTACTTGAAAGCTATTATCCGGAAGCGTGTGTCTGATGCCCTGCAAATGAGCGACAAGCTCCGTGCCTTCTTGCTCATTGATTATTTCCGCGAGATTTTGCCATCCGAGGATACCGCCGGTGAGCCGGTTGATCTCGTCGGAGACCTTGATTGGCACAATCAATCACAGGAATTTTATATCAAGGCTACGAATATTTACTTGCGGCAACACGCCGACCAGATCGATTCGACTCGCCTCTATAACCATGTCGATAATTTCGATCTGCCAGACAGCCTCCTCTCGCAGCTGATTATTTTTCTATACCTGCAACTTATATACGATGTCATTGTTAATCGCGCGCAGAATGAACATATCGTGCCAGTCATAAATCGCCTCAAAAGCAAGAGGCACGATATTGATAAGATCTTCAACCTCGGAGACGATAATTTCTGGCAAAGCAATTTTGTAGTGTTAAATCTCAGTGATGTCAACCTGGATATGAAGAAGACGCTACCGCTGCTTCTATCCAAGAAGCTGTATTCTGAGCATAAAAACAAAGGCCCGAACCAGTCTCTCAACATCATCATCGACGAGGCGCACAATATTCTCTCGACAGAATCCTTCCGCGAAGCGGAGAACTGGAAGGACTACCGGCTTGAGACATTTGAAGAGATAATCAAAGAAGGTCGGAAGTTTGGCGTATTCATAACGATTGCGAGCCAGAGACCTAACGACATATCGCCAACGATTACATCGCAGGCGCATAATTACTTCATTCATCGGCTGATTAATGAGCGGGATTTGCGTACGATTGCAAGCGCAGTTTCCTATATCGATCGCGTTACCGAAGAATCGATCCCTACGTTGCCGACCGGAACTTGCGTATTCAGCGGTGTGGCTTCCCAGGTTCCGCTTAAGATTAATGTGAAGCCGCTTGCGGAGAATGCGCAACCAAGAAGCGCCACCAGGAAATTTGGAGACATAGTGCCACCGGCACCCGAAGCTATTTAAATGCTAAAGCAGCCTGGCAATAATTCTGTTGAATCGCCGCCTTGCGCGTTTATTTTTATGGAAAAGGCGGATGGCGACAGCGTTGTACCAACTCTCGATGAGGCGTTTCTCTCGGCACTAAAGGTTGCGGATCCCCAAGGGCTCACGGAAACTCGTGTTTATCGCGGTGGTATCCTCCTAGCCCGCCTCGCCTATAAGCCTGAGGTGATTACGGCTAAGCAACGTACTCAGAAAAAATCCGCTAACCCGGGATATTTGCAGATAGGCACAACGGAGGTGGCTGATAAAGACCTCTATGCTATTCTCGTCGGTGACTTTGTTGAAACATGTCTTGAGCAATGGAATACCATCGACGCCCCGCGTTTCTGGGAGCAGGTTGCATATAATTCCCTTGACGCCACAGTTGTGTCTTCGATTTCCGAGCAGGTTGCGATGTCTATCGACGGCTTGCTGCGCAAACACCCGCGCTATATCGGAGCGGTCGAGCCAGACCTGGGTAATCCATTGCATCTCGACTTGTTTGTTGAGTCGATGTTTAAGGACGCGTTCATCCGTGATGGCCGCGTCTTCGTGCGTGCGGATTTTGATGGTGAATATAATGGCTCATTCTTTGGGGCCGATGCTTTTTCACCAGGAGGCGAGGTAGTCCTACCATACGAGCATTTCGAGAATAGTGCTCCTGCTCCTCGCTTCCCGGATGCGCTAAGCGCACGCGGTCTCGTCACTGATATGCGGCTGAGAACCCGCATGGCGTTGAGTACCCACCAGAAACTCTTGTCAGCTATGAAACGGGGCGTCACCCTGAGGCAGATTTCGGTACCCTTTGAATGGGACCTTAGCCAACTTCCAGACGCGCCCGAGGAGGTGAACGTGCAGGCGCGCAAGCTCACCGAATATTTGCTCAATCCCGAGCACGAAAATGGCAATAGTAAGGCCCGATTTTTCGAAGTTGAGCTTGGCATCACTCGTGATAATTGGAGATTTCTGCATGCCCAGCTCGTTGATGGTCTCGCACATGTCGCGTACGAGGAGATCAGGTTGTCGCAGTACGGTATACGCTTTTCTGCAGAATTATCTGTGAAGGGCCTAAACGACGTGTGTGCTACGATCAAAACCGCTTGGATCGTGCGTTCCCGCGAGCGTGCATCGCTTGTTACAGCCTTTCCGGGGAAAAGGAGAGATATTGTAGAATCGCAATTAACAGAACTATATATAGTTCCAAGCGAGATACAAGGGGAAGCAAGGTGGCAGGCCATATATGATCTGGCTGATGAGGCAGGGCGACGCGCGATTGCAGTGTGTGTTCCCCGCCCTATGATTGTCGAAGGTAATGTATATATGGATGGTGAATGCGGATTGGCATTCATCGTCATTAAAGACGGGCGACGTTCTTTTGTGCGTTGGCTGAAGAAGATGAATTATGGTGATAGACATTGGCCTTCGGGCTGGTCAATCTCGGCTCCAAGAAATGGGCAGTCTGCAGGAAGTGCAAAGGCATACGCAGACGCGTTCGTTAGGGTGCTTCGCCGAAACGGTATTGAGTGTTATGCCGAGACGCACCTTACGTAGATAATTTAACGAATAATTGTCTTCTCCTATCAAATTGATGGGGCTTTTATGGTGGTTGATGGGCCGGCCCCGTTTCCGCGACTACCAGGTCCGTTACGAATTCGAGTCCGGGTCCAGGAAGGGCCGCTTCCCTCCACGGGGAAATGACCGTCTACGGTTCGGGCAGTTTGAGTGGGGCGAGCGGGACAGGGGGGCAAATCAGGTACATTCAAGGGGTTAATCGGTCGCAGCATTATGTCCGATTAGGGCAGCCTGGGGCTTTCGCCCCGGCGGGTCCCTGGATATGGCGCATGATGGTTGTGCTAAGGAGCTGCCGTCGCAGGTAATGTCCCACTGTCCCGCAATCCCCAGCACTTGCGCCATCGCTTCAGTCAAACTCCTCATCATATATGTGGCCCTTAACGGCATAGTAGCGTGACCGGCGTTTCTGGCCATCTTGCATTATAACGTGCTTGCTCTTATACCGACCATCGTTCATATGCAGCAGGCCCCTGGATGACAATTCACTCGCCACGACCTGGGCATTGTGGCCCCCGCATGCCTCGGCGAATCCCTCATCGGTGAAGATGTAGAGGTCCGCCTGGCCGTTGTAGTACCCGCAGATGTCGCGGTGAGGGCTCGGGGGTCCCCCGTATGTGAGGGCGTCCCTGAAGCGCTCTCTGTGCTTCTGGATAAACCCCTTCACGGCACGAGCCCCGAGAATGGTAGAGGGGCGATTATTGGAGTCGGCCAGCCAGGCGTCCCGGACGGTCTCTATGGACTGCCTGATATCGAGTAAGTGTGGCAGGACACCATATTTTTGGGCCATTTCACCCGCGTCCAGTACCAGCGCCAGCTTGTGAATCGCGCGCCGGTGTTCGGGGGCAGAAACGCCTTCCGCGAGGCGCCCGGTTTCCCGATCGACCTGCTCGGTAATTGCCTGCTGAAGGTGGGCGGAGGTGTGGAACCGTTGGACGATTGCATGCAGAAAGGCAGGGCCGGCAGTGCCGTAATATTGCCCACAGGCCCGCTTCAGCCGGTTGGCGAACTCCGCTGGCTCCAGGCCCCGGGTCTCTTCGATAATTCCGCCTGTGATAGGGATATCCATGAAGCGAAGCTGTTGACCTGCCTTTGTCTGGCGGCGGTTTTCCTGGATCTTCTGTTGGCCGGATATCTCACCGGTGGAGAGGATCAGGTTGCGCCAGGTATGTTGTTCCTTGAGCGTGCGGTTGGCGTTCATGGCCGCCTTGCCTTGTCCACCGGCCAAGTCGTAGATGACCCGACCAAAGTCCTCGGCATCCAGTGAGCCCAATTCATCCAGTGCGAGAAGCCCGTCGTTATGGGCGGCTGCAAGTCCTTCCAGACCGTTACGGGTTGCGTTCCAGCGGTGGATGGACGTTTGGCTGGCCGCCTCGGCCGGATCCGCCCCGCAGCCCCACACGCTGGCGGCCACCTGGAGGGCCGTCGTCTTGCCGCGGCTGCTCCCGCCATAAAGGTGGAACCCGCCGCCATCCTGGTGGGCCGCCTTCAGCAGTGGAGCGGCCAGGGCCACCGTGATGGCGAAGGTGAGCAAGGGATTCCCCTCGCAGGGTGCCGCCACCTGGTCTTGCCAGGCCTCCAGGCTCCCTTTCGGGTGCAGGGTATGGGTTGAGGGGCTATGCCGCTCCGGCTGATACACGAGGGTTTCCTTGCCCTGTACGGTCACGACGTCCCCGGGCAGGAGGTAAACCAGGGCATCCTCGGGGTGATCGACCCAGCCCAGCCGGGTGACAGAGCGTAAGCGGGCCTCGGGTACGAAGGCGGAGAGGTACCGGTTCAGCTCCCGCTCCTTCCCCGGCACGATATGCAGACCTTCGCAGGCTAGTTCCTGGGCCAGGGCGGAGCCGGGTTCATGTAAACGCGGTCTCGAAATCGCGCGGCAGTGCATTTGCTTGTCACAATCCCACCAGCGGATCGAGAGACCCCAGCTGCCATTGTGATTATCACGGGTGAGGGCGTCGACCCAGATAGGCCCGGAAATCAGATAGTCCCCTTTGGTCGTACTTTGATAGACGCCAGTCTCGGTTAAGGTGAAACCGTCTGGCACTGCGAGCCCGGCCCAGGGTGGCAAGACGGTAGTGAGGTGCGGGTGTCCTTCCGTATGCTCGATTCTATCGGGTAGCGGATTTTGCATGCTCATGCGGTGCGCCCTCCCTGGAGCCGGAAATCCAGCTCACATTGGTGGCTCGGAATTTCATTAACGGGAATTCGAGGTTTCGGAACCCCGTTAACGGGGAGTGGGCAATCCCGGTGCGCCGGTGCCCCGTTAATGGGGCAGGGGAGCGGATTACCCGTTAACGCAGGCTCGGCCAGACAACCCTTCAGACCTGCCCAGGCTGTGAGGCTCGCCAGACAGGCATACCGGCAGGACGTGGCCCCGGCCAGGGTGTTCTTTGTATCTGAACGTTGGCTGCTTCATGCTCCCTTTCCCCCTTCGCTGGTGGAGTGGCGCAGCCGTGCAGTGAGATAGCCCTCCAGGTCGGCCAGCCGATACCGGACGGCACGTGTGCCCACCTTGATGAAGGGGATACGGGCACCGGCCCAACGGTCCCGCTCCAGGAAGGCCTTTGAGACACCCAGATAGGTGGCGGCTTGCTCGGTGGTTAACAGTTTGTGGTTCATGGTGTGCTCCTGTCTTTGTCGGTTGATGTTGGAAGACAGGGACAAGGGTCTGATAAAGCCCGCACGGGTAGGCGCAAGCAAATAATTACTCCGTGCGGAGTAATTTTCAGGTCAGTGAGGGTTGCCGGGCGGCGGGATTACTTGGGGAGGTAGGTGTTGATCAAGTCAGCCATGGTACGGACGCTGAAAGGGGCAAGGCCCTCTGGGAAAAGGTTGGCCTGGTGCTGCTCCAAGACGGTGGCGATCTGCCGGCCGGTGGGTTTCCCCCCGCGATCCTTGCACTGCGCCGGGTACTTGACCAGGGCGGCGACCGCCGCGCCGAGGACAGCCTGGCGTTTCTCGGCGTTCTTGAGAGCGTTGCCATGCACCGGTTTATCTTCGACAGGTTTGTGGCCCATGGCGCTAAGCAGGTCAGACGGGAGGTCCAGGCCTTTCTTCTTTGCCCAGTGCATCACCGTTTTGGCCGGAAGCTGCTTTTTCAGCATCCCCTGTTTTGGGATATCCGCCCGCTCCAGGAGGATTCGCACCTCCTGGATGCGCCGATTGAGTGCTTGGTGTTCCTCGCCATTAGGGTTAACGGGCCGCTCCGGGTCAGTTCCGCACAGCAAGTTGGCTGCTTCCAGGAGGGTCCAGAGATCGCGTCGGGCCCAGGTTTCGCAACGGTTTGCATACTGGGGGCCCTGGCAGCGGAAGTTCGGGTTACGTTCATGAGCGGCCTGCTGTTGCACCAATTTTTCCTGGAGCTGTTGGAGGGCTTCCGAAGGATCATATTTGGTCATTGGGCGATCTCTTTTGCGTCCAGGGGAATGATCTCGGCTGACGGGAGCATGCCGCAGGCCTTTGCAAGATAATCGGCAATCGTTTGGGCGGGTTCCCGTAGATGCTCCGTGTCATGAATGGTATAGCCCTCAGTGACATCGTTGCTTAGCTTGTGATTAACCAGCCGTTTAATGAGATAAATATGGATGCCGAGCCCTGTCGCGCAGGTGATGAAGGTGCGCCGCAGGTCATGGAGGGTGAATTGTACCCCAGATTCCTGAGCGACCCAGCGCACCCCGACGCGCGGCTCCACGATGGCCCCAGGGTGACCCTGGCCGGGAAAGACATAGTCCGTTTGTGCCTCAGCCTTGCGGTCACTCAGAAGCTCGTGCAGCTGGTTGGTAAGCGGCAGGGTGAGCGGGTGGCGGTTCTTGGTGTCGCGGATGGTCAGGGTCCGGTGCTCAAGGTCCACATCGGACCAGCGTAGGTTGGCTGCTTCGCTGCGCCGCAGACCGGTGAAAAGGATGGTCATGAGATAATCGGCCACGGTGTCACCCTGGCGGGTGTGCTGTTCGTTTTTCAGCCGTTGCACAGCCTGATACCAAGCCGCCAGCTGGTGGGGTCGGATGATCGTCTGGCGCCGCTTGGAAGGGTGCCAGACGCGGGTGCGGGTCAATCGGTTGACCGGATTATCGGCCAAAATGGGCTGACCGTCGTCGTCCTCATAATTGTCCCGGGCGAAGTTGAGCACCGCGCGCAGGGTGCGCATGGCCAAATTGGCGTAGCCGGGCCCATTGTTCTCCGTGAGCTGTTGAAAGCGTTTGGCGACCATGTCCTTGGAGATGACACGAATGGGGCGGCTCTGCCAGTCTGAGAAGGCGATTTCCATGACCCTTTGATAGTCATACAGGGTTTTGGGTTTGAGATGGGAGCGGGCCTGTCGAAAGGCCTTGAACGCCTCATGCAGGGTAATGCCGTCGAATTGGGCTTGGCGCTTCTTCTTAATGGGGTCATCGCCGCCGGCAATTTCTCCTAAGAGGGTCTGCGCCGCCCGACGGGCCTGCTCCACGGTCATTTCGGGATAGCGCGCGACCTTGATCCGCCGCACCTTGCCGTTGACGCGCTTCTCCACGACAAATGTTTTGGTGCCGCCGGGGGTGAGCCGGATGGCGAAACCTTTGAGTTCGGTATCGCGGACGAAGACCTGACCGGTTTCCGGGGCGGGGAGGCTGTCGACGATGCGTTTGGTGAGGCGTTTGCCGACCGACTGATTGGGCTTATTTGTAGACACAGTGTAGACACCTAGCTTCAAGTCACTGCGCAGAGCCTACCCGGCCTTCAAACAGGCGTCAATATAACTTGCTGTCTATGATGGGAAAATAAGGCTTCTTCAAGTTCCTGCATGCGCCTGGTGCGTCGCTTTGTAATCAGTAGGTTGGGAGTTCGAGTCTCTCTGCCGGCACCAAAAAAAAGCAAGAGAAGAACCCCGCCACCTGGCTGGGGGGCAAAACCGGCATTTGCCGGACCACAATGCAGGTTAGAGGTATCTGCCTTCTACGGATCGCGTGTTTTACGCAGTCTTCGCTTTGACTGGTGTAGCTAGATTGGGGCGACGACGAAAGGGGGAACTTACTCCTCGACCAATAGCAAGCAAGCCCAGTCCTCCCGAAACTATAAGGTAAATACCAGCAGGCACAGGTACTGTTGCGATATCGCCGTCCATTACTGCCCAGGCATAGTGTTCGCTGGGCTCGTAATACATGCGCTGGCCGCCCACAATATTGCTGAATCCCCAACTGTAATAGGCCAAGTCGGGCACAGTATTGTTCGTCCAGTAATAGTACTCGTAAAGATTGGTAAACACGCCTATGTTCTGCAGCCCATAATCGCCTTCATTGCGGATATTGCCGTCCGTGTCGTAGAAACTGCTATTTTGCAGATTCGCCAGGAACATATACGATAACTCGTTATTGGGGCTGGTGATGTTGTAACCCACGTCGGTGGAACCATCGAAACTGAGATCTCGAATATATTCGACATCATTGACCGGAAGAGCCTGCGGCAGACGCCAGTCCGTGGAGCCACCGAACTCCAGTTTGGAAGCCCAGTCGTAGGCCTGCTGCCAATTCATGCGCCCGTCCCCGTGTGTCGTGCTGATGGTATCAACGTAGCCGGACGTATAAGCGTAGTTGGCGTCTGCTAACCAGGTGATGTTCAGATCCGTATCGTAATAGGCTTGGCCGCCCAGGCGTGATACCAGTGCGCCCTGAGCGCTTGAGAGAGCGAGGAGTGTCAGCAGTCCGACGCAAAAGGTCATGGTTGTGTGCGGTTTTGTCATTTGGACCCCTGTATTGAGTAGTGAATTATATATCAGCCAAACTCTAGCAAAATCAAGGCCACATAACAAAATAATAGAGATAACATTGACTTGTTTGGTTTCTCAGTTTTCAAGGGAGAGCCAAACCGTAAACATTGCCGACACAGAGTCACACGGTTTTCCACGGCGCCAGGCAGGTTGAGGTTGAGTGGCCGGGCAGGCGCTTGCCGTCGTCGTAGGTGGATTGGTCATGTTCCCTGAGACGTTGCACGGATGACATACCAAGCGGACAACTGATGGCGCTTGATGACCGTGCGACGGCGTTCGTCCCGGTTCCAGACCCGGGTGCGGCTCAGGCGATGGATCGGGTTCTCGGCGATCAGATGTTCGCCTTTGGTCTTTTCATATTGGGCAATGGCGCAGTTCAACAGGGCCTGCAGGAATCGCAGGGCGAGGTTGGCATTGGCCGGCCCGGAGGTCTCGGTCAGCTTGGTCTGCTGGCGTGCGACCATATCCTTGGTGATCTCGGTGATGGGTTTGTGCGTCCAGTCGGGGAACCACGTTCCAGAAAACACTCATAGTCATAGGAGTGCGCGGCTTGGGGTCTTGCGCACCTGTTTGAATTCGGTGAAAACCTCGGCCAGTGTATAGATCCAATGCTTAGTCAAGCAGGCGGCTCGTCTGATTTACTGGCATATGATTTGCATTTTTCTGAAAGCGTCAAAATGAAGTCCGCTCCAGTCCATAAAAACAATTCGGTATTTTGGCCTGGAATCAAGAATGATGATAGGAGCTGTTAATCATGAACAAGGAAATCCTTTCTTATTTCGCTGTACTTGCTTTTGGTGTGAATGCAGGTATTGCGAGTGCGCATACTGTAAACCCGGTACCGACAACAACGGGCAACAATTTCACCATGCTAGACGGAACGGGGGCGATTGTTGGTGGAACCAATGACGTCGAATTCACCTGGGATGGAAGCCTGAATACCGATGTGTCTTCTGCAACTTCCAATGTTACTATCAGCTCAGATCAGCCTTTCTTTGGTGCTCATTGGGATGCCCATGATGTCATGCTATATGGTCCGGGCGTCTATACCATCTACACCGATTGTCCGAGTGGTCAACCCAGTTGCGGCTCAGGCGCCTCGTATACAGTCACGGTTAATCAGGGGCAGATCATGGGACATCTGCTTTTTGATTGGTCAGGCAATACGAATATCGATGTAATCAATGTCTGGGAGTCTGGCCAGTTCGGGCCATCGCCGATGTTCACCGGTACCCAGACCACCACCGACAGCTATTCCGGCGATGATGCCACTGTCTGGAGCCTGATGTCGACCGACTGGGATGGCGACGGCATCAATGGTGCCGGCATGGTCGATGGCCCCTTCGTGGGCTTCAGCGCCAACTTTAATCTCGTGAAGCCTGTGCCTATCCCCGCTGCATTGTGGCTTTTTGGTTCCGGCGTTGTCGGGTTGGTGGCCGTGGCCAGGCGCCGCACGGCAGTTCTATAACCAGATAGCTGCACGAATGAATAAGAGGCCGCGTTTGTTGCGGCCTCTTTGCATGCAGTGATATGGGAGATTCAGTCACGCTACTGAGTGGATTTCCTGAAGCTGTCTGAGGCATTACTAATTTTCAGGTGTGCTGGTTTCAGTAGTAATACGCAAACTCCACCTGCAGATAATCATCATCCCGAATACTCCCGAACGTATCCCCAGCCTCCAGGTTCGAGGTCGCGCGCGCTTCCAGGCTGAGCTTCCACTGGCTGCCGAAGCGGCGGCTGGCTTCCAGGTTATAGAAGCGCTGGCTGCCGTCCTCGTCGAATACCACGCCGAACAGCAGTTCGGTGGAGTGCACGTCGTTGGGAGTCCAGCGCAGGCCCAGCATCAGGTCGTCCTGGAACAGGGTGGGGGCGGTGTCGTCGCGGGAGTCGTAGAGGTATTCAGCCAGCAGGCCCAGGTCGGCGCGGCTGTCGAGGATGCCGTAGAGGGTGTACTCGAAGCCGCCGGCGGCGGCGGTGAAACGTTCATCCTGGCCGCCGCGGGTCAGCCATTCCAGTTTCCACAGCCAGCCGCCCAGGGTGGCCTGCAGGTCCAGGCTGGTCTGGTTGATGATGGGGTAGAAGGGGGTCAGCACCGGATTGCCGGCGCCGTCGGTGCCGGGCAGCAGATCGGGGTCGCGGCTGGTGCCCCGGAAGTGCGCCAGGCCGATATCGATGGGGCCGAAGTAGTGCGACCAGCGCACGGCGGCATCCGTGTGCAGGTGGCGGGCACCGGATTCGTATTCCACCTGTTCGGTGTCCACGTAGGGCTGGGTGCGCAGGCGGCCGTCGGGGCCGGGGAAGGTGCGCGGGCGGAAGCCCGGCAGCACGAACAGGTCCAGGGTGCCCCAGTCGCGGATCAGGGCCAGGTTGATCATGGGCTGGCCGAGCCGGTCCTCGGTGTCGGTGTTTTCGACCAGGTCCACCTGGTTGATGATGTCCACCAGGTGCACCGTCTCGGTCACGCCCCAGAAGACGCGGCGCACGCCGACACGCAGTTCCCAGTCGCGGGCGGCCCGGGTCCAGGCCAGTTCGCGGATATCGAAATGGGTGCGCTCGTCATCCTGCTGGTCCAGGCGCAGGAAGGGCTTGAACACGAAGCTCTGGTCGCCGTTGTCCCATTCCCGGTAGTACTCGGGCTCGAAGGCGAGCGAGAAGTTCGGACCGTCGTGCTGATCCGGGTGGCGGCCGTCGCGGGGGAAAAGGCGGGTCTCCAGGGCGATGTAGCCGCTCCAGTCCTGATAGACGCCGGACTCGGCCGTATTTTCCGGCGCGGGTGCGGCGGGCCGTGACGGGGCCGGGGCGATCACGGCCGGGCTATCGGCGGCGGGTTCTTCGGTCGCGGGCGCGGTCGGGGCGGTGGTCACCGGTGCTTCCGGCTCGGGCAGCGGACGGATGAAGCCGCTCTGGAAGCTGCCGCGCAGGCGGTTGAGCAGGCCGGCGGCCTCGGACTGGTTGGGCAGGCGGCCGACCACCACGGCGCTGTAGTCGCGGTTGCCGGAAATCAGCGGCAATACCTGCACCGGTTCATAGCCCTGGTTCAGCAGCCGGATGCGCAGCCGCTCGGCGTTGTCCGGATTGATGAAGGCGGCGACCTGCACCCCGTAATCGGCTGCCGTCGCGGGCAGTGCGACGCCGGCCAGGCAGGCGGCCAGTATCAGGCCGGGCAGGGTGCGGGTGCGTGGCGGAATCTGCATGTCCTTTGCTCTTATTGGTTGTCTCAGCGGGCGCGCTTCAGGCTGTTCTTGTCAAAGTCTCTATCGGTCAGTCCGGTGCCGAATTGATAGTCGCTCCACACCAGGCGGGTGGTTTTGCCGGTCTGGTGGTTCTCCATATACATCTCGTCCGGGCGCCAGTACTGATCTGCATACTGCTGGTAGCCGTGCAGGGTCAGGGTTTTCAGTTTGGCGTCCCTGCGGTCGTGGTAGACCGTCTGCAGCGGCTGGTGGATCTGCTGGTCGATCCAGACCACCTGCCGAGTATAGCCGGAGTGTTCATATTCCGGATAGCGCTCGATCACGAACACCGGCCGGCCGTTGTGCTCCTCTTCGCGCAGGAATTTGTAGCTGTATTTTTCCACTTCCTGCGAGGTGAGGTCCTCGTAGGCGAATTCGCTGCCCATGAAGGGGCCGGACTTGTTGTTGGAGGCGATGCGCTTCACCCGCCTGAGCGCGGGCAGGTACAGCCACTGGTCGTCCGGCTGCAGGGCATGGGTGTGACTGAGCAGGGCGGTGCCCTGCACGTCGCGCGGCTGGTCGAAGATGATCAGACTCTTGTCGCCGTCGTCCTGCACCTCCAGAAACCGGGTACGCAGCTCGCGGATGCTCTCCTCGCCCTGGCGGTTGCGCAGGATCATGCGCATCCCGGCGGTGTAGTCGCCCCAGCCGCTGTCGCGGCGGTCCATCTCCTGCGCGATCGCCAGGCCGCGTTCCTCCGGGCTCTGCTGGGCCTGGGCCGGGAGCCCCGTCACTGCCAGCAGGATGAGAAGCATCCAGCGTGAAATCATAAACTTAACTCCATTCGGAATGAGGGCAACGGACCCCCGAGCCGGGTCTGTCGCCGCCATCTACTATACCGCCCGCGCCGGCGCGGTGAAACGGCGGCCGTCACGCCGTCCTCTTGCCATTCGCGCAGGCCTGTATATAATCCCAGATACCTGTACAAATCATCAGTAGGCAGCGCCATGACCGCATTGACCGATCGCCAGACCGAGATCCTCGACTATATCCGCGAGTGCGTGGCCGAGTACGGCGCCCCGCCCACCCGGGCCGAGATCGCCGAGGCCTTCGGCTTCCGCTCCGCCAACGCTGCCGAGGAGCACCTCAAGGCGTTGGCGCGCAAGGGTGTGATCGAGCTGATGCCGGGCTATTCGCGCGGCATCCGCCTGATCGAGGACGGCCTGCCGCTGGTCGGCGAGGTGGCGGCCGGCTCGCCGCTGCTGGCCGCGGAGCATGTCGAGGAGCATGTGCGCCTCGACCCCGAGTTCTTCTACCCGCGCGCGGATTACCTGCTGCGCGTGGTCGGCGACAGCATGCGCGACGCCGGCATCCTGGACGGCGATCTTCTGGCGGTGCACCGCACCGACCAGGTGCGCAACCAGCAGATCGTGGTCGCGCGCATCGAGGGCGATGTCACGGTCAAGCGCTTCCACCGGCGCGGCAACCGGGTCACCCTGCTGCCGGAAAACCCCGATTTCAAACCCATTGAAGTGAACCTGCGCGAACAGGAGCTGACCATCGAGGGCCTGGGCGTGGGTGTCATCCGCCGGGATTGAGGAGCGCACATGAAATCCACTATCCATCAATTGAACCCCGCGCCCGCGAGCGATGACGGGCGCGTCGTCACCAGCGGCATTCCCGCCCTGGATGCCTGCCTGCCGCACGGCGGCTGGCCCCGGGTTGGACTGATCGAACTGCGGGTGGAGGATGCCGGCGCAGGGATGCTGCCGCTGCTGTTGCCGCACATGGCCCGGCTCAGCCAGGCCTCGCGCTGGCAGGCCTGGCTGTCACCGCCCTTCGCGCCCTACCTGCCGGCGCTGGAGCGTGCCGGGGTGGCGGCAGACCATCTGCTGCTGATCCGCCCGCGCAGCCACCAGAACGGTCTGGAGGTGCTGGAGCGCGCCCTGGCACTGGGCAATTTTGTCTCGGTGTTCGCCTGGCCGCTGGCCCAGGAGACCGACCTGATGCAGCGGCTACGCGCCGCTGCCCAGCGCGGCCAGTGCCAGGCCTTCCTGTTCAGCACCCTGCGCGACGAGCAGGTCCCCGCCGATGTCGATCTCAGCCTGCGGGTGCGCAGCCATCCTGAAGGCCTGAGTATCGAGCGGCTGTCGCCCCGCGCCGGGCGCGGTCAGGTGGCGTCGGTGCTGCTGCGTCAGTAGCCAACCTGTTCCCCTTACCCTCAGGGACGAGGGCCATTATTCCCAACCCAGTTGCCGTCCCAGCGACTGGCCATAGATCAGGATCGCCGGCAGCTGCACTGCACCGGTCAGGTGCCAGTGCAGTATCCTGCCCGAGATGAGATCCTCCCCGGTTATCGGTACCAGCCGACGTACCAGCCGCTGACCGACCCAGGCCCACACCAGGATCAACGCCAGCGCCAGCCAGCCCGGCACGAGGCTCACCTCGACCTGCAGCCGCTGCGCCAGCCAGTGAAACAGCAGCGTCGTGGCCGCCAGGGCCTGGCCCAGCAGCACCAGGCCCGGCAGCCGGCCCAGCCCCGGCAGCAGCGGCAGCAGCAGACTGAGCAGAAACAGCAGATTGATCAGGTCGGCGGTGCGGCCATCCACGCTCAGGAGTTCGAGAACGCCCGGTGCTTCGACCAGGCCGTAGGGCACGGGGTAGGCAACGAGCAGGAATATCAGCAGCGCCAGCACCTCGGCCAGTGGAATGAAGATATGGCCGGCGATCCAGGCCGTGGCCGGGTGCTGGCGGTAATGGGGTTCCAGCCGCAGCTGGGCCAGCGCGAACAGAGTGCTGACCAGGACGAAGACCAGCAGGGCCAGCAGCAGACGGGGCTGGAACAGCAGATCGGGGAATGACATCAGGCGCGTTTCTCCGCCCGGCGGTGTGTTGTACGTTCTGTTCCCGGCATTCTACTGTCAGATCCCAGGGCCCGCAGCCTGCACCGCAATGGGACGTACTCTGCCCTGTTTGTTCGTCTCCGGGTCTTCGCGGGGTTTGTCGACCCTGAGTGGGTATGCAACCGCCCTGTGAATCCGCCTCATTCAGGTGCGATTCGGGGCGATTATGCACCAGGTATGTGCATTTATGGCTGCTCCATTCACTCTGTGTTTTTCATCAGACTGTTTTCAATGATGTTTTTCCACGGGCACGATTACTGCTTCCTTGTGGCGCAATTCGAACAACGACAGTGCACGCGAGGACACAATGGAAGCATCTCAGGCCGGAACCGACGTACTTTTCATTCTGCTGGGCGCCATCATGGTGCTGGCCATGCACGCGGGCTTTGCCTTTCTCGAGGTCGGCACGGTGCGGGAGAAGAACCAGGTCAACGCCCTGGTCAAGATCATCAGTGACTTCGCAATGTCGACCATTGCCTACTTCTTCCTCGGTTACGGCATTGCCTACGGCATGGGCTTCTTCGATCCCGCCGAGGCGCTGACCTTCAATAACGGCTATGAGTTGGTCAAGTTCTTTTTCCTGCTCACCTTCGCCGCGGCCATTCCCGCCATCATCTCCGGCGGCATCGCCGAGCGGGCCCGTTTCTATCCGCAGCTCGCGGCGACCTTCGCCCTGGTGGCGTTGATCTATCCCTTGTTCGAGGGCATGGTCTGGAACGGCAACTTCGGCCTGCAGGCCCGGCTGGAGCAGACCTTCGGCGTCACCTTCCACGACTTCGCCGGCTCGGTGGTGGTACATGCCATGGGGGGCTGGCTGGCGCTGACCGCGGTGCTGCTGCTGGGGCCGCGCCACGGTCGCTACGGCAGGGACGGCCAGATCTATGCCCACCCGCCGTCCAGCATCCCCTTCCTGGCCCTGGGGGCCTGGATCCTGACCGGTGGGCTGGTTCGGCTTCAACGTGATGTCGGCCCAGACGGTCGAAGCGGTCAGCGGTCTGGTGGCGGTGAACTCGCTCATGGCCATGGTCGGCGGCGTGCTGGCGGCCCTGTTCGTGGGCCGCAACGACCCGGGCTTCGTGCATAACGGGCCGCTGGCCGGGCTGGTGGCGATCTGCGCCGGCTCCGACCTGATGCATCCGCTGGGTGCGCTTGCCACCGGTGCGGTGGCCGGCGGCCTGTTCGTCTGGACCTTCACCCTGACCCAGAACCGCTGGAAGATCGATGACGTGCTCGGGGTCTGGCCGCTGCACGGCCTGTGCGGCGCCTGGGGCGGCATCGCCGCCGGCATCTTCGGCAGCACCGCCCTGGGTGGTCTGGGCGGGGTCAGCCTGGCGGTGCAGGTGCTCGGCACCCTGGCAGGCGTGGGCATCGCCCTGGTCGGCGGCTTTCTGGTCTATGGCCTGATTCGCATGATGTTCGGGCTGCGTCTGACCCAGGAGGAGGAATACGCCGGCGCGGATCTCAGCATCCATCGCATCAGTGCCACCCCGCCATACGAATGAACGTTGACGCCAGCGCAGTAATGCTGGCAGACTTCCCAGCATGACTTTGAATCGCTTCTTCCTGCTGAACGCCCATGGCAACGCGGTCTGGCTGCGCTGCATGGCGTCTATTGGCTGGAGGAACCGGTACTAGATCTGTACTGAATATCAGCAACACTGTTCCGAAGGCCACAGCTCACACTGTGGCCTTTTTCGTTTGGGGAGAAGAAAAATGTCCGTGCCCGCGGCCTATCTCGGGGTGATACTGATCTGGTCGACCACGCCGCTCGCCATCCAGTGGAGCGGCGAGGGCGGTGGTTTCCTGTTCGGCGTGACCGCGCGCATGCTGCTGGGCGCGCTGCTGTGCCTGGCGCTGATGGGTGCGCTCAGCATCCCCCTGCCGCGCCACCGCCGGGCCTGGACTGCCTACCTGGCCGCCGGAGTCGGGATCTATGCCGCCATGCTGTCGGTGTACTGGGCGGCGCAGTTCATCCCCTCGGGCCTGATCTCGGTGGTGTTCGGGCTGGCGCCCATCGTCACCGGGCTGATGGCCGCACTGTGGCTGGAGGAGAGTGCCTTCACCCCCGGGCGGGTACTGGGCATGCTGCTGGGCGTGAGCGGACTGGCAGTCATCTTCGAGGTCGGCGGCAGCCTCGGCGATCAGGCCGTCTACGGCATCGCCGGCGTGACCCTGGCCGTGGTGCTGCATTCGGCCAGCGCCGTCTGGGTCAAGCGCATCGATGCCGGCCTGCATCCCCTGTCCCAGACCGGCGGCGGGCTGCTGGTGGCCGCGCCGCTGTATGCCCTGACCTGGGGGCTGGCCGACGGCGGCCTGCCGATGGGGGTGAGTGAGCGTGCCCTGATGTCGATCGGCTATCTGGCGCTGATGGGCTCGGTGCTCGGCTTCATGCTCTACTACTATGCGCTCAAGCACCTGCCGGCGACCCGGCTGGCCCTGATCCCGCTGATCACACCGGTGCTGGCCCTGCTGCTCGGGGCCCTGTTCAACGGCGAGACGCTGCAGCCGCGCATGCTGCTGGGCGTAGCCGTGGTCCTGGCCGGGCTGATGGCCTACCAGTGGGGCGACCGCCTGCGTCCGGTCCGCCGGCAGGCGCTGGCCGAGGACGAGGCCAGCGGTCTCTAGTGGTCCATGCGGGAAGTTCGGTAATGCTCAGCCGGCCCACAAGCCGGTTTGGCAAGGCGCGCGAGCGCAGGACTGGCCGTAGCCAATTCAAGTGAGCGCAACACAGCCAAACCGGCTTGTGGGCCGGCCCGAAGGGAGCCTCGCAAATGGGCCAATCCAGCGTTGCACTTCTTGGAAAGGGCGCGCCATTCCCTGCGAAGTGCGCCTTGTCCTGGCCCATTTGCGAGACTCTGAGCGTTACCGAACTTCCCGCATGGACCACTAGGGCCTCAGTCGTCGCGGATCGGTTCGGGACGCAGGCCGACCGCGGCGGCCACGCCGGCCAGCAGCAGTCCGAGCAGCACCAGCAGCGGGCCGACGCCGGTATTCAGCACCTGCAGGGCCCAGCCCTGGCCGAAGATCACGCCCAGGTAGAGCATGCCCGAGTGCAGCAGCGCGCCCAGGATGAAGGCCCAGCTGATGGCCTGCTTCCACCAGGCCGGCACGGTGAGAAACAGCAGGGTCAGGCCGGCCAGGATATTGAGCACGGACTCGAGGTTGCCGTGGGTGTGCGGGCCGCCCTTGATCTCGTCGAGCCGCGCCTCGCTCTGCAGCATCCGGTTCAGGTCCAGCAGCGCCTGGGTGTTGCTGCGGGCGATGGCAGCGGCGTCCATGGGTTCCAGATCCTGCTCGAAGCCGCTGCTGGCCATCAGTTGCAGCTCGGACATGCTCTGCTGCTTGGTCGCGCCCGCCTCGCCCACGTCGGGGATGACCTCGCTGACCATGTAGGGGCCCAGGGCGGCGGTCAGGACCAGGTAGAGAAAACCGAAAATGATGTTCTTCCTGCCGATCATAATGACCTCCTCAGGCTTGCAGCGGTGGCTTGACGGGGTTTATAGGCTAGGGCCTGTTAACACTAATCCAATCGTCTCTGTTGTGCCTGAAAAAGCGCCAATCGAGGCGCGAGGAGCGTAGTTTGGTTATTCCAAATAAGCGACGAGCAACGACGAGTGGCGCTTTTTCAGGCACAACCCGCCGGGCTGGGGCTGATTTTCCGCCCAGCGGCGTTATCATTCGCTCATGTAGAATAACTACACATCGCTCATTCTGCCTTGCTGGACGAAAAATCAGCCCCAGCAGAGACGATTGGATTAGTGTTAACAGGCCCTAAGCTTAGTGCATTGGATTCCGATTACTAAGCGGCAACAATGGAGGTGAGGATGCGCGCCTATGTCATCAACCGTTTCGGCGGTCCCGAGGTGTTCGAAGCTGCCGACCTGCCGCGCCCCGAACCCGGCCCGGGTCAGGTGCTGATCCGGGTGGCGGCGAGCAGTGTGAATCCGGTCGACTGCAAGATCCGCCGCGGCGACGTGCCGGTCGGGCCGGAGTTTCCGGCCGTGCTGCACGGCGATGTCGCCGGCGTGGTGGAGGCGGTCGGCGCGGGCGTGACCGCCTTCCGCCCCGGGGCCGAGGTCTACGGTTGCGCCGGCGGCCTGCAGGGCCGGCCCGGGGCGCTGGCCGAATACATGCTGGCCGATGCCGAGCTGCTGGCACCGAAGCCGGCCAGCCTGTCGCTGGAGGAGGCCGCGGTGGTGCCGCTGGTAGCCATCACGGCCTGGGAGGCCATCATCGAGAAGGGGCGGGCGCAGGCGGATGAGGCCGTGCTGGTGCATGGCGGCACCGGCGGCGTCGGCCATATGGCCGTGCAGCTGGCGCGCTGGCGCGGGGGCGGGGTGGCGGCCACCGCCAGCGAGGCGGCCAAGCGCGAACAGGCGCAGCAGCTGGGCGCGGAGTGCGTGATCGATTACCGCCAGGAGACTGTGAGTCAGTATGTCCAGCGCTGCACCGGCGGACGCGGCTTCGACCTGGTGTTCGACACCGTGGGCCAGCCGGCGCTGGACCAGTCCATCGAGGCCGCCGCATTGAAGGGCCGGGTGGTGACCATCGCCGGGCGCTCCACTCTGGACATCAAGCCGGCCTTCCAGAAGAGCCTGAGCCTGCACACTGTGTTCATGCTGATCAACATGCTGCACGATTACGACAAGGCCGCTCACGGCAACATCCTGCGCGAAGTCGGCGGACTGATCGATGCCGGTACACTCAGGCCGCTGATCCATGAACAGCGTTTCGGCTTCTCCGAGGTCGCGCAGGCCCATGCCCTGCTGGAATCGGGGCGGGCCATGGGCAAGATCAGCCTGGTGGCGGACTGGGCCTAGGCGCGTCTGAGAACCCGCAGCCAGCGCCACAGGTTGAGCAGGCTGGCGAAGGAGGCGGCGACATAGGTCATGGCCGCCGCCCGCAGGATGTTGTGCGCGGCCCGCTGGTCGGGCTCGGGGATGTAGCGCCCGGCCTTGAGCAGTGGCAGGGCACGGTTGAAGCTGGCATCGAACTCCACCGGCAGGGTAACCAGGTGCACCAGGGCTGCGGCGCCGAAGCTGAGCAGGGCGCCGAGGAGAAGCAGCAGGCCGCTGGTGGGCGCGCGGGTCAGCACCGCGATGACCGGGATGCCGAGGAACAGCACATTGCCCAGCTGCTGGGCGGAGTTGGCCAGCGGCACCAGCCGGTGGCGCAGGTTGAGCCAGCGATAGTTGCCGGCGTGCTGGATGGCATGGCCGACCTCGTGCGCGGCGACCACCACGGCGGTCAGCGAGCGGCCGTTGAAGTTGTCCGGGCTCAGACGCACGGTGCGGCTGGTCGGATCATAGTGATCACCGCGCTCAGTGGACTCGACCTCGACATCATCCAGCTGCAGTCGCTGCAGCAGGTGTTGGGCGAACTCGCCGCCGGTGCCGGGGAAGTCGTCGCGTTCGGCGCTGTGGCGGCGCATCACCCACTGGACCCAGAGCTGCGGGCCGAACAGCAGTGCAAGCACAATGATGAGCAGGATGACGAGATGCATGATGTGTTGACACGGGGGCCTGAATGAAATTCTGCAGCGAATGCGCCGGCCCGGTCAGCCTGCGGGTGCCGGAGGGCGACGACCGGCCGCGGTATGTGTGCGACAGCTGCTGCACCATACATTACCAGAACCCGAACATCGTTGCCGGCTGCATTGCCGAGTGGGAGGGCCGCATCCTGCTGTGTCGGCGCGCCATCGAGCCGCGCCACGGCCTGTGGACCCTGCCGGCCGGCTTCATGGAGCTGGGCGAGACCACCCAGCAGGCGGCCACGCGCGAGACCCTGGAGGAGGCCAGGGCCCGGGTCGAGCTCGACGCCCTCTATGCCGTGTTCAATCTGCCGCACATCAACCAGGTCTACATGCTGTTCCGCGGCCGGCTGCTGGGTCCGGATTTCAGTGCCGGGGAGGAAAGCCTGGAGGTGGCGCTGTTCGACCGGGACAGCGTGCCCTGGGACGCATTGGCCTTTCAGGTGGTGGCCGAGACGCTGAAGCTGTATTTCGGCGAGCAGCCCGGCGGACGCTATGGGCTGTATGTGGGTGACATCGAACGTCTGTCCCGGGAGCCGCTGCGCTACCGCACCCGATATCTATAAGCCGGGCTTATCGTGCCTCACTCGCGGGCCGACCCCCTGCGCTCCGACGGACTATAATTACAGGTGGAAGCGATCTGCAGGGAGGATACATCCCATGGCCATGGCCCAGCACGTCAGCCGTTACCTGACCGAGCACGAGATCCCCTACGAGGTGCTTACCCATCCGCCCACCATGAGCAGCCTGGAGACGGCCGCCAGCGCTCACATCCCCGGGGACTGTCTGGCCAAGCCGGTGATCCTGCAGGACGATCAGGGCTATATCATGGCGCTCATCCCCGCCACCCACCGGCTGGACCTGCAGGCGCTGGATTCGCATCTGCACAGCCACGTGGAAATGGCGGAGGAGCCGGAGCTGGCCGCGCTGTTCGAGGACTGCGAACTGGGCGCCATGCCGGCGCTGGGGCCGGCCTACGGATTGCGTACCCTGGTCGACAGTCACCTGGCCGAGCAGCCGGACATCTACTTCGATGCCGGCGACCACGAATGCCTGGTGCACGTTGATGGCGAGGCCCTGTTCGAGCAGATGGACGGCATCGAGCTCGGGGAGTTCAGCCATCACATGTGACGGCGGGTGTACCCGTGGGCAGTTTCAGCCCGGCTGGCGCGGCCCCCGGCCGATGGAGTAGTAGGTGTAGCCCAGGGCGGCCATCTGGGCCGGGTCGTAGATGTTGCGCCCGTCGACGATCACCGGCTGGCGCAGGGTTTCGCGGATCTCGAAGAAATCCGGGCTGCGGAATTCCTTCCATTCGGTGATCACCACCAGGGCGTCGGCGCCCTGCACGGCCTCCATGGCCGATTCACACAGGATCAGGTCCCCGCGCTTGCCGTAGATGCGGTTGCATTCCTCCATGGCCACCGGGTCGTAGGCCCGGACCCTGGCCCCGGCCGCCCACAGGGCCTCCATCAGCACCCGGCTGGAGGCCTCGCGCATGTCGTCGGTGTTGGGCTTGAAGGCCAGCCCCCAGAGGGCAATGGTGCGTCCCTTCAGCTCGCCGAAGTGCTGTTCGAGCTTGCGGAGCGGGATCGCCTTCTGACGCTCGTTGACATTCTCCACCGCGGTGAGCAGCTCGGCCTGGTAGCCGCAGTCGCGCGCCGTGCGCTCCAGTGCCTTGACATCCTTGGGAAAACAGGAGCCGCCATAGCCGGCGCCGGGGTAGATGAACTGATAGCCGATGCGGGGATCCGAGCCGATGCCCACGCGCACCTGCTCGATGTCCGCTCCCAGCCGCTCGGCCAGGTTGGACAGCTCGTTCATGAAACTGATCTTGGTGGCCAGAATGGCGTTAGCGGCGTATTTGGTCAGCTCGGCGGAGCGGATGTCCATGGCCAGCAACCGGTCATGGTTGCGGTTGAAGGGGGCGTAGAGGGCCCGCAGCAGTTCCGCGGTGCGCGGATTGTCGGTGCCGACCACGATCCGGTCCGGGCGCATGAAATCGCTGATCGCCGCGCCTTCCTTGAGAAATTCCGGATTGGAGACCACGTCGAATTCGATCTGGGCCGCCCGTTCGGCCAGTGCCTGCTCGATGCGCTCGCGCACCCGGTCGGCGGTGCCGACCGGCACCGTCGACTTGTTGATCACGATGCGGTATTCCTGCAGCTGCTCGCCGATGGCCCCGGCCACCGCCAGCACGTGCTGCAGATCGGCGGAGCCGTCCTCGTCGGGCGGGGTGCCGACGGCGATGAACTGGAACAGGCCGTGGGCGACGCCCTCGGCCGGGTCCAGGGTGAAGCGCAGCCGCCCGGCCTTGCTGTTTTCCGTCACCATCCGGTCCAGGCCGGGCTCGTAGATGGGGATCTCGCCCCGTTGCAGCCGTTCGATCTTGCCCGGGTCGATATCGACGCACAGAACCTCGTTGCCCACTTCCGCCAGACAGGCGCCGGTGACCAGGCCGACATAGCCGGAACCGTAAATCGTGACCTTCATGCTGTCCCCAGATTGGTGTGTTGATTAATATGCGTTTGATTTTTATGGAAAATCGGCCCCGCTTGTCAGGGGCGCCCGGCGCTGGGCCGCGCTGGGGCACGGCTGTCGCCGGGCCGCGTGCGGCATGCTAGCAAAGCCCCGGACGCCGGTCACGGATTTTTCCGGGCAAATTATTCGCTTGATTGTGCACGGGAGTTGACACTGGCGGGGGACTTAACCAAAATACGCTGCTTCGTTTTGGAGGGGTTCCCGAGCGGCCAAAGGGGGCAGACTGTAAATCTGCTGGCTCAGCCTTCGGAGGTTCGAATCCTCCCCCCTCCACCAGATGCAGGGGCTAGGCTCTAGGGCCGAGGTTGAGAGATTTTTGGTCTGTCCCCGGTCGCAGGCGCACAGCATCGCCCGCGTATCAGTGGTCGGAGGGAAAGCTTTACAGGGGCTCGCCTCGTCCCTAGAACCTGGCCCCTCGGCCCTTGTTCGGCGGGTGTAGTTCAACGGTAGAACCTCAGCCTTCCAAGCTGATGACGTGGGTTCGATTCCCATCACCCGCTCCAAGTTGGTAGCGGTAGAGATTTTCGATGCGGGCAAGAGGTGACTGGTGTCGCCCTGCCTCGGCCCTAGAACCTAGTGACTAGAGCCTGGTTTTACGCCCATATAGCTCAGTCGGTAGAGCACTTCCTTGGTAAGGAAGAGGTCACCAGTTCAAATCTGGTTATGGGCTCCATATTAAATTAGTAACCCGTAGACGCCTGGCCGTCTTGTCGAGCAGAAAACAAGTGGGAGATCTTCCATGTCCAAGGAAAAATTTGAGCGAACGAAGCCGCACGTGAATGTGGGAACGATAGGTCACGTGGACCATGGTAAGACGACGCTGACGGCGGCGCTGACGAAGGTGGGTGCCGAGAAGATGGGCGGCGAGTTCCGGGCCTATGATCAGATCGACAATGCCCCGGAAGAGCGTGCGCGCGGGATCACGATTGCCACCGCCCACGTGGAGTACGAGACGGACGCGCGCCACTACGCGCACGTGGACTGCCCCGGGCATGCCGACTATGTGAAGAACATGATCACGGGTGCGGCGCAGATGGACGGCGCGATCCTGGTGGTGAGCGCGGCCGACGGCCCGATGCCGCAGACGCGCGAGCACATCCTGCTGGCGCGTCAGGTGGGCGTGCCCTCGATCGTGGTGTACATGAACAAGGCCGACCAGGTCGACGATCCGGAGCTGCTGGAGCTGGTGGAGATGGAGATCCGGGATCTGCTGTCCTCCTACGATTTCCCCGGCGACGACACCCCGATCATCACCGGTTCGGCGTTGAAGGCGCTGGAGGGTGACACCTCGGACATCGGTGTGCCGTCGATCGAGAAGCTGCTCGAAGCGCTGGACTCCTATATTCCGGTGCCGGAGCGCCCGGTGGACCAGCCGTTTCTGATGCCGATCGAGGACGTGTTCTCGATTTCGGGTCGCGGCACGGTGGTGACCGGTCGTATCGAGCGCGGCAAGGTGACGGTGGGCGACGAGGTCGAGATCGTGGGCATTCGCGACACGGTCAAGACCACCGTGACCGGCGTGGAGATGTTCCGCAAGCTGCTGGATTCGGGCGAGGCGGGCGACAACGTGGGCGTGCTGCTGCGCGGGACCAAGCGTGACGATGTTGAGCGCGGCCAGGTGCTGTGCGTGCCGAAGTCGATCACGCCGCACACCAAGTTCGAGTGCGAGGTGTACGTGCTGGGCAAGGACGAGGGTGGTCGTCACACGCCGTTCTTCAACGGCTATCGTCCGCAGTTCTACTTCCGCACGACGGACGTGACCGGTGCGTGCGACCTGCCGGAAGGCGTGGAGATGGTGATGCCGGGCGACAACGTGAAGATGACGGTGTCGCTGATTGCGCCGATCGCGATGGAAGAGGGTCTGCGCTTCGCCATCCGCGAGGGCGGGCGTACCGTGGGCGCCGGCGTGGTGTCGAAGGTTATTGAATGATAGGGACCAGTGCCGAGGTGCCAGGGCCGAGGAAGAGACCTTCCTGGAACCTGGCACCCGGAACCTGGCAACTGATTTTTATAGGGCAGTAGCTCAATTGGCAGAGCGGCGGTCTCCAAAACCGCAGGTTGGGGGTTCGATTCCCTCCTGCCCTGCCACTTAACTGGGGCAGGCGCCGGCCGTTCAGGCCGGGCAACAATGCCGGGCTCCCAAACAGGTACACCTGGCCGCTGGGTATGAATGCTAAGGTAGACACCGAAGGCTCGAAACTGGATACCGTGAAAATGGGGCTGGCCGTCGCACTCCTGATGGGGGGCGTGGTCGGCTTTTACCATTTTGCCGACTACAACCTGCTGTTCCGAGTGCTGGGACTGCTGGCGGTAGTGGGCGTGGTGCTGTTCATTTTCGCGCAGACCGCCAAAGGCGCCCAGGCGATCGGTTTCATCGGCAGTGCCCGTATGGAAGTGCGCAAGGTGGTCTGGCCGAGCCGGCAGGAGACCATACAGACGGCGCTGATCGTGTTCGCGATGGTCATCATCGTGGGCCTGATCCTGTGGCTGCTGGACAAGTTCCTGTTCTGGGCGATCGGTCAGGTAACCGGATAAAGGGCGGTTTAAGGATGGCTAAGCGTTGGTACGTCGTACACGCCTATTCGGGGTTCGAGAACCAGGTCAAGCGTTCTCTTCAGGAGCGCGTTGCCCGTAGCGGCATGCAGGACAGGTTCGGCGAGATCCTGGTCCCGACCGAGGAGGTCGTGGAGATGCGCGAGGGCCAGAAGCGCAAGAGCGAGCGCAAGTTCTTCCCCGGCTACGTGCTGGTGCAGATGGAAATGGACGACGAGACCTGGCACCTGGTCAAGGACGTGCCCAAGGTGATGGGTTTCATCGGTGGCACCAGCGACCGCCCGGCCCCGATCTCGGACCGCGAGGCCGACCAGATCCTGAACCGGATCCAGGAGGGCGTGGAGAAGCCGCGGCCCAAGGTGCTGTTCGAGGTGGGCGAAGTGGTACGTGTCACCGACGGCCCCTTCAACGATTTCAATGGCGTGGTCGAAGAGGTCAACTACGAGAAGAGCCGGCTGCGTGTGGCCGTGCTCATCTTCGGCCGTTCCACGCCGGTCGAACTGGAGTTCAGCCAGGTCGAAAAGGCTTGAGTACGGACGCCGGGTTTTCCGGCGCCCGAGGTTAACGGGGAGCCTCCGGAGATATCGGGACAGTCCCGATCGTAACGAGGCGCTTGCACCCACAGGAGAAGCGAAATGGCAAAGAAAGTCGAAGCCTACATCAAGCTGCAGGTTGCAGCCCAGGAGGCGAATCCGTCGCCGCCGGTCGGTCCCGCGCTGGGCCAGCACGGCGTGAACATCATGGAATTCTGCAAGGCCTTCAACGCCCAGACCCAGGATGTCGAGAAAGGGCTGCCGATCCCGGTGGTGATCACCGTCTACAACGATCGCAGCTTCACCTTCGTCATGAAGACCCCGCCGGCCGCGATCCTGCTGAAGAAGGCTGCCGGTATCGGCAAGGGCAGTCCCACCCCGAACACCCAGAAGGTGGGCACGGTGACCCGGGCGCAGCTCGAGGAGATCGCCCAGACCAAGATGGCGGATCTCAATGCCGCCGACATGGACGCTGCCGTGCGCATCATCGCCGGCAGTGCGCGCAGCATGGGTCTGGACGTCGAGGAGGCTTGATCATGGCGAAACTATCCAAACGTATGAAGGCCATCCGTGAGAAGGTCGAACCGGGCAAGCTGTACCCGATCGATGACGCCTTCGGCCTGCTGAAGGATCTGACCGGGGCCAAATTCAAGGAATCCGTCGACGTCGCGGTCAATCTCGGCGTCGACCCGCGCAAGTCCGATCAGGTGGTGCGCGGCTCGACCGTGCTGCCCAACGGCACCGGCCAGAGCGTGCGCGTGGCCGTGTTCGCCCAGGGCGCCAATGTCGATGCCGCGAAGGAAGCCGGTGCCGACGTGGTCGGTTTCGAGGACCTGGCCGAGAGCATCAAGGGCGGCAACCTGGATTTCGATGTGGTCATCGCCACGCCGGACGCCATGCGTGTGGTCGGCCAGCTGGGCCAGATCCTGGGTCCGCGCGGCCTGATGCCCAACCCGAAGGTCGGCACCGTTGCCACCGACGTGGCCGCCGCGGTCAGGAACGCCAAGGCCGGACAGGTGCGCTACCGCACCGACAAGGCGGGCATCATCCATTGCACTATCGGCAAGGTGGATTTCGATGTCGACGCCCTGAAGGGCAACCTGGAGGCACTGCTGGCCGACCTGCGCAAGGTCAAGCCCGCCGCGGCCAAGGGTATTTATATGAAGAAGGTGACCGTGTCCACCACCATGGGCCCGGGCATCGCTGTCGATCAGGCCTCGCTCGCATCCTGAGCGGGGTGGTACAGACTTTGTGGCACGCCGTTGGCCCGTCCGGCAACGGTCTGTCGTCAAAGACCGCAGGCGCGAGGGGTCAGCCCCGAGCTTAATCTCTGAAAGCCTGCGCAGACGGTGTCGCCAAGACGGTTTTTCGTGAACTTGTCCTCGGCCACCGTAACGGGGAACGCCCCCAAGGGGGTTGTTCTGTTGGCAAAACCGGATACAGATTCGCTCTGTATCGCAGGAGGTAACTGATGGCACTGAGTCTTGAACAGAAGAAGACTGTGGTTGCCGAGGTGTCTGAAGTGGCCGCAAGCGCCTATTCCGCCGTGGCGGCGGAATACCGCGGCCTGACCGTGGACCAGATGACCGCTCTGCGCCGCAAGGCGCGGGAAAGCGGCGTCTATGTCCGGGTCGTGAAGAACACCCTGGCCCGCCGTGCCGTTCAGGGCACCGAGTTCGAATGCATCTCAGACAGCCTGGTCGGCCCGCTGATGCTGGCCTTCTCCCAGGAGGATCCCGGCTCTGCCGCCCGCGTGATCAAGGACTTCGCCAAGGAGCACGACCAGCTCCAGGTCAGGTTCGTTTCGGTCAGCGGCGAGCTGCTGCCGGCCAATGATCTGGAACGTCTGGCCAAGCTGCCGACTCGCGATGAAGCCCTGTCCATCCTGATGATGCTGATGAAGGCCCCGGCCGAGAAGCTGGCCCGCACCCTCAACGAGGTGCCGGGCAAGCTGGTGCGTACGGTGGCGGCCATCCGCGATCAGAAGGAACAGGCGGCCTAACCCGGTTCAAAATTTTGACGCCCCTCAGTGGGCTTGTGGACAAGTATCAGGAGTGATTACCATGGCAGTTTCGAAAGAAGATATCCTGGAAACCATCGCCAGCATGAGCGTGATGGAAGTCGTTGAACTCGTCGAGGCGATGGAAGAGAAATTCGGTGTTTCCGCCGCCGCCGCCGTGGCTGCCGCTCCGGCTGCCGCCGGTGGGGGTGAAGCCGCCGCCGCCGAGGAGCAGACCGAGTTCGACGTGGTGATGAGCAGCTTCGGTTCCAACAAGGTGGGCGTGATCAAGGTCGTGCGCGGCATCACCGGTCTGGGCCTGAAGGAAGCCAAGGACATGGTCGAGGGCGTGCCCTCCACCATCAAGGAAGGCGCTTCCAAGGATGAGGCTGAAGACATCAAGAAGCAGCTTGAAGAGGCTGGTGCAAGCGTCGAGGTCAAGTAAGATTTCGAGCAGTTCGGCACAACAACCCTCAGGGTGCGGTCCGCGCCCTGAGGGAAGTTAAAGATTCAATCGGGCTGGTGGCACCGAGCCGCCGGCCTTTTCCTGTTGTCCGGCCGCGCGACTGAGCAGCGTCCCGCCCCGGCAACCCGGTTTCGCAATTGAGAGGAACACCGATGGGCTACAGCTTCACCGATAAGAAACGTATTCGCAAGGATTTCGGCAAGCGACCCAGTATTCTTCAGGTTCCGTACCTGCTGGCGACCCAGATCGAGTCCTACGACCGCTTTCTGCAGACCGGTCAGGGCTCGGAACAGCGTGAGGACTGCGGTCTGCACGCGGCCTTCTCCTCGGTGTTTCCGATCCAGAGCTACTCCGGTAACGCGGCGCTCGAGTACGTCAGTTACCGTCTCGGCACCCCGACCTTCGACGTCAAGGAGTGCCAGCTGCGCGGCATGACCTACGCCGCGCCCCTGCGCGCGCTGGTGCGCCTGATCATCTATGACAAGGAGTCCTCGGCCGAGAACAAGCCGATCAAGGACATCAAGGAGCAGGAAGTCTATTTCGGCGAAATGCCCCTGATGACCGAGAACGGCACCTTCGTCATCAACGGCACCGAGCGCGTCATCGTCTCCCAGCTGCACCGCTCGCCGGGCGTGTTCTTCGATCACGACAAGGGCAAGACCCATTCCTCGGGCAAGCTGCTGTATTCCGCGCGGGTCATTCCCTACCGCGGCTCCTGGCTGGACTTCGAGTTCGACCCCAAGGACTGCCTGTTCGTGCGCATCGACCGCCGCCGCAAGCTGCCGGCGACCATCCTGCTGCGCGCCCTGGGCTACGAGGTCGAGCAGATCCTGGATATCTTCTTCGATACCAACACCTTCCACATCGGCAAGAACGAGATCAAGCTGGATCTGGTGCCGGAGCGCCTGCGCGGCGAAACCGCCATCTTCGACATCAGGATCGGCAACGAGGTGCTGGTCGAGGAAGGGCGCCGCATCACGGCCCGCCACATCCGCGAGCTGGACAAGGCCGGGGTGAAGAGCCTGGTGGTGCCCGAGTCCTACCTGGTCGGCAAGGTGCTGTCACACAATGTGGTGGACAAGGCCAGCGGCGAGATCATCGCCAATGCCAACGACGAGCTCACCGAGGAGCTGGTCGCGAAGCTGCGCGAGGCCGGCATCAAGCAGGTCAAGACCCTGTACACCAATGACCTGGACCGCGGTCCCTACATCTCCGAGACCCTGCGTATCGACCCGACCAGCAGTGAGCTGGAGGCCCAGGTCGAGATCTACCGCATGATGCGTCCGGGCGAGCCGCCGACCAAGGAAGCGGCCCAGAACCTGTTCAACAACCTGTTCTTCACCGAGGACCGCTACGACCTGTCCGCGGTGGGCCGCATGAAGTTCAACCGCCGGGTCGGCCGCGACGAGGTCGAGGGCCCGGGCGTGCTCTACGACGGCGTCTACTTCAAGACCCGTACCGATGAGGCGTCCAAGAAGCTGGCCGAGCAGCACGGCGACAGTTCCGACATCATTGCCGTGATGCGGGCCCTGGTCGACATCCGCAACGGCAACGGCTTCGTCGATGACATCGACCACCTGGGCAACCGCCGCATCCGCTGCGTGGGCGAGATGGCCGAGAACGTCTTCCGCATCGGTCTGGTGCGGGTCGAGCGCGCGGTCAAGGAGCGCCTGTCGCTGGCCGAGAGCGAGGGCCTGATGCCGCAGGAGCTGATCAACGCCAAGCCGGTGGCCGCCGCGATCAAGGAGTTCTTCGGTTCCAGCCAGCTGTCCCAGTTCATGGACCAGAACAACCCGCTGTCCGAGGTCACTCACAAGCGCCGCGTGTCCGCACTCGGCCCGGGCGGTCTGACCCGCGAGCGTGCCGGCTTCGAGGTGCGCGACGTGCACCCGACCCACTACGGCCGCGTCTGCCCGATCGAGACCCCGGAAGGTCCGAACATCGGCCTGATCAACTCACTGGCCGTGTTCGCCCGTACCAACAAGTACGGCTTCCTGGAAACCCCCTACCGCAAGGTGGTCGACGGCCGCGTCACCGACGACGTCGAATACCTGTCGGCGATCGAGGAAGGGCAGTACGTCATCGCCCAGGCCAATGCGGCCATGGACGACAAGGGCATGCTCACCGACGACCTGATCTCCTGCCGGCACCAGAACGAGTTCACCCTGTCCACCCCGGACAAGGTCGACTACATCGACGTCTCGCCGCGCCAGATCGTCTCGGTTGCCGCCGCCCTGCTGCCGTTCCTGGAGCATGACGACGCCAACCGCGCGCTGATGGGATCGAACATGCAGCGCCAGGCCGTTCCGACCCTGCGCAGCGAGAAGCCGCTGGTCGGCACCGGCATCGAGCGCACCGTGGCCATCGACTCCGGCGTGGCCGTGACCGCCCGTCGCGGCGGCGTGGTCGATTCGGTCGACGCCGCCCGCGTGGTGGTGCGCGTCAACGACGACGAGACCGTCGCCGGCGAACCGGGCGTGGACATCTACAACCTGACCAAGTACACCCGTTCCAACCAGAACACCTGCATCAACCAGCGTCCGCTGGTCAATCCGGGTGACGTGATCGCGAAAGGCGACGTGCTGGCCGACGGCCCAAGCACCGACATGGGCGAACTGGCGCTGGGCCAGAACCTGCTGGTCGCCTTCATGCCCTGGAACGGCTACAACTTCGAGGATTCCATCCTCATCTCCGAGCGGGTGGTGCAGGAAGACCGCTTCACCACCATCCATATCGAGGAACTCAATTGTGTCGCCCGCGACACCAAGCTGGGGCCGGAGGAGATCTCCGGCGACATCCCCAATGTCGGCGAGGGGGCGCTGTCCAAGCTGGACGAGTCCGGCATCGTCTACATCGGCGCCGAGGTCAAGCCGGGCGACATCCTGGTCGGCAAGGTCACGCCCAAGGGTGAGACCCAGCTGACCCCGGAGGAGAAGCTGCTGCGCGCCATCTTCGGCGAGAAGGCCTCCGATGTGAAGGATACCTCGCTGCGCGTGCCCTCCGGCATGGACGGCACCGTGGTCGATGTGCAGGTCTTCACCCGCGACGGCGTGGAGAAGGACAAGCGCGCGCTGGAGATCGAGGATGACCAGCTGGCCCAGGTCAAGAAGGACCTGGCCGACCAGATGCGCATCATGGACGAGGACGTCTACCGCCGGGTCGAGGCCCTGCTGGTCGGCAAGACCGCCGAGGGCGGACCGAACAAGCTCAAGCCCCGGCACCAAGATCACCAAGTCCTATCTCGAGGAACTGGATAAGTCCAGGTGGTTCGAGGTCCGGCTCAAGAACGACGAGGCCAACGAGCAGCTGGAGAAGGCTGCCGAGCGTCTGAAGCAGATCCGCGAGGAATTCGATCAGAAGCTCGAAGAGAAGCGCATGAAGATCAAGGCCGGTGACGACCTGGCCCCGGGCGTGCTCAAGATGGTCAAGGTCTACCTGGCCGTCAAGCGCCGCATCCAGCCGGGCGACAAGGTCGCCGGGCGCCACGGTAACAAGGGTGTCATCTCCACCATCGTGCCGATGGAGGATATGCCCTATTCCGCCGACGGCACCCCGGTCGATGTCGTGCTGAACCCGCTGGGCGTGCCCTCGCGCATGAACGTCGGGCAGGTGCTTGGAGACCCATCTTGGCTGGGCCGCCAAGGGGCTCGGCATGAAGATCGGCAGCATGCTCGATGAGCAGGCCAAGCCCACGGAGCTGCGCGGTTTCCTGGACAAGATCTACAACACCAGCGGCAAGCAGGAGAACCTGGACGAGTTCAGCGACGACGAGATCGTCGCGCGCTCGGCAACAACCTGCGCGGCGGCGTGCCCATGTGCCACCCCGTAGTTGCGAAGGCGTGCCAACGAGGAGGAGATCAAGGGCATGCTGAAGCTGGCGGAGCTGCCGGAATCGGGTCAGACCTTCCCCCTACGACGGCCGCACCGGCGAGGCCTTCGACCGGCCGGTGACCGTGGGTTATATGTACATGCTCAAGCTCAACCACCTGGTGGATGACAAGATGCATGCCCGTTCCACCCGGTCCCTACGCCTGGTCAACCCAGCAGCCGCTGGGCGTAAGGCCCAGTTCGGCGGCCAGCGCTTCGGCGAGATGGAGGTGTGGGCCCTGGAGGCCTACGGTGCCGCCTACACCCTGCAGGAGATGCTGACCGTCAAGTCCGACGACGTCAACGGCCGCACCAAGATGTACAAGAGCATCGTGGACGGCGATCACCACATGGAGGCGGGCATGCCCGAATCCTTCAACGTGCTGGTCAAGGAGATCCGCTCGCTGGGCATCAACCTCGAGCTGGAGCAGGACTGAGCGCAAGCGCGATCGCATAACGGACTCAAGTTATTTGGGAGACGGCAGGCGCCGTTCCCGGACACGAGGCAAAACAGACCATGAAAGACTTACTGAATCTGGTTAAACCGCAGGGACATCTGGACGACTTTGATGCCATCCGCATCGGCCTGGCGTCGCCGGACATGATCCGGTCCTGGTCCTACGGTGAGGTCAAAAAGCCCGAGACCATCAACTACCGCACCTTCAAGCCGGAGCGCGACGGCCTGTTCTGCGCCAAGATCTTCGGCCCGGTCAAGGACTACGAGTGCCTGTGCGGCAAGTACAAGCGCCTCAAGCACCGCGGTGTGGTGTGCGAGAAGTGCGGGGTGGAGGTCACCCTGGCCAAGGTGCGCCGCGAGCGCATGGGCCATATCGAGCTGGCCAGCCCTGTGGCCCACATCTGGTTCCTCAAGTCGCTGCCCTCGCGCATCGGCCTGCTGCTGGACATGACCCTGCGCGACATCGAGCGGGTGCTGTACTTCGAAGCCTTCGTGGTGATCGATCCCGGCATGACCACGCTGGAACGCGGCCAGCTGCTGTCCGACGAGGCCTACCTGGATACCATCGAGGAATTCGGCGACGAGTTCGACGCCCGCATGGGTGCCGAGGCCGTCTTTGAGCTGCTCAAATCCATCGACATGCAGGCCGAGGCCGCCAGGCTGCGCGATGAGATCGCCGCCACCAACTCCGAGACCAAGCTCAAGCGCCTGGCCAAACGGCTGAAGCTGATCGAGTCATTCCTGGATTCCGGCAACAAGCAGGAATGGATGGTCATGGAGGTGCTGCCGGTGTTGCCGCCGGAGCTGCGTCCGCTGGTGCCGCTGGACGGCGGCCGCTTCGCCACCTCGGACCTGAACGACCTGTATCGCCGGGTGATCAACCGCAACAACCGCCTGCGCCGGCTGCTGGAGCTCAATGCGCCGGACATCATCGTGCGCAACGAGAAGCGCATGCTGCAGGAATCGGTCGACGCGCTGCTGGACAACGGCCGCCGCGGCCGTGCCATCACCGGCACCAACAAGCGCCCGCTGAAATCCCTGGCCGACATGATCAAGGGCAAGCAGGGCCGCTTCCGTCAGAACCTGCTGGGCAAGCGCGTGGACTACTCCGGGCGTTCCGTGATCGTGGTCGGTCCGACCCTGCGCCTGCACCAGTGCGGCCTGCCCAAGCGCATGGCGCTGGAGCTGTTCAAGCCCTTCATCTTCTCCAAGCTGATCCGTCAGGGCGTGGCCACCACCATCAAGGCGGCCAAGAAGCTGGTCGAGCGCGAGAGCTCCGAGGTCTGGGACATCCTGGAAGAGGTTATCCGCGAACATCCGGTGATGCTCAACCGCGCCCCGACCCTGCACCGCCTGGGCATCCAGGCCTTCGAGCCGGTGCTGATCGAGGGCAAGGCGATCCAGTTGCATCCGCTGGTCTGCGCCGCCTTCAACGCCGACTTCGACGGCGACCAGATGGCGGTGCACGTGCCGCTGTCGCTGGAGGCGCAGCTGGAAGCGCGCACCCTGATGATGTCCACCAACAACATCCTCTCGCCGGCCAACGGCGAACCCATCATCGTGCCCTCGCAGGACGTGGTGCTGGGCCTGTACTACATGTCGCGCGAGCGCATGGATGCGAAGGGCCGCGGCATGGCCTTCTCGGATCTCAATGAGCTGCGCCGTGCCTATGACAACGGCGCGGTTGACCTGCATGCGCGGGTCCAGGTCCGCATCGAGGACAGCTGGATCAATGACGCCGGCGAGATCGTGACCGAGATGAAGCGTGTCGACACCGTTGTCGGCCGCGCCCTGATCTACGAGATCGTGCCGCGCAGTCTGCCGTTCGAACTGGTCGACCAGAACATGACCAAGAAGATCATCTCCAAGCTGATCAACTCCTGCTATCGCCGGGTGGGTCTGAAGGAGACGGTGATCTTCGCCGACCAGCTGATGTACCTCGGCTTCCGCTACGCCACCCGTTCCGGCGTGTCCTTCGGGGCCGACGACATGGTCATCCCGGAAGAGAAGTACGACATCCTTGGCCGGGCCGAGGAAGAGGTCAAGGAGATCGAGGCCCAGTACACCTCGGGTCTGGTGACCAACGGCGAGCGCTACAACAAGGTGGTGGATATCTGGTCGCGTACCAACGACCAGGTCGCCAAGGCCATGATGGGCAAGCTGGGCAAGGAGACGGTCACCGACCCCGACGGCAACCCGGCGACCCAGGACTCGTTCAATTCAGTCTACATGATGGCCGATTCCGGCGCCCGTGGTTCGGCCGCCCAGATCCGCCAGCTGGCAGGCATGCGCGGCCTGATGGCCAAGCCGGACGGTTCCATCATCGAGACCCCGATCACGGCCAATTTCCGTGAGGGTCTGAACGTCATCCAGTACTTCATCTCCACCCACGGCGCGCGCAAGGGTCTGGCCGATACCGCGCTCAAGACCGCCAACTCCGGTTATCTGACCCGGCGTCTGGTGGACGTCTCGCAGGATCTGGTGGTGGTCGAGGACGACTGCGGGACCGACAACGGTCTGCTCATGTCGCCGATCGTCGAGGGCGGCGACGTGGTCGAGTCCCTGGGCGAGCGCGTGCTGGGCCGGGTGGTGTCCGAGGATGCCTACCTGCCGGGCAGGGACGAGCTGGCCATCGCCGCCGGCACCCTGATCGACGAGCACTGGGTCGAGAAGCTCGAGGCCATGGGCGTGGACCAGGTCAAGGTCCGCTCCGCCATCACCTGCGAATCCCGTTACGGCGTGTGCTCGCAGTGCTACGGGCGCGACCTGGCGCGCGGTCACCGCGTGAACAGCGGCGAGGCAGTCGGCGTGATCGCCGCCCAGTCCATCGGCGAGCCGGGCACCCAGCTGACCATGCGTACCTTCCACATCGGCGGTGCGGCCAGCCGCTCGGCGACCGTGAACAACGTCGATGTGAAGGCCGCCGGTACCATCCGTCTGCACAACATCAAGACGGTTACCAACAAGGAAAGCAACCTGGTCGCGGTCTCCCGCTCCGGCGAGATCGGCGTGGTCGATGCCAACGGGCGCGAGCGCGAGCGCTACAAGTTGCCTTACGGCGCGGTGCTGTCGGTCAATGACGGTGATGCCGTCGAGGCCGGTCAGATCGTGGCCAACTGGGATCCGCACACCCACCCGATCGTCACCGAGGTGGCCGGCCGGGTGCGCTTCTCGGACTTCATCGAGGGCGTGACGGTCAACCGCGAGACCGACGAGATCACCGGCCTGTCCAGTCTGATCGTCTCCGATCCCAAGCAGCGTGGCTCGGCCGGTAAGGACCTGCGGCCGATGGTCAAGCTGGTCGACGAGAAGGGCGACGAGCTCAAGATCGCCGGTACCGACATGCCGGCCCACTACTTCCTGCCCGCCGGCGCGATCGTGGGGCTGGAGGACGGCTCCCCGGTGGAGGTCGGCGACGTGGTGGCACGCATCCCGCAGGAGTCCTCCAAGACCCGCGACATCACCGGCGGTCTGCCGCGCGTGGCCGACCTGTTCGAGGCCCGCAAGCCCAAGGAGCCGGCCATCTTGGCCGAGATCTCCGGTACCGCCACCTTCGGCAAGGAGACCAAGGGCAAGCAGCGTCTGGTCATCACGCCGGCCGACGGCGATCCGCACGAGGAACTGATTCCCAAGTGGCGCCACGTCACCGTGTTCGAAGGTGAGCACGTGGAGAAGGGCGAGACCATTGTCGACGGCGAGCCCAATCCGCATGACATCCTGCGCCTGCTGGGCGTGACGGAGATGGCCAACTACGTGGTCAAGGAGATCCAGGACGTCTATCGGCTGCAGGGCGTGAAGATCAACGACAAGCACATCGAGGTCATCATCCGCCAGATGATGCGCAAGGTCGAGATCATCGAGCCCGGCGACACCCGCTTCCTCAAGGGCGAGCAGGTCGAGAAGGCCGTACTGCTGGAGGAGAATGAGAAGATGCTGGCCGAGGACAAGGTCCCGGCGTCCTACATCATCCTCCTGCTGGGGATCACCAAGGCCTCGCTGGCGACCGAATCCTTCATCTCGGCGGCCTCCTTCCAGGAGACCACCCGGGTGCTGACCGAGGCCGCCACCCGTGGCGGGCGCGACGAGCTGCGCGGGCTGAAGGAGAACGTGATCGTGGGCCGGCTGATCCCGGCCGGGACCGGGCTGGCGCACCACGAGGAGCGTCGCCGCCTGCGTCACGCCGACCTGGCCGGAGAGGCCGCCGCGGCCGCCTTCGTCGACTCGACCGAGGCGGAATCCGCCGCCGAGACCCCCAGCGAGTCGGATTCCTGACCCTACTGCCTCCGTCCCCGGATCAGGCGCCACAAGTGCTTGACAGGGTGGGGGCAGCTCTCTAAAATTGCGCGTCTTTCCCGACAGGCCGGGCAACCATGCCGGCCTGTCGTTTATTTTCCGGTCGCCCCCATGCTGGCAGCTAGACGGATTAGAGTGAGTTTTTCATGTCTACAATCAATCAGTTAGTACGCAAACCGCGTAAGCGCAGGGTCGAGAAGAGTAATGTCCCTGCGCTCGAGGCCTCGCCGCAGAAGCGCGGTGTGTGCACCCGTGTCTACACCACTACGCCGAAGAAGCCGAACTCGGCGCTGCGCAAGGTCGCACGCGTTCGTCTAACCAACGGTTATGAGGTCAGCAGCTACATCGGCGGTGAGGGCCATAACCTGCAGGAACACTCGGTGGTGCTGATTCGCGGCGGCCGTGTCAAGGACCTGCCGGGCGTGCGCTACCACACCGTGCGCGGCAGTCTGGACACCTCCGGGGTGCAGGCGCGCCGTCAGGGGCGGTCGAAGTACGGCGCCAAGCGGCCCAAGTCCTAAACGCAATCCGGTTGCAGGAAAACATTCATGTCGAGAAGAAAGTCAGCAGAGCGTCGTCAGATCCTTCCGGACCCCAAGTTCGGCAGTGAGAAACTGGCCAAGTTCATGAATATGGTCATGAAAAGCGGCAAGAAATCGGTCGCCGAGCGCATTGTCTATGGCGCCCTGGATCATATCGGCCAGAAGAGCGGCGATCCGATGGAGGTCATGGACCAGGCCCTGGACAACGTCAGCCCGATGGTTGAGGTCAAGTCCCGGCGCGTCGGCGGTGCGACCTACCAGGTGCCCATCGAGGTGCGTCCGGTGCGCCGCCAGACCCTGGCCATGCGCTGGGTGATCGACGCCGCCAGCAAACGCAGCGAGAAGACCATGGCCCAGCGCCTTGCCGGCGAAATCCTGGATGCAGCCGAGAGTCGCGGCGCCGCCGTGAAGAAGCGCGAGGATACGCACCGCATGGCCGAGGCCAACAAGGCCTTCGCGCACTACCGCTGGTAAGCGTCCAGATATATCCAGGCAATATTCAAGCAACATTAGATAGGAATTCAGTCCGTGGCACGCAAAACTCCAATTGAACGTTATCGCAATGTCGGCATCATGGCGCACATTGACGCCGGCAAGACGACGACCACCGAACGCGTTCTGTTCTATACCGGCGTGTCGCACAAGATCGGCGAGGTGCATGATGGCGCCGCGACCATGGACTGGATGGAACAGGAGCAGGAGCGCGGTATCACCATCACCTCCGCTGCCACCACCTGTTTCTGGAGCGGCATGGACCAGCAGTTCCCGGAGCATCGCATCAATATCATTGATACGCCCGGCCACGTGGACTTCACCATCGAGGTGGAGCGTTCCCTGCGTGTGCTCGATGGCGCCTGTGCCGTATTCTGCGCTGTCGGCGGTGTCGAGCCCCAGTCCGAGACGGTATGGCGCCAGGCCAACAAGTATCACGTCCCGCGCATGGGCTTCGTGAACAAGATGGACCGCGCCGGCGCGAACTTCCTGCGCGTGGTCGAGCAGGTCAAGACCCGGCTGGGCGCCTTCCCGGTTCCGGTGCAGTTGCCGATCGGGGCTGAGGACAACTTCAAGGGCGTGGTCGACCTGATCCGGATGCAGGCCATCTACTGGAACGAGCAGGACATGGGGATGACCTACGAGGCCAGGGACATCCCCGAGGACATGCTCGAGCAGTGCCAGGAATGGCGCGAGCACATGCTGGAAGCCGCCGCCGAGGCCACCGAAGAGCTGATGGATAAGTATCTCAACGAGGGCGATCTGTCCCACGAGGAGATCATCAAGGGGCTGCGCATGCGCACCCTGTCGGTGGAGATCATTCCGATGATGTGCGGCTCCGCCTTCAAGAACAAGGGCGTGCAGGCCATGCTCGACGCCGTCATCAATTTCATGCCCTCGCCGGTCGACGTGCTCGCCATCAAGGGCGTGCTGGACGACGAGAGCGAGACCGAGGTGCTGCGCAAGTCCTCCGACGACGAGCCCTTCGCCGCCCTGGCATTCAAGATCGCCACCGATCCCTATGTGGGCTCGCTGACCTTCTTCCGGGTCTATTCCGGTGTGCTGAATTCCGGCGACACCGTCTACAACTCGGTCAAGGGCAAGAAGGAGCGCGTCGGCCGTATCCTGCAGATGCATTCCAATTCGCGCGAGGAGATCAAGGAAGTGCGCGCCGGCGACATCGCCGCCGCCGTGGGCCTGAAGGACGTCACCACCGGTGACACCCTGTGCGATATGGGTAAGCCCGTCATCCTGGAGCGGATGGAATTCCCTGAGCCGGTCATCTCGGTCGCGGTGGAGCCCAAGACCAAGGCCGACCAGGAGAAGATGGGTATCGCCCTGCAGAAGCTGGCCCAGGAGGATCCCTCCTTCCGCGTGCATACCGACGAGGAGTCCGGCCAGACTATCATCTCCGGTATGGGCGAACTGCACCTGGACATCATCGTCGACCGCATGAAGCGTGAATTCAAGGTCGAGGCCAACGTGGGTGCGCCCCAGGTGGCCTACCGCGAGACCATCCGCAAGATGGTCGAGAAGGTCGAAGGCAAGTTCGTGCGCCAGTCCGGCGGCCGCGGTCAGTACGGCCATGTGGTACTCAAGCTCGAGCCGCAGGAGCCGGGCACCGGCTACGAATTCGTCAACGCCATCGTCGGCGGCGTCGTGCCCAAGGATTACATCCCGGCCGTGGACAAGGGTATCAAGGAACAGATGGAAAATGGCGTGCTGGGCGGCTTCCCGATGGTGGACGTCAAGGTCACCCTGTTCGATGGCTCCTACCACGATGTGGACTCCTCGGAAATGGCATTCAAGATCGCCGGTTCCATGGGCTTCAAGGAAGGCGCCATGAAGGCAAGCCCGGTGCTGCTCGAGCCCATCATGAGTGTCGAGGTGGTTACGCCGGAAGAATACATGGGTGATGTTGTGGGTGACCTGAACCGTCGCCGCGGCATGATCAAGGAGATGGACGACAGCCCCTCCGGCAAGCAGGTGCGTGCGGAAGTGCCGCTGTCGGAGATGTTCGGTTATGCGACCGATCTGCGCAGCGCCACCCAGGGCCGCGCCGCTTACAGCATGCAATTCGAGAAGTATGCCGAGGCGCCGTCCAACGTTGCCGACGCGATCATCAAGAAAGCATCGTAATTCTCTAGAGACCAACAGAACTGTAACGAGGTAGCAGTCGTGTCCAAGGAAAAATTTGAGCGAACGAAGCCGCACGTGAATGTGGGAACGATAGGTCACGTGGACCATGGTAAGACGACGCTGACGGCGGCGCTGACGAAGGTGGGTGCCGAGAAGATGGGCGGCGAGTTCCGGGCCTATGATCAGATCGACAATGCCCCGGAAGAGCGTGCGCGCGGGATCACGATTGCCACCGCCCACGTGGAGTACGAGACGGACGCGCGCCACTACGCGCACGTGGACTGCCCCGGGCATGCCGACTATGTGAAGAACATGATCACGGGTGCGGCGCAGATGGACGGCGCGATCCTGGTGGTGAGCGCGGCCGACGGCCCGATGCCGCAGACGCGCGAGCACATCCTGCTGGCGCGTCAGGTGGGCGTGCCCTCGATCGTGGTGTACATGAACAAGGCCGACCAGGTCGACGATCCGGAGCTGCTGGAGCTGGTGGAGATGGAGATCCGGGATCTGCTGTCCTCCTACGATTTCCCCGGCGACGACACCCCGATCATCACCGGTTCGGCGTTGAAGGCGCTGGAGGGTGACACCTCGGACATCGGTGTGCCGTCGATCGAGAAGCTGCTCGAAGCGCTGGACTCCTATATTCCGGTGCCGGAGCGCCCGGTGGACCAGCCGTTTCTGATGCCGATCGAGGACGTGTTCTCGATTTCGGGTCGCGGCACGGTGGTGACCGGTCGTATCGAGCGCGGCAAGGTGACGGTGGGCGACGAGGTCGAGATCGTGGGCATTCGCGACACGGTCAAGACCACCGTGACCGGCGTGGAGATGTTCCGCAAGCTGCTGGATTCGGGCGAGGCGGGCGACAACGTGGGCGTGCTGCTGCGCGGGACCAAGCGTGACGATGTTGAGCGCGGCCAGGTGCTGTGCGTGCCGAAGTCGATCACGCCGCACACCAAGTTCGAGTGCGAGGTGTACGTGCTGGGCAAGGACGAGGGTGGTCGTCACACGCCGTTCTTCAACGGCTATCGTCCGCAGTTCTACTTCCGCACGACGGACGTGACCGGTGCGTGCGACCTGCCGGAAGGCGTGGAGATGGTGATGCCGGGCGACAACGTGAAGATGACGGTGTCGCTGATTGCGCCGATCGCGATGGAAGAGGGTCTGCGCTTCGCCATCCGCGAGGGCGGGCGTACCGTGGGCGCCGGCGTGGTGTCGAAGATTATTGAGTGAGGCGTAAGGCGTGAGGCGTGAGGAGGGGAGGTTTTCTCCTCGCTCCTGCCTCTTTACTCCTCACCCAAACACTGAGGTTTTGTAATGACCAATCAACGTATTCGTATCCGCCTCAAGGCCTTTGATCATCGTCTGATCGATCAGTCGGCGCGGGAGATCGTGGAGACAGCCAAGCGTACCGGTGCCCAGGTGCGCGGGCCGATTCCGCTGCCCACGAAAAAGGAAAGTTTTACGATTCTGATCTCGCCGCATGTCAACAAGGATGCGCGGGACCAGTACGAGATCCGTACCCACAAGCGGCTGATGGATATCGTCGACCCTACCGACAAGACGGTCGACGCGCTGATGAAGCTGGACCTCGCCGCCGGTGTGGATGTGCAGATTAAACTGAATTGATGATGCTGCCGGCGTTGGGCCGGCACACTGGATCTTTAGGGTTAGAGCAATGGCGATCGGAGTAGTAGGCCGCAAGATCGGAATGACCCGCGTCTTCACCGAAGACGGGGCGGCTGTTCCGGTGACCGTAATCGAGGTCGAACCGAACCGGGTGACTCAGCTGAAGTCGCAGGAGACCGATGGTTATCGTGCGCTGCAGGTGACCACCGGCAGCCGGCGCGCATCGCGCGTGACCAAGCCGCTGGCCGGGCATTACGCCAGGGCCGGGGTTGAGGCGGGCCGCGGGCTGTGGGAATTCCGTCTGGATGGCGAGGAAGGCGAGGGCATCGAGGTCGGCGCCGAGATCAAGGTCGACATCTTCGAGTCCGGCCAGAAGGTCGATGTCAGCGGCACCAGCATCGGCAAGGGGTTCCAGGGCGGCGTGAAGCGTCACCATTTCCGCACCCAGGACGCCACTCACGGCAACTCGCTGTCGCACCGCGCGCCGGGTTCGATCGGCCAGAACCAGACCCCGGGCCGCGTGTTCAAGGGCAAGAAGATGGCCGGACATATGGGCAGTAAGCGCCGCACCACCCAGAGCCTGGAAGTGGTGCGCGTGGATGCCGAGCGCAATCTGCTCCTGATCAAGGGCGCGGTCCCCGGTTCCAAGGGCGGCGACGTGATCGTGCGGCCGGCAGTGAAGGCTTGAGGAGGCAATGATGGATATTCAGGTTCAGGGTGGTGCATCTGTCAGCGTCTCGGACAAGGCCTTCGGGCGTGATTTCAACGAGGCGTTGATCCACCAGGTCGTCACCGCCTTCATGGCAGGTGGCCGCGCCGGCACCAAGGCGCAGAAGAGCCGTTCCGATGTGCGTGGCGGCGGCGCCAAACCCTGGCGCCAGAAGGGGACAGGCCGGGCGCGTTCTGGTACAATCCGCAGCCCGCTGTGGGCCGGCGGCGGCAAGACCTTCGCCGCCAGGCCGCGCGACTACTCGCAGAAGGTGAACAAGAAGATGTACCGCGGGGCCATGGCCTCGATTCTGTCGGAACTGCTGCGTCAGGATCGCCTGGTCATCGTGGACGACTTCACGCTTGCCGCACCCAGGACCAGGGACCTGGTAGGCAAGCTCAGGGACATGGATCTGCGGGACGTGCTGATCGTCAACGACGATGCGGACGAGAACCTGTATCTCGCCGCGCGCAACCTCTACAACGTCGGGGTGTGTGATTCCGAAACCGCTGATCCGGTCAGCCTGATCGGATTCGAAAAGGTGTTGATGACGCTCGACACCCTGAAGAAGTTTGAGGAGAGACTGGCATGAGTCAGGAACGCCTGATGAAGGTTCTGCTGGCACCGCTGGTGTCGGAAAAGACCGCGCGGCTGGCAGATACCAGCCGGCAGTACGCATTCAAGGTGCTGCCCGATGCCAGCAAGCCCGAAATCCGCCAGGCCGTGGAGAAGCTGTTCGAGGTCAAGGTGACCAACGTGCAGGTGTCCAGGGTCAAGGGCAAGGCCAAGCGCTTCGGCCAGACGCTGGGCAGGCGCTCGGACTGGAAGAAGGCCTATGTCACCCTGGCGGAAGGCCAGGATATCGATTTCATGGGGGCGGAATAATCCGCACCTGAGGACGGAAGTTAAGAGCGCAAGGTTCAGTCATGGCTATTGTCAAAACCAAGCCCACATCTCCGGGCCGCCGCTTTGTGGTGAAGCTCTCGACGAGCGACCTGTACCGGGGCGAGCCCCATGGGCCGCTGGTCGAGAAGAAGAGCAAGAACGGCGGGCGCAACAACCTGGGGCGTATCACCACCCGGCATCGCGGCGGCGGTCACAAGCAGCGTTACCGTGTGATCGACTTCAAGCGCAACAAGGACGGCATCGCCGGTCGTGTCGAGCGCATCGAGTACGATCCGAACCGTACCGCCAACATCGCCCTGGTGCTGTATGCCGACGGCGAGCGCCGCTACATCCTGGCGCCCAAGGGCCTGGGAGTGGGCATGCCTGTGCAGTCCGGCAGTCATGCGCCGATCAAACCGGGCAGTGCCATGCCGCTGCGTAACATCCCGGTCGGTACCCTGGTGCACAACATCGAGATGAAGCCGGGCAAGGGCGGGCAGATGGCGCGCAGCGCCGGTACCGGTGTGCAGCTGGTGGCGCGCGAGGGTGAATACGCCACGCTGCGTCTGCGCTCGGGCGAGATGCGCAAGGTGCACGCCGACTGCCGCGCGACCATCGGCGAGGTCGGCAACTCCGAGCACAGTCTGCGCTCGCTGGGCAAGGCCGGCGCCAAGCGCTGGCGCGGTGTACGCCCGACCGTGCGCGGTGTGGCCATGAACCCGGTGGATCATCCGCATGGCGGCGGCGAGGGCCGTACCTCGGGCGGCCGGCATCCGGTCACCCCCTGGGGTGTTCCGACCAAGGGCTACAAGACACGCAAGAACAAGCGTACCGATCACATGATCGTGCGCCGTCGCAAGAGCAGATAAGTTTAAGGGGATCTAAACGTGCCACGTTCAGTTCGTAAGGGGCCATTTGTCGATGAGCACCTGAGCAAGAAGGTCGACGCAGCCGTTGCGGCCAACAGCCGCAAGCCGATCAAGACCTGGTCGCGTCGCTCCATGGTCCTGCCGGACATGGTTGGGCTCACCATCGCCGTGCACAATGGCCGTCAGCATGTGCCGGTGCTGATCAACGAGCACATGATCGGTCACAAGCTCGGTGAATTTGCCGCCACGCGCACCTTCAAGGGGCACGCGGCCGACAAGAAGTCCAGGTAAGGGAGTGAGTCACATGCAGGTCAGTGCCAAATTGCGTTTTGCGCGAATCTCGCCCCAGAAGTGCCGCCTGGTGGCCGATCAGGTGCGCGGTATGCCGGTCGAACGGGCGCTGCAGACCCTGATGTTCAGTCAGAAGAAGGCTGCGGGCATCATGCGCAAGGTGCTGGAATCGGCCATTGCCAATGCCGAGCACAATGAGGGCGCCGACATCGACGAGCTGAAGATCTCGACCATTATGGTCAACGAGGGTCCGACGCTGAAGCGCTTTCGTGCACGCGCCAAGGGGCGTGCCAACCGTATTTTAAAGCAGACCAGCCACATTACCGTGACGGTCGCCGATTAACGCTGCGGATACAGCATAAAGAGAGTTCGGAATGGGTCAAAAAGTCAATCCAAACGGCATTCGCCTGGGCATAGTCAAGGACTGGACCTCGAAGTGGTATGCGGATTCCCGGCAGTTCGCCGAGTATCTGAACAACGACATCAAGGTGCGCGATTATCTCAAGCAGCGCCTGTCGCATGCCTCGGTGAGCCGGATCAGGATCGAGCGCCCGGCCAAGAACGCCATGATCACGATCTACACGGCGCGTCCGGGTATCGTGATCGGCAAGAAGGGTGAGGACATCGAGGCCCTGCGCAAGGACGTCTCCCGCATGATGGGCATTCCGGTGCACATCAATATCGAGGAAGTGCGCAAGCCCGAACTCGACGCCCAGCTGGTGGCCGAGAGTGTGGCCCAGCAGCTCGAGCGTCGCATCATGTTCCGCCGCGCCATGAAGCGCGCCGTGGGCAACTCGATGCGTCTGGGTGCCCAGGGTATCCGCATCAACGTGGCCGGCCGCCTGAACGGCGCCGAGATCGCACGTACCGAGTGGTATCGCGAGGGCCGGGTGCCGTTGCACACGCTGCGCGCCGACATCGATTACGGCTTTGCCGAGGCCCGCACCACTTACGGCATCATTGGCGTCAAGGTCTGGATATTCAAAGGCGAGGTGTTCGGCAAGACCGAGCAGTCCGCAGAAACCGATGCCGGTAAGAAGGCAGCGGCAGGCTAACGGAGTTTTGGATCATGCTGCAACCGAAACGCACCAAATTTCGCAAACAACAGAAGGGCCGTAACCGCGGGCTCTCCACCTCGGGCAACCGTGTCAGCTTCGGTGAATATGCGATCAAGGCCACGACCCGTGGCCAGGTGACCGCGCGCCAGATCGAGGCCGCGCGCCGCGCCATCACCCGTCACGTCAAGCGTGGCGGCAAGCTGTGGATCCGCGTGTTTCCGGATGTACCCGTTACCAAGAAACCCATCGAGGTTCGCATGGGCAAGGGCAAGGGCAACGTCGAGTACTGGGTCGCAAAGATCCAGCCCGGCCGCGTGCTGTATGAAATCGAGGGTGTCTCCGAGGAGATGGCGCGGGAAGCCTTTCGCCTCGCCGCAGCCAAGCTGCCGGTCGGCATCACCTTTGTCAACCGGACGGTGATGTGATGAAAGCGAACGAATTGCGAAACAAGTCCACTACCGAGTTGCGCGAGGAACTTACGGGTCTGCTGCGCGAGCAGTTCAATCTGCGCATGCAGAATGCCACGGGGCAGCTGTCGCGCCCGCACCAGTTCAAGCGTGTGCGCAAGGATATTGCACGTATCAAGACCGTGCTGAATGAAATGGCGAAGTCGGGTGATGCAGCATGAGTGAAGAACAGAAAGTCGAGCGCACCCTGACCGGGCGCGTGATCAGCAACAGGATGGATAAGACCGCGACCGTGATGATCGAGCGTCGTGTGCGTCACCCCCTGTACGGTAAGTATATCCGCCGGTCCACAAAGTACCATGTGCACGACGAGAACAACGAGTGCCAGGAAGGGGATCTGGTGACGATCCAGGAGTGCCGCCCGCTGTCGAAGACCAAGACCTTTCGTCTGGTGTCCGTGGTCGAGCGTGCCGAGGCGGTCTGAAGACAGTCGCCGAGTTCATACAGTTTTTAGGAAGCCGTCATGATTCAGATGCAAACCATGCTGAATGTCGCCGACAACAGCGGTGCCCGCGAAGTCCAGTGCATCAAGGTGCTGGGCGGCTCGCATCGTCGCTATGCCGGGATCGGCGACGTGATCAAGGTCAGCGTGAAGGAAGCCATCCCGCGCGGCAAGGTCAAGAAGGGCGAGGTGTACAATGCCGTCGTGGTGCGCACCCGCAAGGGCGTGCGGCGTCCTGACGGTTCGCTGATCCGTTTCGACACCAATGCAGCGGTTCTGCTGAACAACAAGCTGGAGCCTATCGGTACGCGTATTTTCGGTCCCGTCACCCGCGAGCTGCGCGGCGACAAGTTCATGAAGATCGTGTCACTGGCTCCGGAAGTGCTCTAATCCAGGTAGGGTTTCGACATGCGTAAGATCAAGAAAGGTGACGAGGTTGTTGTCACTACAGGTAAGGACAAAGGCAAGCGCGGCAATGTGCTGCGGGTGCTGGATGATGATCGGCTGATTGTCGAAAACGTCAATGTCGTCAAGAAGCACCAGAAGCCCAACCCGGGCGCGGGCGTGGCCGGCGGTATCATGCAGAAGGAGGCGCCGATCCAGGCCTCCAACGTGATGCTGTTCAATCCCCAGACCAGCAAGGGTGAGCGGGTGGCTTCAAGACGCTGGAAGACGGGCGCAAGGTGCGCGTTTTCAAGTCCACTGGTGAAGTGGTAGACGCTTAATTCATTACAGGTTGGTTGCAGCGATGGCAAGGTTACAGGATCACTATCGGGACACCGTGATCAAGCAGCTCCAGGAGCGGTTTGGTTATGCCAACGTCATGGAAGTCCCCAAGATTACGAAAATCACGCTCAACATGGGTGTGGGCGAGGCCGTGGCCGATCGCAAGGTCATGGAAAACGCCGTCGGCGATATGGAAAAGATCGCCGGTCAGAAGGCTATCGTGACCAAGGCGCGCAAATCCGTTGCCGGCTTCAAAGTGCGCGAAGGCTGGCCCATCGGCTGCAAGGTAACCCTGCGCCGCGAGCGCATGTACGAGTTTCTGGATCGGTTGATCAATATCGCAATCCCCCGTGTCCGCGATTTCCGTGGTGTGAGCGGCAGGTCCTTCGACGGCCGCGGCAACTACAGCATGGGTGTGAAGGAACAGATCATCTTTCCGGAAATCGATTACGACAAGGTTGATGTACTGCGTGGTATGGATATCACCATCACCACCACCGCCAAGTCGGACGAGGAAGCCAAGGCGCTGTTGTCTGCCTTCAGTTTCCCGTTCCGCAACTAAGGATACGTTTTATGGCCAAGAAATCCATGATTGCCCGTGAAGCCAAGCGCATGAAGACGGTGAAGAAGTACGCCGCCAAGCGGGCCGAGCTGAAGGCGATTATCAAGAACCCCGAGTCCAGCGTGGAAGAGCGCATGGACGCCGTGAGCCGGCTGAACAAACTGCCGCGCGACGCCAGCCCCGCCCGCGTCCAGCGCCGCTGCCAGCTGACCGGCCGTCCGCACGCCGTGTACCGCAAGTTCGGCCTGTGCCGGAACAAGCTGCGTGAACACGCCATGAAGGGCGAGGTTCCGGGTCTGGTCAAGGCCAGTTGGTAAGAATTGAGTCGCGAGGATAATTGCACATGAGTATGTCGGATCCCCTGGCGGACATGCTGACCCGCATCCGCAACGCCCAGACCGCCGAGATGGCGGAGGTGGTCATGCCTGCGTCCAAGCAGAAGGCGGCCATCGCCAAGGTACTGCAGGACGAGGGTTATATCAGCGACTTCAGCCTCGACGAGGGCAAAAAGCCGCAGCTGCGCATCGGCCTCAAGTACTACGAGGGGCGGCCCGTGATCATGCATATCAAGCGTGTCAGTCGCCCGGGCTTGAGAATCTACAAGGGCAAGGATGAACTGCCCCAGGTCAACAGCGGTCTCGGTGTTGCGATCATTTCCACCTCGCGTGGCGTGATGAGTGACCGTGAGGCGCGCGCGAACGGCCAGGGCGGTGAAGTCCTGTGCACCGTCAGCTAAGTTAGGGCACAGCCATGTCACGAATTGCAAAATATCCGATCCAGCTTCCCGCCGGGATCGACTTCGAGATGAGCGGCCAGGCCGTGAAGGTGAAGGGTCCCAAGGGCGAGCTGAACTACAACATCCATGATGATGTCGAGGTCACGCACGAGGACAACGTGCTGAGCTTCAAGCCGCGCAAGGAATCCAAGAAGGCCTGGGCTCAGGCGGGCACCACGCGCGCCAATATCAATAACATGCTGGTTGGCGTGAAGGATGGCTTTGAACGCAAGCTGGAGCTGGTCGGTGTCGGTTATCGCGCTCAGGCACAGGGCAAGGTCCTGAACCTGACCTTGGGCTTTTCGCATCCGATCAACTACGAAGTGCCCGAGGGTATCACCATCGAGACGCCGAGCCAGACCGAGGTCGTGGTCAGGGGTGTGGACAAGCAGGCGGTGGGCCAGGTCGCGGCAGAGATTCGTGGTTTCCGGCCGCCCGAGCCCTATAAGGGCAAGGGCGTGAAGTACGCGGATGAGAAGATCATCCGCAAGGAAGCCAAGAAGAAGTAGGCTTTAACCACAGAGGCAAGGCGGCGGTCGGAATCGTCGCTGGTGCAGAGAGGTCAGCAAGATGGCAACACTGGACAAGAAGGCAGCGCGGCTGCGTCGTGCACGTCGCGCGCGCGCCAAGATACGCGAGCTCGGCGATTACCGTCTGAGCGTTTACCGCACACCGCGTCACATCTACGCACAGGTCTTTGCCCCCAATGGGGACAAGGTCGTCGCCGCGACGTCGACCCTGGACAAGGCCCTGCGCGCCGAGTTGGGAAAAACCGGCAATGCCACGGCGGCCACCGCGGTCGGCAAGGCGATCGCAGAGAAGGCCAGGGCAGCGGGCGTTACGAAGGTCGCGTTCGACCGTTCCGGTTACAAATATCACGGCCGAGTCAAGGCGCTGGCTGATGCCGCGCGAGAAGCCGGTCTCGAGTTTTAAGGGTGAATCATGGCGAGTGTAGACGCACAAGTACAGGGTGATGGGCTGCAGGAAAAGCTGATTGCGGTCAACCGCGTGGCGAAAGTCGTCAAAGGCGGTCGCATCTTCGGTTTCTCCGCATTGACCGTGGTCGGCGACGGCAACGGCAAGGTCGGCTTCGGTACCGGCAAGGCACGCGAGGTGCCGGTGGCCATTCAGAAGGCCATGGAAAACGCCCGCAAGAACATGAAGGGCTATGCGCTCAACGAGGGCACCCTGTTCTATGCCGCCAAGGGCCGGCATGGCGCGGCCAAGGTGTACATGCAGCCGGCATCCGACGGTACCGGCATCATTGCCGGTGGCGCGATGCGCGCCGTGCTGGAAGTGGTGGGCGTGCGCAATGTCCTGTCCAAGTGCGTTGGCAGCCGCAACCCGATCAATGTGGTGCGCGCCACGCTGAACGCCCTGGACAACATCAGCTCGCCGGATGAGATCGCCGCCAAACGTGGCAAGAAAGTCGAAGAGATCCTGGGGTAAACCATGGCTGATAAGAAGCTGAAAGTCACCCTGGTCCGCAGTGTCGCGGGTCGGTTGAAGAATCACAAGGCCTGTGTGGCAGGCCTTGGCCTGCGCCGCATCCGGCATACTGTCGAAGTGCTGGACACGCCGGAGAACCGCGGGATGATCAACAAGGTTTCGTACCTGCTGCAAGTCGAGGATGCCTGAGATGCGACTGAATACAATCAAGCCCGGCGCGGGCAGCAAGCCCTCCCCCAAGCGTGTCGGTCGCGGCATCGGCTCGGGCCTGGGCAAGACCTGCGGCCGCGGCCACAAGGGCCAGAAGTCCCGCTCCGGCGGCTATCAGAAGGTCGGCTTCGAAGGCGGCCAGATGCCGTTGCAGCGTCGCCTGCCCAAGGTCGGGTTCAAGTCCCGCATCGGCCGCAGCCGCGCCGAGGTGCGCCTGGACGAGCTGGCCAGGATCGATGCCGATGTCATCGATCTGGCCGCGCTCAAGGCAGCCAGTGTGGTCGGCCAGCAGATCGAAAAGGCCAAGGTCATCCTGTCGGGTGAGCTGAACAAGGCCGTGACGCTGAAGGGCGTGGCCGTGACCAAGGGTGCGCGGGCTGCGATAGAAGCGGCTGGCGGCAAGGTCGAGGATTAAGTGGCCGCACCGGGCGCTACATTAGCGGGATCGCTGGGGGACATCGGCAAGCTCAGGGAGCTGCGCCAGCGGATCTTCTTCGTGCTCGGTGCGCTGGTGGTCTACCGCCTGGGCGCCCATATCCCGGTGCCCGGCATCGATCCGGTCATTCTGAAACAGCTGGCCGATCAGCAGAGCGGCACCATCCTGGATATGTTCAACATGTTCTCGGGCGGCGCCCTGATGCGCTTTACCATCTTCGCGCTCGGGATCATGCCCTACATCTCGGCGTCGATCATCATGCAGTTGCTGAGCTACACGGTGCCGGCGCTGGAGAAGATCAAGAAGGAAGGCGAGGCCGGGCGGCGCAAGATCACCCAGTACACGCGCTACGCGACCCTGGGGCTGGCGACGGTGCAGGCCATCGGCATATCGGTCGGCCTGATGAACAGTCAGGAGGGCCTGGTGATCAATCCCGGGCCGGCCTTCGTGATGACCTCGGTCATCACCCTGGTCACGGGCACCATGTTCCTGATGTGGCTGGGTGAGCAGATCACCGAGCGCGGCATCGGCAACGGGATTTCAATCATCATCTTCGCCGGCATCGTGGCCGGCCTGCCGGCCGCCATCGGCGGCACGCTGGAGCTGGCGCGCACCGGCGAGATGAACGTGCTGACGATCCTGTTCCTGTTCGTCATGGCGCTGGCGGTGACCGCCTTTGTCGTGTTCGTGGAACGTGGGCAGCGCCGGATAACGGTCAATTACGCGCGCCGTCAGCAGGGCCGCAAGGTGTATGCCGCGCAGAGCACGCACCTGCCGCTGAAGCTGAACATGGCCGGTGTCATACCGCCCATCTTCGCTTCCAGCATCATCCTGTTCCCGGCCACGCTGGGCAGCTGGTTCGGGCAGAGCGAGGGCATGCGCTGGCTGTCGGACATCGCTTCGACCCTGTCGCCTGGCCAGCCGCTGTACGTGATGCTGTATGCGTTTGCGATCATATTCTTCTGCTTCTTCTACACCGCGCTGGTGTTCAACGCGCGGGAGACGGCAGATAACCTGAAGAAGTCGGGTGCCTTCATTCCGGGCATCCGGCCGGGCGAGCAGACTGCGCGCTACATCGACAATGTGATGACCCGGTTGACGCTGGTGGGCGCGGGTTACATCACGCTGGTGTGTCTGCTGCCGGAGTTTCTGATCCTGTACTGGAACGTGCCCTTCTACTTCGGCGGCACGTCCCTGTTGATCATCGTGATCGTGGTGATGGACTTCATGGCGCAGGTCCAGGCGCATCTGATGTCGCACCAGTACGAGGGGCTGATGAAAAAGGCCAACCTCAAGGGGCATGGACGCAGCGGATTGCTGCGCTAGTTTGGATAGGTTCGGCGAACCGCTTCGCCATCATTTGATTGGGTGATGTCATGAAAGTCAGAGCATCTGTGAAAAAGATCTGCCGCAACTGCAAGATCATCCGCCGCAACGGTGTGGTGCGGGTGATCTGCTCCGACGCCCGGCACAAGCAGCGCCAGGGCTGAGGCGGCATGTATGACCGCCGGGCCCGGGCAGGTTGCCTGCGTCCGGATTGATTTTTTGTTCATTGCAAGATAGTCTTACGCGTTTCCCGTCACCGGGGCGTAAGTACGTGTAGCAGGAGAGGCTGATGGCCCGTATTGCAGGCATAAACATTCCCGTGCAGAAACATGCGGTTATAGCGCTGACATCGATCTATGGCGTGGGCCGGACACGGGCCAGGCAGATCTGCGACGCCGCCGGCGTCGCCCCCGACCGCAAGATCCGGGATCTGGACGACGGTGAGATCGAGGCCCTGCGCGCCGAGGTCGGCAAGTACGCCGTCGAGGGTGATCTTCGCCGAGAAATTTCTATGAATATCAAACGCTTGATGGATCTTGGCTGCTATCGCGGCCTGCGCCATCGGCGCGGGTTGCCGCTGCGTGGTCAGCGCACCCGGACCAATGCCCGCACCCGCAAGGGTCCGCGGCGTCCGATTCGTCGTTAATATCAGTTAGTTACTGAATTCCAGGGTTAAATACAGCTATGGCTAAACCGGCAGCACGCCCCCGTAAGAAGGTGAAGAAGAATGTGGTCGACGGTGTCGCTCACATCCAGGCTTCGTTCAACAACACCATCGTGACCATCTCCGACCGCCAGGGCAATGCCCTGTGCTGGGCCACGGCCGGCGGTTCCGGCTTCCGTGGTTCGCGCAAGAGCACGCCCTTCGCAGCCCAGGTCGCGGCCGAGCGTGCCGGCAAGGTGGCCCTGGAGTACGGCATGAAGAACCTCGACGTGATGGTCAAGGGACCGGGACCGGGCCGCGATTCCGCCGTGCGTGCGCTGCACGGGGTGGGATTCAAGATTACCAATATTCAGGACGTGACGCCGATTCCGCACAACGGCTGCCGTCCGCCCAAGAAACGTCGCGTCTAAGCGGGAGTCGACATGGCCAAGTACGTAGGATCCAAATGCCGCCAGTGCCGCCGCGAGGGCACCAAGCTGTTCCTCAAGGGCGAGAAGTGCTACACCAGCAAGTGCCCGGTGGAGAACCGTCCGTTCCCGCCCGGCCAGCATGGCCAGCGCCGCACCCGCCTGTCGGATTACGCCCTGCAGCTGCGCGAGAAGCAGAAGCTGCGCCGTATCTACGGGGTGCTGGAAAAGCAGTTCCGCAGCTATTACAAGGAAGCCGCCCGCCGCAAGGGTTCGACCGGTGACAACCTGTTGCAACTGCTGGAATCGCGGCTGGACAATATCGTCTACCGCATGGGCTTTGCCGCTTCACGCAGCGAGGCGCGTCAGCTGGTTCGCCACAACGGCATCACCGTCAACGGCAGGAAGATGAACATCCCCTCCGCCCAGATCAGCCCCAATGACACCATCGGGCTGTCGGAGAAGGCGCGCGGGCAGTCCCGGGTGCAGGCCGCGATCGAGCTGGCGCAGCAGCGTGGATTTGCCGACTGGATCGATGTCGATCCCAAGAAGATGGAAGGCGTGTTCAAGGCCGCACCGGAACGCGGCGAACTGCCGTCGGATATCCAGGAACAGCTGGTCGTCGAGCTGTACTCCAAGTAATCCATAGGAGAGAGGAAATTCCATGCAGGGCAGTGTTACAGAATTCCTGAAACCCCGCATCGTTGACATCCAGCAGGTCAACGATCTTCGCGCCAGAGTCACCATCGAGCCGCTTGAGCGTGGCTTTGGTCATACACTGGGTAACGCCCTGCGTCGTATCCTGTTGTCCTCCATGCCGGGTGCCGCTGTCACCCAGGTAGAGATCGACGGGGTGCTGCACGAGTACTCCACCATGGAGGGGGTGCAGGAGGATGTGATCGACATCCTGCTGAACCTGAAGAACCTGGCCATCCGTCTGCACAACCGCGACGAAGCCAACCTGAGCCTGAAGAAGAAAGGCCCGGGTCCGGTCACCGCGGGTGATATCGCGCTGGATCACGACGTCGAGATCGTCAATCCGGACTATGTCATTGCCCACCTGACCCAGTCCGGTGAGCTGAACATGGTCCTCAAGGTCCGCAAGGGCCGGGGCTATGTGCCCGCCAACGCCCGCGCCGGCCTCGAGGACGACCGTCCCATCGGCAATCTGCAGCTGGATGCCAGCTTCAGCCCGGTGAGCAAGGTCAGCTACACCGTCGACAGCGCGCGCGTCGAGCAGCGCACCGACCTGGACAAACTGATCATCGATCTCGAGACCAACGGCACCATCGATCCGGAAGAGGCCATCCGCCGGGCTGCGACCATCCTTCAGGATCAGCTGTCGGTGTTCGTTGACCTGCAGGGCAAGGAAGAGGAGCAGAAGGAATCGGCTACCCCCGATATCGACCCCATCCTGCTGCGTCCGGTGGACGATCTGGAACTGACCGTTCGCTCTGCCAACTGCCTGAAGGCCGAGAGCATCTACTACATCGGCGATCTGATCCAGAAGACCGAGGTGGAACTGCTCAAGGCCCCGAACCTGGGCAAGAAGTCGCTCACCGAGATCAAGGATGTGCTGGCCTCTCACGGCCTGTCTCTGGGTATGCGCCTGGACAACTGGCCGCCGCCGGGGCTGCGGGACAAGGATCGCGCGACCGCCTGATGCGGTGTGGATTGTATTGACCGGGCGCGGACAGCCGCGTCTGTATTCTGGGATTTGAGGTAACGACCAATGCGACATCGCAAGAGTGGACGCCAGTTAAACCGCAACAGCTCGCACCGCAAGGCCATGTTCCGCAACATGGCGGCGTCGCTGCTGCGTCACGAAGTGATCACTACCACCCTGCCCAAGGCCAAGGAACTGCGTCGGGTGGCCGAGCCGCTGATCACCATGGCCAAGAACGATTCCGTGCACCAGCGCCGCCTGGCCTTCTCGCGCCTGCGCGACCGTGAGGCGGTTACCAAGCTGTTCGACGAACTGGGTCCGCGCTATCAGGCCCGTCCCGGCGGTTACCTGCGCATCCTCAAGATGGGCTACCGTGCCGGCGACTCCGCGCCCATGGCCCTGGTCGAGCTGGTTGACCGTCCCGAGGCCGGTGTCGAGGAAGGCGCCGAGGCAGCTGAATAGTTTTTCTGCCTGCGGATACAGAAAAGCCGGGCCTGCCCCGGCTTTTTTGTGTCCGGAGGAGAGGCAGGATACAGGAGTGTAGGCCGGAATAAGGGCTACAGGCCCGTTTCCGGCGTCGGCCGGATTTGCCGGGAGCACTGCGCATGTCCAGGCCTGCAGTCTGGCAGAAGGTGCTGCTTGTATCCTGTCTCCTGACTCTTGTATCTTCATCCCCGTGATCGTCCTTTTCACCGACTTCGGCCTGGAAGACCCCTACATCGGCCAGATGCAGGCCGTGCTCCATCGCGACGCGCCCGGTGTTCCGCAGGTCAACCTGTTCGCCCATGCCCCGAACTTCGACCCCCATGCCGGTGCCTACCTGCTGGCGGCCTATTGTGAGGAATTCCCCGCCGGTACGGTGTTTCTGTCCATTGTGGACCCGGGCGTGGGCAGCACCCGTCGTCCCTGCGTGGTGAGGGTGGACGGACGCTGGTTCGTGGGCCCTGACAACGGCCTGTTCAACGTGATCGCCATGCGGGCGCAGACGCTGGAATGGTGGGATATCGACTGGTGCCCGCCGCGGCTGTCAGCGAGCTTTCACGGCCGTGACCTGTTCGCTCCGGTGGCGGCGCGCATTGCCTGCGGCGAAGCGGTGCCGGGTGTGGTCGCAGATCCGGCCGAACGTATCCTGCCCGGCTGGCCGCCGGAACTGGCGCAGGTGATCTATATCGATCACTACGGCAACGCCATGACCGGCATCCGCGCTGCCAGTCTTGAGGGGGATGTGGAACTCGAGGTAGGTGTGCACCGGCTGCGCCGGGCCGAGACCTTCAGTGCGGTGCCGCCGGGTGAGGCCTTCTGGTACGAGAACGCCAACGGCCTGGTCGAGATCGCGGTCAACCAGGGGCATGCCGCGATCCGGCTGGGGTTGAGCCTGGGCGAGCGGGTGCATTTCTCCGGGCGGTTATAGGAACTGGGGTGGCGCTAACGCAGAGGACGCAGAGGCGCGGAGACGCGAAGACCAGCGAAATTCCAGATTATCTCGTCATTGCGAGGCGCGCAGCGCCGCGGCAATCTCTGGCTGACTATTCTGCAGTACGAGATTGCTTCGCTGCGCTCGCAATGACGAAGTGGTTACTTTGCGCCTCCGCGCCTCCGCGTTAAAATCACGCACGTTCAACAGAGCCCGCCTCCAGCAGCGGCCGCAGGAAACGTCCCGTGTGCGAGGCCGCATGCGCCGCCACCGTCTCCGGCGTGCCTTCCACGATCAGCTCGCCGCCCTTGTCGCCGCCCTCGGGACCCAGGTCGATGACCCAGTCGGCGGTCTTGATCACGTCCAGGTTGTGCTCGATCACGATCACGGTGTTGCCATGGTCACGCAGCCGGTGCAGCACGGCCAGCAGCTGCTCGATGTCGTAGAAGTGCAGGCCGGTGGTGGGTTCGTCCAGGATGTAGAGGGTCTTGCCGGTGTCGCGCTTGGACAGCTCGCGGGCCAGCTTCACGCGCTGGGCCTCGCCGCCGGAGAGCGTGGTGGCGTTCTGGCCGAGCTTTATATAGGACAGGCCGACGTCCATCAGAGTCTGCAGCTTGCGCTTCAGCGTGGGTACTGCGCTGAAGAATGAAAGCGCATCCTCCACGGTCAGCTCCAGCACCTCGTGGATGGTCCTGCCCTTGTAGCGGATCTCCAGGGTCTCGCGGTTGTAGCGCTTGCCGTGACAGACGTCGCAGGGCACATAGATGTCCGGCAGGAAATGCATCTCCACCTTGATCACGCCGTCGCCCTGGCAGGCCTCGCAGCGTCCGCCCTTGACGTTGAAGCTGAAACGCCCGCTCTTGTAGCCGCGCGAGCGTGCCTCCTGGGTGCCGGCGAACAATTCGCGGATGGGGGTGAACAGGCCGGTGTAGGTGGCCGGGTTGGAGCGCGGCGTGCGCCCGATTGGACTCTGGTCGATGTCCACCACCTTGTCGAAATGCTCCAGGCCCTCGATGGAGCGGTGCGGCGCCGGGCTGGTGGCGGCCTTGTTGAGCTCGCGCGCGGCGAAGGGATACAGGGTGTCGTTGATCAGGGTGGACTTGCCGGAGCCGGACACGCCGGTGATGCAGGTCATCAGGCCCGCCGGGATATCGATGTCCACACCCTTGAGGTTGTTGCCGGTGGCACCCGATATCCGCAGCATGCGCAGCTCGTTCACGGGCGTGCGGTGCCCGGGCACTGCGATGCGGCGGCTGCCGGACAGGTACTGGCCGGTCAGCGATCCGCTGCTGGCGATGATGTCGGCGGGAGTGCCCTGGGCCACGATCCGGCCACCATGGATGCCGGCACCGGGCCCCATGTCGACCACGTGATCGGCGCTGCGGATGGCCTCTTCATCGTGCTCGACCACGATGACGGTGTTGCCGATGTCACGCAGGTAATCGAGCGTGTTCAGCAGCCGCTGGTTGTCGCGCTGGTGCAGGCCGATGGAAGGCTCGTCCAGGATGTACATCACGCCGACCAGCCCGGCGCCGATCTGGCTGGCCAGACGGATGCGCTGGGCCTCGCCGCCGGAAAGGGTGTCGGCGCTGCGTTCCAGCGACAGGTAGTCCAGCCCCACATTGACCAGGAAGTTCAGGCGCTCGTTGATCTCCTTGAGAATCTTGACTGCGATCCTGCCGCGGCGGCCGCTGAGTTCGAGGCCCTCGAAGAACTCCCGGGCGCGGCCGACCGGCAGGGCGGTCAACTCGGACAGGGTATGGCCCTCGATGAAGACATGCCGGGCCGTGCGGTTCAGGCGCGAGCCGCCGCACTCGGGGCAGGCGTGGGTGCTCAGATAACGGGCCAGTTCCTCGCGCACGATGTTGGATTCGGTTTCCCGGTAGCGCCGTTCCATGTTGGGGATGATGCCCTCGAAGGCATGGCGGCGCACGGTGAAGCCCTTGCGCTCGGACAGGTATTCGAAGTCGATGAGTTCGTCGCCCGAACCGTACAGGATGATCTGCCGGGTCGCCTCCGGCAGTTCCTCGAAGGGGGTGTCGATGTCGAAGCCGTAGTGGTCGGCCAGCGAGCTGATGAGCTGGAAATAATAGGCGTTGCGCCGGTCCCAGCCGCGCACCGCGCCGCCGGCCAGGCCCAGGTGGGGATGGGCCACGATGCGTTCGGGATCGAAGAACTGCTTCACCCCCAGCCCGTCGCAGGCCGGGCAGGCGCCGGCCGGGTTGTTGAAGGAGAACAGCCGCGGTTCCAGCTCGGTGATGGAGTAGCCGCACAGGGGGCAGGCGAACTTGGCGGAGAACAACAGTTCCTCGCGCCCGGGTTCGTCCATGAAGGCCACCCTTGCCTGGCCGTCAGACAGGCGCAGGGCGGTCTCGAAGGACTCGGCCAGCCGCACCTGGATATCCGCGCGCACCTTGAGCCGGTCGACCACGGCTTCGATGGTGTGCTGACGCTTGAGTTCGAGTTCCGGCAGCTGGTCGAGTTCGACGATCCCGCCGTCGATCCGGGCACGGATGAAGCCCTGGGCGCGCAGGCTCTCGAGGATGTGCACATGCTCGCCCTTGCGCGCCTGTACTACCGGGGCGAGCAGCATCAGCCGCGTGCCTTCCGGCAGGGCCATCACCTGGTCCACCATCTGGCTGACGGTCTGGGCGTCCAGGGCGATACGGTGGTCGGGGCATTCGGGGATGCCCACGCGCGCGAACAGCAGCCGCAGGTAGTCATAGATCTCGGTGATGGTGCCGACTGTGGAGCGCGGGTTGTGCGAGGTGGTCTTCTGCTCGATGGAAATGGCCGGCGACAGGCCCTCGATGTGATCGATGTCGGGCTTTTCCATCATCGACAGGAACTGGCGGGCGTAGGCCGACAGCGATTCGACATAGCGCCGCTGGCCCTCGGCATAGATGGTGTCGAAGGCCAGCGAGGACTTGCCCGAGCCGGACAGGCCGGTGATGACGATCAGCTTGTCGCGCGGCAGTTCCAGGTCGATGTTGGCCAGGTTGTGAGTGCGGGCGCCGCGTATCCGAATGGTGTCCATGCCGTTTTCCGCCGTAAATCGAACCTGCTACTATACGTCGCTTTCCCGGTCATCGGCAAAAGGTTATCCCCGGCGTGTCAGGCAGCCCCGAGCAGCATCCGAACATGACCCGCGGCGAGCGCCGTGCGGCGGTCTCGCTGGCGGGCATCTTCGCCGTGCGCATGCTGGGCCTGTTCATGATCCTGCCGGTATTCACCCTCTACGCCGATGACTTCGCCGGCGCCACCCCGACCCTGATCGGACTGGCCATCGGCGCCTATGGCTTCACCCAGGCCCTGCTGCAGATTCCCTTCGGACTGCTGTCGGACCGCTTCGGGCGCAAGCGCATCATCGCCATCGGGCTGCTCCTGTTCGCCCTGGGCAGCGTGGTGGCCGCGCTGGCCGACAGCATCTGGGGGGTGATCCTGGGCCGGGCCCTGCAGGGCGCGGGGGCGATCGCCGCGGCGGTCATGGCCCTGGCCGCTGACCTCACCCGGGAGGAGCACCGCACCAAGGCCATGGCCGTGATCGGTATGAGCATCGGTCTGTCCTTCGCCCTGGCCCTGGTGCTCGGGCCCTGGCTGGGGCACTGGGTCGGCCTGTCCGGGATCTTCTGGCTGACCGCGGGCCTGGCCCTGCTGGCCCTGGTGATCCTGCGCTGGTCCGTGCCGCAGCCGGTGGTGAGCCGGCCGCACCGGGATGCCGAACCCATCCCGGCCCAGTTCCTGGCCGTGCTGCGTGACAGCCGGCTGTTGCGGCTGGATTACGGCATCCTGTCGCTGCACCTGATTCTGACCGCCAGCTTCGTCAGCCTGCCGCTGGTGCTGCGGGACAACCTCGGCCTGGCCCCGGCCCAGCATGCCTGGCTGTACCTGCCGGTGCTGGTGCTGTCGGTTGCGGTCATGATTCCCTTCGTCATCCAGGCCGAGAAACAGCAGCGGATGAAGCCGGTGTTCCTGGCCGCCATCGCCATGGTCCTGATCGCCGAACTGGCGCTGGCGCAGTGGCAGGACCGGCTGGCCGGCCTGGCAGTCGCCCTGTTCGTGTTCTATGTGGGATTCAATATCCTGGAGGCGACCCTGCCCTCGCTGATTTCCAAAACGGCCCCGGCCGACAGCAAGGGCACGGCCATGGGTTTCTATTCCAGCTCCCAGTTCCTCGGGGCCTTCATCGGCGGCGGTCTGGGCGGGGCGGTACACGGGCGCTTCGGTGCCACCGGGGTGTTTCTGGCCTGTGCCCTGGCTGCGCTGGTCTGGCTGGTCGTGGCGCTGGGCATGCGCAGTCCGCGCTACCTGGCCAGCCGCGTGGTCGGGGTCGGTCGGATCAGCCCGCCACAGGCCCGGGAACTGGCGCATGAGTTGTGCGGGGGTCGCGGGCGTGGTCGAGGCGGTGGTCGTCGCCGAGGACGAGACGGCCTATCTCAAACTGGATCCCGGGACCCTGGACGAGGCCGCCCTGGAAACGCTGCTCGCGCGCCGGAGCCCGGCGGTGGGGGGCTGAGCGGGGCGGTCGCGGGCATTTGCCGGGGCGGGCGAATCCCCCTATTATGGTCAGCTTGCGGCACCCTGGTCTGGACTGTTCATGTCCTGCCGTAGCGAGGGCGTATCGGCGTCCGCAGCAGGTCGTTAATAACAGTCCGGGCCGGACGGATAATTCAGACAGTCAGGAGAAACGCATGGCGCGCGGTATCAACAAGGTGATTCTGGTCGGCAATCTGGGCAAGGATCCCGAGGTCCGGTACATGCCCAGCGGCGGGGCCGTGGCCAACGTCACGCTGGCCACCTCGGACCAATGGAAGGACAAGCAGACCGGCGAGCAGCGCGAGCGCACGGAATGGCACAATGTGGTGTTCTACCAGCGCCTGGCCGAGATCGTCGGCGAGTACCTGAAGAAGGGCTCGCAGGTCTATGTCGAGGGCAGTCTGCGCACCCGCAAGTGGCAGGACAAGAACGGCAACGACCGCTATACCACCGAGATCATCGCCAACGAGATGCAGATGCTGGGCGGTCGTGGCGGCGGTGGCGGCGGCAGTGCCAGCTACAACAGCAGCAAGGCCCCCGCGGCCGAGAGCCAGGCCGGCGGCGGTTCAGGCGGCGGCTTCGACGAGGGCTTTGACGACGATATCCCGTTCTGACGAGGCAGGATGGGTGGAGGCGCTTGCGCCACAACCCATCGCCGTACCGGCCACAGAATGGGTTGCGCTATGCTCCACCCATCCTGCGAACTGCTCCCGTCTCACAATCCCGCCTCCCGTAACGCCGCCAGCTGGCGGCGCTTCTGCAGCAGTAGGGCATCATAGGCCTGGCTGAGCGCCCGTTCGTAGGCACAGTCACCGTCCAGTCCCATGGTTCTCAGGCGGCGTTCCAGTTGCGCGATCTCCTGACGGATTTCCCGGGGGCAGGACGGGTGGCTCGGGACGGCTGTGATGGTTTTCATTTCCTTCTCCATGCATTGTTTTCCCCACACTAGCCGGCGAATGTGACCGCAGGATGACGGTGGGCGGGGCCACCGGGTGGGATTTTACTCCCGGCCGCAGGACACTGCCGGGCGGTTGTATCTATTTGTTTTTCTGGCTATTTCCCGTTTAACCTTAATTATTTTATGAGGTTATATATATAACCAACTGATTATCCTTGACAATAACGGCTTCACCCTCCCGATGCCGAGCTCAGCTATAACCAATTGAAATTTCTTGAGGAATTTCTCGCGTTTTTTCCCGAATTCGCTTGACGCCTTCAGCTTCCCTACCTATAGTGTCGAAAAGTGGGATGAAGTGGTAGAAAGTGGAAAAAAGAGGATAACGGGGGGATTCTTGTCCGATTCCGGGGGGCAGACCATCAATCTGGATGCCAAGGGTCGCATGGCGTTGCCGACGGGCTATCGCCAGGGCCTGATTGCCAGATGTGAAGGGCGGATGGTGCTGACCATCCACCATGACGGTTGCCTGTTGCTGTATCCCGCCCCCGAATGGGAGGAGATCGAGCGCAAGCTGATTCGTCTCCCCAACCAGAACCCCGCCGTTCGCCGGCTCCAGCGCATGCTGCTGGGCCATGCCACCGAAGTTGAAATGGACAGTCATGGTCGCATCCTCCTGCCGTCCCGGCTGCGCGAATTCGCCAACCTGGAGAAGAGGGTAGTCCTGGCCAACCTGGTCAACAAGTTTGAAATCTGGAACGAGGAGGCCTGGGCGAAGGATCGCGAGCGCTGGATCAACGAGGGCGGGACGGAATCGGTTCCGGAAGTACTCGACAATCTGAGTATCTAGGGCCTGCTGGTGCCCGCCACACCATGGCGTTGCTGCACCAAAAGGCGCCAGACAATACCCAAAGGGCATAAAGGCGCGAGGAGTGAAGCTTGGTCATTCCAAATGAACGACGAGCAACGCGGTATGGCGCCTTTTGGTGCGCAACCCGGAGGGACGGGGTCCATTTGCTGCGAGTCTACGTTGCGCCTCGCTTATGTACAGCAAGTACACCGCACTCAGCGCGCCTTGACTCGCAGCAAATGGACCTCCGTCGCCATGGTGTGGCGGGCGCCAGCAGGCCCTAGTGGTGTCGGAGGATTTTCATCATCCGGTGCTGCTGCAGGAAGCGCTGGAGGCGCTGGCCGTGCGTACGGACGGCATCTATGTCGATGCCACCTTCGGTCGCGGTGGCCATGCCGCGGCCATTCTCGAGCGGCTGGGTCCTGAAGGCAGGCTCTATGCCATGGACCGGGACCCGGAGGCGATCGCCGCGGCGCAGCGTTTCGAACAGGACCGGCGGTTTCATATCACCAGAGGATCATTCGCCATGCTGGGCGCGATGGCACAGGCAGCGGGGATCGAAGGCAGGGTCAGCGGTGTGCTGCTCGACCTCGGGGTCTCCTCGCCGCAGCTCGACGACCCCCGGCGCGGCTTCAGCTTCCTCGGCGACGGTCCCCTGGACATGCGTATGGATCCGGAGCAGGGCATGAGTGCCGCTGACTGGCTCGGTCAGGCCTCCGAGCAGGAGATCGTGCGGGTGTTGAAGGTGTATGGCGAGGAGCGCTTCGCCCGGCGTATCGCCCGCGCCATCCTGGCCGCGCGCCAGGAGACGCCCATCACCCGCACCGGCCGCCTGGCCGAGATCATTGCCGCCGCGGTGCCGAAGCGCGAGCCCGGCAGGCATCCGGCCACCCGCAGCTTTCAGGCCATCCGCATCCATGTGAACCGCGAGCTGGAAGAGCTGGAGACAGTCCTGCCGCAGGCGGTGGATCTGCTCGCTCCGGGCGGGCGGCTGGTGGTGATCAGCTTTCATTCCCTGGAGGACCGCCTGGTCAAGCGCTTCATGCGCAGGGAGTGCAAGGGCGAGGAACTGCCGCTGGATCTGCCGGTCACCGGCACGGCCCAGGGCCGCCTGCGCCTGGTCGGCAAGGCGCGCCATGCCGGCGAGGCGGAGATCCGGGCCAATCCCCGGGCGCGCAGTGCCGTGTTGCGGGTCGCGGAGCGATTGCATTGAAGCTGGTGCTGGCACTGCTGCTGGCCGGGGTGATCGCCTCCGGTGTGGGCGTGGTCTATGCGCGACACCAGAGCCGGGCGCTGTTCGTGCAGTTGCAGTCCCTGCTGAGCGAGCGTGATGCGCTGAACATCGAATGGGGCCAGTTGCAGCTCGAGCAGAGCACCCTGGCCACGCACGGCCGGATCGAGCGGCTGGCAACCGAGCGGCTGGACATGCATGTGCCGGCCCATGACGAAATCATCCTGGTGAAGCCATGACGACGCCAAACATTGCAGGCAGGCAGCAGTACCGCCATTTCCTGGTGCTGGCGGTCTTCGCCTTCGGGCTGCTGGTGCTGCTGTGGCGGGTGGTGGATCTGCAATGGTTCGACCGCAGCTTCCTGCAGGGCCAGGCCGATGCCCGTCACCTGCGCACGGTCTCGCTGCCGGCGCACCGGGGCATGATCACCGATCGCAATGGCGAGCCGCTGGCAGTGAGTACGCCGGTGGATTCGGTCTGGGCCAATCCGCAGGAACTGGTGCCGGCGCGCGAATACCTGCAGGCACTGGCCAGGATCCTGGAACTCGATATCGACTATCTGCAGCGACTGCTGGGCCGACGTGCCGACCGCGAATTCGTCTATCTGCGTCGTCATGTGCCGCCGGCCACGGCCGCCCAGGTCAGGGCGCTGGACGCCCCCGGCGTCTATCTGCAGCGTGAATACCGCCGCTACTACCCCGACGGTGAAGTGGTGGCGCACGTCATCGGTTTCACCGACATCGACGACCGCGGTCAGGAAGGTCTGGAGCTGGCCTATGACGACTGGCTCAGCGGCGCCGACGGCGCCAAGCGCGTGCTCAAGGACGGCCGCCATCACGTAATCGCCGACGTGGAACTGATCCGTCCGGCCAGCCCGGGCAAGGACCTGCGTCTGAGTATCGACCGGCGCATCCAGTACCAGGCCTATCGTGAATTGAAGAGCGCAGTGCGGCGCCACCGTGCCAGCTCGGGCTCGGTGGTGGTGCTGGATGCCGTCACCGGCGAGGTGCTGGCCATGGTCAATCAGCCTTCGTTCAATCCCAACAACCGCCATGCCATACAGCCGGGTGCGGTGCGCAACCGGGCCGTGACCGACGTCCTCGAGCCGGGCTCCACCATGAAACCCTTCACCATCGCCGCGGCCCTGCAGAGCGGGCGTTATGACCGCGACAGCACGGTGAATACCGCGCCCGGTTATTACCGGGTGGGACGCAACACGGTGCGCGACGAGCACGACAACGGCCGGCTCGATCTGGCCGGTGTCATCCGCAAGTCCAGTAACGTCGGCGCCAGTAAGATCGCCCTGTCGCTGCCCCCGGAGCAGATGTGGCAGGTCTACAGCGGTGCCGGTTTCGGCACCAGCGTTGGCACCGGCTTCCCCGGCGAGGTCTCCGGCGTGCTGGCCAGCCATCACCGTTGGCAGCAGATCGAGCAGGCAACGCTCGCGTTCGGTTACGGCATCTCGGTCACTCCCCTGCAACTGGCGCGCGCCTATGGGCTGCTGGCCAATGAGGGCCGGCTGATGCCGGTGAGCTTCCTGCATCAGGAGGAGGCGCCCCGGGGCAGGCCCGTGCTGGATCCGGCCGCGGTGCGCTCGGTGCGGCGCATGATGGAGGATGTCGTCAGTGACCGCGGCACCGCGCCGCTGGCCCGCGTGCCCGGTTACCGGGTCGCCGGCAAGACCGGCACCGTGCACAAGGCCACCGCCGGCGGTTATGCCGAGGACCGCTACAATGCCCTGTTTGTCGGCATGGCGCCGGCCTCTGATCCGCGCCTGGTCGTGGCGGTGGTGATCAATGATCCGCGCGGCGAGGACTATTTCGGCGGCAAGGTTGCCGGGCCGGTGTTCTCCCGGGTCATGTCCGGCGCCCTGCGATTGCTGAACCTGGCGCCGGATGGCGAATCCGCGCCGCGGCAGGACGTCCCGGCACCCCTGCTGCGCCAGGCCGCGGCGGGAGGCCCGGCATGATGGTGGCCGAAGCACTGCATCCGGGCCTGCCGCTGTCCCGCCTGCTGGCGGGCATCGCCCCGGTCACTCCGGCCCAGGACCTGACCGTGACCGGGTTGGCGCTGGACAGCCGCCGGGTCCGGCCCGGGGATCTGTTCTTCGCCCTGGCCGGTGTGCACCAGCACGGGCTGCGCCATGTAGCCGAGGCCTGCCGCCACGGTGCGGCGGCCGTGTGCTGGGAGCCGGATGACGAAATCGACGAAAGCATCCCCGAGCTGCAGGGCCTGAACCTGCCGGTACTGGCCGTGCCCGGTCTGGGCGCTCAGGTCTCGATCATTGCCGACCGCTTCTACGGTCACCCCTCGCGCGACCTCTACACCGTGGGCGTGACCGGTACCGACGGCAAGACTTCCTGCACCCATTTCATCGCCCAGGCCCTGCACAACCCGGACCGCGCCTGCGGCCTGATCGGTACCCTGGGGGCCGGTCTGTATGACGCCCTGGATCCGGCCACCCACACCACGCCGGACCCGATCAGCCTGCAGGCCATCCTGGCCGGGATGCGTGATCAGGGTGCGCGGGCGGTGGTGATGGAGGTCTCCTCCCACGCCCTGGACCAGGCCCGCGCCGGCGGCGTGCATTTCGATGTGGCCGTGCTCACCCACGTCAGCCGTGATCATCTGGATTATCACGGCAGTGAAGCGGCCTACCGCGACGCCAAGCGCCGGCTGTTCCGTTTCCCCTCGCTGCGCCTGGCCGTGCTCAATGCCGATGACGATCTGGGCCGGGAACTGCTGGCCGCCGATGCGCTGGCCTGCCCGGTCTGTGCCTACGCGCTGGAGGCGACCGGGCTGGCGCGCCGCAGCGATCGCTTCGTGATCGCCGAGCAGGTGGAGACGGCGCGTACCGGCCTGCACCTGGAACTCGTGACCCACCAGGGCCGGGCCGAACTGCGCTCCGGCCTGCTCGGTCGCTTCAACGCGGCCAACCTGCTGGCCGCCCTGGCCGTGCTGCTCGATCGGGGCCTGAGTCTGGCGCAGGCCGTGCAGCGGCTGGAGGGCGTGACCACCGTGCCGGGCCGGATGGAGGCGCTGGGCGGCAGTGATGGCCGGCCGCTGGTGGTGATCGACTATGCCCACACCCCGCGCGCCCTGGAACAGGTGCTGCTGGCGTTGCGCGAACACTGCCGCGGTCGCCTGTGGTGCGTCTTCGGCGCCGGCGGCGAACGCGATCCGGGCAAGCGGCCGCTGATGGGCGCGGCGGCCGGGCGCCTGGCCGACTTCGTCATGCTGACCACTGACAATCCGCGCCACGAGGACCCGACCCAGATCATCGTGGACATCCTCGGCGGTGCCGCCGATCCGGACGCCTGCTACATCCAGCCCGACCGGGCACGCGCCATCGAACATGTGCTGGAACTGGCCCGTCCCGAGGATGTGGTGCTGGTTGCCGGTAAGGGTCATGAGGACTATCAGCTCATTGGCGAGCGGCGGCTGCACTTCAGCGATCGTGAGGTGGTACAGACATGGTTCGCCTCCGGGAGGGCGTCATGATCGCCATGGCGTTGTCCGAAGCGGCCCGCACCGTGGCAGGCCGGCTGCAGGGGGTGGATGCCCGCTTCGCCGGTTTGAGCACCGACAGCCGCAGTCTGGAGCGGGGCAACCTGTTCGTGGCCCTGACCGGCGAGCGCTTCGATGGTCATGACTATCTCGACCAGGTCGCGGCGGCGGGGGCGGCCGGTGCACTGGTGAGCACGGCAGTGGCTGGCAGCCTGCCCTGTATCCGGGTGAGTGATACCCGCCGGGCCCTGGGCGGCCTGGCTGCTGCCTGGCGCACGCGCTTCGACATCCCGCTGGTCGCCGTGACCGGCAGCAACGGCAAGACCACGGTCAAGGAGATGCTGGCGGCCATCCTGGGTGAGGAACACCGGGTGCTGGCCACCCGCGGGAATCTGAACAATGACATCGGCGTGCCCCTGACCCTGGCCCGGCTGGGCGAAGAGCACACGGCGGCCGTGATCGAGATGGGTGCCAACCATCCCGGCGAGATCGCCTGGCTCACCGATCTGGCGCGTCCCACGGTGGCCCTGATCACCAATGCCGGGCCCGCGCATCTGGAAGGTTTCGGCAGTCTCGAGGGCGTGGCCCGGGCCAAGGCCGAGATATATGACGGCCTGGATGCTGAGGGCCTGGCCGTGGTCAATCGCGACGACGCCTTTGCCGGCTACTGGCTGGAACGGCTGCAGGGGCGTCGGATCATGACCTTCGGGCTTGAGGTTGAATCCGATATCAGCGCCGGCGTGACACCGCTCGCATCGGGCCAGCGGCTGGCGCTGCGCACTCCGGCCGGCAGCATCGACGTTGAACTGGCCCTGCCGGGCCGGCACAACGCCATGAATGCCCTGGCCGCCACGGCGGCTGCCCTGGGCGCGGGCGCCTCCCTGCCGGCCGTGCAGACCGGGCTGGAGCGTATCCGCCCGGTCGGCGGCCGGCTGCAGCTGCACCGCTGCGCCGACGGCATCGGCGTGATCGACGATACCTACAATGCCAATCCCGGCTCGGTGCGCGCGGCCCTGGAGGTCCTGCAGCAACTGCCCGGCGAACACTGGCTGGTGCTGGGTGACATGGGCGAGCTGGGCGGTGACAGCGAGGCGCTGCACCGGGAGATCGGTGCCCAGGCCGCGGCGGCCGGCTGCGACCGGCTGTTCACCCTGGGCGGTCAGGCCGCGGCCGCCGCGCTGGCCTTCTCCGGGCCAGCCGCGCACTTCGATGATATCGAGGCACTGCAGGCCGAGCTGAATACGCAGCTGCACCCCGATGTGCAGCTGCTGGTCAAGGGTTCGCGCAGCATGCGCATGGAGCGGGTGGTGCAGACCCTGCTGGCGCGGCTGCAGCCGCACTCCCAGTTACGACCGGGAGGGTGTCACTGATGCTGCTCTGGCTGGCCGAATTCCTGACCCGGTATCACACCGGGTTCAATGTATTCCAGTACCTGACTCTGCGGGCCATCCTGGGTGTGCTGACCGCGCTGCTGTTCTGTTTCGTGGTCGGACCCTGGATGATCCGCCGCCTGGGCCAGTACCAGATCGGACAGCAGGTGCGCGACGACGGTCCGCAGTCGCATCTCAGCAAGGCCGGCACGCCGACCATGGGCGGGGCCCTGATCCTGTTCGCCGTCAGCTTCGCCACTCTGCTGTGGGCGGATCTGGCCAACCGTTATGTCTGGGTGGTGCTGCTGGGCACGCTCGCCTTCGGCGCCATCGGCTGGGTGGACGATTACAAGAAGCTGGTGCTGAAGAACTCCCGCGGTCTGCCGGCGCGCTGGAAGTATTTCTGGCAGTCGCTGTTCGCCCTGATCATCGCCGCAGTGCTCTATTTCACCGCCCAGGCACCGGTCGAGACCCAGCTGATCCTGCCCTTCTTCAAGGACGTGGCCCTCGACCTCGGCTGGCTGTACTTCGTGCTGGTCTATTTCGTTGTGGTCGGTTCCAGCAATGCCGTGAATCTCACCGACGGCCTGGACGGGCTGGCCATCCTGCCCACGGTGATGATCGCAGGCGCCCTGGCAGTGTTCGCCTACACCACCGGCAACGTGCGCTTTTCCGAATATCTCGGTATCCCCTATGTGCGTGACGTGGGCGAGATCATCATCTTCGCCGGCGCCATCGTCGGTGCCGGGCTGGGCTTTCTCTGGTTCAACGCCTATCCCGCCCAGGTGTTCATGGGCGATGTGGGCGCGCTGGCGCTGGGTGCGGCACTGGGCCTGATGGCCATCGTGGTGCGCCAGGAACTGGTGTACCTGGTCATGGCGGGCGTGTTCGTGATGGAGACCGTCTCCGTCATCCTGCAGGTCGCCTCGTTCAAGCTTACCGGACGGCGCATCTTCCGCATGGCGCCGCTGCACCATCACTTTGAATTGAAGGGCTGGCCGGAGCCGCGCGTGATCGTGCGCTTCTGGATCGTGACCGTGATCCTGGTCCTGATCGGTCTGGCCACACTGAAGATCCGCTGAGGAGAAGGTTATGGATTTGCGCATACAGATGAAGATCGTGGTCCTGACGTTCCTGTTCATGTCCCTGCTGTGGCTGGTGCTCTGACGCGAACGGGTGATGACGCTGGCGCTGACGACAATGGACGCTGAACCGAACCTCGCAACCAAGGTACTGGTGGTCGGCTGTGGCCGCACCGGGCTGTCCTGTGCGCGTTATCTGGCGCGCCAGGGGCTGCAGGTGGCGGTGACCGACACCCGGACCGAGCCGCCCTGCCTGCAGGCACTGCGCGAGGAGCTGCCGGATGTTGCCCTGTTCCTCGGCGGTTTCGACGCGGAGGCCTTCGCCCATGCCGAGCAGATCGTGGTCAGCCCGGGTGTGTCCCTCGCGCATCCGCTGATCGCCGAGGCACGCAGCCGTGGCGTGGAAGTCATCGGCGACATCGAGCTGTTCGCCCGCGCCGCGCACGCGCCGGTGATCGCCATCACCGGCTCCAACGGCAAGAGCACGGTCACCACCCTGGTGCACGAGATGGCGCGGGCGGCCGGCCACCGGGTGCGTGCCGGCGCCAACCTGGGCACGCCGGCGCTGGAGCTGATCGAGGATCCGGAGCCGGACCTGTACGTGCTGGAACTGTCCAGCTTCCAGCTCGAATCCGTGGAAAGCCTCTCGCCCGCCGCGGCGGTGGTGCTGAACATCAGTCCCGATCACCTGGACCGCTACTCGGGCCTGGACGCCTATGCCGCGGCCAAGGCCCGTATCTATCGGAATGCGGGCGCCCGGGTGGTCAATCTGGACGATCCGGTGGCCTGTTCGCTGGCCGACAGCGACCGGCCCACGCTGGGGTTTACCCTGGAGGCGCCCGGGCCGGAGGATTTCGGGCTGCGCGAGCGTGACGGGCAGCTCTGGCTGTGCCGGGGCGAGGAGCCGCTGCTGGCGGCCGGCGAACTCAGGCTGGTGGGTCGCCACAATCTGGCCAATGCCCTGGCCGCGCTGGCGCTGGGCACGGCCATCGGTCTGCCCCGGGCAGCGATGCTGGAGGCCCTGCGCGATTTCGGCGGGCTGGCGCACCGCACCCAGTGGGTGGGCGGCCGCGACGGCGTGGACTGGTACAACGATTCCAAGGCCACCAACATCGGCGCCACCCTGGCCGCCATCGCCGGTTTCAACCGGCCGCTGGTGCTGATCGCCGGCGGCCAGGGCAAGGGGGCGGATTTCGGTCTGCTGCGCCCGGTCTTGTGTGCGCACGCCCGCGCCCTGGTGCTGCTGGGCGAGGCGGCCGCCGGGATCGAGGCGGCCATGGGCGGCTGTGTGCCGGTACGGCGGGTCGATTCCATGGAGGCGGCCGTGGCCGCCGCCGCGGAGTTTGTCCTGCCGGGAGACGCCGTCCTGCTCTCGCCGGCCTGCGCCAGCCAGGACATGTTCATCGACTACCAGGACCGGGGCGAGCGTTTCAGCGCCGCGGTCCGGGAGCGGCTGGAATGAACGCGCTGCTGGCACGTCTGGGCTGGAGCGGCACCGGGCAGGGACTGCGCTGCCCGCGGCTGGATACCGGCCTGTTGCTGGTGACCGCGGCCCTGATGGGGCTGGGGCTGGTGATGGTGGCCTCTGCTTCCATCACGCCGGCCGACCGGGAGCTGCAGCAGCCCTTCTATTATGTCCTGCGCCAGGCGGCCTACATGGGCGTGGGCCTGCTCGCGGCGGCGGCCGTCTTCGGCATCCGCCTGAGCCTGTGGTCGCGCTTCGGCATGATTGCCCTGTTCCTGGCCCTGGGTCTGCTGGCGCTGGTCCTGATTCCCGGCGTGGGCAAGACGGTCAATGGCAGTACCCGCTGGATCGGTGTCGGGCCGGTCAACCTGCAGGTCTCCGAGCCGGTCAAGCTGCTGATGCTGATCTACCTGGCCAGCTACCTGGTGCGCCGGGCCGAGGAGGTGCGCGAACAGTTCAGCGGCTTCTTCAAGCCCATGCTGATGCTGGTGCTGGTGGCCGCGCTGCTGCTGGCGCAGCCGGATTTCGGCGCCATGGTGGTGCTGGTCACCACGGCATTGATCATGATGTTCCTGGCCGGGGTGCGGCTGTGGCAGTTCGGTGCCCTGGTGGCCCTGGCCGGTGGCGCCTTCGCCCTGCTGGCGGTCTCTTCGCCCTATCGCATGGCGCGTCTGACCGCCTTCCTCGATCCCTTCGCCGATCCCTTCAACAGCGGCTATCAGCTGACCCAGTCGCTGATCGCCATCGGCCGCGGCGAATGGTTCGGTGTCGGCCTGGGTGCCAGCGTGCAGAAGCTGTTCTACCTGCCCGAGGCGCACACCGACTTCCTGTTCGCCATCCTGGCCGAGGAACTGGGCATGTTCGGCGTGGTGCTGGTGCTGGCCGGGTTCGCCTTCCTGGTCTGGCGCGCCTTCGCCATCGCCGCTGTGGCCCGGCAGGCCGACGAGCCCTTCGCCGCCTACCTCGCCTATGGCATCGGGACCCTGATCGGGTTGCAGGCGCTGATCAACATGGGCGTGAACATGGGGCTGCTGCCGACCAAGGGACTGACCCTGCCGCTGATGAGCTACGGCGGCAGCAGCCTGCTGGTGATGTGCATCGCCATCGGGCTGTTGCTGCGCATCGACTACGAGACCCGCTGTTCGGTGCACAACCTCAATGGCGACCGCCGGCGGCCGCGCCGGCGCGGCCGGGAGCGACGCGCATGAACGCCGTGACGGCACAGGCACCCGTGCTGGTCATGGCCGGCGGCACCGGTGGGCACGTCTACCCGGCACTGGCGGTGGCCGACGAGCTGACGCGCCGCGAGGTGCCGGTGGTGTGGCTGGGTACGCGCAAGGGATTGGAGGCGCGGGTAGTGCCGGCGGCCGGTTATCCGGTGGAGTGGATCGAGGTCAGCGGTCTGCGCGGCAAGGGGGTGCTCAAACTGCTGCTCGCGCCGCTGATGCTGGCGCATGCCCTGTACCAGGCCTGGCGGGTGATGCGCCGGGTGCGGCCGCGCGCCGTGTTGGGCATGGGCGGTTTTGTTACGGGTCCGGGCGGGATCATGGCCTGGCTCAGCCGCCGTCCGTTGATCATCCATGAACAGAATTCCGTGGCCGGGCTGACCAATCGGCTGCTGGCACCGCTGGCGGCACGGGTGCTGGTGGCCTTCCCCGGCAGTTTCGGCGCCAGGGGTCCGGTTCGGCAGGTGGGCAATCCGGTGCGCGAGACCATCGCCTCCCTGGAGGCGCCGGAGGCCCGCTTCGCAGCGCGTGGCTCCGAGGCGCTGCATCTGCTGGTGCTCGGCGGCAGCCTGGGCGCGGCCGCGCTCAACCGTACAGTGCCCGCCGCGATTGCCGAAATGGCCGCTGACGCCCGGCCGATGATCCGGCATCAGGCGGGCAGCCGCGATATTGAAGCTGCCCGCCAGGCCTATGCCGAGGCCGGTGTCGCGGCCGAGGTACAGGCCTTCATCGAGGACATGGCGCAGGCCTACGCCTGGGCCGATCTGGTGATCTGCCGGGCCGGGGCACTGACCGTGGCCGAGCTGGCCGCCGCCGGCGTGGGGGCGATCCTGGTGCCTTATCCGCATGCGGTCGACGATCACCAGACCGGCAACGCCCGTTACCTCAGCGAGGCCGGTGCCGGCGTGCTGGTCCAGCAGACCGAGCTGAGCGTCGAGCGTCTGCATGCCCTGCTGGCAGAACTGCTGAACGACCGCCGGCGGCTGCTGGCCATGGCCCGTGCGGCGCGCGACCTGGCCCTGCCGGACGCGGCCCGCCGGGTCGCCGACAGCTGCCTGGAACTGGCGGCGGGGAGGGCGGCATGATCGATGCGCACAGCCTGACCGCGGGACAGCCCCAGGGCATGGGCCGGGTGCGCCGGGTGCACTTCGTCGGCATCGGCGGCGCCGGCATGAGCGGCATCGCCGAGGTGATGCTCAACCTGGGCTACCAGGTGCAGGGCTCGGACCTGCGCAGCAATGCGGTCACGCAGCGGCTGCAGGCACTGGGCGCGACCGTCTTTCCCGGCCACGATCCACGGCAGGTTGCCGACGTGGACGTGGTGGTGGTCTCCAGCGCGGTGACCGAGGCCAACCCCGAGGTGAGTGCTGCGCGCGGGCAGCGTATCCCGGTGGTGCCGCGCGCGGAGATGCTGGCTGAACTGATGCGCTTCCGCTACGGCATCGCCGTGGCGGGCACCCACGGCAAGACCACCACCACCAGCCTGGTGGCCAGCCTGCTGGCCGAGGCGGATATGGATCCCACTTATGTGATAGGCGGCAAGCTCAACAGCGCCGACGGCCATGCCCGGCTCGGCACCGGTCGCTACCTGGTGGCCGAGGCGGATGAATCCGATGCCTCCTTCCTCTACCTCCAGCCCATGATCGGCATCGTCACCAACATCGACGCCGATCATCTAGAGACCTACGGCGGCGATTTCGGCCGGCTGCGCCAGACCTTCGTCGAGTTCCTGCACCACCTGCCCTTCTACGGGCTGGCGGTGCTGTGTCTGGATGATGCCGGCGTACGCGCCATCCTGCCGGAGGTTACCCGGCCTTTCCGCACCTATTCGATCGACTCGGCCGAGGCGGATCTCTACACCACGGGGCTGGAACAGCGCGGCCTGCAGATGCATTTCAACCTGCACCGCAAGGGACGCGGGGACAGCATCCCGGTGGTGCTGAACCTGCCGGGCCGGCACAACGTGCTCAACGCCCTGGCGGCGGTGGTGGTTGCCGACGAACTGGGCATTCCGGACGCCGCCATCCGGGCGGGCCTGAGCAACTTCAGCGGCATCGCCCGGCGCAGCCAGTTCCACGGCGAGCTGCAGAGTCCGGCCGGACCGATGCTGCTGGTCGACGACTATGGCCATCACCCCAGCGAGATCAGCGCCACGCTCGCGGCCATCAAGGCCGGCTGGCCCGAGCGGCGCCTGGTGGTGGTGTTTCAGCCGCACCGTTACACCCGTACCCGCGATCTGTTCGAGGACTTCAGTCAGGCCCTGGCGCAGGCGGACGTGCTGTTGCTGTGCGAGGTCTATGCCGCCGGCGAGACACCCATCGCCGGCGCCGACGGCCGTGCCCTGTGCCGCGCCGTGCGGGCCCGCGGCAAGGTGGATCCGGTGTTTGTCGAAGGCGTGGACGAGGTGCCCGAGGTTCTGGGCGGGGTGCTGGAGGCGGGGGATGTGGTGCTCACCCTGGGGGCGGGGGATATCGGTACGGTGCCGGCACGGCTGGAAGCGCTGTGGCCGGCCGGGGCGACGGAGACGGGGAGGTAAGCCAATGGGACAGCGGACACATCTGCGTTTGCACATGGGGTGCGGCGAGGCGCTCAGAAGCCGCTTGGCCGTGTTGTGCGAGCGCCGCAGGGAAGAGGACGTACAGACCGGGTCGGGTCGCGGCACCCGCGCCCTGACCTCGCGCTATGCGGGCCGGATTCGGAGCGGCAACAAGCATTCATGATGGCGGCGAGTACACATAGACCGGAACCGCGCGGCGTGCTGCGACACGACGAGCCGATGTCGCGTCATACCACCTGGCGTGTCGGCGGCCCGGCCCGGGTCTGGTATCAGCCGGCCGATCTCGAGGACCTGGCGGACTTCCTGTCCGGATTGCCGGAGGGCGAGGAGATCGTCTGGGTGGGGCTCGGCAGCAACCTGCTGGTCCGCGACGGCGGTATCCCGGGCGTGGTGATCGCTCCCTTCAGCGGCCTGAACCGGATGGAGCTGCTGGAAGACGGCGGGGTGCGGGTCGAGGCGGGTGTGAGCTGCGCCCGGCTCGCCCGCTTCTGCGGCCGCAATGATCTGGCCGGCGGCGAGTTCCTGGCCGGCATCCCCGGCACCGTCGGCGGCGCCCTGGCGATGAATGCCGGGGCCTTCGGCGGCGAGACCTGGACGCGGGTCGTGGCGGTGGAGACCATCGACCGTCACGGCTGCATCCGGCGGCGTGAGGCCGCTGAATTCGCGGTCGGTTACCGCACGGTACAGGGGACGGCCGGCGAGTGGTTCGTGGCGGCGCACATGCAGTTCGACCAGGGCGAAGCTTCGGCCGCGCAGGCAGATGTCAGACAGCTTCTGGCCCGGCGTAACGAAACCCAGCCGACCAGCCAGCCCAGCTGCGGCTCGGTGTTCCGCAATCCGGAGAACGATCACGCCGCACGTCTGATCGAGGCCTGCGGACTGAAAGGCTACTGCATCGGCGCGGCCTGTGTGTCGGACAAGCATGCGAACTTCATTATCAACACCGGCGGGGCGACGGCGGCCGAGATCGAACAACTGATCGGCCATGTACAGCAGCGGGTGGCCGAACAGTTCGGCATTGAGCTGCATACCGAAGTGCGCATCATCGGTATCGCGGCGACGGAGGCAGACGCGTGAGCCCGGCGCAGACCGCCACCGATATCGATCCGACCGCCTTCGGCAAGGTGGCGGTGCTGCTGGGCGGCACCTCGGCCGAGCGCGAGATATCGCTGAAAAGCGGCCGCGCTGTGCAGGCCGCGCTGATCGAGGCAGGGGTCGATGCGCAGGCGCTGGATCCGGCCGAGCCGGGGGTGTTGCGGCGCCTGGAGGGCGAGGGTTTCGAACGCGTTTTCATCGCCCTGCACGGTCGCGGCGGCGAGGACGGCGTCATGCAGGGTGCGCTGGAAACGCTGGGCCTGCCTTATACCGGCAGCGGCGTACTGGGCTCGGCGCTGGGGATGGACAAGATCCGCACCAAGCAGATCTGGCGCTCGGCCGGCATCCCCACGCCGGAGTTCGCCGTGGTGCGCACGGAAGCTGAACTGCAGCAGGCGCAGGCAGGTCTGACGTTTCCGGTCATCGTCAAGCCGGCGCACGAAGGCTCCAGCCTGGGCATGACCCGGGCGGAGACAGCGGACAGCCTGCTGGCGGCCTGGCAGGAGGCCGCGCGCTTTGACACCGACGTTCTGGTCGAGCGCTGGATCGAGGGCGAGGAATACACGGCTGCCCTGCTGGGCGCTGCAGCGCTGCCCCTGATCAAGCTGGAGACACCGCACAGTTTCTATGACTACGCCGCCAAGTACAGCGCGGGCGACACCCGCTACCTGTGTCCCTGCGGCCTGCCGGCGGCGCGGGAAACCGAACTGCAGGTGCAGTCCCGGGCGGCCTTCGCGGCAGTGGCGGCCAGCGGCTGGGGCCGGGTGGATCTGATGCTGGACGGCCAGGGCCAGCCCTGGTTCATCGAGGTCAACACCGTGCCCGGTATGACGGATCACAGCCTGGTGCCGATGGCGGCACGCGAGGCGGGTATCGATTTCACCCGGTTGGTGCTGCGGATACTGCAGACCAGCGAGGATGCGAAGCGATGAGCAGGAAGAAACCCGGACAGGCGATCAGGCGCGAAGCGGAACAGGCGCCCTCCCGACGCTGGCTGGCGCTGCTCGGCAACGGTCTGGCCGCGGTGGTGCTGGTGCTGGCGCTGACCGGGGTTTATCAGCTGCTCGACTGGCTGCGAGATCCGCATGCCTGGCCGGTGCGCGAGGTGCAGATCGAGGGCGAGTTCCGGCATCTGCGTCATGAGCAGATTGCCGAGGCGACCCGGGACATGCTTCGCCATGGTTTTTTCGGGGTCGAGGTCGGCACGGTCCAGCAGCGCCTGGCCAAACTGCCCTGGGTGGCCGAGGCCGCGGTGCGGCGAGTCTGGCCGGACGGCATGCAGTTGCGCATCCAGGAGCAGGTGCCGGTGGCGCGTTGGGGTGAGGACGGTCTGCTCAATGCCCGGGGCGAGCTGTTCCAGCCGGAGAATGTGGCGGAGTTCGCCGCCCTGCCGAGGCTGGCCGGTCCGATCAGCCTGCGTGAGCGGGTGATCCGGCGCTATATCGAGTTCCGTCAGGCCCTGCAGCAGATCGGCCGCCACCCGGCGGCGATTGAACTGGATGCACGGCGGGCCTGGCGGGTGGAACTGGACAACGGCATGCAGATCCGGCTCGGCCGCCAGGAGGAGGCGCGGCGGATGGCGCTGTTCATCGATATCTATCCGCGGGTCTTCGCCGCCGCGCCGCAGCCGGCGCGCGGCGTGGACATGCGTTACAGCAATGGCTTTGCCGTGCACTGGAAGACAGCCGGGACACCGCGACGGCATGAGGGTTGATATGACGAAAAGGTCGGAAAAGAACATGATCGTGGGGCTGGATATCGGCACCTCCAAGGTGGTCGCCATCGTCGGCGAGGTGCTGCCCGAGGGCAGCATCGAGATCATCGGCATCGGCTCGCATCCCTCGCGCGGGATGAAGAAGGGCGTGGTGGTCAACATCGAGTCCACGGTGCATTCCATCCAGCGGGCCATCGAGGAAGCCGAGCTGATGGCCGGCTGCCAGATCCACTCGGTCTATGCCGGCATCGCCGGCAGTCACATCCGCAGCCTGAACTCGCATGGCATTGTGGCCATCCGCGACAAGGAGGTCACGCCGGGCGACGTGGAGCGGGTCATCGACGCCGCCCGCGCGGTGGCGATTCCCGCCGACCAGAAGATCCTGCACATCCTGCCCCAGGAATTCATCATCGATAACCAGGAAGGCATCAAGGAACCCGTGGGCATGTCCGGCGTGCGCCTGGAGGCCAAGGTGCACCTGGTTACCGGTGCGGTGAGCGCGGCCCAGAACATCATCAAGTGCGTGCGCCGCTGCGGGCTGGAGGTTGACGACATCATCCTCGAGCAGCTGGCTTCGAGCTACTCGGTGCTGACCGAGGACGAGAAGGAGCTGGGCGTGTGCCTGGTCGATATCGGCGGCGGCACCACCGACATGGCCGTGTTCACGGAAGGCTCCATCCGGCATACCTCGGTGATCCCGATCGCGGGCGATCAGGTGACCAACGACATCGCCGTGGCCCTGCGCACGCCGACCCAGCATGCCGAGGAGATCAAGATCAAGTACGCCTGCGCCCTGACCCAGCTGGCCACCGCCGACGACACCATCGAGGTGCCCAGCGTCGGTGACCGCCCGGCGCGACGTCTGGCACGCCACACCCTGGCCGAGGTGGTGGAGCCACGCTACGAGGAGCTGCTCACCCTGGTGCAGTCGGAGCTGCGCCGCAGCGGCTTCGAGGACCTGGTCGCCGCCGGCATCGTGCTGACCGGCGGCAGCTCCAAGATGGAAGGCCTGGTGGACCTGGCCGAGGAGGTGTTCCACATGCCGGTGCGTCTGGGCATGCCGCAGTACATCGCGGGCCTGGCCGACGTGGTGCGCAATCCGATCTATGCCACCGGTGTGGGTCTGTTGCTGTTCGGTAATCAGAATCAGTCCCATCGCAACCTGGACATCCAGGGGCGGGGATTTCGCGGGGTCCTGGACCGGATGAAGAGCTGGTTCCAGGGAAATTTCTAGTTACGCAGTCACGGGATCCCCGGTCGGTCCGGGGCGAAGTGTCACTTAACCATCAAGTGTAATCGAGGAGACGAGCAATGTTTGAACTGATGGATGCATACAGCCAGAACGCTGTAATCAAGGTAATGGGCGTCGGCGGCGGCGGCGGCAACGCGCTGCAGCACATGGTCGAGGCCTGTATCGAGGGTGTGGATTTCATCTGCGCCAACACCGACGCCCAGGCGCTGCAGAATGTTTCGGCGCCGGTCACCCTGCAGCTGGGTTCCAGCATCACCAAGGGGCTGGGCGCCGGCGCCAACCCGGAAGTCGGCCGCCAGGCCGCGATGGAGGACCGCGATCGCATCGCCGAGGCCATCGAGGGTTCGGATATGCTGTTCATCACCGCCGGTATGGGCGGCGGCACCGGCACCGGGGCGGCCCCCATCGTGGCCCAGGTGGCGCGCGACATGGGCATTCTGACCGTGGCCGTGGTGACCAAGCCGTTCCCGTTCGAGGGGCGCAAGCGCATGGATGTCGCGCACAAGGGCATGGAGGAACTGGGCCAGTACGTGGACTCGCTCATTACCATTCCCAATGAGAAGCTGCTGAGCGTGCTGGGCAAGAACATGAGCCTGCTGGACGCCTTCAAGGCCGCCAATGACGTGCTGCTGGGCGCGGTGCAGGGTATCGCCGAGCTGATCACCCGGCCGGGCCTGATCAACGTGGACTTCGCCGATGTGCGCACCGTCATGTCCGAGATGGGTATGGCCATGATGGGCACCGGCGTGGGCCGCGGCGAGGACCGCGCGCGCGAGGCTGCCGAGGCCGCGGTCAACAGTCCGTTGCTGGAGGATATCAACCTGCTGGGCGCGGCCGGCATCCTGGTCAATGTCACCGCCGGCATGGATCTGTCCATCGGCGAGTTCGAGGAGGTCGGCAACACGGTCAAGGAGTTCGCCTCCGAGAACGCCACCGTCGTGGTCGGCACCGTCATCGATCCGGAGATGAGCGATGAACTGCGGGTGACCGTGGTGGCCACGGGCCTGGGCCGGCCGGCCCAGGCCAACCGGCCGGATGAGCAGCCCACGGTCAAGCTGGTGGAGAAGAAGAACAACGGCGAAGTGGACTACGAGCAGCTGAACCGGCCCACCGTGATGCGCAAGCGGGCCGCCGGTGCAGACCACGGCTCGGCCGCTCAGAACTACGACAACGACCTGGAGTACCTGGATATTCCGGCATTTCTGCGCCGCCAGGCGGACTGAGCCGTCCGTCGGCTCCGGCGGACCGGACGCCGGGGCGGCTGAGGGCTGCGGGGTCGGTGGATCCCGAAGGGTTGGGCCGCGGCGGATGGCGCCGGCCTTGGCTTCGTCTCCTCGAGCCGGGGCTGCTCGTCGCGGTCGTTTATTCGGAAATCCCGGTGCGATGGCGGGAAAGCTGGTGGTGCTGGCCTGGATATTGCCTGTATCGGACCTGTCAGCGGGGTATCCTCCTGCTGCTGTGACCGACTTGACCAAAGTCACGTCCGGCCGCATTCAGGCTGTGTTAGCATCACGCCGATTCATTCGTGGCGTAACTGTACCGCCACCCATCAGTCAAGGTAATGAAACGTCCATGATCCGACAGCGCACTCTCAAGAATATCATCCGGGCCACCGGCGTGGGCCTGCATACGGGCGAGAAGGTGTTCCTTACCCTGCGCCCGGCCGCACCCGACACCGGCATCGTGTTCCGGCGTACCGACCTGGAGCCGCCGGTCGAGATCAAGGCCAGCCCGGACAATGTGGGCGATACCCGCCTGTCGACCTCGCTGGTGCGGGACGGGGCGCGCATCTCCACGGTGGAACACCTGCTGTCGGCCTTTGCCGGCCTGGGCATCGACAATGCCTGGGTGGACCTGAGCGCGCCCGAGGTGCCGATCATGGACGGCAGCGCCGGGCCGTTCGTCTTCCTGGTGCAGTCGGCCGGCATCGAGGAGCAGAACGCGCCCAAGCGCTTTGTGCGCATCAAACGGCCGGTGCGGGTCGAAGAGGGTGACAAGTGGGCCAGCCTCGAGCCCTTCGATGGCTTCAAGGTGGGTTTTACCATCGATTTCGACCATCCCGTCTTTCACGGCCATGCCCAGTGCGTGGAGATCGACTTCTCCACCACCTCCTTCGTGCGCGAGGTCAGCCGGGCCCGCACCTTCGGCTTCATGCGCGAGATCGAGCAGTTGCGCGAGCGCCGGCTGGCGCTGGGGGGCAGCCTGGACAATGCCATCGTGGTGGATGACTACCGGGTACTGAACGAGGACGGGCTGCGTTACGAGGACGAGTTCGTCAAGCACAAGATCCTGGACGCGGTCGGCGATCTGTATCTGCTCGGCCACAGCCTGATCGGTGCCTTCCATGGTCACAAGTCCGGCCACGCCCTGAACAACCGGCTGCTGCGGGCGCTGTTGGCCGACGCCGAGGCCTGGGAGACGGTGAGTTTCGAGGACGAGGCCGCCGCCGCCCCGGTTGCCTACCTGCGGCCGGTGCCCTCGGCCTGACGCCGCGGCTCCCTGTCCACGGCAAAAGGCCCGCAGCTGCGGGCCTTTTGCGTTTGTCAGCGCCGGTTGGTTCCACTGCCGCGGCCGGCGAGCCGCTGCAGGGCCTGCGACAATTTTTTGTCGCCGATACTTCGGGCCAGAGATGTGATCAGGGCCGCATTTTCGGGAGACAGCCGGGCGGGTGAGCGGGCCGCAGGCGGGGGTGCGGCAGGCTGGTTCTGTGGCCGGATTCGCACTTCCAGTTTGTCCACCGTCACGGAATCATCGCCTGCGAACTGCTTGATCAGCTGCGGCGTCAGGAACCTCAGACGAGTTGCCCAGGCAGCAGAATCTACTATTAAAATCAAAGTATTATTCCGGATTTGCCCCAGCCTGCAGTGCGCCTGCAGGGGCGCGGGGAGCTGGGCCAGGAGGCGTTGCTCGAGCGCGGCGTGCGCGGTCAGGGCCTGGCGCAGGGACACCCCTCCGGAGGTCTCAATACCTCGCAGGTAACGGCCGATAGACTGGGTGCCGGGTGTTTTCATGGAAGGACTGGCATCGAATTTGTAAACAGGTCTCAAAAACCTTAGAGTAGCGCACGCGCATGAACATCATTCTCTTCACCAATCTACACGGACGTCCTGGCAGTCTCAATCTCAGCCGCCCCCGGATCTATGTCCCGCTGCTGAGCCTGGGTCTGTTCCTGGCGGCGAGCCTGGTCTATCTGGGGTTCCAGCTGGCGCAGATCCAGCCGCAGGAGCGGCTGGCGGCCGGCCCCCACTGGCGGCTCGAGGTGGCCCAAGAGCAGCAGCGGGCCATCGAACAGGCCAGGCAGGAGTCGCAGGCGCACCTGGATGCGCTGGCCATGCGCCTGGGCCAGCTGCAGGGCCAGGTGCTGCGTCTGGAAGGCCTGGGCCAGCGGCTGGTGGAGATGGCCGACATCGATCAGGGCGAATTCGACTTCGAGCAGATCCCGCCGCAGGGCGGCCCCGCCGCCGAGGCCGCGGCCGGTTATGCCGTGCCGGACTTCATCGAGCAGCTGGACAAGCTCTCCCGGGTGCTGAATGACCGTGAACAGCAGCTGCTGGCGCTGGAATCCGTGGTTCGTACCCGCTCGCTCAGGGAACAGGGTGTGCCTACCGGTCGCCCCGTGACCAGCGGTTGGATGTCCTCGGCCTACGGCAAGCGCACCGACCCCTTCACCGGCAAGCAGGCCTGGCACGACGGCGTGGATTTCGCCGGCAAGGCCGGCACCGAGGTGGTGGCCGTGGGCGCCGGCGTGGTGACCTGGTCCGGCAGCCGCTACGGCTACGGCAACCTGGTCGAGATCAATCATGGCAACGGCTATGTCACCCGCTACGGCCACAACCGGGACCTGCTGGTCGAGGTTGGCCAGCACGTCAGGCCCGGCCAGGCGATTGCCAGGATGGGCTCCAGCGGCCGCTCCACCGGTCCGCATGTCCATTTCGAGGTGCTCAAGCACGGCAAGTCCGTCGATCCGGCCCGGTTCGTCTGGGCCAAACGGTCGTGATTCTCCAGTGAGGAGTGAGGGGGTGAGGAGTAAAACCTCTCTTCCGGTTTTCCTCACTCCTCACTCCTTACTCCCATCCCTCCTCCCCCCCTGACCTTTCCCCCGACATGCGGTATCATGGCCCATTCTGCCCGGAACCGGACCCGTTCAAAGTAGATCCATGGCCAGCAATCTGATCAAGAAAATCTTCGGCAGCCGCAATGACCGCATGGTCAAACGCATGTCCAAGGTGGTTGCCCGCATCAATGCCCTTGAGGATGATATCCAGGCCCTGTCCGATGAGCAGCTCGGCGCCAAGACCGACGAGTTCCGGCAGCGGCTGGAGGCGGGGGAGAAGCTGGACGACCTGCTGCCCGAGGCCTTCGCCGTGGTACGCGAGGCCGGCCGGCGGGTACTGGAGATGCGCCACTTCGACGTCCAGCTGATCGGCGGCATGGTGCTGCACCAGGGCAAGATCGCCGAGATGCGCACCGGTGAGGGCAAGACCCTGGTGGCGACACTCGCGGCCTATCTCAACGCCCTGCCCGGCAAGGGTGTTCACATCGTTACGGTCAACGACTACCTGGCCCGGCGCGACGCCCAGTGGATGGGCAAACTCTACGCTTTTCTCGGCCTGAGCACCGGTGTGGTGGTGCCGGGCCTGTCGCAGGAGGACAAGCGCGCGGCCTATGCCAGCGACATCGTCTACGGCACCAACAACGAATTCGGCTTCGATTACCTGCGCGACAATATGGCCTTCCGCATGGAAGACCGCATGCAGCGCGAACTGAATTTCGCCATTGTCGACGAGGTGGACTCCATCCTGATCGACGAGGCGCGCACGCCGTTGATCATCTCCGGCCCGACCAATGACAACACCGATCTCTATGTCACGATCAACAAGCTGATCCCGGAACTGGTCAGGCAGGAAGACGAGGAAGGCGAGGGCGACTACAGCGTCGATGAAAAGAACAAGCAGGTGCACCTGAGCGAGAGCGGTCACCAGCATGTCGAGGAACTGCTGATCAAGCAGGGCCTGCTCAAGGAGGGCGAGAGCCTGTACGACGCGGGCAACCTGACCCTGATGCATCATCTCAATGCCGGCCTGCGCGCCCACGCCCTGTACCAGCGCGACGTGGACTACATCGTGCGTGACAACGAGATCATCATCGTCGACGAGTTCACCGGCCGTACCATGTCCGGCCGGCGCTGGTCCGAGGGCCTGCACCAGGCGGTGGAGGCCAAGGAAGGGGTGCCGATCCAGAACGAGAGCCAGACCTACGCCTCCATCACCTTCCAGAACTATTTCCGCCTCTACGACAAGCTCTCGGGCATGACCGGCACCGCTGACACCGAGGCCTTCGAGTTCCAGCAGATCTACGGGCTCGAGGTGATGGTCATCCCCACCCACCGGCCCATGGTCCGCAACGACATGGGCGATCTGGTCTTCCTGACCACGCAGGAGAAGTTCGACGCCATCATCGAGGATATCCGCGACTGCCAGCAGCGCGGCCAGCCGGTGCTGGTGGGCACGGCCTCGGTCGAGGCCTCGGAACACCTGCACGAGCTGCTGAAAAAACAGGGCATCGACCACGAGGTGCTCAACGCCAAGCAGCACGAGCGCGAGGCCCACATCATCACCCAGGCCGGCCGCCCCGGCATGGTCACCATCGCCACCAACATGGCCGGCCGCGGCACCGACATCGTGCTCGGCGGCAGCCTGGACGCCGACCTGGAGGCACTGGGCGAGACCCCCGACGAGACCGCCCTGGCGCGTGCCAGGAAGGAATGGGAGGCCCGCCATCAGCAGGTGCTGGATGCCGGCGGCCTGCACATCGTCGGTACCGAGCGGCACGAGTCACGGCGCATCGACAACCAGCTGCGCGGCCGCGCCGGGCGTCAGGGCGATCCCGGTTCCAGCCGTTTCTACCTGTCGCTGGAAGACAACCTGATGCGCATCTTCGCCTCCGAGCGGGTCTCCGGCCTGATGCAGAAGCTGGGCATGAAGGAAGGCGAGGCCATCGAACATCCCTGGGTGAGCAAGGCCATCGAGAACGCCCAGCGCAAGGTCGAGGCGCACAACTTCAACATCCGCAAGCAGCTGCTGGAATATGACGACGTCGCCAACGACCAGCGTAAGGTGGTCTACGAGCAGCGCAGCGAGCTGATGGGTTCGGACGATGTCAGCGAAACCATCGACCAGATCCGCACCGACGTGGTCAACCAGCTCATCGACGGCTACATCCCGCCGGACAGCCTGGACGAGCAGTGGGATATCCCCGGCCTGGAGCGGGCACTGGAGGACGAGTTCGGCCAGAAGATGCCGGTGCAGCAGTGGCTGGACGAGGACGATACCCTGCACGAGGAGAGCCTGCGCCAGAAAATTCTCGACGAGCTGGTCGCGGCCTACCGGCACAAGGAACAGCTGGCCGGCGCCCAGGTGATGCGTCACTTCGAGAAGTCGGTGATGCTGCAGGTACTGGACCAGGCCTGGAAGGAGCACCTGGCCGCCATGGACTATCTGCGCCAGGGCATCGGCCTGCGTGGATACGCGCAGAAGAATCCCAAGCAGGAATACAAGCGCGAGGCCTTCGAGATGTTCACCGCCATGCTCGAGCGTATCAAGCACGAGGTGGTCGGTATCCTCAGCAAGGTGCAGGTGCGTGAGGAAAGCGACGTGCAGGCGGTCGACGAACAGCGCAAGCAGACCGCGCCCATGCAGTTCCAGCACGCCGAGGCCGATGCCCTGCAGGGCCAGGAGCCGGATCCCGCTGCACCGCCCACGGGCGAAGGCGCTGACGAGGAGCACACGCCCTTCGTACGCGACGGCCGTAAGGTCGGACGCAACGAACCCTGTCCCTGCGGCTCAGGGAAGAAGTACAAGCAGTGCCACGGCAAACTGTCCTGAATTTCAAACCCCTCGATAGCTACGGAAAACACGGAAAGCACGGACAAGCATCCAACCATTAAGCTGCGTCATCCTCGCGAAGGCGAGGATCCAGCGGTTGTCGGCCCTCCCTGGCACTGGATTCCCGCCTTCGCGGGAATGACGGCCAGGTTGTGGGTTGTAGGTCGGGTTACACCCGATGGGCTGACCCGACCAGCATATGCTGGGGCAATTTTTACTTGTCCGTGTTTTCCGTGTATTCCGTGGCGCTCTTGCTTTTGAGTGATTGATCATGGCTGTTGGATTGACCCCTCCCGAATCCCTGCTCCCGGTGCCCGGTATCCGCCTGGGCACGGCCGAGGCCGGCATCAAGAAGCCCGGTCGCCGCGACCTGGTGGTGATCGAGCTGGCCCCAGGCAGCCACTGTGCGGGCCTGTTCACCCGCAACGCCTTCTGTGCCGCCCCGGTGGTGGTCGCGCGCAACCACCTGCTGGAAGCCGCGCCGCGCTACCTAGTCATCAACACCGGCAACGCCAATGCCGGCACCGGCCAGCGTGGGCTCGATGCCGCCGCCGATACCTGCCGCGAGCTGGCGGTGCAGGCCGGGGTCACGCCGGCCGAGGTGCTGCCCTTTTCCACCGGCGTGATCGGCGAGCCGCTGCCGCTGGACCGCCTCCTGGCCGGCCTGCCCGCAGCCCTGTCCGGATTGGACGCGAACGGCTGGCTCGATGCCGCCGCCGGCATTATGACCACCGACACCGTGCCCAAGGGCATCTCGCGCAAGCTGAGCCTGGGCGGGCGCGAAGTGACCCTCACCGGCATCGCCAAGGGCGCGGGCATGATCCGTCCCGATATGGCTACCATGCTGGCCTTCATCGGCACCGATGCCGGCATCGAGGCGCCCGACCTGCATGGCCTGCTGGTGCAGGCCGCCGAGCGTTCCTTCAACCGCATCACGGTCGATGGCGACACCTCCACCAATGACGCCCTGATGCTGATGGCGAGCGGCGCCAGCGGCGTGCGGCTCGAGCGCGGCACACCGGACTGGACGGCCTTTGCCGAAGCGCTGACCGAGGTCTTCCGGTTTCTGGCCCAGTCCATCGTGCGTGACGGCGAGGGGGCGACCAAGTTCGTGCGGGTGGAGGTCAGTGGCGGGGCCGGCAGCGCCGAGTGCCTGCAGGTGGGCTACACCGTGGCCCATTCCCCCCTGGTGAAGACGGCCCTGTTCGCCAGCGACCCCAACTGGGGCCGCATCCTGGCCGCGGTGGGCCGCGCCGGGCTCGAGGACCTGGCGCTGGAGCGGGTGGAGATCCATCTGGACGATGTCTGTATCGTGCGCGGCGGCGGCCGGGCAGAAGACTATACCGAGGCCGCGGGCCAGCGGGTGCTGGCGCAGGAGGAGTTCGCCATTCGCATCGACCTGGGGCGGGGCGAGGCAAGCGAAAGCGTCTGGACCACGGATCTGTCCTACGACTATGTGCGCATCAACGCCGAATACCGAACCTGAAAGGTCCCGGGTGGCGGTTGCCCTGGCCGTTATCCGGGACGCGCAGGACCGCATCCTCGTCAGCCGGCGCCATGACCAGGCCCACCAGGGCGGCCTGTGGGAACTGCCCGGCGGCAAATGCGAGCCGGGCGAACCGGCACTGGACGCATTGCGGCGCGAGATCCGGGAAGAACTCGGTATCCGGGTCGCACGGGCCGAGCCCCTGATCCGCATCCCCTACCGCTATCCCGATCGCGAAGTGCGGCTGGAGGTGTACGAGGTGCGGGACTGGTCGGGCGAGCCGCAGGGCTGCGAGGGCCAGCCGCTGCGCTGGGTGAGTGTGAATGAGCTGGATGGTCTGGATTTTCCCGCGGCCAACGGTCCCATCCTGCGTGCCCTGCAGCTGCCCGCCCGCTATCTGATCACCCCCGAGCCGGCGTCGGCGGAAAGCTTTCTGGCGGCCCTGGAACGGGCGCTGGCCCAGGGTGTCACACTGGTACAGCTGCGGATGAAACAGGCCCGGCCGGCGGCATTGATCGAAGCCGCCATTGAACTGGTTCATCGCCATGGAGCGCGCATACTGTTGAATACGGGATCCCTCACACCGCCGCCGGACGCGGACGGTATCCACCTGACCGCGGCCCAGTTGCTGACACTGAAACAGCGGCCGCTGCCGGCGGACAGGTGGGTGGGCGTGTCCTGCCATACGCCCGCCGAGCTGGCGCGCGCCGGTGAACTCGGTCTGGACTTCGCCGTGCTCGGACCGGTGCAGACCACGCGCACTCACCCGGATGCCGCCCCCCTGGGCTGGGACGGTTTTGCCGCAGCCTGTGAGTCGGCCGTTCTCCCGGTCTATGCCCTGGGCGGCATGACGCCGGCTGATGTCGGGACCGCGCGCAGCCACGGTGGCCAGGGGGTAGCCGCCATCCGCGGCCTGTGGCCGGAGCCGGTGGACGAGGAACTGCAATGAAATCCGCGCGCCTGAAAGCCCTGGCCTGGGCCGGCTGGCTGCTGGTGCTGCTGGTCGGTGCCCTGCTGGCCTATCATTATCTTGGCCGCCCGCAGCCGCCCGCACTGCAACTGCAGCCGGTTGACCTTCAGCTGCTGGAGACTGACTGTCGGGTGGATCGCGGCGTCTGCACCGCCGGTGCCGACGGCGCCCGCATCAGCCTGGAACTGGGGCCGGGTGTGCCGGTCATGCGTCCCTTCGCCATCCGCGTCACGGCCAGCCTGCCCGCGGGCGAGCAGCCGGAGCAGGTCGAGGTGGACTTCGAGATGATCGGCATGGACATGGGCCGCAACCGCTACCGGCTGGCGCAGGATGCGGATCACGTCTGGCAGGGAGTGGCCACGCTGCCCGTGTGCACGAGCGGGCGCAGCGACTGGCAGGCGGTGGTGGACATCGAGGCCGACAGCGGCCGGCGTTACCGGGCGGTGTTTTCGTTCGAGACTGAGTGATACAAGAGCGCCACGGAATACACGGAAATGCAAATATAAATGTTATGTGCTACTGCCGGGCGCGCAGCGCCACGGTAGTAGCAATAGACATGTCCGTGCTTTCCGTGTATTCCGTGGCGCTCTTTCAATCCTGTCCGTCATCATTGCTGGGGATATCCTCCAGCGGCGGACCGGGGATGCGTTTTTCCTCCGCTACCCATTCCCCCAGGTCGATCAGCTTGCAGCGTTCGCAGCAGAAGGGCCGCCATGGGTTGTCCTTTGCCCAGCGGCTGGGTTTGCCGCAGGTGGGGCAGGGCACGGTGGTGTGTTTCTTTGCTTCCGACATAAACAATCAATTGCATTGGCGTAGGATGGATGGAGCGCAGCGCAACCCATCGGGCCGGTCTGTCAGCTCAGATGGTACAGCAGGCGAGTTCGAACTCGATATCCCGGCCGGTCTGCACCGCCTTGTCGTTGATCGAGGGCTGTTCCATGAAGCGCACGGTGAAGCGGTGCTTGCCGCCGCTGATCTCGGCATAGAAGATTGAACCGGCCGGCACCGCCACCCGCACCAGCTGACAGGGATGATGCGGATCCAGCGATTTCTGGTAGAAACCGGCATCGGCGGTAGCGGGCTGGAACAGCTGACTGCTGCGGATCAGGCGCAGGATCAGGCGGATGGCCCGGCCGATGACGTCGAAGGCATCCAGCCAGCCGGCCAGATCGTGCAGACGGTTCTCGGCCGGCAGCTGCAGCCAGAAATGGTAGGCCGGCAGGTCGAAGTCGCAGGTACCGCCGGGGATGGCGCTGCGCTGCTGGATGCTGGCGATCAGCTCGTTGCCCTTGAGGTGCGCCCCGACCTGGCCCTTGATGGCGTGCAGCTCGTCGATCAGGGTGTCGATCTCGTCCAGCAGGCCGGCCAGCTGGCCGCGGTCCACGTCCGGGCTCTGCTCCAGCCGCGCCAGGTTGGCCGTGTGCCGCTCCAGCTCCTTCATCACCTCGGTCTTGAGGTCGCTGCGGCCGAAGATGCTCAGGATTTCGAGCAGGGTGTTGACGGCCGCGCGGCTGTCCCAGGGTGAGGTCCCCCCCAGCTGATGACGCATCTGCTGGAACAGGAACTCGAGCCGCAGAAAAGAGCGGGTTCGCTCATTAAGCGGTTGTTCGTAAATGATTTTATGGTCCACTGGGGAAGACTTGCGTCCGGCTGTCGGTGATTACAATCGCCCTATTGTCACTCACTGACCCGGTTGCCGCAAATGTCTGCCTGAGGGGTCAGGGGTCAGCCCCGGATAAGCGCAGCGTTCCCGGTATTTGCGGATGCGGACGGTTGTGTGCCTCGTGACATGCCACCGGAAACTGGCCTTACGGCCCTTATTCCGGCCTATTGGTTTCCTGCTTGTTCCGCCAGTGCCAGATACCGGGCATGCAGCCCGGCGATGCGTTCCCGCAGCTGTTCCGGCGTGCCGTCATTGCAGAGGATGTCATCGGCCGCGGCCAGCCGCGATTCGCGGTCGAGCTGACTGGCGAGAATGGCGGAGATCTGTTCGGGGTCGGCGTCGTCGCGTTCGGCCAGGCGCGCCCGCTGTACCGCTTCCGGACAGTCGACCACCAGGATGCGATCGACCAGCGACTGCTGGCCGGCCTCGATCAGCAGGGGAATCACGAGCAGGCAGTAGGGACTGTCCAGGCGTGCCGCGCGCGCCTGCATCCCGGCGGCGATGCGCGGGTGCAGGATGGCCTCCAGCCGCCGGCGGGCCTCCGGGTGCTGGAATATATAAGTCCGCAACCGGGCGCGATCCAGCCGGCCGTCGGCGGCGATGAATTCCCCGCCCAGCTCCCGGGCGATCGCTTCCAGCGCGGGCTGGCCCGGTTCGACCAGCTCGCGGGCAAGTGCATCGGCATCGATGACCGGCACGCCGAGCCCGGCAAAGACCGCCGCCACTGTCGACTTGCCGCAGGCAATGCCGCCTGTGAGTCCGATTTTTAACATGGAGATACCACCAAAAGATCAAGAGCGCCACGGAAAACACGGAAAGCACGGACGATTATCTGGTCGGTTGGATTGAGCAAAGTGCGTAGGTCGGGTTAGCGCAGCGTAACCCGACAGCATCCAGGGGCCATATCGGGTTACGCCCGTCGGGCTAACCCGACCTACATCTCATGTCCGTGCTTTCCGTGTTTTCCGTGGCTATCGATTGATCGATTATAACCCGGCAAAACGGAGATAACCCTGGATGAGATCCGCGCCCCACAGCAGCGCGATCCAGCCGGCGGCGGCGATGTAGGGGCCGAACGGGATGGGCAACTGGCGGTCGCGGCCGAGGATCAGGATCATCGCTACACCGACCACGGCGCCGACGAGCGATGAGAGCAGGATGATCAGCGGCAGCAGCTTCCAGCCCATCCAGGCGCCGCAGGCGGCGAGCAGCTTGAAGTCGCCGAAGCCCATGCCCTCCTTGCCTGTGAGCAGGCGGAACAGCTGGTAGACGATCCACAGGGAGAGATAGCCGGCGGCGGCGCCGATAATGGCCTGTTCGGGGCTGACGAACACATGGCCCAGGCTCAGCAGCAGGCCCAGCCAGAGCAGGGCCAGGGTGAGCGAGTCGGGCAGCAGCTGGTGCTCGATGTCGATCACGCTCAGCGCGATCAGTGTCCAGGTGAACACCAGGGCCGCGGCCAGCGGCCAGCCGAAGCCGAAGTGCCAGGCCAGGATGCCGGCGGTCAGGCCGGTGAAGGCCTCGACCAGAGGGTATTTGACCGAGATGGCTGTCCGGCATTCGCGGCAGCGGCCGCGCAGGAGCAGCCAGCTCAGGACCGGGATGTTCTCGATGGCACGGATGCGGTGGCCGCAGTGCGGGCAGCGCGAAGCCGGGGTGAGCAGATTGAACCGTTCCGGAGTTGTATCGTCCGCGGCCGGTGCTTCAAGCAGTTCCCGGCACTGTGACTCCCACTCGCGCTGCATCATCAGCGGCAGACGGTGGGCGACCACATTGAGGAAGCTGCCGACCACCAGGCCCAGCAGCAGGCAGACGCCGATCAGCCAGCCGGGGCTGGTCCGGATGAGTTCCAGCAGCTCCATGGGTGCAGGTTTATACGACCTGACCCATCTTGAAGATCGGCAGATACATGGCGATGACCAGTCCGCCGACCAGCACACCCAGGACGGCCATGATCAGCGGCTCCAGCAGGCTGCTCAGGCCGTCCACGGCGTCGTCGACCTCCTGCTCGTAGAAATCGGCGACCTTGCTGAGCATGGCGTCGAGGGAGCCGGCCTCCTCGCCGATTGCCACCATCTGTACCACCATGTTGGGGAACAGGCCGGTCTGGTTCATGGCCAGCTGCAGCTGCAGGCCGGTCGAGACCTGGTCGCGCATGCGCAGCACGGCGTTGGCATAGACGCTGTTGCCGGTGGCACCGGAGACGGAATCCAGCGCTTCGACCAGCGGCACGCCGGCGGCGAACATGGTCGACAGGGTACGGGCGTAGCGGGCGATGGCGGCCTTGGTCAGGATGTCGCCGACGATGGGCAGCTTGAGGACATATCTGTCCAGGGTGTGATTGAAGGCCGGCGAGCGTTTCTTGGCCTGCATGAAGCCGTAGATCACACCACCGATTATGCCGAATACCGCCCACCAATAGGATTGCATGAACTCGGACAGGTCGATCACCATACGCGTGAAGGCCGGCAGATCGGCGCCGAAACCGGAGAACAGCTCCTCGAACTGGGGCACCACGAAGATCAGCAGGATGGCGGTAACGATGAAGGCCACCACCACCACGGCGGTGGGGTAGAACAGGGCCTTCTTGATCTTGCTCTTGAGCGCCTCGGTCTTTTCCTTGTAGGTGGCGATCTTGTCCAGCAGGGTGTCGAGCACGCCCGCGGCCTCGCCCGCCTCGACCAGGTTGCACACCAGTTCGTCGAAATACAGCGGGTGCTTGGCCAGGGCGTCGCGCAGGTTGCTGCCGCCCTCGACATCGGTCTTGATGGTCATGACCAGCTCCTGCATGGAGGGGTTCTCATGACCGCGCCCGATGATGTCGAAGGCCTGCACCAGGGGAACGCCCGCCGACATCATGGTGGCCAGCTGGCGGGTGAAGATGGCGATATCCTTGGCCTCGATCTTTTTCTTCCTGCGGCCCGAGGCCAGGGCGGATTTTTTCTTCACCTTGAGGGGCGTGATGCCCTGACGGCGCAGATCCGCCTTGATCAGGTTCTGGTTGTTGCCGCGGGTCTGGCCCTTGACCTTATTGCCTCGTTTGTCTGTCCCTTCCCAGACGAACATATCCTGTTTGAGCGCTTTTTCTGCCATGCGGGTAGTCCTTTATTGGGTTCCAGTCCTAGTCTTTGGTGACACGGTTGATCTCTTCCAGGCTGGTGATGCCCTGCTTGATCTTGGCCAGCCCGCACTCGCGCAGGTCCATGATACCTTCCTTTTTGGCCTGGTCGGCAAGCTGGATGGCGTTGCCTCCGTCCATGATGATCCGGGACATCTCCTCGGAGACTTCCATAACCTGATATATACCAACACGGCCCTTGTAACCGCCCGTGCACTGGTCACAACCTTCAGGATTGGCCTTGTAGAGTTTGAGGCCGGAGATGTCCTCCTCCTTGAAGCCCTCATCCCGCAGGACGCTTTCGGGGACGTCATCGACCTGCTTGCAGTTGGTGCACAGCCGCCGGGCCAGGCGCTGGGCGATGATCAGGTTGACGGCCGAGGCGATGTTGTAGGGGGGTACCCCCATGTTCATCAGACGGGCCAGGGTCTGGGGCGCATCGTTGGTGTGCAGGGTGGACATGACCATGTGACCGGTCTGGGCTGCCTTGATGGCGATCTCGGCGGTTTCCAGATCGCGGATCTCACCCACCATGATGATGTCCGGGTCCTGGCGCAGAAAGGCGCGCAGGGCCTCGGCGAAGGTGAATCCGGTTCTGGAGTTCATGTTGCACTGGTTGATGCCGGGCAGATTGATTTCCACCGGGTCCTCGCAGGTGGAGATGTTGCGATCAGGTGTGTTGAGGATATTCAGACCGGTGTAGAGCGAGACCGTTTTACCTGAACCGGTCGGGCCGGTAACCAGAATCATGCCGTAGGGCTTGTTGAGGTTCTCCATGTAGAGCTGCTTCTGGTGTTCCTCATAGCCCAGGGCGTCGATGCCCAGCTTGGCGCTGGTCGGATCCAGGATACGCAGCACGATCTTCTCGCCGAACAGGGTCGGGCAGGTGTTGACACGAAAGTCGATGGCCCGGTTCCTGGACAGCTGCATCTTGATGCGTCCGTCCTGGGGCACGCGCCGCTCGGCAATGTCCATGCGGCTCATGACCTTGACGCGGGCGGCGATCTTGTTGGCCAGGTTCACCGGTGGGTTGGCGACCTCGTGCAGTACGCCATCCTGCCGGGTGCGCACCCGCAAGGTCTTTTCATAGGGCTCGATATGGATATCCGAAGCCCCCTTATTGATGGCGTCCAGCAGGATCTTGTTGACGAAGCGCACTACCGGGGTATCGTCGACCTCGGAGGAATCGACGTCCTGTCCGGCGTCATCCTCGTCGCCGGACTGGATGTCCAGGTTGTCCAGATCGTCGTCCATGAGATCGGACATGGTGCTGTCCATGGCATCCATGGCCGAGTCCAACACCTTGGTGAGCTTGTCCTCCTCGACCAGGATGGGCTCGGTGGTGATGCCGGTGTGGAACTTGATCTCGTCCAGCGCAGCTAGGTTGGTGGGATCGGAGACGGCCACGAACAGCCGGTTGCCGCGCTTGAACAGAGGCAGGGCGTTGTGCTGCCGGATCAGCTTTTCATCGACCAGCTTGAGCGGTGCCGATTCCATGTCCATGACCGACAGGTCGAACAGCGGCACTCCGAACTCTGTGCAGGCGGCGTTCGCGACCTGCCTGCTGGTGCAGATCTTGTTGCCGACCAGATACTTGACCAGCGGCTGCTTGTCCCGGTTGGCCGTCTCCAGCGCCTGGAGCATGTCGGATTCGGAGATGATTTCGTCCAGCACCAGGCGGCGCGCGAGGCCGCTTAGCTGGATTTTGGGATTCGGTGATACCATGAGTTCCGTCTACACTCCCTGAAACTGTGCAACTCAATGAAACTTTTTGGAAAAGCGGCTCAGCCGATACTGGCCAAAATACCATTAGTTTGTCGGCAGCTGGTAGGAGTTCCTTTATGATAAATATAATTTATGATGAATAGATAATATTAATAACTATAGATGCAGACAAAATGTATGTAGGCATAATACCAAGACTTTTCCTGATTGTGTTGGTCGATAAGTTGGAATCAACTGGAGTAATGCATTGTCTTTCGAGCTCGAGATTAAAAAAATCGAACGCCCGATTGGTATTGTGGTTTCGGGCGGAAGAACTGCCACAGCGTTCCTGGGTAAGAATTTGAGCCAGGTGTTTGCAGATGCCGCAGCATTTCATGAGCCTGATGCTGTACATCATGGACGCATTATCAGTGACATCAAGCAGGTTGTTCCCAGATTTGGTTTCTATCGAGGCGGGTTGGGGAAGCTGCTGGGTCGAACGGGGCTGCGCACAATTGGAGAAAGTTACATTGCCGGTAAGCTCAACGATGAAGAGGCAGCTAGAGAGATAGTTGCCCACAGGTCGCGCTTTTATGCGCGGCAGACAGCAAAACTGGTTATCGAGTCCAATTATGCATTTTATGCTTTGTTGCCGGTACTTCCACGTGTATTTGAAAACTACAAGGTTGTTGCTATTGTACGAGACCCTGAAACCTGGATACGTTCTTACCTGAATAAAGACGATCGTTACGGCAGTAAGGATTATCTGGACAAGCTTGGGCTTAGAATTAGTCCAAAATCGGTTGGTGATAAGGATATAGATGCAGAGTGGCAGGGAATGAAGACAGAAGAGAGGTTGGCTTGGTTCTGGAGACTGGTTTACCAGCGGATCGCTGATGCATCGGATACTGATCCGAATATTCGGGTATTTCGATTTGAGGATCTGTTTTACGGTGAAGAGCGAGAATCCTCGTTCCTCGATATGGCCCGATTCCTGGGTGATTTCCTGGAGATGAAATTTCACCCGCAGCTACAGGCAAATCTACTTGATCAGATCGAAAATGCTGCCCCCCCCCCGTGAGACAGGTGCGAGCAATGAAGATGTGGCTCGTGCCGCTGAGCGTTGGTGTGATCCGCTGCGCAGACGCTGGGGTTACCCCTTGGGGTCATAACCACGTGGGCTGGTGCTTTGCTGCCTGACCATTTTTCGTGATAATTGATGGGCGAGCCAAGGGCCAAGCGAGAATGTGACCACCAGCGCGGATAATCGGTCAAGCACTGCTGCGGTCACTGTGAGGTCAAGGGGAAGACCCAGTACATGACCAATCCCTACGATTACACCTTCACGTAGTCCCAGATTTCCTGGCAGGAAAGAGAAAGCAACACTCGCTGCCGCGGCTGTCTGAAGAAACAGTACTTCCTGAGCCGATATTCTCACATCTGTAAGATAAAAGCTGAGCCACAGGCGTGTCGCCATCAGGTTAAGAATGACAAATATCAGCGCCATATAAACTGCCATAGGCTTGAAGTTTCTCCATGGCGCAAGTGAAGTTGAAAAATATTGCAGGCGATTGCGAATTGCTGTTTTCCGTATCCATGTACTCGCTCTGGGAGCGAACCCTAGAATGACAGAAGCGCTGAGCCCAGTGATGATAAGAGCTACAGTTATTACCCATAGCGAATTAGGGTATGCATCCTGAAGGTAAATCAGAATGCCTAATCCTCCCCCTAGAAAACCTGCCAGGGTAACGTAAAGCAATTGTCCATATGCGGTCGCAGCCACGTAACGTTGCACTGGCATCGCGTGAAGTGCTCGGAAATAGGCGCCGCGTGCCACAAGGCCGGCCTTCGCCGGCAGATAATTCAGGAAATTGTTGCTGATAGCTAGGCTGAAGGATTCCACTCGTCCAACTTTCGTATTGAATATTCCAAAAATGATTCGCTGAGCTTGCCCGAGCAAGAAAAACGTTACCAGGGAAATGAAGGCCATGGCTGCAAAAAAAGGCGCCGCTATATGTGTAACCTTGTTCAGTTCCGGTAGGTGATATGTAAGGTGGGTTGCGGCAAAAGCAAGAAACAGGGTTAGTACAGAAACCGATAATAATCTTTTTTTGTGAATTCGCCCAGGCATGCTGTTGCAGCTATTTTTAAAGAATTACCTTGTGGGAGGGATTAAGCACGTGCGCAGATCTCGAGCAGGTGACGTCCGAATTCCGGCCAGGAAAATTGTTGCGCAAATTCAACGCAAGAAGAGTTTGGCTTTTGTCTCGACTGTGTCAGAAACTCTATCAGAGAATTGGTGAAACTATCATTGTCACCAGCAGCAACCACTTGGCCTGATAAAGCATTGCAGACTGAGTCGGCTACACCGCCTGCTGAGAACGCGACGGTTGGTAGTCCATGCGCCGCCGCTTCGATTGCCACCATGCCAAATCCCTCATTGTCTCCAGGGCGCTCCTGTACCGGAAACACATGCGTATCAGCAGCGAAGTATGCCTCATTTATTTCGGGGTCGTCGTGAGCCCTGCTACCAAGAAAAATAACGTTTTCGGTAAGGCGGTTTGAATGCAGGGCGTGGTGTATGCGATTCAACAGCGATTCTCCCTTAAGTAAGGCGAGATTGGGTTCATCACCAATGACAACTAAGCGGGCATCTGGGATTTCCCTGCATACCTTTGGAAGGATTTCCTCAACAAAAGGCAGGAGGCCTTTGCGCGCAGTGATGCGGCCTACATAGAGCATGACAGGAGCGTTCCCTAGATTGTATCGTTCGCGGAACCGGTAGCGAGAAGCTTCAGAGTCTGAAAGATCGGGCAGGTCAACGCCGGGATGAAGTGTTGTCAGCCGATTTTCAGCTACACCGGCATTTATGGCAAGTTGTCTGGTGTGGTGGCTGTTGGCCAGCACGTGATCGCAGCGGCGGATAAATGGCAGCCAGAGAAGACGATAAATCCTGTGCTGCGTATCTATATCAAGGCCGTGCAAATAGACTATCGCCCGAGCCCCGACAATACGGGCGCCGAGCCAGGCGAAAGGGGCGGTCAAGCCGCTGCCCGCGAAAACGATTTGTGGTCGAAGCTTCAATGTCTGTAGAAATACAGCCATTTTCATGCGCAGCAAAAATAACCAAAGCGATCGAAAGGGTATTTCGGTCACGCCCACACCAGCAGGCGCGAGCTCGGCAGCGCCTGTGGGTCCAACGACGTGCAGATCGAATGATATTTTCAATTCATCTGCTATATGCCAGATAAGACGTTCCATGCCGCCGATCAGAGGCGGCAGATTGCGAGTCAAGAGAAGCAGGCGTGGCTTGGCTTTCTGTGTAGCCATGAAGCTCAATCCTTGTACATCAGCTGGGTGATCTGCTCCGATATCAACCCGATTAGAAAAATCAGTATTGCGGTTGTGATCAGCAACGCCGACATGTTGGTGAAGCGGCTGTAGGCAATAAAAGTGTATGCATAATAGCCGAGACCCAGACAGAACATGCAGGCGCTCGCGGGTACGAATATCTTTAATGGTGAATACAGCGTGGCGACCTTGAAGATGATGATCAGGAACCGTAGTCCATCACGTATAGGGCGGATATGACTCTTGCCGCTACGTTTGGCCACAGTAATAGGGATATAGCCAACGGAGTATCCGGCGCGGAAGAAAGCCATGGTTATTGTGGTTGGATAGGAGAAACCATTTGGTAGTAAGTGCATAAATTCACGGAATTTATCTGCGCGAACGGCGCGGAACCCGGACGTGAGGTCCTCGATGCGGTGACCGGTCATGTAACTCGCAAGCCAATTATAGAAGGTATTGGCAATACCGCGGCCGATGCTGGCCTGAGAGACGTCGCCGCGTGCACCAATGACCATATCCATTCCGGATTCCACTTCGTGAATCAGGCGGGTGATGTCGGCGGGATTGTGCTGGCCGTCGCCATCCATGAAAACAATTATCTCACCCTGAGCGGCGCGGGCCCCACTTTTTATCGCGGCGCCATTGCCCATGCTGTAGCTGTGCCGAATAACCTTGGCGCCTGCTTCCGCTGCCACATTTGAAGTGTTGTCGCTTGAGCCATCGTCCACCAGAACAATTTCCGCGTCGCCGTAATGCTCAAGAAGTCGGTGAATCAGATGACCTACGGTATCTGCTTCGTTCTTTGCCGGGATGACCACGGTGACAGTGTGAAATGTATTTTTGTTTTCCATTGTACCTTGTAGACGGTTATGTAGTTTAGTAGTCAATGCGTCAGGGGATTGTCGTCAACAAGTATTTCGTTGCGCCTGTCACCCATATTTAGCATTTTAGGCTCGACTTCGTTTATGGAATCCAACATCGATTTTGTATCAAATACGGATTTGAATCGGGGATCTTTCAGCAGTGCGTTGATTTTCTCGACCGCATTTTGTGCTGATTCAATATCATCTCCTGCTAGGCTGCTGAATACTATTCCCTCCAGCGCAAACAGACGATGTAAGTGCTGCACATTATTACGTAACCTGTCAGCATCCATGAATGTCGATCGTGCTATTTCAGTTCGACCGTCTGCAAGATGGGCGCGGCCAATCTCTATCATTGTATAATAGCGCGATTTTTCCTTTATGCGCGGATTTTCGAGGAAGGCGGTCAGGAGAGTGGTTGCCTCCTTGGTGCTCAGTGCAGGGCATTCCCCTTGCCTTGCTAATGCCCCGAGGCTGTATACGCTGCTTTCTGTATAGGCAGTGACGTATCCTGTACGAAGTCTTAGCCGGATTGACTCGTATAGCTCATCTGGATAGGTTTCTGATTTGCAGTATGTAAACAGAAGATGTATGGCCGGGCCGGCTTCGTTTGGCGAATTCTCGATCGCGCGCATTAGGTAAGCGCGTGCGCGATCAATTTCTCTGTATCGAAGGCTTATATTTGCCAGATTCGAAAGTGAGCGTACTGAGTCAGGATACAGTTCCAGTGCTGACAAATTGATATGCTCAGCGCTTTGCCATGTCAAGGCGCGGGTATGTGTAGTGACTGCAAATGTTGCTGCTAAGCCAGTAAGTGCCAGGAGTTTGGCCCATTGTGCACGATTAAACGAATCGATGCCAAGGTACAGATAATAGGTCAGTGCGAATAGTAGGCCCCAGGCTGCAAAGTAATTGCGATGCTCGAATACCAGTTCTAGAGGTATAAAGCTCGATTCGAGCAGGTGTGATATGTAGAAGATTGCGACACCCAGTGATAGAACCGGTGCCCGGCGAATCAAGGCGGTGGCCGCTCCTATTAGTGCGGTATGGCCGACGAGTGCCGCCGCGGTCCTGATGTCAATAGTTGGCTGCACAGGATATGCATCATGCAGAAGGCTCAACTCAGCAGCGCGCGGAAGTAAAATACCTTTTATGTAAAACCACAGTACATGTGATTCTGTGAGCAAGCGTTCTTCTAGAGTAAAGTTGCGATTATTGTAGCCATGCATAAAATCGGGCCATTTCAATATGACGTAAGCTACGGCGACGTTTAATGGTAGTAGTACAAACAGGACGTGAAACGTTAAAAGCACTCGACGGCCGACTCGCCAGTTTGGGCTGGCTGTTGAATTTGCGGGGCTGATGTGGGCGTTGCCTGTTCCGGTAGGCCGCCAGCGGAAGACGATAATCTCGATCATCAGTAGATAGCAGGGTAATAGCGCCGCATTTTCCTTACTGAAAATTCCAATCAGTCCAGCTATTGCAACCGTGCCGGCCATTCCTGTCCCATATTTTAATGGCCGCTGGTGGAGGCGAATACGGAAAAAAACATACGCAAGAAGCGCGATAATCAGGAACAAAATTGCCAGCTGCGTCATTCTCTGTACGGCATAGAGCGTGGTGCTGACCAGCAACGGATGGAGCAACCACAGAGTTGCCGCAGCGCCTGAGATATACCACGCTCGCGCTTCGGGCTGCGGTGAGGGCATATGACGCAGCAGGATGGCGCCTAGCGGCCAGAGCAGTATCCCGACCAGCAAATGAATCATCAGGTTATGATATTTAAATGCAGCGGGGTCCAGTCCATGGAAAAGACTGGTAAAGGCGAAGCTGGCAGCGGCGACCGGGCGGCCAAGCCGTCCTGAGTCATTGCTGAATGCTGCCTGCATCCATGATTTGTAGCTCGATTCGGTAATGACAGCCTGGTTGATGTTCGAAGAATCATCCAGCAGGAACGGCCCGTCTATGCCGATCCAGTATGCGGCGACACACGCGATTATACTCGTCGCCAGGAGTACTCCAAGAAATAGGTGATCCCGAATCGTCATTGTGGCTGAACAAGAAGGGCCGCCATAATGGCGGCCCGGTTGAGATGTCCCATCCTTGAGAATACGGTCGAATTATTGACGGCAGCTTGCCGGAGCAAGTTTCGGTGCGCCACTGGCTGTGCACGTCCAAGTTACTGCGCCAGCGGTAGTGGTACTCGGTGTAAGCCGCAATACAAGGTTATCTACCTCAGCCGTGCCGGTGATTTCGATACGGTTGTTTGCCCAAGCCATGCCGGAAACAATGGCAGTAGTTTGATCCTGGAAGCCGGCCTGGGTTGCATTAGTCGGCAAGTTACCTGTCGTGACGATGTAATCAGCAACAGATGCTTTTGCTCCCGAGGCAATACTCAGTAGCTCAGAGGCCTTGGCGCGCTTGGTGTAATCCTGATAGGCCGGGATCGCGATGGCGGCCAGGATGCCGATGATCGCGACCACGATCATGAGTTCGATAAGGGTAAAACCCTGTTGTGTCTTCTTCATGGTGAATCTCCCAAATATTGTGTTGGTGGCGACGGCGGAACCAGGCTGGGCGCCGGTCGTGGTCTGGTGAAAGCAGGAGCTGTGCCATGCGGCTGGTGTTTCTACTAGATGGGTAATAATGTTTAATAAAAACAGATAGATAATAAATATTCAGAGCGATTCATTGCCACTCTCTTAGATTACGGATGTGACCGAGATCGCAAAATTTCGGCGTTTCGGGTGACAAATTTTGTCACCTGGGTGACGTAGTGTGTCGTTGAACGGGAGTCCGAACGGGCGTAATCCGCTACAGCGGTAATCGTCGGGTTAGCTGCGCTAACCCGACCTACGGGGCTGGATCCCGGCCTTCGCCGGGATGACGGGTAGGCCGGGATGACGGGTAGGAAGTTCAGTCCAGCCCCAGCTTCTTCAATCGGTAGCGCAGGGCGCGGAAGCTCAGGCCCAGCAGTTCGGCGGCGGCGGTCTTGTTTTGATTGGTCTGCTCCAGGGCGTCCAGTATCGCCTGTTTCTCGATCTCGCCCAGGTAGTCCTCCAGCGGGACGTTGCCCGGGGGGCGGAGGATTGCCGGTCGTGGTCGGCTCACCACTTGCCGTATTCGGCTGCAGATGCAGGTCATCGGCTTCGATGATTTCGTCCTCGGCCATGGTGACGGCGCGTTCCAGGATGTTTTCCAGCTCGCGCACATTGCCGGCGAAGTCGTAGCTCTGTAGGGCCTGCAGGGCGCTCCCGCTCAGGCGGTGCCGGGTGCCGTGGCCGAGCTTGTCCAGCAGGTGCTCGACCAGGCGCGGGATGTCCTCGCATCGCTCGCGCAGGGGCGGGACCTTCAGCTCGATCACATTGATGCGGAAATACAGGTCCTGGCGGAAGTGGCCGTCGCGGACCAGCTGCTCCAGGTTCTTGTGGGTGGCGGTCAGCACCCGCACGTCCACCGACGCCTCGCGTTGTTCGCCCACCGGGCGCACAGCCTTCTCCTGGATGGCGCGCAGCAGCTTGACCTGCATGTGCAGGGGCAGCTCGGCGATCTCGTCCAGGAACAGGGTGCCGCCGCTGGCGGCCTGGAACAGGCCCTCCTTGTCGCCGGCCGCGCCGGTGAAGCTGCCCTTCCTGTGGCCGAAGAACTCGCTCTCCATCAGCTCGGCCGGGATGGCGCCGCAGTTCACGGCGATGAAGGGCTGCTCGGCGCGCGGACCCTTGTCATGGATCAGCCGGGCGACCAGCTCCTTGCCGGTGCCGGACTCGCCGCTGATGTAGACCGGCGCCTGGCTGCGGGCCAGTTTGGCGATCAGGGCGCGGATGCGCTGCATCGGTTCGGAATCTCCGATCAGCTCGTCGCGCGAGCGCCGGTCGCGGGCGGGAAAGCTGCGGGTATCGGAGAGTTTCAGCGCGGTGCCCACCAGATTGCGCAGCACCTGCAGGTCCACCGGCTTGGACACGAAGTCGAAGGCGCCGGCCTTGAGCGCCTGCACGGCGGTGTCCATGCTGCCGTAGGCGGTGATCACGGCGACCGGCAGGTCGGGCCGGCTGGCCTGGATCTCGGCGACCAGGTCCAGGCCGGAACCGTCGGGCAGGCGCATGTCGGTCAGACACAGGTCGAAGCGTTCACCGTTGCCGAGCTGCGCGCGCGCCGCGGCCAGATCGGCGGCGGCGGTGGTGTCGATGCCCATGCGACCGAGCGTGATCTCGATCAGCTCGAGGATGTCGGGCTCGTCATCGACAACGAGTGCGCGGTAACTGGCCATGCGGTTTCCTGTGTAATCAATGCGCTGCAAAATCATATCAAGGAGCGCCACGGAATACACGGAAAACACGGAAGCATGAAGGCCATCCCGCCGGGCGCGCAGCGCCGGCGTTGATAATGGATTTGTCCGTGTTTTCCGTGTATTCCGTGGCGCTCTTTATGAAACCTAATCCACCCGGGCGAAGGTGATGCGGAAACAGCTGCCGCCCCCCTCGCGTTCGATATGGTTCAGCCGGGCGCGGTTGATCTCGGCCAGTTCGCGCGCCAGGTACAGTCCCAGACCGGTGCCGCTGGCCGAGGTGGTGAAGAAGGGCTCGAAGATGCTGGCGCGGGTCTCGCTGTCGATGCCCGGGCCGTTGTCGATTACATCCAGGCAGGGTGCGCCTGACTCGGAAATCCGCCCGACCAGTTCCACCCTGAGTGGATGTCCGCTCCGGCTGCCGTGATTGAGCGCGTTCTGGATCAGGTTGCACATGAGCTGATTGAGTTGGCCCGGGTCGAACTCGATCTGCAGGTCGACCGGATCGATGTCCACTATTACGGTGTCGCTGTCCAGGTTCTGGTAATTGACCATGTCATCGACGAACTCGTTCAGCCAGTCGGCCAGCAGCAGCCGCTGCGGCTGGGTCGTGCCGCGGCGCGAGAGCTGCAGCACGTTTTCCACGATCCCGTTGACCCGGTCGGCGTGGCTGGCAATGATCTCGACCAGCCGCCGGTCGTCGTCCTTCAGGTTGGGACTCTCGTTCAGCAGCTGGTCGGCATGACTGATCGCCCCCAGCGGGTTGCGGATCTCGTGGGCGATGCTGGCGGTGAGCCGGCCCAGGGCGGCCAGCTTCATCTGCTGGGCCTGTTGGGCCATGAGTGCGGTGTCCTCCAGATAGATCAGAGTGGCCGCGTCGGCGCCGCTGCCCAGGCGGGTGAAGCGCGGCTGCAGCACCGCTTCGGAACGCGGCGGCTGGAAGGCGTCCGGTTCCCGGCCGGGGTCCTGCTGCCAGGCCCGCAGGGCCCCGGCCAGTTCCGGTGACAGGGCGGCCAGGCTTTCGGGACGGGCTTCGGTGGGAATCTGCAGCATCACCCAGGTCGCGTCATTGATCAGCCGTATCCGCTCGCGGTGGTCCACCACGACAATGCCGGACTGCAGCCGCTGGACGATATATTCGTTCAGCCGGGCCAGGTTGGCCAGATCCACGCCGCGCTGTTCGGCCAGGGCCTCGCTTTCGCGGATGCGCCTGGCCAGCAGCCAGGCCAGGCTGGCGGCCGTGAACAGGGCCAGCCCGAGCAGGCCGACGCGGGTGAACTGGGAGGAGTCCAGGTTGGCGAAGGCCATATAACGGTAGGAGAACTCGGCCATCAGGGCCAGGGTGGCGGTGGCAGCGAAGAAGAAGGCCATCCGCCCCGGCATCAGCATGGCCCCGGCGATGACGGCCAGGATCAGCAGGATGCCGAGACCGCTGTCCAGCCCGCCGCTGGCGTACATGAGCAGCACGATGGCCAGGATATCCACCGTGATCTGCAGCAGTACCTGCAGCTGAAAGCCCGGCCGGCGCAGCCGGGTGCTGAAGCCGACCACCAGGGCGAACAGGAAATAGCCCAGACTGACCAGGGCATACAGCCAGGGGTTGTCGCTGCCCAGATTGCGTGACCCCGGCAGCAGGAAGAACAGCAGCACCAGCAGTGCGGCCAGCACCAGGCGGTAGAGGGTGAGAAAACGCAGCGGCTTCCAGGTCAGCGCATCCTGCCAGTCGGCGTTGCGCAGGGCGGAGGGCGCGGCGTAAGCGGCCCGGGTCATTGATCCTTGCCGTCGGCCAGGCGGTGGGCCTCGGAGCAGTACTGCCGGCCGTTGGCCTGGATGGCTTCCTCCTTCGGGATGAACAGCCCGCAGTGATCGCAGCGCACCATGCTGCCGTCGATGCGCTTGCGTTCGGTCTGCGCCACCCGGTTGGCGGGTTTGTTCTGCCAGCGTCGAATCAGTTGCCAGACGAGGTAGATGACAATACCGAGGATGATGAGGCGGATGAGTCCCATCGCGCTAGTTTCCCGTGTCTGGGCGTTGCAGGCAAGCGCGGCAGTTCGGACTGCATCGCCGTCAATCGGTTGTTTTGCGCCGGCGCCCGGTTTGTTCCAGAATAGCCGCCACAATAACAGTCAGGGACGCCTCCCGATGAATCTGCACGAATACCAGGCCAAGCAGCTGTTCGCCGAGTACGGCATCCCGGTGCCGCCGGGGCTGATCGTGCGCAGCCGTGACGAGGCTGCCCAGGCCGCGGACAAGCTCGGCGGCAGCCGCTGGGTGGTCAAGGCACAGGTCCACGCCGGCGGGCGCGGGCAAGGCCGGCGGTATTCATATCGTGGACAGCCCGGCGGCGGTGGGCGAGGCCGCCGGTACCCTGCTCGGCAGCCGGCTCGCCACCCACCAGACCGGCCCCGGGGGGCTGCCCGTCGACACCCTGCTGGTCGAACAGCCCAGCGCGGTGGCGCGCGAACTCTATATCGGCGCCCTGGTCGACCGGGCCGCCGAGCGGTTGGTGGTCATGGCCTCGGCCAGCGGCGGCATGGACATCGAGCAGGTCGCCGCCACCGATCCCGCCGCCATCCTCACCGAACATGCCGATCCGGCCGCCGGGCTGCAGCCCTACCAGTGCCGCAGGCTGGCCTTCGCGCTGGGGCTGGAGGGCAAACAGATCGGCGCTTTCACCCGCATCCTGCTGGGCCTGGCGCGGCTGTTCCAGGAACGCGATCTCAGCCTGGTCGAGATTAATCCGCTGATCGTCACCGAAGCCGGCGAACTGCTCGCGCTGGACGCCAAGATCAATGTCGACGACAACGCCCTGTACCGGCAGACGGCGCTGGCGGAGATGTACGATCCCAGTCAGGAGGACGAGAAGGAGCGCCGCGCCCGCGAGCACGATCTCAACTACATCACCCTGGACGGCAACATCGCCTGCATGGTCAACGGGGCAGGGCTGGCCATGGCGACCATGGACCTGATCAAGCTGCACGGCGGCGAGCCGGCCAACTTCCTCGATGTCGGCGGCGGGGCCACGGCCGAGCGGGTGGCCGAGGCGTTCAAGCTGATCCTGTCCGATCCCAAGGTCGAGGCCATCCTGGTCAACATCTTCGGCGGTATCGTGCGCTGCGATCTCATCGCCGAGGGCATCATCCAGGCGGTGCGCGAGGTCGATGTACAGTTGCCGGTGGTGGTGCGGCTGGAAGGGACCAATGTCGAACGCGGCCTTCAGCTGCTGGCCGATTCCGGCTTCAATATCACGACTGCAGAACACCTGACCGATGCAGCCGACAAGGTTGTTGCGGCCGTCGCGCAGCAGAGTAGGTCGGGTTAGCGCAGCGTAACCCGACAGGATCCTGGCATGCCGTCGGATTACGCCCTTCGGGCTAATCCGACCTACGGCGCTTACTTGCATCTTGTATCTTGGAACTTGCTCATGAGTATTCTCGTAGACAGCAGCACCCGGGTCATCTGCCAGGGCTTCACCGGCAAACAGGGCACCTTCCATTCCGAGCAGGCCATCGCCTACGGCACCCAGCTGGTCGGCGGTGTCACCCCGGGCAAGGGTGGCCAGACCCATCTCGACCGGCCGGTGTTCGATACCGTCAGCCAGGCAGTGGCCGCGACCGGCGCCGATGCCAGCATGATCTATGTGCCGCCGGCCTTTGCCGCCGACGCCATCCTGGAGGCGGCCGATGCCGGCATCCGGGTCATTGTCTGCATCACCGAAGGCATCCCGGTGCAGGACATGCTGAAGGTCAAGGCCGCCCTGCGCGGCAGCGGGGTGGACCTGATCGGCCCCAACTGTCCCGGCGTGATCACGCCCGGCGCCTGCAAGATCGGCATCATGCCCGGTTTCATCCATAAACCGGGGAGCATCGGGATCGTCTCGCGTTCCGGCACCCTCACCTACGAGGCCGTCTACCAGACCACCCTGGCCGGGCTGGGGCAGACCACCTGTGTCGGCATCGGCGGCGATCCCATTCACGGGCTGGAGTTCATCGATTGTCTGGAGCGCTTCGAGGCCGATCCCGACACCCGCGGTATCATCCTGGTCGGGGAGATCGGCGGCAGCGCCGAGGAGCAGGCCGCCGAGTTCATTCAATCGAATGTCAGCAAACCGGTAGTGGCCTATATTGCCGGCGTGACCGCGCCGAAGGGCAAGCGCATGGGCCACGCCGGAGCCATCATCAGCGGCGGTAGCGGCACGGCCGAGGCCAAGATCGCCGCGCTGGAGGGCGCCGGCGTCAGCGTGGTGCGCTCGCCGGCGCAGATGGGCCAGGCCATGACCGGCCTGCTCGGCTGAAGGTGGAGTCCATTCGATGAGCCGCAGCCTGCGCCTGGTCATGGCCCAGATGGACTTCCTGGTCGGGGACGTCCACGGCAACGCACGTAAGATCATCACCGCCGCGGTTCGGGCCCGCGACGAGCTGAAGGCCGATGCGATCCTGTTTCCCGAACTGGCCCTGACCGGCTACCCCCCCGAGGACCTGCTGCTGCGCCCCGGGCTGCATATCCATGTGCTGGAGGCGCTGGAATACATAAAAAAGAAGGTCGAGGGCATCCATGTCGTCGTCGGCCATCCGCAGCAGAGCCCGGCCGGGCTGCACAACGCCGCCTCGGTGATCCGGGATGGACGGATACTCGCCACCTGCTTCAAGCAGCACCTGCCCAACTACCTGGTGTTCGACGAGGTGCGTTATTCACACCCCGGGCGAGGGCGGCTGTGTGGTGGAGATCAACGGCGCGAAGCTGGGCCTGACCATCTGCGAGGATATCTGGAACCCGGGGCCCTGCGCCCGGCTGAAGGAACAGGGCGCCGATCTGATCGTCAACATCAATGCCTCGCCCTTCCATGCCGGCAAGAGCGCCGAGCGCGAGGCGGTGGTGCGTGACCGGGTCAGGGAGACCGCCCTGCCGGTGGTCTACGTCAACCTAGTCGGCGGTCAGGACGAACTGGTCTTCGACGGCGAGTCCTTTGTCATGGACGGGGCCGGCACCATCACCCAGCGCGCCCCGGCCTGCACTGCCGGCCTGTATCCGGTCGAGTTCCGTGACGAGGGCGAGGGCTGGCAACCGGTGCCGGGCGAGGTCACGCCGCTGCCCTCGGTGATCGAAAGCGTTTACAAGACCCTGGTACTGGGGGTGCGCGACTATGCGCACAAGAACAGTTTCCGGGGCGCGGTGCTGGGCCTGTCGGGCGGCATCGACTCGGCCGTGACGCTGGCGGTGGCCGTCGATGCGCTCGGCCCGGACCAGGTCGAGGCGGTGCTGATGCCCTCGCGCTTTACCGCCGACATGAGCATCGAGGACGCCCGCGCCGAGGCCGATACCCTGGGCGTGCCCCATCGCACCATTCCCATCGAGAAGCCCTTTGCCGCCTTTCTCGAGGTGCTGGAGAAGGAGTTCGCCGGGCGCGAGCCGGACGTGACCGAGGAAAACATCCAGGCCCGCTGCCGCGGCATCATCCTGATGGCCATCTCCAACAAGTTCGGGAAGATCCTGCTGTCCACCGGCAACAAGAGCGAGGTGGCGGTGGGCTATTCCACCCTCTACGGCGACATGGCCGGCGGTTTCGCCCCGATCAAGGACGTGCCCAAGACCCGGGTCTACGAACTGGCCGAATACATCAACCGCGAGCGCGAGATCATCCCGCGCCGTGTGCTGGAGCGCCCGCCCTCGGCCGAGCTGGCCCCCGACCAGCAGGACCAGGACAGCCTGCCACCCTACCCGGTGCTGGATGCCATCCTGGAGCGCTATGTCGAACGTGATATGGGTGTCGGCGATATCGTCGCCGAGGGCTATGACGAGGCCGTGGTGCGCCGGGTGGTATGGCTGGTGGACAGCAACGAGTACAAGCGCCGCCAGGCCCCGCCCGGGGTACGCATCACCGGCCGGGCCTTCGGCCGCGACCGGCGCTATCCCATCACCTCGGGCTATCTCGCCACCCAGCTGCAGGACAAGCAGGATGTGTGACAAGAGCGCCACGGAATACACGGAAGGCACGGAAAATCCCACAAAAAATAAAAATTAGCTCCGTCATTGCGAGGCGCATAGCGCCGTGGCAATCTCTTGCCGGCTGGTGCTTCATTACGAGATTGCCGCGCTGCTCCCATAGAATCCCTTCGGGCTTGAGCATGGGTATCCCACCCTTCGAGTCTGGGCATCGCAATGACGGGGATTAATTTTTTATTTGTCCGTGCTTTCCGTGTATTCCGTGGCGCTCTTGTTTTGTGCCAGACGCTTTTCCTGATACCCGCTTTGCGGTATCGTGCCCACAATCCTGCATCAGCCGGAGTCGGAGATGAAAAAAGTCGAAGCCATCATCAAGCCGTTCAAGCTCGACGACGTGCGCGAGGCCCTGTCGGAGATCGGTATCGCCGGCATGACCGCAATCGAGGTCAAGGGCTTCGGACGTCAGAAGGGGCACACGGAGCTTTACCGGGGAGCGGAGTACGTGGTCGATTTCCTGCCCAAGGTGAAGCTCGAGATCGTGGTCAACGAGGATCAGGTCGAGCGCTGCATCGAGGCGGTGACCAACGCCGCGCGTACCGGCAAGATCGGCGACGGCAAGATCTTCGTCACCGAGGTCGAGAAGGTGGTGCGCATCCGCACCGGGGAAGAGGATCAGGAGGCGATCTGAAGGAAGTTCAAGAGCGCCACGGAATACACGGAAAGCACGGACAATACGATCTTAATTATTGGTGTAGGTCCGGTTAGCCCGAAGGGCGTAACCCGATCTGCATACTGATCAGCCTGCTGCCCGTCATCCCGGTGCAAGCCGGGATCCAGATGTCTCTGCGGTCAATGGATTCCGGCCTGCGCCGGAATGACGCTGAACAGGTTTGTGGTTATACCGGGCTCAGCAAATTGTATTTGTCCGTGCTTTCCGTGTATTCCGTGGCGCTCTTTATAACTCCGCCGCCCGCTCCGGATAGTTCAGGCGGTAGATGCGCAGGGTGTCCGCGGCCAGTTCGTCCAGCCCCAGCTTGCGGTAGCCCCGCACCATGATGTCCAGCGCCCCGGGAATGGCCGGGGTGTTCTGAAAGTTCTTGATGACCCGCTCGGCCCGGTTGACCGCGGCGACGTAGGCTCCCCGGCGCATGTAATAGTCGGCCACATTCACCTCGTGCCGGGCCAGATTGTTGCGCAGGTGACGCATGCGCAGGATGGCGTCCCCGGCGTAGCGGCTGTCGGGGAAACGCCGCACCAGTTCCTGGAAATCGAAAAAGGAATCCCGCGCCGCGCCCGGGTCGCGTTCCGACTCGTCCTGCGGCAGGATCTTATCTACGATATTCCGGCCCCGGTTGAAGTTCGCCAGTCCCTTCAGGTAATAGGCGTAATCCAGGTGCGGATGCTGCGGGTAGGTCTTGATGAAGCGATCCAGGGTGGCAATGGCCGAGTCCGGTTCGTCATACTTGTAATAGGCGTAGGCCGATTCCAGCAGGGCCTGCTGGGCATAGCGGCCGAAGGGATAGCGGGCCTCGAGCTTTTCGTACAGGTCGATGGCCTGCTCGTAGTTCTTGCTCTGCAGTCTGTCACGGGCCTCGGTGTAGAGCTTCTGCGCCGACCAGTCCTTGGTCTTGTCGATCTTGTCGGGCAGCAGGCCGCAGCCGGCCGTCAGGCTGATCAGCACGAAGAGGCAGAGGATTCTTTGCAGCATGAATGTCGGACCCGGTGGCCTGTGGACTTGGGTGCGACAGTATAACTGAATCAAGGCGCCGCCGTCGTCCGCGGACGGGCGGGGAGAATCGGGGCAGATGTGAACGAGCGCGTTGAATTGCAGGCGACCCTGCCGCCGGAGGCGGCTGGCAAGCGCCTGGACCAGGTGCTGAGCGAGGTGTTCGCCGACTACTCGCGCAGCCGTATCCAGCAATGGATCCGGGCCGGCGAGGTGCGCCTCGACGGGGCCGTGTGCGCGCTGCCGCGGCAGCGGCTGGCGGGCGGCGAACGCGTGGAGATCGCCGCCGAACTGCCGCCGGCCGGTCCGGTCGAGCCCCAGGCCATTCCGCTTGCGATCCTGTATGAGGATGCCGCGCTGCTGGTCATCAACAAGCCGCCGGGCCTGGTGGTGCACCCGGCCGCGGGCAATCCCGACCGCACCCTGCAGAATGCCCTCCTGCACCACGACCCGACGCTCGCGCATCTGCCGCGGGCCGGCATTGTGCACCGGCTGGACAAGGACACCAGCGGGCTGATGGTGGTGGCCCGCACCCTGCCGGCCCATCACGCCCTGGTCGCCCAGCTGCAGGCGCGCAGCGTAACCCGCGAATACCTGGCCCTGGTGCAGGGCGTGCTGGCCGCCGGCGGCACGGTGGAGGCCAACATCGGCCGTCACCCGGTCGATCGCAAGCGCATGGCGGTGCGCCGCACCGGCGGCAAGCCGGCCGTCACCCATTACCGGGTCGAACGGCGCTTCCGTGCCCACACCCTGCTGCGGGTGCGGCTGGAGACCGGCCGCACCCACCAGATCCGGGTGCACATGGCTCATATCCGCCATCCCATCGTCGGTGATCCTGTCTATGGCGGGCGGATGAAGCTGCCGGCCGGCGCCGGCGAGACGGCGCGCGAAGCGATCCAGGGCTTCCGCCGCCAGGCCCTGCACGCCGAGCGCCTGGTCCTGCAGCACCCGGACACGGGCGAGCCCTGCGCGTGGCAGACGCCCATGCCCGAGGACATGCAGCGCCTGATCGAGGCGCTGGAAGCGGACCGGGAGGCATCGTGAACGACTGGCCCGATACGCTCGACTGGATCGTCCCCGACTGGCCGGCGCCGGCGCGGGTGCGGGCGGTGAGTACCACCCGCGCCGGCGGTGAGCAGCGGTCCCTACACCAGCCTGAACCTGGCCGGCCATGTCGGGGATGCGCCCGAGGCAGTCGCCGCCAATCGCGCCCGCCTGCGTGAACGCCTGTCACTTCCGGCGGAGCCGGCCTGGCTGGAACCAGGTGCACGGTACCGACATCCTGAATCTGGACAGCGCCGCGCCGCGCCCGGCCGACGGCGCCGTCGCCGGCCATGCGGGCCGGGTCTGTGTGGTGATGACCGCCGACTGCCTGCCGCTGCTGCTGTGCAGCCGTGATGGCGAGCGGGTCGGTGCCGTGCATGCCGGCTGGCGCGGCCTGGCCGCCGGGGTGATCGAGGCCGGCCTGGACCGCCTGGATACACCGGGCGAGCAGGTCCTGGCCTGGCTGGGGCCGGCCATCGGCCCGGCGGCCTTTGAGGTGGGTGAGGAGGTCAGGGAGGCCTTCATCAGCCACGATCCCCGCGCCGCGGCGGCCTTTCACGTGCGCGCGGGGCAACTCCATGCCGATCTCTATGCGCTGGCCCGTCAGCGGCTGGAGGCGCGCGGTGTGGCGGCCGTCTACGGCGGCGGCCGCTGCACCTGGAGCGAGTCGGAGCACTTCTATTCCTACCGCCGCGACGGTGCCACCGGACGCATGGCCAGCCTGATCTGGCTGGCTGGATAGGCCGGGATTACTCCGTCCGGCGGCTGCGGTATGATCGCGGTTTCGCCGCAACGAATGTTCACACCATGCCGTTATTGAGCTGGATCCTGTTGTTCTGCCTGCTGGGAGGGGCCCTGAGCGTGATCGCCGCCGGGGCCTACCTGCTGTTCCCTGAGCGGGTCAGAACGGCCCTGCTGCCGCACCTGGTCAGCTTCGCCATCGGTGCGCTGCTGGGCGCGGCCTTCCTGGCCCTGCTGCCGCATGCCCTGGCCACACCCGGGATCGACGATTACCACGTCATCTCCGCCACCGTGCTGCTGGGTGTGCTCGGGTTCTTCCTGCTGGAGAAGCTGGTGCTGTGGCGCCACTGTCACGAGGCCCATTGCGAGGTCCATACCGCCGACGAGCCGGAGAACCACGACCACAACCCGGCCGCGGGCACCCTGATCCTGATCGGCGACGCTGTCCACAACCTGGTTGACGGCGTGCTGATCGGCGCGGCCTTCCTGACCGATTTCCACCTGGGCGTGGTGACCAGTCTGGCCGTGGCCGCCCACGAGATCCCGCAGGAAGTCGGTGACTTCGCCATTCTTCTCAACAGCGGCTACACCCGCGTGCGGGCCTTCGTGTTCAATATCATCTCCAGCCTGGCGACCCTGGTCGGCGGCCTGATCGCCTATCTGAGCCTCCAGCAGGCCGAGGCCGCGCTGCCCTATGTGCTGGCCATCGCCGCCTCCAGCTTCATCTATGTCGCCGTGGCCGACCTCATCCCGGGCCTGCACAAGCGGGTCCACGGTGCCGCCACGGCTCAGCAGATGGCGCTGATCGCCGCCGGCGTGCTGGTGATCTACGCCGCCCACACGACGCTGCATTGAGGAGAAAAGGCGCCACGGAATACACGGAAAGCACGGAAAATATGAATTCAATGATGTGTAGGTCGGGTTGGCCCGCAGGGCGTAACCCGACACAGGAACCGCGGACAGCGTCGGGTTACGCTTCGCTAACCCGACCTACAGATGCCGCAGTAAGCAACATGCATTTGTCCGTGCTTTCCGTGTATTCCGTGGCGCTCTTCGAGGTTTTTTTACGGAGAAAAACTTATGAACGGATGGTTCATGGTGACGCTGGTCGGACAGGACCGGCCCGGGATCGTGGCCAAGGTGGCCTCGGCCCTGTTCGAGGGCGGGGCCAACCTGGGCGAGGCCTCGATGATGCGCCTGGGCGGGAATTTCACCATCATGCTGATGGTACAGTTCGACGGCAGTGTGAAGCAGTTGCAGTCACTGCTGGACAACGAGGCCGAATCGCTCGGCCTGCGTCTGCATGTGGACCGCATCGAGGGCGGGCTGCACCGGCACCATGTCCCGGATGTGCGGGTGACGGTCTATGGCGCCGACCGTGCCGGCATCGTTGCCCAGGTCACATCGGCCCTGGCCGAGGCAGGCCTGGACATCACCGACCTGCAGTCCGATGTCGGCGGCAACGAGGTCGAGCCCCTGTATGTCATGACCATCGAGGGGTGTGCCCGCGAGGGTGTCGAGGCGCTCAGATCGGCGCTGGAGATCGTCCGCCGCGAGGGCATGGACGTGGACATCGAGCCGATCGAGACGCTGATCGGGTGAGATGGGTGGTATTTCAGCCACGGATAAACACGGATGAACACGGCTAACATGAAGTCGGGGTACAGCTTCCCCGTCATCCCGGCGCAGGCCGGGATCCATGGACCACAGCGGTTTCTGGATCCCGGCCTGCGCCGGGATGACGAAAGCGGGATCCATCAGAACAGCCTTGTGTCTGATCCGTGTTCATTCGTGTTCATCCGTGGCCATTCAAACTCCGTATAAAGTAACCGCATGGCCGTCCTGGACATCCTCACCTACCCCGACGAGCGCCTGAAGCAGGTCTCCGAACCCGTGGCCGGGTTCGACCAGCCGCTGCGGGATTTCATCAAGGATCTGGAGGAAACCCGCCGCGCCGGCCCCGGTGCGGTGGGCATCGCCGCGCCCCAGGTCGGGCGTTTCATCCGGGTGGTGATCGTCGACGTGTCGCAGCTGAAAAAGCCGGTGCCCAATCACGGCTACATGGTGCTGATCAATCCGGAGATCACCGAGTGGGAGGGCTATGCCCTGGGTCGGGAGGGCTGCCTGTCGGTGCCCGATTACACCGGCAATGTGATCCGCGCCGAGCGCATCCACCTGGAGGCCCGCGATCCCGAGGGCAGGCCGCTGGCCTTCGACATGGAGGGTTTCGAGGCCCGCGCCGTGCAGCACGAGATGGATCACCTCGACGGACTGCTGTTCCTGGACCGGCTGGTCAGTCGGCGCAATGACCTGTTCCGGCGCAAGGTGTACAAAAAATCCTGAGAGCGCCACGGAATACACGGAAAGCACGGAAAATTGCATGTATGTAATGCCGGTCTGTTGCCCGGCGCGCAGCGCCAGGGCAACACACTGATATTTTCATGTCCGTGTTTTCCGTGGCGCTCTTGCACTTTTCTCCCCGCCCCCCTTCACCCCCGCGGTGATGACAAACCGCAGGGCATCCTCCATCGGCATGTCCACCTGCTCCAGCCGGTTGCGGTTGATGATCAGGGTGTAGCCGCCGAGCTGGTAGCTCATCGGCAGATAGACCAGAACCCTGTGAGTTTCTTCCTCGCCCGTGTTGTTGGCCAGGGCCGGATCGGGGTCGGTAACCAGCCCGATCAGCTCGACCTCGTCCCACAGCCGTACCTTCACCGGCCGGCCGGTGTCCTGGCGGTCCTGCATGTGCGCGACGAAATCCGTGAAGTCGCTGATGGTGGAGTAGAGCGTCTTGATGATGGGGATGCGGCGGAAGACCGCGTCGTTCAGCCGCAGCAGCAGCTTCATCAGCGGCAGCCGCACCACCAGGCCGATGCCGGTGATAACGACCAACGCCAACACCAGACCGGTGCCGGGCCAATAATAGCCTTCCGGCAGCAACAGGCGCATCGCCCCGCCCATGAAGCGCTCCGCGCCCACGGCCAGCAGCCAGGCCAGGTAGAGAGTCAGCGTCACTGGCAGTACGGTCGCCAGGCCCTGCAGGAATGCCTTGCCGATCTGGTTCATGTCGATTCTCCCCTGATCAATGGGCCGGCGGTACCGGCGCGCGCTCCCGGGCCCGATCATACCCGGGCTGCTGGCCGGGAGACAGTGACGGCCGCCCCTGTTCTGGATCAATGCATCCCGACTCGCATCTGCTATATCTGACAGGAAAAGACCTCCGGGGCGCGTCGGCGTGCCTTGAAATGCCGCCGGAGCCACCCCATCTGTAGGGTAATTCTTCGAATCAAGCCGAGTGGAGAGACGAAATCATGCGGATGGACAAGCTGACCAGCAAGTTCCAGATGGCGCTGGCCGATGCCCAGAGCCTGGCCGTGGGCCAGGACCACCAGTTCATCGAGCCGGTGCATGTGTTGATCGCGCTGCTGGACCAGGAGGGCGGCTCGGTCCGCCACCTGCTCACCCAGGCCGATGTCAACGTCAACCTGCTGCGCTCGCAGCTGGGCGAGGCGCTGGAGAAGCTGCCCCGGGTCGAGGGCAGCGCGGGCGAGGTGCACATTTCCAACGATCTCAGCCGCCTGCTGAACATGACCGACAAGCTGGCCCAGCAGCGCAAGGACCAGTACATCTCCAGTGAGCTGTTCGTGCTGGCCGCGGTCGAGGACAAGGGCGCGATCGGCGAGCTGCTGCGCAAGGCCGGGGCCGGCAAGGGCCTGCTCGAGGAGGCCATCGGCAAGATGCGCGGCGGGGCCAGGGTCGACGATCCCAATGCCGAGGATCAGCGCCAGGCGCTGGAGAAATACACCATCGATCTGACCGAACGGGCCGAGCAGGGCAAGCTGGATCCGGTCATCGGCCGCGACGACGAGATCCGGCGCACGATCCAGGTGCTGCAGCGCCGGACCAAGAACAACCCGGTGCTGATCGGCGAGCCCGGCGTGGGCAAGACCGCCATTGTCGAGGGCCTGGCCCAGCGCATCGTCAACGGCGAAGTCCCGGATGGGATCAAGGGCAAGCGCCTGCTCAACCTGGACATGGGTGCGCTGATTGCGGGCGCCAAGTTCCGCGGCGAGTTCGAGGAACGCCTCAAGGCCGTGCTCAATGACCTTGCCAAGCAGGAAGGCCAGATCATCCTGTTCATCGACGAGCTGCACACCATGGTGGGTGCGGGCAAGGCCGAGGGCGCGATGGACGCCGGCAACATGCTCAAGCCCGCGCTGGCGCGCGGCGAGCTGCACTGTGTGGGCGCCACCACCCTGGATGAGTACCGCAAGTACATCGAGAAGGACGCCGCACTGGAGCGCCGCTTCCAGAAGGTGCTGGTCGACGAGCCCAGCGTGGAGGACACCATCGCCATCCTGCGCGGCCTGAAGGAACCCTACGAGGTCCACCATGGGGTGGAGATCACCGACCCGGCCATCGTCGCCGCGGCCACCCTGTCGCACCGCTACATCACCGACCGCCAGCTTCCGGACAAGGCCATCGACCTGATCGATGAGGCCGCCTCGCGCATCCGCATGGAGATCGACTCCAAGCCCGAGGAGATGGACCGCATGGAGCGGCGCATGATCCAGCTCAAGATCGAGCGCGAGGCGCTGAAGAAGGAGAACGACGAGGCCTCCCGCAAGCGTCTGGCCACCCTGGAAGAGGAACTGGCCAAGCTGGAGCGCGAGTTCTCCGATCTGGAGGAGATCTGGAAGGCCGAGAAGGCCTCGGTCCAGGGTGCCCACCATGTGAAGGAAGAGCTCGAGCGTGCCCGCAAGGAACTGGAAACCGCCCAGCGCGCGGGTGATCTGACCCGGGCGGGCGAACTGCAGTACGGCAGGATCCCCGAGCTGCAGAAGCAGCTGGATCTGGCCACCCAGGCCGAGATGCAGGAGATGCGGCTGCTGCGCAACCGTGTCAGCGAGGAGGAGATCGCCGAGGTGGTCTCCAAGTGGACCGGCATCCCGGTCTCCAAGATGCTGGAGGGCGAGCGCGAGAAGCTGCTGCGCATGGAAGAGGCGGTACAGGCCCGGGTGGTGGGCCAGGACGAGGCGGTCAAAGCCGTCTCCGATGCCATTCGTCGCTCCCGCGCGGGGCTGTCCGACCCCAACCGGCCCAACGGTTCCTTCCTGTTCCTGGGTCCGACCGGCGTGGGCAAGACCGAGCTGACCAAGGCGCTGGCCGCCTTCCTGTTCGATACGGAAGAGGCGATGGTGCGCATCGATATGTCCGAGTTCATGGAGAAGCACTCGGTGGCGCGCCTGATCGGTGCGCCGCCGGGCTATGTCGGCTATGAAGAGGGCGGCTACCTGACCGAGGCCGTGCGCCGCAAGCCCTATTCGGTGATCCTGCTCGACGAGGTTGAGAAGGCGCACCCGGATGTGTTCAACGTGCTGCTGCAGGTGCTGGACGACGGCCGGCTGACTGACGGTCAGGGCCGCACGGTGGATTTCCGCAACACCGTGATCGTCATGACCTCCAACCTGGGTTCGCAGCAGATCCAGGAACTGTCCGGCGAGGAGAACTACGACCAGATGAAGGCCGCCGTGATGGAAGTGGTCGGCGGCTATTTCCGGCCCGAATTCATCAACCGCGTCGACGAGGTGGTGGTGTTTCATCCGCTGGACCGCGAACAGATCCGCGCGATCGCCGATATCCAGATCGACTATCTGCGGGCCCGGCTGGCCGACCGCGACATGGAACTCGCACTTACCGATGCCGCCCTGGACAAGCTGGGGGAGGCCGGCTTCGATCCGGTCTATGGCGCCCGGCCGCTCAAGCGTGCCATCCAGCACCAGCTGGAGAACCCGCTGGCCCAGCGCATCCTGTCAGGCGAGTTCGGCCCCGGCAGCCGCATCGAGGTGGATGTCGCCGACGGCGTACTGACCTTCCACAAGACCGGGAAGCAGGCCGCCTCGGCGGCCTGAGGGCCGGATGAATGCGGCATAGGTAAAATTACTTATGTGGCGAGCCGGCACGCACTTCCGTCAATGCTGCAGGACGGATGAAGGCGCCTGTGCGCCGTAACCCATCGCTGCGCCGGCAATGATGGGTTTCGCTTCGCTCCACCCATCCTGCGGTGTCGGATTGTTTCACTTGATTTACCTGGCCGGACTTGATTTAGGTCAGTGCAGGGTCTATCTAATGTATATACAGTTTTAACTTGGAAATGGTTGGAACTGTGAGACTCCTCCACCTGATACTGGTGACATCATCTCGCCAAGTCAGGCATGCCCCGTGTCCCCCGCGGGGCTTTTTTTTGTCTGAAGTGAGGAGTGAGAGGGCTGGTGTCTTGAACCTGCCACTGTCTCCGGCGTAAGGTGCCGGTATGATCAAGCCGGACTATCAGGGCGGCAGCCTGGTCAATCTGATGCAGAGCCTGGGCGTTGCGCTCGGCGGCACGACGGCCGGGCCCTGCCCGCCGCTGAGCGGGCTGGACCTGAAGCAGCTGGGCGAGGCCCGCCACATCCTGCTCGTGGTCATCGATGGTCTGGGTGAGAACATACTGCGCCGTTTCCCCGATTCGCAGCTGGCCCGGGCCGGACGCCGCGTCATCCACTCGGTGTTTCCCACCACCACCGCCTCGGCCATCACCAGCCTGCTAACCGGCAGGGCCCCGCGTCAGCACGGCGTGACCGGCTGGTACCAGTGGCTGCGCGAGGCTGGTGTGGTCAGCACCATCCTGCCCTTCGTCACTCGTGCCGGTGGGGTGGATCTGCGCCAGCTCGGTCTGTCGGTGCCGCAGGTGATCGATTCACCGCCGTTTCTGGCCAGTGTGGATCGTACCTGCCGGGCCTGGCTGCCGGAGTCGATCGCCGATTCCACCTACAGCGCGACCCTGACCGCGCCGGCCGCGCGCCAGGGCTATGATTCCCTGGATGTCCTGGGCGAGCGCCTGCTGCAGCAGCTGCGCCTTGACCCCGAGCCGAGCCTGTCTTGGGTCTACTGGCCGGAGCTGGACAGCCTGATGCATCACCAGGGGCCCGACAGTCCTGCGGTGGCGGAGCTGTTCGCGGCGCTGGATGCCTGGTGGACGGCGCTCACGCAGGGACTGGCGGGCACTGACAGTCTGGTGTTGCTGACGGCCGATCACGGCCACATCGCCACCGCCGAGGACCGGCATGTGCGGCTGGAACAGCACCCCGGGCTGCACGATTGCCTGACCCTGCCCCTGTGCGGCGAACCGCGCGCCGCTTCCTGTTATGTCCGCCCGGCTGCGCGCCAGCGCTTCGAGCATTATGTCACCGCCGAACTGGCCGACTGCTGCACCCTCATGCCGGCGCCCGATCTGATTGAGGCAGGCTGGCTGGGGCCGGGGCAGTCCCACCCGGAGCTCGAGCGCCGGCTGGGCGATTATGTGCTGCTGATGCGAGACAACTATGTCATCAAGGACACCCTGGCCGGGGAGCGGCGGTTCAGCTTCGCCGGGGTGCACAGTGGCGTCAGCCGGGAGGAGATGGAGGTGCCCCTGCTGGTGCACCTGGGGTGAACCCGGCTCAGGATGAGATTTCAGGGTGAATCAGGTTGTTATAACGGATCGCGCCGGGGTCCGGAACAGGATTAAAGCCTCTGTCCGGGCGGCCGTTAACCTGAGTAGACCCGCAGACCCTCCAGGTTAATGCAATGGATATCAACGGCAGTTCCAGCAGTGTGATCGAGTCCGTCATGCGCACGGCCTCGCCCGAGGCTGCCGGTGCGGCCAGAACGGCGAACAAGGCCAGCGAACTCCAGCCGCAGAGTGCCCGGGAGCCGGTCGAGTCCGCGCCGGAGCCGGCCGCCCCTGCGCGCCCGGCCCCGGATCCCGAATCACGGGTCGGTCGGAATCTCGACGTCAGGGCCTGACAGCAGGATGGGTGGAGGCGCGCGCCTTAACCCATCGATCAATTCCGCATTGATGGGTTGCGCTTCGCTCCACCCATCCTGCATGTCCGTATTCATTCAATCCGCGCCAGCACCCGGTCCAGCATCCGGGTCGACAGCACCCGCCTGAGATACCCGAACAGCCAGGTCGGCACGGTCACGTAGTAGCGTGGCCGCGGGCGCCGATGTTCCAGGGCGTGGACGAGCTTTTCCAGTACCGCCTCGGGGCCGAGGGTGAAGGGGGCGGCCGGGCCGGGTTTCGACAGCCGCTCCAGCACCGCAGCGTAGGCCGCCTGGTGGGCGCTGTGTTCGCTGTCGATATTCGTCCGGAACCTTGCCAGGGCGTTGGCCCGGAAGTTCGACCGGATCGGCCCCGGTTCGATCAGTGAGCAGTGAATGCCGCTGCCCTGCAGTTCCAGCCGCAGGGTGTCATAGAAGCCCTCCAGGGCGTACTTGCTGGCGTTGTAGGCCCCGCGCCAGCGCAGGGCGACCAGGCCCAGCACCGAGCTGTTCTGGATGATGCGTCCCTCGTCCTGGCGGCGCATGGCGGGAATCACCGCGTTGGTCAGTTCCAGGGTGCCGAAGACATTGGTCTCAAACTGCTGGCGCAATACATCGCGTGACAGATCCTCCACCGCGCCGGGCTGGCCGTAGCCGGCGTTGTTGAACAGGCCGTAGAGGCGGCCGTCCGTGCGTGACAGCACCTCCTGGACCGCCGCCTGTATGGAGGCGCTGTCATCCAGGTCCAGCGTCAGGGCCTCCAGGCCCTGATCCTCCAGGCGGGATACGTCTTCCGCTCTGCGCGCCGTGGCGAACACCCGGTAGCCGCGTTCGTGCAGCGCGTGTGCACAGTGCTCACCGATGCCGCTGGAACAGCCGGTGATGAGGATGGGGCGGTTGTTGTCCTTCATACCTTATCCAGTATTGGTCGGAGATTGGGCTGCACAGGGTCAAGCCCAATATAGGTTCGCCAGCGCCGGTACGTGTTTTCCGCCATCCCGGCGAATGCCGGACAAAAGCGCGAAGCGCGTTGAACGTCCGCAGGGCGGCCCTTTATGCCCTTCAGGGTAGAAGGGCGAGCGAAGCGAGTAATCCAGATACCACTGCGGTCACTGGACTCCCGCCTCCGCGGGAATGACGGTGTCTTTGCGTTGCAGCCAATATTCCCGATCAGTGTAATCACGTCAGCAGCACCGCAATGATGCCGGTGATGAAAATGCCGTCAAAGGTGCCCGCACCGCCGATCGAGGCAATGGGGGTGGCGAGCTGACGGATATCCCCCAGCCGCAGCAGATCGGCGCCGATCAGCACCCCCAGGGTGCCGCCGATGTAGGCCAGCGGCGCCGCCTGTTCGAGATCGATCAGCAGGGCGGCCAGCGCTGCCGTCACCGGGGCGATGAAGATCGGCATACCGATGCCCAGGCCCGGCACCGGTCGGCTGAAGGCATAACTGGTCAGACTCACCGCCGCCACGGCCAGGAGGGCATCGGCGAAGGCGACCGGCTGGGTGAGCAGCAGGTAGAGCGAGAAGGCGACCGGGATGATGCCGCCGCCGACATTGACCGCGAGCAGGGTGGTGCCGGTAAAACCCAGCCGCCGGGGCAGGAACCCCTGAGTCAACCAATTGCGCGGCAGCGGCTCGACGTGACCCGCCGTGATACGTGCCAGGGGCAGGTTGATCAGGCTGCCCAGGATGGAGCCGGTCAGCAGCAGGAAGCCGCCGCCGGATGACAGCCCGAGCTTTTCGAAGGCCAGGGTGAGCGCGCCGACCTGGACCACGGCCAGCAGCAGGATCAGCAGGAACAGGAACGGCAGCAGGTGCAGTGGCATCAGACCAGCCCATTCTGCTGCAGGGCGTCGGCGAGCAGGGGGGCGAGGGGGATGACGTTGCTCGCGTGCGGGATGCTGTCGGTACTCCAGACCCGGCGGATGCCGACGGCCTGCAGTCGTTCCAGGGCGTCGCCGGCGAACAGGGCGTGGGTCAGGGCTGCGTCCACGGATCCCGCCCCGCGGGCGTAGAGGGCGGCGGCGGTCTCGGCCAGGGTGTGGCCGGTGCTGGCGATGTCGTCGATCAGCACGACATCACGGTTGCTGAAATCCTGCGCCGGCAGAATGATGCGCACTTCCCGGTCGCCCCGGCGCTGTTTGTGTGCCAGGCAGGCCTCGGCACCGGCGGCGCCGGCGGCCTGGTCCAGCCACTGGGCGGATTCCTCGTCCGGGCCCACCAGCAGCGGCCGCTCGCACTGCCCGGCGATGTGTTCTCCCAGCAGCCCGGCCGCCGACAGGCTGAGCGCCGGTTCGACCGGCACGGCCTCGGCCAGCCGGTGTACCCGGTGCAGATGCGGGTCGACCGTGATCAGGGCGTCGATCTGCCCGGCCAGCCAGCGCCCGATGTGAGTCTGGCTGACGATCTCGCCGGGCTGGAAGGCCGCGTCCTGGCGCATGTAGCACAGGTAGGGCGCGATCAGGGTGATGTGTTCCACGCCGGCGGCGCGCGCTGCCGCGGTGATCAGTTGCAGTTCGACCAGCTTGTCATTCGGGTAGTGCAGACTGCGATACAGGATCAGCCGCCGTGGCAGTTCCACCGGCAGTCGCAGGCGGGATTCCCCGTCGGGGAAGACATGCCGCTCGATGCCGGCATGTTCGAGCCCGAGCGTACCGGCCAGCGCTTCGGCCTGGGCCTGACCGTCGGGGAAGCTCAGCAGCAGGGGTGTGCTCAACATCAGATCAATTCCGAAATTCCATTGGCCACGGAAAATACGGAAAGCACGGACACCTCAATGCTCAAGGAGACTGTGGTTATCCTTCTTCCCGTCATTCCCGCGAAGGCGGGAATCCAGAAGCCGCCGTGGTCTATGGATTCCCGCCTTCGCGGGAATGACGGGGAAGGGACTGGATCATGAAGCCTGGTTCCGGGTCTTTCCGTGTTTTCCGTGGCTGAAGTCAATTGAACGGCTCGATCCTGGCTGGCGGCGGGGTGTCCCCCAGCTGGTAGCCCGAATCCCGATCGCACAGCTGGCGGGCGAACTCGAAGTCGGCCTTGAACTCGGCATGCACGCGGTACAGAGGATCACCGGCACGGACCCGGTCGCCGACCTTGGCCAGCAGGTCCACTCCCGCACCCTTGCCCATTGGGGCGCCGGCCAGGCGGGCGATGCGGCCCAGGCGGTAGTTGTCGATGGCGGTGACGATGCCGTCCTCCCGTGCCTTGACCTCGAAGCTCAGGGGCCCCGGTTCCAGGCGGGATTCGCGTTTGCCCTGGGCGGCGATGATGGCCTGCAGTTTCTCCAGTGCCCGGCCCGATTCGAGGATATCGCGGGCGATGGCATAACCGAAGCCGCCGCGCACGTCGGGGTCGAATTCCAGGATGCGTCCGGCCAGGTGCAGGGATTTCTGGCGCAGGTCGGCGGGGGCGTCGGGATCGTTCTCCAGCACCTGCAGCACGTCCCTGGCCTCCAGCACCGGGCCGATGCCACGCCCGACCGGCTGGCGGCCGTCGGTGATGACCACCTCCAGATGGATGCCCAGGTGATCGCCCACGAACTCGAACAGCTTGCGCAGCGCCAGCGCCTGGCGCATGTGCCGGACCTTGGCGGTGGGCCCGACCGGGATGTCGATCAGCAGGTGGGTGGAGCCGGCGGCCAGCTTCTTGGACAGGATGGAGGCCACCATCAGGCCCTGCGAATCCAGTCCCAGCGGGCGCTCCACCGAGATCAGGATGTCATCGACCGGCGCCAGGTGCGCGGTACCGCCCCAGGCCAGGCAGCCACGGTGCTGATGGCCCAGGTGATACAGCGCCTCGGGCGAGAGTTCGACATTGGCGAGCACTTCCATGGTGTCGGCTGTTCCCGAGGGCGATGTGATCGCCCGGCTGGAGGTCTTGGGAATCAGCATGCCATGGGCGGCGATGATCGGCACCACCAGCATGGAGGTGCGGTTGCCGGGGATGCCGCCGATGCAGTGCTTGTCGGCGACCAGCGGCTCGTCCCAGTTCAGCCGCTCGCCGGTCTCGAACATGGCGCGGGTGAGATACAGGATCTCGTCCCGGTCCAGCCCGGTCTGGCCGGAAGCGACCAGGAAGGCGGCCAGCTCGGTCTTGGAATAGAGGTGCTCGTTGATGTCACGGGCGATGGCGGCGAAGTCCTGTTCGTCGAGGATCTCGCCGTTCATCTTGCGCCGCACCGCCTCCATGGAACGCGGCGGCTCGGCATGGGCGGCGCTGACCCGGGCACCGGCCTCGGCGCCGAACTGGGTGAAGGCCTGTTCGGACAGGCCCAGCTCGCCCGGGTCGACGATGGCGTCGTCATCGACCACATTGAGCACGGCCAGGATACGGTGTTCGCCATGACGGATCTGGATCTTGGACAGGGCCTGGAAACCCTCGGCCCGGTAGACATGACAGTCGCGGTGCAGATAGGCGACGTTCTCGCGGTAGGTGTCGATGGCGACCCGTTTCAGGGCCAGCTCGCCGTTTTGTACGGGGCCGGCTTCAACCTTCTGTTTATTCATGCATCGGTCCTGCTTACGCGACGGCTTCATTGTAACCGATTCGCCCCGGGCCGGGCGCCGGCCCCGATCCTGCATGCTCAAGAATACCCGGCCCGGGGCGATACAGGGTCAGGGACCGATGAATTTGTGGATAAAAAAATAAATCCATCTTATTCATAGGCTTGAAGGAACCCAGGGAGGCGGCCGCATGGGCCTGTCCAGGCTGGACACAGGGAGCTGCCCATTTTTTCCGTCACCGGTCCGCCGCGCATGTGCGGCGGGCCGGTGACCTGTTGTGCTTGAGTTGATGCTGCCCCGGAGAAACTGAACAGTGGATCTCGCGACACTCATCGGTCTGATAGGCGCCATCGGCGTGATCGCGGCGGCCATCGTCGTCGGTGGCAGTGCGTTGATCTTTCTCAACGTACCCTCCTTCCTGATCGTCATGGGCGGCACCTTCATGGCCGTGCTGGTGAAGTTTCCCCTGGCCCATTTTCTGGGCGCCTTCAAGATTGCATTGAAGGCCTTCGTGCACAAGAGCGAGGATCCGGCCGATCTGATCCGCGAGGGCGTGGCCCTGGCCAACGTGGCGCGTAAGGAGGGCGTGCTGGGTCTGGAGAACCAGGAGATCAACAACCGCTTTCTGCGCCGCGGCATCAATTTCTGCGTCGACGGCCACGAGCCCGAATTCGTGCGCAGCATGCTGAACAAGGACATCGACCTGACCATCGAGCGCCACGAGCGCGGCCAGGCCATCTTCAAGGCGATCGGCGATGTCGCCCCCGCCATGGGCATGATCGGTACCCTGATCGGCCTGGTACAGATGCTCTCCTCCATGGATGATCCCAAGAAGATCGGGCCGGCCATGGCCATTGCCCTGCTCACCACCCTGTACGGAGCGATCATCGCCAATGCCGTCGCCCTGCCCATCGCCGACAAGCTCGAGCACCGCACCATGGAGGAGCGGCTGAACAAACAGCTGATCCTGGAGGCGATCAACGGTATTCAGGAAGGCATCAATCCCCGGGTCATGGAAGAACTGCTCAAGACCTACCTCCCGCCGAGCCAGCGGGACGAGGAAGAGCAGGAAGCGGCCTGATAACGCCGGGGGCAGACGCCTATGGATGCAGCAGCCAACAGGAAGAAAAAGGCCGGGTCCCCCGCCTGGGTGATGACCTTTGCCGACCTGATGTCGATCCTGCTGTCCTTCTTCGTGCTGCTGCTGTCCTTTTCCGAAATGGACGTAGCCAAGTACAAGCAGATCGCCGGCTCCATGCGTGAGGCCTTCGGTGTGCAGCGCAAGCACCGGGTCAAGGAACCGCCCAAGGGCATCAACGTCATCGCCAAGGAATTCAGTGCCGGACGCCCGGATCCGACGCCCTTCAACGTCATGGAGCAGATGACCACCGACGAGATGAAGCGCAATCTCGACACCGGCGACAAGCGGCTCAAGAAGAGCGACGGCGCCGAGCAGCACAGCGATAGCGGCAAGGATGAGGCCGACCGCCACCGTGAAGATCAGCTCAAGGCCCCCGATGACCAGCTGGTGGTCATGCCGAAGGCGGAGGCCGAGGAGATCATCCGGGCCCGCCAGCGCGCCGAGCGCAGGCAGCGGCTGGAACAGACGGCGGCGCAGATGCGCGCGGCGCTGGAAAAGGAGATCGAAGGCGGCCAGCTCGACATCGAGACCGAGGACGAGAAGATCGTCATCCGCGTCCGCGAGAAGGCCTCCTTCGCCTCCGGCGGGGTGGAACTGCGCGACAGCTTCCGGCCGGTGCTGGTGCGGGTGGCGCAGATACTGCAGGATACACCGGGCGGGATTGCCATCGTCGGTCACACCGACAATGTGCCCATGGTCGAGGGGCTGTTCCGCTCCAACTGGGACCTGTCAGCGGCCCGTGCCGTGTCGGTGCTGCACGGCATGCTGGAATCGGTGGAGCTGGATCCGGCCCGTTTCTCGGTGCAGGGGGCGGGCGATACCCAGCCGCTGGTCGACAACGACACGCCCGCCAATCGGGCCCGCAACCGCCGGGTGGAGATCATTCTCAAGCAGGGCGAGGACCTGGAGGCGAGCGGGACCATCAGCAGCGGGCTGGTGCCGGGGGCGGATCCCGACCCCTTGGCCGCGCCGGAGCCGCCGGCTGCGCCGGCCGCTGAAACGCGCGAGGAGACACCCGGGGAGATGCCGGGTGCCTCGCAGCCAGAGGACCCCTTCGTGCAACCGTCAGGCTGAATGCCGGAACAGGAAGGCCAGTGTCATGGAACATGAAACCATAAAGTCCGACGACCGCCGCGAGTACTTCCGTCTCGATGACGATGTGCTGCTGGATTATGCCCGGGTCGATGACGAGCAGATTGCCACTCTGCGGGAGCGGATCTTCGACCGGGTGGTGGACCGTTTCACCGTGGCGGCGACCTTCGCCACCAGTTCCCGCACCATGTCCCGGATCCTGAGCAGCTTCTCCGCCGGCCAGCCGGACCTGGCGCGTTATCTCAAGATGATGGATCAGAAACTCAACCAGCTGGCGCGGCTGTTCGTCATCGAGGAGATGAATGCCTCCGGGCACGTCGCTGCCAGGGTCAACCTGAGCGCCGGCGGGATGGTCTTTCCCTCGGCCACCGAGTTCAGTCCCGATGAGATGCTGCAGGTGCGCCTGGCCCTGCTGCCGGCCATGACCGGGATACTGGCCGTGGCCCGCGTGATTTACTGCGAGCGCAGTACCCAGGGCAACGGTCTGCCCTGGCAGGTGGCAGTGGAATACGAACATATCCGGGAAAGCGACCGTGATCTGATCGCCAGCCACATCATGGCGCGTGAGGCGGAACGGCTGCGGGAGCGCCGCGAGCAGGAACAGGAAGGCAGGGAAGAGGAGTGAGAATGGCCCGGCGACATCCCTGTCGCCGGAGCGGTTTCAGAAAATGGCCAGGATCTGCGCCGAGATCCGGTCGTCCATCCCGTCCAGGATCTGATTGGGCACGGCCGAATTCGGCAGATTCGGTGCCTCCGCCTCGCGGAACTCATAGTTGAAGATGAAGCGGGTCTTCTTGTTGAAGAAGTACTGCGCCCCCAGGGTCAGGGTATCGAAGCGGCGTTCGGCCGCATCGGTGTCCGTGGCCCGGTTGAAGCGGTCGTAGCGGATGTCCAGTTCGATGTCCGGCCGGATCTTGTAACCGAAATCCAGATACCAGCCGTCGGCCTCGTCCTCGGGCAGCACGTTCAGGCTGGCGCGTGAGGTCCCGGCGTTGGACAGAGCGCCGGGTATTGCGCCGCCATCGGTGCCGTTGCGGATCATGCCGTCGGCGACGATGTATTCCGCCGCCGCGCGGTATTTCCCGTTCAGGTAGGTCGTGCCGACACCCCAGCGCTTGCGCTCGAAGTCGTCCTCGACATCATCGGCGGTGCTGTCCGTGCCCTGGGCCAGAGTCAGGGTGCGGTCGCCCTGCTGATACCAGACAAAGCCCTTCCAGCCCTGGCGGCGCGCGCCCTTGCCGCCGAAGATCTTCTCCGTGGACAAGTACAGATAGATGTCCTTCTCGTTGTTGTTGTCCGACCGGGCCAGGCCGTTGCCATTGCCGACCATCACCGCATAGGAATGCTCCCAGCCGTCCCGTTTGAAGGTCTGGAACAGCTGAACGCCGATGTCGCGGAAGGCGCCGACCGGGCCGTTGGGACCGTTGGGGTCGTTCGGTGCGCTGCCGTCGGCGTCGATATAGCGTTCCAGCAGGACGCCGTCGGTCACGCTGGTGAAGTTGACATAGTCGAATACGTGAATCGCCTTCAGGCCCTCCTCGGCGCCGGGGGTCTTGAACTGGCCCACGCGGACCCGCGCGGCATCGAAATGATTGAAGGTGACGCTGGCATCGGTCAGTTTCAGGCTGCCCAAACCCCCTCCGGGCTTGGTGATGCCGTTGTTACCGGCCTCGACCAGGAAGAAGTAGTTGGTCTTGCTGTCCAGCGGAAAGCCCTGGCCGCGCACGCCTATCCGGGCCCGGCGGATGTTGAACTGGGAACTGGCGTCGCGGTCCGGGCCGATGGTGTTGAAGATGGCGTCCTGTCCGCTGAACGGCCCGGCCTCGAGTTCGGTGCCCTCGGTGTACTGGAACTCGGGCTGGATAAAGCCCCAGAGGCGGGCGCGTTCGGCCGCGCCGGCCGGTTCGGTGCCCTGGAGTATGAGCCAGTTGGCGGCCTGGACCGGTGCGGTGGCGGCCATGCCGGCTGCGGCGATCAGGACGGCGAGACGGGTTTTTGTGTTCGGCATGAGATTCCTCCCTTGGGGATTTATAACTTATGGTTTGATCAGGGTGTAGCCCTCGTCGATCAGATCCAGGATGCGAACCACGCCGGCGGAGACATGCGTGGCGTGCGCGTTGAGTTCAGGTTCACGGCCGAGGTTCTGGGTGAATTTGGACAGGGTGTTTTCACAGGCACTGAACCTGACACTGGCTGAGTCGACCAGGTTGTCGATCCTGCCGGCGTTGGCGTTTTCCTCCAGCAGCAGCCGCAGGCCGGGGCCGAAGGCGACGATCTCGATGTCCACCTTGTCGGGGCCGTAGTGCTTGACCAGGTTGGCGGCGACGTTCAACACCAGGGTCTGCTTGAAGGGGTCCGGATCGCTGATCTGCAGGACCACGTGTTTTTCCGCGAAGGGTTTGTCCGGATTGCCAGCGGCCAGGGCCCCGGTGCAGATCAGGCCGATGAGCAGGGCCGCCCAGAATCGGAGTTGCCAGGGTCGTTGGGATATCACGATTTGTCTCCTTGTTCGGGATGGGTGACGGGCAGTTGGCATGCCCGTTTCCCTAGAGCGGGACCGGGGTGGCTTTATTCCATCCGTCTGCCGGGAAACGATGGGATGAAAAAAAATTGAATAAATCGGGATGAGAATGCATCTACAGGAATGAGATGAAGATCGTCAGCAGAATCTGCACCACCCGGGCCGTGCGCGAGCGTGTGGGCGCCAGTCGTGTCCGCCTGTACAAGGTCGCCCTGGCCTGGACCGGCGACCGGATGCTGGCCGACGATCTGGTGCAGGAGGCCATTGCCATCGGCCTGAACAAGAGCCATCAGCTGAGGGAGGTGGATAAGCTCTATCCCTGGCTTTACAGTATTCTGAACAACTGCTGGCGGCGGCATCTGCGTACCCACCAGCCGGATGCGGACTGTGAGCCCGACACCCTGGCCAGTGAGGTGAACCTGGAACATCAGGTCGAACGGCAGCAGATCGTACAGGATGTGCGCCAGGCGGTATTCCGGCTGCCGGTCGGTCAGCGCGAAGTGATCTCGCTGGTGGATCTGGAGGGATTCAGCTATGCCGAAGTGGCGGAAGTGCTCGATATTCCGATCGGCACGGTCATGAGCCGGCTCAACCGGGCGCGCAAGGCGCTGCAGCAGGCCCTGCGGCGCATGAACCCCGGTGCCGGGCTGGAGCCGGTTCAGTTGCGGAGCGTACGATGAAGTCCGAGCGTTTTACCGATTTTGACCTGCATGCCTTCGTTGACGGCGAGCTGGCCGCTGACCGCAAGCAGGCCCTGTTACAGGCCATGGAGTGCGATGCGGCGCTGGCCAGCCGGGTCTGCGAACTGCAGCGGGCCAAGCACTGGATGAAATCGGCCTTTGATGAGGCCGAGCCCCCGGTCGGGCGTGAGGGCAACGGCGCGGTGCGTCCGCGCTGGGTGTCCCGTTGCGGCATGGCCGCTTCCGTGCTGCTGCTGCTGGCGGCCTTCGCCGCGGGCTGGCTGGCGCGTCCGGTCCCGCTGCCGGATCTGTACAGCGCCGTGATCGATAATATCGAAACCAGCGGTTACCGGGTGGTGCTGCATATCGACGAGGCCGACCCGCGCAAGTTCGAGCAGGTGCTCAGGCAGACGGAGCGGCTGTTGACCGAGTACCGGGACAAGGGGGTACAGGTCGAGATTCTGGCCAACAGCGCCGGGCTGGACCTGCTACGGGTCGATACCTCGCCCTATGCACAGCGGATCGCGAATATACTCAGCCGGCACCAGAACTTTCGCCTGGTGGCCTGCAGCAACGCGGTCAGTCGTCTGCGCGCCGCCGGTGTCACGCCGGTGTTCTTCGAGGGGACCCGGACCGGTGAGAGTGCGGTTGAACACGCAGTCAGACGGCTGCGCGAGGGCTGGTCCTACATCAAGGTTTAGATGATTGTGTGGTCCGCGGGTTGGACTTCACTGTGTTCAACCCGGCCTGCACGATATCGATGAGGATACGGGATCAAATCTCCGCTGCGGCCAGCCGTTCCTGCCGTTTCTCTTCCTGCTGCAGATCCCACAGCCGGGCATAGACCCCGTCGCGTTCGAGCAGTTCGGTGTGAGTCCCCTGTTCCACGATCCGGCCCTGCTCCATGACCAGGATGCTGTCGGCGTCCATGATGGTGGACAGCCGGTGGGCGATCACCAGGGTAGTGTGCTCGGCGGCCAGCTGGCGCAGCGAATCCAGGATGACCTGTTCCGAGTGTGAATCCAGGCTGGAGGTGGCCTCGTCGAAGACCAGGATGCGCGGGCCCTTGAGGATGGCCCGGGCGATCGCCACCCGCTGCTTTTCCCCGCCCGAGAGTTTCAGCCCGCGCTCGCCGACCAGGGTGTCGTAGCCCTTGGGCAGCTGCGCGATGAAGTCATGGATGTTGGCATGCCGGGCGGCGGCGATGATTTCCTCGCGGCCGGCCTCGGGCCGGGCGTAGGCGATGTTGTAGTAGAGGGTGTCGTTGAACAGCACGGTGTCCTGCGGCACGATGCCGATGGCCCGGCGCAGGCTGTCCTGGGTAACGCTGCGGATGTCGGTGTCGTTGATCAGGATGCGGCCGCCGTCGACCTCGTAGAAGCGCAGCAGCAGCCGCGCCAGGGTGGACTTGCCGGCCCCACTCGGGCCCACCACCGCGACCTTGCGGCCGGGCGGCACCTCGAAACTGACCTCATGCAGGATCGGCCGTTCCGGGTCGTAGCCGAAGCTGACCTGCTCGAAGCGGATGCCGCCCTGACCGGGGTCGAGTTCGGCGGCATCCGCGGCGTCCCGGATCTCGGGCTCGCTGTGCAGCACATCAAAGATGCGGCGCAGGTCGGCCAGGGCGTGTTTGAGCTGGCTGTAGACGATGCCGAGAAAATTCAGCGGAATGAACAGCTGCAGCAGAAAGGCGTTGACCAGCACCAGATCGCCGATGGTCATGCTGCCCTGAACCACGCCGTTGGCGGCCATGACCATGATGATGGTCACGCCCACGGCAGTGATGCCCGACTGGACCACGTTCAGCGCCGACAACGAGGTCTGGCTCTTGACCGCGGATTCTTCCCAGTCCGCCAGGCTGTGGTCGTAGCGCATGAGCTCGTGACGCTCGTTGCCGAAGTATTTGACCGTCTCGTAGTTGATCAGGCTGTCCACGGCCTGGGTGTTGGCCATGGAGTCCATCTCGTTCATGCGTACCCGGAACTGCATGCGCCACTCGGTGATCCAGAAGGTGAACAGGATGTAGATCACCACCGCGCCGAGGGTCACCACGGCGAACCAGGGGCTGTACTTGCCCAGCAGGATGGCGGTGATCATAAGCACCTCCACCAGGGTGGGGATGATGTTGAACACCATGTAGTTGAGCAGCGAGCTGACCGCCCGGGTGCCCCGGTCCAGGTCGCGTGATACCCCGCCGGTCTTGCGTTCCAGGTGATAGCGCAGCGAGAGCCGGTGCAGATGCTCCAGCACCCGTACCGAGACGCTGCGCATGGCGCCGTGGCGGACCCGGGCATAGACCGAGTCGCGCAGCTCGTTGAACAGGGCCGTGCTCAGGCGCAGCAGGCCGTAGCCGACCAGCAGGGCCAGCGGCAGGGTGAGCTGGCGGGCCGTATCGCCCGCGTCCAGGCTGTCGACGATGCCCTTGAGCACCAGCGGCACGGCCACGTTGGCGCCCTTGGCCAGGATCAGGAACCCCAGCGCCAGCGCCACCCGCCCCCGGTACTGCCACAGGAACGGCAGCAGGGACTTGAGGGTCTTCAGGTCGCTGCGCCGGGTCTCGGGCAGCTCGGTGGCGCGGGCGTAGGTGCGCATACTTCCAGCCGGTTGAGAGCAATCCCGCCATTGTTGCAAAAACCGGCTTCAGACAACAGTTTACCCGGCCGATTCAGGGGTATGACCGGTACTGCAACCCCGACTGGAGACAGCCGCATGAAACCCACACCCGACCAGATCCGTTCGGCACTCGCCGTCGCCGAGGCCATGCGCGAGCGTGGTGAGGACCCGGATGCCCTGGCCCTGACCCTGCTCTATCTCAAACGCCACTGCGAGCGGCTGGAGCCGGTCTTTCTGCATGCCGAGCGCTATCTGGGCTTCGGTCAGGACGAGGGCGAACACCGCCAGCTGGTGCGGGCCATCGAGCAGGCCCGGCGCGGGGAGGCGAAGGAAGCCGGCAGCGATGACCGGGATTTCGGTCTGACCTCTTCGTCCTGAGACGAATGCTTGACTTTTCGTGAAACAAACCCCATGTTTCACGCCAGCCTTGCCCCGGCGCAAGCCGGTTTCAACTTATTGATTTTGTTTGGGGTACACCAAGATGCCGATCTACGAATACCAGTGCACCAAATGCGGGCATGAACTGGAAAGCCTGCAGAAGATCAGTGATCCGCCGTTGACCGACTGCCCGGAATGCGGTGCAGCGGCCCTGCAGAAACTGGTGTCTGCCGCCGGTTTCCGGCTCAAGGGCGGGGGCTGGTACGAGACCGACTTCAAGAGCGGCAGCAAGAAGAACGTCGCCGAGTCGTCGTCCAGCTCCGAATCCTCGTCCAAGCCCGAGAAGAAGGCCGCCGGCGGCTGCGGTTCCGGCGGCTGCGGCTGTCACTGAGCACCTCCTCAGGGCCGGTCCGGCATCCGCGCCGGACCGGTCCACTCTCTCCCGTATCCGTCTGAATCGCCTGCTCCACCGGGGCCGGGGTTCGGTTGCGTCCCTTCCGGGTAGGCCGTAACATTGCCGCCTTTCACGCGTCTGCCAGAGGTTCGCCGTCCATGAGTTCCATGCGGTCCCATATGTGTGGGGAGCTGAACGAGGCCCATATCGACCAGGAGATCCGGCTGTGCGGCTGGGTCCATCGCCGGCGTGACCACGGCGGGGTCATCTTCATCGATCTGCGCGATCGCAGCGGCATCACCCAGGTGGTATTCGATCCGGACACCCCGGATTCCTTTCAGGTGGCCGAAAAGGTCCGCGGCGAGTACGTCCTGCAGCTCGCCGGCCGGGTGCGCCGCCGGCCCGAGGGCACCGAGAACCCCGATATGCCCACCGGCCGGATCGAGGTGCTGGGCCAGACCCTGACCATCCTGAACGCGGCCGAAACCCCGCCGTTCCAGGTCGACGAGGACGAGATCAGCGAGGAGCTGCGCCTGCGCTACCGTTATATCGATCTGCGCCGGCCCGAGATGTTCGAGCGCCTGCGCCTGCGCAGCGAGATCACCCGGCGGCTGCGCTACTTCCTGGACGAGCAGGGTTTTCTGGATGTGGAAACGCCCATGCTCACCAAGACCACGCCCGAGGGGGCGCGTGACTACCTGGTGCCCAGCCGCACCCATCCCGGCCACTTCTTCGCCCTGCCGCAGTCGCCGCAGCTGTTCAAGCAGCTGCTGATGATGAGCGGCATCGACCGCTACTACCAGATCGTGCGCTGCTTCCGCGACGAGGACCTGCGCGCCGACCGCCAGCCCGAGTTCACCCAGCTCGACATCGAGACCTCGTTCCACGACGAGGACGACATCATGGGCCTGATGGAGGCCATGATCCGCGAGTTGTTTGCCCAGGTGCTGGAAGTGGCGCTGCCCGACCCCTTCCCGCGCATGACCTATGCCGAGGCCATTCGGCGCTTCGGCTCCGACAAGCCCGACCTGCGCATCCCGCTGGAGCTGGTCGATGTGGCCGATCTCATGAACGAGGTGGAATTCAAGGTCTTTGCCGGCCCGGCGAGTGATCCCATGGGCCGGGTGGCCGCGCTGCGTCTGCCGCAGGGCGGGGCGCTGACCCGCAAGGAGATCGACGACTACACCAAATTCGTCGGCCGCTACGGCGCCCGGGGGCTGGCCTATATCAAGGTCAATGACCTCGCCCAGGGCCGCGAGGGACTGCAGTCGCCCATCCTCAAGTTCCTGCCCGACAGTGCGGTGCAGGGCATCCTCGAGCGCACCGGCGCGGAGAACGGGGATCTGATCTTCTTCGGTGCCGACAAGGCAACCGTTGTGAACGAGGCCCTGGGCGCGCTGCGGGTCAGGCTGGGCCATGACCGCGGCCTGCTCGAGCACGGCTGGCGGCCGCTGTGGGTGGTCGATTTCCCCATGTTCGAATGGGACGAGAAGGAGGGCCGCTGGTTCTCCCTGCATCATCCCTTCACCTCGCCCAAGGAAGAACATCTGGAGCTGCTGGAGTCCGACCCGGGCAACTGCCACTCCCGCGCCTACGACATGGTGCTCAACGGCACCGAGCTGGGCGGCGGTTCCATGCGTATCTACCGCCCGCAGGTGCAGGCCGACGTGCTGCGCATCCTGGGTGTCTCCGACGAGGAAGCGCGCGAGAAGTTCGGCTTCCTGCTGGATGCGCTCAAATACGGCTGCCCGCCGCACGGGGGGCTCGCCTTCGGCCTGGACCGGCTGGTGATGCTGATGACCGGTTCGCCTTCCATCCGCGACGTCATGGCCTTCCCCAAGACCCAGACCGCCAGCTGCCCGTTGACCCAGGCCCCGGGCCCCGCCGGCGAGCGTCAGCTGCGCGAGCTGGGCATCCGGCTGCGCAAGCCGCCGGCGGCCGAGACGGGGGGCGAGGCGGCCGAATAGCCTGGCTGCAAGTCACGGAAAAGCCGGCCCGATGCCGGCTTTTTTTGCATTGAATCGCATGACCTTCCCGGGAGTGCCTCAGCAGGCACCAAGGCGTGCCGGCCCAGGTCCCCGACCGGCAGCTTGTCTCCTGCACACGACAAATTTCCATATTTGTAAACATGAACTTGGGCTGGCACCCCGGTAAGGCGTCGCTGCAAAGCAACAAGAACAGTCAGGCCTGCTGTCTAATGCCTTGAAACCCTTCAGGAAAATAATATGGCATGAAGCTTGCTCGATAAGCTGTTGAATTGGTTTCTCATTTGGCCTCCGTTCCGGCGTGGGCCGGGCCAGCCATACAGCAGACAACGGGCAGGCAGATGTCGGTGAATACAGGACAGGAAACGGGGTATGCCGGGAGCGGGCCACAACCGCGCGCTCTGTTGCGCTGCCTGGGCCGTCTGCGTGCCCGGACCACGCTGGACTCGCTGCTCTGCGGCCTGGTCGGCCTGGCCAGTTACGACTGGCTGCCGCCCGAGACCCCCGGCCGTGAATGCAAGCAGCGGGCCTTTTTCGCCGCACTGTTCCTGTATCTCGGCCATATGCTCCCCCTGCGGGAGCAGCCCCGGCAGGAGGTCCGCGGCTTCCTGGAGACGCTCAAGCTCGCGCTGGATCTCAGCCCCTTCCATCGCGACATGGCCAGTCGCCTGCTCACCCTCGGGGCGGTCAACGGTCGGATGGCGCGGGCCGGGGTCGAGCATTTCGGCCGCCTGGCCGCCGTCGAGCCCGAATTGGCCGAACTGTTCGTTGAGGTGCTCTACGATGCCGCCGGCCTGCCGGTTCCGGGACTGGAACAGTCCGCAGAGGTGGCCGCGCACCGGGTGGGATTCGCCGGGGAACGGCTCGCCGGCATCGAGCGGCGGGTCAACCACAGGAATCCGGAAAAAGAGCTGATCACTCCGCAACCGGATGCTGCCGGACAGGGCTGGCACCTGTTCTACATCTATCCCATGCCGGCCGCCTTGCGTTTGCCCGGTGAGTGTCTAGCCTGAGAAAGGCGGAGCCGGGCTCCTTGTGGGCCAGGCCTGCAGGGCAGCAAGCACCAGCCGAGGAGAAACACCCATGCGAGCAGTATCGAAGGCGGCTTTCGCCGCCGCGGTTCTTTTTGCCGCCCCACTTGTCAGTTCAGTCCAGGCGGCGGACATCAGCGTCGAAATCAGGAAACTCACCGCCGCCGGGACGGGCGAGTCGCTGGGGCGCATCACCTTCCGTGACAACAGCGAACTGGGCCTGCTGATCATCCCGGATCTTCAGGGGCTCGAACCCGGTGTCCACGGGCTGCATGTGCATGAGCATCCCGACTGCGGCAGCCAGGGCGGCGACGGCAAGCGCGGGCCGGGCCAGGCAGCGGGCGGGCATTACGATCCCGAGGGCAGCGGCCGGCATGCCGGCCCGGTGGGCGAGGGCCATCTGGGCGATCTGCCGGCACTGGTGGTCGGCCCGGACGGGACCGCTCGGATGGCGATGTTCGCGCCGCGGCTGCAGGTGACCGACCTGATCGATCGGGCGGTCATGGTGCACGCAGGCGGTGACAACTATGCCGACGAGCCGGAGAAGCTGGGCGGCGGGGGCAGCCGGGTGGCCTGCGGCGTAGTGGAACTGGACTGATCCGTCACCGGGCCCGTAGTCCGGACCCGTTCAGGCAAAGCGCTGCACCACCTGATCCAGGCGGAGGAATTCCGCCTCCCGACTGCGGCCGGCCTTGTACTCCACCAAGCCCTGCTCGAGATTGCGGTCGCCGATGATGATGCGGTGCGGAATCCCGATCAGTTCCATGTCGGCGAACATGACCCCGGCACGGATGTCGCGGTCATCGAACAGGACGTCGATGCCGGCATCGAGCATCTCCCGGTAGAGCTTCTCGGCGGCTTCGCGTACGGCCTCGGACTTCTTCATATTCATCGGGCACAGGGCCACCCGGAAAGGGGCGATGGGCTCGGGCCAGAGGATGCCGGCAGTGTCGTGGTTCTGCTCAATGGCGGCGGCCACCACGCGTGACACCCCGATGCCGTAGCAGCCCATCAGCATGACGGCTTCTCTGCCTGCCTCGTCGAGGACGGTCGCGCCCAGTGCCTCGCTGTACTTGGTGCCGAGCTGGAAGATGTGGCCGACCTCGATGCCGCGCACGATCGAAAGCGTCCCCTTGCCATCCGGGCTGGGATCGCCGGCGACCACGTTGCGCAGGTCGGCGGTCTCGGGTTCGGGCAGGTCGCGGCCCCAGTTCACGCCGGTCAGGTGTTTGTCATCCTGATTGGCGCCGCAGACGAAATCGGCCAGCTGCGCGGCGGCGTGGTCGACGAGCGTTCTGATCTTCAGGCCGACCGGGCCGATGGAGCCGGGGCTGGCGCCGGTGGCGGCCCGCACGGCCTCATCGGAAGCAAAGGTCAGCGGGGTGGCGATGCCGGGCAGCTTCTCGGCCTTGATGGCGTTGAGTTCGTGGTCACCGCGCAGCACCAGGGCGATGACATCATTTTCGGCTTCGCCCTGCACCAGCAGGGTCTTGATCGTCTGTTCCGGATCGACGCCCAGAAACGCACTGACCGCCTCGATGGTGTGTTGTCCGGGCGTATCGACGGTGGCCATTTCCCGGCCGGGTGCGGGGCGTTCCCCGGCCGGCGGCACCGCTTCGGCCAACTCCACGTTGGCGGCGTAGTCGCCGGCATCGGCGAAGGCGATGGCGTCCTCGCCGGACTCGGCCAGGACGTGGAACTCGTGCGAGACGGCGCCGCCGATCGAACCCGTATCGGCCTGCACCGGACGGAAGTCCAGCCCCAGTCGCTGGAAAATGCGCGAGTAGGTCTCGAACATTACCTCGTAGGTCTCATGCAGGGAGGCCTGGTCGAGGTGGAAGGAATAGGCGTCCTTCATCAGAAACTCGCGCGCGCGCATCACCCCGAAGCGGGGGCGGATCTCGTCGCGGAACTTGGTCTGGATCTGGTAGAAGTTCACCGGCAATTGCTTGTAGCTCTTCAGCTCGCGCCGGGCGATGTCGGTGATGACCTCCTCGTGGGTGGGACCGAAACAGAATTCACGACTGTGCCGGTCGTGAATGCGCAGCAGTTCCGGACCATACTGCTCCCAGCGACCGGATTCCTGCCACAGCTCGGCCGGCTGCACGGCGGGCATCAGCAGCTCCAGCGCGCCCGAGCGGTCCATTTCCTCGCGCACGATGGCCTCCACCCTGCGCAGCACCCGCAGCCCCAGCGGCAGCCAGTTGTAGACCCCGGCGGCCAGCTTGCGGATCATGCCGGCGCGCAGCATCAGCTGGTGGCTGACGATCTCGGCATCGGCGGGGACTTCCTTCAGGGTGGAGAGGGGAAAGCGGGAGGTGCGCATGTCGGTATCCGGTCGGGTGGACAAGGGCCGGATTGTAACGGGTGGGGCGTGAAGCGTGAAGCATGAGGCGTGAGGCGTGAGGCGTGTACCGCGCTTCTGCCATCCCCGCGCAGGCGGGGATCCGGCTACCGCCGTAGCCACTGGATCCCGGCCTGCGCCGGGATGACGGCTGAAGCGGAATATGTCCTTACCCCCCCCCTCACTCCTCACTCAATCACAGTATTCCTCGATCCGCTTCTGTGCCTCGGCGATTTTCGCCTGGCGTTCCTCCTCGGGCAGGTAACGGGCCACCCCGTCGGCGCCGGTGATACGCTTGCGCCCGCCGGTGGTCAGGATTTCCAGATTGTGGCGGGCGGCCTCGCAGTTCTTCCGGCGCTGTTCGGCCTGTTGTTCGCTCTCGGCGGCCTTCTGCTCGGCCTGTTCCCGGGCCTGGCGCTGTTCGTCCTGGCGCTGGAGCAGATCCTCCAGTTCCTGCTGGGCCTGGCCGGCGTCGCTGGCGGGTGGCGGCGGTGGCTGCAGTGCCTCGTAGTCCCGGTCCGGCGGCGGGTACTGGGAATAGTGGGTCCGGCCGTCCTCGTCCACCCACTTGTACATGGCAGCAGGCAGCGCGGTGCAGAAGACCAGGCCGGCGAGCAACAGGGCAGTGCGGCGCAGCGTCATGGAATATCCCCCTCGATTTGTAACTGTTATACCAAGGTATGGGGTTTGGCCGGCGGGCACAAGCCCGGCGCCGTGGCCGGCGTCACAGGGCGGCGCTCTTGCCCCCCGACTTGACCTGCCAGCATAATATAAGTAGCTTCTAAACTTTTCCGTCTCGACCAGCGCCATACTGGCATGGGAACCTCTGGGCAAGCCGCGCAGCCGCGTCGGCCCGGCTCAGGGGTTCCTTGGTTTGGAGGCGCTCTTTCACCGGTAGCGGGGATTCTCGAACCCGGTGGCGATCACCAGCGTAACAGCGGGAGAACAATTTCGTGGAACTGACCGGCGCCGAGATCTTCGTTCGCTGCCTGCAGGATGAGGGCGTGGACCTCCTCTTCGGGTATCCGGGCGGGGCCGTGCTGCATATCTATGATGCCCTGTACCAGCAGGACAAGGTCCGGCATATCCTGGTGCGGCACGAACAGGCCGCCACCCATGCCGCCGACGGCTATGCCCGCGCCACCGGCAGGCCGGGGTGTGTGCTGGTCACCTCCGGCCCCGGCGCGACCAATGCCGTTACCGGCATCGCCACCGCCTACATGGATTCCATCCCCATGGTGGTGTTCACCGGCCAGGTACCGACCAACCTGATCGGCAACGACGCCTTCCAGGAGGTCGACAACATCGGCATCACGCGGCCCTGCGTGAAGCACAACTTCCTGGTCAAGGATGTCCGCGACCTGGCCGTGACCATCAAGAAGGCCTTCTATGTCGCCACCACCGGCCGGCCCGGGCCGGTGGTGGTGGATATCCCCAAGGACGTGAGCGCGGCCCGCTGCGAATACAGCTATCCGAAGAAGGTCCGGATGCGTTCCTACAATCCGACCGTCAAGGGTCACGCCGGCCAGATCAAGCGGGCCGTGGACCTGATGATGCAGGCGCGCCGGCCGATGCTCTACACCGGCGGCGGCGTGATCCTGGACAACGCCTCGCAGCAGCTCACCGAACTCGCCCGCCAGCTCAACTTTCCCATCACCAACACCCTGATGGGGCTGGGCGCCTATCCGGCCACTGATCGCCAGTTCGTCGGCATGCTGGGCATGCACGGCACCTACGAGGCCAACATGGCGATGCACAACTGCGATGTGTTGATCGCCATCGGGGCGCGTTTCGACGACCGGGTGACGGGCAATATCGAGAAATTCTGCCCCACGGCGAAGATCATCCACATCGACGTGGATCCGGCCAGCATCTCCAAGAACGTCAAGGTGGACGTGCCCATCGTCGGCTCGGTGGGCAATGTGCTGGAGCAACTGTCCAAACAGATCGGCGCCGTCAAGACGCGTCCCGACCCCGAGGCGCTGGCCGCCTGGTGGGAACAGATCGAGGAGTGGCGCGGGCTGGATTGCCTGAAGTACGATCGCGACAGCGAACTGGTCAAGCCGCAGTACGTGCTGGAGACCCTGTACAAGGTCACCAATGGCGATGCCTTCGTCACCTCGGACGTGGGCCAGCACCAGATGTGGGCCGCGCAGTTCTACAAGTTCGACCAGCCCCGGCGCTGGATCAACTCGGGCGGACTGGGCACCATGGGCTTCGGCTTCCCCGCCGCCATGGGCGTGCAGCTGGCCTATCCCGACGAGACGGTGTGCTGCATCACCGGCGAGGGCAGTATCCAGATGTGCATCCAGGAGCTGTCCACCTGTCTGCAGTACGGGCTGCCGATCAAGATCATCAATCTGAACAACCGTTACCTGGGGATGGTGCGCCAGTGGCAGGAGTTCTTCTATCAGAAGCGCTATGCCATGTCCTACATGGAGTCCCTGCCGAATTTCGTCAAGCTGGCCGAGAGCTACGGCCATGTCGGCATGCAGATCGACAAGCCGCAGGATGTGGAGGGCGCGCTCAAGGAGGCGATGCAGCTCAAGGACCGGCTGGTGTTCCTGGACTTCATCACCGACCAGAACGAGAACGTCTACCCGATGATCCCGGCCGGCGCGGGTCAGAATGAAATGATCCTGATTTAAGGTTGAGCATTATGCGGCACATCATTTCGATCCTGATGGAGAACGAGGCCGGCGCCCTGTCCCGGGTGGCGGGGCTGTTCTCCGCGCGAGCCTACAATATCGAGTCGTTGACCGTGGCGGCGACCGAGGATCCCTCGCTGTCGCGCATGACCATCGTCACCTCGGGCACCGATGAGATCATCGAACAGATCATCAAGCAGCTGAACAAGCTGGTCGATGTGGTGCGGCTGATGGATATGACCGACGGGCCCCACATCGAGCGCGAGATGATGATGGTCAAGGTCCGCGCCGAGGCTGGGCAGCGCGAGGAGTTCAAGCGCCTGGCCGACATCTTCCGCGGCCGCATCATCGACGTGACCGAGTCCACCTATGTGATCGAGCTGACCGGGGACTCCGCCAAGCTCGACGCCTTCCTGCAGGCGGTGGACACCGGCAAGATCATCGAGGTGGTGCGCTCGGGCGTGTCCGGCATCGCCCGCGGCGAAAAGGCGCTGACTATTTGAATTCTGAAACCGCCAAGACGCCAAGCAAATGCATTGAACCGCCAAGGCGCCAAGAGCGCCAGATAAATGCATTCATGAAATACTCTCTTTGGCGCCCTGGCGGTTCAGAAATGTTTTTGATGAAATCAGTAGTGGAGTGATCCAGACATGACTTTGAACATCTATTACGACAAGGACTGCGACCTTTCGCTGATCAAGGCGCGCAAGGTGACCATCATCGGCTACGGTTCGCAGGGGCATGCCCATGCGCTGAACCTGAAGGAATCCGGGGTCGATGTGACCGTCGGGCTGCGTCCCGGCTCGGGCTCGGCGGCCAAGGCCGAGAAGGAGGGTCTGAGCGTCAAGCCCATCGAGGAGGCGGTGAAGGGTGCCGATGTGGTGATGATGCTGGCCCCCGACGAATACCAGGCGCGGCTGTACAGCGACCAGATCGAGCCCAACATCAAGCAGGACGCCACCCTGGCCTTCGCCCACGGCTTTGCCATCCACTACAATCAGATCGTGCCGCGGGCGGATCTGGACGTGATCATGATCGCGCCCAAGGCGCCGGGCCACACGGTGCGCAGCGAGTTCGTGCGCGGCGGCGGCGTGCCGGATCTGGTGGCGATCCATCAGGACGCCTCCGGCAAGGCCAGGGATCTGGCCCTGTCCTACGCCTCGGCCATCGGCGGCGGGCGTACCGGTATCATCGAGACCAGCTTCAAGGACGAGACCGAGACCGACCTGTTCGGTGAGCAGGCGGTGCTGTGCGGCGGCGCGGTGGAACTGGTCAAGGCCGGTTTCGAGACTCTGGTCGAGGCCGGGTATGCCCCGGAGATGGCCTATTTCGAATGCCTGCACGAACTCAAGCTGATCGTGGACCTGATGTTCGAGGGCGGCATCGCCAACATGAACTACTCCATCTCCAACAACGCCGAGTACGGCGAGTACGTCACCGGCCCGAAGGTGATCAATGAGGAAAGCCGCAAGGCCATGCGCGAGGCGCTGCACAACATCCAGAACGGCGAGTATGCCAAGCGATTCATACTGGAGGGCATGAGCAACTATCCGCAGATGACCGCCATGCGCCGGTTGAATGCCGCGCACGAGATTGAGCAGGTCGGCGGGCGGCTGCGCGGTATGATGCCCTGGATCGCCGCCAACAAGCTGGTCGACAAAGACAAGAACTGAGGTGGATACAAGCGCCCTGCGGGGCGCTTTTTACATTTACGATCATGGCCCGTTCCCGTTATCCCATCATAGCCCGCCAGGGCTGGCTGCCCATTGCCGTCAGTCTCTGTGTGGCTGCCCTGGTCTGGTATTTCCTCGGCCCGGTCTGGGCGCTGCCGCTGCTCGCGCTGGCGGCACTGACCGCCTGGCTGTTCCGCGACCCCTACCGGCAGATCCCGGCCACCCCGCTCGGCGTGGTCAGTCCCGCCGACGGGGTTGTGGAGAGCGTCGATTCCGTCCATGATCCCTTCCTGCAGCGCGATGCCATCCGGGTCGTGCTGGCCATGCGCGGCGGGGATGTCTACACCACGCGCAGCCCGGTCGAGGGCAAGGTCATGGACATGCTGCAGGCCGAGTCGGAAAACGAGGGTGCCGCGCATGGGGTCTGGATCAAGACCGACGAGAGTGACGATATCGTCATCGTCATGCGCCGCGGCCGACTGGGCAGCACGCCGCGCTGTTTCGTGCAGTGCGGTGAGCGCGTCGGCCAGGGCCAGCGCTGCGGCTTCATCAATTTCGGTTCGCGGCTGGAGGTGTATCTGCCCGTGAACAGCCGCATCGACATCAGGCCCGGCAGCCATATCCACGCCGGCGCCGACCTGCTGGGCGTGCTGGTGCACAAGACCGACAGGGCGATATCCTGACCGGAGGACACGCAGCGGGGCCGTCATGACAGATAACCACTCGAATCAGTCTTCCCCCACCCGCCGTCCGCGCGGTATCTATCTGCTGCCCAACCTGTTCACCACCGCGGCCCTGTTCGCCGGTTTCTATGCCATTGTCTCGGCTACCGGCGACCGCTTCGAGGCTGCCGCCATTGCCATCTTCGTGGCCATGCTCATGGACGGGGTCGACGGCCGGGTGGCGCGCCTGACCAACACCCAGAGCGATTTCGGAGTCCAGTACGACAGCCTCTCGGATATGGTCAGCTTCGGTCTGGCGCCGGCCCTGGTGATGTACGAATGGTCGCTGCACAGTATGGCTGCCCACGGCTGGGTCTGGGCCAAGCTGGGCTGGCTGGGGGCCTTTGTCTACACCGCCGCCGCGGCGCTGCGACTGGCACGCTTCAATTCCCAGGTGGAGGTGGCGGACAAGCGCTATTTCCAGGGCCTGCCCAGTCCGTCGGCGGCCGCGCTGGTGGCCGGCATGATCTGGCTGGGGGCCGATGCCGGCATCGAGGGGGCGGATGTCTGGCCGCTGGCGCTGCTGATCATCACGGCGGCCGGCATTCTGATGGTCAGCAATCTGCGCTATTACAGTTTCAAGGAAGTGGACTTCAAGAACCGGGTGCCCTTCGTGGTGCTGCTGATCGTGGTGCTGCTGTTCGTGTTCGTCTCCATCGATCCGCCCACCTTCCTGTTTGCGGGCTTCCTGCTCTATGTGCTGTCCGGTCCGGTGATCACCATCTGGCGGCTGCGCCAGCGCCAACGCAGGCGCAAGGGAACGCCGCCCTGAGCAGCTGCAGGTGAAACCGCGCATGGCCGCTTTGTGGCCTTCGGGTCCTTTGTGGTTCAGGCTTTTCCCGTAGTCATTTCCCGGACCTCGCCGTTTTCCACCACATGGAACAGGGCCGCGATCACCTGGCGGTCGTACCGGCTGCCGGCGTCGGCGAGCAGCCGGTCCAGCGCCGCCTCGGCATCCAGGCCTTCGCGCCAGGCGCGGGGACTGACCAGGGCAACGAAGGCGTTGGCCACCGCAAGGATCCGGGCGCTGAGACGGATCTGGCCGTCCTGCAGGCCGTTGGGGTAGCCCGAGCCGTCCAGGTGTTCCTGTTTCTGACCGATGATTTCCAGCACCGGCCCGTCGAAGTCCAGGTTGGACAGGATATCCAGCGAGTACTGCACGTGCTGTCTGAGTTGAGCCTGCTCGTCCCTGGTGAGGGCGTCGGTCTTGGTCAGGATTTCCCCGGGCAGAAAGATCTTGCCCACGTTGGCCAGATTGGCGGCCATGTCCAGGGCGCGGCGTTCATCCTCCGGCAGTTCCATCGCCCGGGCGATGGCGTTGGCCACGGCCGCGGTGCGGACCGAGTGGTCGGCGGAATAGGGGTCGTGGGTATCGACCGCGCGCATCAGGGCTTGAATGGTCTGCTGCAGGGTCCGGGCCTGCTGCTGCTGGGCGCGGTGCAGCGCGGTGACGTCGTGCAGTACCACCAGGGTGGTCCGCTCCAGCCCGGCCCGTTCCGGCAGGTCCAGTACCCGGCACTCGAACCGGCGTTGGCGATCAGCGATCTGCAGGTCCAGCAGCCGGCTGGCCGGGTTGTCGGTGCGTGACTGCAGGAAGCCGGCCAGGATGGTGGCGACATCGGTGCCCAGTACGCTGGCCAGGCTCTTGCCGGGGATGTCCTCCACCGCGATGTCCATGGTGTTGGCCAGGGGGCGGTTGGCGAAGCGGAATTTCAGTTCTGAATCCAGCAGGAACAGGAAGTCGGTGACGTTGTCCGTCACCGCGTGCAGCAGCCGGCCCTGTTCCTCCAGTTCGCGGCGCCGCTCAGTCAGCTCCGCGGCCATGCGCTCGGCCCGCAGGCTGGTGCCGTGCCGCCAGGCGGCGACCAGGGCGGCACTGACCAGAAACAGGGTCAGCAGAAAGACACTGAGCAGGAAGCGGCGATGTTCGCGCGACTCGCTCAGGGCGGTGTCGGCATCGATCTTGTGCAGCAGGATCCAGGGGGCCTGTTCCAGCCGCCGGCTGGTCATCAGCACCTCTTCGCCCCGGTAGTCGGGCAGGCGCTGGAAGCTGCCGGGCGCGCGCAGCGCCTCGGCAGCGGCGAGCTGCTGGATCTGCAGGGTCAGCCGACGCTGGGTGGGCGGGGTGCCGTCACGCAGCGGCGAGAGATAGACGGCAAGGCCTTCCTGCTGTCCGACCAGGAGGGTCTCGCCCTGGCGCTGCGGCTCGCGCGTGGCGAGCAGCGGGAAGAGTTCGCGCTGGGCGTCCCGGATGCCGTGGATAACGCCGACGGGTTGCCGCCGCTGTGCGGCATCCACGCCCTGCACGGCGAACACCGGTACGGCGAAACCGGTCAGGGCATGGCCGTCGGGCGCGAGAAAGATGTCCTGCAGGGTCCGTTCCCCGGTGTCGATGACGCGTTGAACCAGATCGCGGCTTGCCGTGTCAGGTGCTGGCATGTGGGGCGTGGTCACCAGCATCCGGCCGGCGGCATCATACAGTGCCAGTCCGGCATGGCCGGTCTGCGGCAGGTTGGCCGGAATGCGCCCGGCCGGTGGTTCGGCCTGGAAACCGCTGCGCTGTGCCGCGGCCAGGATGAGGTTGCGCAGATAGCCCAGTGCGGCCTGCCGGTCTTCGTCCCTGTTACTGCTTCCGGCCTGGGACAGGTACATCTGCAGCGAGGCGTTGCCGGCCAGTTCCTCCAGGTCGGCGAAGCCCCGTGCCAGCCAGCTGTCCACGGCGCCGGCCCGGCTTTCGGCGATCAGGCCGAGACGCAGCTGCCACTGGCGCAGGTCACGCTGCTGCTCGAGCTGCAGGTACTGGAAGATCAGCACCAGGCCGATGCCGATGACCAGGGCCAGTGCGCCCAGGCCCAGGGCGAGCGGGTGCTTCAGCGGTTTCAGCAAGATCGGATCCCCGTGTCAGCCGGCCGGTGCGTGCAGCCACCAGCCGGTCTCATTGATGGAATACACCGGCACATAATGCAGGATACTGTGATGGTCCACGACCTGGTCGATCTGGTTGTCGAGGATCAGGATGCGCTCGTCCCGGTACACGGCCAGTACCGCATGGGGCACGCGCAGGTTGGTGTCCTGGAGGATTACCAGACGCATCCGCTCCACGGGGTAACCCAGCCACTTGAGTGAGAACAGCTTGGTCAGGGCATAGTCCTCGCAGTCGCCGTGATTGGCGAGGAATTCATGTACCACCGCCCAGTAGTCCTCCACCCCGTAGTTGTCGATGTCGAGCACATAGTCCTTGCGATTGGCGTAGCGGTTGACCGCCCTGATCTGCTCGCCGCGGGGCAGATCGCGAATCGAGGCCAGGAACTCCTGCCATTCATGCAGATGGCAGCTGTTGAATTCGGGACTGCTGCAGTCCTCCGCCTCGGGCCGGTCCTCCAGCAGATGCCGCTCCAGCACGCCGAGCCACTGCTCGAACATGCTGACGTCCTGCTGGGGAACGTCCCGGTAGCCGAACAGCTCCGCGGCCGCGACGGGACTCAGGCAACACAACAGCAGCAGCGGCAGGAACGGGCGCATCGGAGTTATCTGTCTGTAATTGCAGGGCAAAACACGGCCCAAGCCTATCAGCTTACGCGTTTGTGCGCCAATGCCTACAGACTTTTCATGTTGGATTCCGGGAAAATTGTCAAGTAAGATCGTCACGCTTCGCGTGTCCGATCACAGCGATTCAAGCCGGCGGCCATGCACCGTGGCAAACAATAATGATGGAGGAGATGTTATGCATAGGCGCTGGCGCACAGGCCTGCGGGCGTTGTTGATCCTGGTCGCCGGTCAGCTGGTTTTCATGCCGGTCCCGGCCGCCCAGGACGAAGACCTCGAGGTCCTGTTCCGGGAAGGGATGCAGGCGCTGGAGGACTATCGTCTGCGCAGCGCACGGGAGGCCTTTCAGGCCATACTCAATACCGACCCTTCGCTGCACCGGGCACGGCTGGAGCTGGCGATGACCTACTACCGCATGCTGGATTATCAGCAGGCGGAGACGCTGGCGCGACAGGTGCTGGAGGATCCCCAGACCCCGACCCAGGTGCGGCTGACCATCACTGCCTTCCTGGCCCAGGTCGAGGCCGACCGGGCGCGCTTTGCCCGCCGCCATGCCTGGCGCGCATCACTGGCCTTCGGCGGCATGCACGATTCCAATGTGAATGTCGGCCCTTCCTCGGAGATCCTGGCTGACAACATCCGCCTGCTGCCCGGCTTTACCCGGCGCAGCGACAATGCCCTGTTCGTGCAGCCCGGCCTCAGCCACACCTACAACCCGGGGCGGCGGATTCCCCTGGGCGAGCAGGTGGCCAGTCTCCTGTGGCAGTCGCAGTTCTCGTTCTATGATCGGGAGTATCACGAGCAGGACGACTTCAATCTGAATGTGGTCACCCTCAGCACCGGTCCGGTACTGGTGGCGCTGAAGCAGTGGCGGGCCGGGCTCAACCTGACCTTCGATCGGGTCGCGCTGGGCGGCGACGTCCTGGCCCTGTTCACCACCCTGCAGCCGCACGTCACCTGGCAGTTCGAACGCGGCGAACTGACGCTGGACGCGGCCTGGAGTCACCGCCGCTATGCCAGCGAGGTGGACAGCGGACGCGAAGGCGATTACGGCGCCTTCGGGGGCAGCCTGGTCCGTCACTTCCTCGACCGCCGTCTGAGCCTGCAGGGCGGCCTGCACTACCTGGACTTCGATGCCGACCAGTCCCGCTGGAGCTATCAGGGGCCCGAACTGATGCTGGGTGCCTCCTACAATGCCTGGGAGCGCGGCCGCCTGTTCGCCCGCGCAGTCCAGCGCAGCCTGGACTATGATGGCGTCTTTCCCCCCTTCGGCGAGGCGCGCGACGAGCGCGAACGGCGCTTTACCCTGGGCTTCAGTCACGTCTTCGCGGGCGGCCCGCTGGACCGCTGGCGGATGCAGGCCGAGTGGCAGCGGGTGTTCAACCGATCCGATGTGAACCTGTTCGAGTATGATCGCAGCCAGGTGAGTCTGACCTTCAGCCGCGGCTTTGAGCTGGGTTCATGATGTCGATAAAAATTACATAAATTTTCGCATATTTGTCGACGTTGATCTGACACTAAAATAAAAAATAGTTTAAATACAATTAGTTAATTAATAGCTCGTTGTTTGAGACTGTCGGTATTGTTGACATAAATTTCCGTCAGGCCATGAGTTGGTTTGTAGCTCATTGAAAGTAAACATCATATTCGTATGGTATGACAGTTGCTTATCCAGGGAAGATAGTGAATGGAAGGCGGCCCGCAGGCCAACCGGCGGGCGCGAGGAGATAAGGGTTATGTTACGACGGATCATCAGGTCATGGCCGGTCAGTTCCCTGTTCCTGTTGTGTTTCACCGGGCCGGCGGTCGCCGGCGCTCCCGGGGCGGAGAATGATTCGGTTCACTCCTGGGGTCGTTGGGAAACGCTGGCCCCGGCCGCCGGCGGGGTGCCGGATGTCTCCGCGCTCCAGCTCGAGACCGGCGTCGAACTGCGTCCCGGCGATGCGGCCGTGTTGACGCCGGGGTTCCGGAGCGAACCGCCCGCCGGCGGCGATAATGGCGGCGGCAGCGAACCCCCGGCACGGGCGCCTCTGCCGCCGATCACGAAAGTCAATCCGGACCAGCCGGTGGTGAATGTGCCGTCACCGCCCCCGCCGGCCCCCGGCGCCGCCGTCCGGATCCTGAGCCCGAATCAGACATGCAGTTGTCCCGGGAGGACGCAGTCATGAAATTACCGCGCTTTCACCTCGGCCTGTTCGCCCTGCTGACCATGCTCGCCAGCGGCCAGGCCGCCGCCTTCTCGATCGGTACCTACCAGTTCGAGAATGCCGACCTGGCCAGTGATCTGCTGAGCGGTTCCGGCATGGCCTATAATGGCGCCGATTACTACTGGGGCAGCGGTTCCAGCTGGCAGCTCAGCACCGACTCGGGCTGGGTTTCCAGCGCACCGCCGACCGAGGCCACGGATACCGAGCAGTTAGGGGCGACCACCTTCCTGGCCGCCACCCAGGGCAACGGTCCCCTGGGATTGGAGCTCGGTTTCAACAACCAGGGCCCGATCAACGGCGGTGGCGCTGACCTCGCCTTCTTCTTCCTGTTCGACCAGACGGAGAACACCGCCAGTCTGACCATCAACGGCGTGACCCGGGATCTCGTTTTCAACGATGTGTTCGACGGGGAGGGCGATCAGCAGGTGGCCAACGGCGTGGCCTGGGACGGCCAGACGCTGGACAATGTCCGGCTGATGGTCGGCGAGGCCGACCTGGCCGATTTCGGCCTGACGTCGGGCGCCGCCTGGAACGGCCCGGTGGGAATGGAGCTGACTCCCGGCAGCGGCCCCATGGCCTTTTCCATGGCCGGGGCGCTGAATACCCAGCCGATCCCGCTGCCCGCAGCCCTGCCCCTGATGCTGGCGGGCCTGTCCCTGTTGGGCTGGGCCGGGCGCCGCCGTCCGGCCTGAGTGCGCTCCGGCTTGTCAGGCCGCGGTGCCTGAGATATATTCGGAGTTCACGGACACTGAAACAGAATCGATCCTTCAAGATAAAGATGCACACAGCCGCCATCCACAATCTGCCCGGCTCTGCCCTGACCCCTGCCGCGGGTCTGGCTCTCGTGCTGCGTCTGCTGCTGCCGTCAGGCAGCTGATCTCACACCCCACATATCATTGACCCCCCCCCTTTCTGGCCCTCCCGGCCGGCAAAGTCCATAATGCTTTGCTATAGTGCGCGTGCGCCACGCGGGGGCGATACACCAGCATGAATCCCGGTGAACAGACATGAGCCAAGACAAGTTAATCATATTCGACACCACCCTGCGCGACGGCGAGCAGAGCCCCGGCGCGTCCATGACCAAGGAAGAGAAGATCCGCATCGCCAAGGCGCTGGAGAAGATGCGCGTGGATGTGATCGAGGCCGGTTTCCCGATCGCCAGCCCAGGTGATTTCGAGGCGGTCAAGGCCGTCGCCGAGTCGGTCAGGGACAGCACCGTGTGCGGTCTGGCGCGCGCCCTGGACAAGGATATCGATCGCGCCGGCGAGGCGCTGAAAGGGGCCAACAGCGCCCGCATCCATACCTTCATCGCCACCTCGCCCATCCACATGAAGATGAAGCTGCGCATGGAGCCCGACCAGGTGGTCGAGCAGGCCGTGCGTGCAGTGAGTCGCGCCCGTCAGCACACCGATAACGTGGAGTTCTCGCCCGAGGACGCCGGCCGCTCGGAAATCGATTTCCTGTGCCGGGTGATCGAGGCTGTGATCGACGCCGGCGCCGGCACCATCAACATCCCGGACACGGTCGGCTACAACGTGCCGGCCCAGTTCGGCGAGCTGATCCGTACCCTGATCGAGCGCGTGCCCAATGCCGACAAGGCGGTGTTCTCGGTGCACTGCCACAACGACCTCGGTCTGGCCGTGGCCAACTCGCTCTCCGCGGTGATGAACGGCGCCCGCCAGGTCGAGTGCACCATCAACGGCCTGGGCGAGCGTGCCGGCAATGCCGCGCTGGAAGAGGTGGTGATGGCGGTGCGTACCCGTCAGGATATCTTCACCTGCAATGTCGATCTGGACGCCACCCAGATCGTGCCCTGCTCGCGTCTGGTGTCCGGCATCACCGGCTTCGTGGTCCAGCCCAACAAGGCCATCGTCGGTGCCAACGCCTTTGCCCACGAATCCGGCATTCATCAGGACGGCGTGCTCAAGAGCCGCGAGACCTACGAGATCATGCAGGCCCAGGACGTTGGCTGGTCGGCCAACCGCATTGTGCTGGGCAAGCATTCCGGCCGCAATGCCTTCCGCAGCCGCATGCACGAACTGGGCATGGAGTTCGAATCGGAAGAGGCATTGAACGAGGCCTTCTCGCGGTTCAAGGACCTGGCCGACAAGAAGCACGAGATCTACGACGAGGATCTGCAGGCCATCGTCACCGAGGCCAACCTGGAAGCGGTCAACGAGCGCTACAAGCTCATGGCATTGCGGGTCTGTTCCGAGACCGGCGAGACGCCCGAGGCCGACATCACCCTGGCCATCGACGGCAGGGAATACAAGGCCACCGAGCAGGGCGGCGGACCGGTGGACGCGGCCTTCCGTGCCATCGAGGCCATCGTTGCCAGCGGCACCGAGCTGCAGCTGTATTCGGTCAACAACATCACCAGCGGGACCGACGCCCAGGGCGAGGTCACGGTGCGGCTGGAGCGCGCGGGCCGCATCGTCAACGGGCAGGGGGCGGACACGGACATCGTGATCGCCTCGGCCAAGGCCTATCTCAATGCGCTCAACAAGGTGATGGATTCCGCCGAGCGGGAGCATCCCCAGCTGGGCGATGTCTGATGACCGACCGGGGCCGGCAGCTGGCGTACCTGCAGCGCATGGGCATCGAAGCCTGGGTGCGGCGCGCGCCGCCGGCCGGGGTCGAGGCGGTGGCACCCGACCCCGCGCCTGACCCGGTCCCGACCCCCGTTCCAGTTCCAGCTCCAGGTGCGGCCACGGACACGGCCGCGGTCGCCACCCTGGACTGGGATGCACTGCGTGAGCGGGTACTGGGTTGTCGCGACTGCGAGCTGCATACTAGCCGCACCCAGGCGGTGTTCGGCGTCGGCAATCCTGACGCCGACTGGCTGGTCGTGGGCGAGGCCCCGGGGGCGGAGGAGGACCGGCGCGGGGAGCCTTTCGTCGGTCGTGCCGGACAGCTGCTCGATGCCATCCTCCGGGCTGCGGCCCAGGACCGCAAAACGGCCTATATCGCCAATATCCTCAAGTGCCGGCCGCCCAACAATCGGGATCCGAACCCGGATGAGATCAGCTGCTGTCAGGGTTACCTGGCCCGCCAGATCGCACTCATCCGGCCGCGCCTGATCCTCGCTGTGGGGCGCATCGCCGCCCAGCATCTGTTGGCCACGGATCTGCCCATCGGCCGGCTGCGCGGTCGGGTGCATCGCTGGGGCGAGGCGGCCATTCCGTTGGTCGTGACCTATCACCCGGCCTACCTGCTGCGTTCCCCCAGCGAGAAGCGCAAGGTCTGGCAGGATCTGCAGCTGGCCATGCAGTGTGAGCGCGAACAGGTGGAGGTGCCGATGCAATGAGTGCCGTGCCCTGTTTCGAGTCGGGCCGCATCCGCGCCATGGCGACGGAAGACCTGATGGCGGTCATGGAGATCGAGCGGTTGTGCTATGCGCACCCCTGGACCGCCGGCATCATGCGCGACTGCATGCGGGTGGGTTACAGCTGCTGGGTCTATGAGCGGGAGGCGGTCATCCAGGCCTACGCCATTCTGTCCGTGGCCGCTGGCGAGGCCCACCTGCTCAACCTGTGTGTACGGCCCGAGGCGCGCGGCCAGGGTGTCGGCCGCCGGTTGCTGCAGCATGTCATTGTCAGCGCCGCCCGGCTGGGGGCGGACACCCTGTTCCTGGAGGTGCGGCCCTCCAACGCCTCGGCCCTGGCCCTGTACGAAAAGCTGGATTTCAGCGAGGTCGGCCTGCGCAAGGCCTATTATCCCGGCCATAAGGGACGCGAGGACGCCATCGTCATGGCCCGGCCGCTGAACTGAAGTTCCGCGCCCCTCTTGGGTGGCGCAGGCTGCAGTAGTACAATAGAACGCTTTTCTGCGCCAGCACCGAGACGATCCCAGTACTATGTCCAACATCGCCCGCGAGGCGGCCCGGCGCCGCACCTTCGCCATCATCTCCCATCCCGACGCCGGCAAGACCACCCTGACCGAAAAGCTGCTGCTGTTCGGCGGGGCCATCCAGCTGGCCGGGACGGTGAAGGGCCGCAAGTCGACCCGTCACGCCACCTCCGACTGGATGGCGATGGAGCAGCAGCGCGGCATCTCGGTGACCTCCTCGGTCATGCAGTTCCCGTACAGGGAACGCATCGTCAACCTGCTGGATACCCCCGGCCACGAGGATTTCTCCGAGGACACCTACCGCACGCTCACCGCGGTGGACTCGGCCATGATGGTGATCGACGTGGCCAAGGGTGTGGAGGCGCGCACCATCAAGCTGATGGAGGTGTGCCGGCTGCGCACCACGCCCATCTTCACCTTCATCAACAAGCTGGACCGCGAGGGCCGCGAACCCATCGAGCTGATGGACGAGGTCGAGGAGGTGCTCGGCATTCGCTGCGCGCCGGTGACCTGGCCGATCGGCATGGGGCGTCGCTTCAAGGGCGTCTACCATCTGCTCGAGGATACCGTGCACCTGTATCAGCCGGGCAAGGGCAGCACCCGTCAGGATGTCACCGAGATCCGTGGACTCGACAATCCGGAGCTGGACCAGGTACTCGGCGGTCAGGCCGCCGAACTGCGCGAGGAGATCGAGCTGGTCAAGGGGGCGAGCAACGAATTCGATCCCGAGGCCTATCTGCGCGGTGAACTCACACCCGTGTTCTTCGGCTCGGCCATCAACAACTTCGGCGTGCAGGAACTGCTGGACTACTTCGAATACGCCCCCCCACCGCAACCGCACGAGACCGATGTTGCGGGTGGTCGAGCCGGACGAGGAGAAGTTCAGCGGTTTCGTGTTCAAGATCCAGGCGAACATGGATCCGCAGCATCGTGACCGCATCGCCTTTCTGCGCGTCTGTTCGGGGCGCTATACCCGCAACATGAAGATGCGCCAGGTGCGCATCGGCCGCGACGTGCAGGTGGCCAATGCCATGACCTTCATGGCCGCCGAGCGCGGCCAGGTGGAGGAGGCGTATCCCGGGGACATCATCGGCCTGCACAACCATGGCACCATCCGCATCGGCGACACCTTCACCCAGGGCGAGGAGCTGAAATTCACCGGTATCCCCAATTTCGCCCCGGAGCTGTTCCGCCGCGCCGTGCTCAGGGACCCGATGCGCATGAAGGCGCTGCAGAAGGGGCTGGATCAGCTGTGCGAGGAGGGCGCGACCCAGCTGTTCCGGCCGCTGCGCAACAATGACCTGATCCTGGGGGCGGTCGGCGTGCTGCAGTTCGAGGTGGTCGCCCAGCGGCTGCGGGACGAGTACAAGGTGGAATGCGCCTTCGAGCCGATCTCGGTGGCGACCGCGCGCTGGGTCGGGTGCGATGATGACAAACTGATGCAGAAGTTCCGTGACAAGGCCTACGAGAACCTGGCCCTGGATCAGAGCGATGAGCTGGTCTATATCGCCCCCACCCGCGTCAATCTGCAGATGGCGCAGGAGCGTTTCCCCGAGGTGGAATTCCATGCCACCCGTGAGCATTGATGCAGTACGTAGGTCGGGTTACGCTCCGCTAACCCGACCTACATGCACCTTCAATTGGCGCAGATGAACACCTGTGGTGCGGATTTGTGGCCTCCCTGCAGGTGCGGCTGTTCCAACCTCATGTTTTTGCTTGATGGCCAAAGCTGGCACGGAACCTGAAAGACACTGACTGTCTGCAGGTGCAACGCGCGCATGCAGCCATTGTCTCTCCTCTACTATGACTTGAGGGATGCCCTGCATCCCTCTTTTTTATTTCCCGCCCGGGTCAGGGCGGATCCTCGAAGCGATAGCCCTTGGGTACGACCACGATGCCGCCGGGCGAGACGCTGAAACGCTGCCGATCGGCCTCGGGGTCGAAACCGATCCGTGCCTGCTGCGGAATCCGTACATCCTTGTCGACGATGCAATTGCGCAGCCGCGCGCCTTCACCGATCCGCACCCGGTCGAACAGAATGGAGCCCTGGATCTGCGCCTCGTCGTCGATGAAGACATGTGGGAACAGGATGGAGTGCTGCACGCTGCCGCCGGCAATCACCGCACCGCCGGCGACGATGGAATTGATGAAGATCCCCTCATTGCCCGAGCTGCCCGGCACCGTGCGTGCCGGCGGGGTCTGGGGCTGGTAGCTGCGGATGGTCCAGTCGTCCTGGTACAGATTCAGCGCCGGCATCGGCTTGAGCAGCTCCATGTTCGCCTCATAGTAGGCGTCGATGGTGCCCACGTCGCGCCAGTAGCGGTCCGGTGAGACCCGCCCGGTCTCGCCGCCGAAGGGATAGGCCTGGACCCGGTGCTCGCGGATCAGGCGCGGCAGGATGTCGCGACCGAAATCATGGCTGGAATCGGCCAGGTCGTGATCGGTATGCAGTGTTTCCTGCAGTAATCCCATGGAAAAGACGTAGATCCCCATCGAGACCAGAGCGGTGTCCGGCCGGCCCGGGAGCGCAGTCGCTCGCTCCGGCTTCTCGTGGAAATCCGTGATGCGCTGCCCGTCATCCACGCTGACCACGCCGAAACTGCCGGCCTCGGCCAGCGGCACCTGCATGCAGGCGATGCTGACATCGGCGTTGCTGTCGCGGTGCCGGCGCAGCATGGCGGCATAGTCCATGCGGTAGATGTGGTCCCCCGACAGGATCAGTACCTGTTCGGCGCCGCTGCGCTCCAGCAGGTAGAGGTTCTGGTAGATGGCATCGGCCGTGCCGGCATACCAGCGTTCCCCCGTGCGCATCTGCGGCGGGACCGCAGTGACGTATTCGCCCAGTTCCGGGTTGAAGATGGACCAGCCGTCGCGCAGATGCTTGTTCAGCGAATGCGACTTGTACTGGGTCAGCACCAGTATGCGGCGCAGCCCCGAGTGCAGGCAGTTGCTGAGCGAGAAGTCGATGATCCGGTACTTGCCTCCAAAGGGCACGGCCGGCTTGGCCCGGTCCGAGGTCAGGGGCTGCAGGCGGGAGCCGACGCCGCCGGCAAGTAGTATGGTGAGGGTATTGTCCAGCATCTGTCGTTTACCTGATTGGGTTGCACTGAAATACGTCAGTGTATTCCGGCGAGCCACGGGTGGGCGCCTGCGTAATCGCGTAGCAAGCACTATGCCGGTGCAGCTGCACTGCCTGCAAGCATATGGAATTCATCGTGAAGAATTCATGATTCCATTCCGGTGCAGACATTCTCCGGCGGCTGCTCACGTGCCTGCGGCCCGGTGTGCACCAAAGCCGGTCATGTTGCCTGGTGCCGCTCCCTCATGCGGTGCATGCAGGCCGGCTTGCCCCGAATCGTGTTCAGGCTATGTGCATGATTTAAATGCATCATGCCTGCATGTATCGGGTATGGCACAGAGCTTGTAAGTCCCAGTCTTAAACCTTCGTGGCAGTGCTTCAGTTATGAAACCGCGGTAATGCTGATTGATGAGAGCGAGGCCCGTGCAAACCTGCTTGAAGACGCCCTCAGTGCCGAAGGCTATGAGATCGTGGCCAGGGTGCGTGCGGGGATCAATCTCTATGATGAGGTGGAGGCTGTTGCGCCGGATATCGTCATCATCGATATGGGCTCGCCGGATCGCGATATGCTGGAGCAGATGCGGACCCTGCACGACGCCCATCCGCGGCCAGTCGTCATGTTCGCCAACAACGATGATGCGCACATGATCCGCGATGCGGTCCGGGCCGGCGTGAGTGCCTATGTGGTGGACGGCCTGAGCCGGGAACGGGTGCGGCCCATCCTGGAAGTGGCCATTGCGCGGTTCAATGAATTCCAGCAGTTGCGCCAGGAGCTGGCGCAGACTCGTACCACGCTGGAGGAGCGCAAGCTGATCGATCGCGCCAAGGGCATACTCATGGACCGGCGGGGTCTCAATGAAAGCGAGGCCTACGATCTTCTGCGCAGGAAGGCGATGGACAGCAACAGTAAGCTGGTCGATATCGCCAGAACCGTGCTGGCCGCGGTAGATCTGCTCGGATAGCGGCAGGAGATGAATAGGCGGTGGCCTGTTGTTCCCGATCAGGTTCGAAGTTGGTGCAGGCAGGGTGTTTGACCGTATCCAACCGCACAACCGGTGTGCATGCGGTATGCCTTTCCGGAATGCGAAAATGGAAATTAATCAGTAAATCAGGAGGCTATGTTTTTGGCATGTATTGTGCTGAATAATCAGACCAAGTGAGAGCGCGCAACGATGCGTGTTCCATAGCGACAGGCTGCAGGCCACCGAAGGTCTGCTGCAGCGATTAACGCCCCGGCGGCGGTCGTTCGGACAACGGCGTCCATGTTTTCAGTCTCGGCTGGAAATGTGGGCGCTTTTTTTTGGCATAAATAAAGGGTGATGACATGACAGACCAGAACCATTCCCTGCTGCCCCGCCTGTACGGCGGGCTCATGCGTGCGGCCAGATACACGGCTGGAGTCATCGGCCTGATCTCGGCAACCGGGCTCGCGTCCCTGCCGGTGCAGGCGGAAATCGGTTGGCCGGAAAAGGATGAGCTCAAGTTCGGCTTCATCAAGCTGACCGACATGGCGCCCCTGGCGATTGCCTATGAGAAAGGCTACTTCGAGGACGAGGGTCTGTACGTCACCCTGGAGGCGCAGGCGAACTGGAAGGTGCTGCTGGACGGGGTCATTGACGGCCAGCTGGACGGCGCCCACATGCTGGCCGGCCAGCCGCTGGCGGCTACCATCGGTTTCGGCACCGAGGCACATATCGTCACGCCCTTTTCCATGGATCTCAACGGCAACGGCATCACCGTCTCCAACAGTGTCTGGGAGCAGATGAAGCCCAATGTACCGAAGCGCGGGGACGGCAGGCCGGAGCATCCCATCAGCGCCGAGGCGCTCAAGCCGGTCGTGGAGGATTACCGGCAGAAGGGCAAGCCGTTCAAGATGGGCATGGTCTTTCCCGTCTCGACCCACAACTATGAACTGCGCTACTGGCTTGCCGCCGGCGGGCTGCATCCGGGCTACTACGCACCCCACAAGGGCGACACCAGCGGCACGCTGGAGGCGGATGTGCTGCTGTCGGTCACACCGCCGCCGCAGATGCCCTCGACGCTGGAGGCAGGCACCATCTACGGCTACTGCGTGGGCGAGCCCTGGAACCAGCAGGCCGTGTTCAAGGGCATCGGTGTGCCGGTCATCACCGACTACGAGATCTGGAAGAACAATCCGGAAAAGGTCTTCGGCATGGCCAGCGCCTTTACCGAGCAGTATCCGAACACCACCGTGCGTGTGGTCAAGGCGCTGATACGGGCCGCGCGGTGGTTGGATGAGAACGACAACGCCAATCGCGAAGAGGCGGTGGAGATACTGTCCCGGCCCTATTATGTCGGTGCCGACTACGATGTCATCGCCAACTCCATGACCGGCACCTTCGAGTACGAGAAGGGCGACAAGCGTGAGATTCCGGACTTCAACGTGTTCTTCCGCTACAACGCCACCTATCCCTACTACTCGGATGCCGTCTGGTATCTCACCCAGATGCGCCGCTGGGGCCAGATATCGGAATACAAGTCCGACGACTGGTACATGCAGGTGGCGAAGAAGGTCTATCGCCCGGACATCTACCGGCAGGCCGCCGAAGCCCTGATCGCCGAGGGCGTGATGACAGCCGATGAATTCCCGGACTTTGCCAGGGAAAGCGGGTTCCGGGCGCCGCAGACGGAATTCATCGACGGCATCACTTTCGATGGTACCCGACCCAACGCCTACCTGGAGCAATTCCCGATCGGTATGAAGGGCGAGGACAGGATCTGAGTCGGTTCAACTCGGTTCGGAGATATACAGATGAACATACTGGCAATCCGCAGCAGAAAGACCTTCGATCTGCCCCTGAAAGACCGTTTGTTCGATCGCCTGTCCGCGCAGAGCACCGGAAAAACGGTTGTCCGGTTGGTGCATTCCCTGGTGATTCCGGTGCTGGCGCTGGCCATTTTCATGGGCCTGTGGAGCGTGGGGGCCCGGCAGGTTGAGACATCACTGGGCGTCTTTCCCGGTCCGGTCGCTGTCATGCAGCAGGCCGGGGCGCTGTGGGAGGAATACCAGTCCGAACAGGCGCGGAAGGCTGACTTTTACCAGCGGCTCGAGACGCGGGTGGACAAGGCGCGTGCGGCCGGTATGCCTGAGGAACGCATCGAGCGGATGCGAAGCCGGGATTATACCGGCCATCCGACCTTCATCTCCCAGGTCGTTACCAGCCTGGGTACGGTGGCAAGCGGCTTTATCCTGGCATCCATCATCGCCATCCCTCTCGGTATCCTCATCGGGTTGAGCAACACCCTGTACGAGGCCTTCAATCCCATTATCCAGCTGTTCAAGCCGGTCTCGCCGCTGGCCTGGCTGCCGCTGGTCACCATGGTGGTCTCTTCGCTGTACGTCAGCCAGGATCCGATGTTCTCCAAGTCATTTCTGAACTCGGCGCTGACGGTCACGCTGTGCTGTCTGTGGCCGACCATCATCAACACCGCTGTCGGTGTGTCCGGCGTCAGCCGTGACCTGATCAACGTCAGCCGGGTGCTGCGTCTGAACTGGTTCACCAAGACGACCAGGATCGTGCTGCCGTCCTCCACCCCGATGATCTTCACCGGCCTGCGGTTGTCGCTCGGCATCGGCTGGATGGTCCTGATCGCGGCAGAGATGCTGGCGCAGAACCCGGGCCTGGGGAAATTCGTCTGGGACGAGTTCCAGAACGGAAGTTCGGAGTCGTTGTCGCGCATCATGGTGGCGGTACTGGTGATCGGCCTTGTCGGTTTTATGCTCGACCGTCTGATGCTGATGCTGCAGCGGGCGGTAAGCTGGGACAAGAGTCTGGTGCTGCGGTGAACCCCGCATTGCAATGACAAGGGAGGCAACATAATGAGTGCATACCTCAATATCGACCATGTGGGGATCACCTTCCCGACCGACAAGGGCCCCTTGAATGTGCTCGACGAGGTCAACCTGCGGGTCGATAAGGGCGAATTCATTACCCTGATCGGACATTCCGGCTGCGGCAAGTCCACGGTGCTGAATATAGTCGCCGGGCTGCTCAATGCCAGCAGGGGCGGCGTGATTCTGGAAGGCCGCGAGGTCACCGATCCCGGTCCCGACCGGGCGGTCGTGTTCCAGAACCATTCGCTGTTGCCCTGGTTGAGCGTCTACAGCAATGTCCGCCTGGCCGTTGATCAGGTGTTCAGAAAGTCCATGTCGAGGCATGAACGTGACGAATGGACCCGGCACAACCTCGAACTGGTGCAGATGTCGCACGCGCTGGATCGGCGTCCGGACGAGATCTCCGGCGGCATGAAGCAGCGCGTCGGTATCGCCCGGGCCCTGGCGATGCAGCCCAAGGTGCTGTTGATGGACGAACCCTTCGGGGCGCTGGACGCCCTGACCCGTACCCACATGCAGGATTCGCTGATGGATATCCATGCAAGCCTGAACAATACGGTCATCATGATCACGCACGATGTCGACGAGGCGGTGCTGCTGTCGGACCGTATCGTGATGATGAGCAACGGCCCGTCGGCGACGATCGGCAATATTCTGGATGTCGGGCTGTCGCGCCCGCGCGACCGACTGGATCTCGCCGATGACGGCGACTACAACCAGTATCGCGCCGAGGTTGTGCGCTTCCTGCATGAACGACACAAGGCTGTCTCGCCGAGAGGGGCCTCAAAGGTCGTTCGGATTCCGGGGGGCAGGCCCCGGCGGGATAGCATCAAACCCGAGAAGCACGAGGTCATGCTCGGCTTCGTGCCCCTGACTGACTGTGCGCCGCTGGTGATCGCCCGGGAAAAGGGGATGTTCAAGAAGCATGGCCTGAGCGTGCAGCTGTCGAAGGAATCGTCCTGGGCCAGTATCCGCGACAAGGTCTGCTATGGCGTGCTGGACGGCGCCCAGATGCTGGCCGCGATGCCCTTGACAGCCTCCGTGCAGCAGCAGTGCCAGCCCATGGTGACAGCCATGTCGCTGAGCCTTGGCGGTAATGCCGTCACCGTATCCAGTTCGTTGTATGCCCTGCTGCAAGCCGTCGAGGGGCAGGACCTGGCCACAGCGGAGGGCTCGGCGAGCGCGCTGGCACAGGTGATCCGGCAGCGACGGGCCCGGGGGGAGCCGCCGCTGCAGTTCGGCGTGGTCTATCCCGAGTCGTCGCATAACTATCTGCTGCGCTACTGGATGGCCAGCGCCGGTATCGATCCGGACGAGGATGTGGAGATCCGTGTGGTGCCGCCGCCGTATGTGGTTGACCGCCTGCGGGACGGCAGTCTGTCCGGCTACTGCGTGGGCGAGCCCTGGAATGCCAAGGCCGTCAGCGACGGCATCGGCCGTGTGCTGACCACGACCCACGCTATCTGGAATCACCATCCGGAGAAGGTGTTCGGCGTGACCAGGGCCTGGGCCGAGGCCTATCCCCGCACCCACCAGGCCGTTCTCATGGCCCTGCTGGAGGCGTGCAGCTGGCTGGATGCGCCGGTAAACCGTGACGAGGCCTGCCGTATCCTGAGTCGCCCCGAATATGTGGACAGCCCGGAGGAGGTGCTGGCGATGTCGCTGCAGGGCAGCGCCCCGGGGGGCGTACAGCCTGAACTCAGGGCGCCGGTGTTCCATCGTTATCTGGCCAACCAGCCCTGGCGCTCTCATGCCACCTGGTTCCTCAGTCAGATGCTGCGCTGGGGCCAGGTGACCCAGCCGCAGGCACTGGACGATATCGTCGCGTCCGTCTATCGGCCTGACCTGTATCGCGAAGCGGCGGGCAGGCTCGGCATGCCGGTCAGTCATCTGGACGCTCGCTGTGAAGGCAGGCACACCGACCGGTGGTGGCTTGAGAGTGAAAATCCGCCGGTGGAGATGGGCGCAGACAGTTTCATGGACGGCCGGCGTTTCGATCCCCGGGAGGTCATCGATTACATCAAGGGTTTTTCCCTTTCCCACGAAGTGGTCGAACTGGCCACCTGGCGGACCCTGAATCCGGGGTCGGATGAGACCGGCGGGGCGTGCCACGAACAGGCCACGGGCCAATGATCCACAGACATTCAGGCAGAGGCGAACGGACATGAAAGAGAAACTGATACTGGTGGGCAACGGCATGGCAGGTGTCAAAGTGCTGGAGGAACTGCTCAAACTGGCGCCGGATCTGTACGAGATCACCGTCTTCGGCGCCGAGCCCTACGGCAACTACAATCGGATCATGCTGTCCCCGGTACTGGCGGGCGAGAAGGGCATCGAGGAGATCATGCTCAACGACGAGGTCTGGTATGCCGACAACGGCATCCGCCTGTACAAGGGGAAAGCGGTGGTCGATATTGACCGCCGTCAGCGCCTGGTTGTCGCCGATGACGGCACCGCCGAGACCTATGACCGTCTAATACTGGCCACCGGTTCCACGCCCTTCATCATTCCGGTGCCCGGCCATGAGTTGCCCGGCGTGATTGGATTTCGTGATATCGCCGATGTCGACCGCATGCTGGAAGCGGCCACGGACAGGGGCCGGGCGGTGGTCATAGGCGGCGGCCTGCTGGGTCTGGAGGCGGCCAACGGGCTGAAGAAGCAGGGCATGGAGGTCACGGTGGTGCACCTGCTCGACAGCCTGATGGAGAAACAGCTGGATGCCCCGGCCGCGGCCCTGCTCAAGGCCGAGCTGGAGGGGCGCGGCATGCGTTTTCTGATGCCGGCGCAGACCGAGGCCATCCTGGGCCGGGAGCGGGTGGAGGCGGTCCGTTTCAGGGACGGTTCGGAACTGCCTGCCGATCTGGTGGTGATGGCGGTAGGTATCCGCCCGAACATCGCGCTGGCGCAGAAGACCGGCCTGCACTGCGAGCGGGGTGTCGTGGTCAACGATACCCTCCAGACCTTCGACCCCTGCATCTATGCCGTAGGCGAGTGTGTGCAGCACCGGGGTCTGAACTATGGCCTGGTTGCCCCCCTGTTCGAACAGGCCCGGGTGTGTGCGAACCACCTGGCCCGGCTCGGCTACTCCCGCTACGAGGGTTCGGTGGCCTCGACCAGGCTCAAGGTCACCGGTGTGAATCTGTTCTCGGCCGGCGAGTTCAACGGCGACCATACGACCGAGACCATGGTGTTCCAGGACCCGGGCCGGGGTGTCTACAAGAAGCTCGTATTGAAGGACAACCGCATCGAGGGTGCGGTGCTGTACGGCGATACCCTCGACGGTGCCTGGTACTTCGAGCTGATGCGCGACGCTACCGATATCAGCGATTTTCGCGAGAACATCCTGTTCGGCCAGGCCCACCTGGGCGATGCCGGTCACGGTGAGGAACAGCGGGTCAGCTCCCTGCCGGACTCGGCCGAGATCTGCGGCTGCAACGGTGTGTGCAAGGGCGAGATCGTCCAGGCCATCGGACAGCACCAGCTGTTCACACTGGACGAGGTGCGTGCACACACCAAGGCGTCGAGTTCCTGCGGTTCCTGCACCGGCCTGGTGGAGGCGATTCTGGCCCAGGCGGTCGGCGGGGACTACTCCCGGGCGCCGGCGAAAAAACCCATGTGCGGCTGCACCGAGCACTCCCACGACGCGGTGCGCAGGGTCATCCGGGAACAGGAACTGAAGAGCATCCCGGCCGTGATGCAATTCCTGGAATGGAAGACCCCGGACGGTTGTCCCAGGTGCCGTCCGGCGCTGAACTTCTATCTGGTCTGTGCCTGGCCGTCGGAGTACCAGGACGATTACCAGTCCCGCTTCATCAATGAGCGGGTGCACGCCAACATCCAGAAGGACGGGACCTATTCGGTGGTGCCGCGCATGTGGGGCGGCGAGACCACGCCGGCCGAGCTCAGGGCGCTGGCCGAGATTGCGGAAAAATACGAGGTGCCCACAGTGCACGTCACCGGCGGTCAGCGCATCGACATGCTGGGGGTGAAGAAGGAGGATCTGCCGGCCATGTGGGGCGATCTGAGCCGGGCCGGCTTTGTGTCCGGGCACGCCTACGGCAAGGCGATCCGTACGGTCAAGACCTGTGTCGGCAGGGAGTGGTGCCGGTTCGGCACCCAGAACTCGACGCAGATGGGTGTCGATCTGGAGAAGATGGCCTGGGGTTCCTGGATGCCGCACAAGGTCAAGCTGGCGGTGTCGGGCTGTCCGCGCAACTGCGCCGAGGCCACCATCAAGGACTTCGGCGTGGTGGCGGTGGATTCCGGCTGGGAACTGCATGTGGGCGGCAACGGTGGGGTGAAGGTCAGGGCAACCGACTACCTGTGCCACGTCGCCACACCGGAAGCGGTGATGGAATATTGCGCGGCCTACCTGCAGCTCTATCGCGAGAATGCCCATTACCTGGAACGGACCGCGCCCTGGATCGAGCGGGTCGGACTGTCCTGGGTCAAGGCAAAGATTGTGGAGGATGCGAAGGGGCGCGGGGCTCTGGCCGGGCGTTTTCTGGAGTCTCAGCGCTACGCCCAGGTCGATCCCTGGAAGGCGCGGGCCGAGGGCGCCGATGCCCACGAATTCCGGCCGCTGCAGCAGGTCGGTTGAATCCCGTTCGCCGCTGGTGTACCGGCGACCGGGGTGGTTGGTGATGACCGAGTAAGTAAGGAGCAGTTGTTGCAACAGCCAGAAGACATAAGGGCCTGGGACAGCGGAACTGGCTGGAGGTGGGAGTCGACTAGCTTCCCCCGGCTGGGTGGCGCGGTGGTCGTACGGCGCCCCGGGAGATGAAATTGCGGTCTTTCCGGGACCGTGGAGACGCGGGGTCTTTGCACTCAGAGACCGATGCCCCCCGCACCAAGGGTGAACCCTCTTGTCCAGGGCTCGTCCATGGGCGGCGGGTGGCATGTCCGCTGCACGACTGAACATTCACCTGGACAGACGGCGAGGCGGTGGTCGCGCCTGCGAGGCTGTTGCCGCCAGCGATCCCGGCGGCTGGGGGAGGGCTCAATTCCTGTCGCTGCAGCCTCAGACCGGCTTGTCCAATCGATGTGAGCATCAGGACGGGGCCGTCGGTTACGGTCTCGTGATCCAATGGATCTCCCTGTGCCGGACCAATGCGATCGATACAAACCTGTCCCTACTGCGGCGTCGGCTGCGGGTGTGGCGCGACACCGCAGGCGGACGGCGTGGTCAGTGTCCCGCCGGCGACCGCCTCACATACGCCAATCGCGGGACGGCTGTTGTTTGTTCGAAGGGCCGCCGGCGGCCGAGACCCTGATCTGGCGGGCGCCTTGCTGTATCCGGCGATAGCGGGCGGCGCTGCGAGGGAGACGGCGCTGGATACGGTGGCGAGGCGTTTCAGTGACATCCGCCGGCAGTACGGCCCGGAGGCGGGCGATCGCCTTTTTATGTTTTGAGGGGCAGTGCGCCCGAGGATTACTACGTTGCAAACAAGCTATGAGGGGCTTCCATCGGTTCGGCCAACATCGCAACACCAACTCGAGGCCTGTTGAAGTCCCTCCGCGGTGGCGGTCAAAGCGCGCCTTCGGCCCGACACCGTACCGGGCTGTTGTTACGAGGCCTGGGACCTGTCGGATCGATTGGTCATTCGTCGGGCTCCAATATCGCCTGGTGTCACCCCGTGCTGTTTCAGCGCATCGCCAGGGCCAGACGCGAGCGGCCCGGCCTCAAGGTCGTGGTGATCGATCCCCGGCGTACCGCCAGTGTGATATTCGGGCCTGCATCTGGCGATCCGTGCCGGGAACCGACACTATGCTGTTAAACGGGATGCCTGCAGTTTCTCGCCGATGTCGGACCGCCATGACGACGACTTAATCGCCAACCAACCCCGGGGGTGAAGCCGCCTGCGCCCGGAGAGGAGCGCCCGGCCTCGTCGCTGACGGTGATCGCCGATCGCTCCTGATGGCCTCGAGGAGCCGACCTCAAAGCAGTTCTACCGATCTGTTTGCCGATCCGGAGCGCACCGTTACCTGTATTCCAGGGGGTGAAGCAGTCCTTCTTGCGGGTTACCGACAAGGTCAAACGGGCATCATCCAACTGCCATTGCTGGACTCGGGCGCATCGGCCGGCCCGCTCGGCTGGTCCCTTCTCGTGACGGTCAGCCAAACGCCAGGGCGGACGGGAAGTGGTTGGCCTGGCCAAACCAGTGGCCGGCTCACATGGCACTGGACACCCGCAACACCGCGACTGCGTGCACGGTTTTGGACAGTCCGTTCATTGCCGATCAGACCGGGGTCTGAAGGCGGGGAGCTGTTGTTCGATGCCTGTGGCAGACGGCAGGGTCAGGGCAGTTGTGGATCATTGGCGGGACCAATCCCGCAGTCAGTTATGCGGATGCGTGCTGTGCGGCCGCGTCTCGAGGCGATGCGAGTTTCTGGTGGTTCGCGGACTTGTGTCCGGAACGGATTACCACCGTCCATGCCGACGTACTGCTGCAGGCGCTGCCGGGGCGAGGACAGTCCGGCACCTTGACCAATTCCGGAGTCGCATTCACGCCAGCGTGCCTTTCTGCCCGCGGCCCGGGGAGGTCAGAGCCGACTGGTGGATCATCCACCCGGCTGGCGCAGGCGCTGGGTTCGGCGCGCCTTTCCCCTATACCTCGCCCCGCGGACTCTTCGCCGTCCCCGAAACCGCCCGCCCTGTCCGGGGGGTGGGACTTTGGAGACAGCCGGCAGCCGCGGGCACTTCGATATCAGTGACTCGGTCGTTGGAGCTGAGTCGAAAAACGAGGCGCTGCGAACCAGGCAAATGGCCGTTGCCGGCCGAAACGGCCACGGTACATCGCGGCTGTTCGCGCAGGGCGGGTTCCATACCGCCAGCGGCAGGGCGCAATTCGTCCCGGTGACCTTTGTGCATCCGGTCAATGCCTCTGATCCGGAATATCCGCTGGTGCTCAACAGCGGTCGGGTGCGCGATCACTGGCATACCATGACCCGCACCGCCAAATCACCGCGGCTGTCCCGGCATACGCTGGAGCCCTGCCTGGAGGTGCATCCGGCCGATGCGATGGCTTATGGGATCCCTGACGAGGGACTGGCGAAGGTCACGAGCCGCTGGGGCGAGGCGGTGCTGCGGGTCCGGGTCAGCCGGGATCAGCGCCAGGGCAGTGTCTTCGCCCCCATTCACTGGAACGGCCGCCATTCCAGCCTGCCGACAGTCGATGTCCTCATCAATCCCGAGACCGATCCGGTGTCCGGACAGCCGGAGTTCAAGCACACCCCGGTGAGGATAGAGGACTGGCGCCCGCAGTGGTTCGGATTCATTCTCACTCGCAACGTCCTGGAGATGGAGGCGGCCGGCTACTGGTGCCGGGCGCGCATTGCCGAGGGACTGTGGCGCTACGAGATCGCCGGTCGTCCGGGGCAGGGCTGGGAGGCACTCGTGACTCCCCTGCGAGCCGCCACGGGCGACGGCGAGTGGGTCGAGTTTTCCGACCCGGCCGCGGGACGCTACCGGGCCGCGCGCCTGGCGGACGGCTGTCTGGACCTGTGTCTGTTCATCGGCCCGGATACCGCGCTGCCGGCCCGGGACTGGCTGGGCGAGCTGTTCGACAGGCCGGTCCTGGACGCAACCGATCGCGGGACACTGTTGAGCGGCGCGCCGGCCGGGGCGGTGGAAGCGGCGGGCCGGACCGTCTGTGCCTGCTTCGGTGTCGGGCCTGCGCACGCTGGAGGCGGGCATTCGTGAACATCGTCTCACCAGTGTCGAGGCCATAGGCAAGCGGCTGAAGGCGGGAACCAATTGCGGTTCATGCGTGCCGGAACTGCGCCAGTTGCTGGCGGAGGGCGCCGGCTGATCAAGCGCATGCCGGATGTCCGGATCGGACGTATCCAGGGCCGCGCGTCCCGGATACGGTAGGCTCATTTCCCCGCCGGTGTGAAACTGAACTTCTGTCCGCCGATGGAGGCCTCGTACATCAGCCCGCCCTTGGCCAGGGTGAACACGGCCACGCCGTTGCTGTAATCGGCATCGGCCGAGGCACCGGCGGTGGCGGCCACCGCCGAGGCCTGGGCGCTGAACTCGAAATTGCCCGAGGCGAAATCATCCAGTGTGGTCTTGTCCTTGAAGAAAATGATCTCCCGGTAGGCCTGGCCGCCGAGCTGGAAGCCGACGGTGAGCTGGGTCAGGGTGACGGTGCCGATGACGCGGCCGCGCTCGAGCACCTGGCCTTTGCCGTAGGCACCGCCGATCCCCATGCCGCCCTTGCCGACGGTGGGGAAGACGGCATAGCCGTGGGCCCGGTCGAAGAACACCTGCATGCTCGGGTCCTTGTTCTTGAAGGCGGCGATGGCCTCGCGCACCTTTTCGTCATTGCCCGGCTGATCCGCGTCCTTTTCCCCGGCCAGCGGGTTCCAGCCGGAATGGACGGGATAGCTCAGTGCAAACAGGGTGATCAGGGAGAGCGATTTCAACAAGGCGTTCATGATGTCCCTCATGTCTCATGATTGGCTCATTACTGTGGTGCCCGGTCACTGTCATGCCGTGCAGAAGGTATCGATCCGCTGGATCTTGCGCCGGTGCCACAGACGGTAGAAATGACGCAGCTCACGGGTGACGCGGTGGCCGTGACGGGGACGCAGGAAGCGTTCATACAGGGCGCGGCAGTACCGTTTGGCGTGATGATTGGCGGCGCTGTAACGCTGGTGTTCGTCGCGCTCGAGCTGAGCGTCGTAGCGCACCCGTTCGAACAGCAGGGGGTGCAGCTCGTCCGGGATGCCGCCGAGCTGACGGGCGAACAGGGCCGCGGCCAGGCAGTACTTGTCCACCTCTGCCTGCAGTTCCATCTCCAGCTGCGAGATGGGGCGGTCGTGGCCCAGGTTCCAGGCCAGGTAGACGAAGTGGCTCACGCCTTCCAGTGCCGTGAAGAATTCGTTCAGGTTGCCGCGATGCAGCGAGTGCAGCGGATCCTGGGCGCGCAGGCGCTCCACGATGACCTCGTGCAGGTAGAGGGGAAGACGTCAACATCCTCGCCGGACTGCTCGATCAGGAGTTTTTCGGGGATGTCCCGCGGCCGCGGGCTACGGTCGAGCAGGGCGGCCAGACGCCGGTCGGTAATGAGGAAATCCTCGACATCCAGCCCGATGTCGATCTCGTAGAGCTGTTCCAGCAGGGACTGTAGATAGCGCAGCTGCATGGTCTGTACCCCTTTGGGGAGATAGCGGCAGTCTCCGTGGATTATTAATGCACAACCGCGGGCGGGTGTGAAGCCGGGCTGCGGACCCCAGGGTGTCCAGCCGTCTTGCCGGGTTACGCTGCGCCAGTCCGATCAACAGAGCTGCACTGCACTATTCTTCAGCGATCGGCTGCAGCCGGTAGACGAGCCGGTCCAGCTTGGGCAGCCTGAAGCGCTGCTGACCGGCGCTGGCGCGGAGCGTGAAGTCCTCCGCCCGGTAGGGACCGATACGGCTGGGGGCGCTCAGCAGCCGATAGTGACCGGCGCCGAGCTGGGCGCTCTCCAGCAGCCAGTGATCACCGGCATCGAGCAGCCGATAGCCGCTGTAGGGCGCGGCCAGTGGTTCGCCGATGAAGATCCCTTCACCCGGCATGGCCACGCTCTTCCAGTAGGCCTCGAGCAGAGTCGCGCCCTGCAGATAGTAGGCCATCAGGATGCCTGGATTGGGGAACTTGCCGAGGAAGTTGCAGGGTTCCTTGACCGCGCCGAAGCTGCCGGTCGCTCCGGCCTCCAGCCAGCGCAGCGCGCTCATCTGCCAGCCGGCCGTGAGCTGGCCGGCGCCCGAGGTGAGGTGATCGGCGATGGCGCCGGGGAGGAAACCGAGTGTGTCCAGGCCCTCGACCCGCTTCTGCCCGGTGAAGTAGAACAGCACATCGTCGCGGTCGTACAGGTGATCCTGCTGCAGTATCTCGATCTGCAGGTGTTCGTCGAACACGTCGCGGATCCGTGGAAAGAGGGCGGCGCGGATGGTGCGCGCCTTGTCCGAGGTGTCCAGCAGGTAGGCCGTGCCCGTCGGCCAGGTGCCGTCGCTGGCAATGCCGCGGTCGATCAATGCCTTCGCCTGTTCGAAATTCAGCGCGGCAATGGACAGGGTCGGGCGGATGCCGTGGTCCTGCCAGGGCATTACGCTGGGGCTGTTGTAATACTCGCCGCTGGCAGTCGGGGTGCATTTGCTGCCGCGCTCCGAGCACCACTTTTCATCGAATTCACCATGGGCAAAAGCGGTGGTGATGGACATGCATTTGACGCGATACGGCTCCACCCAGGTCAGGGCATAGGCCTGCACATGATCCGGTGTCTGCGCCCTGACCCGGATCTGGATGGCGGCGAACTCCCGGTCGCCGATCTGCTTGCGGCCGGTCGGGATGCGCACATGGATCAGGTTCTCCTCGGGGATGCCACGGGCCTGCCGGTAGTACTCGGCGATGCGCACGCTCAGCGGATCCTCGTCGTTGACGATCACGCCCAGTTCCTGCGGCAGGATGCGGGCCTTGGGCAGAAGCAGTTCGGGCGGCGCCTGTGCCAGCAGGGACGGATGCATGCAGGCCAGCAGCACTGACAGCAGGATGCTCAGAATCTGTCGTTTATTACTCCTCACTCCTAACTCCTAACTCAGTATCGTAGGTCGGATTAGCCCGAAGGGCGTAATCCGACGTCAGCCATTGAGCTGTCGGGTTACGCTGCGCAAACCCGACCTACGAGACGTCTCACTCCTCACTCGGACTCAGTAATAACTGCGCAGCTTCAGCTCCTCCGGACACATATGCAGGTAGGTCTGGTTGGCGACATAGTCATGCGGGAACCGGCGGAAGTGATGGTTCAGCAGGGTGACGGGCACGATGCGCGGCACCCGGCCCAGCCGGTAGGCGTCGATCAGCTCCAGCAGCTCCTGCTTGTCGTCGCCATCGAGATGTTGCTTCAGGTAGCCCATCAGGTGATGCAGGACGTTGGTGTGGCGTTTGACCGTGGCGCGCACCTGCAGCGCGGCCATGAATTTCTCGATATAGGCATCGGCCAGCGGCCGGATCGGCCCCTTGCCGGCACCGGCCACCAGCTGGCCGAGTTCCCGGTAATGCTGCGGGCCATGCGCCATCAGGGCCAGCTTGTGCCGGGTGTGGAAATCGACCAGGGCGCGGGGGGTGAGCCGCTGCCGGTTCAGTTCCTGCCAGCGGCGCCAGGCGAAGACCCGCTCCAGCCAGTTGTCGCGCAGCATCGGGTCGCCCAGACGTCCCTCCTCCTCACAGGGCAGCAGTGGATGGGCGGCCATGAATTCGCGTGCATACAGGCCTACCCCCCGCTGCTCACGCCGCCCTTGTCGGTAGTAGAGCTTGACCCGCTCCATGCCGCAAGCTCGGGGAGGGAAGAGGAGCCGGTGAAGCGTTCACGCGCGATGCCTGTTTCGCGGACGGACCGACCAGTGTGGTCCGGTACAGCGAGAGCGCGGCTTGAGCCACCCCGACACGCCCGGGTGGCGGCCGGCGCGCCCCACCGGATGGTCGGCGCGGCACCCCCAGCCGAGGCTACCCGGGACAGACGCGGGATAACTCGAAGACTCGCCCACGTGCCCAGGATGTAGTTGGTCCTGCTTGGGATTGGCATCGAGCGCACCCCGCGGCCCCACCAGGCGCTGTGATCCGATGCGGAGGGGCAGGGGGTGTGGTTTTCATCGTGCGCATGTGCATCTCTCGTTAAAAGGTTAGAGCGCCACGAATAACGGAAGGCACGGACAGTATTAAGGAAAATCATACAGATTCGGCCTGACACTTTACCCGTCTTCCCCTGCAGGCGGGATCCAGATACCGCTGTGGTCCGGGATCCCCGCCTGCGGGGATGAAGAACGGCGGGTTATGAAAACCGCGATTTATGGCAATAATTTGGCTGGGAAACCTTTAAATAAGTTCTGTCTTTCCGTTATATATTCCGTGGCGCGCGTGAACTCATTCTCTCGACCGCACCCACATGCCGGGCCCGGCGCAGACGGGCCTGACGCATGGTGGCGTAGGCCTCGCTGCTCCAGTTGCCGGCCTCGGGCCAGCCGCTGACCTCGTTGCATACGATCTGGCTCAGGGCCTCGATGTGGTCGGTACGCTCGTTCAGTGCCGGGATGTACTCGAAGCGTTTGCCGCCGTGCTCCAGGAACAGGGCCTTGTTCTGCATCTGGATCTCTTCGAGGGTTTCCAGGCAGTCGGCGCTGAAGCCGGGACAGATGACCTGCACCCGCTCCACGCCGGTTTCGGCCCATTCCCTGAGAGTGGCATCCGTGTAGGGCTTGAGCCATTCCTCGCGACCGAAGCGCGACTGGAAGGCGAGCTGCCATTGCTCGTCGCTGAGATCCAGCGCCTCGGCCAGCAGGCCGCGGTCTTGTGGCACTGGCAGTGATAGGGGTCGCCCTGGTCCAGGTACCGCCGCGCGACCGTGGAAGGACTCAGCATCCGTGCGCACGCGCCCGGCGCGGCCCGTGCTCAGCGCACGCTGGCCGCCAGGGCCTCGATGTAGGCGTGCTGGTCGTGATAATGAGTGACGAAGCGCAGTCCGGGCACCCAGCGCCAGCGCTTGAGCACGGCGGCCAAGGCAATCGAAGGTCGAAAGGCGGTGGTGGGCCGAAATACGGGGATAGAGCGGCAGCACCATGTGCGCCGTGCAATTGGCCTCGCCGCAGCTCTCCATGGCTCGGCAATGGACGGCTCGACTTAGCGCATGCCGGGCTGACCTTGACCGGCCCGGGCAGGCGGGCCAGCAGATGGGACTCCAGCGCCTGGCGCTGGCGCCGGGCGATGCTGAGCAGGGGCGAGCCGTCCTCCTCCCAGACCGAGGCGTAGGCGTGGGCCACCTTGCCGGGGCGGATGCGCAGGATCACGCGCGTGCAGGGATCACCACCACAGAGGGGCGCGGTATCTCCACCACCCGCGGATCCCACAGGAACTCGGCCAGATACCTGGCGCACGGCCCTTCGGGGGGGCGCCATGGGTGCCCAGGTTGGGGATCAACAAGCCCGCCGCTCGTCGCGTCGTGGTGGCAAATCGGTCTCGCCGGGTAACGGGTCTTCATGGGATTCCTGACCTGCGCTGTTCAGGGTATATACCCAAGTGACCGGGCCGGCACAGCGTCCCGCGGAGGATGAGAGGGGGGTCGGCGGCCCGGTTCAGGTCGAGCCGAGTCGAGAATACGAGAAACGCTCCTGGTCGCCATCGCGGGGATCGGCCAGCAAGTACTGTATCTTGCCCGACCGTGGTTCGTGCCGGGCGTGAAAAGGCTTCCAGGCGGCGGGGACGAAATGGCTGCGCTGTGCTGGTCCATGAAGCTGAATCGCCTCGTGCGGGGTCCCAGGCGTGCTTGTAGGTCCGGCGCGATGTCAGTGCATCGTAGACTCCGGCCACGGCAACGATGCTGGCCGCCAGCGGGGATTTCTTGCCCGCCGTACAGCCGTTGGGTAGCCGTGCCGTTGAACTTCTCGTGGTGGACCAGGGGATGACCGCGCCATCTGCAGGAATTGCGAGGGGCCTGGGTCCCTTGAGGATTCGTAGCCGATGACCCGTGTTGCGTTTCATGATCTCGAACCACGGCGCGGCAGCTTGCCCGGATTTAGCAGGATATCGGTACCGGGATGCCGATCTGGCCGATGTCATCATGGGCCGCGTCCAGCTTCGAGAGGATGATTTTCGCAGTCCCTCGCGTGACAGTCCAGCCCCTCGGCAATGAGCCGGGCGTACTTGGCCATGCGGATGACGTGATTGCCGGTTTCCTCGTCGCGGTACTCGCCGGCCTTCGCCAGCCGCAGCAGGGTTTCCTGTTCGCGTATCCGGACCGCGCTGGTGGCTTCGGAGACCTGCTTCTCCAGCCAGTGATTGCGGTCGCGGATGATCTTGTGCTGACTGAACTGGGTGAGCAGGTTGCGGCAGCGGACCCGGCATTCGACATGATCGATGGGTTCCATCAGCGAGTCGGTGGCGCCGGCGTCGAGGGCGGAATAGCGGGCGTACTTGTCGTTGAGCTCGGTGAGGATGATCAGGGGCAGGTGGGCACAGTTGGGCAGTTCGCGGACCCGGCGGATGAATTCCACGCCGGTGATCTCCGGCAGATCGTACCGGGTGATCACCAGGTCGGCCGCATGCCAGGTCAACCACTGGATGGCCTCATGCGGATTCAGGAAGGCCTCCACGCGCATCTGATGCTGGAAGGTATGGGCCAGCTCGGTCAGCGTGGTACGACTTTCTGACTGGTCGTCGACAATCAGAATCGTTGGCATCGTGTTTCCTGTGCCGGTTTTTCTTATATGGCTCCCCGGACGCCCCCTTACTGCCTGCGTCTGATCCATGGGGAAACCTGTGTTTCCTTCCCTGTGCCGCTTGTTAGCGGGTACTCCTCCCTCGGCCTGTGAAGAATACGAGATATCTATTTGAAAATGCAACCCATAGATAAATCCTTATCCAGGCAGGAAAGGATAGCGACAGGAAGCCACTGATACTTGAATGAAAAAACGCCGCGGGCCTGGTGTCCTGTCACACGTCTAATGACGCCTTCAGCGAGGCGAGAAACGGCCAGGTGCAAGGCGCTTGCCCGCCGGGGTAGCCACTCTACCTCAAGGGCAAGTAACGCCGCAGATGGCCGCTTATCGCCTCGCCCGAAGGGAGCCCCCGAGCGGCGCCAGTGCGGCGTTGCAGCGCGTTGACAAGGGAATGACCCTTGCCGGCGCGCTGCGTCTTGCCCTGACGCCGCTCGGGGGCTCTGAAGGCGTCATTAGACGTGTGACAGGACACTAGTGGCGGCGCGGCGTTCGGCAGGGCGGATGCCGGTTCACAGAGAGGCGATTTTTTCCTTCTGCGCCCTCAGGTTGGCCAGCGCGCTCCGGGTCTCCTCGGCCTTTTCGCGTTCCTTCTGCACCACGGCCTCGGGGGCCTTGCTGATGAAGTTCTCGTTCTCCAGCTTGTTCGAGACCCGTTCGAGCTCCTGCGCCTTTTTCTCGATTTCCTTCGTCAGGCGCTCCAGCTCGGCGGCCTTGTCGATGAGCCCGGCCAGCGGGATCAGAACCTTCATTTCACCGACCAGGGCAGTGGCGGCCTCGGGTGGCTCGGTGCCCGCCTCCAGCGGGGTGATGGATTCGGTGCGGGCCAGGAACTCGATGTAGTGCCGGTTGGCCGTCAGCCGCGCGCGGTCCTCAGCGGAGCTGTTCTCCAGCACCACCGGCAGCGGCTGGGAGGGTTTGAGGTCGTAGCCGGAGCGGATCTTGCGCACGCCCAGGATGAACTGCATGACCCAGTCCATGTCCTCGATGGCGGCGGTATCCATCAGGCCGTCGTCCGGTTCCGGGAAGGGCTGGCGCATCACGGTCTCGCCCGCCACCCCGGCCAGCGGAGCGACCCGCTGCCAGATCTCCTCGGTGATGAAGGGCAGCAGGGGATGGGCCAGGCGCAGCAGAGCCTCCAGCACCTGCACCAGGGTGCGGCGGGTGCCGCGCTGTCGGGCCGCGGGGCTGTCCGGGTTGTTCAGTACCGGTTTGGACAGTTCCAGGTACCAGTCGCAGTATTCGTTCCAGGTGAATTCGTAGATGGCCTGGGCGGCATGATCCAGCCGGTAGGTCCGGATCGACTCGATCACCTCCTGTTCGGCCTGCTGCAGCCGGGCCAGAATCCAGCGGTCGGCCACCGTGAGTTCAACTTCTGTATTCCCGAGCTGGCCGCAGTCCCGGTCCTCGGTGTTCATCAGCACATAGCGGGCGGCGTTCCACAGCTTGTTGCAGAAGTTGCGGTAGCCCTCGATGCGGCCGAGGTCGAAATTGATGTCGCGCCCGGTGGAGGCGAGCGCGGCGAAGGTGAAGCGCAGGGCGTCGGTGCCGAAGGCAGGGATGCCGTCGGGGAAGTCCCGCCTGGTCTGCTGTTCGATCTTTTTCGCCATCTGTGGCTGCATCAGTCCGCGGGTGCGCTTCTCCACCAGGGCGTCCAGACTGATGCCGTCGATCAGGTCGATGGGGTCGAGCACATTGCCCTTGGACTTGGACATCTTCTGGCCGTGGGCGTCACGCACCAGGCCGTGGATGTAGACCTCGCGGAAGGGGACGTCCTGCATGAAGTACTGGCCCATCATCACCATGCGGGCGACCCAGAAGAAGATGATGTCGAAGCCGGTGACCAGTACGGAAGTCGGGTACCAGGTCTGCAGTGCCTCGGTGCGCTCGGGCCAGCCCAGGGTGGAGAAGGGCCAGAGCGCCGAGGAGAACCAGGTATCGAGCACGTCGCTGTCCTGCTCCAGTGCCACGTCCTCATCGAGCTTGTACTTCTCCCGCGCCTCTTGCTCGCTGCGGGCGACATAGCCGTTGCCGGCCTCGTCGTACCAGCAGGGGATGCGGTGGCCCCACCAGATCTGGCGCGAAATGCACCAGTCCTGGATGTTGCGCATCCATTCATAATAGGTGTTCTTCCAGTTGTCCGGCACGAAGCGGATGCGGCCGGACTCCACCGCCTCGATGGCCGGCAGGGTGATGCGCGCCCGGCCGCCGGGACGGCCGTCGGCCTGTTCGTCGCGGGTGAGATCCACGAACCACTGGTCGGTGAGATAGGGCTCGATGACCACGCCGGAGCGGTCGCCGCGCGGGACCATCAGTTTGTGGTCGTCGATCTTCTCCAGCAGACCGAGTTCCTTCAGGTCATGGATGATGGCGTCGCGCGCCTCGAAACGGTCCAGCCCGCGATACTTCTCCGGGCCGTTGTCATTGATGGACGCGTCCACGGTGAAGATATTGATCAGCGGCAGGTCATGGCGGCGGCCGACCTCGTAGTCGTTGAAGTCGTGCGCCGGGGTGATCTTGACGCAGCCGCTGCCGAATTCGGGGTCGACGTAGTCGTCGGCAATGACGGGGATCTCACGGCCCGTCAGCGGCAGGGCGATGGTTTTGCCGATCAGATGCCGGTAACGCTCGTCCTCCGGATGCACGGCCACGGCGGTATCGCCCAGCATGGTCTCGGGCCGGGTGGTGGCCACGATGAGATAGTCCTCGCCGGCCGTTCCCGGCGTCCTGCCTCCCACGGCACTCGCACGTCCCTGTGCAGCGTCGGCCAGGGGATAGCGCATGTGCCACATATGGCCCTGCTCCTCCTCGGAGACGACCTCCAGGTCGGAGACGGCGGTGTGCAGCACCGGGTCCCAGTTCACCAGCCGCTGGCCGCGGTAGATCAGGCCGTCCTCGTAGAGCTGCACGAACACCTCGCGCACGGCCTCGGACAGCCCTGCGTCCATGGTGAAGCGCTCGCGCGACCAGTCCAGCGAGGCGCCCATGCGTCGCAGCTGGCGGGTGATGGTGTTGCCGGACTCATTCTTCCATTCCCAGATGCGCTCGATGAAGGCCTCGCGGCCCAGGTCGTGGCGGGTCCTGCCCTCGGCATTGAGCTGGCGCTCGACCACCATCTGGGTGGCGATGCCGGCATGATCCGAGCCGGCCTGCCACAGGGTGTTGTCGCCGCGCATGCGGTGGAAGCGGGTCAGGGCATCCATGATGGTGTCCTGGAAGGCGTGGCCCATGTGCAGGCTGCCGGTGACGTTGGGCGGCGGGATCATGATGCAGAAGGGCGCGCCTTCGCCGCTGGGAGCGAACCAGCCCTTGGCCTCCCAGGTCTGGTACCAGCGCTGCTCGATGGCGTGGGGGTTGTAGGTCTTGTCCATGGATCCGACGTCTCCGGGCCGTTGCGGGCAAAGGCGGGATTATACCCGGCTCAGGGAAGCGGGTCAGGGCGGGGGCGGCGTTTATATCGCCGCCGGGGAACAGGGCAGCTCTACAGCTTGTGCGAGTGCAGGGGATAGCCGCGTTCCTGGTAGAAGCGGTAGCGCTCGCGGCCGCCGGCGAGCAGCTCCGGCTGCTGGTCGAGGACCTCGGCCAGGCGGGCGAAGCGGCTGAAGAAGGCCGGTACCTCCGGCGCCAGATTGATCAGCAGATCGGTGTGGGTCTCCGGTTCGCGGTCATGTCCGATCAGGATCGGCGGCGGAAATTCCCCGGGGTCGGCGTCGGCCAGGGCATGGGGCAGGAAGCTGCCGGCGCGGAAGGTCCAGAGCAGTTCGTCCAGTTCCCGGGCCGCGGCCTCGGAGCCGGTGTGGATGTAGATCCGGTAGTCCTGCTGCCAGGCCTTCTCCGCCAGCCTGCAGGCGAACAGGGTCCGTTCGCGCTCGGCGGCCTGGGACAGGATGTAGAAGTCGATGCGGGTCATGTTGCAGTTGTCGGGCCTGGTTAAAACCTCAACGCAGAGTCGCAGAGGCGCAAAGCACGCAAAGGAATTGATGCGGGCGAGACAAATCCGAGGCTCAGTTTGAGTGTATCAGGAAGCGGTCGGAAATGCGGTTTACACCAACGTAAAGATACCGTCATTCCCGCGCAGGCGGGAATCCAGTGACCGCAGCGATGTCTGGATTACTCGCTGCGCTCGCCCTTCTACCCTGAAGGGCATAAAGGGCCGCCCTGCGGGCGTTCAACGCGCTCCGCGCTTTTGTCCGGCCGTCGCCGGGATGACGGAATTTGCGGTGATTTCCATGCAGCCTCTGCGCCTTCGCGTTGAAAAGCTATTTCTCCGCCACCCGATCCAGCAGATACTGCGTCAGCAACGGCACCGGGCGGCCGGTCGCGCCCTTCTCCTTGCCCTGTTTCCAGGCCACGCCGGCGATATCCAGGTGGGCCCAGTGATACTTCTTCGTGAACCGGGACAGGAAGCAGGCGGCGGTGATGGTGCCGGCCTCGCGGCCGCCGATGTTGGCCATGTCGGCGAAGTTGCTGTCGAGCTGGCTCTGGTAGTCGTCCCACAGCGGCAGCTGCCAGGCCCGGTCGGAGGCGGCCTCGCCGGCCTGCAGCAGATCATGCGCCAGCGAGGGCTGGTTGCTGAGCAGCCCGGCGGCATGGCTGCCCAGGGCGACGATGCAGGCCCCGGTCAGGGTGGCGATGTCGATGACCGTGTCCGGCTCGAAGCGTTCGGCGTAGGTCAGGGCGTCGCACAGGATCAGCCGGCCCTCGGCGTCGGTGTTGAGGATCTCGATGGTCTGGCCGGACAGGCTGGTGACGATGTCGCCCGGCTTGATGGCCTTGCCGCTGGGCATGTTGTCGGTGGCGGGGATGACGCCGACCACGTTGATCGGCAGCTGCATCCGGATAACCGCGGCCAGGGTGCCCAGCACGCTGGCGGCCCCGCACATGTCGAACTTCATCTCGTCCATGGCCGCGCCGGGCTTGAGCGAGATGCCGCCGGTGTCGAAGGTCACGCCCTTGCCCACCAGCACCACCGGCTTGTCGCCCTTCTTCCCGCCCTGGTACTCCAGGGTGATCAGCTTAGGCGGCTCCTCGCTGCCCTGGGCCACGGCCAGCAGGGCGCCCATGCCGAGCTTCTCCATGTCCTTGCGATCCAGCACTGTGGCTTTGGCCTTGCGCTTGCCCTTGGCCTTGGCCAGTTCGCGGGCCTGGTCGCCGAGGTAGGTCGGGGTGCAGATGTTGCCGGGCAGATTGCCCAGCTCGCGCGCCAGGCGCACGCCGGCGGCGATGGCCTGGCCCTCGGTGATGGCGGCCTCGGCCGTCTGGGTATCCTTCTTGTCAGTCACGCCCAGGGTGAGCTTGCGCAGTGGGCGGCGGATCTTGTCCTTTTCACTTTTCAGCTGATCGAAGACGTAGAGCGCGGCCTCGGTTGCCTCGACGATCTGGCGCAGCTTCCAGTGCATGTCCTGGCCCTTGACGTGCAGGTCGGCCAGGTAGCTCAGGGCATCGCTGGCGCCGGTCTCGTTCAGACGCTGGGCGGCCGCGGCCACCGCGCTGCGGTATTTGGCGGTGTCGAGTTCGCGCTCCTGACCGCAGCCGACCAGTAGCAGGCGCTGGCAGGCGGTGCCGGGGACATCGTGCAGCAGCAGGGTCTGGCCGCACTTGCCGTCCATGTCGCCGCGCTTGAGGATGTTCTTCAGATAACCGCCGGCGGCCTGGTCCAGGCTGCGGGCCACCGGAGACAGGCGCCGGGATTCATACACGCCCACGACCAGGCAGCCGGTGCGCTGTTTTTCGGGACTGCCGCTTTTGACGCTGAAATCCATAGTCGTCTCCACTCGGGTTGGGATGGCGCCGATCCGGGCCATGAGACTGCCTCGGCGCCCGTCCATTGAATCTGGTCCTGCCGGGTTCGTGGGCGGTATGATGCGTTGACCGCGTACATCGCCGCCGTTTTGATCCGGCCCAGTCTACTGGAAGCGATGTGAATTTACACCGGGTCAAACCGGTTCTTCCGACGCCGCCTGATGCTGTCAGTCCTCGATCGCTATCTGCTCAAGGAGGTCATTGCCAACTGGCTGGCGGTGATGCTGGTGCTGTGGGCGATCGTGGTCACCAACCGCCTGGTGCGTTATCTGGGCGAGGCGGCGGCCGGCGAGCTGGCCGGCGGCATGATCCTGACCCTGGTCGGGCTCAAATCAGTCGCCTATCTCGCCACCCTGGTGCCGCTGTCGCTGTATCTCGGGGTGGTGCTGGCTTTGGGTCGCCTGTACCGCGACAGCGAGATGGCGGCCCTGGCGGCCTGCGGCGTGGGCTACCGGCAGCTGTACCGGCCGCTGCTGGCGTTGGCGGGACTGATCGCCGGCATTCTCCTGGTGCTGACCCTGCAGGTGGTGCCGCGTACTGCCGCGCTGGGCTACCAGATCGAGGCCGAGGCCCAGCATCGGGCCACCGTCGAGGCGGTCAGCGCCGGACGCTTCCAGGAGGCGCGCGGCGGGCGCATCGTCATCTATGCCCGCGAGGTGGCGCCCGATGCCAGTCATCTGCGGCAGGTGTTCGTGCGCAACCTGCAGACGGACCCTCCCATGCTGGTGACCGCCGAGCGGGCCCGGCCGGAGCGCGACCCGGATACCGGTGTGCGTTACCTGGTGCTGGAAGACGGTCAGCGCTACCAGGGCTTCCCGGGGGATCCGGTGTTCCGCATTCTGGAATTCGAGCGCCATGGTATCCGCATGGACGACAGCGCCCGCCCCGAGGCCCGGCTCAAGCATGACGCCGTCTCCACCCGTGCCCTGCTGGCCGGGGGCAGCCCGCGGGATCTGGCCGAGCTGCAGTGGCGCCTCGCCCTGCCGTTGGCCGCTGTGGTGCTGCTGGTACTGGCCGTGCCGCTCAGCCGCACCAGTCCCCGGCAGGGACGCTATGCCCGGCTGTTTCTCGCCATCCTGCTGTTCATCATCTACTACAACCTGCTGGGCACGGCCCGGATGTGGCTGGAGAAGGGGCAGCTGCCGGGTCTGATCGGCCTGTGGTGGGTGCATCTGCTGCCGCTGGCCGCGGCCGGGTGGCTGGTCCGGCAGGGGCGCCTCCGCGCCGGCCGGAGGGCGCCGGCATGAAGGTGCTGGACCGCTATCTCGGCCGGGTGGTGATCCTGGGCAGCCTGCTGGCGCTGCTGGTCCTGCTGGCGATCGATCTGTTCTTCGGCTTCATCAATGAGATCCAGGACATCGGCCGCGGCAACTACGGCCTGCGTGATGTGCTGATCTATCTTGGACTGAGCGTGCCCGGGCGCATCCACGAACTGTTTCCCATGGCGGCCCTGATCGGTACCCTGCTCGGGCTTGGCGGTCTGGCCTCCGGGCATGAACTGGTGGCGATCCGCGCCGCCGGCGTGTCGGTGGGCCGGATCGTGCTGGCGGTGCTGAAGGCCGGGCTGGTGCTGCTGGTGCTGGCCGGCGGCATCGGCGAATGGGTCGCGCCGGCGGCCGAGCAGATGGCGCAGCAGCATCGCAGCCTGGCCCAGAGCCAGCGCATCACCCATTACAGCCCCTATGGCTTCTGGGCCCGGGACGGGAATCACTTCATCCGCATTCGCGAGGTCCTCACCGACGGCCGCCTGGGCCGGATCGAGGTGTTCGAGCTGGGCGAACAGGGACAGCTGGTTGCGGCCCATCGGGCCGAGGAAGCGGTCTATGCCGATGGGCGCTGGCAACTGCAGGGTGTGGCAGGGGGGGTGATCGGCGAGCGCCGGCTGAGCCTGGTGCAGGACAGCCGGCTGGAACTGCAGACCCTGCTCGATCCCGCGCTGCTGAATGTGGTATTGATCGAACCCGCCAGTCTGTCCGCGCGCGACCTGTATCGTTATATCGAGTATCGCCGTCAGAACGCGCTGGAGACCGAGCGCTACGAGCTGGCCCTGTGGCAGCGGCTGGTCGCGCCCTTCACCTCACTGGTGATGCTGTTCCTGGCAGTGCCCTTCGTGTTCGGTCCGCTGCGTGACCGGGGGGGCGGCCAGCGGTTGCTGATCGGGGTGCTGGTGGGCCTGGGGTATTACCTGCTGAGTCAGACGCTGAGCCACACCGGTCAGGTCTACGGGCTGCCGCCCTCACTGAGCGCCCTGACACCGCCGCTGTTGTTTCTGGGCTGGGGGCTGGTCCAGCTGCGGCGGGTGAGGTAGATGTCTTGTCAGGCCGTAGGTCGGGTTACGCCTTTCAGGCTAACCCGAGCTACCTCCGACAGCCCTTGTCGTTCTTCCGTTCTTCGCGGCGAGGCAATCACCGCCTCTTCGGCAGCACCACGATCACGCTTTCCGAAAACCGGTCGTGCCAGGTCCGGTGGTCGCGATCCACCAGCAGCCACAGATAGCCCAGCCCGCCCGCCAGCAGCGACACCCAGGCCATCAGGTAGCGCAGCATGGCCTGGCCCCAGGAAATGGGCCGGCCGTCCCGGGACTGTACCCGCAGCCGCCAGGCGCGCATGCCCAGGGTCTGACCGCCGTGGATCCAGAACCAGGCAAAGAACACGAACAGCACCAGAAACAGGTAGGTCGTGAACAGGGGATTGTGAGCCGCGACCGCCTCGCCGCCGGTCAGCGGCAGCACCAGGGCGACGGCCAGGAACAACACCGCAGCGGCCAGCAGGCTGTCGTAAAGCATCGCGGCCAGGCGGCGCAGGAGTCCGGCTCGGGGCAGGTCGGCGTCAACAGGGTGCATGCGCGTGAACAGGGCCGGTAGAGGATATATTGTTATCAGAACCCCTGTTGCATCGCAACCGTGACACTTCCCGCGTTTTTGTGTAAACAGTGAAGTAGAAACACCATAAACAATTACAAAATAGCGATGAGGGAGGTGACATGTCTCTGGTAGCCGATCTGGCCGAGATGCCCGGAGTCATTGCCGCGGGTGAGTATTCCTATCGGGGCGACCGCTTTTCCTACAAGGGACAACTGAGCGAGGAACATGCCCGCATGGCCTCGATCATGTGTCGGGCCACCACCATGGGTGTGCACATGCAGACCGACATCCTGGCCAGCTTCCGTGCCAACACCGGGGTCGATCCGTCCCGCGGCTGGGTTGTGAAGGGACCGTACTTTACCGTCTGCGTGCTCTACAACGTCTTCTGCTTCCTGGACAACAGCCGTGGTTCGCTGAACGAAGTCATGACTCACATGAGCGAGTCCCTGGCGGATGCCACGGATGATCTCATCTGAATCCGCATGTTCCCATAAAAAACCCATACCACAATGCGAGGGGGATGCATGAACGACCTGAGCAAACTGATGCAGCTCGACGGAGCCCTGGCTGCGTTCTGTTTCAACGACCGCGGCGAGCTGGCCGAACACAATATCGCCGAAGGCAGCAATCTGGATGCCGAGGTGCTGGACCTGCTGGCCCACGTACTGGTGGCCAATACCGCCATCGCCACCATGCAGGCCCGCGGCTGGGAGAAGATGACCGGCCAGTCCGGTTTCTATCCCATCGAGGGTTTCACCATGGTCGGCTTCGACTGGTCGGCCGTGGCCCGCGGCAACTGCGGCGTGGTGCTGAAAAACGAGCAGGCCGACTACGAGGCGGCCTTCGCCGCGCTGTCGGCGTAAGGGGGCGGCATGCTGAGGCGATTACTTGCGCTCGACGGGGTCAATGCCATCTGCCAGTTCCGTGACGACGGCGCCTTCGTGGAAGGTTACGGCCTGCTGGACCAGCCGCAGATGGAACGTCTGGCACGCTTCGCGCTGGAGTACAAGCGCATCGTGCAGGGCAATGCCGATCAGCTGTCCATGTTCACCCAGATGCGCGGCTGGACGCCGCCGCGCGGATGGGTCGTGCGCGCCGCGCAGGGCACGGTGTGCAGCGTCGGCAACCTGGTCTGCCTGGTGGATACCGCGGAAGGCTCGATCAACGAGGTGATGCAGGAACTCAACGAGGCGGCGACCTATTGAGCCGACGACCGGAGAGAATGAATGGCGCTCCCTAGGGGACTCGAACCCCTGTTGCCGGCGTGAGAGGCCGGAGTCCTAGGCCACTAGACGAAGGGAGCGACGGCTTTCTGCGCCATGCGGGTCGCGGCGCAGGTGGTGTATTATACGCGGAGTCATCCGGGAAACAATCACCGCGGCCGCATCGTTCGCGCCGGGCGGGCCCGGCCGGTTGCATTGAAACAGAAGGATCCATCCACTATCAGCGCTCAGTCCCCCAACATCATCCCCCGCGGCGAACACGGGATCTCCCGTTCCCTGATCAGTCCCAATGCCCTCAAGGTGCTGAACCGGCTGCATCAGGCCGGGTTCCAGGCCTGCCTGGTCGGCGGCGGGGTGCGCGACCTGCTGCTGGGTCGCGAGCCCAAGGACTTCGATGTCGCCACCGACGCCACGCCGGAGCAGATCCGCCAGCAGTTTCGCAACTGTCGGCTGATCGGGCGGCGCTTCCGCCTGGCCCATGTACTGTTCGGGCGCGAGGTGATCGAGGTGGCGACCTTCCGCGCCGCCTCCGATCCGGAGACCGAGGACGAGGACGAGACCCAGGTCAGCGACGCCGGCCGGCTGCTGCGCGACAACGCCTACGGCAGTATCGAGGAGGACGCCTGGCGGCGCGACTTCACGGTCAACGCCCTGTATTACGATATCAGCGATTTCAGTATCCGCGACTATGTCGGTGGCATGGAGGATCTGCGCGCCGGCCGGCTGCGCATCATCGGCGAGCCCGAGGCGCGCTTTCGCGAGGACCCGGTGCGCATGCTGCGCGCGGTGCGCTTCGCCGCCAAGCTCGGTTTCACCCTGGACCCGGAGCTGCAGGCCCTGATCCCGCAGCTGGCGCCGCTGTTGCAGGACATCGCGCCGGCGCGCCTGTATGAAGAGGTGCTGAAGCTGTTCCACGGCGGGGTCGCACTCAACACCTTCGAGATGCTGCGCCACTACCACCTGTTCGCGCCCCTGTTCCCGCTCACCGAGGCGGTGCTGGCCGAGGAGGAGAATCACTTTCCGCATACCCTCATCAGCCATGCCCTGGCCAATACCGACAGCCGGGTGGCCGAGGGCAAGCCGGTCACTCCGGCCTTCATCTTCGCCGCCCTGCTGTGGGAGCCGATGCGCCGCGAGATGCCCGACCCGGACCAGCCCGACATGAGCGAGATCCAGGCCATCCAGATCGGCGGTGCGCGGGTGGTCACGCAGCAGGCACGGCATGTCTCCATCCCCAAGCGCTTCAGCCTGCCGATGCGCGAGATCTGGTCGTTGCAGCCGCGCTTCCTCCGCCGCCAGGGCCGCCGGGCCCTGCAGCTGCTGGAGCACCCGCGTTTCCGCGCCGCCTATGATTTCCTGCTGCTGCGCTGCGCCGCCGGCGAGGTGGAGCAGGAGCTGTGTGACTGGTGGACCGAGATCCAGGATCAGGCCCCCGAGGCGCGCGCCGAGCGGGTGGCCGCGGGCCGTCCGCGCAAGCGCCGCCGGCCCCGCAGGCGCAAGCCCCGATCCGAACATGGCTGAGATCGACGCCGCCACCGCCTGGGTCGGGTTGGGCAGCAATCTCGACGATCCGGTCGCGCAGGTCAGCCGTGCGCTGGGCGAGCTGTGCGGAATCGACCAGACCTACCTGCTGCAGGCCTCCAGTCTCTATGCCAGTCCGCCCATGGGGCCGCCCGATCAGCCCGAGTATGTCAACGCCGTGGCCGGTCTGCTCACCACCCTCACGCCAGAGGCGCTGTTGGACGCCCTGCAGGCGATCGAGCAGGCCCATGGCCGGGTACGCGCGGGGGAGCGCTGGGGGCCGCGCACCCTGGACCTGGACCTGCTCCTCTACGACGAACTGCGCCTGGAAACCGAGCGCCTGACGCTGCCGCATCCCGGCTTGCATGAACGTGCCTTCGTGTTGCACCCGCTGGCCGAGGTCGCGCCCGATCTGGTGATTCCGGGCCGCGGCACGCTGCGGGCGCTGCTGCGGGACTGTCCGGCCGGGGCGCTGAGGCCCATCGGCAAGGCCGGACCGGCTCAGGCATAATGCACATCAATCCTGAATACCGAACTGGAGTCATGCAGGAACAACGACCGGATTACATCGTGGTGGAAGGGCCGATCGGGGTCGGCAAGACCAGCCTGGCCCAGCGACTCGCCGAGAGTTTCGGCTGTGATCTGCTGCTGGAAGGCGCCGACGACAACCCCTTTCTGGAGCGTTTCTACCGCAACCCGAGGGAAGGCGCGCTGTCGACCCAGCTGTTCTTCCTGCTGCAGCGGGCCCAGCAGATGCAGGCGCTGCGCCAGGCGGACATGTTCCAGCCGGTGCGGGTGGCGGACTTCCTGATCGAGAAGGACCGGCTGTTCGCCCAGCTGACCCTGGACGAGCAGGAGTACCGGCTCTACGAGCAGGTCTACTCGCACCTGACGCTGGACGCGCCCAGACCCGACCTGGTGATCTACCTGCAGGCGCCGGTGGATGTGCTGCTCAAGCGCATCCACAAGCGCGCCCGGACGCACGAGCGCAACATCGACGCCGCCTATCTGGAGCGCCTGTCCGAGGGCTACATGCGCTTCTTCTATGACTACGAGGCCGCGCCCCTGCTGATCGTCAACGCCGAGCACATCGACCTGGTCAACAGCGACGAGGACTACCAGGCCCTGCTGGAGCAGGTGCACCGGGTCCGGCGCGGCCGGCACTATTTCAATCCCATGCCGGTGAGCCTGTGAGTACACGCACCCTGGAACAGCTGCAGGCCATGAAGCACGCCGGCGAGAAGATCGCCAGCCTGACCGCCTATGACGCCAGCTTCGCCCACTGGCTGGACGTTGCCGGCGTGGACATCGCCCTGGTCGGCGACTCCCTCGGCATGGTGGTGCAGGGCCATGACTCACCACCCGGCCGGTGACGGTCGAGCACATGGTCTATCATGCCGCCTGCGTGGCCCGCGGTTGCCACGCGGCCTACCGCGTCGTGGACATGCCCTACCGGAGCTATGACGACCCGGCCTCCGCTCTGGCCAACGCACGCCGGCTGGTGGGGGAGGGCGGGGCCATGATGGTCAAGCTCGAGGGTGGCTCCGCCGCGCGGCTGGAGGCGGTTCATGCCCTGGCCGCGACCGGCATCCCGGTGTGCGGCCACCTGGGCCTGCTGCCGCAATCGGTGCGCGAGCCGGGCGGCTACAGGGTGCAGGGGCGCGAGCCGGAGGCCGCGCAGCGGATACAGGACGAGGCCCTGGCGCTGGAGACCGCCGGTGCCGGACTGCTGGTACTGGAGGCCGTGCCCACCGAACTGGCCCGGCGTATCACCGAAGCGGTCGGCATCCCCGTCATCGGCATCGGCGCCGGCGTGCACTGTGACGGCCAGGTGCTGGTGCTCTACGATCTGCTCGGCATCACACCGGGCAGGCGACCCAGATTCAGCCGCGACTTCCTGCAGGGCGCCGGTTCCGTGGAGGCGGCAGTCAGGGCCTTTGTACAGGCAGTGAAGGTGGGCGAATTCCCGTCCGGGGCGGAGAGTTTCAATTGAATCCAGTTTCAACGCAAAGGCGCGAAGACACACAGACCGCAACGCGAATCCTGCCTGTAGGTTGGGCTTCGCTGTGCTCTGCCCAACCTGTGATTTATCAGAGAAACTTTTAAGTATCCTTGCGATCTCTGCGCCTTCGCGCCTCTGCGTTGAGGTTTTTTCGGTTTCTTATTTGCCATGAAAACGGTCAACACTGTCGAAACACTGCGGGAACAGGTCCGCGCCTGGCGCGCAGCCGGCGAGCGCATAGGTTTCGTGCCCACCATGGGCAATCTGCACGCCGGGCACCTGTCGCTGGTCGGGCAGGCCCGGGCGGCAGGCGACCGGGTGGTGGTCAGCGTGTTCGTCAACCCCATGCAGTTCGGGCCCGACGAGGACTACGACAGCTATCCGCGCACCCTGGAGGCGGACCGCGCGCAGCTGGAAGCGTCCGGGGCCGATCTGCTGTTTGCGCCGCCGGTGGAGCAGATCTACCCACTGCCGCTGGCGGAGATGACCCGGGTCGAGGTGCCGCAGATCAGTGATATCCTCTGCGGCCGGTTCCGTCCGGGCTTTTTCACCGGCGTGGCGACGGTGGTGACCAAGCTGTTCAATATGGTCCAGCCGGATCTCGCGGTGTTCGGGGAGAAGGACTATCAGCAGCTGATCGTCATCCGGCGGCTGGTGCGCGACCTCAGCCTGCCGATCGACATCGAGGGCGCGCCCACGCGGCGTGAGCCCGACGGTCTGGCCATGAGCTCGCGCAACGCCTATCTCACGACGGCCGAGCGCCAGGTCGCCCCGCAACTGTACCACAGCCTGGAACGCCTGGCCGCGGCCCTGCTTGCAGGTGATCGCGACTATCCCGCACTCGAGCAGACGGGGGTGAAGCAACTCGAACTGGCCGGCTTCCGCCCCGATTATGTCAGCATCCGGCGGGCAGCTGACCTGAGCGTGCCCGGTCCGGAGGAGCCGGAGCTGGTGCTGCTGGCCGCTGCCTGGCTGGGCCGGGCGCGGCTGATCGATAATCTGCGGGTCAGGCCGGGAACGGCCGGCCCCTGAGGCCGATTGCGCCATCCGGGAGGATGGGCGATAATTCGTCTCCCCACGAATCCTGTTCCAGATTCCCATGCATCTGACCCTGCTCAAATCCAAGCTGCACCAGGCCCGAGTGACGCATTCCGAACTCGAGTACGAGGGTTCGTGCGCCATCGACGGTGCCCTGCTGGAGGCGGCGGGCATCCGCGAGTACGAGCAGATCCAGATCTACAACCTGGCCAACGGCGAGCGCTTCATCACTTATGCCATCCGTGCCCAGGAGGGTTCCGGCATCATTTCCGTCAATGGCGCCGCCGCCCACAAGGCCGCCCCGGGCGACCGGGTGATCATCTGCACCTACGCCATCCTGGACACGGCCGAGGCCGCTGGTTTCAAGCCCACCCTGATCTACCTCGACGCCGACAACCGTATCATCCGCACCGGTCACACCATCCCCGTCCAGGTCGCCTGACGCCTGCAGGTTCCCTGACCGCGTCTTTTTCAACGCAGTGGCGCGAAGGCACAGAGCTATTGTGCTGATTTGATTCCCGTCATTGCGAGGAACGAAGTGACGCGGCAATCTCCTGCTGCGCAATCAGTCAGTTGGAGATTGCCGGGCTTCGCTCACAATGACAGGAATGAGTGAATCGAACGGGATTTCTTGGAATATCTTTGCGACCTCTGCGCCTCCGAGTCTTTGCGTTGAACGTTCTTGTAATCCCCCCCCGATTTTCAGCCTGGTTTCAGCCGGCCCCGCCACAATGGGCCCCACTGAAACAGGAGGGCTGAATCATGCAAACCGATACCGTCAGGGTCTGGGACCCGCTGGTCCGGGTATTCCACTGGACCCTGGTCCTGGCCTTTTTCACCGCCTACCTGACCGAGGATGACTGGCTGGATCTGCACACCCTGGCCGGCTACACCGTGCTCGGGCTGGTGGCCTTCCGGCTGCTGTGGGGTCTGATCGGCACCCGCCATGCGCGCTTCGTCGACTTCGTGAGGCGGCCGCGTGAGGTGCTGGTCTATGTCAAGGAAGTCCTGACCCTGCACCCCCGGCGCTACCTGGGCCACAACCCGGCCGGCGGCCTGATGATTGTGCTGCTGCTGGTCAGTCTGCTGGCCACCACCGGCTTCGGTCTGGCCGTCTATGCGGCCGAGGAGGGGGCGGGGCCGCTGGCGGGTATGCTCGCCGGCGTCAGTGAGAGTACCGGGCACCTGTTCGAGGAGGTGCACGAGTTCTTCGCCAACTTCACCCTGTTCCTGGTCGCGGTGCACGTGGCCGGCGTGATCGTCGAGAGCCTGCTGCATGGCGAGAACCTGGTGCGGTCGATGGTGACCGGACGCAAGCCGGCGCAGCCGGAATAGTTCCAGGAGCGCTACGGAAGGCACGGAAAACACGGAAGTGTTGATTGTTCAATGTATGAAACGCACAAGGAGTACGTTATGAGAAACATTGCTAAACAGACGCTGATTGCCTCCTGCCTTACGCTGTTGCTGGCCGGTGTCGGCCCGGCGCAGGCCGATGACCATGGCGAGGTCAGGGAGCTGGTGCGGCAGGGGGAGATCCTGCCGTTGCAGTCCATTGTCGAGCGTGCGGTTGGCGAGCAGACAGGTCAGCTGCTGGAGGTGGAACTGGAGCGCGAGGACGATATCTGGGTCTATGAACTGGAACTGCTGCGCGACGACGGCCGGGTATACAAGCTGTATTATGATGCCCGGACCGGTGAACACCTGCCGGAGTTCGAGGACGACTGAACCCGCCAATATCATGTTGAAGGTAGGGCCTGTTAACACTAATCTCATCGTCTCTGTTGTGCCTGAAAAAGCGCCAATCGAGGCGCGAGGAGCGCAGTTTGGTGATTCCAAATAAGCGACGAGCAACGACGAGTGGCGCTTTTTCAAGCGCAACCCGCAGGGCTGGGGCTGATTTCCCGCCCAGCGGCGTTATCATTCGCTCATGTAGAGTGACTACACATCGCTCATTCTGCCTTGCTGGACGAAAAATCAGCCCCAGCAGAGGCGATGAGATTAGTGTTAACAGGCCCTAATGCGTCTGCTGCTGGTCGAGGACGACAGCGCCCTGGCCGGCCGCCTCAGGCAGGACCTGAAGGCGGCCGGCTATGCCGTCGATCACAGTGACAATGGTATCGACGCCGAGCATCTGGGGCGGGAAGAGCCCTATGACGCGGTGGTGCTCGACCTGGGCCTGCCCGGGCGCAGCGGCCTGGAGGTACTGCGTCACTGGCGTGCCCAGGGCATGACCACGCCGGTGCTGATCCTCACCGCGCGCGATGCCTGGCACGAGAAGGTCGAGGGTTTCCAGGCCGGGGCGGACGACTACCTGGGCAAGCCGTTTCATGTCGAGGAACTGCAGGCGCGCCTGGCAGCGCTGCTGCGCCGGGCCAGCGGCCGGGCCGCGGCCGAGTTGAGTGCCGGCGGCCTGACCCTGGACGAGCCGACCCAGACGGTGCGCACATCCGATGGCCACAGCCACGAACTCACCGGCACCGAATTCCGGCTGCTGCGCTATTTCATGCTGCACCCCGGCCATATTCTGTCCAAGACCGAGCTGACGGAGCATGTCTACGATTACGACTCGGACAAGGACAGCAATGTGATCGAGGTCTATGTGCGCCGCCTGCGCAGCAAGCTCGGCGCGGATGTCATCGAAACCCGGCGCGGCCAGGGTTACTGCTTTCCCGCTGACTGAATCATGCAATCCATCCAGCAGCACATCAACCTGCGGCTGGGCCTGGCCCTGCTGCTGGTCTATATCCTGTTCGGTCTGGGGGCCAGCTACAGCTTCCGGCTGCTGACGGAACACTATATCGGCACGCGGCTGGAGCATGACGCCCAGGGTCTGCTGGTGGCCCTCACGCATCCCGCGGGCGACGGAGATCTGCGGCTGCGTCCCGGGCGCGTCAGTCCCATCTACGACCGGGTCTTCTCCGGTCACTATTACCAGGTCGAATCGGGCCAGGAGGTGCTGCGTTCGCGCTCGTTATGGGACCAGGCGCTGAGGCTGCCGGCGCTGGCGGTGGGGGAGACGCGGGTCCTGCGCCAGACCGGGCCGGAGGAACAGTTGCTGCTGGTGCGGGTGCGCCGCTACATCAAACAGGATCGGGACCTGCTGCTGGCCGTGGCCGAGGATCTGACCCCCATTCGCGACAATGTCCGCCGGCTGCAGGTGATCTATGGTCTGCTGGGGCTGGCGGTACTGATCGGATTGCTGGGCTATCAGCGTCGCGCATTGCGCCAGGGTTTCGCCCCGGTGGCGCACACCTGCCGCGAACTGGAACGGCTGCAACAGGGCGAACTGGCGCGGCTGGGTGAGGCGGTGCCGCGCGAACTGCATCCGCTGGTCCAGCAGATCAACCGCCTGCTGGAGGTACTGCAGGGGCGGCTGGCGCGCTCGCGCAATGCCCTGGGCAATCTGGCGCATGCCCTGAAGACCCCGCTGACGCGGCTGCAGCAGGAGCTGGATCATCTGCCCCAGGATGCCGATCCGCAGACCCGCGAGCGCCTGCAGCAGCAGCTGGATCAGATCCGGGCGCTGATGGAACGGGAACTGCGCCGCGCCCGCCTGGCCGGGCGTTCCGACAGCGCCGCGCGGCTGGCCCTGCGGCCGGTATTCGACGGTTTGACCGGGGTGGTGCGGCAGGTCTATGCCGACAAGGCGCTGCGGATCGAGTGCGATGTTCCCGCCACCCTGGCACTGCAGGCCGATGAACAGGACCTGATGGAGCTGTTCGGCAACCTGCTGGACAACGCCTGCAAGTGGGCGCGCGGCCGGGTCAGGGTGCGGGCCGTGCAGCAGGACGGGCGACTGCGGATACGGATCGAGGACGACGGCCCGGGTGTGGAGCCGGAACGCCGCGCGCACCTGCACGAGCGCGGCGTACGTGCCGATGAGCAGGGCGTGGCCGGGCATGGCCTGGGGCTGGCCATTGCCGCGGACGTGGTGGAACTCTATGGCGGGTCCATGCGCTTCGGGGAATCCGCCGAACTGGGCGGTTTCCGCGTCGAGGTGGAATTCCCGCAGGCGTAATTCAATGCGTCTCGAGCTTCCTCAGCTCCGCCAGGATGTCCTGCACCAGCTTCTCGCTGTTCTCGCCCAGTCCCTCGCACAGCTTGTTCGGATCCCGCTCGCCCAGCACCAGCGGCCGGATCAGGCCGGCGAGCCGGGCCATGTCGCCGCCGGCCTGCAGCATCTGGTGGGCCATGGCGGCAATGGTGTGCAGGGCCTGGTGATCACCGGTGCGGGCGGCATGGATCAGTGAGGCCAGGCCCGGGGCGGCCAGGTTGGCATCGAACTGGGCATTCAGGTCGGGCAGGGTCTGCGGGTTCTGCAGGCCGCGCAGGATGGCCTCGACAATGGCACGGTCCTCCTCGTCCAGCCCGCGGAAGGCTGTGAGGCTGCGCTCGCCCTTGAGGATGCGACGGATCGCGCCCACCAGGTCGTACCACTCGTTCTGCTCGGCCTGACGCAGCAGTTCATTGACTTCGGGGCGCAGGTCGCGGTTCTGGCAGGCCTGTACCACCCGGTGGATCAGACCGGCGTGGGCCTGCAGGATCTGCTGGGTCTTTTCCGGGGCATCGGGCATCTGGAGCTCCCTGCAAGGTTTCATACCAATCGGTATGCGCCAGTGTACCGACTGGCGCCGATGTGACAAGCCGGACCAGACAGTTGCAAAGTTCATAGGGTTAATTTAGACTAATTCTATATAAGAAAATGCTTAATTATTTATGTTGTAAAGGAGTGGGTAATGAAAGCAAAATCATTTGGTTATATCGTTATAGCCAGTTCTCTCGCGGGCCTTCCTACCCTGGGGCAGGCCGAGTGGCAGGCCCTGCCGGAGCAGGCGCCGGTGCCGGCAGACAATCCCATGAGCGCGGCAAAGATCGAGCTGGGCAAGACTCTGTATTTCGATCCGCGCCTGTCCTCCACCGGGACCGTGTCCTGCAACTCCTGCCACAATGTCATGCTGGGCGGCGATGACAACCGGGACGTCTCCATGGGCGTGCACGGCAAGACCGGCAACCGCAATGCCCCCACGGTCTGGAATTCGGCCTTCAACGCCTCCCAGTTCTGGGATGGCCGTGCCGCCGACCTGGAGGAGCAGGCCAAGGGCCCGGTGACCAACCCGGTCGAGATGGCCATGAAGGATCTGGATACCGCCATCGAGGCGATCCGTGCCATCCCGGGTTATGAGCCCATGTTCACCCAGGCCTTCGGCCCGGATTCGGTCAGCGAGGACAACATGGCCCGGGCCATCGCCGCCTATGAGCGTACCCTGATCACGCCGAACAGCCCCTACGACCGCTATGTGAAGGGCGATCGGGAAGCCCTGACCGCGCAGCAACTGCGCGGGATGGAGGCGTTCAAGCAGGCCGGCTGCGTGTCCTGCCACAGCGGTCCGGCCTTCAACGGCGCCGATCTGGCCCGCGACGGCGGCGGCCTGTTCATGAAGTTCCCGCTGTTCACGGACAATCCCTATGTGGAGCGCTATGACTTCATGGCTGATCAGGGCCGCGCCGAGGCCACCGGCAAGGCCGCGGATGAATACATGTGGAAGGTTCCGACCCTGCGCAACGTGGCGCTCACGGCGCCCTATTTCCATAACGGATCAGTGAAGACCCTGGACGAGGCGGTGCGCGTGATGGCGAAAACCCAGCTCAACCAGGAACTGAGCGAGCAGCAGGTCGAGGACATCGTCGCCTTCCTCGGCGCCCTGACCGGCGAGTTCCCCGAGCAGAGCCTGCCGCGGCTGCCGGGTACGCCGGGTTTCACTATCATCCAGTAAATCGGACGTTACCGGTTGCCGCGAGGCGGGTGGCTCAGGCTGCCCGCCTTTTCTTTTGGGCGTGTGGTTCTATGGATATGGATGAACACGGATGGATCAATAGCATCCATGTCAGTCACGAATGAATGTAAACAACGGGTTTCGTCATTGCGAGCGTAGCGCGGCAATCTCGTAATGCTGGCTCAAACGGTTGGAGGTTGCCGCGGCGCTGTGCACGCATAGAACCCCTTCGGGTTTCATTATGGGCACCCCACCCTTTGGGTCTGGGCATCGCAATGAGAATGCATTCTTTGGTCTTTATTCGTGTTAATCCGTGGCTATAGTCCCACTGCTGTGACTATTCAGGTTCCTCCCGGGTATTGATCGGCTGAGTGCCGCTGTCCTGGACATTGTTCCAGTCCATCTCCGCTGGAAAGCCGCTGCCGCAGAAGTCGCGCCACTGGTTGACGATGGCGCAGAACAGGTCGGCGGTGCGCTCGGCGTCGTAGACGGCCGAATGGGCCTCGCCCTCGTCCCAGGGGAAGCCGGCGGCCTGCACGGCGCGGGCCAGCACGGTCTGGCCATAGGCCAGACCGGCCAGGGTGGCGGTATCGAAGGTGCTGAACAGATGGAAGGGGTTGCGCTTGAGGTTGCAGCGCTCGGCGGCGGCCTTCATGAAGGCCAGGTCGAAGGAGGGATTGTGGCCGACCAGGATGGCGCGGGTGCAGCCGGTGTCCCTGATCTGCTGACGGATGGGTTTGAACACCTGCGCCAGCGCCTCCTTTTCCGGCTTGGCGAAGCGGAAGGGGTGATAGGGGTCGATGCCGGTGAAGGCCAGCGCCCGCGGGTCGAGATTGGCGCCCGCGAAGGGCTCGACATGGACCGCGTGCGTCTCCCTGCGTGACATGTGCCCGCTCGCGTCCAGTTCCAGGGTGACGGCGGCGATTTCCAGCAGGGCGTCCTTGCGCGCGTTGAAACCGGCGGTTTCCACATCCACGACCACGGGCAGGAAGCCGCGGAAACGTCGCGACATGGGGGAGACGGGGGCGGGGTCTGACATGCTGCCAGCATACCCAATGCCGGGCGGATTTGCGATCATGACCGGCAGGGACGATTCCTGCGGAAAGGGGAGAATGATGCGGATAATGAAAGCCACTACAGGGGCCGCGCCAGTGCGGGGTGCGGCACTGCTCTGGCTGTTGCTGGCGCTGGCATGGCTGAGTCCGGTCTGGGCCGAGGCGCAGGGGAGGCTGTGGCGCATCAGCGCCGAGGGCGTTGAGCCGAGCTACCTGTTCGGGACCATGCACTCGGAGCATCCCGAGGTGATCCGGCTGCCGGCGGCGGTCGAGCATGCCTTTGCCCGTTCCGAACAACTGGTGCTGGAGATGGTCCTGGACGAGACGGCGATACTTACCACCGTCCAGGCCGGCCTGTTCGAACCGGGCCGGGATCTGAAGTCAGTGCTGCCGCCGAACCTGTACCGGGAGACGGTGGAGGCCATGGCGGACTACGGCATTCCCGAGCCGGTCCTGCGCCGCTACAAGCCCTGGATGATCTTCTCCACCCTGATGCTGCCCCGCTCGCGCAGCGGGCTGTTTCTGGATATGCGTCTGTATCAGCAGGCGCTGGCGGCGGACAAGCCCGTTGCAGGCCTGGAGACGGCTGCCGAGCAGATCGGTGTCTTCGACAGCATGCCGATGGCCGATCAGGTCAGTATTCTGCGCGATACCCTCGACAACCGGGACCGTTTCGAGGCCTGGTTCGAGGACATGCGCCGGGTGTATCTGAGCGGGGATCTGGAGGCGCTGGCGGCGTTCAGCGACCGGATGATGGGCGATATCGATCCGGCACTGGTCGAGCGTTTCAACCGCCGCTTCGTCACTGAACGCAATCACCGCATGGCCGCGCGGCTGCAGCCGGTCCTGCGCCAGGGCGGGGCCTTCATCGCGGTCGGGGCGCTGCACCTGCCAGGCGAGGAGGGCATCATCGCACTGCTGCGCGAGGCGGGGTATGAAGTGGAGCGTGAGGAGTGAGGCGTAGGATGGGTGAAGCGAAGCGCAACCCATCGCCTCGTGGCACGGTGCTGGGTTACGGCGCTGCGCGCCTTCACCCATCCTACAATTGCAATCGCCAGGCGATCTCCTTGCCCGCGCGCAGCGGGATGACCTTCTCCTTACCCAGCGGATAGCTCTCGGGCACCGTCCAGGGCTCCCGGACCAGGGTGACGGTGTCCCGGTTGCGCGGCAGACCATAGAAATCCGCCCCGAAGTGGCTGGCGAAACCCTCCAGCCGGTCCAGCGCCCCGGCCTGTTCGAAGGCCTCGGCGTAGAGTTCGATGGCGGCATGGGCGGTATAGAGCCCGGCGCAGCCGCAGGCGCTTTCCTTGGCATGCTGCGGGTGCGGGGCACTGTCGGTGCCGAGAAAGAATTTCGGACTGCCGCTGGTGGCGGCCGCGATCAGTGCCTCGCGGTGCGTCTCGCGCTTGAGCACCGGCAGGCAGTAGTAGTGCGGACGGATGCCGCCGACCAGCATGGCGTTGCGGTTGTAGAGCAGGTGATGGACGGTCAGGGTGCCGGCCACGTTCGGACCGGCCCCCTGCACGAACTCGATACCCTGACGGGTGGTGATGTGCTCCAGCACCAGTTTGAGTTCGGGCAGGCGCCGGTGCAGCGGTTCCAGGTGGCGTTCGATGAACACCGCCTCGCGATCGAAGATGTCGATGTCCGGTTCGGTCACCTCACCGTGGACCAGCAGCGGCAGGCCGGCCTCGGCCATCGCTTCCAGGGCGGGCCAGGTCCTGTGCAGATCGGTCACGCCGGCATCGGAATGGGTCGTGGCGCCGGCCGGGTAGAGCTTGACCGCATGCACATGGCCGCTGGCCGCCGCCGTGCGGATCTCCTCCGGACTCAGGGTGTCGGTCAGATACAGGGTCATCAGCGGGGTGAATTCCACGCCCGCAGGCACCGCGGCCAGGATGCGTTCACGATAGGCCAGCGCCTGCTCCGTGCGGGTCACCGGCGGCTTGAGATTGGGCATGATGATGGCCCGGGCGCACTGGCGGGCGCTGTGCGGGACCACGTCGGCCAGCACCGGACCATCGCGCAGGTGCAGGTGCCAGTCGTCGGGGCGGGTGAGGGTAAGTTGCATAAAATGGCTCCGGTTAGGTCGCGGGCCGGGTCGGCCCGACGCGCGCCCGGTGATGGTTCGGGCCTTGTTTTGGCTGGGTTTTTTCGTTCAATAGTGTGATGTGAACCGGCCGTCCTGCCTTGACCTGACGGGATAAAACACAGATCATATCGCGCTTGTTTTGATTCGGGTATCCCGTGAGGGTCCCGGCGCGTGTTCCCTGCGCGCCCCGAATTCAGCTGATGCGCCGTGATTTTGGCGTGCTCAGGGTATCCATTCCCCAGCGTGAGATCCAAGGGAGTTTCATGAACGTCGCGGACAAGAAACGGCTACTGCGCGAAATGCTTTTTGCGCGGCGCTTTGAAGAACGCTGCTACGAGGCCTACGTCGAACGCAAGATCGGCGGCTTCCTGCATCTGTACCCGGGCCAGGAGGCCTGCGCCTTCGGTGTGATGGAAGCTGCGCGGCCGGGCCGGGATTATGTCATCACCGGTTACCGGGATCATGTCCATGCCATTCGCTGCGGTGCCGATCCCAAGGCGATCATGGCGGAACTCTACGGCAAGGAGACCGGTTCCAGCCGGGGCCGCGGCGGCTCCATGCATATATTCGATGTCGAGCACCACTTCATGGGCGGCTATGCCCTGGTTGGCGGTCCCTTCCCGCTGGCCGCCGGCATGGCCAAGGCCATCAAGATGAAGGGCGACGACGACATCGCCATCTGCTTCCTGGGCGATGCCGCCAACAACCAGGGTACCTTCCATGAGTCGCTGAACATGGCCGCCCTGTGGGAGCTGCCGGTGCTGTACGTATGCGAGAACAACCTCTATGGCATCGGTACCCGCATCGACCGTTCCACCGCCGTGGTCGAGCAGTACAAGCGCGTCAGCGCCTACGGCATCCCCTCGGACCAGATCGACGGCCAGGATATCGAGGTCGTGTTCAAGGCCGCCCAGAAGGCGGTCAAACATGTGCGCTCCGGCAAGGGCCCGTACTTCCTGGAACTGCTGACCTACCGTTACCGCGGCCACTCCATGTCCGACTCCAACGCCTACCGCTCCAAGGACGAGGAGAAGATGTGGAGCAAGCGTGATCCCATCATCATGCTGCGCGACCGGCTGATCGAGGCCGGCGAGATCACCAAGGACGACTACAAGGCGATGGATACCGAGATCCTGGACCAGATCGAGGACGATATCATCGCCTACGCCGAGAGCTCGCCTGAACCCAAGGTGGAGGAGCTGGAGAAATACGTCCTGGCCGAGAATGACCCCTGGGTGCGCGGAGGTAAGAACTGATGGCAGAACTGATGTACTGGGAAGCGCTCCGTCGCGCCCACGACGAGGAGATGGCCAACGACCCGCTCGTGATCTGCATGGGCGAGGACATCGGCATGGCCGGCGGCACCTACAAGGCCACCCAGGGCCTGTATGACAAGTACGGCGCCGAGCGCGTCATCGATACTCCGATTTCGGAGAATGGCTACACCGGTCTCGGCATCGGTGCCTCCTTCCTGGGCTTGCGGCCGATCATCGAGATCATGTCGGTCAACTTCGCCTGGCTGGCGCTGGACCAGCTGTTCAACTCCGCGGCCAAGGTACGCTACATGTCCGGCGGCCAGCTCGAGGCCCCGGTGGTGGTGCGCTCGCCCGGCGGCGTCGCGCACCAGCTGGGCGCCCAGCACTCGGCGCGCATGGAGAAGGTGTTCATGGGTATAGCCGGGCTGCGGGTGGTCACGCCCAGCAACCCGCGCCAGGCCTATGGCCTGCTCAAATCGGCGGTGCGCTGCAACGATCCGGTTTATATCAACGAGCATGAGCTGATGTACAACTTCAAGGGCGAGGTGCCGGACGAGGAATATTTCCATCCACTGGAGGGTTCCGAGGTGGCGCGTGAAGGGAAGGACGTCACCCTGTTCGGCTACAACATCTCCGTGCACTGGTGCCTGCAGGCGGCCGAGACATTGTCGCAGCAGTACGGCATCGAGGCCGAGGTGGTCGATCTCTACGCCCTCAGTCCGCTGGACCGGGCCGGCATTCGCGCCTCGGTGAACAAGACCCATCGTGCCGTGATCGTCGAGGAGGCCGAGGCCCCCGTCGGTGTCGGGTCCGAGGTGATGGCCATTATCAATGAAGAGTGCTTCTTCGAACTGGATGCCGCGCCGGTGCGCGTTTCCGCGGCCAACGTGCCCATGCCCTACAATCACACCCTGGAGCGGGCAGCGATTCCGAAGGCCGACGATGTAGTGGCGGCCGTGCGGAAGATGTTCGGGAAGTGAATCTTTAGTTAACCGCCAAGGCGCCAAGTACGCCAAAAAAAGATAATGCCTGGTTGTAAAGGATGCCGGCCTTGACGCCGCATCGGAGCTTCAATGGAAGCCGGTGCATCTGATACGACCAGATTGTCCTGGCGTCCCTGGCGCCTTGGCGGTTCAAATACAAATCAGGATGCTATCCCCATGGCAGACCCCTACGTAATCAAGATGCCCCAGCTCTCGGACACCATGACCGAGGGCGTGATTGTGAGCTGGGAGAAGAACATCGGCGACAAGATCAGCCGCGGCGACATCGTCGCCACGGTGGAGACCGACAAGGCCATCATGGATGTGGAAGTGTTCCGCGAGGGATACCTGTCCGGCCCCATCGCCCCGGTCGACAGCACCGTGCCGGTGGGTGAGGCCATTGCCTATATCGTTGCCTCGGAAGAGGAGGTGCAGGAAGGCGAGGCCGAAGCGCCCGCCGCGCCGGCAGCCGCCGAAACCGGCGGCGGGGAAGCGGCGGCGCCGGAGGAATCCGCTGCTGCAGCGGAGCCGGCCGCAGCGGAAGCATCCGCCGGCAGTCACGAACCGGAAGGCGCCCTGCATACCATCAAGATGCCGCAGCTCTCCGACACCATGACCGAAGGCGTGGTGGTGAGCTGGGAGAAGCAGCCCGGAGACCGGATCGAGCGCGGCACAGTGGTGGCCCAGGTTGAGACCGACAAGGCCATCATGGACGTCGAGGTGTTCAAGGAGGGCTTTCTCTCCGGCCCCATCGCGCCGGTGGACAGCACCGTGCCGGTGGGCGGTCCGCTGGCCTATCTGGTGGCCGAATCCGGCCAGGTGGTGACCGGGGAGGCCGCACCCGCCGCGGCCGCGAAGTCGGCTGAAAAGACGGAAACCGCCGCATCCGTGCCGTCTGCTGCCGCGCGACCGGCCACGCCGGCCTCCGTGCCGGGCGGCACCCCGGCACCGCGGCCGCAGGGTCGCGGCGCGACACCCTTTGCCCGCAAGGTCGCCGGCCAGCAGGGCGTGGATCTGAACACCGTCCCCGGCACCGGCCCCGGTGGCGTGGTGGTGGCCGCCGATGTCGCCAATGCCAAACCGGCCGGCGCCGCCGCCCCCGGCGGCTTCCCGCAGGTGGATGTCCCCGGCGAGGGCCGCAAGATGAACAAGCTGGAAGCGGCCATCAGCCGGACCATGACCGAGTCGCTGTCCATGCCCACCTTCCACGTCACCAGCCACATCCGACTGGGCAACCTGATCAAGGCCGCCAAGGGCAAGGGCGTCTCGGTCACGGTCGCCATCGCCAGGGCCTGCGCCGAGGCGATGCAGAACCATCCGAAGATGAACTGGTGCTACAAGCCGCAGGATCAGCTGGTCGAGCGCGCCAATGTCGATGTCGGCATGGCCGTGGCCATCGAGGGCGGTCTGGTGGTGCCGGTGCTGCGCAACTGTGAATCGCGCTCGCTGGAGGATTTGAACGAGGACTGGCAGGACCTGGTCGAGCGCGCCCGCAAGCGCAGGCTCAAGCCCGAGGAGTATTCCGGCTCCACCTTCCAGGTCTCCAACATGGGCATGTTCGGTGTCAGCCACTTCGACGCCATCCCCACCCCGGGCATCGCCGCCATCCTCGCCATCTCCGCCGACGGCGAACAGGGCAGCCCTTTCACCATCACCGGCGATCATCGCGTGGTCAACGGTGCCGACGTGGCCCTGTATCTGAAGGATCTGAAGGAACTGATCGAGCAGCCCGAGAGCTGGATGGGTCCGACCGGCCCGGCCATCCCCGAGGGCGACTGGGACTATGACGTCGTCGTCATCGGCGGCGGTCCCGGCGGCGAGGACTGCGCCCGCGATCTGGCCGGTCACGGTCACAAGGTCGCACTCATCAATGATTCGCCCTTCCCCGGCGGCGAGTGCCTGTGGCGCGGCTGTATCCCCTCCAAGGCCTGGCGCGCGGCGGCCGACCGCATCCGCGACCGCGGCCACGATGCCGATCTCGGCATCAAGGGTACCAACAAGGCCGAACTGGAATGGAAGACCCTGGAGGCGCACCGGCGCAATGTGCTGGAGACGCGCGGCCAGATGGCGCTCAAGACCGACAAGGGCGTGAAGATCAATTACATCCAGGGCTACGGCCGTTTCGTCGACGAGCATCATGTTGCCATCGACAGCGGCGGCAACCAGGACGACCCGCACAGCCGTGCCAAAACCGGTGATGGTAAGAACGCCAAAACGGTCAGTTTCGGCTGCGCCGTCATCGCCACCGGTGCGCCGCCGTTCGTGCCGCCCATCGACGGCGCCCGCGAGGGCCTGGAGTCCGGTTCGGTGCTGACCTCGGATACCGTCTGGATGCTGGACAAGCCGCCGAAGAAGCTGGTTGTGGTCGGCGGTGGCGCCATCGGCGTTGAGATGGCGCAGATCTTCCAGGACTTCGGCGCCCAGGTCACCCTGCTGGAGGCGCAGGACCGCATCCTGGCCGAGGTCGAACCCGAGATCGCCAAGCATCTGACAAAGGTGCTCAACGACGATCCGCGCCTGACCGTGCATACCTCGGTCAAGCTGGACAAGATCAGCGGCAAGCCCGGCGCGGTGACCGCGAAGTACTCCGACGCCGAAGGCAAGTCGCACCAGCTCAAGGCGGACTATGTCATCATGGCCACCGGCAAGCGGCCCGAGATCGACGGTCTCAACCTGGATCAGGCCGGGGTGGAAACCGACGGCCCGGTGATCAAGGCCGACGCCCGCTGCCGCAGCAGTGTTCCGCACATCTTCGCCATCGGCGATGTCATCGGCGGGCTGATGCTGGCGCACACTGCTGCCCAGCAGGGCCGGGTGGCCGCCATGAGCATCCTCGGCGAGGATATGAAGTACGATCAGGATAAGGACTGCGGCGTCATCTTCACCCGTCCCGAGGCCGGCTTCGTCGGCCTGTCGGTGGCCCAGGCCAAGGAGAAGGGCATCGACGCGGTCGAGGCCAAGGTGCCGATGAACATCGACGCCAAGGCGATGATCAACCGGGAGGAGCACGGCCTGATCAAGCTGGTCGCCGACAAGGCCACCCAGCGCATCATCGGCGTGCACTTCCTGGCCGACCACACCGACACCCTGATCGGCGAGGCGGTGATGATGGTCAGCGCCGGGCTGACCCTGGAGCAGGTCGGCAACGCCATCCACCCGCACCCGACCCAGACCGAACTGTTCGGCGAACTGGCCCGGCGGCTGCTGTCGCGGCTGCGCCGGAGCGCGAAGGTCAAATCAAAGGCTTAATCTAACCGCCAAGTCGCACAAAGGCGCGCGAAGGACTATGTTTTCTTTTTCGCCTTTGCGCGCCTTTGCGGTAAATGTTGGGGTTTAAACATGTCAGACATCAAGAAAGTCGTGCTGGCCTATTCCGGCGGTCTGGATACCTCGGTCATTCTCAAGTGGCTGGAGGACACCTATAACTGTGAAGTTGTCACCTTCACCGCGGACATCGGCCAGGGCGAGGAGGTCGAGCCGGCGCGCGAGAAGGCCCGCGCCATGGGTGTGAAGGAGATCTACATCGAGGACCTGCGCGAGGAATTCGCCCGCGACTATGTGTTCCCGATGTTCCGCGCCAATACCATCTATGAGGGCGAATACCTGCTCGGCACCTCCATCGCCCGGCCGCTGATCGCCAAACGCCTGGTCGAGATCGCCAACGAGACCGGCGCCGATGCCATCGCCCACGGCGCCACCGGCAAGGGCAATGATCAGGTGCGTTTCGAACTGGGCGCCTACGCCCTGAAGCCCGACGTGAAGGTGATCGCCCCCTGGCGCGAATGGGATCTGCTGTCACGCGAAAAGCTCATGGCCTACGCGAAGCAGCACGATATCCCGGTGGACTTCGCCAAGGCGGGCAAGAAATCGCCCTATTCCATGGACGCCAACTCGTTGCACATCTCCTACGAGGGCGGCATCCTGGAGGATCCCTGGGCCGAGCCGGAAGAGGATATGTGGCGCTGGACCGTCTCGCCCGAGCAGGCGCCGGATACACCCACCTACATCGAACTGACCTATGAGAAGGGCGACGTGGTCGCCATCGACGGCCAGGCGGTCACACCCGGCCAGGTGATGGAACAGCTGAACAGAGTCGGCGGGGAGAACGGCATCGGCCGCGCCGACATCGTCGAGAACCGCTATGTGGGCATGAAATCCCGCGGCGCCTACGAGACCCCCGGCGGCACCATCCTGCTCAAGGCCCACCGTGCCATCGAATCCCTGACCCTGGACCGCGAGGTTGCGCACCTGAAGGACGAACTGATGCCGCGCTACGCCGAGCTGATCTACAACGGCTACTGGTGGAGCCCGGAGCGGCAGATGCTGCAGGAGATGATCGACGCCTCGCAGCAGACCGTCAACGGCAGGGTGCGGCTGAAGCTGTACAAGGGCAATGTCATTGTCGTCGGCCGCCAGTCCGCCTCGGACAGCCTGTTCGACGAGTCCATCGCCACCTTCGAGGACGACGCCGGCGCCTACGACCAGAAGGACGCCGAGGGCTTCATCAAGCTCAACGCCCTGCGCCTGCGCATCGCGGCGCGACGGCGGCGGTAATTATAAAAGAGCGCCACGGAATACACGGAAGACACGGAAAATTCCATGTTGTTTACTTCGAATCTTGTGTAGGTCGGGTTAGCGCAGCGTAACCCGACGGGTTCGGCGCCAATGTCGGGTTACGCCCCACGGGCTAACCCGATCTACGGATCGCAATCATTAAAAAATCATTTTTGTCCGTGCTTTCCATGTTTTCCGTGGCGCTCTTCTCTTTTGATCTTCTCAGGAGGCACAGCCATGCGGATATTGCACACCATGCTGCGGGTCGGCGATCTGAACCGGTCGATTAAATTCTACACCGAGGTGCTGGGCATGCAGCTGCTGCGCCAGAAGGACTACCCGGACGGCAAGTTCACCCTGGCCTTCGTCGGCTACGGCGACGAGTCGGAGAACACGGTCCTGGAATTGACCTACAACTGGGACACGGATTCCTATGATATCGGCGACGGCTACGGCCATGTCGCCATCGAGGTCGATGACGTCTACCAGGCCGCGGAGGCGATCCGCGACCGCGGCGGCAAAATCCTGCGCGAGGCCGGCCCCATGAATGCCGGCACCACCATCATTGCCTTTGTCGAGGACCCCGACGGCTATCCCATCGAGCTGATCGGCCGCAAGGCCGCCTGAGCTCCATTCAGGCCGGCTCGGCCCGTTTGTCCAGCAGCGTGGCCTGGACCGAACGCGGGCGCTGGCGGCCGGTCGGCTGCAGGCGCTTGTATTCGCCGTCGCGCTGCAGTACCCAGGCCTGGGTGTTGTCGGACAGGTACAGCTCCAGCCCTTCCTTGATGATCTGCTTTTTCAGCTGCGGCTGTTCGATGGGAAAGGCGATCTCCACCCGGCGGTAGAAGTTGCGGTCCATCCAGTCGGCGCTGGACAGATACAGCTCCTCCTCGCCGCCGTTGCGGAAGTAGAACACCCGGGTGTGCTCCAGGAAGCGGCCGACGATGGAGCGTACCTGGATGTTGTCGGAGACCCCCGGCACGCCCGGGCGCAGGCAGCAGATGCCGCGCACGATCAGGTCGATCTTCACGCCGGCCTGCGAGGCCTGGTACAGGGCGCGGATGACCTGCGGCTCGATCAGGGCGTTCATCTTGGCGATGATGCGCGCCGGCTCGCCGGCCGCGGCCAGTTCGGCCTCGCGCTCGATCTTGCGCAGCAGCTCCTTGTGCAGACTGAAGGGCGACTGCAGCAGCTTGCGCAGGGCCTTGACCTTGCCCAGGCTGGTGAGCTGCTGAAATACCCGGTGTATGTCCTCGCCCAGGGTCTTGTCGGCCGACAGCAGGCCGTAGTCGGTGTACAGGCGCGCGGTGCGGGCATGGTAGTTGCCCGTGCCCAGGTGCACGTAATGGCGCAGGCCGCGCCCCTCGCGGCGGGTGATCAGGATCATCTTGGCGTGGGTCTTGTAGCCGACCACGCCGTAGACGACATGGGCCCCGGCCTCCTGCAGCCGGTTGGCCAGCTGGATGTTGGCCGCCTCGTCGAAGCGGGCCCGCAGCTCCACCACCACGGTGACCTCCTTGCCGGCGCGGGCGGCCTCGACCAGGGCATCGACCACTGCCGAGTCGGGCCCGGTGCGGTACAGGGTCTGCTTGATCGCCAGTACATTGGGATCGGTGGCCGCCTGGCGCAGGAACTCCACCACCGGCACGAAGGACTCGAAGGGGTGGTGCAGCAGGATGTCCTGGTGGGCCAGGGTGTCGAAGATGCCCTGTTCCGTATTCAGGATGCCGCTGCGGCCGGGCTTGAACGGCGGGTACTTGAGCTCCGGACGTTCCACCAGGTCGGCGATGGCGAACAGCCGGTTGAGATTGACCGGGCCGTTGACCTGATACAGGTCCTCCTCGCTCAGCCCGAACTGGCGCAGCAGATAGTTGGCCATGTCCGGGGTGCAGTTGTCGGCCACCTCCAGGCGCACGGCGTCGCCGTAGCGCCGGGCCAGCAGTTCGCCCTCCATGGCCCGCATCAGGTCGTCGATTTCCTCCTCGTCCACGAACAGGTCGCTGTTGCGGGTTACCCGGAACTGGTAGCAGCCGGTGACGGTCATGCCGGGAAACAGCTCGTCGACGTAGGCGTGGATGATGGAGGACAGGAATACGTAGTCGTATTCGCCGGCGGCGATGTCCGAGGGCAGCGGAATCAGTCGTGGCAGCGAACGCGGGGCCTGGACGATGGCCACGCCGCTGGAGCGGCCGAAGGCGTCCTTGCCTTCCAGCGAGACGATGAAGTTCAGGCTCTTGTTGAGGATGCGCGGAAAGGGGTGGGCCGGGTCCAGACCCAGCGGGCTCAGCACCGGCAGCAGTTCCCGGTTGAAATAGTTCTTCACCCATTCGGCCTGGGCCTCGGTCCAGTGGGTGCGGCGCACGAAGCGAATGCTGCGCTCGCGCAGGGCCGGGATCAACTCCTCGTTGAGCACATGGTACTGCTGCTCGACCAGCTGGTGGGCCTCGCGGCTGATGGTGGCCAGAATCTCGCCCGGGCTGTAGTTGTCGGTGCCGGCCTGGACCGAGCCGGATTCGACCTTCTGCTTCAGGCCGGCCACGCGGATTTCGAAGAATTCGTCCAGGTTGGTGCTGGAGATGCAGAGGAATTTCAGCCGCTCCAGCAGCGGGGTGTTGGGGTCGCGCGCCTGTTCGAGCACCCGCTTGTTGAACTGGAGCAGGCTGAGCTCGCGGTTGATGTAGAGGTCGGGGTGGCTGAGATCGGGGGTGTCCATAATCCACTCTGGGTGCGTTCAATGCCTGTCATTATGCCGAATCGACGCGCTGGCGTAATCCTGGAGCCGGGGGATGTCATAAAATTGTCATCCTGGCCCCGTTTACCGCGGGCAGCGCTGTAACCCCGCTCGAATGTTCCACCGCGCCGGCACCGGTTCTGTAATAAATTTGTCATGTTTGTGGCCTAGGCTGTGCGGCATGTCTGATGCCCCTCCCAGCCAGCCGTCCGTCATCGAGCGCATCCCCGAGGCCACCCAGCGGCGGCGGCGTGCCTGGCGCATGTTCAAGGACGGCCTGGCCCGATACGGGGTCACGGTGGGCGGGGTCGGCGTGATCATCGCCGTGGTGCTGATCTTCTTCTACCTGCTCTATGTGGTCATGCCCCTGCTCAAGCCCGGCTCGGCCGAGCCGGTCACTGACTATGCCCTTCCCGGCGGCGGACAGACCCTGCACCTGGCGATGGAGGAACAGGGCGAGATCGCGGTGCGCTTCACCGACGAGGAAGTGCTGTTCTTCCGGACCCGCAGCGGCGAACCGGTGTCGCGGCATCCGCTGCCGCTGCCCGCCGGCGTGCAGGTGAGCATCTTTGCCGTAGGTGAGCCGGGCAGCGGAGTGGTGGCGTATGGCCTGTCCGATGGCACCGCGCTGGTGGTGCGCCACGATTACCGCATCACCTATCCCGACGATCAGCGCCTGATCACGCCGGAACTCAAATTTCCCCTGGGCACGAACCCGGTGAAAGTCGCCGCCGAGGGCGAGACGCTGCAGCGACTGGCGGTCCAGGTCGGCGAGGAGAACAGTACCCTGGTGGGTTTGACGGACCAGGGGCAGCTGCAGCTCGCCCGTATCCGTCAGGAGGAGTCCTTCCTGGGCGGGGAAACTGAGATCGTCCGCACCCACAGTCAGCTTCCCCTGACCCTGAGCCAGCCCCGCTACCTGCTGGTCAATCCGACCCAGCGTTTCCTCTATGCCGCCACCCGCAGTGGCGAACTGGCCCGGTACGACATCCGGGATCCGGCAAGTCCTGCTCTGCTGGAGCAGTTGTCCATCAGCGAGGGCGGCAGTGAGCTGACCAGCCTGGAACTGCTGGCCGGCGGCATCTCCCTGCTGGCCGGTTACAGCGACGGCGGCATCAGCCAGTGGTTCAGCGTGCGCGAGGAGAACAGCGACCACGAACGGCTGCAGCGCATCCGCGGCTTCGACGCCTACGACAGCCCGATCACGGCGATCGCCCCGGAACATTCACGCAAGGGACTGCTCGCGGTCGATGCGCAGGGCCGCCTCAGCATCTATCACACCACCGCCCACAAGCAGATCCTCAGCCGGCAGGTCATCGACGGGGGGCTGCGCAAGGTTGCAGTCTCGCCGCGAGCCGATTACTGGCTGGCCGAGGACACGCAGCAGCGGCTGCATTTCTGGAAGATCGACAACGAGCATCCCGAGATCTCCTGGTCCTCGCTGTGGGGCAAGGTCTGGTACGAGAGCTATGACGAGCCGGCCTACATCTGGCAGTCGTCCTCGGCCTCGAACGATCACGAGCCCAAGTTCAGCCTGACGCCGCTGGCCTTCGGCACGCTCAAGGCCGCCTTCTATGCCATGCTCATCGCCACCCCCCTGGCCATCCTCGGGGCTATCTACACCTCCTATTTCATGGCGCCGAAGATGCGCGGCTCGATCAAACCGGCCATCGAGATCATGGAGGCGTTACCCACCGTGATCCTGGGCTTTCTGGCCGGTCTGTGGCTGGCGCCCTATGTCGAGACCCACCTGCCCGGTATCTTCAGTCTGCTGATTGTGATGCCCTTCGGCGTGCTGCTGTTCGCCTGGCTGTGGCACCTGCTGCCCTGGCAGCTGCGTACCCGGGTCCCCGACGGCTGGGAGGCGGCAATGCTGATCCCGGTGGTGCTGCTGATCGGCTGGCTGTCGCTCAGCCTCAGCCCGCTGATGGAGGTATGGCTGTTCGACGGCGACATGCGGCTGTGGCTGAAACAGGAACTGGGCCTGGATTTCGATCAGCGCAACTCCATCGTGGTCGGTCTGGCCATGGGCTTTGCCGTTATTCCGACCATCTTCTCCATCGCCGAGGATGCCATCTTCAACGTGCCCAAACATCTGACTTCGGGCTCGCTGGCGCTGGGCGCAACCCCCTGGCAGACGCTCACGCGGGTGGTGCTGCTCACGGCCAGCCCGGGTATCTTCTCCGCCGTGATGATCGGCATGGGCCGGGCGGTGGGCGAGACCATGATCGTGCTCATGGCCACCGGCAACACACCGGTGATGGACATGAATATCTTCCAGGGCATGCGTACCCTGGCGGCCAACATCGCCGTGGAGATGCCCGAGTCGGCGGTGGGTAGTACCCACTACCGGGTGCTGTTCCTGGCCGCTCTGGTGTTGTTCATGTTCACCTTTGTGGTCAACACGCTGGCGGAAATCGTGCGCCAGCGGCTGCGGCGCAAGTACTCGAGCCTGTAGGCGGGAGTGATCAGGGTGAAGCGAAACCTCGGCAACTGGTTCAAAAGCGGCACGCCCTGGGTGTGGCTCAATGCGGCGGCGGTCAGCGCCAGCCTGATCATGGTGGTGGGACTGCTGGCGCTGATCGCCGTGCGCGGGCTGGCGCACTTCTGGCCCGCCACGGTTTACGAATTCGAATATCTGCAGACGGATGGGCAGCACCAGCGCATCATCGGCGAGATCAGCGATAGCGAAATCGTGACCCGCGCCCGCATCGAGGCCTCCGGGTCGGCCGAGGTGCCGGGCGATACCCCCGAGGTGGAGCGCCTGCTGATCAAGACCGGCAACCGCGATCTGGTCGGCCTGGATTTCCGCTGGCTGCTGGAGCCGCGGGTGCTGGAGCGCAGCATGCCGACGGATGTCATGGCGGTGGAACGTTACGAGTGGGGCAACTTCTATGGCTTTCTGCAGCGCGTGAAGCAGGAAGACCAGGTCGTGGCCGAGGGCGAGGCCGCCTGGCAGGCCCTGCAGGATCGCCTGGCGCGGGCCACGGAGCTGCAGCACCGGATCAAGGACATCGAGAAGGGCCGCATCGGCAGTATCAACTATGCCATGGAGCAGCTGCGCCTGGATCGGCGCCGGCTGGAACTCGAGGGTCGGGACACGCCCGAGAACCTGGCCGCCATCGAGGCCGAGCAGGCGCGTCTGCAGGCCGACTATGAGGTGCTGCAGCGGGAGCTGGGCGAGCTGTACCAGCAGTTGCGCCGCGACAGCTTCACCGCCACGGTCATGGACGGGCGCGAGGTGGAGGTGCCGCTGGCCAAGGTGGTGCGGGCCTACCGACCTAATGCCATGAGCACGGTCGACAAGTTCGGGTTCTACTTCGCCAAGCTGTGGGAGTTCGTCAGCGATGAGCCGCGCGAGGCCAATACCGAGGGAGGCATCTTCCCGGCGATCTTCGGCACCGTCATGATGGTCATGCTGATGTCGGTGGTCGTCACGCCCTTCGGTGTCGTGGCCGCGGTCTATCTGCGCGAATACGCCAAACAGGGCCCGCTGACCCGCACCATCCGCATTGCGGTCAATAACCTCGCTGGCGTACCCTCGATTGTCTACGGCGTGTTCGGCCTGGGCTTTTTCGTCTACTTCCTGGGTGGCAACATCGACGACCTGTTCTTCCCCGAGGCGCAGCCGGCCCCGACCTTCGGCACACCGGGCCTGTTCTGGGCCGCGCTGACCCTGGCGCTGCTGACGCTGCCGGTGGTGATCGTGGCCACCGAGGAGGGCTTGTCACGCATTCCCAGCGCCATCCGCGAGGGCAGTCTGGCGCTGGGGGCGACCAAGGCCGAGACCCTGTGGCGCACGGTGCTGCCGATGGCGAGCCCCGCCATGATGACCGGCCTGATCCTGGCCGTGGCGCGCGCCGCCGGCGAGGTCGCGCCCCTGATGCTGGTCGGTGTGGTCAAGCTCGCGCCCTCGCTGCCGGTGGACGGCAACCCGCCCTTCGTGCACCTGGAGCGCAAGTTCATGCATCTGGGTTTTCATATCTATGATGTCGGATTCCAGAGCCCCAACGTGGAGGCCGCCCGCCCGCTGGTCTATGCCACCGCGCTGCTGCTGGTTCTGGTCATCGTGGTGCTGAACCTGGCCGCCATCGCCATCCGTAACCGGCTGCGGGAACAGTTCAAGTCGTTTGATCAGGGCTGAATCCGGCCCGACCGAAGGTAATGCAATGATGAATGAACAGACCAAGACCCATGCCATCGATCCCGGACTGGTGGTACGGCGCGAAGCGCTGGACATCAGCCGCGAGGAAATCTGTCTGCAGGTGCAGGATCTGGACCTGTACTACGGGGCGACCCAGGCGCTGAAGAAAATCACCATGTCCATCCCGCGCAATCGCGTGACCGCCTATATCGGTCCCAGCGGCTGCGGCAAGTCCACCCTGCTGCGCTGTTTCAACCGGATGAACGACCTGGTCGACGGCGTGCGTGTCGAGGGCAGCATCCGGCTCGACGGCGAGGACATCTACGCCCGTTCGACCAATGTGGCCGATCTGCGTCGGCGGGTGGGGATGGTATTCCAGAAGCCCAACCCCTTCCCCAAGAGCATCTACGAGAATGTCGCCTACGGACTGCGGCTGCAGGGCGTGACCAGCCGCCGTACCCTGGACGAGGTGGTGGAGAAATCGCTGCGCGGTGCGGCCCTGTGGGACGAGGTCAAGGACCGGATGCACGAGAGCGCCATGGGGCTGTCCGGCGGCCAGCAGCAGCGCCTGGTCATCGCCCGCGCCATCGCCATCGAGCCGGAGGTGATCCTGCTCGACGAGCCGGCCTCGGCGCTGGATCCGATCTCCACCCTCAAGATCGAGGAGCTGATCTACGACCTGAAATCGAAATACACCATCGTGATCGTCACTCACAACATGCAGCAGGCGGCCCGCGTTCGGACTATACTGCCTTCATGTATCTGGGCGAGCTGATCGAATATGATGACACCAACACCATCTTCACCAATCCGAAGCAGAAGATGACCGAGGACTATATCACCGGGCGCTACGGCTGAGCGCGCACTCGGGGGGAGCAGAGATGAGCACCATGGACAAGGAACAGTATCAGTCAGCATATATCCCGCCAGTACAACACCGAGCTGGAGGACATCCGCAACCGGGTGATGTCCATGGGCGGCATGGTGGAGCAGCAGGTGGCCGACGCGGTGCGCGCACTGGTCGAGGGCGACGAGCGCCTGGCCGACGTTGTGGTCAACAATGACTACAAGATCAACGCCATGGAGGTCTCCATCGACGAGGAGTGCAACCTGGTACTGGCCCGACGCCAGCCCACGGCCGGCGATCTGCGGCTGCTGGTGGCCGTGATCAAGACCATTACCGACCTGGAGCGCATCGGCGATGAGGCCGAGCGCATCGCGCGCATGGCCATGCATATCAGCGACAAGTCGCAGATCGACCGCTTCCACGGCCGTATCGAACACCTGGGCGAGCTGGCCGGCAAGATGCTCAAGGGCTCGCTCAACGCCTTCGCCCGCATGGACGTGGATATGGCGGTGGAGGTCTGGCGCGAGGACCAGAAGCTGGACAAGGAGTACGACGGCATCATGCGCCAGCTCATCACCCTGATGATGGAGGACAACCGCAGCATCCCCTGCGCCCTGGATGCCATGTGGGCGGCGCGGTCGCTGGAACGCGTCGGCGACCGCGCCAGCAATATCTGTGAATACGTGATCTACCTGGTACGCGGCAAGGACGTGCGTCACACCAGTCTGGAGCAGATGGAGGCCGAGGCCAGGAACAAGCCGGACTCCTGAGTCTCCGCATCAGAAGTGGACCAGCGGCGGTGTCAGCTCCAGGCGGGCCCGCGTGCGCTCGCCGGTCTGCTCGAATTCCAGCCGCGCGCCCTGCTGCGGCAGCAGGGCGCGGACCAGCTCCAGACCGGTGCCCAGGCCCTGACCGCGATTGAAGTCGAATTCTGCCGGCAGGCGTCCCGAAGCACTGACCAGGATCCGGGCGCTGTGCTCCGCGTCCCGCTCCAGCCGGACCTGTACCCCGTCGCCACCGCCGTGCTTGGCCGCGTTCTGGATCAGCTCGTTCAGCACCAGGGCCACCGGCACGGCGGCCTCGGTATGTATCCAGATGGGCGAGCCCGCGCCCAGATCGATGCTGGGTTCGACCGGGGCGCGGGCCAGCGGGGCGGTGGCAGTCGCAATGGCCTCGACCATCTCGCACAGCCAGACCTTGAGATCATCCCCCTTGCCCTGCAGGCCATGGACCAGGGCGATGGACTGGACCTGACCGATGGCGCCGGTCATTGCCGCCTCCAGTTCCGGGTGCGCCCCGGCCTGCTGGCGCAGCAGGCCCACCACCCCCTGCAGGTTGTTCTTGATGCGGTGGTGCACCTCCCGGATCAGGGTGGTGCGGTGGCGCTGCTCTTCCTCCAGCCGGGCCTGCATCCGGCGTTCGCGCTCGGTGATGTCACGGAAGATGCCCTGGATCACGGTATCGTCGCCATAGCGGATCAGACTGGCCGCCACCTCGCAGCGGATCTGCTCGCCGTTGCCGCGGATGACCGGATGCGTCACCCGGGTGGTGCCCGCCTTACTGAGTTTCCGGAATACCGCCTGCACCTGCGGCAGTTCCTCCGTCGGGTGCAGCTCGGAGGCGTGCATGCGGCTCAGTTCCTCGCGGCTGTAGCCCAGCAGCTGTTCGGCCTGGCGATTGGCGTCGAGCAGCTTGCCCTCCATATCGGCGAGCAGGATGGCGTCCACGGCATTGTCCAGCAGGGCGCGGTACTTGCGTTCGGACGCGAGCAGGCGCCGTTCCCGCGCCTTGTCCTCGGTGATGTCGATGGCCAGGCCCAGCACGGCCGGCGTCGCCTGGCCGGGCAACCGGAACGGGATCTTGGTGGTGCGCAGGGTGCGGGGGCGGCCGTCGGCGCCGGTGAAGCCCTCCTCGGGATCAAAATGGGTTGGATCACGGCGCGGTCGTTGGCCAGCATCCGGGCCACCTGGTCGGGATCGCCATGCAGCTCCTGGTGCAGACGGCCGGTCATGGCCTCCACGCTCAGTCCATAGGCCGCCGCCGCGGCCTGATTGACCAGGAGAAAGCGGCCCTCGGCATCCTTGACGAAAATCCGGTGCGGCACCAGATCGATGACCTGGCGCAGATAACGCTCGCTTTCGTGCAGGACCTCCTCCTGACGCGCATGCTCGGCCAGTATCTGTTCACGGCGCTGGTGCAGGCGCAGCAGCAGTGCGCTCAGCACGATCACCAGCAGGGACAGGCCGCGGTTGAGCAGGGCGATCCAGGTTGGCTCGGCCGGCGACAGGGGGATGGCGGCGAGCACCAGCAGGCAGGCGAGGCCGGTGACGACCCACAGCAGGGCGGGATGGGCCCAGAGGGTAAGCAGAGCCGGCACCACATAGAGGATGCCGGTGGCCACCCCAGGGGCAGCTGCAGATCGAGCAGGAAGACCGCCGGCAGCAGGAGCAGGCTGGCGGCGGCGGCGAGATGACTGGTGGATCTGAACATGGCTCAGAGCATAAGCCGTCGGGCCCCTCAGGGCGAATTGCGGCAGCGGCTCAGGTGAGCAGAAACTCCAGCAGCGCCTTCTGGGCGTGCAGGCGGTTCTCGGCCTCGTCCCAGACCACGCTCTGCGTGCTGTCCATGACGCCGGCGCTGACCTCCTCGCCCCGGTGGGCCGGCAGGCAGTGCATGAACAGCGCCTCCGGGTCGGCCACGGCCAGCATTTCCTCGTTGACCTGAAAGTCCTGGAAGGCCTCGCGGCGCTTGGCCTGTTCCTCTTCCTGGCCCATGCTGGCCCACACATCGGTGGCGATCCAATGCGCCCCTTTCGCGGCTTCCATGGGATCGTCGAACAGCTGTACCCGGTCGCCGGCGGCGGCCAGTATCTCACTGTCGGGCTGGTAGTCACCGGGACAGCCCAGGCGCAGGTTGAAGCCGAACTGGCGCGCTGCGTTGATATAGGAGTGACACATGTTGTTGCCGTCGCCGATATAGGTGACGGTTGCGCCCCGCACCTCGCCGCGGTGCTCGACGAAGGTCTGCACGTCGGCCAGCAGCTGGCAGGGGTGGTACAGATCGGTCAGCGCGTTGATCACCGGCACCCGGGACTCAAAGGCGAAGCGCTCGATCTTGTCGTGCTCGTAGGTGCGGATGATGACGCAGTCGGCCATGCGCGACAGTACCCGCGCCGTGTCCTCCAGCGGCTCGCCGCGGCCCAGCTGGTGTGTCGCGCGGCGAGAGGAACATGGCATGGCCGCCGAGCTGGGCCATGCCGGCCTCGAACGAGACCCGGGTGCGGGTGGAGGATTTCTCGAACACCATGGCCAGGGTCTTGTTACGCAACGGTTCGAAGATCTCGCCGTCGTAGTGTTTCTGTTTCAGCTCGATCGCCCGGCGGATCAGGGTCTCCAGCTCGGCCGGGGACAGGTCCATCAGGGTGAGAAAGTGGCGCACAGGCATATTCACGCCTCCTGCAGGAATTCGGTGACAAGGGCGCAGAGCGTCTCCACCAGTTCGTCCGCCTGCGTATCGGTGAAGATGAGCGGCGGCAGCAGGCGGATGACGTTCTGCGCAGTGACATTGATCAGCAGCCCGCGTTCCAGCGCTCGCTTGACCAGATCCCCACAGGGCCGGTCCAGGGCGATGGCCAGCAGCAGGCCGTGACCGCGGATCTCGCTAACGCCGGGGGTGTTACCCAGGCGGGAGCGGAAGGTATCTGACAGTTCAGAGCCCAGCTTCGCGGCGCGCGCGGGCAGCTGTTCCCGTTCCATGGTCTCCAGCACCGCCAGCGCGGTGCGGCAGCCCAGCGGATTGCCGCCGAAGGTGGTGCCGTGATGGCCGGGCTGGAACAGCTCCGCGGCCGCCCCGCGCGCCAGGCAGGCGCCGATGGGGAAGCCGTTGCCCAGGCCCTTGGCCAGGGTCAGGACATCGGGCAGGATGCCGGCGTGCTGGAAGGCGAACCATTCGCCGGTACGGCCGATGCCGGTCTGGATCTCGTCCAGCATCAGCAGCCAGCCCTGTTCGTCGCAGATGGCGCGCAGTCCGGCCAGGTAATCGGGTGAGGGCACCCGGATGCCGCCTTCGCCCTGCACCGGCTCGACCAGCACGGCCACGATGCCCTCGACTTCCGCGGCGGCCCGGCGGACGGCGTCGAGATCGTTGTAGGGCACCCGGGTGAAGCCCTCCACCAGCGGCTCGAATCCGGCCTGGATGCGGGCGTTGCCGGTGGCGGTGAGCGTGGCCAGGGTGCGGCCGTGAAAGCTGTTCTCCATCACCAGGATATGCGGTTTCGCGATGCCACGTCCGCGGGCGTGGAGGCGCGCCAGCTTGATCGCTGCTTCGTTGGCCTCGGCGCCGGAGTTGCAGAAAAAGGCCCGGTTCAGGCCGGCGCGAGTGCACAACTCCGCGGCCAACCGTTCCTGCAGCGGAATCTCGTACAGATTGGAGGTATGCACCAGGGTGCGGGCCTGATCGCAGATGGCCTCGCTCACGGCCGGGTGGGCATGGCCCAGGCCGCAGACGGCGATGCCGCTGAGCGCGTCCAGGTAACGCCGGTCGCGGTCGTCCCACAGCAGGGCGCCCTCGCCGCGCACGAAGCGCACCGGCAGGCGGCCGTAGTTGTGCATCAGGTGATCGTCACTGCTCATACAGGGGCCCAGAAAGCAAAAAAGCAGCTCGCAAGAGCCGCCATGGGTAAAGGAATCATCCTATAAGGATTGGCCAGGCTTGGCAAATGGGATGATAATTCTATGAAATAAAAAGGAAAGGCCCGGAGTATTCCGGGCCTTTCCGGTACCGTCAGCCGCGGTCGGCGATCAGAACGGCAGGCCGCCGTTGTGGTAGTGGCTGGCGGTCATGCACAGCAGCATGGGCAGCGACAGCAGGGTGTTGATGCGCGAGGCATACAGGGCCACGGTCTTGGCCTTGGCCTTTTCCTCGTCGGAGGCCTGCACCATGCCCAGTACCTTCTTCTGGTTGGGCCAGATCAGCACCCAGACATTGAACAGCATGATGGTGCCCAGCCAGGCGCCGATGCCGATCACGGCGGCGTTCTGCTTGAGCAGGAAGGCGTCAGCGAAGATGCCGTACTTGCCCAGCGCGGCGGCACCGGACAGCCAGGTCAGCAGCGCGGCCCAGCGGAAATACAACAGCGCCTTGGGTGCGACATACTTGCCGATGGCGGCCGGGCCGGGGCCGTCCTTGTCGGCCATGGCCTCGGCCTGGGCCGGGACCTGCACGAAGTTGAAGTAATACAGCAGGCCGATCCACATCACACCAACCACGACATGGAACCAGATGGTCCATTCACTGGCCGTGGCGGGCACGGGGCTGTCGATGACGGCCACGATGATCAGCGCCAGCACGATGCCGACGACAGTGGTAGCCCAAGGCGATTTCAATGGGTTCATGGATCATACCTCCAGGATCTTATTTTTGCGGGAAGGGTTGGATGTTTAAAACCCGATGAATTTACTAGGGTTCGAGAGAATAGGGTAGCAGTTGGTCGATTGCAATAGCCTAACTCCGGCATTCTGTTGGGTTTTATTGCGCCTGCGCGCTGAATATAGCAAAGAAAACCTGTACCATCCCTGCCATGCAATTGACACCCGATCCCTTACGCTGTCCGCTGCGCCGTCCATGGATGCCATCGAACTGAGCCTGTTCGCCAGCCGCATCGAGGCGGTGTGCGACGAGATGGGCGCGGTACTGCAGCGCTCGGCCTTCTCACCCAACATCCGTGACCGGCTGGATTATTCCTGCGCCGTGTTCGGCCCCGACGGCGAGTTGTGCGCCCAGGCCGCCCACATCCCGGTGCACCTGGGCAGCATGGCCTATGCCATGCGCGATCTGGTGGGCGCAGTCGACTGGGCGCCGGGCGACATGCTCATCGTCAACGATCCCTACCTGGGCGGTACCCACCTGCCCGATGTGACCCTGATCGCGGCCGTGTTCCTGGACGGGCGGCTGATCGGCTTCGTGGCCAACCGGGCCCATCACGCCGACATCGGCGCCGAGGCCCCGGGCTCCATGCCGGTGTCAAAGCGCCTGGACGAAGAGGGCAGGATCATCCCGCCCGCCCTGCTGCTGCACGGCGGCGAACTGGATGAGGCCCTGTTCGGGGAGATCACCGCCGCCACCGCCGCGCCGGCTGTCACCGAGGGGGATTTCACCGCCCAGATCAGTGCCAACCGTGTCGGTGCCAGGCGCCTGCAGGCCCTGGCCGACGCCCGGGGGGGTGATGCCTATCTGCAGGCGCTTGCCGCCCTGAACGACTATGCCGCCGCCCTGGCCGGCGAGGCATTGGCGGAACTCCCGCCCGGACGCTACCGCTTCACCGACTATATGGACGACGACGGCCAGGGCCATGCGCGGCTGCCGATCCGGGTCTGCGTGACGGTCGATGCCGACCGGGTGGAGGTGGATTTCACCGGCACCGCGGCGCAGACGCCGGGCAACATCAACTGCCCGCTGTCGGTGGCCGCGGCGGCGGTCTACTATGTGTTTCGCTGCCTGCTGCCGCCCCAGACCCCGGCCTGTGCCGGCAGTTTCCGCGCCATCCATCTCAGTGCCCCGGCAGGCTGCCTGGTCAATGCCCGGCGGCCGGCAGCGGTGGCGGCCGGCAATGTCGAGACCTCCAGCCGTATCGTGGATGCCCTGCTGGGCGCGCTTGCGAATGCCCTGCCGGCGCGCATCCCGGCGGCCAGCCAGGGCACGATGAACAATCTGGCCATGGGCGCACGCGGCCCCGGCGTGAGCTGGGACTATTATGAAACCCTGGGCGGCGGCATGGGTGGCGGACCGGAGCAGCCGGGCCTGAACGCCGTGCAGACGCACATGACCAATACCCTGAACACGCCCATCGAGGTGGTGGAGCGGTTCTATCCCCTGCGGATCAACCGCTATGCCATCCGCCGCGGCTCCGGCGGCAGCGGCCGCCATCCCGGCGGTGACGGCCTGATCCGGGAATACGAATTCCTGGCCCCGGCGCAGGTGACCCTGTTGACCGAACGCCGGACCAGTGCGCCCTGGGGGCTGCAGGGCGGCGGCGACGGCCAGCCGGGGATGAATCGTCTGAACGCTGAGCCGTTGGCGGCGAAGGTCGCGCTGGATGTCGCCGCCGGCGACCGGCTCAGCCTGGAGACGCCCGGCGGTGGCGGCTGGGGTGAGCCTTGAATTATAGCCCGTAAGCCGGAAACAGAAGAATTGCCGTCATCCCGGCGAAGGCCGGGATCCAGAAATCAGGCACAGGAATGACAGGCGGAAATCCTGTGATCATGGCGGTGCTGGATCCCGGCCTTCGCCGGGATGACGAACGGGAAATGAATCTGAGTTTTCAAACAGGAGTATTGATGCATGAACAGGCTCTGGATCGCGTTGCTGTGCTGTCTGGCCCCGGCCCTGTCCGGCTGCGGCGCCCTGGTGGTGGGCGGGGCCGCGGCCGGCGGCTATTATGTCGGTCAGGACGAGCGCAGCGCCGGCGAGATCTCGCGCGATGCGACCATAACCTCCACCATCAACGCCCGCTATGTGCGCGATAGGGAGGTGAAGGCGATGGATATCAATGTCGACACCTATCGTGGCGTGGTCACCCTCTACGGCAGTGTCGCCAGTCAGCGGGCACGCGACCGGGCGGTGGAGATCGCCCGTAGTGTGAAGGGGGTGAAGCAGGTGAATTCCAAACTGACAGTGGTCGATGGCTGATGCGGGTGTACTGGGGCAGTCACACAGCGGTTTGCTGTGTTGGCGACGATGCAAAAGAACCGTCATCCCCGCGAAGGCGGGGATGACGGGGGGTGTTATCAAGGGTTCCCTGACTTGTGTTCTGTATCCTGAGACCTGGATCCTGATCTGATGTGCGGCATCTGCGGCGAACTGCGCTTCGACGGCCGGGCCCCGGACCTGGGCACGGTCCATCGCATGCTGGAGCGGCTGGAACGGCGCGGCCCTGACCATGCCGGCAGTCACTCCGACGGCCCGCTGGCCATGGGCCACCGGCGGCTGTCCATCATCGATCTCAGCGCGCACGCCAACCAGCCGATGGTCGATCAGGATCTGGATCTGGCCATTGTCTTCAACGGCACCATCTACAACTACCCCGAACTGCGCGAGGAACTGATCGGGCTGGGCTATCACTTCTTCTCCCACGGCGACACCGAGGTCATCCTCAAGGCCTACAAGGCCTGGGGCGAGGCCTGCGTGGAACGACTGCACGGCATGTTCGCCTTCGCAGTCTGGGACAGCGACCGCCAGCGCCTGTTCGTGGCGCGCGACCGCATGGGTATCAAGCCGCTCTATTACCGTTATGCCGGCGGCAGCTTCCGCTTCGCCTCCACCAGCCAGGCCCTGATCGCCGCCGGCGGGGTGAGCAGCGATCTGGACTCGGTGGCGCTGCATCACCTGTTCACCCTGCACGCCGTGGTGCCGGCGCCGCGCACCGTGCTGCGCGGGGTACGCAAGCTCGATCCCGGCCATTACCTGGTGGTGGAGGCCGACGGCCGCTGGCGCAAGCGGCGCTACTGGACGCTCGAGGCGCAGCGCCCGGCCCGGTCCATGGACGAGACCGAATGGACCGAGGCCATCCATGATGCGCTCAGGGAGGCCGTGCGCCGGCGCATCGAGATCAGTGACGTGCCGGTCGGGGTGCTGCTCTCCGGCGGGCTGGATTCCAGCCTGCTGGTCGCGCTGCTGGCCGAGGTGGGGGTCAGGGATCTGCTCACCTTCTCGGTCGGCTTCGAGGACCAGCCCGAGGAGAAGGGCAGCGAGTTCGAATATTCCGACCCGGTGGCCGAACGCTACGCCACCCGCCACCACAAGTACCGCATTCCCAACAGTGAGGTGCTGAACCGCCTGCCCGAGGCTGTCGACAACATGACCGAACCCATGTTCGGCCAGGATGCCGTGGCCTTCTACCTGCTGGCCGAGCAGGTATCAAAAAGCGTGAAGGTGGTGCAGAGCGGGCAGGGCGCGGACGAGGTCTTCGCCGGCTATTTCTGGTATCCGCGCATGATCGAGGAGACGGGCGAGCCGATCGAGCGCTTCCGCCGGCACTACTTCGATCGCGACCATGACGAGTATCGGGAGATGGTCGAACCGGCCTGGCGCGGTCTGGATTACACCGGGGCGAAGATCGGCCGGCGCCTGCGCCAGCCCGGCGCGGACGAGTTCATTGACCAGGTGCTGCGCCTGGATGTGACCACGCTTATTGTCGATGACCCGGTCAAGCGGGTGGACAACATGACCATGGCCTGGGGCCTGGAGGCCAGGGTGCCCTTCCTCGACCACAAGCTGGTCGAACTGGCCGCGCAGATGCCGCCCGAGTACAAGCTCGGTTCCGGCGGCAAGCAGGTGCTCAAGTCGATCGCCCGCGGCCGGCTGCCGGATGCGGTCATCGACCGACCCAAGGGCTATTTTCCGGTACCGGCCCTCAAGTACGTGCGCGGGCCCTTCCTGGACTTCATGCGCGATATCCTGGATTCACAGGCCTGCCGCGAACGCGGCCTGTACCGGCGTGAATATGTGGACAAGCTGCTGGACGCGCCCGAGTCGCACCACACCCGCATCCTGGGCAGCAAGCTGTGGCACCTGGCCCTGTTGGAGTACTGGCTGCAGCGTAATGTGGGGTAGGGGGCACTGACTGGCTCTTATTACCCTGTCATTGCGAGCGAAGCGCGGCAATCCCCGACGGACAAATCCAAGCCTAGGGAGATTGCCGCGTCACTTCGTTCCTCGCAATGACGGAAATTGCGTCCAGCGGCGGTTTTTTCTAGCCCGAAAGGAATATTCCCCTTGAAACCGGGCCTTTTTTCCCCCATCCCGGGCGAGTAGACTCCGATGATCAGTAATCGAGTCCCGAATTCACGCTGACGAACCGAGGTAATGACGATGGATGTACTGGATAAAATCAAGCAGGCGGTGGATTCCCACCCGGTGGTGATCTTCATGAAGGGCACCCCCGAGATGCCCATGTGCGGCTTCTCCAGCCGCGCGTCCCAGGCCCTGCAGGCCTGCGGCGAGGAATTCGCCTATGTGAACGTGCTCTCCGATCCGGAGGTGATGGAGAACCTGCCCCGTTTCGCCAACTGGCCGACCTTCCCGCAGATCTACATCAACGGCGAGCTGATCGGCGGCTGCGACATCACCCTGGAGATGTACCAGAACGGCGAACTGGAGAAGATGGTCAAGGAGGCCGTCGCCGCCAAGGCCGGACAGGGTGACTCCGCCGCCCAGTAAGACCGTCCGCTGAGCGTCCGCCACGCCACGCCCGCCGGTTGTCGCCGGCGGGCGTGTTGTTATTATTGTTGCTGCGCCTGCGGACGGCGGCCGATCTCGGCCGCCAGTTCCAGCGGCTGACCGCGCCGGACCGCCTCGATCCGCAGCTGGCTGCCGGGACGGCTGGCGGCGATGGCGTTCATGGCCTGGCGGGAGCTGCTGACCGGCTTGCCGTTCAGGCCGGTCAGCACATCACCCGGCTCCAGCCCGGCCCGGTCGGCCGGCCCGCCGCGCAGCACCCCGGCGATCAGTACCCCGTCGGTGCTGTCCAGTCCGAAGGACTCGGCCAGCTGCGGCGTCAGGTCCTGGGCCTCGATGCCCAGCCAGCCGCGCACCACCTGACCGTTTTCAATGATCTGTTTCATCACGTCCCGGGCCAGGCTTTCGGGGATGGCGAAGCCGATGCCCTGGGAGCCGCCCGAGCGGCTGAAGATGGCAGTGTTGATCCCGATCAGCTCACCATGGGCGTTGATCAGTGCGCCGCCGGAGTTGCCCGGGTTGATGGCGGCATCGGTCTGGATGAAGTTCTCGAAGGTGCTGATGCCCAGCTGGGTGCGCCCGGTGGCGCTGACGATGCCCTGGGTCACCGTCTGTCCCACGCCGTAGGGGTTGCCGATGGCCAGCACCACATCCCCCACCCGCAGCGACTCGGCATCCCCGAGCACGATCACCGGCAGCGCGTCGGCCTCGATGCGCAGCACCGACAGGTCGGTCTCGGGATCGCTGCCGACCACCTTCGCCGCATGGCTGCGCCCGTCGGCCAGCATGACCTGGATCTCGTCGGCATTGCCCACCACATGGTTGTTGGTCAGGATATAGCCCTGCGGACTGATGATCACGCCCGAGCCCAGACTGGTCTGCAGCCGCTCGCGCTGCGGGCCGATGCGATCACCGAAGAACTGCCGGAACAGGGGGTCGTTGAACAGCGGATGCAGCGGCTCGCGCACCACCTTGGCGCTGTAGATGTTGACCACGGCCGGTGCGGCGCGGTCGACGGCGTCGGCATAGGAAACCGGGCCGCCGGCGGGCGCGACGGACGGCGCCCCGTTGCGCTCGCTCTCCCTGACCTCCACCACGGCCGGCGCCTCGCTGCGGAACAGCTCCGGTTTGAAGGCGTAGAGCAGGGCGGCGGCCATCAGCCCCACCACGATGGACTGGGCCAGGAAGGTCAGCAGATTGCGTTTGGCCATGAGTCGATCCTGTTGCTTCGTATACGTATGATTATGCCTGAGATCACGGTCCGGAGGCGATGATGGCGACAATCGACGAACTGGTCAGCTATACCGACAGCCTGCTGCGTGCCGGCGAGTTCCAGGATTACTGCCCCAACGGCCTGCAGGTCGAGGGCCGGGGCGAGGTGCGGCGGATCGTCTCGGGCGTGACGGCCAGCCAGGCTCTGGTCGACGCCGCCATAGAAGCCGGGGCCGATGTGCTGCTGGTCCACCACGGTTATTTCTGGAAGGGCGAGCCGGCACCCATTGTCGGCATGAAGCACCGGCGCCTCAAGGCGCTGCTGGAACACGGCATCAACCTGCTGGCCTACCACCTGCCCCTGGACGCCCACCCCGAGCTGGGCAACAACGCCAGGCTGGCGGTCGATCTGGATCTGTCCATCGAGGGCTGGTTCGGTGGCGGCCGGGGCCCGGACATCGCCTGCCAGGGCCGGCCGGCCCAGCCGCTGACCCCCGCCGAGCTTGCCGATCGGCTCGAGGCCCGCCTGGGCCGGACCCCACTGCACCTGCCCGGCCGGGCCGGGCGTATCGAGCGGCTGGCCTGGTGCACCGGCGCGGCCCAGTCCTATATCGAGGCCGCCGCCGCCCTGGGCGTGGACGCCTTCATCAGCGGCGAGGCCTCGGAGCAGACCACTCACCTGGCCCGGGAGTTGGGGATCCACTACTTCGGTGCCGGCCATCATGCCACCGAGCGCGGCGGCCCCCGCGCCCTGGGGGCGCACCTGGCAGAAAAATTCAGTCTGGAACATCGATTTATCGATATCGACAACCCGGTCTGAGCCCCTGCCGGGTTTGACCTTATTCGTCAGTTCGTGGAAAATCTGCGCTTTTCCGGGAGCCTGCCCGGCAATGGCGGGCGCCGGGGCGCGCAAGCCTGATCAACATCAAGTCATTCCGGGGCCAGCCCGCCTAGAATGACCCGCCTGCATGGGCCATAACGAATTCCATACTTAAACGATGCATTTGATCGAAATTACCTGGAGAGCCTTAGATGAGTGATGGCGTAGATACCAGCCGGCGCCGCTTCCTCACCGCCGCCACGAGTGTGGTCGGTGCCGTGGGTGCCGTGTACGTGGCCGTTCCCTTCGTCAAGTCCATGTGGCCGAGCGCGCGGGCGCAGGCGGCCGGGGCACCGGTGGAGGTGGATATCAGCAAGATCGAGCCCGGCCAGATGCTCAACGTCGAATGGCGCGGCAAGCCGGTGTGGATCGTCAACCGCACGCCGGAGATGCTGGACAGCCTGAATGAGCTGACCGATCGGGTCAGTGATCCCGACTCCCAGGCCTCCGAACAGCCCGAATACGCCCAGAACCAGACCCGCTCCATCAAGGAGAGCGTCCTGGTCATGGTGGCGATCTGCACCCACCTGGGCTGCTCGCCCAAATACCGCCCCGACGTGGCCCCGGCCGATCTGGGCAAGGACTGGCTGGGCGGCTTCTTCTGCCCCTGCCACGGCTCCAAGTACGACATCGCCGGGCGCGTCTACAAGGGCATGCCGGCGCCGCTGAACATGCCGGTGCCGCCGCATCGCTACATCGGCGATACCGTTCTCCTCGTTGGTGAAGATCAAGGAGCTGCATAATGGCCGGTTCAAATAACGACAAGATCAAGGGCGGCGTGATGGGCTGGGTCGACACCCGCTTCCCGCTGAGTTCGCTGTGGAACGACCACATGGCGAAATACTACGCGCCGAAGAACTTCAATTTCTGGTACTTCTTCGGCTCGCTGGCCCTGCTGGTGCTGGTCATTCAGATTGTCTCCGGCCTGTTCCTGACCATGCATTTCAAGCCGGATGCCGAGCGCGCCTTCGCCTCGGTCGAGTACATCATGCGCGACGTGGAGTGGGGCTGGCTGATCCGCTACATCCACTCCACCGGGGCCTCGGCCTTCTTCATCGTGGTGTACCTGCACATGTTCAGGGGCATGCTCTACGGCTCCTACAAGCAGCCACGCGAGCTGATCTGGATCTTCGGTGTGCTGATCTTCCTGGCCCTGATGGCCGAGGCCTTCTTCGGTTACCTGCTGCCCTGGGGCCAGATGTCCTACTGGGGCGCGCAGGTCATCATCTCGCTGTTCGCGGCCATCCCCATCATCGGTGACGACCTGGCGCTGTGGATCCGCGGCGACTTCGTGATCGCCGACGCCACACTGAACCGCTTCTTCGCCTTCCACGTGATCGCCGTGCCGCTGGTGCTGATTGCCCTGGTGGTGGCGCACATCATGGCGCTGCACGAAGTCGGCTCCAACAACCCCGACGGCGTCGAGATCAAGAAGAACAAGGACGCCAACGGCATTCCGATCGACGGCATCCCGTTCCATCCCTACTACTCCGTCAAGGATATCTTCGGGGTGGGAGTGTTCCTGATCTTCTTCGCCATCGTGGTGTTCTTCATTCCGGAGATGGGCGGGTATTTCATCGAGCCGCCCAACTTCGAGCCGGCCGATCCGCTCAAGACGCCCTCGCACATCGCCCCGGTCTGGTACTTCACACCCTATTACGCCATCCTGCGCGCCGTGCCCTCGGTCGCCGGTTCGGCCTTCCCCGGTGTGGCGGCCATGGGTCTTGCGGTGCTGATCTTCTTCCTGCTGCCCTGGCTGGATCGCAGCCCGGTGAAGTCGATCCGCTACCGCGGTCCGCTGTACAAGGGCGCGCTGACGCTGTTCGTGATCTCCTTCCTGGTGCTGGGATGGCTGGGTACGCAGCCGGCAACGGAAACCCTGACGATGCTGGCCCGCGTCTTCACGGCAATCTATTTCGCCTTCTTCATCCTGATGCCCATCTATACCAGGATGGACTCCACCAAGCCGGTACCGGAAAGGGTGACACACTAATGAAAAAGATTATTTTTGCATTGCTGTTCATGCTGACCCCCGTTCTGGCGCAGGCCGCGGGGGGCAATGTCCACCTCGACTCCGCGGATATCGACCTGCAGAACAAGGATTCGCTGCGCCGCGGGGCCAAGCTGTTCACCAACTACTGCCTGAGCTGCCACTCGGCACAGTTCCAGCGCTACAACCGCATGGGGCGAGACCTGGGCATGACCGATGATCAGGTCATCAACAACCTGATGTTCGCCAGCAAGGAAGTCGGCGAGACCATGACCATCGCCATGCCGGGTGAGCAGGCCGCGGCCTGGTTCGGCGTCACCCCGCCGGATCTGTCCCTGACCGCACGCTCGCGTGGGCCGGACTGGATCTATACCTATCTGCGCTCCTTCTACCTGGACGATTCGCGTCCCTTCGGCGTGAACAACCTGATCTTCGACAAGGTGGGCATGCCGCATGTGCTGTGGCGGCTGCAGGGCTGGCAGCAGCCGGTCTATGAGACCACGGTTGACGAGGATGGCAAGGAGCACAAGGCGATCGTCGGCCTGGAACTGGCCGAGCAGGGCAGCATGACACCGGCCGAGTACGACCAGGCCGCGCGTGATCTGACCGCCTTCATGACCTATGTCGCCGAGCCGATCCGGCACGAGCGCAAGCGCATCGGCCTGTGGGTAATCGGCTTCCTGGTGATCTTCACCATTCTGGCCTACATGTTGAAGAAGGAATACTGGAAGGACGTGCACTGACAACCTTCCGGAACCGTACAGGAAAGGCCCCGGGCCGGCGGCGCGCAGCGTCCCCGGCCCGGCGTGTTTTCAGGTATACTCTGCGCCAGACGCCCAATCCGGAGTAGCCCAGGAGTAATCCAGATGGCCGTAGTCGCCAATCGCCGTTCCGTCATGACACTTTTTTCCAGCGCCAGCTGCCCCTACAGCCATCGTGCGCGTATCGTGCTGGCCGAGAAAGGCATCACCGTGGAAGTGGTCAATGTCGACCTGGACCACCTCCCCGAGGACCTGATCGATCTCAACCCCTACCAGACCGTGCCGACGCTGGTGGACCGCGAGCTGGTGCTCTACGACTCCCATGTCATCATGGAGTACCTGGACGAGCGTTTCCCGCACCCGCCGCTGATGCCGGTGGACCCGGTCTCCCGCGCCAAGGCGCGCCTAGCCATGTACCGCATCGACCAGGACTGGTACGGCCTGCTGCGCGACATCGAGACCAAGGGCGAGAAGGCCGCCGCCAAGGCCCGCAAGATGCTGCGCGATAGTATCGCCTCCAGCGTCGAGGTGTTCGCCGCCATGCCGTTCTTCCTCAGTGAGGAATTCAGTCTCATCGACTGCTACGTGGCCCCGCTGCTGTGGCGTCTGCCGGCCTACAAGATCGACCTGCCCAAGCAGTCCAAGGCGGTGTGGGACTATGCCGAGCGCATCTTCGCCCGCGACTCGTTCCAGCACAGCCTGACCGACGCCGAACGCGAAATGCGCGACTGAAATTCACCGGCACGGGACGACGCAGCCGCCGCTGTTCCGTGCCGCATCTGCAAGTCCGTTCCTATGGAAGACATGACCCCCAGCCGGCCGTACCTGATCCGTGCCATCAACGAATGGATCATCGACAATGGCCAGACCCCCTACCTGCTGATCAACGCCGACTATCCCGGCGCGGAAGTGCCGCGCCAGTTCGTCGACGAGGGCAAGATCGTCCTCAATATCAACCCCACCGCCGTCGCCGGTCTGGAGCTGGGCAACGACTACATCATGTTCAGCGCCCGCTTCCAGGGCCGCGCCTGGGAGATCGTCATCCCGGTGCCCGCCGTGCTCGCCATCTACGCCCAGGAAAACGGCCGCGGCATGATGTTCAACGAGGAAGAATACGGCCCCGAGCCGCCCGACGGCGGCGGCCCGGACCAGGATAAGTCCGACGACGACAAGGGCCGGCCTTCGCTCAAGGTCGTCAAGTAACCCCGCCCCGACCGATATCCAGCGGACTGCACACGCCCACCCCGGGCCTGCTCATCACATGGGTGTAGATCATGGTGGTGGAGACGTTGGCATGCCCCAACAGCTCCTGCACCGTGCGGATGTCGTGCCCGGCCTCCAGTAAATGCGTGGCGAAGCTGTGCCGCAAGGTATGGCAGCCCACCCGCTTGTTCAGCCCGCAGGCTGCGGCAGCCCGCTTCACGGCCTTCTGGAGGGCACTCTCGTGCAAATGATGGCGGCGGATCATGCCGCCGTAAGGGTCTGCCGCCAGACGTGTGGATGGGAACAGATACTGCCATTTCAACTCCCGCCCGGCATTGCGGTATTTGCGTGCCAGGGCATCGGGTAATCTGACCTCCCCGTGCCCGGCCGCGAGATCCTCACGATGCAGTCGTTCCACCGTTCTGATCTGCTCCTTCAGCGAGTCCTGAAGACTGAGGGGCAGCGGGACATACCGGTCCTTGTTGCCCTTGCCGCGGTGGACATGGATACGCCCGTTGGCGAAATCGAGATCCAGGACCCTGAGTCTCAGCCCTTCCAGCAGGCGCATACCGGTTCCATACAGCAGGGATGCGATCAGATGTGCAGTGCCTGTGAGATGTGACAGCAGGGCAGTGACCTCGTCCCGGCTGAGCACCACCGGCAGATTCTTCGGCCGCCGGGCGCGGACAAAGCTCTCAAGATCGCCGGGATCACGCCCAAAGACATGCTTATAGAGAAAAACCAGGGCATTGAGGGCCTGGTTCTGAGTGCTGGCACTGACATGGCGGATGACAGCGAGATGATCCAGAAACGCCCTGATCTCGGTCGGGCCTACCGACTCGGGTGCCGCGCCCTTGCAGAACAGGATGAAACGGCAGATCCACTGCTCGTAACTCTGTTCGGTGCGGTAGGCGAGACCGCGGGCACGGATCTCGGTGGTGAAACGGATCAGCAGATCGCGGTGACTGGCCCTGATATGGTTGAGTGGCCCGCTGCCTGAGCGTTCCTTGAGATGGCCGAGCTCATCCGGTGTGAGCTGCCTTGCCTGAGTGGGATGACCGCTCTCCAACTCACGGGAAGCGTCGATCCAGTATTGCCAGTCAATTTTCTGACACAACGGGGAAGCCAGAAGATCGCAGTACAATATCCGGATAGCATGAATTTTCTGCCGAAACTGCCAGTCAGTGAGCCGTTTCCGGCAGCCTATCGTTTCCAGATACTGGCTGATGTCTGCGGCTGAGAGGGTTCTGATCCCGCGCCCTCGTTGCGCCTCGATAAAGCCTTCGATATGCTTGACGAACCAGCGCCGCTGCTTCTGGGGGATGCCGGCATTATCCAGGTATTTCAGGTAATTATCATAAAAACGAGTCACGGCGGGATCGCCGTCGCCAGGGGATTCGGACATATGAACACTCCTTGTTCAGATCGGGCATCCTGCCCGGATGAAACAGTCCAGCAAGAAAAATACTATGCCGAATCGGCTGTTCGCATAATATCCCGATTCCGTACTATTACCAATACTAAAGAATCAGTCTAATACACTGTTAGGCGTAATAATGTCACTGATTACACCTGACAATAAAAACCAAAAGTGGCAAACAAAGGAGTGTAAATAATGAGTGATTATTTTGAGTTTGAAGGTACCGTTACTGATCTCGGTAACAACAAAGTATCCTGCAAAGCAGTTAATGGTGGAGAAATGGTGCTAAACGCAGCAGATGTAAAAGAAGAGAACGGGAAGTATCAAGTCAAAGCAGGTGCAGAAGCTGAAGTTACTGAAATGCCCAGCGGCAACTGCCCCCATTCTGCACCAGACACAATGATGGTAACAATGGGTGACTGCGATAGAACCGCATGTATAGGTTTAGTTGAAGTCTGTTGCGGCAGTGGCCGGGTATTGAGGGGCTGTATCGGTGCATGGGGCTGCTAGCTTTAACAATCGCCTAACAATGCCTTCCAGCGGACGCAGTCGCTCATGCGCCTGCGCCGCTGAAGGCAGCCGTTGGGCATTATGAAACTGTCAGACGAAGAACGGACACTGGTGGCGCAATTACTAAAGCGCGAAAACCTGTATTACCGTATGCGGTACGCAAATCTTATTCTCGGTATTAGTTGTTTGGTTATAGCATTTGGTGGCTTTGGCTACCTTATGTCTTTATCTAGAGATGCCGCAATGCAGTTTGGCAATCATCCAATAATGTATCTGCTTGGTATTATTGGCGGGGCAGGCATAGGAATGGCATATAGAGGCTGGAAGGGAAATCCTCAAACCAAGCTGCTGCTTTCCATCGCGGAGAAACTGGATGGTACAGAATAGTGCCCAACAAAGCGCTCGTGTGGGACGCTCCGCTTCGCTGAGCGCCCCACAGCTTCAACGTTAGAAGGCTATTGAACATCATGAGGATAACCGTAGCTCTTATCTTAACTGCCTTGATTGGGGGCTGCAGTCACCCTGAACCAGAAGAATCGACGAAATATTACGACTCAAAAACCTATCAGCGGTTTGTAGAGAAACTCGATGAGCACGGAGTCGAGTACCGAAAGGGAAAGGATCTGAATGTATTTTATCCTGTAAGCCAATCTCAAGCAGTTAGAGCAATAGCTAGTGAGGTTAACGCGGAATACCACCCAGGATGCGGTAGCAGCTTCACATCCGCGGAAAAACAGAAAGCTATGGAGGCAGCACTTAAGGCGAGAGGTATTCCATATACAGTTGTGGACCTTGATGCCGGCCCCTCAATCACCTGTTCGCCTGAGCATAGAGAGGCGTTCCACGAACTGTTTATAACTGTTCTGAGAGGGGGGTACGATGAATAAAGAAACGCCTTCTAACAAGGCGCGCAACCCGGACGGCTTCGCCGCCGGTTCGCTCGATCGTTAGGTGCTAATCAATACTGATACATAATGAAGCTGTCCGAAGATTACCGTACCCGACCAATTCGATTTCTTGAATTGTGGGAAATCGATGAGTGGAGACTAAAGGTGTATGGAATCACCTATACTGAGGATGTGCTTGATCAGACGCTTGTGGATGCTGCTCGCCAGGTCACATCAGAACGCTTGAGAGAAAGTGCGCTGCAGACGAATCACTATGCTGTTGGATTTGTGGGCATTCACCAAGGAAAAACTGGAAATTTCGTTTTTGTAGACTGGTGGGCAGACGAAAACGAATTGCACCACCATGTATATGTATCTCCATCAGAAGATCCTTCAATGCTGGAATATATGACACCATCTGGGCTGACTGCTTGCGCATGGGATCTATTTCTAATTGGTCACGAACGAGACGCATGGGTCAATCATGTGCTTAAGCAAAGTGAGGCCCCTAGTCTGGAAGACTATCTGAGTGACAAGCTGAATGATAATGTATAACGCACCTAACAAACGCATGCAGTCGGACTGATCCTGCCCCGAAATAATTGACACCTCTTTGAACTGAGCTATCAAAGAGGTGGAACATGAAAAGGAAAGAAAAGCACACATTCTATAATTTTCAATTCAAGCATACGGCGGTTACGATCACCAATCACCCAAATATACAGTCCATCGACGTTGCCGAGGCACTGAGCATCCACCCCATTATGCTCTACCGGTGGCGCCAGGAGATGCGGGAGGGGAAATTGGACAATAATGATCAGGAGGCGCGTTCTCGGGACAAACTTCTCCAAGCTGAGAAAAAGATCAAGAAGTTAGAGAAGGAATTGCGGCAGGTCAGGGATGAAAACGCAGTGCTGAAGAAGGCAGAGAGGGTATTCCCGGGAAAAAAGTAGATGCCTTCCGGTTCATCGAGCAGCATGTCAAACGAAGCTCCGTAGCTGCTCTGTGCCGGAAGTTGGGTGTTACCCGTGGCGGGTTCTATGCTTGGCGCAATCGAGGTCAATGCCAACGCCGTGTGGAAGACGAGGCACTGCTTGAACAGATCATCCAGGTGCACCGTAAGAGCCAGGGCCGCTACGGTTATCCCAGGGTGCACCAGGCGCTGCGCCAGAATGATATTTTATGTGGGCGTAACCGCGTCGCTCGGCTCATGCGCGAAAATGGTATTGCCGCCAAGATGGCGCGTCGCTTTCGGCGGCACCGTCACCGGCACCACCTGTTTCGGGATAGCACCAACTTGTTGCTGGACCGGGAACCGACAACGGGTGCGAACCAGGTCTGGGTAGGAGATATCACATTTATCAGCGTAGATGGGAAGTGGTCATATCTGAGCACGGTAATGGATCGGCATACGCGCCAGATTATCGGTTGGAGCTTTGCAAAGGACCGGTCTGCCGCCCTGGTTCGAGAGGCGCTCCTGATGGCAGTGCAAGCCCATGCACCGACAGCTGATACCATATTTCATTCGGATCAAGGCTGCGAGTACGCCTCAAAGGAATATCGTCGGGTGCTTGAATCATTTGGGTTGCGGGTGAGCATGAGCCGAAAAGGACACTGCTGGGACAACGCCTATATGGAATCATTTTTTCATACTCTGAAGACAGAGATGATCTACTTCCAGAAATTCAAAACCCTGGAAGAAGCGACGGCCTACATTATCGATTACGTTCGTTTTTATAATAGCGAGCGTTTACACTCTGGCCTGAACTACAGAACTCCCGACTGGGCAGCAAGCGAAGCAGCATGACGGGTGTCAATTATACTGGGGTAATATCAGACAAAATCATTCGCGACGCTCGTGATTTGGCCGCTGATGCTAGGCGTTATACACCAAGGAGAACTTCATGAACTATTGGCGCATGCAGCTTCATCCAGATGACGCGGCGAATGCCGTCCGCCATACAATGAGGTGCCTTGGGCTAGGATATATCGGCTTGGATTTCGCCCAACCGCCCGGGGATCTTACCGATGTGCAGTCAGAAGAGATTCCCCAGAGCCAAAGAGACTATTGGGACTTTGCTCATGTAATGGCTGAAGGAGATTATGTCCTTATCGTCGCGCATCATTATCCATGCGCACTCGTGAAGGTCACAGGTCCCTACAACTACATCCGTGATCCTGTCGGAGCGCTCGGTGTGTGGTTTCGGCATTTTCGCCGGATTGAGCCAATAGGGTACTACGCAGACCTCGTCACCAACCCCGCTCAATGGCAGCAAACAACTATGACAGATACGATTTCGATACTCAGAGATGAATCGAGTTTATCGTACACGCTTATCAGGTCATGGCGGTCGCAAGTTGGTGTATAACCATGCCTTGCAGCCGACGGCGGTTCCGCTGCGCTTCACCGCCGCGGGCTGAAAGCAGGCGTTAGGCATCCGGAATCATGAAGTCGAGCCTGCACAGATCGATGAGACACGACCTGCATGACTACATGAGTCAACTTAGCGTCAAGATGGATGCTGAGTACTCCCGTATCCGAAAGAGCGCGGCTGGCGATCCGGGGACAGCGGGGGATGAAGGTGAAGAGAATTGGGCTCAGCTTCTGCGCGAATGGCTGCCTCCCGCTTATCGTGTTGTGACAAAGGGGCAACTGATAGATGGAAAAGGCCAGTTGAGCCCACAAGTTGACGTCATTGTTCTTAAGCCGAGTTACCCAGCGGCCCTGCACCACAAAAAGAAGTACTTCATCGCCGGCGTGGCGGCTGTTTTCGAATGCAAACTCACTTTGAAGCGCGCGGATCTGAGCAAGGCTACTGCAACCTGTGTCGCCATCAAGAGACTGTCCGGCGTACGTGAAGGCACCCCTTACAAGGAACTGATGACAGGGCCCATCTATGGTGTGCTCGCGCACTCGCATCAGTGGAGAGGCCCCGACGCTACACAAACCATCGACGATCACCTTGTTGCCGCAGACAGCTCACATGTCGGACACCCACGCGAGACTCTAGATCTTGTCTGCATCTCCAATCTTGCAAGTTGGGTTGTAAGCAAGAGCCCACTTTTCGATCCTCAGGAAGAGATTGACGACGCGGCTCGGGCCAAGTTGAATCCCAAAGGAGTCCCGGCAACAACATATATGTGTCACGCCGGAGCTAAGGGGGCGTTTGCGGATACTGAGTTCGAGAATTTCACGCCCGTCGGCGTCTTCGTCAGCCAGTTGTTGGTCAAACTCGCGTGGGATGACGTACAACTCCGCGACATCGCCAGTTATTTCTTGTCTGTGGAGTTCTCGCGGTCAGCGGTCGGTCAGTCGCGACATTGGGATTGGTCCGTTTACTCAGTCGGCCTCCGCAGGAAGCTTTCGCTGTCCAGGCTACACACTGAGATCGACTGGAATGAATGGTCCGCGACGATTGAGTGAGAGCGCGAATGCCTAACCATTCCATCGAGGGGATGTCCAACCGGCCACGCCGGTCGGCCACGCCTCATGTCAAACGTTATGCTGCAAGCTATCACTTGTAACCTGTAACGACATGGGTTACACTCCATTACATGATACGGAGCTTCAAGCACAAAGGCCTTGAGAAGTTCTTTCTGAAAGGAACTAAGTCAGGAATTCAGGCCAAACATGCCGCCAGATTGAGGTTGATACTCGGCCGGCTGAATGCTGCTTCGAACCCGCAGGACATGGACCTTCCTGGGCTCAAACTACATGAGCTCACTGGTCGTCGGAAAGGGGGCTGGTCCGTTTGGGTTAGTGGTAACTGGCGAGTGACATTTCGTTTTGTGGAAATGGATGCGGAAGCTATTGATTATGAAGATTATCATTGAGGTGTACTGATGAAGATGCACAATCCCCCCCATCCCGGTGAAATACTCAGAGAGCTATGCATCGAGCCAATGGGGTTGAGTATTACTGAGGCCGCTGAAGCGCTTGGCGTTAGCAGAAAAACATTGTCCGCTATTTTGAATGGCCATGCAGGCATTAGTCCTGAAATGGCAGTTCGTCTTTCTTTGGCATTCGGAACGTCTTCCGAGAGTTGGCTGAATCAGCAATCCCAGTATGACTTATGGGAGGCTGAGAAAAAGCGCAAGTCCTTAAAAGTGAGGAAGCTATCAGCAGCATAACAACGGGTCCCAGGCGGCGCAAAATACGCGCGCCTGAACCCGAATGTTATGTCGCCCGTGGGGCGCCGCTAATGAAACCGGCGACGAAAACCAAGTTTTTGTGGACGACCGCTTCGTTCTGCGGTGTTGCAGCGCTGGTACTTGCGGTGCTGGCATTCGTGCTGATAACAGGCGGTGCGTATCCAGCTGAGGGCTCCGGTTCATTGGGTCATGTCGGTATGGTTATCGCCGGCATCATTGCCGCGTTTCTTGGTATCTTTTGTGGAGGCCTGGTTCTTGTATGCGCGTCCCACGTCAAAACCATCAAAAATTCGAACAAGCTGACTCCGAATGGCGGAAAACGTGAGTAGCGTTCCACCTAACTCAAGCTGGAACGGACGGGCCGCCAGCACCGCACCAGATCGTCAGCTGAATGTGTCAGATCGCCGTTCACCAATGCGTTAGGAATTAAAGCACAATGGATGCGGAATCTGAAATAAGAGCAATGAGACAAATGAGATACTTGTTTCTTGTATTTTTGTGCCTGCTGCCTGCTGGTATAGTTATTTCCGTAGCCAGTACTTATCAATTGTTGGGGCTTGTACTCATCGTTCTGGCAGCTGTTACGGGTGTGGTTTGTGCCTTTATGACCTGCCCATGCTGTTCTCGTTTTAATGGCGTATTCTTTAAGGGGATTGCTGGTGGTGTTTTGCCTCTAGGCTTCTGCATGCACTGTGGTAATTCGTACTTATCCGCTAAAAGGTGTCGGGGTGATTCCTGACAATAGGGTCAATACAGGTTGACCGCTTCCTCGCTTTGTTTTCGCTTCGTTCGGTCGCCGTCAAGCGAGGCTCATCGCCAACGCTAGTGTTGCGAAGGAAGGTCCGCGACATGAACTACGAAGAGGCAGTGCAAAGCATCTGGCGCCACTCGGAAGGCGTGCCGGCTGATGAGGCGGCGCAGGTGAAGGAGATCATCCGTTACGCCACGCTGGCTCCGTCCGGGCACAATACACAATGCTGGCGGTTCCGGCTCCAGAATCGTTCACTTGCGATCCTGCCGGATATGTCCCGGCGTACCCCGGTGGTTGATCCGGATGACCATCATCTTTTCGTGTCGCTGGGATGCGCTGCCGAGAACCTCATCCAGGCGGGAAGGGCATTCGGCTTCATGGGCAATGCGGAATTCAGTCCCGCTGCCGGTGGGGTGATAACGGTTGCGCTGGAACGATCGAAGGCGGAAGAATTGCCTCTGTTCAAAGCAATTCCCCATCGGCAATGCACGCGAACCGACTTTGATGGTAAACCGCTGGCACCGGAAGAGCTGCGTCTGCTTGAATCAGCGGGTACCGGGAATGGAGTTGCCGTCATTCTGCTGACCGAACGCGAAGCCATGGAAAAGGTCCTTGAATATGTGGTTGAGGGCAACACGATGCAGATCAACAATCCGGCTTTCGTGAATGAGCTGGAGAGCTGGATTCGCTTCAGCGATGGCGAAGCTATGCGAACCGGTGATGGGCTGGCGGCGCGATCGACCGGAAGCCCCACGGCTCCGCGCTGGCTGGGGAGGCTGCTGTTTCGCACTTTCTTCCGTGTGAGACCGGAGAATGACAAGTATGCCCGTTACATCCGCAGTTCGGCGGGAATCGCAGTGTTTGTATCGAACGTCGATGACAAGGATCACTGGGTTGAGGCAGGCCGCTGTTATGAGCGCTTTGCGCTACAGGCGACAGCTCTGGGAATCCGGAACGCCTTTGTGAACCAGCCTGTCGAGGAGTCCCGCCTTCGCCCTGAATTCGCCCAGGCCCTGGGGTTGGGTGACCGGAGGCCCGATCTCGTCGTACGCTTCGGTCGGGGAAAGGAAATGCCGAGATCGTTGCGGCGGCCGGTAGAGTCGGTGTTGGTTTGAAATGCCACCATGACAGCAGTATCAACTCGGACGACAAAAAGCGTCGCTCCAATTTCCGCCGCCGGTTATGCTGAACGTTATCTGTCACATCGCTTTTCGCGACTACATGAGTGGATTTCCCGGAACTTCTTTGTATGCACGGATTATGAGGTGAGGGGGAAAGCCCGTGACACACTGTAATTTTCAAATCCCTTGTCACCTCTCGTCACGATGGGGCTATACTGGTGTATTTGAGCCACCAAATACGCCCCCTGACTTATGCTCGTAGATCTGAAAGCGCTTTATCCTAAACTGATTAACCTGATGCTGGACGCGGTTTTCGTGGTCGATGGGGACAACCGGATCGTCTTCGTGAGTGATGCGTGTGAGGCACTGCTCGGTTACCGTGCCGACGAGCTGACCGGTACCCCGATCACCGACTATATGCATCCTGACGACCTGGCGGCCACACGAGCATCCATTGTCAGGGTAATGAACGGTCAGCCCCACAGTGACTTCCGTAACCGTTATATCCATAAAGATGGCTCAATCGTACACATCCTGTGGTCTGCCCGCTGGTCCGAGGAGGACGGTGTGCGGATCGGTGTGGCGCGGGACGTGACGGCCCTCAGGCAGGCCGAGGAGAAATTGCGTTTCCTCGCCCATCACGATCCGCTGACAGGGGTGACTAACCGATCGTTGTTCGATGATCGACTGGATTCAGCTCTGCGTGCTGCCCGTCGTCACCAGAGCAGTCTGGCTTTGCTGTTTCTGGATATCAATGATTTCAAGTATATTAACGACACCCATGGACATGCGGTGGGTGATCGTGTGCTCTGTACGATCGCACGACGGCTGAAACGCTGCGTACGTGAGACCGATACGGTGGCCCGGATGGGCGGTGATGAATTCATTGTGCTGTTGACGGACATCCAGTCGCCGGATGCCGTATCCAGGAAGGTGGAGCAGATTGTCGCGGTCCTGACCGAGCCGTTGGGCACTGAATTCGGCGAGATCAAAACGCCGTCCTGCAGTATCGGCGTGGCCTGTTATCCAGCAAACGGAGAGGATGCCGATACCCTGCTGAGCCACGCAGATGACGATATGTACCGGCAGAAAGGGCGGCGCTCGCAAACCGGCTGATGCGCTTCCGGGGTACTGGCATTGACTGGCGTCGCGATTGCAGGCCGTTTCGGCCCGCGGCGTGCAGCGCCCCTGAGCATGGCTATTAGGCCGCCATAGGTGATATCGTGAAAGACTTACAGGACCGAACCACGAAATATCAAGCTGATAGCTTGACTCTGATTGGGGCTGTGTCCTTGGGTACGGGTGTAATGATCGGTGCCGGGATATTCGCATTGACCGGTCAGATGGCAGAGATGACCGGGGTGTTGTTTCCCTTGGCATTTCTTTCAGCTGCATTGATCGTTTCGTTCAGCGCCTACTCATACGTGAAGATGTCTAATGCCTTCCCATCGGCAGGTGGCATCGGCATGTATCTCTACGAGGCTTATGGCAGCACCTTGCCGACTGCTTTTAATGCTTTGCTGATGTATTTTTCCATGGTGATTGCTCAGAGCTTCCTGGCCCGTACGTTCGGATCCTATGCAGTTCAGGTTATTGACGTGGGGGACCGCAGTATACTCGTTCCGGGGCTGGGTGTTGGTCTTTTGCTCGTGGCCTTTGTTATTAATTTGTCTGGTAACCGCCTGATTGAAGGGATAGCTTCATTCATTGGCTTTCTGAAAATCGGCGGCATTATCCTTTTTGGTGTGGTCGGTGTATGGCTGGCGGACAGCATTGCGGTGGATTTCACCCAAACAACTCCCGAGTCAACGGCCGCCGGCTTTCTTGCTGCAACGGCGCTGGGGATTCTCGCGTTTAAAGGGTTTACTACAATTACAAATAGTGGATCGGAGCTTAAGGACCCACATCGCAATGTGGGTCGGGCCATTACGATCTCAATTGCTTTGTGCGTTGTCATTTACAGCCTGGTGGGCTTTGCGGTTGCCAGTAACCTGTCACTCAGCGAGATTATTGCCACGCGGGATTATTCGCTGGCTGCAGCCGCAAGGCCGGCATTGGGAGAGTATGGCCTTTGGTTTACAGTTATTTTAGCAATGATGGCTACAGCTGGCGGAATCATTGCCAGCATTTTTGCTGTATCAAGAATGCTTGCCATGCTCACGGAAATGAAACTGGTGCCTCACAGTCATTTCGGCATGCCAGGTACTATTCAAAAACACACTTTGGTTTACACCGTGGTGCTGGGTCTGGCATTGACGGCGTTCTTTGATCTGACGCGGATTGCGGCGTTAGGCATCATTTTCTACCTGGTCATGGATATCGCTGTTCACTGGGGCGTACTGCGCTATTTGCGTAATGAAATTGGGGCCAAGATATGGGTTCTCATCACGGCCATCGTCTTGGATCTCGTCGTGCTCGCAGGGTTTGTCTGGGTCAAGCTGGCTTCGGATTCTTTGGTTGTCGGCGTGGCTGCTTCTGCCATGGTGTTGATACTGGTTTTTGAAGGTGTTTTTCTCGGTCGCCGTTCCAGGGCAGAAACCTATGCACATCAGGATCATAAATCAGAATGAAAACATGGATATAAAACTGATGGGGGAACGATAATGTACGAAGACATGCGAGGTTTTTTGTGCAGTAGAGAAGGATCTTGAATTGCCTAACAAGACAAATTCACTCGGACGTAAAAAGGCATCGCTCCTTCGTCGCTTTACTTCTTCCGCCGGTGATTTACGGCGTTAGAGCGGATAAGGAAAGAATGGAATCTGTTTTAATAATCGGTACTGCAATTGCAGTGGCTGCCACGAATATTTGGTTAAAATGGAAGGGGGCTGTCCCTGTTTCCAGCCCCCTTTTTTCATACCGGCTTCCGTGACTCGCGAGATCAGTGTCGCCCAGACCTCGTGGTCGTACATCTCCCGGAAAAAGGCCACGATATCCCGCGTGCTTATGCCCTTGCCAGACTCCCTGACAGGGCTTCTGCGTCAAGGGTATTGGCCTGTGAGCAGTTACACAATCTGATTTACAGTCTCGTGTAACACTGTACCGGCCGGCTGTGATGCTCACGCATTGTCGACAATCGTCTCGATACGTTCCTGGTTGGTATTCCCTGAGGTATCGAACACCCTTACCTTCACGCTGGCTGACCCCTCGCCGGTCTGTGTGGTGTCCCAGTTGAAGGTATAGGGCGCGCTTGTGTCTTCGCCCAACTTGACGCCGTTGACGAACAGTACGGCTTTGCGCACCTGTACGTTGTCGGTCGCACCCACCTTGACGGTGACCTGCCCGGCTACGCTGTTACCCTCCGACGGCGAGATAAAAGTCATCTGCGGAGGAGTGTCGTCCAGGACCGGCTCCTCAGGCGACGGCTCCGGATCGGCATCGGGTTCCGGCGATGCTGCCTGAACGTTGTTCACCTTGACCTCGATCCATTTCTGCGCGCTGTTTCCCGACGCATCGAAGACCCTGACCTTCAGCCCGGTATTGCCATCCGCCGCAGCGGTTGTATCCCAGCTGAAGCTGAAGGGCTCCGCATTGTCGACACTGTGTTTGCGGCCGTTCACGAACAGGACGGCCTTGTTCACAGCGACGTTGTCTGTGGCATCGATCTTCACGGTAACCCGGCCCGATACGTCGGCGCCTTTGGTCGGCGAGACGAAGCTCACCTGTGGCGAGGTGGAGTCGATCCCCGGCTCGGGCGCGGGTTCGGGTTCCGGCTCGGGCGTGGGTTCCGGGTCCGGCGAGGCCCCGGTCTGGGCGGCCATGACCGCAGCCATGGCATCGATCCGCCCGTGGCCATAGTAACTGTCAAAACCCGAACTGCCCAGGTCGAGCGCACTGCCTTCCAGCGCGAGTTCAAGTTCCCGCGGTGTCAGTGCCGGGTTCATCGCGCGCATCAAGGCAACGACGCCGGCTGTCAGCGGACTGGAAAAAGAGGTCCCTGAGACCCTGGCATAACCGCCGTCACGGGTCGTGGTGTAGAGCCCGGCGCCGGGGGCGGCGACGTCCACATAATCACCGTAACTGGACCAACTGGTGATATTGTCCGACGACTCGGTAGCTGAAACGGTAATAACGTAAGGGCTGTCGTTATAGTTGTTGCGGGTGCCGCTGTTGCCCGCCGCGGCCACCACCACGCCGTTGCGGTCGTTCATGTATCTGGCCGCATCCTGGATGGTCTGGCTGTGCGTAATGCCGTAGCTTATGTTGGCCACATCCGCCCCGTGATCGGCGGCCCAGATCAGACCCTCGGCGATATCGCTCACGTAGGCAACGCCAGTGCTCTGATTGGAAACCCGAACCGGCATAATGCGGGTCTTCCAGGCAATCGAGGTTACACCGGTGCCATTATTGCTGATCGCGCCCACCACGCCGGCAACCTGTGTGCCATGGCCGTTGACATCCGAGACACTGGAGCTGTTACTTACCGTGTTCCAACCCGACAGCACCTTGCCTTTGAGGTCGGGGTGGTTCGCATTGATGCCGGTGTCCAGCACCGCCACTGTCACCTGAGCTCCCAGGCTGTAGTCCCAGGCCATGGGCGCATTGACCTTATCCAGGTGCCAGGCATTGCTGTAGTAAGTATCGTTGGCGACCGTGTCCGCCAGTGCCAGCGGCCGATCTGCTTCCACGAATTCGATATGCGGATTACGCGATAACACCTCACGCATCTTCTCAGCGACACGTTCCGGCACCTTCGCCAGGGCAACGCCAATCCCCGGCAGGGTGTCCTCAACCTCAAGGTCAGTGCCGGACACGCTCGCCAGCGCTACCCCCATGCCGGGCAGGCGGCGTTCCAGCTCGCGCTGTTTTTCATTGAGTTTCTCATTGATCCTTTCGCGGGCCTCGAGCAGCGCCCGGGGCTTGATGATCAATCTGGTGTAACCGGCTTCGGGTGGCCCGGCGTACACGCCATGCATCAATAGTGACAACGAGAGCCCTAACAACGTCGCGCTCTTGGGGTGCGCATGTCTCAAATTTTTCCTCATTGTGTCCTTGCTCCGTGAGTGTGTTATCTGGCAACGTGAAAATGCGGGGCAAGAATGAAGCCAATCGGGAGAAATACCTATAAGCCAGGTCACATAAAGACGATTGATCACCGGGTTTTGTGATCATGTTCACACGATCATCCGGCGGCACCTTGGGATCTGCCTGCTTGAAAATCGTGATTGGCGCGATCAACCCTGAATCACCCCAGGATAATCTGGGTTTTCTGTCAAAAAAATCGCCGGCTAGTCAACAATCCAGCAATAACCCTGTTATACCGGGGTAGGAGAAGGAACGGTGCCAGGGATGGACAAAAGCATGCTGGCGTGGTTTTGCGCCACCAGAAAGACATGACAGCATGCTTTTGCCGCTGAAGGCGTGTTGGCATTGTCATGGAGCCCGCATATGGCGAATACATACAAAGCTCTATTTCTCTCTCATGGTGGAGGGCCTATGCCGCTCATGGGAGACGCCGGGCATCAGGAAATGGTCTCATGTCTTGAGAATATTGCCTCGATCATCCCGAAGCCTGATGCTGTCGTGGTCGTAAGCGCACACTGGGAAGCGCGTCTTCCAACTGTTACCTCAGGGGCAACTCCGTCGCTGATTTATGATTATTCCGGATTTCCGGAAGAGTCCTACAATATCCGTTATCCCTGCGTCGGGGAGCCATCCATCGCTCGAAAGATCCACGAGTTGCTCAGCGATTCCGGGATTCAATCCGGGCTTGATGAGGAAAGAGGGTTCGACCATGGTCTTTTTGTGCCGCTAAAAATCATGTATCCGGAGGCCGATGTTCCTTGTATTCAGCTATCGCTGGTCAGCTCGCTTGATCCTTGTGAGCATATTGAAATAGGTCGGGCTCTCCGGTCATTGAGCCTCGATAATGTCCTGCTCGTCGGCTCCGGTTTCTCCTTCCACAACATGAAGGAACTTTTTCAGACGACCAACCCTGAATCCGAGAAGTTGAACCATTCGTTTGAGGAATGGTTGCTGAAAACGTGTTGTGATCCAGGCTACTCGGAAGAAGAAAGGGTGCAGATGCTGGTTCGCTGGGCAGATGCCCCGGGTGCGCGCTATTGTCATCCGAGAGAGGAGCACTTGCTTCCTCTCCATGTTTGCTATGGGGTGCGCAAGCGCCATGCGCGGAATGTTTTGAACTTGAGATCATGAACAAAAAATCGAGCATGTACCTGTGGTGAACCGGATTGTTACAAGGCCGTGCAGCCGACGCTGTAGTTTCCGTTCTTTAATGGACGCCTTCTGACTGATAACTCAGTGGACTTCCCCGTCATGTGACGGCAGCCCTGCGGCTCTGCGGTTCCACTCCCACCTTCCGAAGTCGTCCACGGTCGTTCATTTGCCTGCCCGGCCGGCTACGGAGGCCTCCTCGACCTCCGTCAGTTTCCCTGTTCTGCAATCATAGATATATCCGTAAATCGGGATCTCCGGAGGCACCATGGTGCAATTACGGATGCGTTTCACGTCTGCCGTCACGCTCTTTGCCTGGTCGGGGATGGTCAGCCACTGGATGAATTTCCCATCGCTCGTGCCCGGTCCTTCACCGCTGTCGTGCCAGCCCGAGGTATCGATATTTGCGGTCTTCAGGCTGCTTTCTAGCAGGTCACCCATGATCTCGCTGGTGAATGTTTCCATGCCACAGTCGGTATGATGAATCACGAACCACTCCCGGGTTCCGAGAAGTTTGTAGGAAATGACCAGTGAGCGAATGGCGTCGTCGCTGGCACGGCCGCCGGCATTGCGAATCACATGGGCGTCGCCTTCCGCCAGGCCGGCGTACTTGGCCGGGTCCAGTCGCGCGTCCATGCAGGTCAGGATGGCAAAGTGTCTTCCCGGTGGCATGGGCAGTTTGCCCTTGTCGCCGAAGTTGGAGGCGTATTCGGCATTTGCTGCCATGACTTCATCGACGATCTTGCTCATGAGTAGCTTCCCCTCGTGCTGCGGGTCTCGAATGGGCGCAGGTGACAACACCAGCGGACATGCAGTAGCCACGCGTACTGCAGCGCCTGCAGATTCAAGCATAGCCAATGGCCGGGCAGGTGCCAGTGCCTGTGGCTGATCCCGTCAGGCTTGTTCGCCCCGGAAATTCGGCCCGGGCTTTTCATCCGGCACCTGCTTCTGGCTGATATGCATCAATAAACCTGGCTGGAATTCTCGCGATTATCGTTTATGTTTTAGATGCCCGGGACGAGTCTGGCGTCCGGGTGCCAGGTTTCCCAGATAGCCTTGAACAAGGAGTGAGTAATGGATAAGAAGATCTTGATGGTTTCGGCGCTGTCTGCCTCGTTGGTATTGTCTTCCGGGCTGGCTGTCTCGGCAGATCAGGACCGCGCCCAGGTCCAGGACCGGACCCAGCAGCAGGAGCAGATCTATGGCAGTCAGCTGATGACCGACCAGGAGCGTAACGAGTACCAGCAGCGCATGCGCTCGGCCGGCTCCGCCGAGGAGCGGCAGCAGATCCGCCAGGAACACCATGAACGCATGAAAATGCGGGCACAGGAACGTGGCGTGACCCTGCCCGATGAGCCGCCTGCCCGCGGCAGCGGCAAGGGCATGGGGCAGGGCGACGGCATGGGTCAGGGCGGAGGCATGGGCCAGGGTGGCGGCATGCGCAAGGGCGGCGGTATGGGCCAGGGCGGAGGCATGGGCCAGGATCGCTGATCCAGTGTCGGCATAGCATTCATTCCTCAACGAGGTTCACGGCTGCGCCGTCTGGCGGCGCAGCTTTTTTTGTGCCTGCGCCGGGGTGACGGTAGCATGCCCAGGCATGATTCCGGTCGAGGAACTGCTGGCCTTTTCTGCCGCCTCGGTGCTGCTCGGGCTGGCGCCGGGGCCGGATAATCTTTTTGTCCTGACCCAGTCGGCGTTATACGGCGCGCGGGCCGGGCTGCAGGTGGTGCTGGGTCTGTGCACCGGTCTGCTGGTGCATACCGCCCTGGTCGCACTTGGCGTTGCAGCGCTGCTGCTGGCCTCTCCGCTGGCCTTTGCGCTGCTCCGGCTCGCCGGTGCCCTGTATCTGCTCTATCTTGCCTGGCAGTCCTTTACTGCCGCGGCCGCGCCGGTCCCGGCAGGCGGACAATCCAGCCTGCTCTCCGGGGGGCAGCTGTATCGTCGCGGCATCATCATGAATCTCACCAACCCCAAGGTCTCGCTGTTCTTCCTGGCCTTCCTGCCGCAGTTCGTCGCGCCTGAATACGGTCGGGTGGACCTGCAGGTGGGGCTGCTTGGCGCGTTGTTCATCCTGGCGACGCTGCTGGTGTTCGGCGCTGTCGCTCTCATGGCCGGGCGGCTGGGCGAGTGGCTGTCACGCTCCGTCCGGACGCAGCGCTGGCTGCACCGGCTGGCCGGAGGCGTCTTCGTACTGCTGGCGCTGCGGTTGCTCCTGATCGATCCCTAGCACGCCACTGACCTGCCGAAGTTGCGCCCCGCTCCCCGGCTTATCCTTGAAATTTATTGCAAGTGATAAGGCCGTTTTATCGGTTGCCCCGATATATATGTCCGGTAAATATCGTTTGTTATTTATTAATCCGACTTATAAGGTCTCGCGGAAGCCGTGGGTGCACAGTCCTTGAGCAATGGCGCCCGCCGGAGATGCTAACCGTGGAGAAGAGCGCATGTCGGGTGACGAAAACATATCCGGTGAACTGACTGAGCGACTTGTCCGGTCCCCGTGCCCGGAGGCGCCGCCGGTGCTGCAGCGCCTGGCCGGGGAGGCGGGCGTGTGTTTCAACGGCAAGGCGCCCTGGGATATCCAGGTGCATGATCCACAGGTCTATGAGCGCATCCTGGGCCAGGGTTCGCTGGGCCTGGGCGAGGCCTACATGGACGGGCTGTGGGATGCCCGTGAACCGGACGAGCTGTTCAACCGGCTGCTGCGCGCCGACATCGAGGCGCGGCTGCCGCTGCGGCTGCGCCTGCAACTGCTCGCCGTGACGCTGCGCCAGCGCCTGTTCAACCTGCAGTCGCGGGGGCGGGCCTTCCAGGTCGGTGAGCAGCACTACGACACCGGCAACGACGTGTTCAGCGTCATGCTCGATCCCACCATGAGTTATTCCTGCGGCTACTGGCGCCACGCGGGTGATCTGGCCCAGGCCCAGCACGACAAGCTGGACCTGATCTGCCGCAAGCTGGAGCTGCGCCCGGGCGAACATCTGCTGGACATCGGTTGCGGTTGGGGTGGTCTGGCGCGACACGCGGCCAGGTACTTCAACGTGGAGGTGACGGGCATCACCGTCTCCCGCGAACAGCAGGCCTGGGCGCAGGAGCGCTGCCGGGGCCTGCCGGTGCGCATCGAATTGATGGATTACCGGGATCTGCAGGGGCGTTACGACAAGCTGGTCTCGGTGGGCATGTTCGAGCACGTCGGGCCCAGGAACTACGCGGAGTATTTCGACACGGCCCTGCGCCTGCTCAAGGACGAGGGGCTGTTCCTGCTGCACAGCATCGGCATTTACGCCACCTCGCGCACCGTGGATCCCTGGCTCGATCGCTACATCTTCCCCAACGGCAAGCTGCCCTCGGCGCAGGAGATCGCCGATATCCTCGACAACCGCTTCATCATCGAGGACTGGCACAATTTCGGCCCGGACTACGACCGCACCCTGATGGCCTGGTGGGAGAATTTCGACACTGCCTGGCCGCAGCTCGAGGCACGCTACAGTAAGCGTTTCTACCGCATGTGGAAATACTACCTGCTCAGCTGCGCCGGCTTCTTCCGTTCGTGCCAGGGCCAGCTCTGGCAGCTGGTGCTGAGCAAGCGCGGCCGCGACGGCATCTACCGGTCACTGCGCTGAACGTCGGCAGGGACTCAGGTGGTCACGGCGCCCAGCAGGGTCAGTGGGTTGACCGCCTCCACCTGCGCGAGCTGTTCCGGCTGCATCACGAACAGCGAGCCGGCAAAGCCCAGGGCATTGATGGAGATGCCTGCGTGGCATTCGCGGGTGCGCGGCACGGCCAGCATCCAGTCACGGGTCAGCAGCAGGTTGTAGGGCGCGGACTGGCGGGTTTCGTCACCCAGGCTCAGCGCCTCGACGCCGATGGCCTCCAGCAGGCCGATGTAGAGCCGGTACAGGGTACCGGCATCGGTCAGCGTTTCCGGAGCAAGCCGCACGAAGGCGTGCGGCAGCGGCAGGGCGGGGCACTGGCCGATCCGACCGATGTCGCCCGGGCTGTCGAGCAGCGGCGCGATGGGCACGGCCGGGCCGGTGTCGGTCAGCGGCAGGGGAATCCACTGCAGGTGTTTGTGCGGCTGGCTGGCGCCGGCCACCCGGCCGCCGTTGTAGAAGCCCAGTCCCCCCTGTTCGTGCATGCAATACGCCAGCGCGGCGAAGTCCGCCGCTGTCAGCAGGCATTCCTGGTGCTCGAAGTCCCGCGTGACGATCAGCACGTGATGCTCGATCACGTTGAACTTGTTGAAGATGCACAGATGCCCGGGCCCGATGGCGCCGAGGGTGAGATCCGCCTCGGGCGGCAGGAAGGGGTTCGAAGGTTTGCCTGTTGCCTGTTCGCTGTGCTGTTTCGCGTCCCGCGCCTTGCGCGCCAGGCTCGATACCCGGCGCACCAGCCAGGTCATGCCATTGCGTTCCAGCAGGCTCTGCTCGGTCTCGATCGGCTGCAGGGCGCCGCAGGCCAGGGCATGCCGCTCACGTTCGAGCAGCCGCGGCCAGAATGCGCCGGGACCGAGGTCGGGGATGGCGGGTGTCCTCTCGGATTGCATGAGGCAAGCCTACTATAAAAGCGGTGGGCGGCAGCAAGGGGCTGGCCTGAGTCAATTGCGGCGGCCGTCCGGGGCATTATGCTGTTCGGCATGTCACGACAGAGTACGCTCAACAGGCCGGTGCGACGGTCCCGCCGGGTGCCGCACCACTGGCTGTTTCCCCTGGCACTCGCCTACGGCGCGCTGGTGCTTCCCCTATGGCTGGGCTTTGCCCCGGGGCACGCATCCACCTGGCACGGACACGAACTCCTGTTCGGTTATGCCCTGTTGGTCGCGGCCGGTTTTCTGGTTACGCGGGCCGGCCTGCCCCTGCTGATCGGCCTGGTCTGCGCCTGGGGCCTGGCGCGGCTGGCGGCCCTGGTGCCCGAGGCGTTCTGGGCCCTGCCGGCCGGGCTGCTGTTCCCGGCCCTGCTGGCGTGGCTGGCGGGCCGACCCCTGTGGCGGGGCGCCAAACGGCCGGAGAACCGCATCCTGCCGCTGGTGCTGTTGGGGCTCCTGGCCCTGGACGCGGCCTGGTGGCTGGGGGCGGTCATGGAGCGGCCGTTACTGCAGCAGCGCACGCTGCTCGGGACCGTGGACCTGTTCACCCTCATGATGCTGCTGGTGGGTGGACGGGTACTGCCGGCAGCGGTAGGCGGCTATCTGGAACGTCAGGGCATCGCCCGGCGTGATCATCAGCGCCGCGCCTGGGAACTGCCCCTGGCCGGCGTGGCGGGACTCATGCTGCTGACCGATCTGATGGGCCTGGCCGGACCGGCCGGCCTGCTGGCCCTGGCGGCGGCGGGCCTGGCGCTGGCGCGGGCCCGGTCCTGGCAGCTGGAGCACACGCGCCGGCGTGCGGATCTGTGGCCCCTGGCCCTGGGCTATCTGTGGCTGCCGGCCGGGCTGATCCTGAAGGGACTGGCGCAGCTTGCCGGTATCCTGGCCCCCGGACAGGCCCTGCATGGCCTCACGGTGGGGGCACTGGGCACGCTCACCCTGGTGATGACGGTACGCACGGCCCGGCTGCAGCGGCATCTATCGCTCGATCGCCTGACCCTGCTCGGTCCCGCGGTGGCGCTGGCGGGACTGGCGGCCCTGACCCGGCTGGTTGCAACGCCGGCCCTGCCGGGACGTGCGGCCCTGTTGTGGCTGGCGGCGGCGCTCTGGTCGCTGGCCCTGCTGCTGGGCCTGTGGCTGCAATGGCAGGCCGGGCGCGCCTCCTGAACCGGACCGAAGCGGCGTCCGGCTTGCGTTTTCCCGCCCGCTCCCGATACTCGCACCTGCGGCCCGCCTGAATGACTGGAGACCAGCTTGGAACCGGATTTCGCCTTCAAGGACATCATCGCCAATGCCAACGATATCGTGATCGTGACCGAAGCCGATCCGCTGGACGATCCCGGACCGCGTATCGTCTACGTGAATCCCGCTTTCACCGCGCTGACCGAGTACACACCGGAAGAGGTGCTGGGCAAGTCGCCGCGCATCCTGCAGGGACCGGACACGGACCCTGCCACACTGCGCCGCATCAGCGCGGCGCTGCACCGGCGTGAGCCGGTGCGCGAGGAGATACTCAACTACAGCAAGTCCGGACGTGAATACTGGCTGGACATGAACATCGTGCCCCTGATCGATAGCGACGGCGGGATGCGCTATTTCGCCGCCATCGAGCGTGACCTGACCGAGCGGGTGGCGGCCGAGACCATGAAGGATGAGTTCATCTCCACCGTCAGTCATGAGCTGCGCACCCCGCTCACCGCCCTGCGCGGCGCGCTCGGCATGCTGAATCCGAGGCTGGTGCCGGAGTTGACACCGCCGGCGCTGGAACTGGTCGACATCGCCCAGCGCAACTGCGCCCGGCTGCTGTTCCTGATCAATGATCTGCTGGATATGGAAAAGCTGAGCTCCGGCGGCCTGTCGTGCAACCTGACCCCGCTGGCCATGGCCGATGTGATCCGCACGGCGCTGGATATCAACGCCCCCTATGCCGGGCGTCATGCCGCGCAGCTGGTGTTCACGCCGCCGGGTGAGCCCCTGTACGTGCAGGGTGATGAACAGCGTCTGCTGCAGGTGCTGGGCAACCTGCTGGCCAATGCCGCGCGCTTCTCGCCGGAGGGCGGCGAGGTGAGGGTTGAATTACAGCCCCGGGACGGGCGGGTGCGGGTGAGCGTGTGTGACACCGGCGAGGGCGTGCCCGAGGCCTTCGTGCCCCGGTTGTTCCAGAAGTTCGCCCAGGCCCCGCCCCGGCCGGGCGAGAGCCGCGGCGGGACCGGTCTGGGGCTGGCGATCTCGCGCGCCATCATCGACCAGCACGGCGGTGAGATCGGCTATGTCCCGAACCGGCCGAAGGGCAGTTGCTTTTATTTCACCCTGCCGCGCGTCGCGGGCTGAGCGCCGGCCCTGTTGTAGTTCTGACTCAGGACACTAGAGCAGCCGCCGGCCGCAGCGGGCGCACTCGCGCTTGACCGCGATCAGGCTCCAGATGGTAATGGCGATCGCGGGCAGCAGAAAGAACGGCCAGTAGCCGTGACTGAGGAAGGCGACCGGAACCAGCCAGACCAGGAGGGTGACGGGGATCATCCAGAGGTTTTTCAACACGGGCCGATCGGTGTGCCCGCAGTAGGCGCATTTGTGCGGATGCATTGTCGTTGTTATAGCGAGGCCACTGCGGACTTCGGCCTGTTAGCGTGGCGCGGCGAACCCTGGCCGCTGTGACGGACGGCCGGATCCCCCTCCCTTGTTCGATAGTCGAGATTGCCACGCCGCGGCGGCGGCCGCAAGCCGTATCAGTCGATGTACTCGAACAGCTTCACCACCCGCTGTACGCCGCCCACGCTGCGCGCTTCCTGGGCTACCGCATCCCCCTCGCGCCGGGTCAGCAGCCCCATCAGATAGACGGTGCCGTTTTCGGTGACCACCTTGACCCGGGTCGGGTCGAAGCCTTCCAGCCCCTTGATCCGGAACAGGCTGGTCTTGACCTTGCCGGTGATCAGGGTGTCGCTGGAGCGGGTCATCATGGAGCTGGGCGCGGCCACGCTCAGCTCGTTGTAGACCCGCCTGACCTTCTCGACATTGCCGACGATCTCCCCGGCGCGCTGCTTGTACGCCTCGGTGGGCGTCTCGCCCGACATCAGCACCATCATGTTGTAGCTGGTGACGTTGATGTGCGACTGCTTGTACAGATCCTCGTGCTTGCGCAGGGCGCTCAGGGCCTTGAGCTCGATGGACTGGTCCTCGAGCACGGTGCCGGCGGTGCGGCGGTCATGAACCATTGCCACTCCGGTGGCGGTGCCGCCCACCACCAGCGGGGCGCAGCCGTTGAGGATGCCGAGGGCGGCAATAATGATGAATAGTGATTTGAGGGCGTGCATGGTCAGGTCTCCTGTCCCAGTAGCTGGTAATCGATTAGATCGCACAGACAATGTATGACCAGGACCTGGACTTCGCGGATGCGCGCGGCGGAGGCCGCCGGTACCCGGATTTCCACGTCCTGGTTGATGAGCAGATCCGCCAGCTCGCCGCTGTCGACGCCGCCGGTCAGCGCCACCACCGTCATGTCGCGGTCGTGGGCAGCCTGTACGGCCTGCAGGATGCCGGCCGGCGCATTGCCGGTGGCGATCGCCAGCAGTATATCCCCGGGCGCCCCCAGTGCCGTGACCTGACGGGCAAAAACGGCCTCGTAGCCGGAATCCTCGGCAATGGCGGTCAGGGCGGCCCCGTCCGTGTTCAGCGCAATGGCGGGCAGCCCCGGTCGTGCCAGCTCGAAGCGGCTGAGCATGGCCGCGGCGAAACGCTGGGCCTCGGCCGCCGAGGCGCCGCTGCCGCAGGCGAGGATCTTGTGCTCCTCCAGCAGTGCCCTGAGCGTCACTTCGGCGGCATGGGCGATGCCGGGGGCAACCGCCTCCATGGCGTTCTGCTTGGCGTGAATGCTGTCGTTGAACTGCTGGGTGATGCGGGCAAAGAGATTCATTGTTTTTCGTATGTGTGTCGTCAGCCGTCATCGGCGGAAAAGGCGTCGCGCATCCAGTTGACCTGCAAACCAGCGGCGAGTTCCCCGTGCACGCCGACCACATCGAACCGCAGCGGGCGTTCGGCCAGGCGCGGATGCGTGAGCAGAAAGTGCATGGCGCTGCGGATGATATGCCGACGCTTGCGCCGGTCAATGGTATCAAAGCCGTGGCCGAAGCGCGTGCTGCGGCGGTAGCGTACCTCGATGAAGGCCAGGGTGCCGCCATCGAGCATGATCAGGTCGATCTCGCCCGCGCGGCAGTGGTAGTTACGGCTGACCGGTTTCAGCCCCCGTTGCTGCAGGTAGCGGAGCACGTGGCGCTCCACCGCCTGGCCGCGGGCCCGGGTATGGTTCGGTGTTCGCTGCATTGGACTCGTCCCTGAGTGGCAATGAGATCTCATCGGTCGCGCCGGTGTCCGGGCCCGGCTCGGGAAAGACGGGCGCCAGCGCCACCGGCGCGCCGTCCTGCATGCGGGCCCAGGCCAGGTCGCGGTGAATGCGGCCGGCGCCGTCCAGGCTCAGGCCACCGCTGGCGCCGGCGTGCGGGCCGGCCAGGCCGCCGGCGTGAGGCGCGGAAAGATAGGCCAGCAGATGCAGGGCATCATGGCCGAAGGCGTAGAGGCGCGGATACTGGCGGGTGGAGTCGGGCCAGAGTCGTTGCGTGGTCTCGCGCAGCGCCTGGAAGGCCGGATCGAGCAGCCAGGGGGCGTCACAGAACCGGATGCCGTTCATGTCCTGGTCGCGGTCCCGGTCGATGTGGCCCTCGTAGCTGTGCGAGGTGCTGTAGAGCGCCAGGTCGCTGGCGTGGTGGAAGCGGAACAGGGGCTGCAGCAGGCGGGCGGTCTCGGGCCGGGCCAGCATGAAGACGAACTCGGCATCCTGGCGGCGCCGGGGCTCGAATTCCACCTGCCGCCCGAGCAGGCGCACCAGCCGGGTACGGCGGGCCTGGCTGGCATCCAGGTTGAGCAGGGTACGGACCTGGTCGGACAGGGCGCGGGCCTCACGGCCATAGTACTTCACTTCCAGCAGTTCGCCGCCCAGCGTCTCCCAGCGTTCCAGGAAGGCGGAAAACACCCGTTCACCCCAGGCGCCTTCCGGCACCAGCGCAAGCGCCCGGGTCCTGCCGCTGTGATAGGCGCGCTCAGCCACCTGCCGGGCCTCGTCCTCGGGGGCCAGGCTGAACTGGTACAGGTTGGCGGGCAGCTCGCCCGCGGGGGTTTCCGGCAGCCAGTTCAGGGCCAGCACCGGGACGTCGAGGCGTCCGGCACGGGCCAGCTGGGCGACCGAATCCTTGCTCAAGGGACCGATCACGAACTGCGCGCCTTCGCGGATGGCCTGCTGGTACAGCGACCAGGCACGCCCCGGATCCTCGCCGATGTCATAGAAGCGCAGCGCCGGCCGCGGGCCTTCGAGCTCCAGGTTGTAGTGGGCGGTGAGCAGGCCGTTGCGGATGGCCTCGCCGGCCTCGGCGAGCCGACCCGAGAGCGGCAGGATGACGCCCACCTGTTCGGGGTAGCGGCCGCGCTCGGCGAGCCGGGTGCGCAGGTTGTCCAGGGTGGGATCCAGTACCGGGTGACGCGGATTGCGGTCACGCCAGTCGCTCAGGGCCTGTTCCAGCGCCATGGGGGCGGTGGCATGCTCGCGTGCCAGCTGCACCAGTTCCACCCAGCCGCCGAGCACCGGGCCCCCGTCCGGACGCAGCGCGGCCAGTGCCTGGGGATTGAGGTGGGACAGGGCCTCGATAATGGCCTGCTGGTTGGCCTCGCGCTCAGCCGGCGCCTCGAGCAGACCGTCCAGCCAGATGTGTTCACGCGCGCTCTGCAGGTGCTGGCCCTGGAGGGTATAGGCGCTGGCCCGCAGCCGGTGATAGCGCTGCTGGGCGCTCAGGGCGGCGGCATCGGGCGGGGCCTGGCGCAGCTGCTCCAGGGCCGCGGCGGCGTCGTTGCGGGCCAGCGCCAGGGCGGCACGACGCAGGTCCAGGCGAAATCCGGTCACCGGATCGGGCGGCAGGGTGGCGAGATTATCCAGCAGCAGCTCGGCCTGCTCCAGTTCACCGGTCTCGATCAGGATGTCCGCAGCCTGCAGCCGGTAATCCAGAGCCCGGTCGGCCGGGGCGGTTTCGGCGGCCTGCAGGTATAGCCGTACCGCCCCGGCCGCATCGCCCGCCTCGAGACGGGCCTCGGCCGCCGGCAGCTGTGCCGGCGCCACCACGGGCGCGGGCGCCTCGCGCGGCGGTTGGCCGGCACAGCCGGCAAGTACGGCCAGGGCAGTGAGGACCAGAAGCTGCCGGATCCGGCGGACGGGGGTGGGCCTGGAAAGCAGGGTCACGATGGGTGCGGGCTCCGTTTTTCTTGACCGCTATTGTACCCTGCTTTATTCGGCCGTTCGACTTGACGGCGGCAACCGGGGGGCAGGGAATGGATGCAACAGGTGGTGTGCTGTATGTGGTGGCCACGCCGATCGGCAATCTGGCCGACATGAGCCGGCGGGCGGTCGAGATCCTGCAGTCGGTGGACCTGGTCGCCGCCGAGGATACCCGCCATTCCCTGCCGCTGCTGCAGCACTACGGCATCCGTACCCCCCTGCAGTCCTGTCATGAACACAACGAGGCGCAGGTCAGCCCGCGCCTGGTCGAACAGCTGCGGGCCGGGCGGCGCATCGCTCTGATCTCGGATGCCGGCACACCGCTGGTGAGCGATCCGGGCTTTGCCCTGGTGCGGGCGGCCATCGCGGCGGACATCCCGGTGGTGCCCGTGCCCGGTCCCAGCGCCCTGGTCGCGGCACTGTCGGTGGCCGGCCTGCCCACCGATCGCTTCCGCTTCGAAGGTTTTCTGCCGGCGAAGGCCGGTGCACGCGCTGCACGGCTGACTGCGCTGGCCGGCGAGACCGCCACCCTGGTGTTCTATGAATCCAGCCACCGCATCCAGGCGAGTCTCACCGACATGGCCGCGGCCTTCGGTGGCGAGCGCCCGGCAGTGGTGGCGCGCGAGCTGACCAAGCGCTTCGAGCAGATCGAGCGCGGCAGTCTCGGTCACCTGGCACAGTGGATCGACGCGGACGACAACCGCCGCAAGGGCGAGTTCGTGGTGATGGTCCAGGGAGCCGAGGCTGCGGCGGGCCGGGATGAGGCCGAGATCCGCCGCATTCTCGGGATTCTGCTCAAGCACCTGCCGGTCAAGACGGCCGCGGCAGCCGCCGCCGAGATCACCGGGGAACGCAGGAACGCCCTGTATCAGCTGGCGCTGGAGCTGGGGGAGGGATAGTGGGTCTGGTTTTTATGCCACAAAAATAAACATACCTGATGCCTGCACCTGTCATTGCGAGGAACGAAGTGACGCGGCAATCTCTCACCGACTGATTCCATATTTAAGAGATTGCCGCGCTTCGCTCGCAATGACAGGCATGCTCAGTGTGCAGCCAGGCTGAAATGAAATTGAATTATGTGGGTTCGTCCGTGGATAGTTCCCGCGCGATCAACCCCAGCTCATACTCCCCCGGCTCCAGCGGAATGCGCACCCGGTAGCCGCCGCCCGGGGCTTCCTGCATCGGGTTGCCCCGCGCGTCCTGCATGTCCTGCAGCTGCAGCCGCCGGTTGCCCTGCGGCAGGATCAGTTCCAGCGCGTCACCGACGGCGAACTTGTTCTTGACTGCCACCTCGGCCAGGCCGCTGGCCGGGTCGTAGCCGCTGATCTCACCCACGAACTGCTGGCGCACCTGGTCGGAGCGGCTGCTCAGGTAGTTCTGGTAGTCCTGGTCGGCATGGCGCTGGTAGAAGCCGTCGGTGTAGCCGCGGTTGGCCAGGTTGTCGAGGGTGTTGAGCAGTTCGGGATCGAAGGGCCGGCCGGCGACGGCATCGTCGATGGCGGCGCGGTAGACCTGGGCGGTGCGGGCGACATAGTAGTGCGACTTGGTGCGCCCCTCGATCTTGAGGCTGTCGATGCCGATCGCCACCAGGCGGTGGATGTGCTCGATGGCGCGCAGGTCCTTCGAGTTCATGATGTAGGTGCCGTGCTCATCCTCCTCGATCGGCATCAGCTCGCCGGGGCGTTCCTTCTCCTCAATGAAATGCACCGGCGCATCGTTCAGGCTGATCTCCTTCGGCCGAGCGTCGCCGCTGGCGTCCCGTTCGCCCTCGTGCACCTGGTATTCCCAGCGGCAGGCGTTGGTGCAGGTGCCCTGGTTGGCGTCGCGGTGATTGAAGTAGCCCGACAGCAGGCAGCGCCCGGAGTAGGCGATGCAGAGTGCCCCGTGGACGAACACCTCCAGTTCCATGTCCGGGCACTGCTGGCGAATCTCGGCGACCTCGTCCAGCGACAGTTCGCGTGACAGGATGATGCGCTTGATGCCGAGCTGCTGCCAGAAGCGCACCGCGGCATAGTTCATGGTATTGGCCTGCACCGAGAGATGGATCGGCAGCTCCGGCCAGCGCTCGCGCGCCAGCAGGATCAGGCCCGGGTCGGCCATGATCAGCGCGTCCGGGCCGAGGGCGACCACCGGCTCCATGTCCTTGATGAAGGTCTTTACCTTGCTGTTATGCGGCAGTGCGTTGCTGGCCAGGAAGAACTGCCGGCCAGCGGCGTGGGCGGTCTCGATGCCCTGCTGCAGCCTGTCCAGGCGGCTGAAGTCGTTGTTGCGCACCCGCAGGCTGTAGCGCGGCATGCCGGCATAGACGGCGTCGGCGCCGAAGGCCAGGGCATAGCGCAGGTTGTTCAGGGTGCCGGCCGGGGCCAGCAGTTCGGGGCGGTTCATGGTGATCGCGGCCTGGATGTGTGGGCAGGGGATTCTAGCATCCTGGCTGACCTGGGCGGGAGTAACGCGGAGGGCATTTATGCCCTGTGGGTACAAAGACGCAGAGACGCAGAGGTTTTTCGTGTAACCACAATTTTGTTCTCCCGTCCTTCCCGCGCAGGCGGGAATCCCTGACCGCTGCGGCTGCTGGATCCCGGCCTGCGCCGGGATGACGGGAAATTTCGGGTATATCCGGTTAATTTTGAGTCCGTAGGCCGGGATAAGCGCAGCGTTCCCGGCAAACCGGGCCGATGCCGGAAACGGGCCAGGCGGCCGTTATTCCGGCCTGCGCCTACGTATGTTGCGCCAGTGCCCACGCCACATGCTCGCGCACCAGCTCGGAGGGGTGATCGGCGCGCGCCTGCAGCGCCGCGATTACCCCGGGCGAGGTCGGGGCGTTGCCCAGGGCCACGGCGATGTTGCGCAGCCAGCGCTCGTGCCCGATACGGCGGATGGCGCTGCCCTCGGTGCGGGCGAGGAAGGTGGGCTCGTCCCAGCCGAAGCACTCGATCAGCCCGGCCGTGTCCAGGCCGTGGCGGGGCTGGAAGTCGTCCTCGGCCGTGATGCGGGCGAAACGGTTCCAGGGGCAGACCAGCTGGCAGTCGTCGCAGCCGTAGATGCGGTTGCCCAGCAGCGGGCGCAGCTCGACCGGGATCGGGCCGTGCAGTTCGATGGTGAGATAGGAGATGCACAGGCGGGCGTCGAGCTCGTAGGGCGCCACGATGGCGCCGGTGGGACAGGCGTCGATGCAGCTGCGGCAGGTGCCGCAGTGGTTTTCGGCCGGTGAGTCCACCGGCAGCGGCAGGTCGGTGTAGAGTTCACCGAGAAAGAACCAGGAGCCGGTCTGCTTGTGGATCAGGTTGGTGTGCTTGCCGATCCAGCCCAGCCCGGCCTGCTCGGCCAGGGCCTTCTCCAGCACCGGCGCGCTGTCGGTGAAGGCGCGGTAGCCAAAGGGGCCGGTGACCTGTTCGATGCGCCGTGCCAGTTGCTGCAGCCGCTTGCGCAGCAGCTTGTGATAGTCCCGGCCCAGGGCGTACCGGGAAATGAAGGCCTGCCCGGGCGATTGCAGTACCGTATCGGGATCCGCCGCATCGGGCCAGTAGTTCAGCCGCACCGAGATCACCCGCAGGGTGCCGGGCTCGAGTTCGGCCGGCCGGCTGCGGCGGGTGCCGTGGCGGGCCATGTAGCCCATCTCGCCATGGCGGCCGGCGGCCAGCCAGTTCAGCAGATGCGTCTCGGCATCGGAGAGGTCGGTGCCGGTGATGCCGATCTGGTCGAAACCCAGCTCCGCGCCCCAGGCCTTGATGTCGCGGGCGAGCTGGTCGAGGTCGTTGATGGCGGGTGAGGTGGACATGGAGCACCGAGGGTGGAGGGCAGGATATGCAACCGCTGTGATGATCGTCATGAAGGGCGGAAAAACAATCCCGTCATTGCGAGCGCAGCGTGGCAATCTCATAATGCTGGCTCGGTTGGTTGGAGATTGCCACGGCGCTGCGCGCCTCGCAATGACAGCCTGGTAGTGACGCCGCTGGAATCCCTTGCATGAAACCGCAAACCGGTTGTGAACCTTTGTACAGCGCCGCCCAGGTGCGCGAACTGGACCGTATCGCCATCGAGGTCCGCGGCGTGCCCGGCTATGAACTGATGACGCGGGCCGGCGCGGCCGCCTTTGCGGCCCTGCGCCGGCACTGGCCGGAGGCGCGGCGGGTGCATGTGCTGTGCGGCGCCGGCAACAATGCCGGCGATGGCTATGTGCTGGCACGGCTGGCGCGGGCGGAGGGGTGGTATGCGAGCGTGGGCTGGCTGGCTGCTCCCGAGCGACTGCAGGGCGATGCCCGCACGGCCTGGGAGGATGCGGTCGAGGCCGGGGTGACGGTCGCGCCCTTCGACGCCGGGCGGCTCACTGCCTGTGAGGTCATCGTCGACGGCCTGCTCGGGACCGGACTGCAGCGCGGGGTTGAAGACGACTGGGCCGCGGCCATCGCGGCGGTCAATGCCAGCGGAGTGCCGGTGCTGGCCCTGGATATCCCTTCGGGCCTGGCCGCCGACACCGGCCGGGTGCTGGGCACGGCGATCCGGGCTGCGCTGACCGTGACCTTCATCGGCCGCAAGGTCGGGCTCTATACCGGCCAGGCCGCGGATCATGTCGGTGAAGTGGTGTTTGCCGGGCTGGAGCTGCCGGCCGATCTCGCCGCGGATATGTCGCCCCGGTCCTGGCTGGCCGGGCCCGATTACGCCGCGGCCCGGCTGGCGCCGCGCCCGCGCACGGCGCACAAGGGGGCCTTCGGCCATGTGCTGATCGTCGGCGGCCAGCCGGGCATGGGCGGGGCGGTGCGGCTGGCCGGCGAGGCCGCGGCCCGGGTCGGGGCCGGGCTGGTCAGTATCGCCACCGATCCCGGCCAGGTGCCGGGCGTGCTGGCCGGGCGGCCCGAGCTCATGGTCGCCGGCGTGACCGGGCCGCAGGAACTGGAGCCGCTGCTGGCGCGGGCCACTGTCATCGCCCTGGGGCCGGGACTGGGGCAGGGGCGCTGGAGCCGCGCCCTGTTCGAACGTCTGCTGCGGAGCGAACTGCCGCTGGTGCTGGATGCCGATGCCCTGAACCTGCTGGCGGATGCACCCTTGCGGCGTGACGACTGGATTCTCACCCCGCACCCCGGGGAAGCCGCGCGCCTGCTGGGCTGCACCACGGCCGAGGTCGAGGCCGACCGGGCGGCGGCGGTGTGCCGCCTGCAGGAGCGTTATGGCGGCGTGGCGGTGCTCAAGGGCGCGGGCAGCCTGGTCTGCGCCGGCGACGGCCTGTGGCTGGTCCCGGGCGGTAACCCGGGCATGGCCAGCGGCGGCATGGGCGATGTGTTGACCGGCATGATCGCCGGCCTGCGGGCGCAGGGACTGGCGGCGGCCGAGGCCGCGGTCACGGCCGTGTGGCTGCATGCGGCGGCCGGCGACCGGGCCGCCCGCGCCGGTGAGCGCGGTCTGCTGGCCGGCGACCTGCTGGCCGAGCTGCGCGGCCTGGTCAATCCCGCGCAGGGCACGGCGCATGACCCGCACGCTTGAGCTGGCCGGCGAGGCTGCCATGGAGGCCTTCGGCGCGCGCCTGGCCCGGTTGCTGCCGGTCGGACTGCGCATCCATCTGCAGGGCGATCTGGGGGCCGGCAAGACTACCCTGGTGCGCGGGTTCCTGCGCGGGCTGGGTTATGCCGGACGGGTGAAAAGCCCGACCTACACTCTGATCGAACCCTATTGGATCGACGGGCGTCAGCTCTATCACCTGGACCTGTACCGCCTGGCCGATCCCGAAGAGCTGGAATTCCTCGGTATCCGCGACCTGTTCGAGCCGGGCGTGACCAGTCTGATCGAGTGGCCGGAGCGCGGCGCCGGACTGCTGCCGCCGCCCGACCTGCTGATCCGTATCGAGCACCTGCCCGAGGGTCGGCGACTGTCGCTGGAGCGGGGTCCGGAACCGCTCCCGGAGCTGGATGCTGCGCTTGATGCGGCCATGAATTAGACCGCTTTCACAGAAGTGTTTCATATCCTCCCGATAAGGAAAGAAAAACGCTTGAATTTGATGCGCGCTCCGGCTACATTCGGAGCATTGCCTCATTGGCATCCGATCCGACCGGCCCCGGGAGAGGCAGCAACATGCGGATGAAAAGGCGTTTCGGGCTTCTGTTACTGGGCTGGCTCACCTCCCTGTGGGCCGTTGCCGCCGAGGTGACGCAGGTGCGCGTATGGGCGGACGCCGAGCGTACCCGCCTGGTGCTGGATCTGGATGCCCCGGTCGAACACGAGCTGTTCACCCTGAGCGGTCCCGAACGGGTGGTCGTTGACCTGGAAGGTACCCGGTTGTCGGCGGACAAGCTCGAACGCGCCACCAGCGGGCCGATCCGCAACCTGCGCCACGGGGTGCGCAACGGCCGCGATCTGCGCCTGGTGCTGGATCTGAGCGGACCGGTCAAGGCCAGGAGTTTTCTGCTCAAGCCCGACCAGGAATCCGGCCATCGGCTGGTGGTGGACCTGGAAACCTCCGGCCAGGCGCGGCGCGCGCCCGAACGCCCGGTCAAGTCGGTGGACCAGATCCGCAGTCCACGGGATCTGGTCATCGCCATCGACCCCGGCCATGGCGGCAAGGACCCGGGGGCGCGCGGTACCCACGGCACCCATGAAAAACAGGTGGTGCTGGAAATCGCCCGGCGGCTGGCCCGGCATGTCAACCAGGAACCCGGCATGCGCGCGGTGCTGACCCGCGACGGCGACCGCTTCCTGTCGCTGCGCCAGCGCATGGACATTGCCCGCAAGCACGACGCCGACCTGTTCGTCTCCGTCCATGCCGATGCCTTCCGTGACCGCCGGGTGCAGGGCTCATCGGTGTATGTGCTGTCGCGGCGCGGCGCCAGTTCCGAGATGGCCCGCATCCTGGCCCAGTCGGAGAACGCCGCCGATCTGGCCGGGGGGGTGAGCCTCAACGACAAGGACGAACTGCTGCGCTCGGTGATCCTGGACCTGTCGCAGTCGGCCAGCATCGAGGCCAGCCTGGAGGTGGCGGACAATGTGCTGCAGGGGCTGCAGCAGGTCGGCAAGGTACACAAGGATCATGTCCAGCAGGCCGGCTTCGTGGTGCTGAAGTCCCCGGATATCCCCTCCATCCTGGTCGAGACCGCCTTCATCTCCAACCCGGGCGAGGAGCGCAAGCTCAAACAGGCCGGACACCAGGAAAAGCTGGCCCGGGCCATGCTCGCCGGCATCCGCAATTATTTCTATTCCAACCCCCCGCCCGGCACCTATGTCGCCCTGCACAATCCGCGCGAATACGTGATCCGGCGCGGCGACACCCTGAGCGAGATCGCCAGCCGTTACAACGTCAGTCTGCGGGCGCTGCGCGCGACCAATGGCCTGAATGGCGACCGGCTCTACGTCGGTCAGACCCTGCGCATTCCCGAGGCCGGGGAGGGCTGAGACCCGGCCCGCTCTGCACGGATCGGCCCGGTGTAGATATAGCCACGAAATCCACCAAACCCACGAAAACAAGTGATATGGCATTGCCCTGGCGCTGCGCGCCGGTCAATGCAGAAACATCGGGGAAGCCCTGATCAGTCCGTCATGCCGGCGCAGGCCGGCATCCATATGGCTGATTCCCCTGGATCCCGGCCTGCGCCGGGATGACGCAAAGGAAGATGATCAGGGTTTGCTCAGGAAATTTTCGTGGGTTTGGTGGGTTTCGTGGCTATCGTATCGATCAATTACGGGTCATGCCGCGGCTCTGATAAACTGGCGGCATGTCCATCCGCCTGCTGCCCCCGCAACTGATCAACCAGATCGCCGCCGGCGAGGTGGTGGAGCGGCCGGCGTCGGTGATCAAGGAACTGCTGGAGAACAGCCTGGATGCCGGCGCCCGCCAGATCGAGATCGACGTGGAGCAGGGCGGTAAGCGCCTGCTCCGGGTGCGCGACGACGGCACCGGCATCCCGCGCGACGAGCTGGCCCTGGCCCTGTCGCGGCATGCCACCAGCAAGATCGCCAGCCTGGAGGAGCTCGAGCAGGTGGCCTCCCTGGGGTTTCGCGGCGAGGCCCTGCCCAGCATCGCCTCGGTCTCGCGCCTGAGCCTGAGTTCGCGCGCCCTGGATGCCGATACCGGCTGGACCGTCGAGGCCGACGGCTCCGAGCGGATCGAGGCGCCGCGCCCGGCGGCCCACCCGGTCGGCACCAGCGTCGAGGTGCGCGAACTGTTCTTCAACACCCCGGCCCGGCGCAAGTTCCTGCGCACCGACACCACCGAGTACAAGCACATCGAGGACGTGGTGCGGCGCCTGGCCATGAGCCGGTTCTCGGTCGGTCTGACCCTGCGTCACAATCGCAAACAGGTGTTCCGGCTGCCGCCGGCCGGCACGCAGGAGGAAGCCGCCCGGCGCCTGGCGCGGCTGTGCGGGGCGCCCTTCGTCGACCACAGCCTGTATGTCAGCCAGCAGACCGGTGAGCTGCGTCTCAGCGGCTGGGTCGGTCTGCCGACCTTCTCCCGCAGCCAGGCCGACCTGCAGTATTTCTTCGTCAACGGCCGCATGGTGCGCGACAAGCTGATCACCCACGCCGTGCGCCAGGCCTACCAGGACGTGCTCTACCACGGCCGCCATCCGGCCTATGTCCTCTACTTCGAACTGGATCCGGCGCTGGTGGACGTGAACGTGCATCCGGCCAAGTCCGAGGTGCGCTTCCGTGACAGCCGCGCCATCCACGGTTTCATCTTCCAGGCCCTGCACCAGGCGCTGGCCGGGGTGCGGCCGGGGCAGGGACAGCCCGGCGAGGCCGCATTCGCCGCCCCCGCCCGTGAACCCGCCGCTCCGTCCCCCGCGCCGACGGCCCGGCATCAGCAGGCCATACCGTTGCAGGCGCTGGAGCAGGTGGCCACCTATGCCGCGCTGCATCCCGCGGCGGCATCCGTGTCCGGGGCCGCTGCCATGCCGGAAACCGTGGCGGATGCGGATGCAGTCGAGACCCCGCCGCTGGGCTACGCCCTGGGCCAGCTGCATGGTATCTACATCCTGTCCCAGAATGCCCGCGGGCTGGTGCTGGTCGACATGCATGCCGCCCACGAGCGCATCACCTACGAACGTCTCAAGACAGCGCACGCCGAGACCGGCATCCGCTCCCAGCCGCTGCTGGTGCCGGTCACGGTCAGCGTGAGCGAGCGCGAGGCCGCGCTGGCCGAGTCCGACCCCGGGGTGTTCCGCGAGCTGGGCTTCGAGGTCGACCGGCTGGGGCCGGAGCAGCTGGTGATCCGCCAGGTGCCCACCCTGCTGGCCGGGGCCGATGCCGCCGCCCTGGTGCGTGATGTGTTGTCCGATCTGCTCGAGCATGGCGTCAGCACCCGGTTGCGCGAGGCCATGAACGACATCCTCTCCACCCTGGCCTGCCATGGCTCGGTGCGCGCCAACCGCCAGCTCACCCTGGCCGAGATGAATGCCCTGCTGCGCGACATGGAGCACACCGAGCGCAGCGGCCAGTGCAACCACGGCCGCCCGACCTGGGTGCAGTTCAGTCTGGCCGAACTCGACCGCCTGTTCCTGCGCGGCCAGTGAAGGGCTGATGGAGCGGAGTTCCGAGCAGCCCGTGGTCTGCCTGATGGGGCCGACCGCCGCCGGCAAGACCGATCTGGCCGTGGCCCTGGTCGAAGCGTTGCCGCTGGAGATCGTCAGTGTCGACTCGGTGATGGTCTACCGCGACATGGATATCGGCAGCGCCAAACCCGATGCCGAGACCCTGCGCCGGGCCCCGCATCATCTGATCGATTTCCTCGACCCGGCCGAGGCCTATTCGGCCGCCCGCTTCGTCGCCGATGCCGAGCGCGCGATGGCCGCCATCCGTGCGCGTGGCCGCATCCCGCTGCTGGTCGGCGGTACCGGGTTGTATTTCCGCGCCCTGGAGCAGGGCCTGGCCCCGATGCCCGAGGCCAGCCCGGAACTGCGCGCGCAACTGGCGGCCGAACTGGCCGAGCGGGGCACGGCCGCCCTGCATGCCCGGCTGGCAGCGGTCGACCCCGAGGCCGCCGCGCGCATCCATCCCAACGACCCCCAGCGCATCCAGCGGGCGCTGGAGGTGCATACCCTGACCGGTCGTCCCCAGAGCGAGTTCCACCGCGAACAGACCGCCCGCCGCGGGTCGGCCTGGCTCAAGCTGGTCATCGCGCCGGAGGCGCGCGGCTGGTTGCACGCGCGCATCGAACGCCGCTTCAACGCCATGCTGGAAGCGGGATTTGTGGACGAGGTGGAACATTTGTACCGCCGTGGTGATCTAAGCTCACAGATGCCGTCAATGCGCGCTGTCGGCTATCGCCAGGTGTGGCAGTATCTGGCGGGGGAATACGATTATGAGGAAATGCGTCTACGGGGCGTGTATGCCACGCGTCAGTATGCCAAGCGTCAGCTGACCTGGCTGCGCGGTGAGCAGGACGCGGTCCGGTTCGCCGCCGGGCAGGCCGGCCACACGTCCCCGGCACGCGCCTGGCTGGCGCGGAAGCTGTCCGGCTGGATTTGAAAAAAGTTAATTTACATATACAGTTACAACTAACTACACCAATTGTGAAATGTCGCCATTATCGCTATGCTTAGGTCTGTATCGAACGCGTGAGAATGCCTCACCCCCGGTGCTCCGGGGCCTCGAAGATAATGAAACAGCACAACAGCCCTGGCTGGCATAATTAGAAAAAAGGAGAATCAAGATGTCGCGTGGTCAATCTTTACAGGAACCCTTTCTCAACACCCTGCGCAAGGAACGGATCCCTGTATCCATCTATCTGGTCAACGGCATCAAGCTGCAGGGCCAGATCGAATCCTTCGACCAGTTTGTCGTGTTGCTCAAGAACAGCGTCAGCCAGATGGTCTACAAGCACGCCATCTCCACCGTGGTGCCGGCCCGTAATGTCCGGCTGACCAGTAACGGTGGCAACGGCGGCCCGGCGGCCGATGAAGGACCCGAGCCCGGGAATGTCTGATCGTTCCAACGCCATGCGGGGTGCGTTCCTTGTTTGAACGCCCCCGTCACGGTGAACGCGCGCTGCTGGTTCATCTTTTCCTTCCCCAGGACAAAGACCAGGAAGATATCGACGAATTCGAGGAACTGGCCCGTTCGGCCGGCGCCGAGGTACTGGCTGTCGTCACCGCCACCCGTTCCAGCCCCCATCCCAAGTATTTCGTCGGCACCGGCAAGGCCGAGGAGATCCGCGAACGGGTCGAGGCCGAGGGGGCCGAACTGGTGCTGTTCAATCACGCCCTCAGTCCCAGCCAGGAACGCAACCTGGAGCAGCTGCTCAAGTGCCGGGTGCTGGATCGCACCGGCCTGATCCTGGACATCTTCGCCCAGCGCGCCCGTTCGCACGAAGGCAAGCTGCAGGTGGAACTGGCCCAGCTGCGGCATCTGTCCACCCGCCTGGTGCGCGGCTGGACCCACCTGGAGCGGCAGAAGGGCGGTATCGGCCTCAGGGGACCGGGCGAGACCCAGCTGGAGACCGACCGCCGTTTGCTCGGCGAGCGCATCAAGCAGCTCAGTCGCCGGCTGGACAAGGTCCAGCGCCAGCGGGCCCAGGGGCGGCGCGCCCGCAGCCGGGCCGAGGTGCCCACGGTATCGCTGGTCGGCTATACCAATGCCGGCAAGTCGACCCTGTTCAATGCCCTGACCACCGCCGAGGTGTATGCCGCCGATCAGCTGTTCGCCACACTCGATCCGACCCTGCGCCGGGTCGAGCTGCCGGGGCTGGGCGAGGCGCTGCTCGCCGACACCGTCGGGTTCATCCGCCATCTGCCGCACGACCTGGTGGCCGCCTTCCGCTCCACCCTGGAGGAGACGCGCGAGGCCGACCTGCTGCTGCACGTGGTGGATGTGCACGACGAGGCCAGCCGGGAGCGGATCGAGGAGGTCGATGCGGTGCTGGCGGAGATCGAGGCCGGCGAGGTGCCGCAGCTGCGGGTCTATAACAAGATCGACCTGGCCGGCCTGGATCCGCAGCTGGAGCGTGACAGCGAGGGCCGACCGCGCGCGGTCCGGGTCTCGGCGCAGACGGGCGCAGGGCTGGACCTGCTGCGCGAGGCCCTGGCCGAACGCCTGAGCAGCGGCATCGCCCGCGGCTGGGTCTGTATCCCGCCCCAGGCCGGCCGCGCCCGGGCGGAGTTCTTTCAGCGCCATGCCGTGCAGCGGGAAGAGACCGACAGTGCCGGTCGGACCTGGTTGCTGATCCAGATGCCGCGCGCCGACTATCAGCGCCTGTGCGCCCGCACCGGGCTGGTGGAGGAATTACACCCGGAAGACACGCGGGATAACCTTGCGACTGTCAGCCATGGCCCATAAAATCAGCGCTTTGTGCTTTCGAATGAAGCGGTCCACCGGCTCGCCCGGTTACGCGCGGGCGCAGCAAGCCAGCATCTAAGCGACTGTTAATGCGGAATAAGCCTACTGTCGGGCGTGAGCCCGGCGACCTGCAACGGAGATAATCGGCATGGCGTGGAACGAACCCGGCGGCGGCAATCGGGACCCCTGGGGCGGACGTGGCAACGACCAGGGTCCGCCCGATCTCGATGAAGTCGTGCGCAAGATGCAGGACAAGTTCGGCGGCCTGTTCGGTGGCCGCAAGGGTTCGGGCGGCGGCGGTGCCGGCCGGGGCACCGGTGGTTTCGGTATCGGGCTGATCATCGGTCTGGCCGTGCTGGTATGGCTGGCCTCCGGCATCTACATCGTCGACGAGGCCGAGCGCGGCGTGGTGCTGCGCTTCGGCGAGTACCAGAAGACGGTCGGCCCCGGTCCGCACTGGCACATTCCCTATCCGGTCGATTCGGTGCTCGAGGTCAATGTGGATGCCCTGCGCACCACCCAGCACAGCGCCCAGATGCTGACCAAGGACGAGAACCTGATGCGGGTCGGTCTGTCGGTGCAGTATCAGGTCAAGAACGCCGAGAACTACCTGTTCAATGTGCGCAATGCCGATTACACCCTCAAGGAGGCGCTGGAAAGCGCCGTGCGCGAGGTGATCGGCTCCAAGACCCTGGATGACATCCTCAGTGAGAGCGGTGGCCGTCTGGTGCTGGTCAACGAGACCCAGGAACACATGCAGAACCTGCTGGACCGATACGGCGCCGGGCTGCAGGTGGTCAAGGCCAACCTGGAAAGCGCCCAGCCGCCGCAGGAGGTGCAGGGCGCGTTCGAGGATGCCATCAAGGCGCGCGAGGATCAGGACCGGCTGAAGAAACGCGCGCGAGGCCTATGCCCGCGACATCATCCCCAAGGCCGAGGGTACCGCCCAGGGCCTGATCGAGGAGGCCGAGGCCTACAAGCAGCAGGTCACCTCTCAGGCACAGGGTGAGACCAGCCGTTTTCTCCAGACCCTGGCCGAGTACAAACTTGCCCCGGACGTGACCCGCAAGCGCATGTACATCGAAAGCATCCAGAACGTGCTGCAGAACACCAGCAAGGTGATGGTGCCGGCCGACCAGGGCAACAACATCATGTACCTGCCGCTGGACCAGCTGCTCCGGCATGCCCCCGGTGCCGCCTCCGGCCAGAACCAGTATGACGTCGATGGCTATCGCCTGCCGTCCTCGTCCGGTCAGAGCGATTCCGGCAACAACAAGCTCAGGGAGGGCAGGTAATGGCTGCCATGCGTTTTCCGCTTCTGATCGTTCTCGTCATCGTCCTGGTGCTCGGCTATCTGTCGCTGTTCACCGTCGACGAGCGCGAGAAGGCCATCATGTTCCGCCTGGGCGAGATCGTGCGTTCCGACTTCGAGCCGGGGTTGCACCTGAAAATGCCCATCATCAACAATGTGCGCAAGTTCGACTCGCGGGTGCTGACCCTGGATTCGCGCCCGGAGCAGATCCTCACCGGCGAGAAGAAGAACGTCCTCGTCGACTATTACGTCAAGTGGCGCATCGAGCAGGTCGAGGAGTACTACCGCTCTTTCGGCGGGCGTGAGTCCGACGCTCTCTCGCGCATGGCTCAGACCATCAAGGACGGCCTGCAGGCCGAACTCGGCAACCGCACCATCCGCGAAGTGGTCTCCGACGAGCGTACTCAGATCATGCGCAATGTTGCCACCAAGGCCGACGAAAAGATGGCCCCGTTCGGCATCGACATCATCGACGTGCGCATCAAGCAGATCGAGCTGCCGGCCAACGTGGCCACCTCGGTGTTCGATCGCATGCGTGCCGAACGCGAGCGCATCGCCAAGGAGCACCGGGCCGAGGGCGAGAAGGCCGCGCGCATCATCCGTGCCCGGGCCGACCGTGAGCGCACCGAGTTGCTGGCCGATGCCCGTCGCCAGGCCGAGGAGCTTCGGGGTACAGGCGATGCCCAGGCCACCCGGATCTATGCCGAGGCATTCTCCCAGGACGAGAGCTTCTTCGACTTCTACCGCAGCATGCAGGCCTATCGCGAGTCCTTCGCCAGCAAACAGGATATCCTGCTGCTGCAACCGGATTCGGAATTCTTCCAGTACTTTTCGGGCAGCGCGCAAGGCCGCTGAGCGGACGGTCCCGGTCGCAGCACCACCGCGCCGGGCCTCTGCCCGGCCGGATGGATGAGCCCCAATGTGGAATGAACTGCTGATCGCGCTGGCGCTGATGCTGGTCATCGAGGGGGTGCTGCCCTTTCTCAGTCCTGACACATTCCGGCGTACACTGGTTACACTTGTGCGCCTGGACGACCGCGGCCTGCGTCTGACCGGGCTGGTGAGCATGCTGATCGGCCTGGCGCTGCTGTACTGGATTCACTGAAAAAGTAGAAACTCATGAGCGCGATCAATCACTGGCTGTTGCCCGAAGGCATCGAGGAGGTCCTGCCCGAGCAGGCCTGGCGCATCGAGCAGCTGCGCCGCTGTCTGTTGGATACCTACCGCAGCTGGGGCTATCAACTGATCATCCCGCCGATGATCGAGTTCCTGGAGTCCCTGCTCACCGGTGCCGGCAACGACCTGGATCTGCAGACCTTCAAACTGATCGACCAGCAGAGTGGACGCATGCTGGGGCTGCGCGCCGACATGACGCCACAGGCCGCCCGCATTGACGCCCATTCGCTCAAGCGCGAGGCGCCGACCCGGTTGTGCTACCTGGGCTCGGTGCTGCACACCCGACCGGACGGCTTCGCCGGTTCGCGTTCGCCGTTGCAGGTCGGCGCCGAGTTGTTCGGCCACGCCGGCATGGAAAGCGACATCGAGATTATCGGCCTGATGCTGGAAACACTGCGTCTGACCGGTATCGAGGAGGTGCACATGGACCTCGGCCACGTGGGTATCTTCCGAGGCCTGGCGCGTGCCGCCGGACTGGGGCCCGACGCTGAGGCCGACCTGTTCGACGTGCTGCAGCGCAAGGCCATCCCCGAGATCGAGGGCCTGCTCGGCGGCATGGATCTGAGCGGGAGCCAGGGCGAGGCCTTCGCCCGGCTGGCCGAACTGCACGGCGGGCGCGAGGTGCTGGAACGCGCGCGGGAACTGTACCGCGACATTGCGCAGGTGCAGGCCGCGCTCGACAATCTGGCTGCCATTGGCGAAACGGTGCATGCGCGCTGGCCGCAGCTGCCGGTCAATTATGATCTGGCCGAGCTGCGCGGTTATGCCTATCAGACCGGCGTGGTATTCGCCGCCTTCACCCCCGGCTGCGGCCAGGAGGTGGCGCGCGGCGGACGCTATGACAAGATCGGCGAGATCTTCGGTCGCGCCCGTCCGGCCACCGGCTTCAGCGCCGATCTGAAAACCCTCATGGCGCTGAGCCGGCTGGAGAGTCCGGCCGCCGGCGCGATCTACGCCCCGGCACAGGACGATGCCGGGCTTGCGGCGCGGGTGCGCGAGCTGCGCGCTCAGGGCGAGCAGGTGATCCAGGGGCTGCCGGGGGAGGCGGGCGATCCGCAGTCCCTGGGCTGCGACCGGCGGCTGGAACTGCGCGACAGTGTCTGGGAAGTCCGGGAATTATAGGAAACGCTGGTTATTTTCTTACCGTCATTCCCGCGAAGGCGGGAATCCAGTGCCCGGCAGAGCAGGCGCACGCTGGATCCCCGCCTTCGCGGGGATGACGCGGTCAAAGTTAAGTACCGTTCAGGGCAGAGAGAAGCAAAATGGGCAAGAACGTCGTTGTTATAGGTACCCAGTGGGGAGACGAGGGCAAGGGCAAGATCGTGGATCTGCTCACCGACCGGGCCGCCGCCGTGGTGCGCTTTCAGGGCGGGCACAACGCCGGCCATACGCTGGTCATCAATGATGAGAAGACGGTGCTGCACCTGATCCCCTCGGGGATCCTGCGCGAGAAGGTCCAGTGCCTGATCGGCAACGGCGTGGTGCTCTCCCCCGATGCCCTGAAGGAGGAGCTCGACATGCTGGAGGCGCGCGGCGTGCCGGCCCGGGAGCGGCTGCGCATCAGCGAGGCCTGCACCCTGATCCTGCCCTATCACATCGCGCTGGATCGCGCCCGCGAACTGGCGCGCGGCAAGAAGGCCATCGGCACCACCGGGCGCGGCATCGGCCCCGCCTACGAGGACAAGATCTCCCGCCGCGGCCTGAAGCTCGGCGAAATCTTCTCCCGCGAGCACCTGGCCGCGCGCCTGGGCGAGGTGATGGATTATCACAACTTCGCCCTGCAGCACTACTTCAAGGTCGAGCCGGTGGATTTCCAGCAGGTGCTGGACCACACCCTGGAGATGGCCGAGTTGCTCAGGCCCATGCTCGGCGACGTGCCCGAGATCCTGGATCAGGTGCGCCGCGACGGCGGCAACATCATGTTCGAGGGTGCCCAGGGCGCGTTGCTCGACATCGATCACGGCACCTATCCCTACGTGACCTCGAGCAACACCACTGCCGGCGGCGCCTGCACCGGCAGCGGGGTAGGGCCGCGCAATATCGACTATGTGCTGGGCATCACCAAGGCCTACACCACCCGCGTCGGTGCCGGTCCCTTCCCGACCGAACTCTACGACGGCGTCGAACTGATGGACGAGACCGGCGCCCACATGGCCCGCCAGGGCCACGAGTTCGGTTCCACCACCGGCCGGCCGCGCCGCTGCGGCTGGTTCGACGCCGTGGCCCTGCGCCGCGCCATCCAGATCAACAGCGTCAGCGGCCTGTGCCTGACCAAGCTGGACGTGCTGGACGGGCTGGATCTGCTGCGCATCTGCGTCGGTTACCGCTATGACGGCGTCGAGCGCCTGACCCCGCCGGTCGGCGCCGAGGCCTACGCCCGCTGCGAGCCCATCTACGAGGACATGCCCGGCTGGAAGGACTCCACCGTCGGCGTACGTGACTTCGATAAGCTGCCGGCCGCCGCCCGCGCCTATATCAAGCGCATCGAGGAAGTGGTGGAAGTGCCGGTGGACATCGTCTCCACCGGGCCGGAGCGTAACCAGAATGTCATCCTGCGCCATCCCTACGATGTATGAAGCGCAGGCATCCGACTATACTTGCTGTCACGGGGATGGCCTGAAGGAGAGAGACAGATCATGATCCGCCTGCTGCGTACCCTGCTGCTGGGGCTGTGCCTGACCCAGGTCGCCCTGCCGACAGCCGCCGAGCCGGTGGCTACGCCCTACGGCGAGGTCAGCCTGCCCATGGAACTGCATCAGGTGCCCGGGGCGCCGGTCTATTACCTGATCGGATTGTCGGGGGTGCCGGGCGCGGAGAACGAGGGACATACCTCCAATGCCGGTTTCGTGGTCACCGATGCCGGCGTGGTTGTCTTCGACGCCCTCGGCACCCCGGCGTTGGGCTACCGCATGCTGCAGCGCATTCGCGAAGTCACCGATCAGCCGATCGAACGCATCATCGTCAGTCACTACCATGCCGACCATATCTACGGCCTGCAGGCCTTCGAGGAGCATGCCGGTGATCCGCCGGTGTGGGCGCAGCAACTGGCCCTGGGCTATGTCGGTGGTTCCAGCGCCAGCCAGGGCGAGGATGCCGAACGGCGGCTGGCGCAGCGCCGCGAGGCCCTGTTCCCCTGGGTGGACGAGCGCACCCATATCGTCGCGCCCGACCATACCTTCGAAAAGGAACTGCGCTTCGAGGTCGGCGGCGTGGACTTCCTGGTCCGGCACCTGGGCCCGAGCCACGCGCCGGGTGACAGCATCATGCTGGTCGAGGATCACGGGGTGCTGTTCAGTGGCGATGTCATCTACCAGGGCCGGGTGCCGTTCCTGGACAGTCCCCAGACCGATAGTGCCCGCTGGCTGGAGGGACTGGACTATCTCACCTCACTGGAGCCGGCGCCGCGCTTCATCATTCCCGGTCACGGTGATGCCTCCTCCAATCCCGAACAGGCGGTACGTGCTACCCGCGACTACATCCGCTATGTGCGCGAGGCGATGCGCAAGGCGGTGGCTGACTTCATGACCTTCGACGAGGCCTATGCCCAGACCGACTGGTCAGACTACGAACACCTGCCGGCCTTCGATGCCAGTAACCGGGGCAATGCCTATCGCATCTTCCTGGAGCTGGAGGCGGCCGCGTTCGGCGGTGAGTGAAACGACAACGGGGCGGATCGCTTGCGCGTCCGCCCCGTTAAAAAACACTTTTGGAACAACTAGTTGTGCTTACCACAGCCGTCTGCTATGGTGCGATGATTTGGTGCCGAGGAGAGGACTTGAACCTCCACGGGGTTACCCCCACTAGCACCTGAAGCTAGCGCGTCTACCAATTCCGCCACCTCGGCCAAGCGGGCGAGCCCGCTCAGAAGCCGCGCACTTTACCCGCCGGGCGCAGCCTTGTCAATGCGCCTCGACGGACTTCGACACACGAGGATATATGACTCAGAAACGCAGAAAAAAGACCGCCGGCAAGATCGACTGGCGGCGTCAGGACCCGCATTACGCCCGCGAAAAGGCCAAGTACGGTCACCCCGTTCCCAGCCGTGAATTCCTGCTGCAATGCATCAAGGATCTGGGCGTGCCGACCACCTGGCAGGAACTGGCCGACAAGCTCGACATGCAGGAGGAGGATGATCGCGAGGCCGTCCGGCGCCGGCTCAAGGCGATGGAGCGCGACGGCTCGCTGCTGCGCAACCGCCGCGGCGGCTATGTCCCGGTCGGCAAGCAGGACCTGGTGCGCGGGCGGGTCACGGCCCATCCCGATGGTTTCGGTTTCCTGATCCCCGACGAGGGCGGCAATGACCTGTTTCTCTCGGCGCGCGAGATGCGCCGGGTCTTTCACGGCGACCGGCTGGTGGCCCGCGTGGTCGGTGAGGATCGCCGCGGTCGGCGCGAGGGCGCGGTGGTGGAGGTGCTGGAACGCAACACCCACCGGGTGGTGGGGCGTTTCTTCCGCGAAGCCGGTGCCACCTTCGTGGTCCCGGACAACAAGCGCATCGTCCACAATCTGGTCATTCCCGGTGAAGAGGTCGGTGAGGCGCAGCCGGGCCAGATCGTCGTCGCCGATATCCTGGAACAGCCCACCCTGCGCAATCCCCCGATCGGCCGTGTGGTCGAGGTGCTGGGCGATCATATGGCGCCGGGCATGGAGATCGATGTCTCGGCGCGCAGCTACGAGCTGCCCTGCGAATGGCCCGAGGTGGTGGACGAGGAGATCTCCGGCCTCGGCGAGAAGGTCACACCGGCGGCCAAACGCGGCCGCGAGGACCTGCGCGAGCTGCCACTGGTGACCATCGACGGTGCCGACTCGCGTGATTTCGACGATGCCGTCTACTGCGAGCCCAAGCCCAAGGGCTGGCGGCTGCTGGTGGCCATCGCCGATGTCGCCCATTATGTGCAGCCGGGTACGGCGCTGGACCAGGAGGCCATCAACCGCGGCAACTCGGTGTATTTTCCCGAACGCGTCATACCGATGCTGCCCGAGGTGCTGTCCAACGGCCTGTGTTCGATCAATCCCGGCGTGGACCGTCTGTGCATGGTCGCCGACATGTACATCAACCAGGAAGGCAAGATCCTGCGTTCGCGTTTCTTCGAGGGGCTGATGCGCTCGCATGCCCGCCTGACCTATGACGAGGTCGCCGCCATGCTGCTCGAGCGCGACCAGTCCACGCGCAAGCGTTACGAGCATGTGGTTCCGCACGTGGAGGAACTGCACCGGCTTTATCATGTGCTGCGCAAGGCCAGGCTCAAGCGCGGCGCCATCGACTTCGACACCACCGAGACCCGAATCGTGTTCGGGGCCGAGCGCAAGATCGACCGCATCATACCGGTGGAGCGTAACGACGCCCACAAGCTGATCGAGGAGTGCATGATCTCGGCCAACGTGGCCGCCGCCCGGTTCCTGTCGCGTCACAAAATGCCCGCCCTGTACCGGGTACACGATGGCCCCAAGAGTGAAAAGATCGAGGACCTGCACACCTTCCTGGGCGAACTCGGGCTGAAACTCAAGGGCGGCGACAAGCCGCAGGCCAAGGACTATGCCCGACTGCTGGAAAGCATCCAGGACCGGCCGGATGCGCACCTGATCCAGACGGTGCTGCTGCGTTCCATGTCGCAGGCGGTCTATACCCCCGACAATGCCGGCCACTTCGGTCTGGCGCTGGATCAATACGCGCACTTCACCTCGCCGATCCGGCGTTACCCCGATCTGCTGGTGCACCGAGCCATCCGTCATGTGCTGCGCAACAGCAAGCGCAAGAAGGCCCAGGCCTTCGCTTATTCGCACGCCGACATGCAGAAGCTCGGCGAGCAGTGCTCGATGACCGAACGGCGCGCCGACGAGGCTACCCGCGACGCCGAGGACTGGCTCAAGTGCGAGTACATGATGGACAAGGTGGGCGAGGTCTACGACGGCATCATAAGCAGTGTGACCTCGTTCGGGATTTTCGTGGAGCTGCGCGATATCTTCGTCGAAGGCCTGGTGCACATCACCGCCCTGAAAAACGACTACTATCATTTCGAGGCCCACGGCCATCGCCTGATCGGCGAGCGCACACACAAGATCTACCGCCTCGGGGATGCCATCCGGGTCAAGGTGGTGCGGGTGGATCTTGACGAGCGTAAGATAGACTTCGAACTGGCCGAGGCCCATGCCGACACGCCGGCCGAAAACAGCAGTGCCCCGGCTGCCGAGGAGAAGAAACGCAAACGCCGCCGGGGCGGCAGGAAACGCGGTGGCCGCGGCAGCGGCCACGCCTCGCAACGCAACAAGAAGAGGTCGACATCATGATGCAGAAAGTGCTTCCCCTGGCCGTGGCCATCGCCCTGGCGGGCTGTGCTGCGGATGATCCCAACCGCAGAGCCAAGACCGGTGCGGCCATCGGTGCCATTGCCGGCGCCGTTCTCGGGCATCAGATCAATGATGAAAAGGGCGCAGTCATCGGCGGTGTGGCCGGCGCGGTCGCCGGCGGCGTGGTCGGCAACTACATGGACAAGCAGCAGCAGGAATTCGAGAGCGCCCTGGCCGAGGAGCAGCGCCAGCACGAGATCGAAATCCAGCGCATGGAGGACGAAAGCCTCAAGATCGACATCGCCAGCGAGGTCTCCTTCGACTTCGACAGCGCCGAGCTCAAGCCCAGTTTCCGGCCCACCCTGGATAAGGTTGCCGATATCCTGCAGCGCTACGAGCGCACCGTGGTGCACGTGGTCGGCCACACCGACAGCGTCGGCGCCGAGGAATACAACCAGCGTCTGTCCGAGCGCCGTGCCCGCAGCGTGACCGAATATTTCGCCTCCCGCGGTGTCTTGCGTGAACGCCTGCGCGCCGAGGGCCGCGGCGAGCGTGAGCCGCGCGCCACCAACGATACCGCCGCCGGACGTCAGCTCAATCGCCGGGTCGAGCTCTACGTCAAGCCGATCGTCGAGGGCCGGGAACAGGAGGCCTACGAGGCCCCGGCCGGACCGTCCAGCTGGCAGTAAGGAATCAGGAGCGAGGAGTGAGGGTGAGGAAGACTTCCTTCTCCTGTGCGTCATCCCCGCGCAGGCGGGGATCCATAACCCGCTGCGGTCACTGGATCCCGGCCTGCGCCGGGATGACGGAGGATGTTCGGGAATGGCGGTAGAATAGGGAAGATATGATCAGCGAGTAGGCCGGGATAAGCGCAGCGTTCCCGGCACACCTGGTCGCTGCCGGAAATGGGCCTGGCGGCCCTTATTCCGGCCTACGCTGTTGTCACTCCTCACTCCTCACTCCTCACTCTTCACTCTTCACTCTTCACTCTTCACTAACATCTCATGGCCAAATCCGAACACATCCACGGCATCCACGCCGTCGAGTCCTGGCTGACACGCTCGCCTGAGCGGGTGCGCCAGCTGTGGCTGCAGGAGGGGCGCGAGGACGCCCGTCTGCAGGCCCTGGCGGCCGGTGCCGAACAGGCCGGGGTCAAGCCGCAGCGGGTGCCGCGCGCGACCCTGGACCGGCTCGTCCCGGAGTCGCGCCACCAGGGTGTGGTGGCCGAGGTGCTGCCGCTCCCGCCGGGCGACGAGGCCGGACTGCAGGATCTGACCGAAGGCCTGGGACCGCAGGCCCTGCTGCTGGTGCTGGACGGGGTGCAGGACCCGCACAACCTCGGGGCCTGCCTGCGCAGCGCGGATGCCGCCGGCGCCGATGCCGTGATCCTGCCCCGGGACAAGTCCGCCGGTCTGACCCCGGTGGCGCGCAAGGTGGCCTCGGGGGCGGCGGAGGCGCTGCCGGTATTCGCCGTGACCAACCTGGCCCGTGTGCTGAAGCGGCTCAAGGCAGCCGGTTTCTGGCTTTACGGCGCCGCGGGAGAGGCGGAACAGAGCCTGTACGAACAGAGGCTTGAGGGCCGCATCGCCTGGGTGCTGGGCGCCGAGGGCAAGGGGCTGCGGCGTCTGACCCGGGAGCACTGTGACGTGCTGGTGCGGATCCCGATGGGGGGGACGGTCGAGAGCCTGAATGTCTCGGTGGCCACCGGGGTGGTGCTGTTCGAGACCCGGCGGCAGCGGCTGGCCACAAGGGCCTGTTAACACTCATCCAATCGCCTCTGCTGGGGCTGATTTTCCGTCCAGCAAGGCAGAATGAGCGAGGTGTAGTCATTCTACATGAGCGAATGATAACGTAGCTGGGCGGAAAATCAGCCCCAGCCCAGCGGGTTGCGCCTGAAAAAGCGCCACTCATCGTTGCTCGTCGCTTATTTGGAATCACCAAACTGCGCTCCTCGCGCCTCGATTGGCACTTTTTTCAGGCACAACAGAGGCGATTGGATGAGTGTTAACAGGCCCTGAAGGATTGATCAGACGGGCGCCTGCGCGTAGAATGCATCGCCTTTCGGACCGCTGTGACGGCCCGGAACTCCCTTGCCGCACCGGATGGTCCGGGCGGCTGCTCAATCCGCAAGGGGTATACAATGCGACATTATGAAATCGTGTTTCTGGTCCATCCGGACCAGAGCGAGCAGGTCAATGCCATGGTCGAGCGCTACCGCGCCACGATCGAGAACGGCGGCGGCAGTATCCATCGGCTCGAGGACTGGGGCCGCCGGCAGCTGGCCTATCCCATCCAGAAGCTCCACAAGGCCCACTACGTGCTCATGAACATCGAGTGCGGCCAGGACGTGCTGGACGAACTCAACAGCGCCTTCCGCTTCAACGACGCCGTGTTGCGCAGTCTGGTGATCGCCAGGGATGAGGCCGTGACCGAGGCCTCGCCGCTGGCGCGCAAGGATGACAAGGACAGCGACGAGGGCGAGGCCAAAAGCGGCGGCTCCTCGGAGCAGCAGGGCAGCGAAGACGCGGCCTGATCGGGCGGGCGCGGGAACACGCGCATGGCCCGCAATCAGGTACTGATCGAGGGCCGGGTCAGCCGTGCCGCGCAGCTGCGCCAGTCGCCTGCCGGTATCCCCATCGCGCGTTTCGTGCTCGACCACTACTCGGAACAGACCCAGGCCGGCATGCGCCGGCAGAGCCGGCTCCGGATCGCCGTGATTGCCGCCGGCACCGGACTGGCCGAACAGGCCGGTCGTCTGGAACGGGATGACGGAGTACGGGTCAGCGGCTTTCTCAGCCGCGCCGATTCGCGCAGCGGTGACCAGCGCCTGGTCATACATGCGGAACATATCGAATATACGGGCCTGGAAGGGTCCGGAGACTGAAGAGGAAGACATCAATGGCACGTTTTTTTCGTCGCAGGAAATTCTGCCGGTTCACGGCCGAGGGCGTGAAGGAGATCGACTACAAGGATCTCGGCACGCTGAAGAACTACATCACTGAGACCGGCAAGATCGTTCCCAGCCGGATCACGGGCACCAGTGCCCGGTATCAGCGTCAGCTGGCCACCGCCATCAAGCGCGCGCGCTACCTGGCCCTGTTGCCCTACAGCGACTCGCACTGAGTCCTGCACGGCGTCGGCCGCCCGGTCGGACCGCAGCGCCGGTGGATTGAATGCTGGCACTGGCCAACTATGTCATGCGCGGCCGCCTGGCCGCGATCGCGGTGCTGGTGGCGAGTTCGTTTGCCGCCCTGCTGCTGCCGCCGCTGACCTCGCCGCTGGCCTATGTGGGCGGCGGGGCGCTGGGTCTGGTGACCCTGCGTCGCGGAGCGGGGGAGGGTGGTATCGTGCTGGCCGGCGGGCTGGCCGGCATGAGCCTGCTGGGTCTGACGCTGAACGATGCCCCGGCAGTGCTGGCCCTGACCGGACTGATCCAGTGGCTGCCGCTGTGGCTGGTGGCCATGGTGCTGCGGCTGACGGTGTCCTGGCGGCGCGCGGTCCAGGCGATCCTGGGCCTGGGTGCCGCCCTCGTGCTGCTGCAGTACCTGCTGCTGGGCGATCCCGGGCAGTGGTGGGAGGCGCAGCTGCGGCCGGTCGTGGAGCGGATGCAGGCTTCCGGCGGCCAGGATCTGGAGGCCATGCTGGGCCGGATCGCGGGCTGGATGCCGGCGTTGATCGCCACCGCGCTGAGCATCGGCGTCACCCTCAGCCTCGTGCTGGCCCGGGCCTGGCAGTCGCAGCTGTACAATCCCGGCGGCTTCGGCAAGGAGTTCCGGGAGCTCCGGCTGGGAAACTCGACCGCTCTGCTGACCGTGGCCATGGTACTGATCGCCGCCGCCACCGAGGGCGTACTGGGCGAACTGGCCGGTCAGCTGGTCTGGATACTGGCCGCGGGCTGCCTGTTGCAGGGCATCGCCGTGGCCCACGGCATCGTCAACCGTCTGGGCAAGGCCCGCGGCTGGCTGATCGCCATGTATGTGCTGCTGGTGTTCGTCCAGCCCTACAGTGGCCTGGTCCTGGCGCTGACCGGACTGGCGGACAACTGGCTCGATTTTCGTCAACGCGTCGCCACGCCCCCGGCATGAGGGCGGCGGCAATGATTAGAGTGTGAGGTGCGTGTCATGGAAGTGATTCTTCTGGAAAAGGTGGCCAATCTGGGCGCCCTGGGCGACCAGGTCCGGGTCAAGCCCGGCTATGGCCGCAATTACCTGATCCCGCAGGGCAAGGCCACTCCGGCCACCCCGGAGAACATCGAGAAGTTCGAGCAGCGTCGGGCCGAGCTGGAACGCCAGGCCGCCGAGGCACTGGCCGCGGCCCAGACCCGGGCCGGGAAGCTGGAAGGCTTCGAGCTGACCCTGACCGCCAAGGCCGGTGATGAAGGCAAGATGTTCGGCTCGGTCGGCACCGCCGATATCGCCGAGGGCCTGAACGCGGCCGGTCACGAGATCGAGCGCCAGGAAGTGCTGCTGCCCGAGGGGGCCTTCCGCCAGCTCGGCGAGTACGAGGTTCAGCTGCGCCTGCATGCCGACGTGGAAGCCACCATCAAGCTGGTGATCGTCGCCGAGTAAGGCCAACCCCCTGATATCCATCAGGGCTGTTGCACTTCATGCCAACCCCCGGCCGCGGCGGCTTGTCCGTGGCCGGGGGGCTTTGTATGCTGGCAGGCAGTCCCGGACACGCTGCCGCAGGATATAATCACACTCATGCCCGATACCCTTTCCACGGCCGATACCGCCCTGTCCCCTGAGACCGAGGCGCTGAAGGTTCCGCCGCATTCCATCCCCGCCGAGCAGTCGGTCCTCGGTGGCCTGATGCTCGACAACGAGGCCTGGGACCGGGTCGTTGACCGGGTCTCCGAGGATGATTTCTACCGCCGTGATCACCGCCTGATCTTCCGCGCCATCACCGGCCTGGCCGAGCACAGCAAGCCGCTGGATGTGGTCACGCTCGGCCAGTGGCTGGAGAACGCCAGCCAGCTCGACGATGCCGGCGGCATGGGCTATCTGGGGGAGCTGGCCCGCAATACCCCGAACGCGGCCAATATCACCGCCTATGCCGACATCGTGCGCGAGCACTCCATACTGCGCCAGCTGGTGCAGGTCGGCACCGATGTGGCCAACAGCGCCTACTTCCCGGAAGGGCGCAATGCCCAGGAACTGCTCGATCACGCCGAGCAGAAGGTGTTCACCATCGCCGAGCAGGGCAAGCGCGGCCGCAGCGGCTTCACCGCCATCAAGGATCTGCTCACCAAGACGGTCGACCGCATCGACTATCTGTTCCAGCTCGACAATCCCATCACCGGCGTGCCGACCGGCTTCAATGACTTCGACGAGATGACCGCCGGGCTGCAGCCCTCGGACCTGATCATCGTCGCCGGCCGCCCCTCCATGGGCAAGACCACCTTCGCCATGAACATCGTCGAGCACGCCGCCATCAAGAACAAGACGCCGGTGGCCGTGTTCAGTATGGAGATGCCGGGCGAGCAGCTGGCCATGCGCATGATGTCCTCGCTGGGGCGCATCGACCAGCACAAGGTACGCACCGGCAAGCTCGAGGACGAGGACTGGCCGCGGTTGACCTCCGCGGTGAGCATCCTGGCCGATGCACCCCTGTTCATCGACGACACCCCGGCGCTCAGCCCCAACGACCTGCGGGCCCGGGCCCGGCGGCTGAAGCGTGAACACGACCTGGGCCTGATCGTGATCGACTACCTGCAGCTGATGCAGTCCTCCAGCCGGTCCGACAACCGGGCCAGCGAGATCTCCGAGATCTCGCGCTCGCTCAAGGCCCTGGCCAAGGAGCTGCACGTGCCCGTGGTGACCCTGTCGCAGCTCAACCGCAGTCTGGAGCAGCGCCCCAACAAGCGCCCGGTGATGTCGGACCTGCGCGAGTCCGGCGCCATCGAGCAGGACGCGGACATGATCGTGTTCATCTACCGCGACGAGGTCTACAACGAGGACAGTCCGGACAAGGGCACCGCCGAGATCATCGTCGGCAAGCAGCGTAACGGTCCCATCGGCACCCGCCGTCTGACCTTCCTCGGCCAGTACACCCGCTTCGAGAACTTCACCATGGACGATTACGGCGCCGGGGATTTTGCATGACCCGTCCCGTCCGCGCCCGCGTCGATGTCGACGCGCTGCGGTCCAATCTCCAGCTCGCCCGCCGCACCGCCCCGCACAGCCGCATCCTGGCCGTGGTCAAGGCTAATGCCTATGGCCACGGCCTGGTGCCGGTGGCCCGCGCACTGGAGGCCGCCGACGCCTTCGGTGTGGCCGGGGTGGAGGAGGCGCTGCTCCTGCGTCAGGCCGGTATTCAGAAGCCCATTGTCCTGTTAGAGGGGTTCTTTCATGCCGCTGAACTGGATGAGGTCATCCGGCACGGTCTGAATCTGGTGGTGCATGCCACACACCAGGTCGAAGCCCTGGCCACGGCCGCATTGGCCGGCCCGGTGCGGGTCTGGATCAAGCTGGATACCGGCATGCATCGGCTTGGCTTCGCGCCGGCCGAGCTGGCTGCTGTGCAGGCGCGGCTGCAATCCATCACCGGCGTCGAACTGGCCGGGCTGATGACCCACTTCGCCTGTGCCGACGACCGCACTGATCCCGCCACGCAACGCCAGCTCGACGCCTTCGCCGCGCTCGGCCCGGGAGCGGTTGGCGAGCACAGCCTGGCCAATTCGGCGGCCCTGCTGGGCTGGCCGGAGGCCCACGCCGACTGGGTCCGGCCCGGGTTGATGCTCTACGGCATCTCGCCCTTCGTCGACAGTCTCGCGGCGGACCACGGACTGACCCCGGCCATGACCCTGGAAACAGAGCTCATCGCCATCCGGGACTGCGCGGCCGGCGATGCCGTCGGCTATGGCGGGGTCTGGGTCTGTCCGGAGTCCATGCCGATTGGCGTGGCCGCCATCGGCTACGGTGACGGCTACCCGCGGCACGCGCCCGCCGGTACCCCGGTACTGGTCGACGGCCGGCCCGCGCAGCTCATCGGGCGCGTCTCCATGGACATGCTCATCCTCGACCTGCGCGGCCTGCCCGAGGCCCGGGTCGGCAGCCGGGTGACCCTGTGGGGCGAGGGGCTGCCGGTCGAGCGCATTGCCCGCCAGGCCGGGACCATTCCCTACGAACTGGTCTGCGCCGTGACCGCCCGGGTGCCGCTGCTATACGAAAGCAGGGGCTAGGTTCCAGGTACCAGGGCCGGAAAAATCCTCCGTCCAGATCTCTGCCTCAGCACCTCCATCAGGCACAACCCTTGCATTTCCCCCTTCTGCAGATGCCGAAACGTCAAATCCGTGACGTGGCGTTATCACTGAATCAGCCGGAGTCGTACCTTGGAAAGACCATCCCGCCGCTGTCGCGGCCTGCGTCTGTTTGTGAACTCTCTGCTGCTGCTCTGCCTGCCGGTCGGAGCGGCGGAACCGGATGGGATCGCCGGCCTGCTGCGCAACGGCGATGCCGAGGGCGCCTGGGAGCAGGCCCGCGCACTGGCGCCTGCACGGGCCGGTGAGCCGGAATTCGATATGCTCTACGGCCTGGCGGCCGTCCGCTCCGGTCATCCCGAGCATGCCGTGTTCGCCTTCGAACGGGTGGTGGCGCTGGAACCGCGCAATCACCGGGCGCGGGTGGAGCTGGCCCGGGCCCACTATCTGGCCGGCAATTTCACCGTGGCAAGGACCGAATTCGAACGTGTGCTGGCCATCGATCCGCCGCAGCGGGTGCGCGAGAACGTCCGGACCTTCCTCGACGCCATCGAACGCCGGGAGGGGAGCCTGTCGACCCGGATCACCGGCTACCTGGAACTGCGCGCCGGCGCCGACAGCAATGTCAACAGCGCCACCTCGGACGACACCTTGGAGATTCCGGCGCTCGGGACCTTCACCCTGAACGGCGCCAGCCTGGATCGCAGCGACGAATTCGTGGAGAAGAACGCCGGCCTGTCCGTGCTTCATCCCTTCACCCGTCGTCATGCCCTGTTCGCCGAACTGACCTACAAGGATCGCGAAAACCTCGAGACCCAGGCCTATGACCTGCGCTCGGTCACGCTCAGTGCCGGTCCCATGGTCGCTTTTGCCGGGGGGAGGCTGCGTCTGCCGCTCAATTACCAGTTCCTGTACCTGGACAACAGCAAATACCGGCGGCTGGGCAGTGTGGGTTTCGACTGGAGCCGGGACCTGGACCGGAACGACCAGCTGCAGCTGTTCGGCCAGTACGGCAGTCTGCGCTATCCCGACAATGCAGCGCGCAACGCCAGGCTGGCACTGGGCGGTGCCGGCTGGACCCACCGTTTTCATCAGCCGGATGTGCAGGTTTCGACCAGCGCCTATTTCGGCGACGAGGACACCCGGGATTCCATCGGTGAGCACAACGGCAAGCAGTACCTCGGGCTGCGTCTCGGCAGTCAGTGGAGGCTTGCTCCGCACCACACCCCCTATTTCTCGCTGGCGGCGCAGTGGAGCGAGCATGCTGCCACGGACCCGGTCTTCGCCCGCACCCGCAGGGACGATTTCGCCGAGGCCCGCCTCGGCTGGGCCTGGACGCCCGCCGATGCCTGGCTGTGGCGGGTGGAGCTGGCCTATACCCGCAACGATTCCAATATCTCCCTGTACCAGTACACCCGCAAGCAGGCCTTTGCGGGCGTGACCTGGCGATTCGAATGATCGAGGTGTGACATGCAAGCGATCGCGCGTTCATCTTTTACGCTTCCGGGGCTGCTGCTCGGTCTGTGCCTGCTGTGTGGATTGGCGGCAGTGCAGGCCGCCCCGGCGCCGGCCGGCCATGTGATCATCGCCCGGGGCGAGGTGCAGGCCATCTCAGCCGCGGGCGAGCCGCGTGCGCTGCGGCGGCGCTCGCCCTTCTATGCCGGCGAGACCCTGGTTACCGGTACCGATGCCACGGCCCAGTTGCGCTTCAGTGACGGTGCCCTGGTCGCACTCAGGCCGGACACCGAATTCCGGGTTGACCGCTACCGCTACGAGTCCGATGGGGGTGAGGGCGACGAGAGTATTTCCACCCTGATCAAGGGCGGCTTCCGCACCATCACCGGCGCGGTCGGCAAGCAGGACCCGGACAGCTACCGGGTCGATACGCCGGTGGCGACCATCGGCGTGCGCGGCACCCACTATGAAGTGGTCCTGGGAGACGGACTGGCCGTCGGCGTGTGGCAGGGCGGCATCCGGGTCCGCAATGAAGGCGGCGAAATGGATCTGGGGCAGAATGCCAATTATAGCTTTGCCACCGTCACCGGTCGGAATCAGCCGCCACGGGGTCGGTTGCAGCCACCGCCGGGCCTGGACACGCCGCCGCAGGCGCCTGCAGATGCCGAAGAAGTGAGCGAGCAGCAGCAGGAAGAGGGTCAATCCGAAAGCGATGGGGCGACGGAGGCTGAGGCAGGCGGTAACGAGACCACGACGTCGGGCGAGGAAGATGGTGACGCGGAGTCAACCGCTGCCACTGCGGAGACCGACGCCGAAACCGACGCAGGTGATGGCACCACCACGACCTTGGACACGCAGACCTCCTCGCAGGACGATGACACGCGGGAGACCAGCATGTCGGAGTCGCCGGATGATGGTGTCAGCCTGGATACCGCTACCGGTGACAGTCTGGACACGACCGCCACGGACACCCGCCTGACCAGCACCACCGACACCACTCTGGATGCCACCTTCACCGTCAGCCAGCCGGTGGATTCCGTCAGCGATATCACCAGTCAGGACGCCCGGTTATCGGATGCGGAATGGGACAAGCTGATCAACGGCAATCATCTCGGCATCATCCTGGAGGCGAATACGGCTCAACAGGGCATCCGCGGCGGGCGGGCAATCGTGGATCCCGCCGGTTCTCCGGTGATCACCGACAACGGCTATGCGCCGTTTGACTCCGAGTATGCCGATGCGCCCATCCTGGAAGTGTTCCGACAGGGCAGCGCGACACTGGACGCGCTCGGCAGTCACACCGTCGACAGCAATCACACCGTGTACTGGGGCGTGTGGAACGGCAATCCCGACCCGGTGATCATCCAGACCGATGCCACCGATCCCAGTGTGACCCGTACCAGCAACCGCCCCTTCTTCTGGGCCACCCTGCTGCCGACCGATCCGGGTGTGCTCGATGCGCGTACCGGCATTGTCACCTACAACAATCTCATCGCCGTGCAGGGCGGCGGCAGCGGTGGACAGATCACTGCCGCTGATGTGACCTTTACACTCGATGTGAACTTCGACACCGGCGCCCTGACCAATGGCAGTCTGCAGATCGGCAATGGCTCCGAGTTCTGGCAGATCGACCTCAGCGGCCAGCTCAGAGGCTCGATTGCGGACCTGACGGTGGAGCAGACAAGCAGTGTGTATGTCAGCCCTTCAACTCATGGCGTGATCGGTGATATCGCGACGGGCTTCACCGGCAACAACGGCGAGGTGCTGGGGGGCGGCTTCCTGTTCGAGGCCGAGGGCGACCCTGGTATCCATGCTGAGGGCATTCTCCTGGTGGAGTGAGCGCGGGTCATTTCTCCCGCCGCTCGAACACCCCGTCCCAGTCCGGCGGCAGCTGGCGCCGGCGCAGTTGCTCAATGCGTTCCAGGTAGAGGGTGTAGAGCCTGTCGCCGGGACGTTCGGCGGCCAGTTCGTGGAAACCGTGTCCGGCCGCGTCCCAGTCCTGGTTCCAGAAGGCCGTCAGCGCGGCATCATGGCGCTGCAGCCAGGCATTCATCGCAGGTGTCTGCCCGGTCTGCGGACACAGCGGCTCATATACGGTGACTCCCTGTTGCTTGCCCTTGACCCGCACCCGGTCCAGGGTGCGATAGACAAAGCCCGGCGCCAGTTCGCGGGTGCGTTCGCCCACCACCAGGCGCACACCGTAATACTTGGTCACGCCCTCCAGCCGTGAGGCGAGATTCACCGCATCTCCCAGCACCGTGTAGGCACGGCGGTACTCGGAGCCCATGTCGCCCACGTTCATCACACCGCTGTTGATACCGATGCCGATGTTGATTTCCGGCAGTCCCTCGGCCAGGAACTGCTCCCGCAGCCGGTCGGCGGCCGCCAGCATCTCCAGCGCCCCCTGGATGGCGTGCCCGGCATGTTGCGGATCGCTGACCGGCGCGCCCCAGAAGGCCATGATCATGTCGCCGACATATTTGTCGATGGTGCCCCGGTGGTTGAAGATGGTTTCCGTCATCGGGGTGAAGAAGCGGTTCAGCAACTCCTTGAGTTCGCCCGCGCCCAGGCTTTCCGAGATACTGGTGAAGTTGCGGATGTCGGCGAACAGCACGCTCATCTCGCGGCTCTCGCCCTCGGCGTGATACTGCCCCGGATTGCGGCTCATCTCCTCGACCAGCTGCGGTGGCACATACTGGCCGAACATGCCCTTGAGCTGCCGCCGCCGCCGGGTCTCGCCGAAAAAACCGTAGCTCAGGTTGAACAGCATGATGGCCGCAATCGCAAGGGTCGGGGTGGTGGTGGCCAGCGCCAGCCGGTGCTCGATCCACAACCAGAAGTTGCCGGCAATGAAGCCGGACAGGACCAGGGCGGAGATGAGCAGGATCCACACCGGCCCGAGAAAGGGCAGCAGCAGCGCCAGCAGCGAACCGACACCGATGATGATGAACACATTCGCACCACTGGCCCAGTCCGGCTGGTAGGGGAAGTCGCCTTCCAGCAGCCCGGCGAGGATGCTGGCGTGGATCTCCACCCCGGGGTAGACGTTCTGTACCGGCGTGGGCTTGACGTCGGCCAGGGCCAGGGCGGTGGCGCCGACCAGGACGATGCGGTTCTCGATCCGGCCGGGATCGAAGTCGCCGTTGAGCAGGCGGGCCGCCGAAAGATAGTCAAAGCTGCCCGCCGGGCCGCGGTAGGGTACGAGCACCTGGCCGCCGGCGTCGGTTCGTATCCTCTGGTTGCGCGACAGAGACAGGTACTCCACCACCCGGCCGGTTCCGACCCGGGCCGTGGCCAGTCCGATCCGGTCGGCGAACAGATAGACCCGCGCGGTTTCCAGGGCCAGCGAGGCATACAGCTGGTTGTCGTGTTTCGCCAGCAGGGGCACGCGCCGGATCACGCCGTCCGCGTCCGGCATAACAGTAATAAAACCGCCATTGCCGGCGGCCTGCTGCAGGACAGGCAGGTTGGCGGTATGGGTGGGGAGTTCGGGAGCCGCGAACAGCTTTCCGGTCTCGCCGACCAGCGGCGCCGGGGCGGGCAGGGCACCACTGTTGCCCGAGCGGGCCGTATGCAGGACATACCCCAGCACGGTATCCATGCCGGCCAGTGCCCCGGTCAGCTGACGGTCACCGTCCTCGGCCCGGGCCAGTGTCATCAGTCGTTCGTATTGCGGGTCGGTCAGGTTCTCGGGTTGCTTCCCGAGCAGGGCGCGCAGGTTTTCCGCCAGGCTGCGTTCGGGCTCGGACATGACCAGGTCGAAGGCGACCACGGCCGCGCCCGCTTCGCGCAGGGTATCGACCAGCTCCGCCAGGCGCCGGCGCGGCCAGGGCCAGCGGCCTTCCTGCTGCAGGCTCTGTTCGTCGATGTCCAGGATCAGGAGAGAATCGTTTGCCGGCGGTGATTCCGGCAGGGTCAGGTTCAGCCGCAGGTCATAAGTCAGATATTCGAGCCGGTCGCGCAGGACCTTGACCGGGCCCAGATCGGTGGTCTCCACCCAGGTCCCGATCAGGGCCAGCAACAGTCCGGCCAGGATGGCGGCGGTGCGTGACGAGCTGTGCAGGATGGCAAGCAACGGGCTGTTCCTTCTTCAGACCTGTTGAGACGGGGACGGTCCGATGCCCCGGCTGACTGTAAAGACGTCGGCAGCTTTGACAGCTTCTGCGAAATGCCAATCATTCGCGCCTGCAGCCCACCCGCCTGAACGGATGCGGGATTTCTCCGGACAGGCCGGTGTCGTTCCCGCACGGCGCGTCACCCGATTTTACAGCATGCCGGATGGGTTAATCCCAATTACTTGTTTTAAATCATTTTTATCTATGGGCATGCAAGTTGCTCCGGTTTCCGGTATCCCGACCCTGGAGCGACTGCCATGAAGACACAGCCCACACAGCTCGAGGACATCGTCGGCCTGGTGGTCCTGGTTGCCGTGCTGTTACTGGCGGGCATGGACCTGGCGCCGCTGGTCTGATCCATCCCTGATTCCCGCCACTGCCGCCGCCTGTCACCGGTCGGGACGGGCAGCGGCAACGCGCCCCTTCCCCATCCCCGTACCAGCCCGTAGACTCCCAGTCTTTTCCCGGGCTGGACGAGGATTCACCGTGTCGAAAGGCAAGACCGCCTACAGCTGCAGCGCCTGCGGGGCCCAGTCGCCCAAATGGGCGGGTCAGTGCGCCGAGTGCGGCGAATGGAACACCCTGGTGGAGGTGGTCGCCATGCCGGCCACCCCGGCAGCGGCGCGTTTTTCCGGCTATGCCGGTGCCGGCGAGGCCCGGGTGCGGGACCTGGCCGATATCCAGCCCGAGTCGGCCAGCCGCGCCGCCACCGGCAGCGATGAGCTGGACCGGGTGCTGGGCGGCGGTCTGGTGGCCGGCTCGGTGGTGCTGCTGGGTGGCGATCCCGGCATCGGCAAGTCCACCCTGCTGCTGCAGACCCTGACCGATCTGGGCGGACGCATGCCCGCCCTGTATGTCACCGGCGAGGAGTCACCCGAGCAGGTCGCCCTGCGCGCCCGGCGCCTGGGGCTGGCCAGCGAACATACCCGGCTGCTGGCCGAGACGGCGGTGGAACGCATCATCGAGATCGCCAGGCGCGAGCAGCCGCAGGTGCTGGTGATCGACTCCATTCAGACCCTCTATACCGCTGCCCTGCAGTCGGCGCCCGGCTCGGTGGCCCAGGTGCGCGAGAGCGCGGCCCAGCTGGTGCGCTACGCCAAGGCCAGCGGCACCGCCCTGTTCCTGGTCGGGCATGTGACCAAGGAGGGGACCCTGGCCGGCCCGCGGGTGCTGGAGCACATGGTCGACACCGTGCTCTATTTCGAGGGCGATGCCGGCGGGCGCTACCGCGTGGTGCGGGCGATGAAGAACCGCTTCGGCGCGGTCAACGAGATCGGCGTCTTCGCCATGACCGACAAGGGGCTGAAGGCGGTGAGCAACCCGTCCGCGATCTTTCTGTCGCGCCACGACGAGCCGGTGCCGGGCAGCGTGGTCATGGTCACCCGCGAGGGTACCCGGCCGCTGCTGGTGGAAGTGCAGGCACTGGTGGCAGACAGCCACCTGTCCAACCCGCGCCGGGTCACTCTGGGACTGGAGCAGAACCGGTTGTCCATGCTGCTGGCCGTGCTGCACCGCCACGGCGGCATCGCCGTGGCTGACCAGGACGTGTTCGTGAACGTCGTCGGTGGGGTGCGGGTGAGCGAGACGGCCGCCGACCTGGCGGTGATCGTGGCCGCGCTGTCGAGTTTCCGCGACCGGCCGCTGCCGGCCGACTGGATCGTGTTCGGCGAGGTGGGTCTGGCAGGCGAGATCCGGCCCGTGCCCAACGGAATGGAACGGCTGCGCGAGGCGGCCAAGCACGGCTTCAGGAAGGCGCTGGTGCCGGCGGCCAATCTCAAGCAGGTGAAGACCGAAGGGCTGGAGACGGTGCCGCTGAAGCGGCTGGCGGATCTGTTCGATCAGATGTGATTGCTGAAGATCTCACCGCAGAGGCGCAGAGTTACATAGTGCCTTCCAATAAGGCGAATGGCACTCACTTTAGCTGTCATTGCGAGCGTAGCGTGGCAATCTCATACCGCATACTCAACCGGCTGGAGATTGCCGCGTCACTTCGTTCCTCGCAATGACGAGCGTTATTTGGTTTAAGTAAGCGAAACTCCATTCTGAGGCTGTTCTCTGCGTCACCTGCGCCTTCGCGTCTCTGCGTAGAGGGTTTTCAAATGGAACCTAGCCCAGACTGGCCAGTTCGCGCTCCAGCAGATCGGGATCGCCCAGGTTCAGCTCCACCAGCCGGCGCAGGTGGGTGATGCTGTCCAGATCGATGTCCTCGCAGCGCAGTCCCAGCCGGTCGGCTTCCTGATGGGCGATACTGACATCCATGACAATGAGGGCATCCTCGCCCAGTCGGAGTTCCAGTCGCAACGGGCCTTCGGCCTCGCCTTTCCAGTCCTGCGGTCGGGCAATCAGCGCGCCCTTGAGTGAGAGATCCAGCAGTTCCACCGCCCACTGCCGCTCACCGGCGGACAGACGGGCCTCGGCGTCGAAGGGGATGCGGGTGAAGCGGCGTCGCTGTTGCTCGGGTTCGGCCGTGGCAGCCGGCGCCGGCGTCGGTGCGGGCTCCTGCTGTGGCTGGTCGAGAAAGAATTGCAGCTCCAGCAGGCCGATCTGCAACCGGTCGCCCTCATGGAGTTCACGCGACGCGTCACCGATGTCCTCGCCATTGACTCGCGGCGTGGTTTCGCCCTCCAGGTGGGAGAGGTAATACCCCTTGTCCCGGCGCGCGATCATGGCCACATGTTCGCCGCGCTTGCCGACCCGGGTGAGGGCACGGTCCAGACGGATGGTGCGGCCGAAGTGACTGCCGCTCATGATCTGCATCCAGCCGGTGACCCGGTGACGGGTGATCGGGGTGACGTTGGCCTGCTCCGTGCCGCCCTCGCTGCTGTAGCTGAGTTGATGCTTGCCGACCTGGATACGGTCGCCATCCGCCAGGGTATGCGCCGCCTCGATGGCCTTGCCGTTGATCTGCACGCCGGCCTCGGGCCGGGGTGTGATATGGATCCCTTCGGCATCGATGCGGATATCGGCGTGATGCGGTTCCACGGCCAGGCTGTCGATGTGGATCTGGCACTGGGGGTCACGGCCGATGCACAGGGTCTCGCCCAGCAGAGGGAATATCCTCAGGACCTTGTCCCTGAATGTCAGCGTCAGTTTCGCCATGTGTCGTCCCGTGCCCCGAAGGGGTAAGAAAATCCTGCCGGAATCATGCCTTTTCCTGGCAGTTTCGATCCGAGATTGCCAGAACGGCGGTGCCGGTACCATGCCGTCTGTCAGAGTATCGGCGCCGCCGGTCCATTATTTAGTAGGTGGGGGAGCCGGCGCGGGGCCGGTGGTCCGGCCGGCTCGGTCAGCTGGCTGCGGCGGGTTGCTTCCTCAGCCGGGGATCGATGCGCACGGTTTTTACGGCATTGTCCCGGGTCTGGACGATTTCCACCGGATAGCCGGCCAGCAGCAGGCTGGTGCCGGGCTCCGGGATGGCTTCCATGTGTTCCAGGATCAGGCCGTTGAGCGTCTTTGGCCCGCTGGTGGGTAGTTCCATCTTGAGTGCCCGGTTCAGGTCACGTACCGCGGCGGTGGCGTCGACCAGAAAGCTGCCGTCCTCCTGCGGGGTGATGTCCTTGTACAGCGAATAGGGATCGGTGGTGAACTCGCCGACGATCTCCTCCAGGATGTCCTCCAGCGTGGCCAGGCCCAGGATGTCGCCGTACTCGTCCACCACCAGGCCGGTGCGGCGCCCCTCGCGCTGGAAATTCAGTAGCTGGCGGTTCAGCGGTGTGCCTTCGGGAATGAAATAGGGATCGCGGGCGATGCGGCGGATGCTCTCGTGGCTGAGTTCACCGGCGCGCAGCAGCGGGGTGACATTGCGCATGTGCAGGATGCCCACCACGTGATCGATGGATTCCTCGTAGACCGGCAGCCGTGTGTACTGGGTATGGGAGAGAAAGTCCTCGATCTCCTCGAGGTTCTCGGTCAGGTCCACGCCGTCGATCTCGTTGCGCGGGACCATGATGTCCTCCACCGTGATCTTCTCCAGGTCCAGCAGGTTGAGCAGCATCTTCTGGTGGCGCTTGGGGATCATCGCGCCGGCTTCCAGTACCACGGTGCGCAGTTCCTCGCTGGACAGGGCCGTCCCCCCGGTCTGTTCGGGGGAGACCCGCATCAGCCGCAGCATGCTGTTGGCGATGAGATTGATCACCCACACCAGCGGATAGAGCAGGCGCAGCAGCGGCCGATAGACGAAGGCGGCAGGAAAGGCGATGCGCTCCGGGTGCAGGGCGGCCAGGGTCTTGGGCGTGACTTCGGCGAAGATGAGGATCACCACGGTGAGCAGTGCGGTGGCCACCATTATGCCGGCCTCGCCCAGCAGGCGGATGGCGATGACGGTGGCCAGGGCCGAGGCCAGGATGTTGACGAAGTTGTTGCCGAGCAGGATCAGACCGATCAGCCGGTCCGGCCGCTCCAGCAGTTGCTGGGCCCGTTTCGCGCCGGGATTGCCGCCCCGGGCCAGGTGACGCAGCCGGTAGCGGTTGAGGGTCATCAGGCCGGTTTCCGAGCCGGAAAAGAAGGCCGAGAGGATGATGAGAAAAAACAGGGCTCCCAGCAGGACGCTAAGGGGGATGTCAGCCAAGGGATTGGTTGCTCCGGATTCTTCTGGTGGAGGATAGTGTAGGGCAAGGCCCGCGGCGTGTCAGGGCCGGCACTAAAGCAGTATCTCCAACACCAGCTTGGTGCCGAAATAGGCCAGCATCAGGAAGACAAAGCCGCCCAGGGTCCAGCGGATGGCGGTGCGGCCGCGCCAGCCGAAGCGCCAGTGGCCCCACAACAGCACCCCGAACACCACCCAGGCCACGATCGACAGCACCGTCTTGTGTACCAGATGCTGGGCGAAGATATCCTCGAGGAAGAGCACGCCGGTGATCAGGGCGAGGGTGAGCAGGGCGAAGCCCACCCCGATCAGCTGCATCAGGATCAGTTCCATGCCGCGCAGCGGCGGCAGTACCTGCAGGATCCTGCCCAGTTTGTGATGGCGCAGCTGGTGTTCCTGCACCGCCAGCAGCACCGCCTGCAGCGCGGCCAGCCCCAGCACGCTGTAGGCGATGACAGAGACCAGGACGTGCAGATCCAGCTGCCAGCCGGCCTGGTCGAGGATGATGTGCTCAGTCGAATAGGCGAACATCAGGGCAATGGTCAGGGCCGCTACCGGCAGCACCACCACGCCGAGGTTTTCCAGCGGCCGGTACAGGGAGGCCAGCAACAGCAGGGCGACACTGAGCAGGGCGATCAGGGAGGCGGCGTTGAAGAAGCCGAGATTCAGCCCCGAGGCCGTCATCAGCGCCGGCCAGAGCACCGCCGCATGCAGCGCCACCCCGGCAAACCCCAGGCCGATCACACTGTTACGCCCACCTGTGCCGGGTTCCAGGCCACGCACCATGCGCGCGACCAGCAGGCTGCCGGAGGCGAGGTAAAGAAGTATGGCAAGGATGCCGATGAGGTGCGTATGCATGTGCTAAACAGCGGATTTCCGGAAGCTATTCCGACGGGGCCGACAGGCAGGATAAAGCCAAGACCGCCGGACTGCAATAACAGGACCGGTCCGGTGCACGGGAATCGCGACAGGTGTATTTGAAGAGGCGAAATGTGAAACCTTCGACAGTCACAGAGGGGGCCATGGGGGCAGAGTGTCGACAGGGGGCTGAGATGGAACAGGCAGTCGGACTGGAGACAATGCAGGTACGGACCCTGGGCTGCAGCGGCGGCATCGGCGGTGAGCTGCGCACGACCTGTTTTCAGGTCGATGATGACATTCTCATCGATGCCGGTACCGGGCTGGGCAATCTGTCACTGGAACAGATGAAGGGCATCCGTCACATCTTTCTGACCCACTCGCATCTGGACCACCTCGCCGGTATCCCGCTGATGGTGGATTCCATCTTCGGCGATATCACCGAACCGGTGGTCGTCCATGCCGCCCCGGCTACACTTGCCGCCCTGCGCGAACATATCTTCAACTGGGTGATCTGGCCCGATTTCTCCATTCTACCGACGGCCAGCCGACCGGTGATCCGATTCGAGGCGATGCAACCGGGCGAGGTCGTCGAGCTCGATGGCCGTCGTATCGAGATGATCGAGGTCAATCATGTCGTTCCCGGTGTGGCTTACTGCATCGAAAAGGGTGTCAAGACCTTCGCCTTCAGCGGCGATACCACTACCAACGACACCCTGTGGCCGGCGCTCAACCGCCATGCCCGGCTCGATGCCTTGGTGGTGGAATGTGCTTTCGCCGACGAGGACGAGGCGCTTTCGCAAAAGGCCTTTCATTACTGTCCCCGCACCCTGATCGCTGATCTGGCCAAGCTCAACCATCGACCGCGTATCTACATTACCCACCTCAAGCCCGGGGCCGAGGACCGCATCGTGGCCCAGCTCCAGGCCCGGCTGCCGGACCTGGAGCTCCGACGCCTATCCGGCGGCCAGCTTATCCGGCTATAATAGCGCTGCAATTTCCCCATTACGGCCCGCGCTCGCATGGGCGTGGCCGGGCAGCGAGTCTTATGTTTGAAAATCTCTCCGAACGTCTCGGCCAGACCCTGAAACGGCTGCGCGGTCAGGGCCGCCTGACCGAGGACAACATCAAGGACACCCTGCGTGAGGTGCGCATGGCCCTGCTGGAGGCCGACGTGGCTCTGCCGGTGGTCAAGGCCTTCGTCGACCGGGTGCGCGAGCGCGCCGTCGGCCAGGAGGTGCTGAAGAGCCTCACTCCGGGACAGGCCCTGGTCAAGGTGGTGCACCAGGAACTGGTCACCACCATGGGCGAGGCCAACGAGGGGCTTAACCTCAATGTGCAGCCGCCGGCGGTGATCCTGATGGCCGGACTGCAGGGCTCGGGCAAGACCACCAGCACCGGCAAGCTGGCGCGCTGGCTGAGCGAGAAGCAGAAGAAATCAGTGCTGGTGGTGAGCTGCGACATCTATCGTCCCGCGGCCATCAAGCAGCTGGAGACCGTGGCCGGAGAGGTCGGGGCCCGGTTCTATCCCAGCACCACCGAGCAGGATCCGGTGGACATTGCCCGCGGTGCCATCGATCACGCCCGCAAGCAGTTCATCGACGTGGTCATCATCGACACTGCCGGGCGGCTGCACATCGACGCCGACATGATGGACGAGATCCGTCGGCTGCATGAGGCTGTCGAGCCGGCCGAGACCCTGTTCGTGGTCGACAGTATGACCGGCCAGGACGCGGCCAATACCGCCAGGGCCTTCCATGACGCCCTGCCGCTGACCGGCGTGGTGCTGACCAAGACCGATGGCGATGCCCGCGGCGGCGCGGCCCTGTCCATTCGTCACATCACCGGCAAGCCGATCAAGTTCCTGGGCGTGGGTGAGAAGAACACGGCGCTGGAACCCTTCCATCCCGAACGGGTGGCCTCGCGCATCCTCGGCATGGGCGATGTGCTCAGCCTGGTGGAGGAGGCCGAGCAGAAGGTCGATCGCGACAAGGTCGAGAAGCTCGCCAGCAAGCTCAAGAAGGGCAAGGGCTTCGACCTGGAGGATTTCCGCGACCAGCTGCAGCAGATGATGAGCATGGGCGGGCTGGCCGGCCTGATGGACAAGCTGCCCATGGGGGATCTGCCCAAGGGCGTGCAGGGCCAGATGGACGACCGCGAACTGGTGCGGATGGTGGCCATCATCAACTCCATGACCGCCCGCGAGCGCCGGCGGCCGGAACTGATCAAGGGCTCGCGCAAGCGCCGCATCGCCAACGGCTCCGGCACCCAGGTGCAGGATGTGAACAAGCTGCTCAAGCAGTTCACCCAGATGCAGAAGATGATGAAGAAGATGTCCAAGGGCGGCATGGCCAAGATGATGCGGGGCATGAAGGGCAAGCTGCCGCAGGGGTTGCCTTTCTAGGCCGTGGGGAGTGAGACAACTTTTCTCCTCACTCCTCACTGAAACAAAACTAAAGAAAAACGGCGGACCGTTTCCGGTACCGCCGCCAATGTCGCGCTGTCGCTTAGCAGTCATTCAACAGATGTTTTTATGCTTGCTCGCTGTTGTCAGGCTGCTGCTAAAACCCGTTATGTTTTTTTATCCGGGCAACTCCTCCATTTCTTGTTCGTTGTGAAACTCGACTCCACCAACTGGATTCTTGTTGTTGTGTGAGTCTCTTGGAGCAATGCCTGTGCCAGTTTTTGTTTCATTTTGAACATCAATGAGTTGGGGTGAAACAGTCAGTTCCTGGCAGTTCTCGGGGTGCAAAATGAAAAATATTTCGACACCCAATCCCTTTTGCCATGTCCGGTATTGATCATAAAAATAAATTCAAAAACAATAGCTAAGAATAAATATAAGAATTTATTAATATTTATTCTATTCCATGTAAGAGATTTCGACGCATGCGCCGGAGCCTGGCCCGGTCGGGCGTGGCCCGTGGGGCAGGGCGTTTTTTGTGTAAGTGTTTTCGACAATCCGGGGGGCGGACCGACTACCGGTCGCCTGGCCAGGGCGCGGACGGGATGCCCGGGCTTCACATTTTCTGGAAATTGCGTAGAATGCGCCGTTTACCGAATCTGGGCGCCGCCGGAGGGCGGTCCTTTGGCTGTATCGATTCAGCAGGCACCAAGCAACAACAGAGGTCAGGATAAGCATGGTCACGATACGACTGGCGCGCGGTGGCGCCAAAAAGCGTCCCTTCTACCACATTGTGGTGACGGACAACCGCAATCGCCGTGATGGCCGCTACATCGAGCGGGTGGGGTTTTTCAATCCCATCGCCAGTGGTCAGGACGTCAAGCTGCAGATGGACCAGGAACGCATCGGTTACTGGCTGTCCAAGGGCGCCAAGGCCTCCGAGCGGGTGGCCAAGCTGATCGAACAGGACCGCGCCAGCGCGGCCTGAATTTCCGCTGCCTCAGGGCAGGGCGGGGGGTTGCGTGAGCAGGGTCGTCCTCGGTCGTGTCAGCGGTTTGTTCGGTATACACGGCTGGGTGAAGGTCTTTTCGCATACCGAACCGCGGGAGAATATCGCCACCTACCGCAGCTGGTACCTGCAGTGCGACGGTGAGTGGCAGACGGCCCGGGTCGAACAGGGCCGGCGCCACGGCAAGGGTGTGGTGGTCAAGCTGGCCGGGGTCGAGGACCGCGATCAGGCCGCAGCCCTGATCGGCTGCGACATCGCCATCGATCGCGAACAGCTGCCGCCGCTGCCCCCGGGCGAGTATTACTGGACCGACCTGGAAGGACTGCGGGTGGTCACGCTGGAGGGAACCGAACTGGGCCGGGTCAGCCATCTGTTCGCCACCGGTGCCAACGACGTGCTGGTGGTGCAGGGGGAGCGCGAACGCATGCTGCCCTTCGTGCAGCCGGACGTGATCCGGCAGGTGGATCTGGAACAGGGCCTGATCGAGGTCGACTGGGATCCGGACTTCTGACCCCGTCGCATCTCAGGAACAGGTGACCATGCTGCGAATCGATGTCCTCACCCTGTTCCCGGAACTGGTGGAGGCCGTGGTGCACAGCGGCGTGGTCCGCCGCGCCGCCGAACGCGGCCTGCTGCAGCTGGCGTGCTGGAATCCGCGGGACTATACCCACGACCGGCATCGCACGGTCGATGACCGGCCCTACGGCGGCGGTCCCGGCATGGTGATGCTGTACCAGCCGCTGGCCGATGCCCTGGCCGCGGCCCGGGCGGCGGATCCGGAACCGGCCCGGGTGGTGTATCTCTCGCCCCAGGGCCGGCGGCTGGATCAGTCCGGGGTCGGGCACCTGAGCAGCCAGGGGCGCCTGATCCTGGTGGCCGGGCGTTACGAGGGCATCGACGAGCGCTTCATCGAGGCGCATGTCGACGAGGAATGGTCCATCGGCGACTATGTCCTGAGCGGCGGTGAGCTGCCGGCCATGGTGCTGATCGACGCCCTGACCCGGCAGCTGCCGGGGGTGCTGGGCGATGAGGACTCGGCGGCACAGGATTCGTTCATGAACGGCCTGCTGGACTGCCCGCACTACACCCGTCCGGAGCTGATCGCGGACCGGGCGGTGCCGGAGCTGCTGCTGCAGGGCAATCATGCCGCGATCGAGCGCTGGCGGCTGATGCAGGCATTGGGCCGCACCTGGCAACGGCGGCCGGACCTGCTGGAACAACGGGATCTGACGGATGAGCAGCGCAGGCTGCTTGAAGAATTCATCGAACAATCGGGTATCAACGACAGCGATGCTGGTAGGGGAAGGTCATGAGTAACATCATCCAGGAACTGGAACAGGAACAGATGGGGCGTGAGATCCCGGAATTCGCCGCGGGTGACACGGTCGTGGTCAACGTAAAGGTGGTCGAGGGCAGCCGTGAGCGTATCCAGGCCTTTGAAGGCGTGGTCATCGCCAAGCGCAACCGCGGCCTGCATTCGGCCTTCACCGTGCGCAAGGTCTCGCACGGCGAGGGTGTGGAGCGTGTGTTTCAGACCTACAGCTCCAGCATCGACAGCATCAAGGTCAAGCGTCGCGGCGACGTGCGCCGGGCCAAGCTCTACTACCTGCGCGAGCGCTCCGGCAAGTCGGCGCGGATCAAGGAAAAGATCTGACCCCGTTCCTGCCGGAACGAAGCTCACAGAGACGCCATGCGATCCGCTCGCATGGCGTTTTTTTTCGGCACGAGGCAATATACAGGCCGCTGTCCGGCAGAGTGCAGGTTGGGCTGCGCGCAGCGAAACCCAATACAAACAGTGTCGGTCTAGAGTCTTGGCCTATCGTTTTTCCCGTCATTCCGGCCTGCGCCGGAATGACGGGGTTGGTATATTGATTTGCATAACCGATGCCCAATCCCAACCTGAAAGCCTTCCTGCTGCTGGCACTGCTCTGCGCCAGCCCGTCATTGCCCGCCGACGAGTTGCAGGCGGTGATGGACCTGGCCCGCGCCGGTGCCCATGGTCTGGCCCTGCAGGAAATGGACGCCCGCCAGCCTGACTTTCAGACCGACCCGTCCGGCTGGATTCGTTGGGAACGGGAACGTCTGTATGTACTGGAACTGCGGCGCGACTGGGAGGGCGTTGTGGCGCGTGCCCGCCAGGCCCCGGCGGATATCCCCGACAGCCTTGTCCACGAATTCATTACCCGGCGGGCCGAGGCCGAGCTGGCACTGGGGCGGGTGGCCGAGGCCCGACAGCTGCTGCGCCGCGGTCTGTGGGAGGCGTCCGCGCCGGCGGCGGTGCGCCAGCACTGGCGCCGGCTGCTGGTGCGCGGTTATCTCCAGGAGAATGCAGTGGCCGATGCCCGGGCCGCCATGCTGCGCTACCAGCAGGATTACGCCGACACCAGCCCGGAGTGGTATCTGCTGAGTGGCCGGGTGCTGCTGCGCGCCGAGCGCCACGCCCAGGCGCTGGAACTGCTGCGCGGGGTCGATGATGCCCGCGTGCGGCCCTACCGCTGGCTGGCCCGGTTGCACACGGAGCCGGACAGCGCCGAGGCTGTCGCCGCGGAGATCGATAAGGTCCTGGCGCAGGCGGAGACATCCGAGCCGCTTCAGCAGGCCCGGCTGTGGGCGGTGCGGGCCCGCATCAGCGCACTCCGCGAGACCTACGCGGAGCAGGTCCGGGCGCTGGAGGCCGGCCTGGCGCTGGGTGTGGCGACCGACCCGGCCCTGTTCGAACTCAATGGCGAGGCCCTGTGGGGCGCCTACCTGGCCTGGGGCGGACAGCTCGGCAACGCCGAGCAGCTGCTGATCGGTCAGGATGAGCGCTGGTATTTCGCCGCCACCGAGGCGATGGAAGACCAGCCGCGCCGGGCCCGGGCCCTGTTCGCGCTGCTGGCCCTGCAGGGCCAGACCGGGGAGCACCGCGAGCTCGCCCACGAGTACCTGGCCAAGCTGGTCCTGGCGCAGCCCGGCGGCGGCAACCTGCTGTATGGGCTCTATCTGGACAGTTCGCAGTTTCCGCGGATTGCGGATATCCCGCCCGTGGTGCGCTATCTTCTGGTGGACGTGGCGCTGGACCGACAGGACCTGGAGGCCGCCGCGGCCCTGATGCAGGGGCTGGCCGCGCCGGCGGCGGAGCGGCAGTTCGCCTGGCAGCTGCGCCGCGCCCGGGTGCTGGTCCTGACCGGGGAGATCGCCGCCGGGGTGGCGCTGCTGAATGATCTGCTGGGCGGCCAGGCCGACTGGGAGGCGGGCGCACATGACCGGTTCCTGCAGGTGATCTTCGACCTGCAGCGCCTGAAGGAGCACGAACGGGCCATCACCCTGCTCGAGCGTATCGATCCGGCCGGGCTGGCGCTGCAGGGCCGGCGTGAGCTGCTGTTCTGGCTGGGCGAGTCCCATGCCGCGCTGGATCAGCCGCGCACGGCCGCGGTCCATTTCCTGCGCTCGGCGATCCTGGCCGATCCGTATGCCATGGATCCCTGGGCCCAGACCGCCCGCTACCATGCCGCCCAGGCGCTGGCCGAGGCCGGGCTGCGCGCCGACGCGGCCAGCCTGCTGCGGGAGCTGCTCAGGGTGACCCGGGACAACAACCGGCGCGCCGTGCTGCGCCATGAACTGCAACAACTGGAGGCCGGACAGGATGCAGACCACGATGCCAGACCATGATTCGCTCCTCTATGCGGCAGTCTGCCGCTCCCCGGTGGGATGCCTGGGCATCCGCCTCGATGCGCGGGGGCGCCCGTGCGCCATCGACAGCCTGCCCGACACCACCGCTGCCGCGCCGCCGAGGCCGGGCGCGGCGGCGGACGTGCTCCACGCCCTCGAGGCCTATTTCAGCGACCCGGCCGCCGCCCTGCCGGTCCTCGATCTGGCCCCGGCCGGTACCGTCTTCCAGCAACGGGTGTGGCGGGCCCTGCAGGCCATTCCCTGCGGTGCGGTGCTGACCTACGGCGAGCTGGCCGCCGAGCTGGGCAGTGCCCCGCGCGCCGTCGGCCAGGCCTGCCGCCGCAATCCCGTCCCGGTGCTGGTGCCCTGCCACCGGGTCGTGGCCCGCAGCGGGATCGGTGGCTATGCCGGGGCCACCGCTGGGCCGCGGCTGGCAATGAAACAGTGGCTGCTGGCTCATGAGGGCCGGCAGGCAGAGCGTAGGTCGGGTTAGCCTGCAAGGCGTAACCCGACCTGCATTCACTGCCGGCACGTACTGGAGGCGGCCTTGAAAAGGTCGATGAGTGCCCCCATCTGCGCCCTGATCCGAATCGATAACTGACGGGAGGATTACCAGCCCATGACGGTCGCGGCACAGAAAGAGACCCTGGAATTCCAGACCGAGGTTCGCCAGCTCCTGAACCTCATGATCCATTCGCTGTATTCGAACAAGGAGATCTTCCTGCGCGAGCTGATCTCCAACGCCTCTGACGCCTGCGACAAGCTGCGCTTCGAGGCTCTGGGCGACGACGCCCTGTTCGAGGGCGAGACCGAACTGCGCATCCGCGTCGAATATGACAAGGAGGCGCGCACGGTCACGGTGAGCGACAACGGCATCGGCATGAACCGCGAGGAGGTGATCGAGAACATCGGCACCATCGCCAAGTCCGGCACCCGCCAGTTTCTCGAGGCCCTGTCCGGTGACAAGGCGAAGGATGCCAACCTGATCGGCCAGTTCGGCGTGGGTTTCTATTCCGCCTTCATCGTCGCCGACGAAGTCACCGTCACCACCCGCCGCGCCGGCCTGGGCCCCGAGCACGGCGTGCGCTGGATCTCAAAGGGCGAGGGGGAGTTCACCATCGAGAACGTCGACCGCCCGGGCCGCGGCACCGAGGTTACTCTGCACCTGCGCGAGGGCGAGGACGAGTTCCTCGAGCCCTTCCGCCTGCGCAACATCATCCACAAGTACTCCGACCACATCTCCCTGCCCATCGAGATGAAGGCCGAGGACAAGGACGAGTACGAGACCGTCAACAGCGCCTCCGCCCTGTGGGCGCGCCCGAAGAAGGAGATCAGCGACGAGGAGTACCGGGAGTTCTACAAGCACGTCGCCCACGACTTCGAGGAGCCGCTGACCTGGACTCACAATCACGTCGAGGGCAAACAGAGCTACACCTCGCTGCTGTATATTCCCAGACGCGCGCCCTTCGATCTGTACGAGCGCGAGCGCCGGCGTGGTATCAAGCTCTATGTGCGCCGGGTGTTCATCATGGACGACGCCGACCAGCTGATGCCGCAGTACCTGCGTTTCGTGCGCGGCGTGGTCGATTCCGACGACCTGCCGCTCAACATCTCGCGCGAGATCCTGCAGCACAACCGGATGATCGACACCATACGTGGCGCCTCGGTGAAGAAGGTGCTGGGGCTGCTGGAGGGCATGGCGAAGGACGAGCCGGAGAAATACCAGGACTTCTGGCAGCAGTTCGGCATGGTCATGAAGGAAGGCCCGGCCGAGGACTTCGCCAACCGCGAGCGTATCGCCAGACTGCTGCGCTTCGCCTCCACCCACAACGACGGCGCCGAGCAGACCGTCTCTCTGGACGACTACATCGCCCGCATGCAGGACGGCCAGGACAAGATCTACTACATCAGCGCCGAGAACCACACCGCCGCGCGCCACAGCCCGCACATGGAGGTGTTCCGCAAGAAGGGCATCGAGGTGCTGCTGCTCTCCGACCGGGTCGACGAGTGGCTGGTCTCGCACCTGACCGAGTATGACGGCAAGCCGCTGGTCTCCATCGCCAAGGGCGATCTTGATCTGGACCGGCTGGAAGACGAAAAGGAGCAGGAGGAGATCAAGCAGGCCGAGGGCGAGTTCAAGGACATCCTCGAGCGCATGCAGAAGGTCCTGGGCGAGGAGGTCAAGGAGGTGCGCCTCAGCCACCGTCTCACCGACTCGCCGAGCTGCCTGGTGCTGGAGGAGAACGAGATGGCCATGCACCTGCAGCGGGTGCTCAAGCAGGCCGGCCACGATGTCCCGGTGTCGCAGCCGATCCTGGAAATCAATCCGACCCATGCCCTGGTCGCCCAGCTCAGGGCCGAGCAGGACGAGGCACAGTTCGGCGACTGGACCCGGGTGCTGTTCGAACAGGCCATGCTGGCCGAGGGCGGGCAGCTGGAGGACCCCGCCGCCTTCGTGCGCCGTCTCAACGGGCTGCTGCTGAAGGTCGCCGGGCAGTGAAGTGTGAGTGATGCCCGGCCCGAACTGCTGGTAACCGCCTTCTCGGACTACATCTGCCCGTTCTGCTATGTCGGCGACGCGCGGCTGAACCGGCTGCGCGAGGCCTTCCGGGTCAGGATCAACTGGTGCCTGCTGGAGATCCATCCGGAGACGCCGCCCGAGGGACAACCGGTGCGCGAGCTCGGCTATGACACGGAGACCTGGGAACGGCTGATGGCCGCCCTGGATGTGCTGGCCGCCGAGGAGGGCCTGCAGTTCGCCGAGCATACCTTTACCACGAATTCGCACCGGGCGCTGCTGCTGGCCGAGGCGGCCAAGGAACTGGGCGCGGCCAGCTTCTATCCCCTGCACCGGGCCCTGTTCGAGGCCTTCCTGCGTGACGGCCGCAACCTCGGCGACGAGGCGGTACTGCGTGCGATCATTGACGAACAGGGACTGGAGCAGTCGCTCGGCGATCAGGCCTGGTCCGATCCCCGCTTCGAGGACAATCTCAAACGCTACCGCCTGGCCGCAGCCCAGCTCGAGGTACATGCCACACCGACCTTTTTCATCGGCAGCCGGCGTCTGGACGGCGCCGTGTCCTTCGACGAGCTGTGGCAGGCCGCGCAGTTGGCCGCGGATGAATCCCAGTGACTGAAGCGAAGGTCCGCATCGACAAGTGGCTGTGGGCGGCCCGTTTCTTCAAGACCCGCAATCTCGCCACCGAGGCCGTCAGCGGCGGCAAGGTCCATCTCAACGACGGCCGGGTCAAGCCCTCGCACGGCCTCAAACCCGGTGACCGGCTGCGTATCCGCAAGGGTGAACTGGAATTCCGGATCGAGGTGACGGCGCTGTCCGAACGCCGCGGTTCAGCCAGCGAGGCGGAAACACTCTATCGCGAGGAACCGGACAGCATCGCCGCCCGCGAGGCCCGGCGCGACGAGCGTCGTCTGCAGCACAACGCCGCCCCCCAGCCCCACGGCCGCCCGGACAAGAAGGCCCGCCGCGAGTGGCGGCGGCTGACGGGCAAGTGAAGGGTTTGAACCCTAATGGTGAAGAAGGCGCGCGAAGGGGGCGATGCATGCAGGTTTGGTTGGTCGCGGCAGCGACGTAACCCAACAGGGTACAGCGCTTCAGCGGGTTTCAGCTTGCGCTGGAACGCCGAATTACGGGCCTGGATTCAACCCGTAAGTGCTATTCAACTCAGGTGTCAGACACAGGGTCAGGCAACACGGCCAGTGCCTGCTCAATCGTAGCGAGCAGGCGGTCCTGGCTGATGCCGACTTTGGCCATTACAGCCATGCCGCACATGATTGCAGTGAAATAATCCACCAGGCGATGGATATCCGTGTCCCCAGGAAGACTGCGACCCCGCAATTCCGCTTCGAGTCGGTCCTTCAGCAGGGTGAACGAGGACTGATCGACAGTCTCATGGATGGCGGCCACGACGGCCGGGGGCAGGGCGGCTATGTCACAGGTAACTGCGCTGTTTACCACCATGCAGCCGCCGGGGAGCCCGGGGGCGGTCAGCATTTCGGCGACAGAACGCAGGAAATTCCGCAGTGCCTGTTTCAGGTCTGCTTCTGCCGCCAGCGCCTCCGCGTGCCGAAGCAGCCGCTGTTCCCGATAGCGCTGCAACGTCTTGAGATACAGCTGCTCCTTATTGCCAAAGGCTGAATACAGGCTGGGTTTGCTGATACCCATGGCCCGCGTCAGTTCCGTCAGCGATGCGTTCTGATAGCCATTACGCCAGAAAACATCCAATGCGGCATCAAGTGCCTGTTCTATATTGAAATTCCTGGGTCGTCCGCGTTCCATGAGTCAGTGTTGGCTCGGTCAGGTGAGTATTGCTTGACTATTATTATACCGATCGGTATTTTATTTACCAAGTGGTACAAAAATAAACGGGAGGAGGGATGACATGGTCGAGTCAGGCAAGCTGCGTGTACTGGTCACCGGGGCAACGGGTTTTCTGGGTGGAAACATTCTCAGGGCACTGAGGCAGCATTCGGGGGTCGAGCCCGTCGCCGCCTGTCGGAACGCATCGAGGCTCGATGCACAGGATGCTGAAAATGCACGGATCGGCGATCTCCTTGATCCGGCGTACCGGAGAGAACTGCTCAGGGATATCGATGTCGTGTGCCATGCCGGCACCTGGGCTTCCATGTGGGGGCATAAGCGTCTCGAACGGAGCCGGTTTTTCGAGCCCACCTGTGACCTGATCGAGCAGGCAATAGAGCAGGGGGTGAAACGCTTCCTGATGGCCAGCACGGTTGTGATCGGTGAAGTCACCGCTACCGGGGGGATGCATGACGACTTCTCTGCGAAGCGGCATACCGGTTTCTGGCCGCATCTGGATTACCTGATGGATGTCGATGACTATATGCGGATCAACAGTTGCCGCGGTACCCGGATGGTCACCCTGCGTCTGGGGCATTTCGTGGGTGCGGGAAACCGGCTGGGGATGTTGCCGGCTATCGTGCCGCGGCTGAAAACCTATCTTGTACCCTGGCTCGGCGGAGGCAGGAAACACCTGCCGCTGGTCGCAGACACCGATCTGGGCCGCGCCTTCACGCTGGCGGCCACGACTGAAAACCTCAACGACTATGAATCCTTCAATATCTGTGGCAGGGATTTTCCAACCCTGCGGGAGGTTGTAAGTTATATCGCGCAACAGGCGGGAGTGCCGAAGCCGGTATATGGCGTGCCTTACCGGGCGGGTTATATGTTTGGCTGGCTGATGGAGGCGCTCAAACCGGTTCTACCCGGCTCTTCTCCCTTTCTGACGCGCTCCATTGTCCACCTGTGTGAGGATTGGATATGCCCCACCGGGTATGCTGAGCAAAAACTCGGGTACGTGCCGCAGAAAGACTGGCGGGTCGCTGTCGATGAACACCTGGCCGACCTGAAAAGCGATGGTTATCCCTGGCCGGCGCTGTGTCAGCCGTAATTGTGGTTCACGATCAAGAAGCCCCTGAATTGATGTTTTCTTCCAGTGCGCGCCTGATCAATGTGTGTACTTTGTGGTGAATTGATTCTCCCGTCATCTCAGCGCAGCAGCAGCACCGGAACCGAGGCGTTGCGCATGACGCTGGTGGTGGTGCTGCCGACCAGGAAGCGACGGATTACGGAATGGCCGTAGGCGCCCATCACCAGCAGGTCGATGTCATGGGCCGCGCGGTAATCGCACAGCTGCCGTTCGACCTCGCCGCCGAGCAGTGCGGTCGGCGCCTCGAAACCGGCCCTCTCCAGAATACCTTGCGCCCACGCCAGCTGTTCACGGTTGGCCTCGGAGTCGCTGCCGATCATGATCACATGGCAGGGCAGGCCGCGGAACAGGGGGCTGCTGGCGACCATCTCCACCCCCTTGCGGGTGGTGGCGCTGCCGTCGAAGGCCAGCATCACCCGCTGCGGCGGGGTGAACTGCGCCGTGGTGATCAGGATCGGCCGATGCATTGTGCGCACCACGCTCTCCAGCCGGCTGCCGACATGCTCGCCGAGGTTCTCGTCGTGCTTGCCCATGACCAGCAGGCGGATCGTGTCTTCCATCTCCGCCAGCGTCTCCACCAGGCTGCCGTGGCGCTGCCGGCTGGTCGGGTGCTCGACCCCCTGGGCGCTGGCGCGCGCCACTGCCGCTTCCAGCATCAGCTTGCCCTGTTCCAGGGCCAGCCGACCGCGTTGCTCGTCCAGCGCGGCCAGTTCCTCCAGCAATGCCTCGCGGCTGCCCAGGCCGATATTGCCGCTGAGGTTGCGTTGTTCCGGGAATTCTGACTTCTCCAGCACATGCAGGAATTCCAGCGGCGCGCCCAGCCGCAGGCTGGCCCAGGCGCCGTAGTCGCAGACGGCGGCGGAGACATCGGTGCCATCGATGCAGGTGATTACATTTGTCATAGCGTTGCTCCCGTCTCAATGGCTCATCAGTTTTTCCACGGCGTCGGGCTTGTCGTGCACGGCGAACTTGTCGACGATGGTGGCGCTGGCCTCGTTGAGACCGATGATCTCCACCTCGGTGCCCTCGCGGCGGAACTTGATCACCACCTTGTCCAGCGCGGCCACGGCGGTGATGTCCCAGAAATGCGCCTGGCACAGGTCGATGACGACCCTGTCCACGGCCCACGGAAGTCGAAGAATTCCACGAACTTGTCCGCCGAGGCAAAGAATACCTGGCCGACCACCCGGTAGGTACGGGTCGATTCGTCCTCGCTGAGTTCGGAGACGACATACTTGTACTGCCCGACCTTGTTGGCGAAGAACATGGCCGCCAGCAGCACTCCGACGAATACGCCCCAGGCCAGGTTGTGGGTGGCGACCACCACCACCACCGTGTGGTGAGCATGACGATGTTGGTACTCATCGGATGGGCCTTCAGGTTGCGCAGCGACTCCCAGCTGAAGGTGCCGATGGCGACCATGATCATGACGGCGACCAGCGCCGCCATCGGGATCGCGCGACCAGCAGGCTCCCAGGAACACCACCATCAGCAGCAGAAAGACACCGGCCGCCAGAGTGGACAGCCGGGTGCGCCCGCCCGATTTCACGTTGATCACGGACTGGCCGATCATGGCGCAGCCGGCCATGCCGCCAATGAGCCCGGAGGCGATGTTGGCCACGCCCTGGCCCTTGCATTCGCGGTTCTTGTCGCTGCTGCTGTCGGTCAGGTCATCGACGATGGTCGCCGTGCAGGAGCGATTCCAGCAGGCCGACCATGCCAGGGAGACGGAATAGGGGGAAGATGATGTCAGGGGTCCCTCGAAATTGAGCGGGACCTCGGGCACAGGAACACCGGCAGGGTGTCCGGCAGCCGACCCATGTCGCCCACGGTGCGGATGTCCAGCTCCAGCAGCATGGCCACCGCGGTCAGCACGACGATGGTCACCAGCGGCGAGTGCACGGCCCGGGTCAGATAGGGGAACAGATAGATGATGCCCAGTCCCGCCGCGGTCATGGCGTAGACGTGCCAGGTCACGTTGGTGAGTTCGGGTAGCTGCGCCATGAAGATGAGGATGGCCAGCGCGTTGACGAAGCCGGTGACCACCGAGTGTGACACGAAGCGCATCAGGGAACCGAGCCTGAGATAGCCGGCGACGATCTGCAGGAGTCCTGTAAGCAGGGTGGCCGCGAGCAGGTATTCCAGTCCGTGTTCCTTCACCAGGGTCACCATCAGCAGGGCCATGGCGCCGGTGGCCGCCGAGATCATGCCTGGTCGGCCGCCGGTGAAGGCGATGACGACCGCGATGCAGAAGGAGGCGTACAGTCCCACCTTGGGATCCACACCGGCGATGATGGAAAAGGCGATTGCTTCCGGGATCAGCGCCAGTGCGACTACCATGCCCGCGAGCAGGTCGCCGCGCAGATTGCCGAACCAGTTCATTCTCAAGTATGTGCCCATCGGGTAATCCAGATACGGTGCAAGTCGCCCGTCCCCGGGCGGAGGAACGCCCGGAAATACAGGCCATGCCCCGGCGCAGACCGCGTCCGGGGGAAAGGTCAAAGTGGACAAAAGACATGTCGGAAAAACTACTTGGGGAATCAAACCCGGGGCATGCCACGCCCGCGGGCCTGGCAAAGAAGGCACTGTTGCCGGAAGGCGGGGAAGGTGTTACCCTTGGCGGAGGTTTCGACCGGAAAAACCCGGAAAATATTAGCATAACTTAGGTAAATAACGTCAATCCGGTCCCTGCGCATATCCCAGACCCGAGACGCCAAACTGCTGGAACCGTCGACGTGAATCATCGCGAACTGGCCGAACCGTCGCGGTGCGTCCGGTCGGCTTGATCGAGCGCGCAACCCGCCTTACGGCGGGGCGTTGCCGGTGGTTTCGTCGACGTGGGCGAGCGGCTGGAGGGCCGGCGGCCGGTGCGCGGAGGCGCGCAAATAGACTTTACTCGTTGTGGAAAGCTCAATTTCCTGTTAGGCTGCTATTCGGACCCGGGCCGGACCCGCGGGGGTCAACACGGTGAAGCGCGTCTATGTCCGGGCAGGCGGTCGGCGAGCCGCAGGGCGGCGGACGATGGCGAAGCATCTGGAGGTATTCATCCGCGTGGAATCCCACCGTCCCTGGCCTTCGATCACGATCGCATCCTGCGGAATTAATGTTTTCCGTTACCTGGAAGACCGGTGAGCCGGGCAAGCTGCATTCATGTAGGTCGGGTTTAGCCTGAAAGGCGTAACCCGAACCTACGTCAGACATCCCTTTCAGGCGTGGGCGACTTCCGGATATCCATGTATTTTTAGAGCACCCGCTGGCGCAGGGCTCGATGAGACCCAGTCCGCTTGCGGCCGATGCCGTGTCGATGGGATTGGGGATGTCGCTGCCGGTCGGGTCAGGTGGACTGGAACTGCAAAGCACATCGGCCACACCGGGGAAAGGCCCAGGAACACCCTGCTGCAAAAGGGCCGGAAGTGGCGCCTGCTGCTCATCATGGACCGGGTTTGACAAAAGGAATGAACATCGAAGGGGCCGGTGCAACAAAGGCTTCGGGCAGTTGGTTCCACGCCGACTGAAAACATGCTCGAGAGGGCAAAAGTGCTTGTTCACGCGCCAACCCACCAGGCCCCGGCAAAGTTGGAAAGGCGTCGGGTTCGATGTGCGGATGGCGGCTTGGGTAGCTGCGGGTGAACGCTGGCAGGCGGAACTTGAATGGCGAAAATTCACCCCGCCTGGTCGCGGCTTGCGCACCCAATTCCTGGTCGGTGCCGTCGTCGCGGGGCAGAGGTCCACGTCCCAGCTGTGTGGCGGCCAGAACGCGCCGGCAAGCGGGGGCCGGTTCGTTGCGCATGGAAAAGTGAACCAGGATGGCCAAACTCCGTCCCAGCAACGCTGAGAATCAAAAATGCAGAAAAGTGGAAATGCTGTCCTGATCCGCCAGCAGCAGGACGCAGGGTCCCCATGGCATCGAAGCGGTGGTTTTGTGCCAGCTGGTGCAGCGCCCTGCCGGCGTGGACCAGCAGTGGTCCAACCCAGAACCGGCGCTTTCGAAGTTTGCGTGCGGCGAATGCGCAAAGGGCTTCGTCCGTTCCTCGCAGACCAAATTCTCGGGCTGGTGCCCCATGTTGCCTCTTTTCGTTTTTTGTGTCGCAACCCAAGCCCTGACCTTGTTTATCGGCCGGCAAAACCCCGTGCCCGGCATGGTCCGCTGTTATCTGGATATCGACCTGCGGGCAGGTTTATTTAACCGCGTGCCGCCCCTGTCGGTGGTGCCGGGCCCGGTGTCGGCACAGGCTGAAAACCTTGAATTTTTCAGGGCCTTGGTCCATGCATTTTGGCGCTGATGTGCGTAAGATTGAGCTTTTGAGTCGATGTGCCGGTCAGGGCGACCGGCGGCTGAACCTGGATGGAGGATGCATGCGGCCCTCACAGTTGATGACGGTCCTGGAACGCGAATTTCTCAGCGCGGAAGAGGGTCACCACACCCCGGTGATGGTCTGGGGTCCGCCCGGCGTGGGCAAATCGCAGATGATCACCCAGATCGCGGAAAAGCACAGTGTGCCGGTGATCGACATCCGGCTGTCGCAGATGGAACCGAGCGACCTGCGCGGCATCCCGTTCCGGGTGGGGGATTTCGTGGAGTGGTCGGTGCCGGCCATCCTGCCCAATGCCGAGCGTCACGGCGAGGCCGGCATCCTGTTCCTGGACGAAATCACCTCGGCGCCGCCCAGCGTGTCCGCGGCGGCCTACCAGCTGATCCTGGATCGCCGCCTGGGCGAGTACCGGGTGCCGGACGGCTGGGCCATCTTCGCCGCCGGCAACCGCCAGGGCGACCGCGGCGTGACCTACACCATGCCCGCACCGCTGGCCAACCGCTTCTCCCACTTCGAGCTGGACGTGAATCTCGACGACTGGGTGGCCTGGGCCTATGCCAATGGTATCGACGAGCGCCTGATCGCCTTTCTGCGCTTCCGGCCCGAACTGCTGTTCGACTTCGACCCTGCCCACAACCCGGTGGCCTTCCCCTCGCCGCGCTCCTGGGAGTTCGCCCACCGCGCCCTGCACAAATTCGCCGGTCAGCCGCGGCTGCTGGTCGAGACCCTGCAGGCCTGCGTCGGTCCCTCGGCCGGCATCGAACTGGGTGCCTTCGTGGACAACCTGGACAAACTCCCGGACGTGGATGCTATCGTGCGCGGCGAGACCGTACCGGTGCCGAAGGAGACCGACCTGCAGTATGCCGTGGCCAGCGCCCTGGTCGGGCGGGCCATCCGCTACCGCGACACCGACGACGCCCAGGACGTGTACGGACACATCATCGATTATGCCGGCCAGTTTCCGGACCGGGAAATGGGCGTGATGCTGGTCTCGGACATGCACCGGGCCATCGGCCAGGAACTGTTCAACGTGCCCCAGTTCTCCAGCTGGGCCAGGGCGGTGGCCGACGTCATGCTCTACGACATGTGAGGCTGAACGGGCATGGCGGCGGATGTCGAAACCAAACTGAGCGCGGCCCGCACCCGGCTGATTCTGGACAAGCCCTTTCTGGGCGCACTGGTGCTGCGCCTGCCCATGGTCGCGGCCGACCCGAAGTGGTGCAGAACCACTGCCACCGACGCGCGCAAGTTCTACTACAACCCCCAGTACATCGACAGTCTGAGTCTGGAGCAGGCCCAGTTCATGCTGGCCCACGAGGCGTTGCACTGCGCCCTGTCGCACTTCGCCCGCCGCCAGCACCGGGTCAAGCATCGCTGGGACCTGGCCTGTGACCTGGCCGTCAATCCGCTGCTGATCAAGGACGGTCTGAAACCGCCGCCCAACGCCCTGATCATGGACGCGTTCGACGGCATGACCGCCGAGGAGATCTACCCGGCCCTGGATGACCTGGACGATGAGCCCGAGACCCTCGACGATCATCTCTACGACAGCGACGAGGCCGAGGGCGGCCGGGGCGGCAGCGGCGGCGACGGTCAGCCGCAGGACGACGACGGCGGTGACGGCGGGGATGCCTCCGAGGGCGAGCTGGATCCGTCCGCCGGCGGCGCGCCCCAACCCAAACCGCTCACCGAGGCGGAGAAGGAACAGCTGCAGGTGCAGTGGCAGCAGCGTCTGGCCGGCGCGGCCCAGCAGGCCATGCAGGCCGGCAAGCTCAGCGGCGGCATGGCGCGCCTGGTCGATCACCTGCTCGCGCCCAAGCTGCCCTGGCGCATGCTGCTGGCCAGGTACCTCACCTCGGTGGCCCGCGATGACTACAACTATTCCCGCCCCTCGCGGCGCGAGGGGTCGGCCATCCTGCCCAGCCTGCGCAGCGCCCAGGTCGAGGTGGTGGTGGCGCTGGATACCAGCGGGTCCATCAGCCCCGAGGAGATGGCCGAGTTCGTCACCGAGATCGATGCCATCAAGGGCCAGGTCCGTGCCCGCATCACCCTGCTGGTGTGTGACTCCGAGCTGGCCGGGGACGGACCCTGGGAATACGAGCCCTGGGAGGCGTTCCGGCTGCCGCGCGACTTCAAGGGTGGCGGCGGCACCCGCTTCACCCCGGTGTTCGATTTCGTCGCCCGCCGCGACCGCGCCCCCGACCTGCTGGTCTATTTCACCGACGCCGAAGGCGAGTTTCCCAGGCAGGAGCCCCCCTATCCGGTGCTGTGGCTGGTCAAGGGCAAGGCCGGGGTACCCTGGGGGCAGCGGGTGCAGCTCAACTGATCCGGGGCCGGGTGGCGGCGGAAAGTGCCAACCCAGTCAAGAATTCGTCGTTCTCCGCGTCCTGTCTCCCTCCGAATGTGATCCAGTTCCGCTTTGGCGTTCAAGGGCCTGCGCCGGCCTGACGTTACCCGGGATGAGCGCGGACCGATTGGAATGCATGTTGCTACAGTCCGGTACTGCCGCCCCATTGTTGCCGCTACAGACCGACAGGATCGATCGCCATCATGCTGCCAGAGACCGCTGACCAGTCCGCCCGCGACGGCGATATCTGCCGTCGGATCGAATGCGTCTACGAACTGCCGCCCATGCCGGAGATGGCGCAGCGGGTGCTCGCTCTGCGCAATGACCCGGATGCCGATATCAGCGACCTGGCCGCCATTGTCGAACTCGATCCCAGTCTGGCCGCCCAGGTGGTGCGCTATGCCACCTCGCCCCTGCATGGCTACCGCGGCCGCATCAGCTCCATCCATGACGCCATCACCCGGGTACTGGGTTTCGACCTGGTCATGAATATGGCGCTGGGACTGGCCACCGGCCGCTCCTTCCGCAATCCCGCCGAAGGACCGCTGGGTCTGCACGCCTTCTGGCGCCACGCCGTCTACAGCGCCACCCTGGCTCAGGGCATCGCGCGGCGCATGCCGCGCGACCTGCGCCCGGAACCTGGTATGACCTACCTGGCGGGGCTGCTGCACAACTTCGGTTTTCTGCTGCTTGGTCACCTGTTTCCGCCCGAGTTCAAGCTGCTCAACAAGCTGGTTGCCGCCCAGCCGGAAGCCGCGGTGACGGCACTGGAACGGTGCCTGCTGGGCATGGGGCAGGCGCGGGATGCCTTCGAACTGGGGCATACCCGGCTGGGCGCCTGGTTGATGCAGTCCTGGCAGATGCCAGCCGAGATCCGGGTGGCGGTCTGTGAACACCACAATCCGGACTATTCCGGTGAACACGCCGTGTATTCCCACCTGGTACTGCTGACCGATCACCTGCTGAAACGCCATGACATCGGCGATGCACCGCATGGCGAGCTGCCGGGCACCAGCTTGGCGCAGGTCGGGGTCGAGGAGGCCGTGCTGGAGGAGCTTGCCGCAACCCTGATCGAGCAGGGTGACGAACTCGAGGGCATGGCGGGGACCCTTGCCGGAGGCTGATCAGGCCCGGTTTTGCCCTTTGCGCGTGCCAAAAAAACGGCACGAATTGCCTGTTGCCACAACGAAAATTCAATCCGGGCAATTAGAAATATTTATGGTTAAATGTAAGTTATCTCTTACAGAAAAATCAGAAAATTAATATATTAGAAATGATAAATTTATTTTCTTCGCCTATAAGATTTTAATATTAAATATAATTATTCCAGCGTTGTCGGAAAGACGCCGATGATTTGTCGGTGTTTGTCATAGCAAAAATTTAACAGAACCGGTGTAAAGTTTTTCAGACGTACCTGGCGGTCATTGTCCTTTTCCGGGGATCGGGGTAACTTACCCACAGCTACGATCTTCGGGGAAAGGGGCTATCCCTGCGGATCGTCAAATTACAGGCGGGTGATGCAGGACCAGCCCAGGCTGGGGGCCGAATAATAACGGTATAAGAACCAGTAACTCACGCAGTCTATACCGCGGCATACGCAACCTCATCTCGGGATTTCCTCGCTTGCTTCTTTTTCGGGCGGTATTCGCCCATGGTATTGCACAGGGACGTGATGGACGGGGACCGTGATCATGACCGGTGCAGAGGAAAAACCAACCACCACAGTGACCGGAGCAGGAACCAAGATCCTGCGCCTGATCGCGGCCCTGCGTCAGAGCGGGGCGGGTGCCCTGATCTACAACCAGGTCGAGTCCATGCTGCTCGACCTGCAGACTGAAAGCTGCGATGTCCAGACCGCCTATGCTGCCATTGCGGCCGGCCTGCTGGACGCCTGGATCCGGATGCTGCCCGCCGGCCATCCCCTGCAGGTGCAGCTGCGCCTGTTGCAGAACCAGATCCAACCGCCCCTGTCCCATGCCGAGCTGCAGGCGCTGCGGCTGAGCATCGACCGACTGCCCGAGCAGGCGCCTCATCCCGCCGACATCGATCCCGCCGTACTCGGCCAGGCCGTGCGTCCGTTGCTGGAGGCCTTCGGTATCGAGAGCCAGTCGGCGCCGGACGCCACGGCCCAGGCTTCCGGCCCCGGGGAAGAGACGCAGTCGACGCCGGCGGCCGAGGCGGAACCGGAGGCGTCGCCGCAGGAGAGCCCCAGGGCCGTTCTCCGACGCGAAACTCCGGAGACGGGCGGTCCTGAGTTCTCCGAGGCCGAGCTGAACGAGGAGCAACGCGACAGCCTGCGCCGGCGCGGCATCGACGAACTGCAGGCCGGCCTGGCCCAGCATGTGCTCGAATCCATCAACCAGAACCAGGAATTCGGCGTGCTGCTGGACGTGGTCTCCAACGAGCTCAAACAGTCCGAGAGCATCGGGCAGCTGGAGGACCTGCGCTGGACCCTGCTGCGCGAGGTCGAAAAGCTGGTCGCCGGCAACCGGGAACTGGCCGAGAAACTGGATCATACCCATCAGTATCTGCGGGTGCTGGAGTCCGACAGCCGCCAGCTCAGCGACGAGCTGTCACACGTGCGCATGCTGAGCCTGACCGACGAGCTGACCGGCCTGTCCAATCGGCGTGCCTTTCTGCGCCGGCTGGAGGACGAAGTAGCGCGCGTCCAGCGCTACGGTTTTCCGCTCACCCTGGCGCTGATCGACCTGGATCACTTCAAGGAGGTCAATGACGAGTACGGTCACGCCGCCGGCGACGAGGTGCTGCGGGTCTATTCCAAGAACATCCTGTCCATCTTCCGCCACCACGACCTGGTGGCGCGCTACGGCGGCGAGGAATTCGCCGTGCTGCTGCCCAACACCGACATCGACGGCGCCAGCCGGGCCCTGCACAAGGTGGCCGAACGCTGCAAGGAAACCCGCTGGCAGGTCAATGGCGAGGCGCATCCCGTGCCGACCTTCTCCGCCGGCCTGGCGCTGTACAAACCGGGCGAGACCTCCAGCGGTTTCATCGAGCGGGTGGACAAGGCGCTCTACCGCGCCAAGAGCCTGGGTCGTAACCGCATCGAGCTGGATATGACCTACCAGAGTCAGAATCAGAAAACCGCCGGCGGCCACAACGGCGACGCCACTGACTGAAAATCCCCGGGTTTTTCCCTGATCACCTCTTATCCGAGCGGGATTCGGCCGGCTTTACTGGGCATCGGGGCGGCCGGACCGTTATAATCCCTCTGAATACACCCGCCGACTGGAGATCTTGTTTTGGCTACCGTCGAACTGACCAAAGAGAATTTCGAGCAGACCATCACCGACAATGACTTCGTGCTCATCGACTTCTGGGCCGAATGGTGTGGTCCATGCAAGAACTTCGCCCCCATCTACGAAGAGGCCTCTGAAAAGTACCCGGATATCGTCTTCGCCAAGGTGAACACCGAGGAGCAGCAGGAACTGGCGGCCTATTTCCAGATCCGCTCCATTCCCACCCTGATGATCTTCCGCGAGCGCGTCATCATCTTCTCCCAGCCCGGCATGCTGCCCGGCAGCGCCCTGGACGAGCTGATCGGCAAGGCGAAGGAGCTGGATATGGACCAGGTGCGCAAGGAGATCGAGGAGCAGCAGAACCAGCAGCAGGGCTGATGATCCTTTCAGGCTTCTGCGGCACCATCGCAAAGGGTGCAGAGGCGCTGAGGCGCAAAGAAAGAATGATTGCCATACAATGAACGGCATTTACTTCAGCCGTCATTCCCGCGAAGGCGGGAATCCATTGACCACAGTGGCTCCTGGATTACTCGCTTCGCTCGCCCTTCTACCCTGAAGGGCATAAAGGGCCGCCCTTGCGGGCGTTCAACGCGCAAGCGCTTTTGTCCGGCATTCGCCGGGATGACGGAATATTTATCAGGTATTCATCAGGCTTGAATTATTTTCAATGCCTCTCCGCGCCTCTGCGTATCCGCGTCCTCCGCATTCCCGCCACCTGCAGTAATCTTCACTCTGGAAACACCAGACTCGCCACATCCTGATAGCGCCCGGCGAAGTGCGCGCTCATCTTCTCGGTGATGTGCTCGGGCAACTCCTCGTAGTCGCGCCGGTTGGCCTCGGGCAGGATCAGTTCGAAGATGCGGTTGCGCCGTGCGGCGATCACCTTCTCGCGTATTCCCCCCACCGGCAACACCCGCCCGGTCAGGGTCAGTTCGCCGGTCATGGCGACCGGCCGCCTGATACGCTGGCCGCGGGCGAGCGAGAGCAGGGCGGTGGCTATGGTGATACCGGCCGAGGGGCCGTCCTTGGGGGTGGCGCCCTCGGGCACGTGCAGGTGCACGAAGGCCTCGTCGAAGAAGTCCAGCCGGGCGCCGAATTCCTTCAGGTGACTGGCTACATAGCTGTAGGCGATGTCGGCGGATTCGCGCATCACCTCCCCGAGCTGGCCGGTCAGCTTGAAGCCCCGGTTCTTGCTGTGCACCAGGGTGGCCTCGATGTTGAGCGTGGCTCCGCCCAGGGGGGTCCAGGCCAGGCCGGTCACGATGCCCACGCCGGCGAAGGGCCGCTCGCGGGTGAACACCGGCTTGCCCAGCATTTCCTCCACCTGGCTGACACCGATGCGTACCTTCCCGGTTTTTGATCTTTTGCTGACGAACTGCACCGCTGTCTTGCGAATCAGCTTGCGCAGCTGTTTCTCCAGGCCGCGCACACCGGCTTCGCGCGCATAACCTTCGATTACGCGGCGAATGGCGGCGTCCGTGATCTGCAGCCGGGTGCGGGGGATGCCGGCCTTGTCCAGCTGGCGCGGCCACAGATGGTGTCTGGCGATCAGCGCCTTCTCCTCGGTGATGTAGCCCGACAGGCGGATGATTTCCATACGGTCGAGCAGGGGCGAGGGGATGGTGTCGAGCTGGTTGGCGGTGCACATGAACAGGGTGCGCGACAGGTCCAGCCGCACATCGAGATAATGATCCAGGAACTCGCTGTTCTGCTCGGGATCGAGTACCTCCAGCAGGGCCGAGGCCGGATCGCCCTGGAAGGAGGCGCCGATCTTGTCGATCTCGTCCAGCATGATGACGGGGTTGGCCACACCGGCCTCCTTGAGTGCCTGGGCGAACTTGCCCGGCATGGCGCCGATGTAGGTACGCCGGTGGCCCTTGATCTCCGCCTCGTCGCGCATGCCGCCGAGGCTGAAGCGGTAGAAGCGCCGGCCCAGGGCGTCGGCCACCGAGCGGCCGATGGAGGTCTTGCCCACGCCCGGCGGCCCGACCAGCAGCAGGATGGAGCCGGCCACCTCGCCCTTGAGGCTGCCGATGGCCAGGAATTCGATGATGCGGTCCTTGACGTCCTCCAGGCCGTCGTGGTCGCGCGCCAGGATCTGGCGGGCATGGTCCAGGTCGAAGTTGTCCTCCGAATACTTCCCCCACGGCATGCTGGTCATCCAGTCCAGGTAGTTGCGGGTGACGGCGTATTCGGGGGAGCCGGATTCCAGCACCGAGAACTTCTGCAGCTCGTCGTCGATGCGGCCCTGTACCGCCTCCGGCACGTCCAGACTCTCCAGTCGCTGTTTGAAGCGGTCGATGTCGGCGGTTTTGTCGTCCTTGGAGATGCCCAGTTCCTTCTGGATGGCCTTGAGCTGTTCGCGCAGGAAGAACTTGCGCTGCTGCTCGGTCATCTTCTCTTCGACCTGCTCGCGGATCTCGACCTGCAGCCTGGCGACCTCCAGCTCCTTCTTGATCAGCACCAGCACCTTCTTCATCCGCTCCAGCACATGGGTGGTCTCCAGCACCTCCTGCAGTTCCTCACGCGAGGCGGTGGTCAGGCTGGCGGCGAAATCGGTCAGTGCCGAAGGCTCGTTGGGGTTGAAACGGTTGAGAAAGAACTTCAGCTCCTCGCTGTAGAGCGGATTGAGCGGCACCAGATCCTTGAGGGTGTTGATGATGGCGATGGCGTAGGCCTTGAGCTGGTCCTCCTCCTCCAGTACATCATCGGGAAAGCTTACACGCACCAGATAGGGTGGTTCCCGGGAGATCCATTCCTGGATCCGGAAGCGCTGCAGACCCTCGGCGATGAACTGGATCTTGCCCGAGCTGCGCATGGGATGGTGCATGCGCACGGCAGTGCCGATGAGGCGGAAATCCCCCGGCTCGGCCCGGTCGGCGTCCCCGGTGTCGACCAGGACCAGCCCGGCCAGGTGGTGGGCGGTGTCGCCGATGGCCTTGACCGAGTCCATCCAGGGTGTGTCGTTCATCAGCACCGGCACGCTCTGGGCCGGGAAGAAGGGCCGTTCGGTCAGAGGCAGCAGGTGCAGGGTGTTGGGCATGACCTCGCCCGGCAGTGCCAGTTCCGAGCCCGGTTCCGGGGGCGGCTGTGAGGTGATGATGCGTTCGGCGTCGTCGGAGGGGCTTGTCATTCGAATGTTCCCGTCGTCAATGGCAGACCGCAAACATGGCGCGGAATGCGGCCTGTTTCAACCCGATTATTGTGGTTGCTCTATCCGTTATCGTCATCCCGGCGAAGGCCGGGATCCAGTGACCGCAGCGGTATCTGGATTCCGGCCTTCGCCGGAATGACGGGAAAACATAGTAAGTAGACCGGGATAAGGCAGTCGCCGGCAACGGGCCTTGCGGCCCTTATGCCGGCTTACTACTCATTTCCGTGTGTTTCCGTGGTCGTTAAAAGCATCAGACCAGTCCCGCGAAGGGCTGCACCTGTACCGTTTCACCGGCCTCGACGCCGTTCGATTCGGCCGGCAGGATGATGAAGCAGTTGGCGCGGCTCATGGACGTCATCAGGTGCGAGCCCTGGCCGCCGGTGGGACGGACCTGCAGCCCGCCGTCTTCCGCGGACTCCATCCAGCCGCGCTGGAATTCCAGCCGGCCCGGGCTCTTCTTCAGCGGCGCGGCGGTCCGCGCCTGCAGCAGCGGCGGCGGAGATGGCGTGGTCCCCATCATCTTCTCCAGCGCCGGCTGGGTGAACTGATAGAAGGTGGCCATGACCGAGACCGGGTTGCCGGGCAGGCCGAAGAAACGCGCCCCGCCCAGGCGACCGATGGCCAGCGGCTTGCCCGGCTTCATGGCGATGCGCCAGAAGTCGACCTCGCCCATGGCCTCCAGGGTCTCCTTGACGTAGTCGGCCTCGCCCACCGAGACGCCGCCGGAGGTGATGACCGCATCGGCCTGGGCGGCAGCGTCCGTGAAGGCCGCGCGCACCGCTTCGCGGGTGTCCGGGATCACGCCCAGGTCGATCACCTCCACGCCGAGCCGGGTCAGCATGGCGTGCAGGCTGTAGCGGTTGCTGTCATAGATCTGGCCCGGGCCCAGCGGCCGGCCCAGGCCCACCAGTTCATCACCGGTGGAGAAGAAGGCCACCCGCAGCCGGCGGCGGACCCGCGCCTCGGCCTGGCCCAATGAGGCAATCACGCCCAGCTGCGGCGGCAGCAGCCGGGTGCCGGCCTCCAGTACCCGCTCCCCGGCGCGGATGTCCTCGCCGGGATGTCGCACATTGGCACCGGCCTTCTGCCCGGCACCGATCCGTACACGGTCTCCGTCGACCTCGACCCGTTCCTGCATGACCACGGTGTCGGCACCCTCGGGCAGCACCGCGCCGGTCATGATGCGTACCGCCTGGCCGGCTTCCACCTGGCCTGCGAAGGGCGCGCCGGCCATCGCCTGGCCGGTGAGTTGCAACTCGGTGGTGCCGTCGGGGGCCAGGTCGGCGCCGCGCACGGCATAGCCGTCCATGGCCGAGTTGGCGAAGCCCGGCACGTCGATGCCGGCGTGCAGCGGTTCGGCCAGCACCCGGCCGAGGGCGCTGCGCAGGGGCAGGACCTCATCTCCCGTGACGGGCGCGACGGCATCGAGGATGCGCTGTCGGGCTTCCTCGACCGACAGCAGCTTCTGTTCGGGGGTGGCACAGGGGTCGGGGTCCTGGTTACTGGCTGTCATGGTAAATCCATCAGGTTGAACGGACATGATTCAGGATGAAGGCGGCAATGGCCGGGACGTCGTTGATGTCCAGCTGCGGCAACGGCGTATCCAGCGCGACGTCACTGAGCACGGCCATGATCGAGTCGTCCCCGGGATAAAGCAAGGGTTTCCCGGTGGCCGCGCGGTGCAGCTCCAGCTTGGGGAAGCGTTCGTGGCGAAAGCCCTCGACCAGAATCAGGTCCAGGGCCTCCCGGTCCAGCCGCGTGATGAGCTGTGCCAGCTCGGCCTCGTCCGGGTCGGGCGTTTCCGTCATCAGCGCCCAGCGCCTGCCCGAGGCGATCAGTACCTGACCGGCGCCGGCGTGGCGCAGCCGATAGCTGTCCTTGCCCGGGCGGTCGATGTCGAAGTCGTGATGGGCGTGCTTGATCAGGCCGATGCGCAGGCCCTGCCCGCGCAGCAGGGGCAGCAGCTGCTCCAGCAGGGTGGTCTTGCCGGTGCCGCTCCAGGCGGCGAAGCCCAGCACCGGCGGCCGGGTGAACAGCTCATTCAACATTGAAACCCCTTGATGGCCACAAGATCCACGAAACCCACAAAAATGTCTTGTGTATGCATTGCCAGGCGCATAGCGCCATGGCAATGCAGGCAATATCCCCCTTTAGTGGGTTTCGTGGATTTCGTGGCTGATGCGCTCCTGGTTTCCGCGGCCATTCAGATCATCGCCTCGATGCGCTGCAGATCCTCCGGCGTGTTGACGTTGGCGAACCACTCCGGGTGATCGCTGCAGTCGACGATCACCGGGTCCAGCGACTGCAGCCACAGCTGCGTCTTGCGCTCGCCGGCGGCTAGGAACCGTCGTAGTGACGGGGCCGTCTCGCGTGCCAGCAGGCAGAAGGTGGGCTGCAGCCGTTCGCCGTCCCGGGCCAGACAGGCGCTGCCGCCCTGTGCATCCTGTGCCGCCACCAGGCGCTGCAGCAGCGCCGGCGTGGCCAGCGGGGCGTCGCAGGGCATGACCAGCAGGTGTGCGTTTTCGATTCGTTCCAGTGCCGTCAGGATCCCCGCCAGTGGACCGGGGTGATCCGTCAGGTCGTCTTTCAGCACCGGATAACCGCGGCTGGCATAGTCGGCCGGGTGACGGTTGGCGCTGATCAGAATGTGCGGTGTCACCCGCCGCAGACTGGCAATGGCATGGTCGATCAGCGCCCGGCCGCCCACCTCGATCAGACCCTTGTCCCGGCCGCCCATGCGCCTGGCCCGGCCGCCGGCCAGGATCAGGCCGGTGAGATCGTTGCGGGCAGTATCGGTGTCGGACATGACTGCTGGGCGTGGCGGACCGGATATGGTTCAGAAAGGGCGATTCTACCATTGCGCGGGGTTTCATTTCCCCGGCCGGCCGGGGGTAGAATCGGCCGGGTTACCACCAGGCCTACGGAGATTTCTCATGGCACCCTGTTACCGCTGGTTCGCGCTCCTGCTCCTTGCCTTTGCCCTGCCGCTTCAGGCCGACGAAGACAGTCATTACAACCGCATCCGCTTCCAGGTGGAGGTGACGGAGACGGTGGCCAACGACCGCATGCAGGCGGTGCTCGCCGCCGAGACCGAGGCCGCCTCGGCCGATGAGGTGGCCGACAGCATCAACCGCACCATGCAATGGGCGCTGGAGCAGAGCCGGGACCGGGAAGGGATCAGGGTCAGCACCGGCAATTACCGCGTCACCCCGGTCTATCGCCAGGATCGGCCGGAACGCTGGCGGGGACTGCAGGAGCTGCGTCTGGAGAGCGGCGACTTCGCCGCCCTGGGGCAGCTGATTGGTACGCTGCAGCAGCGGCTGCAGATCAAACACACCGGCTTTTTCATCGCCGATGCCACCCGCGAGGCGGTCGAGGCCCGACTGATCGACCGTGCCATCGAGCGTTTCCAGGCCCGGGCCGAGCAGATCCGCAAGCGCTTCTCCGCCCAGGCTTTCCACCTGGTCGAGGCCAGTGTCGACACCGCCGGCGGCGGCCAGCCGCTGCCGGTGATGCGGATGCAGGCCATGGCTGAATCGGCCGCCCCGCCGGCTCTGGAGGCGGGGGAGGGCGAGGTCAGGGTTGCCGTCAGCGGGGTGATTGAGTTGGAGTGAGGAGTGATGCGTGAGGAGTAAGGAGTGACCGGGCTTGATCCCGGTCAGTGTCCAGGCGGGTGGATCTGTACTAGATTCAGGGTGAAGGACATTCATCAATGCAGGGGAGGCGCCCATGCAGATTCCGCTGGAACTCAGTTTTCGCAATATGGACCATTCGGACGCCGTGGAAACGGCGGTTCGGGAAAAGGCCGACAAGCTGGAGCAGTTTCATTCCAATATCACCAGTTGCCGGGTGATCGTCGAGGCGCTGCACCGCCACCACCACAAGGGTAACACCTATCATGTACGGGTCGATCTGACCCTGCCCGGCCACGAACTGGTGGCCAGCCGCGATCCCGGTCAGAATCATGCCCACGAGGATGTCTATGCCGCCATCCGCGACGCCTTCAACGCCGCCCGACGTCAGCTCGAGGCGCTGAACCACAAGCAGCAGCGCCAGGTCAAACATCACGAGGCGCCGCCGCATGGTCGCGTCCATATCCTGGACCGGGATCATGGACGCATCCAGACCAGTGACGGGCGGGACATCTACTTTCACCGCAACAGTCTGGTCAATGGTGAGTTCGACCGCCTGCAGCCCGGCGACGAGGTGCGCTTCGACGAGGAGATGGGCGACGAGGGGCCGCAGGCGAGCAGTGTGCGCACCATCGGCAAGCATCATATTGTTGAGTGAGGAGTGAGTAGGTCGGGTTAGCGCAGCGTAACCCGACAGCCCACGTATGTTGGGTTACGCTACTACGTACCTGACCCAACCTGCGGCACTGCCCGGATCACGCTCCCGGGCGTCATTCAACCAGGTCCGGCTCCCCACATTCCGCCAGGATCACCGCCCGGGCCCGGTCGCGCAGCGCGATCACCGCGCCCCAGCCCTCGCCCTCGGGGTTGAGCGCCGCGCCGGTGCGGACCTCGACCCGGCCGCGGTGCGGGAACCAGCGGTCACCGCGCAGGATCCGGCGGGTGCCGCGGATCGCCACCGGGAGCACCGGACTGGCGGTATCCACCGCGATCCGGAAGGCCCCCGGTTTGAAAGCCAGCAGTCCGGGCGCGGCGGTGAAGGTCCCTTCGGGAAAGAAGACGATACCGTCGCCCTGCTGCACCCGTTGCACCAGCCGCTCGCTGGTGGCAATGCCCTCCCTCACATCCTCCCGCCGGACGAACTCGTTGCCCAGTTTGCGCAGTACCCGCCGCAGCAGGAAGAAGCGGCCCAGTTCCTGTTTGGCGACGAAATGCAGCGGGTGATCAAAGGCCGCGGCCAGGACGATGGCATCCAGGTAGCTGGCGTGGTTGGCGGCCACCACCAGGGTTCGGTCGTGAACAAAGCGTTCGGGATGGCTCACCGTCAGCTCGATGCCCGCCAGCCACAGGCCGACGCGGGCACCCCGATGGGCGATGCGCTGGACCGCGCGCCGGCCGGGGATGAGCAGCACCAGCAGTCCGACGGTGAGTGCGCACAGCCCGAACACCGCCCAGGCCCAGCCGGCATAGAGGTATTCGCCGCCGCGGTGCAGCGCACGCCGCAGTGCGGTGAGGCCGGCCTGGCCGTATAACCTGAATTTCAACTGCCGTTCGACCTGGCCCGTCTCGCCGCCTTCGCCCAGTTTGCCCTGTTCATACAGGCGCCGGCAGTCGCGGCGGCGGATCTTGCCGCTGGAGGTCTTGAGCACGCTGCGCGGCGGGGCCAACACCACAGCATCCACCGGGGTCTCCAGCAGGTCGATGCCGAGCTGGCGGATCTGCTCGCGCATCTCCTCGCGCGCGGTCGGGTCACGCTCCCGGGTCTCGGCCAGCACCACCAGGCGTTCGGTGTCCTGGTCCGGGCCGCGGGCCCCGAACACCGCGACCGAGCCCTTGCGGACGCCCTCCAGGTCGCCCACGGCCTGTTCCAGCTCATAGGGGTAGAGGTTGCGCCCGGCGCGGATGATCAGGTCCTTGGCGCGGCCGGTGATGAAGATCTCGGCATCGGCGAGATAGCCGTAGTCGCCGGTGTCGCGCCAGTCGCCGTGACACAGTCCGGCCGTGGCCTCGGGGTTGCGGTAGTAGCCGGCGCTGGCCGAGGGACCCTGGAACTGGATCCGGCCCTGGATGCGTTCGGCCACCGGTGCGTCCTGTTCGTCCACTACCCGGATGGCATGATCGGGCAGGGCGCGCCCGCCGCTGACCACGGGCAGGGCCTGCGGATGGTCGGTCGCGACCGGTTCGGCACGGTTGTCTACTGCCAGGCGCTCGCGGTCGATGTGATCGATGCGCGGGCCCCGCTCCAGCGGCGGGAAGGCAAGTCCCACGGCATTCTCGGCCAGGCCATAGACCGGGGTCATGGCGGTGCGGCGGAGTCCCAGCGGTTCAAATCGTGTTATAAAGGCTTCCAGCGTGCCGGCGTGCACCGGCTCGGCGCCGTTGAAGGCCAGCCGCCAGCTGGACAGATCCAGCCCCTGCAGGTCGGCATCCTGCAGCCGCGAGGCGCACAGCTGATAGGCGAAGTTGGGCGCCGCCGAGAGTGTCCCCCGGTAATGGTGGATGAGCTGCAGCCAGCGGATGGGTCTGGCGATGAAGGACAGGGGCGACATCAACACCAGCGGGATGCCGTGATACAGCGAGCCCAGGCAGGCACCGATCAGGCCCATGTCGTGATACAGCGGCAGCCAGCTGACGAAGACGTCGTCGGCCGTGGCCGCGCTGGCCTCGCCCATGGCGCGTATATTGGCCAGCAGGTTGGCGTGGCTCAGCATCACCCCCTTGGGGGTGCCGGTGCTGCCGGAGGTGTATTGCAGCAGGGCCAGATCCGCGCCGCCGCCGGGCAGGAAGTGCTCCGGCGCGGCCGCGCGGTAGTGCCCGGGCGTGTGCACGGCATGCAGGCTTTCCACCTGCTGCTGCAGCCGCTCGGCGAAGGGTGCGACCTGGTCATCGGTGATCAGCAGCCGGGCCCCGGCGTTGCCCAGGATGCTGACCTGGCGCTGCATGAATTCCAGGATGCGGGCGCGGCTGGCCGGCGGATACAGGGGCACGGGCACGGCCCCGGCCAGCAGAATGCCGTAGAAGCATTCGAAGAAATCGATGCCTGAAGGCAGCATCAGGGCGACCCGGTCGCCCGGCTCGACCGGGATACGGCGCAGATGGCCGGCGACCTGGCGGGCACGGCTGAACAATTCGGCATAGCTCAGATGCGTGATCTGGTCCTCGCCGGCGTGGAAGCTCAGATGGGTGCGCTCGCCGTGGCGCTCGGCATGAAAGGCCAGCACCGCGCCCAGGCTGTCGGCAGCGACTGGCAGCGATTCGATACGCACCCCGCGGTTGGCCTCGGCCGCGGGCACGGCTGCCGGCGTCGGCGGCGGGGACCTGCCCAGCAGTTCCAGCCACTCGCGGGGTGTTTCCCGGGCCAGCGCCCGGTCCTGGTCGATGGGCTGGCCCAGCTCGCGCTCGATGCGCAGCAGCAGTTCCAGCCGGCCCAGGCTGTCCAGCCCCAGGTTGTCCAGCGAACTGTCCCAGTCGACCCGCGGCGGCCGGCGGCCGGGCTGGGTCTCCTCGACCAGCTGCCGGAGCAGGGCCAGGAAGCGGTCGGCGATGTCGGTCTCGGGTTCGCTCATGGCTTTGGACAATGGACAGGCTTACGGCCACGATGCCATAGTAACCGGGTGATTTCACCGGATACCTTCCCGCCGCTGCCGGAAGCCGACCGCCAGGAGATCGAGGGCTTTCTCGACCGCCTGTGGATGGAGGCCGGCCTGAGCGAGCATACCCTTTCCGCCTATCGCAGTGACCTGAACCGGTTCGGCCGCTGGCTGGCCGGGCGTGGCAGTGATCTGCTGCAGGCCGGACGCGCGGATCTGATGGAATATCTGGCCTACCGCAGTAGCGGCAAGGCCAGCAGTGCCGCGCGCGGCCTGTCCAGCCTGCGCCGTTTTTACCGCTTCCAGGTGCGCGAGGGCCGGCGCCAGGATGATCCCACCGCCCGTATCGATTCGCCCCGGCTGGGCCGGCCCCTGCCGAAGGCGCTCAGCGAGGATGAGGTCGAGGCCCTGCTGGCCGCCCCCGACACCGGGACCGCCCTGGGTCTGCGCGACCGCACCCTGCTGGAACTGGTGTACGCCTGCGGCCTGCGGGTGAGCGAGCTGGTCGCCCTTGAGCTGCCGCGGCTCAACCTGCGTCAGGGCGTGGTGCGGGTGACGGGCAAGGGTGGCAAGGAGCGACTGGTGCCGCTGGGCGAGGAGGCCGCGGCCTGGGTCGAACGCTACCTGGACGAGGCCCGGCCGGCGCTGCTGCGCGGCCGGGTCAGCGATCACCTGTTTCCCGGCCGCGGCGGTGCGCCCCTGACCCGTCAGGCCTGCTGGTACCGGATCAAGCGTTACGCCCTCGCGGCAGGGATTCGCAGTCCCATCTCGCCTCACACCCTGCGTCACGCCTTCGCCACCCACCTGCTCAATCACGGCGCCGACCTGCGCGTGGTGCAGCTGCTGCTGGGTCACAGCGACCTGTCCACCACCCAGATCTATACCCACGTGGCCCGCGCCCGGCTGCAGGAACTGCATGGCCGGCATCATCCGCGCGGCTGATCGCGGCGCCGGGCCGAAGCGTGTAAACTTTCTGACTTGTCCGGCGTCTATATTGCCATGTCACGCCTCAAGGCGGTTTCCCACTAATTTTGCAGAGATTCTGAATTTATGTCTGATTTGAAGCGCATTCTGGCCGGATTTGCGGCCCTGCTGGCGAGCCTCATCACCGTTCCCGCACTGGCGGTGGAACTGCCGGAGAAGGCCGGCCAGGCGCTGGAGCGTTTCCTGCCCGAGCGCAGCCCGGGCGCGGTCAGAAAGGGACCGGTCGCGGGTCTGTACGAGGTTGCCTACGGCGCCCAGATCTTCTATGTCAGTGCCGATGGCCGCTTTCTGCTCCAGGGCGCCTTTCTCGATACCGAGACCGGCGAGAACGTCACCGAGCAGCGCCGAGGTGAGCTGATCAAGGCCGAGCTGGAGCGCATCGGCGAGGACCGGATGGTGATCTTCGCCGCCGACGAGCCGAAGCACACCGTCACCGTGTTCACCGACATCGACTGCGGCTACTGCCGCAAGCTGCACCAGGAGATCGATGAACTCAACCAGCGCGGTATCAGCGTGCGCTACCTGTTCTTTCCCCGCAGTGGCCCTGATACTCCGTCCTATTACAAGGCCGTTTCGGTCTGGTGCGCCGAGGATCAACAGCAGGCACTGACCGACGCCAAGAACGACAAGCCGGTGCCGACCCAGCGTTGTGACAACCCGATCGACGAGCACATGCAGCTGGTGCGCGAGTTCGGCCTGCGCGGTACCCCCGCCATCGTCATGGAGGACGGCAATATCATTCCCGGGTATGTGCCGGCCGAAAAGCTTGCCGCCAGGCTGGACGGCAAGCCGTTGCGATAAATTCAGGGACGAGGTGCCAGGTGCCAGGGCCGAGGAAAATCAAGTAGTGTAGGTCGGGTTACGCTGCGCTAACCCGACCTACGTCATTACGAGTCGTCCCTGGCACCTTTATTTATAACAAATAATTCGACATCTGCCGCCGGTAGCGGCTCACCAGCTCGCCCTGGTTGCCGAGGATTTCGAAAATGGCGATCAGGCTGCGGCGGCCGGCGCCCTCGTTGTAGTTCTTGTCCCGCTTGAGGATTTCCAGGTACTGATCCATGGCGGCCTCATAGTCGCCGGCCACGGCGTGACGGGCGGCCAGCCGCTCGCGCGCCTGCAGATCGGTGCCGTCGGCGGCCACCTGCTGCTCCAGCACAGACGTGTCGGGAGCGCCTTCGGCGGCGCTCGACAGTTCCAGCAGGGCGAACAGCTGCTTGGTTTCCTCTTCTTCCTGGATCGCCAGCGGCAGGCTGCCCAGGGCCTTGCGGGCGTCTTCCAGGCGGCCGATGCGCATGGCGATACGGGCAATATCGAGCTGGATGCGGGTGTTGTCCGGGTCGTCCGCGGCGGCGATCTGCAGCATGCCCAATGCTTCTTCCCCCTGACCGGCCTCGGCCCTGGCGAGCGCCTCCTCGCGCACGCCGTCGGAGGGACGCGGCAGATAGCGATCCAGCAGTGCGCGCAGCGCGGATTCGGGCTGGGCGCCGAGGATCTCCTCGACCACTTCGCCGTTGCGGATCAACTTCATGGTGGGGATGCTGCGGATCTGGAACCGCTCGGCCAGCTCGCGCTCGGCATCGGTGTCGACCTTGGCCAGCAGGAAGCGGCCGGCGTATTCCTCGGCCAGTTGCAGCAGTACCGGCAGCTGCATCTGGCAGGGGCCGCACCATTCGGCCCAGAAATCGACCAGGACCGGGATCCGGTGGGAGTTCTCGATGACGACCTGTTCGAAATTGTCGTAACTGACATCCACTACATTCGGATGGTCGCTCATGGGGTCTCCTTCACTACGTTCAGACAGCGGTCAGAAATATCGCCTACAGCGCCGCAGACGCCGTCATCCCCGCGCAGGCGGGGATCCAGCAGCCATGGATTCCCGCCTGCGCGGGAATGACGTGGCGTTGGAAGTAGGTCGGGCTAGGCGCGATAGCGCCGTAACCCAACGTATGCGGCCTGGATGTCGGGTTACGCCCTTCGGGCTGACCCGACCTGCGGTATTCGCAGGATACGCAACATCAATCGAGGTCCAGCATCACCAGCTCGCGCGAATGGGTGTAGAGGATACCGCATTCGACCGGCAGCCGCGGCCACAGGCGCTGTGCGCCGGCGGCATAGTAGCGCATCTGGCCCTGGAAGGAAGCCGCATGCCGCGCGGCCGGCGCGGGTGCCCAGGCGGTGGCTCTTGTAATCGATCAGGCACAGCCGGTCGGGGTAGCGCACCAGCCGGTCGACGATGCCCTCGACCAGGACCGTGCCGTCGAGGTATTGCAGCGGCACCTCCTTCCAGGCCTGTTCATAGCGTGAGGGATCGAACAACCCGGCCAGTTCGGGTTGATCCAGCACCTCGCGCGCTTCCGCCAGCCAGGCCTGCAGATCGGCCTCGGTCGCGTCCCGGCCCGCCCAGGCGGCCAGGCGCCGCAGGGCAACGTCTTCGGTCACCGCCGCGGGTTCGCTCAGCCACTCCAGCAGCAGATGCACGGCTTGCCCGCGCAGCCGGCCATCGGCATCGAAGTGCCCGCTGTCGGCGACGACCTCATTGCGCCGGCTCGGCGCCAGTCGGTCGCGGGGCAGGGCCAGTTCCAGCGGCCGGGCCAGGCGCGGGTCGGGTGCGGGAGCTTCGGGTCGGGCCGTGGCAGGGGCGGTTGCCGGTGCGGCCGGCGGGCTGCCCGATTCCAGCACCGGCAGCGGGTCGGACGGGTCGCCGCCCGAGGCCAGGCCGTTGCGGATCAGGCCGTACCAGCCGGTCCCGCTGCCCCGGGCCGGGGCGCTGCCGGAGACGATCAGCAGCTGCCGGGCCCGGGTCAGGGCCACGTACAGCAGGTTGGCATCCTCGCGCGCCTCGGCCTGCTGCTGGGCCGCCTGCCAGTCGCGGCTGACGCTGTCGCGTCGGGCCTGGCCCGGGTTGAGCAGGAAATAGGCCGGGTGCGGCTCGCTGGCGGGCCAGTCGACCAGGGCCTGCCAGGCGCTGCGGTCGCGGCCGGCGGCGGCGGCATCCAGCAGGAACACCACCGGCGCTTCCAGCCCCTTGGCCCCATGGATGGTGAGCAGACGCACCCGGTCGCCGGCCGCCGGCGGGGCGTCGTCGGGGGCCTCGTCACTGCGTTCGCGCAGCCGGGTGAGCTGCTGCAGGAAACGCGGCAGGCTGGGGTAGCGGCCGCTGTCGATCTCCAGCGCCAGCTCCAGGAACCGCTGCAGGTTGGCCAGTACCTGGGGGCGCAGTGCCTCCGGGGTGGCCGCGGCATAGCGGTCCAGCACATCGCCCTCGAAGAAGACCCGGTCCAGCAGGTCATGCACCGGCAGCCGGCCGACCCGCTCGCGCCAGCGCGGCAGGCAGTCGGCGGCGCGGCGCAGGGTCGCCGGCGTGGTCGGATCCTCCGCCAGCGCAGCCAATCGGGCCATCCAGTCGCCCTGTTTCCGCTCGGCCAGTCGGATCAGATCGTGGTCATCGGCCGCAAACAGCGGCGAGCGCAGCACCTGGGCCAGGGCCAGGTTGTCGTGCGGGGCGATCAGGGTCTGCAGCAGCGCCTCCAGGTCGCGCGCCTCCAGGCTGTCGAGCAGCGCGCCGCGGGACGTGCCCAGACAGGGGATGCCGGCATCGCGCAGGGCGCGCTCATAGTCGGCGGCGTGGGTGCGGCTGCGCAGCAGGATCAGGATGTCGCCGTAGCGCGCGGGACGGGCCGCGTCGCCTTCGCCCAGGCGGCAGCCGCTGGCGATGAGTGTCTGGATGCGTTCGGCGGCCTGGCGGCCCTCAAGGTAGTAGCGCTCATCCAGCGCCAGCTCCCGCGGCCGGGTGAGCGGATCGCGCAACGTCGACGCCGTTGGTGGCGTGGCTTCCTCCGTGGCCACGGGCTGGATCAGGGGCAGCAGCTCGACCCGGCCCCAGAGGCTTTCATGAAAGGTCGCGTGGGTTTCGAAGCCCGGCATCCGCGCGCGCAGCTCGGGCTGGTCGAAGACCCGGTTGACGCACTCGATCACCGCCGCGGCCGAACGTCGGGAGCGGGCCAGGCTGTGGCGCTGGCTGGTGAGGTGTTGCTCCAGCCAGTGACTGGCCGCGCCGAGCAGGCGCGAGTCGCCGGGCGGAAGCGGTAGATGGACTGCTTCTCGTCGCCGACCAGAAACACGCTGCGCGGCCGCTCGCTGCCGGCCTTGAGTTCCTCCAGCAGGGGCAGCAGCAGCCGCCACTGGGTGGGGTTGGTGTCCTGGAACTCGTCGACCAGCAGGTGATCGATGCGGTTGTCCAGCTTGTACTGCACCCAGTGGGCCTGTTCGCTGCGGTTCAATAACTGATAGGCATGCCATTCCAGATCGCTGAAGTCCAGCAGGCGCTGGCTGCGCTTGATGCCCTGGAAATGCTCCAGCAGGCGCGCACCGGCGCGATACCAGGCGCGGTTGAGCTGCCAGTTGGCGCGGCGCTGGCGGGCGTCGAGCAACGCCAGATACTGTTCGCACAATTGAGCATGCAGATTCAGGAATTGTTCCGCACCGGCGCTGCCGAGTTTCTTTTCCAGCGTGTTGCTGGTCTTGCGGCTGAGTGGCTCGCCCTTCTGTGTCAGCAGGGCGGGCCGGAGCGCCTCGATACGTGCCTCGGCCGACAGCCGGGTGTCGAGGGCCGCCTCGATCGCCGCGGCCTGTTGTTTGTGTTTGTCGATCGGATGCTGCAGCAGCAGGTCGCGGAAGTTCTGCAGGCGCCGGCAGCTCAGTTCATCGAAGAAGGCCTGTTCCGGGTCGAGGTCAGGCTCGATGTCGAGCTGTTCGCGCAGCCGCTCGCCGACCCAGGTCACCGGATCGCCCCGGCTGTCGGTGAAGGCCCACCAGTCGATGCGGTGGGCGAGGAAGCTGCCCAGGGCCGACTGCACATTGGCCAGACCGCCGCAGCCGTCCATCAGGGTGTCCAGCGCCCGGCCGATATCGCCTTCCGGTGCGGCGGTGGCCTCGGCATAGAGGGCGTCCCAGGCCGCCTCGCGGCAGTCGCCCTCAGCCTCCAGCAGCTCGAAACCCGGCGGCACGCCGGCCTCCAGCGGGAAGCGTTGCAGAATCTCCTGGCAGACCGAGTGAAAGGTGGTCGCGCGCAGGTTGAAATCGGCCCGTAACACGGACTCGTACAGCCGGCGCGCGCGCTGGCGCACCGCCGGGCCGGGCTCCACGCCCATCTGTGCCAGCAGCGGATCGAGCCCGGCGTCCGGGACCGTGGCCAGCAGCCGCAGGCGCTCGGTGAGCCGTTCCAGCATCTCGGCGGCGGCCTTGCGGGTAAAGGTCACGGCCAGAATCCGGCCCGGCTCCACGCCCTCCAGCAGCAGCCGTACCAGCCGGGTCACCAGCAGCCAGGTCTTGCCGGTGCCGGCCGAGGCATGCACCGTGGCGTTGGCCGTCGGCAGGGTCGCGTCCAGGGGGGAGGTCATGGCGCCAGAGCATACGTCAGGCCCGCTGACCGGTAAACTCGGCGCCGGAATGCCGGCAGCGGCGCTGTTTTTCCGGCAGACAGCGGCGGCAATGGGCCGGACCAGTGTCAGCGGGATGAATAAAAAATTACTTTTATATCAGAACGTAAGAGTAAATATCTGGGGTGGAATGCCAATATTGGCATGGAATTCGCTTGTTTCATATGGAAACGCGGGACACGGAAGCTTCGCAAGCCAGGGGAAGCAACAGGGACGGGTCCAGGACGGACAGGATTACAGGGAAGTGAAGGGGACAGGAATGTCCTCCGGGAAGGGGGCGGCCGGGAGGTCGCCCTTTTTCTTTGTTGCAGGTTTCTACCCATCCCACACTGCCTTGCGGCACAGGCCGTCGAGGTCGCAGCGACGGCAGGTCAGGTCATCGCCCCAGGCCGGCAGGGGTGCGCCGGCGTCCATGTCCGCGGCCAGCCGCTGCAGCCGTTCACGCACGGCCGTGCTCAATTGCTCCAGCGCCTCGTCCTCCAGCGCCACCCGGTCCTGTACCTTCCGGCCCTTGTCGTCCAGCGGCAGGTAGCTGCTGCGGGTCACCGGCGCCTCCAGCAGCAGCCGGTAGAAGGGCAGCTGCACGGCCTCGCCCGTCTCCACCTGTTCGCTGTCCGGGGTGCGGCCGGTTTTGTAGTCGATGATGGCCAGGCCCTGCGCGCCGCGGTCGATGCGGTCGAGCCGGCCGCGCAGAACCAGGTCCGGGCTCAGGGGACGCTCGATCTGCTGTTCCACCTGCTGGACCTGCCAGTCCCGTGCCCGTTCGATCTGCCAGTCGATGTAGGCGGGGATGCGCTCCTGCCAGCGCTTGAGCCAGCCGCGGTGCTGGAAGTTGTCCTCCAGGTCGCGGGCGAACACGGCCTCGCTGATGCGTTCGAGCAGGGCGATGGCCGCCTCCCGATTGGTTGTTGTGACGGCCTCGGCGAAGGGGCCGGGCAGGCCGCGGACCTGCCCATGGAAAGCCTCCAGGCAGCGGTGCACGCGTTCACCGTAATCCTGTTTCTGCAGTGCCTCGCGGATGGCCTCCGGTGGTTTCAGGCTCAGACCGTCGCCGGCGAACCAGGCATAGGGGCAGTCGATCAGGCGCTGATGACTGCTGGCGCTGACCCGGTGCGGACGCAGGCCGGCGGGCAGGACCGGGCGCGGACGGACCGGCGGTTCGGGCAGCGGCGGCGGCGCGGCGGGGCGCACCCGGCTGCCGGCCTGATTGAGCCTCTGGCCGAGGTCGGCGTCCTCCAGGTCGTCGTCCCAGGCCAGCCGGTGAAAGCCCTGCAGCAGTTCCAGCCAGGGGCTGGGCAGCACCGGCTCACCCTGATCCTCGCGCCGGCGGGTGAGCAGTAGCCGGCCGGCGCCGGTGAGCAGGTGCCGGAACAGGGCGAAGCGCCGGCCCAGGCGTTCGTGCCAGACCGGCAGACCGAGTTCGCGCCGCACCCGGTCGTTGAAGAAGGGTCCGGCGGGCGGGCCCCCCGGCAGGTGCAGGGCATCGCAGGCGGCAATGATCAGGCCGTCGAAACGCAGGCACTGGCTCTGTTCCAGTGACAGCAGGCGTACCGGGCCGCCGGCCCCGGCGGGGCTGAAGTGGGCCGTCTCCAGGCTGCGGCCGAACCAGGTGCGGAACTCGTTCCAGTCGAGTTCCAGCGGGGTCAGGGATGCGGCGCTGTGCAGCCGTTCCCATACCCGCAGTATGCGCTCGCCGGCGGGGTCCCGTTCCAGCGCGGTCCAGACCCCGAGCTCGTCCAGGCTGTCACGCAGGGTCTGCAGGAAACGCTCGGCCGGATATTTTCCGGTCAGCAGTTCGCGCAGTCCGGCCGCGGCGGCCTCCAGTCGGTCGAGCAGGGCGAACAGCCCCTGGTACTCGGCCGCCGGCCAGTCCCCCAGCAGTTCCTGGCGCGTGCCGAGCTGACGGCGGTAGCGGGGGATGCCGCGGGCGATGCGGCCCTGCAGGATGATGTCCTGCTCCAGACGGTAGACCTGCAGCAGATGCAGTTCGCGCTCCTCGCCGCAGGCGAAGGGGGATTTGAGAAAATCCAGCAGCGGGCGGTGCTCGAAGTCCTGCTCCACCGATTCCAGCCAGCGCTCGACCGCGGTGGCGGCACTGGTGGTGGACAGGGCCCAGCCGCCGCTGTCACTGAGCTCCACCCCGGCGCGTTCCAGCAGGGCGCGTACCCGCCGTGCCAGGCGCCGGTCCTCGGTGACGATGCCCAGGTTGCGCCGCCCTTCCAGCAGCCACTGGCGGATGCGCAGCTCGATGGCGCGGGCCTCCTGCTCGGCCGAGTCGGCGCCGAATACCGTCAGCTGCGGTTGCAGCGGGCTGTCCGGATGGTCCGCGGCGAAGTCGTTCGCGCGCCGGCGCAGTTCCGGAGCATCGGTGCCGGCATAAATGCTATCCAGACATTGGGGGCGGTGGGCGGGGTGGGGGGGCAGTGTCGGACGTTCCCCGGTGATGTCGGGTGAAGTTCTCCGTCCCGCCGTCCTGCCCTGGCGCAGGCCACAGACAGTTCGGTTTTTGCCGCAGGCGTTGCGCCAGCCAGGCGCGTTCGGCGCAGTCAGGCTCGGTTCGCCGACCACCTACCAGGCCGAGTTCTTCCGTACAGGCGACGCGTGGCGCCTGGCCAGGGCATTTGTCCAGCCGGGCCGGGCCGGGTCCTCGACCTGCAGGGCGGCAAGCTGGTCGTGCCCAGGCACGCCACCGCGGTAGACGATGTACGGGCCTCGAGCTCCAGCGCCTGCGGCGCCCGGCCGGCGGCGGTCGGCCGCGGCCCAGACGCTGCACGAATCGGCGGCGGCTGCGGCAAGTTCCACCCGGTTCAGGGTCAGTTCCTTGAAACAGTTCCACGCAGGGGTTGTTCGGACAGTTCACCGGCCCAGGTTGTCTCCTCGCCGAACAGGCCCCGTGGCCGGCGCAGGGCCCTCGACCAGCGCCAGCCGCCCGTCCTCCCCGGCTTCCAGACAGGCCGGGGGCTGGTGATGCGTTTCACGAGGGTAGTCGGACAGGTGAGCAGGCGGGGCTCGAGCAGGGCGCGGGGGCCGTTCCGCCGGCCGGGCTCCAAGCAGCCGGGGCCCGCAGGTACGGCCGCCCCCAGCGGCTGGGGCAGGATAGCTCAGGGCGCGGAAAGGTCGGGGAGAGTGATCACGCCAGCGTTCCAGAATTGGTGCGCGGACGCGGCCACGCAGGTCGGTTGTGCCAGGGGTGGTGGCCGCTGGACGGTTGGCGAGGGTGGATGTGCTCATGTCCACCGCCGATTTGACTTGCGATTAGAATTGAGGGTTGACAGCCATTATGTGGAAAGTTGTCATCCGGCACGAAGGCCGGGGGATCCCAGTCCGACGCTTCGGTATATGGAAATCCGGCCTGCGCCGGCAATGCCGGGGGAGGTGTAACCGTATACGACATCTCCACCGCAGCACTCTTTCTCCGCAGTTTCTATTTTGTCCGGCTTGCAGTCCCATCCTTCAAGCGTTGGGTGTGGGGGCGGGCTTATTTCCCATGAGCACCCGGCCCGGCCAGTTCTGGGACAGCTCGCACGTTTTAGTTTCGAGGAGGAAATGCTCCTGTCCCCTCTGGGATGTCGTCCTCGGCGAAAAGAAAGATGGCCCCCCGGGCCGGGCATTTCGGTTCGCAACACGTGTTGGCAGTCGATGCACTCATTCGGGATCGATGACCAGGAAAGTTGGGACCTTAGGCAAAAAAAGGCGGACCGGACAGACTCGACACAGTCCGTTTGTTTGTTGTCTTGCACTTGATAAGCTTTCCTATAAACAACGGAACAGGTCATAACGGGCTCCGTTAATCTGTACGGTCAACGGCCTCGTTAATGCTAGGGGATTGCAGCGCGGTTTGGCGAAAGTCCGGCGGGGTCTGGCATCACATTTCGACCGGGGGTGTGGAGTGGATCACGATGCGGTTGCGACCTTCGCTTTCTGGCCTGGAGTAGAGGGCGGCGTCGGCCTGCTTGAGTCAGGTCCATCGGGTGGCCGCCGCGGGGGTGGCAGTGGCGATGGCTGCCGGATGCTCAGGTATGATGCGTCGGGAGGAGTGGAGGCCTCTCGTGCTCGGATTTGTTGACTGGTGCGTGGATGGCCTCCGCCTCTTTTCTGCCACCTGCAGGGCGCCTTCATCATCGGTGTCGGGCAGAATGACGCCGAACTCCTCGCCGCCATAGCGGGCCATCAGGTCGGAAGGCCGATGAATGACATGATCGAGCTCGCGTGCCACGGCCTTGAGACAGTCGTCGCCGAGGCCTGGTGGCCGTGGGTGTCGTGTGTAGCGTTTGAAGTACTCGATGTCGTCGACATCTGCACGGGCCCAGGGGCCGTGTGCAGTTGCGGCAGGGACCGCTGCCATTCCTCTTGTCCAGCCTCTTTCGAAACTGGCGGCGGTGTTGGCGATGCCGGTCAAGCCATCCAGCGAGGACAGGCGCTGCAGCTCGCGGTTGCTTTCCTCGAGCTGGGTGTTGCTTTCCTCCAGCTGGCGCTGGATCTCGCGCAGGGCGTGATAGGCCGCGTCGCGTTCCCTCTGCAGCAGGTAGCTGCGCGAGTGGGCGCGTACCCGCGCGACCAGCTCGATCTTGTCCGGCAGCTTGACCAGATAGTCGTTGGCGCCGCAGCTGAAGGCGTCGCTCTTGATGGTCGGGTCTTCCTTGCTGGAGAGCACGATGACGGGGATGTCCTGGGTGACCGGATTGGCGCGGTAGAAACGTACCAGCATGATGCCGTCGATCTCGGGCATGACCAGATCCTGGAGGATGGTCGTGACCTTGAGCTCAGTGGCCATCTGGATGGCGTTGCGCGGGTCCTGGCAATAGTGCAGCTCGATGCCCGGTTCATCCTCCACCATGCGGCGGATGCCCTCGGCCACCATCTCCTGGTCGTCGACCAGCAGCACCACGCACGGCTGATCCGTGTCGGTCTCGCTGGCCTGCGGCTGCATGATTGCGGATTCCTTCATGAGCTGTGTGATGCTATCCCTTGTTGCGGCTGATCGCTTCTTCAATGGCGACAGCAATCTGGTTCAACGGCAGGATTTCACTGGCTGCCTGCAGGTCGGCGGCCGGTTTTGGGCATGCCATAGATAGCGCTGGTCTCGCGATCCTGCGCGATAGTATGACAACCGGCCTGTTTCAGGGCCAGCAGCCCGGCGCCGCCGTCGCGGCCCATCCCTGTCAATAAGATACCAACGGCATGATGCGTCCAAAATTGAGCCATTGACTCGAAAAATACGTTCACCGAGGGCCGGTAGGGGTAGTTTTCCGGCTCCGGGGTGTAGCCCAGTCGCTGCTCGGCGTCCATGACCAGGTGGGCCTCGCCGCGCCCGGCCACCAGCACCTCGCCGACCCGGATACGGTCGCCCTGCCGGGCCAGCCGCACCGGCAGGGCCAGTTCCTCGTCCAGCCAGCGGGCGAAACTGGGGGCGAACTGCTCGTCAACGTGCTGGATGATCACGAAAGCGGCCGGAAAATCGGCCGGAAAGGCCGACAGGATGGTACGGATGGCCGCCGGCCCGCCGGTCGAGGCGCCGATGGCGACCAGGTACTCGCCCTTGTGCGGCACCGCCCGCGGCGGCGGCTGGGGCCGGTCCAGGGGCTGCACCCGCCGGGTGGCCTCGACCAGCCGGGCGATGGTGTCGAGCTTGTAGAGCATCTGCTCACGGCCCTCCTGCTCGCCGGACAGCCCCAGCACCGGGGTGTTGATGGCGTCCAGGGCGCCGGCGCCCATGGCCTCGAACACCCGGGCGGCGTTGGTGTTGACGCTGGAGGTGACGATGACGATGGCGCAGGCGGCCTGCTGCATGATCCGGCGGGTGGCCTCCACGCCGTCGAGCTCCGGCATGATCAGGTCCATCAGGATGATGTCGGGCTTGTCCTGCTCGGCCAGCGCCACGGCCTGGGCCCCGTCCTCGGCCACCCAGGCGATGCGGTAGCGACCGCTGGCCAGGATCAGCTGCTGCAGCACCTGACGGGCGAGCGGCATGTCATTGACAATGGCGATACGCAGCATGTGCGATTAACTCCGTGTAAACAGCAAAAGCAACTCAAAAACAGGCGTAGACGCCGGCCGCCCTGCTTGTCGGGTTACGCTGTCGCTAACCCGACCTGCATGTTCGATAGTCCCGTCATCCCCGCGCAGGCGGGGATCCAGCAACCACCGCGGTATCTGGATTCCCGCCTGCGCGGGAATGACGGATAAATTGTAATCGGCTTACGTAGATGTCATTCGGCCCCGGACTCTTATCACGGTATGCATCTGTGTGTTGGGATTCATTCCACTCCTCACGGTTCCCCGATCAGGTCCAGCACGGCATCGATCAGAGTCGCATCCTGGAAACTGCCCTTGGTCAGGTAATAGTCGGCGCCGACCTCCAGTCCCCTGTTGCGATCCTCCTCGCGGTCCTTGTAGGAGACGATCATCACCGGGGTGTGTTTCAGCCCCGGGTCCTGCTTGATGTGACTGACGAACTCGAAGCCGTTCATGCGCGGCATGTCGATGTCGCTGATCACCAGGTCATAGTCGCCCACGCGCACGGCGTTCCAGCCGTCCATGCCGTCGACGGCCACCTCGACCGCATAACCGATATTGGCGAGCATGTTGCGCTCGACCTCGCGCACCGTGATGGAATCGTCCACCACCAGGATGCGCTTGCCGGTCTTGACCGGTTTGTGGCTGCGGGTCTGCTCGATGCGGTCCAGGCGGGCGCCGGCGATCAGCAGGTCGGCCGAGCGCAGCAGGTCGTCCACGTCCAGGATCAGGCAGGGCCGGCCGTCCTCCAGCACCGCGCAGGCGGCGATGTCCTTGAGCTTGCCCAGACGCGGGTCCAGCGGGTTGACCACCAGAGTGCGTTCACCCAGGAAACGATCGACCACGAAGCCGTAGCGGTCCAGGCGCTCGCCCAGCACCAGGACGCAGGCTTCGTCCGCGTCGGGCGGTGCCTCGGGCAGGCCGAGCAACTGGTTGCCGGCCACCAGGCCGATGTGATGATTGCCCAGGGTGAAGTACTGGCGCCCCTCCATGATCTGGATCTGGCCGCGGTCGAGCTTGAGCGTGCGGTTGATCTGGGCCAGCGGCACCGCGTAGGGCTCGCCGGCGATCTCCACCAGCAGCGAGCGCATCACCGACAGCGTGAGCGGCAGCTGCATGTGAAAGCGCATGCCCCTGCCGGGATGCGAGACGGCGTTGACCAGGCCGTGCATCTCCTGCACCACGCTGTGCACCACGTCCAGGCCCACGCCGCGGCCGGAGATCTCGGTGACCTCGCTGCGGGTGGAGAAGCCGGGCAGGAAGATGAACTCCATCAGTTCGGACTCGCTCAGCTCCTTCGCCATCTCCGCGCTGACCAGCTGCTTGTCGACCACCTTCCGGCGCAGCACCTCCAGATCCATGCCGCGGCCGTCGTCCTCGACGATGATCGACAGCATGCCGGCGCTGTGCATGGCCTCCAGACGCAGCCGGGCCTGTTCCGGCTTGCCGGCCGCGGCGCGTTCCTCCGGTGTCTCGATGCCGTGATCCAGGGCGTTGCGCAGCAGGTGATTGAGCGGGGCCTCGATCTTTTCCAGGATGTCGCGGTCGACCCGGGTCTCCAGACCGCGGATGTCGAGCCGCACCTGCTTGCCCAGCGAGCGGCTGATGTCTCGCACCATGCGCTGGAAGCCGTGCACGCCGTCGGCGAAGGGACGCATGCGGCTGGCCACCACCTCGCGGTTGAGCCGCCCGGCCAGGTTGTGGGTGCGGCGGTCGTATTCCTCCAGCTCGCCCAGACGGTCGTTGAGCAGATGCCGGCAGTCACCGGCGCGGCGCAGGGCGTCGTTGAACAGGTTGCGGGCGAAGTCGTCGATGTGGGGTGAATCCAGGGTGTCGCGCAACCGGTCCAGCAGTCCGATCAGCTCCGACTGGTACTGCTTGATATGTTGCAGGCCATCAGCGAAGGGCCGCAGCCAGCGCGCCTCGACCTGGACCTCGCCGGCCAGGCCCATCAGTCGGTTGAGACTTTCGCTGGAGACCCGGATGGCGCTGTCGGCGGCTCGCGCGCCGCCGTCGGTTGGTGCGTTCGTTCCGGCCGCGGCGGCCGCTGCCGGGGCTTCGATCTCCCGCCCGGCGAGGATGTCCGTCAACAGACCGCTCAGCCGGTCGACGTCGTCGGTGTGCTGGCGGCACCAGTCAGCGATGTCCGGACTCTGTCCCAGCCGCTGCAGCAGGTCGGTGGCCTGCAGCAGGACATCCACCGCCTCGGGACTGAGTTCCCGCCCGCCCTGCTGAACGGCGACGAAGACATCCTCCATGGCATGCGCCAGCCGCACCGCGGCGTCGATACCGACCATGCGGGCCGCACCCTTGAGCGAATGGGCCGCACGCATCAGGGTTTCATGGGCGGCGCTGTCGCCGGGGCTGGTTTCCAGCTGCAGCAGGCCGTCCATGAGCACGGCCAGCTGAGCCTCGGCCTCGCCGCGGAACAGCTCCAGCATGGCGGGGTCCGGATTGTTCTCCTGCGGGGCAGGCTCGGAGCGGGGGGGCTCGGCGGAGGCGTTGGTCTCGCCACCCGTGGTCGCCGGTGGCGGCTCGGCCTCTCCCGTCACGGCCGCGACCAGACCGTCGATGGCCGGTTCCTGCTGCTGCAGCCAGGCCGGGTCGTCGGCATGGGTGGAGATACCGCGCAGCAGGTCGGTGGCCTTGAGCAGGGCATCGATCTTATCGGCCGTCGGGGTGGTGCGCTGCTGCTGGACGCCGACGAACCAGTCCTCCATGGCATGCGCCAGCCGTACTGCCGGGGCGACATCCACGATCCGGGCCGCGCCCTTGATGGAATGGGCCGCGCGCATCAGCGCCTCCAGCGGGGCGCTGGCACCAGGCGCGGATTCGAGCTGCAGCAGCCCCTCGCCCAGGGCCGCCGTGTGCGTCTCCAGCTCCGAGCGGAACAGCTCCAGCATCACCGGGTTGATCGACTCACCGCTCATCGCAGATCCCGCTCCAGGCTGTGAAAGATCAGACCGTCGTCCAGCATGCCGACCTGCAGCTCGCGCCAGGCCAGTACGCCGCGGGTGTAGGTGCCGCGGGCCTTGCTCAGGGTGGCCGGCGGGCTGTGCAGTTCACTGTCATGATAGCGGTGCAGGCCGTGGACCTCGGTGACGGGGAACACGTAGCGCTGGCCGTCGCGCTGGATCTGGATCATGCGGTCGCCGATGCCGACACTGCCCATGCGGGGCCTGTGATCGCCGCGCTCCAGGCCCAGTAGGCCGCCGAGCGAGATGCACAGCTGCAGCTCGCCGCGCAGGTTGACCAGGCCCTTGACCAGATTGCCGGGCACGTGCGGCAGCCGCTGTACCGGCCGGGCGCCGGTGATCTCGTCGACACAGCGGCTGTTGATGCCCAGCCATTCATCCCCCAGGCGGAAGATCAGCGCGGCGCGGTTGTGCGCCTGCGCCGCCGCCGGCGGTTCCGCATAGATGCGGGTGAACTCGGCCCGTACCGGGGCGTCCAACGGCCGTTCCAGCATGGTGCGGCCGGAGCGGGAGTAGACCTCGCAGTTGTGGCAGTGCATCAGCTTGGCCAGGCGCGGGCAGGGCTCGCCCTCGCGGCGCCAGATGCCGATGCGGTTCCAGCAGTCGTCGATGTTCAGGGCCTTGTCGTCGCACGCGCTCATGTTGGATTCGCGGCCTCGCGTTGCTGACAGCGTTCAAGCCGTTCCTGCATGCGTTGTGCTGCCAGGGCCTCGCCGCGGCGCTCCAGCACCAGGGCCAGGTGCAGCATGGCCGGGCAGTGGGCCGGATCCAGGTAGATCGCCTGGCGCAGCAGCTGCTCGGCCTCCTCGGGCTCGCCGGCGGCATCGCGGATCAGGCCCAGTAGATACAGCGCCTGGGCCTGCGGGCCCTGGGCTTGCAGGATCTGTTCGCACAGCTCGGCGGCCTCGACCAGGTGGCCGTCGTCGGCCAGCCGGGTGGCCTGCTCCAGCTGCTCCACGCCCGGATCGGCCGCGTTCTGCGGCGGCGCGGGCACGGCCTGTTCCTTCTGGTCGATCCAGTGCGGCCGCGGCTGGCGGCGCGGGCGTACCGGCGTGCGCCGGGTCCGGCGCACCGGGCGGGTGCGGGCGGTAGACGGGGCCGGCTCACCGGCCATGAGTGTCTCGCGCTGGAAGCCGAAACTCTGGGGCAGGTTCAGTGAGCGGAAACCGCGCCCGGCAAGCACGCCGGTCTCGGCATGACCCACGAACAGCAGGCCGTCGCGGGTGAGCAGCCGTTCCAGGATGTCGACCGCCTGGTCCTGGGTCGGCCGGTCGAAGTAGATGAGCAGATTGCGGCAGAAGATGATGTCATAGGGTGCCCGGTCGCGGCTGAAATCGGGGTCGAGCAGATTGCCCTGCTCGAAGCGGACCCGCTCGCGGATGTCGGGGCGCAGGTGGTAGCGGTCCTCGGCGTGATGGAAGTAGGCATCGCGGTACTCGAGGTGGTCGCCGCGAAAGGAGTTCTGGCGGTAGATGCCCAGCCGCGCACTGTCGATGTTGCGCCGGCTGATGTCCACGCCGTGGACCTCGGCCCGGCCCGGCTCCAGCCCCAGGTCGGCCAGTACCATGGCCAGCGTGTAGGGTTCCTCGCCGGTCGAGCAGGGCAGACTCAGCAGGCGCAGGCCGCGCTCGCCGTGGCGTGGCAGCCAGTGCCGTTCCAGGTGCTGCTTCAGGGCCTGGAAGGGATGCCAGTTGCGGAAGAACCAGGTCTCGGGGATGACCACCAGCTCGATCAGCTCGTGGATTTCCTCGGGGCTGGTTTCCAGGCGTTGCCGATAGCGCTCGCTATCGTCGATATGGGTACGCCGCATGCGCTCGCGCACGGCGCGCTGGATGGCACTGGAGCCGATGGAGGCTGCGTTCAGTCCCATGGTCTGCTTGAGCAGCTGTTCGATCCGGTTCAGCTGCATGTGGCCGCATCCTGAAACAGCAGTGCCTCCACCTCGGGGGTGAGCAGCGCATCGGTTTCAATGGCCTGCAGCAGACCGCGTTCATCGTGGGCCACCCGGCCGAGATAATGGGCCTCGGGGATCTCCACCCCGGCATCGGTGAAGGCCTCCGGCGCGAGCTTGAGGGTCTCCACCACCCGTTCGGCCAGCAGGCCCAGCGGCCTGCTGCCGCCCTCGGCAAGCGGATAGTCGATCAGCAGAATGCGGGTGCTGTGCAACACCCGGCTGGGACGGCCCAGGGCCAGGGCGGTGAGATCGATGACCGGCACCATGCGGCCGCGGTAGTCGAACAGGCCGGCGACGCAGGCCGGTGCCCGTGGCAGCTCGCGTAATTCGACGAAGGGCACGACCTCGACCAGCCGCCCGGTCTCCAGGGCATAGCGCTGGTCGTCGAGGTGAAACAGGACATGAAGCATATCGGCTGTTATGAAATCCTGAAACGAATTGCAGGGTGCTTGACGATTTCCCTGTCATTCCGGCGCAGGCCGGAATCCACGGGCCGCAGTGGTTTCTGGATTCCGGCCTGCGCCGGAATGACAGAATGAAGGAAACGGATATACGCCATTCATACAGGCCTCGGTCATGGCTCAGGCATTGAGCCTGATATGCGAGACGCCTTCCTGCAGCCGCCGCGCCGCCTCGTTGAGCTGCTGGATGGCGCCGTTGGACTGGCGCAGCGATTCGGCCGTCTGCTGCGAGGATTCGGCCAGCTGCACCATGGCGTCGTTGATCTGGTTCGCACCCTGGGCCTGGGACTGCATGCCCTCGTGCACCTCTTCGTAGCGGGGGATGAGATTTTCCACCTCTTCGATGATGCGCCCGAGCTGGGAGCTGACATTGCGCACGTCGTCCACACCGGTGCGCACCTCGGTGGAAAACTTCTCCATGCCCATGACGCCGGCCGAGACCGCGGACTGCATTTCCTTGACCATCTGCTCGATGTCCCAGGTCGCCACCGCGGTCTGGTCGGCCAGGCGGCGGATCTCGGTGGCCACCACGGCGAAGCCCACGCCGTACTCGCCGGCCTTCTCGGCCTCGATGGCGGCGTTGAGCGAGAGCAGGTTGGTCTGGTCCGAAACCTTGTTGATGGTGGTCACCACGGTGTTGATGTTGGCGGCCTTCTCGCTCAGCACCGCCAGCTTGGAATTGATGGTGTTGGTCGCCTCCAGCATGTGGCGCATGGTCTCCTCCATGCGGGTGAGCGAGCTGCGGCCGGCATTGGCCTGTTCCGATGTCTTCAACGCCACGTCGGTGACTTCGTGCATGGTGCTCACCAGCTCGTTGGAGGTGGCCGAGATCTGGGTCACGGTGGCGCGGATCTCGTTGGTTGTGGCGGCCTGTTCACTGACCGTGGCCTCCTGCTGCTTGGCGGTGGCGGCGATCTCGGTCACCGAGGAGGTCACCTGGATGCCGGCCTGCTGGATGCGCGCGACCAGGCCGTTGAGGCTGTCCAGCATGCCCTGCACGCCTCTGGCCAGCTCGGAGATGATGTCGTCGTCGCGGTAGATCATCAGCTGACCGGTCAGGTCGCCCTGAGCGGCCATTTCCACCACTTCCTGGATCAGTTCCACCTTGCCGGTCAGGTCCTCGGCGGCCTGGCGCTCGCGCTCCAGGTTCTCCTTCATCTTGCGGGTCATGCGGTTGAAGGCCTGGCCGAGCAGGCTGAATTCGCGCAGCTGGTCTTCGCGTACCCGGCTGTCCAGATCACCGTCGGCGCCGCGACGCATGTCCTGGATCAGGTCGTTGACCGGGGCGAACAGGAAGCGGTTGAAGATGCCCAGCGCGATCAGCAGCGCGCCGCCGAACAGCACCACATAGGCTACGGCGGTCTGGTTGCGCACCTCCAGCATGTTGGTGATCAGCCGGTTCTGGGGCTGCTGGGCGCTCAGTGTCAGCAGAGGCCTGCCTACGGCGTCGTTCAGGGTCCGGCTGACGCTGATGCGGTCCTGGCCCTTGCCGGTCTGCCAGTCGGAGGAGCGGTACAGGGGCTTGCCGTCGCGGGTGGTCAGCAGCAATGGCTGGCCCAGGGCGGCTTCCAGCCGCTGTATGGCGGTGTCCAGCCGGGCCTGGATCTCCAGCCAGGCGCCACGCTGCGGGGTGCCGGCCGGCAGTGTCAGGGACAGCACCGGCCCGGTCGCTGTCAGGCGCAGCTGGTCCTTGTCTCCCGCCTCCCGGCGGGCCTGCAGGGTCTCGGGGTCCAGAGCGCCGTCCATGGCCAGCTCACCGCTGCCGGCCAGCGGCTCGCCATCGGCGGCATAGACGCCGATCCGATAGCCCTCCAGGCCGGTGGCCTGACCCAGGTCGTGGATGGATTGCTCCAGGTAGGCGGCCAGCCGGCGGCTGCCCATGCCGCTGTTGCCCAGGATGTGCTGGAAGGCCGGATCATTGCTCAGCGCATGGCCGACCAGGCGGGCATTGGCCGCGAGCTGCTGCAGCAGCTGGTTGGTGTGGGTTTCCAGCTTGCGGACACTCAGGTCGGTCTGCTCGACCAGGGCGGCCTCGCGATAGCGGTTGCCGGAGTACAGGGCCAGCGCCACGGTAGTGGCGCCGACCAGCAGGATCGTGCCGATGGTGATGGCCTTCAGCGAGATCTGGTTCAGTTGCATGACGCGTCCTTGTTCCCGATGGGTGCGACCCCGGGCTGTTGTTGTGTCCGGTTTGAATGGCACTTATTTCTGCCGCGTCCTTCCCGCGAAGGCGGGAATCCAGTGCTCGGCAGAGCAGACAAACGCTGGATCCCCGCCTTCGCGGGGATGACGGAGAGGCTGAAAACCGACTGATGTAAGGGCCATCATGTCTGAGTTCAGTCCCGGCCTAGCAGGTGCCGCTAAGTTTCTTATTTGAAAAGCAAAATGGGTGCCATGCCGGAGCGGTCGGCTCGGTATGGGAATAGGTCTTTTCTTTCAGTGGGTTAAGACTGAAGTGAGGAGTTAGGCGTGAGGGGTGAGGAGGACCGGCGTGACGGTTTCGTGGCGTACTTTACTCCAGCAGGCCCTTTAGCCGGTACAGCACGTCCAGGGCCTGGCGCGGGGTCAGCTCATCCGGCTCGATGCCCTCCAGGGCCTCCAGCAGGGGATGGTCGGCCGGGCCGGAGAACAGCCCGAGCTGGGCGCCGTCGGCCGCGCCGGCGGTGGCCGGTTCGATGGGCTGGGCCTCCAGTTCGCGCAGCCGCTCCCGGGCCTGGCGCAGCACCGGCTGGGGGATACCGGCGAGTGCGGCCACGTGCAGGCCGTAGCTGCGATCCGCCGGGCCTTCCTTGACCGCGTGCAGGAACACGATGCGCTCGCCGTGCTCCATGGCGTCCAGGTGTACGTTGGCGATACCGGGATAGTGTTCCGGCAGCTGGGTGAGCTCGAAGTAGTGGGTGGCGAACAGGGTGAAGGCGCGGATGCGCTGCGCCAGATCGGCTGCACAGGCCCAGGCCAGGGACAGGCCGTCATAGGTGCTGGTGCCGCGCCCGATTTCGTCCATCAGCACCAGACTGTGTTCGCTGGCGTTGTGCAGGATGTTGGCCGTTTCGGTCATCTCCACCATGAAGGTGGAGCGCCCGCCCGCCAGATCGTCAGAGGCGCCGATGCGGGTGAAGATGCGGTCGATGGGCCCGATGACGGCGGATTCGGCCGGCACGAAGCTGCCGATGTGCGCCAGCAGTACGATCAGCGCGGTCTGGCGCATGAAGGTGGACTTGCCGCCCATGTTGGGGCCAGTGATGACGAGCATGCGGCGCGCGTCGTCGAGTTCCACGTCGTTGGGCACGAAGGGCGCGTCCAGCACCTGCTCGACCACCGGGTGACGGCCGCCGTGGATGCTGAGTCCCGGGGTCGGTGACAGACTGGGCCGGCGCAGATCCAGGGCCTCGGCGCGCTCGGCCAGCGTGGCCAGCACGTCCAGCTCGGCCAGGCCCTCGGCACAGCCCTGCAGCGTGGCCAGGTGTTCGCACAGCTGGTCCAGCAGGGCGTCATAGAGGGCCTTCTCCCGGGCCAGGGCGCGTTCGCGCGCGCTCAGTACCTTGTCCTCGAATGCCTTCAGTTCGGGCGTGATGTAGCGCTCGGCGCCCTTGAGTGTCTGGCGGCGCTGGTAGTCGGCCGGTACCAGATCGGACTGTGCCCTGCTCACCTCGATGTAGTAGCCGTGCACCCGGTTGTAGCGCACCTTCAGCGTGCTGATGCCGGTGCGCTCGCGCTCGCGCGTCTCCAGGTCCAGCAGGAATTGGTCGGCGTGTTCGCTTAAGGATCGGAGTTCGTCCAGCTCGCTGTCGTAGCCGGCGGCGATCACGCCGCCGTCGCGGATCAGTACCGGCGGCGAGTCGATAATGGCGCGGCGCAGCAGCTTGTGCACCTGGGGATGTTCGCCGATGCGCTGGCGCAGTTCGGCGAGCAGTGGATCGTCGCTGGCCTGCAGCAGCCCGCGCAGTGCCGGCAGCTGGCCGAGGCTGTCACGCAGCCCGGCCAGGTCGCGCGGCCGCGCCGATTTCAGCGCCACACGTGAGAGGATGCGCTCCATGTCGCTGATGCCGCGCAGGTTGTCCTGGAAGGCGGTGTAATTGCAGTTATCGAGCAGGGCGCCCACGCACTGATGGCGCTGGTGCAACCGGGTGGCATCGCGCAGCGGCCGGTGCAGCCAGCGCCGCAGCAGCCGGCTGCCCATGCTGGTGGCGGCCGTGTCCAGCACCCCGAGCAGGGTGTGGCGGCGCTCGCCGGAGGGCGCGCTGTCCAGTTCCAGATTCCGGCGGCTGGCCGCGTCCAGGATGATGGCGTCCTCGCGCCGCTCGTGCGCCAGGCCGCGCAGGTGCGGCAGGGCGGCGCGCTGGGTCTCCTGCACATAGGCCAGCAGGCAGCCGGCCGCGCCTACCGCCAGCGGCAGGCCCTGGCAGCCGAAGCCGGCCAGATCCCGGGTGCCGAACTGTTCGGTCAGTCGGCGGTAGGCGCTGTCGGTGTCGAACTCCCAGGCCGGACGCGTGCGCCCGCCCGGCCGCTGCTCCAGCCAGGCCGGCAGGGCCGCCCCGTCCGGGCGCAGCAGTTCGCTCGGGGCCAGGCGCTCCAGCTCGCCGGCCAGGGCCTCCTCGCCGGCCAGTTCCTGCACCGTGAAGCGGCCGCTGGCCAGGTCCAGCGCCGCCAGGCCGTAGTCGCCCTCGCCGTCGACGGCCACGGCCGCCAGCAGGTTGTCGCGGCGCTCGTCCAGCAGCGCCTCGTCGGTGAGTGTGCCGGGGGTGACGATGCGCACCACCTTACGCTCCACCGGGCCCTTGCTTTTGGCCGGGTCGCCGACCTGCTCGCAGATGGCCACCGATTCGCCCAGCTTCAGCAGCCGGCCCAGGTACTGTTCCACGCTGTGCACCGGCACGCCGGCCATGGGGATGGGCTCGCCGGCGGATTGACCGCGCTGGGTCAGGGTGATGTCGAGCAGGGCGGCGGCCCGTCGGGCGTCGTCGTAGAAGAGTTCGTAGAAATCGCCCATGCGGTAGAAGACCAGGATATCGGGATGTCCGGCCTTGATGCGCAGGTACTGCTGCATCATGGGCGTGTGGGCGGCATTGGCTGGAGCGGTCCCGGTCATGGCGCGAAGTTTACGTCCCTCGCACCGGCAAGGCCACAGTCGGGATTGGACAGGCCGGGTGTATCACTCCTGTCTGTCATTGCGAGCGAAGCGCGGCAATCTCATAATGCAGGATCAGCCGGCTGGAGATTGTCGCGGCGCGCTGCGCCTCGCAATGACGGATTGGCTGCAGATTCCGGGGATTGGCCGAACGACAGCGGGAGCAGGGCCCATGTGGCGAGACTATGACGAGAAACGCGACTTCCGGCGCATGGCGCTGGACACCCGGATCCAGTGCAAGGACCTGGCCAGCGGCGAGACCTTCTACGGCCATGCCCACGACCTGAGCGGCGAGGGGCTGTCGATCGATACCGCCCGGGAATTCGCCCCCGGCGCGCGGCTGGAGGTGCGCATCGTCCCGGAGAAGGCCCTGGTGCCGCCGTTCTATGCCGCGGTCGAGGTGGTCCGGGTCGAGCCGGCGGCCGACGGCGGGGGCTTCAACCTCGGGGTGCGCATCCTCGAGCACAAATCCTGAGTGGCGGGTATGGAGCGGACATTGTCCATTCGGCACGTTGAGTTACTGAAGATCGTCATTCCCGCGCAGGCGGGAATCCAGAATCCGCTGCGATCACTGGATTACTCGCTACGCTCGCCCTGCGGGCGTTCAACGCGCTGCGCGCTTTTGTCCCGCCTGCGCGGGGATGACGGGCGGTGGAATCCGGCTGGACCCGGTCATGACAGAGACCGGCCGCAACATTGAGACAAGACTGGCCGACCTGAGCCAGGCGCTCGGCCGTGCCGCCACCGAGGCCGGGGTGATGCTGACCGTGGCCGAGTCCTGCACCGGCGGCTGGCTGGCCAAGGTCATCACCGACACCTCCGGCAGCTCGCACTGGTTCGACCGGGGCTTCGTCACCTATACCAACGTCTCCAAGCAGGACATGCTGGGGGTGAGTCCGGCGACGCTCGAGGCGCAGGGCGCGGTGAGCGAGGCTACGGTCCGGGAAATGGCCGCCGGCGCCCTGAGGCACAGCAAGGCGCAGCTCTCGGTGGCCATCAGCGGCGTGGCCGGCCCCGAGGGCGGCACCCCGGACAAGCCGGTCGGTACCGTCTGCTTCGCCTGGAACCGGATCAATGAAGAACCCCGCACGGAGACCCGGCACCTGACCGGCGACCGTGACGCGGTGCGTCGCCAGGCAGTGGAACGGGCCCTGTATGGACTCCTCGCCGCCCTCGGACATTGAGCCCACCCAGCGCCTGTTCTTCGCCCTGTGGCCGGACGGTGACGCGCGCGACCGGCTCGACACCGCGGCCGCGGCCGTGGGCCGGGACAGCGCGGGCGGGTGCCCCGGGGCAATCTGCACCTGACCCTGGTGTTTCCCGGCCAGACCCCGCCCGGGCGGCGCGACTGCCTGATCCGGGCGGCCGCGGCCATCCGCTGCCCGGCCTTCGACCTGCACCTGGACCGCTTCGGCCATTTCCGCCGCGCCCGCATCGCCTGGCTGGGGCCGGCCGAGCCGCCGCCGGCGCTGCTGGAGCTGTACCGACAGCTCAATACCGCCCTGGCCGACTGCGGCGGCGAGCCGGAGACCCGGCCCTTCGCCCCGCACGTCACCCTGGCGCGCAAGGCCGTGCGCTGCCGGGCCCCGGCGGATTTCCTCCCCATCGACTGGGCGGTGCGCAGCTTCGCCCTGGTGGAATCCCCCGGTGCCGGCAGTGGCTACCGGGTGCTGGCGTCCTGGCTGTTGACCGCTCCGTGATGGGTTGCGCTGCGCTTCACCCATCCTACCCGGGCGGGGGATGTTGTAGGATGGGGGCAGGCCACCCGGCGCCGTGAACCCGGCACCGCCCCTCTGGACAACTGGATATTCATCCAGTATAAAGAAAAACCACAAGGGCATGGCCCGACACCCCTGACAGCACAGCCTGGAGACCCCTATGGACGACAACAAGCGCAAGGCCCTGAGTGCCGCTCTCAACCAGATCGAAAAACAGTTCGGCAAGGGTGCCGTGATGCGGATGGGCGACGTCGGCGCCGTGCGCGATGTCGAGGCCATCTCCACCGGTTCGCTGGGCCTGGACGTCGCACTCGGCATCGGCGGCCTGCCGGCCGGCCGCGTGGTCGAGGTCTACGGGCCGGAATCCTCGGGCAAGACCACCCTGACCCTGCAGGCCATCGCCGAATGCCAGAAGAACGGCGGCACGGCGGCCTTCATCGATGCCGAGCACGCCCTGGACCCCGGCTACGCCGAGAAGCTGGGCGTGAACGTCGACGACCTGCTGGTCTCCCAGCCCGACACCGGCGAGCAGGCGCTGGAGATCGCCGACATGCTGGTGCGCTCCAGCGCCGTGGACGTGGTGGTGGTCGACTCGGTCGCCGCGCTGACCCCCAAGGCCGAGATCGAGGGCGAGATGGGCGACTCCCACGTCGGCCTGCAGGCGCGCCTCATGTCCCAGGCCCTGCGCAAGCTGACCGCCAACATCAAGCGTTCCAACACCCTGGTGATCTTCATCAACCAGATCCGCATGAAGATCGGCGTCATGTTCGGAAGCCCCGAGACCACCACCGGTGGCAACGCGCTCAAGTTCTACTCCTCGGTGCGCCTGGACATCCGCCGCATCGGCGCCATCAAGAAGGGCGACGAGATCGTCGGTAACCAGACCCGGGTCAAGGTGGTCAAGAACAAGATGGCCCCGCCCTTCAAGCAGGTCGAGTTCGAGATCCTCTATGGCGAGGGCATCTCGCGCGAGGGCGAGATCATCGACATGGGCGTGGCCGAGGGCCTGGTCGAGAAGTCCGGTGCCTGGTATTCCTACCAGGGCGATCGCATCGGCCAGGGCAAGGAGAATGTCCGCAACTTCCTCAGGGAGAATCCGGACATCGCCAACGAGATCGACCAGCAGCTGCGGGCCAAACTGCTGGTCAAGCCCAAATCCAGCGCCGAAGAGGCCATGGAGGAGGCGCCCGAGCCGGAGGCGTTGAACTGAGCTGGTTGGGTATGGTGAACGCAAAGAACGCAGAGACGCGGAGGCACAGAGGTTTTTTAAGGAAACCCTGATTATTACCTTTCCCGTCATGCCCGCGAAGGCGGGCATCCAGATATCTCTGAAATACCTGGATTCCCGCCTTCGCGGGAATGACGGATAAAGTTAAGAGATTCCTCAGGTATATTGATCATTCCTTGCGTCTCCGCGCCTTTGCGTTCTCTGCGTTGCCAGCGCCACACTCAATCCGTCCAAAGACTACGCGTAACGGACATTGCCCGGCTTCGGCCGGGTAATGTCTTTATGGGAACCGGATATGTCGGAACACGACGCACCCGAAACGATCGAGCCGGAGGACCGCTCCGTCGAGATCGAGCACAAGCTGGTCGAGCTGCTGGCGCGGCGCGAACACAGCCGGCTGGAACTGCGGCGCAAGCTGGAACAGCGCGGCTACGGTTTCGACGAGGTCGAACCGGTGCTGGCGGATCTGACCGCGCAGGGGCTGCAGAGCGATGCGCGCTTTGCCGAGCACTATGCCCGGGATCGCGAGCAGCGCGGCTACGGCCCGGTGCGCATCCGGATGGAACTGCGCGAGCGCGGGGTCGACGAGACCCTGATCGAGACCGCGCTGGCCGAACTGGGCGTGGACTGGTTTGCCGCCGCGCGTGCGGCCCGGCACAAGCGTTTCGGGTCGGGCGTGCCGGATGAATTCCGGGACCGGGCCAGACAGCTGCGCTTTCTCCAGAACCGCGGTTTCGACGCCGAACAGTGCCGGGCCGCGCTGGAGGATGACCCGGAGGACCGGTGACGCGCGGTTCCGCATCGGGTAAGCTTTGATGCGGGTTCATTGGCTTTCAATGCCCAACAGATTTTCCGTCATCCCGGCGAATGCCGGGATCCAGTGGCCGCAGCGGTATCTGGATTCCGGCCTGCGCCGGGATGACGATCACGGGTATGATGACTGCGGCCTACATGGCTGTAGGAATGGGCTAGAGTATGAAGACAAGCGCGGACATCCGCACACTGTTTCTGGAATTCTTCCGCGAGCGCGGCCACGAGGTCGTGCCGTCGAGCCCGCTCGTGCCGGCCAACGACCCGACCCTGCTGTTCACCAACGCCGGCATGGTCCAGTTCAAGGACGTCTTCGTCGGCAAGGAGACCCGCGCCTATACCCGCGCCGCCAGCTCCCAGCGCTGCGTGCGCGCCGGCGGCAAGCACAACGACCTGGAGAACGTCGGCTATACCGCCCGTCATCACACCTTCTTCGAGATGCTGGGCAACTTCAGCTTCGGTGACTATTTCAAGCGCGAGGCCATCCAGTACGCCTGGGAGTTCCTGACACAGACCGCCGGCCTGCCGGCCGACAAGCTCTGGGTGACCGTCTACGAAGAGGACGATGAGGCCGCCGACATCTGGCTCAACGAGATCGGCGTCGACCCGGACCGCTTCACCCGCATCGGCGACAAGCCCGGCGGGGCCCGCTACGAGAGCGACAACTTCTGGTCCATGGGCGATACCGGCCCCTGCGGCCCCTGCACCGAAATCTTCTACGACCACGGCCCCGAGGTGCCCGGCGGTCCGCCCGGTACTCCCGAGGAGGACGGCGACCGCTACATCGAGATCTGGAATCTGGTGTTCATGCAGTACAACCGGGACAAGGACGGCAACATGACCCCGCTGCCCAAGCCCTCGGTGGATACCGGCATGGGCCTGGAGCGTCTGGCCGCGGTGCTGCAGGGCGTGCACAGCAACTATGAAATCGATCTGTTCCGCAACCTCATCGCGGCCACGGCGAAGGTGGTGGGTGTGGAGGAGACCGGTCAGAGCTCGCTGCGGGTGATCGCCGATCACATCCGCTCCTGCGCCTTCCTGATCACCGACGGGGTGCTGCCCGGCAACGAGGGCCGCGGCTATGTGCTGCGCCGCATCGTGCGCCGTGCCGTGCGCCACGGCTACCGCCTCGGTGCCGATGACATCTTCTTCTATAAACTGGTCGCGCCGCTGGTCGCCGAGATGGGCGAGGCCTATCCGGAACTGACCAATGCACAGGCCCAGGTCGAACGTGCCTTGAGACAGGAAGAAGAGCGCTTCGCCGAGACCCTGGACCAGGGTATGAAGATCCTGGAGGCCGACATCGCGGAGCTTTCCGGCAACGAGATCCCCGGCGAGACGGTGTTCAAACTCTACGACACCTACGGCTTTCCGGTGGACCTGACCGCCGATATCGCCCGTGAGCGCGACCTCACCCTGGACCTGGAAGGCTTCGAGCGCGAGATGGCCGCCCAGCGCGAGCGCGCCCGTGCCGCCAGCCAGTTCGGCGCCGACTATTCCACCGACATCGATATCCAGTGCAGCAGCGAATTCACCGGCTACGAGCACCTGATCGACCAGGGCAGGATCACCGCCCTGTTCAGGGGCGCGGAGCCGGTCGAGGTGCTGCATGCCGGCGAGGAGGGCATCGTGGTGCTGGATCACACCCCCTTCTATGCCGAGAGCGGCGGCCAGGTGGGTGATCGCGGCAGGCTGGAGACCGCCGACGCCCGTTTCACCGTCAATGACACCCAGAAGCGCGGCACCGGCGCCCACGCCCACATCGGCGTGCTGGAATCCGGCGAGCTCAAACTGGGCGAGCAGGTCGAGGCCCGGGTCGACGCCGAGCGCCGCCAGGCCACGCGCCTGAACCATTCCGCCACCCACCTGCTGCACGCCGCCCTGCGCCGGGTGCTGGGCGAGCATGTGCAGCAGAAGGGCTCGCTGGTCGATCCCGAGCGGCTGCGCTTCGACTTCTCCCATCCCGAGGCGGTCACCCCCGAGCAACTGCAGACGATCGAGAACCTGGTCAATGACCAGATCCGCCGCAATGTGCCCGTCGATACCCGGGTGATGGACATCGACTCCGCCATGCAGGCCGGGGCCATGGCCCTGTTCGGCGAGAAGTACGGCGATCAGGTGCGGGTGCTGAGCATGGGCGACTTCTCGGTCGAGCTGTGCGGCGGCACCCACGTGGAGCGGGTTGGCGACATCGGCCTGTTCAAGATCACCGGCGAGACCGGCATTGCCTCCGGCGTGCGCCGCATCGAGGCGATCACCGGCGACCGGGCGCTGATCCATGTCGAGCAGACCGAGCAGGCGCTCAGCCGCATCGCCCGCCTGGTCAGGGGCAGCAGCCAGGACGCCGAGAGCCGGGTGCAGCAGCTGCTGGAGAAGAACCGCCAGCTGGAAAAGGAGCTGGAGCAGCTCAAGGCCAGACTGGCCAGCAGTCGCGGCGGCGATCTGGCCGGTCAGGCGGTGGAGGTCGAGGGCATCCAGGTGCTGGCCGCCCGCCTGGACGGGGCCGATCCCAAGTCCCTGCGCGACACCCTGGACCAGCTCAAGAACAAACTGGGAACGGCGGCCATCGTCCTGGCCGCGGTCAACGGCGACAAGATCAGCCTGGCCGCCGGCGTGACCAAGGCCGAGACCGGGCGCGTCAAGGCCGGCGAGCTGGTCAATCAGGTGGCCCGGCAGGTCGGCGGCAAGGGCGGCGGCCGGCCCGACATGGCCCAGGCCGGCGGCAACCAGCCCGAGCATCTGGATGCGGCCCTGGCCTCGGTGCCGGAGTGGGTGCGCTCCGTGCTGTCAGAAAGCCAGACTGCCTGATAGGCCTCCGTCATTGCGAGCGCAGCGTGGCAATCTCGTCCTGCATAATCGGCAGGCCCGGCCGGCTTGCCGGAAACGCTGCGCTTATCCCGGCCTACGTACTGAAAATCATGTCGAAAATCCCACTGGGCGTTTCATCCCGCCGCGATTTGTAGTTTAATTCTCGCCTTTCGTGCCCCGCCCGGGGCCAGACAATCGGGTTTACACGCATGGCACTGCTGGTACAGAAATTCGGCGGCACCTCGGTCGGCACGCCCGAGCGCATCGAGGCCATTGCCGCCAAGATCAAGCGTTACCGCGACAATGGCGACGATGTGGTGGTCGTGGTCTCGGCCATGAGCGGCGAGACCGACCGCCTCATCGGCCTGGCCCGCGCCATCAGCGAGGCCCCGCCGCCGCGCGAGATGGACGTGCTGCTGTCCACCGGCGAGCAGGTCACCATCGCCCTGCTCAGCATGGCGCTGCAGAAGCGCGGCTGCCCGGCCCGGTCCTATACCGGCAGCCAGGTGCACATCCTCACTGACAGCGCCCACTGCAAGGCGCGCATCCAGGACATCGACGGCAGCCGCATCCAGCAGGACCTGCAGCAAGGCAAGGTAGTGGTCGTGGCCGGCTTCCAGGGCGTGGACGAGCAGGGCAACATCACCACCCTGGGCCGCGGCGGCTCGGATACCACCGCCGTGGCCCTGGCTGCCGCGCTCAAGGCCAGGGAGTGCCAGATCTTCACCGACGTGGACGGCGTCTACACCACCGACCCGCGGGTGGTGCCCAACGCCCGCCGGCTGGAGCGCATCACCTTCGAGGAGATGCTGGAGATGGCCAGCCTCGGCTCCAAGGTGCTGCAGATCCGCTCGGTGGAGTTCGCCGGCAAGTACAATGTCCCGCTGCGGGTCCTGTCCTCCTTCGCGGAAGGGCCGGGGACCCTGATCACCTATGAGGATGAGACCATGGAAAACGCCCTGATTTCCGGCATCGCCTTCAACCGCGACGAGGCCAAGATCACGGTGCTGGGCGTGCCCGACCAGCCCGGTGTGGCGCACAAGCTGCTCGGCCCGGTGGCCGCGGCCAATATCGAGGTGGACATGATCGTGCAGAACATGGCCCCGGATGGCGCGACCACCGACTTCACCTTCACCGTGCACCGTAACGACTATGACCGTGCCATCGAGGTGGTCCGTCGGACCGCCGGCGAGATGGGCGCGCGCGAGGTTGCCGGCGACGACAAGATCGTCAAGCTCTCGCTGGTGGGCGTGGGCATGCGTTCACACGCCGGCATCGCCTCCACCATGTTCGAGACCCTGGCCAACGAGGGCATCAATATCCGCATGATTTCCACCTCCGAAATAAAGATTTCCGTGGTGGTGGACGAAAAATACCTCGAGCTGGGGGTGCGCGCGCTGCACGATGCCTTTAAGCTGGAGGGCCCGGCCGCGGGCTGAATCGGCGAAAAATCGCGGCCGGCCGGCAGCAGGGCTGCCAACGTATTGAAATAAATAAAAATCCATAAATGACCAGGGACGGAAAATTGACTATAGTTTCCGTTGCTCTGGCCGAAACAGAGAGTGTGCCGTCGCGCATGCGCCAGTGGGATGCTGGCGTAATCGACCGTACCGGGTTCTTTTGAGTTGCTCGTAATTGAAAGTGTTCAAGGAGATAACACATGTTGATTCTGACTCGCCGGGTTGGCGAAACCCTGATGATCGGTGACGAAGTTACTGTAACCGTACTGGGGGTGAAGGGTAATCAGGTACGTATCGGGGTGAATGCGCCCAAGGATGTCGCCGTTCATCGCGAAGAGATTTACGAGCGCATCCAGAAGGAAAACGGCGAGGACACGGTGGCCACCGCCAAGGGCGACTGAACCCGAAGCCCTTGATTCCTGAGCGCCATACTTTACCTGCGCCACTCTCCCCGGTATCCTACGCACCTTCCAACCCGGAGAGATGGCCGAGCGGCTGAAGGCGCTCCCCTGCTAAGGGAGTATGGGGTTAATAGCTCCATCGAGGGTTCGAATCCCTCTCTCTCCGCCATCCAAAGCAAAGGGGCCTTTTCAGGCCCCTTTGCTTTGGATGCCAGACAGGATTCGAACCCTCGAGATAGAACAATTTGGGTTCGACTACGGAGACAGGCGTAATGGAGGAGCCTCTTTCCGCCATGCCTGATTGGTCCTGGCGGTTCCTTATGCCCCGTTTTTGAGCGCATGGTTTTGCCGTGCGCAGGTTCAGACAGGTGGTCGGTTCCTGCGACTGATGCCAGTAAGCGCCACCAGTGCGCTGCCCATCAGCAGGCCGGCCCCCGGCAGCGGAACAGCGGTGACGTCATCCGCTCCGCCAACGCGGCGGATATCGAAACCTGCCAGTCCCAGGTGTTGATTCAGTTCGGGGATATGGTCCGCGTGATAGAACACGTTTAGATAATACTGTGTGCCAGGTGTGGCCTCGAAATCGAAGAAGCCCGAATATTCCCCCAGCCCCAGCCCCAGTCTCTGAGTCGAGGTCGTGACCGTCATGGCCAGTTCCAGAAAGGGGGCGGGGAACTGCATATCCGTCAGCGTAGCGGTATAGGTTCCCGCCTCGCTCACCTGGAACGGGTCGGTAAACCAGCCGTAATCCTCCAGAAACCGCACGTCTTCATAGGCCACGGTTGCCGCTTGAGCGCTGAAGCTGCCGAGCCAGAGCAGGGCGGCGCAGAACAGCGGGATGGTGACTTGCCTTGTTTTCATCTCGATTACCTCCGTTTGTTACTTCTGTTTATTGCAGTGACTGGCTGTGACTGGGGTCGCCATCGGGTTGCCGTTGGCCGTATTTTTCCTGCAGATACTGGTGCAGCATGCGCTGGGCATCGTCAGCATCGATTGCCTGGCCGGTGATTTCCTGCAGTCGGTTCTGAATGTAATGCGGTGACAGTGCACACATCGCAAGCAGTTCGATATCCGTGCGTTCAACCCTGTTCTGTTCCGGGATTTCCTCGTTGTTGATGATCCCTTCCAGCCGGTCGGCATCCAGGTCGAAATGGCGGTTGAGCTCGTTGTACTGGCCAAGCAGGAGCGGCAGAAGCCGCTGTCCGCCCATCCGGGGATCACACAGATCCATCAGCCGGGTCAGGGCGGTTTTGACCGCGTAACGGATGACGTCCGAGTTGCGCGCGCCCAACCGTCGGGCAATGCGTTCGATACGCTCCAGATCCGATGGTTTGAACCGGACAGAGACGCATTGTTTCTTGTTATTCACTGATCTCTCCTGGCGTGTCCTGTGGTTCTTCAATGTGCCAGTGACGTATGGCGAGAAGGTGACGGATTGGATGCGTTTTTATGACGATCGTCGTGCAGAACGATGAAAATGTGTTGCGTTGGTGACAGTTCCTGGATGGATTTCCGTGCGACGGCTCACAATCCGTGAGATTCGCCGGCGCCAAGCCGGCAATCCGGTCAAGCGACGACTGCGGCGAGCCGTTAGGGTTGATAGGTCGGGTATCGGGAGAGTCCCATGGCAGAGAGGGTGGCAAGTCGGTGTGGAGGGCTGCGGTCTCTGGTCCTGCTGCTGGGGCTGTGTGCAGTCGCCGTCGGTGTGGCTGCTGATGAAGGCGGAGAATCCAGGGATTACCTGCAGTGGCAGCGGTTGCTGATCGGATTGGCCGGGGAGGCGGAAAGAATCCAGGTCGAGACGGTGAACCGGTTCGTCAATGGCATGCGGGAGCGCAGTGACCGGGAACTCTGGGGGGTGGCGGACTATTGGGCCAGTCCGGATGAATTCCTGTCACGCGGGGCGGGTGACTGTGAGGATTTCGTTATCACGAAATACATCAGCTTGCGCCGCCTGGGCATCTCCGATGGGCGGCTGAGACTCGCACACAGCCGGATCTACAACCGGGAACGTGGGCGCATCGAACCGCACATGGTGTTGTTGTATCGGGATACTGCCGGCCGCGAGTGGGTGCTGGACAACCTGCACCCCGAGCCGGTTGTGCGTGGGCAGCGTACCGATCTGGTCGTGAATTATGTATTCAATACCAAGGGACTCTGGTATTCCGGGCACGGTGATGCCGCGGACAGCCACACTGACCCGGCCGAGCACGGGAAATGGCTGGCATTCCAGCTGCGTGTCCAGCCCCCGGGTGATTCCGGTTGAAGAGGCACGATAGCAGCTGATAACAGCCGGCGTGAAAGATCATTTGGTTTGTTCGGAGTCAGGAGCCTGTGTGATGCCGTCGGACTCCATCGTCTTGTCGCTGCGGTCTGCTGCGGCACGCATGCGTGCAATCACCTCACCGGTGATGTCCGTGCGCGGATCGAACCACAGGGTGGCGACGCTTGCCAGCATGACGCTGGTCGCCCCGCGCTGGCGGGCGATCTCGGCTGCCTCGCCGCGGACCTCTTCCTGGAAGGCCAGTACCAGTGAACTGCGATAGGCGAGTGCCTTCTGCTGCGCATGCGCCCGGGTCTGTTCCAGGGTCTGCCTGGCCTGCAATGCGAGCGCCTGCAATTCCTGCGTCTGTGCCTCGTCGGCCTGCTCACCGAGTTCTGCCTGCTTCTCATCCAGCTGGGAGTTGAGGTCATGGCTGATTTCGTCAAGCTGCCGGTTGAGTTGATCGCGGGTGGCGGCGAGCTGCTGTTCCATCACCTCGTCCCGCCCCAGTGCCTTGGCTACGGCTGTGATATCGACAACAAGAGGAGAGTCTGGTGTGTTTTCACCGGGCGTGCAGGCCAGCAGGACGACTGCGGCCAGGAGAATGCTGCCGAGACGGATGATGGGGGACATGACAGGCTCCGCGTTTGTGATGTATACGGGGCTGCGGATTCTACACGCGATCAACCTCGGACTGAAGTTGAAAACATGCGTAGTCGTGCTGTCATTTGTGTGTCATAAAGCACCGGCACAATCGCGGGTTCCAGCAATAACGGGCAGTCCCGGACCAGAACGATTTCCGGCTTGATATGACTGTCGTCCCGACAAATCCGGAACCGGCTACAGGAATCCCGCATGCCCTCCCGTCAGCTTCTACTGCTTGCATTTCTGCTGTTTGTCGGCGGGATGACGACGGTACATGCGCAGGCCGCAACTGAAGGCAGTAGCCCCGGTTTCGATGTCTGGGAAATTCGTGTCAGCGGTAATTCAATGCTCGATCGGCGTCTGGTCGAGCGCGCTGTCTATCCCTATCTCGGACCCGCCCGGGGCATCGCTGATGTCGAAGCTGCGCGTAAGGCATTGGAGACGCTGTACAGGGACCAGGGTTTTCCCACCGTCATCGTGAATATCCCGGAGCAGGATGTTTCCGAGGGCATTGTAAAGCTGGAGGTGGTGCAGGGCTGGGTGAACCGTATGCGCATCAGCGGTTCAACCTATTTCTCGCTGGGCAGGATCCGCAAGTCGGTCCCCGCGCTCGCCGAAGGGGAGGTCCCGTACCTGCCCAGGGTGCAGGAACAGCTGCAGGCGCTGAATCAGGAAAGCAGCGACCGCAGAATCACGCCGGTGTTTCGCCCCGGGCGGCGGCCGGGAACGGTGGAGGTGGAGTTACGGGTCAAGGACGAATTGCCCTTGCATGGTAGTGTGGAACTCAATGGCCGCAACAGCGCCGACACGAGCCGTACCCGCGCGTCGGCCAACCTGCGCTACGACAATCTGTGGCAGCGGATGCACAGCCTGTCGCTGCAGTACCAGACGTCGCCGCAGGAGCCGGATGAGGTTGCGGTGCTGGCCGCAACCTATGTGCTGCCGGTGCGGGATGGCAGGGATCGGCTGGCCCTGTATGCGATCAATTCCGAATCCGATACGGAGTTGGGCGGCACGGGTGATCTCTCCGTGATCGGTAACGGCACCATCCTCGGCATGCGCTGGGTCCGGCCCCTGGCGGCCAGCGATGATTATTCGCATTCGCTCACCCTGGGAGCGGATTACAAGGATTTCGACGAGGCGATCGAGTTGGTGGGCGCCGACAGCCTGCAGACGCCGATAGACTATACCCGCTTGTCCGCCGATTACCGCGCCAGCCTGTTCGGCGACCAGCACATGAGCAGCTTCTCGGTCGGCGTCAACTTCGGTGTGCGCGGGCTGGGCAATTCCGAGGCGGAATTCGAGGACAAGCGGTTCCAGGCGCGGCCGAATTTCGCCTATCATCCCGGCTGAGTCACGAACGCCAGCTTGAGAGCGGTGTCCGACTGCGGGGGCTACTCGAGGGGCAGTTGGCCGGGCAGCCGCTGATCAGCAACGAACAGTTCGCGGCCGGTGGTGCTGAATCCGTGCGCGGCTACTATGAGTCACAGCAGCTGGGTGATGACGGCGTGAGTGCCACACTGGAACTGTACACGCCCTCGCTGGCCGGGCATCTGCACGAACGGATCGACAACCTGCGCCTGCTGGCCTTCGCCGATGCCGCCTATCTGCGTAATCACGACACCCTGCCGGGAAGTCCCACCAGTTTTGAACTCTACGGCGCCGGAGTCGGGTTGCGACTATCGGCATTCCGCAGTCTGAGCCTGAACCTTGATCTTGCCTGGCCCCTGACGGATTCCGATGAGATCGAGCGTGGTGACAGCCGCACGCATTTCTCGCTCAACTACGGTTTCTGAACCTGCGCCATTCCGGAGTTGCCGGTCCCGGCTTCGATCCCCTGCCTGCGTCCTTTGTGACACCTCTGTTTCACGCCTCTGCAGCGCGTCATCGCTGCGTATTGTTTGTATGCGACGTATGTAATCGTTCGTATGACAATGTTGATGCTTTTGTGACGGAATGCAGCGATTTCCTGTCTTCTGCGTGCTGCATGTCATAAAAGGATCACTCCCATTTCACTGCAGCGTCATTCCGCTCGTTTAGTGTCCTTCACGCGATGCAAGGGAGGGGTATCGGCAGCCGCTGCGAATGCTTGAGCGGAATCAAGAAAAGTTAAAGGGAACTTCACCGGCCGGTAAGAAATGCTGTCTAGGCTGGCATTGCGATTGTTCGCTGCGGCCTCTGTGCCGGGGGTGGGATCGCGGACTGCCGGTAACGCGGGGAGATGGGAGCACTGCCGGCAATAAAGGATTAAAGGATATCTGGATAACCAACAAACTCAACGGGAGTCATCTGTCATGTTCAAACTCAAAGCTACAGTCGTTGCCGTGGCGCTTGCCGCCTCCGGTGCCGCGCAGGCTATCGTTATCGATGATACCGATATCGTCGTCAATATCGTGCGTAACGGCCTGTCCGGCGATTCCATGGTAGTAAATACCGACGTCAAGGCCGAGGATATCTTCAGTGGTTCCGTGTCCAGTTTTACATCGGATGCGGCCCTGAGCACGACGATCTTCGACTTTGTCGATGGTGCGTCGGATGTCCGCTACTGGGTAGTGGGGCGTTTCACCAGCGGTTTCGATAAGTTCATGCTGTCGAATGCCAGTTTCACTGACCAGAGTGCGGTCGGTCCGGCTGTCGACAGCAATATCCCTGCCTACATTACCGGTGCCAATACTGATTGGTTCAACGCTTCGCCCGACAATTACGTCACCGGTATTCCGGACGGCGATCGTTCGCATTTTGGTGAAACCAACGTGTACGGCAATGGCATTGTCAATGGCGTGAATCTTGGTGATTCCTACGACTTCCTGTACAGCCAGGTCGGATTTTTCGCCGGCACCAAGAACGGCGAACTGGGAAGTTGGAATCTCGCCACCAACGGTACCTTGAGCTATGACGCCGTCAGCGCCGTCCCGGTTCCGGCCGCGGTCTGGCTGTTCGGTTCCGGCCTGGTCGGCCTGGTCGGCATTGCGCGCCGCCGCAAGCAGGCCTGAATTCATATCTGAATATCATTTTCTGAAGGAGTCTCAATCATGCGTACCAAACTTAATCTGGTTGCCGCCAGCGTGGCCATGGCCGTCTCCGGCGGAGCCCAGGCCGGCGCTCTCGGTGCAGCCAACGAAATCTTCATCGGCGGCGCCACCGCCCCGCAGAACTTCCTCCGCGAAGACCTGACCATTCGTGTCTGCGATCCGTCCGATCCCATCCAGGTGTTCGTCGACGAAGTGGAAAGCCTGCCGTCCGAAACTCCCGGCGGCGGTATCCTGAACCAGGGCGACCATGTGGTCGTGCGCTGCACCGTCAAGGGCAGCTTCCCGGCTCCGATGGGCGGTGCCGATCTTGCGGTGTACAAGTACAATGGCGGTTCCTCCACCGGTGTTGCACCGGTTTCCGACCCGGACGGTGCCAGCCCCGGCAACAAGATCTATCTGGATGCCTCGGTGGCCGGTTGCGACGCCGTGACCAATTCCCAGGGCGACAATGCCTGGCCGATCGGCCTGACCGGCAACAGCTACGAGCTGTACGAGTGCACCGATCCCAGCCTGATCAAGAACCAGGATCCGGATGCCGGTATCTCCGACATCGAGCCGGCGCCCTTCGTCGGTCCTCTGGCCCTGAGTGCCGGCACCGAGCCCCTGGGTGTGGCCCAGCGTCCGACCCAGGAATTCGAGGACAAGGGCAATCTCGATATCAAACCTGGCCCCGGTCTGCTCTTCGGCACTGCCGTGACCCTGCCCATGTACGACGACCTGGTGGAAAGCCAGGCCAACGCCGGCATGCTGCCCGCCGACTGCGCCGTGACCCAGGGCTCGACCCGTGCCGAGCGTGACGCCGTGCGCTGCATGCCCAGCCTGCCGTCGGCCTTCATCAAGTCCGTGTTCCTCGGTCAGGTCAAATCCTGGGCTGACGCCGCGCCCTACGGTCTGCCGCTGAACCCGACCAGTTTCAACGGCGGTGTCAACCAGGGCAACAATGTGCATCTGTGCAAGCGCACCAACGGCTCCGGCACCCATGCCCAGTTCTCCATCAACTTCCTGGGCACCAACTGCCGCGCCAACTCCAACCTGTCCATGGTTGAGCAGAACGACGGTGTCTCCTTCGCCGGTATCGGTCTGGTCGGCATGTATGCCAACAGCGGATCTTCCGACATGGACGACTGCCTGAATGCGCTGGGTACCGGCAACGGTTTCGACGGTGACTTTGCCGGTCTGCCGCAGACCGATGCGGCCAACTTCGGCACCGGTGACTCCTCCGTGGTTCCCGGCAAGGATCTGGATCCCAGTGCTGGTGTGGTGCAGACCGCTTCCGGCAGTCACCCGCTGGGCATCACCTATAACAACGGTGGCGTGCCCTTCACCGCCTACGGTATGGGTTACAACTCGCTGGAGAAGAACACCAAGCTGAACCTGGCCTACCGTTTCGTGAAGGTGGACGGCGTGGCGCCGACGCTGGAGAACGCCATTTCCGGCGAATACAAGGATGTCTACTACCTGTCCTACCAGAACCGCGTCGTCAATGGCGAGCCTGATCTGCGCACCGGCGGCATCCGTACCACGCCAGCCGATGCTACCGAAAAGGCCGTGGCCAAGGAGTACTTCAAGGTCTGGAACGCAGTGGCCGCATCCGCCGTCAAGGCCGTCAACGAAACCCTGGTGGTCGACCCCAATGGCACCCTGGGTGATGCCGATGACTGGCAAGGCGGTTACGTGACCCCGGTCGCCGGCGCCTCTGCGGCCTACGACGGCTCCAATCCGGAGACCCCCTGGTCCCGTCAGACCCTGTCGGGTGCGCCTGACAGCTGCCAGGACCTGGGCGCGGTCCGGTAAGGATGAGGGTGTGACATACACCTGAAGCCACCCGCAAGGGAGTGTCGGGCGGGGCCGTGCAACGCGGCTTCGCCCGGCGCTTTTTCATGTGCACCGCGACGGGTGTGCATGAACAAGCGCCGGTCTTGTGAAGAGCGGGGATATCCTGGAACTGGTGCGCCATGCGCGCCCTGCGTTGGCTGATGCAACTTATGCGTACAACAAAAAACTACAGCATAGAATCCTCCAGCTACGCCTGCCGACGCGGGGCGCCGCTCGCGGCCGCTGTCCGTGCAGGTGTGACCGGGCTGCTGTTCGGCCTGACACCGGCCCCGGCCGTGCTCGCCGACGACCTGCCCGTGGTGCTGCGCGACCAGACCGGCGCGGTGGTGCGCTTCGACGGCGCCAATCTTCCCGGCCAGCCCTTCGCCAACGCCTACGGAGGCCGCAGCCTGCGGATCGACCAGAGCGCCGACCGCGCGACCCTGCACTGGGAAAGCTTCAATATCTCGAAAGACAATGAGGTCATCTTCGATCAGCCGCGTGCCTCCTCCATTGCGCTCAACCGGGTGCTGGGTACGGCTGATCTGCCCAGCGTGATCGACGGTCGACTCACCGCCAATGGCCGGGTATTCCTGATCAATCAGAACGGTGTCCTGTTCGGCCCCAACGCCCGGGTCGACACCCGCAGCCTGGTCGCGTCCACGCTGGATATCGATGATGAGCTGTACCAGGAGGCCGGCTTTGAGAACGCCATCAACGAGGACGGCAATCCGGCGGCCTTTGCTGCCGGCGGGCCCATGGGTGAGATACGGGTGGAGGCGGGTGCGCAGATCCGCTCCGGCAAGAACGGCCGGGTGATGCTGCTCGCGCCGAGGGTGAGCAATGCCGGCGAGATCGTGTCGCCGGAGGGCCAGATCATACTCGCTGCCTCGGAAGACGAGGTCTACATAGCCCCGGCCGGGGAGGGCGACCCCCTGCGTGGTCTGCTGGTGGGCGTAAAGACCGGTGGCGAGGTGACCAACCTGGGCAAACTGGTGGCCGAGCGGGGCGATGTATCGCTACTGGGGCTGGCGGTGAACCAGCGGGGTCTGGCCCGTGCCACGACCAGCGTTTCGCTCAATGGCAGTGTGCGCCTGGTGGCCCAGGACATGAACGGCACTGCTGCCGGTAATATCAGCGGCAACGAGGTGGACGGTTTTCGGCCGGTGGCGGCGCGTGCCGGCGAGGTGCGCCTGGGCACCGGCAGTGTCACTGAGGTGGTGGCGGATGCTGATCCCGCCACCGCGCCGGATACCCAGGCACAGGCCCTTTCGCGCATCACCATTCAGGGCGAACGTATCCTGTTCGAGCGCGGGTCGCGTACCACGGCCACCGGCGGCGAGGTGGTGGTCGAAGCCAACGCCCAGCCGAAACAGCCGAGTTTCGACACCGCGGCCGATCCCGAGGGTTCCAGTGCCGGGATCCGGCTCGAGTCGGGGGCCGTGATCGACGTCTCCGGCGATGACACTACCGAGGTGTCGGTGGCACGCAACCTGGTCGAGATCGAGGCCCGCGGCAACGAACTGGCCGATGCGCCGCAGCAGCGTGACGGGGTGCTCGACGGCAAGACGCTGAAGATCGATGTCCGCAAGGGCGCCGGCTTTCTCAATGTGGATACCAGCGGTGCCATTCAGCGTGGCGTGAACGAACGCCTGTCCGCGGGCGGCAGGATCGAACTGAAATCACGCGGCCGCATCGAAGTCGAATCGGGCGCCACCCTCGATATCAGCGGCGGCGCGGTGACCAGCACGGGCGCGAATCTCAGCACCAGCAAACTGGTGACGCGGGACGGCCGGGTCGTGGATATCGCTGAGGCGGATCCCAATCTGAGCTATGCCGGCGTGCTGGGCGAGCTCGAGATCGAGCATGCCAAGTGGGGTGTGACCGAGGCCTTCCGCATGAGCCGGGGAAGCTTCGAGCCGGGCTACGTCGAGGGCAAGGATGCCGGAACGCTCGCTCTGACCGCCCCGGGCCTGCACTTTGACGGCGATCTGGTTGCCCGCACCACGGTGGGACGCAATCAACGCCGCCAGCCCGTCGATCTCGGCGGGGATAGGTTCGCTGCGGTCATGCGTGACTTCGATCAGCTGCCGCGCGGCGGCGAACTGGTGATCAAGAAGCTCAACATCAATCTGCAGGATCTGGTGATCGGCAGCGACGAGGCGCTGCCCACGCTGGACGGACATCCTGCCGGTGCCGGTGCCGCTTTCGTTCTTGATCCGGCGGTGCTGGCCGGCAGCGGTGTGAGCCGGATCGACATCGACAACGCCGGTCGCATCATCGTCAACCGGGATCTCGCGCTGCCTGCCTTCAGTGATCTGGAGCTGCTCGGCACACAGGTCTGGATGCAAGCCGATGTCAGCGCCCCCGGCGGCCGCGTGGCCCTGGAGGCGCTGCGCAGCGGCCGTTCGGCCGCCGGTCTCGGCGACCTGGGCAGCCTCGGCGCGCTGTTGCCGACGGCGGAACATGCCAGGGTGAACGTAGGCGGCAAGCTCGATGTCAGCGGTCGCTGGGTCAATGACAGCGCTGCGGTCAATCCGCAGCTGCCCACGGCGCCGATCGTGACCGGCGGCGGCGACATCCTGCTTCGTTCGGCACGCGATATCGAGGTCGGTTCCGGCGCTGTGCTGAATGTGGATGGCGGAGCCCATCTGGGGGCCGACGGCGATTTCAGTGCCGGACGCGGCGGCAGCATCGCATTGCAGGGCTGGACCTCGGGCGAGCTGGGACTGCAGTCGCGGTTGGTACTGGCGGGCGAGTTGCGTGGTTTCGGCATGGGCGGCGGCGGCCGGCTGGCCGTCGAGGCCGGCCGGATCCGCATCGCCGGTGCCGGGTCTGATGTGAGCGGTGATTACAGGCTGCAGGGCAGCCGCCAGTTCGGATTGCAGCCGCCGGCCTCGGGGGCGCAACCGATGCTGACCGTTGGCTCCGACACCTTCCAGCGCGGCGGTTTCCAGGCCTTCGATCTCACCGCCCTGCGTGATGATCTCGAAGTGGCGGCCGGGACCGAGGTCGCCCTGATCGTGGCCACACCGCTTCTGGACCCGGTGGCCGCCCTGCAGCTGCAGACCGCGGCAGATGCCGCCGCGGCCATGAACCCGAACTCCAACGACAGCCCGTTCGAACGGCTGCCATCGGCAGATTCGGTTGCGGCCTTCACCCGCGTGCAACGACTCCCGGCCTTCCAGCGCACGCCGGTGGACCTGCGCCTGGCCTCCGGCGATCTGGGGCAGTTGGTGCTCGGCAGCAACAGCCGCCTGCTTGCCGAGCCCGGTGCGGACATCCGCCTGACCTCCGGCTCCAACATCCTGATTGACGGCACCGTCAGTGCCCCGGCCGGCAGTATCGAGGTGCTGCTCGACGGCGCCGGCGACAGCGCAAGTATCCAGGACCGGATCTGGCTCGGCCCCCATGCCGCCCTGCTGGCCGGGGGCGCCGTGCGCGTCGATCCGGTCAGCGCCACCGGCCGGCGCATCGGCGAGGTGCTGGATGCCGGTCGGGTCAGCCTGCGGGCGCGACAGGGTTCACTCCTGGCCGAGGCTGGCGCGCATATCGGTGTCGATGCCGCGGTCGGCACGCTCGATCTCGGGGCCGGAGGCATGCTGGGCCGCCGCCAGGTGGCCGGGGCGGCGGGCAGCATCGAACTCAGCGCGGCGGAAAACCTCATATATACCGGTACCCTGAGCGCCCGCGACCGACTCAATGCCCCGGGGGGCAGCCTGTCGCTGCGGCTGGATCCGAACAGCCGCGGTGCTGCCGCGCCGGACCCGGACGTGGTGGACTTCTTCCATCGCGGTGAGACAGTGGTGCGCTTCGAGGACTTCAGTGGCACTTTGCCCGGGGCCACGGACGCCCTCCCGGATGCCCTGATCGGTACCGCCCACGTCCCGGTCAGCCAGCTCGTTGCGGGCGGCTTCGACAGCTTCGATCTCAGTGTGCGGGCCTCGGCAGTGAACGAAAATGTGCCCGACCGGCCGGATTCCATCCCGGTGATCGAATTCACCCGCGATACCGCTCTTGGCCTGGACCGGCGCATCCGGCTGGATGCCCCCGTGATTCGCACCACCGGGGCTGCCAGGGTCGACCTGTCCGCGCCGCATGTCGTGCTCGGTTCCACCGCTGCCCGGGTGCGACTCGACGGGGCCACGCCGGCCGTGCGCTTCGATGCCAGCGGCGATGTGGAAAACAATGCCGACGATGCCGCCCGCGTGAGCTTGAGTCTCGACCCGAGCGCCGGCGCCGGCCGGCTGCGGGTGGACGGTGAACTGGTCGAATTCGCCGGCGAACTGGTGACCCGCGGTTTCGGCCGCCCGGGCACGCCGGCGGTGGACGTCAACGCCAGGGGTGATGTGCGTCTGCGCGGTGTGCGGGTGGTGAATAGTGATGACTTCACCGGTCTGCTGCGCAGCGCCGGCGACCTGCACCTGAACGCACAGCGGGTGCATGCGACCACGTTGAGCGAGTTCGCGCTCGAGGTTATCGGTGCCGGGGGCGCCATCGAAATCCACAGCCCGTCCGCTGCGCTGACGGATATCCCGCTGTCCATCGGCAGCAGGCTGCGTCTTGCCGCGGACCGGATCCGTCAGTCCGGTAACCTGTTCGCCCCGCTGGGCGAAATCGCGCTGGAGGCGGATTCGCAGCTGCTGATCGACGCTGCCAGCCTGACCTCGACCTCGGCACAGGACGTGCAGGCGCCCTTCTTCCGTACCCAGCCCGACGGTTCGCTGGTCTTCCCCAACCGGTTGAACGACGACGGCGACATCGTGTTCACGGAATCGGTTTCGGCCGCGTTCGAACGTGCCCTGCCGCAGCAGCGCATGCGCCTCAGCGGTCCCGATATTCAGATCAACCCGGACGCGGTGTTCGACCTGCGCGGCGGTACCGAGGCGCGCGCCACCGAGTTCGTGCCCGGCCCCGGCGGCAGCCGCGACATCCTGCTGGCCGGCATCGGCGCCGACGACAGCACCACCCCCAACCCCGCCTTCGCCATCGTGCCGCATGCCGGCGAGTTCGCCCCCTACGATCCGCTGGAGACGCCGCTCGCCGGGGCCATTCAGGGCTTCACCAGCGGCGATACCCTGCTGCTCGATGAAGGCATCGCCGGTCTGCCGGCGGGTGAGTATGCCATCCTACCGCCGCGGTACGCCCTGTTTGGCGGCTACCTGGTCACGCCGGTGGCCGGAACCCTCGACATCACGGCCGGCGCGGGTCGGTTGCGCGCCGATGGCGCACCAGTGCTGAGCGGCCGTTACGGCGTGGCCGGCAGCGATGCCGCTGCCAGCCGCAGCCAGGGCTTTGCCATCGAGACTGGCGCGCAGGTGCGCCAGCGCGCCGAATACCGCGAGACCGCACTGGCGGAGTTCTACGGCGAGGGTAATGCCCGGCGGCCGCAGGATGCCGGTACCCTGAGCCTGGAAGCCGGTACGGCGCTGCGGCTGGAAGGCCGGTTGGCGCAGGGCGGCACGCACGAGGGTCTGGGGTCGCAGGTCGATATCCTGGCGGACGCGATCCGCATTCGGGAACAGGCCAGCGGGCAGGACGGTATCGAACTGCTGGCCGCGCAGCTCGAAGGTCTGGGGGCGGACAGCCTGCTGATCGGCGGCAGCCGCCGCGTCTCCCCGGACGGCCTGGTGATCAGCGCGCGCGCCGATGCGGTCGAGGTCGCTGCCGGCGTGGAGCTTGAAGTGCCCGAACTGATCCTGGTGGGTGATGAGGTGCGCGTGGGCGAAGCCGGTGGCGCCTCGACCCGCCTGAGTTCCAGCCGCGAGGCCAGCGGCGAGCGCGAAACCCTGATTGTCGCCGGCGACGGCGGCAGCAACGGCGATGCTGCGGTGGTGGCGGTCTCGGATCGCAGGCTCGAACTGTCACGGCCGAGCCCGACCGGAACGGCGAACGGGCAGCTGGAGGTGACGGCCGGCAGTCGGCTGGAGGCGGCCGGCGCCGTGGTCGCCGATGTGGCGGGCGATGCCGTGATCGCCGGACGGATCGAGGCGGCCGGTGGGGCCCGGGTCAGCCTGGGTGCGGCCGGCATCAGTCTGGGTGAGACCGACGGCCGGGGTCTGAGTGACGGCCTGATCCTGTCCAATGCCAATCTGGCGGGACTGGCCGGCAGCGACCTGGTGCTGCGTTCCGGCTCGACCATCGAGGTATTCGGCAAACTGGCCGAACCGGCTACGGGAAACAACATTCGTTTCGACCGCCTTGAACTGGATGCGCAGGGGCTTGTCGGGCGTGACAATGACGGCCTCACCGTCGGTCTCGACGCCGGCGAGATCCGGCTGGGCAACAGCGGCGGTGGGAGCCTGGCCGGGCTCGGTCTGGCGCCGGCGGCCGGTGGACTGGAACTGCTGGCCGATCGCCTGCGCCTGGATGCGGGTGACTTCGCCCTGCAGGGCTTCGGCAGGGTAACGGCGCAGGCGCGTGAATCGCTGCTGGTCTCCGGCACCGGCGAACTCAGGGCCGAAGCGCCGCTGAGCATCGACACCCCCGTGATTGCCGGCGCGGCCGGCGCCGACAGTGCCATCCGCGCCCGGGGCGGTGCACTCGCAATCAGCGGTGGTGATGCCGCGGCCGCGCTGCCGTCCGGCGCCGGGCTCGCGGCAGCCCTGCGGCTGGAAGGCACTGCCGTCCATTACAGCGGCCGCACGGTACTGCCCTCCGGTCGCTTGACGCTGCACCAGACCGGCGACCCGGCCGCGGCGGTGCCGGGTGACGATCTGGTGCTCGGTGCCGGTGCCATTGCCGATGTCGGTGGCCGCAACCTGGATTTCGGCCCGGAAACGGTGGGAACCCCCGGCGGGGACATCCTCCTGCGTGCCGACACCGGCAACGTGCGCGTGGACAACGGGGTGGTGCTGAATGTCGCGCCGGGTACGGCCGGCGGGGAGTGGGCCGGCACCATCCAGATCGATACGCCCGCGGGCGAGTTCCGGGTCGCCGCCGACGCCGAACTGCGTTCCGGGGTGCGCGGGGGCGGTTTCATCCTGGATGCCCGGCGGCTCGATGTTGCCGGCGACGCATCCGCCGGCGCCTTCGGCGCACTCAACGACCTCCTCGGCGGCGGCTTCAGCGTCCGCCGTGACATCCGCCTGCGCGAACAGTCCATCCTGATCGGGGCCGGCGAGACCCTCCGCAGTCACAGCCTGCGCGCGGTATCCGATACCGGGGATGTCCGGGTGGCGGGCAGCCTGGACGCCTCCGGGCCCGCACCGGACAGCGTGTATGAAAACGGTGGCCGCATCCTGCTGGCCGCGGGTGATCGGCTCGACATCGAGTCCACCGCCGTGCTGCGCGCCACCGGTGCGCCCGAGGCGAACGGCGCCCCGCGCCCGGATACCAAGGGCGGCGAGATCGACCTGATCGCCCTGGATGCCGATGGCGATGACCCGGACGGTCTGCGTGACCGGGTGGAGATCGCCGGCGGCGCCCGCTTCGACACCCGGGGCGGGACAGCCGCGCCGGCGTCAGATCCCTTCCTGGTCCAGGCCCCCGCCGAACGCGACGGCGTGGTGCGGGTGCATACCCGCCGGCTGGACAGCGACCAGGACGGCCAGACCGAGACCCTGGTCGCCGGCACCCTGGATGCGGATCTCGCCGGTGTGGCCCGGGCCGAACTCATCGCCATCCGGCGCATTGACGATACGCTGATCGATGCCGCCGATACCAGCGCCTGGCGAGCCGAGACCGAGGCCTTCCTGCAGGCCGCGCCCGCCTCGGTGGGCGATTTCACCGTCCTGCCCGGCCTGAGCGTGGAGAGCGCCGGCGACCTGGTGCTGGCGGCCGACTGGGACTTCCAGGGCGCGGCCAGCGCCGGCGGCTGGCACTTCGGCCAGACCGCGACCGATCCGGGCCGGCCCGGCCACCTCACCCTGCGCGCGACGGATGAACTGCGCCTGCAGGGGGATCTGAGCGATTCCTTCTTCGATAACCCCGGGTTCGGCTTCTTCCTGCCCGGTCTGCCCGACCGCTTGGATACCAATCCCTTCGCCTGGAGCTTCAACCTGGTGGCCGGTGCCGATGCGAGCGCAGCCGACCCCCTGGCCACCGTGCCTGATGTCGCCGACCTGGTACTGGATCCGGCCGTTCGGATCCGCACCGGCAGTGGAGACATCCAACTCGCCGCCAGCGGTGACATCCGCCTGGGCGACGGCGCGGCGGTCTACACCGCCGGGCGTGACCGGGGTCTGTCGCCTAACATAGAATCAGTGCGCCCGTCCACAGGAATCTTCACCACCGAGTTCACCTTCAACGACTGGATGGGCGAAGGGGCCATCTTCCCCGTTGACGGTGGCGACGTGCGGGTCCGCGCCGGTGGTGACATCCTGGGCGCGGCCGCGCCGGCGCTGCCCACCGAATGGCAGCCGCGCATCGGCGAACCGACCCCGGACGGCGATGCGGACTTCCAGGGCCGTGAGCTGGCGCTCGACGAGGGCGCGGTGCCGACCCACTGGGGCCTCGCCTTCCACCGTTTCGCCAACGGCATCGGCGCCCTGGGCGGCGGTGAGGTCGAGATCCGGGCGCGGCGGTGATCTGCGCCGCCTGACGCTGGCGATCCCCACCACCGGGCGGACACTGGATGGTGCCGTGACGGATTCGAACGGCGACTTCGTGGCGGCGCAGGAGATCACGGAGGTCGCCGGCGGCGGTCTGCTGCGGGTCGGGCTCGGCGGCGATATGCAAGACAGCCTGTTCTATCTGGGCGACGGGGTGGCCGATATCCGGGTCGCTGGCACCGCCGGCGCCGGCGACCTGGGGCGTCCACTGGAGATCGTCGCCGGTGGCGACAGCCGCGTGCGCGTGACCAGTGGTGGCGACCTCGATATCGCCCGGATGCAGGACTTCGGCATGGTGGCGATCAGCCCCAGCCAGGGGTTGCGGATCGGTGAGAGCGCGACCTATTTCGACAACGCCTTCTATACCTATACTGAGACCGCCAGCCTGGACCTGCGCGCGCTGGCGGGGGATCTGAGTCTGAGTGGCACGGCGGGCGACAGCAATGCCCTGGCGCCGAACTTCCGCGCGGCCAGCCTCAGCGCCGATCTGCGGATCCTTGAAAACATGACCCAGCTGCCGGCTGCCCGCGGCCAGCTCGATCTGCTCGCCGGCCGGGATCTGCGGGTGCTGACGCAGGCGGTCAGGATCCGTCTGCGGCAATCGGATCAGGACCGCGTGCTGCTGCCGGATGTTCAGACACCCACGGGCAGTCTCAGCAATCTCCGCCTGCATGCCGAGGTGCCGGTCCATCTGGGCGACCCCCGGCCCAACCTGATGGTCGCCCGAGGCGGCTCCATCGAGACCGCCGGCACACCCTTCTGGGAACTCGACCTGGCCAAGGCCAGCCATGTACAGGCCGGTCGTGACATTCTCAATGTTTCAGCCAAGGTCCAGAACACCAACGCCACCGACATCAGTTCCTTCATCGCCGGTCGTGACATCCGCCAGCTCACTCAGCGCGATCCCGCCACGGGTGAGTTCCTGACCTTCAAGGAGGATTCCGACCTGGTCAGCCAGTTCGAGATCGCCGGTCCCGGCGTGGCGGAGTTCCTGGCCGGACGCAGCATCCGGCTCGGCACCAGCGACGGCATCGAGACCGTGGGCAACATCAAGAACCGTTTCCTGGCCGACACCGGGGCCCGCCTCATTACCATGGCCGGCCTGGGCGGCGATCCGGACTACGCAGGCTTCATTCAGGCCTACCTGGTGGATGGCGTCGATACCGGCGGGCAGGCCGACGTGGTCGATTACCGCGAGGCGCTGGCCGCATTCCTGCAGACGCGCGATGTTGCCTTTACGGCCGGCGATCCGGTGGCTGCCTTCCGCGGCCTTGCACGCCGGGAGCAGCGCCAGTTCCTGAGCGAAATCCTGTTCACCGAGCTGCGAGAGTCCGGTGTGTATGCCCAGACCAGCGGCACCGAGGATTTCTCCCGCGGCTTTGCTGCCATCGACACACTGTTCCCGCAACGCGACCCGGACGGCGGCATCAGTATGCTGCTCAGCCAGGTGCAGACGCTGGACGGCGGCGGCATCGACATGCTGGTCCCCGGCGGTGGTATCAACGCCGGCGCGGCCAGCGATACCCTGATCGACAAGGGGGCCAGCGAACTCGGCATCGTCGCCGCGCAGGCCGGGGACGTGAACATCCTCGTCGACGGCGATCTGCTGGTGAACTCGACCCGCGTATTCGCCCTGCAGGGGGATCTGCTGGTGTGGTCGTCCAACGGCGGCATCGATGCCGGCAAGGGAGCCAAGACGGTGACCTCCATCCCGGCGCCCATCACCCGTATCGGGCCCAGCGGCGAAACCGTGATCGAATTTCCCCCGGCGGTGGAGGGCAGCGGCCTGCAGGGCGTGAACGCCTTCCTGTTCGCACCGCGTGGCGCGATCAACGCTGGTGATGCGGGCATCCGCACCTCGGGGAATCTCACCCTGGCCGCGACCGAGGTCATCGGGGCCGACAATATTGACGTCGGCGGCGTCTCCGTCGGCGTGCCGGCGGCCAGCGCCGGTGTCGGGGCTGGCTTCGTCGGGGCCGGCAATGCCGCCAGTTCCACCTCCAAGCTGGCCGAGGAGTCCACCGGCAGCATCGGTGGCGGTGGCGACGAGGAAGAGACCGGGCAGCAGGCCGCGGTCGGTATCCTCAGCGTCAAGGTGGTCGGTTTCGGCGACTGTCCGGCGAATGATCCTGATTGTGGCCGGTGAACATTGCTTCGGCCGGTCCGACCTTCACATTCATGCAATATAGTTTTTCGATAATCCCACACTTGGAACACACACGTCATCAAGGAACCGGTATGCGGCGTTCTCTCCTGTTTTTTCTGTTCTGTCTCATGCTGCCGCTCTCGGCCCAGGCCTGGTGGAGCGATGACTGGCAGTATCGCAAGCAGATCACGCTGGATACCACGGCGGCCGGCGCCGACATTGCCGAGCCGCTCACCGATGTCCCGGTGCTGGTAAGACTGCACACCGGCAATTTCGGTTATTTCCTCGACATCATGCCCGCGGGCGAGGACATCCGCTTCATCGCCGGGGACGACAAGACGCCGCTGGAATACCACATCGAGAAGTTCGACCCCATCAATGAAATGGCCCTGATCTGGGTGCGCATCCCCGAACTGCCGGCCAGTGCCGCCACCCGTTCCATCTGGATGTACTACGGCAACCCCGATGCCGTCGATGCCCAGGATGCGGCCGGCAGCTTCGGTGCCCGGGAGGCCCTGGTCTATCACTTCATGAAAGGTGAGACGCCGCCGCGCGATGCCACCGCCTATGCCAATCATGTCAGCGGGTTCAACGCGACGCTGGACCCGGCCGCACTGATCGGCGATGGCGCGGCGTTCGACGGCAGCGGCGGTCTGGTGGTGCCCGCCGCCCCCTCCCTGGCGTTTGCGCCGGAGGAGGGCTGGACCTGGTCGGCCTGGGTGAAGGTCGAAGCCGGGCAGAGCGGCGCGGTGCTGCTGGAGCGCGGTGACGCGGCCGGCCGGTTCAGCCTGAGGCTCGAGGACCTGAGCGTCACCGCCCGGGTCGAGGCCGACGGCGCGGTGCTGGCCGAGACGCCGGGCAACGCCGCCCTGACCCCGGGCAACTGGCATCACCTGGCGCTGCGCCTGGAGCAGGAGCGCCTGGCCCTGTTCCTGGACGGGCTGGAGACGGCGTTCGTGGAGACCGCGCTGCCGCCGCTGCAGGGCGATCTGCGGGTGGGCATGAACGCCGCCGGTGAGGCTGGCTTCATCGGAGCGCTGGATGAGATGCGCGTCAGCAACACCGCCCGCAGTGCGGCCTGGATCCAGGCCGCCGTCAACGGCCAGGGCCCGGCATCCAATCTGCTGGTCTATGGCGAGGACGGGCAGCAGGAAGGCGGCGGGGAGAGCCACTCCTATTTCGCCGTGACCCTGGCCAATGTAACGGTCGACGGCTGGGTGGTGATCGTCATGCTGGCGATCATGGCTGCCATCAGCTGGGTGGTCATGGTCTCCAAGGGGCTGGTGATCGGCCGGGTGCGCAAGGACAAACCCCGTTTCCAGCAGGCCTTTGCCCGGATCAGTGGCAGCAAGGTGGATGCGCTTGACGACGACAGCGTGGATACCGAGGACGACAGCAACGAATCCGCTCTGCTTACCGCCCTGTCCGGCAAGCACGAGCATTTTGAAAGTTCCCCTATCTATCGGATATATCACGCTGCTGTGCATGAGATGCATCACCGCAGCGCCCGTGCCGTCGGCGCCCAGGCCGTGCCGCTGGAACTCTCGCCGCAGGCAGTCAATGCCATCCGCGCCACCATGGACAGTGCCATGGTGCGGGAGAATCAGAAGCTCAACAGCCAGATGGTGCTGCTGACCATCGCCATTTCCGGCGGGCCCTTCCTCGGCCTGCTGGGCACGGTGGTCGGTGTGATGATCACCTTCGCCTCCATCGCCGCCTCCGGCGATGTCGACGTCAACGCCATCGCCCCCGGCATCGCCGCCGCGCTGGTGGCCACCGTCGCCGGCCTGGCCGTCGCCATCCCGGCCCTGTTCGGATACAACTACCTGAGTTCGCGCATCAAGGAGATCTCGGCAGACATGCGCGTCTTCGCCGATGAATTCGTCGCCAAGATCGCGGAACAACACAGCTGAGTCTGCAGGATAAAGCGCCATGAACGTACAAGAGGACAACGAACCCTACGACGACATCAATGTCGTGCCCATGCTCGATCTTGCCTTCGTGCTGCTGGTGATCTTCATCATCATGACCACTGCCACGGTGCAGGGCATCATGGTCAACCTGCCCAAGGCCAGCGCCACGCCGAGTATCGGCAAGTCCGAGACCAAGGCGATCACCATCACCGCCGAGGGGACCATCTACCTGGACACTTATCCGGTAACCATGGAACAGCTGGAAACCAGCCTCCAGCAGCACACGGCGGTCAATCCCGATCTGCCGGTGGTGGTCAAGGGCGATTCGGCGATCCAGTACCAGGCCGTGGTCGATGTGCTCGACCTGCTGGGACGGCTCGAGATAACGCAGATCGGGCTGGTCACTCAGAAACTAGTCAAGTAGCGCGCCGCCGGCATGTCCCGACGCAGCCTGACAAGACACCTCCCCAAGCTCATCGGCAGCGCCGTGGTGGTGGGTGTGGGTGTAGGCATGGTGCTGTTGATTACGCATTTCACGGGGGCCGAGCCGCCTCAGCCGGATGAGCGCAAGGTGCAGCAGATAACGGTGGTCAAGCCACCGCCGCCCAGGCCGGAAAAGAAGATTGAGAAGCCGCCCGAACCCAAGCCGCAGGAGGAAGTGGACGTTCCGGAGCCGGAAGCGATGCCGGAGGAGATGCCAGAGGTCGCCGAGCAGCCCCCGCTGGGCGAGGAGCTGGGCCTGAATGCCGAAGGCGTGGCCGGTGCCGACGGCTTCGGCCTGGCCGCGCGCAAGGGCGGACGCGGTCTGCTCGGCGGGCAGGCGGGCGATCCCTTCGTCTGGTACGCCTCGCAGCTGCAGCGCCAGCTGGAGACGGCGCTGCTGGAAGACGACGAGATCCGCCGCCGTGACTACAGTGTCGTGGCCCGGATCTGGGTGGCGGCCGACGGCAGCATCCGCCGTGCCGAGCTGGCCGGTTCCACCGGCAGTGAACAGACCGACCGCATCCTTCTCAGTCGGATCGAGGCCCTGCCGCCGCTGACGGACCGACCGCCGGACGACATGCCGCAGCCCATACGGCTGCGGGTTTCATCGCAGATCTGAAGCCTCTGCCACAGCTCGACAACACGATTGAGAGTTAGCTGAATGCCTGACACGCATATCCCATCATTCCGGCGCATGCCGGAATCCAGAAACCGCTGCGACCAATGGATCTCCGCCTGCGCCGGAATGACCTGCATGCAGGGTAACTGTCAACCATCTGCGCAGGCCTCACCAAGCCTTCGCTGCGGAAATCAATCATGAAACCGATCCACTACGCAATCCTGCTGTTGTCGGCCCTGCCGTGTTCCCAGTCGGCCTTCGCCGAAGAGAGGGAGGAACTGCTCAAGCTCAAGAGCACGACCCTGAACCTGATCGAGGCCCTGGTCAACGAAGGGGTGCTGTCGGCGGAGCGGGCCGATGCCATCATCACCCGGGCCGAGGCATCCGCGGAGCGGGAGATGCGCGCTCGGGAGCGCGCCGAGGCGCAGGGCGAGCCGGATGTGGTCCGGGTTCCCTATGTGCCGGGATTCGTGCGCGATGAGATCCGCCAGCAGGTGCGTGCCGATCTGCGCAGCGAGGTGGTCGGGGACGTCATGTCCCAGGCCCGGCAGGAAGGCTGGGGGTTGCCCCAGGCGCTGCCCGACTGGACCCGGCGCTTCAAGTTCAGCGGCGATCTGCGCCTGCGCACCCAGGCCGATCTGTTCAGCTCGGACAATCCCGACTTCGGCGCCGCCTTCGTCGACTTCAGCGAGGTCAATGAAAACGGCGGCTTCAACCGTTCGTTCCTCAACACCCGCGAGGATCGCTACCGCGCCCGCCTGCGCGCCCGCCTGGGCATCAAGGCCGAGGTCACCCGCGGGTTGACAGCCGGCCTGCGCCTGGCCAGCGGTTCGACCGGCGCGGCGGTCTCCACCAACGAAAGCCTGGACAATAATTTCGGCTCCATGGACCTGAACCTGGACCGGGCCTACCTGAAGTACAACATGCTCGATCTGCAGGGCGAGCCCTGGCTGACGGCCTGGGGCGGACGCATGCCCAACCCCTGGTTCTCCACCGACCTGGTATGGGACTCGGACCTGAACTTCGATGGCGGCGCGCTGACCTACCGCCACAAGTTGGGCGGGTCCCACAGCCTGCTGGCGCTGGACGAGCGTAAGCAGCACCTGTTCGCCACCCTGGGTGCCTTTGTGCTGGACGAGGTGGAACTCGACCGCCGCGACAAGTGGCTGCTCGGCGCCCAGCTCGGTGCCGATCTGAATTTCGAGGACCAGTCGCGGCTGCGCCTGGGGCTGGCCTATTACGACTACATCGACATCACGGGCAAGCGCAGCCCGCTGAGCCAGCCCAACCTGTATGATTTCACCGCGCCGGGCATCCTGCAGAAGGGCAACAGTATGTTCGACATCAGCAATGACCCGGCCAATCCCTTCCAGCGCTTCGGGTTGGCCTCGGACTTCAATCTGCTCAATCTCACAGCGGAATACGATATCGCCGATTTCGCACCAATCCATGTCATTCTGACCGGCGACTATGTGCAGAACATCGGCTACGATGCGGACGACATCCGCGATCGTATCGGCGGCGGCGACATGTTCGTCAACAGCAGCCTGTTCACCGACGACCCCGGCGAGGAGCAGAATGAAGGCTATTACGCCAGGGTGACCGTGGGCTGGCCCAGTCTGCTGGAACGCCGCGCCTGGCAGGTTTCCTTCGGCTACAAGTATCTGGAACGCGACGCTGTGCTGGACGCCTTCACCGATTCCGATTTCCACCTGGGCGGGACCAATACCAAGGGCTGGATCCTCGGCGCCAGCTATGGCGTGCTGCAGAACACCTATCTCAAATTCCGCTACATGAGCGCGGACGAAATCGATGGCCCCGCCCTGGGCATTGATGTGCTGCAGCTTGATCTGGTGTCCAAATTCTAGGAGGCGGTATGATAATGAACAGGTCGGAGTCGTTGCGATTGCTGATCCCGCTGCTGGGGCTGCTGTGTGTTTCCTCTGTCCATGGCGAGACCCGCCGCGACGGCGACGACCCGGCGCTGCGCAAGGCGCAGTATCAGCTGCGCCAGCTGAGTCAGGAAAACAACGCACTGCAGGGACAGCTCACACAGCTGCAGGCCGAGAAGGCCGAGCTGGAGGCGGAGCTGGAAACACTGCGCGAAGAGCATCAGAACACCGAATCGCGCCTGGACAGGTCCCGTGACACCAATGAGCAGCTGGTCGAGCGCATCAACGCCGATGTGGAACGCTACAAGCAGCTCATGGCCCGCTATCAGGAGTCCGTCACCACCCTGCGCGGCCTGCATGCCGACAACCGGCACCTGGTGCGTGCGGTGCAGGAACGCGAGGCCTGGATTGAGGAGTGTCGCGGCAACAACGACAGGCTGTTCGAGGCCAATGCCGATCTGCTCAAGCGCTACCGTGATGTGGCCGTCAGCCGCAAGGAGCCCTTCACCGGCATCGGCAGAGTCAGGGTCGAGAACGAGTACCAGGACTATCGTTTCAAACTCGAAGACCTGCAGGTGATGGAGTTCGAGTCCAGCGTGAATGTCGAGCGCCACCGGCGCGAGCCGCCCGAACAGATTGCCGCCAGGGAAGAGGGCAGGACAGCCGACGGTAATTGAGCTGTTCCCACCGGGCGTGTTTTACGCCACGCTGGGCAGCGAACAGGAGAACAGATGTGAGCCGGTGATGGCGGTCGGGTCGAGGTCGAAACCCTCCACTTTCTCCAGCGTACGGGCCGAGAACAGCGTGATGGCCTCCGCCGGCTGGCGGAAGCCGAAGCTGACCACGAAATGCTCGCCGTCCTGCGTCAGTTCGATGCCGCGCGGGTTCTCCAGCCCGTAGCAGCGGATCAGCTCGCCGCTGGCAATATCCCAGAAGGTCAGCAGATTGCCGTCCGGCGTGGTCGCGCCCGCCACCCCGGTGGGGGCATGGATGCGCACGCTGAGGGTCTCACCCCGCAGGCGCTTGATGATGCCCGAGGGCCTGCGCAGGGTCCGGAATTCACCGCCGGCCGGCCGCAGGCTGATGCCGCCCGGGGCCTGGTGGGGCAGGCCCTGGCGTTGGGCGGAGACCACCGCCAGGCTGCCGTCGGTGGCGATGTCCAGATGGCCGGCGTTGATGTCCCTGCGCTCGAACTCGAGCTTCTCCAGCAACTGTTCGCTACGCACGTCGATGTAGGTCACGCTGGGTGCGGCGCCCTCGCGCGGACCACCACCGTTGGTCACCACCAGCGTGCGACCGCCGTCGATCAGCCGGCAGTCATGCGGATGCGCGCCATGGCTTGGGAATTCGCCCAGGTAGTCATGTGTGCTGGCATCGCGTACCACGATCACGCCCGGGTACTCGCCTTCCATGATCGTCTCAGTGCACAGCAGCAGCCGGCCGTCCGGTGAATAGGCGCCGTGGCCGTAGAACTGGCGGTTGTCCGCCGTGTGGATGGTGCGGCTGACACGGCCCTGGCACAGGTCGATTTCGCAGGCGCCGCGGCCGCGTTTTTCGAACACGCTGATGCGCTGCGGATTGAGCGGGTCGGCGGCGATCCCGTGGCCGAAGAAGTCCATCGGTATCAGGGTCAGTGGAAGTGCGGGATCGTCCAGATCGATCACACTCAGATCGAAGCGTTTGGCGCCGGTGGCAGGATGCATATGTTGTCCCGCGCCCAGGATCAGGCCCAGCCGCGGCCGCGGCGACTGGATGACCGACACTGCTTCGCCCCGGAAACCGGGTTGGCGCGGGTGATGGTTGAATGCGGTCGGGGCTTTCATGGGCGTTCCGCGTTCGGGCAGGGATACGCATCAGCCATTCACTCCGGCGAAGGTGTAGACGCACAGCACCTGGTCATTGCCGTCGTTGGACAGGCGACAGGTCAGCAGATAGCGACAGCCATAATTCTGGACCATGCTCCTCACCGCCTCCTCGCTGGTGGTTTCCGGCATGATGCCCGGGCAGTTGGGGGTGGCCATGTGCGGCTGCTCCGGTTCCTGACCGAGGCGCGGCTCAGAAGCGTCCGGAGCGTTCGACTGGTCGCGCCTGCGACCGGCTGAACCCGGGCCGGAACCGGTCGGCAGGTGGACGGCGGTGTTGCGGCTGACCAGGATCTGGTCGCCCGCGTTGGAGATATGGATGACATCGCCATCCCCGGCCTGTAGTGCGGACCGAATCTGCTCCCGCCCGGCAGAGGTGTAACCGCTGTTGTAGTAGCTCAGGCTGGCGGTTGCCGCCTGCGTTGGTTCCGCTGCCCGGTGTGTTCCGTATCCGACAGGAGCGGCGGCGCTGATGTTGTCGTCACCGTCATCGGCATCATCCAGCCGATGAGCCCGGCCGCCGGTGTCTGCCGCGGTTGTGTAATCGGCAGACGTGGCCGGGTGGGGTTCCGATCCGGTTACAGTTGCAGATGCAGGAACAGCGCCCGTGGCCGGCGCAGCCGGCGTTGCTGCCTTCGTCGCTGCTCGTGCCGGCGCCGCCGATGGGGTCGGCACCCGTACGGGCGAAGCCGGGGCGGTATCCCCGGCCGCGCCTGCCTGGTCGGGGTGTGCGCTGGTGGGAACGGCTGCCATGTCAGCCGCCGGCGCGAAATACCAGCCCCCGGCCAGCGCCGCGCCGCCCGCCAACAACACAGTGCGGAGAGGGCGGTGCGCCACTGGCGCCGGAAAGAGGGAATGAAGTGCTCGAACATAACGAATCCGCAGTGCTGATGCTGCCGGCCAGCAGACCGGCACGTGTCCGAATGAGGCTACATATTGTAAGGACGGGAGTGTTAAGATTTGGTGTCAGTATTTCCGCATCGCCGCGGCAGCCGATGTTTTTATCCAACCTGCTGATCCACGGGGTAAAATGATTCCCGAACCGGAGTTTACAATTCCGCCCTACCGGTTTATGCTAGCGCGCTTTGCTGTCCCGGCCTCGGGCCGGCGGGAATCCCGGAGAGGTGTCCGAGCGGTCGAAGGAGCACGCCTGGAAAGTGTGTGTACGGCAACGTACCGAGGGTTCGAATCCCTCCCTCTCCGCCAACAAAGAACAGGGCCCAAACGGGCCCTTTTTCTTTGCCTGATGAAATCTATTCTCAGGCATTGGTGGCTGGCTGCCACAAAGCCTGTTTGCCAGTTTTGACGCTCGCCAGCGATCCCTCTTTTGTATTTGGCTATATCTTCGATCGATTGAAGGCTTAATAAATAGCCAATCATTATTAATGAAAAAACATGAAGTTATAAAATTGCTGGACACTCATAAGTCCGAATTGGCCAAGCGGTTCGGCGTTACAGGCCTTGCGCTATTCGGCTCGACGGCACGGGATACCGCCGGACAGGACAGTGACGTGGATATTCTGGTGTCCTTCGATGGCCCCGCAAACTCGAAGCGTTATTTCGGCGTTCAGTTCTATCTGGAAGACCTGATGGATTGTCCGGTGGATCTGGTTACCGATAAGGCGCTGCGACCCGAGCTTCGACCCTACGTGGAAAAGGAAGCGATTCATGTCTGATTCGGATGCGCCGGAGCGGGAATGGCGTTTCTATATTCAGGATATGATTTCCTTTCCACCAAGTGCCTCGCCTATACCAAAGGAATGGATCGGCAAGCCTTTGTATCCAACAACATGGTTTATGATGCCACTTTGCGTAATCTGGAACTGATCGGCGAAGCGGCTGCCCGTGTACCGGATACGGTACGCCAGCAGTATCCTGACATTCCATGGCGGATGATCATTGCCACGCGCAATCGCTTGATTCATGCCTATCTGGGGATTGATGACGATACGATATGGAGCATAATTCACGATGATGTGCCTGAGTTGCTAAAACAGCTGGAAAAGATTGTCTGATTGTTGAGGAGTTTTTCTGACTGTTACTTTCCCGTCATCCCTGTAGAAGCGGGAATGCACAGGTTTCAGGGAGGAGGTCACTCGACAATGGGTTGCAGCTCATCGTTGAGATCAAGGGACAGCACACGACGATGCTGACCTCAAGGCCAAGGCGGCAGAGCGCTGGGTGGCGGCGGTGAACAACCACGGAGAGTATGGGCGCTGGCAATACGTTGTGATCGAGGATCCGCAGAAGCTGGGGCTGGCGATAGATCAGTATGCAGTCGCTGATCTCGACGATGTAGCGATCGAACTTACCGGGAAATAAACCAGGGCAGGCTACCAGCCCGACAATAAAGGGAGTTGCCGGGATTTCTGTCCCAAGGTTGTATAAAGGCATGCCACTGACACTGTTTATGTAACTTTTCCTGCGCAAAGTTGCATAGTATTGCCGAACAGGGAACCTCTGATTAATACACTTAACCTCGCCATTGCGATGCCCAGAGCGGGAGGGTGGGGTACCCATAATGAAGCCCGCAGGGATTCCATGCGCGGAGCGAAGCAATCTCCTACATCAGAATCAATCGGTTGGGGTAATTCGCTACGCTCAATCCCTTCACACCCATATATTCCCGTACGGGAAAATAATACTTGCCAACCGAATTTATAACCAGTTATATTCCCGACCGGGAATATAATAGGCTGCCGTACATGGATTCCGACAAAAAATTACCGCTCGGGAAAATTATGACCGCCGAGGATATCGGCCGCTGCGTCCGCGCTCAGCGCAAGGCCCAGGGTGCGACCCAGGCCGAGTTCGCGGCCCTGTGCGGCGTGGGGGTGCGCTTTATCTCCGAGCTGGAAAACGGCAAGTCCACCATGGCGTTGGGCAAGGTCCTGCAAGTGCTCAAGTGCCTGGGGCTGGAACTCAGCCTTCGCCCGCGCGGCTGGAATCAGGCGCCCGCGACCAGCCCCGGGCGCCCGGAATGACCCAGGCCGCCGAGCAGGCCCTGAGCGTCTATTTGCGCACCGAGCGGGTCGGACGCCTCTGGCTGGACGCCGGGCGCCGCTTCATCTTCCAGTACGATCCCGACTGGCTGGCCAATCCCGGTGCCGTGCCCCTGTCCCTGCAACTGCCCCTCCAGCCCGAAGCCTTCGAGGATGACCGCGCCCGGCCCTTTTTCGCCAACCTGCTGCCGGAGTCCGACCTGCGCCGCACCATTGCCCGTCGGCTGGGCCTGTCGGAGCAGAACGATTTCGCTTTGCTGGAGGCGGTCGGCGGTGAGTGCGCCGGTGCCGTGAGCGTCCTGTCGGCCGACATCCCGCTCAGCGGGGCGGGCAGCTACAAACCTCTGAATGACGACGCCCTCAATGCCCTGGTGGCCGAGTTGCCACGCCGGCCCATGCTGGCCGGCGAGGAGGGGGTGCGCCTGTCCCTGGCCGGGGCCCAGAACAAGCTGCCGGTGTATTTCGACGGGCAGGCCATCAGCCTGCCGATGGGCGCCGTCCCCAGCAGCCACATCCTCAAGCCGCCGATCCCCGACTATCCGGATTCCGTGTATAACGAGGCCTTCTGCTTGCAGTTGGCCGAGCAGATCGGCCTGCGGGTCCCGACGGTGACATTGTTGCACAAGCAAACGCCGCTGTACCTTGTCGAACGCTACGCCCGCCGCCGGACAGCGGCGGGCGGCCTGGAGCGGGTGCACCAGGAGGATTTCTGCCAGGCCTTGGGCATTCCGCCGGATCAGAAATATGAAAAGGAGGGCGGCCCGAACCTACAGCAATGCTTCACCCTGTTGAGAGAGCAGAGCATCTCGCCGGTCGCCGACATCCGCGCCCTGCTGGACTGGGTGATCTTCAACTACCTGATCGGCAACGCCGACGCCCATGCCAAGAACATCTCCCTGCTGCTGAGCGATGGCGGCCCCCACCTGGCGCCCTTTTATGACCTGATGAGCACTGCCGTATATCCGGATCTGTCCGAGCGGCTGGCCATGCATATCGGTGGCGAAGACCGACCGAACTGGGTCATTGCGCAGCGCTGGGAACAATTCGCAAAAGACGTGGATATCGGCTACAAGCTGGTGCGCCAGGTCCTGGTGGAAATGAGTCAATCCCTGGAGGCGATGGCCGCAGACCTCGCGGCAGAGTTTCAGGATCGTCACGGCCACCAGGACATCAACGACCGAATCCTCAATATCATCAGTGAGCGCTGCCATAAGGTGCTGGCAGCGCTGGATGCACAAAAGGCATAAATCGACTTAAACCGATAGCACAGGCCGATGGAACAGACCATGGCTGATAATAGAGCCAATTCCAGGCATGAACGATTTGCCGACATCCTGCGCGAGCTGTTGCAGCTCAATCAGCCGGAGCCGGATACTGTTCGGCGATTTCATGTGCTGTCTCTCCCTGTGGGTCACATGTCATTCGCCTCGGATGGCACGACATCCGAAAATCGAATGTCCAGCCCCTCGACACATTTCCGGTAACGGGCCTGCAATTGCTGGCGTGTGTTCGCTGCGACAAATATCCACGCAATCTCATAGCTGTAGCTTTCCTGTTCGCGTAGATGCCATAGTTTGGTTCCCTCGCTGACATTCATTTTTATCATTGTGTCGGGCACGCTTTCCTGAATGTGCTTGATCTGATCCGCGTCAGGCACCCTCTGCACGATCGCATCCTCGAATTTCCGTAAGAAGCATTTGGCCGCATATCGGTACTTTCCCTGTCGGTGCGGTATCGTCGGGCGTGTTCCCGCGCCGATCTCGACCATGGCCTGGTGATTGGAGGCGCCGTCGACCATGGCAAAGAGATAGCTGTGTGACTGTGAGATCCGGGTGTTGACTTCGAGCAGCCAGACCCTGTCCCGGCGTTGATCCCAGAAGAATTCGACATTGAATGTGGAGTTGTCGAAATCGATATGTTTGAGGAATGCCCGGGTGATATCGGTCATGGCCTGGGTGATGCGTTGCGGCAGTTTGGACGGATACTCATAGCGGGTGAAGCTGGTGCGGTTGGCGTGCCGGATCGAATCGACTACGCCGAATACCCGGAACTCGCCATTGTAGACGTACCCTTCCAGGGTGCACTGGCGGCCGCCGATGAGCTGCTCGGCAATGCAGTAATTGAAGTCGATGCCGGCGATCTCCGTCGGCAATTCGGCATAGTCCAGGATATGGTTGAGAGGTTGTGATACGTGCTGGATATCCCGGCGTATGATCTGCAGGAAGTACTCGAGCTGGCGCCGGTTGTGTACCCGGAACCCGAGATAGGCGCCGGCGGACTTGACCGGCTTCAACCAGAAAGGATAGTCGAGCTGGATCTGGGAAGCGGCATCGGGCGCATAGGGATTGACCAGGTTGAAATGCGGGATGTGCTCGGGGATGACACGGCGTTGCTGCAGGCGGCTCCAGTATTTGTGCTGGCACTGGAGCACGCTCTCCAGCGTTGCCGTGGGCAGGCCGAACTCGCGGCACAGGATCGGCACCATTAATCCCACCGGCATGTCGATGTAGCCGATGATGGCGTCGATGTGCCCGGGGAAGGCGCGCAGATGCGCCCGTGCCGCGTCCAGTTGCTCCCTGACGCGGTAGACCTCCGGTTCCTCGAGGTCGGCATTGTCGAGCAGGGGGAGAAAACGGTACTGCCCGGCATCGCCGATAGTCTCCAGCAGACGCCGATTGAAGTCGTTGAGTCCCAGGATGAAGACATTTCGGGGCACAGCGCCATCCTTTTCTGATCTGCAGGAGAATTCCGCCCGGCACCGTCGGCACCTCTCCTGGGGAAGCGTAGTAGAGTTCTCGTCGATGTCCTACTACGATTGGACTGAGTGGGTTCACTCCACTGGCACAGGGTGAGGCGCCATGAAAGTCATCGACCGCTTTCCATATCCCGTTCGCGAGATAGAAACCGAATGGATCCCCATGCCCGACGGCTGTCGCCTGGCAGCACGCCTGTGGCTGCCCGAGGGGGCCGAGCATGCGCCGGTGCCGGCTGTGCTGGACTATATCCCCTACCGGCGTCGCGATCACAATCGCCGCGGTGACAGCCGGATGATGCCCTACCTGGCCGGCCACGGGTACGCGGGCGTGCGGGTGGATCTGCGCGGCAGCGGGGATTCCGAAGGCGTTCTGGAGGATGAGTACCTCGAACTGGAGCAGGATGACGGGCTGGCGGTCATCCGCTGGCTCGCCGAGCAGCCCTGGTGCGACGGCTCGGTGGCGATGATCGGTATCTCCTGGGGCGGCTTCAATGGCCTTCAGATCGCAGCGCGCCGGCCACCGGAACTGAAGACGGTGATCAGTCTCTGCTCCACGGATGACCGCTATGCCGATGATGTGCACTACATGGGGGGCTGTCTGTTGGGGGACAACCTGTCCTGGGCCTCGGTGATGTTCGGGTTCAATTCGCTGCCGCCGGATCCGGCGGTGGTGGGCGAGCGCTGGCGTGAGATGTGGAAGCAGCGCCTCGATGGCAGTGGCCTGTGGCTGGCCAAGTGGCTGCGGCATCAACGCCGTGATGACTATTGGAAGCAGGGCTCCGTCTGCGAGGACTATGCGGCGATCCAGGTGCCGGTGCTGCTGGCCAGCGGCTGGGCTGATGGCTATTCCAATGCCATCTTTCGCATGCTCGAACACCTGCGTGTTCCGCGTCAGGCGCTGATCGGACCCTGGAGTCATATCTATCCCCAATATGGCACTCCGGGGCCGGCCATCGGCTTTCTTCAGGAGGTCATACGCTGGCTGGACCACTGGATCAAGGGCAGGAGCAATGGCGTCGATGAGGACCCGCAGTTGCGGGTATGGATGCAGCACAGCGTGCCGCCGCATCCCACTTACGAGCACCGTCCCGGGCGCTGGGTGGCCGAGCGCCAATGGCCCTCCGACTACATCAGGCCCTGCGTCTTTCACCTGCGGCGTCACGCACTTGAGTGTGATGCACAGCCTGAGCGGAAGGAGGAGACACTGTCCATCGAATCGCCGCTGAGTGTGGGGATGTTTGCCGGCAAGTGGTGTTCCTATGCCGCGCCGCCGGACCTGCCCCACGATCAGCGCGAAGAGGACGGTGGGGCGCTGATCTTCGAAACCGAGCCCCTGGAGGTGGCCCTGGAGATGCTCGGGGCGGCTGTGGCCGAGCTGGCGCTATCCGCCAACAAACCCGTGGCCATGGTCGCCGCACGCCTGTCTGACGTGGCCCCTGACGGCGAAGCCACCCGCGTCACCTACGGCCTGCTCAATCTGACTCACCGCGACAGTCACGAGCATCCCCGGGCGCTGGAACCCAATAAGTGCTACCCCATTCGCCTGCAGCTGAACGATGTGGCACAACGTTTCGAGAAAGGCCACCGTATCCGCCTGTCTATTTCCACCTCCTACTTCCCGCTCGCCTGGCCACCCCCCTCCGGGGTCTGTCTGACCATCCATACACACGACAGCCGGTTGATCCTGCCGGAGCGTCCGCCGCGCGAATCCGACAAGACTCTGCGCGAGTTCGGCGAGCCCGAGGCCGCGCGTGGCGCACCCACCACCATGCTTGAGCCGGTCGATCACCGCTGGACGGTGATCCGGGACCTGGCCAACGACGTCTCCACACTGGAAGTGGTTATAAACGACGGCCTGACCCGTTTCGAGGAGCACGGGATGGAAGCCGGCAGCGCGATTACCGAGCGGTATCAATACTGGCGCGGTGAATATGCCTCCTTTCGCGGCGAGGTTGTCGGTACGTGGCGACTGCAGCGCAGGGGCTGGTCCATTCGCACCGAGGCACGCACCGTGCTCACCTCCGATGTGCAGAACTTCTACATCCATGCCACCCTGGATGCCTATGAAGACGATCAGCGCTTTTCGGCGCATGATTGGAATTACACCATTCCCCGTGACGAAGTCTGAGCACGGTAATACGGGCTTTGACAGGCAGGTTTCATGGCCGGTTCGAAACTGACAGTTGGGGTTCTGCTGGGCGATCAGCAGCTGCCTTATTCCTTTTCCCCTGAGGGGCGCCTGGGGCAGGAGGAGATACGGGCCTTTCAGCAGTTGGAGGCCGCCCTGGCTCAGCTGACCGGATACCGGTTTCGCTATTTCAACGACCACGAGCGGCTCATCGACGATCTTCGTGGGGCGAATCTGGATCTGGCATTGAATTTCTGCGATACGGGCTATCGCAATGACTGGAACCTGGTCACGCATATTCCGTCCCTGCTGGAGATGCTGGATATTCCGTATACAGGATCCAATGGCATGACCTTGAATGTGACCGCGGACAAGTCACTGGTACGTGCGCTGGCCGTGACCCTCAATATTCCCGTCCCCAATGAAGTATATGTCGACCTGCGAACCGACCCTTTGCCGCTGCCGGAAATCTATCCCGCCCTGATCAAGCCCAACCAGGGCGCGGGCAGTTTCGGCATGAGCAGGGACTGCGTGGTCCATGATGCCAGCCAGGCCGTTGCCTACATGACGAAACTGGCCGGCATGCTTGAGCCGCCAGAGGCGGTAATCCAGGACTTTCTGACCGGGCCGGAATATACCGTTGGCATTGTCGGCAATCCCGCCACGGGCCTTGTTCCCCTGCCGCCGGCGGAGATCGACTACAGCGATCTGGAGCCGGGGTTGCCGCCGGTGTTTACCTATGATGCCAAGTTCGATGCGGCCTCGCCTTACTGGAATCAACTCCGGCATCGACGGGCTGAGCTGGAGGAAGTCACCCATGCCCGGTTGATCGAATACTGCAGCTGTCTGTATCGGCGTCTGGGTATCCGCGACTATGCCAGGTTTGATTTTCGTTGCGGCACCGACGGTCAGCCGCGGCTTCTCGATGCCAATCCCAATCCGACCTGGTATGCCGACAGCCGTATGTCGATGATGGCGGGCTGGGCGGGTTATTCCTATACTGAGCTGTTGCGGCTTATCCTGCAGGCCGCCATCGAGCGCTATGCGCTCGAATGAGCGCTGTCTCAGGCGCAGGCCACCCGGTTTCTGCCTTCCTCCTTGGCGGTATAGAGCGCCCTGTCCGCCCGGCTCAGGGTCTCCTCGGCGTCGGCGTCATCCGGCTGCAGCTGGCTGACGCCGATGCTGACGGTGATGGCGAAGGCGCCGCGGTGGCTGTTCACGGTGATGCCGGCGACGGCCTGGCCGAGGCGCCGGGCGAGCTGCGTGGCCTCCTCGATGTCCGTTTCGGGCAGTAGAATAGTGAATTCCTCACCCCCCATGCGGGCGAAGAGGTCGGTTTCGCGCAGCATCGGGGCAATGGTGGCCGTGAAGCTCTTCAATGCTGCGTCGCCGCCTTCATGTCCGTAACGGTCGTTGACCTGCTTGAACCGGTCCAGGTCGATCATCAGCACAGTGAAGCTGTGATTGTAGCGACGGGCCCGGCGGTATTCCTCTGCCATGGTCTCCATGAAGATACGTCGATTGGTGATGCCGGTGAGGGAGTCGGTACTGGCCAGCTGCAGCAATCTGTTGGTCAGTATCTCGTGATCGGTAACATCGCGGTAGAACCAGATGCGCCCCCAGTAGGTGCCCTGCGTATCCTTCAGCCCTCGGGAGTAGCGTTCGAGCATGCGGCCGTCGCGCATGGCGAAGCGGTAGCCTCTCTCTTCCTGGTCCAGATGCTGATACAGATCCAGAATGCGTTCGGTGAATTCATCCGGCGTCTCCAGCTGATTGCGGACGATTTCCAGTGCCCGTCGGCCGTCGCCCGATTCCATGACCTCGAGCGGGAGGTTCCAGATCTCGAGAAAACGCTGGTTCCAGGTGCGCATGTGGTTGTCGGCGTCCACTACCAGTATTCCGTCGGGGGACTCTTCCAGATAGGCGCTCAGAATTGCGGACTGGTAGCGGGTGCTCTGTTCCAGGTGTACCGTGCGGGTGATTTCGAATGCGGTGCCAAGCAGGCGGAACACCCGGCCGTCTGGATCGAGATAGGGAACCAGGGTGGTGCGCCAGAAGGTGGTGCCGGCGGGAAGCTCCAGGGTCTCGTCGTAGTCGATGGCACTGCGCAGGCGGACGCAGCGCCGGTAGTTTTTCCTGACCTGCTCGGCCAGATCAGGCGGCAGAACCTCGTCAACAAGACGGCCGGCGCACTCGGCATGGTGCATGCCGGTCAGCTGCTCGTGACGTTGATTGATGGCGGCCAGGCGAAAGTGGTCGTTGTTCTCGACATCGATTACGAAGGCGGCGATGCCCAGGTAATTGATGATGGTGCGAAGTTCCGCATAGTCGCGGCTTTCCAGGAGTCTGTCCACTTTTAGCCTGCTCAGTGAGGTGGAACGTTTCTAAGAATAGAGCATGTAAGGTTTATCGTGTTGGTCAAAATGGGGCGATTGGGTAATTTGTTGATGTATGTCATATTTATCAATGAATGCCGTGCTGGTTATTACAGCAGGATTGCGGTCTCCGATCAGATGGATTTGTGGATTTCCCCCGGCATTGATATATACGCAGGGCAATGTTGCATTTGTGCAGGCTATCAACCTTAACCCAGGAGAGACCAATGTACAGTCTGGCCAGTGATCGTGTTTCAGCATTTCAGGTTTCCGAGAACACCCCTTACCGCCACCTCACAACTCACTACGAGGAGAAGTACGGGATCGGGTGGTATTTTATGCATGCATCGCCCCGTCCATGCTTCAATCCGGAGCTGCTGCAGGACATCGACCAGTGGTTCGCCTGCGTCCGCCAGGAGCAGGACAGCGAGGTAGGGCGGGATTACCGCTATCTCGTGCTCGCTTCCGATGTCGATGGTGTTTTCAATCTTGGTGGTGATCTCGATCTATTCCGTTCCCTGATCGCCGCCGGCGACTATGATGGTTTGCTTGATTATGCCAAGGCATGTATCAATGTTCTCTACCAGAACATAGTCCATCTCGAGCGTGACCTGACCACGATCTCGCTGGTGCAGGGCGATGCGCTGGGCGGCGGATTCGAGGCGGCCCTGTCGAGCAACGTGCTCATTGCGGAGCGCGGCACCAGGATGGGACTGCCTGAGATCCTGTTCAATCTGTTTCCTGGGATGGGTGCCTACAGCCTGTTGTCACGAAGAATCGGTGCCGCGCGGGCTGAGCAGATGATCCTGGGCGGGCAGCTCTACACTGCCGAGGAGTTGCATGAAATGGGTGTGGTGGACATCCTCGCCGAGAAGGGGGAGGGGGAACTGGCTGTGCTCGAATACATCAAGCGCGCAGAGAGGGCTGCCAACGGATATCGCGCCATGCGTGAGGTCAGGGATGCCTGCAATACCCTGGACTACAGGGAGCTTCTCGATATTACGAAGGTCTGGGTTGAGGCGGCACTGCGTCTGGGAAAGCGTGATCTGCGTATGATGGAGCGCCTGGTCAGTCGTCAGAACGCCAGGTAGTGGACGTGCGTTTCGGCAGGCTTGAAGCCACTCCATTCTGTTGAATGGAGTGGCTTCAACGCATTTCGCGTTGTTGTGTCAGGTATCCCTGCATGGCCTCAAGCAGGTTTTCATGCGCAAGACGTAATTGCCTCATGTTATTTTCAGGGGCCGTGCTCGGCATTTCATAGGGCTTTAGCTTTTCGGTCTTTTCGCAGAGATGAACAAACTCTATGGCACCCAGTTCGACTGCACTGCCCTTGAGTGCATGTACTGCCTCACGAAAATCGAGGTAGTCCTGTTCCTCGATCGCCTGCTCCGCCCGGCGTAGCAATGCGCGGCTGTCGTGGCAGAAGCCGTCGATAAGTTCGGCGACGAAATCGATGCCGGAACCGAGGTTGGCAAGACGGTTCAGTGCTTCCTGGTCGAGAACGATATTTTTTGCCAGGCTGCTGGCGTTGCCTGCTCGCTCAGTGTTAACCGTGCATCCTGCGGTTGCCTCACGACTCCCGATTAGCCCGGCAATTGTCTCCAGAAGGCTGTGTGCGTCGATCGGCTTGGTGATATAGGCGTTTGCGCCGGCATCGAGACAGTTGTTCATTGTCTCCAGCGTGGCGTCGGCAGTGACCATGATCACCGGTATCGAGCCCGAAGTGTCGAAGAATCGGAATGCCTTCAGCACTTCGATGCCGCTGCTATGGGGCATGTTCATGTCGAGAATTGCAAGATCGTAGTGCCTTCGACCGTCGGTTAGGGCATCCAGCGCCTTCTCGCCATCGTCCACGATATGGACATGGTGTCCCGCACGCTTGAGGATGCCGTTGATAACCTTCTGGTTGATGTCGTTGTCTTCGGCAACGAGGATATTGAGTTCAGAGGCGCTGCTGTTCTGGCGATAGTATTCGGATAGTGTGACGACGTTGTCATCCAGATGTGCTTCACTGCGTGCTGCATGGATTGCGTTGAACAAAAGGGGTTTCTCCAGCGGCTGCGACAGAACTGAGGAGTAGTCGCATTCGAGCCTGTGCATGCTGTCGCGATCAGGTTCTCTGTCGGAAAGGAGGATCAGCGCGATCCCCATAATGGAATCGTCACTGTGAATGACTCTGGCGAACAGGTCCGGTTCCATACTGAGTGCGGTCTGGTCGAGGAGCGCCACGTCGTAGGGTAGCTCGTTCTCGCCTGCCTCCAGCATCAACGAAAGTGCATGCGCAGGGGTGGTTGTCCAATCGAAATCGACCCCCCAGCCGCGCAGGGCAGGGCGGATTGCCGCAGCCAGTTTCTCGCTGGCGAGTAGCAGGATACGCATTGATTCCAGCTTGCCGGTGTCGCTGTCTGTCTCATCGCGCAGGAGTGTCATCGGTACTTCGAACCAGAAGGTGGAGCCCTCTCCCGGGGTGCTCCGGATTCCGATTGTGCCTCCCATGAGCTCCACCAACTGCTTGGCGATCGTTGTCCCCAGCCCCGAGCCGCCATACTGTCGTGTAACGGAGTGGTCGGCCTGACTGAAATTCTCGAAGATATGCTCGAGTTTGTCCTTCGCAATGCCGATACCGGTATCTTCGACCTCGAAGCGTATGCGGGGTTTGAAGCTGGTTCCGCCTGCAGGCAGGACGCGGAGGGTGACGGAGCCGTGATCGGTGAATTTGATGGCGTTGCCGAGCAGGTTTATCAAAACCTGCCTGAGGTGAAGTTCATCACCCTCGAGCATGAATGGAATCTGTGGGTCGATATGGCCGGAGACAAGCAGTTCCTTGCGTTTGCCCTGTACTTCGAGCAGTCGCACCGTGCTGTTTACCAGCGAGTGCAGGTCGAAGCGTTTTTTCTCTATGCTGGTCTTCCCTGCCTCGATCCTGGAGAGGTCGAGTACATTGTTGATCAGACCGAGCAGTGTCCTTGCTGAGAGGTGGACCGTCTTGATCAGGTCGCGCTGTTCGTCATCCAGTCGCGTTTCCTGCAGCAATTCGCTCATGCCGATTACACCGTTGAGCGGGGTGCGGAGTTCGTGGCTCATATTGGCAAGGAAGCGCGATTTCGCCTGGTTGGCCTGGTTGGCCTTCTGGATCGCCTCATAGAGTTTGCGCAGCAGTACCTTGATGTAGAGTGGCAGCATGATGAGCAGCAACAGCAGGCTGACGCCGATATCCAGATGCTGCTGCCAATAGTCGCTCAACAGCAGAACCGTGGAGAAGCCGACAAGGCTCAGTGCCATCGATATGTCTACATAGCGCTCGCCGTAACGGAAGCCGTTGCCGACGATCACCCACAGATAGATGGCGAACAGCGGTGTTCCGTAGCCTCCCGTCAGGGCCATGACCAGGGAGAGGGTGGCGAGATCGACGACCATGCCCAGCAGGCGTCTGACGGTTGATTTCGCCGGACTTATCAGGATGGCGGCAATGATGCTCAGCGATACCAGGAGGAAGCTGCTGCTGATCAGTCTGGGGAAGAGAAGGTCCGATTCATGCTCGTCCCAGAGCAATGGCATCGGCGAGATGAAGTAGAGGAAGATGATGCCGCCGATGGCGAGGCGGATGAGGGCCTGTTCGTGTTCGCTGTCTTCCCTGGCCGCAAGCGTTTTCCTGGCTCTGTCCCATGCAGTTTTTATTGTGTATTGATTCTTCTGCATTCAGACATCCGCTTGTTCAGGGTCATTAATCCGTGGGGTCGTTCAGCTGCATTTCGATCTCGTCGATAAGCTCCAGCTGGTTGTTGAAAGCCTCGACACAGACCGGATCGAAATGCTTCCCGGACTGCTCGTTTATGAAATCGACCGCTTTCTGCCGCTTCCATGCCAGTTTGTATGGGCGGGTCGATCGAAGCGCGTCGTATACGTCAGCAACAGCAACGATCCGGGCTGCCAGCGGAATATCCTCGCCGCTCAGACCATGAGGATAGCCGGTTCCGTCAAATTTTTCATGATGATTGAGCGCGATGACCGCGCCTGCCTGGATGAAGCGGGAATCGCTGTCTGCCAGTATGCCGTGGCCGATCACTGTATGCTGTTTCATCCATTCCCACTCCTTCGGGGTGAGTTTCCCCGATTTGAGGAGGATGTGATCGGGGATTCCGATCTTGCCGATGTCATGCATCGGCGAGGCGTACTCGATTTCTTCGCAGTCCGCCTTGGACAGGCCGAGATGCTCGGCGATGGCGCGGCTATACCTGGCGATGCGCAAAATGTGGTTGCCGGTATCTTCGTCCCGGTATTCGCCTGCCTTGGCCAGTCGCAGCAGGGTTTCACGTTCCCGTTCGAGTACCCGACGGGTGGCAAGTTCAACCTGTGTCTGCAGCCAGTCCGCCCGGTCCTGGATAACGGTCTGCTGTCTGCTGATGGTCAGCAGATTGCGACAGCGGCTGCGGCATTCATGTTGATCCAGTGGCCGGGTCAGGAAATCCGTCGCGCCGGCGTTGAGGGCTTCGTAACGGATGCTGCGGTCGCCGACTACCGTAATCATGACAATCGGGACATTACAGCAGCTGCTGATGTTCCTGACCCGCCTGATGAACTCAATGCCGTTCATCTGCGGCATACGGTAATCAGTGAGGATCAGATCGGGCGCGACATTATGAATCTGCTGCAGCGCTTCGTTCGGATCGGAGAAGCTGGTGATCTCGATCTTGTCGTCGAGGGTGTGAACGATACCTTCGAGAATCCGTCTGCCGATGGACTGGTCGTCCAGGATGAGGACGTGTTGTGATCTCTCACCGGTCTGTGAGCTGCTGTCATGCAGGCGGTGGACCAGTCGCGGTTTTCTATAACCGCGAGCTTTCCCCCCAGAACTGGCAATGCTGCTTACAGTGCTCATTTCCTGTCTCCGCTAGCGCGCAATATATGAGTCAAAATTTTACGCCTATCCGATAAATCTGCCAGGTTTTCTGCAGGAAATACCCGGTTATTTGTCCTGGTTATCCTACGCGAGTTGGACGTGAGTTCGGAAGCGTAGTCGTGTGACCGTTCCAGTATGAAACGCGCCGGGTTGTTCGAAGGAGGCTGCCTGATCCCGGTTGCACTCAGCGGCTTCCGCGGCTTTGATAATGTACCGTGTGGTATCTATCGGCAGGCTGCTGTCTTTCATTAATATTCAAGATTGGCCTCTGTCATGGATGATGAAACTGAGATCGACGCCAGGGCGCATGCGCTGAGTGTTGCGCCAGGATTGCAAGGGGGCGTGATGGTACAGGGTGGAGATTCCCGCTTGATGTGGATGGGACTGGTAACCGCCCTGTCACCCTTGCGATGGATTGTCAGTCTTTCGCTGACATCAGATGACCTGTCCTGCTGCCCAGCCCGAGGACCAGGCCCACTGGAAGTTGTAGCCGCCCAGCCAACCGGTGACGTCCACCACCTCGCCGATGAAGTACAGCCCCGGCACCCGTTTCGATTCCAACGTTTTCGATGACAGTTCATCACAGTCCACCCCGCCCAGGGTGACCTCGGCCGTGCGATAGCCCTCGGTGCCGTTGGGTCTGAGCTGCCAGTGCTGCAGGGATTCGGCGATGGCCTCGAAGCGGCGATGCGAGAGGGACTGCAGCGGCTGGTCGGCCAGTTCCGCTCCGAGCAGGGCGGGGATCAGGCGCTTCGGGAGCCGCTCGCCGAGCACGGTCTTCAGGCGGCTGTTGGGCTGGTCTGCCTGGCGTTGCTTCAGCCACTGCGCCACATCCTGGTCGGGCAGCAGGTTGATTGTGACGGCCTCGCCCGGCTGCCAGTAGGAGGAGATCTGCAGGATCGCCGGCCCGCTCAGACCGCGGTGAGTGAACAGGATGTTTTCCCGGAAGGCGATACGGTCGTTGCTGACCCGGCTGTCCACGGCGATGCCGGCGAGTTCGGCAAACCGTGCCTTGTCGCGCGGCTGCAGGGTGAAGGGCACCAGGCCGGCGCGGGTCGGAACGATGCGGTGGCCGAACTGTTCGGCCACCTGGTAGCCGAAGGGGCTGGCGCACATCCGCGGGATGGACAGGCCGCCGGTGGCGATGACGCAGGCCTGGGCGGTGATGCGGCCGCGTGAGCTGTCGATGGCGAAACCGTCTTCCTGCCTGTCGATGCGGGTGATGGTGCAGTTCAGCCGGATATCGACGCCGGCCTGGCGGCACTCGCTCAGCAGCATATCCAGGATGTCCCTGGCACTGTCGTTGCAGAACAGCTGCCCGTGATCGCGCTCGTGCCAGAGGATGCGGTGGGCATCGACACGGGCGATGAAATCCCACTGGGTGTAACGACTGAGCGCCGATTTGCAGAAATGCGGATTATGGGAGATATAGTTGTCGGCGCTCACATCCAGGTTGGTGAAGTTGCAGCGCCCGCCGCCGGACATGAGGATCTTCTTGCCGGGTTTGCTGGCGTGATCCAGCACCAGGACCCGGCGGCCGCGTTTGCCCGCTTCGGCGGCACACATCAGCCCGGCGGCGCTGGCGCCGATGATGACCACATCTGTCTGCATACTCGGGGAAGGGTGACGGGATCTGTATCAAGGGTGGGGCGGAAGAATACCAGTCCGGGTGCCTCGAGGCGAGTCCGCGGCGTGTTGCCAGCCCGTGGGGATGCCTTACACTTGCGGTATCACGCCGGCGATTCTGCCGGTCCGGCTGAGGGAGTCCGCCATGCAGCGTTTTATTCTTCCCCTGGTGCTGGGTGCCGCCTGGTTGCTTGGCGGCTGTGTGGGCATGCCGCCGGAGCTGGCGGCCGGTGGCCCCTACCGCGACATCACGCCCGCCGAGGCCCGCGCCGGGGAGTTCGACGGCGAACGGGTGCGCTGGGGCGGCGCTGTGGTTCAGGCCGTGCCACAGGACGGGATGACCTGCTTCGACATGGTGGGTCTACCCCTGGACCAGCGCGGCGAGCCGTTCGAGAGCGACAATTCCAGCGGCCGCTTCCAGGCCTGTATCGAGGGCTTCTTTGATCCGGCCATCTACAGCAACGGTCGGCATGCCACCTTCACCGGGCGCATCGACGGTTCTGTCGCCCAGCGCATCGGTGAAGCCGAATTCCAGCTGCCGCGACTGCGCGCCGACCAGGTCCACCTCTGGCCCAGACGCCGGGAGGTCCAGTATGTGCCCTATCCCGCGCCCTACTACTGGGATCCCTTCTACGACCCGTACTGGCGCTACCGGCGCTTGGAGTAGGGGCGCACATCGCCCGGGGGTAAGGGCGGCTCAGTGCGCGCCGCCCGTGACCGGTGGGACGTTGTCGCGAATGACCGACTCGCCGCTGCGCGAAGGCAGGCGCGGCAGTTCCATGGCCGGGAACTCGCCGGTCAGGGCCTCGAGGAAGGCGAGGATGCCGTCAATCTGCTGTTCGCTCAGCTGCTTGTTGAGCTGGGTCTCGCCCATGATCACCACCGCCTCGCGCAGGCTGTTGACCGTGCCGTTGTGGAAATAGGGTGCGGTGAGGGTGATGTTGCGCAGGGTGGGCACCTTGTACATGTGTTTGTCCGCGTCTCTGCCGGTGGCCTGGTGCCGGCCGGTGTCATCCGCCAGTTGATACTTCTCGACATAATCATTGTCGGTGAAGAGCGGAAATTTCTGGTAGAAACCGCTGCCCTCGGGCAGCTCCGGCTGGGGGCCGTTGAAGGCCGGGCCGCCGTGGCAGGAAGTGCAGCCGACCTCGTTGAAGGTGCGCATGCCGCGAATCTGCTGCTCGCTCATGGCGTCTTCCTCGCCCTTGACGTGGCGGTCGTAGGGGCTGTTCGGCGTGATCAGGGTGCGCTCAAAGGCGGCCACGGCGCGGGCGGCGTTGTCGACGGTCACCGGATTCTCGTCCTCGGGGAAGGCCTGCTTGAACAGTTCCCGGTAGCCCGGGATGGAGGCGACGATACCGAGTGCGATGTCCAGTTCCTTCACGCCCATCTCCACGTCGGCGAGCACCGGGCCCTTGGCCTGCTCTTCCAGGTTCTTCGCACGACCGTCCCAGAACTGGACGGAGGCGAACGCCGAGTTCCACACCGTCGGTGAGTTGCGCGGCCCGGTCTTGCCGTGCACGCCCATGGAGGTGGGGCGGCCGTCGTCGCCGCCCTCCATGACATTGTGGCAGGTGTTGCAGGAGACGGTGCCGGTGGCCGAATAGCGGGGATCGAAGAACAGCTTGCGGCCCAGCTCGACCTTGGCCGGGGTGGTCGGATTGTGTGCCGGTGACGGCGGCTCCCCGGGCAGGGGTTTCCAGTCATAGGCGGCGACGCTGCCGGTGCCGAGCAGGGCGGCGAGGACGACAGCGGCGACGAGCGGTTTGCGCCGGGTGCCGGCGACGGACTGGAAAACGATCATTTGCTGCTCCTTTCGGATCGGGGTTGATATCTGATATTTCAGGCAATCTAGTATCAATCGGCACAGGAAACCATGATCCAGGGCAAGGAAGCCGCCGTCGCACACATGACAGGGATATGTGCAGTCGAAGGCAGGGTGGGGTGTGCTGATAGGAGGGGACGCCTAACATGATTGGTGCCATTGCCGGCGACATCATCGGCTCGGTCTACGAGGCCGCGCCCATCAAGACCACGGACTTTCCCCTGTTCGGACCGGCCCCGGCTACCGCTTCGACGTCTCCTGCCAGGGCTCGGTGCCGGAAGCGGTTATCTGTTTCCTCGAATCCACGGACTGGGAATCCGCCGTGCGCAATGCCGTTTCACTGGGGGGCGACAGCGACACCCAGGCCTGTATCGCCGGCGGTATCGCCGAGGCCTTCCATGGCCCGCTGCCGGCGGCGCTGCGCGCGCAGGTGCGCGGATATCTCACCGACGAGCTGTGGGAGGTGGCCGAGCGTTTCCACCGCCGCTTCCTGCGCACGGCGGATTGAGGCGCGCCGGCGGCTGCCGGAGGTTCAGTCCCGCCGGGATCAGCCCGGACAACGGCGGTCGCCGCCCGGCGGCAAATATGCGAAAATACCAAGCTTGCACGACCCGACGCCTGCGCCCCAACGTTTCCCGTTTTCGGTTCCTGCCTGAATCCCCGGTCTCCGGCCAGCAGGCCCCGGCCGTCTTTTTGTCAACACACTGATTGTGGAAGAAATCCTTTGATCACTACCGCCAATATCACCATGCAGTTCGGTCCCCAGCCCCTGTTCGAGAACATTTCGGTCAAGTTCGGCAACGGTAACCGCTACGGCCTGATCGGGGCCAACGGCTGCGGCAAGTCCACCCTGATGAAGATCCTGGGCGGCGACCTGGAGCCGACCGCCGGCAATGTCAGCGTCGATGCCGATGCCAGCCTCGGCAAGCTGCGCCAGGACCAGTTCGCCTTCGAGGAATACACGGTGCTGGATACCGTCATCATGGGCCACGCCGAACTCTGGCAGGTCAGGCAGGAGCGTGAACGCATCTATGCCCTGGCGGAGATGACCGAAGCGGACGGCATGCGGGTGGCCGATCTGGAGGTGCGCTTCGCCGAGCTGGACGGCTATACCGCCGAGGCGCGCGCCGGCGAGCTGCTGCAGGGTCTGGAGATACCGCTGGCGCAGCACACCGGCCCGATGAGCGCGGTCGCCCCGGGCTGGAAGCTGCGCGTGCTGCTGGCGCAGGCGCTGTTCGCCGACCCGGACATCATGCTGCTCGACGAGCCCACCAACAACCTGGACATCAACACCATCCGCTGGCTGGAGGACGTGCTCAACGCGCGCAACTGCACCATGGTGATCATCTCGCACGACCGCCACTTCCTGAACAGTGTGTGCACCCACATGGCCGACCTGGACTACGGCGAGCTGCGCATCTATCCCGGCAACTACGATGAGTACATGACCGCCGCCACCCAGGCGCGCGAGCGCCTGTACGCCGACAATGCGAAGAAGAAGGCGCAGATCGCCGATCTGCAGGCCTTCGTCAGCCGCTTCTCGGCCAACGCCTCCAAGGCCCGGCAGGCGACCTCGCGCGCCCGCCAGATCGAGAAGATCAAGCTCGACGAGATCAAGCCGTCCAGCCGGGTGAATCCCTTCATCCGCTTCGAACAGGACAAGAAGCTCTATCGCCTGGCGCTGGAGGTCGAGGGGCTGGCCAGGGGCTATGATCAGACCCCGCTGTTCGAAGGGCTGGACCTGCGGGTCGAGGTCGGCGAGCGCATTGCCGTCATCGGACCCAACGGCATCGGCAAGAGCACGCTGCTGCGCACCCTGGTGGGTGAGATCCCGCCCGACGCCGGCAGCGTCAAGTGGTCGGAGAACGCCAGTGTCGGCTATTTCGCCCAGGATCACGCCGCCGATTTTGCCGCCGACATGTCGCTGTTCGAGTGGATGGGTCAGTGGGGCCGGCCCGGCGACGATGAGCAGGTGATCCGCGGTACCCTCGGGCGCCTGCTGTTTTCCTCCGACGAGACCGGCAAGTCGGTCAGGGTGCTCTCCGGTGGCGAGCAGGGACGCATGCTGTTCGGCCGGCTCATGCTGCAGCGGCCGAACATCCTGGTCATGGACGAGCCGACCAATCATCTGGACATGGAATCCATCGAGTCGCTCAACACCGCCCTGGACAACTATCCGGGCACCCTGATCTTCGTCAGTCACGACCGCGAGTTCGTCGCCTCGCTGGCGAGCCGCATCATTGAGCTGACCCCGGACGGGGTGGTCAACTTCAACGGCAGCTATGACGACTACCTGCGCAGTCAGGGACCCGGGTCGATGGGCCGGACCGGCACCTGAGCGGGGATGAGGGCGTGAGGCGGGGCCGCGCATGACCCCCTGGGTGCTGCTCGACAACGCCGCCGTGCCCGGCGGGGGCGGGGAACTGCGCCTCTATCAGCGTGGTGAGGAATTCTCCATCAAGCTCATGGGCCGGGGTGAGCTGATGAACAGCCGGGTCCACGGCTCCGAGACCGCGCTGGCCGAGCAGACCTGTGCCCGCCTCGGCCACGCGCCGCAGCCGCGGCTGCTCATCGGTGGCCTGGGCATGGGCTTCACCCTGGCCGCCGCCTTGCGCTGCCTGGGCGGGCCGGCCCGGGTGACGGTGGCTGAACTGATCCCGGCCGTGGTCACCTGGAACCGGGAGCCGCTCGGTGCACTGGCCGGGCATCCGCTGGCCGACCCGCGGGTGGACGTGCACGAGGGCGATGTCGTCCGCCTGCTGCGGCGCGGGCAGCCGGACTGGGATGCCATCCTGCTGGATGTGGACAACGGCCCCGAGGGTCTCACCCGCCGGGAAAACGACTGGCTCTACGGCATGGACGGCCTGAACGCGGCCTGGGCGGCGCTGCGCCCCGGGGGGATCCTGGCGGTCTGGTCGGCCGGCCCGGCCCCGGACTTTGCCCAGCGCCTGCACAAGACGGGCTTCGAGGTCGAGGAGGTGCGGGTGCGCGCCCACGGGAGCAGGGGGGCAAGGCATGTCATCTGGTTTGCCCGCCGGAGCTGAACGGTACCCAGTCGGCGGTTGAACACGATATAGCGGGTTGCCGGGTAATAGAATCAGCTTGATTCAGGTTGGCATTCATCCATCAGTCTTATCCCGTGCCATGTATTGCCAAATACAATTATATTTCCCCGCCGGAGTCTGATTAGCTTCAGCCATGGCACTGTAATGCAACCGCCAGGGCCGACGGCCCGGGAGGCGAAATGGCATGGGATACCTTTCTTTCTCCGGGGATACCGCTTCTGCTTTCCCCGCTGTTGCTGGGGCTTGTCTGGCTGATACCCGACCGTGTCGCCAATGCCCGGCCGGTTGTCATGGGCCGTCTGGTGCAAGTCGCGGCGCTGGCGGGCATCGGCGTTGTGTGCCTGGTCCTGGTTCTGCTGGCCCGGCAGTCGCCGGCCGCAGTAACCTATGGCCTGTTCACTGAATCCCAGGCCGGCGCACTGGCCAGCGCCTTCTCGGTCACGGCGGACAGTCTGAGTCTGACCGTGCTGGCATTGGTCTCGCTGCTGGTGGCGCTGGTGGCGCGCTTCAGTACCAATTACCTGCTGGGCGATGCGCGTCAGGGCAGCTTTTTCCGCTGGCTGGCGTTCACGGCCGGTGCCTTCATGCTGGTGGTTGTCGCCGGCGATCTGCTCAGCTTTGCGCTGGCCATCATCCTCACCGGGACCGGGCTGAACCGGCTGCTGACCTACTTCCGCCAGCGTCTGCCGGCGCAGATGGTCGCCCACAAGAAGCTGCTGTTCAGCCGCGGTGCCGATGCCTGTTTGCTGGCGGCGACACTGCTGATCGGTTTCGGTGTCGGTACCCTTTCCTTCGAAGGCATTGCGGCCGCGGTTGGCACCGGGGAAGCGGCGATCAACTGGCAGCTGCATCTGGCCGCCTGGCTCATCGCAGGCTATGCCGTACTCAAGACCGGGCAGTTTCCCTTCCACGGCTGGCTGCTTCAGGTGATGGAAGCCCCCACGCCGGTCTCGGCGCTGCTGCACGCAGGTATCGTCTACAGCGGTCCGCTGCTGATACTGCGTACGCACGAATTACTGCTGGCCGAGGGTGCGGCACTGGTACTGGTTCTGGTGGTGGGGCTGATGACGGTTACCCTGGCCGCGCTGGTGATGCTCACCCAGACGGCGATCAAGAGTTCCCTGGCCTGGTCCACAGCCGGACAGCTGGGTTTTATGCTGTGGTGACTGGGCCTGGGCCTGTTCGTGCTGGCGTTGCTGCATCTGCTGGCGCATTCCCTGTACAAGGCGCATGCCTTCCTGTCCTCCGGCAGCATTGTCGATCAGCTGCGAGCTCCGGCGCCGGCGGCACGCCAGAGTGTCACCCCGGCGCAATGGCTTATGGCCCTGGCGGTCAGTGCCCTGATAAGCTTCGGCATTGCCTCCCTGTGGGGCATCACGCTGGCGACCGAGCCGGCGTTGATCGCGCTGGGGACCATTCTCAGCGTGGCTCTGGCGCAGTTGCTGATATCCGGCCAGACACTCGCCATCGGGCCTTCTCTGCTGCTGCGCCTGGGTGGCCTGTCGGCGTTGGTGGCGACACTGTATTTCGGTCTGCACACCCTGTTCGCGTTTGTCTACAGCGCGGTGCTGAGCCCCATTCCTGCTTCCGCCTCTGTCTTCGAGTATGCACTGATCGGCCTGGTGGCGGTCGTGTTTCTCGGACTGTCCCTGATGCAGTCGGTGCTCATACCGCGCTGCGACGCCGCCTGGCTGCGGCGGCTGTATGTGCATATCTACAACGGACTCTACATCGACCTGCCGGTCGAACGCCTGGTGTACCGTATCTGGCCGGCACGCTTCCGCGGTTCACGCCAGCGCGGCGCCGGCGCGGCCGGATATTGAAAAGGGATGGAGCCGAAACGCTGGCAGGGGGCACCTCATGACCAACCTGAACCCGGGAATTTCAGCTGCCGCGGACATGCCCGCGATGGCTGATCCGAATGCCGTCATCGATGCGGCGTGCGCCCGCATCCCGCCCTTCTGGCCGCTGGATGCGATGGTCGCCACCAATCCGTACCTGGGCTACGTCGAGCAGCCCTTCGAGCAGGCGGCGGAATATCAGCTGCGTATCCTCGGGCGGCGCATGACCGCGCCGCGGGCCTGGTACCGTCGCCAGTTCGAGGCCGGACGCATTACCGAGGCGGATCTGCAGTGCGCGCTGGAGCAGGGCAGGTCCGGACTGACGCCCGTCGAACTTGTCGCCGCCCTGCGGGAGCCTGAACCGCCGGCCTGCGCCCCCCTGCTGTATTCCGGCCTGCTGGATGAGCGTTACCGTCCGGCCCAGTCGCGGTATGTGATCCAGCAGGTCAGCCAGTTCTGCGCGGCCTGGTACGATCAGGGCCAGGCCCTGTGGCGCATGCCGCGATTCGCTGACACCCTGTATGCCGCCTGGCGTGCCTATCTGCGTATCGATCGCAGCCCGCGCTGGATGGAGATCTCGGATATAGAGACGCCACTGGCGGCACTGCCCGAGGAGGCGCGCGCGGCCATTCCGGTAGCGCTGGAGCAGCTCGGGGTGCCGGCGGACAGACACGAGGATTTTCTTACCCTGACGCTGGCCAGTATCGGCGGCTGGGCCAGCTATCTGCGCGCCCGCCGCTGGGAGGCGGAACTGGCGGGCGGAGCGGATGACGATATTGTCGGCCTGCTGGCTATCCGCCTGACCTGGGAACTGATCCTGCTCGCCAATGACGACCGGCCCGAACGGGTCGAGCTGTGGCGCCAGTCGCTGTGCTGCTGGCCGGAGCGCCTGGGCGAGGCACAGGCGCGGGCGCTGGAAATCGATCTGCTCTGGCAGCGGGCATTGGAGATCGAGTATCAGCGCCGCCTGGTCGCCGGCCTGCGCCGGGCCCCGGTGGCCGCGGCGGCGCCGGAACCGTCCCGTCCGCTGGCCTTGGCCGCCTTCTGCATCGATGTGCGGTCCGAGGTGTTCCGCCGGGCGCTGGAGACGGCCGATCCGGCCATCCGGACCCAGGGCTTTGCCGGCTTCTTCGGCGTCATGGCCCGCTTCCGGCCCCTGGGCGCGCAGCGCGCTCGCTCGCATCTGCCGGTGCTTCTGCCGGCAAGCTACGAGGTCTGCGAGACGGCCGGCGACGGCGATGGGCCGGCCACCGCCGCGCTGCGGCTGCAGCGGCGGTTGAAGCTGGGGCTTGCCAAGGCCTGGAAGCAGTTCAAGCTCTCCGCCGGTTCCTGTTTCTCCTTCGTCGAGACCGCCGGTCTGCTGGTGTATGTGCCCAGGCTGATCGGCGACAGCCTGGGGCTGAGTGCCCCCGTGGCGCATCCCGAGACGGCCGGCCTGTCGCCGGCCCAGGCGGCACGGCTCGGTCCCGATCCGGACGCGCACTGCGACGGGGCAGGCGGCATTCCAGTCGAGGCACGTCCGGAGACGGCCGCCTTCATCCTCAGGGCCATGGGGCTGAAGGCGCCTTTCCCGCGGCTGGTCCTGCTGGCCGGACACGGCAGCAGCACGGTCAACAATCCCCAGCGGGCCGGACTGGATTGCGGCGCCTGCGCCGGCCAGACCGGCGCGGCCAGTGTGCGCATGGCCGCCGGCCTGCTCAATGATGCCCGGGTACGCGCGGCACTGGCCGCGCAGGGTACCCGGATCCCCGGGGATACCTGGTTCCTCCCCCGCCCTGCATGACACCACCACGGATGCGGTGACACTGTTGGATAAGGCCCTGGTGCCGGCGGGACTGGCCGAGGACCTGGCGCGGCTGGAGCGGGCACTGGACCGCGCCGGTGCGCTGACCCGGGCCGAGCGTCTGACCCGGCTGAGCCCGCAGCAGCCGGCCGGCGATGCACAACGGCGGCAGGCCGTCGAACAGCGCAGCCGCGACTGGTCGCAGGTGCGCCCAGAATGGGGCCTGGCCGGCAACGCCGCCTTTGTGGCCGCTCCGCGTTCGCGTACCGCGCATCTGTCCCTGGAGGGACGGACCTTCCTGCATGAATACGACTGGAGGCAGGATGAAGGCTTTGAGGTGCTGAAACTCATCATGACCGCGCCCATGGTGGTCGCGAACTGGATCAACCTGCAGTATTACGGCTCCGTGGTTGATCCTGAGCACCTGGGGGCAGGCAACAAGGTGCTGCACAATGTGGTGGGCGGGCGCATCGGGGTGCTGGAAGGCAATGGCGGCGATCTGCGCATCGGGCTGGCCTGGCAGTCACTGCATGACGGGCGCGACTGGGTCCATGAGCCGCTGCGCCTGAGTGTCTTCATCGAGGCGCCGCAGGCGGCGATGGATCAGGTGCTGCGCGACCATGCCAGTGTTACCGACTTGGTCGATAACGGCTGGCTGCATCTGTTCCGGATCGATCCCGGCGGCGGGATCTACCGGCGCACCTCTCAGGGGCGTTGGGCCGCGGCCGATTGAGGCCCGGCAGGCCGTCCTGACAGCCGCTCTCGTCATCGGCTATCCTGTCCGGGGTTCTGTGCTCGTAGCGGCTGAGGGAGGCGGCAATGATCGGCGCCATCGCGGGCGATATCATCGGCTCGGTCTACGAGGCTGCGCCCATCAAGACCACGGACTTTCCCCTGTTCGGACCGGCCAGCCGCTTCACCGACGACAGCGTGATGAGCGTGGCCGTCGCCGCGGCCATCCTCGACAACCGGCTGTACGAGGAGGCGATGCGCCATTATGGCCGGCACTATCCCGACGCCGGCTACGGCGGCAACTTCCATCACTGGTTGATGGCGCCCGACCCGCATCCCTATCACAGCTTCGGCAACGGCTCGGCCATGCGCGTCAGCCCGGTGGGTTTCGCCTTCGACAGCCGCGAGGCGGTGCTGGCCGAGGCCGAACGCTCGGCCCGCTGCACCCACGATCATCCGGAAGGCATCAAGGGCGCGCAGGCGGTGGCGCTGGCCATTTTCCTGGCACGGCAGGGCGTGAGTAAGGCGATGCTCCGCGACGAGCTGGAGCAGACTTTCGGCTACGATCTGCGGCGCAGCCTGACCGCGATCCGTCCCGGCTACCGCTTCGACGTCTTCTGCCAGGGCTCGGTACCGGAGGCAATCATCTGCTTTCTGGAGTCCGGCGATTGGGAGTCGGCGGTACGCAACGCTGTCTCGCTGGGCGGTGACAGCGACACCCAGGCCTGTATCGCCGGCGGTATCGCCGAGGCCTTCCATGGCCCGCTGCCGGCGACGCTGCGCGCGCAGGTGCGCGGATATCTTACCGACGAACTGTGGGAGGTGACCGAGCGTTTCCACCGCCGCTTCGTGCGCACGGCGGATTGAGCCGCGCCGGCGGTTGCCGGAGGTTCAGTCCCGGCGGCTCAGAATCAGGCCCATGGGGCCGACCAGCTGCTCGTCCTTCAGTTCGAACACCATGTTGCCGTGCGGGCCCCGGACGATCACGTTGGTGTCGTCGATCTCGTATTCGCCGGCGGCCCGGGTGCCCATGGCATTCATGTAGACGGTGCCATCGGAGTCGAATTCATACTCCATGATGCCCATTTCATCGCCATACTTGCCCGACAGACCGGAACCGCAGGCACTGAGCAGAAGCGTGGCCGGAAGCAGGCACATCAAGGTCACGGCGCGACGCAGGTGGCGGGGGATGAAAGCATACAACATGCCGGTTTTCCTTCTGTTGGCTGTATCAGGGTGTCAGTCCGAGTATAGCCCCTGGTTGCGTGAAATCCTGACCGGGGTCCGGGCCGCACGCCTGTGCAGGTCGGGTTACGCTGCGCTGACCCGACCGACGATCAGGCGGCGATGGGTTGCCGGCCCAGCGCCAGCCGGGCCAGCAGGACGGCGACGAGGACACCCAGGCCGATGCCCGTGGCCAGGGCGGTGGTGCCGATGCCCAGATCCAGCAGCCCGCCCACCAGCGGCGGACCGATGGCCGTGGACAGGATCATCAGCGCCTGGACCAGGGCCCGGATGGCGCCCAGGTGCATGACGCCACAGCGTTCGGCCAGCAGCGGGGTGAGCGTGGTCGAGGCCAGCCCCAGCCCGAGTCCCAGCAGCGCCGGCCACACCAGGGCCGCCCAGTTCGCGGCAAAGCCCGCCAGCACGCCCATGGCCGCTGCCAGCGGCAGCAGGGCGGCGGCGAACAGCCGGGCGGCGGTGAAGCGGTCGACCAGCGGGCCGGCGCCGAGCAGGCCGGTCACATGGCCGGCGGCGAACAGGGCCAGGCCGGTGGCCAGCAACTCGGTGGACCAGCCCTTGGCCGCGGCCAGCGGGACCTGGTGAAAGAAGGCCACCGTGACCACGAAGGGTGGGGCGACCGCAGCCGGCATGAGCAGCAGGAAACGCCAGTCGCGCAGGGTCTCGTGCAGGGTACGGTCGGGGGCATGCTCCTGTCCGCCCGCCGCCGGTGCCTCGCCGCCGACGGCGCCGCGCAGCAGCCACAGCAGCAGGGGCAGGAACAGGACCAGCACCAGCGCGGCACTGATCAGCCACAGCCCGCGCCAGTCCAGCAGTGTCAATGCGGCCACGGCGGTGGCGGGAAACACGGCCTCGGCCAGGGGAAAGCCCATGGCCGCCAGGCTGACCGCCTTGCCGCGCCCGCCGTGAAAGCGCTGGGCCATGGTGGTCATGGCGATGTGGCCCATCAGGCCCTGGCCGCCCAGGCGCAGGGCGAACAGGGCAAGCACCAGGCCGGGCAGGCTTCCGGCCCCGGCCAGCAGCAGACAGCCGGCGGCCAGGATAATGGCTGCGCCGGTCAGATACAGCCGCAGGTCGAGCCGGTCGTACAGCCGCCCCAGCCACGCCAGCAGGCCGGCGCTGGCGAGTGTCGCCGCGCCGTAGACCAGCCCCAGGCCGCCGTGGCCGAGCCCGAAGTCGGCTCGCAGCGGGGCATTGAACAGGCCGACATAGAAGGTCTGGCCGAAGCCGGACAGGGTAGCGCAGAGCAGGCCGAAACCGAGCAGGCGCCAATGGCTGCCGACGAAGCACGCGTAGGCGCGCAGCGGGGCAAATGCGGGCGGGCTCATTCGGGATGTTTGTCGTCGGACCAGTAATCGCTGAGCGCGCCGTCACCCGCCCGGGTCAGGCTCCTGAGGATGTCCCACTCGGCCTTGATGCGGGCGCGGACCTGCTCCCACGCGGATTCCTCCTCGCGACTGTGCTCGGGCGCCTGCCGACTCAGGGCCTCGAAACATTCCAGCGCGTTGTCGGCCGAGCGGGCCATGGAGAATTCCTCGGCGGTGGCGCGGGCGGCGTTGACCAGGCGTTCGTGTTCCTGTGCCGGGCGGTCGTGGATCCATTCCAGCGCGGCGGCGAAGGCGACGGTATCCTCCTGTTGCAGCAGTCGGCCGTTGACCTGGTCCCGGACCACCTCGCGCGCACCGGTGGCATCCAGGGCCACCACCGGCAGACCGGCGGCCATGGCCTCGGTCAGCACCATGCCCTGGGTCTCGCTGTGGGAGGCGAAGGCGAACACATCCATGCCGTTGAGCGCATCGGCCAGCTCCTGTTTTTCCAGGGTGCCGAGGATCTGCAGCCGGTCGGCACAGCCGGCGCGGGCGAAGGCCTCGCGGATGGCGGGCTCGGACGGACCGGTCCCGACCACGATGAAATGCGCCTGCGCATGCTCGCGGACGAAGCCGGCCACGGCCTCGGCCAGGAATTCAAGGTTCTTTTCCGGTGCCAGCCGGCCCAGGTGGCCGACCACGAAGGCGTCATCGGGAATGCCGCGCTGTCTGCGAAAGGCGGTGCAATCCCCGTTAGAGAAATTTTCCACCTCCACCCCGGTGGGTACCACCCGCACCGGCACCGTCACACCGCGCTCCAGCAACAGGTCGCGGATGCTCTCGCTGGGCGCGAACACCTGATCGGCCAGGTTGGCGTAATGGGTCGCCAGCTCGATGATGAAGCGTTTGAACAGGGGCGAGTCGCCGGGCACATAGTGAGTGTACTGCTCGTACAGGGTGTGGTGGGTGAACACCAGCGGCCGCTGCAGGTAGCGCGCCATGCGCACCGCGGTCATGCCCAGCAGGAAGGGGTGCTGGGAATGGATGATGTCGGGGTCGAAGTCCTCCAGCGCTTCGGTCAGCCCGGCGGGGACGGGCAGGGCGACGGAGAAGTCGCTGGCATTGAAGTTCTGGATCGCCGGTATCCGGATGACGTCGGTCTCGTCCTCGGGCATGTGCTTGAACTCGGGCGCGACGGTGAGCACCCGGTGGCCGCGGTTGCGATAGTGGCGGGTGAAGGCCTGCACCGAGCGGGCCACGCCGCCGACGTGCGGGGTGAAGGTGTTGGTGAAGATGACGATGTTCATGCATCCTGTTCCTGTCTGACCAGGGTCAGGCTGTGCTGATCGCCCTGGACCTGTACCGGCTCGAAGCCCGGCAGCCGCACCTCGATCGGTGGCGGCTCTGTGTGCCACTCGGCCTGCCACTCGAGCTGCACCTGTGCCTGACCCTGCGGCGTGATCTGCACCGAGACCCGGCCGAAGCGCGTGGGCGCCGGGCCGAAGCGGATCGGCCGGTCCTGTTCCAGCCAGCGCCCGGGTACGCCGCCGGCCAGGATCAGCGTCTCGCCCTCCTCGCGCACGAAGGCGTTGCGCAGCATCAGCACCCATTCGGCGGCGGCCCAGACATGATGGCCGTCGCCCATGCAGCCGCCGCCGGTGCGCGGGTGGATGGCCTCGGGCCACTGGCCGGTGGGACTGGCCAGTTCCGCCACGGTATCCATCAGCTCCAGGTAGCGCGGATCGCCGGCACGCAGCAGGATCTGGGCCACGTGCAGGGTGAGATAGGCGTTGAGCCCGGAGTGGATCATGTCCTGGAAGAAGGCGCCGTTCACAAAACAATTGGCCAGCAGGAACTCGACCGAGTCCAGCAGCCGCGGATCATCCGGTGCACACTGCTGCAGCGGGTAGCCGACCGCCAGCGAGCCGATGGCCCCGGCATCCAGCCGCCGGTAGGGCGAGGCGGGCATGGCCGGCCGGCCCAGACGCTCGGCGCAGCCGGCCAGGCTGCGGTCGATGGCGGCGCTGAAATCCCGTGCGCCTTCAGTGCTTGGGCGGGCCGCTTCGGGATCGGCCTCGGCCAGCAGTTCACCGGCGGCATTCAGCCCGGCCACGCCCCAGAAGTCGTCCCAGTAATAATAGTCGTTCGGGCCCAGGTGCTCGGCGCTGAAACCGGCCGGCAGCAGCCCGGCGTGAGGCGAGGCGGGCGTGGCCGGCAGACGCTTGCGGGTGATCCAGCGCGCGCCGCGGGCGATGGGATTGTGCCAGTGTGCGCCCAGGCGCTTGCCGGTCAGCTGCTCGTAGCGCTGGAGGATCCACAGTACCTCGCCGTTGGCGTCCCACTCGCCTTCCTGGGAGCGGAAATAGCCGCGCGCGGTCTGGCGCGGCGGAAAACGTTCCAGGGCGCGTTCGGCGCGCGCATCCAGGCCCAGGCACAGCAGGGCGTGGATGATGAAGGCCGCATCGCGGAACCAGAAGCGTTTGTAGGTATAGGGGCCGGGGTAGACATCATCGGGCGAGTGCAGGATCAGCGAGGTGACGGCGGCGTCATAGAGGAACTGGTAGCGTGGCTCGGGGCACTCCAGCCTGCAGGCCTGACTGCGGATTTCCGGCCAGGCCCGGGGTGCCAGGGGGCGTGTCTGCTCCAGCGGAATACGTACCTGCAGCCGGGTCGGTTCGGCCTGGCCGATCGGGAACAGGGCGGCGGCGGTGAGCATGCCCAGATCGCAGCGCCCGTCGGGCTGATCCTCCTGGTCGCGCAGATGGATATAGACATCCCCTGCGCGGTAGTCGGAAACGTGATGACGCTCGGCCGGGGCGCTGAACTCGATCCGGCGGCCGCCATCGACGGTCCAGTGGCGGCGGTCCTCGGACAGCTTCAGTTCGTGTACGAAGCTGATGCCTTCCGGGTTGTAGGGCCGCAGCGAGACCACCAGCCAGGCGGGTACGCCGCTGGCGGCTTCCAGATCCAGTTCGCAGACGGGTTTGCCCTCACTGTCCAGTACCACCCGGGCGGTGCTGTGCAGGCTCAGCCCGTCCTGATGGGTGCGGGTATGGATGGCCAGATCGGGATCCATGCTCTGGGATTGCTCGCAGGCCGCGGCGCGCGAGGGCAGCAGGGCGCGGCCGTCGGCCGGCAGCAACACCCAGGCATCCAGCGAGGGGCCGTCGTAGTCGGGCGTGAGCAGGCCGCGCGGGTCGACCAGCGGTAGTGCCTCGCCGTCGGGATAGCCGATGGCGGTCCAGTTGCGGTGCGTCAGGTTGATGTGCGAAAGGGAAAAGGCGCGCGGGATGAAGGCCTCGTCATGCGGATCGTACTGACGCTCGATCCAGTAGGGCCAGACCCAGTCCAGGTTGTGCTGGATGACCTTGCTGTTGATCAGGCCGCGGGCATGAAACACCACGCCTGCGCGCAGCAGTTCCACCGGCTCGCTCACCTCGGAGGGTTGGGCGAAGCTGCGCAGCCGCGCCATCAGCTCGATGGGATCCAGAAAGCCCTGGCTGCGCGCGGCGCGACGCAGGATGAAGCGCAGGGGCAGCCATTTGGTCCAGCTCACGGCGACTCCTTGGTTGCAGTGAAAGATTCATTGTCGCGGAAAACCGACTGCCATTAAACCATGCTTCGGTATAACTGCAGGCTATGCGCGGGTTATAGCTGTTGCGCGGTGTGAACGCAAAGGACGCAGAGAGGCGGAGGCGCAAGGTTATGCAAAGAATGATTGGCGCTTGTGGATATATTGACTGTTTCCCGTTATTCCGGCGCAGGCCGGAATCCATTGACCGCCGCGGCTTCTGGATTCCGGCCTGCGCCGGAATGACGCCATAAGTGGAGCGGAGCCGGATTCGCGAACAGCTTTAGTGGTCTTTGCGCCTCCGCGCCTCTGTGTCCTTTGCGTTTCCAGCGTGAAGCCACCTAGTCCAACGCCAGGCAGCGCTCCCAGTAGGGCTCGCCGGCGAAGCGCTCGACCAGGAAATCGACGAAGGCGCGCACCCGCTGTGACAGGTGCCGGGTCTGCGGATAGACGGCATAGGCATGCACGCCCTGCCAGTGATGGTCGGTCAGCAGGGGGACCAGCTCGCCGGTCTCGATGGCGCGGTAGCAGATGAACAGCGGCTGCAGCACGATCCCCTGACCGTCGACGGCGGCCCGGTGCAGGAAGTCGCCGTTGTTGGCCTGCAGGGCCGCGCTGACCCGGACCTCGCCCGGGCGGCCCTGCGGGTCCTGATAGCGCCACAGGCCGGGATCGGGCAGGTTGGTGTAGAGCAGGCAGCGATGCAGGGCCAGTTCCTGCGGCCCGGCCGGCGTGCCGTGGGCCTGGAGATAGGCCGGACTGGCCGCCAGCACATTGCGGATGGGGGCGATGGGACGGGCGATGAGGCTGGAGTCGGGCAGGTCGGCGATACGCACGGCCACATCGAAACTCTCCTGCAGGATGTCCACCTGGCGGTCGTTGAAATCCAGATCGAAGCGGATCTCCGGGTGCAGCCGGATGAAGTCGTTGACCGCGGAGGTCAGGTGCAGCAGGCCGAAGCTCAGCGGTGCGGCCACCCGCAGGCTGCCGGACAGGGCGCCGTGCTCGCTGGACACGGCCAGTTCCGTCTCCTGCAGGTCGGCCAGCAGCCGCACGGCGCGTTCGTACAGGCTGCGGCCGGTGTCGGTGAGGTCCATGCGCCGGGTGGTGCGACGGAACAGCTGCACCCCCAGGTGCTGTTCCAGCTCGGTCAGACGGCGGCTGACCGCGGATTTGGCCACCTGCCGGCGTTCGGCCGCGCCGCTGATGCTGCCGGCCTCGACCACGCGGACGAAGTTTTCCAGAGCCTCGAAGCGGTCCATATCATTGTTCCTTATTCAGGAATAATTTATTCACAATAGTAGTATTTATTCTGGATAAATCAACAGCTAGGGTTGTCTCATCCCGGTTCGGAGATCCCGGATACCGGCACACGACACAGGAGCAGACAACCATGAGCCAGGATTCCGCAACTTCCCTGAACGTTCTGACCATTACGGCCAGTGCCCGTCAGAGCGGTTCGATCAGCCGCAGGCTGGTCGCGCAGACACTGGCGGCCCTGCGCGAGCGTCATCCCGGTCTGCGTGTCCAGACGCGTGACCTCGCCGCCGGTCTGCCGTTGCTGGGCGCGGACTGGATCGAGGCCAACTTCACCCCGCCGGCGCAGCGCGGTGCCGGGCAGCAGCGGACGCTGGCGCTGTCGGATACGCTGGTGCGGGAGCTTCAGGCCGCCGACCTGCTGGTGATCGGCACACCGATCTACAATTTCTCCATCCCGGCCGCTCTCAAGGCCTGGATCGACCTGGTGGCGCGGGCCGGCGTGACCTTCCGCTATACCGAAAACGGCCCGCAGGGCCTGCTGCGCGGCAAACAGGCGCTGATCCTGATCGCCAGCGGCGGTACCCCGGTCGGCAGCGAGATCGATTTCGCCAGCGGTTACCTGCGTCATGTGTTGGGTTTTCTCGGTATCGAGGACGTCACCGTGATCGCCGCTGACCGCATCATGCAGCAGCAGGACGAGGCGGTGGTGGCGGCGGAGCAGGGGATTGCTGCCGCGGTCGAGACCATGCGGAACGCCGCCTGATACGGCGCAGGTTGGGTCAGCGCTGCGCTCAGCCCAACCTGCAGTTGAAGAACCAGGAGAACAGAGATGCCCCATCGTGAAGTCAGACAACTCGTTCCCGCACAGGAGATCACCGAAGGCGCGGGCGTGACCGTGCACCGTACCCTGGGCACGCCGGCGCTGCGCAATCTCGATCCCTTTCTGCTGCTGGATCACTTCAGCAGCGACAATCCGGATGACTATATCGCCGGCTTTCCCGATCATCCGCACCGCGGCTTCGTCACCTTCACCTACATGCTGGACGGGCACATGCTGCACCGCGACAGCATGGGTAACCAGGGTGATCTGCAGGCTGGTGGTGCCCAGTGGATGAAGGCCGCCGGTGGGGTGATCCATTCCGAGATGCCGCAGCAGACCGCGGGCCTGATGCGCGGCTTCCAGCTCTGGATCAACCTGCCGGCCGGCGAGAAGCTGAGTGCGCCGGCCTACCAGGAATTCAGCGCCGAAGCCTTTCCCGTGTACCGTGAAGCGGGGATGCAGGTGAAGGTGTTGAGTGGCGAATATGCCGGGCTGCGCGGACCGGTGGAGGATCCGCATACGCAGGTGCAATATCTGGATGTGACTCTGGCGGCGGGGCGGCGGTTCGAGCATGAACTGACCGGGACGTTGAACGCCTTTGTCTATGTGTTCGAAGGCACGGCAGAACAGGCGGGAACGCATCTGCCTCGCCACACCCTGGCGGTACCCGGCAAGGGTGAAACCCTGACCCTGGAGGCCGGCAGCGACGGGGCGCGTTTCATTCTGGTGGCCGGCCGGCCCATCGGCGAGCCCATCGCCCAGTACGGCCCCTTCGTCATGAACACGCAGGAAGAGATCCATCAGGCCATGCGCGATTACCGCGACGGCAGATTGGTGCAACAGCGCGCGGAAGTTCGTGGCGAGTGAAGCCGGAGCGGTGAAAGATTAATAAAAAAGGCCCCTGAAAAGGGGCCTTTCGGTGTTGCTGCCGGGTTGTCCCGGGACGGATCAGGCCGTCTTGAGGTTGGCGTCGCCCGCCATGGCCTCGGCGCGGTCGGTCTTCTCCCAGGTGAACTCCGGCTCCTCGCGGCCGAAGTGGCCGTTGGAGGCGGTGCCGCGGTAGATCGGGCGCAGCAGGTCCAGCATCTGCACGATGCCCTTGGGACGCAGGTCGAAGTGGGCACGGATCAGGGCCTCGATCTTGGTCTCGTCGATCTTGGCGGTGCCGAAGGTCTCGACGTGGATGGAGACCGGCTTGGCCACGCCGATGGCGTAGGCGACCTGGACCTCGCACTTGTCGGCCAGGCCCGCGGCGACCACGTTCTTGGCCACGTAGCGTGCGGCATAGGCGGCCGAACGGTCGACCTTTGTCGGATCCTTGCCGGAGAAGGCGCCGCCGCCGTGACGGCCCACGCCGCCGTAGGTGTCGACGATGATCTTGCGCCCGGTCAGGCCGCAGTCACCGACCGGACCGCCGATGACGAAACGCCCGGTGGGGTTGATGAAGTACTCGGTCTTGTCGGTGATCATGCTGGACGGGATGATCGGCTTGATGATCTCCTCCATCACCGCTTCCTTGAGCTGTTCGTAGCTGATGTCCTCGGCGTGCTGGGTGGACAGAACCACGGCGTCGATCGACTTGGGCACATTGCCCTCGTAGCGGACCGAGACCTGGGACTTGGCGTCCGGACGCAGCCACGGCAGCGTGCCGTCCTTGCGGACCTTGGTCTGCTGCTGGGTCAGCTTGTGCGCATACTGGATCGGCATGGGCATCAGCTCGTCGGTCTCGTTGGTGGCATAGCCGTACATGAGACCCTGGTCGCCCGCGCCCTGATCCAGGTCCAGACCGGCGCCTTCGTCCACGCCCTGGGCGATGTCGGGAGACTGCTTGTCCAGCGAGATCAGCACGGCGCAGTTCTTGCCGTCGAAGCCCATGGCGCCGTCGTTGTAGCCGATATCCAGGATGGTCTCGCGCACCACGTCGGTGTAGTCGACCACGGCCTTGGTGGTGATTTCGCCGGCGATGATGGCCATGCCGGTGTTGACCATGGTCTCGCAGGCCACGCGGGACAGCGGGTCCTGCGCGAGCAGTGCGTCGAGAATGGCGTCAGATACGTTGTCGGCCACCTTGTCCGGGTGACCTTCGCCTACCGATTCGGAAGACACGATATATTCGCGTGCCATGTAAACCTCCTGATGGGTTTTTGGACAACCGCCTCGTGCGGTCGAGTTAATGAAAAAAGTCGGTCCCGCCGCCGCCGTGGCGGCTCGGGACGGATTCGGTCAGTGGCCGGTGACGGCCTCAGTCCGCGGTCTTGCGGAAATGCAGGATGCCCCAGCTCAGGTAGCCCTTGTTGCCGGCGTCGACCCAGTGGCCCAGACCGGTGATCATGCGGTCAATGTACTCCTCGGAGACCCTGTTCACCAGATCCTCGCGGTTGCGGGTCAGTTCCTCGCGCACGCGGCCGTAATGGACGGGCAGGCGCTCGGTCAGATCCTCGACCTCGATCTCCTTCAGGCCGTTGCGGGCGGCCTGCTCGCGGTAGAAGCCGATCGAGCCCAGGCTGCTGAGGTGGATGCGGTCATAGACCGGCTGCAGCACGTCCTCGGGGCAGTCGTCGGCCTGCATGGGGTCGGTGAAGATCAGCTCGCCGCCGGGCTTGAGCACGCGCGCGGCCTCCGAGATCACCTTGTCGCGATGGCCGCTGTGCAGGAAGGAGTCCTGCGACCAGACCACGTCGAAGGTCCCGCTGTCGTAGGGCAGGTTCTCGAAGTTGCCGTCGACCACCTCGATCAGGTGGTCCAGGCCCTGCTCCTTGTTCATCTGCCGGTCGCGTTCGTTCTCCTTCTCGCTCAGGTTGAGCGCAACGACCCTGCAGCCGTAGGTCTTCGCCAGGTAGCGGGCGGCGCCGCCATAGCCGGCGCCCACGTCCAGGACGTAGCTGTCCGGCCCCAGATTGTCGAGCTTGGATGCGATGCGCTCCACGGTGCGGCGGCTGGCATCGGCAATGGGTTCCTGGTCGTCCCGGTACAGGCCGATATGGATGTCTTCACCGCCCCAGACGTGGTAGTAGAAGTTGTCGGCGTCGTCGCTGTTGTAGTAACTGCGTGCCGTTTCCACGACCTCGGAATAGGATGGGGTGGTACTCATTCATTATCCTCCTGCTGATGATAGTTCTTCTCAGCGATATGGATGTAGAAGTCCGGCTCTGCCTCGCGGTAGGTCTCCTGGAAGTCGCCGTAGGTGGTGACCTTCTGGAAGCCCACTTCCTTCATCAGGCGCCGCGTGTAGTCCTTGCGCAGCGGGAACATGTTCAGGTGATAGACGGACTTGTCGGGGAACTCGTAACGGAACCGGGCCAGCGAGTCGTCGACATATTCCGGCGAGGCGCTGACGTTGTCGCCGCAGTAGTAATAGTTATGCGTCGGCTGGATCTTGTGATCCAGGATGGCGTCGTAGTTGCGCTGATCCAGGATCAGGATGCCGTCGTGACGCAGGGTGGCGTAGAACTCGGCCAGGGCCTTGCGGCGGTCGTTTTCGTTATGCAGGTGGGTAAAGGAGTTACCCAGGCAGATAACCGCATCATAGAGATCGTGAACGTCACGGTTCAGCCAGCGCCAGTCGGCATGGACGGTGCGCAGGATGTGGCCGCGCTTGCGGGCATTCTCGAAGGCCTTGGCCAGCATTTCCGGACTGCCGTCCGCGCTGGTTACTTCGAAGCCGGCCTTCATCAGCTGTACGGAGTGAAAGCCCGTGCCGGAGGCCACGTCGAGGATCTTCTTGGCGCCGCGTTCCTTGAGGGCCTGGATGAAGAAATCGCCTTCGCTGTTGGCGCGGCCGTCCCAGTCGATCAGTTCGTCCCACTTGTCGACGAAGCCGTGGACATATTCATCCTTGTACTGGTCGGTGTCGCGGACCTTGAGGGGGTCGTCGCCATAATTCTGCTGGGCAGTTTTTTGCACAGTATTTCCTCCCGTTGCGGTGCCAAACGGTCCTACGGGCGATCTCGTGCAAAGCGGGTGGTTACGCTTAACTTCTGGTATTCACCTTCCGCCGGGATGGTTTGGCACCAGTTGTCGTTTATCGCGAACAGGACATCTCGTCCTGATACTGATTCAAGGTCGCGGACCCTGTGGCCCGCCGGATAAATACACGATGACGGAAGTGTTACACCGTTGCCCGCTTCAGGGCAGAGACAGTCGCGTTCGCCGTGTCATGGAGGGACGGTAACGCTGACCCGTGATGTATTAGTCCGCATATCTTACAGATTTCCGAGTTAATTTTCACCCCCGATTCCGGTTTAATTGTGTGTCCCCGGTTGGACGGGGGCGTGAAACCCGGGTTTTTTCCAATTATTACAAGTGTCTTGGATATTCCCGGGATATAATCGGGAATTAGGCGGGAAAACCGTTCCGCCTGGGCTATGCCGGCGATGTTGCCCGGTGTGTCCCGGCGTGGCAGGCTGATGTCGGATGGCGCTGCCGCGGGACGGCCCGCGGTGAGATGAGTGATCATACATACATAAAGGATTGACAGATTCATGTTAGACAAACTGTGGTGCGCCGGTCACTGGACGGGTGGCGGACTCGCCGCGGGTGCCGTGTTGCTGATGACGGGCTGTACCTGGGTCGAGCCGACGGATGAGGGCGCGCAGGTGGAAGTGGTGCAGACCGATGCGGTGGCCGACTGCCACAGGGTCGGCACCACCCGGGTCTCGGTGCTGGACCGTCTGGCGGGGGTTCCGCGCAGCTACCGCAAGCTGGAGCAGGAACTGGACACCCTGGCGCGCAACAGCGCCGCGCGCATGGACGGCGACCGGGTGGTCGCCGAGACGGAGATCGTCGATGGCGAGCGCACCTACGCAGTTTATGACTGCAGTCGGCCCCGGCAGGAGGAGGCCGGCTCCGACGGCGCCGAGGTGTTTCCCCTGCGCTGAAACCCGGCGCCACTAAGACAATCATAAACAAAGCCTCATTCAGCGGGTCTCTGAGCGGTCAGGCCGCAAGGCGCAACGCCGCGGATGGCCGCCCAGAGGCCCGCCCGCAGGGAGCCACCCCCAGGGCGCAGCTCGGCGTTGCAGCGCTTGACAAGGGCCGGGCCATTGCCTTACGCACTGCGCCTTGATCTGCACCCTGGGGGTGGCTCTGAATGAGGCGTTGTTTATAATTGTCTTAGTAAGCGATTGATGAAAGTGGGAAACTGTTATACCCTGCGCCCTCCTTGCAGTACCGTTCAATGGTGGCTTGTGCCGGTCCCTCCGCAACGATAAGCTGTGAACCCCGTCAGGCCCGGAAGGGAGCAGCGGCAGCAGTGGACTCGGGTGCCGGAGTGTGGCGGGTACAGGCCGCCTCCTATTACTCTATATATGCCTCCTACGGCCGCGTGCGGCCTTTAGCGTATTCAAGTATGTAAATGTCCTATCAGGTTCTTGCCCGCAAATGGCGGCCGCGCAGCTTCACCGAGCTGGTGGGCCAGGCCCATGTCCTGCGCGCGCTGGTCAACGCGCTGGACAACGACCGTCTGCATCATGCCTACCTGTTCACCGGCACCCGCGGCGTGGGCAAGACCACGCTGGCGCGCATTCTGGCCAAGTCGCTGAACTGCGAGACCGGCGTGGGTTCACAGCCCTGCGGCGAATGCTCGGCCTGCCGCGAGATCGACGAGGGCCGCTTCGTGGATCTGATCGAGGTCGACGCCGCCTCCCGCACCAAGGTCGACGAGACCCGCGAGCTGCTGGAGAACGTCCAGTACGCGCCCACCCGCGGACGCTACAAGGTGTATCTCATCGACGAGGTGCACATGTTCTCCAACCACAGTTTCAACGCCCTGCTCAAGACCCTGGAGGAGCCGCCGCCGCATGTGAAGTTCCTGCTGGCGACCACCGATCCGCAGAAGCTGCCCGTGACCATCCTGTCGCGCTGCCTGCAGTTCAACCTCAAGCGCCTGCCGCCGGAGCAGATCCGCGACTACCTGGAACAGATCCTGGAGCGTGAGGGCATCAAGGCCGAGCCGGGTGCCCTGCGCGAGCTGGCCCGCGTTGCCGACGGCAGCATGCGTGACGGGCTGAGTCTGCTGGACCAGGCCATCGCCTACGGTGGCGGCGAGGTCGGAGAGGCCGAGGTCCGCACCATGCTGGGTACCATCGAGCGCGAGTTCGTCTACGATCTGGTACGGGCGCTGGCCGCCGGAGACGGCAGGGCGCTGCTGGCGCGGGTCGCTGATGCCGCCGAGCGCAGCACCGATTTCGCCGCCCTGCTGGCCGAGCTGCTGTCGGTGCTGCAGCGCATCGCGGTCCACCAGGCCCTGCCCGACGGCGGGGTGGACGAGTATGCCGATGCCCCCGAGGTGATCGCCGAACTGGCCGCGGCCCTGAGTCCCGAGGATGTGCAGCTGTTCTACCAGATCGGCCTGATCGGGCGGCGCGACCTGCCGCTGGCGCCGGACCCGCGTGGCGGGCTGGAGATGATCCTGCTGCGCATGCTCAGTTTCCGCCCGGCGGCGGCCGGCAGCGACAGCCCGGCCCCGGCCGCCGGCACGGCGCGACCGGCCCGGGCGGGCAGCGCCGCTGCCGGCGCGTCTGCGGCTGCCCGCGCCTCCGCCCCTGCCGGGGAATCCCCTGCGTCCACGGCGCCCGGTGCCGCCCCGCCCGCTGGCGATGACTGGCCGGGCCTGATCGCCGCCATGGGGCTGCGTGGGCTGGCCGGACAGCTGGCGGAGAACTGCACCCTGCTCAGTTGCGAGGAAAACCGCGTGCAGCTGCACCTGGACCCGGCCCATCAGCACCTGCTCACCCCGGCGCTGCAGGGCAAGCTGGGGGAGGCCCTGAATCGCTGCCTGGGGCGCGAGGTGCGGCTGGAGATCGACAGCGGCAGTGACGCGCAGCCGGCCGCCGAGACCCCGGCCCGGCAGCAGGCCCGGATGGCGCAGGAGCGCCAGCAGGCCGCCGAGAGCGCCATTGCCGGGGACGAGACCGTCCGCGCGCTGCAGGACACCTTCAATGCCAGGGTCCAGCCCGACAGCATCCGGCCCCTGGACGATGCATGAATGCTCACTAAGGAGTAAGGATGCAAGGCTACAGTTACACGGCGTCATCCCCGCCTTCGCGGGAATGACGGTGTATTCGGCGTGTCAGCCGGGATTTCAGACTGCTGTGTAAACCTTCAGATCGTTGATCTGGGTTTATCCGGAAACTATTGAGAGGAAAGGCAATGAAAGGCGGACTAGGCAACATCATGAAGCAGGCCCAGCAGATGCAGGCCAACATGGAGAAGGCCCAGCAGGAACTGGCCAATGTCGAGGTCACCGGCCAGGCCGGCGGCGGCATGGTCTCGGTGGTCATGACCTGCCGCAACGAGGTGCGCCGGGTCAACATCGACGACAGTCTGATCGGCGACGACAAGGAGATGCTCGAGGACCTGATCGCCGCCGCCATGAACGATGCCGTGCACAAGGCCGAGGCGACCACCCAGGAGAAGATGTCCGGGCTGACCGCCGGCATGGGTCTGCCGCCCGGCTTCAAGATGCCCTTTTAACTGCAATCATGACCCTGTCCCCGGCGATCCAGCGCCTGGTCGAGGCGCTGCGCTGCCTGCCCGGCGTGGGGCCCAAGTCGGCCCAGCGCATGGCCTTCCAGCTGCTGGAGCGCGACCGCGAGGGCGGGCGGCGTCTGGCCGCCGCCCTGGAGGAGGCCATCGACAAGGTGGGCCACTGCGAGCAGTGCCGCACCCTGACCGAGGAGCCGGTCTGCGGCATCTGCCGCAGTGACAGCCGCGACCGCGGCCAGCTGTGTGTGGTCGAGACCCCGGCCGACATCGTGGCCGTGGAACAGGCCACCGATTTCCGCGGCCTGTATTTCGTCCTCATGGGCCATCTCTCGCCGCTGGACGGCATCGGCCCGGCCGACATCGGCCTGGACCGGCTGGCCGAACGTCTGGCCCGGGGCGAGGTGGCCGAGATCATCCTGGCCACCAATCCGACCGTGGAGGGCGAGGCCACGGCCCAGTACATCGCCGATCTGGCCCGCAGCCACGGCATCCGGGCCACACGGCTGGCGCATGGCATCCCGCTCGGGGGTGAACTAGAATATGTGGACGGCGGTACCCTGTCGCACGCCTTCAGCGGCCGCCGGGATCTTTAACCTGCGTTCTCGTCAGTAAGCCGCACCCGGTCACAAGGGAAGGTACGGTCACGGAATGGACGTCTCTCGCTTACCCGTCATCGCTCACGGCCCGGGCCTGCCCACGCCGGCCGGTTCCCACACCCCGCGCAACCGGGGAGTGGAGCCGTTGCTCGAGGCCGCCGCCACCCGCCGTCCGGGGGACGCCGTCGAGCAGGTCATCCAGGGCGAGCTGCTCCAGCGCGGCCGCGGCGAGCGCCACTACAGCCCCACCAGTGATTTCCTGCGCTCGCGCCTGTTCGAGGCCGGAGACGATGCCGGAAACGGCAGCAGTGCGGCCGCCAATTCCGCCGGCCGCCAGGCCGTCGGTGCCTATCTTGCCCACACCCGCGACCTCATCCAGCCCGACGCCAACCGCGGCACCGCGGTCGATTATTTCATTTGAGCCTGTGGGTGCTTCATGCCGGGGCGGTATTCGAGCTACGGATGAACACGGATGCAACCTGAAATAATTCGTATAAGCCGCGAATGAACGCGAATAAACGCGAATAATAAAACTACTCGTCATTGTGAAGCGCGTCAGATCGTGGGCCTGAACAGGGGTCGTATGGCCCGTATCCGGCATTGTGGTCAACGGATGGATGCCGGGAACACTGTGCTTATCCCGGCCTACGGGTTGATAAAGGTGTTTTGAATTATTTGCGTTTATCCGCGTTCATTCGCGACTCACACAAATCGTTTCTTATTATCCGTGTTCATCCGTGGCTATAATCCCTGGAAACAGGTAACGACCACAAGGAGCGAGCCCGATGACCGACTGTCTGTTCTGCAAGATGGCCGCCGGCGAGATCAAGCCCGACACGGTACTGGAAAACGACGATGTCATCGCCTTCCGCGACATCAATCCCCAGGCCCCGACCCATGTGCTGGTGATTCCCAGGCAGCACATCGCCACCCTCAATGACCTGCAGCCGGCGCACGCCGAACTGGTCGGCAGGATGTACCTGGCCGCCCAGGAGGTCGCGCGCATCGACGGTCTGGACAGCCGCGGCTACCGCACCGTCATGAATTGCCTGGAGGAGGCCGGCCAGTCGGTGTTTCACCTGCATCTGCACGTGCTCGGCGGCCGGCCCATGCAGTGGCCGCCGGGGTGAGGTGGTCCGGGCCCTCGTGACGTCAGCGCAAAGGCGCGAAGACGCAGAGACATAAAATTAAGCCGGAATTAATTCCGGTCTATGATCTTAATAATCACCCAGCCGCCCCTCGGCCGCTTCCAGCTGCGCATACAGTTTGCGGTAGCTCTCCAGCCGCCGCGCGCTGATGTCGCCGGCGTCCACCGCCGCCTGCACGGCGCAGCCGGGCTCGTTCAGGTGGCGGCAGTTGTGGAAGCGGCATTGCTGCGCATAGTCGGCGAATTCCCGGAACCCCTGCGCCAGTTCGGTCTTGTCCAGGTGCCAGAGATGGAAGTCGCGCACGCCGGGCGAGTCGATCAGGTCCCCTCCGCCGGGCAGATGATAGAGGGTGGTATCGGAGGTGGTGTGGCGGCCCTGGCCGCTGGCCTCGGACAGCTCGCCCACCCGCAGTTCGTGCTCCGGGAGCAGGGCATTGACCAGTGAGGATTTGCCCACGCCGGACTGGCCGACCAGGATGCTGGTATGGGTCGACAGCAGCCCGGTCAGGGGCGTGAGTGCGTTGGCCTCGCGGGTGTTGACGCGCACAACCGGGATTTCCAGGGCGCTGAATTCATCCAGCATACGGTCGATGTCGGTGCGGTTGGCCGGGGTCAGCCGGTCGGACTTGTTCAGGACCAGGGCCGCCCGGGCCGGCATCAGTTCGGCGGCGATGAGGTAGCGGTCGATGAGTGCCGCAGTGGGTTCCGGTTCCGGGGCGAGGACGATCAGCAGCTGATCGATGTTGGCCGCCAGCGCCCGCGGCCGGCCCCGGTGATCAGGGCGGGTGAGCACGCTACGGCGGGGCAGTACCTGTTCGATCACGCCCTGGCCGTCGCCGGCGGGGGACCATTCGATCCGGTCGCCGCAGGCCAGATCCCGGATCCGCTTGCGGGCGGTGCACTCCAGCCGGTTTCCGGCCGGGGTCTCCACCAAGGCGCCGCGGCCGTGATGCCGGATGATCAGACCGGGATGGCGGTCGCCGTCCGCTGAAGACTCGGCACGGGGTTTCAGCGGGGAACGGCGCGGCATATTGTGTCCCGGCGTGGCTCAGGCGTCGTCGGCTTCCAGGGCATCCACCCGGGCTGCGCAGATGAAGTCGTTGTCCGACAGCCCGCCCACCGAATGGGTGGTGAAATGCACCACGCAGCGATTGTAGCTGACCTCCAGGTCGGGGTGATGATCCTCCTGGTTGGCGATCCAGGCCACGGCGTTGACGAAGGCGACGGTGTGGTAGAAATCCCTGAACTTGAAGCTGCGCACCAGGGCGGGTGTGTCCCGGTCCAGCGCCCAGTCGTCATGCAGCTGGCTCAGCTTGTCCTGGGCCTGGTCCAGGACCAGCGCCGGGCTGCCCTTGGGCAGCGGTTTGCAGTGCTGTTCCTTGAGCGGTGTGAACATGGCGGGTGCTCCTTCAACACGATCACTCGAAATGGTAGTGGTTCTGATTCAGGTACTGCACCACATTCTCGATGTCCTCGTCGAACCATTTCAAGCCCAGGCTCTGCTCGCAACGCCGTACCTGTTTGGTCAGGCCTGCCAGTGAATTGACCCGGCGGTCCTCACGGGTATAGACGCCGCTGTCATGACACTGCATGCAGTGCTGGTCGTGCAGATTCTTTCCGGCCTGGATGTCGGCCGCTGCCACCGGGGCAGACGCCAGTAAACCGAGGCTCAGGGCGAGGGGTGTCAGACGAATAGCCATTGTGTACGCTCCTTCAGGCAGGCTGCCTGCTGTTGGCGTTCAGCTGTGCCACCCGCACCGGCGCGGGTGGGTGCGAATCATAGAAGGTGGAATACAGCGGGTCCGGGGTCAGGGTACTGGCGTTCTCCCGGTACAGCTTGACCAGGGCCTGGACCAGGTCGCCGGCGCGGGTCTGGCTGGCGGCGTAGGCATCGGCCTCGAACTCGTGCTTGCGCGAGAGGGCGTTCATCAGCGGCGACAGGAAGAAGCCGAACAGCGGGCTGACCAGCAGGAACAGGATCAGGCCCATGTGCAGCGAAGGCTCGTTCACGCCCAGGCCATGGAAGAAGGCCGGCTGCTGGATCAGCCAGCCCAGTGCCGCCAGTCCGGCCAGGCTCAACAGGGCCATGGAGGCCAGCCGCTTGTGCACGTGTTTGTGCTTGAAATGTCCAAGTTCGTGGGCCAGCACGGCCTCGACCTCGTCCGGGTCCAGCGACTTGAGCAGGGTGTCGAAGAAGACGATGCGCTTGTTCTCGCCCAGGCCGGTGAAATAGGCATTGCCGTGACCGGAGCGTTTGGAGCCGTCCATGACGAAGATGCCGTTGCTGGTGAAACCGCAGCGCTTGAGCAGCGATTCGATGCGCTGTCTGAGCTCGCTGTCCTCCAGCGGGCTGAACTTGTTGAACAGGGGCGCGATGAAGGCGGGGTAGGCCCACAGCATCAGCAGGGTGAAGCCCATCCAGACGATCCAGACATACAGCCACCAGAGGCTGCCCGAGGCCTGCATCAGCCACAGCACCAGGGCGATCAGCGGCGTGCCGAGCAGTAGCAGAAGCAGGGCGTTTTTCAGCATGTCGCCGATGAAGGTTTTCATGTCGGTGCGGTTGAAGCCGAACCGCGCCTCCAGTCCGAAGGTGTGATAGAGCGAAAACGGCAGGTCCAGCAGGCTGGAGACGACGAACAGGCTCAGGATGACCGCCACCCCGCTCCACAGCGGGCTCCACTCCAGCATCGACCAGGCGCCGTTCAGCAGCGCCAGCCCGCCGCCCAGGGTCCAGGCCAGCAGGATCAGATAGCCGTATACGCCCTCGATCAGTCCCAGTCGGGTCCTGGCCAGGGTGTAGTCGGCGGCCTTGCGATGGGCATCCAGCGGGATATGGTCGCGAAAGGCCGCGGGCACCTGATCGCGGTGCCGACGGATGAAATGCATGTGGCGCGATGCCAGCCACCACTGGGTGGCGGCGGTGGCGACCAACATGACGAGAAAGATGGTGGTATAGAGATTCATGGCATGCCGGCGTGTGGCTGAGGATTGTCCCGGATTATACTCACCGGCGACCAGGCCCGGCCAGCGTCCACGCAGGCAAACCCGCGCAATCTCCGGTGTTTCGCTGATGGCGGACGGCGCTGGCCTTTGCCGGGGCCATTCGGTAGCATGGCCGGGATCCTCAACCACAGGAAATCTCACTGAATACCATGGCCCAGGACCCGAACAACCTTATCTGGATCGATCTGGAAATGACCGGTCTGGATACCCAGAACGACCGGATCATCGAGATCGCCACCATCGTCACCGACGCCAATCTCAACCTGGTCGCCGAGGGCCCGGTACTGGCGGTGCACCAGGACGAGGCGTTGATGAAGGCCATGGACGACTGGAACCGCAAGACCCACGGCGAGTCCGGCCTGATCGAGCGGGTCAAGAACAGCAGGCTCGATGAACGCGCCGCCGAGCAACAGACCCTGGAGTTCCTGCGCCAGCACGTGCCTCAGGGTAAGTCTCCCATGTGCGGCAACAGCATCTGTCAGGACCGGCGTTTTCTCGCCCGCTGCATGCCCGAACTCGAGGCCTGGTTCCATTACCGCAACCTGGACGTGAGCACCCTCAAGGAACTGGCCGCCCGCTGGGCGCCGGACCTGCTGTCCCGCTTCACCAAGAAGGCCACCCATCAGGCGCTGGACGACATCCGCGAGTCCATCGAGGAGCTGCGCTTCTATCGTGAGCATTTCATCCGGTTGTGAGTTTGGGGTTTTGTGGTATTTCAGCCACGGATGAACACGGATGTAAAAAGCTTTAAACCGCCAAGGCGACGAAGGCGCGCAAAGTTTTCTCGACCCCTGAATAACTCCACGGACACCGTCATTCCCGCGCAGGCGGGAATCCATAAGCCGCCGTGGCAACTGGATCCCCGCCTGCGCGGGGATGACGGGAAGGAGCTGGTCCGTAGGCCGGGATAAGCGAAGCGTTCCCGGCATCCGTTGTCCACAATGCCGGAAACGGGCTATACGACCCTTATTCCGGCCTGTGCCTGTTACTTCACACCAAAGACCACACAGCATTCCTTCGCGCGCCTTCTTCGCCTTGGCGGTTTAGCGTATTTGATATCCGTGTTTATCCGTGGCCTGAATACTACCGCGGTTAGTCCTGAGTCCGCTTCGCCAGGTGGAGCCAGGTCTTGAGCACGCTGTCGGGGTTGAGGGAGATGGTCTCGATGCCCTGTTCGATCAGCCAGGCGGCGAGATCGGGGTGATCCGAGGGCCCCTGGCCGCAGATGCCGATGTATTTCCCCTGCTTCCTGCATTTCTCGATCGCCATCGCGATCAGCGCCTTTACCGCCGGATTGCGTTCATCGAAGCCCTCCGACACCAGACCGGAGTCGCGGTCCAGCCCGAGGGTGAGCTGGGTAAGGTCGTTGGAACCGATGGAAAAGCCGTCGAAGTGCTCAAGGAAATCTCCGGCCAGCAGCGGGTTGGAGGGCAGCTCGCACATCATGATGACGCGCAGGTCGTCCTCGCCGCGCCTGAGGTCGTTGTCGGCGAGCAGTGAGACCACCTGTTCCGCCTCCTGCAGGGTGCGCACGAAGGGAATCATGACATCGACATTGGTCAGGCCGATTTCCTTTCGCACCTTGTTCAGCGCCCGGCACTCCAGCTCGAAGCAGGGGCGGAAGGCCTCGCTGATGTAGCGCGCCGCGCCGCGGAAACCCAGCATCGGGTTTTCCTCCTCGGGCTCGTACTGTGCCCCGCCGAGCAGGTGGGCGTATTCGTTGGACTTGAAGTCCGACAGGCGCACGATCACCTTCTTCGGCCAGAAGGCGGCGGCGATGGTGCTGATGCCCTCGGCCAGCTTGTCGACATAGAAGCTGACCGGGTCGGTATAACCGGCTGTCAGCCGGTCGATCTGTTGTTTGATATCGTCGGACTGGTCGGCGTATTCCAGCACCGCGCGCGGATGCACGGCGATGGACTTGTTGATGATGAATTCCAGCCGGGCCAGCCCGACACCGTGATTGGGCAGGGCCTGGAAGTTGAAGGCCTGGTCGGGGTTGGCGACGTTCATCATGATCTTCACCGGCAGTTCCGGCAGATTGTCCAGATCATGAGTGCTGCGTTCGTAATCCAGCTTGCCGCGGTAGACATAACCGGTATCACCCTCGGCGCACGAGACGGTCACCGGCTCGCCGTCGGGGACCGCTTCGGTGGCATCGCCGCAGCCGACTACCGCCGGGATACCCAGCTCGCGGGCGATGATGGCGGCGTGGCAGGTGCGGCCGCCGCGGTTGGTGACGATGGCGGCGGCGCGTTTCATCACCGGTTCCCAGTCCGGGTCGGTCATGTCGGTGACCAGCACGTCGCCGGCCTCGACCCGGTGCATGTCCTCGATACTGTCGACGATACGGGCGCGGCCGTCGCCGATGCGTCCGCCGATGGCACGGCCCTCGGCCAGGGCCTCGCCGCGCTCGTGCAGCCTGTATTCTTCCAGCTGCAGGGCGTTGCTGCGGCTCTTGACCGTCTCGGGCCGGGCCTGGACGATGAACAACCCGCCGTCCTCGCCATCCTTCGCCCACTCGATGTCCATGGGACGGCCATAGTGGTCCTCGATGGCGATGGCCTGGCGGCCGAGCTCGATCAGCTCCGCGTCGTTGAGGGCGAACTGCAGCCGTTCGGCCTCGGGGACATCCACGGTCTCCACCGGTGTCTCGCCCGGCGCGGCCTCGCGGTAGATCATTCTTATCGCCTTATCGCCGCGGGTGCGGCGGATGATGGCGGGCCGGCCCTCGCGCAGCAGCGGCTTGTGGAGATAGAACTCATCCGGATTGACCGCGCCCTGGACCACGGTCTCGCCCAGTCCGAAGGCGGCGGTGATGAAGACGGCGTCACGAAAACCGGATTCGGTATCCAGGGTGAACATCACGCCCGAGGCGCCGATGTCACTGCGCACCATGCGCTGGATGCCGGCCGACAGCGCGACCTGGTCGTGGTCGAAGCCGTGATGCTCGCGGTAGGTGATGGCGCGGTCGTTGAACAGGGAAGCGAATACGCCCTTGACGGCATGCAGCACCGCGTCGATGCCGGCGACGTTGAGGAAGGTCTCCTGCTGACCGGCGAAGGAGGCACTGGGCAGGTCCTCGGCCGTGGCCGAAGAGCGGACCGCCACCGAAACGCCTTCACCATGGCGGCGCTCCATCCCGGAATAGGCCTCGCGGATGGCCGATTCCAGTTCGGCGGGGAAGGGCGTGTCCATGATCCATTGGCGGATTTCACCGCCGCTACGGCTCAGGGCCTGAACGTCCTCGATGTCGAGTTCGCGCAGGGCGGCATAGATGCGCTGATCCAGGCTCTCATGGGCAAGGAAGGTGCGATAGGCGTCGGCGGTGGTGGCGAAGCCGCCTGGCACCTGCACGCCGGCCGCGGTCAGTTCACGTACCATCTCACCGAGCGAGGCGTTCTTGCCGCCCACGCGGGGCACGTCATCGATGCTCAGATCCTCGAACCAGACAACCAGACTGTTCATTCTATTTCCTGTTTACAGAGGGGTGTGCTGACTGATCGTCATTGCGAGGCGCGAAGCGCCGCGGCAATCTCCAACCAGCTGATGCTGGATTACGAGATTGCCGCGCTTGGCTCGCAATGACGAAAAATTGAATTGCCCGGAACTTCTCCGAAGTATAGGGTTTCATCGAGACTACCACGGCACTGAACGGGATAAAACATGAACGAAACGTCCGCCTATCCGGTCTTTCTGCTGTCCGATCACACCGGCATCACGGTGGACAAGCTGGCCCGCAGCCTGCTGTCCCAGTTCTCCGGACTGCAGTTCGAGATCCATAGCTTGTCTTTTGTCGACAGCCCGGAGGCGGTGCGGGCGGCGGTCGAGCGCATCGATGCCAGCGCCGGGGTGCGGGGTGAGCCGCCGCTGGTCTTCGCCACCCTGATCGACCCGGCGCTGCGCGAGCAACTGCGCGGCTGCCGGGGGCAGGTGTTCGATATCTACGCCCTGCTGCTGCAGCCGGTGGCCGAGGCCCTGCATACCCAGGCCACGCCGCGTCGCGGTCAGACCCACGGCCGGACGGACAACGGTTACCTGGATCGTATCGGGGCGCTGGAATTCGCCCTGGCCACCGATGACGGCGTGGCGGTCAAGCGCTACCAGAACGCAGACGTGATTCTGATCGGTCTGTCGCGCAGCGGTAAGACTCCGACCTCCCTGTACCTGGCCCTGCAGTACGGTCTGCGCGCAGCCAACGATCCGTTGACAGAAGAGGATCTGGACAGCCCCCGCCTGCCGGAGCGCCTGCAGGCCTTTCGCCACAAGCTCGTCGCCCTGCGCATCGACCCCGAGCGCCTGCACCGGGTGCGTGAGCAGCGCCGCCCGGACAGCCGCTACGCCTCACAGGTGCAGTGCCGCTACGAGGTCCGGCAGTTCGAGTCCCTGCTGAGCGGGCTGGATATTCCCGTGCTGGACAGCTCGCGCATGTCGATCGAGGAGCTGGCGGCGAGTGTGGTCAGGATAGTGAGGAGTGAGGAGTGAGGAGAGTGCCTGTATCCCCATGCGTCATCCCGGCGAAAGCCGGGATCCAGTGACCGCAGCGGGTTATAGACCCCGGCCTTCGCCGGGGTGACGGAAAGGGTTCACGGTCGTCAATCTCATAACCCTCTCACTCCTCTCTGCCCCTCACGTAATCACCGACGGCGCCTCCCGCCCGGTATGCTTCCGGATGCCCGCCACCTCGTCGGCCAGGCGGATCAGTTCGGCCAGTGCGGCCTGGGCATCCTGGTGCTGTTTGTCGGGATCGGCCTCGTAGCGTTCCAGGTAGACGCGCAGGGTCGCGCCCTGGGTGCCGGTGCCGGACAGGCGGAACACCATGCGTGAGCCGTCGGTGAAACCGATACGGATACCCTGGCCTTCGCTCACGCTGTGGTCGATGGGGTCCTCGTAGCGGAAGTCGTCGGCATAGGCGACCTCGTAGTTGCCCAGACGTCCGCCCTGCAGATCGGGCAGGCGCTGTCCCAGGGACTGCATCAGGGCATTCGCGCCCTCGCTGTCGACGCCCTCGTAGTCATGACGGGAATAATAGTTGCGGCCGTAAGTCGCCCAGTGGTCATTAACCAGCTGCTCGACGGACCTGCCGGTGACCGCCAGCAGGTTCAGCCAGAACAGCACCGCCCACAGCCCGTCCTTCTCGCGCACATGATTCGAGCCGGTGCCGAAGCTTTCCTCCCCGCACAGCGTGACCTCGCCGGCGTCCAGCAGGTTGCCGAAGAACTTCCAGCCGGTGGGTGTCTCGTAGCATTTGATGCCGAGCGCGGCGGCGACCCGGTCGGCGGCCTGGCTGGTCGGCATGGAGCGGGCCACGCCGGCAATTCCGTCGGCATAGCCCGGTACCCGGCGGGCATTGGCCGTGAGGATGGCGAGGCTGTCGCTGGGAGTGACGAAGAAACGGCGGCCCAATATCATGTTGCGATCGCCGTCGCCGTCGGAGGCTGCCCCGAAATCCGGGGCATCGTTGGCATAGAGGATATCCACCAGCTCCCGGGCATAGGTGAGATTAGGGTCGGGGTGGCCGCCGGCGAAGTCCTCCTGCGGCACCGTGTGCATCAGGCTGCGGGTCGGCGCGCCCAGGCGCCGGACCAGGATCTCCTCGGCGTAGGGCCCGGTCACGGCGTGCATGGCGTCGAAGCGCAGATCGAAATCCCCCGAACCGAGCAGTTGCCGGATGCGGTCGAAATCGAACAGTTGCTCCATCAGGTCGGCATAGTCCGCCACCGGGTCGATGACCTCGATGTCCATGTCGCCCAGCCGGCTTGTGCCGGGGCGGGCGAGATCGATATCCCCGGCTTCCACGATGCGGTAGCGCTCGATGCGCCGGCTGTGTGCATGGATGGCCTCGGTAATGCGCTCCGGGGCGGGGCCGCCGTTGGCCGTGTTGTACTTGATGCCGAAATCCTCTTCCGGACCGGCCGGGTTGTGGCTGGCCGAGAGGATGAGGCCGCCGAAGCAGTGATATTTACGGATCACACAGGAGGCGGCCGGGGTGGAAAGGATGCCGTCGCGCCCGACCAGGATACGGCCGATGCCATTGGCTGCGGCCATCTTCAGGATGGTCTGGATGGCGGTGCGGTTATAGTAGCGCCCGTCGCCGCCCACCACCAGGGTCTGGCCCCGGATCCCCTCCAGGCTGTCGAAGATGGACTGGACGAAGTTCTCCAGGTAATGCGGCTGTTGAAAGACCCTGACCTTCTTGCGCAGACCCGAGGTGCCGGGACGCTGGTCGGGGAAGGGTCGGGTCGGGATTTCAAGACTTGACATCGAAGCTCTCTGCTGCTGCTGAGGGTAGGGATGGAATCATTATATTATGGAGCCTGCCGGCACCGCTTTGAAGTGGCATTGAAAGATATTGCATGCCGGCCGTTACAGGTATAGCGTCGCCTGAACGGCAAATGACTGTGGTATGATTCGACTATGCTGGTCACAGATACCAAAACCCGGTTGCGCGATCACCAGAATGATCTCAGTGATCTGATGGCGATCTATGAATGCAACTATATCCGCCTGCGGCAGTTGCTGCGGGAGGCGGGTGCCTATGACCTGGATGTCACCTATGTCTCGCAGGTCCCGAGGGCACTCGATCTGCATCTGTACATTCACGAGCGCAGCCGTTATACCACCACCCTGACGCTGACCTACCTGTTCGCGGACGAACAGGGTGAGTTCCCGGCACCGGATATCCGGGTGCGGCTGTATCACGATGCCAGGCTGGCCGAGGTCATTGCCTGCGGGCGCCGGCGCGGGCGGCGGGATGCCGTCTATGACCGGATGCGCAACCGCTACAGCCTGGACCGTAAGTGGTACATGAACCGCTTCCTGCAGAAATGGCTCGGCTACTGCCTGCGCCAGGGGCACCGCTTCACACCCCCCGGACAGACCGACGCCCCGCTCCCGGACTGGGAGGGACTTCTCAGCGGGATGGTTCGCTAGCCCGCGCGATTTCCCTGTCTACCGCGCAACTCCCCGGTTTTCCCCCTGTTTTCGGGTCCTTGCCCCGGCACCGGCCTGCCCCCCGGAAAAAACCCTGCGCAGCTTATAGTTGACTGATTTGCTCAGGATTAGTATAAAGCCTTACTAATCATGTAAGGATTTGCGGGTACGACATCATGCGACTTTCAACCAAGGGCCGATACGCGGTCACCGCGATGATGGATCTGGCCGTCCATCAGGACACCGGGCCCGTCACGCTGGCGGACATCTCGCGCTGTCAGGGGATCTCCCTGTCCTACCTGGAACAACTGTTCGCCAAGCTGCGCCGCCAGGGTCTGGTCAAGGGCGTGCGCGGCCCCGGCGGCGGCTACCGGCTGGCCAAGCCCGCGGGCGAGATATCGGTGGCCGATATCATCCTGGCGGTCGACGAGAAGGTCGATACCACCCTGTGCGAGGGCCGGGAGAACTGTCAGGGCGGCGAGCGCTGCCTGACCCACGAACTGTGGAACAACCTGTCCCGCCAGATCCACGACTACCTGGCCCAGATCAACCTGGAGGAATTCCTCTCCCGCCCCTCGGTGCGCGAGGTGATCGAGCGCCAGGGTGAGAACGGCCAGACGCACGAGCACGAGGTCAAGCGCTTTACCCTGGCCTGAGCTAGTCTCCTTCAATGTCATGTTGAAGGAGTACCAGGCTCTCCCTCTCCCTCATCGCTTCTCCCACACCAGGATCCGGTTGTTCTCCGGCATCGCGTAGTCCTCGGCCGGCTTCAGACCGGTCTGTTGTGCCAGGGCATTGAGATCGTCCACATCGCGGATGCCGCTTTCAGGGTCGCGTTCCTTCAGCCACTGGTCGAAGCGCTCGTTGCTCGGGCTGGTGTACTGGCCGTGATAATTGAACGGACCGTACAGGCAGAAGCGTCCGCCCGGCTTGAGTATCCGGCCGACGCCGCGGAACATGGCCTCGACCTCGTTCCAGTGCATGATGTGGGCGGTGTTGGCGCTGAACACACCGTCGAAGCTGTGCTCGGGCCAGGCGTCGGTGGCAACGTCCAGCCTGATGGGCGGGACGACGTTGTCCAGGTCAGCCTCCTCCAGCCACTGCAGGATGCCGGGGTGGTTCTCGTGCACGTCACTGGTGTGCCAGCGCAGGTGCGGCAGCTCGGCACTGAAGAAGACGGCGTGCTGGCCGGTGCCGCTGCCGATCTCCAGTACGCTCTCGATACCGGCGAACTCATGCTGGAGCACGGCCAGGATGGGTTGCTTGTTCTGTTCGCTGGATTCGGCGAAGGGTTTTGCACTCATGGTCTGTACTCTTTAATCAAAGTTGGTTTCGTAGGTCGGGTTAGCGTAGCGTAACCCGACAGGCGCGGTGGATTGTGTCGGGTCACGCCCTGCGGGTGGCCCGACCTACGTAACCATGTAATCCCCCGATCTACAGTCGTTGCTCCAGCAGATGGGTGATTTCGGCGTCGGTCAGGACCACCGGGTTGGTCTTCATGCTGCTGCCGCGGCTGTTGGCCACGATGCGCGGCAGGTCGGTTTCCTCCACACCCAGCTCGCCCAGTTCCGGCAGGTCGAGCTGATCGGTCCACTCGTTCAGCCGGTCCACCAGTTTCCGCCAGGCGGTCTCGGGCTCGCGAATGCGCTGCTGGCACAGTATCTCCGCCAGCCGGGCGTACCTGGCCAGGGCCGGGTTGTCGGGCTCGCGCTCGCACATCACCTCGATGTTGATCCGGGTCGCCTCGGCCACCAGGGTGCCGCAGGCCACGCCGTGGGCGATGGGAAAGAAAGCCCCCAGCGGCGAAGCCAGCCCGTGCACCGAGCCCAGCCCGGTCTGGGCCAGGGTGACGCCCGAGATCAGTGCGGCATAGGCCATACGCGCACGCGCCTCGATGGCACTGCTGCCGTGCTGGTACCAGTCCAGCAGGCCGTCACGCGCCGCCCGCAGCCCGGAGATGGCCAGGGCGTCGGTGATGGTGCTGGCTCGCAGGGATACGTAGGATTCGATCAGCTGGGTGAGTGCGTCCATGCCGTTGGCGGCGATGAGTTGCGGCGGGCAGCCGCTGAGCAGGTCCGGATCGACCACGGCGTATTCGGGCACCAGCTGTTCGTCGCGGAAGGATTTCTTGAAGCCGTCCTCGCCCTGGCGGCTGAGCACGGCGTTCCTGGTCGCCTCGCTGCCGGTGCCGGCGGTGGTCGGCACCGCGACGAAGGGCACGGCCGGCCCCGCATAGGGGAGTTCGGGGCCCACACCCTCCAGGTGGTCCATCACCGAATTGCCGGGCCGCAGCAGCCCGGCGATGGCCTTGGCCGCATCCAGCACGCTGCCGCCGCCGATGCCGATGACCACGGCGAAGTCCCCGTCACGGTATTTCGCCACGGCGTCATCGACCAGCTCGGGTGAGGGCTCATGGCTGACCTGGAACTGCTTCCAGCCCACGCCTGCCTCTTTCAGGCCGGAGTAGAGACCGGCGGCATGGGGTGAATCGGTGAAGGAGCGCGCACCGGTGACAAGCAGGGCGCGGGTGCCGTAGCGTGCAGCCAGTTCGGGCACCCGCTGCAGTCGGCCGCTGCCGAACTCGATACGCGGCAGGCGGGCAAGCGAGAAGGGCGCGATCATGCCTCCTCCCCGGCGCGGGGCAACAGCCCCTGGTACGGGATGCCCTGGCGCGGCGCGGCCATCCAGTCGGCGACGGCATCGCGCCAGGCCTGGTAGTGCGGGGTGTCCTTGTGCGCCCGTGCCGCCGCGGCATCGGTATAGGCCTCGTAGAGCACGAACCGGGTGGCGTCTTCGGGGGACTGCAGCACGTCGAAGCGCAGGTTGCCGGGCTCCTGGATCGAGGCCCGGTGATTGACCTCGGTCGCGGTGATGAAATCCTCCACATGCTCGGGCCGGACATGAACCTGAACCAGGGTGACGTGCATAACAATCTCCTGTTATTCAATCAGTTTATTCGGCCGTTTCGGAGCCCGGGTTCAAGCTCCCGGACAGCTGACCGACACATTATGATAAAGAATGCTTCCGGTTAACCCTACCCTCCCAGGGTCAATTATGGCAGACGATGCAGTCCTGAACGCCGGTTCCGACGACGCCAAGCCGGCGCCCGACGCCAGGAACCCACGCAACCTGACCGAATGGGTCGATGTGCTGAGTCAGCAGGGCATGCCCATTTTCGCCCATACCCTGCGCTCGGTCTCGGGCATGGCCGCCGACCGCCAGAGTTCGGCCTCGGAGCTGGCCAACGTGATCCTGCAGGACGCGGCCATGACCGCCAAACTGCTGCGCATCGCCAACAGCCCCTATTACAACACCCAGGGCAAGAGCATCAGCACCGTCTCCCGCGCCGTGGTGCTGCTGGGTTTCGACACGGTGCGCAGCCTGGCGCTGTCCATCGCCGTGGTGGAGTCGGCCGCCAAGGGCGCCAACAAGGCACGGCTGGCCGCTGACATGGCCCGGGCCTTTCATGCCGCGGTGCAGGCGCGCGCCTTCGCCCAGCAGCGCCGCGACCGCTCGCCCGAGGAGGTCTTCATCGCCACCCTGCTGTACAGCCTGGGGCGGCTGGCCTTCTGGGGCCATGCCAGCGAAGTGGCCGACCGCCTCAACACCGAACTGGAACAGCCCGGTGCCGACCCGGCGGCGCTGGAGCGGGAGCTGCTGGGATTCGAATTCGAGGCATTGTCGCTGCAGCTGGCCCGTGAGTGGCGCCTGGGCACCCTGGTGGAGCATGCCCTGGAGGGCAAGAGCGAGGCCGATCCCCGGGTCAGTAATGTGGAACTGGCGCGTGAGCTGGCGCTGACCGCCGAGCAGGGCTGGGAGACGCCGGAGATGAAACAGCTGCTGGCGCGCGTGGCGGAGAATCTGTATCTGCCGGTCAGCGATGTGGAGCAGATGGTGGTCAGGAACGCCGGCCAGGCGCAGAAGACGGCAGCCTGCTTCGGTGCCGGCACTGCCTCGGAGCTGATTCCTCTGCCGGAAAAACCGCGGGCGCGGGTGCGGCGCGAGGCCGAGGAGGAGCCGGGGCAGATCAATCGCTTCCCCGAACCCGACCCCATGCTGCAGCTGAAGATCCTGCGCGAGGTGACCTCGCTGATCGAGGGCCGGTTCGATTTCAACCTGATGCTGGAGATGGTGCTGGAGGGTATCTACCGCGGCGTGGGTATGGACCGCACCCTGTTCGCCCTGATGTCCCGGGACCGCAGCCAGCTCAAGGCCCGCTATGTGCTGGGCTGGGACCAGCAGGCGCTGCGCCAGCGCTTCGCCTATGAGGTCTCGCCGGTCAAGGCCAACATCTTTCTGCATGTGCTGGACAGCCGGGAGCCCTGCTGGATTTCGCGCGAGAGTGATTCGCGCCTGCTCGGGCTGGTGACCGAGGAGGTGCGCAGCGTCACCGGCGAGGCCCCCTTCATGGCCATGCCGATCCTGATCCAGAACCGGGCCATCGGGCTGTTCTATGCCGACCGCCTGCCCAGCCGGCGGCCGCTCAGGGAAGACGATTTTTCCAGCTTCAAGCATTTCGGGCAGCAGGCCAACATGGCCCTGTCACTGCTGTATCAGGGGAGGTAGGTGCGGTAAGGCCACCGTCATCAGCAGTCAGCGGCTGCCCGGCAGCCTGCCGGCCGTGGCCGGGGTGCAGTCGTGACCCGGGGCCGGGTGCAGCGCGGACCCATTTGCCCGCATGCCTGGGAAGCGGTATTGTCTGAGCCAGTCTTGCGACCCAGGGACGGCGTCAGAAACTGCATTTTTTCAGGGGATTATCCCGTTTATTGAGTTGTCGGCGGCTGCCTTCCGGGGTGGTTGTCCTGTGGGGAAGGTTTGACTGCACGCGTCACATTTGCCCCGGCCTCGCCCGTAGGGCTGGCCGGTGTCTGGCTGCTGCTCGCCGCCGGCTATTTTCTGACCGCGCTCGTGAACGGCCAGTTCGTCCTGTCCAGCAGCCAGGATATCGGCCTGTGGTCGCCCCTGTGGCTGCCCACCGGGCTGGCCGTTGCCGCGGTCCTGCGACTGGGCGCACGGGTCTGGCCGGGTATCCTGATCGGCGCTCTGGTCCACGATTACTTCATCCTGGAACTGCCGCTGGCGCTGGCGCTGGCACTGGATACCGCCAACGTGCTGGAGGCCCTGGTCGCGGCCGCGCTGTTCCGGCGGCTGAGCGGCACGACCGACCCCCTGTCCGGTTCCCGCAGCGTGCTGCTGTTCGCCCTGGCCGTATTCATCGCCGTGGCCGGCCTGAGCGCCACCCTGGGTGTGGGCGCCCTGGCTCTGAGCGGGGTGATCGCCTGGCAGAACGCCGGTCTGATGTGGTGGATCTGGAGCCTGGGCAATACGGCCGGTGCCCTGGTGCTGACGCCGTTGCTATTGAGTGGGTACGACGCGGGTGCGCGCAGCTGGAACCGGCACCGTCTGCTGGAATCAGCCCTGATCATCCTGCTCGCCCTGGGGGTTACGCACACCGCCTTCGGCGGCTGGCTGAACACCCCGGCCAGCGGACTGCCGCTGGGTTTCCTCGCCCTGCCGTTCCTGGTCTGGGCGGCCTTTCGCACCGGCCGGTGTGGCACCACCGTTCTGATCGCCCTGCTGACGCTGATCGCGCTCTGGAATACCGTCCAGGGCGCGGGTCCCTTCGTGCGGGAAACGGGACTGGAGTCGGTCTGGCTGCTGCAGGGTTATATCCTGGTGGTGGCCCTGACCGGCCTGCTGCTGGGTGCAGTGGTCGATGAGCGTGAACGCGCCAGACGTTCGCTGCAGCAGACGCTGGACGGGCTGGAGGCGCGGATCCAGGCCGGTACCCGGGAGCTGCGTCAGGCCAACAGTACCCTGGAGCGGGAGATCGGCGAGCGGACCCGCGCCGAGCGCATCAGCCGCGGCCGCGGCCGGGTGCTGGAGATGCTCGCCACCGGCATGCCCCTGCCGGACATACTCCATACCCTGATGGAAGAGACCGAGGCGGCGCGGCCCGACATCATCTGTTCCATCCTGCTGCTCGATACCGACGGCCGGCACCTGCGCCACGGGGCGGCCCCCAGCCTGCCGCAGCATTACTGCGAGGCGGTCGATGGCCTGGAGATCGGCCCCCGGGTGGGCTCCTGCGGTGCGGCCTGCTACACCGGTGAGCGGGTCATCGTCGAGGACATCATGACCCACCCCTACTGGGAAGGCCTGCGCGAGCTGGCGGCCGGCGCGGGCTTGCGCGCCTGCTGGTCCGAGCCCGTCAAGTCCGCCGCCGGCGAGGTGCTGGGGGCCTTCGGCATCTATCAGCGGGAAGTGGCCTCGCCCCATCCTGATGATCTGGAGCTGTTGTCCGGTGCCGCCCACCTGGCCGGCATCGCTATCGAGCGCAAGCAGGTCGAGGAGCGCCTGTATGATCTGGCCAACTTCGACAAGCTGACCGGCCTGCCCAACCGCTCGGCCTTCAGCTCCGCGCTCAATCACGCCCTGCAGCATGCCCGTCGTCACCAGGCCCGGGTGGCCATCTTCTTTCTGGACCTGGATGACTTCAAGCTCATCAATGATACGTTAGGGCACGACGTCGGCGATCGGCTACTGCAGGATGTGGCGCAGCGGCTGCGCGAGAACGTGCGCAGCGACGACCAGCTGGCCCGGCTGGGCGGCGACGAGTTCACGGTGCTGCTCAGTGACGCCGACGATTTCCAGCGGGTGGGCGAGCTTGCCGAACGCCTGCTGGAGGTTCTGGCCCTGCCTTACCGCCTGGCCGGTCAGGATACCGCGGTTTCCGCCAGTATCGGCATCAGCCTGTTCCCGGACGATGCCGAGGACGCCGCCACCCTGCTCAAGAACGCCGATATCGCCATGTACCGCAGCAAGCGCCAGGGCGGACACAGCGTACAGTTCTTCACCCCGGAGATGAATGCCGAGGCGCACGACCGTCTGCAGCTGGAAAACGAGCTGCGCAAGGCGCTGGAACGGGACGAGTTCCGGCTGTACTTCCAGCCGCAGTGGGATCTGGACGGCAGCACGGTGGTCGGCCTGGAGGCCCTGCTGCGCTGGGAACACCCCACCCAGGGCCTGGTCGGCCCCGACCGTTTCATGGCCACGGCCGAGCACAGCGGCCTGATCGTGCCCATCGGCAACCGGGTGCTGCAGGCGGCCTGCGAACAGGGCATGGCCTGGCTGGAACAGGGCCTGCTGCCGCAGCGCATCGCGGTGAACATCTCCTCGCGCCAGTTCCAGCGTCAGGACATGACCGAGGTGATCTCGCGCACCCTGCGCGAGACCGGCTTCGAGGCAGGCCGGCTGGAACTGGAGCTGACCGAGACGGTGCTGATGGACAACGGCGAAGACACCGTGACCATGCTGCGTGCGCTCAAGACCATGGGCGTGCATCTGGCCATTGATGATTTCGGTACCGGCTATTCCTCCCTGGCCTATCTCAAGCGCTTCCCCATCGACCGGCTCAAGATCGACCGCTCCTTCGTCATGGATCTGACCCGCGACTCGGACGATGCCGCCATTGTTGCCGCGACGATTGCCCTCGGCCACAACCTCAACCGCACTGTCATCGCCGAGGGCGTGGAGACGCAGGCCCAGCTCGATTTCCTGCGCCAGCACGGTTGCGATCTGGTGCAGGGCTATCTGCTGAGTCGGCCGCTGCCGGCGGAAGCAATCACCGAGCTGCTGCGGGCGCAGCGGGCAGAGGCACCCGACGCGGATGCCCTGGCCTGAGGCTCACCTGTTACGCGAGGCGAGGGATAACGCAGAGCACGCAGAGACGCAAGGACGCAAAAATGAAATCCAGGCCTCGAATCATGGGAAGTTTCTGGCAGCACGTAGGTCGGGTTGGCGCAGCGTAACCCGACAGCCTGCAGGATGTCGGGTTGTGCTGCTACGCACCCAACCCGATTTGCATCCTGTGCGCCTGAGCGCCTTTGCGTCCACTGCGTTTCTGTCTCCCACGCCGATCTTCAGCACAGCACCTCGCGCAACCGGCAATCGGCGTCCGGCAGCAGCGCCAGGAACAGTTCCGCCGTGGCCAGGGCGTCACTCAACGCATGATGGGCGCGGTAGCGCGGCAGGCCCAGCTCGGCGCGCAGGTTGTACAGGCGCAGGTCGCGCCCGCGGAAGGCCTGACCGCGGCGCTGCAGACGGCGTCGCGCCAGCAACTGGGTGTCGACCGCCCGGGTGAGCAGGGGGGCGTCGTACCAGTCCCGGCACAGCCGGTTCAGAAACCCCAGTTCCAGGGCGGCATGATGGGCCAGCAGCACCCGCCCGGCCAGCTGTTCGAGCAGCTCCGGCAGCACCGTGGACAGCGGCAGACCGGCGGCGGCTTGATCATCGGTTATGTGATGGATGCGTACATTGTCCCCGGACAACGGTCGTCCGGGCCGCACCAGCCGGTACCAGGCGCTGTCGAGCGGCACGGCGAGGTCGCGGACCACGACCGTGCCCAGGCTCAGGATGCGGTCGCGGGCCGGATCCAGTCCGCTGGTCTCGATGTCCAGGGCCAGAAATTCCAGTTCCCGGCACCGGGCCCGGCGCGCGGGCAGGGGCGCGGCCAGATAGGCCTGCAGGGGATTGGGCGGAAGCCGCCGCCGCAGCCAGCGGCGGCGCAGGTCCGCGCCCGGCAGCCGTGTCCACATCAGCTGAAGCGCCCCGCCTGGTAGCGGTTCTCCAGGGTTGCCTGCAGGCTCTGGATCAGTCGAAAGGCGTCCTTGAGGTGATTGCGCTCCAGGCCGGAGAGTGTATCCGGCGGCAGGTAATTGTCGGGTGAGTGGCCTTCGCGCAGACACCGGGCCTGGTGACGGATGCGCAGGCCGGCGATGAATTCCAGCGCGTCCAGCAGGCTGCTGCCCAGGTCGATGCCGAGCGCGCCGGTGGCTATCGCCGCCTCCAGACGCTCGCGGGTGTTGACCGCGTCGATGCCTTCGGACAGGGCGTAGATCCGGGCCAGGTCCACGATCGGGAGCAGTCCGCGACGCTTGAGGTCCAGGGTGGCGTCGTGCTCGCCGTCATGGATGAACACGAAGTTGCGGAAAAAGCCCAGCGGCGGCCGGTGCTGCAGGGCGGCGGCGGTCAGATGGGCAATGAAGATCCGGTTGGCGCGGGTCCGGGCCAGCACCTGTTCCTGCAGGGATTGCAGCAGTACGGGCTCGCCGTGGATGGCGCGCAGGTCAAAGAAGATGCTGGCATGCATCAGTGCCTTCGGCTGCGGCCGCTCGATCCAGTCATTGAAGTAGCCGTGCCACACCTGCAACGGCTGACACCACTGCGGGTTGCTGGCCATGGCGTTGCCGGGACAGTAGGGGAAACCGCAGGCGTTCAGCCCGTCGCTGACGAAGCGGGCGAGTTCGGCGAAATATTCCCTGTCCGTGTCGCGCAGGTCGTCGGAGATGATCAGGGCATGATCCTGATCCGAATGCACCGTCTGCTCCTGTCGGCCCTGGGAGCCGCCCGCCGCCCAGACATAAGGCACCGGTGCCGGTCCCAGCCGCGATTCGGCCAGTTCCAGCAGCCGGCGGGTGAGGGCGTCGGTGATCGAGGCGATGGCCGCACCGATGTACGAGGGTCGGGTGTTCGCCAGTCCCAACTGTAATTGAAGTTCCGGTAGCCGGCGACAGATCTGCGCCAGTGCCTCGATGCCGTCGGCGCGCTGGATGTCGGTGGCAAGCAGTACCGGGCTGCTGCCCTGGTGACGGGCCAGGTCGGACAGGGTGAGCATGCCGGCCAGCCGGCCCTGTATCAGCACCGGCAGATGATGGACCTGCATCCGGGTCATGCACAGCAGGGCCTCGGCCAGCAGTTCATCGCCGTCGATGGTGACCGGATCGGGCGTCATGATGCTGCGTGCAGGACTGTCCGGTGACAGGCCGCGGGCCAGACAGCGGTGCCGCAGGTCGCTGTCGGTGATCAGTCCGGCCAGGCGCTCACCTTCCGTGACCAGCACCGAGGAGACCCGCTGGGCCGACATCAGCTGCGCGGCCTGGCGGATGGTCATGTCGGCGTCAAGGGTCACGGGTTCGCGGTGCCGCAGGTCAGCCGCCTTCAGGCTCAGTACGTCGATTCCCGCGCCGGGCCGCGGGGCGGCCGCCCGACGCAGACGCTCGGCGCGGTCGGCGGCGAACTGACGGTCGAAGGCTGCCGAAGCCTCACGCAGGCTGGCCAGGGCCCGGCAGTCGAGCAGATACAGCAGGCTGTCCTCGACCGTGACCCCGGAGACTGAGCTGTCCGCTTCGCACAAGCCGGCATACAGGTCGCCTTCGCCCAGCTTGTCGGACAGGGTTCCGTCGCTGTTGCGGAGCTCGACGGCGCCGCTGCGCAGGATGTACAGGGCGGGTGCTGTGGCATCGGCCGGTGGAAAGGCCGTGCCGCGGCGCAGGTAGCGCACCACCAGCTGATGCGGCAGCACCTCCAGCAGGTCCGGGCTGAGGACATCGAAGGGTGCGTGGTCAGCGAGAAAGTCCCGGATCTCGAGCAGTTCGACCTCCATGTCGCCAGCCCCCGCCTCAGCCGGTTCCGCCCGGCTGCGCCGCGCGGGGAACCCGGATGTCCTCGACCAGGTGCTGGATATGCTCGGGCGGCGCGGCAGTGATGCGCGCCACGGCCAGGGCGACGGTGAAATTGATCAGGGCGCCGACCGCGCCGAAGGATTCGGGCTGGATGCCCAGCAGCCAGTACTCGGCCGTGTTGGGCAGGTTGTTGGTGCCGGGGAGGAACAGCCAACCCTTGTAGACGAAGATGTAGACCAGGGTCGAACCCAGTCCGGCCAGCATGCCGGCCACCGCACCGGCGCGGTTCATGCGCTTGTGGAAGATGCCCAGCATGAGGGCCGGGAAGATGGAGGAAGCCGCCAGACCGAAGGCCAGTGCCACCACCTCGGCGGCGAAGCCGGGCGGGTTCATGCCGAGATAGCCGGCCAGGACGATGGCGCCGAACATGGACAGGCGCCCGGCCAGCAGCTCGCGCTTCTCCGGGATGTCGGGCATGAGCACGCCCTTGAGCAGGTCATGGGAGATGGCCGAGGAGATCGCCAGCAGCAGCCCGGCGGCGGTGGACAGGGCCGCGGCCAGGCCGCCGGCAGCGACCAGGGCGATGACCCAGTCCGGCAGGCCGGCGATCTCCGGGTTGGCCAGCACCATGATGTCGCGGTCGACCGTGACCAGTTCGTTGCCTTCCCAGCCCCACTGGCGTGCCCGTTCGGCGAAGTCCGGATTGGCGTCGTTGTAGTACTGGATGCGGCCGTCGCCGTTCTTGTCCTGGAATTCCAGCAGCCCGGTGGTCTCCCAGGTGCGGAACCACTGCGGTCGCTCCGCGTACCGCAGATTGGCCTCGGGTGTGCCGACCGGGCCGGTCTGAACCATCTCGGTGAGATTGAGCCGGGCCATGGAGCCGACCGCCGGCGCGGTGGTATAGAGAATGGCGATGAACAGCAGCGCCCAGCCGGCCGAGTAGCGCGCATCGCGCACCTTCGGCACGGTGAAGAAGCGGATGATCACGTGCGGCAGCCCGGCGGTGCCGATCATCAACGACAGTGTCAGCAGCGAGAGATTCAGCGTCGAGCCCTTCTGTTCGGTGTAGGCGGCAAAGCCCAGCTCGGTGATGATCCGATCCAGCTTGTCCAGCATATAGGTGCCGTTGCCGGCCAGCTCGCTGCCCAGGCCCAGCTGCGGGATGGGGGTGCCGGTGAGCTGCAGCGAGATGAACACGGCCGGCACCGTGTAGGCGAAGATCAGCACACAGTACTGGGCGATCTGGGTGTAGGTGATGCCCTTCATGCCGCCCATGACGGCATAGATGAACACGATGCCCATGCCGACCAGCACCCCGGTCTCGAACTCCACCTCCAGGAAGCGGCCGAAGGCCACACCCACGCCCTTCATCTGGCCGATGACGTAGGTGATGGAGGCCGCGATCAGGCACACCACGGCCACCAGACGCGCGGTCTGGGAGTAGTAGCGCTCGCCGATGAACTCGGGCACGGTGAACTTGCCGAACTTGCGCAGGTAGGGCGCGAGGAGCATGGCCAGCAGCACATAGCCGCCGGTCCAGCCCATCAGATACACCGAGGCGTCATAGCCAGTGAAGGCGATCAGCCCGGCCATGGAGATGAAGGAGGCTGCCGACATCCAGTCCGCGGCCGTGGCCATGCCGTTGGCGACCGGATGCACGCCCTTGCCGGCGACATAGAACTCGCCGGTGCTGGCCGCCCGCGCCCAGATGGCGATGCCGATATAGAGCGCGAAGCTCGCGCCCACCACCAGATAGATCAGGGTCTGCAGCTCCATGGTCGTCTCAGTCCTCGTGTACGCCGAAACGGCGATCCAGGGCGTTCATCCCCACCGCATAGACGAAGATCAGGATCAGAAAGGTATAGATGGAGCCCTGCTGGGCGAACCAGAAGCCCAGCTTGACACCCCCGAGACGGATGCTGTTGAGCGGTTCGACCAGGAGGATCCCGAAAACGTAGGAAACAATGAACCAGACGATCAGCAGCAGGCTGACCAGCCGGAGGTTGGCTTTCCAGTAGGCTCTGGCAGGACTGTTCATGGCGCTGTCTCCCGGCTTGACCACAGGCCCGGCCAATGTAAAACAATTGAAATCAATCCGGTAGTCCGGCCGCGCAGGGCGCGCCGGATTTCCTTGCATGCTGGCCTATACTTGGGGCAGAAGGCGGCAGCGGGAGGCATCATGGCAAACACATCTTCCAACCCTATGGTGAGACTGGTCACGTCCGCCCTGGCCAATCACCCCGAGATCGACATGCATCACTACCCGATCCGGGTCCATTACCGCGATTCCGGCCTGATCCTGGAGGGGGAGGTGGAGAACATCGCCGCCAAACGCTGCGCCGCGGCGGTGGTCCGCCGTATCGCCCATCAGGTGCCCGTGCTGGACCACCTCCGGGTGGTGCCGGCAGAGCCGGAGGAAGACGGCGCGTTGCGCGACGAGGTGGTGCGGAGCCTGAGCCAGGAATCGGCCTTCAACGATTACCTGCTGTGCGAGACCCGCAACGGCGTGACCGAACGGATACGCGAGGGTCATAACGGTGAGCGCGGCTGGATCGAGATCGAGGCCGTCGGCGGGGTGGTCAGGCTGAGCGGCCAGGTCGGGAGCCTGACTCATCGCCGGCTGGCGGATGTCCTGGCCTGGTGGTCCGGCGGCTGCGAGGATGTGCAGAACGACCTGAGGGTGGTGCCGGCGGAGAAGGACAACGACGGCGAACTGGCCGATGCCGTGCGCATCGTGCTGGAAAAGGATCCGCTGGTGCATGCCGATCAGCTGCAGGTCAGGGCCCGCGACGGCAGGGTGACCCTGCAGGGCTCCGTGGCCAGTCGGGAGGAAAAGCGCCTGGCCCGGCTGGATGCCTGGTATGTGCTGGGTGTGCATGAGGTACAGGACCGGATCCAGACCCACGGTTGATCCAAGTCAGCCAGGCTTCACTCTCCGCCCGACCGGGTATTGACCGGGCGGACGGCATGGGCTTTAGTTCCGGGTGCTGCCGCACATAATCAAAAGGACTGGAGGGACAATGATCACGCGCATCCATCGTTTCATCGCCGGCACGGGCGTGCTGCTGCTCGGCGCGGTCTTCAGCGACGCGAGCGCCATGCCCGCCTTCGCCCGCAAGTACGAGATGAGCTGCGCCGCCTGCCATTCGGCCTTCCCCAAGCTGAACCAGTTCGGCGAGCACTTCGCGGCCAACAACATGCGCCTGCCCAACTGGAAGGACGGCACCCTGTCGGGCGGCGACGAACGCCTGGCCCTGCCGAAGGAACTGCCGCTGGCGGTGCGTGCCCAGGCTTACATGCAGGCGCGCCAGGCCGACAACATCAATCCTCTGGATGGCAGCAGCCGCTCGGCCACCACCGACTTCCAGTCGCCCTATCTCATCAAGTTGCTCTCCAGCGCCCCACTCAGCGATCACATCACCTATTACTTCTACGCCATCTTCGCCGAGAAGGGCGGCAACGGCGAGGTGATCGTGGAGGATGCCTGGTTCCAGCACGACGATGTCCTCGGCTCGGGTACCAGCCTGATGCTGGGCCAGTTCCAGATCTCGGACCTGATGTTCCCGCGCGAGGTGCGCCTCCCGTTCCAGGATTACATGGTCTACCGCCTGGCCGGCATCACCTATGATCGCGGCGTGCTGTTCGGTCGCGACCTCGGCCCGGTCGAGGCCTCGCTCGGCCTGGTCAACGGCAACGGGGTGAGCAGCAACTTCGACCTCAACAGCCCCGGCCTGAACCGGCCGGACAACATGTTCGACAATGACAACAGCAAGACCGCCTTCGGCCGCCTGGGCACCGATATCGGGCCGGTCAATGTCGGCCTGTTCGGCCTCAGCGGCAAGCAGCGCAGCATCACCGGCCCGGCCGGCCTGGACGAGGGGCTGCATAACCGCGACAAGGAGGTCTGGGGGCTGGACGCCTCGGGCGCCTTCGGCCAGAAGCTTCACTGGTACGCCCAGTTCCTGCACAATCGCTGGGACCGCTTCATCGACGGCGGACCGGACCGGGACTATGAATGGTCCGGCGGTTTTGCCGGCATCGACTATATTCCCAATGAGCGCTGGGCCTGGTCCCTGCTGTACAACTACGCCGATGCCGACGACCTGGACAATACCGACACCATCTACGAAGGCATCGACATCAACAGCCTGACCCTGACCTCGTCCTACTATTTCATGCGCAACGTCAAGGGCATCGCCGAGCTGAACGTGGACCTGCTGGACAAGGATGACCAGACCGGTCAGTACTGGACCGGCCATCTCAGCCGGGAGCATTACTTCCTGTTCGGATTCGATGCGGCCTTCTGATCTGTCGCGCCGCGTGGCTGTCGGACTGGTGGCGCTGGCCCTCGGCGGCCAGGTGCCGGTCGTGTCCGCGGTGGAGCGCTTCCGCATCGATTCCGAGCCGGCCGGCGCCCGGGTATTCACCATAGGCGGCCGGGTCGGCACCACGCCCCTGACCCTGTCCGAGCGCGACATCTACCCCAACAGCTATCCACCGGAGGATGTCGATCTCTATGGCGTGATCATCCTGCGCCGGGACGGCTGTACCGACTACCGCCGGCGGGTGACCCGCAGCGATATCGAGCAGGGCATTCTGGCGCGCCTGGACTGCGGGGCGTCTGCGGCAGCCGTTGCACCCGCCGTGCCGGCCCCGGAACCGCCCGCCACCCGGCCGGCACCTGCACGCCCGTCTGCCGCGCCCCCCCCGGAGGCGGCGGCAGAGTCTCCTGCCCAGCGCCGCCTGCGTCAGCTGCGGGTGATTCAGGAGCTGCATGACGAGGGCCTGTTGAGCGACGCGGAAGAACAGAGTATCCGCCGCCGCATCCTGGAAGCGGACTGATTCCGTTGTGCGGTTCGCTGCATTCCCGGCTACAATCCAGGGCAATACCAACAACATGCGGAGAGAGCCATGAGACCTGTTCTGATTCTGCTGGCAACACTGCTTGTCGCCCCCCTGGCCGGTGCCGCGGTGGTCGGCGAGGAAGTGGTCTATACCAGCGGCGACACCGAACTGCACGGTTTCATCGCCCATGACGAGGCGGTCAGGGGCAAACGGCCCGGTGTACTGGTGGTGCACGAGTGGTGGGGCCACAACGACTATGCCCGCGACCGGGCCCGCCAGCTGGCCGGGCTCGGCTACGTCGCCCTGGCGGTGGACATGTACGGCCAGGGCAGGCGCGCCGATCATCCCGAGGACGCCGGCAAGTTCGCCGGGGAAGTGAAGGCCAACATGGCCGCGGCCGAGGCGCGCTTCCGTGCCGCCATGCAGCGGCTGCAGGAACATCCGCTGGTGCGCGAGGATGATATCGCCGCTATCGGCTACTGCTTCGGCGGCGGCATGGTGCTGGAGATGGCCCGCCGCGGTCTGCCGCTGGACGCCGTGGCCAGCTTCCACGGCTCACTGGGCAGCGATAACCCGGCCGGGCCGGGTGAGATCCAGGCCGAGATCCTGGTGGCCAACGGCGGCGCCGACCCCTTCGTCAAGCTGGAGCAGATCCAGGCCTTTGTCGCCGAGATGGAACAGGCCGGCGCGGCCTATACCTATGTCAGCTATCCCGGTGTCAAGCACAGTTTCACCAACCCGGGTGCCGATGAGATGGGCGAGAAATTCGATCTGCCGCTGGTCTACGACGCCCACGCCGACAGGGATTCCTGGGAGAAGATGAAGGCCCTGCTGGCCGGCGCCTTTGCGCGCTAGCCGGCCATAACCCGACCGGATGCCCGGCTGTCCGGCCGCCGGCCGTGCAATACCGCCGGCATTTGTTATAGTCAGGGCTGTGGGACAACGCAGCAGGAGGTTCCCATGAACACGACCGACAACTGGCTGGTCCATGATCATCGCAAGTACGAGGCAGCCCTGCGCGAGGTGGAGCTGGCCGCGGGCGCCGGTCGGTGGGAGGAGGCCGAGCGCCTGTTCCGGGAGTTCGTGGAGGATTTCAAGCTGCACATGCGCATCGAGGACGAGGTGCTCTATCCCATGTTTCGCGAGACCGTGGCCGATGCCCGCGAGGATATCGACAGCCTGGTCGAGGACCATGACGACATTGTCCGCATGCTGCACGACCTTGCCTATGTCCTGAAGCACCGTGAATCCGAGCACTTCGAGGCCTCGCTCGCACCCCTGTACCGGATGATGCTGGATCACGACGCCTACGAGGAAGAGATCTTCAGTCGCTTCGGGGACAGCACCCTGCTGGCGCGCCGCGACGAGGCCGTGGCCCGGCTCAACCGGATGCAGCCGCCGGACAACCGACGGGAGTGGTCGTTCTGATCGCGTCCATGACCCGCAATCGCGCCAATACCCTCACCGTCCATCCCGAGCTGACCGATCTGCCGCCGCTGGCGATGGACGAGTCCGCCATCGATGCGGACTTCCTGCGTTATTTCAACCGCACCCTGGGCCGGGACAAGCAGCACTGCACCGATCATTACCTCTACGAGGCCCTGGCCTATGCCGTGCGCGACCGCCTGATGGAGCGCTGGAAGGCCACCCGCGCGGCTTACGAAAAGCGCAACGCCCGGCGCACCTGCTACCTGTCGCTGGAATTTCTCATGGGCCGGGCACTCGGCAACGCCATGCTCAACCTGGACATCACCGAGCCGGTACGCCAGGTGCTGCAGCGTTACGGTCTCGCCCTGGAGGAACTGGCCGAGGCCGAGCACGACGCCGGTCTGGGCAACGGCGGTCTGGGCCGGCTGGCGGCCTGCTTCCTCGACAGCTGTGCCACCCTGCAGCTGCCGGTGCTGGGATACGGACTGCGTTACGAGTACGGCATGTTCCGCCAGGAGATCGTCGACGGCCGCCAGGTCGAGGAACCCGATCACTGGCTGCGCGACGGCCATGTGTGGGAACTGGAACGGCCGGAGTACACCCAGCGCGTCCACTTCGGCGGTCGCACCGAGTTCTACCGCGATGAGAAGGGCCGGCAGCGCGTGCGCTGGGTCGGCACCCACGACGTACTGGCCGTGCCCTACGACGTGCCGGTGCCGGGCTATGGCAACGATAGCGTCAACAGTCTGCGCCTGTGGTCGGCCACATCCACCGACGAGTTCGACCTGGATGACTTCAATGCCGGCGACTATGACCTGGCGGTGGAGTCCAAGTACGACGCCGAACACATCACCATGGTGCTCTACCCGAACGATGCCAGCGAGAACGGCAAGGAACTGCGGCTGCGTCAGCAGTATTTCCTGGCCTCGGCCAGTCTCAAGGACGTGCTGCGCCGCCACCTGCGGCTCAACGGCAACGACTATGAACAGCTGGCCGGGCGCAATTGCTTCCAGCTCAATGACACCCATCCCAGCATCGCCGTGGCCGAGCTGATGCGGCTGCTGGTCGACGAGCAGCGGCTGGACTGGGACCGGGCCTGGGGCATCGTCACCCGCTCCATGGCCTATACCAACCACACCCTGCTGCCGGAGGCGCTGGAGAAGTGGCCGGTCTATCTGTTCGAGCGGCTGTTGCCGCGCCTGCTGGAGATCATCTACGAAATCAATGCCCGTTTCCTGGGCGAGGTGGAACGGCGCTGGCCCGGCGACACCGACCGGCTGCGGCGCATGTCGCTGATCGAGGAGGGCGAGACCCCCATGGTGCGCATGGCCTGGCTGGCCATCGTCGGCAGCTTCTCGGTCAACGGCGTGGCCGGCCTGCACTCGCGGCTGCTCACGCAAGGCCTGTTCCGCGACTTCTTCGAGCTGTGGCCGGAGAAGTTCAACAACAAGACCAACGGCGTGACCCAGCGCCGCTGGCTGGCCATGTGCAATCCGCGCCTGAGCCGCCTGATCTCGGAGCACATCGGTGACGGCTGGGTGACCGATCTCGCTCAGCTCCGACAGCTCGAGACGCTGGCCGATGATGCCGATTTCCAGCGCCGCTGGCGCGAGGTCAAACAGGCCAACAAACAGCGCCTGGCCGCGCTGGTCAGGGACGAGGCCGGGGCGGTGTTCAGCCCGGATGCCCTGTTCGACATCCAGGTCAAGCGCATCCACGAATACAAGCGCCAGCTGCTCAACTGCCTGCACGTGATTCATCTCTACGCCCGCATCAAGCGCGGCGATACCGCGGACTGGACGCCGCGCTGCGTGTTGATCGGCGGCAAGGCCGCCCCGGGTTATGCCATGGCCAAGCTGATCATCCGGCTGATCACGAGCGTGGCCCGGCTGGTCAATGCCGACCCGGATGTGGGCGACCGGCTGAAACTGGTGTTCCTGCCCAATTACCGTGTCTCCAGCATGGAGCTGATCTGTCCCGGCGCGGATCTGTCCGAGCAGATCTCCACCGCCGGCAAGGAGGCCTCCGGCACCGGCAACATGAAGTTCATGATGAACGGCGCCATCACCCTGGGCACTTACGACGGCGCCAATATCGAAATCCTGGAGGAGCTCGGGGAGGAGAACTTCTTCCGCTTCGGCCTGGACGCCGAGGCGGTGGCTGCCACCCGGGCCGATTACCGGCCGCAGGCGTTCATCGAGGCGGATCCCGATCTGCAGGCGGTGATGGAGCTGCTGCAGGGCGGGCGCTTCAATCCCTACGAGCCCGGGCTGTTCGACCCCCTGATCCAGGCCCTGACCAGCCCCGGGGATCCCTGGCTCACCCTGGCCGATTTCCGCGCCTATGTCGATGCCCAGGCCCGCGCCGCGGCCGCCTACCGGGACCCGGCGCGCTGGACCCGGATGAGCATCCTCAACACCGCCCGCAGTGGACGTTTTTCCACCGACCGGACCATGCAGGAATACAACCGGGACATCTGGAAGCTGGAAGCCGTCCCGCCCGAGGCGCTGTAAAGACCCCGCCCGCAACCTGCCTTTTCCGGCGACGCATGGGGTATAATGCCGCGCTGGATTTCCAGGGCCTGTAAACACTAATCCAATCGTCTCTGTTGGGCCTGAAACAGCGCCAATCGAGGCGCGAGGAGCGCAGTTTGGTGATTCCAAATAAGCGACGAGCAACGACGAGTGGCGCTGTTTCAGGCGCAACCCGCAGGGCTGGGGCTGATTTTCCGCCCAGCGGCGTTATCATTCGCTCATGTAGAATAACTACACTTCGCTCATTCTGCCTTGCTGGACGAAAAATCAGCCCCAGCAGAGGCGATTGGATTAGTGTTTACAGACCCTAGCAAGCGGTGAGTATTCCATGTCTGAATCGGAAAAACCCTGTCTGTTCTGCCGCCAGCACGACAAGGTGCTGGAAAACGACCTGGCCTGGGCCAGCTACGATACCTATCCGGTCTCACCCGGCCACATGCTGGTCATGCCCAAGCGCCATGTGGCGGACTACTTCGACATGACCCGGGAGGAGAAGGTCGCCGTCATGGAACTGATCGACGAGGTCAAGGCGATCAACGACCGGGAACGCCAGCCCGACGGCTACAACGTAGGTGTGAACTGCGGCCCCGCCGCCGGTCAGTCGGTCATGCATGTGCACATCCACGTCATGCCCCGCTACTGGGGGGACATGGAGAACCCGCGCGGCGGCGTGCGCGGCGTGATACCGGACAAGCAGAAATACGTGAAGCAGCAGAGTGCCTGATCCACGGGAGGCGGGTATGCAGGCGACAGCGGAATTCCAGGTGGTGCCCATCGGCGACGGGGTCTCGGTCCGGCCCCGGATCATGCGGGTGGTGGAACTGCTGCAGGGGCGGGATTTCGTCATTGAGACGCATGCCTCGGGCACCAACATCCAGGGCGAGCTCAGCGCCATCCTGGCGGCGGTGGAAGAAGTCCACCAGGTGCTGCATGACGAGGGCACCATCCGGCTGGTGAGCTATCTCAAGCTCGAGACCCGCACCGACAAGGCCCCCGACCTGGCCGGCAAACGACTGTGAGGATGGTTCGTGACGCTGACGGGACGAGATGAGCAAAGTTTTTTTTAAGAAAACTCGGATGAATCCGCCAGGCCGGCGAAGCCGCATCCAGGGAGACGCCCCCCCCCCCCCCCCCCCGGGAGCCCGGCCGGCGCCGGGAAGAACGAAAGAAATGAACTCCTGAATAAAGCGCGGCGGCGCCGCGCCGGTGCCGCCGGCGGGGATCCGCGCCACGCAAAAGTGCTGAAGGGACGACACCAAGGCAGGCAACTGGAACACTCGCCTTAATGAGACAGGGTACTGAGCCGACGCTTCTTCCGCGGACGTGCGCGCCGGAGCGGCCCCGCTGGCGGGAGAGAAACGCGACCGATCCCAGCCATCGAGCGGCACAGAGGCGCAGCCGGGGTGGACGCCGCCACCGCAGGTTGGCACGGTAACAGTACGGACACTGTCCCCCTTCTGCAGCAAGGTACGACCACCTGCGGGTACTGTCACTCAACATCGAACTGCGCGATGCCCAGCACGACCTCGAACACCGACAGGTGCTCGAAGCCGGCGGCGGCAAGGTCCAGGTCCCTGCCTGCGCATCGAGGAAGATGACGGTCGCGTGTCCTGGCGTGTACGAATCCGATGCCATCAATCAGTACCTGCATACCCGCTTCGGTTAGCGAGCCGTCATTGCGAGGCGCGTAGCGCCGCGGCACAAGCGAGCTTGCGAGCGCAGAACGCCTTTATGCCCCATGGGTACGCAGGGCGGTCCTTTATGCCCTATGGGTACGAAGGGGTGAGCGTAGCGAATAATCCCCAACCGACTGATGCTGCTGTGCGAGATTGCTTCGCTACACCCCAAGGGCACTTTGTCACTTCGTTCGGGCGCGCTCGCAATGACAGGATTGTTTGAACTGATCAGGGGTTCCTTGGTTTACTAATGAGAACGTAAGTTAGACGCCACTCAGGGCTTCAAGCCGCGTCTGCATCAAGGCGCGGTGCGCCGGGAATGGCCTAGCCCTTGCCAAGATTAGAAAAAAGCCTTTCCGGTTTGTTGTCGCGAGTGAGGAGGAACCATGTACTTCAGAAGCATTCTGCTCCTGCCGCTCGTCATGCTGCTGCTGGCCGCAGGCTGTGGCCGGGAACCGGATTCCGAGGCGTCCTACCGTGACCTGGACGCGATCCGTGAATCCGGCAAACTGGTCGTCCTCACCCGCAACGCCCCCACCACCTGGTACATCGGCCGCGACGACGCGCCCACCGGCCCCGAGCACGACCTGGCCGAGGCCTTCGCCGCCCATCTGGGCGTCGCGGTGGAATTCCGGGTCAAGGAGGGCGTGCCCGGGATCCTGGATGCGCTGGAAGCGGGTGAAGGCGATCTGGCAGCGCCGGGCCTGACATCATCCTCGACAGCCGGCGTGACCGGTTCGCCTTCGGCCCCGCCTATCAGGATGTCACCCAGCAGGTGGTGTGCCGGCGCGACAATGTGCAGCCGGAGACGGTGGCGGAACTGGCGGGTCTGAAACTCGAGGTGCTGGTCGACAGCAGCTACAGCCGGCGGCTGCAACAGCTCGGGAAGGATCATCCGCAGCTGGAATGGCAGGAGACCACGGAGCACACACCACCGAAGAGCTGTGGCGCGCGGTCTGGGAGCGCGAGCTGGACTGCACCGTGGCCGATTCCACCATCGTCGATATCAACCGCCGCTACTACCCGGAACTGATCACGCCCATGAACCTCTCCAGGGCCCAGTCCCTGGGCTGGATGCTGGCGCGCGGCAACCGTTCGCTGCAGCGGGCCGTGGATGACTGGTTCCGGGAGTTCGCCGCCAGCATCCAGCCCAGGGCCGCCTTGCCGGCCTGCAGGAACGCTACTATGGTTTCTTCGAAGTGTTCGACTATGTGGATATCCGGACCTACATCCGCCGCATCGACGCCCGTTTTCCCGAATACCGTGAACTGTTCCGGCAGGCGGCGGAGCGATACGATCTGCCCTACACGGTGCTGGCCGCGCAGGGCTATCAGGAGTCGCACTGGAACGCCCGGGCCCGGTCCCCGACCGGGGTGCGCGGCATCATGATGCTGACCCTGAACACGGCCCGGGCGATGGGGGTCGACAACCGCCTCGATCCGAAGCAGAGCATCTTCGGCGGGGCCAGGTACCTGGCCCGGATGATGGATCGCTTCTCCGAAGAGGTGACAGGCGAAGACCGTATCTGGCTGGCGCTGGCGGCCTACAATGTCGGTCGGGCCCCACTGCACGATGCCCAGACCCTGGCGCGGCGGCTGGACCTGAGCCCTCATCACTGGCGCGACATCAAACAGGTGCTGCCGCTGCTGGCGAAGAAGGAATACTACAAGGATCTGAAATACGGCTATGCCCGCGGTACCGAACCCGTCCGTTATGTGCAGCGCATCCGCGAATACCGGCATGTGCTGGAGAATCACCTGGAGTGAGGCCCGGCGGGGTGTCAGAGGGGAGTTGAACCATGCGTTCTGACCGCCGCCGCTTCCTGCAGGGGCTGGCCGGTCTGGGTGCGGCACTCGCCCTGGGCCCGGCCCGCGCCGGTTGCAAGGCACGGCATACCCGTTCCATTCCGGGCAGCAGCGAGGCCATTCCGGTCATCGGCATGGGCACTTGGCTGACCTTCGGCATCGACCCCGACAACGAAAGCGCGCTGACGCAGCGCACAGCCGTGCTGCGTACCCTGCTGGAACAGGGCGGCGGGATGGTCGATTCCTCGCCCATGTACGGGACCTCCGAACAGGTCGTCGGCCGCTGCCTGGAGCGCATCGGTCGTCACCGCGGCCTGTTCGCCGCCACCAAGGTCTGGACCACCACCGCCCGCCAGGGCTATGTCCAGATGGAACATTCGAAGGCCCTGTGGGGCCTGCCGCGACTCGACCTGATGCAGGTGCACAACCTGCTGGACTGGAAGACCCACCTGCCCAACCTGTTCGCCATGAAGGATCGGGGCGAGATCCGCTACGTGGGCGTGACCACCTCTCATGGCCGCCGGCACCAGGAACTGATCCGCATCATGCAGCGAGAGCCGCTGGATTTCGTCCAGTTCACCTACAATGCGCTCGACCGGGAGGCGGAGGACACCCTGCTGCCCCTGGCCCGCGACCGCGGCATGGCGGTGATCGTCAACCGGCCCTTCCGCCGCGGCGCCTTGTTCGAGCACATCGGCCGCGCGCCGCTGCCGGGTTGGGCGGCCGAGATCGACTGCGACAACTGGGCCCAGGTGCTGCTGAAATTCATCATTTCGCATCCGGCCGTGACCTGCGCCATCCCGGCCACCCGGCGGGTCGACCACCTGCGGGAGAACCTGGGCGCGGCCTGCGGCGCGCTGCCGGATGCGGCCATGCGCCGGCGGATTGCGCAGCATGTCGCCGGTCTGTAGCGTGTGACGGGCAGACGGGGACCGTTCCGCCTTCTATACTCCTGCACCAGATGCACATGAATATGGGGAGTCGTTCATGATCAAACTCACTGTCAACGGAGAGTCGCATTCACTGGATGTCGATCCCGACATGCCGCTGCTGTGGGCGCTGCGCGACGTGCTGGGCCTGACCGGCACCAAGTACGGCTGCGGCATCGCCCGCTGCGGCGCCTGTTATGTGCACATGGACGGCCACAGCCTGCCGTCCTGCGTCACCCCGGTGAGCGCGGCCGAGGGCAAGGCCATCACCACCATCGAGGGCGTGGATTCCGACACGGCGCATGCGGTGCGCACGGCCTGGGCCGAGCTGAACGTGGTCCAGTGCGGCTACTGCCAGTCCGGCCAGATCATGAGCGCCATCGATCTGCTGGGACGCAATCCCGATCCGGACGACGCGGACATCAACGATGCCATGCAGGGTAACCTGTGCCGCTGCAACACCTACGCCCGCATCCGCCAGGCGATCAGGCAGGCTGCCGCCTCACTCCGTGCGCAGGGAGGTGAGGCATGAACGCGCCCTTCAGGCTTACCCGTCGCCAGTTCCTGATCCGCAGTCTGTCCACCGGCGCCGGGCTGACCCTGGCCCTGTACCTGCCCGGCTGCGGCCGCGAGGCCGAATCCGGCGCCGCCGGTCCCGGTCAGGCCGGGGAGCGGGTCGCCCCCGCGGCCGAGTTCGAGCCCAACGCCTTCGTGCGCATCCTGCCCGACGACCGCGTCGAGGTGGTGATGAAGCACCTGGAGATGGGGCAGGGGACCTTCACCGGGCTGGCCACCCTGGTGGCCGAGGAACTCGACGCCGACTGGTCGCAGATCGTACCGGTGCCGGCACCGGCCGATCCCGAACGCTACAACAATCTGCAGTGGGGCAAGCTGCAGGGCACCGGCGGCAGCACCGCCATCGCCAATGCCTACACCCAGATGCGCCAGGCCGGCGCCACGGCGCGCCATATGCTGGTACAGGCCGCCGCCGCCGAATGGGGCGTGCCGGCCGCGGAGATCCAGGTCAGTAAGGGGATGCTGAGTCATGCGGACAGCGGCCGTACGGCGCGGTTCGGCGAACTGGCCGCGGCGGCGGCCGACCAGCCGGTGCCGGACGAGGTGCTGCTCAAGGAGCCGGAGGAGTTCAGCCTGATCGGCACCTTCCTGCCGCGGCTGGACAATGCGGCCAAGCTCGATGGCAGCGCCGCCTATACCCAGGACATCCAGCTGTCCGACATGCGCGTGGCGGTGGTGGCGCATCCGCCGCGCTTCGGGGCGAAGGTCAAGGGCTTCGACGCTGCCGCGGCGAAGCAGGTCAAAGGGGTCACCGAGGTGCTCGAGATCCCCACCGGCGTGGCCGTGCTGGCCGCCGACACCTGGAGCGCGATCAAGGGCCGCGAAGCGCTGCAGGTGCAATGGGATGAATCCGGCGCCTTCCGCATGAGCAGCGAGGAGATCCTGGCCGACTACCGGGACAAGGCCAGAGGAGAGGCCGCGGTCGCGCGCAGCGAGGGCGATGCCGCCGGCGTGCTGGAGAATGCCTCCACCCGTCTGACGGCGGCCATGCATATGCCCTATCTGGCGCATGCCGCGATGGAGCCGCTCAACTGCGTCATGCAGCTCACCGACGATGGCTGCGAGGTGTGGAACGGCGAGCAGTTCCAGACCGTGGATCAGCAGAACGTGGCAAAGGTGCTGGGCCTGAAGCCGGAGCAGGTGAAGATCAACATGCTCTATGCCGGCGGTTCCTTCGGCCGGCGCGCCAATCCGCATTCGGACTACCTGGTGGAGACGGCGCATATCGTCAGGGCCGCACAGGAGCGGGGACCGGTGAAGCTGGTCTGGACCCGCGAGGACGACATGCTCGGCGGTTACTACCGGCCGTTTTATTACCATGAGCTCGAGGCCGGCCTGGACGGCGAGGGCATGCCGCTGGCCTGGCGTCACCGCATCGTCGGCCAGTCCATCATGGCCGGTACCGTCATGGAGGGCGGCATGGTCAAGGACGGGGTGGACGCCACCTCGGTCGAGGGCGCGGCCAACCTGCCCTATGCCATTCCCAATCTGGAGGTGGATCTGGTCACCACCGAGCTGCCGGTCACGGTGCAGTGGTGGCGTTCGGTGGGCTCGACCCACACCGCCTTCGCGGTCGAGACCTTCATCGACAGACTGGCCCGCGCCGCCGGCCGCGATCCGGTCGATTACCGCCGTGGGCTGCTCAAGGACCATCCGCGCCACCTTGGCGTACTGGAACTGGCCGCGGAGAAGGCCGGCTGGGGTCGGCCGCTGCCCGAGGGCAGGGCGCGCGGCGTGGCGGTGCACGAGTCCTTCAACTCCTATGTGGCCGAGGTGGCCGAGGTCAGTGTCGGCGACAACGGGCGCATCAATGTGGAGCGGGTGGTGATCGCCGTGGACTGCGGGGTGGCGGTCAATCCCGACAATATCCGCGCCCAGATGGAAGGCGGCATGGCCTTCGGCCTGGCCGCGGCCCTGATGAGCGAGATTACCCTGGAGGACGGTCTGGTGGTGCAGTCGAACTTCGATGGCTACGAGGTGCTGGCCATCGACCGCATGCCCGAGGTCGAGGTGTACATCGTGCCCTCGACCGAGCCGCCCACCGGCGTGGGCGAGCCGGCCACGCCGGTGATCGCGCCGGCCGTGGCCAATGCACTGAGCGTACTCACCGGCCAGGACTTCGATCGTCTTCCGCTGCGCCTTGCGGTCTGATTGATGTTATGACTGAGCCTCGCATCTGCAGTGACGATTACGGGATTCTCACCTCGGCACGCGACTGGCTGGCCGCCGGCCGCGAGCCCGCGCTGGTCACGGTGCTGAAAACCTGGGGCTCATCGCCGCGCCCGCCCGGTTCGCTGCTGGTCATGTGCCGCGACGCCGGTCATGCCGGTTCGGTCTCCGGCGGCTGCGTGGAGGCGGATCTGCTGGAACGCTACCGGTCCGGCGAGCTGGGGGAATTGCCCACCCGCGTCGACTATGGCGTCAACCGCGAGGAAGCGACGCGCTTCGGCCTGCCCTGCGGCGGACGGCTGGAACTGCTGGTCGAGGCGCTGACCGATGCCGCCCAGCTGGATGAATTGCTCGCGGCCATGGACGCGCACCGGCTGCTGGCCCGCGAGGTCGATCCGGCGAGCGGCAGGGTGCGGCTGCGGCCGGCCGGTCCGGAGCCGACGTTCGCCTGCGGCGAGTCGGGCGTCACCCGGGTGTTCGGACCGGCCTGGCGTATGTTGCTGATCGGGGCGGGGCATCTGTCCCAGTATGTCTCCCGCCTGGCGCTGATGCTGGATTTCGACGTCATCGTCTGCGATCCCCGGGAAGAGTACGCGCGCGACTGGCAGGTGCCAGGAACCCGTCTGGTTACCCTGATGCCCGACGATGCCGTCGCGGCCTACACGGGCCATCCGCGCAGCATTGTGCTGGCCCTGACCCACGACCCCAAGCTGGATGACCTGGCGCTGCTGGATGCGCTGGTGTCCGACGCCTTTTATGTCGGCGCCATCGGCTCGCGCCGCAACTGCGAGCTGCGGCGCCGACGCCTGCGTGACATGGGGCTGCCGGAGTCGCAGCTGCAGCGCCTGTACGCCCCGGTCGGCCTGCCCATCGGCAGCCACACTCCGCCCGAGATCGCCGTCTCCATCCTGGCCGAGATCACCGCCCTGCGTAACGCCGCGGCGCCCTCGGCAGGCGCGCGCAGCATCACCGCCGCATGAGCCGGCCCGTGGGTATCCTGCTGGCGGCCGGTCAAAGCCGCCGGTTCGGAACCGACAAGCTGCTGCACCCATTGCCGGACGGCACACCGCTGGCCCTGGCCGCGGCCAAAAACCTGTGCCTGGCGCTGCCTGAAACCGTCGCAGTGGTGGCGCAGGCCGACTCCGCCGTGGCCGGGCTGATGCGCAATGCCGGTATACCGGTGGTGGTCAATGCCGGGGCAGAGGACGGGATGGGCACCAGCATCGCCTGCGGCGTGCGTGCCTGTGACCCGGTGGCGGGCTGGGTGATTGCGCTGGCGGACATGCCCTTCATCGAACCGGAGACCATCGTCAGGGTGGCAGCTGCGCTTACGGATAAACAGGTCATCGCGGCGCCTGCGTATGTGGGCAGGCGTGGCCATCCAGTGGGCTTTGGTGCAGGTTATTATGAGGCGCTGGCACAACTCGTTGGTGATCGGGGCGCGCGTGGAATCGTACAGGAGCACCGTGATCGCCTCCATCTGGTGCCGACGGACGACCCGGGAGTGCTGCGCGACATCGACCGCCGCGAGGATCTTTGACCCGATGCAGGTCGGGTCAGCCCGACATAAGCCGGGTTGTTATCTGTCGGGTTGCGCTTTTCAGGCCAACACGAACTATGTCACTATTTATCCTGGATTGTGCGCGTAGACAGGTTGTTTTCGGACTGGTTCATGATCGGTAAAGCATCAGCAGATTTTCCCCTGCCCGGGTTATCCGGTATGTCATGCCCCGGTGCTCCAGCGGTAAACCCGTGACCTGACACTGCTCAACAAGGCCGAATTCAATCAGTCTGCCCAGTACTGTATCCCGGCATGACGGATCGCTGGTGGATTCCTGCGTTGCAATCCATTCCAGGCATTTCCATTCCTCATCTGTCAGATGCATGGGGCGTGGTATCCAGTTACTGTTTCCGATACTGAATCCATGGATTGCGTCCGGATCTCCTGCGTTGACTCACTGCCGCCAGTAGGCCGGCAGGAACAGGATGAGCAGGGTGAATACCTCCAGTCGTCCCACCAGCATGCCGAATATTCCGAGCCATTTGACCGTGTCGCTGACATTGGTGAAATTGGCGGCCACATCGCCGAGTCCGGGGCCCAGCAGGTTGATGGTGGCCACCACGGCGCCCAGGGCGGATTCCAGGTCGAGCCCGGCGGCCATCATGGCCACCGTCAGCAGCAGGGAGGTGACGATATACAGAACATAGAAGCCCCAGACCGAAAACAGTACGTCTTCGGTGACCGGTCTTGCCCCCAGCTTGATCACGGAGATGGCCCTCGGGTGGGCCAGTTGGAACAGCTGTCTCAGCCCGAGTTTGGCCAGCAGCAGAATGCGCAACACCTTGATACCGCCCGCGGTTGAGCCCGCACAGCCACCCGTGAAGGACAGCATCACCAGGATCAGGGGAATGTGCAGCGGCCATTCGGCAAAGGTGGCGGTGCCGAATCCGGTGCTGGTGAGGATCGAGGCGACCTGGAAACTGGCATGACGGATCGATTCGACCCCATTGTAGACCTGGGTCCAGTACAGGCTGGCAGCGATGAACAGGGAGGCAAGGATGAAAATCAACCCGTAGGCACGGACCTCGGGGTCGCTCATGTACGGCATGGGCGAAAGCCGCCGCCAGACCACGAAGTGAATGGCGAAATTGATGCCGCCGGCGAGCATGAAGACGATCGCGATGGCCTCGATCAGCGGACTGTTGAAATAGCCGATGCTCAGATCATGGGGCGAGAAACCGCCGGTGGCGACTGTGGTGTAGGCATGGCTTACGGCGTCGAAGGGCGACATTCCGGCCAGCCAGTAGGCAAGCGCACAGGCGATGGTCAGTGACAGGTAGATGATCCACAGGGCGCGGGCGGTCTGGGCGATTCTGGGCGTCAGCTTCTCATATTTGCTCTACCCCGGAGGCCTCGGCACGGTACAGCTGCATGCCGCCAACCCCGAGCAGGGGAAGTATGGCAACAGCCAGGACGATGATGCCCATCCCGCCCAGCCACTGGATCTGCTGGCGGTGATACAGGATCGGAGGCGGCAGTTGATCCAGCCCGACGATGACGGTGGCGCCGGTGGTGGTGAAGCCGGAGATGGATTCGAATACGGCGTCTGTCAGGTTCAGGTGCAGTCCGAGGATGAAGGGCAGGGCGCCGATCACGCCCAGCACGAACCAGAACAGGGTAACGACCAGAAAGCCGTCCCGCACCGACAGCTCGTGGCGATACCGGAGATTGGGCAGCCAGAGCGCCAGACCCAGCACCAGAGACACCAGGGTGGAGCCGAGAAACACGGTCCATTGGCCATCCGCGTAGCCCAGCGCGAGACCCAGCGAGGGAATGAAGCCCAGGCTGTATATCATCAGCAGGATACCGATGAGCCGTATGACCGATCGCCAGTGCATCGGCTACGCGGGGTCTCTGCCGGGCCTGTGCGGCTGCAGACAGGGATGTGGATATGGCATTGTTATGCGTATCGTCAAGGCCGGACAGACCGATCCGTTCGGTGTCGCCAGGGCGTATTATGCCGCAAGTGAAACGGTGAGAGGAAATGACCGGTGCATTTCCGGTCAGGGCAGCAGCAGCTCCGGCACCCCGGCTGAGCGGGTGCCCGGCCGCGGGGGATTGTCGGCGGCGCGGAAGGTGAACACCACCGAGTATTTGGTGCGGTCGCTGAAGTTGCGGGTGGCGGCGTGCAGGGTGCGTGCGTGGAAGAACAGCACGTCGCCCGGCTCCAGCAGGGCGGGTGGCTGCTGCGCAATCAGCTCCCGGTTGGCCTCCAGGTCCTCGCGGAAGAATTCCTGTTCGTCATAGCGTTCACGCGCCAGCTCCAGCCGATGGCTGCCGGGGATCAGGCGCATGCAGCCGTTGTCCTCGCGTTCCGGGCCCAGGGCCAGCCAGACATTGACCAGATCGGGCCGGGCGAAATTCCAGTAGCGGGTGTCCTGATGCCAGCCGGTGTCGGAGCTGAACTGCGGTTGCTTGGTCATGATGCAGTTGTGGTGCGCCAGCGGCACGACCAGCTCCGGGCCGAGCAGCTGGCGCACACGGTTGAGCAGCGGGAAATGGGTGAGCCACTCGGTGAAGGCCCAGTCGCGCGACTGGGCGCGCAGCAGGCGGCGGACGGTGCGCCCCCCGGCCTGTTCGCGCGAGGCCGGGGCGCCCGGGTAGTGCAGATCGGCCTCGTATTCCACCGGCGGTATCTGCGCGGCCAGTTGGGCCTCGGCGACTTCCAGCAGGCGCTGATGCAACGCGGGCGGGGCCAGCCGCGGAACGATGACATAACCGTCGCGCTGGAACCGGGTCTGTTCCTCCGTGTTGAAGGCGTCGGTCAGGATGGCGGTGTCGGGCATGGCGGCGGCTGTCGGTCCGGCTGAGGGAAGAAAACCGGGGATGCCCCCCGGACCCGGGATTTTATCCTATTGCGGGTCGGGGATTACAGGGTTGGAGCAATGCAGGGGCCGGGGCTCAGCCGCTGCCGGCCTGGCGGGTGACGTCAACGTACAGGGTCAGCACCTGACCCGGCTGCAGGTAGCGGCGGCGGTCCAGGTCGTTCCACTGCTCGAGCTGCGAGATGCTGACCCGGAAACGCTGTGAAATGCGCGCCAGCGAATCCCCCTGGCGGACCCGGTAGCGCACCCGCTGCAGGGCGATGTTGGGGTTGGCCGCGGTGGGCGCCCGGGTCCAGACCGCCAGCTTCTGTCCGACCCGCAGGGTGTCGGTCGGGGCCATGGAGTTCCAGCCGGCCAGCTCGCGTACCCCGACCTTGTAGTGCCGGGCCAGGTCCCAGAAGCTGTCGCCCGGTCGTACCACGTGCACCTGCTTGTGGCCGGCGCGCTTGCGGTTCTGCAGTGCCAGCCTGCGTTGTCCGGCCGAGAGGCTGTAGCTGTCCAGCGCTTCCCGCGCGGTGGGAATGAGCAGGTGATCGCCGCGGCGGATGCGATGGTCCCTCAGCTGGTTGACCTCCTGCAGCAGGGCGACGGTGGTGTGATACTGCTTCGCCAGGCCGATCAGGGTGTCGCCGGCGCCGACCCGGTGGCGTTGCCACTGCACCTGCTGCTCCTCGGGCAGCCCTGCCAGCGCCTGGCGAAAGCCGGTGGCCGCCCCGTGCGGCAGCACCAGCCGGTGCGGTCCCTCGGGCGGGGTGGCCCAGCGGTTGAAGCCGGGATTGAGCCGGTAGATCGTCTCCAGCGGCAGCCCGGCCAGCTCGGCGGCCAGCGCCAGATCCAGCTGGCTGCCGGTCTCGACCAGCTCCAGGCGCTGGTCCGGGTCCAGCGGCGGCAGTTCCAGCCCGTAATCCCCGGGATGGGTGAAGACTTCGCGCAGGGCCAGCAGCTTGGGCACGTATTTTTCCGTTTCCCGCGGCAGGTCCAGGCTCCAGAAATCCGTGGCCCGGGAGCGGGCCTGGTTGCGCCGCTGGGCCTTGAGTACATTGCCCTCGCCGGCGTTGTAGGCGGCCAGGGCCAGCAGCCAGTCGCCGTCAAAGCGTTCACGGTTGGCCTGCAGGTAGGCCAGGGCGGCGTCGGTGGCGGCGACCCAGTCGCGGCGTCCGTCGTACCACCAGTTCTGTTCCAGGCCGAAGCGCCGACCCGTGGCCGGGATGAACTGCCACAGACCGGCAGCGCGGCCGTGGGAATAGGCGAAGGGGTTGAAGCCGCTTTCCACGATGGGCAGCAGGGCGATTTCGCTCGGCACCCCGGCCTGCTCGATCCGGTCGAGGATCCAGGGCAGGTAGGGTTCGGCGCGGGCCACCACCCGGTTGAGGTAGTCGGGGTGGCGTTTGAACCATTGCAGGTGCAGCTGGACCCGGCGGTCGTCGAGCCGGGTCGGCAGGGCGAAGCCCGCGCGCAGGCGCTCCCAGAGGTCCGACGTGGCCGGTGCCGCGGCGGCCGGCGCCGTCGGGGACAGTTCGGCGACAGGTTCGGCGATGGTTTCGGCGCACACTGGCGGGGGCGGGTCCGGAATCGGCTCCGGCGACCGGTGAGACCGGGTCTGCGGTCTGGGGTGTCCGAACCAGCGAGGTCTGACAGGCAGCCAGCGAGAACAGAAGACTGCACAGGGCGAGGTTTCGTATTGGTGTCATGCGCGCGCATCCTGACAGCGGGTCGGGTTGAAATCAAGCGGCCGGTCTCAGGGATACAACACCCGCCCTGGCCGTTCCGTGCCCCGGTTCCAAAAAACTGACACCGGCGCGGTATCTGGCTTTGGCACTGTGCCGGGCTGTATCATGCAAGCCCATGCAGCGGTTGAAAAAACGATCCCACAGCGTCAAATGTCCGCAACCGGTCTTTTCCGGGTTGCAAGAATGGTACCGGACCGCCCTGGGGCAGGCCCTGGAAGCGTCGGAACTGGCCGCGGTGCGGGATTGCCTGACCAACCTGTTCGGCTATCACCTGCTGACGGTGGCGCCGCCCTGGCAGGGCAATCCGCTGGACAGCAGCCGGGTCAGGCACTGCATCGTGCAGACGCCGGAGAGGATAGCGGACGGGAGCAGCCTGGTCAGTGCCAGTGACGCCTGGCCGGTGGCCGGCGACAGTCTGGATGTCATCCTGTTGCCGCATGTGCTGGAATTCGCGGCTGACCCGCACCAGATTCTGCGCGAGGCCGAACGCTGCCTGATCCCGGAGGGACATCTGGTCATTCTCGGCTTCAATCCCTGGGGCATCTGGGGCGGACGCAGCCTGTTCACCCGCTGGCGCGGCCGGCTGCCCTGGTGTGGACGCTTCCTGGGCGTGTCCCGGCTGCGCGACTGGCTGGCGCTGCTTGGCTTCGACACCCTGGCGGTGCAGCCGCTGTGTTACCGTCTGCCGATCAACCATGCGGGTCTGCTGGCGCGGACCGCCCTTCTCGATCACCTGGAAGGGGCCGGTCATGTGCCCGGCAATGCAGGCTTTCTGCTGCTGGCCCGCAAGCGGGTGGTGGGTATGACGCCCATCCGTCCGCGCTGGCGGCCGCGACGCAGTTTCCTCTCTCCCGGCATGATCGAACCCACGCGCCGGAGCTGACACCCATGAACAAGGACAACAATTCAGTCGAGATCTTCACCGACGGTGCCTGCCGCGGTAACCCGGGACCCGGCGGCTGGGGCGCGGTGCTGCGCTACGGCGGCCACGAACGCGAGCTCTACGGCGGCGAGGCCCACACCACCAACAACCGGATGGAACTGCTGGCCGCCATCCGGGCGCTGGAAGCCCTCAAGCGCCCCTGCCAGGTGCAACTGACCACCGATTCGCAGTACGTGCGCAAGGGCATTACCGAGTGGCTGCCGAACTGGAAGCGCAAACAATGGAAAACGGCCGCCGGCAAGCCGGTCAAGAACGCCGATCTGTGGCGCGAGCTGGATGAACTGGCGGCCCGACATCAGGTAGACTGGCACTGGGTGCGCGGCCACACCGGTCACCCGGAGAACGAGCGCGCCGACCAGCTGGCCAACCGCGGCATCGACGAGTTGGCGGACTGATGTGACGATGGTGGCAGCAACGCAGAGGACGCAGAGGCGCGAAGGTTTATGAAAGCTTTACTGGCTTTGCGCCTCTGCATTATTGCCGGTAAATGTAGGTCGGGTTAGCGCAGCGTAACCCGACATGTACCGCGAAGCGTCGGGTTACGCCCTTCGGGCTAACCCGACCTACGGGCTAACCATGGATATTTTCCGTGTTAGTCCGTGTGCTTCCGTGGCTGATTTGATGCACTGAAGGATAACCAAACATGCGCCAGATCGTGCTGGACACGGAAACCACCGGCCTGGAACCCAGTCAGGGGCACCGGATCATCGAGATCGGCTGCGTGGAGCTGGTCAACCGGCGTCACACCCGCCGCAGCTTCCACCAGTACCTGCAGCCGGACCGCGAGATCGATGAGGGAGCGATCGAGGTCCACGGCATCACCAACGAATTCCTGGCCGACAAGCCGCGCTTCGCCGACGTGGTGGAGGACTTTCTGGCCTTCATCAAAGGCGCGGAGCTGATCATCCACAATGCCCCCTTCGACGTGGGTTTCATCAACCACGAGCTGTCGCGGCTGGGCGCGGAGCACGGTCGGCTGGAGGATCACTGCACCGTCCTGGACACCCTGGAGCTGGCGCGGCGCCTGCACCCGGGCCAGAAGAACAACCTGGATGCCTTGTGCCGGCGTTACGAGGTGGACAACTCCAACCGCGAGCTGCACGGCGCGTTGCTCGACGCCGAGATCCTGGCTGACGTCTATCTGGGCATGACCGGCGGCCAGACCAGCCTGACGCTGGAGGGCCAGGAGGCGGCCCAGGCCGGGCAGGGCGGGGCGCAGGCCATCCGCCGGCTGGATCCGGACCGGCCGCCGCTGCCGGTGGTGCGGGCCACTCCGGACGAGGCGGAGGCCCACCGGCGTTACCTGGAATCCATCGCCGCTGCCGGCAGCTGTGCCTGGCTGGAGCTGGAAGCCACCCCCGGTGGCTGATTCCCCTGGCGGTTACAGAAAAGGTGCAGGCGGGCCGATATCCGCCTTTGCAGAATAAGATCAGACAAAAGAGGTAAACAGGATGTTGAAACTGGAACAGGCCCGGATCGCGGTGGTTGGGCTGGGTTATGTCGGTCTGCCGCTGGCGGTCGAACTCGGCAAACGCTACGACACCCTCGGCTTTGACATCAATGCGGGGCGCATCGCCGAACTGCGTCAGGGCCATGACAGCACCCTCGAGGTCAGTGACGAGGAGCTGCGCCAGGCCCCGCGACTGAGCTACACGGATGATAGCGCCGACCTCGCCAGGGCCAATGTCTACATCGCCACTGTGCCCACTCCCATCGACGACGCCAAACGCCCGGACCTGCGGCCGCTGGAAGGGGCCAGCCGCACCATCGGCCGCGCGCTGAAGCCGGGCGATGTGGCCATCTTCGAGTCCACGGTCTATCCGGGGGCGACCGAGGAGGTCTGCGTGCCGATCATGGAGGCCGAGTCAGGCCTGAAGTTCAACCAGGACTTCTTTGTCGGTTACAGCCCCGAGCGCATCAATCCGGGGGACAAGGAACACCGGGTGACCAATATCCTCAAGGTCACCTCGGGCTCGACCCCGGAGGCCGCCGAGTTCGTCGATGCCCTGTACCGCTCCGTGATCACGGCCGGCACCCACAAGGCCAGCAGCATCCGGGTGGCCGAGGCCGCCAAGGTGATCGAGAACACCCAGCGCGACGTCAACATCGCCCTGGTCAACGAGTTGGCGCTGATCTTCAACCGCCTCGGCATCGATACCGAGGAAGTGCTGAAGGCGGCCGGCACCAAGTGGAATTTCCTGCCCTTCCGGCCCGGTCTGGTCGGCGGCCACTGCATCGGTGTTGATCCCTATTATCTGACCCACAAGGCGCAGCAGATCGGCTATCACCCCAGCATGATCCTGGCCGGCCGGCGTGTGAACGACGGCATGGGGGCCTTCGTGGCCGGACAGGTCATCAAGCTGATGACCAGGAAACGCATTCACGTGGCCGACGCCAACATCCTGATCATGGGGCTGGCCTTCAAGGAGAACTGCCCGGACCTGCGCAACACCCGGGTGGTGGACGTGGTCGCTGAGTTCCAGGGCTACCATCCGCGCGTGGATGTCTACGATCCCTGGGTCGACCCCAACGAGGCGCTCGAGGAATACGGCATCGAGGTCATTGATGCGCCCGAACCCGGCAGCTACGACGCCATCATTCTGGCCGTGGCGCACAGCCAGTTCGTGGAGATGGGGGCCGATCGCATCCGCGCGCTGGGCAAGCCGGACGCGGTACTGTTCGATGTCAAATACGTGCTGCCACCCGACACGGTAGATGGGCGGCTCTAGTTTTTTCAACGCAAAGGCGAAAAGAACGCAAAGGTCATTATTAGAAATGCCTTGCTTGCTCTGCGCCTTTGCGCCTCTGCGTTGAGGTTTGAATGTTTATGGAACCCCAGGCAGGGGTTTCGCAAGGGAGAGAATAATGAAGGTTCTGATTACGGGTTCGGCGGGATTCATCGGTTCGGCATTGTCGCTGCGGCTGCTCGAGCGCGGCGACGAGGTGGTCGGTATCGACAATCTCAATGACTATTACGATGTCAGTCTCAAGCAGGCGCGTCTCGACCGCACCCTGGGCCATTCCGGTTACACCGATGTGCGCATCGACCTGGAAGACCGGGAGGGTATCGCCCGCGTATTCGAGCAGCACCGGCCGCAGCGGGTGGTCAATCTCGCCGCCCAGGCCGGCGTGCGCTACTCGATCGAGAACCCGCTCGCCTATGTCGACACCAACCTGGTCGGCTTCGCCAATATCCTGGAGGGCTGCCGCCACAACGGCGTCGAGCATCTGGTCTATGCCTCCAGCAGTTCCGTGTATGGCGCCAATACCAAAATGCCATTTTCGGTGCATGACAACGTGGATCACCCGGTCAGTCTGTACGCCGCCTCCAAGAAGGCCAACGAGTTGATGGCGCATACCTACAGCCACCTGTACCGGGTCCCGACCACGGGACTGCGCTTTTTCACCGTCTACGGTCCCTGGGGACGGCCCGACATGGCCCTGTTCAAGTTCACCCGCAGCATCCTCGCCGGCGAACCCATCGATGTCTTCAACTACGGCAGGCACCGGCGTGATTTCACCTTCATAGACGATATCGTCGAAGGCGTGATTCGTACCCTGGACCGGGTGCCCGAACCCAACCCTGACTGGAGCGGGGATGCGCCCGATTCGGCTTCCTCCACCGCCCCCTACCGGCTGTACAATATCGGTAACAATCAGCCGGTAGAGTTGTTGCATTACATCAAGGTCCTGGAGGACTGCCTGGGCCGCAAGGCGGAGATGAACATGCTGCCGCTGCAGCCCGGTGACGTGCCGGATACCTATGCCGATGTCCAGGACCTGGTCAATGATGTCGGCTACAAACCCGCGACCACGGTCGAGGATGGGGTGGCGCGCTTTGTGGACTGGTATCGCGACTTCTACCGCAGCTGAATGCCGGGGAGGGCGCAGAGGTGGTGCAATCCCTCCAGACACTGCTGCAACATCCCGCCTTCGTGGAAGGCGTGCAGTGGCGCCGGGCCGAATATCCGGCGAACCACTGCCTGTTCCGGGCCGGTGAGCCCGGCGGCGACATCTTTGTACTGCTCAGCGGTGCGGTTCGCGTCACCGGTAATGTCAGCCTGGACGACGAGCGGCATATTCGTCCCGGCGTATGCGATCTGGAATCGGGTGCCGTGTTCGGTGAACTGGCGCTGTTCGATGCCGGCCCGCGTTCAGCCAGCGTAACCACCCTCACGCCGGTGGAACTGGCCGTGATCGACGGGGCGGAACTGCTGCGGTTTTTCGAGGCCCACCCCGATACAGGCTATATGGTGCTGCGTGAAATCATCGAGATGCTGGTGGCCCGGCTGCGACTGACCAACGACAAGGTCTGGTCGCTGCTGGCCTGGGGGCCTGAAGGTGCATTCCATCGATCGGCTGTTGTGATTGTGGTTAAATATCCTACAGGGTCGCCGATACCCCCATAGAGTCCGAACTATAATAAAGTCGTATCCGTGATGCGGCTTTCAATGAGGTGACAATCCCGGCGGGATGCCCCGCATTCCGCCATGGAACGGCATAATGGCTACGATCAGGATATTCCGCCACTACATCCCAACGGCCTTTCTCTACCTGGCGGTGCTTGAAGGCGTGTTCTTCTTCCTCGCCTTCGAATGGGCCGTGGCCATCCGGTTCTGGGAATCGGATCCCGCCACCCTGGCCAGCGTGCAGCCGGTCTGGCCCAAGGCGATCGTCTTCTCGCTGGTGCTGGTGCTCAGCATGGCCGGGATGGGCCTGTACGAGCGGCGTACCCGCGACGGCTTCGAAGGCCTGCTGCTGCGCGCAATGGCCAGCTTCGCCCTGGGCCTGGTGCCCCTGGCCGTTATCTTCTACCTGGCGCCGGAGCTGTTCCTGGGCCGCGGCGCGCTTGCCATCGCCTATTCCATCAGCCTGCTCGGACTGGTGCTGACCCGCGGCCTGTTCCTGCGCCTGGGCGACCAGTCCATGCTCAAGCGCCGGGTGCTGGTCCTGGGCACCGGTAGAAAGGCCGCCCTGATCACCCGCTACCGTCGCAGCAGCGACATGCGGGAACTGCATCTGGTTGGTTTCGCCCGCATGGGCGATGCCGAGGAACACATCGAACCCGAACGCATCCTGGATATCGACAGCCCGCTGGCGGAATACGCCATTGATCATGATATTGACGAGATCGTGGTGGCGGTGGACGATCGCCGGCGCGGCCTGCCCGTGCACGAGATCCTGGACTGCAAGATGAGCGGCGTGCATGTGGTCGACCTGCTGAGCTTCTTCGAGCGCGAGATGGGTAAGATCAAGCTCGATGTGCTGGACCCTAGCTGGATGTTCCTCTCCGACGGCTTCCGCGGCGGGGCCGTCCGCGCCTATCTCAAGCGCCTGTTCGATATCGTCCTGGCCGTCCTGCTGCTGCCCCTGCTGCTGCCCCTGATGCTGGTGGTGGCCGTTGCCGTTTTCATCGAGGGCGGGTTGCGCGGCCCCATTCTGTATCGCCAGGTCCGGGTCGGCGAGAACGGCCGGCCGTTCCGGATCGTCAAGTTCCGCAGCATGAAGACGGATGCCGAAAAGGACGGCGCCCAGTGGGCTACCCGCAACGATACCCGGGTGACCCGCGTGGGCGCCGTTATCAGAAAGGTCCGCCTGGACGAGCTGCCGCAGATCTTCAATGTACTCGGGGGCAACATGAGTTTCGTCGGACCGCGTCCCGAACGCCCGGAGTTCGTGGAGCAGCTGGCGGAGAAGATCCCGTATTACAACGAGCGCCACCGGGTCAAACCGGGCCTGACCGGCTGGGCGCAGATCTGCTACCAGTACGGCGCCTCGGAAGAGGACGCCTTCGAGAAGCTGCAGTACGACCTGTACTACGTGAAGAACTACAGCCTGCTGCTGGATCTGATGATACTGGTGCAGACCGTCGAGGTGGTTCTCATGGGCAAGGGTGCCCACTGACGCGGCGCCCGCGCAGGCTGTGCTGCCGCATCCTCCCGTCATTGCCTGCCGGGCACGGCAATTCCATAATGCAGATATCCGGGCGGGGACACTGCCGTGCCGGCGGCTGATCCACCGGACCCCGCCGGGTGATCAGTCTGAGGCCGCAGTCCCCGCCCGGGGTCGCTCAAACCGTCTGGGGGGACAGTGAGCATCGGAGTATACAGCTACGGACTGGCCGCCCTGGCCTACCTGATCCTGGCCCTGGTACTTGCCAGCGGCTGGCGCGGTCGCCTGCAGGGCGGGGTGCTGCTGGTCGGGGTCGGCATCTCGGTGCTCTGGGCGCTGCACGGCATGCTGGTCGCGGCGGGCTACACGCTGGCAGAGGGTCTGATCCCCACGGCCGAAGCGCTGCGTTTCATCGGCTGGTTCATCTTCCTGTTCGGGATCCTGCGTACCCAGCGCGGGTCGGCTTCGTTTTTCGGCGCCTTTTCCCCCTGGCCGCTGGCCGCCTACGGGTTGTCTGGCATGCTGGCACTGCTGCCGCTGGTTCCGGTCTCCGTGTTCGACGCGATCCCCTTCAAACTCGTTTATGCGCTGTATCTCGGCTTGGTCGTGGGGGTGCTGTGGCTGATCGAAAACCTGTTCCGCAACACCAAATCAGACCAGCGTTGGGGCATCAAGTATCTGTGTTTCGGCATCGCCGGAATCTACATCTACGATTTCTTTCTCTATTCCAATGCGGTGATGTTCAATCAGCTCGATCCCGCGATCTGGCAGGCGCGCGGGGCGATCAACGCGCTGGCCGTGCCGCTCATTGCCGTCTCGGCCGCGCGCAATCCGGACTGGTCGCTGGATATCTTCGTCTCGAGACGGATGGTATTTCATACCGCCACCCTGATCGGCGCAGGCATCTATCTGCTGGTGATGGCCGCGGCCGGCTACTATATCCGCGCCGTGGGCGGCGAGTGGGGCGATGTCCTGCAGATCGTGTTCGTTTCGGCCGCCTTGCTGGGCCTGGCCGCGCTCCTGTTCTCGGGCCATGCCCGGGCGCAGTTGCGGGTCTTCTTCAGCAAGCATTTCTTCAATTACCAGTACGATTACCGTGAACAATGGCTGCGTTTCACCCGGACACTGTCCGCCTGCAAGCAGGAAGCGGACCCCAGGGTATGCGTGATCCGGGCTGTGGCCAGCATCGTCGACAGTCCGGCGGGGATTCTGTGGCTGTACCGTTCGGCCGGCGCCTTTACCCCGGTCGCGCACTGGAATCAGCCCTTCGAGTCGTCCTGGATGCTGGACGCGGACTCGGGCCTGGTACGTTTCGTCGAGGCCAACGGTTGGGTCGTCGATCTGCAGGAATGGCGTGAACAGCCCGGGCGTTATGCGGACATGCGTCTGCCCGGCTGGCTGCCGGAGATCCCCCAGGCCTGGCTGATCGTCCCGCTGCTCGATGGTAGAGATCTTATCGGGCTGATTTTCCTGGCAAAACCCCTGGCTACTGTGCGGCTCAACTGGGAAGTGATGGATCTGCTGAAGACGGCGACCTGTCAGGCCGCTGCCTATCTGGGGCAGCTCGAGGCCAACATGGCGCTGACCGAGGCCCGGCAGTTCGAGGGCTTTCACCGCTTGTCGGCCTATATTCTTCATGATTTGAAGAATATAATTGCTCAGCAATCAATAATTACCAAGAATGCCGCCAAGCATAAGCACAATCCGGCGTTTGTCGATGACGTGGTTGCCGTGATGGAACACTCGGTGACCAAGATGAACCGCCTGATGAATCTGCTGAAATCCGGACTGACCGAAAACCGTCCCCGTCCGGTCAGGCTGGATCGGCTGCTGGAATCGGTGCTGGAGGAACTGTCCGTCTATGAACCCCGGCCGCAGCTGGACAATCATGCCGCGGAGGTGGAGCTGACGGTCGATCCCGATCGCCTGCGCACCGCGCTGCGCAACATCGTCCAGAACGCCCAGCAGGCAACCACCCGCGAAGGCAGTGTCCTGATCAATGTGGATCGCGCCGAGGGTCATATCCGGATCAGTGTCCGGGACGATGGGGTCGGGATGGAACCCGAGTTCGTTCAGGAACGTCTGTTCCGGCCCTTCGACACCACCAAGGGGGACGTGGGCATGGGCATAGGCGCGTATGAAAGTCGTGAATACATCCGCTCGCTGGGCGGCGATATCCTGGTGGAAAGCCGCCCGGGCACAGGCTCGATCTTCCGGATCCTGCTCCCCAGCCCCGAGATGGAGCATGAGTATGTCGCCTGAACCGGGCGCGACCGATACGGCGCGGGAGAAGTGAGAGCAGCGGTGAACGCGAGGAAGAAAACACTCCTGATTGTCGAGGATGACCCCGGGCTGCAGAGTGCGCTCAAGTGGTCATTCGATGAGTTCGAGGTGGTTACCGCCAGCGACCGCGAGAGTGCCATCGCCCAGCTGCGCCGGTACGAACCGGCCGTGGTCACCCTGGACCTGGGTCTGCCGCCGGACCCGGGCGGGGCCAGCGAGGGACTGGCAACGCTGGGCCAGATACTGTCCATGGCGCCCAGGACCAAGGTGATCGTCGTCACCGGGAACAACGACAGCGAAAACGCCATCCGGGCCATTGCCGAGGGTGCCTGGCTGTTCTGCCAGAAACCGGCCGATCCGGAACTGCTGGGATTCATCGTGGATCGTGCCTGGCACCTGCATGAACTGGAAGAGCAGCAACAGAGTCTCAACCCGGCAGCCAACTCGCCCCTGTCCGGCATTATCGCGACCAGTCCCGAAATGCTGGAGGTCTGCCGCAAGATCGAAAAGGTCGCCCCCACCGATGCCACGGCTCTGCTGCTGGGCGACTCCGGCACCGGCAAGGAACTCCTGGCCCGCAGCCTGCACGAACTGAGTCCGCGCGCCGAGCAGCCCTGGATCGCGATCAACTGCGCGGCCATTCCTGAAAACCTGCTGGAAAGCGAACTGTTCGGTTACGAGAAGGGGGCCTTCACCGGCGCCAACAAGACCACGCCCGGCAATGTCGAATGCGCCAACGGCGGCACCCTGTTTCTCGATGAGGTCGGCGATCTGCCGCAGCCGCTGCAGGCGAAACTGCTCAGATTCCTGCAGGAAAGGGTGATCGTCCGGGTCGGGGGCAGGAAGGAGATTCCCGTGGACGTGCGTGTGATCTGCGCCACCCACCGGAATCTGCAGGAACGGATCCAGCAGGGCGCCTTCCGTGAGGACCTGTATTACCGGATCAGCGAAATCAGCATCACCATTCCCGCCCTGCACGAGCGCCAGGGCGAGACGGTGGTGCTGGCGAATTATTTTCTCAACCAGTATGCAGACCAGTTCCGGAAGAATTCCGTGCGTTTCTCGCCTGATGCCCTGGCGGCGATCGAGCGCTACAGTTGGCCCGGCAATGTCAGGGAACTGGAAAACCGGGTCAAGCGCGCGATCATCATGGCCGAGGGCAAACATATCACTGCCGCCGACCTGGAACTGGAGGCCGACGGCCAGGATGAGGCCCTGCCCTTCAACCTGCGTCAGATCCGGGAGGAGGCGGAGAGCAAGGCCCTGCTGCGTGCCTATCAGTACGCCTCGGGCAATGTATCCCAGGCGGCCGAGCTGCTGGGTATAACCCGCCCGACCTTCTACTCACTGGTGAAGAAATACAACCTGAACATCCAGGCGAAAATAGTATAATTACTGATGAGAAGGATGCCGACCATGCATGCCAGCACGAAACTTGTCTGCAGCCTGATACTGGGCTCGATGTTCTCCATGACGGCTGTAGCCGGAGATTATCTCCAGGATGCCCGTGATTACTATGACAGGAAGGAATACCGCGCGGCTGTGATACAGCTCAAGAATGCCCTGCAGGAGTCCCCCGACGATCGGGCCGCGCGTCTGCTGCTGGCGAAGATCCATCTCGAGACCGGGGATGCGGCCGCCGCGGAAAAGGAATTCAGACAGGCCCGGCGGCTGGGGGCGCCGCGCGAAGAATGGGTGCGTGGCCTGGCCCAGTCGATGCTGCTGCAGACCCGGTTCGACGCAGCACTGAACGAGATCGAGGTGGAATCCTCCGATGCGCCGGCATTGCAGGCCGATATCCTGGTCCTGCGCGGCCAGGCGCTGATAGCGAAGACCGAAGCGGAGCGGGCCGAGCAGCATTTCAAACAGGCGCTGGAACATGACGACAGGCACGCCGACGCCCATCTGGGGCTGGCCCAACTGGCCTTCAATGCCGGTGATTACGAGCGTGCGACCGAATTCGTGGATACGGCGCTGGATACCGATCCGGGTGCCTACAGTGCCCGTTTCATCAAGGCCCAGATACTCGCGGCGCAGAAACTCGAGACAGCCGCGGTCTGGTACGACAAGGCGCTGGAGGCGCGGCCCGATGACATCAGCGCCCGCCTGGGCAAGGCGAAATTTCTCATCACCCAGGGCGAGTTCGCGCAGGCGAAACCGGAAGTGGAACGATTGCGGGCGACGTTGCCTGACAGTCCACAGGTCAAGTACCTTGCCGGTCTGATCGACTTCAATGCCGGAAATCTCGAGCCGGCACGGGTCGCGTTCAATGATGTCCTTGCCGCCGAACCCAAGCATGCGCCGGCCATGCTGTTTCTCGGGACCATCCATTACCAGCGGGACAATCTCGATCAGGCCCTGTTCTATCTGCGGGATTACCTGGAATACGTCCCTGGCAACATACCGGCGCGGCAGATGCTGGGCAGCATTCACCTGCGTCAGGGCAAGGCCGGGGAGGCGATCGGGACCATGCAGCCGGGGGCGGACGCCGCCAAAGACAATGCCGGCTACCTGGCGCTGCTCGGCGCTGCCCACATGCAGGTCGGTGAGGTCGAACAGGCAATGCAATACCTGCAGCGGGCCAGGGAGATTGCCCCCGAAGCACTGCCGTTGCAGGCCCAACTCGCCATGGGGCAGATCCTGCAGGGTGACAGCAAGGCGGGCCTGGAGGGCCTGCAGGCGCTGACTGACGCTCAGGGCGGCATGGAATACGACCGCCTGCTGGTGATGTCCTACCTGGCTCTGGAGGATTATCCCAGTGCATTGAATGCCGTCGAGACGATGCGGGAAAAATATCCGGACAGTGTCGAGACGATCAACCTGCACGGCGTTATTCAGCTGGCAATGGAAGAGCGCGATGCAGCGCGAAAGACCCTGAAGGCGGCGATCGCGCAGGATGAGAGTTTCACCGCCGCCTATATCAATCTGGCCAATATCGAATTCCAGGATGGCAATCACGCCGAAGCTGCCGCCATTCTGGAACGCGCCCAGGCGCATGGGGCAAAGTCGGCGCAGATCCTCCTGGCGCGTGCCAGACTCGCCGAGGCAACGGGAGACCAGGCCGGCGCCGGCAGCTTGTACCGGCAGGCACATGAAGGCCACGAGGGCGAACTGCCACCCGGACTGGCCTATGCGGATTACCTGGCTCGCAGTGGCGATCCAGACAAGGCTACGGCGGTGCTGTCCGGTCTCAACCGCAGGCATCCCGGGGATCCCCGGGTGCTCGCCAGGCTGGGGATGGTGCAGCTCGACAGCGGCGATCTTGCCAACGCCGAGGCCAGTATCAAATCGCTGCTTGAAAAGACGCCGGAAAACGGCCATGCGCATTTCCTGCTCGGTCGCTTCCATCTGGCGCGTGACCAGGTCGACCAGGCCATTCCCGCCCTGGAGCGTGCGCTCGAGCTGGGGGTGGACGATATCCAGCCCCAGGTTCTGCTGGTCGAATCCTATGCGGCTCAGGGCCAGGATGAACAGGCGCTGCAGCTGATCGAGCAGACCAAGCAGGACTATCCGGCCATCGGGCTGGGCTTCGAGCTGGAAGGCGATTTCCACATGCGCAGGGAGGCCCGTGAGAAGGCACTCGAAGCCTACCGCCAGGCCTACGCGATCAGCGCGACACGGCCACTGATGACCAAGCTGTACCGCGTGCACAAGACGCTGGATCAGCCCGGGGCGGCGCGCGCCATACTGGAGAACTGGCTGCAGGACAATCCGGAGGATACCGGCATCCGGCTGGTCTATGCCTCCGAGTTGTCCCGGGTGGGAGAGACCGGGGCTGCGCTGCAACAGTACCAGACTGTCATCGAATCGCAGCCGGATAACCTGCCGGCCCTGAACAATGCCGCAGTCATCGCTGCGGACACGAATCCCGGGCTCGGGCTGGAATATGCCCGGCGGGCCTATGAGCTGGCTTCCTCCCGCCCCGAGATCATCGACACCTACGGCTGGCTGCTGCTCAGGAACGACCGCCTGCAGGAGGCGGAGCGGCTGCTGAAGGAGGCGGCGGTGCTGGCACCCCACATCCCGGATATACGTTATCACCTGGCCGTGGCCTACCATCGCAACGGCAAGGACAGTGCGGCCCTGCTCGAGCTCAGGGATATCGAAGACAGCTTCGATGCCCTGTCCGATGCCGCGCAGGCGCATTCTCTGTACCGGAAACTCAACGGCAAGAACTGAAACCCACGGATTGACTATATGACTAATACCGGCGCAATGATCCGGCGTTCGCTTCTGCTGCTGTTGCCATGGCTGCTCGCCCTGGGAATGGCTGCATGCGGGTTCGACACGAAGACCCCGGAGGAACTCCGGCTGGAGGCGAAATCCCGGATCAATGATCACGACTACAGGGCTGCGGAGATCCATCTTAAGAATCTGCTGCGCGAGGATCCCGGGGATATCGAGGCCAGGTGGCTGCTCGCCGATGCCTATATGCGGCAGTGGAAACTGGATGCCGCCTACAAGGAACTGGAGAAGGCCCTGGAGCTGGGCATGGCGCCGGATGCAGTCTATCCGAAGCTGGCCAGGGCCTATTACTCGGCGCCCAGCCACCGCCGTCTGCTTGAACTCGACCCTCAAGACGTGGGTAACGAGGCCGGGGCGGCGGTGCTGGCCTATCAGGCGCTGGCCCTCATGAACCGCGATGACGAACGGGCGGAGGCGCTGCTGGGCAGGGCCGAATCACTCGCCCCCGATGCCGGTGACGTGCAGTTTGCGCGCGTCATGCTGATGTTCGGTCAGGGGCAACGGGACGCGGCCCGGGCCCGGCTGGAGTCGCTCTCGATCACCGAGCCCTATATCCATAGCCAGGTCGGGCGCATATACCTGCAGCTCAGGGACATGGATCAGGCCAGGTCGCATCTCAGCGCTGCGCTCGATGCCGGTGCCAGGTATTACAACGTCCATATCGATCTGGCGTTGATCGAGCTGGCCGCATCGAACCGTGAGGCGGTGGAATCGCATCTCAAGCAGCTCAGGGCTATAGCACCCAGGCATCCCGCCGTGGATTACATCGAGGGCCTGTTGTTGTTCACTGATGGGGAATATGCGCAGGCGCAGGGGCACTTCGAACGTGTCGTCAGTACCTATGAGGAGTTCATCCCGGCCTACATGTATCTGGGGCTGACCCACTATGCCCTGAACAATGACCAGCAGGCCAGCGATTATCTTGAACGTTTCGTCAGCGCGATGCACAGCTATTATCCGCTGGACAAGATTCGTGCCCATGTCTGGTTCCGGCTCGGTAACTACGAGCAGGCCATTCAGCTGCTGGAACGGCTCAGGCAACTCAAGCCGGACGATGCTTCCGTGCTTTCCCTGCTCGGTGAAAGCTATCTGCGTACGGGCGATATCGACAGCGTCCGGGACGTGGTCGATGCCCTGCTGGAGCAGGACCCGGACAATATGGCCTTCCGAATGAATCTGGGCATGCTGCTGCTGGATTCAGGTCAGAGCGAGGCCGGTCTGGCCGAGATCGACCGGGTGGTCGAGACCGCCGCCGAACCGCTGCAGATCCGCAAGCTGGTCGCCCTGAAGCTGATCGACAGAGGCGAGGTGGACAAGGCTGCGAAACTGATCGATTCGGTGCTGGCCGAGTCCCCGGACAATGCCGAGTTCAGGGAACTGCGCGGTATGGTACATGCTGCCCGGGGTGAGACGGACCAGGCGGAGGCGGCCTTCCTTGCCGCGGTTGAGGCCGGCCCCGAGGATATCGGCGCCCTGAGCAATCTCGCCGTGTTTTACCTGCGCCAGGGGAACACGCAGGATGCGGAAAAATATTATCGCAGGATCCTGGCGCTCGACCCGGTTGAGCCGAGGGCCAATCTCGGCCTGGCCAGGATCATGGCACAGCGAGGCGAGACCGATACGGCCGAGCGCCACATCGAGGCCGCGCTGCAGGACGGGGATCCGCGTACCCGTGTCAGTGCCGCCAATATCTATAACCAGCTCGGCCGTTATCACAGGACGGTGACACTGTTGCGCAACCAGCAGGCGGGCGAGCTTTCCGGCCAGGCGGGCCTGGCCCTGGCGCGAGCCTATCTCGAGCAGGGCAACTATCCCTCGGCCGACTATATGCTTGACAGACTGCCCGATGCCTTCCGGGACCGGATGGAATATCTGCAGCTGCGTGCCCGGACCTCACTGGCATTGGGCGATCAGGAACAGGCGGCGGAAGCTGCGGCCCGGGCACTGGAGCGGGACGAGAAGAATTTCACTGCGCTGATGATCCTGTCCCAGACCGCCCTGCTGCAGGGCCGGATCGATACAGCGGCGTCCATGGTCAGCCGGCTGGAGCGGTTTTATCCGGAGAGCGGCGAGGCCAGGATGTTCGCGGCCGTGCTCGAATCCGTCAAGGGCGACGAACAGGGCTCGATCGAATACTTCGAGCAGCTGTACCAGCAGCTGCGGATGCCGCGACTGGCGATACTGTTGTCCGACAAATACCTCAAGACCGGAGCAAACGAGCGGGCCGAAACGATACTGCGCGACTGGCTGGAACAGGAAGGCGAGGACCTGGAAGTCATGGCGGCGCTGGGCCGGCTGTATATCCAGACCGAGCAGCATGACCGGGCCCGCGCGCTGTACCGGCGCATCCTCGACCGTTCGCCGGACCATGTCGCCGCCCTGAACAACTATGCCATGCTGATCGCCGAGGAGCACCCCGCCGAGGCCCTGCGCCACGCCGAGAAGGCCTATTTCATGCAGCGTGACAATCCGGCCATCAAGGACACCTACAACCGGCTGCTGGAGCTCAATGGCAAGGCGCCGGTGGAGTAAAGTAACCCGGCTGCAGCCAAGACCGGCCGGGCATTCATTCTCTCATCAAAGCAGCCCGCACTTCATGCCGGCCAGCCCGAAGATGGTTCTGAGATCCTTCAGGTCGGTTTTGTGGTTGTCCGGCAGGGCGGCGGCGATGGCGGCCAGAGGTGGCCGCAGCCGCGCATGTTCGTTCGTGCGTGGCGGACTCTTGACCGCCAGCATGAAGGGCATGATCCGCGGGGCATGCAACCGGGCCTGTCCGGCCAGGTGCGCCGCTGCGGTCCGGAAATCGGCCACGCTGAAGGCCGCCTTGAGCGAATAGAGGTAATCCAGGGTGAACAGCTCCGGTTGCCGGTCCGCGTACTGGTAGGCGAAGTAGCGGATGGAGTCCGGTGATCTGAGCCGGGCAAAGTCGGCCAGGTAGATCCCACCGCCCGGTTTGAGCACCCGGTGGATTTCCCGGAAGGTCGCGTCCAGGTGGGCCGGGTCGGGCAGATGGTGCAGGGCCATGGTGGAGAAGACGGCATCGACGCTGTGGTCTTCCAGAAATTCCAGCCTGCTGATATCCCCCGTGGTCAGGGAGACATTGTCATAGCCCCGGTCGCGGATATAGCGCTCGGCGATCCCCAGCATCTCGTCCGACAGATCGATCCCGGTGAAGCTCACCTCGGGGGCCAGTTCGGCCACCAGTCCCAGCTGGGTGGCCGGGCCGCAGGCCAGGTCGATGGCCCGGTCACCGGGCTTCAGGATCTCCAGTATATTGGCACCATGGAACAGGTAGACCGGCGCCATGACCCCGTCCACGCGGCCGGCGCGGGTGTAGGCGGCGACCTTGTCCGGGTCGTCCATGACCAGGTCCGGTTCGGGTTCGCGCGGGACCTGGCTGAAGGTCAGCAGTTCCCGGAGCATGACTCTGGCAATGGCGAGGCTGGGCATGGTCGGGGCTCTATCCGTGGCTCTCAGTACTGGAAAAGATCTCAACGCAAAGGCGCCAAGGCGCAGAGATTGCAAGCTTTACCTGACAGTTGCATGAAGAAGCTATCAAATATCATGTATTACTGATTTCCGTCATTCCCGCGCAGGCGGGAATCCAGATACCGCTGTGGTTATTGGATCCCCGCCTGCGCGGGGATGACGACGCGGTTATGATAACCGAATATACGCAATAACCGGGCTTACTAAATAAGAGCGTTTCCAGAGAATAATATAAATTTCTACTGGATTAACAATCTCTGCGTCTTCCGCGCCTTTGCGTTGAATTCCTTTTGCAGTGTACAAAAAAAAGCCCGCAATCTGAATTGCGGGCTTTTTCGTGACTGCCTGAGCTGTTGCGATCAGGCGGCCTTGCGGCGACGGCTCGACAGGGTCAGACCCAGGATGCCGGCACCCAGCAGGGCCAGGATGCCCGGCTCGGGGATGCGGAAACTGCCGTCTTCCTGGAAGCAGAAGTTGGTCGGCGTGTTGCCGCAGTTGAAGGCTCCGATATCGAACTGGAATGCATCACCGCCGACACGCGAGTCGAAGTTGGAGTCCGACATGGCGATCAGGTTGCCGTCGGTGGTCAGGTCGTCGCCACCGGCGTCCAGGAACACACCGGGCAGGGCCCAGTCCAGCTCGAAGGTGGCATCGTCGGAACCGTCACCGGTCAGGAAGCTGAACACCCCGCCGTCGCCGGCCTTGATCAGGAAGGTGGCGATGTGGTCGCCGTCGGTGATGCCGGTGCCATCGGAAACGGAAGCCTGGCCGGTGCCGTCGGAGATGTCATCGATGTAGAACTTCAGCTCGCCCGTGGTGCCACCCATACCGGCGGCCAGGTGGGTGAAATTCGCGTCGCTGGCATCGACATCGGTATAGGTGCCGCTGACCTCGAAGGTGAAGGTCATTTCCCAGCCATTCAGGCCGCCCAGGGAGGTGGCATTGTTGAACAGCACCGGGCTGATGTTGGTGCTGCTGTTGTCCTGAAAGCCGGTGATGCTGCCATTGGCGAAGACGTCAAAGGTCTCGCCGATGGTGGGTATGCCATCGGCATTGCTGTCGTTGGTGACGGAGAGACCTTCAGCCAGGAACGTCAACTGGCTGATGCCGGAAACAACGGTATTGCCTGCCGGCAGGCCACCGTCTGCAGCATCCAGACCGGTCACGTCCAGGGTCCAGTTATCGAGCAGGAATGCGGCATTGGCGGCGCCGCTGACGGCAAGGATGCTTGCCCCAAGGCTTGCTAAGATTTGCTTCTTCATTATGTCGCTCCAGTTGTACCTGTTTTCGAAGGCTGATAGCGCGTATCAGGGTTGCCTTCTCCAATGCAGGCCGCATGCCAACTTTATTTTTTTTTTAATCATTGAGATACAAATTATCTCTGGGGGAAGCGGCTGTGGCTGTAAAAAAACTGGACATGACGACCTGTGTGCTGCCGGTGTCAGCCGCTGTCCTGCGCGACACAAGGGTTGCTGATTGATAACTAGCTGAAAATAATACAGATATATTTGTAAAAAAATCTGACGGGGAGTCAGTTCCCGGGCATCAGATCCGCCAGCGCCCTGCGCGTGGAACGGGACCTCGGCGGCTGGCCTGCGCCGATCCGGCCGAGAAAGACGGCCCCGTCGCTCTCCGGCTGCCCGAACAGTTGCCGCAGCCGCTCGCTCACCTGGCGGGCACGCGCCTGTGACGGGGCGTGGTCGGTGAAGGGGGTCTGGGTCCGGACATATTCATCGAAGACCAGCGGGGTGTACTCGGGCTGCAGCTGCAGCCCCAGCCGGCTGGCGGTCAGCCACAGGCGCTGAACGGCCTCGCCGCCCCCGATATAGCCCCGGTAATCCGCCGGCGGGCGCCGGGCGACCAGCAGGAAGTGGGCGCCGCACAGCAGGGCCGGCAGGATGTCGAGCTGCAGCCGCGGCATCAGGGTACCGGCCAGGTAGCGGTTCATGAAGCTCACCCGCGACCAGCTGCCCAGGACCCACTGCATCAGACGGGCGGTGAGATAGTCGACGCCCACGGCCTGCTCCGGAATGCGGTCGTCACTGTAGCGGGCGTGCCATTCGATGATACTGCTGTGGGTGGGGTAGGCCTCGGGCAGAGTCAGACGCAGCTTGCCGTTGAGCGACAGCAGCCCCGCCATCCGTTGCCGGGCGCGCCAGCCTTCCTGCCAGACCAGACGGTAGTCCGGGCCGACGGCCGCCTCCAGGGCGGCCTTTTCGCGCGCAGTGAGCGGCCGGGTCGACAGCGGCCGGCGCTGGACCGCCCGATGGGTGATGAAATGGCGCAGGGGGTCGGGTTGGACTGTCTCGTCCGGGGTCAGCCGGACCCGCAGCCGCGGGGCCTCGGCGCGGGAATCCGGCTCGAACTCGGTATCCAGTCGGCAGCCCTCGCCGCTGGCGGCGATGCGTGCGGTGGCCAGCAGGGTGCCCACGGCGAGCTGACTGGCATGGCCGTTGAGGTCATAGACGCAATGGGCGCGGGTGTCGTGGCCCTGAATGATGAACCGGTTGTCGTCGATCCGTTCGAAGCTCCAGGGCTGGGTGTTGTCACCGCTCGGGGCCCAGCGGGCCAGATCCAGCACCCGCTCCAGCCGTCCCTCGGGGCGGGGCGAGGCCCCGGGTGCCGGCGCCGTGGCCGCCAGGCGTTGCATCTGCCGGCGGGCCAGGGCCAGCGTCAGCTGTTGCAACGGATGGCGGTTGCCGCCGGGGCGCCAGGTATGCCGGGCCCGGTTACGGTAGGCGTCGTACTGGATGCCCCGCGGGGCGGCCAGCACCGGACCGCGGTTGAGCAGCAGCTTCAGTGCCTGACTGGCTGCGGCCCCGGCGGCCAGCTCGCAGCCCATGCTGGTGGACGGACCCCGGTGCCGGGCCAGATCGATGCTGCGCGGGTCCACCAGGTAGGCCCGGTGCAGGCCGGCCGGCGCCAGCCCGACCAGGAAGCGCAGCAGCTGCTCGGTTTCATCCGCCCCGTCCAGACGGAAATAGTCCTCGAAGCTCATGCCGCCCGGCAGGAAACACAGCACCGCCGTGCCCATGCCGAGCGGGGCGGCGGTGACCGCCGGGATGCCCAGTCGCCGGCAGGCCGCGAACATGGCGCGGCGGATGGCCATGGCGAAGAAATCCAGCCCATCAATATAAAGATCACAGTCGGCCAGGAAGGCTTCCAGGTCGGCCTCACCCACGCCGTCCGGGAATCGGCGCAGACTCAGTTCGGGATTGATATCGGCCGCCATGTCCGCCAGCACCCCGACCTTGGACCGGCCCAGAGTGGAGTACGTGGCCCCGGCCTGGCGGTTGAAGTTGGCCAGTTCGAAATCATCGAAATCGGCGATGGAGAAGGCTCCCACGCCCAACCGGGTCAGGGTGAGCAGGTGGCTGCCGCCGACCCCGCCCATGCCGGCGATGGCCACGCGCCGGTCGCGCAATACGGCCTGCTCGCGCGGGGTGACCCAGCCGAGGTTGCGCGAGAAGGCTTCCTGATAGTCGAACGCGGGTGGCGTCATTTGTTATCCGATATTCAGCTGCCGCTCCCGGGGCGGAACTGCCTCATTGTATTCTCTTTTGCCCACTTTGTGACCCGGTTCACGATTCTGGCTCAATGGATCCCCCGGAGCGGCCGATTTTGACTACAAAGTCTGTTAGGTTATGGAGTGCCCAGGGCACGGCCGGTTTGATCAAATGGGCGGAACTGTGAACCATTTAACGGTCATCTACCATGATCAGGGGTATGTAGAGTTGATGGCAGACATTTGATATATCTGCTTATTTTTTATTATTTGATTTCAGGGGGCGGGCATGGATCTGTTAACCAGTTTTTATCGCTATCTCGAAGGCCTGGAGGCCACCACTGAACCACTGCGCGAGCGGGCCCACCGGGTACGCTACGAGGTCTACTGCATGGAGCGCGGCTTCGAGGACCCCGGGGCCTTCCCCGACGGCCTGGAGCGCGATGCCTATGACAGCCGTTCAGTGCAGGCCTTGGTGCAGCACCGCAGCAGCGGCTACCCCGCCGGGGTGGTGCGGCTGGTCCAGCCGGATCCGGATGACATCGATGCTCCCTTCCCGGTCGAACTGCAGTGCGGCCCGGTGCTGGACCGCAGGGTCATCGACCGCTTCGGTGTCGATCGTGCCCACCTGGCGGAAGTCTCGCGCTTCGCCGTCGCCCGCGGCTTCAAGCGTCGCCCCGGTGAGTCCGGAACAGTGGCCGGCGTGAGCGGGGACCTCGAATATGTCTCCGAGCAGCAGATCGAGGATGCCCGGCGCATCTTCCCCCATATCTCCCTGGGCCTGATCGCCATGCTGTTCGTGATGAGCCGCCGCCGCGGCATCACTCACTGGTATGCGGTCATGGAGCCGTCCCTGAGCCGGCTGCTGACACGCTTCGGCATCAATTTCACTCCCATCGGCCCGATGGTCGATTACCACGGCCGGCGCCAGCCGATGATCGCCCGGCCCGATCAGCTGCTGGAGTCCATCCAGCACAAGCGTCCCGATTTCCGGGCGCTGATCGATTCCCTTACCGGTGACCAGTCCGACGTCCGGGCGCAGGGCTCGCGCAGCGCGGTCGGTTGATCCCGCCATTGTCAGCCTAGGCTGACAATGGAATCGTATTTTTCCCCTATACTTTCCCCTTGAACTGCCGATGTTCTTTACAGTCCGCCGGTGCAGCGCCGGCGGGCTGTCCCGGGTAGCCCGGAATCGGGCAAGTCGTTACACTGACCGGGGTATCGAGAACATTCCGACCACCACCTGCGGGGCGGTGGTACGGCTGACTATCGGTTGCCTAATAAATAAACAGAATTCATGATGTTATAAACGTCAACCTACCGCGTTAAGGGGATGCACTCGTGAAAACGGAACACAGATCACTCGCGTTCAAGTTCATGGCCCTGGTGGCGGCCGCCCTGCTGGGCGCCACCGGCTGCTCCACTTCCTATGAAAAGCTCGACGGCGAACCGCCCGCTGTGGCCCAGTCGCCCGAGTATGTCATCGGTCCGGGAGATGCGGTCAATATCTTCGTCTGGCGCAATCCGGAGCTGTCCAGCAACGTGCCCGTGCGCCCCGACGGTCGCATCACCACGCCCCTGATAGAGGATGTCCAGGCCAGCGGCCGCACGCCGACCGAACTGGCCCGGGTGATGGAGGAGAAGCTGGGGACCTATGTGAAGAATCCGGTGGTCACCGTCATGGTCACCAGCTTCCAGGGAACCTATGACAACCAGATCCGGGTCGTGGGCCAGGCCGCCGAGCCCAAGATCATTCCCTACCGTGACGGCATGACGCTGCTCGACGTGGTGATTGCCGTCGGCGGGCTGACCGACTTCGCCGCCGGCAACCGGGCGAGTGTGGTGCGCCGGGTCGAGGGCGAGGCCAGACAGTTCAATGTGCGGATCGATGACCTGATCAACGGGGGCAATATCCAGGCCAACGTCGACATGATGCCCGGGGATATCCTGATCATCCCTGAAGCCTGGTTCTGAGCCGAGGGGAAGGTCCAATCATGCAGGAGCTGCTCGATCAGCTGATCCGTTATGCGCGCGGCATGTGGCGCTACCGCTGGATGATGATGGCCGTCATCTGGCTGGTCTGCATCATCGGCTGGGCCGCCGTGCTGCGGATGCCGGACGTGTACCAGGCCTCGGCCCGGGTGCATGTGGATACCCAGTCCATGCTGCGCCCGCTGCTGCGCGGCCTGGCGGTGGATTCCGGGGCGGTGGAGCGGGTCGGCCTGATGACCCGCACCCTGCTCAGCAATCCCAACCTCGAGCAGCTGGCGCGGATGACGGATCTGGACCTGCGCGCCGAGAATCCGCAGCAGATGGAGGATCTGATCTCGGGCCTGCGCAGTAAGATCACTATCGAGAGCACCCGCAACGAAAATCTCTACACCATCTCCTATACCGACAGCGACCGGAACCTGGCCAAGCGGGTGGTGCAGTCGCTGCTGACCATCTTCGTGGAGAACACCCTGGGCCAGGGCCGGGCCGATACCGACGCCGCGCAGGATTTCATTGACGAACAGATCAAGCAGTACGAAGTGCGTCTGCGGCAGGCCGAGGACCGGCTGGCCGAGTTCAAACGCGAGCATGTCGGCATGATGCCGGGCGAAGGACAGGATTATTACAAGCGCCTGGAATCCGCCCTGGCCGAACTGCAACAGGCCCGCCTGCAGCTGCGCGAGCTGGAGAACCGCCTGGCCGCGCAGCAGCGCCAGCTGCAGGACTTCCAGGAGCAGAGCAGCGATTTCACCCTGTACGGCTCCGGCGAATCGCCCGAACTTGCGGCGCTGGATGGACGTATCCGGTCGCTGGAACAGCAGCTCGACGATCTGTTGCTGCGCTACACCGACAAGCATCCGGATGTCATCGAGATCAGGACCCTGATCAGCAAGCTGGAACGGGAGCGCGCCCGGATCAAGCCGGCGGCTGCCGACAGCGGCCAGCAGGCCAACCCCGTCTATCAGCAGCTCAAGATCATGATCGGCGAGACCGAGTCCCAGATCGCCGGGCTTGAAGTCAGGGTCAGTGAATACGAGGAGCGCGTGGCCCGACTGCGGGAGATGATCGACACCATTCCCAAGGTGGAGGCCGAACTGGCGCGGCTGAACCGCGACTACAACGTCAACAAGGCCAACTACGAGGAACTGCTGGAACGGCGCGAGGCGGCCAAGCTGTCCAAGCAGGCCGATATCTCGGCCGATGACGTCAAGTTCCGGGTGGTGGATCCGCCGCGGGTGCCGCTGGAGCCGTCCGGTCCGCCGCGCATCATGCTGATGTCGATCGTGCTGGCAGGGGCCTTTGGTATCGGCGGGGCCCTGGGCTTTCTGATCTACCAGATCCGTCCGACCTTCGAGGATGCCCGCCTGCTCAAGGAGCTGACCGGTCACCCGGTCTTTGGCAGCGTGTGCATGGTCTACACCGACGAGTATCTGAAGAAACGCCGCCTGGCGCTGGCCGGGCTGGCCGTTGCGACACTGGGCCTGTTGTGTGTATACGGCCTGGTGGTGACCGCCGAGATGCTGAACCTGAACCTGCTGCGGGCGTGACGGGGAGAGCCGAATGAGCATTATCGAAAAGGCCATGGAAAAGTTGGGCGGCGCCGAGAAGGCCGATACCCCCGAGCTGATCGAGGATGACGCCGCCACCACCCCGGCCCCGGCGCCATCGCCGCACCGGGAGCGGGAGGCGCATTCCCGGACCCTGAGCGAGCACTATGCGCAGCCGGCCGCGGAAGCGCCCGGTTTCAACGACACCCGTGATCCGGATGCCCGTATCCAGATCGACGCCCTCTATGCCCACGGTATCCTGGATCCGACCGCCGATCCCAAGGACAACTACATGGCCGAGGAATTCCGCCGCATCAAGCGGCCGGTCCTGGCCCATGTGATGGGGGAGACGGCCTCCCAGGTCGAGCATCCCAACCTGGTGATGGTCACCAGTTCAATGGCCGGCGAGGGCAAGACCTTCACCGCCATCAACCTGGCCATGAGCATCGCCATGGAGATGGACAAGACGGTGCTGCTGGTCGACGCCGACATCGGCAAGCCGGAAGTGACCTCGCGCCTGGGGGTGTCGGCCCGCCAGGGGCTGACCGATGTGCTGCTCGGCGAGTGCCGGGTGCAGGATGCCCTGCTGCGCACCAATGTGCCCAGCCTGAGCCTGCTGCCGGCGGGCAAGCGCCACACCCATTCGACCGAACTGCTGGGCAGCAGCAACATGCGCCGGCTGGCCGACGAGCTGTCACTGCGCTACCCGGACCGGATCATCATCTTCGACTCACCGCCCCTGATGCTGACCAGCGAGGCCCGGGTGCTGGCCGGGCTGATGGGCCAGGTCCTGGTGGTGGTGGAAGAGTCCAAGACCCCGCAGCGGATCGTCACCGAGGCCCTGGGCATGCTGGATGATTCCGAGATCGTCGGTCTGGTCCTGAACAAAAGCCACCGGACATTCGGAGGGGACTATTACGGTTATGGTTATGGATACGGCCAATAAGAATAAACGTCCACAGGGATACGTGCTGGCCCCGGCCCTGTTCTCGCTCCTGCTCAGTCCGACGCTCCAGGCTGATGATGAGGAACTCAGCCGTGACTGGCAGGTCACGCCGCGCCTTACCCTGAGCGAAACCTTCACCGACAACATCAAGCTGGAACCGGACGGCGATGCCGACCTGGTCACCGAGGTCAGTCCCGGGGTGAACGTCAGCAAGCAGGGCGGCCGTTCTCGGGTCGAACTCGACTACCAACTGCAGGGGCTGCTGTTCGCCGACACCAGTTCCAGCAACGACATCAACCACAAGCTGTTCGGCGCCGGCCAGTTCGAGCTCAAGCCGGACTGGTTCTATCTGGACACCCTGGCCACCTACACCCAGCGCAACGTCAGCCAGTCCGGGCGCCTGTCCCTGGACACGGTCACCGGCGCCGGCGATCTGGACGATGTCGGCACCCTGCGCATCAGCCCCTACCTGGCGCACGATTTCGGCGGCCAGGTGGAAGTCCTGGCCCGCTATACCCACGACGAGATCCGCTACGAAAGCGGCGCCTCCGATTCCAGCGCCGACGGCGTCGACCTGAATCTCGCCAGCGGCCGTTTCTGGCGCACCCTGAGCTGGTCCGTCAATCACTATCGCAACCGCATCAGCCGCGACAGCGCCCCCAACGCCAGCTTCGAGTCGACCCAGGCCGACCTGGCCTACCGGCTGACCGATACCTTCCGGCTGCTGGCGCGTGCCGGCAACGAGGACAACGACTACCCCAGTTCCCGCAAGGTAGAGAACGGCAGCTATGTTGCCGGCGGCGCCCTGTGGCGCCCCACCCGCTTCTACGGCATGGAGGCCCTGTACGGCGAGGAGTACAAGACCGCCACCCTGATGCTCAATCCGACCCGGCGCACCGATATCGAGGTGACCTATTACGATCGCGATGTCGGCACCATCCTGGGCGCGGCCTGGAATGCGCGTATCCGCCACCGTGGGCCGGGGCTGACCCTGGGTGCCACCTATAACGAGGACACCACCACGGTGCAGCAGCTAGAGCTTGAGGTTGAGCCGGGGCTGCGTAATATTGATACCGATGAATTCTTTCCTGGCTTCGATACCTCAGGGTTGACTCCTGGCCGCTACGAGATTGCCCTGGGTACTGTCCCCTCGCTCACTGATGAGATCATCGAACGCAAACGCGCCAGCGGCACCGCCAGCTACGACACCGGCCGCAGCACCTTCAGCGGCCGCATCTTCAGCGAGCGCCGGCTGTTCCTCACCAGCCAGACCACCGAGCGGGTCAACGGCGGCGACGCCACCTGGCGCTGGGCGTATGACGGCACCACCGATTTCATCCTGCGCGGCGGCCTGATCAACACCCTGCGCGCCAGCGGCACCCAGGACGACCGGCTCTGGTTCGCCCAGTGGTCGGTGGAGCATGACTTCACGCCCCGGACCCGGGGCTCGCTGGAACTGCGCCGCACCGAGCAGGAATCGGACCGCGCCGCCAACGAGTACGAGGAAAACCGCATTACCGCCAGGGTGCGGATGGAGTTCTAATGTACGAGCGCTTCTACAATCTGAAATCCAAGCCCTTCCGGCTGAGCCCGGATCCGCGCTTCCTGTTTCAGAGCCGGGGCCACTCCAAGGCCCTGGCCTACCTGCGTTACGGACTGCAGCTGGGCGAGGGCTTCATCATCATCACCGGCGACATCGGCACCGGCAAGACCACCCTGGCGCGGGCGCTGCTCAACAGCCTGCAGCAGGAGAACATCATCGCCGCCCAGATCGTCACCACCCAGCTCGAATCCGACGATCTGGTCCGCGCGGTGGCCACCGCCTTCGGCCTGCAGAGCCAGGGCGCGGACAAGGCCCAGGTGCTGCGCAACCTGGAGACCTTCATGACCGCCCGCGCCCGCGAGGGCAAGCGGCTGCTGCTGTTGGTCGACGAGTCCCAGAACCTGCCGGCGCGCTCGCTGGAGGAACTGCGCATGCTGTCCAACTTCCAGGTCGGCGAGAAGGCCCTGCTGCAGAGCTTCCTGCTGGGGCAGGGCGAGTTCCAGTACACCCTGCAATCCCCGGGTATGGAGCAGTTCCGTCAGCGCGTGATCGCCTCCTATCACCTGGGGCCGCTGGAGGAAGAGGAGACCATCGATTACGTCAAACACCGGCTGCGGCTGGTGGGCTGGCAGGACGACCCGGTGATCACCGAGCCGGCCTTCGCCGCCATTCACGAGTTCAGCGACGGCGTGCCCCGGCGTATCAACAATCTCTGCGACCGCCTGTTCCTCTATGGCTGCCTGGAGGAGATCCACGAATTCAACGCCGATACGGTCGAATTCGTGGTCGAGGAGCAGCGTCAGGAAACTCCGGATCTCGATCGCATCGCCCGTACCGCCCAGCCGGCGCTGCACAACCGCAGCGACACCCCCGCGGCGGAGGCCGAGCGCCCCAACAACACGGTCAGTGATACCGAGCGCCGCATGATCGCCCTGGAGAAGAAGGTGGAGGCACTGGAGGAACGGGTGCGCCGGGACCGCGACCGGATGCAGAAGCTGATCATGATGGCCATGCTCTCAGGCGACGATATCGATTACTCCGAGGCCCTGGAACAGCTGAAGAAGGCCGACAAGGCCTGAATCCCTTCGCCGCCATCCGCCGCAGACAGGTTTTACACCCATGAGCGCCAACGCCCATCCCAAACTGCTGTGCGTCGTCGGGGCCCGCCCCAATTTCATGAAGATCGCACCCCTCATTGCGGCCTTCCGTAACGGTCCCCAGCCGATCGAGGCCACCCTGGTGCACACCGGCCAGCATTACGACGCCGCCATGAAGAGCGCCTTCTTCGACCAGCTCGGTATCCCCGAGCCGGACATCGATCTGGAAGTCGGTTCCGGCAGTCACAGCCAGCAGACTGCCCGAGATCATGCGTCGTTTCGAACCGGTGCTGGAGGCCGAGGCGCCCGCTGCCGTGCTGGTGGTCGGCGATGTGAATTCCACCATTGCCTGCGCCCTGGTCGCGGCCAAGCAGGGCGTGGCGGTGATCCATGTCGAGGCCGGGCTGCGCAGCTACGACCGCGGCATGCCGGAGGAGATCAACCGGGTGCTGACCGACCAGCTCTCCGACCTGCTGTTCCTGACCGAAGCCAGCGCCCGTGACAACCTGCTGCGCGAAGGCATCGCGGAGGAGCGTATCCATTTCGTCGGTAATGTCATGATCGATACCCTGCTGGGGCATCTGTCCCGGGCGGTGCCGGCCGGGCAGACCCTGGCCGGCGTGGGACGCGAGGCCTTTCTGCAGGACGAGCGCGGCTATGCCGTGCTGACCCTGCACCGGCCGTCCAATGTCGACGACCCGGCGGTGTTCAAACGCCTGCTGGGCGTGCTGCGCGAAATCAGTGCGCGCACACCCGTCGTCTTTCCCATGCATCCGCGTACCCGCGCCCGGGCCCGCGACATGGGCCTGATGGAGCTGCTCGACAGCCCCGATATCCTGATCCTGGAACCGCTGGGCTACCTGGAACTGCTCGGCCTCATGGCGAAGGCCCGCCTGGTACTGACCGACTCCGGTGGCCTGCAGGAGGAGACCACCGCCCTGGGCGTGCCCTGCATCACCCTGCGCGAGAACACCGAACGGCCCATCACCGTCAGCCAGGGCACCAACACCATCGTCGGCACCGACGCCGCGCGCATCCGCGCGGCGGTGGAGGAGACACTGGCCGGCGGTGGCAAGCGCGGCCGGGTGCCCGAACTGTGGGACGGGCAGGCCGCGCAGCGCATCAAGCAGGTCATCCTCGACTGGTACGCGCGCAACGGGGGCGCCAGGGCTGTCTCATGAATACGGAACGCCCCGCCTGTACCAACGCCATGACCGTGGACGTGGAGGACTATTTCCAGGTCTCGGCCTTCGAACCCTTCATCCGCCGCAGCGACTGGGAGCGGCTGCCGCGCCGGGTCGAGCGCAACACCGCGCGCATCCTGGATCTGTTCGGCGAGGCCGATGTGCGAGCCACCTTCTTCACCCTGGGCTGGGTGGCCGAACGCCATCCCCAACTGATCCGGCGCATGGTGGCCGAGGGCCACGAGGTGGCCAGCCACGGCTTCGAGCACACCCGGGTGACCAACCAGGACCCGGAGGCGTTCCGCGCCGACGTGCGCCGGACCAGGGCGCTGCTGGAGGACATCGCCGGCGTGCCGGTGACCGGCTACCGTGCCGCCAGCTATTCCATCGGCCGGGACAACCTGTGGGCACTGGAGGTGCTGCGCGAGGAGGGCTATCGCTACAGCTCCAGCATCTATCCCATCAATCATGATCTGTACGGCATGCCCGAAGCTCCGCGCTTCGCCTTCCGGGTCAACGGCAGCGACTTCGTCGAGGTGCCGGTGACCACCCTGCGTGTGGGCACGCGCAACCTGCCCTGCGGCGGCGGCGGCTATTTCCGGCTGCTGCCCTACCGGGTCTCGCGCTGGGCCATGCGCCGGGTCAACCAGAGCGACAGCCAGCCGTGCGTGTTCTACTTCCATCCCTGGGAGATCGACCCCGACCAGCCGCGCCAGCCGGGGCCTCAATGCCCGCACCCGTTTCCGCCATTATCTCAACCTGCGGCGCATGGAGGCGCGGCTGCAGCGGCTGCTGCGGGACTTCGCCTGGCAGCGCATGGACGAGACCTTCACCCCGGCAGAGAGGTTTCCGGCATGGAACGCGCCGTGAGCGACAGCGTGCAGATACGCGAGCTTGACGAGGCCGGCGCCGGGCGCTGGGATGCCTTCGTGCAGCAGTGTCCCGAGGCGACCTTCTTCCACCGCGCCGGCTGGAAGCGCGTCATCGAGCGTACCTACGGCCACCCCATGATCTATCTGTATGCCGAGCGCGATGGCGACATCCAGGGCGTGCTGCCGCTGGGCCAGCTGAAGAGCCTGCTGTTCGGAAACTCCCTGGTCAGTACCCCCTTCTGCGTCTATGGTGGGGTGGCCGCCGAGGACGAGGCCGTGCGTCAGGCCCTGATCACGGCCGCGGTCGAGCGGGCGGAAAACCTCAGGGTCGATTTCCTGGAGTTGCGGCACCCGCGCGCGACCTGCACCGACTGGCCGACCAAGGACCTGTACGTCACCTTCCGCAAGCCGCTGGACCCGGATCCGGAGGTGAATCTGCAGGCGATCCCGCGCAAGCAGCGGGCCATGGTGCGCAAGGGCATCCAGGCCGGCCTGGTCAGCGAGATCGATGCCGGCGTGGAGCGGCTCTACGACGCCTATTCCGAGAGCGTGCGCAACCTGGGTACGCCGGTTTTCCCCCGCGCCTTCTTTGAACACCTCAAGCGGGAATTCGGCGACGACTGCGAGATACTGACCGTACTCAAGGACGGCGAGACCGTGGCCGCCGTGATGAGTTTCTATTTCCGCGACCAGGTGCTGCCCTATTACGGTGGCGGCAAGGCCAGCGCCCGCCAGCTCAAGGGCAACGACTTCATGTACTGGGAGCTGATGCGCAGGAGCTGTGAGCGCGGCGTGCGTCTGTTCGACTTCGGCCGCAGCAAGCAGGGCACCGGCTCCTACAGCTTCAAGAAGAACTGGGGCTTCGAGCCCGAGCCGCTGTACTATGAATACCATCTGGTCCGGGCCACGGACCTGCCCAACATCAGCCCGACCAACCCCAAATACAAGCTGTTCATCGAACTGTGGTCGAAGCTGCCGCTGGGGCTGAGTCGCTCGCTCGGGCCCTATCTCGCCAAGTACCTGGGATAGTACGCTCATGGAACGGATTCTCTATCTCGCCCACCGCATTCCCTATCCCCCGAACAAGGGGGACAAGATCCGGTCCTATCATGTATTGCGCTACCTGGCCGAGCGCTACCAGGTCTACCTGGGCGCCTTCGTCGATGACCCGCGCGACTGGCGCCATGCCGAGACCCTGCAGCGCTGGTGCCGCCAGTGCCGGCTGCTGCCGCTGTCGCCGCGCCGGTCGCGGCTGCGCAGTCTGCAGGGACTGATCACCGGCGCTCCCCTGACGCTGCCCTATTACCGGGACGCACGCATGGCCGACTGGGTGCGCCGCTGCGTGACGGAGCAGGGCATCGATACCGCCTTCGTGTTCTCCTCCTCCATGGCCCAGTACCTGGACGCCGATGAGTTCGCCGGACTGCGCCGGGTGATCGATTTCGTGGACGTGGACTCGGACAAGTGGGAACAGTACGGCCGTACCCAGCGCTGGCCCATGAGCTGGGTCTACCGGCGCGAGGGACGCCGGCTGGACCGCTACGAGCGCCGCATCGCGCAGCACTTCGACGCCAGCATGTTCGTCTCCGCCGAGGAGGCGGCCCTGTTCGCCGAACGGGTGCCTGCGGCGTGCAACATCGGCTATTACGACAACGGTGTGGACTGGGCCTATTTCACCCCGCGGCCGGAATCCGACAGCCCCTATGAACCCGGCGCCCGGGTACTGGTGTTCACCGGCGCCATGGATTACTGGGCCAACGCCGATGCGGTGAGCTGGTTCGCCGGCGATATCCTTCCGGCCGTGCGCGAGCAGGTGCCGGATGCCCTGTTCGCCATCGTCGGCGCGCGGCCGACCGAGGCGGTGAAACGACTGGAGCGCCTGCCCGGCGTGCGGGTGACCGGCGCGGTGGAGGATATCCGGCCCTATCTCGAACATGCCCATGCCGCGGTCGCGCCGCTGCGCATCGCCCGCGGGGTGCAGAACAAGGTGCTCGAGGCCATGGCCATGGCCCGGCCGGTGATCGCCAGCCCCCAGGCGCTGGACGGCATCGACTACCCCGTGGGCGAGGATCTGCAGCGGGCCGAAACCGATGAGCAGTTCGCGGCCGCGGCGGTGGCGTTGCTGCGCGAGCGCCGGTCGGCAACGGCGGCGCGGGACTGGATCAGGCGTCGCTACGACTGGAACATCAATCTGTCGCGCCTGCAGGCGATGCTGGACCCGGAGGCTGCGCACGCCGGGGACCGGCCGGTGCCCGGCGCTGCGGCAGGGATATGATGAATCAGTCGGCGAACGTGCAGGCGCAGGAGACGGGCGTGCAGCAGCACCTGCTGCTGTTCGTGGTTGCGCTGCTGTCGCTGCTGGCCTTCTATCACCAGACCCTGACCGGGATGATCGACATCTGGTCGCGGTCCGAGACCTTCGCCCACGGTTTTCTGATCTTCCCCATCGTCCTGTTCCTGATCTGGCGCCGGCGCGAACACCTGGCTCGCACCCCGGTCCGTCCCGACTGGCGCGCCCTGTGGTTGCTGCCCGGGCCGGGGCTGGTGTGGCTGCTGGCCGAGGTGGCCGATGTCGCCGTACTCATGCAGCTCGGCTTCATCGCCATGATCCCGCTGACCGTCTGGGCATTGCTGGGCACGGCCGTGGTGCGCCAGATCGCCTTTCCCCTGTTCTTCCTGATTTTCGCCGTGCCCATGGGCGAGGGGCTGATTCCGCCGCTGATGGATTTCACCGCGGTGTTCACGGTCAGCCTGATCAAGCTCAGCGGCATCCCGGTCTACGTCGAGGGGACCTACTTCAGCCTGCCCAGCGGCAACTGGTCGGTGGTCGAGGGCTGCAGCGGGATTCGCTACCTGATCGCCTCCGTGACCATGGGTACGCTGTACGCCTATCTGACTTACAACAGTCTTTCACGGCGGATCCTGTTCATCCTTTTCGCCATCGCCTTGCCCATCGTCGCCAACGGGCTGCGCGCCTACATGATCGTGATGATCGCCCACCTGAGTGACATGCAGCTGGCCCTGGGCGTGGATCATTTCATCTATGGCTGGGTATTCTTCGGCATCGTGATGCTGCTGATGTTCTGGATCGGCAGCTACTGGCGCGAAGAGCCCGAACCCGTGCAGGTTCCGGCGGGGTTCAGGGACGAAGCGTCAGCGACGTCTCCGCGTTATGGCCTGTTTGCCCTGCTCATCCTGCTTCTGGCCGCCTGGCCGGTGGCCGCGCAGCTGCTGGAGCGGGATATCGACCCGGAGCGGGACTCCATCGCCCTGACGCTGCCGACAACGCCCGGAGACTGGCGTGCGGCCGATGCCTTCACCGACTGGCGGCCCGATTACAAGGGTGCGGATGCCGAGACGCTGGCCTTCTATGCCCGCGGCGATGCCCGGGTGGGGGTGTATCTGGCCTACTATGCCCGGCCCCGGGAGGGTGCGGAACTGATCAACTCGCAGAACGTCATGATCATCCAGAAGCATCCTGTCTGGCACCAGGTCGGCGAGGCCCGGATCCGGGTCGAGGGCGAACCCGGCTATCTGGTTCAGACTCGGCTCAAGTCCGTCGACCAGCGGCTGTTGATCCACGACTGGTACTGGATTGGCGGCCGGCATACGGCCAATCCCTATTTCGGTAAGCTGCTGGAGGCCTGGGAACGCCTGCGCGGCAACGGCTGGCCCTCGGTGGGCATCGTATTGTTTGCCGAGAGCGGGGAGGGCGATGCGGACGCGGTCCTGGAGCAGGCGAGGCGCGAACTGCTGCCGCTGCTGGAGCAGCGCATCGAGCAGACCTGGCAGCATTCGCGGGAGAGCGGCGGATGAGCCGGGCGGACCCGCCGTCCGCGCCTTTCAATGTCCTGCATGTTGTCTATCACTTCGGTGTGGGCGGGTTGGAGAACGGCCTGGTCAATCTGATCAACCGGCTGCCGCGCGAACGCTTCCGGCATCGTATCGTCAGCCTGACCGATTACACCGACTTCAGCCGTCGCATCGAGCGTGAGGATATCGAAATCCATGCCCTGCACAAGCGCCCCGGGCATGACTGGCGCATGTACGTGCAGCTCTACCGTCTGTTCCGGCGGCTGCGGCCGGACATCGTGCACACACGCAACCTGGCGGCGATGGAGGCCCAGCTGCCGGCCTGGCTGGCCGGCGTGCCCTGCCGTATCCACGGGGAACACGGCCGTGACGTGCTGGATGTCGACGGTACCAATCGCAAGTACATCCTGCAGCGGCGGCTGCTCAGGCCCTTCATTCATCACTTCATCGCCCTGTCGCGTGATCTGGAAGGCTATCTGCGACACCGCATCGACGTGCAACCGCATCGGCTCAGCCGTATCATCAACGGGGTGGACGTCGAGCGTTTCCGTCCGGACACTGCCGGGGCCCGCACCCGGCTGCCGGCGGGGTTCGCCGCGGCGGACAGCATCGTCATCGGTACGGTCGGGCGGCTGGCCGCAATCAAGGACCAGCTGAGCCTGGTCCGGGCCTTTGTCCGCCTGCGCGAGCTGGCACCCGCAACCGCCGGTCGTCTGCGCCTGGTGCTGATCGGCGAGGGCTCGGAGCGCACGCGGCTCGAACAGGAGCTGACGGCGGCCGGCCTCATGCCGCAGGCCTGGCTGGCCGGGGCCCGCGACGACGTGGCGGAACTGCTGCCGGCGCTGGACCTGTTCGTGTTGCCCTCCCTGGCCGAGGGCATCTCCAACACCCTGATGGAGGCCATGGCCTGCGGCCTGCCGGTGATCGCCACCGATGTGGGCGGCAACGGCGAGTTGGTGCTCGATGGCGAGACCGGCGCCCTGGTGCCGCGCGGCGATGCCGAGGCGCTGGCGCAGGCGTTGAAGCCTTATGTGCAGGATGCCGCCAGGCGAGAGAGTCACGGCGCTGCCGCGCGCCGGCGCGCCGAGACCGAATTCAGTCTCGAGCGGATGGTGGGTCGCTACCAGAGTCTGTACAAGCTGTGTATGGAGATGCGCTCGCGGTCAGCGTGATGATGAATTACATGGCTTCAAAGGCTGTATACGGTAGTAAATGGAGTAAATTGCGGTTGTCATAACCGCTATCGTCATCCCCGCGCAGGCGGGGATCCAGATGCCGCGCGGCTGCTGGATTCCCGCCTGCGCGGGAATGACGGAAATCGGCCTGGAGGTGGGGTCAGTCCGAAGGGCGTAACCCGACACCGGATTAGTGCTAGATGAATTGGGAGTTTCCGTGGATTTGGTGGATTTCGTGGCGATTTTTTCAGGACCAGCAGCATGTGCGGCATAGTCGGTATTTTCGATACCAGGGGAACGATGTCCATCGACGAGGGCCTGCTATCGCGCATGAACGAGCGGCAGTTCCATCGCGGCCCTGACGAGGGCGGGATGCATGTCGAGCCCGGCATCGGCCTGGCCCACCGGCGGCTGTCCATCATCGACCTGTCCGGCGGCCACCAGCCGCTGTTCAACGAGGACGGCAGCGTGGCCGTGGTCTACAACGGCGAAATCTACAATTTCCACGAACTGACCGACGAGCTGATAAAGGCCGGACACCGGTTCAGGACCCGCTGCGACACCGAGGTCATCGTGCATGCCTGGGAGCAGTGGGGCGAAGCCTGTGTGGAACGCTTCCGCGGCATGTTCGCCTTCGCCATCTGGGACCGCAATCGCCAGACCCTGTTCCTGGCCCGCGACCGGCTGGGGATCAAACCGCTGCATTATGCGCAGCTTCCGGACGGCCGGCTGCTGTTCGCCTCCGAGATCAAATCCCTGCTGTGCGATCCGGTGCTGCCGCGCGAGATCGACCCCTGTGCAGTGGAGGACTATTTCGCCTTCGGCTATATCCCCGACCCGCGCAGCATCTTCAGACATGTGCACAAGCTGCCGCCGGCGCACTGCCTGACGCTGAAGCGCGGCGAGCCCCTGCCGGCGCCGCGCGCCTACTGGGACGTGCCTTTTGCCGACAACGGCCTGCGTGACGAGGATCAGGTCAGGCGCGAACTGATCGAGCGCCTGCGCGAGGCGGTCAACATCCGGCTGGTCTCGGAAGTGCCGCTGGGCGCCTTTCTCTCCGGCGGGGTGGATTCCAGTGCCGTGGTCGCGCTCATGGCCGGCCTGTCCGAGGATCCGGTCAATACCTGTTCCATCTCCTTCGGCGATCCGGCCTTCAATGAAAGCGAATACGCCGCCCGGGTCGCGCAGCAGTATCACACCAACCACCAGGTCGGGGAGGTCAACCCGGACGACTTCGATCTCATCGACCGCCTGGCCACGCTCTATGACGAACCCTATGCCGACAGCTCCGCCATGCCCACCTACCGGGTGTGCGAGCTGGCGAAACGGCGGGTGACGGTGGCGTTGTCCGGCGATGGCGGCGATGAGAACTTCGCCGGCTACCGCCGCTACCGCTGGCACATGGACGAGGAGCGCTTCCGCGGCCTGGTGCCGGGCTGGCTGCGCGGTCCGCTGTTCGGCGCCGCCGGGCGCCTGTATCCCAAGCTGGACTGGGCGCCGCGCTATCTGCGCGCCAAATCCACCTTCCAGGCGCTTGCGCGCGACAGCCTGGAAGGCTATTTCCACAACTTCTCCATCCTGCCGGATGCCCTGCGCCACCAGCTCTACAGCGCCGACCTGAACCGGGAACTGGCCGGCTATCGCGGTATCGAGGTGTTCCGGCGGCATCTGGAAAACGCCCCGGACCATCCGCTCTCGCGGGTTCAGTACCTCGACCTGAAAACCTACCTCGCCGGCGACATCCTCACCAAGGTGGACCGGGCCAGCATGGCCCACAGCCTGGAGGTGCGGGTACCGGTGCTGGATCACAAATTCGTGGAGTGGGTCTCGGGCCTGCCGCCGCAGATGAAGCTGCACAAGCGCGAGGGCAAACTGATCTTCAAACGGGCCATGGAACGCTACCTCCCCGAGGATATTCTGTACCGGAAGAAGATGGGCTTCGCCGTGCCGCTGGCGGCCTGGTTCCGCGGGCCACTGCGGGAGAAGGTCCGGCACAGCCTGCTCGGCCCGGACCTGCTGGACACCGGCCTGTTCAACCCGGATTTCATCCGCCGGCTGGTCGACCAGCATCAGTCGGGTCAGCGCGATCACAGCGCTGTGATCTGGTCGCTGCTGATGTATGCCTCCTTCCAGCGCCAGATTATGAACGCATGAAGCTGCCATGAAGATACTGCACGTCCTGGATCATTCCATTCCGCTGCACAGCGGTTATACCTTCCGCACCCGGGCCATCCTGACCCAGCAGCATCGACGCGGCTGGGAGACGGCGCATCTGACCAGCCCCAAGCACAACGCGCCGGCCGGGGTCGACGGCGGGGAGGAGGATAGCGACGGGTTGCATTTCTACCGCAGCCGCACGCCGACGGGGCTGCTCGCGCGCATTACGCCGCTGGACCAGTGGGCGGTGGTGCAGGCGACCCTGGCGCGGCTGCGCGAGGTGATACCAAGCGAACGGCCCGATATCCTGCACGCCCATTCGCCGGCCCTGAACGGCCTGGCTGCACTGCGCGCCGGGCGCGAGTTCGGCCTGCCGGTGGTCTACGAGATCCGCGCCTTCTGGGAGGATGCCGCGGTGGATCACGGCACCAGCCGCGAGGGCGATCTGCGTTACCGCCTGACCCGGCGGCTGGAGACCCACGTGGTGCGCCGGGCCGACGCCGTGACCACCATCTGCGAGGGGCTGCGCAACGACCTATTTGCCCGCGGCGTCGCGGCCGGAAAAATCACCGTCATTCCCAATGCCGTGGATATCGAACGCTTCGAGTTCGACCTGCCGCGGGACGCGGAACTGGCCGCCGAACTCGGCCTGGAAAACAAAATCGTGCTGGGGTTCATCGGCTCCTTCTATGCTTATGAAGGCCTGGCGCTGCTGCTGGAGGCGCTGCCCGGGCTGCTCCGGGTGCGCTCCGATATCCGCCTGCTGCTGGTCGGGGGCGGGCCGCAGGCAGAGCGGCTCCGGGCGCGTGCAGCGGAACTTGGTATCGATCAGCAGGTGGTTTTCGTCGGCCGGGTGCCGCACGACCAGGTGCATCACTACTATGGCCTGGTGGACGCCTTCGTCTACCCGCGCCTGCCCATGCGCCTGACCGAGCTGGTTACGCCGCTCAAGCCGCTGGAGGCCATGGCCCAGGGCAAGCTGGTGGTGGCCTCGGACGTGGGCGGGCACCGCGAGCTGATCGAGGACGGCGTGACCGGGCAGCTGTTCCGCGCCGGGGATCCGCAGGCCCTGACCGGGGCCGTGCTGGCGCTGCTGGATGACCGCGGCAACTGGCCGCAGCGGCGTGCCGCCGGACGTCGTTTCGTCGAGCAGGAACGTAACTGGGCGGCCAGCGTGGCCCGCTATCAGACCGTGTATGAACGCCTGCTGCAGGGAGCGGCTGAATGACGGCGGCACCGCGGCTGCTGGTGTTCACCACCCTGTTCCCGCATCCCGGCCAGCCCGGCGCCGGGCTGTTCATCCGCGAGCGCATGTTCCGGGTGGCCGCGCATTGTCCGCTGACCGTGGTCGCGCCCGTGCCCTGGTTTCCGCTGCAGGGCCTGATCCGGCGCTTCCGGCCGCATTACCGCCCGCCGGCGCCTTGCCATGAGGTCCAGCAGGGCATCGAGGTCCATCATCCGCGCTTTCTGGCCCTGCCCGGCATCGGCCGGCGGTTCGACGGCCTGATGCTGGCCCTGGGCAGCCGGCGGCTGCTCCGGCGCCTGGACCGGCAGGGCCGGGTGGGGCTGATCGACGCCCACTTCGGTTACCCAGACGGTTATGCCGCCGTGCGTCTGGGCCGTTGGTTGAACCGGCCCGTGACCCTGACCCTGCGCGGCACCGAGCCGCGCCACAGCCGCACGCCCGGCCTGCGCGCCCGACTGCTGCGGGCTCTGCGGGGTGCGGACCATATCATCAGTGTGTCGGAGTCCCTGCGCCAGGTGGCGATAGGGCTGGGGATCGCACCGGAGCGGATCACGGTAGTGGGCAACGGCGTGGATGCGGCAAAATTCCAGCCCGTGGACCGGGCGCGGGCGCGCCGGGACCTGGGCCTGCCGGCGCAGGCGCAGGTGCTGGTGACCGTGGGCGGGCTGTGCGAGCGCAAGGGTTTTCACCGGGTGATCGAACAGCTCCCGCAACTGTGCGAGCGCTTCCCCGATCTGCACTATCTGGTGGTGGGCGGGCCGAGCGCGGAGGGTGACTGGACGGACCGGCTCAAGTCACAGGCGGCGGAACTGGGACTGGAGGCACGGGTGCATTTCCTCGGCAGTCTGCCGCCGGAGCGGCTCAAGGGCGTGCTCAGCGCCGCCGATGTGTTCGTGCTGGCCACCCGCAACGAGGGCTGGGCCAACGTGATCCTCGAGGCCATGGCCTGCGGCCTGCCGGTGGTGGCCACCGACGTGGGCGGCAATGCCGAAGTGGTCAGCGCGCCGGAGCTGGGCAGCATCGTGCCCTTCGGCGACGGCGAGGCGCTGCGCGCAGCACTCACGGCGGCGCTGGCCCGCGCGTGGGACCGCCAGGCCATCATCGATTACGCCCGCGCCAACAGCTGGGATACACGGGTCGCGGCGCTGCTCGGGATCTATGCGCGGGTGCTGGGGAAGGCATCCTGAAGGCAGTGCTTCAACGGACTTCAATGGAAGGTATGGGACAACATACAAAAGTGCACCATTACCGTGAACGCCTGCAGCAGGAGGCCTGGCTGCGGCTGAAACGGCTGGCACAGCACGCCTGGTACGGCCCGCGCCGGCAGGGGCCGGCCGCCGTGGCCTTCATCGCCGGCGTGCAGCGCTCCGGCACCAATATGCTGATGGACGTGCTGGAGCAGAGCCTGCTGACCGATGTCTATCACGAGCGCGATGCCCGCGCCTTCGACAACTACAGCATGCGCGATATCGACACCATTGCGGCCCTGCACCGGCGCTGCCGCGCGCCGTATTTCATCATCAAGTCGCTGTGCGAGCTGCAGCGGCTGCCGCAGCTGCGCCAGCGCTTTCCCGGGGCGCGCATCGTCTGGATCGTGCGTCACTACGACGACGTGGTCAATTCCATGCTGGTCTCCTTCCGTAACCACGCCAGCCAGATCCGGCGCCTGGCGCAGGACAGGCTCGCCGTCGACTGGCGCGGCGAGGGCATGTCGGATGCCACCCAGGCCCTGCTTCAACGCTTCGCGGGTCCGGAACTCAGTGATGCCAGCGGTGCCGCCCTGATGTGGTATCTGCGCAATGTGCTGTTCTTCGAACAGGGTTTCGACCGGGACGAGGCGGTGCTGCTGGTCAGCTACGAGCGGCTGGTGGCCGCGCCGCAGGCGGAGTTCGCCCGTATCTTCGCCTTTCTCGGGCTGCCGTACCGGCACTGGCACAGCCGCCGGGTGGTGGCCAGTTCGGTCGGCCGGCGCCAGCCGCCGGCGATCGAGCCTTCAGTGCGGGCGGAATGCGACGCGCTGCTGGGCCGTTTCCAGGCGCTACTGCCGGCCGGAGGGAGGATATGAGCGGCGCCTATACCCGACTGGTCTCCGGCCTGTTGTTTCCCTTGCAGGAGCGGTTCAAGGGCCACAGCACGGTGGCCGTGCGCCGGGCGTTGGAGGCCTCGCAGTGGTGGCCGGCTGAACAATTGGCCGAGTACCGGCTGGAGCGGCTGCGCGCGCTGCTGCAGCATGCCGGCCGCCAGGTGCCCTATTACCGGAGGCTGTTCGCCGAACACGGCTTCGATCCCGCGGCGGTGACCGATGTCGCCGATCTGCAGGCGCTGCCGCTGCTGACCAAGGCCGCTATCCGTGCCAACCTGGAGGAGCTCAAGGCAAAGGGTGCGCAGGGCCTGAACCGGTTCAATACCGGCGGGTCCAGCGGCGAACCTTTGATCTTTTATATCGGTACCGAACGGGTCAGCCACGATGTGGCCGCCAAGTGGCGCGCCACCCGCTGGTGGGACGTGGATATCGGGGATCGGGAGATCGTCATGTGGGGTTCGCCCATCGAACTGGGGGCGCAGGACCGCCTCCGGCGGCTGCGCGATGGGCTCATGCGTACCCGCTTGCTGGCGGCCTTCGAGATGTCACCGGAGAAGGTGAATGGCTTCATCGAGGCGATCCGGCGTTTTCGTCCGCGCATGCTGTTCGGCTACCCTTCCGCCTTTGCCCATATCGCCCGCCAGGCCGAGACGCAGGGCATGCGTCTGGATGATCTCGACATCCGGGTCGCCTTCGTGACCTCCGAGCGGCTGTATGAGGATCAGCGTCGTCTGATCGAGCGGGTGTTCGGCTGCCCGGTGGCCAACGGTTACGGTGGCCGCGATGCCGGCTTCATCGCCCACGAATGTCCCGCGGGCGGGATGCATATCACCGCCGAGGACATCATCGTCGAGACGGTGGATGCAGCCGGCGCGCCGGTCCCGCCGGGTACGGCGGGCGAGGTTGTGGTCACGCATCTGGCCACGCGGGACTTTCCCTTCATCCGCTACCGCACCGGCGACGTCGCCGTGCTCGGCAGCAATGGCTGCAGCTGCGGCCGCGGGCTGCCGCTGCTGGAAGAGATCCAGGGGCGTACCACCGATTTCATCGTCGCCCGTGACGGTACCGTGATGCACGGGCTGGCGCTCATCTACGAGGTACGCGACCGGCCCGGGGTGCAGGCCTTCAAGATCGTGCAGGAATCGCTGGACCTGACCCGGGTGCTGCTGGTCACCGATGCCGGCTTTGATCCAGCCGCGATTGATCAGATCCGGACTGCTTTCGGGCAGCGACTCGGTAAGGGAGTGGAGATCCGGGTGGAGCAGGTCGACAGCATCCTGCCCGAGCGCAGTGGCAAGTACCGCTATGTGGTCAGCCACGTCGATCCGCATCAGGGAGGTAATCCGTAAATGCCGATTCGCGATATCGTCGTGACCCTGGCCGTCCTGGCCCTGCTGCCGCTGATCCTGCGTCGGCCCTGGATCGGCATCCTGGCCTGGTCCTGGATCGGCTACATGAATCCGCACCGCCTGGCCTACGGCTTCGCCCGCGAGGCGCCCTTCGCCATGCTGATCGGCGCCACTACCCTGGTGGCCATGCTGTTCATGAAGGAGAAGATACGATTTCCCTGGAGCCGGGAAACGATCGTACTGCTGCTGTTCGTGCTGTGGATGTGCCTGACCACCGTGTTTTCACTGCAACAGGAGTATTCCCTGCTGCAGCTGGAAAAGGTGGTCAAGATCCAGGTCATGACCTTTATCACCATGATCCTGATGCTGTATCGCGAGCGCCTGAACCTGCTGGTCTGGGTGATCGTGCTGTCGCTGGGTTTCTACGGCGTGAAGGGTGGCATCTTCACCCTGATGACCGGCGGAGGCTATCACGTCATGGGACCGCTGGGCTCGTTCATCGGCGGCAACAACGAACTGGGTCTGGCCCTGATCATGATCCTGCCGCTGATGCGTTACCTGCAGCTGCAGCGGGAACGGAAATGGCAGCGCAATCTGTTCACCCTGGCCATGGCGCTGACCGTAATCGCCATCCTGGGCACCCAGTCGCGCGGCGCCCTGGTCGGGCTGGCGGTCATGGCGGTGGTGCTGATCGTCAAGAGCCGCCGGCGCTTCACCCTGCTGCTGCTGGCGGCCCTGATGGTGCCGGTGGCGTTGACGGTCATGCCCGAGAGCTGGTTCGAGCGCATGCACACCATCCAGGAATACGAGGAGGACCAGTCCGCCCAGGGCCGCATCAACGCCTGGCACTTCGCCGTCAATCTGGCCCAGGACCGGCCGCTGGTCGGCGGCGGCTTCGAGGCCTTCCATTGGCGCAATTTCCGCCACTATGCGCCTGATCCGAATGATGTGAAGGATGCGCACAGCATCTATTTCGAGGTGCTGGGCGAGCACGGCTTCGCCGGGCTGTTCATCTATCTGTTGCTGGGCTTCTTCGCCTGGCGATCGGCGACCTGGGTCATCCGCAACACCCGTGAGCGCGAAGACCTGCTCTGGGCGCGGGATCTGGCGGCGATGATTCAGGTCAGTCTTGCGGGTTACGCCAGTGCCGGCGCCTTCCTGGGGCTGGCCTATTTCGATCTCTACTATCACCTGATTGCGATGGTCGTCATCCTCAGGTTCCTGGTCCGGCAGCAGCTGCAGGCAGCAGCCGAAGCAGATTCAGGGGCTGCAGCCCCGGCTGTTTCCGGCCGCGCCGCCCGGCCTTAGGGCCTGTCAACAGGCCCTAGTCCAGGTGACCGGGGTTGCGGAGTTCCCGTTCCTCGACCGGCGGCGGCGTCCACTGATACAGCCAGGTCTCGGTCAGGGGTTTGCCGTCCTTTTCCAGGTGGACCTGCAGGTCGATGGGGGTCCGGCTGTCATCCGGCGGCACCAGGTCGAACCTGGCCCGATACCCGCCGATATGGTGCTGCGGGCGTAACGAGGTGATTTCCACCCGCCCGGCGGAGGCGCTGATTACCGGCTTGATCCCGGGATCCGCACCCAGCATCGGGAAGCGTCCGCCCTTGAAGTCGATCACGAAGCGCTTGCTGTAGTATTCACGCTTCTTTCCCACCACTCCGCCGAGCCCGGTGAAGGTATCGACTACCTGCGCCAGCTCGCTGGCGGCCGGGGGCCTGGCGCCCCAGTGGAGGCGGTAGCTGTAGAGCAGCTCCTGGCCGGGCTCGACCGGCTCGGCCGGGTTCCAGAAGGCGACGATGTTGTCGAAGGTCTCGTCCTCGGCGGGGATCTCCACCAGCTGGACCGCGCCTTCGCCCCAGTCATTGGTGGGTTCGACCCACAGGCTGGGACGCCTGTCGTAAAAAACGCCGTCGTCCTGATAATGATCGAAATCACGATCACGTTGAATCAGTCCAAAACCTTTCGGATTGTTATCCATGTGTGAATTGAAGCGCAGTTCGGTCGGATTGACCAGCGGCCGCCATATCCACTCGTTGTTTCCCGTCAGCATGGACAGGCCGTCGGAGTCATGGATCTCGGGTCGCCAGTCCCAGTTGGCACGGCGGCTGTTCTCACCGACCATGTACATGCTGGTCAGGGGCGCGATGCCGAGTCTCTCGATCGGCTTTCTGGGGTATATCGCTGCACTCACGTCCATTGTCGTAGTGCTGCCCGGCCGGATATCGAACCGGAACGCACCGGTCGCGCTGGGCGAATCGAGCAGGGCATAGACGGTGGTGATGTCGCTGCCGGCCGCAGGCCGCTGCAGCCAGAAATGGGTGAATATCGGGAATTCCTCCGGACGATCAAGCGCGGTATCGATCGCCAGCCCACGGGCGGACAGGCCGTACTGCATCTCGCCGCCCACCGCCCGGAAGTAGCTGGCACCCAGAAAGGCCACTACATCGCGTTTCCAGTCGGTATGGTATTTGAGTCGGAGGCCGGCAAAACCCAGGTCGCGGGGCAGTTGCGCCCCTTTTATGCCTGATTCTCCATAGTTGAACAGTTCGGGGCTGTAGCTGATTTCCTCCGCCGTGCCGTCCACCAGTTCATGGACAGTCACCGGATGCCTGAAATTCAGCCCCAGATGAAAGAACTCGGCCCGCAGCAACGATTCCTCATTGTTCCACAAGGCATGGTCGTGATCGAAGACAAGTTGCTGATACTCGTCCCAGTTAAGCTGCTTCAGTGATTCGGGCAGCTCTCCTTCATGATCCACATATTCCCGTGCGGCGAGCTCGCGGGCGTGACCCTTGAGCGAGGCGTAATTGAAATCCTGGATCTCTTCCAGGCCGGAGCTGTTGTTGTCGGCTGCACACGACGGTCCTGCAGTGAGCGCCAGGCAGGCGCCGATGAGCATGCTGCGCAGTAATGAAACGGGATGAGGGGGTTGTTCCATGCTTACCTCGATGCTGACAGACCTGTGAATTTCTGCCCATGGCCCGGTTGCCGCATGGCATTGACATGCGGCCGGCATGATCGCGGAATCGGGACTGTAAGATGAACGATTATGGATTTCTGAGATGTAGATAACAGAATTTATCTCGACGGCCGAGGAGGCGCCTCACGGTATTGCATGATGCGTGCGGATATCTTCGCCCACTGGGGGCTGTTCACTCAGTCCTGCCGCCGCCACTTGCGGCGAAACCTCTCAATCTGTTCCGAAGTATAAAAATGCCGCATGTAGTCGGAATCGTACATGCGTTCGATGTAATCATCCGGCAACCGGATGCGTGACAGCATCTCGCGGTAGGCGGTACCGGCGCGCTCATCCCTGCTGCTGATATGTGTGTGCACCGGCTGCTCGGGTGCCGGTCGGTCGAAGAAGGCCTCGAGTCCGGTCCGGAATACCTCGTCGAAGCGTTCCAGCTGAAAGATCAGCACATGTATGTTGTCGCAGTGCAGGATCTGATAGCCCTGCGCCGGATTGAAGGGTTCGGAGTAGACATCCAGGCCGAAGTTGGCATTGAGTTCGTCTCGGATCCAGTCGGTGTGGGCATCGTGGTTGAACTCCCGGAAGAAGATTTCCAGTGCCTGTTCAATGCTTATCCGGCCCTGTTCGTAGCGGCGGAAAAAATCCCTTATATGAAAACGCTCGATATCGAGGATGAAGTTGGACAGGTTGCGCCCGATGGGTTCGCGCACGGTGGAGACGATATACCACTGGCGGGCATCGCGCCGTCGGGTGACGGCCCTACTCAGCAGGCGCGCCACCCGCAGGTGGCGCTGCCACACGAACCACTGTACCTTCCGTCTGCGTTCGATGTTGCTGGCGAGGTTGGCGGGGTTGAGGTAGTGGGTGTGATAGATGGGCCAGGGCAGTTGCATGGCACGCAGGGTGTTGACCAGGGTCATCGATCCGACCCGGCCCATCTGGTGCACGAGCAGCAGCGGGCTGTCGCTGCCGAGTTCGCGGCGCAGGCCGGCGAGCAGGCGCCGGGTGTTCATCTCGGAGCGCAATGAGTAGAGCAGAGGCTTGAGCATGGCTCAGGCGTGTTCCTGCAGCCAGAGTTCCAGCATCATGATGACCCAGATCATCACGCCGTAATAGGCGGAATGGCCATCACGGTGCGCGTCGGTCAGTTGATCCAGGTAAGCCGGGTTCAGGTAGCCGCGTTGGCGGAACCCGGCCAGAGAGTCGTAGGCCAGCTCGCGCAGCTGTTTGTCCTCGGACATCCAGATGCCGAAGGGCAGACCGAAACCATGTTTGCTCTTTTCCAGTGTCGCGTCCGGGAGGAAATCCTTCAGTGAACGTTTGTAGAAGGAACGCAGTTCCAGGCCGCGCATCAACAGCCGGTCGGGGATGCCGGTACTGAATTCCATCAGTTCCTGGTCCAGCATGGGATAGCGTACCTCCAGGCCGGCAAGCTGGCAGGTATGGCTGACCTTGCGCAGGTCGTTGTCGGCCAGGGTGATCTTCCAGTCCAGCTGCAGCATGCTCTTGAGCATGGAGTCCGAGTCGGCGCGCTGGTAGGCTTCGCGGATGTTGCGGATCGGGTCGTCCGGATCTATGCCCTCCAGAAAGTCGGCGGCGAAAATCTCCTGCAGCGGTGTCCGATGCAGAAAGTTGTAGCTCTCCATGCGCTCGGGCATAGGCAGTCGGGCCTGCTCCACATAGCTGCGTAACTTGCGCAGCGGTGGAATTCCCTGAGGCAGGTGCAGCGCCAGCGGCTCGATCAGGGATCGTTGCAGGAGGCGGGGCAGGGCGTCATAGACTGCGAACACCTTCTGCTTTGCGTAACGGGCATTGCCGGCGAACAGTTCATCCCCGCCGTCGCCGGCAAGCAGACAGCGTATCCCCTGGTCACGGGCAAAACGGGCGCAATAGTAGGCGCCGATGGCGGAGGCATTGCCGAACGGCTCGTCGTAGGCACGAGCCAGCAGGGGCAGGGCGCTGGCGACATCCCCGGGCGTGACGTAATAAGTATTGAGCTGGGCTCCGAAATGTTCGGCACTGGTGCGGGCAAAGGGGGTTTCGTCATAGCCTTCGGCCTCGAAGCCGATGGAATAGGCCTGGACCGGGCTGTCCGTCAGGCCGGCATAGACGCCGGTCACGGTGCTGCTGTCCAGTCCGCCGCTGAGAAAGGCGCCGGTGGGGGCAAGGTCCGGATCCAGGCAGCGCTCGACGGCATTGTGCAGATGCGTCTTCAGCTCCGCCGCCAGCATGGCCTCCGGATCGTGGCGGTCCCGGTACTCGGGCCGCCAGTAAAAACCGGCATCGAAACGGTCCGCCTCGATCAGCACGTACTGGGCGGCCAGGAGCTTGGAGGTGTGGCGGTAGATGGTTCCGGGGCTTGGCACCATGTGGAAATACAGATAGTCGAACAGCGCCTGGGGATTGATGTCGGCGATGAAATCCGGGTGGCGGCGCAGGCTGTTGAGGGAACTCCCGAAGACCACACCATCGGCGGTGATCTGGTAGGCCAGGGGGTATACGCCCAACCGGTCGGTGGCCAGCAGGACAGTGGCACGGGCAGGGTCGATGATCGCGAGTGAAAAGTGGCCGTGTACCTGCTCCAGGCAGGCCGGGCCGCGTTCCAGAAATGCATCTGCCAGCCGTTCGGCCAGCACCCGCAGCTCAAGTGTATCCCGCTGCCAGCGGGGCTGACCGGCCAGGGCGATGAGTAGTCCCCGGCTTTCCAGCACCTGTCCGGACGGACCCGCCGTGGCGCAGAAGGCCGGTTCCCGGACGCAGCGGTTCACAGGCGTCAGCGGGCAGGCCGAGAGCATGGCCTCGGCCGCTTCCGTGGGCTGGGCCCGGCCGGCAGTGAAGCCGATCCATCCGCACAGGTTGGTCATTCCGGAACAGGTCCTTATCAGGTATTGTTGTCGTTGCTGCGGGCGTTGTATCAGGCCGTGGGCCGGTTGCGGTATGATCCCGGAACCGCTGTCAAATGTCCACTTTCCGCAGCCGTTGCCCGCATGGGTTTTTTTGTTATTTCAATGTGCTAAAGTCGATCGGCGGGAATTGCATAAACTTTAAAGGGCCTTGCATGCACTGGTTGAAACGCTTGCGGATCCTCGTTGCCACGACCCTGCTGTTGCCGGCCGGGGCCGGCGCCATCGGATCCTTCAATCCCTCGGCGGCAGAACTGAGCCTGCTGCCGCCCTACTGCGGTCCGCGGGCCCAGCGCTGGGGCAATGACCTCGACCGTCCCGAGGTCCAGCGCTGGCGTTCCGTGTTCGGCAGTGACTATTTCCACATGCACCACTATTGCCAGGGCATGCTGCTGCTGCTGCGGGGTGATCGTCAACCCCTGGATTCGCGAGAGGCGACAGGCGAGTACGAAGCGGCCCTGAACAACCTGGAGTACATGGAAAGTCGTGCCTCGTCCGGCTTCGTCCTGATGCCGGAGCTGTATCTGAAAAAGGGGCGGGTGCTGCTGCGTCTCAACCGTGATCACAAGGCTCTGCAGGCCTTCCGTCAGGCCATTGAACTCAAACGCGACTACGTACCCGCCTATGCCGCGCTCAGCGATTTTTATCTGGACCGCGGCAAGCCGGAGCCGGCGCGCAAGGTGTTGCAGCAAGGCCTGGAAATCGTCCCGGACGCCGGTATCCTGCAGCGCCGGCTGGCTGAAATATCGCGGGATCAGGGTAACGAGGCCACACAGGCGGAGGAGGGGACGCCGGCTGCATCAGAGCCTGCAGCCACTGAGCCGCCGGCCGCGCCGGATGGGAATGCGGCGGAGTAGACCGCGCTTTCCAGTGCGCAGGATTCACGTATGAAGCAGGCTCGGGACAAGGCCGTGTTGGTCATCAGCGAACTTTTCCTGCCGACCAAGGGCGGCACCGCGGTCTGGTTCGACGAGGTCTACCGGCGACTGGGCGGGAAGAATATCCATATCCTCACCGCCCGCGTGCCCGGCGGTGAATCGCATGACGTGAATCATCCCAACAGTATTCACCGCGTCAATCTGAGCCGACACTGGTGGCTGCGGCCGGAATCCCTGGCCATGTATGCCGGGCTGCTGTGGCGCGCCTTCATGATCACCCTGCGCCGGCCGGTGGCGACACTGCATGCCGGCCGGGTTCTGCCCGAGGGGATGGTGGCCCTGCTGATCGGTCGCCTGTTCGGCAGACCGGTGGTGATCTATGCCCACGGCGAAGAGATCACCACCTGGAACACGCCGCTCAAGCAGCGCGTACTGCGCTTTGTCTACCGCCAGGCCGATACCGTGGTGGCCAACAGCCGTTTCACCCGGGACCTGCTGCTGGTCCGGGGCGTGGCGGAGGAACGGATCCGGTTGATTTACCCCGGCGTGGATACCCGGCGGTTCCGTCCCGGGCTGGAGATCGGGGATCTGCGCCGGGACATCGGTGCCGAGGGTGCCAAACTGATCCTGTCGGTGGGCCGGCTGACCCGGCGCAAGGGTTTCGACCAGATCATCCAGGCGCTGCCGGCGCTGCTGGAGCGCGGTGTCGAGGTGCACTATGCCCTGATCGGCATCGGTGAGGACGAGGATTATCTGCGCCGGCTGGCAGCGGAACAGGGAGTGAGCGAGCGGGTGCACCTGCTCGGGCATGTGAGCCCGGAGGACCTGCCGCGCTGGTACAACGCGGCGGATGTGTTCGCCATGCCCAACCGCGAGATCGGCGGCGACACCGAGGGCTTCGGCATGGTCTTCATCGAGGCCGCGGCCTGCGGTACGCCGGCCATCGCCGGCCAGGCGGGCGGCACCGGCTCGGCGGTGCTGGACGATGAAACCGGGCTGCGCATCGAGGGCGCCGACCTCAACCAGGTCATCGAGGCGCTTTACCGCATCCTCGGTGACGAGGCGCTGGCCCGGCGCCTGAGTCGCAATGCGCTGGAGCGGGTGCAGCGCGAGTTCGCCTGGGAGGCGGTGGCGGAGAAGACCCGGCCGTTGTTGTGAAGGTCAAGAGCGCCACGGAATACACGCGCAGCAGAATACCAATGGCCACGGAAAACACGGAAAGCACGGAAAATATGTTTGCAAAAAACTGAAGAGGATCCGCCTGACTCAAGGCTCGTCATTCCGGCGCAGGCCGGAATCCATTGACCACAGGAGTTTCTGGATTCCGGCTTGCGCCGGAATGACGGGGAATCTCAAATATTGCCCCCCGACTTGGTATCAACCCTGTCCGTGCTTTCCGTGTATTCCGTGGCGCTCTTGATCTTGATCCTGTTCAGATCAATCCGCGAACTCCAACCGCATCTCGTATTCCTTCACCGCGTTGGCCGCACACGCCTCGTCGATGTCGCCGCCCGGGGCGCCGCTCACACCCACTGCGCCGATCAGGCTGCCGCCGGAGCGGATCTCGACCCCGCCGCGCATCATGATCAGGCCATCGATGTGATTGAGTTCGCGTGCGATGTCGCCGCGGTTCTCGATCAGGGTGCCGGTATCCACCGCGCCCATGATGACGGCATTGGCCTTCTCCTCGGAGATCTGCAGGGTGAAGCGCGGGGCCAGGTCGTCGCGCAGGGCGGCGCGCAGGTTGCCGTTGCGGTCGACCACCACGGCGCTGACCTGGTAGCCCTTCTCGCGGCATTCCATGACCGCCGTATTGGCGATGTCGCGGGCCAGGTCCAGGCCGATGTTCTTCTGGGTGAGCATGTCCTCGGCGCCGGCCGTGGCCGTCATGCCGAGTCCGAGCAGCAGGGCCGCGCCTGCGGATTTCAGTGGTTTCATATCGACCTCCTTTATTGAGGTGGTAACTCCATGCGTGTCGGGTTACGCTGCGCTAACCCGACCTACAGGGTTATAACTTCACATTACATTGCTTTCTTCCGTGCTTTCCGTGTATTCCGTGGCGCTCTTGATCTGAGTCTGATCAGGCCGTGGCGGAGGCGTCCTGGCGGGCGGCCCTGGCCTGGCTTTTCATCATTTCAAACAGGGCATAGACGCCGATGTGGCGATTGGGGGAGAGCTGCTCGTCGAGCTGGAGCTTTTCGAAGATCTCGTCCATGTCGAGCTGGTTGATCTCTTCGGCACTGCGGCCGCTGGTGAGCTGGATCAGCAGGGCCAGCACGCCCTTGATGACGGCGGTGTCGCAGTCACCGTGGAAATTGATCCTTCCGGGCTGGTCGGGGTCGGGATAGGCGTGGATGTGCACGGTGCTCATGCAGCCCTTGACCCGGTTGTCCTCGGTCTTGAGCTCCGCGGGCATGGGCGGCAGCTGCTCGCCCAGCTCGATCAGGTACTGATAGCGCTGGTCCCAGTCACCCAGCAGCTCGAAGGTGTCGACGAATTCCTGTAGGTCGGTCATGCCTGCCCCGTGTTACGGCTCGCTGTGGATGGTCTTCAGACGCTGAAGGATTCGCCGCAGCCGCAGCTGTCCTTGACGTTGGGGTTGTTGAACTCGAAGCCCTCGTTCAGGGCGTTCTGGCGGACATAGTCGAGCTCCATGCCGTCAAGCATCGGCATGCTGTTGCTGTCGATGACCACCTTGACGCCGTGGCATTCGAAGACCTGGTCGTCGTCGGTTACCTCGTCGGCGTAATCGACCACATAGGCAAAACCGCTGCAGCCACTCTTGCGGGTGCCCAGGCGCAGACCGATGCCTTCGCCGCGCTTTTCCAGCATGGTGCGCACGCGCTGTGCGGCCGCTTCGGTGAGCTGTATGGACATGGTTTCCTCCTGTCGGATCTGTTGTGCTGAACCTGGGATCAGAGCATGCCCAGTTCAAGCCGGGCCTCGTCACTCATGCGGTCCATGGTCCAGGGCGGATCCCAGACCAGTTCCACATTGACCTCGTTGACCTCTTCCAGCCGCCTGACCGCATTTGCCACCATCCCCGGCATGCTGCCGGCGACCGGGCAGGCCGGTGCGGTCAGGGTCATGTCGATGTCGACCTTGCCGCTGGCCTCGTGGATCACGATTTTGTAGATCAGGCCGAGATCGTAGAGATTGACCGGGATTTCCGGGTCATAGACGGTGCGCAAGGCGGCGATGACGCGCTCTTCCAGGGTGTCGCCCTCGACCTCCAGGGGCGTGTCCCCGTCCGGGCCGCCGTTGCCGGCCTGGTCGAGTTCCTCTTTGTCGATGAAACGGGCGATGCGTTCAAACATGGCCTTGTCTCCGTGTTTCCGTATGATTAGTGACTCGCGGCGGTGTCGATGGCGACATCTGCCAGTCGGGTCTGCAGTTTCTGGTCCACCCGCTCGATGAAGGCGGGTATGGTGCAGCTCTCCAGCACCGCGTCGGCGAAGCCCAGGCACAGCATCTTGCGCGCGGTATCCGCATTGATGCCGCGTGTGCGCAGGTAGAACAGCTGCATGGGATCGAGCTGGCCGACGGTGGTGCCGTGGCTGCACTTGACGTCGTCGGCGAAGATCTCCAGCTGCGGCTTGGTATCGACCTCGGCACCGCGTGACAGCAGCAGGGTGTCGTTGGACAGATGCGCCTCGGTCTGCTGCGCATCCCTGACCACCCCGGATGCGGCCGTCGAGTACGGCCTTGCCCTTGCCGGCCAGGATGCCCTTGAACTTCTGCTCACTGTTGCAGCGGGGCACGGGGTGACGCACGTCCAGATGGATGTCGGTGAGCTGACCGTCGCCGGCGAAGTAGAAACCGGCCAGGTCGCAGTTGGCCTCTTCGCCGCTGAAGGCGGTGTGGTATTCGGTCCGCGCCCAGGTGCCGCCGAGACTGGCTACCATGCCACGATAGCGGCTGCGCCCGGCCTGGGCCAGGTGGATCACGCTCATGTGATAGGCCTGGGCGGCCTCGTCCTGCAGCCGGTCGTGTTCCAGCTCCGCGTCCTCGCCGAGGATGATCTCGGTCAGGCCGTTGTTGAAGTAGGGCGCGTCGGTGGTGCTGGCGTACTGCTCCACCAGGCGTGCACGCGCGCCCTGGTCCAGCACGATCAGGTTGCGCGGCGTCATCACGCTGGGCTCGTCCAGGCCCACCGACAGATACAGCACCTCGATGGGCTGTTCCACGGAGACGCCGGCCGGTATATGCAGGCACATGCCGTCGTTGAGCAGGGCCGTGTTCAGGGCTTCGAAGGTTTCCAGGTCAGCATCGATGATGGCCTGACCCAGCCACTGATTGACGAATTCGCTGTCGCTGTCGATGGCATCGCGCAGGCTGATCAGGCTGACCGAAGGATCCAGGTCGGCGGTCATCGACAGATGCGGGACCAGCCGGCCGTTGGCGAAGACCAGCCGTGCGGCCGGCTGCTCGACCAGCAGCAGATCCTCGATGTCGGAATCGGTCAGGGCCTCGAAGGCCTCGTCGCGGTAGCGGAAGGGCTGTTCCAGCACCTGGCCGATGTTGCTGTAGCGCCACTCCTCGGCCTTGCGCGTGGGGAAACCCTGCTCGGTGAAGCGGGCAGCTGCGGCCTGGCGGCGCGCATCCAGCCACGGCTGGCCGGCGCCGGGCAGCGACGACCGTGCGGCATCGATCAGCTCGCGGTAATGTTCGACGGGCTTGAGGGCCTCGCTCATGCCGCGGCCTCCTCGAGGACCCAGTTGTAGCCCTTCTCTTCCAGTTCCAGGGCCAGCGACTTGTCACCGCTGCGGATGATTCTGCCGTTGGCCAGCACGTGGACGAAATCGGGTTCGATGTAGTCGAGCAGGCGCTGGTAGTGAGTGACCAGGATCATGCCGCGCTCGGGGCTGCGCAGGGCGTTCACGCCGTCGGCAACGACGCGCAGGGCGTCGATGTCCAGGCCCGAGTCGGTCTCGTCCAGAATCGCAAGTTTCGGTTCCAGCACGGCCATCTGCAGGATCTCGTTGCGCTTCTTCTCGCCGCCGGAGAAGCCGGCGTTGACCGAGCGCTTGAGCAGGTCGGGCTTCATAGCCACGATCTTGAGCTTCTCCTGCATCAGCTTCATGAAATGCACCGCGTCCAGTGCTGGCTCGCCGCGCTCGGCGCGGATGGCGTTGAGCGCCTCGCGCAGGAATACCATGTTGTTCACGCCCGGCAGCTCGACCGGGTACTGCATGGCCAGGAACAGGCCCTTGCGGGCGCGCTCCTCGACTTCCAGATCGAGCAGGTCCTGACCTTCGTACTTGATCTCGCCGCCGGTGACTTCGTAACCCTCGCGGCCGGACAGCACATGGGCCAGGGTGCTCTTGCCGGAGCCGTTGGGCCCCATGATGGCGTGCACCTCGCCGGCCTTGACCTCCAGGTTCAGGCCCTTGAGGATGGGCTGGCCGTCGACGTCGACCGTGAGATCCTTGATGGAAAGCATATTGTAAATCCTCCTGCGTTAATCCGGGTTCGGCTCAGCCGACAGCGCCTTCGAGGCTGACACTCAGCAGCTTCTGGGCCTCGGCGGCAAATTCCATGGGCAGCTCCTGGAACACTTCCTTGCAGAAGCCGTTGACGATCATGGATACGGCGTCCTCTTCCGATATGCCGCGCTGGCGGCAGTAGAAGAGCTGGTCCTCGCCGATCTTGGAGGTGGTCGCTTCGTGCTCGACCTTGGCGGTCGGATTGCGCACCTCCATGTAGGGGTAGGTATGGGCCGCGCACTTGTCGCCGATCAGCAGCGAGTCGCACTGGGTGTGGTTGCGTGCGTTCTCGGCCTTGGGCGTCATGCGCACCAGGCCACGGTAGGCATTGCTGCTGTGCCTGGCCGAGATGCCCTTGGAGACGATGGTGCTGCGGGTGTTGCGGCCCATGTGGATCATCTTGGTGCCGGTATCGGCCTGCTGATAGCCCTTGGTCACCGCCACGGAATAGAATTCGCCGACCGAGTCGTCGCCGCGCAGGATGCAGCTGGGGTACTTCCAGGTGATGGCCGAACCGGTCTCGACCTGGGTCCAGGAGATGTGCGAGCGGTCGCCGCGGCAGTCGCCGCGCTTGGTGACGAAATTGTAAATGCCGCCCTTGCCCTGATCGTCGCCCGGATACCAGTTCTGTACCGTGGAGTACTTGATAAAGGCATCCTCCAGCGCGACCAGCTCCACCACCGCCGCGTGCAGCTGGTTCTCGTCGCGCATGGGCGCGGTGCAGCCTTCCAGGTAGCTGACGGTGCTGCGGTCATCGGCAATGATCAGGGTGCGTTCGAACTGCCCCGTATTGGCCGCGTTGATGCGGAAATAGGTGGACAGCTCCATCGGGCAGCGGGTGTCCCTGGGGATATATACGAAGGTGCCGTCGGTGAACACTGCCGTGTTCAGCGCGGCGAAATAGTTGTCGCGTGCCGGGACCACCGAGCCCAGGTACTGCTTGACCAGCTCGGGATGCTCCTGCACCGCCTCGGAGATGGAGCAGAATATGACCCCGGCCTCGGCCAGCTTCTCCTTGAAGGTGGTGGCGACCGAGACGCTGTCGAAGACCGCGTCCACCGCCACCCCGGCCAGGGCCTTCTGTTCCTCCAGCGGGATGCCCAGCTTCTCGTAGGTTTCCAGCAGCGTGGGGTCGACCTCGTCCAGGCTCTTCGGTCCTTCCTTCTTCTTGGGCGAGGAGAAGTAGGAGATGGCCTGGAAATCGATGTCCGGATGGTGCACCGAGGCCCACTCGGGCTTGGTCATGGTCAGCCAGTGGCGATAGGCTTCCAGCCGCCACTCGAGCAGCCACTCGGGTTCGTTCTTGCGGGCGGAGATCAGTCGAATGACGTCCTCACTCAATCCCGGCGGAATGGTCTCGGATTCGATTTCGGTGACAAACCCGTGCTCGTATTCCTGACGGATCAGTTCGTCGACTTGTTCGGTTCCGGTACTCATCGATTGAGCTCCTCTCCGGCAGACCCGATTCGTGTTCGGTGCTGCCTGCTTTTAAAGATGCTGGCCCGGGCCCCCGGCTGGCTTCAGGGAACCCCGTTCCGGTCGCGGTGCGATCCTGTCGCCGCAAAGCGACAACGAATCCCAGCGGGATTGTACAATTTTTGCCACTTCCCGGCGGGTTCCCGGGTGGGGTCCGGGGCCCGACGTATTTCCTTAGCTAATTGGTCGGGTATTTTAATAATTGTTGACCAAAATAGTCAACATTATTTCTGGTGGGGATTGGTTGTCGGAAAAACAGTGGCTTGGACCTGCAGGAGACGGGATTTCCCGGCTGGCTGGGGTTTTGCGACCCGAGCGGGCGGGGCCGAACCGGTAACTTTATTATATTAACGCCGTCAGCCGCCGCGCCGCAAGCTGTCGGACGGCTGCCAGGCGGGCCCGATTGTCCGGTTTTCGCCGGATGGGGTAGGATGGCCGCACGGTCGGGTGTACCGATCCCATTGTCCGACAACAAGCGCAAGCGAAGGAGAAACAGCGTGGCGAACGAAGGTTACCATGAACCTGTCGAGGAACTGGATGACGAAACCCGCGATATGCACCGCGCCATCACCTCCCTGATGGAGGAACTGGAAGCGGTGGACTGGTACAACCAGCGGGTCACCGCCTGCAAGGACGACGAGCTGCGCGCCATTCTCAAGCACAATCGCGACGAGGAGAAGGAGCACGCCGCCATGGTCATGGAGTGGATCCGCCGGCGCGATCCCAAGTTCGACGAAGAACTGCGCGACTATCTGTTCACTGACAAGCCCATCGCGCACGACTGATCCCGAACCCGCGGCGGCCCGTCCGGGCCGCTGTCATCCCTTCCCGCCGCCTGTTGCTGCCGTCCTCGGCTGCAGCAGTTGTCCATCCCATTCCATGCCGGCTTCCAGTGACATCCACTCGATCAGTTCGCGTTTGAGCCGGGCCGCGACTTCCGGATATTCGTTGATGACGTTGTCATAGCACAGCGGGTCGTTCTCGATGTCGAACAGCCAGTACTCGGCGCCGTTGCGCATGGGCAGGTAGACCAGTTTCCACTTGTCGGTGCGGATCATGCGGTCCTTGGCCTGGATCACCCGGTTGCGATACTCCGGCTTGATGGCGAGCGTGCCGGTGGCCTTGTCCGGCACTTCGAGCATTTCCAGCAGCGGCGGGTACTGCAGGTGGTTGTCCTGCAGCCCGGGAATCTGACCCAGCCAGACACCGGTCTCGTGGAAGGCCGGCAGTTCGGTAGTGAAATCCGCCTGCTGCAGATAGCCGGCAAGTGAGACGCCGTCCACCGATTCAGGCACCGGAAGTTCCAGCAGCTCCAGCAGGGTGGGCATCAGGTCCACGCTGCGCACGGTGCGGCGCACCACCCGGCTGTCGCGGTAACGCGGATCGAGAATCAGCAGCGGGATGCGGGCGCTGGGGTCGTCCCCGACCACGCTGTTGCCCTGGCCCCAGGTGTGGCGCTCGAACAGGTCGGTGCCGTGATCGCTGTAGATGACGATCAGTGTGTTCTCCCGCAGTCCCAGCGATTCCAGGTGTTCGACGATAAAACGGACCTGGTCGTCGAAGCTGCGCACGGCGCCGTCGTAGAGATCGATCACCTGCTGGATGTCGAAGGCCTCCTTGCCCTGCTGCTGGCGTTTGACGATGGAGGAGGGATCGGTCAGACCGGACAGGGCGAACTTGGAATCGCCGTAATAGTCCTTCGCCGCGAACATGCTGTAATAGGGGTATTCCGAGCCGAAGGGCGCATGGGTCGCGCCCATGAAGACGTTCAGGTGGAAGGGGCGGTTATCCGCGGCGTATTCGCTGAGCAGCTGTTTCGCCCGGTAGGTGATCTCGGTATAGATGGGAAAGCCCGCCAGGTAGTAGATCTCCGGCAGCAGGTGCTTGCCCAGCGGGTTGTGTGCGAACAGGCTCAGGAACAGCCGGATGTCCTTCGGACCCTGGCGGATGAGGAACTTGAGGTTCCACTGGTCCTCCGGCAGGTCGGTCTCCCGGTAGCCGAGGTTGAGCTTGGCCAGATCGCCGCCGGCCCAGTCGCCGATCGCAGCGGTCTGGTAACCGACTGCGTTCAGCAGCTCCGGCAGGCCGGTGACCGGCAACCGGGCGTCCGCGTCGTCGATGTAATTGCTGCGGATGCCGGTGTGCTGCGGCCAGGCACCGGTGAGCATGCTCGCCAGGCTGGGCGCGGTGCGGGCGACCGGGACATAGGCCTGGGTGAAGAAGGTGCCTTCGCGGGCGAGGTCGTCGATGTAGGGGGTCAGTTCGCGCTCGTAGCCGGTTGCGCTGAAACGGTCGGCGCGCAGGGTGTCCGAGCCGATCATCAGCAGGTTCATGCGCGGCGTCGTGGTGCCGGCCTGCAGGCCGTGGGTGACCGGTTCAGGGTGATAGTTCAGCCCCAGGTACAGGGCTGCACCGGCGATCGCGTAGGCGGTCAGAAAGCGGGTGGTGCCGTAGGCACCACGACGGCGTCCGGCAATGATGCCGCTCAGCAGGGCCAGCCCCAGCAGGGCGATGATCAGATACTTGAGCAGGGTCAGCCGCGTCGGGCTGAGCAGATCCCAGACCGGGTACAGCCAGGCCGGATCGTAGAGAAAGGAGGCGATGATCCCGGACGGGTTGTAGAGCAGCAGGTGCAGGAGCACGGCCCCGGTGATGATGCCCCAGGCCAGCCCGGCCCAGATCAGCGCCGGCCAGAAACGCACCGGGTGGCCGCGCGTCTGGCAGCGGGCGAGATGGACCACGCTGCCCACGCTGGCCAGGGCGAAGGAGATCAGCCAGGTCCAGGCGGCCAGCCGCAGCATGGCCAGCGCGGCATAGCCGCTGTAGGAGTCCAGGATCTCGCCGCGGATCTCGGGCCCGGTGCGGGTGAAATCGAGCAGTGACTTGGCTGTCAGGACCAGGGTGACGAGGGCGGCGGCCACAGCCGCCGCCGCCAGCAGTTTCCAGAATTGTCTGCGTTCGCTCATGTTACCTGCCGCGGCTCGTGATGGCCGCTTCTTCGATTAAACCCTGATCGTAGCGCCGCTCCGGTGTGGCCGGCAATAGCCAAAGGCTTACAAGATCGATTCAGAGGCGGGCGACCGGGCGCTGGTGAAAGGTGCGGTTGAGCCACTTGCGCACCCGGTTGTGCAGCCGGTAGCCGGCACGCAGCGGCAGCGGCAGCGGCGGGGCGGCCGTCGTCAGCGGATAGTGATACTCGCGCAGCAACGCCGGGACCGCCCGTTCGAAGGTGGCGATCTGGCGCGGCTTCATGCGCTCGCGCCATTTCTCCACATTGGCCTGCTGCAGGCCCCGGGAGACCAGCGGGGTGGTCCTGAGCAGCTTGCTGTCCATCTGCTCGGGGCGTTCGAATTCGAGGATCTCCTCGCTGTAGGGTTCGTGCAGAAACCCGCACAGACGCTCGAGCTGCGGCTGCGGCGCGGCCAGCAGATCCTCGTAGCGCAGCTCCAGGTAGCGTTCCGACCCCAGCCGGCGGCCGCTGCGCCGGCCCGCCTCGACGCATTCCTCCCAGTAGCGAGCGGCGTGATAGATGTTATAGACATCGAAGTCATGGCGCCGTGCCAGCATGGACAGGGCCACGTCGCGGCCGTCGCGGATCAGATGTACCACCTGGCAGTCCGGGAACAGGGCGTCGATGGTGTCCAGGTGCTGGACGTAATAGGGGGTCTTGTCACCCCAGCGCACCTTGCCGGCACGCCGGGCCAGGTGCCGGTAGAGGGCATCGATGAGCCCGGCCAGGTCGGCCGGATGTTGCGCGGCCAGGGTCTGCGCCAGCCCGGCCAGCTGGGGATCGCCCGCCTCGACGAACTCGCGGAAGAACACCGGCCGCAGTTTCTGCATGGCCTGGAGCAGATTCTGGATCCGTTCGACGTTGTCCAGCGCCGGCTGCGGGCCGTAGCGGCGGTAGAGGGGGATGAAGAAGTGCGACTCGTCCCCGGGCAGAAACAGCCGCGGGTGCGAGCGCAGCATGTACAGCAGCAGGGTGGTGCCGGAACGGGGCGCGCCGACGATGAACAGGGGCCTTTCCGGATTCATCAGGACTTCATTTCCTTGTATTCAGGCACGGCGCAGCAGCCAGCGGCGCCAGCGCTGCGCCTCGTCGCGGATGCCCGGCAGCGGCAGGCCGAGAAACACCAGCAGATAGAACAGCACCGCCGCCGCCGCCATCCCGAGCAGATAGGGCCAGCTCATGGTACTTCCCAGTTGCTGCTGCCAGAGGCTGTCCAGTCCGGCCAGAAAGGCGAACAACAGCAGGTTGAGCAGCACCGGGGCGGCCAGTGCCGCCGGCAGATCCGACCAGCGCGCGTCCAGGCTGCGCCGGGCCAGGGCGAAGAAGCGCAGCGCGATCCAGGCCTGGCAGGGCACCATGGCCCAGGCCACGCCCACCATGCCCCAACGCAGTCCGATCAGGCAACCCACGGCGATGACCAGTGCCGACTCGGCCTGCAGCGCCAGTTCCCGGCCCAGCCAGTTGCGCGCCGCGGTCACCGCCCGCGACGGCCGGATGATGCACTGGCTGAGGCCGATCAGGGAGAGGATCTGCAGCGGCAGCGCGGCCGGGCTCCAGTTGGGCCCGTAGACCAGTTCGATGAAGGCCGGCGCCAGCCAGAACAGGCTCACGTAGATCGGCAGCATGTAGAGGGTGACCAGGCTGAGGGTGCGCCGGTACAGCCAGCGCGACTGGTCCGGGTTGTCCTGGATCTTGGACAGGGCCCGGAAGGTGGTGGCGTAGGCCGGCGTGCCGATCATCTCGGCCGGGATCTGGAACAGGCTGCTGGCCTTGTTGTACAGGCCGAGGAAATGCTCCCCCAGGGTGCGGCTGATGAGAAAGTTCTCCACCTGGCGGTTGATGTGGAAAGCGACATTGTTGGCCTGGATACGCACCCCGTAGCGGCCGAGGTCGCTCACCGCCCGGCGGTCCAGCTGCAGGGTCAGCGGCAGGCGTACCACCCGCTTGCTCAGCAGAATCTGAATGAAGGTGCCGAGCAGACCACTCAGCACCAGGCTCCACACGCCCATGCCGTGCCAGGCCATGCCGATGCCGGCCAGCCCCGACAGGAACATGCCGCCGAAGGAGACCAGGGCGAAGGCCTTGAAGCGCATCTCGCGATGCATCCAGGCCGCCTGGGTGTTCATCAGCGGCCGCAGCAGGAAACCCACCGCCGCCGTCTGCAGCAGCGGCCGGTAGAGCGGATCGTCGTACCAGGCGGCGAAGGGCCAGGCGAGGAGATAGAACAGCAGAAACAGGCCGGCACCGATCAGCAGCTGCAGGGTGAAGGCGGTGTTGTAGTGGCGTTGCTCCACCTCGCGGGCCTGCACCAGCGCCTTGGACATGCCGCCCACCGCCACCACCGTGGCCAGGCCGGTGAAGATCTGGATGGTGACCATCATGCCGAAGTCTTCCGGCAGCAGGATACGGGCCAGGATCACGCCGAACACGAATTGCACGGCAAAGCTGCCCGTGCCCTTGGTGATCAGCCAGGTGGTGCCGGAACGAAGTGAGTCCTGCAGGGCCATGGTCGGCGGGGTCAGCGGGCGCGGCGGGGAGGCCGGGGACGGGCCTGCGGGCCGGCGCCGGCGTCAGCGGATGATACGGCGTTCAATCTCGCCTTCCTTGTCGTAGCGTATGAGTTCTACCTGCGAGCCGTCACGGGCGAACCACCACTGGCTGCGGCGCTCGCCGGTGCGGAGCTCGCAGCCGACGGCGTCCGCGCGATCGGGCAGGCGACGGATGGCGGTGACCCGCGTCTCGTCGAGCAGGGCGGGCAGCATGACCACCAGATAATGATCCACCCGTGCCGGCGCGGATGGGCTGACCTCCAGGCGCCAGGCGCCCGGCTCCAGGGTGCGGTCGCGCTCGTCGCGTCTGGCGATGCGTTCGTAGACGGCGCCGTCGTCGTCATAGTTTCGGTCGCCCAGCCAGAACTCTTTACCCTCGCCGCCGATGCGGGCGACGCGCGGCCGTTCGGGCAGCAGGATACGACCGGTCAGACGGCCGCCGGCATGGCCCGGGCGGTCGGCTTCGGCCGGCAGTTCGATCAGGAAGTCGCTGCCCTCGAGCCGTGGTTCGGTCTGGCTGTGCAGCAGCCAGCGCTTGGTGAAGTCGGCGCGGGTGGCCTCCACCCGGTCGAAGACGATCACCGCGTCCTGGTGCCGGTCATAGACGAAGGCGCGGCGCCAGGACTCCACCCGCCGGGTGCGGTGGGCGAAGGTGCCCTTGCCCGACAGGCGGTTGGTGTAGGCCGGGGTGAGGTCGGCCAGCTTGACCGCCGCGCCCGCATCCCGGTGCACGGCCAGGGTCACGGCCGTATGGTAGATGTCGTACTGTTCCTGCCAGTGCTCCGGGCTGAGCGGGGCGGCCAGGCCCCAGCCGGAGCCGATGCGGCGCTGGCCGCCGTCGTTGTAGATGCGACGCACCTTGTTGCCCTGGTGCCGGGGCTCGGTGTCGGCCGGATCGGTGACCGTGACCAGGTTGTGGGCGATGCTCTGGTAGGCATAGTTCAGGTGGTGGTCGGAGCCGTATTGCCGTGGATAGATGCCGCTGTCGATGGCCAGGGCCCCGCCCTTGTAGAGGGTGAAGGCGCCCTGGTCCAGATGCATGTGCGACCAGTAGTTGTCGCCGGCCTTGAAGCTGACGAAGGTGGCATCGGGGGACCAGTCGCTGCGGGCGAGCAGCAGGCCGATGCCGTCGGCATAGTGATCCAGGGGCAGCGAGCGGCGTGCCTCGGGCTGGCACAAACGGTCGTCGGGCAGCGGTCCCCAGGGCCAGCTCAGGGGTTTGGGACGTTTCGGATTCGGGCAGCCGCCCAGGCTGTAGACGCCCGGGTGCTTCAGTTCCACGCCCAGGGCGGCGGCATCGGGCACATTGTTTTCGTACAGACCGCCGTCGCCGATGTGGATGTCTTCGCCGTCGGGCCGCTTGCGGTGAACCAGGAAATCGGCGAAGCCGCGCAACCCCGGGTCGCTGGCGAACAGGTCCTCGCCGGTGGCCGCGCGCCACATGTTGGGCAGCTGGAACACGGCATCGCCGATGCCGATGGCGACATATTCTGCCCCCTCGTGCCAGCCGCCGTTCTCGCCCATCACCTGCCGCCATGCCGGCAGCACGGTCTCCTTCCAGTAATGGTGGGTGAAATTCATCACGGGTTCGGCGCGCGGGTGTTCGCCATGCACGGCGATGGCGCAGGCCATCAGGGCCTGGAACGGGCTGTTGTACAGATAGACGTTATAGGGCGAGAGCTGGTTGCGGCGGATGAAACGGATCTGGTATTCGCAGCCGTCCAGGGTCTTCTCGAGCAGGCTGGCGCGCTGCGGCTCGCTCCATTTGTGATAGAGCCAGTCATAGGCCATGGCCAGCGGCTTGGTCTGCTGGTTGCCGCGCCAGCTCAGCTTCAGCTCGAGCAGCTCCGCGTGCAGTTGATCGAGGTCCTGGCTTCCCGGAACCAGCACCTCGGCCATGACGGCATCGAAGACGCGGTGATGGCGGCGGTTGGCATCACTGGCGCGGCGCTGCAGCTGTTCCAGGTAGTTGGGGTTTTCGGCGCGGATGATCTCCAGTTGCTGCGGCGTCGGATAGGGCAGACGTGGGTGCTCCATGCGGAACCCGGGCAGTTCGGCCGCGGGCAGGCTTTCCGGCGCCGGGATCTCCCGGGGTTTCAGTTCCTGCCCGGCGTTGCCGGCCTGAGGCTGGATCAGCAGGGTGGCGACCAGGCTCGCCGCCAGCAGCAGACTGAAGGCATACAGGGCCTGGCCGGCGGCCAGCGGCTGTCGGACCGGGCGCGGCCGGGTGCCGGGGGTGGCCAGCAGCCAGGCCAGCAGCCAGCCGAGCAGGGCCAGGATCACATCGGTGATATCGCCCTGGCGTCCGGGCAGGCCGCGCTGCTGCCATTCCAGGCCCAGACTGAGGGCCGCGATCGCCAGCATCCCCGACCACAGCAGCAGACTGCCGGCGCGGGCCAGCGGCGTGAGCCGCAGGCACAGGCCCAGGACCAGGAAGGGCCAGAGCTGGGCGGCGACGTCGGTCAGCCCGAAGCCGTGACTGATCTGGAGGGAGAAGGGGCGCCAGTTGAACGGATGCAGGCGTGCAGCGCTGGCTTCCACCTGGGTCTGGGCGAGGAGGTAGCCGGCCAGCGCCGCCGCCGCGCCGAACCAGGGCCAGACCGACTCGCGGCGGCGCAGCAGCAGGACGACGCCCAGCGCCAGCAGGGTGCCCAGCAGGACATCAAGAGTCAGCTGACGACCGCTGACGAGTACCCGGGCCGCCAGCAGGGCCGGCAGCAGCAGCGCCAGTAACCGCAGGCGCGGCTGTTCCGGCCTGAGCAGCTGCAGCAGAACCAGGGCGAAGGCCAGCACCAGGCCCAGGCGCATGAAGGTGGCGTGCAGGTCCAGCAGGGCCGGATTGCGCAGCCCGTTGTACAGGGGCAGCAGGCTCTGCCTGATGCCGCCAGGGCTGAGGTCGGGCAACAGCGGGCTGAGTTCGATGAACACCCACAGCAGGACGGCCAGTCCCGCCGCGGCCAGCGGAGTGTCAGAGTCATCGCGCAGCCAGCGGGCCTGCCGGGACCGGAGCCAGGCCAGCGGGCCGGCCTGTGCGCCGGTCTGCAGCGCCGCGCCCAGTCCCGCGCCCATGATATTGAGCAGGCTGTCCAGGCCCGACGCCGTGCGGCCGGGAAGGAAATGCTGCAGGCCTTCCAGGAGCAGGCTGACGCCGGCGGCAAGCAGCAGCACCGGCAGCAGGACGCCGCCGCCGCGCAGACGCCGGTAGCCGGCCCAGAGGAAACCCAGCGGCATATAGACCAGCAGGTTGAGGACCATGTCGGTGCCGCTGAATCCCGGCAACAGGCGGTCGGGCAGCCAGCCCGTTGCCGGCACCCGCCAGCCGCTCAGCGGATACAGGCTGCCATAGACGATCAGCAGGCTGTAGCTGAGTGCGAGTATGAGGAACAGGCGTGTGTCGTTTCCGGAGCGCATGCGGGCATCGGGTATCGTTGTATTTGTCGGCCGTTTGGGTATTGTAACGCCTAAACTCACTCAGGCTCGATAACAACAAGGAACGGTTCCATGCGGTTCACCTGGCTGAGGCTCCTGGCAGTACTGCCCCTGTTATGCGGTAGTCTTTCTGTGGTTGCCGGGTCGGACTATGTCGACATCATCGCCCGGACCAAACCGGCCATCGTTGGTGTCGGTACCTTCCAGAAGACCCGGCGGCCACCGATCAGGCTGCTGGGAACCGGCTTCGGGGTCCTGGACGGACGTCACATACTCACCAACCTGCATGTAATCCCGGACGAACTCAACACCGGCCAGCGCGAGTCCCTGGCCGTGCTGGTGGGCAGCGGCAGCAAGCCCGACCTGCGCCTGGCACAGCTGCAGGCATCCGATCCGAAGCATGACCTGGCCGTGCTGCGCATCGAGGGTGCGCCGGTCCCGACCCTGGAACTGGCCCCGCAGGCGCGGGTGCAGGAAGGCGGCATCTACCTGTTCACCGGCTTCCCCATCGGCGCGGTGCTGGGCCTGTATCCCGCGACCCATCGGGCCATGATCGCCGCCATCACCCCGATCGTGATCCCGGCCGACCATTCCAGCCGGCTCGATCCGGCCACCATCCGTCGCCTGCGCGCCCCCTATGATGTCTACCAGCTCGATGGTACGGCCTACCCGGGCAACAGCGGCAGCCCGCTGTACCGGCCGGAGACCGGCGAAGTTGTCGGAATAATTAACAAAGTATTCGTAAAGGAAACCCGGGAATCGGCCCTGACGGATCCCAGTGGCATCAGCTATGCCATCCCGGCCGAACATGCCACCCGCCTGCTGGAGCGGGTGAAAGCTGGGCATAATTGAGTTGAACCGCAGGCTTATCCCGGGTTGCGGAGTGACGGAAGGGCAACTGCACGGCGGGACGGCCGACCAGGGTCTGTCGTCAAGGAATTTTACAGATGTGTCGTCAGTGCCGGGTTCGACCCGGCCCCGGGAGGCACGGCCAGGCTTCAGTTGATTGATTTGTCTGTGATAAATTTTTCATGGCATGGCATGTGCTTGCCTGCAGGGAAGAAAATCCGTCCGGCCCGGTCCGGATCATGTACGGGGATGCAGCTTAATGGCCACCGAGAAAGATATTGAAAACAAAGAAAATCAGATAGTTGAATCTGATTCTGGCGTTGTGGCCGGTATCGAGTCCCGGCGCCGCCTTCTCAAGGGCGCGGCCCTCACGCCGGTGCTCCTGAGCCTGACCAGCCGCCCGGTCCTGGGGGCCGAATGCACCATCTCCGGCTTCATGTCCGGCAATGTCTCGGATCATGGCCATGACGACTGCGCCTGCGGCTTCACGCCCGGGGCGTGGAAGACGCCCTATGTCGGCGATGGCAACTGGAACCACACGCCCTTCGATCCGGGTACCTGCAAGAACCAGGGCCAGGGCCAGTGCAACAACTACAATGGGGACGGTACGCCCTTCTTCGGGCCCAGCACCTTCAGCGGCAGCGACCCGCACTATGCCGGCAAGACCCTGATGCAGGTGCTGTGGCTCTCGGGCAACCAGGATCCGCACCAGTTCGGTGCCCATATCGTCGCCGCCCTGCTCAATGCCTACGCCATCCCGGGCTACGGCATGAGTCCGGCTGACGTCCAGGCCATCTACGCCAATGTGGATGCCAACGGCGGTGCCGCCGGCGGGTACTACATGGGCAACAACGGCAAGATGCTCACCGTCGAGCAGGTCGTCGCCTTTATCCAGAGTACCCTCTGCGCCTATCAGTGATGTCCGATCGCCGCTGGCAGGTCTGCGGCCGGGCCGGCCTGGCCTGGGTGGACTGGGGCGGGGAGGTTGCGATCTATCACCGCGGCAGCGGTGACACCCATCTGCTCGATCCCCTGGCCGCCGAACTGCTCCGGGCTCTGGAGTCAGGGCCCCGCAGCGACGCGGATTTGGTTTCCCTCCTGAGTGAGTTAGTATCCCCGGAACCGGAGCGGCCGCCGCAGGCGCTGGCCGAGACCATCCTGGGGGAACTCAAGCGATTGAACATTATCGAGCTGATCGAATCTTGAATGCCATTGAACCGGACCGGCTGCCGGGGCAGCTGGCCGGTTCGGGGATCTGCATCCGAACCGGCCCCTTCGTCTCCCGTATCCAGTCCCGCCTGTCCGCCGTGGCCGCCGGCCTGGCGCTGCTGTATCCCGATTATCCTCTGGCCGATCCCGATGGCTTCACTGACTTCCAGGTGCGGCTGTACACCCCCAATCCCCTGCGCCGCTGGTGGCGGCCGCAGGTGCAGTTCGCCATGGACGGCCGCATCCCCTTCAAGCCGCTGCCCCTGTCGCAGGCCTATCCGCTGCTGGAGTGGGGTCTGAACTGGTGCATCACCAGCCATATGCATCACTACCTGCTGATCCACTCGGCGGTGGTGGAGAGGAACGGCCTGGGGGTGATCCTGCCGGGCGAGCCCGGGGCGGGCAAGAGTACGCTCTGCGCCGCGCTCATGCTGCGCGGCTGGCGGCTGCTGTCCGACGAGATGGCGGTGATCGACCTGGACAGCCTGGAACTGATCCCGGTGGTGCGGCCGGTGAGCCTGAAGAATGCCTCCATCGAGGTGATCCGGCGCTTCGCCTCCGAAGCGGTCATCAGCCCGCCGGCGCTGGACACCCTCAAGGGTACGGTGGCGCACCTGCGGGTGCCGCGTGCCAGCATCGAGCGCATGGACGAACCGGCCCGGGCCGGGGCCATTGTCTTTCCCCGTTACCGGTCCGATGCCGTTCCGGCGCAGGCCGCGCCCGAGACCCCGGGACGCACCCTGCTGCGCATTGCGCAGAACACCTTCAATTACAGCCTGCTGGGCGAGCGTGCCTTCCATGCCCTGACCGCCGTGGTGCAGGCCAGTCGCTGTCATGATCTGGCCTATGCCGAACTGGAGGAGGCCATCGCCTGGTTCGACCGCCTGAGCGGGGAGGCCGATGGCTGAGTCGTGCTTGCCGCTGCTGGTCCAGGTGCTGCGTGCGCCCGCAACGGCCGCGGTGCTGGAGGCGCCCGACTGGGACCGGCTTATCCGCCAGGCCCGGCATGCCAACCTGCTGGGCCGGCTGGCGCACCGGGTGGCCGACGTCTGCGATATGGCGGCGTTGCCGCCCCCGGTGCAGCGCCACCTGGATTCGGCCCGCAACTTCGCCGCCGCCCATGCCCGGGTGGTGCACTGGGAGGTCAACCGCATCCGCCGCGCCCTGGCGCCACTGGAGGTGCCGGTCATCCTGCTCAAGGGCGCGGCCTATCTTCTGAGTGGGTCGCCGGTGGCGGTCGGCCGGGTGTTCAGTGACGTGGACATCCTGGTGCCGCGCGCGCGACTGGATGCCGTGGAGGAGTCGCTGTACTGGGCCGGGTGGCTGACCACGCATCATGATGCCTATGACCAGCGCTACTATCGCCAGTGGATGCATGAGCTGCCGCCGTTGCGTCACGTGCGCCGTAAAACGGTGCTGGACGTGCATCACAACATCCTGCCCGAGACCGCGCGACTGCACCCCGATCCCGAAAAACTGATCGCGGCGGCCGAGTGCATCGACGCCCCCGATCTGCATGTGCTGTCCACCGAAGATCGGATCCTGCACAGTGCCACCCATCTGTTCCATGACGGCGAATTCGAACACGGTCTGCGCGACCTGGTCGATCTGGACGGACTGATCCGGGAGGCGGCCGGGGCGGAGGCCCGGTTCTGGGAGCGTCTGCCGGCGCGTGCTGACGAGCTGCAGCTGTCACGCCCGCTGGCCTATGCCCTGCGCTACTGCCGGGAGATCCTGGGCACGCCGGTGCCGGAAGCGATGCGACAGTGGACGGACCGGGCCCTGCCCGGGCGTGTCACCCGGGGACTGATGGATGCCCTGATGGCGCGCGCCCTGCGGCCGCCGCATCCCAGCTGCGAGGACGCCTTCACCGCCCCGGCGCGCTGGCTGCTGTATGTGCGCGGCCATGCCCTGCGCATGCCGCCGCATCTGTTGCTGCCGCATCTGTTGCGGAAGGCCGTGAGGAGTGAGGAGTGAGGTAGGGCGGGCACAGCCCGCGTGCTGTTTGATTTCCGTCATCCCGGCGCAGGCCGGGATCCAGATACAGCTGCGGTCACTGGATCCCGGCATTCGCCGGGATGACGATAACAGGTATGAAAACCGCTATATGTACAATGATTGGACCAATCAGAGTTTTTAGCGGGTTTCGTGGATTTCGTGGCCGTATTCAGACCCCATAGGCCTTGCCCGCGGCCAGCTTCTTCTCCCATTCCAGCGAGGTCTTCACGATGAAATCCAGATCGTCGTAGCGCGGGGTCCAGCCCAGGACTTCGCGGGCGCGGTCGGAGCGGGCGATGAGCGTAGGCGGATCACCGGGGCGCCGGTCGGTCGCTTCCACCGTGATGGGATGGCCGGCGACCCGTTCCACGGCGTCGATGACCTCGCGCACGCTGTAGCCGTGGCCGTAGCCGCAGTTGAGGGTGACCGACTCGCCGCCGCCGCGCAGATAGTCCAGCGCCTTGAGGTGGGCGTCGGCCAGATCCTCCACGTGAATGTAGTCACGCACCCCGGTGCCGTCGGGCGTGGGATAATCGGTGCCGAAGACGTACATTCGTTCGCGCCGGCCCGCGGCCACCTCACAGGCCACCTTGATCAGCAGGGTGGCGCGCGGGGTGGACTGGCCGATGTCGCCGTCCGGGCTGGTGCCGGCAACATTGAAATAGCGCAATGCCACATGGCGCAGGTCGCAGGCGCGGCTGAGATCGCGCAGCATCATCTCGCTCATCAGCTTGGAGGCGCCGTAGGCATTGATGGGGTCGGTCGGGGTGTCCTCGGTGCAGTAGGGCGAATCCGGAATGCCGTAGACGGCGGCAGTGGAGGAGAAGATGAAATGTTTTACCCCGTGATGCTGGCAGCAGCTGAGCAGGCTGCGGGTATGGCAGGTGTTGTTGCCGTAGTACTTGAGCGGATTTTCAACCGATTCCGGCACCACGGTATGGGCGGCGAAATGCAGGACGGACTCGATGGCGTGCTCGGTCAGCAACCGGTCGACCAGGGCGGCATCGCCGGTATCACCCACCACCAGCTCGGCCCCCTGCACCGCCTCGGCAAAGCCGGTGGACAGGTTGTCCAGCACCACCACCTGCTCCCCCCGTTGGAGCAGCTGACGCACCACGTGACTGCCGATGTACCCGGCGCCGCCGGTGACCAGGATCGCGCCTGACTGCATTCGATCATCCTCCATATCGCAATGTTTTCAATCTTTTGGTTTAATCTCTGGCAATCTTAACAGGGCGGGGCGCAGAAGACGAAGCATCCCTGTTCCCGACGACGGCAAAGGACGACTCATGCGAACCCACCTGATAATGCTGCTGCTCGGTGCGCTGGTACTGGCCGGACCGGCCCGGGCGGCGGATCCGCTCATCCGCTCGGGCGAGCAGTCGCGGCCCTTCGCGTCCTATCTGGAACAGTACGAGCGCTGCAAGGCGCGGGAGGAATTCACCCCGCCGCGCGGCGAGTACGAGACGCAGGAGGAATACCGGCTGCGGCTGGAGCGACTGCGCGTGGGTTGTGACCGCCACCGGCTGATCCAGGATGCGCAGTTGCGCGTTCCGGTCTTTCTCGACTACCAGGCCGATCAGCAGCGTTTTATGTTCGAGCTGCCGCAGGCGGATGCATTCCGCATCCACTACCAGCCCCTGATCTGGGACGACTTCCCGGCCTTCCTGGGCAAGCTGCCCCGCGATAAGTGGCACGTGGACGATCCGACCGCCAAGGCCAGCGTCTACAAGGAATGCCAGCCCCGCAGGGTCGTGCTCAACGAGGATTTCATCACCCGGGTGGAGCCCTTCCGGGCCGATTCCTGGCGCGGCTGCATGACCTACTATGAACGCGGCGAGGAATTCGCCTGGCGGCGGGACGAGAACACCTTTTATATCGAGGATGTCACCTTCCACGCCCGGGCGCCGGTGGATCGTGCCCGCCTGCTCAAGGAGCAGGAGAAACAGCTGTACTTTGTGATCGATGGCAGTCTGAAGGTGCCGGAGCGGGAGTTCGTGGCACAGCGGGTGCGACTGCGCAACACCGCCACCGACACGGATTTCCTCCAGCTGCTGCCTGAATGAGTCCGCCGGCCGGCTTGCGGCGCCCCATGCGGGACAGTCATTTCTGGCTGGCGCATCTGGCAGCGGTGCTGCTGTGGCTGGTCGGACTGGTTTGGCTGCGGCCGGACGTCGACCCGCTGTGGCCGCTGCATGCCGTGCAGGCCTTCGCCCTGCTCGGGCTTGCCTATCCGGTGGTCGAGGAGATCCTGTTCCGGGGTTTGCTGCAGGGCTGGCTGCGGGAGCGGCCGCGGCTGCGGGCATCCCGCTTCGGCATCACCCCGGCCAACCTGATCACCAGCCTGGTGTTCACCGCGCTGCATTTCATCAACCATCCGCCGCTGGCCGCTGCCGCGGTGCTGGCCCCGTCGCTGGTGTTCGGCTATTTCCGCGATCGGCACGACAGCCTGGTGGGGCCGATCTGGCTGCACTGCTTCTACAATATCGGCTATTTCTGGCTGTTTGCTTCGTAATTTTATAATGGCCACGGAAAACACGGACCATAATTATGGTGAAAAAACTTTTCTAACCGCTTGCTTCTTTTTCGTATTCCGGCGCCATTGCCGGAATTCCAGGAAACAGCCTCGCACAGGTTGGGAGTTAGCCCCGTCAGGGAGGTAACCCAACATCCCTGACAGTTATTCGTTGGGTTACGGCGCTATCTCGCCTACCCCACCCCCCCCATACCATGGTGCCATCATTATCTTTTCGTGGGTTTCGTGCCAAACAAAAAATCAGGCACGTGTCCTTCGCCCGCTCACGCACGCCGCCGGCCAACCAAGATTGCGGCAGGCGCCATAGTCGGAGGACCATGCAGGGGCCGATTGGGTGGAGCGGGATGCAGGACGCCGCCATCGAGGATTGCCACTCGATTGGGGATAGATTATTCCGAGCACCACCCGGGGGGCGAAGAGTGCGCAGCAGGTGAGGATCTTGTTCCGGACGCTTGCGCGAGTTGTCCTGCTGGTCGGGATACAGGTCGGCGCGATCTGGCGGCATAGGTCCTTGCGCAAGGGAAAGCCCGAGTCCGGGATCACGACAGACACCGCGCCAGTTGGCATCGCCACACCCAATGACCTGTCCGCAGCCGACGGGCGGCCCCCCCGTTTTGTTCCGCCGGGAGCACAGTTCCGGAACAGTTGGTCAGGACGGGCGTCCTCGCGGGCTGACGCAGGGGGATGTACATGGGCGGCCAGCAGCGATTACGGGTGAAACCGGCAAGGCGGCAGGGATGCCGTGGCGTTCGACCACGACGAACTACCTTTCCTCGGGCCCATAACGGTGTGCCATGTAGGGTGCGACCCAGGCAGTTGAAGCCGGCCTGTCGGGAGTTCCAGCAGCATGGCCACTGCCGGCCAGGTCAGCCGGCCCGAGAGCAGCACGCTCAGGTTGTCCGGCACGCCCTCGGCCAGCATGGCGGCCCCGGCGCGGTTGGTTGTCTCGAAGCCGCGGCAAAGAAGACCCGGCCGCTCCGCGTTCGGCACCGGGCGATGGCAACCGCCCGGCGGGCGAGGCGATGGGGCGGCGGATGCGGCCCCGGCGGCCCGGGCCCTCCGTTCCAGCGAGGGGGGGTGACCTTCTTCGGGTGCGTTGACCGGTACCCGCAGCATGTCGCCGAAGGCGACCAGGCTGCTGTCTTCATCAGGGCCCGTTGATGGCGTGCTGAGTCCCTCTTCGGGCCAGTCAGGACGGGCCAGCCGGGGCCCGGAAATCCAGCTCGATCTTCTCCGGCAGGCCGCCAGCGCAGGCCGGCCTGGGTGATGGAGCGTTTCGTGGCCTACCGCAGACGTTCTGATGCGCACCGGCTTCGCGTATATCCAGATCGCGATGCGTTTGCAGGCCAGGTGCGGGCGTCGGAGTCGCTCATATCGGATGAACTAAGGGGATGTGACGCTGGCCGGCGTGCAGGGGCCGCGCCGTCGGGCTGGATCGCCGTACTCATGTCTCGCTGGTGCGCGGCGGCGCTCACGCTGGCCGTTGACCTCCGATAGCCAGCCAGTCCCAGCCAGGCGTCCCAGGACCCTGGCCCTCGGGCCGAGAGGTTGAACACGGGTGCGGGATTGCCAGGTTCGCCGCAACAAGGCGGATGGCGCGGTCGGGATCGAAGGGGGGATCGTCCAGCACTGCAGCAGGCGTGGGGGGTGAACGCGGATATGTCAGGGCAGCATCAGGTCGGCGGCGCGGAAACATCACCGGATACTTGGCCGGCTTGTCGTCGCCCTCGGTTCACCACACAGGTGAACGTTTTCGATGATGCCACCAAGATCGAAGCTGGCCGGCAGACCAGGTTGCCGACGTTTCTCGATGAACAGAATGTCCAGCCGTCCAAGTCCAGCTGGTGCAGGGCGTCATAGGCACCATGTGGGCATACAGTGACAGGCGGGGCCCGTGGCGATCTGGAAAGGGCCGGCACGCCGCGGGCGCGGGATGCGCGCGGCGTCCGTGGTCTGGTGTCCAGGTCGCCCTCGATGACGCCGAGGCGCATTCATGCGCCAGCGCATCGATGGTCGCCGCCAGCAGCGCCGCTTGGCCCGACCGGGGAGGACATCAGGTCGGCGCCAGTACGGCCGTGGCGTCGAAGTCTCGCGGTTGTGGGCGGCTGGCCGGTCGTTCCCGACAACAAGGCCTTCAGCACCATCCACTCTTTCATGGCCCCGGGGAGGTTCAAGGTTGATCTTTGCGCGTCGATCGCCAGCAGTGACGGTTTGCCGGGGTGATGTTGCAGCCGAAGGTGTCACACATGGTTGTATTCCCTGTTATGCGTTCCAGTTCAGATAGCGGATTCGGTCTCGGAGCATGAGGAACTCCAGCTTGGCCAGCAGGAAGTTTTCGTCGCCGCTCACCCCGCCCGGGTCTGCCAGGCACCGCAACCGGCCGCACAGCAGCCGGTTGGGGCTGGCCGCGCTCGGGCGCCGCTTCGGAACAGCTCCACACCAAAGGGGGTCCGCCTCAGTACCAGATCGTGACGGGCCGCCGGCCAGGGTGCCGGCACTGGCGATGGGGAATGCCCCTGGCGCAACAGTTCGGTTCAACTCCGCCGAGTGGTCCGATGCGTACCACGATGCGGAGACCTTCTAGGCGCGGGTGACGGCGGGGCCTAGCCGGAGAACTGGCGCAAGCATGCCCTGGCAGACCGAAGAGTCTCATGCATCTGGGAGTTGTTCCCCAGCATTTTCGTCGTACAGCTGACAGCTCGCCAGGCCGAGCGGCGCGCTCCTGCTGCCCTCATCTTCCTGGATCATAACCGACGTGCACCATCCGAAATCGCCCGGGTCAGCGCCTCATCCTGCAGAGCAGGAACCGGCTGACAATCGCGCTGGATGCCGGCGGTGGGTGGCCTCGCACTGGGCGAGAAACCGTCGACATTGACTAACCTGCAATGGTAATCCCAAACACAGACGGGCCTCCATAATAGGGCGTGGACGCAGCCGGGCCGGCTGCCTCGGTATATGGTCCCTACGATGGATTCGCGCAATGCAAGGCATCGGCTTGCGGCGTCCGGTCTGCAGATGTCATAACTCGGCCGTACCTTGATCGGGGGAGAAGGCATGCGGGTGCAACGAACGGCGGCGATTTCGTAGCGGAGTCCGGTCGCTGCTGAGCCTGATCCTGTGGCGGGCGGGCGCAGGTGGGGGGGTGCCTGCTTCTTCCGCACGGGGGGCGAACCGAAACGGGCAGGGTGCTGGTATGAGCAAGAACTCAGCGGCCTCGTTCCATATCAGTCTTTGGCCTGATATGGAGCGGCCGCGGCTCCAGGCCGAACTGGACGCGCCCGCCCCGCGCAGGCACCGTTTCAGGTTGTCGCTGGCGGGCAGCAACAAGGCCCTGTTGGGGACTACCTTCAGGGCGGGGGGCCGATAACACCGTGGGGGGGTGCGGTGCGCTGTCACGTGACGGGCAAGGAGACAGATAGTTCAACATTCGGCTTTTGCATGGCCGGGTGCCGGCACTGATATGCATCATCCCGCGGCTGTTGACCTGTGGCGCACAGGGTTAATAATAGAACCCATAGCATCATCCACAAGGCAATGTGAACAATGAATAACAACTGCCTGGTACTGGGGCTGGGGAACACCCTGCTCAGTGACGAAGGGATCGGTCCATGTCAAGACGGTGGCCTGGCAACAGGTGCCACCCCTGGATGCCAGCGTAACCGGCATGGACGGCGGACCCCAGTTTCACCCTGGCCAGTCCATCGAAGCCACCGATCGTCTCATCGGGTGATGCCAAGCCGAACTCAATGCCGCGCCCGGTACTCCAGGTCCCTACGAGAACGAAGGCAGGACGATGCATAGCACAACCGCAAGCGCAGCGTACACGAGGTCACCTGCTCGATCTGCTGGCCAGCGCGCGCGCTTACCGACTCGCGCTGCCCGCGCCGCCGCGCCCTGGTGGGTATCCAGCCGAACATGTCGACTGGGGGCGATACCCCCACCGAGCCCGTCCAGCCGGCCATCGGGACCGGCTGTTCGCATCGCAGACACTGAGCTACCGGGGCGCCAATGGCGGCCTGAGCGATATCCGGTTCGGGCACGACGGAGACGCCCTGCCGGGCGCGGACCCAGCCTGCGGTCCGGCCATGCTGATGGAACTGGCCGTAGCCTGGAGACCTTCCCAGCTCGAGGCGAGAAACGGCCGTGTGAACCTGCGCAGCCTCCATGCCGGTCGCCGAGCACGAGATGCTTCCGCGAATGGCTGGGGGTGGGCGAGGTCCGCATCGAACTCGACTCCCTCGGTCCCACTTCCATTCATGAGACGGCCTATCCCGGGATCTGGTGGGTGGTGCATCGCAACCGTGATGGGGAGATCATGACCCAGCAGGTCGAGGTCACCGCCTGTCCCGAGATCATCCGTTCCCAGCAGGAAGACATCCACGAAGGGCTGCAGCGCCTGCGCGAGGCACTGCCCACAGGAGAATCCGCATGACACGACCGACGCTTGCCCAGCAGCTGGCCCGGCAGGGCATCAGCCGCCGCGCCTTTCTCAAGTTCTGTGCGGCCACCGCCTCCATGATGGCGCTGCCGCCGACCATGGCACCGGCCATCGCCGAGGCCTGGGCAGGCGTACCCGGCCGTCGGTCATCTGGCTGTCGTTCCAGGAATGCACCGGCTGTACCGAGTCCCTGACCCGCTCGCATTCGCCGACGGTGGAGAATCTGATCTTCGACCTGATCTCGCTGGACTATCATCACACTCTGCAGGCCGCCGCCGGCGAGGCCGAGGAGCTTGCGCGCGAGCAGCGAGGGAGAGGGCGGGCCTACTGGTACTAGGTCGAGGGCCCCAATCCCGGTCGCTACGGCGGGTTCGACTCCATCCAGCCATCGCGGCATGACCAACAGGGACATGATGGCCCCGACTAGCAGGACGGCGCGCCGCGGTGGTTGCGTTGCACCTGCGAGGGCTCGCGGCATGCCCAAGGCCGAACCCAACCCCACGGCGCGAAGAGTGTGGCCGCCGCGCTGATTGAGACGCAGCAATCCCCCGCACAGCGAAACCGTTGTCATAGTCTCCGGCTGTCCACCCATCCCGGTGGTGATCACCGGCGTGCTGGCGCACTACCTGACCTTCGGCACCGTACCCGAGCTGGACAATCTCGGCCGGCCCAAGGCCTACTTCGGCGACTCCATTCACGACCGCTGCTATCGCCGGCCCTTCTATGACGCCGGCAAGTTCGCCAAGACCTTCGACGACGAGGGCGCGCGCAAGGGCTGGTGCCTGTATGAACTGGGCTGCAAAGGCCCGATCCACCCACAACGCCTCGCCACCGCCAAGTGAACATGGGAACCAGCTTCCACTCCCCATGATCCGGCCACGGCTGCATCGGCTGTTCGGAACCAGGATTTTCGGGACGGCAAAGCTTCTACAAACCGCTGAGCGCGGCTACCGCGACCTTTCCGGTCTGGCCGGCGGGGCGATCGGCGCCGCCGCGCCGTCGCCGGCGCGGCCGGCCCGGCTGTAAGCGACGGCCCGCATCAGAAGCACAAGGCGGGTCCGCCAGCCGGGAGAAGATGACGGTGGACATCTCAAGAACTAGGCACCGCAAACCGCATCGACAAGCGTCAGGAACCTACGGGGAATTGCTCAACTGGGAAAGGGTCCGGCCTGTAAATGCAACCCGTGATATTTCGCATGAGTCGGATCTCATGGCGTTGTCATCGAAATTTGGCTGGATCGGCGCAAGCGGGACCTGTCCAGACCGCGGCCAGTGCCTCGCGGCCGCCGGCGGCGCGCCGTCTGGACGGGCGTTCAGTGCGCGAGGCGAGGGGCGATGAGACTCGCCCCGGTGATGATCGCCGGCTATGTGTTTCTATCGGATTTCTGCCTGGTGCTGCTGTTTTTTTTCAATCCCCCAAATCCAGTTCTTCAGGGACGTGCTGGGCTTCGTCTGGGCCCGGGCTGCCGTCCCCGGTGATCGATGTCTGGTCCATCCTCACCCGCCGCGATGTGGCCCTGCGGAACACCGTCTGGATAGACCCCGGTGCGCCGTCTTTCTGTCCACCTCTCAGGATTATTGTCGTCGGGGCGGTGACCACCCTGCGTGGGGTCACCGCTTACATGTCCAATGCACTGGACTGGTGCCCTACCCACCATGCTTGGCAACTTGCACTACTGAGCGTTGGAGATGCTGATGTTGGTCTTTCCCGTCACCAAGCTGATGCATCCTTCACCTTCGCGGTGTCGCGCTACGACACGGTGCCGGCGGGCAGGGGTCTCAAAGGGAGTTCCCGGATATGAGCCCCTCGCTGAAGCGGTGTCATCAACGCCGTCATCAACCAATCGACGGGCTCGATTTGCCTCCTGATGTCAACGACTGTGGTGCATTGCGGCATGTGCGCCCAGCCTGCCGTTCTACACCGAAACGGCGATCGAAAATACACCCCCTCTACCAAGAACCGAACCGCTGCGCCGGGCCTGGATCAGAACGTCACACCTTCTGGGTCGGGCTGCTGTCGGAAGCTGGGTGCTGGAGAAGAGAGATCACCGACAGGAACTGGCCGAGTGGACCCTGATCTACTACGAGGGCTGTACCCTGTGCGGGCGCTGCACCGCCGTGTGTCCGGTCGGCAACGACATCACCTACATGATCCGCAGGTCACGCGAGGCCATGGCCGCCTCCGGCCATGCACCGGAAGGCCTGAAAATGGCCACCACCCGCGCCATCGAGATCGGCAGTCCCATGGGCGTGACCATCGATACCCTCAAGGCGCAGATCAAGCACACCGAGAAGGATACCGGTATGACGGTGCCGCTGGACGTCGAGGGCGCCGAGTACCTGATGCTGCTGTCCTCGGCCGAGATCGCCCAGTTCAACGAGATCATTGGCGCGGTCACGGAGATATTCGATCGTGCCGGCGTGTCCTGGACCCTGTCCTCGACCGCCTTCGAGGCCACCAACAGCGGTATCCAGATCGGCTCGGCCGACCTGGCCGCGGAGCTGGTGCAGCGTATCGTCGACGGCGCCGAACGGCTCGGGGTCAGAACCGTCATCAGCCCTGAGTGCGGCCATGCCTACACTGCCCTGCGTTGGGAAGGGCCCAACCTGATCGGCCGCAGCTACCCCTTCGAGGTCAAGCACATCCTGGAAGTGCTGGATGAGCTGCGCGCCGAGGGCCGGCTGCAGACCAGCGGCAGGGAGTCGGCGAGAGTGACCTTTCATGACCCCTGCCAGCTGGTGCGCCGCGGTGGCGTGGTGCAGCAGCCGCGCAGCCTGCTCAACATGGTGGCAGATGATTTCGTCGAGATGCCCGATGCAGGGGTGATGAACTGGTGCTGCGGCGGCGGCGGCGGCGTGAGTGCCAACGAGCGCGCCAATCCGCTGCGCGCCCAGGTCTTCAGCCGCAAGAAGAAGCAGCTCGACGGGATGCAGGTGGAGAAGCTGGTCACGGCCTGCTCCAATTGCCGCAACATGCTCGAGGAAGGGCTGGAGGAGAACCACATGGAGGACATCGAGGTGGTCGGCCTGACCGAGCTGCTGGCGGAGTATCTGCCGGAGAGGACGTGAAAACCATTAGCCACGGAATACACGGAAAGCACGGACAAAAAAGAATTGATGCCTGAACATGTCCTTAACGAACTTCCCGTCATTCCGGCGGATGCCGGAATCCAGTGGCCGCAGCGGTTTCTGGGTCCCGGCATGCGCCGGGATGACGGATAACGTCTTTTGTCATGAATCTGTATTCAGTTTTCCGTGCTTTCCGTGTATTCCGTGGCCATTATTCACAAAATAAAAGGACCCTGACATGACAGCAGAACGCGTCGTCGTCGACCCCATCACCCGCATCGAGGGTCATCTGCGCATCGAGGCCGAGACCGGCGATGACGGCAGTATCACCCGGGCCTACAGCTCCGGAACCATGGTGCGCGGCATCGAGATCATCCTGCGCGGGCGCGACCCGCGCGACGCCTGGGCCTTCGCCCAGCGCATCTGCGGTGTATGCACCCTGGTGCACGGTATCGCCTCGGTGCGGGCGGTGGAGGATGCGCTGGACTACACCATCCCCCCCAACGCCCAGCTGATCCGCAATCTGATGATCGCCGCCCAGTATGTGCATGACCATGTCATGCACTTCTACCATCTGCACGCCCTGGACTGGGTGGACGTTGTGTCGGCACTGAAGGCGGATCCGAAAGCGACCTCGGCGCTGGCACAGTCAATCAGCAACTACGCCAAATCCTCGCCGGGGTATTTCAGCGACGTCCAGAAACGGGTGAAGAACTTCGTCGAATCCGGCCAGCTCGGCATCTTCGCCAACGGCTACTGGGGGCATCCGGCCTACAAGCTGCCTCCCGAGGCCAACCTGATGGCGGTGGCGCATTACCTGGAAGCCCTGGAGTGGCAGCGTGACGTGGCCCGTCTGCATGCCATCTTCGGCGGCAAGAACCCGCATCCCAACTTTCTGGTCGGCGGCACCCCCGCGGCCATCAGCATCAGCGCCGGCGGCGACGGCGCCGGACGCCAGCGCCGTTTCCGCGGCGGGGCCGAGGGCACGGCGCTCAACACGGTCGGGCTGCAGAAGGTCAAGACCATCATCGAGCGCATGCGCGATTTCGTCGACCAGGTCTATGTCCCCGATACCCTGGCCATCGCCGGCTTCTACAAGGACTGGGCCTTCCAGGGCGAAGGCATCGGCAACTTCATGACCTACGGCGACTTCCCCGAGCAGGGCATGGACGATCCCTCCAGCTACCTGATCCCCTCGGGGGTGATCCTGGACCGCGACCTGTCGCGCGTCTATGAAGTCGACCTCAATGCCGAGGACCAGATCCAGGAGTTCGTTCGTCTCCCATTCCTGGTACAAGTACCAGGATGGCAAGGATGTCGGACTGCACCCCTACCAGGGTGAGACCGAGTTCGATTACACCGGGCCCAAGCCGCCTTACGATCAGCTCAACGTGGAGCAGGAATATTCCTGGCTCAAGTCGCCGCGCTGGCGCGGCAAGCCGGTGGAGGTCGGGCCGCTCGCCCGGGTACTGATGCTGTATGCCCGCGGCCACGAGCAGACCAAGGACCTGGTGCACATGACGCTCAACAAGCTGGATCTGCCGGTTGAGGGTCTGTACTCCACCCTCGGGCGCACCGCGGCCCGGACTCTGGAGACCAAGATCATCGCCGATGCCATGGGCACCTGGTACGACAACCTGGTCGCCAACATCAAGGCCGGCGACGTCAAGACCTTCAACGAGGCCAAGTGGGACCCTTCCACCTGGCCGAAGAAGGCGCAGGGCGTGGGCTTCATGGAGGCGCCGCGCGGGGCCCTGGCGCACTGGATCGTGATCGAGGACAAGAAGATCGCCAACTATCAGGCCGTGGTGCCCAGTACCTGGAACGCCGGCCCGCGGGACAGCGAGGGCAAGGACGGCCCCTACGAAGCTGCGCTGGCCGGGCACAAGCTGCACGATCCCAAGCAGCCGATCGAGATCCTGCGCACCATCCACAGCTTCGACCCCTGCATCGCCTGCGCGGTGCATGTTACCGATCCGGAGGGCGAGGAGCTGGTCAAGGTGAAGGTACGGTGATATCAGGGTTCAGGGTAAAAGGTGCATAGCAAACATCCCTGACAGATTGTTCCGTCATCCCGGCGGAAGCCGGGATCCAGATACCGCCGCGGCTACTGGATCCCGGCCTGCGCCGGGATGACGATGGAGGATACGGTACCCGCAACAGGGTTGAAAACACGCCAATCGCCCGCTATCCCTGTACACAAGTTCGCACGCAACGAGGTAAAAAAATGACACGTTCCATGATGCTATGGTTGACTGGATTCCTTTCGCTGCTGGCGACCAGCGGCGCCCGCGCCCATGAGGGCCATGCCGTGACGACCACGCCGGGCGACAGCCTGCTGCACTGGCTGACGCATCCGGATCACATCCTGCCTCTGGTCGGTGCAGCCGTCCTGCTGGGCGGACTGGTCGGCCTGTTGGTCCGGCAATTCAGACGCTAGATCGGGGTGGCTACCGGCGGTGCGTCTCCAGGTTGGCGCGGCTTCCTGCCGCGGGAGGCATTCGATACGCTGTTGCGGGCGCTCGAAGCGGCCGGCTATGAGTGCATCGGCCCACGGGTCGAAGACGGCGCCATACTGTACCGCGGGCTGAGCGCCGGTTCGGATCTGCCGCAGGGGGTGGAGGAGGCGCAGGCGCCCGGCCACTACCGCCTGCAGCACACCGACACGCCGCGCTGTTTCGCCTGGGCCGTTGGACCGCAGGCCATCAAGCCGCACCTGTTCACGCCGCGCGAGGCCCTGTGGGAAACCGAACGCGATGCCGATGGCCGCCTGACCTTCCGGCCGGTCGAACCCGGGCCTCGGCCGCTGGCGATCATCGGCGTGCGGGCCTGCGACCTGGCCGCGCTGGCGCTGCAGGACCAGCACTTCCTCCGCGCGGGCAATGCGGATCCCTACTATGCCCACCGCCGCGAGGGCCTGTTCCTGGTGGCGGTCAACTGCACCCATCCCGCGGCGACCTGCTTCTGTGTGTCCACCGGCGACGGTCCCCAGGCCGGGGATGACTGCGACCTGGCGCTGGACGAACTGGATGAAGGCTATGCCGTACGCGCCGCCAGCAGCAAAGGCGAGACTATCGTGCAGCAGCTGCCGCTGCAGGCATTGACCGAGGCGCAGCAGGCGCAGATCGGGCGCGAGCGCGAGGCGGCCCGCAGTGCCCAGCAGCGAACCATGCCCGCCGGGAATCTGCGCGATCACCTGTTCAACGCCTGGGAGCATCCGCGCTGGGCGCAGGTGGCCGAGCGTTGCCTGAGCTGCGGCAACTGCACCTCGGTGTGCCCCACCTGTTTCTGTCACCAGCAGGTCGACGTGCCGACACTGGACGGTGGCAACGCCACCCACTACCGGGAATGGGACTCCTGCTTCACCCAGAATCACAGCTACATCCACGGCATCACCCTGCGGCCCGACACCCGCTCGCGCTACCGCCAGTGGCTGACCCACAAGCTGGGCAGCTGGCATGACCAGTACGGGCGCAGCGGCTGCGTGGGCTGCGGGCGCTGCATCACCTGGTGCCCGGTGGGCATCGACATCACCGAAGAGGTCAGCGCCCTGCTGGCGGAGGCGGGTAAATGAATGCCTCGATACAGGTCCCCTGGCAGGCGGAGGTGGTCAGCCGGGTGCAGGAAACGCCCAGTGTCTTCACCCTGGGACTGAGGCTGGACGACCCGGCCGCGCCCGCGCCCTACCGATTCGCCCCGGGGCAGTTCAACATGCTCTATCTTTACGGGGTGGGCGAGGTGCCCATCTCGGTGGTCTCCGATCCCGAGCACGACGACGAGATCCAGCATACGGTGCGCGCCGTCGGCCGGGTCACCCACGGGCTGGCCGCACTGCACCCCGGCGACCAGCTGGGCCTGCGCGGCCCCTTCGGCCGCGGCTGGCCGCTGGAGGCGGCCGTCGGCCGTGATCTGCTGCTGGTCACCGGTGGGCTGGGCTGCGCCCCGGTGGTCTCGGTGATCAACTATGCCATGCAGCGCCGCGAGCGCTTCGGCCGGCTGGGCATCGTCCAGGGCGTGAAGCACATGGACGACCTGATCTGGCGGGAGCGCTACGAGGCCTGGGCCGGCCAGCCGGACACCCAGGTGCAACTCGCCGCCGATGTGGCCGGCAGCGGCTGGAACTGGCACGTGGGCCTGGTCACGGATCTGTTCGACCGGCTCGGCATGCCGCTCGATCAGGCCCTGGTCATGCTGTGCGGCCCCGAGCCCATGATGATCGCCGCCATCCGCCGGCTGCTGGAACTGGGTGTCGAAGCCGAGTCGGTCTGGCTGAGTATGGAGCGCAACATGCAGTGCGCCGTCGGCCTGTGCGGTCACTGCCAGTACGGGAAGGATTTCCTCTGCCGCCAGGGGCCGGTGTTCAACTACCCCGACATCCGCGACCGGCTGGGGGTGAAGGGGTTTTGAAAACCGGGATCAAGAGCGCCACGGAAGACACGGAATGTTTGATATTGTCATTGCCGTGGCGCTCTGCGCCCGGCAATGACAACTCGGGTTTCGCATTCATATTTTCCGTGCTTTCCGTGTATTCCGTGGCGCTCTTTGCTCCTCAAATAAGGCACTACCGCAATGCATGAGACAACCGCCAAACCAAAAGTGGCCGTGCACAAGTTCAGCTCCTGCGACGGCTGTCAGCTGGCCTTTCTCGATATGGGCGAGGATCTGCTGACCCTGTCGGCGATGGTCGATATCGTGCACTTCGCCGAGGCCGGGATGCTGGACGCGGATGCCACGGTGGATGTCGCCTTCGTCGAGGGCAGTCTCAACACCCGCCATGATCTCAAGCGCATCCAGGCGATACGCAGAAACAGCCGCTTTCTGGTCACCATCGGCGCCTGCGCCACGGCCGGCGGGCTGCAGGCGCTGCGCAATTTCACCGACGCCGATGCCTGGCACAGCGCGGTCTATGCCACGCCCGAGTATCTCGACAGCCTGGCCACCGCCAGTCCGATCAAATCCGCCGTGCACGTGGATCTGGAACTGTGGGGCTGCCCGGTCAACACCCGCCAGGTGACGGGCGCGGTGCGTGCTCTCCTGAGCGGCGTCACCCCGGCGGTGGAGCAGGACAAGGTATGCATGGAGTGCAAGCGCCAGCAGGCCGTGTGCGTCATGGTGGCAAAGGGTACACCCTGTATGGGACCGGTCACGCGCACCGGCTGCGGCGCCCTGTGCCCCCGCTTCGAGCGCGGCTGCTATGCCTGCTACGGCCCGGCCGAGAATCCCAATACCGATTCGCTGTCACACTGGTTCGAGGGGCTGGGGCTGCTGCCCGAGCAGCTGCGCGAGCAGTACCACGGCATCACCAGTCAGACCGAGCCCTTCACCGCGGCCGGCAACAGGTACCGCAAATGAGCGGGTCGAAACGAATCGCGGTGAAGGTCCCGGTGCTGGCCCGGGTGGAGGGCGAGGGCGCGCTGGATCTGGCCATCGAGAACGGTGCCATCACCGAGCTGAAGCTGGAGATCTACGAGCCGCCGCGCCTGTTCGAGAAATTCCTGGAGGGCTGCGAGTCCCAGGCGGTGATCGACCGGGTGGCGCGCATCTGCGGGATCTGTCCGGTGGCCTACCAGATGAGCGCGGTACAGGCCTATGAAAAGGCCTGGGGCGTGGAGGTCGCGCCCTGGGCGCGTGACATGCGCCGGGTACTCTACTGCGGCGAATGGATTCAGAGTCATGCCCTGCACATTCACCTGCTGGCCGCGCCGGATTTTCTCGGTTTCGAGTCCGCCACCGCCATGGCCCGCGATTATCCCGACGAGGTGCGTCGCGGCCTGCGTCTGCAGGGACTGGGCAACGAACTGATCGCCCTGTTCGGCGGCCGCGCCGTGCATCCCATCGGGGTGCGGGTGGGCGGTTTCCACCATGCCCCCGAACCGGCGCGGGTCGCGGCCATGGTCGGGAAACTGAACGAGGCACGGGTCGAGGCCGGGGCGCTGCTGGACTGGCTGCTCACGCTTGGGTTGCCCACGGACGAGCAGGACTTCATCAACGTCGCCATGCGCCATCCGCAGGAATATCCGATGAATGCGGGGCGCATCGTCTCCAGCGCCCGGCATGACCTGGATCCGGAGGATTTCGAGCAGCATTTCCAGGAATTTCAGGCGCCGCATTCCACCGCCCTGCATGCCCACCTGGACGGCCGGCCCTATCTGGTCGGACCGCTGGCGCGGCTGAACCTCAACGCCGACCAGTTGCCGGGCGATCTCACCCAGCGGCTGGCCGCGGCCGGCATCGAACTGCCCAGCCGCAACATGTATCACAGCATCATCGCCCGCGCGGTGGAGTTGTTGTATGCGATTGATGAAGCCCTGCGGCTGCTTTCAGATTACCAGCGCCCGGATCGGCCGTATGTGGATGCCACGCCCGGTCCCGGCGGGGCCGCCTGGGTGACCGAGGCCCCGCGCGGCATCCTCTGGCATCGCTATCGGCTTGACGATCAGGGCCGGGTGCTGAGCGTGAACATAGTCCCGCCCACCAGCCAGAATCAGGCCCGCATCGAGGAGGACCTGCGCCTGGGCCTGACCCGCGGCGGGCTCGATCGCGACGAGGACGCCCTGCGCAGTCAGGGCGAGATGATCATTCGCAACTACGACCCCTGCATCTCCTGCGCCACCCACTTTCTGCGCGGAAGGTCAGACGCTGACGGCCGGACCCGAACCGCGATCCATGCTCAGACCGAATGGTTGCTGTCGTTGCTTTCCGACAGGAACAGCTCGATTCTTTCAATGGACTCCACCGGCTTGCCGAGGGCGAAGCCCTGTGCATAGTCCACCCCGAGACGGTGCAGGATGGGCAGCAGGTCGGCGTCTTCGACGCACTTGGCCACGACTTCCATGCCTTGTTCATGCGCCGCCGTGGTGATGTTGCTGACCAGGGGCCGGTTTTCGTCCTGTGTCAACAGCCCGTGAATCAGCTCGCCGTCGATCTTCACCATATCCACGGGCAGCTGCTGCAGGTAATGGTATGCAGGCCCGCGTCCGAAATCGTCCAGCGCCACGTGGCAGTTGATCGCCTTGAGCTTTTCGGTCAGGCCGCGGACCTGGTCGAGATATTCCATCGCCGCGGCCTCGGTGATTTCTATGTAAAGTTGACCGGGTCTGAGCGAATTCTCCCGCGCGACGGTTTCAATGTGTTCGACCAGCTTCGGGTCCTCCAGCGACCGGCGCGACAGATTGAGGGATATCCAGATGTCGTGTTCGGACAGGCTCGCAATCTTGCGGATCACCTTGCGGACGACCATGTGATCGATCGGCACTGACAGCCCGAAACGCTCGGCCGAGCCCAGGAATTCCCCCGGGTTTATGATTTCGCCGTCGCGGTCCTCGAGCCGCAGCAGTGCCTCGTAGCCGGGTGTGCTGCTGTCGCTCAGTCGCAGCAGTGGTTGGTAGAACAGCCTGAACTGGTCATTCTCCAGGGCGCGCCGGATCCGTCCTTCCCATTGCAGCTGTTCCTGCACGTGTTCCATTTCATGGGAGGAGGAAGAATACAGCCGCCAGCAGTTGCGGCCGGCGGCCTTGGCCTCGTACATGGCCGCGTCGGCGTAGACCAGTACCTCGTTGAGATCGCTGCCATGCTCCGGGAACAGCGCCATCCCGATGCTGGCGCTCGGTTGCACCTCCCGGGCGCCGATGTCGATGCTGCCCTGGTTGAGGCTTCGCAGCAGTTTCTCGGCAACCTCCATGGCGGCCTCCCGCGGGGTTTCCGGCAGCAGCACGGCGAATTCGTCGCCGCCCCAGCGGGACAGGATGTCGGTATTGCGCAGCACGTTGGAGAGCAGGCCGGCAACACCGGTCAGGTAGCGGTCACCTGCATCGTGTCCGTAGCTGTCGTTGATGAACTTGAATTCGTCCAGGTCGATGAAGACGAGTGCGACGCTGCGCTTGTAGCGCAGAGAGAACTGCGACCATTTTTCCAGTTCCAGCTGGAAGCGGCGCCGGTTGAGCAGGCCGGTGAGCGCGTCGTGCTCGGCCATGTGGGCGATCGTCTGGTTGGCCTGCCGGGTTTCCTCCAGTGCGCGTTCCAGAGAGGCGGTCTTGGCCTGGACCTGGGCCTCCAGGGAATCAGAGAGCTGTTGCAGCCGCTCCTGGCGGATGCCGGCAAAGCGGGCAAACAGCCCCAGAAAGAAAGGGGCGCTGTCGATGATGTAGAGCAGGGGGTTGTGGTGGGCCTGCGCAAGCAGGGAGCCGGAGCGTCCGGGGCCGCCGATTTCCCCGATCAGGTAAAGGAAGGCCACGGCGCCGAGCGGGAAACACAGACCGAAGAGTGCGCCATAAAGGGTATATTTCGTCGTTTCGCTGAAACGCGACATGTGTTGTTATGTTTGCCTTGCGATTGCTATGTTAATTTTGCTTTGTTCTTCCCTAACATAACAGACAAATTCTATCGGAATCCAGCCGGGTTCACATGTTTAATCCATGGTATTCGCTTCCAGGCAGTGTCGGTGTCGGCGCCGTTCCTACACCCGTTCCGGATCAGGAAATCTGTGATTGATTCGTCATTGCGAGGCGCGCGTCCGAGCATGCCGGGGACGTCACCTGGCCGACTTGGGCCCCACAAACAGCCAGATGATGAAACCGACCAGGGGAAGGATCAGCAGCGCCAGGATCCAGGCCACCTTGGCGCCGGTCGAGGCGGTGCTCTGTACGGTGCTGACAATGGCCCAGATGACCAGGATGAGAAGGATCAGGCCGAACAGGCCGCCGACTTCGATGCCCATGGGAATTTCCCCTTGGTGGTTGCTGGTATCCGGCAGCCAGCATAGCAGGAAACCACCCAGGCCTCAGCCACGCGCTCGTTGCAGGATCTCGCTGACCAGCTTTTCGATGTCCACCTCCGTTGAGGTATCCACGGAGATGCTGAGGCGGCGTTCGTCCCCGGTCAGCGGGTCCTGGTGTGCCAGTTGCTGGTCCAGTACAGCCAGGTCGGCTTCGGAGGGGTCGCCGCCGCTGCGGGCACGGGCCTGGATGCGCTGACGCAGCACCGGCTCGGGGGCGGCCACGTCCAGGATCACCAGCGGGATGCCGGCCACACTGGCAAGACGCTGGAAATTCCGCCGCTGCTCCTGCTTGAGAAAGGTGGCATCGACGAATACCGGCAGGCCGGCGTCCACGATGCCATAGGCCAGCGCCTGCAGCCGCTGGTAGGTTCTGCGGCTCAGCTCCGGGCTGTAGGCATCTGCGTCCTGCATCCGGGTGGGAATCCAGTGGTGACAGTCCCAGCAGGCGCTTGCGCTCGACATCGGAGCGGATACGGATGCAGTTGCAGGTCTCGGCCAGCTGCTGCGCAAGCCGGCTCTTGCCGGAGCCGGACAGGCCGTGCATGAGTACGATGGGGGTGGCACCGTGTCCCTGGGTGTAGGCTCGCGCCAGTTTCAGATGGCGGGAGAGTTGATGCCGGGCCGCTGCGGCGCGCTGCGCGTCATCGCGGTGCTGCTGGTATTCGATGGCCGCGACCTTGGCCCTCACCATGGCGCGATAGACGCGGTAGTCATCCAGCAGGGACAGTCCCATGTAGTCGTTGGCGTATTCCAGGTATTCATTCAGAAAGCGCCAGGCCAGATCGTGATGGCCCTGGTAGTCGAGGTCCATCAGCAGGAAGGCGATCTCGCTCAGGGTGTCGATCCAGCGCAGGTCGGGCGAGAACTCCAGGCAGTCGAAGATCTCCACCCGGCCGTCGATGTCGACCATGTTGGCCAGATGCAGATCACCGTGGCATTCCCGGATCCAGCCTTCGCGGCGGCGCTGCTCGATGTCGTCCTGGTGCTGCTCGAGCTGGGATTCCGACCAGTCCCGCAACGGCTTGAGCTCAGCCAGCAGGGCCGGGTCATCGATACGGGCGTCGATCTGGTTGAAGTTTTCCCGGATGCGTTCGGCGATGCCCTCGAAAGTACCGTAGCCGCTGTCCGGCGCGGCCGGCGGCAGACGGGTGTGGAATTGCGCCAGGGTCAGGGCCAGCTGATCGATGTGCGCGGTGGTCAGTTCATCCTCTGCTGCCAGCCGGTCCAGGCGCCGCGCGTCGTCGAACTGCTTCATCTTGAGGGCGTATTCGATGGGTGCGCCCGCGCCGTCGAGCTGCGGGTTCTCCGGGGTGCCGGTTACCGCAACCACATCGAGATACAGCTCCGGCGCCAGGCGGCGGTTGAGTTCCAGTTCAATCTCGCAGTCCTCGCGGCGCTGTTCCAGGGTACTGAAATCGAGAAAGCCGAGATTGACCGGTTTCTTGAACTTGTAGGCGATGCCGCCGGTGAGCAGGATCCAGGAGATATGGGTTTCGATCACGCGGAAGTCACCGACCGGATGCGGAAAGCGTTCGGCCGACTGCAGCGCGGATATGATAGTCTCCAGTGTGGATGTCGAGGTGCCCATACAGCGATCCGGCCTGGCGCCCGTCAGAGGGCGCGAATGAATGGGGTTGTCCATGTCTGTTCCGGTGCCTGCCGGCCGGGTTCCGGTCCGGAGCGAGCAGGGTGATTTCGTATCCATCCTACGTGGCGGTGGTGTTGCCGCATTGACCGGAGTCAAGCTTGTCGCATTTACACCAGGCGCTGGGCGTGTTTGGGATCGGTTCGGCCGGGGGTATCGACGCCCTGGGCTGGGCGGCAGTGGACTATCTGCACACCGCCCTGTGCGACCATCCGGCTGCCGGCTGCATCCGTTGGTATATCAGCCGCGCGCCGGCGGACATGCTGCCGCGCTGGGACGGCCTGGACCGGGTCATCCTGCTCGATGCCATGCCGGTGACAGGCCCGGATGCCGGCCCGCGCTGGGTGACGCCGCAGGCACTGGAAGCGGCCGGCGGCCTCTCCTCTCACGGCCTGGGTATCCGCGAGGCGGTCGAGCTGGCGGCGGCGCTGGGCATGCGGCCGCGGCTGCTCATCCTCGGGCTGGGGGTGGATCCGGAGGCCGGTCAGACACCGGCCGACTGGTTGGCGCAGCAGGGGCCGGCGCTGACGCACGCCGTGACGGCACGACTGCAGGATATGCAGTCAGACGAAGCTCTGTAGGTTGGTCAGGCACGACAGCGCCTTAACCCAACGAATACGGGCTGAATGTTGGGTTACGCCCCGGGGGCTGACCCAGCCTGCGATATTGTGGAGCTCCTCGTCCCTTGAGTTGCGGCTCGGGATAAGCGCAGCATACCCGGTACCAGCCGGATTTGGCGGCGCAATGAAAGATCAGCAGATCCGGGGCAGCGGATCGTCCTCGAGCTCCTCCAGCAGCCGTTCACCGCCGATGCCGGTTTCCAGCAGCACCCGTTCGCCGCCGGTCTCGAGCGTGCCGATCAGGCAGGCCTCGCGGCCCTCGGGCAGGGCCTGCCAGCGCGCCAGCAGGGCTTCCGCCTGCGCCGGTGCGACCACCGCCACCACCACCCCCTCGCAGGCCAGATACAGCGGATCGTAGCCCAGCATCTCGCACACCGACCGCACCGGATCGCGTACCGGCAGATCGGTTTCGCGCAGGCGCACGCCCAGGCCGGTGGCGCGGCTGATCTCGTGACAGACGCTGGCCAGGCCGCCGCGGGTGGGATCACGCATGAATCGCAGCCCGTCCAGGTCGCGTGCCGCGCGGGTGAGCGGCAGCACGCTGGCGGCGTCCGAGCACAGCTCGCCGCGCAGGCCGAACTGTTCCCGCGCCAGCATCACGGCGATGCCGTGATCGCCCACCGGACCGCTGACCAGCACGGTATCCCCGGCCCGGATCCGGTCCAGGCCCAGCGGCAGGCCGGGCAGGGCCAGGCCGATGCCGGTGGTGGCGAGATACAGGCCCCCGCCCTCGCCGCGGCGCAGCACCTTGGTGTCTCCGGCCACCACCTGCACCCCGATGGCCCGGGCCGCCGCGGCCAGGCTGGCGATGAGCCGGTCCAGCAGCGCCAGTTCCAGTCCTTCCTCAATGAAGGCGTTGAGGCTGAGATACTTCGGTTCGGCCCCGGCCACGGCCAGGTCGTTGGTGGTGCCGTGCACGGCCAGCGAGCCGATGTCACCGCCGGGGAATTCCAACGGCTGCACGGTGAAACCGTCGGTGGTGAACAGGCAGTCCGCCCCGTTCAATGCCAGGTGCACGGCATCGGCCTGCACGTCCAGGGCCGGGTTGCCGAGGTGGCGCTGGAACACGGACTCGATCAGTTCGCGCATGAAGCGGCCGCCGTTGCCGTGGGCGAGCGAGATGTGGGTGTCTTCGGTCATGAGTTTGTCAGTCTTCTCCGCGTTGACCACCGAGGTGCTCATACACCTGCCCGGCACTGATGCCGGCATCATTGCAGGGCAGCTGCCTGCATAGCAAGACCTCGAAGCCCGCTGCCTGCAACCGGCTTTGCGCCAGTTCGGTGAGCAGGCGGTTCTGGAACACCCCGCCGGTCAGACCGACGCGGGTGAAGGCATGGTCTGCGGCCGTGCGCCGCGCGGTGTCGCGGATGGCGCCGGCCAGGCTGGCATGGAAGTCGGCGGCACGCTGCGCGACCGGGAGCCGCCCGTCGCGCAGGTGTGCCAGCAGCGGTGTCCAGTCGAGCTGCCAGGGCGGGGCCTCGGTCAGCAGCGGCAGGACCAGTGCCTCGCCCGCGCAGCCCGCGGCGGCCTGTTCCAGCAGCATCGGACCCTGGCCCTCGTAGCTGGCCGTCTGCAGCAGCCCGATCAGGCTGGCGGCGGCGTCGAACAGGCGCCCGGCCGCGCTGGTGGCAGGGCTGTTCAGACCGCGTTGCCAGGCAGCGCGCAGCAGGGACGGTTCCGTCACCGGTGGGGTGTAGTCGAGGCCGTTCTCCCAGCACAGGGCCGCGGCCGCCCGCCAGGGCTCGCGCCCGGCGCGGTCACCGCCGGGCAGGCGGAAGGGCCGCAGTCGGGCCAGGTGCCGCCAGTGTCCCGGTCGGCCGTACAGGGCCTCGCCGCCCCACAGGCCGCCGTCGGCGCCGTAACCGGTGCCGTCCCAGGTGAAGATCAGGCAGGGTTCGTCAATGCCGTGCTCGCCGCACAGGGCGCTGGCGTGGGCATGATGATGGAACACCGGCGTGACCGGCAGGCCCGACTCACGGGCCCAGCGGTGAGTGGTGTAGTCGGGGTGGGCGTCGCACAGCAGCCGTGTGGCGCGCACGCCATGGAGTGCCTGGAAGTCCTCGACCAGCTGCCGGAACACCTCCAGGCTGCGGCGGCTGCCCATGTCGCCGATGTGGGGCGAGACGATCAGGCGCCGGTCCCAGGCCAGGGCCAGGGTGTTCTTCATGTGCGCGCCCACGGCGAGCAGCGGTTCCGGGACCCCGGTCTCCAGTTCCAGCTCCAGCGGCGCGCTGCCGCGACCCAGCCGCAGCGGACGCACGGCGCCGGCGATGGGGCGCAGGACACTGTCATCCGCCGGGCGCTGGATGGGGCGGTTGTGATGCAGGAAACCGTCGACGACATCGCTCAGTCGCGCATCCGCCTCGGCATTGTCGGTGAGCACGGGTTCACCGCTGAGATTGCCCGAGGTGGCCACCAGCGGACCGCCGGCCGCCTGCAGCAGCAGGGCGTGCAGGGGCGAGCAGGGCAGCATCACCCCCAGTTCGCCCAGTCCGGGCGCCAGAGACTCCGGCAGTGACGGGGCCGGCGTGCGCGGCAGCAGCAGGATCGGCCGCTGCGCACTGCGCAGGCAGGCCAGTTCCGCCTCGCTGCAGTTGACTTCACGTCGCAGCAATGACACCTCGTCGGGAAACAGGACGGCCAGCGGCTTGTGCGGCCGCGGCTTGCGTGCCCGCAGGCGTTCGATTGCATCTGTGTTGTCGGCGGCGCACATCAGGTGATAGCCGCCAATGCCCTTCACCGCCAGGATTTCACCCGCGCGCAGGGCGGCGGCGGCGGCCTCCACTGCCGCCTCGCCTTCCGCCGCCGGGGCAGGGGCTGTGTCCGGACGGTAGCTCAGCCAGGGACCGCAGTCGGGACAGGCGATGGGCTCGGCGTGAAAGCGGCGGTCGCCGGGGTCGCGGTACTCGGTCGCACAGGCCGGGCACATGACAAAACCGCTCAGGGTGGTGTTGGGCCGGTCGTAGGGCAGGGCGCGGATCAGGGTATAGCGTGGCCCGCACTGGGTGCAGTTGTTGAAGGGATAGCGATAGCGCCGGTCGGTCGGGTCCCGGACCTCGGCCAGGCAGTCGGGACAGGCGAAATGATCGGGCGGGACCTGGATCCAGGGCCGGTCACCGGCCTGACTGGTCTCGATACGGAAATCCTCCAGCTGCTGCCAGGCGAGCACTTCGCGTTCGGCGATGTGCGGGGCAGCGGTCGGGGGTGCGGCGTCGGTCAGGGCCCGCTCGAAGCGATCCAGCCGGTCGGTCCGGCCCTGGCCGAGGATCTCGACCTGGCCGGAGCGGTTGCGGACCCAGCCATGGATCCCATGCTCGCGGGCCAGGCGATAGACGAAGGGCCGGAAGCCCACGCCCTGGACGCGGCCGGTGAGTAACCAGCGAAGGGTCATGAAGGATGGGGACACGGGTGATGTTCGCGACGACCTGCCTCAACCGGTGGCAACCGCCCAACCATCGCATTGATCAGTGTGCCGCGCAAGCGGCGGCCGGGAACGAAAACGCCCCGGCGAAAACCGGGGCGTGCTGGTGCTGTCTGATCGCGGTGCGGGATCAGAGGCTGCGATCCGTCTCCTGCTCGATCTGGTACTGCTTGACCGCCAGTTCGGCCTGCTCGCGGGCCTTGGTGGCCAGCTTCATGGCTTCGTCCTTGTTGCCCTTCTTGGCGGCTTCCTGGGCCTCGTTGAGGAATTTTTCCGTATCACGCCAGATCCAGTCATTGGACTTGGCCTTGGCAATGGCGGCGGCGGCCTGGTCCAGGGCCTGGTCGACCGAGCCGGCGGCGGCGGTCAGGGGCAGGGCGCTGCCCAGGGTCAGACCGGCAGCGAGCACGAAAGCGGAGGTGGTTCGAGTCATGCGCATTGTTCAACTCCTTGTTTTGCTGGTGGTTTTATGAGATTTGTTGGTGAGTGCGGGGTATGCGGATGGGGTTCCCGCAGTATTTTTTGTCACAGTCTAGACGAATCAGCGCGGTTGGCTATTCCCTGTCGCCTGTCGGGAGGGAAATCACCGCATCAGCGCGGTGAGGGTGTCGACGATCTCCGGCTTGTCCCACTCGATGCCGCCGAACAGCCCATAGCGGATCTCGCCCTGCGGATCCAGAATGAAGGTGGTCGGCACGGCGGTGATCATCCACTGCGAGACAACCTCCCCTTCGGGATCGAGCAGCACCGGGAAATCGACCTGGATTCCGTGCTTGCGCAGAAAGGCCTCGACCTCGGTTCGCGGCTCCGCCATGTTCACGGCCAGGATGGCAAAGTTCCGGTCACCGAGCTTGTCCCTGAGTCGCTGCATCGACGGCATCTCCTCGATGCAGGGTGGGCAGTAAGTGGCCCAGAAATTCACCATCACCACCTTGCCGCGATACGCCTTCAGGCTGTGGGTATCCCCCTGCAGGTCCTGGAGCGTGAAGCCGGGCAGTGCCTGGCCCCGGTATTCCATCAACTCGCCGGCCTGCAGTGGCGCGGCCGCCAGCAGACACACCAAAACAAGTAATCGCCGGATCATGAGGCCTCCATCTGCGTGAGTTGCTTGAGTGCCTGTTCCACCAGCTCGGGCAGGCGCCCGGCCATGGCGCGTTCCGCCTCGGTGGCATCCTCACGGTCGTAGAAATGACCGCGCACCCCGGGCAGCAGTTCCACCTGCACCCGGCTGCCGCCGTTCTCCAGTGTCTGCTTCAGCTTGTCGACCCAGAAGCGGGTGGGGGTGTTGGTCGGCTGCATGATCACCATCGGCAGACGGGTGTGATGCACCACCTCGAGGTATTCCAGTGGCTGGCCGGGTTCGGGATTGTGTGCGCTCAGCATGGGATAGAACAGGATGGCCCCGTCGAGGCGGCGGCTGTCCGGGTGTTCAGCCTGCCAGATGCGCGCCCCGCGCAAGGCGGGCACGGCACCATAGCCGCTGGCGATCAGGATGATGCGTTTGTCGGTGGTTTCCACAGCGTGCCGGATCAGACGGGCCACCTCGCGGCCTTCCAGGCTGCGCATGCTGCTGGGGGCGATGGGCAGGAAGTGCGCGCCCAGCAGGTCGGCCATCCAGACCTCGATGCCGCGTTGCGAGAGCACCTCGCCGGCCTGCGCCTCGGCGCGGCCCATGCCCAGATCGCAGGGAAAGCCCAGCAGCAGGGTGTCGCCCTCGGCGCTGAATCGGCGCAGATCCATGTCGATGCCATCGCCAAGCCGGATACGCTCGATCTCAGCGTCAGCGGACACAGCCGGTGCGAGCAGAAACAGAGACAACAGCAGGACGAGACGATGCGGCAAGCCAGGACTCCCTTTGCTTGCTGAGTGGCAGGGATATCCTAGCACACAGATCGGCCGCCGGGCGCGCAGCTGTCCTCAGACTGGACTGGTATGCAAACCATTATCACCACTGCTTCCGATTGGCGGCGGGGCTACCGAGCGGTCGGGCTGGAAGGAGCGCTACGGCGGCCGCGGGTGAAATTACTCAGACGTTCCCGGGTTCGGGGCTGTAATAGTGATAGGGGCTGTTTTCCAGCCAGGCATCGAATTGGTCGGTAGGCAGCGGTCGGCTGAAGAAATAGCCCTGGGCCACGTCGCAGTCCAGCGCGTCCAGCTGCTGCAGTATTGCCTGTGTCTCCACCCCCTCGGCCACCACCTTCAGGCCCAGGTCATGGGCCAGCGCAATGGTGGATCTGACGATGGTCAGGGACTCGGGGCCGTCCAGCATCGCCTGGACGAAGCTCTTGTCGATCTTGAGTGCGCTGACGGGCATCCGCTGCAGATAGCTCAGGGATGAATAGCCGGTACCGAAATCATCGATCAGCAGCGAGAAGCCTTTTGCATGCAGCTGCCTGAGGGTGTCCAGCGATTTATCAGGGCTCAGCATCAGGGCGCTCTCGGTCAGTTCCAGTTTTATCAGACCGACATCGGTATCGCAGGTGTGCAGCATCTGTTCGATCTTATCCAGTAATTTACCGTCATGCAGGTTGTTGGCGGAGAGGTTGACCGAGATCGGCACCGGACGGTTCCGGATGCGCCAGCGGGCGGACTGACACATGGCCGCGTTCAATACCCAGTCCGTCAGGGGCTTGATCAGGCCGGTGTCCTCGGCCAGCGAAATGAATTCACCAGGCGGAATCATGCCATCGCGGGGATGGTTCCAGCGCACCAGGGCCTCCACGCCCCACAGGCTCTGCGAGCGCAGATCGATCTTGGGCTGGTAATGGAGCACCAGTTCATCCTTGTCGATGGCGTCGCGCAGCTGTCCGGCCAGCGACAGGCGCCGCTGGGCCCGGGTCTCGTCTTCCGGGACATACAGAGCATAATGCTCGCCGGCGCGGCGTGCCTGGCGGACCGCTGAGCCTGCCCGCCGGATCAGTGCCGGGGCCTCCTCGCCATGGTCGGGGACCAGGCTGATGCCGATGGTGACGGTCACATACAGGATCAGCCCCTCGACGGTAAAGGGGGCTTCCAGCGTGGCGATGATATCCCGGGCGCATGCCAGTGCAGCCTCGGGCCGGTTGTCCGGCAGCAGTATCCCGAATTCCTTGCCGCGCATGCGTGCCAGCGTAGCGGCGTCGGGCAGGCACTGGCCGAGGCGGGCGCCGATATCCCGCAGCAGGCTGTCTCCGTGATGAAAACCGAGCGCTTCGTTGATGGGGTGGAAGCGCTCGACTTCGATCAGCAGCAGGGCGGTGGGCGCGGCAGCCTGCAGCCGTTCATGCAGGCTTTCATCGAAGCTGACATGATTGGGCAGCTCAGTCAGGTGGTCATAATAGGCCATGTGGGCGATGGTGGCGTGCGCCCGTTCATGTGATGCCGATATGCGCAGGGCGCGAATGCCGTACACCAGGTCCTCCGCCGCTTCGCCGAGCAGGGCGATTTCGTGGTTGTCGAAGGCGTCCGTGTCGGTGGCATAGATACCCAGAACGCCGATAAGGCGGTGGTTCAGCTGTAACGGCAGCAGGACCACGGCACGAATCGCCTGCTGTCGGGCCGCCTCGGCCCATGGCGCCATTGCCGGATCCGAACATGTATCCCGGCAGACGAAGGTCTCGCCCAGTTCGAGGACATCCCGCAGTGGATGGTTGTCTCCCTGCATATCCAGCAGTCCCAGGGGCTCGCTGCCCGCAGGCGAGTCGGTTCCGTGCAGCGCGAGTGACTGCAGCTGCAGACGCTCGGGTTCGGTCTCATTCCTGAGGGCGACCCAGGCGGCGTGATGGCCGCCGAAGGCGACGATGTTGTCGCAAACCCCGCGCAGCAGTTCCACTTCGCTGGTGGCGCGTACAACCGCGTGATTGCATGCGCTCAGGGTGCGCAGGGCGCGATTGCTGCGCTGCAGCGCGTCGGCCATGTCATCGACGGCGCCGGCCAGCTGACCCAGTTCGTCGCTGCCGCGCGTCAGGCCGGTCCGGCCGGAAAGGTTGCCCCCGGCCAGCTCCCGTGCCGTGTATTTGAGGGCGTTGATCCGTCGCAATACCAGGATGTCGCTTCCGAACCAGGCGGCGGCGAACACCAGCAGGGAAACGAGCACCAGCAGGGATCCCGTGCGATAGAGATAGCGATTGACCTCGGCGAAGGCCACCTGCGCGGGGATGCCCAGGCTGACGTAGATGCGTCCGTTGGCGTCGCCGTGCAGCGGTTCGAAGGCATACAGCGTCGGTTTCCCGTGTGCATCCTTCAGGGTGACCGCTGTTCCGCCCGTATGCTGCCGGATGGCCTCGAACAAAGGCTGCTCGCTGATCGAGTCGCCCGCATTGAAGGGAGAATCCGCGGAACGTGCCAGTATCGTACCCCCGCTGTCCATGACCATCAGGCTTGATCCCGGCGACAGGTCCGGGCTGGACATGAGATCCTCCAGCCAGGACAGGCCCAGGGCAGCGAACACCACTGCGGCGATTTCGCCGTTGTTGTCCAGCACCGGATAACCGAGATTGATGGCCGGGTCACCGGTGATACGCCCGATCTGGTATTCGCCGATACCCAGCCCGCGGTTGTGTATGGCGAGCTGGAAATAGCCGCGATCGGAAATGTTCACCGCTTCGTCGAAGGGAAGGGCGCTGCAGAATATGTTGCCATCCGGCGTGGCTGCGCCAAGATTGAAATAGGACGGGTTTGGCCGGTTCAGCATGGCCAGGATTTCGCCGCATACCCGCCTGCGATCGCTGTCCGGATGCACGGCCGGCAGCTGCGCCATGCTCTTCAGCAACTGTCGGGTCGTGCCGATCAACTGGCGTTCTTCCTGTATCGCCGCCTGAACGATGCGCAGCGCCTGTTTCTCGACCCTGGCTTCCACTTCATGGCGCTGCACGTGCACGCTGTAGCCGATCAGAACAAAGGCCGGCAGCACGGCCAGGAGTGTCAGCAGCAATAACCGGCTCCGCAATCCCATGATGGTGTTTCTGACAGTCATTCAATCTGGATTCTCAAGGCATTAAGTGGGATTCAGATGCGGGTTATAGTTATGAAAATAGCAGCTCCCGGCCGTAGAAAATATAGCGGCGACGTAGGATTAAACCTTACACGCAGCATGTGCCGGGGCATTCGGTTCCGCCAGGGACTGCGGCGGGCGCGGGAGCAGGCTGAAGGAAGCGGTCCGGGATGGCCGGCGGAATCGGCGCGATGGGTGTTCAGACTGTGGCGCATCCGGCCCGGTGCGGGGCGAGCCGTCGTTCAACGGCGGCCGCACGGGCCACCGCTTCGTCGACGTTGTGGAAGGGTACCCGGCGGGTCAGCTGAACACCTCTTCGTTGGCGGGCAGTCCAGGGTCACGTGACCATTCGTTCCAGGAACCGAAGTAGTTACGCACCTTCCGGAAGCCGGCTTCCTTCAGGGCAACATAGGTATTGGAAGCACGCGCACCCTTGAAGCAGTAGATGATGATGTTGTCCTCGGGGTAGAGTCCGTACTCGGCGCACAGGGCGCGGATCCTGTCGGGGGATTTGAAATACGGGATCTGGCCGTCACGCTCGAGGAACTGATACCACTCCATCCAGCGGGCACCCGGCAGGCGGCCCTTGCGGGGGGCGAAATCCACGCCATAGGGCGAGGAGCTCTTTGCGATCCACTCGACCCGGTCACGGATGTCCAGCAGCTTGACCTCAGAGTCTTCCAGGCTCTGCAGGACCTCATCGCGAGTCGCCAGCATTTCCGGCTGCGGCCGTACCATGAACTCGCTCGGATCTGTCTGCGCCTCCACGGCATCCGCCGGCAGGCCTTCCTCCAGCCAGGCACTGAAACCGCCGTCCAGAATACCGGTCCGGGCATGGCCCAGGTAACGCAGCAGCCAGTAGCCGCGGCAGGATCCGCCGTAGCGGCTGTCGTAGGCATCCTCGTAGACGATGGCGGTGGTGTCCGGGGTCAGTCCGATCCGGGAGAGCTGTTGGCGGAAGTGCTCGTGCATCTTCTCCAGTCCCTCCGGCGTGGTCTCGGCCAGATAATAGAAAATGTCCGGTAGATTGACCGCACCCTGGATGTGGCTCTCGGCATAATCATCGCTGTCCCGGATATCGATCAGCATGACCTGGTCCGTTTTCATCAGCTCCATGGCCTCGCCCGGGGTATACAGGATCTTGTCCTTCATTGTTTTTCCTCCAGTGTGGTTTGAACTGATAGTGCGTACGGACGGCGCTGACCGCAGCCGGACCGTCCGCGGCCGTTCACTCCGGCCGCTCGAAGCGCTGTGCAGTGGGCGCGCCGCTGACTTCCCCTTCCTTCAGCGGCGGGCGCGGCGGCACGGCCGGGAAGAAGATGCGTTCTTCCTCCTCGGCCTTGAGGCCGTGGCGGCGGTCCTGGTTGAAGGGGCCGTTCATCACCACCCTGCCGCCGCGCTCGCGCGCCTCGCGCTGTGAAATCTCCAGTTCCTCGGCGGCCTGGCCGGACCAGGGCATGACGTAGTAGGCCGGCTGCGGATTGCCCGGCAACTGCAGCCAGAGATAGATGGCCTCGCCGCTGCGCGGGTGGGTGGCCAGTACCACCGCCTCCTCGGCGCTGTTGAAGAACTCCTGGCTTATCGGCCTGGGCTGCGACAGCAGCTGGTTGTAGAGATACAGCGCCAGTCCGACCGAGACGCCCAGATAGATCAGGCTGACACCCCGGAACAGGGGGCTGCGCGTGGTCTTGAGCGAGAACAGGGCATATCCCAGACACAGCAGCAGGTAGGCGACGAGCAGGGCGAGCAGATGTGAGTGAATCATTTGTAGGCGTCGAAGTTGTATCCGCCGGTGGCGGAGGTGACCAGTTTGCGCGTAGCGGAGTCGACGCTGCCCTCGACCAGCTCGCCGTCCGCATCCAGCCGGAAGTTGAACACCGTCAGCTCTTCACCCAGCCGGCGCAGCTCCACGTCGCTGACCAGGATCTGGCGTGTGACGCGGGTGGTGCCGGATGGCTTCACTGTCGAGACCAGAACCGTGACCGGAACCGGCCAGGTATCGGCGCGGTTGAAGTACATGTGCAGGTTGACCGTGTATTCGCCCTCCACGATGCCGCGCGAGTAGGCGTTTTCGTAATTCAGCTGCGAGGCGTCGTTGCGAAAGCCGATATCGTCGCGCAGCAGATTGAAGACTTCACCGGCCAGGTTCGAGTAGCCGACGGGACGGTCCTGCGGGCCCTGCACCCAGAGATCGACGTCGGCATCGATATCATCGTCCCAGCGGGCCTCGATCATGACGCTGCCGGGAGCGGCTACCTCCTGCTCGGTGCGTTTCTTTTCCGGCGGATTGATGTGCGGCAGGAGGATGATCACCAGGGCAATGAAACCCAGCAGGGCCAGGGTGATGACATCGCGAAACACCACATCGGAGTCGTCCTCGGCCTCGGCGGCGAAGGAGAAATGCTTGCTCATGCGGCCGCTTCCGGCTCGGCCGATTCCAGGATGGCGGCGATCAGATTGATCACGCCGGTGCGCAGCATGGTGTAGTTGGCGTTCAGCCACAGATTGGTCACCGCGCCGACCAGGGTGGTGTACAGCGCCACGCCCATGCCGTTGGTGAGCACCGCCACCAGCTTGCCCACCTGGGAGCTGTCGCCGACGGCGTTGGCCGGCACCTGGGTGAGCACCAGGATGAAACCGATCACCGTGCCCAGCAGGCCCAGGGTCACCAGGCTGGTGGCGATATACTTGACGAAGGCGATGCGGGCGAGCAGCTTGATCTCGAAGGCCTCCTTCACGCTTTCCCGGTCGCTGTGCGCGCTGAGTTCGATGAAATCGCGCAGCTTGCCCCTGCCGCCTTCCTTGACGGCGTTGATCTCGCGGCTGGTCTTCAGGACCCGGTAGCCGCACAGCACCATGCCGTAGATGAACAGGGCTGCGATCACATAGGTGAGACGCGAACTGTCGGATTGAAACACCGGCGCCACCAGCCCCTGGGCGCTGAACACCAGCAGCAGCGCGGCCCCGACCAGATTGAATGCGATCCAGCGGTAGAACAGCAGATTGTTCCAGCCCATGTTTCCTCCCCTGCCGGCGGCTCGGGCGCCGGCCCTTGTTGTTACTAATGAGAACGTAAGTTAGACGACACTCAGCCGTTGTGTGCTCACGTAGGGCAAGGCAGCGAAGCGCCGCTGTAGCACTCCTACAGCAAGCTTCGATAACACAGGCCTACGTGAGCACACAACGGCCTGTCCTTTGCAAAATCAGATTGTCAGGGGCTTCAAGCCGCGTCCGCCTCGGCGTTGCGGCGCTTGGCAAGGGCCGGGCCATTCCCGGCGCACCGCGCCTTGATGCAGACGCGGCTTGAAGCCCTGAGTGTCGTCTAACTTACGTTCTCATTAGTATGTGTGGATGCAATGCCTGCCCGGGCCTCAGGCAAGGTCCGTGCCGCCTGTTTATCCATTTGATATTCAATAATGAAATGGACACAATTGAACCGCATTGTGCCGTTCTCGTTTCGTATCGGAACAAGGGCTGAAACACATGCGCATAGCCTGGAGATGAACGGTCCCTGAGTGTGTTGAGCAGATGGAAAAACTGGCGCCGCCGCCGTGTGCTGCTGCGGCACGCGATAGCAGAGCCGCTCTGGCAGCAGACCATGGCGGAATTACCTGCACTGCGGGGGCTGAATCGGGACGAGCGGGCGCGGCTGCGGGAGCTGGCTACCCTGTTCCTGCATCAGAAGGATTTCTATGGTGCCAATGAACTCGAAGTCAGTGACACGATGGCGCTCTGCATTGCGGCCCAGGCGTGCCTGCTGATCCTCAACCTTGATCTGGATCTGTACCGGGACTGGTCTACCATCATCCTGTATCCCGACACCTTCGTCGCACCGCGCGAGGAGACTGATGAGGCCGGTGTGGTGCACAGCAGCCGACACGAGCTGACGGGTGAGTCCTGGGAGGCCGGTCCGGTGATTGTGTCCTGGGCGGACGCTGCCCCCGGCGCAGCGCCCCACGGTCCCGGCACCAACGTGATCATCCATGAATTCGCCCATAAACTGGATATGCAGACCGGCAGTGCCAACGGTCTGCCGCGGCTGCACAGGGACATGGATGTGCAGGCCTGGTCGAGTGCCTTCAGCACGGCCTTTGAACAGCTGATCGAGCGGGTTGAGCAGGGACGTGAGACCCGCATCGATCCCTATGCCGCGCAGGATCCGGCAGAGTTCTTTGCCGTTACCAGCGAATATTTCTTCGAGACGCCGAGGGTGCTGCGGGAGGATTATCCGGAGGTATACAGCCAATTCTGCCGTTACTACCGTCAGGATCCGGCGGCACGAACCCCGGGTGACACGGACTGAATCAATGATCGCCGTACCCTTCTGCCCCGGCGCGGTTTCATGGCGGTGGAGACGGATGCCGCCCCTGGCCATGCATGGGCAGTTGACCGGGATGGCAGGGTATTCAAGTTTCCTGTCCCCCTGCTACACTGTCTTTCATAACAGTTAACAGTCGCTGGAACGAACCGATTTCGGCAGGTTTCAAAGGGCCGCCGCCCGGCCGGATGCTTTTGTGATATCACCTTGAAGGACCACTAGAGGAGCCCCGTTCATGTTCAACAGGATCATGGTGCCGGTGGATCTTGCGCATCTGAATGCGTTGGAGAAATCACTGACCGTCGCGGCCGATCTGGCGCGACATTACGAGGCGGCGCTCTGCTATGTCGGCGTGACCACCTCCCAGCCCAGCGCCGTGGCGCGCACCCCCGAGGAATATGAGCAAAAGCTCAGGGCCTTCGCCCACGAGCATGCCCCCGACAACGGGCATGAACCCACTGCCCGGGTATACAACAGCCACGACCCGGTGACCGATCTGGACGATATCCTGGTGCAGGCGATCGAGGATGCCGATGCGGACCTTGTGGTCATGGCCACGCATCTTCCCAAGCATCTCGATGCCATCATGCCGGCCAACGGCAGTAAGATCGCGGCCCATACCGGGGCATCCGTGTTTCTCGTGCGTCCGGATGCGGCGGAATAACAACCCGATAATCAGGAGAGTCCCGTGGCGAATACACCCGAACAATCACCGGAGAATCCGACTGAATCCGTTGGCGTGCCCGCCCCGGAGGGTGCGGCCAATCTGATCGATACCGATTACCAGATCGGCCAGGACAACTATCAGGCCAGCCCGCTCGGGGTGAATATCGACATCCACGGCGCGGTGTTCGCCGTGTCCTCTCTGGTGATCCTCGCCTTTGTCGTACTCACGCCGGCCCTGCCCGAGCAGTCGAGCGCGATTTTCGACGGGGTAAAGAACTGGATCAACAGCCACATGACCTGGTTCTTCCTGCTGGCGGGCAACATCTTCGTGCTGCTCTGCCTGGGCCTGATCCTCTCGCCGCTGGGCCGGGTCCGCATCGGTGGGGCGAACGCGACACCCGATTTCTCACGGCCTTCCTGGTTCGCCATGCTGTTCGCCGCGGGCATGGGTATCGGCCTGATGTTCTATGGTGTGTCCGAGCCGCTGAGTCACTACGGCACCGCGTTCGGCGGGACCAGCATCGGTGATGACGGCGTGCGGACCGACTGGGCCCCTCTGGGCGCGGCGGCCGATGACCCGGCAGGCTCCACCCGACTGGCCATGGCCGCGACCATTTTCCACTGGGGCCTGCATCCCTGGGCGATCTACGCCATCGTGGCGCTGTCGCTGTCGATATTCGCCTATAACAAGGGACTGCCGCTCACCGTGCGTTCGATCTTCTATCCGCTGCTGGGCGAGCGGATCTGGGGCTGGCCGGGGCACCTCATCGATATCCTGGCGGTGTTCGCCACCCTGTTCGGTCTGGCCACCTCGCTCGGTATCGGCGCCAAGCAGGCCGCTTCCGGCCTGGATCATCTGTTCGGCCTGGGCAGCGGTGATACCATGCTGGTGCTGCTGATCACGGGCATCACCGCCATCGCGGTCATCTCCATCGTGGCCGGCGTGGACAAGGGCGTGAAGCGACTGTCCGAGATCAACATGGTCCTGGCCTTTCTGCTGCTGATGTTCGTGGTGTTCGTCGGCCCGACCCTGTTGATTGCCACCGGCTTCATCGCCAATCTGGGCAGTTACCTGATGGAACTGCCATTCCTGGCCAACCCCTTCGGTCGGGAGGATGCCAACTTCAGCCAGGGCTGGACGACCTTCTACTGGGCCTGGTGGATCAGCTGGTCGCCGTTCGTGGGCATGTTCATCGCCCGCGTGAGCCGGGGTCGCAGCGTGCGCGAGTTTCTGGTGTCCGTGCTGCTGATCCCCTCGATCGTGTCGGTATTCTGGATGACGGCCTTCGGCAGCACCGCGATCAAACAGCTCCAGGACGGTTTCGAGGGCGCGGTAAATGCGGAGCTGCAGCTGCAACTGTTCATGATGCTGGGCGAACTGCCGTTGGCTGACATCACCTCCTTTATCGGTATTGTGCTGGTGATCGTGTTCTTCGTGACTTCATCCGACTCCGGGTCGCTGGTGATCGACACCATTACAGCGGGTGGCAAGATCGATGCGCCCAAGCCGCAGCGCGTGTTCTGGGGCGTGATCGAGGGCGCCATCGCTATCGCCCTGCTGCTCGGTGGCGGACTGGAGGCGCTGCAGGCTGCCGCGGTCTCCGCCGGGCTGCCCTTCACCCTGGTACTGCTGGTCGGCTGCTTTGCCATCATCATGGGCCTGCTCAGCGAGCCAAGGCCCGCAAAGTCGTAACCGGGTCCTGCCCTGATTGAAACAGGCGGCTGCGGCCGCCTGTTTTATTGTCTGCAGGCTGTGCGAAGATTAAACCCAGAGTTCGCGAACAGGCGTGTCGGGTGAATAGTGGCGGGCGATCTGGGCTGGAAACAGCTCGGCCGTGGCCATGGCGTCCACCTTGGCATGATGGGAGGAGTAGGCGGGCAGGCCGTAGCGGGCGCGGCTGTCAGCCAACCGGATGGAGGCCGGCCGTATACCCAGGAAGCGTTTGAGGCGTCGCCAGTGGTCCAGACGTTCCTGGCGGGCTTCGAGCGCCATGGTGTCAATGACCGGAAACAGGCAGTGCTCACTCCGCGCGGCCATAACCGCGGCATCGAGGAAGGGGCGTTCGATGTTGCGGTAATGTACCACAACGAGATGACCGGCGAGGCCGGCCAGGACGTCGTCGAGCACGGCATCGAATGGAGGTGCATGCTCGACCTCGGAGTGGGTGATCCGGTGGAAGGCGATGGATTCCTCCCGCAATGGCTGCTGCGGCCTGATGACCCAGTAACGTCCGGCGGCCGGACGAATCCTGCGCAGATCGAACGGCACCATGCCGATGCTGACGATGCCGTGCCTGGCAGGATCCAGACCGGTGGTTTCGAAATCCAGGGCGAGCAGGGAGACATCGGCCACCGGCGTGTCCTCCGCCGGCAGGCCCGCCGCGTAGAAGCGCCTGAGCGCCGGCGCCCTGCACGCCTGCGCCTGCAGGGCGAAATATTCGCCCCAGCTGGGGGAGGCGCCCTGGTGTTGCGAACCTCCAGGCATGGAGGTCAGCGCCCCGGGCTGGGATAACGGAAACGCAGGAATTTCTGCGCGTTGCTCAGAACCTGAAAGGCCTCCTTGAGATTGTGCCGGTCGGCATCCGAGACGTGTTCCGGCTCGATGGAGTTGTCGGGGGGCTGGTCGTTCTTGATCTCGTGGGCCTGGTGGCGCAGGCGCACGCTGGACAGGAACTCCAGCGCGTAGCGCAGTTTCTCGGTCTGGCCGGCGGGCAGGGCGCCGGCCTGCTCGATGTCGTTCAGCCGCTCGAAGCAGTTCTGGCTGCGTGAGCCCACGCCCAGGGCATGCACCCGGATCACGTCGTTCATGGGTGCCACCCCGCGACGCTTGATGTTGATCGAATTGTTGTGCTTGCCGTCCTGCTCCAGCACGAAGGTGCGGAACAGGCCGAGCGGCGGCGTGCGGCTGAGCGCGTTGCGCGCCAGTGCGGCGAGGAACAGGGGACTTGCCTGGGCACGTGTGGCGACAAGGTCCTGCAATTCCTCGACGAAATGCTCCTCGCCATGAACGGCATCCAGATCGAAGAATATCGAGCTGTGCAGCAGGCGCTGTGGGTCGGGTCTGGCGATCCAGGCCTCGAAGTAGCGTTTCCACTGCGACAGCGGCTGCCGCCACTGCTCGTTGGTCGCCATGATGCCGCCCCTGCAATAGGGGTAACCGCAGGCGTCAAGTCCGTCGCTCACCCGTTGCGCGAGTTCCTTGAAATAGGCGTCATGTTTCCTCGGGTCGAAGGAGTCATGCAGCACCATGGCGTTGTCCTGATCGGTGGTGATGGACTGGTCATTGCGCGCCAGTGAGCCGTGAACCATGAAGCAGTAGGGGATCGGTGCCGGCCCGATTTCCGCTTCGGCCAGTTCGACGAGACGGCGCATCAGGCTGCGGCCGACGCTGGACATGGCAATGCCGATCATCTGCGAGGATGCGCCTTCCTCCACCAGCCTGACGAAGGCGGCACGGATTTCGGGGGTGAGGCGTGCCAGGGCATTGACCGAGGTCCGGTTGAAGATGTTGCTGACCAGATAGGCGCTGTTGTTGGTCTCGTAGCGCACGATGTCCGACAGATGCACCACGCCGACCGGACGGCGGGGTGTGCAGCACAGGCAGGCGCTGGATGTTGTTGCGCAGCATCACCAGCATGGCCTCGTTGACCGACTCGTCGGACTGGATCGTGATCAATCGGCCGTGAGTGATGTCGCGAATCGGGGTCTGGGCCGATGCGCCCTGTGCCAGGATGCGTTCGCGCAGATCCTTGTCCGTCACCATCCCGGCCAGGCGCCACTGGTTACCCTCGGTATCGGTGTACACACGGTCGGAATCCTCGTCTCCCGCCGGTGCCAGGAGCAATACCGAGGAAACATCATTATCCGTCATGAGCCGCGCGGCCTCCTGCACAGTGGCGGATTCCTCGATCATGACCGGCATGCGGGTAATGAGACGGCGTATCCGCGTGACACTCACATGTCGTTGTCGCGCAGGCTCTGTTCGACAGTGCTCTTGAGACGCGAACCGGACAGCTCAACGAAGTCGGCGAAGTTGTTGTCCTCGGAACACAGGTGCTGGAAGACGGTTTCAGGGATCAGGTACAGCAGCGTGTCCTCGATCGCCTTGACCGGGAACCGTACGCGCTGGTTTCGCAGCAGGTCGAACTGGCCGAAGATATCGCCCTCGTCGAGCCGGTTGTAGAGCTGGCCGTTGTGCAGATACACCTCCACCGCCCCGCTGCGGATATAGGACAGTGTATGGGTCGGCTCGTCCCGTTCCAGTATGGCCGTGCCGGCCTTGAAGTAGGCAATCTCGACCGCCGCGGCGACCTCGTCGAGCAGCTCCTCGCTCAGATTGTCGAAGGGAGGGTACTGGGCAAGGTGATCACGGATTTCCCTGACTTCCGCTTCCATGTCAGTCCCTTCAGACTCAACCGGGGTGGAGGTACGGCCAAGTTCAGCATGGAATCGCCCGGAAGTGCAACGCACGGATCGGGTTGGAGTGGGAAAAGATCCGCATCGGCGCATCTGCGACAGGCAGGGTGGAGGGGGATGCGCAGCAAGCCGGCGCAGAAATGGAAAAGGACCCAGCCGGTCACGGCTAAGCCCTTGATTTTATGGTGGGCGGTACTGGGATTGAACCAGTGACCCCTGCCGTGTGAAGGCAGTGCTCTCCCGCTGAGCTAACCGCCCGGAGAAACCGCTATTTTAGCCGGACCGGGGGCTGCGAATCAATTTTGTCCGTCTGCCGGGGCGCGGTTGCCGGTGTTTCAATAAAATCGATTCAAATACAAAGGGTTGGTCAATATCGCTCTGGCCTCTGCGGCAGGGGCCGGGAGCCGTTGTGTGCATAGCAGCGGGTCCAGGGCGGACGCCATTCTTTCGTCATGTCCATGCCCCGTTCCCGGGTCGGCAGGCATCCTACGTCGTCACGTCCAGACAGACTACCTGATTCCAAGTCAGCGGCGGATAGGTCCGCCTGTGGCACAGGGATCATGATTGGGGCGTCCGTGGAAAAAGTCACGGACAACCGGAATCGCAGGGCAGGTCAGAGTGCGGCGGCTGATGCACAGCGTCAGCAATACGGGGGGGAAGCCGTAACGTCGCACCGGCGCAAGCGGAGCCAGCAGAGACATAACCGCGCCCGACGATTCATTAGGTATGACCACTTAATAAATGATCGGAGGGAAGACCATGAAAGAGCCAGAAAAGAAGCAGTTCACAGCTGCTCTTAAAAGCTCCGCTGTGGCTCTGGGCGTCACCGTTGCATTGGGTTATGCAGGTGGTGCCGCAGCATTGAGCCTAGGAGGCGGAAATCTGTTTGATACTGTCGAGAATACTCAGGAGACGATAGGTACGACGGAGGAGGTCGGTGGCCAGACGGTCAGTACCGGAATCCTGGGCACGAACGTGGGTGGTACTGTGGAAACCACGCTGAACGGGCTCCTGGGCACCGGCGACAGTGGCCAGCGCGCACCGGAGGCCGTGCACAAGGTTACTGGCGAGGTGATCGAGGACGGATCGGTCATCGTCGTCTGGACCGGTGACCACGCCATGGACGACGGTGTGCATCACGGCGACTTCGTTGCGGTGATCGACGTCGAACCCATGTCGCGGACCTATGGTCAGGTGATCTGGACCGGAGGCCTGCCTTCTCACATCGGGACCAACATCCCGGGTACGGCACTCGGACACACGTCCGATACCCACAACGAGCCTCACCACGGCAACACCTATACCCAGTATATTGATCCGAACACCGGCAAGAAGTATCTGTTCACCGGCGGTCTGATCAGCGGCAACATGTTCCGCTATGACATCACCGACCCGCGCGCAATCGGGACGGCGGAGATGGCACTTTGCGGTACCGAGCTGCTGAGGTCCTCGCTGACGGACGATATCTTCACCATGCCGAAGCCCAACCCCAAGACGGGCGAGATCAACATGGTCGCCACCTACATGGGTGGCACCGGCTATGCCGGACCGGGTAATCTGGTGGAGTTCCACCCGCTGCGCAAGTCGACTTGCACAGGTGGGCTGCCGTACATCCCGTTGCTCAATCCGGATCCCAAGCAGTACATGAAGGAGCATGCCGCCGCGGTCATCGGCGGTCCCGAGCGCTATACGCCGAATCCGGTCACCGGCAATACCGACAGCGGTCTGGAGGCCTACCCGCACGGCATGTGGATAGATCCGACTGGTGAGTATATCGCCACCTCGGACTATGCTATGCCGGTCAGCATCGGTGGTGGGGATCCGATCCAGAACCTGTTCAACAGCACCTTCCTGAACGCGCCCCTGGATGCCAACGACACCAGCATCCGCATGTTCGGTACCACGGTGCGGCTGTGGGATGCCAACGACCTGTCCAGAGGGCCGATCGACGTCACTCAGGTGCCGGACGGCCCGCGTAACGAGGACGTCTACTTCCACGAGGAGCCGGAAGGACTGATGCCCTTCGGTATGCCTCACCAAGTGGGCAACAAGGGCGCCTTCGTGGCCAGTATGTGCGGCGGTACCATCTTCTATACGCCGAACATCCTGTCCAAGGTCGAGAACGAGGGCCAGGTCGAATGGAACGCGGTATGGGATGTGGGTCCCTGCTCGGGTGTGTCGGTGTTCACCATCTCGGATGACGACAAGTACGCCATCTTCCCGGTGGCCGGCATCCAGAGCCCGGGTGATCCCGAGTACAACCGTGACTATGAAGGGCAACACAATCGTCGCCAGATCGTTCTGGACATCGAGCCCCTGATCGCCAAGGGCGAAGGTCCGATCCACTGCGACTTCCCTGATGCCGATCCTTCACGTCCCGGCAACAGTACCCTGGGTCTGCCGGATCCGAACTGCCCCGGAGCGGGCTGCAAGGACCAGGTGGCAGGTCTGATCCACAACAACGGTGCAGCTGACTGCCCGATCAAGGTGAGTGAGGTGGTGCACAACACCCCGCTGAACTATGCCACCCACGGTGGTGCGCACTACACCCTGATCGACCGCATCGGCGCCGGTACCCGCAAGGGTTCCACTCCGAGTGAGTGCCGTGAAAGTGGTGGTGGCCTCAAGGCCGGCTGCCGTGTGGCCTGGTCCAACTACTTCGTGGTTCTGGATCACATGGGTCTGCAGGGCACCGGTTCCGGTGGTGATCGCAAGATCCTGATGGCCGACTTCAACCCGACCACGGGTGCCATGACGCTTGATAACGACCTTCCGTGACGAACTCACGGGTGAGGTGGGTGTCAACTTCGCCGGCCTCGCGCGTCAGGGTTTCCACTGGCCGAACCGGGGTGTCTCCGGTCAGGCACGCCCGCACGCCTTCACCATTGAGCGTAAGGGTGCCGTGATCGAGGAGCCCTGGCACTAAGTGAAAATGTTGTTGAAAGCTGGATGCAGGTAACTGAGTAGGTAACACATCTATGAATCCTGTATCCCCCCCATTGACCGCCGGCCTTGCCCATGCGGGGCCGGCGGCCCTTTTTTAAGACGGATGCAGATCGATGTAACGGATAACCAAACATAATATTCACGAATCCGAATCAATGAATAGGGGACAAGATGATGAACAGCAGAATTTCAATTGCCGCAGTATGCATGATGGCCCTGTCGATGAATTCGGGTGTGACGGCTGAAGAGAACAGCGGTGTAATCATGACCGTTAATGGAGATCCGGTGAGCGAGAAATCCATTGAGCTCATGATTCAGGCGAGACAGGAACGCGGCAAACCCGTGAAGGATGGCCTTCGCGACAAAATGAAGGACGAAATGATAACCCGGATCGTTCTGTCGCAGCAGGCGCGCAGGAAGAGCCTGGATGAGGACGAGGATGTGCGCGCGCAGCGCGAACTGAATGATCTGGCCGTATTGAGCCAGGCCTATCTGCGGGATTACGCCAGGGGCGTCGAAGTGGATGAGAGCGAGATGAAGTCTCAGTACGAAAAATACCTCGAGGAATATGACGCCAAGGAGTATCGCGTACGGCAGATACTTCTGGAAAGTGAGGACCAGGCAAAGGAAATGATATCCAGAATACAGGAGGGCGAGGACTTCGCCGAGCTCGCTAAGGAGCACTCCATCGATCCCGGTGCCTCCCTGAACGAAGGCGATCTCGGCTGGTTCCGGCCCGATGTGTTCGTGGACAAGCGGCTGTCGCGGGCGGTGGAGGAACTGAGCGAAGGCGAGTACAGCAGCGAGCCGGTACAGACCCGGTTCGGCTGGCATGTGGTGAAGGTGGAACAGGGGCCGAGAAAAGTCGAGTTCCCAACCTATGAGCAGTTGAGCGAGAAATGGAAGCAGAAGATGCGCGACCAGGCCGTTATGCAGAAGGTCAATGAGCACGTGAAGGAGCTGGTCGACGGGGCCCGGGTGAAGGTGCTGGGTCAGAATGAAAACAATCTGGCATTACAGAAATAGTCGAGAGACGAGGGGGCTGTGATGAACACGGAATCGAGCAAATCAGGTCTGGCGCTGGCAGCAGCGCTTTCGATGATATTGATCCATGCGTCGGGCTGTTCCACACATGTGGCAAAATCTGACGGGGCGAATGGTCAGGATGTGGCTGCCGCCGAGGGTTCGGCCCGACCGGAGAGCCGGATATCGGAGGATGATGAAAAGATGCTCAAGGCGGCCTGGAACGGCCGGCTGATGGAGGTCGTGACTCTGTTGGAGGAGGGGGTCGATCCCAATGTCCGGAGTCCGCACGGGGTCACACCGCTCAGTCTGGCGGCCCAGAACAACCATCTCAAGATCGCCAGAAAGCTGCTCGAGAAGGGGGCCGATCCCAACCTTGAGGACAAACGGGCCGGCTGGTTCCCGCTCATGTGGGCCTCCTTCAACGGCTTTGATGAATTCGTCATGCTGCTCATCGAGCACGGGGCCGATGTCAACAAGCGCAACGCGCACAACGAAACGGCCATGCTCCACGCCGCCTTCGAGGGCAGGGACGATACGGTGCGGATCCTGCTCGATCACGGGGCTGACCACACGGTGGAGAACGACAAGGGCTTTACTGCCATGAAGGCAGCGAAGAACAAGGGTTTCTACCGGATCGTGGAGATGATTTCAGAACAGGAAAACCAGCGTGAGGGAGGGTGATTGACTCATTGTTGTTGATACAAGGGGACAGTGACTCAATTCCGGAGTGGGGAAGGAGATTGTACGGGCAGCGCCTGGCCAGGGAAGGCGCTCCGGTCCGGTGCCCGCTGTAAAAGCGGGGCAGTATACCAATCCTAATAAAGGAATTGTGCCATGTTACGTTCACGTATCCGGTACGTGCTGTACCCTGCATGTCTGATCCCGTCACTCGCCGTGGCGGACCATCCTTCCATCCGCTTCGGAACCCAGGGCGCAGGCCCGATCACCACGATTCCGGCAGAGACCATGCCCGCCGGAACGCTGGCCATGGGGCTGGATGTCGAATACATCAATACCGACCGCTTCAGCGATACCGAGATCGTGGACCTGACCGCGGATCATGTCCATGCGCACAGCGTGGACAGCACTCTGACCAGTTCGCTGGGCATCAGCTACGGTGTCAGCGAACGCTTCACCCTGAGTCTGCGCTTGCCGCACGTCTACCGGGAGAGTGTGCGCAGCGGCGCCCATGCACACGACAGCAGCGGCGTCGTCACCAATACCGCCGTGGACCTGGGCGATTCCAGCGGCCTGGGCGATGCGCTTGCGCTAGGCAAGTACCGGGTCATGAACGGCACGGACGGCCTGGCCTCGCTGCTGTTCGGGGTGGAGATGCCGACCGGCCAGACGGATGCCACGCATGCAGGCGACAAGCTCGAGGCCGAACATCAGCCGGGCTCCGGTTCCTGGGACTGGCTCCTGGGCCTGTCCATCGGGACCCGGACGGGGTCGCTGGCGCTGGATGCCAATGTGCTCTATGTGCTGGCCACCGAGGGGACGCAGAACACGGATCTCGGCGACCGTTTCCAGCACAATCTCGGTCTGGCCTATCGTATCGGCGGCGAAGTCCACGACCACGGCAGCACCGAACATGTCCATCGGGCATGGGATCTGGTGCTGGAGCTGAACGGCGAGTGGAGCGACAAAAAGAAGGTGGACGGCACCACCGACCGGGACAGCGGCGGTTACCAGTTGCTGCTCTCCCCCGGCCTGCGCTATGCCGCGGGCGGTGGCTGGTCGGCGCACGTCTCGGTCGGCGTGCCGGTGGTCAGTGATCCGGGCCGGGGGCACACCGATACGGACTACCGGATCACGGCGGGTATCGCCACCGCTTTCTAGTCCCTCAATGCATGAATTGCGTCCGTCATACCTGCGAATGCCGAGATCCAGATACCACCGCGGCCATTGGATCCCGGCCTGCGCCGGGATGACGAAAATCTAGTCCTCGTCACAGCAGGGGGTGTAGCTGCCCGGGGTGAAGCGGGCCTGGTGCTGCTTCCCGTCGGGTGTTTTCACCATCAGCATCACCAGTGTTTCCTGCGTCAGCCTGAATCCATCCCCCAGATCCCCTTCGAGAACATTCCCCTCGCCGGGCACGAGCTGCAGCCGGGTCTTGCCCTGACTGTCGAGAATGACGGCGCTGGCGTCCAGGCCCTGTGACGTTTCGGGCTTATTCGCGTGATTCATGACATAAACGGTGAGCGCATCCTGGTCCAGGGTCAGTTCCAGGTGAAAGGGCCCGGCCATGCGCACCTGCCCGCCGTGGGGGGACGGGTTGTTGTCGAAGTAGCTGTTGTCATGCGCATGCACGGCGCTGACAAGGATCAACAGCAGGGAGGTCAGAAAGCGGCGGAGCAGCATGGGGATATCCTCGTGTGGATTAGTGTCAACAGGTCCTAATAGACTTCTTCCTGCCGCCGGCGCATGAGCCGGTTCAGGGGGGCCTCCCCCCAGTGGTAGAAGAGTATCGGGGTGAATACCGTATCCAGCAGTGTGGAGCTGATCAGCCCGCCGCAGATGACCACGGCGACGGGATGCAGGATTTCCTTGCCCGGGGCATCACCGCTGATGAGCAGCGGTATCAGCGCGAGGGCGGAGACCAGTGCCGTCATGAGCACCGGGGCGAGGCGTTCCAGTGAGCCCCGGATGACCAGTTCGCGGCCGAACGCCATGCCTTCGATGAAGTGCAGATTGATGTAATGGCTGATCTTGAGAATGCCGTTGCGGGTACTGATGCCGGCCAGCGTGATGAAGCCCACCAGGCTGGCCAGGGACAGCGAGTTGCCGCTTACCCACAGGGCGATGATGCCGCCCGTGAGACAGAAGGGGATATTGACCATCACCATCGCGCTGAGGGCGAAGGAGCGGTAGCGGTTGTAGAGCACCGCCAGGATGAGCAGGAAGGAGATGCAGGTCAGCAGCAGCAGACGCTGCCGGCCGGATTCCTGCGAGACGAAGCGGCCTTCGAGGTCGGCGTAGTAGCCGGGCGGCAGCTCGAGCCCACTCACCGCCTCGCGCACCTGCCGAAGCACCCGGTCCTGGTCGGCGTCGCCGATGCTGCCGAATATCAGCGCCCGCCGCTGGCCGTTTTCGTGCGTGATCCGGTTGGGCCCCAGGGCCGTGCTGACCTGGGCGACATGATGCAGCGGGATCTGGCCGTCGGGGCCGTTGATCAGGAGCTGGCCGATGGCCTGCGGCTGGCGCTGTGCCTCCGGGAGCCTGAGCACCAGGTCGTACCTGCGCCCCTGGTCAAGCACCTGGGATACCTGTTTGCCGTTGACCAGGGTCGAGACCGTGCTGTTGAGCTCGGCGGGGACCAGCCCGTACTGCTGAATGGCCTCCGGCCGCGGCCGGACATGGATCTCGGGCACGCTGATCTCCTGTTCCAGCTGCACATCCTCCAGCCCGGGGATGGCCCTGAGCCGGTCGAGCAGTTCAGTGGCCAGGGCGTGCAGCGTGGACAGGTCGGCCCCGTAGAGTTTGACCGCCATGTCGGCGCGCACCGTGGCGAGCAGGTGGTCGATGCGGTGGGAGATGGGCTGGCCGATGTTGAGATGCGCAGGGAAGGCGGCCAGCCGGTCCCGGATTCTGCGGACCACCGCTTCGATGCCTTCCGCCTGCGGATGGAGGATGACGTCGATCTCGCTGTAATGGACCCCCTCGGCATGGTCGTCGAGTTCGGCGCGGCCCGTTCTGCGTCCGACCTGACGCACTTCGGGGATCTGCAGCAGTTCCTGCTCGGCCATGACGCCGATCCGGTTGCTGGTCTCCAGCGGTGTCCCGGGCCGGGAGATCAGGTTGACCGTCAGCGAGCCCTCGTTGAATGACGGCAGGAAGGCGGCCGGCAGCTGGCTGAAACTGAGTACGGCGGCGACGGCGAACAGCGCGAGGCCGGCGGTGACCGGCGCGGGATGCGGAAGGGTGCGTTCGAGCAGGCGCCGGTCCCAGCGCTTCAGGACGGCCAGCAGCGGGCTGTCGCTCTGACGGTAATGCTTCTGTCTGCCGATCAGGTAGTACGAAAGTACCGGCGTAATGGTGACGGAGACCAGCAGACTGGCCAGGATGGAGATGATGTAGGCCAGCCCCAGCGAGTTGAACAGCCGGCCCTCGATGCCGCCGAGCGCGAACAGGGGGATGAAGACGATGACGATGATGACCGTCGCGTTGTAGATCGCCGTGCGTACCTCGAGAGTGGCGTTGAGGATGGTACGGGCGATGGAGTCCTCATGGTTGCGGTTGCGGGCCTCGCGCACCCGGCGGATCACGTTCTCCACGCCCACCACCGCATCGTCCACCAGTTCGCCGATGGCGATGGCCAGTCCGCCCAGCGTCATGGTGTTGATGGACAGGCCCAGGTAGCGGAACACCAGCGCCGTGCTGAGTATGGACACCGGGATGGCGATCAGGCTGATGAAGGTGGCGCGCGCATCCAGCAGGAACAGGTACAGTACCAGGATCACGATGATGCTGGCATGCAGCAGGGCGTCGGCCAGATTGTCGTTGGCGGTCTTGATGAAATCCGCCTGGCGGAATACCACGTCGAGCCTGAAGGCCTGGGTATTGCTGCTGTTGACGTCGCCGAGTACCGCCTCTATGCGGTCCGTCAGCTGCAGGGTGTCGGTCCCCGGATGCTTCTGGACCGACAGTATGATGGCGTTATCGGCATTGAAGCCGGCGTCGCCGCGCCTGATCCGGGCACCGTAATCGACGTCCGCCACCTGTGTCAGTTGCAGGACCCTGCCGTCTCGGCTTCCGACCGGCAGGCTTCTCAGGTCCGTCAGGGTCGGCTTCTGGCCCAGGCCCCGGAGGCTGAACTCGCTGCCGTGTCCGGTGACAAAGCCGCCGCTCGCGTTACGGCTGAAATCGGCCATGACCTGCTCGATCCGGGTCAGGGGAATACCGGCATCCTGCAGCCGGGGCAGGTCGGGCCGCACCTGGTACTGACGGATCAGGCCGCCGATCACGGTGACCTGGGACACGCCCGGTATCGCCAGCAGCCGCGGGCGCAGCTCCCAGTCGGCGATCTCCCTCAGCTGCATCCGGTCCAGTTCCCGGCCGGGGCTGTGCAGGGCCACCAGCATGACCTCGCCCATGATGGAACTGATCGGGCCGAGCTGGGGCCGGGTCCGGTCCGGCAGGCTGTCCGCGATGCGGTCCAGCCGCTCGCTGACCAACTGCCGGCTGCGGTAGATGTCCGCGTTCCAGTCAAAGCGGGCGTAGACGGTGGACAGGCCCGGGCCGGAGACGGAACGGATGTGGGTGACCTCGGGCAGCCCGGCCAGGGCCCGTTCGATGGGGAAGCTGATCTGCTGCTCCACCTCGCCGGGTGCCATGCCGGGGGCCTCCGTCATCACTGTCACCGTGGGCCGGTTCAGGTCCGGCAGGACGTCGATGGGGAGTTCCCTGGCGCTGAAGATGCCGGCCACCATCAACAGACAGGCCGCGCTCAGGACGACGATCCGCTGCCGCAGGGAGAATTTTATCAGCGATTCAAGCATGCGCTGGGATCACCCCGGTTCAGGGCGCTGCATTGAGCAGGGCCGCGCCTGTGTCGACCAGTGGAACGGAAGGATCGAAGTCACCGGCGATGAAGGCGGTGCCCGGCGCGACCGGGCTGATTTCGGCCACCGACCTGGGCGCGAATCGTTCCGGCTCCACGTGCGCCCAGACCACCCGACTGCCCCGGGGATCCACGGAGACCGCCTCTTCCCCGATCCGGATGCCGGCGATCTCCGCGCCGTACCAGATATCCACATTCACCAGCTCGCCGGCATTGAGCCCGGCCGGATTCTCGATATCGAAGTACAGCGGTGTGCCGAGGGCGCGGAGCTGACTGCCCTGACCGATGAACTCCAGCGCCCGACGGCTGCCGGGCGACTGTATCGCGGCTTTCGAGAGGGTTCCGATGACGCCGTCGTCGTAGCTGATGACCTCCACCCACAGGCTTTCCGGGTCGATGACCTGGAACAGGCTGTCGCCCTGCTTCACGTTTTCGCCTGCGGTGATGCCGACCTCGGTGACCACCCCGGCAATGGGGGACCTGATCTCGATCTCGGCGTGAAACATCCGTTCCAGCGCCCGTTTCCTGCCGAGAAAGCCCTTGAGTTCCGCTTCGCGGATATCCAGCTGGACGCTGTTGTCCTGGCGCACGACCTTCTGGGATTTTATGCGATCGATCTGTTTGCGGATGAGATAGATGTCCCGCTCGAGATATGCCAGCTCGGATTCCTTGTCGGCGCGTTGCTCGGGATCGAGTGTGGGCTTGAGCGTGGCCAGCAACTGGTCCTTCTCGACCTTCTGTCCGGGTCTGGGAAAGCCGCCCTCGGGCGGGACCAGGCTGCCGTTCAGGGCGGCGACGATGTCGGCGCTGCCGCTGGGGCTGGCCTGCACCTTGCCGACCAGGCTGATGCTGTTGTGGCCCTGGGCGGTCTGCGGCAGCCGGGTTTGTATGCCCAGCTTGCGCTGCGCGGGTTTGGGGACGTACAGGCTGCCGTCGGGGAGGCGGCGGATCCGGAATTCCAGCCGTGGATCTTCATGCCCGGTATCCGTGCTGGATGTGGTTGCCTCCGCGTTGGTGTGCAGCGGGACCATGCCGGAGGCAACTGCCACCACGGCAATGACGGCAGTGGCGACGACCACATCGAAGGTGAGATGGGAATAGCGGTGCCCGGGCAGCCCCAGGCGGATCAGCCACAATGTAAAGACTGCCAGCAGGCCGATGCTGGCCCAGATGGCGACGTCCTCCGGCTGCCAGGCGGCCTGGCCCATGTCCGGTGTGCCGGCTGTGGTGATGCTGGTCGCCACCAGATCATGGCGGTCGGGGCTTGTGAGCGTCAGGAGCAGGCTGTGTTCGGTGCCCGGTCTGATCCAGTTCGCTGGGATCCGGTAGTGACCCGCATCGATCCGGGTCGCGCTGAAGCTGTTGCCATCGGCCTCGACCGTGACCTGGTCGAAATCCAGCGGCCGGTTGCTGCCCGGCGCGTCAATGAAGAGCTCCAGCCGGGAGCCGCTCAGGATACCCACCACCTCCGTGCGTTCCGTACGTTCCGCAAAGCGGGGTTCACTGATGCGGTGGATCTCGGCAGCGGCTGCATCGTCACCATGGTCGATGCCGTTGTGGGCGACAGGGGCAGTGGCTGGCAGGAGCATGAGCAGGCCCGCCAGGGCCGGCAGGATGCGCCGTGCGCGATTCGCGAGATTGATGAGCGTCGTTTCCATTAAAGCCATCTGGATGATAATTATAATAAAGCTTTATTTGGTGCTGATTATTGTGTGCCTCCCGTGCCGCCCGCGCCATCGTCCTGCGCTGCTTTCCGGCCTAGGATGAACGCGTATTCGATTGCAGGAAATAGGACTACATTGCGGTCCGGACCCGCTATCCTGGCGCTGCTACCGTCTTTTATACAGGGTTCGGAGATCTTGGTTGCACCCTGAAGTACCGTCATTCCCGCGTAGGCGGTAATCCAGTGATCGCGCGGTGCCTGGATCCCGGCCTTCGCCGGGATGACGAAAAATACGGTGACTTGATGTGGCCTTATATCCTGACTACTGGGTAATCATTCAATAAGGTTGTTGCTCAGGCTGTACTGCATCAGATCCGAGTTGCCCGACATCCCCATCTTCGACAGGATGCGGCGGCGGTATGCACTGACGGTCTTGCTGCTCAGATACATCTCGTCGCTGATTTCCTTGATGTCCTTGCCGCGGGACAGTCGACGGAATATCTCGAACTCCCGGTCGTTGAGTGAATGGTGCACGGGCGTGCAGCCGTGGGAGGTCAGGTTCTCCGCCATGCATTCGGCGAATTCCTCGGGGATGTAGCGTTTGCCGCTGAAGATGGTGTGTACCGCGATGGTGAGAGACTCGACAGGAGAGTCCTTGGCCAGATAGCCGGAAGCGCCAGTCCTGAGGAGCCGTAGTGCGTACTGCTCGGGAGGGTGCATGCTGAAAATCAGTATGCCGACATGCGCCTTGCAGGCCTTGGTGCGTTGTATGGTTTCGACAATGCCGCGTCCCGGCATGCTGATATCAAGTACGAGGACATCGCAGTCCAGGGCTTTCACCAGTTCGATTGCCCGGGTGCCGGATTCAGCCTCGCCTATGGTCCGTATTTCAGCGTCTGCGTCGAGTACCCGGACAATGCCCGATCTGACCACCGGGTGGTCATCTGCCACGATTACGTTGATCATTGTAACTTTCCCCTATCATCGAATTATCGTTTGCTGTTGATCTTCGATCTGATGTTAGTATTTCAGGAAAGCGCTTTATTCTATCCCTCCCGCAGCCGTCGGCTGGCCTGTCTGGTGAGTGGGTGTTGGTGCTTTGGCGTCAAGCCGCATGATCGTCGGTGTCGCAATGCATATATTTAGACTAATTCTTAGTCTGAGTCTAGGCCGATCACCTGCACTGTCAAGGCATGTGATGAAATTGAGTGAATTTATTTCCGGTGTTCCTACAGTCCCGCCGTACAATTAATGTAATGTAGGCGTTCGTCCTATATGTAAGGATGTTTGTGTCCTATATTAAGCGGCTTCCATGAGGGTGTATTAATACAGGAAAGGATCTCCCGTTCATGAAGAACCTATAATCAATACCGGAAACCGGGGGTGTTATGAAAAATCGAATCGAGAACAATATGCGCAATCTGCTCATGGTGGTCATGTTCGGCGGCATGCTGGTCTCAACCGCTTCCATGGGTGCAACCCTGACCTTCGAAAACGGCGAGATCGACGCAAGATTCGTGTCCGACAATCTGGATCCGTATCAGCCCAATCCCTTCGATCAGCCCGCTGACGGTGCCGACGCGCTGACGCAGGCCACCGCGAGCGAATGGGTGGGCATCAATCCGATGGGGGCGGCCGCTGCCGATCTGTACTGGGACGGAGGGCTGGACGGGGGCAGCAACTCTCTGGCCAATCTGTTGCTCGCCGATACCTTCAGCCTGGCGCAGTTCCATGTCGCTGGTGTGTACGGATCGCAGACGCTGACGGTGCAGGGCTACAACAATGGCAATCTTCTGTACCAGGACAGCCTGTTCATCGACCTGACGCCGCAGGTCTTCAATGCCGGCTGGTCCGGTATCGACCAGCTGCGGTTCCTTGCCGGTGCCGATTACAGCCTCGACCCCGCCCATGCCGACGCAGGGGGCAACCGCTACTGGGCGATCGATAACCTGGTGTTTGACGAGTCCATATCCGAGGTGCCGCTGCCGGCAGCCGTCTGGCTGTTTCTCTCGGGTCTGGTTCCGCTGCTCGGGGTGGGTGCCGTACACCGGCGCTGAGTCAGGCCAGGGCGCCGGCTACCAGGCGCCCACCCACTGTCTTTTTCGTCCTGCCCCGCAGGCGGGCGGTCCGGCCCTGGCCGCGGCCGTCGCCTTTTCCCCGCCCGGTTTGCTAGAATGCGCGCCTGCTTACCTCACTGGGTGGGATATCCATGACCGTACGTACCCGCTTTGCCCCCAGCCCGACCGGCTTCCTGCACATCGGCGGTGCCCGCACGGCGCTGTTCTCCTGGCTCTATGCCCGCAAGCACGGCGGCAGTTTCGTGCTGCGCATCGAGGATACCGACCTCGAGCGCTCCACCAAGGAGTCGGTCAACGCCATCCTCGAGGGCATGACCTGGCTGGGGCTGGAATACGACGAGGGCCCCTTCTATCAGACCGAGCGCTTTGACCGCTACAAGGTCATCGTCGACCAGTTGATCGAATCCGGTCACGCCTATAAATGTTACTGCAGCAAGGAACGATTGGAGCAACTGCGCGAGGACCAGATGGCGCGCAAGGAAAAGCCGCGCTACGACGGTCACTGCCGGGATCTGAGCTCACCGCCGTCGCCGGATGCGCCCTACGTGATCCGCTTTCGCAACCCGCAGGAAGGCCAGGTAGTGGTCGATGACCTGATCCGCGGCCGGGTGGTGTTCAACAACAGCGAGCTGGATGACCTGATCATCGCCCGCACCGATGGCTCGCCAACCTACAACCTCACCGTGGTGGTGGACGATTCCGACATGGATATCACCCACGTCGTCCGCGGCGATGATCACCTGAATAACACCCCGCGCCAGATCAACATACTGCGGGCGCTCGGGGTGGAACCGCCGGTCTATGCCCATGTGCCCATGATCCTGGGCCACGACGGCAAGCGTCTGTCCAAGCGTCACGGTGCGGTGAGCGTCATGCAGTACCGGGAGGAGGGCTACCTGCCCGAGGCCCTGATCAACTACCTGGTGCGTCTGGGCTGGTCCCATGGTGATCAGGAGATCTTCTCGGTCGAGGAGATGATCGAGCTGTTCGATATCCCTGACATCAACAAGGCCGCGTCCAGCTTCAATCCCGAGAAGCTGCTATGGCTGAATCAGCACTACATCAAGAGCAGCGACCCGCAGCACGTGGCGCGGCATCTGAGCTACCACTTCAGTAAACTGGACGTGGACCCGGCACCGGCGCCTGAGCTGAGCCAGGTGGTGGTGGCCCAGCAGGAACGGGCCAGGACTCTGGTGGAAATGGCACAGAACAGCGTCTTCTTCTATCGCGACATCGAGGGCTACGACGAGAAGGCGGCGAAGAAGAACCTCAAGGCCGAGGCCCGTGAGCCACTGGCGAAGCTGCGCGAGCGGCTGGGGGCGCTGGAGCCCTGGGAGCAGGAGGCAATCCACCGGACGGTGAGCGAGGTGGGCGAGGCGCTGGACCTGAAACTGGGCAAGGTGGCCCAGCCGCTGCGGGTGGCCGTCTCCGGCGGGCCGGTCTCGCCGCCCATCGACGTTACCCTCTACCTGCTCGGCCGCGAGCGTACCCTGGCGCGCATCGACCAGGCGCTGGAATACATCGACCGCCAGTCCGGTTGAGTTTGCTGATCCAGATCATGACGCCCCGTCGCTGCCTGGCCTATAAATAAGGTCAGGGATGACCCGAAGCGCAGAGAGGAGGGCAGGATCATGAGCCGAACCTGGGTAATAGTAGCCGAGAGCAGCCGGGCGAAGATCTACGAGGCTGAGACCGCGGCAGCGGATCTGGTCGAACGCGAGGATATGGTGCATCCGGAAGGCCGCCTGCATGAACGCGACCTGGTCAGTGACCGGCCCGGCCATGACAGCGGCGAGGCCGGAAGCGGCCCGCATGTGCTGGATGAGCACACCCCGGCGCATATCGAGGAGATGCACAGGTTCGCGCGCGAGATCGCCGGACGTCTGGAGCAGGGCCTGAACGACAAGGCCTATGACCGGCTGGTGCTGGTCGCCCCGCCCAAGTTTCTTGGTGCGCTGCGGGACGCGCTCCCGCAGGGTGTGGCCGGTCTCGTAGCCGAGACCCTGCACAAGGATCTGGTCCAGCACAGTACCGAAGAGGTGCGACAGCAGGTCCAGACGCTGCTTTGACCATAAGTAAAGACTTATGGTCTATATCTCGGATATTTATTTATTCTGATCGTTCATCTGGGGCAGAATAGCGGACTGAATTCTCTGTCAAGCCGCTACTGGAGGTTGCCTCAATGGCCCTGGTGAACATGAAAGACATGCTCGAGCATGCCCACCGCAACGGCTATGCCGTCGGTGCCTTCGACCTGGTCAGCCTGGATTTTCTCCAGGGCATCCTCGACGGTGCCGAGCGCTGCGAGGCGCCGGTGATCCTCAGCCTGGCCGAATCCCACTTCGAATACTTCGACTTCGAAATCATCATGCCGGCGGTCGAGGCCGCCGCACGGCGTGCCAATGTGCCCGTGGCCATTCATCTGGATCATGGCGCTTCGCTGGAAAGCGCCGTGGCGGGTATCCGTCTGGGCTGCAACGGCGTCATGGTGGATGCCTCCACCCAGCCGTTCGAGGAAAACGTCAGCTATACCCGCAGGATCGTCGACATGGCGCATGCCTGCGGCGTCCCGGTGGAAGGCGAGCTGGGCTATGTCGCCGGGGTCGAGGGTGAGGACGCCGAACGTCATCCGGGCGAGGTGATCTACACCTCGGTGGAGGAGGCCAGCGAGTACGTCGAACGTACCGACGTGGATTTCCTGGCCGTGTCCATCGGTACCGTGCACGGCCGCATGCGCGGCGAGCCGCAGCTGGATATCGAGCGCCTGGGCCGGATCAACCAGGCGCTGGGTATCCCGCTGGTGATCCACGGCGGCACCGGGCTCAGCGACGCCCAGTTCACGTCCCTGATCGGGAATGGCGTCACCAAGATCAACTATTATACCGCGCTGTCCGATGCCGCCGCCCGCTGCATCCGTGCCAATGCCGAAGCCGACAGCGGCTGCGGCTACACCGGCCTGGTCAGGGGCGCCACGGCCGCCATCCAGGACGAGGTCGAGCGCTGCATCCGGCTGTGGGGCGGCGCCGGCCGGGCGGAGTCCATACTGGCCGAGGCCGCGCCCTGGCAGGAGGTCGAGCATGTCATCGTCTACAACACCGAGGGCGCCGACGTCCAGCAGGTCGATGAGCTGATGACCATCGGTCGCGATACCCTGAGCCGGATCCCCGGTGTGCGGCGGGTATTCACCGGCAATGCACTGCAGGAGGAGGCGAAGTACCGCCACTGCTGGTTGGTGCGTTTCTGCCATCCTTCGGTAGTCGAGAGCTACAAGGTCCATCCCGACCACCAGGCCTATGCCGACACCCATTTCCGGCCGGTGGCGGGGGATCGCATCAGCATCGATTTCGAGGATGCGGGGTGAAGATCAGGAGCGCCACGGAATACACGGACGATATATTCTGTCAGGAGGATGAAAGAAATTTTCATCGTCATTCCGGCGAAGGCCGGGATGACGAGAATACCGTAACAGCTTCAATGACTGATTATTGTCGGGTTACGCTACGCTAACCCGACCTACGTCCTACCGCCTGGTTTGTTTCAGCAGCTTGCGCAACGCGGTCAATGACCGGGTATTCAGCACGTCGTCCTTTTCCAGCCAGCCGCGCCGGGCCTGACCGATGCCGAAGCGGAGATTGTCGAACTCCGCGGGGCTGTGGGCGTCCGAATTGATGCTCACCAGCACCCCTTCCTCCTTCGCCAGCCGGCAGTGGCTATCCAGCAGGTCCAGCCGGTCCGGGTTGGCGTTCAGTTCCAGGTAACAGCCGCGTTGCGCGGCCTGGCGGATGATGCGTTCCATGTCCACGGCGTAGGGCTCGCGGCTGTCGATCAGCCGGCCGCTGGGATGGGCCAGCAGGGTGAAGTGGGGGCTGTCCATGGCCCGCAGAATACGCTCGGTCTGCTGCTTCCGGCTGAGGTTGAAGTTGCTGTGCACGGCGCCGATGACCAGGTCCAGCCGTTCGAGTACATCATCGGACAGATCCAGGCCGCCGTCCTTGAGAATATCCGCCTCGATCCCGCTGAGCAGGGTGATGTCATCGAGTTCATCGTTCAGTTTCGCGATGGCATCCACCTGCTTGAGCAGCCGGTCGCTGTCCAGGCCATGCGCGACGGCCAGGTTTTTCGAATGCTCCGTGATCGCCAGGTATTCCAGACCCTGCTCGCGCGCGGCCTCGGCCATGGCCCGGAGCGAGCCCTGGCCGTCGCTGGCTCTGGTGTGACAGTGCAGGTCGCCACGCAGATCATTGAGTTTGACCAGCTGCGGTAATTTACCCTCGCGCGCGGCCTCGATCTCGCCGCGGTTCTCGCGCAGCTCGGGTTCGATGTAAGCCAGGCCGAGCTTTTTGAACAGGCTGACCTCGGTCTCGCCGGCGATGCGTTTGTCGCCCTCGTACAGGCCGTATTCGTTGACCTTCCAGCCGCGCTTCTGGGCGATGCGGCGCACGGCGATGTTGTGCGCCTTGCTGCCGGTGAAGTAGTACAGGGCCGCACCATAGCTGACCTTCGGCACCACCCGCAGGTCCACCTGCAGGCCGTTGGTCAGGATCACGGTGGCGCGGGTGCTGCCGCTGGAGACGACCGTGTCGATGTCCTCGTAGCCGGTGAAGTGTTTTAATTCGCCTGCCTGCCGTCGCGGGCGATGACCAGAATGTCCAGATCGCCCACCGTCTCCTTCGCCCGCCGGTAGCTGCCGGCGATGACCACCTGTTCGATGTCCTTGCCACCCTCCAGCCAGGTCTGCAGCGGTTCGGCGTAACGGGCCGCCTCGGCCAGCTTGAAGCGGCGCTCGCTGTCGCGGTGTTTTTCGACCGCCTCCAGGATACGCGCCTCGGTCTTGGGCCCGAAGCCCGACAATTCGCGGATCTCACCGTCGCGGGCGGCGCGCTGCAGCTGTTCCAGATTCTGGATGTCCAGATCGTGATACAGGGCATGCACCCGCTTCGGGCCGATGCCGGGCAGGCGCAGCAGTTCGCCCAGATCGGGCGGCACCTTCCTGCGCAGCTTCTCCAGGGCGCGGCAGCGACCGGTGTCCAGGATTTCCTCGATCTTGGCGGCCAGGTCCTTGCCGATGCCGGGGAAGTCGGTGAGGTCCTCTCCGGCATCGCGCATCCGGCGCACGTCCTTGTTCAGCGCCCGCAGGTTGCGCGCCGCGTTGCGGTAGGCGCGGATGCGGAAGGGGTTGTCGCCCTCGATCTCCAGCAGGTCGGCGATCTCGTCGAAGATTTCCGCGATCTGTTCGTTGTCGGAGGGCATGGTTCACCTATTTATAAAGAGCGCCACGGAATACACGGAAAACACGGACAATATATATTGTGTTAGGTGGATGAATGAAATCTTCATCGTCATCCCGGCGCAGGCCGGGATCCAGTGACCATGACGGTATCTGGATTCCCGCCTTCGCGGGAATGACGGGTAACGGGTGAATGGCAGTTGTATTGCAATATGTCTTTTCCGTGCTTTCCGTGTATTCCGTGGCGCTCTTGATCTTCTAGCCTTTGATACAGATCAACGGCCGCAGCCGCGCCACCTTGCGCGCCAGGCCGGCATGTTCTGCGGCCTCGACCACGGCGCTGACATCCTTGTAGGCACCCGGGGGCCTCCTCGGCCACGCCGCGGTAGGAGTGACTGCGGATCAGGATGCCGCGGCCGGCCAGTTCATCGATCAGATCCTCGCCGCGCCAGCGTTTGGTGGCCTGGTGACGGCTCATGGCACGGCCGGCGCCGTGGCAGGCCGAGGCGAAGGATTTGCCTTCGCTGGTCGTCATCCCGGCCAATATATAGGAGGCCGTGCCCATGGAGCCGCCGATCAGCACCGGCTGGCCGGTATGCTGGAAGGTATCCGGCAGTTCCGGGTGGCCGGGTCCCAGCGCCCGGGTCGCGCCCTTGCGGTGCACGAACAGGCGGCGGGTTTCGCCGTCGACTGCATGGGTCTCCTCCTTGCAGGTGTTGTGCGAGACGTCATAGATCAGCTGCAGGGTCGGCCTCGGGCAGGACATGTTCGAAGACCTCGCGGGTCAGGTGCGTCAGGATCTGGCGGTTGGCCAGCGCACAATTGATGCCGGCACGCATCGCGCCCAGATAGCGTTTCCCCAACGGCGAGGTCAGCGGGGCGCAGGCCAGTTCGCGGTCGGGCAGGGTGATATGGTATTGCTGGGCGCTCAGTGCCATTTCGCGCAGGAACTCGGTGCCGATCTGGTGGCCCAGTCCGCGCGAGCCGCAATGGATGCTGACCACGACCGCATCACGCTGCAGGCCGAAGGCGGTGGCGGCCTCGGGATCGTAGATCTCGCTCACCGCCTGCACTTCCAGATAATGATTGCCCGAGCCCAGGGTGCCCATCTCGTCGCGCTGACGCCTGCGGGCGCGGTCGGAGACCGCCTCGGGCACGGCGCCGGCCATGCGGCCGTGCTCTTCGATGCGTTCCAGATCCTCGCGCCGGCCGTAGCCCTGGCGCACTGCCCAGTCTGCGCCGCCTTCGAGCATGGCGGTCATCCGGATATCGTCGAGCCGGATGCGGCCGGTGCTGCCCACCCCGGCCGGGATGCGGTAGAGCAGGAAGTCGGCCAGGGTCTCGCGATGCGGCTGCAGCGCGTCCACGCTCAGGCCGGTGGTCAGGGTGCGCACGCCGCAGGAGATGTCGAAGCCCACCCCGCCGGCCGAGACCACGCCGCCCTGATCGGGGTCGAAGGCGGCCACCCCGCCGATGGGAAAGCCGTAGCCCCAGTGCGCGTCCGGCATGGCGTAGGCCGCATTGACGATGCCGGGCAGGGCGGCGACATTGGTCAGCTGCTCCCAGACCTTGTCGTCCATGTCACTGACGAGCTGCCGGTCGGCATACAGGATGCCCGGCACCCGCATGTTGCCCTGCTGCGGGATCTGCCAGGTGGTGTCGTCGAGCTGGGTGAAGCGGTCGGGGTCCATACTATTTCATTGACGGCCACGGAAGTACACGGAAATGAAAGCGACGATTCTGGTTGTCGCCATCCGCTTTTCTCGTCATCCCGGCGAAGGCCGGGATCCAGAAGCCGCCGCGGTCACTGGATCCCGGCCTTCGCCGGGATGACGGGGTAAATCTGTCTTTCCGTGTGCTTCCGTGGCCATATCATCCTCCAGGGATCGCATTGAAATAACCTTAGACATCCACCACGCACTGCGCCAGCCAGTGCCCGTCATCCTGCTGTCGCACCTCCAGCGCGGTCAGGGTCGCGCCCTTGACCTCCACGGCAGGCTGATGCCGGGCCCGGTCCACCGGCTCACCGCCGAGCCGCGCCCGCAGCATCGGCCCCTCGATGGCGACCTCGAAGCGGGCGAACAGCAGCCCCTCGGTGGCCATGGCATAGACCAGGGCGTTGATCCAGTCCAGGAACAGGAAATCCAGGTCCGGCGCCCGGCAGTCGATGTCGATCCAGCGCAGCGGCCGGACGGCCTCCGGCCGGGTGATCACGGCGGTCAGGGCCGTAGCGGCCCGGGCGAAGGCCTCGGCCGGGGTGGTGCCGAAGCCGCGGATACCGATGTCAGCACCGTGCTGGAAGTGTTCCCAGCCGGCGCCGGGCAGGGCTGTCTCAGTCATCGGCGGCGGGCCCGGCCCGGTCCGGAGACGCCGTGTCGATCAGGGGCACGAACATCACCGGCAGCAGGGTCCGGGAATTCAGCCGGCCCGCGGCATCCTTGTGATAGAGCACCAGTTCCTGGCTGAAGCTTCCGCCCACCGGCGCGATCAGGCGGCCCTGAGGGGCCAGTTGTTCCAGCAGGGCGGCCGGCACCCGTTCGCTGGCCGCCGTGACCATGATGGCATCGAAGGGGGCGGCTTCCGGCCAGCCCAGGCGGCCGTTGCCGATGCGGAGATGCACATTGTCCAGTCCCAGCGCCTGGAGCCGCTCGCGCGCCAGTGCGCCCAGTGTGGCCACCGTCTCGACGCTGTAGACCTCGGCCGCCAGGTGCGCCAGCACGGCGGCCTGGTAGCCGGAGCCGGTACCGATCTCCAGCACCCGTGACGCCGGCGTAAGCGCCAGGCACTGGTTCATCAGGGCGACGATGTAGGGCTGGGAGATGGTCTGGCCCTCGCCGATGGGCAGCGGATGGTTGCCATAGGCCTGGTGGTGCAGATGGCCGGGCAGGAAGTGCTCGCGCGGCACGGCTTCCAGCGCGGCCTTAACCCGGGCATCCAGCTGCGGGCAGCCGGTCATGTCGCCGGTATAGGCAAACTCGCGCTCGATCTCGCGCAGCAGCTGGGCACGGGCCTGGCTCAGGGTGGTGTCAGTCATCATTTCAAGTATAGGCCCCTGTGCCAGGACACGGTCAGTGATGCGGCCGGGTCTGATCCAGCTCAAGCCGGCGCGATACGGGGTTCGGCGGCGGGCAGGGGGATTTGCTAGCATAGACAGTTCATTCAATACCACGGATCCGCCATGACCCACCCGACACCCCTGCCGGCCGCACAGTTGCGTGCCCTGTGTGATCCGCAGCAGTTCGACTTCCGCACCACGGATGAGCTGGAGCCGCTGAGCGGGATGGTCGGCCAGACGCGGGCGCTGGAGGCGATCCGCTTCGGCGTGGGCATCGACAACCACGGTTACAACCTGTTCGTGCTGGGCCCGCCCGGCGTGGGCAAGCAGACCGCGGTACGCAATTTCCTGCACGAAGCGGCGGCCACCGCGCCCGCGCCGCCGGATATCTGCTATGTCAACAATTTCACCGACAGCTACCAGCCGCGGCTGATCCGGCTGCCGGCCGGCATGGGCGCGCGCTTCCGCCGCGAGATGCTGCATCTGCTGGAAGAGCTGCGCGGGGCCCTGCCCTCGGCCTTCGAGAGCGAGCAATACCAGCATGCGCTCAAACGCATCGAGGACGAGTTCGATCAGCGCGAGCAGCAGGCCATGCGCGACTTCGCAGAACGCTGCGAGGCGCAGCAGGTCAAGCTGATCCAGCGTCCGGGCGAGTTCACCTTCGCCCCCATCCATGAGGGCAAGGTCCTTGATGCCGAGGGTTTCTCCAAACTGCCCCGGGACGAACAGCAGCGCATCGAAGAGCTGATCCGGGGGCTGGAGCTGGAACTGCAGGACCTGCTGCAGAGCAGCATTCCGCAATGGCGCCGCGAGCGGCGCGAGCGCATCCGCCAGCTCAACTACGAGTTCACCCGCCAGGCGGTGGGCGGCTACATCGACTCCCTGCGCAACGATTACAAAACGTTTCCCGCCATCCGGGCGCACCTGGACGCGGTCGAGCAGGACGTGATCGAGAACGTCGGCCTGTTCCTGCGCCAGGAGGACGGGCCCATGACGCCGGAGGAGTTCATGCACGGCCCGCTCAAGCGCTACGGCGTGAACCTGCTGGTCGAGCACGAGGACGGGCAGGGCGCGCCGGTGATCTATGCCGACAATCCCACCTATGCGCAGCTGTTCGGGCGCATCGAGCACGTTTCACAGATGGGCGCCTTGATGACGGATTTCACCCTGATCCGCGCCGGGGACCTGCACCGGGCCAACGGCGGCTATCTCATCATCGACGCCCGCCGGCTGCTGCTCCAGCCCTTCGCCTGGGAAAACCTGAAACGGGTGCTGGAATCCCACGAGCTGAAGCTGGAGTCCCTGGGCCAGTCGCTGAGTCTGATCAGCACCGTCTCGCTGGAGCCCGAGCCGGTGCCGATGAACCTCAAGATCGTGCTGCTGGGCGATCGGCTGCTGTACTACCTGCTGTATGAATACGATCCCGACTTCGGGGAGCTGTTCAAGGTGGCGGCCGATTTCGAGGACGACATCGAACGCAGCCCGGAGAATCACGAGCTGTTCGCCCGCCTGATCGCCACCCTGGCGCGCAAGCACCAGCTGGCCCCCTTCGAGCGCGAGGCCGTGGCGGCGGTGATCGACTACAGCGCGCGCGAGTCCGCCGATCACACGCGCCTGTCCATGCACATGCGCAGCATCGCCGACCTGATGCAGGAGGCCGCCTACCGGACCACCCGGCGCAGTGCGGCGACCGTCAGTGCCGAAGATGTGCGTACGGCCATCACCGCCCGCATCGAGCGGGTGGCCCGGCTGCGCGACCGCATGCTCGACGAGATCCGCAAGGGCGTGGTGCACATCGACACCGACGGCAGCGTGACCGGTCAGGTCAACGGCCTGACCGTGCTGGAACCGGGCAACTTCCGCTTCAGCCTGCCGGTGCGCATCACCGCCGTGACCCGTCTGGGCGAGGGCGAGGTGGTGAATATCGAGCGCGAGGTCGAACTCAGCGGCCCGATTCACTCCAAGGGTGTATTCATCCTGTCCAGTTATGTGGGCATGCGTTTCCTGCCCGAGCAGCCCCTGTCGCTTACTGCCAGCCTGGCCTTCGAGCAGTCCTATGGCGGCATCGAGGGCGACAGCGCATCATTGGCTGAACTGTGCGCGCTGCTGTCATCGCTGGCCCGGCTCGGTCTGCGCCAGGACCTGGCCCTGACCGGTTCGGTGGACCAGTACGGTAACGTTCAGGCCATCGGCGCGGTGAACGAGAAGATCGAGGGCTTCTTTGACCTGTGCCTGGCCCGCGGCCTGACCGGCCGCCAGGGCGTGATCATCCCGGCCAGCAACGTGGCACACCTGATGCTCAAGCCGGAAGTGGTGGCGGCGGCCAAGCGCGGCGAGTTCGCTGTCTATCCGGTCGCGCATGTGGATGCCGCCCTGGAACTGCTCACGGGCCTGCCCGCCGGCACGGCCGACGACAGCGGGCTGTTCACCGAGGACAGTGTGAACCGCGCCATCCAGGAACGCCTGGCCGAGTTCGTCGCCATCCGCCAGGCCTTCGGCCAGCACAAGGACGAACCCGAGCCCGAGGTTCCAAGCCTCCCCTCCGGTTCCGACAACGGCTGATCCCGTGGAAAGCCCCTCTCCCCGCCGGGGAGAGGGGTTGGGGTGAGGGGATGAAGTGTCTGATTCAAGCGCCATTCGGACCGCCCCAGTATTGACACCCCGCCGGCGCTGGCGTAAAGTTCGCGCTTCGTTTTCGGGGCTATAGCTCAGCTGGGAGAGCGCCTGCATGGCATGCAGGAGGTCGGCGGTTCGATCCCGCCTAGCTCCACCAAACACCACGAGTGGTCTCAGCAAACCATGCACCGATTCGGCCGCTTCCTGGCCTGGCTGGGCGCCGTCCTGGTCATGGTCGGACTGATCGGGGGCTTCACCGCCCTGTTCATGGATGCCGACAGCAACGCCGTACGGTTGCTGACTCTGGTCCCACTCGGCTTTGCCGGACTGCTGAGCGGGATCGTCATCACCCAGCTGCACCGGCCGGCAGACGGCAACTAGCACCAAGTTCCGTCCCCATCGTCTAGAGGCCTAGGACACCGCCCTTTCACGGCGGCGACAGGGGTTCGACTCCCCTTGGGGACGCCATATAAATCAGGGAGTTACTACGGAAGCCAAAGGATTGACGAGGTTCCGGGTAATTTCCGGGTAACATGTTCACCGCCAGCATCGCCCCCCCCCGCACGGCCGCCCTCATGCGCGCCTGCCGCCAGGGCCACAGCGCCGCCTCCGGGCGGCGTTGTCTTGTCAGCCCACAAATCAGACTTGCCCGCCGCCTCCGCCTGTCTCTCGTCGGCTTCCTGTTCCTCGGGATAGAATCGAAACGACCCACAGGAGGACTCAGCCATGGCAAAAATGAAAATCATCGCCGGTGACCTGCCGCAGGGCGCATGGGCGCTGCACTTCGGCATCCTGTCCAATCCCAGCACGCCCGATCATCCGTTCAAGGGCGAGAGCCTGAATCTCCAGGAGGAGATCGCGTCGCTGGAGCTGGTGACCGAGCAGAACAAGAAGCGCGTCGTCGGCACCCTGGGAGGCGGTGTCGCGGGCGCTGTGCTGCTAGGGCCGGTCGGGGCCATCGGTGGCCTGCTGATCGGCGGTAATGGCAAGCAGGTCACTGTCTCCTGCTCGCTCAAGGATGGCCGCCGGTTCCTGGCGACCACGGACAGCAAGACCTACCAGAAGCTGCTGTCGATGACCTACTGAGTCGGGTTGCCGAACCCTCCGTCCTGCCGACAGAGGGATGGGGGGCCATGGCTGGATCCTGGAGCGAAGCCTGAGCAGCTGCAGGCGCTTCTGCAGCCTGTCTCGGCAGAGGGTTGGGAAGGCTACCCGGTGGGCTACTACACCCGGGAAGATTCACCAAAAGCGATTCAATCTGTAGGTGTTTCATCGACAATGTGATGTGCAAGCCGAGTGGATAGGCGTGCGCCATCGGGGTAAAATTTCCTTCACAAGAACCAAGAAGAAAAGAAGGAAACCCGCAAAATGTCGACTGCCAAAGACAGGCTTTCTGCTGCCTGTAAGATCCTTGCTGATGGCAATGGACCGCTCAGATTGAGACTCCATGACGCCTTCGTCTACCACCTCATGCTCGTGCACCGTACGGAACTCCCGGAGGGCTGCCAGGAACTCTTCGACCACGTTCACTCACGAATGACGTGTACCGCCAGTGATAGAGGATCCCGCGACCTGGTGGCGGACTCCCTAATGGAGATGTCAGATCAGGAGGTGGAAGAGGTAGCCGAAAAGATCAGGACCCTGCATTCAATCCTTCTTGGGCTGTAATCTGGCTGGCCGCAGCAAGGCCCCAGGGCTGATACGGGCCGACTGTCAGGTATTCAGAGGCAGGATCCCGACCACCGTCAGCTGCCCATGCAGCCAATACTGGCCGTTATTCAGAAGGCTGTAGTATTTGCCCAGCGAGACGCGCAGATCCTTTGCCTTCTGTGTCACTGTGCCTCGGTCAAGGTAGTGCTTTACCACCACTTCGCGCAGGTGCTCAGGACACTGGCTGACGCTGCGTTCGATAGTTTCCTCAAGCGGGGCATCGTGGCTGTAGCTGTGGTACTGATTCCGGATAGCCGCGCCGGTAATGCCTTCATCCATGACCCGGCCCAGGGTGGTGCGGGCAGCATAGCCCAGGCCGCCATCGTCACGCGCCGCCGCCCAAGTGGCCCAACGTTGCATGACCTGTTCGAGTTCTCGAATCGGGTTATCTGTTGCCATGAGACTGCCCTTGGCGGTGCCCTGCTCAACCATAGCGGGACAGGGAGGGAAATTATAGCCCCGCCACAGGGGCGGGGCAGGTGCAGGATGAAAGGGATCGGGATTACTGGGTTGCTTGTGCCCCATCAGCGGGGCTGTCTCCTTTCCCGTAATCGCCTTCAGACAGGTCTGTGCCGATACGTGCCAGCCTATCCCCAAGCGCATCAGCTCTCTCGATATTGTTCGAGATCGACCACAGGAGCGCGGAAACGGCCTGCTTGCTCATCGAAGCGAAGTCGTCGTTTCCGGTCAGGACCAACAGCGTCTGTCTGGCCTGCTCCAGCTCCATGCTTACGGCGTTAGTGAGATCGAAGAAACTAGAGGCTTCATCAACCTTGACGCAATGCCCGCGTAGTTGCTCATTCATGCTGTGCCCTCCTGATCCTCAACCTTAACGGCAGGCCCGGAGTCGTTCAGCCATGCCAACCAGTCTTTGTAACAGCCCTTACGCGTTAGATCCGGGTCACGGTCAAGACCGGGGATGTTTAAGTCCGATAAGATCTCTAGCGCCACAGCAGCCGCATTGTTCCCCGCTTCTACAACCATGTCGCGGACTTCGAATTGTTCGCCTATTCCGTCATCAGGCTCCTGCGCGGCCTGATACAGTGCGGCGTTCATGCGTGAAACAGCTTCACACAAGGCCAGCAGGGCATGGTCACGGGATACGGTCTTGGTTTCTCTTTCGGTACTCATGATGCGCTCCCTCCTACAATCATGCTGTCCACGATACGGCGCTCAAGCGTATCCATGTCACGGAGCAAGTCCGTCAGCAGTTCCATGGGGGCCTTGGACCACGCAACTGCATCGTGGCCGTCCTCGGCCTGCTGCTGCAGCCAGGATATACCATCGATGGCCTCGATTGTCCGCTGCTTGATGCTTCTGATGTTTGCCAAGGATTCACGGGTCAACTGCGAATCTCCGCTCTTGAAGCCGTTGAGCTTACCCGCTGCGTAGATCAGTTCGCGGAAGGGTTCGGCGTAATTGCTGGGCTCGATGCCCTGGAAGGATTGCTGATCGTTCATGGTGTGTCTCCTATGCTTTTGCTAATTAAGGAAGCCGGGCGCTTAGCAACGGCGCATAGGTGCCGCCCAGAGTATTTACCTTTCGGCTCTTGTATTTCCCTGGGCGCCCGACATAACAGGCAGGAATGGCCCTATCGGGCACAAAAAAACCGCGAGACTGTCGGGTGCGGTGTCCGCCTATGCTTGGGGTTGCTAAGCCCCGTAGTGCTAAAGCTACTCCCAGGCTCATTACGATGTCAAGGGTTTCTGTTTCCGTTTTCCTATCCGTTCTGCCTGCGCCTCGGATGAACAACTGGACGGAGGCTAGTCGTCCCTGTGGTTCAAGTTCATGACGTTATCGCGCATTTCCTGGTATTCGTTCAGCAGCGTCCGTGCATACTCCAGAAGGTCCTGCACACCAGCGCGGACAACAGACAAGGTGGCATCCGTTTCAGTGTCCGCATGCCGATCAATGAATTCCTTCAGACACTCGGCCTCGGCATAGATTTGTTCAACCTTGGCCTGAACCCGCCGGCCCTCGTCTTCTAGTCGCTTAGTGGCGAGATTTGTGATCATCGAAGTCATGCCGCTGCCAGCCTCGTGATGGTTTCCTGCTGATCAGCCACGACACTCCTCAGCTCTTTGACCTCACTGATCAATTCCTTCGTGAGAAAGGCCATTTCTGCATTCCCCTGGCTGATCGTCACGCCGATGTTCTCCAGCGTGGCCTGCGAGCTGTCGCCGCCCTGGCCGACCAGGTTGCTGAGCGTGGCCTGGATGAAGTCGAACCGCTGGAAGAACTGCTCGGTCGAGCCGAACACATCGCGGCTGGCCTGGAGCAGGTTGTCTGCCGCGCGGGTGATGTCTTGGCGGGCCTCAACGTCGCCGCCCCGGGCCTGCTGTAGCAGCCGCTCGAACTCGGATTCGGCATTGGACAGCCGGGCCGTGGGCGACAGCGGAGACCGGCTGCCGCTCGTCAGGTCAGTCAGGAAACGCTCGATGGATGTGTTCGCCCGCTCCAGGTCCTGCTGCAGCTTGCTGGCGGTGTTGTCGCCGAACCGCTCGATGATCTGCTGCCGCTCCAGGGCGCTGAGGCGCTCGACTTCGGCCAGATCCGCCCCAAGGGTCCGGGCATTCTCCAGTCGCCGCTGTGCGGCCTCCTCCTGCTGCTGCAGGGCCAGCTCCAGCGGGTCGGTGATGGCCAGGATCTGCTGCGAGATACTGCGGTTGAAGTCCGTGGTCAGCCGGCGCAGCTCCTCCTGCCGGCGGCGCTCGACCGTGGCCATGCCGAAGCCCAGCTGATCGGCCGCATTAGCCAATTCATCGAACTGGCGGTTCAGCTGCTGGATGGCCTGCTCGGCCTCATTCAGCGGCTCGGCCTCCAGGCCCTGGATCTGGGTGATCATCTGCACGACCTGCTGGGCACGGCTCACCAGGTCGTCGATGTTGTCGCCGCCGCGCGGCACGGAATCCAGCAGGCGCGATGCCTGCCGGTTGCCGCTCAGGCTGTCGATGATGCGCGTCAGGCGGGTCTCGAAGATGCTGAACGCATCCTTGCCCTCGAAGCTGGAGCGGCTGATGAACTGGCTGGTGCCCTGAATCCCGCTGCCGACGCGACTGATCTGCTCCGGCGAGAGCAGCGAGGCCAGCTGCTCGTCCACGGATGCCAGCTGACTGAGGATGTCGCTGGTGTTGAGGTTGCGGCCACGGGTCGGGTTGATGGTGCCGAACGGGGTCTCGAAGGAACGCGCGCCCTTGGTCGGCGGGCCGCCGGTGGTCTCGAAGCCGAGCTTCGTCTTGCCGCCGTCGAAGATGCTGCCGGCCAGTGCGCCTACCGCAAGGCCGATGATGCCGGCCGGCCCGAGTAGACCGGACAGGCTCATCAGGCCGCCGGCGCCGGCACCAAACCCTGGGACGGCCGCACCGAGCCCAGCACCGAGCGCCGCGCCGGTCGTTGTGCTGTCGCCAAGCCCGAGGGCGTTTCCGGCTAGACTGGTGACACCGAACGCCGGCAGGAAGTTGCCGGCAGCCGTGCCGAAGGTGTCCCCCAGCAAGCCGGCGCCGGGGATGTTGAGCCCACCACCCCCGAGCTGCCCCGTGACCTGGCTGATCTGATTCTGGCCCAGCCCCATGCCCCGGCCCATCTGCTGGACCACCGGCACGATGATCGGCTCTGCGATGGCCAGCGTCGCCATCTGCGCCAGCATGTCCTTGAACACGTCCAGCATGCGGTCGCCGAGATCGTCGAAGCCGTCCAGCCCCTCGTCGAAGATGTCGCGGAAGGTGCTGGCGAAGGCGCGCTGGATGCCGCTGGCGGTGTCTTCGAAGATCTGCGCGACCTGCTCGCCTTCCTTGCCCAGATTCTTGGTCTCCTCGGCCGTCTTCTTGACCGAATCGCTCAAGGTCCGGTTGCCGCCCGTGGCGTTGGCGAACTCCTCCTCCAGCCGCTGGACAGCCTCGCTGCTCTCGCCGAAGCCGGCGGCCAGCAGCTGGTTGCGCTCCTCGGCAAACTGCTGGGCTCGGGCCTGGAGCGGGAACAGGCGGTCCATGAGGCTCTGGAGTTCGTTGGCCGCCTTCTTCGCGCTGTCCCCGAGATCGTCAGTCGATCCGCCGGCCTTCTTGTTCTGCTTGTCGAGCTTGTCCAGTTCAGCCTGAACACGCTGCAGCTGCTCAAGCAGTCCGCCGTACTCACTGCCCAGCGCCTTGATTTCATTGATCGCGCCCGTGATGACCGGCTGGGTGTTGGTCTTGGAAATCCGCTCCAGGCGCTCCTGCTGCTGCTGGATCGTCTCGGCAATGCCGGCCATTTCGCTCTGGATGTCAGACGCCAGCGACTCCAGCTGTTCACGGCGCAGGTCCCGCATGCTGCCGGTCAGCCGGTCAACACGCTCAGCCAGGCTCTCTGTCTCGACCGCTGCCGCTTCGGCACTGTCCCGGAACAGGAACATGGCCGTGGCAACGCCGGTAATGGCGACACCCAGCGGGCCGCCCAGGAAGGCCATGGCCCGATTGAGCACGGTCATGGAGGCGGCGGCGGCGCGGGCGGTGACAGAGGCGCGCTGCAAGTTGGTCTGGTGAGCGGCCCAGGCCACGGCCAGATTCCGCACGGCGGCCTGCTGCCTGACCATGCTGCCAGTGCCGAGTTCCATGTTGCGCGCCATGACAAGCTGGGAGCGGGCGGCCTGCAGGTTGAAGGCGCTCTGCTCTGCGAGGGCGCGAGCATTGGCCACGGCGGCGGCCTGGTTGCGAACAAAGCCCGCAGTGGATGAGGCCACGGCGGCGGTAAGTCGGCTGCCAATGGCGATACCGACCACACCGGCCACAGTCGCCAAGGTATCCATGTTTCTGGCTAAGGCATTCAGAGCCTCTGTGGCAGCTCTCACTGAAGCAGTGACATCCGGCTCGATCATTGTGCCGAAGGCTGTAGCCGCCTCGCTGGCAGCGTTTCCGAGTAGATCCAGCTGGGCATTGAGCGCAGATGCCGCTTTCTCGGCTTCCTCATTGAGTGCCGTGTTTCGTTCCCATTCCTCGTTCGCTTTCTGCAGTGCTTCAAAGAGCACATCGGAGCGGGTCGCCAGGGTGCCCAGCACCTGGACCACGCGCACGCCCTCCAAGCCCACAGAGGACAGGGCGGAGGTGACATCGCCGCCGGACTCCTGGATACGCCCCAGCCCCTCGACGAACGCCTGGAACGCCTGCGTCGGGGATTCGGTGAACAGGTCCTGCAACTGGTCAGAGGTCAGGCCCGTGATCTTCTGGAACTGGTCCAGCTCCTGTCCGCCTTGCCGCACCGCGTCATTGATCGACTGGAACGCCCTGCCAATGACAGTGCCGCCGGCTTCGGCCTCAACACCCACCGCGCGCAGGGCCGCCCCGATACCGGCAACCTCAGAGGCGGTGGTCTGGAACTGTGCAGTGGACTGCGCGATACGGGTCGCGGCGGACGCAATCTCGGATTCGGTGGCGGCGAAGTTATTGCCGAGCTGGACCACGGTCGAGCCGAGCCGGTCGACATCGCTCACCGCAGTGCCGGTGACGGTCAGGATCCGGGCCAGTGAGGTCGCGGCCTGCTCGCCGGAGAGATCGGAGGCCAGCCCCAGCTTACCCACCGTCTCGGTGAACCGGGCGATGTTGTCCACGCCCTTCACGCCCAACTGGCCGGCGGCCTGGCCGATCGACAGCAGCTCGGTGGTGGCCACGGGGACGCGGCGGGCGATTTCCTGGACGCGGTTGCCCATTTCCTCCAGGTCACGGCCGGTCAGATCGGCGGTCTTGCCGATGCCGATCAGGCCCTGCTCGAAGGCGGCGAACTCGCGGATGATGCTACCCAGCCCCACGCTCACGCCGATGCCGGCCAGCAGGCCGGTCATGGCACGAAGGGGACCCAGGGTGCGGGAGACGTTGCGCTCAAGGCGCTCGGTGGCGGAAGTGATGCGGCGGGTGCCGCGCTCGGCACGGCTGCCGGCACGGGTGAATTGTTCCAGACGGCGGCTGCCGCGCTCGACCTGATCGGATCGAACAACCAGCGCGAGTTCTGCCAGATCAGCCATTCGTTTAACCCCTGTTAGGATTTAATCTACTTGAGTGAAAACCAATGTCAAACATCATCAAAGTCGTTACCCTTCGGCTGCCCGACAGTGAGAGACGCCCTGCCGCTGGGAGATAGACCCAGTTTGTCCAGGTAGCGACCCAACAGCGTCAGCCGGGTCGTCGGCATCGCTTCAGAGTCGGCGCGGAACTCAGCCAGCAGGACGGCCACCAGCTCAACCTGGTGTTCGTCGGCATTCGTCAGCACGCCGGCCGGGCATCGCTGCACAATCTCTTTCCAGCATCGGCGCTGCGCCTCGGTCAAATGCCGGGGAGCGGCCTTGCGGAATGGCCTGGACGCTTTCGGCTCCTTCGGCCTGGCTCGCTGGGGGTTCGCCTTGAATGATCCGCGCATCTCGAGGATTTGCGTTGCGGTTCTGCGGCCCATATCGGCCTCCTATACTGCTGTAATCCGGGGATTTTCAGTTGTTGCCGTAAAAAGCTGAGACCACCCACGGTCCCTAGAGGCCAGGTCATGGGGATTTGATCCCCCCTTACCCCTTGATTCAATTGAATAAATGCCGGCCGCGCAGTGTGAGGCTGCCGCCGGCGGTCGCGGTTTTTTCGGACACTCACGACTTGTCCGCCAGGGGCGAAGGAACCCCCGGAAAGCCCGCCCGCCGGAGCGGGTAGGGTTATGCTCAGCTCTGGCCGACCAGAACCGCAAAGGGCGACTTCCGGCTGTCAGAGCCGAGGTCGTGGACATTGATGTCGAAACGCTCGGTGCCCTTGACGCCGATCTGGTCTTCTTCCCAGTATTTGTCCGCCGTCGACTGAACCCGGATCCCGCGACGATCACCGAGCGTAGCGGCCTGCTCCAGGTTGCCGAAGGCGACCATCACGGAATCGTTGTAAGTAGCCGCCGCGTCGTCGGCCATCAGGTCGGTGACCTCGATGGGATAGCCCAGGAACATCGGCATGTCGGAATCACCCAGGGTGTTGCGGGTGTTGCCGCCGGCGCCGACCTTGATGGCGTTGAACACCAGTTCCTCGGCCGTCGGGGAGCAGTACCAGCGAGAGCCGGGCTTGGCGTACTTCGGCACGACCGCCATCAGCTTGATCAGATCATCCGAGTCGATCTCGCCCAGGGTGTCGTGACCGGAGGCGGCCTGCACCTTGGCCTTGCCGTGGCTGCCGTCGACCGCCTTGACCAGCGCGCCGGTCATGCCGCCGTAGGTGCTGGTGCCGTCACCCAGGAACGCGCATTCGTCCTCCTTCAGGGCGAAGGCATAAGCGATGTCACTCGCGAACCAGTCAGCCAGCGTAATGATGGCATCCTCGCTGATCTCGGAACTCATCCGGGTCAGCACCATCAGCTTCTTGGCATTCAGCTGCACATTGTCCCAGCTGGCGTCAGATTCAGTGCCAGAGCTGTTCTCGCCGACGAAATGAGCAGCGAGCTTCCCAGTCGAGCGAGGAATATCCACCGCGTTCGAGGTCATGGGCAGCACACGCATGATACGGCGCGCCAACCCATACTGCTCGCGCAGGTCGATGATGGCGTTATCGAGCTCGGTCGGGACCAGGGCGCCGCCTGCTGTATTGGGAGAGGTTCCGGATGCCGCCATGATGTCCGGGTGCAGGCCATGAGACTGGCACCACGTATAGGCCTGGCTGTCCTGCAGCAGCGTGGCCTTGAGCCACTGGCCAGCGGCATAAGCTGCATTCCGGCCCTGGAGGTTGTTGCTGAAGGACTTGAGCGAGACACGTGGCATGGCTGCCTCGATGCGGGGGGTGCCCGCGTCCCCCGGCGGTTCGGCGCTGGGCTGAGTGCGCTGGAAGATCGGCCGGTCGCCGTCCTGCTGGACCAGGTGTACGGGAACGGCGCCATCCTCGAAGCGGGGCGACTGCGGCTTGGCTCGCTCGGCTTCGATCTGCTGGTTGATCTCCTGGGTTTTCGAGACCGCAGCATCGTATTCGCGCTGTTCGTCGGTAGTCAGTTCGCGGTCGTCTGCGTCGGCGGTATCCAGGATAGCCGTTGCGCGGGCCACAACTTCGTTGCGCTGCTGAATCAGGGATTTAATGTTCACTTTGTACCTCCAATCTGTCTGGATCGGAGGCCGCGGCGGGAGATGGTGACAGGCACGCGGCATCCGACCCGGTTCGGGTTCGGTCGATGCAGCCGCGTGCCAGATATCGAAGCTCGGCCGATAAGGGCTCGCAGGTGACGGCAGGTCGGGTTGCACTCGGGCTTCCCGGTTTGCCGTTGCAGCGGGCATCATCCGCTGCTGACTTCATAATGCCATGGCCCATGTGAACGTCAACCCTCAATGCCGCTGCGCTGTCATGGCCTGGACAAGTTTCGCCGGGGACGCGATAACCGCTCGCGCAACAGCATCGCGCAATTGTTCCGCCGTCATGCCTTCTCGCGTATGCCACGGACCATTACCAACACGCCAGGCGGCCGCGTTTTCATGCTGGCAGTGAACAGCTTGCAGTCCCGCAACGGGATGTTCGATGCCGGCGGCGGCACACTCGCTGCACACTCCCGGTGGCGTTTCGCCGCTCAGGTCGACGGCTTGGAACTCCGGTTGCTCACTCATTTCTGTTGTCTCCTGTCGTTTCGGGCCTGTCTTGACCCACTCTCGAAAAGGCCGGCACTCGTAGCCGGTCGACGCGCATCCGGACCAGCCGGCGCAACCGTCGCACGGACAAGCCCGGCAGTACGTCAGCAGGCCCTGCTCCAGGGAGCGGGGTTCGTCGTCAGGGCCTTTGCTCATGCCGCCTGTCCTCCCGCCCGTTGCTTCGGTGCCGCTTGGGACTGTTCCTGCTCATGGTCAGACACTGCCACCGGTTGCACCGGAGCCAGTCGTATGCCGGCCAGCTCATAGACTCGCGTTCTGGCCTCGGCCTCGAGCCCTGCCGCCAGCTGGACCACACGGGCCCCATCTGGTTGTTCCTCCAGGCGCAGTACATGCACGGCCAGTCCTTCCCGCCGCAGTCGGGCTTGGATCTCGCCAATCGTCGGCCGGCGAACGTAATCGCGGCACATCGCCGCATCGGTCCGCGGGCTGACATAGGCGCCCGCCAGTGTGCATTGACTGCCGCGGCGGTGTTGGCAGTAGCCGCAACGCTTACCCATTTGCTCGCCTCCTGTTCATCCCCTCCATCTCCAACACCAGGACATTGCTCCCGGTCCGCTCCGCCAGGCGCTGCAACACCTCCTGGCGAGCCCGGCGGTATGCCTTGAGCTCCTTGCCCGTCAGGCGCTCGGGTCGGGCTGGATCCCATTCGCATACCATCCCGCCCGGGCCGGCTGTGATCTCGACAGTGAGCCGGTGGGAGAGGCGGTAGGTTCGGGTCTCGGCTGCCTCACTCGCCATCGCGGGTACTCCGGTAATCCTCGGGGTCGTGTGTGCGCGCGCACCCCCTATAACCCCCTGCCGAATACGACGCATTCGGCGCAGTAGCGCCTTGCGTCGGATTATTCGGGGCCGCGTCATATTCAATTGACGCATCCGGCGCACCGCCTGAGCCGTTGTGTTTTGCGGATTTCAGCTCCAAGGTGGCGACTGTGTGGCGGTTTGCGCGTCGAATACTGCCCTCGCGTATCTCGCCAATTCGACGCAGGGACTCGACATGACGCCAGAATCGACGCCTCGCGGCCTTCCCGCGCAGGGTTTCGGGCAGGCTTTCGGTGGCGGATAGAACGTGATGGGCGGTCCGTGGGCCCTGTACTGCGGCCGGCACATAATCGCCCGCTGAGGCCACTTCTCGGATGGCAGACAGGATGCCCTGTTGCTCTTCCTGTTCCTGCTGCCGCCGGCTGAATTCGCTGGTGCTTTCGATATGGCCGGTGAACAGCTGGGCAGTGTCATCCCAGCCCAGGATGATGGATTGATCAGAGCGGCCCAGGTTGGATTTCTGGAGGTCCAGGCGCAGCCGTCCTGTGCTTGCTGTGCCTTCGTCGGTCTGTTCGGTCTCGGGGTAGAGATACCAGCGTGCTCGCACTGAGTTGTGCCAGCCGGTCGATCCTGAATAGCCCTCCGAATTGCCACCGGCCTGTGCCGTGAGCTTGTTCACATGGGCGATCAGCAGGACCGCGCCGGTATCCTCGGGGATCAGCGCCAACAGGGCGTTCACGAATTTCTTGACCTCGGACCGGCTGTTCTCGTTGCCCCCGAAGGTATCGGCCACCCCATCCACGATAAGCAGCTCTGCGCCAGTGGTGCGGATGCGTTCTCGCAAGACGGAATAGGCGTGAGTCGTGCAAAGCCCGACGGAGGGATTCGGCGCCATCAGCAGGGTGTCATGGCCGACCAGATCCAGGATATCGAGCTGTCCGGATAACCCGGCCATATCCCAGCCGTGATAGGTGCAGATCCGCCGCAGCCGCCAGTGCAGCACGTTCTCGCGGTCTTCGCAGGACAGGTATAGAACTCGCCGCTGTTGTACCTCTAAGCCGAAAAACGGCTCTCCCAGCGCGCTGCAGGCGGCCAGGTGAAGGGCGTTTGAGGATTTGCTGACGCCGCCATGCCCGGCCAGAAGGGTGGCATACCCGCAGGGCAGCCAATCCGGGATGATCATTGACGGCGGCGCCGGCTCTCGCGTTGCCAGCTCGGATAGATCAAGGGCGGGCGGCCAGCTCGGGGCTTCGTCTGAGCTATCCCGAGCGTCAGGTTCGATGTACTCCATGCCGGCCTGCATGGCATCGGCCAGGGGGCTACTCATGCGGCCTCCCTGGCGATGTCATTCCAGTCGCCTGCTTTGGGAGGCAGAGCCACGGCTGCCTGCCGCCCTGCAGCCGCCCAGCGCCTCGCGCACTCTCGGGCGGCCTGTTCGCCTTTGCCGTGCGGATCCCGGTCGGCATACAGGGTCAGGGCTTCGATGCCCTCCAGCACGGGGAAGGCGGCCAGGTGGCCGGCATCGATGGCGGCCCAGATGGGACGGTGAACACTCGCCACGCTGAGGCCGGTCTCGATCCCCTCAGCCAGGGCCAGGCCGTGTGTCACGGCTTCATCCGGCCACAGGCGAATGACGCCGCCGGCCGTCTTGTGACCCCGGGCCAGCAGGCGGGGTGGGTCGAATATCTTACTGCCGGCAGGATTGATCCATGTCCGGTGTATCGACAGGGGCTTGCAGGTCAGGGTGTCAGTGACCAGGGCCACCAGCGCCGGGGCGGCTTTCTTCTCCGCCGGGTGCCACAAATCGGGATGCCAGCGCAGATCCGCATCCAGCGGCGGCAGTTCGCAGCAGCGGGCTTGCAGATACCGGCCGGCGGTACTGTTCCCGGTAATAGGCTGGGTCTCGCTCCAGATCCGGGCGGCCCATTCGTCCAGGCCCTCGCGGGGCGGTTCGATAGTCCGGGCCGGTGGCGGTGCCTGGTGCCTCTCCTGGCCGCGTGTGCTGCCTGTGGAGCCGCACCGATGGCAGTACCAAACCGCGCCGCCGTTCGGTTCCACGGTGACCGCGGCGGCGGTGTCGCGGGGGCCTCGGTCGCAGACGGGGCAGGCGGTCCGATAGGTTCCCGGCTGGCGGTGCAGGTAGTTGGACAGGTCGATCATGCCGGACCTCGATACAGCCGTTCCAGTGCTCGCAGGTAGGTAGGCGTCGGCTGCTGCTGTTCGTTGCGGCGGGCGCGCTCGACTTCGGAGGCCTTATTGCGCGGCTGCTGCGCGGTGTTTTTCAGGGCCTGGCGGACCTGTGCCGGGGAAGGGGACCGCATGATTCAGCTCGCCCGCTTGATGCAGGGCCGTGCCTCTGCTTCCGGCCGGTCGGCAATCCAACGCTGGACGTCGGACAGTCGCCATCCGACGGACTTATCGGTGATCCGGATGGGCGTGGGGAAGTCGCCGTGACGATAGGCCCGCCACAAGGTTGAGCGGGACATCCCGGTCATCTGCATGACCTCGGCGGTGCGTAGGATTTTATCGGGCTGCTGCATGTTGTGCCTCCACGTCTATGTGAGCGTGGAGACACGATATGCGATTATTTCAGGGGTTATGAGTGTGCATAATTAAATCGTTTTGCACACCTAGTCCAACGGGTGCTCTCCCCTGAGAAATGAGTAGACGTTGGTGACAAGGTAGTCGTGAACGATGGACTCCCTATGCGTGACACTTGATTTCATTCGGTCCGCGCGCATGCGTGATCTAACGGTGCTGGGCTTTTCGCCAAGCATAGCTGCGGCAACTTCGTACTTGTTTCGATAGGGAGCGTAGCTGATTCCATGCCTGGCTTTTGCAGCCTCAACAGCGCGCACCATGTACAGGGTGAGCTGTGCTTTTTTGGAATCTCCAGGGTTGCCTTCCTGCTTGTATTTCAGATTCAGCGCTTGTTCCATGTCGCCGCTCGCCAGGCCCTTGACGAAACCGCCGGCCAGGTATTCGAGTAGGGCGGGGTGCGGGGTATCGCCCGCTCGAACAGAATCCACAAATGCCCTCAGTGCCCGCTGCGCGGCTTCCTTGTCCCCCTTGCTGGCCCGGTCAATGGCGGACAGGAGTGTGATTTCCTCAAGTTCGGTCATGCCTGCTTCCTCAGTTTGCGGACCTTGGCCGGCTTATCATCGCCATAGCTCGGCAGGTGGGCGCGGATAGTCTCGGCCGCATAGGACGGTTGCAGGTGGGCATAGTGGCGTTCTGTCATTCGGGTGTCTGAATGCCCCAGGGCATAGGCGATCACTTGCAGGGGCACGCCACGCAAAGCCAGGGCGCTGCCATAGGTGTGCCGCAGTACGTGGAAGGATGCCGGCGGATCAATGCTGGCACGGCCGCAGGCTTCCCGCAGGGGGCGCTGGTAATAGTCTTTCCCCCACGGCTCGCCATCGGTGCGGGTGAATATCAGATCATCGCCTTTCAGATCGGCGGTCAGCAGCTCGAATGCCTGAATACCCGCGTCGGTCAGCGGTACATGCCGGGCCTTCCCGCCTTTGGCCTCGCGGACGGTGACGGTCCCGCCGTCGGGGTTGAAGTCACTGGCCTGCATCCGGGCCAGCTCGCCGAATCGGCAGCCGGTTTGCAGCGCGCCGCGCACCAGTGCCCGCAGATCGGCGTCACAGGCATTCAGCAGCCGTCGGCATTCGTCCTCGGACAGATACCGCACCTTGGGGACATCCACGCCGCGAAACGGCTTCACACGGCGCCAAGCGTCCGCAGACTTCACCACGCCGTTATGGTAGGCATGATTCAATCCGGCCTTGAGCACGGTCAGCACGCGGTTTGCGGTAGCCTTGCGCTTGCGGATGGCGTCGGGGTTGTCGGGGTCCACCTTGCGCACGGCTTTCTTGCCGCGCTGGCGGATCGGGGCGGTAATCAGCTTGTTTTGCCAACGCTGGATCTCACGCGCCGACAGGGCCTCCACGGGGCGGTTTTCAAAGGTGGGCAGAATATGGGCTTTGATGGTGTGCTCACTGCGGTCGGCGCTCTTTCCGTGCGCCTTGTGGTGGGTCAGGTAATCCTGCATGGCCTGCCCGAGCGGTGTAGCTGCTCGCAATGGTCGGCTTCTCATCGTGGTCAGTTTCGGCGTCGGCGAGCTCCAGGGCCTTGCGGTGGGCCTGCTTGTAGTCCAGGACGGTGATGCCGTCGGCGTCCTGGATGTCGTCAGCTACGCCCAGGCGGGCTTTCACGTACCGGTTACCGTGGCGTCGGCGTGCCCACCAGGTGCCGCCACGGCGGCCGGCACGGTAGCCGATGGCGAGCCCTTCATGGATGGTTTGCCAGTTGATGTTGTCGCTCGGGGGAAGCCGTAGCCGACCGTCGCGGCTTTGCAATGATGGTGCTCGCTTCGTTCGTGCCATGTCTGTCTCCCGTTACCCGGAATCGTTTCGCGCCACTGCAAGGCGGTGTCAGCCCGTTACCGAATTACCCGGAAGCTAGTCGGAGTCATTTTTCACGGCGGCGACAGCCATTTTCCGGGTAATTCCGGGTAACATACCTGACAAGACGCAGAGAGACAACAAGAAACTGTTAGATAATAAGGTGCTGAATAGGAAAGGGAAAAACAAAACACCGCGAAACGGACAGAAACAAAATTTTCCCCCTTTCACGGCGGCGACAGGGGTTCGACTCCCCTTGGGGACGCCATACATCACCTGCAACAGTTCAAGGGCCGCGCAATGCGGCCCTGTTTTTCTGTGCCCCAAATCCATTCGGTATCAGCTTGCGTCGCAAATGATGAGTGTGGGCTATGCCCTGTTTCGGCATCATGCAATGCAGTGGTGGGATGGGGTGACCGCGGCCATGCCGTCCTGCCCGGAGGTACTACAGGAGACGGCGGCCAGCATGCAGATGCACACGCCCGGCAACCAAATGCGGGTGCGTTTTCTCAGGTGGGACGGGTTTCGGCCCGGATGCCGCGCCGGGTTATAATCCGGTCATCCTCACAGCCGGAACTGCAGTCTCATGCAATGCGCCATCTACAAGGGTGATCGGAAGACCGATACCTATCTCTATGTCGAATGCGAGGACGACTTCTCGCGCGTGCCCGATTCGCTGCTGCAGCTGCTCGGTAACCTGGAGCTGGTCATGACCCTGGAGCTGCATCCCGGGCGCACCCTGGCGCGTGCCGATCCCGATCAGGTGCGTGAGCACCTGCGCAGTCAGGGTTTCTATCTGCAGATGCCGCCTGATAAAGACAGGGCCGAATTTCCAGGCATCTGAGGTCATGGAGCTCATCGACACCCACTGCCACCTCGATGTGCCGGAGTTCGATCCCGATCGGGAAGCCGTGCTCAGGCGCGCGCAGGCGGCCGGCGTGACCACCATCGTCAATCCCGGCATCCATGCCGATGAATGGCCGCGGCTCATCGAACTGGCGCAGAGCAGCCCTGGCGTGCATTACGGTCTGGGCCTGCATCCGGTGTATCTGGAACGTCACAGCGACGCCGACCTCGAGCGGCTGGAACAGCTGCTCGCCGAAACCCGGCCGGTGGCCGTGGGCGAGATCGGGCTGGATTTTTACCTGCGCGACCTGGACCGCGAGCGCCAGCAGCGGCTGTTCGAGGCCCAGCTCGTCATCGCCCGCGACGCCGACCTGCCGGTGATCCTGCATGTGCGCAAGGCCCACGATCAGGTGCTGCAGGCATTGAAGCGCATCCGGGTGCGGGGCGGCATCGCCCATGCCTTCAACGGCAGTCTGCAGCAGGCGCAGCAGTACCTGGATCTGGGATTCCGTTTCGGTTTCGGCGGCATGCTCACCTTCGAGCGTTCACGCAAACTGCGCGAGCTGGCCGCGGCCCTGCCACTGGAATCCCTGGTGCTGGAGACGGATGCACCGGATCTGACCGTCGCCGCCCATCAGGGCGAACGCAACAGCCCGGAATACCTGCCCGACTGCCTGGCCGCCCTGGCCGGGGTGCGCGGCATCGCCCCGGAAGAAGCCGCCCGCGCCACCAGCGCCAATGCCCGTGCGGCGCTGGGGCTGGTTGAGCTATAATTTTCATGTGTATTTCATTGCCGTCATTGCGAGCGCAGCGCGGCAATCTCGTGAAGCGGCATCTGCGGTTGGTGATGGCCGCGGCGCTGCGCGCCCAGCAATGACGAAGTCGAGAGTGCCGATCCGCGACCATGGATTTTCCCGCCCAACTCCTGCCCGACTGGCTGCTGTGGCTGAGCGCACTGATCTATCTGCCGGCCCTGGCGCTGGCCCTGTATGTGCTGCCGCGTCAGCGGCTGGGCGACAACCAGTTCACCCATGTCTATTTCGCCGCCTGCGTGGCCATGCTTCTGCTGTGGAGCATCAAGGCCGGTATCCATCCGGCGCTGAACTTCCACCTGCTGGGCGTGACCGTGCTGACCCTGATGGTCGGCTGGGCCTATGCCTTCATCGGGGTGTCGCTGGTCGCGCTGGGCACCACGCTCAACGGCAATGCCGGCCTCGAGACCCTGGCGCTGAACGTCCTGCTCATGGGGCTGCTGCCCATCATGTTCACCCAGCTGCTGCTGGACCTGGCGCGGCGCCGGCTGCCGCACAACTTCTTCATCTATGTCTATATCAATGGCTTTCTCGCCGGCGGCCTGTCCATCGTGCTGGCCGCGCTCAGCGGCACCCTGCTGCTGTGGGGGCTGGGTCTGCACGACTTCGGCTGGCTGGGTCATCAGTACCTGGCCTACTTCCCGCTGATCTTCTTCTCCGAGGCGCTGATGAGCGGCATGCTCATGACCATGCTGGTCGCACTGCGCCCGGCCTGGGTCTGTTCCTTTGACGACCGGCTCTACATCGACGGCAAATAGGGGGCCGGAACAGATGCATGACAAGCGGCGGGATACGCCCATCTTCAATGTCGACTACGAGGACTTCGAGGCGCGGGTGCTCGGCCCCTCGCACGAGCGTCCCATCCTGGTCGATCTGTGGGCCGAATGGTGTTCGCCCCTGCCTGGTGATCGCGCCGGTACTGGAGCGGGTGATCGCCGGGTTCGGTGGTGCGGTCTGGCTGGCCAAGGTGGAGGTGGACGAGGGCGAGAACATGAAACTGGCCGGACACTACCGGGTGCGCGGTTTCCCCACCCTGATCCTGTTCGAGCGCGGCGCGGAACAGGCCCGGTTCAGCAGTGCGCGGCCGCAGCACTTCATCCGCGAATTCATTCAACAGCATAGCGAATTGCTGAAAGTGTAAGATTTTTTGTCAGTTGGCCTGGACGGGGCGGGCTGATACCATGCCCGGCATGTGTTCCGTCCTGTCGGGACGGGGTTTTACCAGGCAGCAACAAGAATAAAATTCGCCCATGACCCGGGTCATCACAATCAGCAGCGGCAAGGGCGGCGTGGGCAAGACCTTCATCGCCGTCAACCTCGCCGTCGAGGCCGCCCGCCGCGGTCTGAAGGTCTGCCTGTTCGATGCCGACCTGGGCCTGGCCAACGTCGATATCCTGCTCAAGCTCCAGCCCGAACGCACCCTGGTGGATGTCATCGAGGGCCGCTGCGCCCTGCGCGACATCCTGCTGTCCACCGAATTCGGCGTGGACGTGGTCCCGGGCAGCTCGGGCGTGGACGTCATGGCCAATCTGCCGCCGGACCGGCTGCAGCCGCTGCAGTCCCAGTTCGAGGTACTCAAGGACTACGACCTGGTACTGTTCGACACCTCCTCGGGGATCGGCCGCGGCGTGATGTCCATCATCCTGGCCTCGCCCGAGGTCTGTCTGGTCATCACCCCCGAGCCCACCTCGCTGACCGATGCCTACGGCATGGTCAAGCTGCTCTACCGCGACGGCTTCAAAGGCCAGTTGAGCGTGATCGTCAACAATGCCCGTACCAATGCCCTGGCCGAGCATACCTTCGAACGTTTCCGCGAGGTGGCCCGGGTCTATCTGCAGCGTTCCCTGCCGTTGCAGGGCGTGGTGCCCTTCGACAGCCGGGTCGGCGAGGCGATCCGCCAGCAGCGCCCCTTCCTGGTGAGTGCGCCGGACGCGCCCGCGGCCCGGCGGCTGGCCGCCCTTGCCGAGCGCCTGCTGTCCTCCACGGCACCCGCGGGCGACGGGATCGAACACTTCTGGCAGGGCTATCTGGAGCGGCTGGCCGAAACCGGGGCGGAGACGGCTCAGACCGTGGCGGCACCGGTGGCCGCCGAGCCGTCCGCAGAGGTCTATCCCGGGCCGGAGCTGATCCATCAACTCACCGCCCGGCTGGAGGAACTGTCCAGCCAGGTGCAGGCTTTGAGCACACAGTTCGATACCGCCCGGTCAGCCCCCGGGGCAAGCCCTGCGCAGTCCGTCCCGGCGGCAGACGAGGAGGCCGGGCCGGAGCGCCGCGAAGGGGTGATACGGCTCCCGCGCGGCGCGCGCCATGCCCGCAGTCTGCGTCAGGGCCGCCGGCCCACGCCGATCGACAGTCTGCAGCTGCGCCGCATCACCGGGCGGCTGCTGCTGCGGGCACAGGAGCAGGCCGGGGGCAGGGTGACGGTCGATACCGCCAGCAGGGAACTGGAGGAAGACAACAGCCTGCATCTGGTCCCCGGCCGTTACACCTGCATTGCGCTTGCCCTGGAAGCGGTCGAGCAGCCGCGCCAGTTCGTCAGCGACGTACTGGAGATCTGTGAAATCGACGGCTGTGATGTCCGGGAGCTGACCTCCAGCCAGCATCTGTGGTTGACGAGTGACCGTGACGGTTGCATCAAGCTGGATGCCTCCGACGCGGTGCTGGCCCGGCTCGAAATCTATGTCATGGCGGGCCAGGCCGTGATGGAGGACGGAATGCAGACGATGGAACAGCCTGTACCGCCGCAGCCCGCCCGTCTGGCCAGGACAGCCGTGTCGGGGAGCGTCTGGCCGCGGCTGGCGGAGCACCACCGTGACCGGCTGGTACGCGAAGCGGAACTCAGCGATGCGGACATGGATGTCTATCGGCTGAAACGCTTTGGCCGCTCGCCGTTGTTCTGTGCGGTGATGCGGACAGAGGTTTCGCGCAAGCTGGATAATGGTAGCAAGGTCAATGGCGCCGGAGACTGAGTTTTCCTTGCGGCGAAACCGTATGCGGTGTGGGTGATCGCCGGGCCGGTTCCGAAGCAGCTGTCTGTTTACTCAGATGTCAGAAAACATGACTACGGTTGCACAGCGTCATTCCCGTGCCGGCGCAGGCCGGTACGGGAATGACGGTGCCTTGGGTGTTGTAGCCAGTATTTCGATCGTTGTGTAATTCCTTCCTTCTTTTCTCCTTCCCAGCCCCTGACTGATTCACTCTGGTTACCTGGCCTGGACCAGGTGGAAATGGAATGCCTGCAACAGGCGCTCGCCCTCACAGCTTGTAGGTATTCGTCCGTCAGACTACAGAGTTGTGGGCCAGATCACAGTGCGAGAAAACTGACGCGGTAGTATTCTTGACTAAAATCATAAGCAATAACGCGCCTCAACCTCCCAGGGCGGTTTATGTCCGACTTTCCAGCCAGTACAGCAGTGGCCGAAAACCGGCTCGACACGAGCACTGGCATCGCAACACGCAGCCTCGGTCTACTGCCGCGATTCGTCCTGCTCTGGCTGCTGCTGTCGCTGATCGTGGCCGGCGTGTTGTGGCTGCTGTACTGGGTCCAGCTCAAGCATCTGCAGTCACTGAGCCTGATCGAGGAAAGCCAGGCGGTGGAGCTGGCAGTCCAGTCCATCCGCGCAGAGCTGGCGCAAGCCGGCGCTGATCTGGTCCTGCTTTCCAGGCAGAGCGTTCTGAAACAATGGCTGCATTCCCCGACACCGCATAACCACGAGCGGATCACCTCCGACTATGTTGCCTTTCTGAAAAGCAGCGGACGCTACGACAATGTCAGGTTCATCGATGCATGGGGCCAGGAGTTCGTGCGGGTGAACTGGATTGACGGGCAGCCGACCGTGGTCGGTGAGGATGCCCTGCAGGACAAGTCCAACCGCTACTATATCAAGGAAAGTCTGGAACTCGGGCCGGGCGAAATCTATATCTCGCCCTTCGATCTGAATCTCGAGAGGGGTGAGATCGTGAAGCCGATGAAGCCGGTCATCCGCTTCGCAACCTCGATCCATGACGAGGCAGACGTCAAGCGCGGTGTTCTCGTTCTGAATTATAACGGCCGGCGGCTGATAGAGCGGATACGTGAAATTGCCTCCCAGACTTCCAGCCATCTGTGGCTGCTGAACGAGCAGGGCTACTGGCTGTTCGGGGCCAGGTCGGAGCAGGAATGGGGGTTCATGTTCGATGATCGCGAACAGCTGCATTTCAAGGCGGATTATCCGCAGATCTGGCGGGCGATCATGGACAGCTCCAGCCGCGGTACCCTGAACACCGACGATGGTCTTTTTACCTACGCTGTGCTCTCGCCCACCGGTCTGATGCACGAGTACGAGGGGATTGATTTCAAGGCCGGGGAGCGCTGGGTGGTTGTCTCCCATGCGCCGTCGGAAATACTGGCAAACCGGATGCAGGGACCGGTCTACAGTCTGGTGGTCGCTTTCTTCCTGTTGTCACTGTTCACCGCCATCGTCGCCTGGGCCATCACCTACTACGTACACAAGCGCAGACAGGCCGAATCAGCGCTGCTTTCCAGCGAGTCGGCCTGGCGTGGTCTGGTGGAGTCCGCACCGGATGCCATCGTGGTGGTGAATGAGAGCGGCCACATCGAGATCGCCAACGCCCAGGCCGAGGCCCTGTTCGGTTACAGCCGTGCCGAACTGATCGGTCAGCCCGTCGAAAAGCTCATTCCGCAGCGTTATGCGGGTCACCATGTGCAGCTGAGGGGCGATTATGCGCAAGAGCCGAAGGCGCGGCCGATGGGCGAAGGCAGGGTGCTCTACGGGCTACGCAAGGACGGCAGCGAGTTCCCTGTCTCGATCAGTCTCAGTCCGATACAGGTCGATAACAAGCTCCGTGTCATAAGCGACATCCGTGACGTCACCGCCGAGCGCGAGGCCGAGCGGCATATCCGCGAACTCAACACGCAGCTGGTGGAGCAGAACAACGAGCTGGAGCGTATCAACCGCGAGCTGGAGGCCTTCAGCTATTCCGTCTCGCATGATCTCAGGGCACCGTTGCGGGCGATTGACGGTTTCAGCGAGATCCTGTCGCAGGAATATGCCGATGAACTCGATCAGCGGGGAAGGGATTATCTGCAGCGGGTACGCAGGGCCGCCCAGAAGATGGGGCAGCTCATCGACGATCTGCTCAACCTGTCCCGGATCGCGCGGGCGGAAATACGTTTTCAGGATGTCGATCTCAGTGCCATGGCCGCTGATGCCCTGCGCGAGCTGGAACAGCAGGAGCCGGAGCGCCGGGTGGAGGCACTGATCCAGGAGGATATACAGGTCCGCGGCGACAGTCGGCTGCTGCGGATCGTGCTGGATAACCTCCTGGCCAATGCATGGAAGTTCACCCGCGACAAGGGCGATGCCCGGATCCTGTTCGGCATGGAGCGTCAGCAGGAGGAGACGGTGTATTACATCCAGGACAACGGGGCCGGATTCGATATGGCCTATGCAGACAGGATGTTCGGTGCCTTTCAGCGGCTGCATGATGCTTCCGAGTTTCCCGGTACCGGGATCGGCCTGGCGACGGTGCAGCGCGTGATACACAAACACGGCGGCCGGATATGGGCGCGCGGCGAGCCGGGGGAAGGGGCAAGCTTTTATTTCACACTGGGCCGGGAGATGGCATGACGAACAGGACCATTCTGCTGGTGGAAGACAACCCGGACGACGAGGCGCTGACACTGCACGCGCTGCGAAAGAACAACCTGGGCAATACCGTGGTGGTCGCCCGCGATGGGGTTCAGGCCCTGGAATACCTGTGCGTGGACAAGGAGGGTCAGGAACAGATGCCGGCGGGCGAACTGCCGGCCGTGGTGCTGCTTGATCTCAACCTGCCCAGAATCAATGGCCTGGAAGTGCTGCGGCGAATTCGTGAACACCCTCGTACCAGGCTGCTGCCAGTGGTGCTGCTGACCTCGTCCACGGAGGAGGAGGACCGGCTTCAGGGGTATAGCCTGGGAGCGAACAGCTATGTGCGCAAACCGGTCGACTTCAATGCCTTCGTTGAGGCGGCCGGACAGCTGGGGCTGTACTGGCTGTTGTTGAACGAGTCCCCCCATGCCTGATTCGGGAGCAACCATGATTGACGAGAGCGACGCACATCTCAGTGCCCTGATCGTCGAGGATTCCGAAGACGATGCCCTGCTGCTGATCAGTCACCTGGAGTCCGGCGGCTATCGGGTTGGCTGGCAGCGGGTCGAGACCAGTGACGCGCTGCGTCGCGCGGTCACTGAGGACAGGTGGGATATCGTGTTTTCGGATTATGCCATGCCGCATTTCAGTGGTGACAAGGCGCTGAGCCTGTTGCGGCAGTACGACCAGGATGTCCCTTTCATTTTCGTCTCGGGCAATATCGGCGAGGAGACCGCCGTGGCGGCGATGAAGGCCGGGGCCCAGGACTATGTGATGAAATCCAACCTCAAGCGCCTGGTGCCGGTGGTGCAGCGCGAACTGGCCGAGGCCGAACTCCGGCGTCGGCAGCGGCAGGTGGAGGATAAGCTGCGCAAGCTTTCAATGGTGGTGGAAAATGCCGTCGACGGTGTCTTCATTACCGACAGCAGCGGGCAGATCGAATACGTCAATCCGGCGTTCGAGCGCATTACCGGATTCAGCGGGCGGGAAGTAAGCGGGCGTGATCCGGCGCTGCTCAATTCGGGACGGCATGGCAAGGCCTTCTTTCGCCGCATGTGGCAGACCCTGCACAAGGGCCAGGTGTTTCGTGACACCTTCATCAACCGGCGCAAGGATGGCCAGGAATTCTATGAGGAAAAGGCGATCATGCCGCTGCTCGATGCGCAGGGCGAAATCAGTCATTTCGTCTCCATCGGCCGTGATGTTACCGCTCAGGTTCGCGAGCGGGCTGAACGCGAGCGGATGAACGCCATTATCGAGGCCACGCCGGACTTCGTGGCAATTGCCGATGAATGCGGCAGACTGCTGTACGTCAACCGGGCCGGGTGCGAGATGCTGGGGCTGGGACCGCAGCCAGCGGACTGGGACGGAGCGGATCTTGATGATCTGTGCCACGACGAAACGGCGCGGGTCCGTCTGCAGGAGGCCCTGGCTACCGCCCGGCGCAAGGGACTGTGGGAAAGCGAGATCGAACTCTGCTCCCGCGAAGGGAAAGTGATCCCGGTCTCGCAGGTGATCCTGGCGCACACCGGTGCCGACGCCAAGGTCGAATTCTATTCGACCATCGCCCGTGATATCACCGAGCGCAAGCGGTTCGAGTCCCAGCTCCAGTACCAGGCGAGCCACGACATGTTGACCGGCCTGCCGAATCGGGTGCTGCTGATGCACCGGCTGCAGATGGAAATGGACCGGGCTCAGCGCCACTCGACCCGGGCCGCGGTTCTGTTCCTGGATCTGGATAACTTCAAGCGGGTCAACGACAGCCTCGGCCACCAGGCCGGGGATGCGCTGCTGCAGCGCGTGGCCTGGCGGCTGGGCAACTGCCTCAGGCCGAACGATACCGTCGCCCGCCTGGGCGGAGACGAGTTCGCCATCGTTATGAGCGACGTCAGGGACATTGATAACATCCTTACCATCATCCACAAGCTGCGGGCCACCTTCGATAGTCCGATCCTGGTTGGCACCCAGGAGCTGTTCGTGGGCTTCAGCGCCGGCATAGCGGTATACCCCAATGACGGCGACAGTCACGATATCCTGCTGCAGAACGCCGATACCGCCATGTACCGCGCCAAGGCGATGGGCAAGGGAGAGTACCAGTTCTATGCCGCCGGCATGAATGCGCGCGGACAGGAGCTGCTCAGCCTGGAAACCGACCTGCGCCGGGCATTGCAGCGCGAGGAACTGGTCCTGTACTACCAGCCGCAGATGGATCTCGGCAGCGGCAGGATCGTTGCCGTGGAGGCCCTGTTGCGCTGGCAGCATCCGGAAAAGGGCCTGGTGCCGCCATCGGACTTCATTCCGATACTCGAGGAAAGCGGATTGATCAATGTGGCGGGCGACTGGGTGCTGCGGCGAGCCTGCGCTGACTGCGCCAGGCTGATTGGACAGCTGGGTTCGGTGATGCGGGTGGCGGTGAATGTTTCACCCCGGCAGTTCAACGATCCCGGTTTCGTGGATTCCGTACGCAGGGTGCTGGGCAGGCAGCGGATCCCCGCGGGTTGTCTGGAGCTGGAGATTACGGAAGAGATCGTCATGCAGGAGGTAAGCATGACAGGATCGACGCTGAGTGAGCTGGACCGGCTGGGCGTGCGCCTGGCCGTGGACGATTTCGGTACCGGTTATTCCTCGATGGCCTACCTCAAACGCTTTCCGCTTGATGCCCTGAAAATCGACCGCACCTTCGTCGAGGGCCTGCCCGGGGATCAGGGCAATGCGGCGATCGTGGAGGCAAGCATCTATCTCGGGCGGAAACTGGGCCTGGAGGTGATCGCGGAGGGCGTTGAAACAGCCGTGCAACGGGAGTTCCTCCAGGCCCACCAGTGCGATCTCATCCAGGGTTACGCCCTGGGCCGGCCGATGCCGCTGCCGGCCCTGATCGAGTTCCTGCGGGACATATCACGGCACTAGTCACTTCATTTCGATCTTCGCGTCCTTGCGCAGCTCGGCCATGTAGTCGTTCAGCCGCTGGTTGCGCAGCCGGTTGACGATCTGCTCCCGCACCTCCTCCAGGGCCGGTGCCTGGGCCTGGCGGGTGTCCTCCAGCTTGATCACGTGCCAGCCGAACTGGGTCTTGACCGGCTCGCTGGAATACTCGCCCTTGTCCATCTCCTGCACGGCCTCGGAGAACTCCTTGACCATGCGGTCGGGAGAGAACCAGCCCAGGTCACCGCCGCGAGGGCCGGTGGGGCCGGTGGATTCGGCCTTGGCCAGTTCGGCGAAGTCGGCGCCCTCGTCGAGCTGCGCGATCAGTTCCCCGGCCTTGGCCTCGGTATCCACGAGGATATGACGGGCGTGGTACTCGCTGCCGGACTGGCTCGCGGCCAGTTCCTTGTAGGCGGCCTGGATATCGTCCTCGGTAATGGGGTGGCGCTGCAGGTACTGACGGGCGGCCAGATTGACCATCAGGTTCTGGCGGTAGAACTTGATCTGCTGTTCCAGTTCGGGATGGTCGTCCAGTCCCTGCCTGTGTGCGTCCTGAATCATCAGCTCGATATCGATGACCTCCTTGAGCAGGTTATCGGCGTCGGGCTCCTGGCCGCCGAGCTGGCGCTGTTTCTGGGTCCGATAGAAATCGAGCATGGCCTGGTTGACGGGTTCGCCGTTGACGCGGGCGACCACGTCGGCGTCATCGGCGGCCAGCGCCGGCGTCAGGGGCAGGGCGATGGCGAACAGCAGGGCAGTGAGGCGGTTTTTCATCATTGAGTTCCTTTTATAGTTCTTCCGGGGTCTTGGCCTGGATGCTGAGGGCGTGGATATCACTGTGCATGGCATCGCCCAGGGCATCATAGACCATGCGGTGGCGTTCCAGCAGGTTCCTGCCGGCAAAGGCCGGGCTGACGATGCGGACGTTGAAATGGCCACCGCCGCCCTTGGCGCCTTCGTGACCGGCATGTTTGGCCGAATCGTCCTGAATGTCGAGATCTTCGGGCTGCAACGCCTCGGTCAGGCGTTCGCGGATCATGGCGACGCGTTCTGCAGTCATTTGGGAAACACCTTCTTGAATGGTTTGACGGTGACCTGCGCGTAGACCCCCCCGGTCTGGTAGGGGTCGGCATGGGCCCAGGCCTCGGCCGCCTCCAGTGAATCGAACTCGGCCACCACCAGGCTGCCGGTGAAACCGGCCGGGCCGGGCTCTTCGGTATCCGCGCCCGGGTAGGGACCGGCAAGCAGCAGCCGGCCTTCGGCCTGGAGCTGTTCCAGACGCTCCAGGTGGGCCGGGCGGTTGGCCTGGCGCAGTTCCAGGCTGTCCTCGACGTCCTGGCTGATGATGGCGTACAGCATCAGGATTCCTCCTCGCCCTTGTCTTCGTTGGAGGCGTAGCGGGCGATGATGATGCCCTGGCCCAGGATGAAGATCAGCGACAGGGACATGAGCCCGAACAGCTTGAAGTTCACCCAGGTGTCCTCGGCGAAATTGTAGGCCACGTACAGATTCAGAATGCCCATCACGACGAAGAAGACCACCCACGACAGGTTGAGTCCGGTCCAGACCCGCGCCGGCGCGGTTATTGCGTGGCCCATCATGCGTTCGGTGATGGAGCGGCCGCCGATATACTGGCTGCCGAGAAACACCAGGGCAAATAACCAGTAGGCGATCGTGGGTTTCCACATGATGAAGGTCGGGTCCTGCAGGGCCAGGGTCGCCCCGCCGAACACGCCGATGATGGCCAGGGTGATCAGGTGCATTTTCTCCACCCGGCGGTGCCGGAGCCAGAATACCGCCACCATGACCAGGGTGGCGACAATGGCCACGGCCGTCGCCACATAGATGTCATACACCTTGTAGGCGACGAAAAACAGCAGGATGGGCATGAAGTCGAATATGAATTTCATCGTGTCGGACCTGGCCGGTGCGGCCTTGCGGGCGTGATTGCCGGGGCCGGTCATGTTAACCGATTTGCCCGGCGCGGCGGTAGCCCGCGCCGCGACCGCGGCTGACGCGGCATGTGCCGGACGATTCAGGTAAAATGGCCGGATGTTCACGCACTATGACCTGCATACCCATTCCCGTCAGTCCGACGGCACCCTGACGCCGACCGAGCTGGTGGGGCGTGCGGCCGCCGCCGGCGTCGAGGTACTGGCCCTGACCGACCACGACACCCTGAGCGGCATCGAGGAGGCTCGCACGGCGGCCCATGCCGCCGGCATCCGGTTGATTCCGGGCGTGGAGGTCTCTGTGACCTGGAATCGCCAGACCATTCACGTGGTGGCGCTGAACGTCGATCCTGACGCCCCCGACCTGCGCGCCGGGCTGGCGCGACTGCAGGAATTCCGCGTCTGGCGCGCCGAGGAGATCGGCCGCCAGCTGGCGAAGGCCGGCATCGAGGGCGCTACCGCGGGGGCGCGCCGCCACGCCCACGGGGTGCTGATCAGCCGCACCCATTTCGCCCACTACCTGGTGGAGACCGGCCGGGCGAAGGATGTGCGTGCGGTGTTCAGGAAGTACCTGGTCAGGAACAAGCCCGGCCACGTGACCGGCCAGTGGGCCGGGCTGGAGGAGGCAGTAGGCTGGATTCGCGCGGCCGGGGGCCAGGCCGTGATCGCCCATCCGGCGCGGTACCGCCTGACCAACAGCAAGCTGCGGCGCCTGATCGGCGAGTTCCGGGAGTGCGGTGGTGAGGGCCTGGAAGTCGTCTCGGGCAGCCATTCGCAGCAGGACATGCACAACATGGCCAGTCTGGCCCGCCAGTGCGGACTGCTGGCCTCGCGCGGCTCGGATTACCACGGTCCCGAAAACGCCTGGATCGAGCTGGGCCGGCTGCCGGAGCTGCCCGCGGGGCTGATCCCCGTCTGGCAGGACTGGCCGCGGCACGCCGCCTGAACCGGAAGCCATACGCGTCATGAGCCAGTTCTTCGACATCCATCCCGATAATCCCCAGCCGCGCCTGGTCCGGCGCGCGGTGGAGTTGCTGCGTGCCGGTGAGGTGATCGCCTATCCGACGGACTCGAGCTATGCCCTGGGCTGCCTGGTCGGCGACAAGGCGGCGATGGAACGTATCCGCCGCATCCGCCGCCTGGACGACAAACACAATTTCACTCTGGTCTGCCGCGATCTGTCCGAAATCGCCACCTATGCCAGGGTGGACAACACTGCCTTCCGGCTGCTCAAGACCTACACGCCGGGGCCTTATACCTTCATCTTCCAGGCCACCAACGAGGTGCCGCGCCGGCTGCAGCACGCCAGGCGCAAGACCATCGGCATCCGGGTGCCCGATCACCGGGTCACCCAGGCGCTGCTCGATGAGCTGGGCGAACCCCTGATGAGCTCCACCCTGATCCTGCCGGGCGAAACCCTGCCGCTGAACGACCCCGAGGAGATCCGTGAGCGACTGGAACACGAGCTGGGTGCCGTGATCGCTGCCGGCGCCTGCAGCCCGGAGCCCACCACGGTGGTGGACATGACGGCCGCAGTGCCCGAGATCCTGCGCCAGGGCCAGGGCGAGATCGAGGCGCTGGCATGATCTCGCAGCTCAGCCTGATCCAGCAGCTGGCGGTGTGGGTAGTGCCGGTGCTGCTCGCCATCACGGTGCATGAGGTTTCGCACGGTTTTGTGGCCCGCTATTACGGTGATACCACCGCCTACATGCTCGGCCGCCTGACCCTGAACCCGGTCAAGCACATCGATCCGCTGGGTACCATACTGGTCCCTGCGATCATGCTGCTGCTGCCCGGCAGTTTCGTGTTCGGCTGGGCCAAACCGGTCCCGGTCAGCTTCAACAACCTGCGCAACCCGATGCGCGACATGGCCGTGGTGGCCGCCGCCGGCCCGCTGTCGAACCTGACCATGGCCTTTCTGTGGGCGCTGCTGGCGCGGCTTAGCATGGGCTTGCTCAAGGACGGCTATCTGTTCTTCGAGCCACTGCTGCTGATGGGCATCGCCGGCATCTACATCAACATCATCCTGATGGTGCTGAACCTGCTGCCGCTGCCGCCGCTGGACGGCGGCCGCGTGCTGGCCGGTATTCTGCCCGGACCGATGGCCATGCAGTTCAGCCGCATCGAGCCCTACGGTTTCATGATACTGATCGCGCTGCTGGTAACCGGGCTGCTGGGCTGGATCCTGTTCCCGCTGATCAGCCTGGTGCTGTTCGTGGTGCTGCCGGTGTCGGGTTTCGCCCCGCAGGGCTTCTGGCAAATAATACAGATACTGATTCAGTAGCTCTTAGGAGGATGTCTTGAATACACCCATTGTGCAAAACGGCCGCGTGCTTTCCGGCATGCGCCCGACCGGCCAGCTGCATCTGGGGCACTATCACGGGGTGCTGAAGAACTGGATCAGGCTGCAGCACGAATTCGACTGCTTCTTCTTCGTCGCCGACTGGCATGCGCTGACCACCCATTACGACGAGCCGCAGACCATCTCCGCCAGCGTCTGGGAGATGGTCATCGACTGGCTGGCCGCCGGGGTCAATCCCGGTGCGGCCAAGCTGTTCATTCAGTCACGTATTCCCGAGCATGCCGAGCTGCATCTGCTGCTGTCGATGATCACGCCGCTGGGCTGGCTGGAACGGGTGCCGACCTACAAGGACCAGCAGGAAAAGCTCCAGGAGAAGGACCTGTCCACCTACGGCTTCCTCGGCTACCCGCTGCTGCAGAGTGCCGACATCCTGGTGTACAAGGCCACCGGCGTGCCGGTGGGCGAGGACCAGGTCGCGCACGTGGAACTCACCCGCGAAGTGGCGCGGCGCTTCAACCACCTCTACGGCCGTGAGCCCGGCTTCGAGGAGAAGGCCGAGGCCGCTGTCAAGAAGATGGGCAAGAAGAACGCCAGGCTCTACAACGAGCACCGGCGGCGCTACCAGGAGCAGGGCGACGCCGAGGCCCTGGAGGTTGCCCGCGCCCTGCTGGAGGAGCAGCAGAACCTGTCGCTGGGCGACCGCGAACGCCTGTTCGGTTACTCGAAGGCGGGGGGCGCATCATCCTGCCCGAGCCGCAGCCGCTGCTCACCCCGGCGGCGCGCATGCCGGGCCTGGACGGGCAGAAGATGTCCAAGTCCTACAACAACACCATCGGCCTGCGCGAGGACCCGGAGTCGATCACCCGCAAGCTGCGTACCATGCCCACCGACCCGGCCCGGGTGCGGCGCACCGATCCGGGCGATCCCGAGAAGTGCCCGGTCTGGGAGCTGCACAAGGTCTACTCGGACGAGACCACCCGCGACTGGGTCAACACCGGTTGCCGCAGCGCCGGCATCGGCTGCCTGGACTGCAAGCAGCCGGTCATCGACAAGGTGCTGGAGGAACTGGAGCCGGTCCGCGAGCGGGCCGAGGAATATGCCGCCAACCCCAATCTGGTGCGCAACATCATCGAGGAGGGCTGCGACGAGGCGCGGGCCGTGGCACGTGAGACATTACAGGAAGTTCGTTCCGTAATGGGCTTGAATTATAAATAAAAACGACGCAGTCGTTGCGAGCGAAGCGCGGCAATCTCTTAAAGTTGCAGGCAACGTTGGGAGATTGCCACGGCGCTCTCGCGCCTCGCAAAGACGGCCAGGCCAGGCCAGGACGGTAGCCACCCGTCACATCCCGGCCCGGAATTACGGTAGAATCCCGAACCATTACAACCACCCCCGAGCCGCCGCGCATGACCGACACCGACATCCCGCCCGAAACCGCGCCGGAGGCGCCCAAGCAGGTCGAGATGCCCTTTGCCATCGTCCATGGTGAGGCCATGCTGGAGCTGCCGCAGGATCTGTACATTCCGCCGGACGCGCTCGAGGTCATCCTGGAGGCCTTCGAAGGTCCGCTGGACCTGCTGCTGTATCTCATCAAGCGCCAGAACCTGGACGTGCTGGACATCCCGGTGGCCGAGATCACCCGCCAGTACATGGACTACATCGGGCTGATGCAGGAGCTGCGGCTCGAGGTGGCGGCCGAGTACCTGGTGATGGCCGCCATGCTGGCCGAGATCAAGTCGCGCATGCTGCTGCCGCGACCGGTGGAGACCGACTCCGACGAGGACGACCCGCGGGCCGAGCTGGTGCGCCGGCTGCAGGAATACGAGCGCTACAAGAAGGCCGCCGAGGACATCGACGGGATGCCGCGCCTGCAGCGCGACATCTTCCCCGCCGAGGCGGTCGCGCCCGAACGCCAGGTGATCAATCAGCAGCCGGACATCGATCTGCGCGAGCTGCTGCTGGCCTTCAAGGAGGTCATGGCGCGGGCGGACATGTTCTCGCACCATCACGTACAGATGGAGGCCCTGTCGGTGCGCGAACGCATGTCGGCCGTGCTGAGCAGTGTGAACGCGGACAGGTTCTCCGAGTTCACCCACCTGTTCACGGTGGAAGAGGGTCGCATGGGCGTGGTGGTGACCTTCCTCGCCATCCTGGAACTGCTCAAGGAATCCCTGATCGAGATGATCCAGGCCGAGCCCTATGCGCCCATCTATGTGAAGGCCGCCGGCGGCCAGGGCTCAGCCGAGGTGCCCGAACCCACCGCCGATGCGGGGGCCTGACCCGTGGCTCTGGGAACCTCTCTGTTTGTCATCCCCGCGCAGGCGGGGATCCAGCTACCTCAGCGGTCAATGGATTCCCGCCTTTGCGGGAATGACGGGAAGAGGATACTCAGAGCTTCCATAGATTCAGTCAGTAGATAACGAAGCAATGGATATGAGCGACCTGTCACTGAAACACATACTCGAGGCGGCCCTGCTGGCCGCCGGACGACCGCTGACGCTGGATCAGCTGCAGAGCCTGTTCGGCGAGGCCGAGCGCCCGGAGAAGGGTGAGCTGCGCGAGGCCCTGCATGAACTGGACGCGGAGTACAGCGGCCGCGGCCTGGAACTCAAGGAGGTCGCCAGCGGCTTTCGCGTCCAGGTGCGTCAGCAGCTCGAGCCCTGGGTGTCGCGTCTGTGGGAAGAGCGCGCGCCCAAGTATTCACGCGCCCTGCTCGAGACCCTGGCGCTGGTCGCCTACCGCCAGCCCATCACCCGCGGCGAGATCGAGGACGTGCGCGGTGTGAGTGTCAGCAGCAACATCATGAAGACCCTGCAGGAGCGTGAATGGGTGCGGATCGTGGGACATCGTGACGTCCCCGGGCGTCCGGCCATGTACGGCACCACCCGGGAGTTCCTGGATTACTTCAATCTCAAGTCCCTGGACGAGCTGCCCACCCTGGCCGAGCTGCGCGACATCGACAGCATCAACGCCGAGCTGAACTTCGCCGACCAGACGAACGGGGCGGCCGGCATCGAGACGCTGGAAGGCGATCCGGCCGCGATCGATCTCGCCGCCACCCCGGACGATACCGACATCCAGGCATCGGCGTCGGTGGCGTGGGACGAGGAGGAAGCGGAGGGCGGTGCCGAAGCGGCGGCTGCGGTCGATTCGACCGAACAGGCCCCGGCCGAACCGCCGCCCGAGATGCTGCATTAACCATGCTTCCTCCCCCTTGATGGGGAGACGAGGAGGGGATGGATGCGGCGGACTCGCCGAATTTCACCCTCCGCTTGATCCCCTCCCGTCAAGGGAGGGGAAACCCATGTCCTGAACCCTGTGTGATCCCATGCCCGAACGCCTGCAGAAAGTCCTCGCCCGCCAGGGCCTCGGTTCACGCCGCGAGATCGAGGCCTGGATCCGTGCCGGCCGCCTGCGCGTGAACGGCAAACCCGCCACGCTGGGCGTGAGCGTTACCGAGGCCGACAGTGTGGAACTCGACGGCAAGCCCGTCGCGGTGTCCGAGCAGCGGCCCTACCCGCGCGTCATCGCCTACCACAAACCCGTGGGCGAACTGACCACCCGCCGTGACCCGGAAGGCCGGCCCACGGTATTCGACCGGCTGCCCGCGCTCAAGGCGGGCCGCTGGGTGGCCATCGGACGGCTGGATTTCAACACCTCCGGGCTGCTGCTGCTGACCGACGACGGCGAACTGGCCAACCGGCTGATGCACCCCTCGCAGCAGGTCGAACGCGAATACGCCGTGCGCGTGTTCGGCGAGGTCGACGGCCTGGTGATCGACAACCTGCTCGGCGGGGTCGAGCTGGAGGAGGGCCCGGCCCGGTTCGAGTCCATCACCGAGGCCGGCGGGCGCGGCGCCAACCAGTGGTACCACGTGGTGCTCAGGGAAGGCCGCAACCGGGAGGTGCGGCGGCTGTGGGAATCCCAGGGGCTGCAGGTCAGCCGCCTGATCCGGGTGCGCTACGGACCGGTCGCGCTGCCGCCCGGGCTCAGGGAAGGCCGCTGGGAGAACCTGCCGAACCCGGTCATCAACACCCTGCTCAATCTGGTGGGGCTGCACCAGCAGGACTATGTCCCGCGCGCCGTGCAGCGCCCGCCGTCACCAGGCAAGGCGGCTTCCCGCAAGGCCGCTTCCCGCAAGACTCCGGACAAGGCCGCCGCCCGCCGCCGCCGCTGATGCCGCTCAAGCTGCCGCAACGCAGACTGATCTCGGTCTTCGACCGGCTGTTGCAGCAGCACGGCCCCCAGCACTGGTGGCCGGGCGAGACACCCTTCGAGGTAATGATCGGCGCGATCCTGACCCAGAACACCGCCTGGACCAATGTCGAGCGCGCCATCGCCAACCTCAAACAGGCCGGCTGCCTGGAACCGCAGTGCCTGCTCGACACGCCGTTCGAACAGGTGGCGGACTGGCTGCGCCCCTCGGGCTATTTCAACATCAAGACCCGGCGGGTGCGCGATTACTGCGCCTGGTATCTGGAGCAGGGCGGCTACCCGCGTCTGCGCCGGCGCCGGACGCACACCCTGCGCCAGGCCCTGCTGGCGGTGCACGGCATCGGGCCGGAGACCGCCGACGACATCCTGCTCTATGCCTTCAACCGGCCGGTGTTCGTGATCGACGCCTATACCCGGCGTCTGTTCGCGCGGCTGGGACTGATCGCGGGCGATGAACCCTACGACACCCTGCGCCTGGCGGTGGAAGCGTCCCTGCCGACGGACGTGCAGCTTTACAACGAATACCACGCCCTGATCGTCAACCATGCCAAGGATCACTGTAAACCGAAGCCGCGGTGTGACAACTGCCGGTTGCGACGGGGGTGTGGGGGTGTGGGGGAGTGAGGCGTGAGGAGCCTGCAGGCCGGATGTCCCGTTTCCGGCATTGACCTGGGGGTGTGCCGGGAACGCTGCGCTTATCCCGGCCTACGACTGTGCAACCTCTTCGGGCATGTAATTGGCGCAGATGACCCGGTTGCGACCCTTCTCCTTGGCCTTGAGCAGGGCCTGATCGGCCCGGTCGAACAGGCTGTCGGCGGAATCCTCGCTCCGCAGGGAGGCCACGCCGGCGCTGACGGTGAAGCTGATCCGGGCCGTGTCGCATTCGATGCTGAGGTTCTCGATGCTGGAGCGGATACGTTCGGCCAGCATGCAGGCACCCCTGGCGTCGGTGTTGCGCAGCAGCATGACGAATTCCTCGCCGCCGTAACGATACAGATTGTCGCTGTCGCGGGCACAACCAAGCGCGGCCTCCACGGCTGCCTTGATGGCACAGTCGCCACGCTGGTGGCCATGGGTGTCGTTGATCTGCTTGAAGTTGTCCAGGTCGAACACGATCAGGGCCAGTTCCGGGCCGTGGCGGCGGGCCAGGGCAACCTCGCTGGCCAGATTCTCCTCCAGCGCGGCGCGGTTCCTGATGCCGGTCAGCGGGTCCTTGTGGGCCTGGGCAAGGGCGTCGTGATAGAGCAGGGCGTTACGCAGGGGATAGAGCAGACAGCACAGGTAGTTCTCCAGCCGGGCGACCTCCTCGCCGGAGAAGGCGTGTCCGCGATAAAACACCAGTTCCCCGAGGGCGGCGTCGCCCAGCGCCAGCCGATAGCTGCAGGTATGCCGGGCGCGGCGGCCGTGCCGGTATTCGCAGGGCGGCTCCGGATTGGTGTAGCTCAGGCCATCCAGGGGCAGGCGTTCGGCCAGCTCGGCATGAAAGAGTTCGAGCAGCAGCGGCAGGCTCAGGGTGGTCTGCAGCACCCGGGTGAGGCGGGCGTGGTCGTCCGAAATGCTGTCCAGCTCGGTGCGGTCGAACGCCTGCACGGGTGCGGCCATGGTGATGCTTCCCTTGTTGTCGCTTTCGGACTTGAGCGTGATCATGGTGTGAGCTGCAGTGTCCTGGATACGATGAATGCCTATGCGAATCCTGTGCCATTTCACCGGAAACTGCTTAAATTTCTCTTGGAACAATAACATAAAAATGGTTTAGGGAAGAGTGCCATGACAATGACGAATTACTGGCGCCGGCCCCTTCCGGCCTGGGTGACCGACTGGACCGGCGACGTCGGAAATATGTCGTTATTTCCGCTGGATTGTAGAAATGCGATTCAACTATATGTTTATTAGATAAATATGTCTTACACACGCAATGTCCATACTTGTACAACGGGATTTCACATCGGTTCCGGCTGAGCCGGGTCGGGAATTTTGCGGCTGTCGGAAACACGCTGCCGCAGGACGGCATATTGACGCCCCCTGTGAGGGAATTTGTGCCGGCCGTTCGGTGTCTTAACTGAAGATGCCAAAGGCTTTCGGGAGGGAGGAACAGGTATGTCACTGCATCTGGTTCGTGGTCTGGGTTTCCTGCTGCTGAGCTGGCCGCTGCTGGCCCCGGCTGCGGCGGAGGGAAGGCTCGAGGAGGGGATGACCAATCCCGGCTATCACGAGCAGCCGGCCTGGTTCAAACAGTCCTTCCTGGATCTGTCCGAGGATGTACGCGAGGCCGCCGCCGCGGACAAGCGCCTGATTCTCTATTTCTACCAGGACGGCTGCCCCTACTGCAAAAAGCTGCTGGAGACCAACTTCGCGCTGAAGAAGATCGTGGACAAGACCCGCGAGAACTTCGATGTGCTGGCACTCAACATGTGGGGCGACCGCGAGGTCACCTCGCTGGAGGGCGAGGCGACGACCGAGAAACGCCTGGCGGAAAAGCTGAAGGTGATGTACACGCCCACGCTGATCTTTCTCGACGAGCAGGGCAACCGGGTGCTGCGCCTGAACGGCTATTACCCGCCGCACCAGTTCGAGGTCGCGCTCGACTATGTCGCCGGCCGCCACGAGCAGGACATGAGCATCCAGGATTTTGCCGCGCGCCAGGCCCCGACTGAAGCCAGCGGCAGGCTGCACATGAGTCCGGACTATCTGCAGCCGCCCTACGACCTGTCCGGCCACGGTGATGACCGGCCGCTGCTGGTGATGTTCGAGCAGAAGGAATGCCCGGCCTGCGACGAGTTGCATACCGACATCCTCGAGCGCGAGGCCAGCCGGGAACTGATCGAGGCCTTTGACGTGGTGCTGCTGGACATGCAGGCCGATACGCCGGTGACCACTCCGTCAGGAGAGGAGACCACCGCCCGTAACTGGGCACGCGAACTCGGCGTCAAGTACGCCCCCAGCCTGGTCTTCTTCGATGGCGGCGAGGAGGTGTTCCGCGCCGAGGCCTACCTGCGCGCCTTCCACATCCAGTCGGTCATGGACTATGTCGCCAGCCGTGCCTACCGGGACCAGCCCAATCTGCAGCGCTTCATCCAGAAGCGCGCCGACCGGCTGGAGGAGCAGGGCATCCACGTGGACCTGATGGACTAAAGAAAAGAGCGCCACGGAATACACGGAAAGCACGGACATATTGATTGTCTTTGTTCTGCCGCCTTGCGGCCCGCCATGACAGGAGAGTCTTTCCCTTTATCGTCATCCCGGCGTATGCCGGGATCCAGCTACCGCTGCGGATTGTGGATTCCGGCATACGCCGGAATGACGCCAGAAAACGAAACGCTGACAGGCATTATATTGTCCGTGTTTTCCGTGTTTTCCGTGGCGCTCTTGAACCTGCTCTTGATCTTCAGCCGATCAACCGCCCCTCCGGGGTGCGGGTGAACTGCCGCCCGGTGTGGGTCCGGCCGTCCGGGCCCAGCAGGTACAGGAACGCATCGATCACCTCCGCCGGCAGCGGCAGCGGGTTGGGATCCTCGCCCGGATAGGCCTGGGTGCGCAGCCGGGTGCGCACCGCGCCCGGATCCAGGCTGTTGACGTGGATGCCGGTGTTGGTTTCCAGCTCCGCGGCCAGGGTCTGCATCAGGGCCTCCAGTCCGGCCTTGGAGGCGGCATAGGCGCCCCAGTAGGCGCGTGCCCGCCGGCCCACCTCATCGGCAACGAACAGCAGGCGGGCGTCACCGGCCGCATTGAGCAGGCCCAGGCAGGCCTGGGTGAGCAGGAAGGGTGCGTGCAGGTTGGTCTGCATCACCTGGTACCAGCGCTCGCCGGGATAGTGCGTGATCGGGGTGAGCGCGCCCAGCATGGCGGCGTTGTGCACCAGGGCGTCGAGCCGGCCGAACTGTTCGTCCAGCGCCCCGGCCAGTGTTATGTAGTCCTCCGGCCGGGCACCGGCCAGGTCCATGGGATGGATCACCGGCTCGGGGGCGCCGGCGCCCACGATCTCGTCATAGACGGATTCCAGCTCGCGCACGGTTTTGCCCAGCAGGATGACGGTCGCCCCGTGACCGGCGCACTGGCGCGCAAGTTCGCGGCCGATGCCCTCACCCGCCCCGGTGATCAGCACCACACGGTCGGCCAGCAGATCGGTTGCGGGCTGCCAGTCGGACAGTGTCAGGGAAAAGTCCGGGTCGGATTTCGTTGTCATTTCATAATTCCTCGAGTATCTGTTCGGCGCACCGGCGCCCGCTCAGCACTGCGCCTTCCAGCGTGGCGGGCAGGTCGGTGGCGGTGTAGTCCCCGGCCAGCCAGAGTCCGGGGACGGCGCTGCGCTGGGCCGGGCGCAGCTGATCCACATCCACGCCGGCATGGAAGGTGGCGCGCTTTTCCCGGATCACCCGGCTGGCCAGCGGGGCCGGCCAGTGCGGATACAGACTGGCCAGTTCCGCGCTGATGCGTTCACTGAGCGCGGCGTTGTCCAGCTGCAGATGCTCGCCGGGACCGCTGATGACCACGGCCATCAGGCCGGGCTGGCCGCACAGGGCGCGGTCGAACACCCACTGCCCGGTGTGCTCCAGCAGTCCCAGCATGGGGACTTCCAGGCCCACATCGGCGGGGTATTGCAGATAGACCGTGCAGATGGGCGACTGGCGCAGCCGGGCCAGGCGCTGCAGGGTCGGTGCCAGGGCCGGATGCGGGGCCAGCAGCCGGCGGGTCATGACCGGACTGGTCGCCAGGATCACCTGGTCGCTGGCCAGTTTACCCTCGCGCCACTCCACCACAAAGCGGTTGGTTTCGATGTCAATGTTCTGCACCCGCTTGCTCAGGATCACCTTGCCCTGGTTGGCCTCGATGTACTGAAAGGCCGGTGCCGGGATGGCGGTGCCGAGATCGGTGCGGGGAAACAGCAGCTCGCAGTCCTCGGCCCGGTCGGTGAAGGCGTGGTCGAGCACGGTATGGAACAGGCGCGCCGAGGCTTCCTTGACGGGCGTGTTCAGACTGGCCAGACACAGCGGTTCCCACAGCAGCCGGATCAGGCGCGGACTCTGGCGCTCGCTCATGAGGAAGGCCTGGGCGCTGATATCCCGGTCCAGCTCGATGCGTCCGTGCTGGACCCGGTACAGAAACCGGCTCAGGTGGTAGCGTTCCAGCCAGCTCAGGCCGCGGGCACTGATCAGAGCCGCCAGCAGATGCAGCGGCGCGGGCAGATCCCGGGTCTCCAGGCGCAGACCCGGACCGGAGGGACTGCGCAGCCGCAGCCCGAGCGGGCGGCGCTGGAACAGTTCCTCCTCGCGCAGCCCCAGCACCTGCAGCAGATCGAGCAGGTTGTGATAGGCCCCGATCATCAGGTGCTGACCGTTGTCGATGCGCTGGTCGCCGAAGGGCACGCAGCGGGCACGGCCGCCGAGCTGGCGGGCGGCCTCGATCAGGGTGACCGATACGCCGGCGCGGGCCAGGTACACGGCCGCGCTCAGCCCGGCCCAGCCGCCGCCGATCACACTGACGCTGCAGCGTCTGCCCGTGCCCGTGTTCATGTCAGGGCAATGCCCTGGCGCCGGGCCCGACGGCGTTCGCGCCGCACCCGGGTCCAGGCAATCCACAGCTTGCGCAGCGGGGTGAGGCTGGTACGCGCCTCGAGCACGTTGAAGCCGTCGCGCTCGATCTCGTTCAATGTGGCCTCGTAGATGGCCGCCATGGCCAGGCCGCTGCGCTGGGCATAGCGGTCCTCGTCCGGCAGCCGGGCATAGGCCCGGGCGTAATACTCACGCGCGCGCCCGGTCTGGAAGGCCATCAGCTCGCGAAAGGCTTCGGTGGCATGAAAGCCGAGGATGTCCTGCGGCGCGACGCCGAAGCGTTCCAGTTCATCCATGGGCAGGTAGATGCGGCCACGGGCGGCATCCTCGCGCACGTCGCGGATGATGTTGGTCAGCTGAAAGGCCGTGCCCAGTTCGGTGGCGTAGTTGAGCGTGGCCCGGTTGCGGTAGCCGAAGATCTCCACCGACAGCAGACCGACCGCGCCGGCGACCCGGTAGCAGTACAGCGCCAGTTCGCTGAAGTCGGCATAACGGTGCTGGTCCAGGTCCATCGCCATGCCATCGATGATTTCGTGAAAATACTCGCGCGGCAGGTTGTGCCGCTCAAGATGCGGCTGCAGGGCGCGGGTGACGGGATGCTGGGGGCTGGCAGTGAAGGCGCGCTCGATTTCCTCGCGCCACCACTGCAGCTTGATGCGCGCCACCCCGGGGTCGGTGCATTCGTCGACCACGTCATCGACTTCGCGACAGAAGGCATAGAGGGCGACGATGGCGGCGCGCCGGTCCGGCGGCAGGAAGCGGAAGCTGTAATAGAAGCTGGAGCCGCTGCCCGCCGCCTTGCGTTGGCAATACTCTGCTGGGTCCATGAGGGTGTTGTAGTTGTGGCCGCTGCGTGCGCTCTGGTGAAAGGGGTCCGAGTATACTACAGGCCCTGCGACGGCCAAAAAATCGCATGCAGGATGGGTGGAGCGCAGCGCAACTCATCGCGGCGCGGCTGGATGATGGGTTGCGGCGCAGGCGCCTCCACCCATCCTACCTCTGCGGGCCGGGGCCCGTTTTTCTCAGGGCATGCCACAACAGCCACAGTCGATCCGCGGCGCCCAGTCGCGGCCGGGCGAAGGGCGCGCCGTTCTGCAGTTTGTCCAGCACGCGGCTGCCGCCGAGCACGATGGCGCGGATCTCCAGTCCGAAGCGTCCGCGCAGTTCCCTACCCAGCGGCGCGCCACTGCGCAGCAGCCGGCGGGCACGGTTGTACTGGAACTGCAGCAGCCGGCGCAGCGCGGTGCTGTCGCGGCCGGCGCGCAGATCGTCCTCGCTCACCTCGAAGCGTTCCAGCTCGTCCAGGGGCAGATAGACGCGGTCGTTCTCGACGATGTCCTGGCGCAGGTCCTGGTAGAAGTTGATCAGCTGCAGGGCGCTGCAGATGGCGTCCGATTCGGCCTGGCGGCGGGGATCGGCTATCCCGTGCAGGTGCAGCAGCAGCCGGCCGACCGGGTTGGCCGAGCGGCGGCAGTACTGCATCAGTTCGCCGAAATCGGTATAGCGGGTCCGGGTGACGTCCTGGCGGAAGGCCGAGAGCAGATCCTGAAACAGCTCGACCGGCAGGCCGAACCGCAGGATGCTGTCGCTGCAGGCCAGCAGGGCCGGGTCCGGTGCGGGCTGTCCGGCGAGCGTGTCCAGCAGGCCCGTCTCCCAGGCATCCAGTGCCGCCAGCCGGGCATCGGGCGGGGTGTCGCCCTCGTCGGCCAGGTCATCGGCGTGGCGCGCGAAGGCGTAGATGGCCGCCACCGGATCGCGCAGTCGTCGCGGGAGCAGGATGGAGGCGACGGGGAAGTTCTCGTAATGGGCGCGGGCCCGGGCGCGACAGTGGCGGTAGGCCCGGGCGAGTTCAGGATTGTTCATGCGGGAGATCGGGAGGCGTGTCGGCGGCCTCGTCGCGGCCCTCCACCTGGCGCGGGGCGCGTTCGATCTGATCCAGCGGACCGGCCTCCTTCTTCGCGCTGATACCCATCTCGGTGAACTTGCGCAGGCCCGGCAGCACCCGGCTGTCGAAGGAGCCCACTGCCTTGTTATAGGCGCTCACGCTGCCTTCAAGACTCTTGCCCAGACGGCCCAGGTGCTCGGCGAAGGTGCCCAGTCGGCCGTAGACCTCCTCGCCGACCTGACGGATATGCTCGGCGTTCTCGGCCAGCACCGCCTGACGCCAGCCATAGCCGACGGCGCGCAGCAGCGCCACCAGGCTGGTCGGGGTGGCCAGCACCACCTTGTTGGCCATGGCGTCTTCGAGCAGGGCATGGTCGCGGTCCAGCGCGGCGCTGAGGAACTGATCGCCCGGAATGAACAGCACCACGAAGTCGGGCGACTTGCTGAACTGCTGCCAGTAGGCCTTGGCGGAAAGCTCGCGCACCCGCTGGCGTACGTTGCGGGCATGGCTGTCCAGGTGACGCTCGCGCACGGCGTCGTCGGTGGCCTCGACCGCGCTCAGATAGGCATCCAGCGGGGTCTTGGCGTCGACGATGATCTCGCGGCTGTCGGGCATGCGCACCACCATGTCGGGGCGCAGCCGGCCGGACTCGCCCTCGCTGTGCACCTGCTCGACGAAGTCGCAGTGTTCGACCATACCGGCCAGCTCGGTCAGACGCTTGAGCGTCATCTCGCCCCACTGGCCGCGTACCTCGGGCCGGCGCAGCGCCTGCACCAGGTTGCGGGTCTCGGTCTGCAGCAGGCGGTGGGATTCGGCGATGGTCTGGATATGGCGGTTCAGTGCGCCGAAGGCCTCCCTGCGCTCGTTTTCCATGCGCCGGACCTCGGCCTCGGTCTTGGTCAGCGCCTCGCGGATGGGCTTGACCAGGTTTTCCACCGCCTTTTCCTTCTGGGCCAGCTCCTGCTGGGCCTGGGACTGGTAGCGTTGCAGGTTCTCCTGCGCCAGCTTGAGGAACTCGCTGCTGTTGTGCTTGAGTGCCTCGCTGGCCATGGCGCTGAAGGCCTGGCCGAGCTGCTCGCGGGCGGCTTCATTGGCGCTGGTGCGCTCCTCGGCGGCGCGGCGTTCCGCGGCCAGTGCAGCAGCCAGCTCTTCCTTTTCCTGGCGCAGCCCGGTTTCGCGGGCGTGCAGGCGCCACCAGGTGACGAGCACGCCCAGCAGCAGGCCGGCCAGGGCAGCGAGGATCAACAGCGCAGGATCGTTCATGCCGGTAATGGTACAGGGCCGGGGGTCGGCGGGTAAGGGGTGAGGCGTGAGGTGTAGGATGGGTGGAGCGCAGCGCAACCCATCGGGTGCGTCTCCAGCGGTGAAGCCTCAGCGCCCGGACACGGGTGCTGCCTGACATACGGTTTATTGAACAAACGCTTCGCTGTCTTCGCCTTTCCTGATGAATTCCATGATGTCCCCAGGCGTGTTTATCAGGCCGTCGGCCTGCCAAGCCGCTGGATCGTCGGTGGCATCGAGATAGCCGAACAAGGCGACCAGGGTGTGCATCCCTGCGGCCCGGCCGGCCTGGATGTCGCGCTCGGCATCGCCGACGTAAAGACATTGACCGGGCAGGCTGCCGGTCTGCTCGCAGGCGTGCAGCAGCGGGGCCGGATGGGGCTTGTTCTTACTGACTGTATCGCCACTGACCACCACGGCGGCGCGTGCCAGCAGTCCGAGCTGGTCGAGCAGGGGTTCGGTCAGCCAGGCCGGCTTGTTGGTGACCACGCCCCAGTGGCGGCCGCCGGCCTCGAGCCAGTCGAGCAGTTCCGGCATGCCCGGAAACGGCCGGGTCCCACGGGTGAGGTTGGCCCGGTAGACCTCGAGCAGGTGTGCCCGCCGCTCGTCATAGCCGGGCTCACCGGGCCCGAGGCCGAAGCCCAGCCGGATCAGGGCCACGCCGCCGTGCGAGACCACGGGGCGGATGCGTTCATAGGGCAGCGGGGAACAGCCGAAGGCCTCGAGAGTACGGTTGAGGGCATGCGCCAGGTCCGGCGCCGTGTCGGCCAGGGTGCCGTCGAGGTCGAGCAGGACAGTTTTGATCATGGGGTTGGGGTCGGGGAATTGGACTCCCGTGATATTAACGCAAAGGGTGCAGAGGTGCAGAGGCGCAAAGTTATTCCGTCATTCCGGCGTAGGCCGGAATCCAGTAGCCGCCGTGGTATCTGGATCCTGGCCTACGCCGGGATGACGATAGCTGACAGCTGAGTCTTTGCGTTCTCTGCGTTGAAGCCGTTGCAGTCGAGCTTAGTCCGGAGCGCTGTCTTCTTTCCGGTAGCAGGCCAGATAGTTCACATCCACGTCCCGTCCCAGACTGTAGCTGCGGGTCAGCGGGTTGTAGGTCATGCCGGTGAGATCCTCGAGTTCCAATCCGGCCTGGCGGGCCCAGTCGTCGAGTTCGGAGGGACGGATGAACTTGCGGTAGTCATGGGTGCCCTTCGGCAGCATGCGCAGCAGGTATTCGGCGCCGAGGATGGCGAAGACGTAAGCCTTGGGGTTGCGGTTGATGGTGGAAAAGAACAGGTGGCCACCGGGTTTGACCAGGGTGGAGCAGGCGCGGATGACCGCAGCCGGGTCGGGGACATGCTCCAGCATCTCCAGGCAGGTCACCAGGTCGAACTGCCCGGGCCGCTCGTGCGCCATGGCCTCGGCCGTGGTCTGCCGGTAGTCCACGGTCAGGCCGGATTCCAGCAGGTGCAGGCGGGCCACCGACAGCGGCGCCTCGCCCATGTCGATGCCGGTGACTTCGGCGCCGGCCCGGGCCATGGCCTCGCTGAGCAGGCCGCCGCCGCAGCCGACGTCAATCACCCGTTTGCTCTCCAGCGGCACCCGGCGGCGGATGTAGTCCAGCCGCAGCGGGTTGATGTCGTGCAGGGGTTTGAACTCGCTGTGCGGATCCCACCAGCGTGTGGCCAGGGTCTCGAACTTGGCGATCTCGGCCGGGTCCAGGTTGTCGGTGTGGGTGTTCATGGAAAGCAGTATACCGCTGTGATGGCCAGGAATCGAAGCCGATGAATTCGTCATTGCGATGCCCAGACCCGGAGGGTGGGGTACCCATAATGAAACCCGGAGGGTTTCTATGGGAGAAGCGCCGCAGTCCCGTAATACTGGCCCGGGTGTTTGGAGATTGCCACGGCGCTGTACGCCTCGCAATGACAGGGTACGGACCGGATTGCAGGACACACCTTAAATGTCAAACCTGCGGGAACCGGATCAGGTCTCGGCCAGGTGTCCCTGCCAGGCCGCGGCGGTTTCCAGCAGCTCATCCGCATCCAGACCGGTCAGGGCGCGTTCCTTGAGCAGATGGCGCCCGGCCACCCAGACATCGCTGACCTGGTGACGGCCAGCGGCGTAGACCAGCTGCGAAACGGGGTGGTAGACCGGCTGGCTCTCCAGCGTGGCCAGGTCCACGGCGGTGATATCGGCCCACTTGCCGGGTTCCAGCGAGCCGGTTTCCGCACCCAGGCCCAGGGCGCGGGCGCCGTTCAGGGTGGCCATACGCAGCACCCGGTGCGCGGGCAGGGCAGTGGCGTCCTTGCTGACCGCCTTGCCCAGCAGGGCGGCGGTACGCATCTCGCTGAACAGATCCAGATCGTTGTTGCTGGCCGCACCGTCGGTGCCGAGTGCCAGATTCACGCCGGCTGCCTCCAGCCGGGCCGTGGGGCAGAAGCCGCTGGCAAGTTTGAGATTGGATTCGGGGCAGTGCACCACATGGCTGCCGGTCTCCGCCAGGCGCGCGATCTCGTCATCGGTTAGCTGGGTCATGTGCACCGCGACCAGCGCCGGGGAGAGCAGCCCCAGCCGGTCCAGTCGTGCCAGCGGGCGTTCGCCCTGGCGTTGTGCCTGTTCGACCTCCTCGGCGGACTCGTGCACATGCATGTGCACCGGGATGTCGAGCTCATCGGCCAGGGTCTGGATACGCGTGAGCGGGGCGTCGGAGACGCTGTAGGGCGCGTGCGGGGCGAAGGCGGTGCGGATCAGCGGGTCGTTGCGGAAGCTGTCGTGCAGCGCCAGACCCTTGGCCAGGTACTCATCGGCGTCACCGGCATAGACGGTGGGGAAGTCGATGGCGATCAGGCCCACACAGGCGCGCATGCCCAGATGGGCGGCGGCGCGCGCCGTGACTTCGGGGAAGAAATACATGTCGTTGAAGCAGGTGATACCGCCGCGCAGCATCTCGGCCATCGCCAGCAGACCGCCGTCATGGACGAACTCCTCGTTGACCCAGCGCTGTTCGGCCGGCCAGATGTGCTCGTGCAGCCATTCCATCATCGGCAGGTCGTCGGCCAGCCCGCGCAGCAGGTTCATGGGGGTGTGGGTATGGGCGTTGACCAGGCCCGGGATCAGGGCATGGTGCTCCAGCCGCAGTTCGGTTTCCGCCCGGTAGTGCTGAGCGGCCTCGCTGCTCGGCAGCAGGGCGAGGATGCGGCCGTCGTTGACGGCGACGCAGTGGTGCTCGAGCACCTGTTCGTCGGGCTCGACCGGGATCACCCAGCGGCCGTGGAGCAGCAGGTCGATGTCTTGCATGGGATGTCTTGGTGGTTGTGTGCCCGCGTCAGTTTGCAGGCGGGCGGCGTGTGGTGCAACTGTTCATGCCTGGGTGAGGGGGAACGCAGAGGAAGTAAAGGCGCAGAGGCGCAAAGGTTGTTATTCACACTCTCGTCGTCCCCGCGCAGGCGGGGACCCAGCAACCACAGCGGTATCTGGATCCCCGCCTGCGCGGGGATGACGGCTCTTTATAAAGGCGTTGTTGTCTCAGCGCCTTTGTGCCCTCTGCGTTTGGGGCGCCAACGCCAGGTGATCCAATTCAGGCGGACTTCACCTCATGCAGATGCACGTCCCGTTGCGGGAAAGGGATGCTGATGCCGTTCTCGTCGAAGCGGGTCTTGATGGTCTCCAGCAGCTCCGGGCGTACCGTCCAGTAATCCTCCTTCCTGACCCAGGGGCGGACATTGAGATCGATACTGCTCTCGCCCAGCTCGGCCACGTTCACCACCGGGGCGGGTTCCTTGAGGATGCGCTCGTCCTGTTCGATGATCTCCAGCACCAGCTCCCGGGCCTTGCGGATGTCGTCGTCATAGCTGATGCCGATTACCAGGTCGAGACGCCCGGGTGGCGCGGGCGGTGATGTTGGTGATGGTGCCGCCGTAGATCTGGCCGTTGGGCACGATGATCTCGCGGTTGTCCGGTGTGAGCATGGTGGTGGCGAAGATGCCGACGTTCTCCACCGTGCCGGCCACGCCGCCGGCATCCACATAGTCCCCTTCGCGGAAGGGGCGGAAGATGATCAGCATAACACCGGAGGAGAAATTCCCCAGCGAATCCTTCAAGGCCAGGCCCACGGCCAGGCCGGCGGCACTGAGGACGACGAGCAGGGAGGTGGTCTGGATGCCCAGGTGGTTCAGGGCGGCGATGATGACCACCACGATCAGCAGGCCGTAGAGGATACTGCCGAGGAAGTTGGACAGCATGCTGTCCATGCCGCCGCGCGCCATCATGCGCTTGCTGACGCTGACCAGCCTGGCGGCGATCCAGCGGCCGATGAAGAAGATCAGCAGCGCGACAATCAGGCTGATGATCCAGGGAATGAGCTGGTTGGTGACGAACTCCGATTGCAGCAGTTGGTTGAATTTATCCCTGCCGGGGGATAATGCCCACGATTGAAACACGCATCCACGCCGGGCGGGCGTGGGAGGGTGGAACGGCGGCGGAGTGATGTTAGGACCCGAAGTCGCCGTTGATAGGTGATCTCCACGCAGGGCGAGGGTTCTGGGCACGCACCGCGGGGTTGGCGTTGGTCGGCGATGGGCTTGGTTATCGCCCCGCCACGAACGGTGGCTCCTTAAGATGGGGTCAAGCCTTCTCAAGCAGGTAGTTCTTGGACGCGTTGGCACGGCCGCATGGACAGTCACTTGTTGTAGTCGGCATCACCGGTTGCTGTCGGGTCTGTGGCCGGCGATCGGATGCTCTGTACATCATCCTCTGCCTCAGGTCGGAAGACCAGGCTGATCCAGTTCGCGCTTGCCCTGGGCGCGTTCGCGCTGTTCGAGGGCGAACAGGCGCCGCGCGCGAGTTGACGGTTCTTGTAGGACGGGATGGGGGGCGGGGTCCGGGGTGTGGTCGGGGGGGCGCCTAGGCCTTTCGGTTTTCGGTCTTCTCTCATGTCCGGCTCGCCCTAGGCGCATCGCGCCTGGGGCGCAAGCGATGGTGCCCGCAGCAGTCCCCGGCGCTGTCGCGCCAACCCCATGCGGCGGAGTGTAGTAGAGTAGAGCAGGTTGCGCTCGTGAGGCGCCGAGGAGGTGCCGTCAGGGTGATGGTGGTGGAGGGCGAGAATGGCGTCGCTGCGTTTTATTAATTGTTGTTATCCGGCATGATAGAGAAAAGGTCTGCGGACAGCCGGGTCGGACATCCGTCCGCTGCCTGCTCCGCATACTTACGAAGGGATCTACTGTGCCCGGACTTTTTTAGAGCATAGGTAATGTGTCAAACTTGTAGACAATGAGCGTTACGGCTTTGCCGGGAGAAACTGTTCAAACCATTCGTTCGAGGAAAAACCAGGTGAGCATCGCCCTGCTCGAAGACGATTACATTTTCAGGCGAGGCCCTACCGTATGGTATGGGGGCAGGCGGCCCGACCATCAGGGTCAGCGATTCCGGCATGACTGCGCCCGGTGTTCCGTGCCCGCCCTGGCCGAGGCGGACCATGATCTGCGATTCTCGACGGTCCTGCCCGACGGGAGCGGTCTGGAGGTGCTGGACTGCTGCGCGCCGAGGCGGGCGCTGCCCTGCCGGGCTGTTCATTACCAGCGCCGCCGACCGGGAACCGGAGTGGTCACCGCCCTGTAGACGGGCGCCGACGAACATGGCCACAGCCGTCAAGCCCGATGGAAGCTGCTGGCCGGGGGTCACGGCACTGGCTCGCCGGGAGCGCGCCCAGTCGGTCCCAGGCTGGGAATTCGGCCACATACCGGATTCGACACCACAGCGAACACTGTATGGGGCTCCGGAAGGATCGATCTGACCCACAAGGAATTCGATCTGGCCCTGTATCTGTTCCGCAACCTTGGCCGGCTGATCAGCAGGGCCCGGCTGTGGAGGCCGTCTGCGGGGGACCGAAGGCCGAGCTCAACACCCGCACGTTCGATACCCGGTTAGCCGCCGCGCAACAAGCTCGTCCTGGCACCCGAACAGGGTGGAAGCTGGCTGCGGTCTCCCCTCACGGTACCGCCTGGAGCCGGCTGGCGCCGGATGCGACGGGCTGCCGGGGCCCGGGACGAGCCATGAGCCGCCGCACCCCGCCAGCATCCGTGCTGTTGGTCTGGCGAGGACGGCGCCTGCACTGCTGACCACGCCGACACTGCCCGAGGAGGAAGCCTGGCTCTTGCTCGACAACGACGCAGAGGTTGCCGCGGCCAACCCGGGACATGGTGGCTGGTTGCGTGCGCGCCCTGCCATCGGCATCGCCGCCGCCTATGGCGTGTGTGGCGCGCGACACGGTATACAGAAGCCGCCCGCGATGGCAAAGAGGGCGCTGGCGCCCGACCTGCGAGCAGCTGGCCGCGGCCCGGCCACGGCGGTGAATCTTGTGGGCCGCTCGGACCGGATGCGGGACTCATCGACGTCTGGACGGCGACCGGTGCGGCCCTGACCGCGAGGGCCGGCCGTTACCATGCCGAGGAAATCGCCGGCTTAACCGCCGCATGGGCCGCCCTCTGGGCCGCCGGGGCCTATCTCAACGGGCGAGGAGGAGTGCTCACCCCACTGCAATACCGGCTCGCTCGCCACGGCGGCTTCTGCCACTGCGCTGGGCTGGATCCGCAGGCTGGGGCGAGGGCACGCATTAACGGTCGTGTTCCGGCCGCCGAACCCGGCCTGGCTGCAGGGTGCGCTCTCGACCGCCTGGGAATCTTGCGTGATGGTTATCCCCGGTGCCCCTGCTGGCCGACCGGCCGGCTGGCGTCCATCCCTGATGCCGGACCTGTTCAGGTTGCAGTGGGTCGTCGTCGGTCCGCCCGCATCTGGGCCAACGGAGATGTGGCCAACAAGATCGGACACTACTAGCCCTGGCGTGGCGGAGCGCCATCACGGGTGTGTAAGTCATGTTATGGTCGCGCCCACCTCCAGGTGATCTGGCCACTCCGCCTCCGGGGCCGATATTCCCATGGCAGCGTTCCCGCCGCCGAAGAGGTGCTCGGCCGCCAGGTTGGCCGGAGCATCCCGCGCCCGGCGCCGAGGCCTGGACACGGCCTTGACACACACAAGTGCGGACATGGTGGACTTGATCGTCAACGAGGCCGTTTGGGTGGTGGAGCGGATGACCGCGAAAGCTGGCCGCGCTGAGCTGATGGCCCGCGCGAGGGCTGCTATACGCAGCGGCAGACAGCAGGTCAGCGTTTAGGCCGAGGCCGTAACCCCGAAGTGACCAGCCCGCGGCTGTCGGGTTACGTATGCTAACCGACCTGAGGAACCTTGAATATTTCGTCATTGCGAGCGCATAGCGCCGTGGCAATATACCAACCGATGATTCACTGTGTGCGATTGCACGCTTCGCTCGCCAAATGACCGAGAATAAACGTGAAATTGATCAGAGATTCCTACAGTGCATTTCAAAATTCAGCTGTTCCTGCCCGAATCCCGCTCTGAGCGAATCAGAATCGATTCTGAGGCCGCTTTTTTTCTGGGACGGGTGTCCCGGCTGTGATAGTATTCGATCGGAATCACAGCGCCGTGTGCCGTGTGGTCCAGCCGGCGGGCCGTCTGAGGAATCCCCATAACGAAGCTTACCGACTGTATCCATGGCCGAATCGCCAAAGCAATCCTGCCCGTCAACTCTCGAAGATTGAAATGAAAGCAGTCCTCCTCGATTACGGCCATGAGCTGATCGTGGTACGCCGCACTTTGCCGATGTTAGGGAGGCCTCACGCCGGTCCCAACCGGGCGTGCTCTTTGCCATGAGCGTCTTGCACTGGACTGAACAGGCCTTATAAGAAGTCGGCCCGCCGCTTGGGTCCGGGTGAGTCATCGGACGTTACAACCCCCCCACGGCGACCCGCCGTCTACGGACACCATCGTGCGCATGGCGCAGCGTTTTCGCTTGCGCACCATGCTCGGTCGAGGCCAGGGCCAAATTCGGTCCATCGGACGGCGATTCGCCCCGCCGCCATGCGTTACACCGAGGTGGCCTGGCCGCATCGGCTCACGATGATGTGGCCGCTTCGACACGGAAACCGCGAATTCATTCCCACTAAGACCGGAGATCGAGAGTGAACCCCGGTCTTCCGACCCGCTTCCCAACTGCTGGTCCACGGCTCGGCCGGCATTCGCAGTGGCATGGCGACAAAACATCCCGCCGCACAACCTGGGCTTGAGGTCACAATGACCTGCATCGCGTGATCGAACCATCCCGACCTCGCATCCGCGAGCTGATGGAGCAATTCTGGCCCGGATTTCCCCCACCGCCGGCATTCATCAAACGGCGGTGCGCGGGATTCCAGGAGGCCTCTCCACCGGCCGCGGCCGGTGCAGGTGCCGTGAACGCACCGAGATCGAGGAGTGACAAGACGTGGCCGCCAGCCCATCGTCGTCAACCGAACTGCCCACAGGTCAAACAAGGCCGCCTGCTGGAGGAAGATCGCCGCGCTGGTCAGGAAAAGACAGCTCGACGGTCATCAGCAACCGCGCGACCGAGTCACGACAAGGACGGCATCGGCATGCGTATCGAATTGAAGCGATGCTGAGGTCTCGGAAGTCGTGCTGAAACAACCTCTACCAGCCAGAACCAGATGAAGGAACGTGTTCGGCATCCACATGGTCGCGCTGGTTCAGCACGGTAGCCGCGGATGCTCCACTCAAGGCCATCGACTGCAGGCCTCATCCGCCACGCGTCGGACGTTGGTGACCCGTCGCACCGTTACGAGATGCGCAAGGCGCGGCGCGGGAGCGGGGCCCATCCTGTAATGTCGGCGCTTGCCCTGGCAACATTCGGACGAGGTGATACGACTGATCAGGACCTTCGCCCCCGGCCCGGGCCGAGGGGCGCGCCAGGGCGCTGATGGCGCGGGCCCTGGGAGCCGGGTCGGTCCTCATGGGACATGCTGGCGGGCGCGGGCGCGAGGCATCTCGCCGACGGCTGGCCCCGGGGCGGGTCTGACCGCGATGCTGTTATCGTTCTGTCCGAGGCCCAGCCAGGCCATCCTGGAACTGCGCATGCACCAGATCCCGGTAGAGCGGACACGATCATCGACGAATACCGCGAGCTGCCGGCGAAGATTGAACGAATGCTCGCCATCCTCAACAGCCCGAGCGTTATGCAGGTCATCCGTGACGAGCTTGACTCAGGTGCCGAGACTCAGTACGGCGACGAAAACGCCCCGTACCGCAGATCCGCAGGCCGAGGCGGGACCTGGCTCTGGAGGAATCTGATCACCGAGGGGACGTGGTGGTCACCCTGTCGCACGCCGGCTACGCCAAGGCCCAGCCGCTGTCCGAATACTCGGCCCAGCGCCGCGGTGGGCGCGGCAAGAGCGCGACCAGCGTCAGACAGGAAGACTTCATCGACAAGCTGTTCATCGCCAGCACCCACGATACCATTCTGTGCTTCTCCAGCCGCGGCAAGGTGTATTGGCTCAAGGTCTACCAGCTGCCGGTGGCCGGCCGTCAGGCGCGCGGCAAGCCCATCGTCAATCTGCTGCCGCTGGAGGAGGGCGAGCGCATCAACGCCGTGCTGCCGATCCGCGATTTCGACACCGAGGACTTCATCTTCATGGCCACCGCCAACGGCACGGTCAAGAAGACCCCGCTGCGCGCCTTCGCCCGGCCGCGCAGCAGCGGCATCATCGCCCTGGAACTGCGTGACCAGGACTGGCTGATCGGCGTGGCCATCACCGACGGCAACCAGGACGTGATGCTGTTCACCGACGCCGGCAAGGCCATCCGCTTCAGGGAGGAGAGCGTGCGCGCCATGGGTCGTACCGCTGCCGGCGTACGCGGCATCCGGCTGCAGCCGGGCCAGCAGGTCATCGGCATGCTGATCGCCGCCGAGGGCGACGTGCTCAGCGCCACCGAACACGGCTACGGCAAGCGCACGCCCATCGACGAGTATCCAGTCCATGGCCGCGGCGGTCAGGGCGTGATCTCGGTCCAGACCAACGAGCGTAACGGCGCCGTGGTCGGCGCCAAGCTGGTGGCCGAGACCGACGAGGTGATGCTCATCACCAACATGGGCACCCTGGTGCGCACCCGGGTGAGCGAGATCTCGCAGATGGGCCGCAACACCCAGGGCGTGCGCCTGATCCGGGTGGGCGAGGACGAGAAGCTGGTCGGCATCGACGCCATCGCCGAGGCCGAGGAGGACGAGGAAGAGGCATCCGACGGCGAGGGTTGAATTCCCCCGGACAGAATTGAATGGCACTGACTTAAGCCGAAAGATACCTGTCATTGCGAGGAACGAAGTGACGCGGCAATCTCCAACCGGTTGATTCTTGCAGCACGAGATTACCACGCTTCGTTCACAATGACGCTTAAATCAGCGCCATTCGGACCAGAATTCATTTACAGCAAACGGAGTCACCATGAGTCGTATCTACAACTTCAGCGCCGGCCCGGCCATGCTGCCGGAAGCCGTTCTGAAACAGGCCCAGGAGGAACTGGTCGACTGGCAGGGCAGCGGCATGTCGGTCATGGAGATGAGCCACCGCGGCAAGGAGTTCATGTCCATTGCCGAGGCGGCAGAGGCCGACCTGCGCCAGGTCATGGGCATCCCGGACAACTACAAGGTGCTGTTCCTGCAGGGCGGGGCCAGCAGCCAGTTCGCCATGGTGCCGCTGAACCTGCTGCGCGGCAGCACCAAGGCCGACTACATCAATACCGGCTCCTGGTCCAAGAAGGCCATTGCCGAGGCCAAGCGCTACTGCAACGTCAATGTCGCCGCCACCTCCGAGGCCGAGAACTTCATGACCATCCCGGCCTTCGACAGCTGGAACCTGGCCGATGACGCCGCCTATGTGCACTACACCCCGAACGAGACCATCGGCGGGGTGGAGTTCCACTGGATTCCCGAGGTCGGCGACACGCCCCTGGTGGCGGACATGTCCTCCACCATCCTGTCGCGCCCCATCGACGTCTCCCGCTACGGCGTGATCTACGCCGGCGCCCAGAAGAACATCGGTCCGGCGGGACTGACGGTGGTCATCGTGCGCGAGGATCTCATCGGCCAGACGGTGGAGCGCACGCCGACCATGTTTGATTACAAGACCCATGCCGATGCCGATTCCATGTACAACACCCCGCCGACCTACGGCTGGTACCTGGCCGGGCTGGTGTTCAAGTGGATCAAGGACAACGGCGGACTCGATGCCATGGCCGGGATCAACAAGCGCAAGGCCGACAAGCTCTACGCGGCCATCGATCAGTCGGACTTCTACGCCAATCCGGTCGACCCGCAGTGCCGGTCCTGGATGAACGTGCCCTTCACCCTGGCCGATCCGGAGCTGGACGCCACCTTCCTCAAGGAGGCCGCGGCACAGGGCATGACCTCGCTCAAGGGTCACCGTTCGGTCGGCGGTATGCGTGCCAGCATCTACAACGCCATGCCCGAGGAAGGGGTGGACGCGCTGATCGATTTCATGGCCGATTTCGAGAAGCGTAACGGCTAAGTCAAAAGCGCCACGGAATACACGGAAGACACGGAAATGATTGCAGGCATTGCCGAGGCGCTACGCGCCCGGCAATGAAAAACCATCAATTATTTTTCCATGTTTTCCGAGTATTCCGTGGCGCTCTGAAAGCTCTTTGGTAGGATGAAATTCATGTACAAGATACTCACGCTGAACAACATCTCCGTCGCCGGCCTGGACCGGCTGCCGCGCGACAACTACGAGATCGCCTCCGAGATCACCCACCCGGACGCCATCCTGCTGCGTTCCTACAAGATGCACGACATGGAGATCCCGGCCTCGCTCAAGGCCGTGGGCCGTGCCGGCGCCGGGGTGAACAATATCCCCGTGGACAAGCTGAGCCAGCTGGGTGTGCCGGTCTTCAACGCCCCCGGCGCGAACGCCAACGCGGTCAAGGAACTGGTGCTGACCGGCATGCTGCTGGCCGCGCGCAACATCTGCCCGGCCTGGGATTTCGCCCGCGGCCTGGAAGGCGATGACGCCGGGATAAGCAAGCAGGTTGAGGCCGGCAAGAAGAACTTCGTCGGTACCGAACTGCCCGGGCGCACCCTGGGCGTGATCGGCCTGGGTGCGATCGGCGTGCTGGTATGCAATGCCGCCAAGGCGCTGGGCATGAATGTCGTGGGTTATGACCCGGATATCACGGTGCAGAGCGCCTGGCAGCTGTCTGCGGATGTGCAGAAGGCGAGCAGCGTCGACGACCTGCTCGGCAGGGTCGACTACGTCAGTTTCCATGTGCCGCTGGTCGACGCCACCCGACACATGATCAACGCCGACCGGCTGAAGAACATGAAGGACGGGGTGGTGATCCTCAACTTCGCCCGCAACGGCATCGTTGATGATGAAGCGGTGGTCAGGGCCATCGATGAAGGCAAGGTCGGCGGCTATGTCTGCGACTTCCCCAGCAACCTGCTGAAGGATCATCCGAAGGTGATCACCCTGCCGCACCTGGGCGCCTCCACGCTCGAGGCCGAGGAGAACTGCGCCGTTATGGTGGCCGAACAGGTGCGCGAGTTCCTGGAAAACGGGAACGTGCGCAACTCGGTCAATTTCCCCGAGGTGTTCATGCCGCGCAGCGAGGGCCAGCGCCTGGCCGTGGTCAACGCCAACGTGCCCAAGATGCTGGGCCAGATCTCCACCGTGCTGGCCGACACCGGCCACAACATCGTCGACATGCTGAACAAGTCGCGCGGCGAGCTGGCCTACACCCTGGTGGACGTGGAAGGCGAGGTGGACCAGGACTGCCTGGACCAGATCAAGGGCATCGAGGGCGTGTTGTCGGTGCGCACTCTGTAGATAATTCGGTGGCATCAACGCAGAGGTCGCGGAGACGCAGGGGCGCGAAGGAATACATTCATAATGTGAAGCTTGAGCTGAATCCCCGACTATTCCCGTCATTCCGGCGCAGGCCGGAATCCAGATGCCGCTGCGGTCAATAGATTCCGGCCTGCGCCGGAATGACGCAATAAAGGGGATTACATATATGTTCAATTTCTCTTTGCGCCTCTGCGCCTCTGCGTCCTTTGCGTTACCATCACCCAGACGAGATAGAACAACCACACGGCATCCATGAACGAGTCGGACCAACTCAAGACCATCCGGGAGAGAATCGACCGGATCGATGATCAGCTGCTGGAGCTGATCAGCGAGCGGGCGCGCTGTGCGCAGGACGTGGCGCGTATCAAGCAGGTCGCCGGCGAGATGAACGACTTCTACCGCCCCGACCGTGAGGCGCAGATCCTGGCGCGCGTCCGCGAGCTCAATCCGGGGCCGCTGTCGGACGATGAGGCCGCGCGCCTGATCCGCGAAGTGATGTCGGCCTGCCTGGCGCTGGAAAAACCCCTGACCATCGCCTTTCTCGGACCCGAGGGTACCTTCACCCAGGCCGCCGCGCTCAGGCACTTCGGCCACTCCATCCAGAGTACTGCGCTGGGCTCCATCGACCTGGTCTTTCGCGAGGTGGAATCCGGCAGCGCTCACTACGGCGTGGTGCCGGTGGAGAACTCCACCGAAGGGGTGGTCAATCACACCCTGGACATGTTCATGCGCTCGCCGCTGCACATCTGCGGCGAGGTCCAGCAGCGCATCGAGCTGCACCTGCTCGGGAAGGGGAGCGATACTTCCGGTATCAGGCGGGTCTATTCGCACCAGCAGTCCCTGGCCCAGTGCCGGGAATGGCTGGACACCAACCTGCTGCAGGCCGAGCGCATTGCCGTGAGCAGCAACGGCGAGGCGGCCCGGCGGGCGGCGGCCGAGCCCGACAGCGCGGCGGTGGCCAGTGAGACCGCCGCCGAGCTGTACGGTCTGAACCGGCTGGCGCGCAACATCGAGGACGAGCCGGGCAACACCACCCGCTTCCTGGTGATCGGCAGACAGACGGTCGCCCCCTCCGGTCAGGACAAGACCTCGCTGCTGGTGTCGGTACGCAATGAACCCGGCGCGCTCTACACCCTGCTCGCGCCCTTCAACGAGCACGGCATCAGCATGACCCGGATTGAGTCCCGGCCCTCGCGGCGCGGCGTGTGGGACTATGTGTTCTTCGTCGATATCGAGGGCCATGCCGGGGATGCGCAGGTGGCCGCGGCGCTGGCCGAGCTGGAGCAGCGGGCGAGTTTTCTCAAGGTGCTGGGGTCCTATCCCCGCGCGCAGGTGTGATCGGATGCAGGCAATATGCAGGTTGGGTTAGCGCAGCGTAACCCGACCTACGTCGCTGACCTGCATTAATGTTTTCCCGTCATCCCGGCGAAGGCCGGGATCCAGTGACCGCAGTGGCTCCTGGATTCCGGCATACGCCGGAATGACGAGTATGTAGTTTGCAATAGGCTGTTCGGGTTAGCGCAGCGTAACCCGACAAGGGCCGGCCTGATGTCGGATTACGCCCCTCGGGCTGATCCGACCTACAAGACCGAGAGACCAACCGCGAATAGAGTCATAGATGAACGACCACGAACGCCATTACCTGTTCGACTGCGCCACTGCCGGTGTGCAGGGGCTGCAGCCCTATCAGCCGGGCAAGCCGATCTCCGAACTGGAGCGCGAGTACGGCGTGCGCGACGCGGTCAAGCTGGCCTCCAACGAGAATCCGCTCGGTCCCAGTCCGCGGGTGAAGGATGCCATCCAGGCCCATGTCGCCGAGCTGGCGCGCTATCCCGACGGCAACGGCTTCGGCCTGAAACGGGCCCTGGCCGACCGCCACGACGTGGACCTGAAGCAGATCACCCTCGGCAACGGTTCCAACGATGTGCTGGAACTGATCGCCCGGGCCTTCCTGGCACCCGGACGTGGGGCCGTATTCTCCGAGCACGCCTTCGCGGTCTACCCCATCGTCACCCGGGCCATCGGGGCCACGGCCCAGGTCGCCCCGGCGCGCAACTACGGCCATGATCCGGCGGCCATGCGCGCGGCCATCGATGACAGCACCCGGGTGGTGTTCATTGCCAATCCCAACAATCCCACCGGCACCTGGCTGCCGGGGCGCGAGCTGGAGGCCTTCCTGGCCGAGGTGCCGCGTGATGTCATCGTGGTGCTGGACGAAGCCTATGTGGAGTACGTGCGCGAGCCGGACTACCCCGACAGTATCCCCTGGCTGGACCGCTACCCGAATCTGGTCATCACCCGCACCTTCTCCAAGGCCTACGGCCTGGCCGGGCTGCGGGTGGGCTATGCCCTGTCCAGCCCGGTGGTGGCGGACCTGCTGAATCGCGTCCGCCAGCCGTTCAATGCGAACAGCCTGGCTCTGGCCGCTGCCGAGGTCGCCCTGGGCGATGCCGAGCATATCGCCCGCGCCGTGCATTTGAATGATACCGGCATGCAGGCCTGGCAGACGGCCTGCAAACGGCTGGGCCTGAACTACATCCCCTCAGTGGGCAACTTCATCAGCGTCGATGTCGGCCGCCCGGCCGGGGCGGTGTATGAGGCCCTGCTGCGCGAGGGCGTGATCGTGCGGCCCATCGGTGCCTACGGTCTGCCCAACCATCTGCGCATCACCCTCGGCACCCAGGATGAGAACAAACGCGCCATGGCCGCGCTGGAAAAGGTGCTGGGATGATCAATCGCCTGTGCATCATCGGCGTGGGCCTGATCGGCGGCTCGCTGGCCCGCGCCCTGCGGGCGAATGATGCGGTCGGCGAGATCGTCGGCTGCAGCCGCAGCGCCGAGCATCTGCAGCAGGCCGTGGAACTGGGCGTGATCGACCGCTTCGACACCGACCCGGCGGCCGCGGTAGCCGGTGCCGATATGGTGCTGGTGGCCGTGCCCATGGGCGCGATGGAGACCGTGTTCAGGCAGATCAAACCCCGGTTGGCCGCCGCTGCGGTGATTACCGATGTCGGCAGCGCCAAGGGCGCGGTGGTCGATGCCGCCCAGAAGGCCTTCGGCGGTGTGCCGGCCAACCTGGTGCCGGGCCATCCCATCGCCGGCACCGAGCGCAGTGGCGTGGCGGCTTCCTTCGCCGAGCTGTTCCAGCAGCGCCGGGTGATTCTCACCCCGCTGGCGCACACGGATGCCGAGGCGGTGGACCGGGTGCGCGGCATGTGGGAGACGGCCGGGGCCGAGGTGGTGGAGATGGGGGTGGAGCACCATGACCGGGTGCTGGCCGCCACCAGCCATCTGCCGCACATCCTGGCCTATGCCACGGTCGACAGCCTGGCGCGCTTGCACGAACACGACGAGATATTCCAATATGCCGCTGGCGGCTTCCGCGATTTCACCCGCATCGCCGGCAGTGACCCGGTGATGTGGCGCGACATCTGTCTGGCCAACCGCGAGGCCATCCTGGAGATGATCGCCCATTTTCAGGTGGACCTGACGGCGCTGACCGAGGCCATTCAGGCGCGCGACGGCGAGCGGCTGGTGGAGATCTTCAGCCGCGCCAAGCGGGCGCGGGATGAGCATGCGCCGCGTTAGATTCGCTCAGTCGTAGGCCGGGATAAACGCAGCGTTCCCGGCACTCCGGATCGAATGCCGGAAACGGGCCGTTCGGCCCTTATTCCGGCCTACCAGCTGAACCCCATGGATTCCCGCCTTCGCGGGAATGACGGGAAGGGCAGTAACGTAGGTCGGGTTAGCCCAAAGGGCGTAACCCGACGCTGAATGCACAGGAAACCGAATTGACCCACACCAACAGACAATTCCACGTCCAGCCCGGTGGCCGGCTCGAGGGCCGGTTCAGGGTGCCGGGGGACAAGTCGGTATCGCACCGCGCCATCATGCTGGGCTCGCTGGCCGAGGGCGTGAGTGATGTGACCGGCTTCCTGGAAGGCGAGGACAGCCTGGCCACCCTGGCGGCCTTCCGTGCCATGGGGGTGAAGATCGAGGGCCCCTACGATGGCAGCGTGCGCATTCATGGCGTCGGGCTGCACGGCCTGCAGCCGCCGCCCGAGCCGCTGTACCTGGGCAATTCCGGCACCTCCATGCGGCTGCTGGCCGGGCTGCTGGCCGGGCAGGCCTTCGACAGTGTCCTGACCGGCGATGACTCCCTGTCGCGGCGGCCCATGGGCCGGGTCATCGATCCGCTGACTGCGATGGGCGCGCGCATCGAAAGCGAAGCGGGCGGGACCGCGCCGCTGAAGATCACCGGCGGTCAGGCCCTGAAAGGCATCGACTACACCCTGCCCATGGCCAGCGCCCAGGTGAAATCCTGCGTGCTGCTGGCGGGGCTCTATGCCGGGGGGCGCACCTGCACCACCGAGCCGGCCCCCACCCGCGACCACACCGAGCGCATGCTGCGGGGACTGGGCTATGCGGTCGAGGTCGAGGGGCCGCGCGCCTGTCTGGACGGCGGAGGCGTGCTCACCGGCGGCGCGATCACGGTGCCGGCCGACATCTCCTCGGCGGCCTTCTTCCTGGTCGGCGCCAGCATCGCCCCGGGCTCGGACCTGGTGCTGGAGCAGGTGGGCATGAACCCGACCCGCACCGGGGTGATCGACATCCTCCAGCGCATGGGCGCGAATATCGAGATTACCAACGAGCAGGTCCTGGGCGGCGAGCCGGTGGCGGACCTGCGCATCACCGCGGCCGATCTGCAGGGCATCGACATTCCGCCCGACCTGGTGCCGCTGGCCATCGACGAATTCCCGGCCCTGTTCGTGGCCGCGGCCTGCGCCGAGGGGCGCACCGTGCTGCGCGGCGCCGAGGAACTGCGGGTCAAGGAAAGCGACCGTATCCAGGTGATGGCCGACGGGCTGCAGATGCTGGGCGTGTCCGCCGAGCCCACCCCGGACGGCATCGTCATCGACGGCCGGCCGCAGCTCGGCGGCGGCCGGGTCGACAGCCATGGCGACCACCGCATCGCCATGAGCTTCGCCATGGCCGGTCTGCGGGCGGAGGGCGAAATCGTCATCGACGACTGCGCCAACGTGACCACCTCCTTCCCGGATTTCGTGCCCCTGGCCCAGCAGGCCGGGCTGGCGGTGACCGAATGAGCGATCGGGCCCCGGTGGTCGCCGTCGACGGGCCCAGCGGCTCGGGCAAGGGCACGGTCAGCCGCGCCCTGGCCACCCGCCTGGGCTGGCATTTCCTCGACAGCGGTGCCCTGTACCGGCTGGTGGCGCACGCCGCCCTGGACCGGGGGGTGGCACTGGACAACGAGGCCGGCCTGGCGGATCTCGCCCGGCACCTGGAGGTGCGCTTCGACACCGATTCCGACCGCATCTGGCTCGGGGACAAGGAGGTCAGCCTGGCCATCCGCAGCGAGGCCGCGGGGGACGCCGCCTCCCGGGTGGCGGCCCTGCCGGGCGTGCGGGAGGCGCTGCTGCGGCTGCAGCGGGATTTCCAGACCGCGCCCGGGCTGGTGGCCGACGGCCGCGACATGGGCAGTGTGGTCTTCCCCGAAGCCGAGGTGAAGATCTACCTCACCGCCAGCGCCGGGGAGCGCGCCCGGCGGCGCCATAACCAGTTGAAGGAAAAGGGGATCGAGGCTGACATGGCGGAGCTGGTGGCGGCCATCGAGGCGCGTGACAGGCGCGACATGGAGCGCCCGGTGGCGCCGCTCAAGCCGGCGGAGGACGCCGTGGTGCTGGATACCTCCGGGCTGGATATCGAAGGCAGCATCGAGGCGGCGCTGGGGATTGTGCGGCAGCGCCTGGCGATCACGTAGTTGGGGCAGCTGCAGCGTGTCCCGACCTGAATCCGTCATCCCGGCCTGCGCCGGGATGACGGGGTTTGTGTCGGGGAAGGAGCAGGGGCCGGGATAAGCGCAGCGTTCCCGGCAACCCGGGGTGAATCCAGCTCCCTGTCCCCAGACTAGTGATATTTTTCGAATTTCTGCCTATAATACCCGTTTGTATCAATCGGCGCCCGGATAGCCATTATCCGGGCTTTGTCTTTGCAACCAACCCGTGACGGTTTGCCTGTATCAACCTCGCGGCCCAACAAGTGAATCGCATCCGCGGTTCAAGGAATGAGTCAACCATGAGCGAAAGCTTTGCAGAACTGTTCGAAGAGAGTTTAGCCAAACAGGAATTGCGTCCCGGTTCCATCGTGACCGGCACCGTGGTCGATATCCGGTCGGACGTGGTCATCGTTAATGCAGGATTGAAATCGGAAGGCGTGATTCCGGTCGAACAGTTCTACAACGAGCAGGGCGAACTCGAGGTCAACGTGGGCGAGGACGTGGAAGTCGCCCTGGACACCGTCGAGGACGGCTTCGGCGAGACCCGCCTGTCGCGCGAGAAGGCCAAGCGCGCGCGGGTCTGGAAGGAACTGGAGCAGGCCTACGAGGAGAACGAGACCGTCACGGGCATGATCAGCGGCAAGGTCAAGGGCGGCTTCACCGTCGACATCAAGGACATCCGCGCCTTCCTGCCCGGCTCGCTGGTGGACGTGCGCCCGGTGCGCGACACCACCTACCTGGAAAACAAGGAACTCGAATTCAAGGTCATCAAGCTCGACCAGCGCCGCAACAACGTGGTGGTCTCCCGCCGCGCCGTGGTCGAATCCGAGTACAGCGCCGAGCGCGAGGAACTGCTCAAGAACCTGCAGGAAGGCATGGTCATCAAGGGCATCGTCAAGAACCTCACCGACTACGGCGTGTTCGTGGATCTGGGCGGCATCGACGGCCTGCTGCACATCACCGACATGGCCTGGAAGCGCATCAAGCATCCCAGCGAGATGGTCGCCGTGGGCGACGAGATCGAGGTCAAGGTGCTCAAGTTCGACCGCGAGCGCAACCGCGTCTCCCTGGGCATGAAGCAGCTGGGCACCGATCCGTGGGAGGATCTGGGCCGCCGTTATCCCGAGAGCACCCGTCTGTTCGGCAAGGTCACCAACATCGCCGACTACGGCTGCTTCGTCGAGATCGAGGAAGGCGTGGAAGGCCTGGTGCACGTCTCCGAGATGGACTGGACCAACAAGAACGTCAACCCGGCCAAGGTCGTGCATGTGGGCGACGAGGTCGAGGTCATGGTGCTGGACATCGACGAGGAGCGCCGCCGCATCTCGCTCGGCATGAAGCAGTGCTACGCCAATCCGTGGGAAGAGTTTGCCGCCACCCACAACAAGGGTGACAAGGTCTCCGGTCAGATCAAGTCCATCACCGACTTCGGCATCTTCGTCGGCCTGGACGGCGGCATCGACGGCCTGGTCCACCTGTCCGACATCTCCTGGAGCGATACCGGCGAGGAAGTGGTCCACAACTTCAAGAAGGGCGACGAGGTCGAGGCCGTGGTACTGGCCGTGGATCCCGAGCGCGAGCGCATCTCGCTGGGCCTCAAGCAGCTGGAAAAGGACCCCTTCTCCAACTTCGTGGCCGCCCATCCCAAGGGCAGCATCGTTAAAGGAACCGTCCGGGAGGTCGATGCAAAGGCTGCAGTGATCGATCTGGGCGAGGGTATCGAAGGCATCCTGCGCGCCTCCGAACTGGCCCGCGACCGGGTCGAGGACGCCCGCACCGTGCTCAAGGAAGGCGAGGAGGTCGAGGCCAAGTTCATGGGCGTGGATCGCAAGAACCGCACCCTGAGCCTGTCGATCAAGGCCAAGGAACTCGGCGAGGAAGCCGAGGCCGTGCAGGACTATGCCAAGTCCGGCTCCGCCACCACCACCCTCGGGGATATCCTGAAGGAGCAGATGGAAGAGAAGGGCAACAGCTAAGCATTGATTTTTGCGTGCTTTTTGGCATACTCCTAGTGGAATGACTCCGGCGGCCGCCCGAGTGCGGCCGTCGCCACTTGCCATCAGGCCCGGATATCAGCAAGAAGAAGACGAATGACAACGTCAGAGCGGTGAGTGGCCGATCGAGATTCTTGCCAGCAAGAACAGCCATCTGAACTACAAGGATGTGGAACTGGCGGTCAAGAGCCTGCTGGAGCAGATGAGTCAGTCCCTGGCCACCGGGCAGCGGATCGAGATCCGCGGTTTCGGCAGCTTTTCCCTGCACTATCGTCCGCCCCGCGTCGGCCGCAATCCCAAGACCGGCGAGGCCGTGGCCCTGTCCTCCAAGTACGTCCCCCACTTCAAGCCCGGCAAGGAAATGCGCGAACGGGTCAACGAGTCCCGGGCAACCACCCCGATCAAGTCCGCCGACAACGGCAACTGAATCTGTCTCCGGTTCCCCAGGCGGTTGCCATCGGCCGTCCACCCCAATAAAGTCTAGGGCCTGTCTGCGGGTCGCCGTTCCGTTATCCGATAAATCCAAGGCCCGTCACGAGGAGAAACCCATGTCCCGTATCCTGTCGGCGATCGCCCTGGTGCTCCTGATCGGGGTCGGTATCACCTTTACCGTGCTCAATCCACAGCGGGTAACGCTGAACTATCTGCTGGGCAGCCTGGAACTGCCGCTGGCGGTGCTGGTGGTGCTGATGCTGGCACTCGGAGCCGTGCTGGGGCTGTTGGTCGCCGGTTTCATGATCCTGCGACTGAAACGCGAAAACCGTAAGCTGCGCCGGCAGTCCCGGCGGGCCGAGCAGGAAGCCGCCAATCCGCGAACACTGCCCATCAAAGACAGCCGCTGAACATGTCGGCGCTGCTCTGGCTACTCCTGCCCGTGGCAGCCGCCTCCGGCTGGTGGCTGGCCCTGCGCAGCCAGGGCCGCCGCCAGCACTGTCCGCCGCCGGAGCTGAACGAGCATTATTTCAAGGGCCTGAACTTCCTGCTCAACGAACAGCCCGACAAGGCGATCGAGGTGTTCGTCGACATCGCGAAGTCGACAGCGACACGGTCGAGACCCACATGGCCCTGGGCAACCTGTTCCGCCGCCGCGGCGAGGTCGATCGCGCCATCCGCATCCACCAGAACCTGATCGCCCGGCCGACCCTGGAACGCGGCCAGCGCAACACCGCACTGCTGGAGTTGAGCCGCGACTACATGCGCGCCGGCCTGTTCGACCGGGCCGAGAACCTGCTGCAGGAGCTGCTGGACACCAGCGCCCATGCCGGCGCCGCGCTGGGGCATCTGCTGGACATCTATCAGCAGGAGAAGGAATGGGACAAGGCGATCCAGGTGGCGCGGCGCCTGGAGGGGCTGAACGGGCGGCACATGCACCCGGTGGTGGCCCAGTTTCACTGCGAGCAGGCCGAGCAGGCGATGCGTCACGGGGATGCCGCCGGCGCCACGCGCCTGCTCAAGCGGGCGCTCAATCATGACCCGAACTGCGTGCGCGCCAGCCTGCTGCAGGCGCGGCTGGCGCGCGAGGCGGGCGATAACCGGGCCGCCATCCAGGTACTGAAACGCATCGAGAAACAGGATATCGATTTCCTGCCCGAGGCGCTGCCCGAGCTGAAGACCAGCTACGCGGCCCTGGGCGCGGAGCCGGAGCTGATCCGTTATCTGACGGATATCATCGATCGCTACCGCGGCGTGACCCCGGCGTTGATGCTCTCCCAGTTGATCGAGGCCCGGGAAGGGATCCGGCCGGCGGTGGATTTTCTGACCGGCTACCTGCGTCAGCGGCCTTCCGTCCGCGGTCTGGAACGCATGATCCACCTGGACCTGGAGTCCAGTGAGGGCAGGGCGCGCGACGATCTGCTGCTGCTGCAGGATCTCACCACGCGGCTGCTGGAGGGCCGCCCCCGGTATCGCTGTCACAATTGCGGCTTCGAGGCCAAGGCGCTGCACTGGCAATGCCCGGGCTGCAAGGAATGGAACCGCATCAAACCGATATACGGCCTGGAGGGGGAGTGATGTCACAGGCACAGAACGAGGCCCGCGTGATCGTGGCGCTGGATTTTCCTGAAGCGGGGCAGGCCCGGCAGTCGGTCGAGCGGCTCACACCGGGTAGCTGCGGCTCAAGATCGGCAAGGAGCTGTTCACCCGCGCCGGCCCGGCGCTGGTCGACGAACTGCAGGGAAGGGGCTTCGATATCTTTCTGGATCTGAAATTCCACGACATCCCCAATACCGTGGCCCGCGCCTGCGAGGCGGCCGCTGATCTGGGCGTGTGGATGCTCAATGTGCACACCCTCGGCGGGCGCAGGATGATGTCCGTCGCCCGCGAGGCGCTGGAACGGCGCCCCGGCCGCGCGGCCGCTGCTGATCGGGGTGACCATCCTGACCAGCATGGGGCGGCGATTCTGGCCGAGGTCGGCCTGGCCGGCAGCCCGGCCGACAATGTCGCCCGGCTTGCCGGCCTGGCACAGGCGGCCGGCCTGGACGGTGTGGTCTGCTCACCGCAGGAAAGCCGGCTGCTGTCCGATCAGCTGGGCAGCGGTTTTGTCCTGGTCACCCCTGGCGTGCGTCCGGCCGGCAGTGCGAGCGATGACCAGCAGCGCATCATGACCCCGGCCGACGCCCTGGCCGCCGGCTCGCACTACCTGGTGATCGGCCGGCCCATCACCCAGGCGGAGGATCCGGTGGCGGTACTGGAGGCCATCAACCGGGAGCTGGCTTGACGCCATCCCCAACCCGGGCTAATCTCGGATTCCGTCCAGGATGGACGGAAAGCAACAATCAAAAACCATTACACGGAGGTAATCCCCATGTGGAAATCCATTCCCTATCTGATCATGTCCCTGTTCCTGTTCGGTGCCCAGCCGCTGCTGGCCGAGCCGATCGACGTCAATACCGCCAGCGCCGAGGAACTGGCCCAGCTCAAGGGCGTCGGCCCGGCCAAGGCCCGGGCCATCATCGCTACCGTGACCAGCAATGGTCCCTCGTGGGCCGTGGGCGAGCTGAACCAGGTGCGGGGCCTCGGCGCCGAAGTTCTGCGAAGGAAAGGGTGAGGGAATCGTCGTTCTCCCAACCTCGTGGCGGATGCGGCCTCATCCCTGACGCCATAAATACCCGTCCTGCGAGGAACGAAGTGACGTGGCAATCCTCAACGATTGATTCTGCGTTCAGGGATTGCCACGCTTCGCTTTCGCAATGACGGTTTTGCCGAACTTGCATCTACGGGATGGGGTTTCAACCTGCTTTGCCATCTCTTCCCGCAGCAGCATCCTCCCGGTTTTTCCCGGAAACTGTGATTCCTGATCTACCGTAACGCCCCTTTCTACTGCACCGGGTTCCCACCCTACACTCGCGTATAATTCAGCGGAAATTATTCGATGCTCCGGGGGGGAAAATGGGCCGTATATCCAGTGATTTCCTGAACCGGTTGGGGCCGGTTCCGGGCTGTGGCCGATGTCGCGCGAGTATTTCCCAGCCGCTGATGCCATGTCGGTGCCGAGTCGCTGCTCCCGCCACCGCCCGACGGCTGCAATTTACCGGCAGCGAAGCCGCCGGTCTTTCTTCTGCAACGAGGAGCACCGCTTCCTGGTTCGCCGCGAAGGGTGCAGGCGCTGACATCAGCTGCCGGCATCATCCTGGCGTGGAAGGCGCCCACCTCCCGGCGTTTTTTTTTTTTCAACCGTCGCCGCCCTGTTTCTGGCGGAGCAGGACACCGGGCAGTGATGGTGGTGATGCCCGCGATCAGTCATCCCCGACCTGGAGGCCTTTCCGCCGTGCGCTGGCGAGGGCGGGCCCTGGCGAAAGGGGCATCTGGTCACACTTCGGCATTCAGCCGACCCGGCCGGAGACCGGCTACGGCTACATCCAGCGCGGTGATACCATCGGCGACGACGGCCGCTTCAAGGTCAAGCGCTTCGTGGAGACGAAGGCTGACCTCGTCCAGGCCCACGGGCTCTGGAGCCCGGCGTTATACTGGAAAAGCGGCCCATCTTGATGATGCAGGCCTTCAAGTTGGCTGGAGGAGATCGAGGAGTTTCGAGACGGGAGATCAACCAGGATGCGACGCCGCCATCACAGCGGCCGCAAAGGACCTTGCCTTCTGCGGGTGGGGAAGAAAGATTTTCATCAAACTGCCCCGAGAACTCATCGACTAGCGTGAGGAACTCAACGAACGCGTGCCGTGGTGCCGCGCGAGAGCGGATTGGTCGAGTCTGTGCGCCGGTCGCCACTGGCGATATCGCCGAATGCGACGCGACCTCCGGGCAATGCCATGCAGGGACGTGCTGGCGCAGGACGTGAAAGAATTCCCTGATCTGTCCAACGACCGCTTCGTTGCGCCATTTTCGGCCTGGAGGAAATGTTCACTCGAGACACCCACGACCGACTGCTGGTCGCGCCCCGGGCACGTTCGCAGACGTGAAGCAGATCGTAGCCGCGAAACTCATAGGTTGAACCGTGAACGCGTTCCGCTTCACAGCCCGGGTGTTGTACCGCCCCCTGGGGCGGAATGCGGGTATCACAAGGGCGAGCGCTACCAGGTCAAACGCATCGTGGTCCAACCCGGGTCGTCACTGGTCGCTGGCAGATAGATGCACCACACCGCGCGGAGCACTGGATCGTGGTGCGCGGCACCGCCCGCGGGGACCACCGGAGGCGAGGATGGTATTCATCCTCTACCTCGAGGAGAACCAGTCCACCTACATCCCGTCGGCACCACCCACGGCTGGAGAACCCCGTCACCATCCGCCGGAGATCACGCGGTGGCACCCGGCAGCTATCTGGGTGAGGATTGACCATGTTGAGGTTCGAGGATTCTACTACCGGTTGCTAGGATTCAGAGTCGTGTGCCTCCTCCATACTTCGAAAAAGGGCCGGGCAGGGGGGGTTCTGCCACACGGTAGATAAATCTTGGAGTAATACAAGCCATGGACAACAGACAGTCAGAATCGAATTCCGACAGGAGCCGATCCGCAGGCTATATTCTGCCCTATCTCGGCACGCTGACGATGAGGTGAGTTAATTGATTTGGGAGCTGCTGGTTCGCGAAAGCTGCTCCTTCTGGATATTGGCGCTGTGCGCTGCTTTTGCATTCTGTCCATCTGCCTACGATACAGCTTATCACGCATAGTGCCCGTCTGGCACCACTGAACTCGCGAGAATCAACGGCCTCTTATCCTTGAGAGCCGGAGGACGGAACATGGATTGTGACTGGCGGAAGGTGACGGGCAGTGGGATCTAACGTTAACAAATCACTCCTGGAAAATATGGTTCTGATCCATTACGCAATCTGTATTCCTAATCTATGTGCCGCATCCCATTCTGCCGGTTGAAAAGTAGTTCTAAGATTCAGCATCCCCCTCACCTTCGAATTAGAGACCTAGATCGTAACCTCCGCTCGCCAATAGCAGCTTGTCTCATCGAGACCCTGAGTACGCTGCAAGTCGTTTTAAACGAGTATGTGAAATGTTGATCGTATACAGCTCGGAAAATTGTTGAAAACTGACGATTAAATTAGTTATCCAGATAGAGCGGAAAAATCTCGCGCGAATTGCTGTGAGATTGGGTATTGCTTGGCATCTGCCAGGCACAGGACAGGAAGGCTTGGAACACAGAGGAAGACTCGCCTTGAGATCAGTCATGCTATTGCATTCAGACATTGATCGCCTGCAGGGAAAGATTGACCTTATTATAAAGTCTCTATCAATTGGGATTCATGGCGCCGTGTCTGTCATCAGGAATCGACAGTTCTGCGCATCCGCCACTCGCCTCCTGCTAAATCGATCCAAAAGAGGTGGTTTATCAAATGGCGGTTGTGTTGGTTTATTCTCTGGGGTATTGACGCATTTTGCCGACTTCCTCTACTAAAAGTCGACAGCATGCGTGATATACATGAAACCAGTTATGGAGCCCGTACGGGGGGGACGGCACTGTGAGCATTGGTTATGGTTATTCGCCCATCCCGCAACGGAGTAGAGCTGCCGCCCAACTTCAGTGCAGGGCTTGGGGACTTGCCTTGCCCATTTTTCGACACCACACGTGCAGCTGCGTGGACCGATGGACAGGAGACATCAAACGCGCTCTTCCCGCGTTATCTCTCATTGCCTGAAACCTGCGGAAGACGGCGATGCTCCCATACGGATCTCACTCGTGGCGTGACTAGATCTCATGCGATGCTGGAACCGTCCTCGAGTCTGCCCTTCCGGATTTGTAGAAATCTCATGAGTAAGCAGATTAAGGCCCGTGCTCATGTCAACGAGTCGCAGATCTTCGCCACGGGCGACTAGCTTGGATCCTTCCGGCTTTTTGCTGGCGCTGTGCCCGCTTGTGATCTGATAGTGGAGAAGGCGAATTAGTCTGTTATCAGGTCTGTGGGAGAAAACCACAGTATAAACCTAGTGACGGCGGCCATGTCGCACCGCACCTGAATCGTTCATCGGGCGTTTGTTTATCACTATAGGTACAGTATGATACGTTCGTCAATCGTTGAACAGCCTGCCTTGGGCCGAACATTGTTTGGCATGGCGTTGGGATAGCTGTCCCTAATCGAGACAAATTTTTTCTTATAATGCCTCTGACCGAAGCAAACTACTATTTCGCAATCCTCAGGTGCTAATGAGCAGCCGTGACATCACCAGCGCCCGCTTGCACGCAACTGCGGGTTTGTCATTTCGGAAGGCAACTTCTGCCTGATCATGCGACTGCTCGCAATGGGGCTGATCAAGGCGGTAATTTCAAACGCAATTCCGCGAAAACCGTAAATATGCCTATTTGCTGACCCACAAGGGTTAGAGGAAACTAGGCCAATGACTGCGTTTACTATCCGGAAAATTTGAGTACGATAGCTGAAACCTTACAATAGATTAATGGCTGCGAGGTTAAACACGGTGGGCGCCCTGTCGAATCTGTAGTGAGAAAGTCGATTTCATTCAATGGATAATCGCCATGCATGGTCTGGGCTTGATTAAGACTACTTCGAGGGCAGTCCACGTCTGTGTTTCGATATTATCCGACTCAAAAAGATCTCCAAAACGGGGGGTGGGGTACCTTTCTGGTCTGCAGGAGTCAATATTCAAACCGTATTGATGTTGGCGCCAACCCCCCCCCGGGTCATTTTGCGCGCCTGGCATACTTGATTTCCAAAAGCCAAGTTTTTAACTTCTTATTGAGCCCTGGGCGAACCATATATCACTTAGTGCATGGCTCAAAGCGAATGGCCGTGTGCGTAGCTTTCAGCTTGCATGGGAGAGCGGGAAGTGAGATGGAATGCACGCTAATGAGCAACACACGGGCTTTCATTCCTCCTTTCGGCTCGAGACGACTGGAAATCTGCCATGGACTTTATTCAATCACCCAGACCAAGGAAAAACCAATTGAAGCGGGTCCAGGATATCTAACGCTTGAATAATGGCTCTCAAAACGAACTTGATAGCAGGCCAAGGGAAATACGTCTATCTTCTAAAACTGATGTGCAGGGTGTTTGAAGATCGGGTTTTGGGCGTGGAGGAAAACATTTTTCTCACTCTTTCAAAAGGCGTTCTTCTTGAGGCCAGTTCTTGATCCGCTTTAGTGAAGAACAAGGCGATTTCCTCAGCCTTGGAAAATCTGTCTTTACGATGCGTTTCGTTATGCGGGAAATCTTGACCAGGCGTATGGTGAAGATGGAACGGGGGTTGATGTTGAATGCGTTGTTTTGTGATCTGATGGTTCGTTATTTTATTAGAATCAAGAAAGAGAAGCGTGCTCGGAACGAGTGCTTGAAGCAGCCATCAGTTGCTTAACTGCTCAGTCATGGTCTACTTCCAGAGGGTATAGTTAGGACTTCACTCTTCGAAGCTGAGGAGATGTGTTTTTTTGCCTGGATCACGGTATTAGACGGCATTAAATCAAGATATATTTGCGCTACTTTGGAATCGCCTTCAAACAGGAGTTTTTGTTGAGATCGGGGGCAAACGATGGATTTACATTATAGTCAAACACTATCACCTGGAAGATTTTGTCAAACTGGGGGGGAATTCTTATAAGAGGCAAACCCGCAATACACCGATGATTTAGCAAGAAAGGCAAAATCAGTTTTTTCTGCCACCCGCTGTGGGTGATAAGAAAGGACACTATCAATTCTGCAGTCAGGCTTTGTATGGAGGGGTTTCTTCGAGCTCTAGATAAACCCATGAAAAAAGGAAGCAGCTGGGCGAACTTCGATCACGGGATGGGTGGACGACTAAATTTATTTCTGTTTGATAATTAACGCCCCTCGGTTTATGATTTTTTATTTCAGTGATGTTAGGCGCCTGGAAGCAGGGATTGTAGAGGCAGATTGTGTAACCTTGATATTACAGATTTTTGTGTGCGGTTGTATCGAATATAATGCAAGGAAGGAAGAATTACAAGGAAAATTAACATACTCTGGCTTAAGGAGGCCGGTTACCGAATAGGTTTTGGAGGGACAGAACTCAGCACGATCTGTTCTTCATTGATGAAAGTGCCAGCAATTAGTGAAGACAAAAACCACTCGCAGAAATGCTGCTGCGGTGTGGAAGCATCAGCAGCATTTGGGTAGTGCGCGCTTCTACTTTTGTGCTTAACCGATATTAAGACAATTAACTCTTTGGAGTGGAGCAGCGGTGTAAGATGGTCTGTAGTACTGGCTAAAGTATCCGCCATCGCGTCTTTCTGATCTGGGTCTCATCTGGGAGTTACAAACACGCTTCGTGCCGCGAATCGTGCCGAGGTGATTTAGATCGAGCAGGGGGCCGGGTGATTGATACGCGCAATTGACGCTTATGGTTGCAATGTGGCGCTGTACGACTGCCGTTATTTTATCTACGGCTTGCGGCGCTTCATCACCGTATCTGTTGAGTGTCAACTCATTTAAGATATGCGCAGGAAATTGTGGTCTTATGCGTTGGATTTCTTATGGGCTAACGGTCATAGCTGCGGTGTTTCAAAGCGGACTTGATGGCGTTCAGCGGATGGATCTACCGCTGCAGTAGTATTTCGGGTCAAGTTCGCTGCCTTGGGCCTGACATTTTTTGCTAGTTCCAGAATATGGCCTTTGTGGCCTTGCGATGGTCCCAAATTCGGTCAGGGGCTAATTTTTGGGTTTTGGCAGGAAGATGGTTAGTATTGCCGAGCGCTTCCCATGCGATGCCTAAAATACCACCGCGTCGTTTTCGGAAACGCGTACTTGAAGAAATGCTTGGGTATGATTGAATAGTCGAGCTGCTACTGTATTTAATGCTTCTTCTTCGGACCAGATTACAAAGGCACTTATGGCGCGTTTTGGCCGGTCCATCTTCTGCTGGCTATTTGCGAGATGGCAATCAGGGTTGTGGTCAAAGCCCCGTGCAGTATCGTTACTGCAAAACCAGGCGTTGTCCCGTATGTTGCGAATAGCAGAGGTCAGGACAACGCAGCTTACAGGCTTTATCGGAGAGCAGCCACATACTGACCTTTGGTTACATGGCCATCGTTTGTCGCTTGCTCATTGCATGGGGGCGCGGGTTTTCCTGGCTTCTTTACAGGGACGTATCAACCATAAAAAGGTTGTTCTTTTTCTTGTTGTTGCTCGCCATTTGCATGGGCGGCCAATAATCAGTGCGATGCGCCTGCATATGTTACTAAGATGGAAAATGGGAGAGGTTCCTATGGAATACTATAGCCGACATGTAATGGGTGGAGGTAACCCTGATTTCGGCCGTTGTGTTATGGCAGGCCTTTAGGCGAAGAACGGAGTGTCTTTCCTACGTTGTGAGCGATTCTTTCTGGAGCTGGGGACGGAGTTTATATTCCAACGAAAAAAAATATTATCTTGGCTGGCGCAGTCTTTCTCGCGCGGAGCATGGCATGGCTTTGGCGTTTGCCAAGTCTGTGGCATTTATCGCCTTCGCAAATGCTTTCAATCAACATCCACCCTTTGCATCCTTCCGAGATCCGCCAGGTGAGCTTGTGTCAGACTTACTCGTTCCGCTATGGTTTTAGGTATTGCGGATGGTTTCATCCCTTGCGGAGAAGTGGTATGGAACTGGCTAAGGGCGGTCCAATCCGATGTTTTGATAGGAGCTGAAACTGGATTAATATCTGTAAACCACATAGAAACGGAATACTTTATTTTCGGCCAGGATTCCTGCTTTTGATGGATTTGATTGGTATTTACTACTCCATGACCGGGTTTTGGGGTAAAAATTTAATAATCGTATATATGGTTAATCACATTACTATTATGGAGCCACACCTTGAAGGGCATCGAGGACCATATTTGATATGGTTGATCGAATGTCTGCGGTTTCAAGGTCTGGATGTAAACTCTATTACTCAGAAGCTTCGAGGTATGATCCTCTCAATGAGACATATTGGAAGGTGCGGTGTGGCGGTAAAATCATATTTTCTTCGTCCGAAAGATTCGAAAAACCAAGATTATTAAATACAAAACTGACTGGTTTGTTCGCACGTGAGATTATATATTGGCGTCTTTTTAAGAAATGGGCAGGAAAATATCTCGTACCAAAAAAACAAACGGTCTTTATTCCGTATGCTCCTGATTCTTGCCTTATTACTCCGACCATATTCGGTTCCCCATTTTGTGTTAACCCGTGGGCAGGGATTGAATTGGGCAAAACCTTTCATTTTCAGGATGTGGGTGTTCGGCCACCCCAGCATCGGTTCGTTTTATCCGCAACTTCTTTATTTATGAAGCGTAATTGATACAAAATATCTAACACAATTTTTCACTATTGATGAAGTCGTTAGTCAAATGACCTTCAGGGATACGTGCCTGCGTCTACAGGAGTTGAGTTACTCCGGAACATTGCCTTAACGGAACGAATAAAACAAAAATAGAGGCAAGATTGCATTGGGTTTGCCTGCATCACGGTTTATGTATTCTGTATAAGGATCGCTCTCTATTGAGAAAGGGTGTCCGATGACTTACAAAGTGTGGGTGGTTGAATCATCAAAAAGATTATTCTGGTTGGATTGCAGCGCATATCAGTGAAGTGAAAGCACAATGTTTGCCACACATGCAGTCTCGACTCAGTTGATTGAGCAAGCCGCTTGTATTGTTATCGACCGGATTTAACTGAAAATGAATTAAGACCCGCGTTGGCAGAGCCGTATCCGATACGATATGGTTGGGGTATCGGCAATTTTACTGGAAGTGCTGTTTAGGTCCAGGCTGCGATATGCATACCCGTCTATTGCATGTCGCGAAGGCCTGATTTGTGGCTGATGATAATAATAAGTCCGGGCTATGATTGATCGGATTCCAGCGAAAGAAATCAACCATGCATTGAATAACACTCACGGATAATCCGGATTTGTTGTGAGCGGTTATCAAGAGCAGTCGAAGTCTATCGAGTGTAACACGCTTTACAACACATCGAGAGTCAAACACTCCAACTATCCGGGTAAATACTAACAAGCGGCTTGAGAAACTCTACACTGGATAATATTTAATGATATAAGGGAGTAAAATGAGACTGCAAATACTCAGTTTCCTCGTGCGCAGCGCGTGGACGTAGTATTATAACGAGCTGGCACGAATGGGCGATGCGATCCGCGTATTTTATTTACGCAACTATGGCCGATGGCGGCGCCCTGGAGACGGCCGTCAATCGAACTGATGCAGTCTTTCTCCCTGAGCAAGATTTAAAAAAACATTGTATAAGCCAGGGTTGCTAAATGAATTCAACACGCTTATGACCCCGACCAATACTGTGATGACGCCAGTATGCATCTCCTGGAAGCAAAAATGATTTATGTATTATTGTGGCATTAAAAAATATCACCTTTGGTTTTCTGGGCAGAGCCCCCCATGTAGGTACGCCGATGGACAGATTGTTACGATTGTTAAAAATGATATTGAGGCACCTGTGAGCACAGTTGCTCTATGGCGCCGCCCCGATCGCTTGGGTGGGCAAGAAACTTGGCAATAGGTGCCCGTGCTGAACAGGGAGTTTCGTCAATATATAAGGCGTGAAGAAAATCTATCTAAATTTTAAATTACTATGCAGATTAGACCGGTTTTTTCAGGCAGCTGAGTCTTGATCAACAGATTGGAAATAGCGATTTTTTGTTTTCAGTTCATTACATGAGAAAGGGTGCTGTTGGTCGCAGATGCTCTTGAGTCGCTCAGCTTGCAAGGCATTGATTTCACAGTTACCGCTGATAGGTTAGGTGCGCTTTGGAAGATTCAAAAGCCCTTAGTGGATCTGCCCGAGCCAGGGTCCGCTCATGGTTAGCTTTTGTCCAGCTCTAGGAACGTTCATGATTACTATGGAATTCTAATGTCTTCTTTTCCCTTCACCGCCATGGATGGCCTGTGGGGGATGTCCTGGTGGAAGACAGAAAGGCCTCTGGGATGGCGGTACTTAGCCCAAGCAGACAGTGATGCGTATCGTATATGCTACGGCATACGAAGAAATGGCCCGATTGCTTAGCGGTTTATGCATCAAACCACTAATCTCGAAGAGGAGACGATGACGAAAATTGATTCGGATCCATCACTTATTACTACGCTCGGCCAAGAAGCCAAAATCACAGCAGAAGCCTATACACATACCGCAGGTGCGGAAAAATTCTCAGCATATATCAACACTATTGGATGCCAGATAAAGTGAAAAATATATTTATCCTGATATGGCGAGGAACGGCCTTAGTGTTAAGTGAATATCTTGTAAATGTTGGCCATCGAAGGTCAATTTTTATTTATAAAACATTATAGCGAATGATCTATCGATTAAGGAAAAGATCGAAAACACAACGAAATCGGTGATATTGTATGGCGGGTCTTGGATGTCCTAAAAATTGGCTGGAATCAGGTCTGTGTGCTGTCTAGCCGGGTTTGTCGGAGAAAATCCTTACATTCGATATGTGATTGTATAGAATACCGGAGCAGGGGTCACTTATTCGATCCTACTCCAAGATCCAACTTAAATTTATGGAAAACTGCTATTCCAAGAATTTGAAACTCATTGTGCTTTCTATCCTTTCGGGCTCTGGTCAGACACACACTAGGGTGGTTTTTTTTTTGCTCCCAATGGGACCCGTTACATGTATCCCACTTCTGCCGTAAATCTGAGGGTACATTGGAGTATTTGATGTGAATGCTAAATATTTGAAAAAATGATGGAGCTAATTGAAATGGATCGATTCATATCTGAAACGGATATCGAGGAGCTGATATATGACAAGTATTGCGAAGTATGAGAGATTAGAAATTCGTCCAGATATACTATGCGTCGAATTTGCCCCAACGGTGTTTCTGGTAGGACGGTGTCAGAGATACGGGAATCATACGATATGGTTCTTCCAAGTGGCCGTAAGAGGAAAAGGCACCGTAACATTCGTCTGCGCAAAGGGTTGGAACATATCAAACGTTACTCAAAAATCTGATCGATCGGGCAGATGCCAATCAACGCGCGCAACTAATATGTTTTAATTAGACTTCGGAGAAACGCATATGGCTGCAATGAAATTGTGCGTACTTAAGTAGAGTTATATCTTAGCGGAGCCCTGCTTTCATTCTTGGTATATAATTTGCGTTCATGGGTGCCGCAGTTCCCAGTGAATAAATACTAATGAGGTTAGTGGGTATGTACAATTTCTAAGAATACTTTTTATATACTTATCAGCTATGCTGCTACTGGGTGGCCTGTCGTTGCTGTCATTCTCTCTGCGGTTTTCGAATATTTGGTGGAAGCGGCTTTTCTTTAGTTATACGCGGCTTTATTGCGGATCGCTAGCGTTATTTTCAGTCAACTTCATATACACCTTAAAGGCTTCCGAGTTATTACGATTTCTACTTGGTCTTTCTTTCTTTGTCTCGAGAAACAACTCTGGTATGGCCCTTAAAAAAATAACGTTTGTTCCAGGCGCGTACTACTCATAATCTTGCTTTTAGGCACTTGGCGATTCACGAGAATGATTGTAGTGGCCGTCTTATTGGTGGTGGGTGGTGTGTTGGCGCGACTGCTGGCACATGGCGTGCGCTTTGTCTGTATCGTCTTCGGGGTTTCACTTCTTTTCTTTTCGGGTTCATGGAAAAGCAAGCTTATTTCTTTAATCATACTGGCATTTGGGGTTCCGGGTGTTTATTTGAGCCAGACTTAGAAGTCTGTAATATTCCATGTTTTCTTTTCGTACTGATTTGCAGGGTTTGTGTTTATCCTTTCGCAAGGAAAATCCATGCATTCTTATCTATCCGGGTTCCAGCTATTAGAATTATTAATTATGCGGTGGCAAGACTGTTCGATGTCCTGAGCCGAGGCGGCGATGGACGTTCTCGGACCTTTCGGCGTCGCGTGGATCTGTGGGGTCGGGGTAACCTATATCGGATACTCTGGCAGGATTCATCTGTTTTTGGGCTATGGTTATTGCTCTGGAGTTGGATGATTGCAAGTGAGCTTGGCCGTAAAAAACGCTGGCACATTAGTTATTATCTTCAGGTCCTGTAAGCAATGGTCTTTGGTTCTCATGCTATTATTATTATTGATTGTGTATTTTGGACAATCTGAAAATCGTCCACCTGTTCCTACAGAGCCTTTGAATTTCCGATAAGCAAGAGCCAAACTGGATCTGGTTTCTTGCGGGATGCTTTTTATTTATTATTTAATTCACCTTATGAATAACCCATTTCCCAGGATACACCCATACATCTGCCGGCCTGGCACTTTTGGGTTTCGTTGAAACAGGGCCTTGTCAGAGATAACTTTGAAATGGCTTATGTTTCTCTTTCGCCCTCAAAGCAACTCCCCCGCCCCTGACCTTGGTCGATCCCTGCGGTTAATTCTGCTGTGAGGCTTCTGATTTTCATAGGCCCTTAAATCTTGGGACGTATGTAAAGGGCTTTCAAAAGGTGGCATAGATATGTTATTGAGGGCCTTCAGGAAAAGTATTTATTCTCTTTTGTGTGATGATTTCGTTACAGGTTCATCAGACCACCAGATCTGGGGTTTTTCTATCGTCCGTTGCATTGGTCAGCTCTGCGTTCTCCTTCAATATTAATTTTGTGCCCCGGCATGCCTAGCATTTCCCGCTTGGGGATCTAAGGTGCTTTATTCGTTTGAGCATTTATTATACTTGTTGCGGCGTCACTGGACGCGGATTGTTCTCATTTCATGGCGGGGGATACCGGGATGTTTATGCAGGATGCGGGCGATATTTTCAGGCCTTTTATAAATTATACATGAATTGAATCATGCGTCAGTTAATCGTGTACTGGGCCATCTCTGCGAGATCAATTTATTCCTAACCGGATGCAATAAACTGATATTACTATCTCGTTGCCACATGGACGCCGCGGCAACTTACGGCCGCGCTTAAAGCCGTGAGAGAAACAATTCCGTAACGCACAGAGCGTGCGGCTGTTATATTTGTCCAAATATCGCCTCCATGGGCTATCTTGCAGTACTTGATGCAGTCCATATTTGTTTTTGACAAGAGTAAAATATTCAGGTAAGAGCGATTTCAGGAGAAAATTTGAGGCCGGCTAGCTTCTTGACGGACGCAGCAGAGCAGGCGAGGGGGCCCGATTATTTTGAAACCATGGCCGTTCTAATCTAGACACAGGGCCTGCGCGATACATGGTGTTGTCGTGGGAGCAAAAAATGCTCTTGCACCAATCGGATATTTTCCATTTCCTACAGCTACTGGGGAGGCCAGCCTATAAGTATTGTCCGCCGCCCTAAGTCCGGGGATACTGTAATATCGACCCGCTACGTGCCATCCCTGATCAAACATATTTACTCGGGATATGGTATTTTGCTGGTGGCTGCTGTTATGGTGCTGATTATAAGCAGTGCCTGTTGAGGAAATTATAAAGACCCGGCTTGCTATGACGCCTGAGTGCGCGTGCACTGAGCTCTTAGGGAGAGAATTCACGCAGGACCCATATTGTCGATATAGCTACTCGGTCCTTGTACTGGGACGTTATATGTACTGTGCTATACCGGCTTATGGAATTGTTCCCCCCATCGCTTTCCTGCTCTCAGGCAGTTTCTTCATTGTCACCCACCCTTAGTCCCGATTGCCTACTGATCTATATGCCCTTGCTGGGTTCTGTATGTCACCGAGCTTGAGATCGTTCGTCACGCCCGCCCAGCGGTAATGTCTGTGGAATTCAGCTTCTGGACAGGGGAATGTTTCAGACGCGTACCGATGGTTTGTACGGCACTTATCGACTATGCGTCTTTCGCTGTATTTTACACCTAAATAAAATCGATCGCCTTTTTGCTCTTTATTCATTTACCCCCCGATCACGCTCCCAGATTAGTCGTTCAACTTTGTTATGGACGTATAGATGGAGGGCGGTGATATTGCTGGTAATTACCTCAGTGGAGGATGGCATCGGGTAGTAAGAGCACTCCGTTTGATGTGGCTGACCCAGTGGCTGGAGAATGTGGCTATAAGTCTGTCTATTTCTGGGCCGCATAGGGGGGTACAGCCCGTCTTTAAAGCCATTAAACAACTATATCGATGCTAATGGGGAGGCGATTCCCGCGGGCCTGGCGATTCTGTGATGTGATCAGTCTATTGCGGCGGACCATGGGTTGGTGCGCCATGTTTGTATTGCTGTCCCTGATTTGCTTGCTAGTTTATGGGGGATCTATCTCGGTTTACAGAGTCCGTATCGGGTAGACGGTTGTGTTTTGATTGCCCGTGCTATATTGCTGTACCCGCTATCGATTTTCGCGTGAATACTTTCCTTCAGTGGCGTTGAGAAATGTTTTCTGGCGGGTATTGGAAAGGGTTACCACCGGCACCCGATGTTGTCGATTTCCTCCTCTGGGATACCCGTGGATTGAATCCGTGGTCGTTCAAAGGAAAAGGGACGAAACCATTCCAGATGATGAGGGGAGGAAGACGCTTGAATGGCGCCTGAAAGCGTCCTGGATGAGATAGTCCTTCAAAACCCTAATACAGTTGGAGTCGTAGAGCCTGGAGGCAGATCCGTGCAATTATGGAGAAATTCCGCGTGTTAAAAAACGCCCGGACCACGGATGCGATTGATCTGCTTCTGCGCGTGAGCCTTCGGAGGTTATTTTCTGCAGCCGCTGAAAGGTAATCTGCAACACGCTTTGGGTGGCAGGGAGATGTCCGTGGTTGTGTAATGGACTGGTGGAAGGACCAAGCAGATTTTGGTTAACGCTCAACTGGAATCTGCTTTCCTTCGGAATGAGGTAGCGCAGCTTCGACACATGGCTTCTGCGATGCATCCACTCCCATCTTTGCGCAGGAAATTCCAGCAAACTGTACGTCCCG
>NZ_QZMU01000002.1 GCF_003932505.1 Thiohalobacter thiocyanaticus
GTTATTCATTATCTGTCATGGGCCACCACCTTCCTGTTCCGGGTCGGGAGACAACCCCGCCCGCTGTCGGTGGAATCTTGTGACGCCATCCTGCCCCAGCCCGCAAGCTGAGTAAGGAGCCCACCACAAGGCAGTTCCGAGTCAGCGAGGGCCCCCGCCTTCAAATTGCCGCCCTGCGGGAGCGTTATGGGTCGGCTCTCAGGGCGCTGGGAGTTCCTGATACTCACTGCCGGCCGCTCTGGCGAGTGTGCGCCGGGGCAACATGGAGGAAATCGACATGGAGGCCCGGACGTGGACGTACCGGGCCGAACGCATGGAAAGGCCAGCGGGAACATGTGTGCCCGGCTCTGCCCTGATCCGTGAAGCTCTAAGGCCCTGCACGTTCACGAAGATGCCCCTATGTGTTCCCCTCCACCCGTGGCAAAGCGCTCAGTGACGCAACCCTATCCAAGGTACATGTAGCTGATGGGCGGTGGAAGGCACAACCGCACGGGTGCCGCTCCACCTTCCGCACTGGTCGCCGACATAGCGAACTAATCCGAGAGAGGGTGGCAGAGAATGGCATGGCGCATACTATCCCCACGCCGTCGAATCCGCGTACATGGCGGTAATCTGATGACGAGCCGCACGCGCTGATGCAGTAATGGGCACGATTTCTCAACAAGCACACTGCTAAAAGGTGAGTGGTATCAGCGGCGGGTAAAACTGCAGGATTATGGATAGCCCAAGAACTGATAAAAGCTCTGCGTAGCCTGAAAAGAAAGTCACGGCGCAACAGTATTTAATCAGCCAGTTAAGCTTTGTCTTATGTTGAACGTCATTAACCGAGGGCAAGCGTGCCGGCCAAAGGTGCCCAGATGCTTGCCAGCTTCTATTCTCTTATGCCGATGTTCAGGCCGGAGGTATAGGTGATGAAATGACGAAAGAAGAAGCCAGCGAAGGACAATCGAGCTAACAACCCCTCTACCTTCATCAGCCTCTAAGAGGGTGGCAGGTGGAACATTGGCACCACGCAACCCCAAACGTTCAGATGTTCTAAACAATCTTTGAAAGCCTACACAAGCACTGAATACAAGAATGAATACCCCGATCAAATACCGAAGCGTTTGATACCATGCTTCCACCAGAAAATGCGGTCTGCTGTTTACGCGAGAAAATAAATCCTCCCCCCAATTTTTTTAACTTTCCCCCCCCCCGCGTCCTAATGTGTCCTCATGGGAGTATCATGGAGGCAAGGACGCAATGCACTACATCTCAGACCGAAAGCGTTGCGGAGCGATTGGAAGTAAGAGCCCGCGCCACAGCTTGTGGCGCTGACGGCGGCCGGCAAATTTCCTCAACCGATTAGACTTCCCCCGGCTGCACACGCTGGGCGACGTGAGGATGTGGGAAGCTGGGGGCTGACCGCCTGAAGGTAGCCGCATTAAAGAGCCCGAAACCCGCAGACCAGATCCGCCAGGCCCTGGAGACCCCGTCAGCGCCCCCGAAAAACCGCACCGACGAAGCCCGCCGCGTCCCTGTCATCAGAGGCCAAAGCCTGCGCGCGCGAAGCGGTTTAGAGCGGCGATTGAAGGGGGGCACCATGACCCCCGGAAGATTGCCCGAAAATGGGAGGGATGTTCCGCCCCGATCTGCCGCATCGAACCCCGAAGGCGGAAACGCAGGGCAGTCAATTGGATGGAGACGGTGCCTTGTTTTTACCTATCGGAATACGAAAAACGGCCGACGAGGCCTACGCGCAGCGGGTCCTGACGGCGAACACTATCAAAAGCCGGTTCCGGGAATGTGGCCGGAAGTATTACCGGCCAGGACCCCGCAAAAAGCAACTGAATCGGTCCGCCTACGAATCCTCACACAGATCGGACGGAGCAGGAGCCAGGCATGGCGGTAAGGAAACCGGAGCGAGGCCAAGGGTCGCCGTGAGTCGGGGCGATTCGTCCATTATGCCACAATCACTGCATCCAACCCGGCCGTGAAGACGCTGCACCCTGCATGCCGCTGGTACTGGTGGCCCTGGTCGCGCAGTATGACGGGAAGAACAACGGCGCTCTTGCACTGCCAATGCCGACAGCACGGCTGTTTGGCATATCGTCACCTGACACGCTGAGCCGGGGCCTCAAGGAATTGCGAATGCGTGGCCGATAATCCAGACGACCCAGGCTCTTATCACCGCCCGAGGTGGCCCGGTAATGCCCATCACCTGGAAGCCGACCGACGCCACTGAATGGAGCGCGAAAGCAGCGCCCCCACTAACGACTACCGGGGGTGGACCGATGCACCTGAATTAAAAATCCAGCCTCTCTCTCATCGTATCACGGCTGATACGACCATCGTATTCGGCACTACCGAAAATCCATTTTGGCCCCCTCCGGATACGACCATCGGATTCAATTTCAGCACATTCCCGGATAAGGACCATCGTAACCTCTAGATATCGAATACCACGGGGTGACGCTGTTGTGAGCGGTGAAAAGGGGAATTATGAACCTGAAATAGCGGGCGGGCCGATTTTGGGTGACTTGAATGCGATCCCTGGGTCGAGAGCTGTGCGACCGTGGCCTATACCTCAACCACCGTGGTCGGCCTGGTAGGCTGGCGCAACTTAACGACTTACGCCGTTGCCTGGCTTCCGTTGGATGATCCCGAATCATATAGCGAGGAAATCCAGAAGCAGCACAAAGCCAACATAACCGCATTCAACCGAGGCTGAAGAATTAACCCCACAGGAGAGACAACATGACTTGAACATTTCAACAACCCCGGGACCCACATCATCCGAGGCCAGCACTTAGCCCAACCACCAGCCAACAGCGGGTGGAATCGTCACGAGGTTTATTCCCCCGTCGAAGGAACATGACGGCGGAGTGCTCTATGGAGCTGGCGGGCCCATGTCGCGGCCAATGTCGCTATCAAGCGAAATGATGCCCTGCTTGCCAAGCACAAGCAACCTAGCGGAACAGCGTTGATCCAGCGAAATTCAAGCAGTGCGTACTATTGGTTCGGGCCTACGAACTCGCCACCAGATTTTCATGCTCGACATCCGGGCGTAATGAACCGATGACCTGGTTCAAGGAGATCGCGGAGGACTTTGCTGAATATACTGACAGGATAGTCCATCGCCCTAAAGCGAGGCCGGCACATAAGGGACGGTCCTCAGTGAACGAGCGCGTCATAAAACTTGTATCAACCAGCCGCTGTCTAATCTTCTCCCTTGGCACACCTGACTCGTTATCCGTTGGTTGCTCCATGCCACAGCGTTGGGGGGTGGGGAAGGCGCACCACACCCTTCCACTGGGTGGTCAAATCCTGGGAATAGCTTTCGCCCGACTGGCGGGATCGCTTCTTTGATCCGGTCACCTGATGAGCCTGTGCGCACCCTGCAACGTCCAATCAAACCGGGGCGGAAACAAGGGGGAGGGGGCGTCAGACCGTTGAAACCTCCCCTGCTAAAAGAAACAAATCAACGCGCGGGACCTTTGGCAAGATGAAAAATCCGCCGGATTAGGCGTAAGGATGAATCAATAGGCTAGAGAAACTCACAAGTCGGCCCGCTGGATTCTATGCCGAGGGGGGGCCTGCAACAGAAACACCCTGTCAACCGGTGCCCGGACGGTGGTGGAAGGACGTTTTACAGCATATCTGCTTGAGCCTTGCCTGCTGCATTCCGGCGACTGCTGACGCGGAGTCTACGCCTGGTCTTGTCCAAGCTCTCGGCAGCTGGTAAAATGGATATGGAGCATCACCCTATCATCACCGATGAGGGAGATTCCATGCCAGCCTGCTTCCCTGAACACGCTCAGCGGCGTGGTGGCAGAAAGGCTCTGCAACCCGGCATGGCCCGCGGGCTCCCGGGCTAAGGCTGTTAGCGTGAAAGAGCAGCGCGAGAAGGAAAGACCCCGGACGAGGAACAGTGGCTGCATGCACGGGAGGGGGGAGTCCTAGGTTTTTCCTCCCTGCCAAAACCGCACCTGGAGCGCACCAGTCCGCCCGGTTTAATCCCCGCGGTGGAAGACCCCACCGGAGCGGGGACCGTAGGTGCGCTGGCTGTCCATGCTCAAATCACCAGGGCAAGTTCGCGGGCAAGCGACTGGATAGAAATTTTGCCCCGCCCTGTCACGGAAGAAATGGGATACGGTGCCTGATGGCTCTGTTGATAATGCCGATCTGCGGCGGTTTTTTTCCAGGAACCTGCGGCCGATCGCAAGAAGAACGGCAAAAGCTCCTTGCGGGACTGCTGGCCAGTGGCCCCACACACTGGTATTCCCGGAAGAGCGCGGCAGCGGGATTGTGCTGGCCGCGACGAAGGAGCAGGCGGGCCTGGTTTATGACGGCATGGCGTCAACCGTTGAGGCCGATCAGTACCTGCAGAAGCAGTTCCAGGTCAGGCGCTACCGCAGCGACATCCTGCACCGGGATACCGGGACGGTGTTGAAGGCGGTATCCACCGAGCTGCATTCAACGGTCGGCACCGCTCCCAGCTTCTTTGTGGTCGATGAACTGCACCTGCTCGGGGCCAATCAGCGCGGTTCGGCAATGGTTCGCCAGCTCTCATCTGGCATGTCGGTGCGTGAGCACCCCATGGGGATCTATATCACCACCGCCCCGCTTGGGGTGGCCTCTGGCGTGTATGCGGCCATGGTATCCCGCGCCAGGCGCATCCTGGAGGGCAAAGCCGACAACGACCGCATGTTACCTGTCCTGTTCGAGATGCCCGAGGATGCCGACCTGGACAACCCCGAACTGTGGTGGATGCCAAACCCATCACTGGGGACCACGATCAACCGGGAATGGCTGGAGCAGGAACACCGCATTGCCAAGGCCGACCCGGACCCCTTCGCGCTCACGAATTTCTACAGTCAGCACCTCAATGTCCATGCCCAGGAGCGCATCGGCGTGGACCGCTGGTTGCCGCTCGATGAATGGGACAAGCATGCAGACCCCGATCTGACCCTGGAGCGAGTCGTGCGGGAATCGCGCTACTTGTTCGCTGCTGTGGATGCCGGCGGGCGGGATGATCCGAGCGTGCTGCTGGTCATGGGTCAGACGAAGGGCGGCGATTACCTTGTCTGGGCCCACCAGTGGCTGCACAGGGACGGTTATCTCAAGCGCCGGGAGACGGTGCCCTATGCCGAATTCGAGGCCGCAGGGGATCTGACGGTGTTTGATGAGCCAGACGCCGACATCACCGCCATCACGAGCAAGATTCTCGACCTTTCGCCTGTGAATACCGCTGTGGACCCGTATGGCCTGAAAACGCTTGTGGAGACGCTGGAGCGGCGCGGGCGGGACGTGACAGGCATCCCCCAGGGCTGGAAGCTCTCCCCGCACATCGACTACACGGAGCGCCTGATATACGCCGGACGTATAACCCACCACGGCGGCCCGATGCTGCGATGGAATATCGGCAATGCCCGGGCCGAGGATCGCCACGGCGCACGCAGCATGACAAAGCCATCGGGGGCCTCTGTCGGGCCTGAGAAGATCGACGGCTGCCTGTGCCTGATCATGGCCTGCGCCATTGCCACAGATCATAGGCCATCGGCCTATGAAGAACATGGGATCAGGGTGCTGTGAGTAACAGCGCCACTCAGCTGGAACAACTGCAACGCCGGTTCGAGGCCGGCAATGCGGTTGCCGCCTGGGAGGCGCTGCAGATCGTGCTGGAGGAAAGGCCCGCCGCTCTGCCCGACTGGCTGGCGGAATACCTGGCAGCTGCAGCGGCCAGCCTGCTCACGATTGAGCCGGACCCCGGACACCTGGCCGGCGCTGTGCTTGAGGCGCTGAGCCTGGCCGGCAATGTCGGCCCCTCTGTATTTACGCAGTACCGGACCCAGCGTCGCCGCGAGGCTGCCCTGGAGGAAATGGCACAGGAGATCCGGCGCGGGACAAGCCCTGAAATGGCAGCCGCAGAGGTAGGCGGTCGGCGTGGTTACAGCGAGACAACACTGATGCGGTATTACCGGGAATGGAAAAAGTCTCCCGGAAACCTGTTCCGCACATCAGGCGAAAGGTGCGGTACAAATGGACCATAACCCAACAGGAGGCAGCCACATGAAGAGCATTTCAGATTATCCGGAATACCAGAGCGCAGTGGAAAAGCTTGGCGAGCTGCAAAAGCAGCTGTCTGCCGAGATCGGCAGAATCAATGATCTGAGCGCGAAGATCGGCCGGAATCATGGGTCAATGGATTCTGTCACGGCCCAGGCCGAGGCCCTGCTGGATGGAGAGGATGCCCCGGCATCCATCAGCACACTGCAGCGCGAACTGGATGAAGCCATGGAACGCGGGGAAGGTACTCGAAGCCTCTGTCAGGCTGCAGCAGAGCCGGGTGGAGCGGATCAAGACGGCAAGTTCCGCAGAGGCGAATGCGGACATTGAAAAGCCCTACCGCGCTGCGGTCAAAAAGGCCATTGACGCGGCTGTGGCACAGTCCAAGGCATTTGCCGATGCCCGTCAGCTGGTCGATGACTTCATCGACGCCGGGTTTTTCTTCCACCAGCCTCAGCTGGCCCTGCTGGGTCGGTTTGGCCGTTGGGATGACCCGGACGCACACATCCATACCCTGCTGCAGGATGCCGAGCGCGAGGGGCTTATCGCTGCGAAGGACTACCCCCGACCGAAGCAGCACGGCCCTTATGACAATCTCCCGAAAGGACACAACGTCACCACTCTGGCCGCCGGCCCTAGCGGCATCCGAAAGGTTGAAATTGCCCGAGGCGGCAAGATCGTCAAGGAAGAAATCATCCACCGCCCCAATGATGAGGCAATGGCCGAAGGCTGGGGCTGACCCGATGCAGATCGCTGGCCTGATCCCGTTCCACACGCTCACGGAGAGCCCCCAGCCGTTCCGGGGGCGGTCTATGCGTGAGGTGCTGGCCCGTGGCTGTTTCCGGAATCATTTGAACGGCCGCACGATTCCCCTGACTGTGGATCACAATGATGCCCGCGAACTTGGCAACACCCGCTGCGGGCTGACGGTCTGGGAATCTCCTGAGGGCCTGCGGTTCAGGCTGGATTCCACCACTACAGCAAGGCACCCCACCATCATCACGGCAATCCGCCGGGGTGACATTACGGGCGCATCCTTCCGGTTCCTGGCGCTGGACTACGAAGAACGCAGACACCACGGCCTGGGAGAGGATGTGCGCACGATTCTGGAAGCCGAGCTGCGCGAGATCACCCTCATGCTCACGAAGCGGCCGGCCTACAACGCCAGCCGCGTCACCGTGGAACCCTCAAGCCAAAGGAGGCACTTCACCATGTATCACGATCCGATCACGGCCCGGCAGCGGGCTACGTCAGAAGGCGCCAGCGTGGCCCTGCGCACTGCCCCGCAGTGGGTCCGGGACCGCATCGAGGCGCAGGACAAAGCCGACGCTGACAAGGCCCGGCGTGTACCGCACTCAGTCAGTCACCAGCACAACCGCAACCGCCTGCGAATCGCGGAGGCGACATGTTGAGCCTGAACATAGGGGCGATGCTGGTCGGCCTTGTCGCTGTCGGTTATGGGCTGTGGCTCATCTACCCGCCTCTGTCCTTTATCGGCATTGGCGCGGCTCTGCTCTGGTCCGGGCTGCCAGATTAAAGCGATAGGAGGCAACACATGGCAGATTTTGCAAAAATCCAGGTTCAGCTGGAGGCCGAGAGCGCCAAGCTGCGCAAGGAGCTGGACCGGGCGAATGCCAAGCTGACCGGCTTTGAGCGTGGGGCTAAGAAGTCACTCGATGGATTCTCACGGGCTGCGAAAGCGGCTTTCGGCGTCTTCACTGTGGGGGCCATCGTAGCTGCCACCCGGAACGCGCTGGAATTCGCAGACTCCATCGACAAGGCCGCACAGCGGGCCGGTGTATCCGCATCCGCCTTGCAGGAACTTCGTTTTGCCGGTGAACAGGTCGGCGTCACCACCCAGCAGCTGGATGATGGTATGCGCCGATTCACCCGCAGATTAGGCGAGTTCGCCAATTCTGGCGGGGGTCCTGCCGCCAAGGCATTGCAGGAGCTGAACATTGCCATCAATGACACTGAGGGCAACCTGCGCCCCACCGAGGATGTCTTCAACGACGTTGTGCAGCGTCTGCAAGGCTTCGAGAGCCAGGCCCAGCGGGCAGCCTTCGCGGCACAGCTGTTCGGTGACGATGCTGGCCCGCAGTTGGAGCTTCTGCTGCGGCAGGGCGTAGACGGAATCGAGCGGCTGCGTAAATCCGCCAGCGTCATGTCGGATGAGCAGGTTGCTGATGCTGTAGCGGCAAAAGACGCCATGAATCAGCTGTCCCAGCAGTTCACAGTGGCGGCAAATAGCCTTGTTCTACAGCTGGCCCCCGCCCTGGAGGGGCTGGCAGACTTCCTCTCCACGTCCCTGCCGAATGCCTCAAACCTGGGGGCGCGGTCCATTGCCGCTATCCGGCAGGCCGCCCTGGAAGTGGGCGCGGCGGTCTCAGGCATGTCGGCTGACCTCTCCGAGACGCTGAGCAAGGTTACATTCGGCGAAGTCTCGAAGCGTCATGAGCAGTTCGCCAGGGAGTACCGGACCAGGGAAGTCGAACTGCGGCAGGCCATATCCCGCGAGATCCAGGTCCAGATCGATGCCCTGGATGATCTGGAGCGAAAGAATCAACGATTCACCCTCCCGGACGCTGGCGGCGGGTTCACCCCGTTGCCCTCGCCTGATGGCGATACCCGGGCCCCAACATCCAGCGGCAAGGCTGGGGATGCCCTGCGCGAAGCCAACCAGGAGGCCGAGAAGCTACAGACCATCCTGGACCGACTCTTCCCTGACCAAGCCAAGGCGCGCGAATTCAATGATGAACTTCAGCGCCTCCAGAAAGCCAATCTCCCAGCAGAACAATTGGCAGAGGCTGTCAGGCGGTTGCAGCAGGAATTCGCTGATGCCACGGGTGGACCGCGCAAACTGGCAGATGAATCCGAGGAGGCTTTCGAGGAGCTATCGGTATTCGCCGAACAGGCCGCCAGGAACGCACAGGACGCGCTTTCTGAATTCCTCTATGACCCCTTCGATGACGGGGTGGAGGGCATGGTCAGTGGCTTCTCAGACGCGATGCGGAAGATGGCGGCCGAGGCAGCAGCAGCGCAGATATTCGACGCAGCGGGCGAGTTCTTCGGCAGCGGCAGCGGGAGCGCCATCGGGAGCTTCTTCAGCGACATCATCCCCGGCTTTGCCAACGGGACGAATTACGCACCAGGCGGGCTGGCATTGGTTGGCGAACGTGGCCCCGAGCTGGTCAACCTCCCGAGAGGGTCACAGGTGTTCCCGAATGACCAATCCTCACGGATGGTCGGCAGCACCACGAATATCTCCGTTACCGTCACAGGAGAACAGGCCGACCGCAACCGCCAGAGCGGCGGCCAGCTGGCGCGTGATATCGCCCGGAACCTGGAGCGCGGCGCACGGAGGAACGGGTAATGGCACATGGACCCCTCGAACTGATGCAACTTGCAGACGGCATCGACAGCCTGGGCGGCGACCTGAAGTATGTAGCCAGCATCGGCAATATGAACGATGAGAAGCTGTCCGAGCTTGCCAGGCATTCGCCCGAGGAAATGGAGCAGCTATTCCAGCGGTTCCAGAAAATCGACAAAACACTCAGTAGCTTGCAGTCCCTTCTCGAACACTGGCAGGGCCGGCTGGCGCTGGCGCAGCGTGAGGCGACGGCACAGGATCAGCTTGATTCTTGACAGTGCAGCGATTCCGGGAGTAGCGTTAACGCTACGGGGCTGACTACCCCATACATAGGCGGATACCGCACCCGATAGCCATGCGGTATTTTTATGCCCATTTCCTGGGTATCCCCACCGATTATGTCGGGTGTCCGCGAATACAAGACCCTTCGGGGGAATAAGCGGGCCTGTCCTATGTCAGGTAGTCAGCACCCGGCACCCTATACTTCTGACTGAGTAAACATAGGAGATCTCACCATGACAGACAAAGGAATCCCCCTGAGCGATGCTGACAAAGCGGAGATCGATCACTTCATCCGCAGGCGCTCTATTGATCCAGCCCACTTCACCGAACCTTTCTGCGAACTGACCGCAGACGCGTCAAGGTTCAAAGACTTCACAGACGGAGATCCGCAGTTGATGCGTGAGGCATTGGCCAATATTCGCGGAATCAAGGAACGGGCTATGGAGGCACTGTACGGGGTCAACTGGCTGCTCCAACACGCACGCGATGGCAACAATGCAGTTGTCTGGGCGAAAGAGCCGCTAATGTTGCTCACCGAACTGGTGCAGGATATGGACGCCATAGACCGCGAGATTGTGGATCACATGATCAACGGGAGGAATGCAGCATGAGCGTCCCGGAGCCCATACAACAGATTCTTGATGGCGCACCTCTGCCTACCAAGACAATCACCCTTGAGGTCGATTTACCAGACTGGGCGCGATACCTGGCCCAAGACAAGGACGGCACATGGCGCATTTTCGTCGGACCGCCTACCGCAACAGGGGGCGGCCCTCACTACCCCGCCTGGTGGGATGCAGGCCGATTCCGGTCCGAGATACTGGTCCAAGGTCATACACCTAACCCAGGCTGGCGGAACACGCTTCACCCAATCCACGACACCGAATGATGAGAGGGGATATCACAATGAGCGAACCCGCATATAAGGATTTTGCTTGCCGTCTTCAAGACTCACTGATCGAACAGGGTATCGTGTCCAAGGCAGATCAGGAGGATGCAGTAGCCAGGGCTGCAGAGGTTACAAAGCGCACTGCAAGGCGGTACCTCAGTGGCCTGAATCGGCCGCAGTATTTTGATCCGCTCAGCGGTATGGCGGATGTCTGCAAGGTCATGCCTATGTGGCTTTATTCAGGTGAAGGGCCTCGCACAAAACGCGAAGAGGAATTCTATTGGCAACTGCTGAAGATGCCACCCGATGACAGGATGGCCCTGCATAGGGCGTTGACTCTCCTGCCCGTGAAAACAGCCAACACTGCTTACCAGTAGGGAAGGCGGGATTACAGAAATATAATCCCCGGCTTACAGAACCCTGCCGGTCTGTTTGAGAGAATGCCTCGGCGCTGAGCGACAATCTGTCAGCGACCCGATACAGTCAGGGAAGGCGCAGCCCCCGTCCATGTGGCGGGGGTTTTTGTGTGCGCTATTTCTTGCGGGCTATGCCGATCAGGCCGAGGAGGCCGGAGCCGAATAGCCATGCGGCGGCAGGGATAGGGACGACCGACGCTCCCACATCACCATCATGCACCGCCCATGATTGATAATTACCGTACTTATAACCGGGAGCATTATTACCATAACTCATATCGAAGTGCCAGGCATAATGGTCATTATCTGGTGCGTACTCCATGGCAGTCCAAAAATAAGCGTGTTTGACATTTGAGAACGGCCCAGTATTCGATATCCCCCAGCCTGGCTGGGGGCCGCTGCATGACGATGTAGTTGAAAGGCTAGGATCACAATAAGACAGATTACCTAATGTGTTGAAGGACATATGCGCTAGCTCGTTGGCTGTGCTGCCCGCATACATAGTTCCAGGGGCACTTATGTTAGTGCCACGGTCTTCGGTGCCAATATATGAAAAGTTTTCATCGTTAGCAGTGGTACCATCAATCGGGTTAGCATAGGGTAATCGCCAGCCAGTGATGCCACTGCCGTAGGGATCTAAGGTAGCCGCCCAAGCGTTGGCATCAGACCAGGTCATTTCCGTACCGGCATAGAACACGTCCGCCATCCAGGTCACGTCCAACACCGTGTCGTAATATGCCTCGGTAGTGGCAGCATTGCCGTCAAGGTCGCGGCCTTGTAGGGTGGTTTCCCAAGTGCCCTGCCCACTAACAGAGACATCGAAAGTGCCAGAAGAGGCTGCGAAAACTGTTGATCCTGTACATGCAATTAGAGAGCACGCCGCAATGGCGCTAAGTGTCTGCTTTTTCATGGTTTCCTCCGAGGTGTTATTAGTCTTGGTTAGGGCTATTTTGCCCTTTAGTATTTAGCGTACCATATGAAAGACCCTAATCAAGTTAGGTTAAGAGGAAATTACACCGACTATCATTGCCGAATCGGGGCCGGATGCCTGAAACAACTATCCAAGATCAGAAAATTTCTTGAAATTAATTAATAACCTATTGTTTATTAATGGGTGATATTGGACTACAAATCCGTGTGCCTCGGCTCAACTCCGGGCCCAGCCTCCCTCTCAAGTCCCTAATTCACCTCGAACAAATAGTCCCACTGGAATTGGGATGCAGCACTACAGCCGCCTCCAGGCGGTTATTTTGTGCCTGAAATACGCTAAGCCATGGCCCGCGATTGATTGCTGTGCTAGGGCAATCTTGTAGTTGCCTCCTCTCTGGCTCCATCTACCGGACCCTATAAATACTTAAAATCATTGCGCTCGCCCTGAAGAAATTGCAGTGACATGTTTCACGTAGCTTCCCAAGGTTCTATCACTTTCGATGCATCCAATCGGGTGTAATAACCTACGTGGAAGCCTTCCCACCCCTCACCTGATACAGGCTGTAGCAACGACTGCAACTGCCCAGGCTTCGCCTCCGGGTCCAGCCATTGCCCCCATGCCGCAGCCAGTAGAATAGCTGGCATTCGGGGGTGTATCTCCCCAACCACGCTGTTGGGTTCAGTTGTGACGATGGCGCAGGAATCGAAGCCCTCCCCGCCTTCTGGCGGCTCCCAGCGCCCCCACAGGCCCGCCATGAAGAACGGCTGCCCATCCTGGCGATGGAAGTAATACTGCGGCTTGCGCTTCTCTCCGGTGTCCCTGGGCTCATAGAAGCCATCGGCAGCGATCAGGCAGCGGAAGTGCTGGAAGGGGAAGCGCCATAGGCGGCTACTGGTCAAGGTCTCAGCCTTGGCATTGATGGTGGAATATCGGGTCTTAGGCTGCTTCTCGAAGGGCGGGATATACGGCCAGCGCAGTAGAGCCAGCTCCCGCACCCCATCCGCACTGATCCGGCAGGCCAGCACTGGCTGTCCCGGCAGGATGTTGTACCGGGGCGGCAGGTCATCCAGGTCGCATTGCGCCTGCGTCATCTCGGCAAAGCGCTGCGGCGGGGTAGTTCGGGCGAAGCGGCCGCACATGGCAGAGACTCCGGTCGTGGGCAGTCCCCGAAATATACAGAATTCAGCCGGATAGCCCAACGATGCAGGCACCCGTCCGGATGCTGTATATTTATCCAGTGATTCCCGCAGTCGAATATCCCTACCTTGGACGAGATATCCGGGTCCGTTTCAGCGTGCCCGGCGTCTGTCTGCCCGTGCGTACCCGCTCAGGCGGCGTCCTGCTACTGCCCTGGGGGCAACGGGAAGGCGAGCCCGGCCCCTTCCCCCTGGGCAGCTGTGCCAGCCTGGAGGCGATCAAGGCCGGCGAGTGGGACTACTGGTTCCCGATCCCGGTAAAGCTGCCCCTGACCCGAATGCTTGAGCTGGACCGCCACCGGCGCTGCAGCTGGTCCTTTCCCCTGGTTCGGGGGAATTGCGTCCAGGGCCTTGTAGCGAGGGATGGGGCTGAGCAGCGGGTGTATGTGGTCACTTTCTGGTGTGAGGATGAAGGGGTGCAGTTGCCGCGAGTGATGGTCAGCCCTGGATGCTAATCAACCTGCAGGGAGCAGCCGCATGATGGGCGTTTACAACCAGAGCATGAAATGGCTTACAGATGGATAATCCAGGACTGACAGGCTTCAGCCAAGCCCTGTCGGATACTGCAGGGGCGCTAAGCGACTATCTGTCAGCGACCCGATACAGTCAGGGGAGGCGTAGCCCCGTCCATGTGGCGGGGTTTTTGATTACTGTATAACAAAAAAATAAGCCCGAAAAAAATCGGGCCACAATGAATTCTATATCCTTGTAAATTGTTCAAGCTCGCTTACGAGATTCTTCAATTTCTTCCATTTGCCTTTGTTCCTTAGCTTCTTGTTCTTCTGCTCGAACGCACTCTCGTAGCAGCCTTTTCGTTTCTGAGTCAGCGAATCTCTTTAGGATTTGGCGCATCAGTGTTTGATAGCCAATGCCATTAATCTTCGCGATTAGCTTGAAGTCTTCGATAAGCGATTTTTGCAGACGAATAGAGATCATCTGAAGCTCTAATGCCTCATCGATTGTGCTTTCGTTTATATCGGCGACTTCGACGTATTTTTCGTCGCGTCCCAATTCGCCGGTTTCCCAGGCTTCTTCAGTTCCGCGGATTTTGCGCTTAGCCATGATTGTTCCTTCGTGAGCTGAGCGAGTGACATATATAGAAATGTCTATAGTTGTATATACGATTACATGGCGTATTTCTCGTAAATGCGAATTTCCTTAGAATTTGCCGGATAGGCCGTTTTAATGTAAATGTCGCCATCTTCCATAATGAAAACGACTTTCAATATCCTCCCGAAGTAAGTTTCCGCCACGAACCACTGACTAGGTGGATCTGTTAAATGCTCTTCACGAGTGTCTTTGAGAAAACCACCCTCACGTGTAGCAAAACACTGGATGACTTCCTCTTCGCTAACGCTGTGCTTTTCGATCAGTTTAGCCTTCACCCTGCTCGATACAATTAAAGCCATCGTCCGTAACCATCGTTCTGTTTAGCGGCATACGCACCACAATCTGTATATCTCTTGTATATACAAGCGTATAGACGTACATGGACCTGGTCAAGGAGAAAAATCCTAGTCCAGGTGAGAGGCGAGAAATATATTTCCTTTTAAATTAGTTGGTTATAGTGCCGATGGCACATTTTGAAAATGTTAGGTAGGAAGTTGGGTAGATATATAAAATAATAATAACTAACTGTTTTATAAGGATAATTGGCGGAGGGGGTGGGATTCGAACCCACGGAGGTCGTTAAACCTCGCCGGTTTTCAAGACCGGTGCTTTCAACCGCTCAGCCACCCCTCCGGATCGTGCCTGATCCAACCCCGGGCGGAACCGGGGAATGTCGCCGCCGATGACGGCAACCCGCCCTGAGCCGGGCGCCCGGCTCAGGCGGCCGCATTATGCCCCGGGACGGCGGCGAAGCCAAGGTTTTTTCAAGGGAAATCGCCCCCATATCAAGACCGCTGGCCTTGTCCCGTCGGGACCATCCCGGTATGCTGAACTTTAGATTGAGTCAACGTGTCATAGTGGTAGTCAATTCCACAGGAGGACGAACCGACAATGAACACCCCTGAACAGATGATGGCCCGCTCGCAGACGGCGACGCTGGCCACCAACAAGCTGCTGCGCAACACCTTCACCATGCTGTCCATGAGCCTGATCTTCAGCGCAATCATGGCCAGTGTGTCGATCGTGATGTCGGCCGGCTTCGGTATGTCCCTGGTCGCCATGCTGGTGGCCTTCGGCCTGCTCTGGTTCGCGCTGCCGCGCACCGAGAACTCCGCCGCCGGTATCGGCGTCGTATTCGCCTTCACCGGCCTGCTGGGCTTCAGCCTGGGACCCATCCTGACCCACTACCTGGCATTGCCAAACGGCGGCCAGTTGATCGCCACTGCCCTGGGCGGCACCGGCGTGATCTTCATGGGCCTGTCCGGTTACGCCATGACCACCAAACGTGATTTCAGCTTCATGGCCGGCTTCCTGTTCGTGGGCCTGATCGTGGTCATGATCGCGGCGATCGCCAACATCTTCCTGGCCATTCCGGCCATGTCGCTGGCCATCTCCGCCGCGGTGGTGCTGCTGATGAGCGGGCTGATCCTGTTCGACGTCAGTCGCATCGTCAATGGTGGCGAGACCAACTACCTGCGGGCGACGGTGGCTCTGTACCTGGACATACACAACCTGTTCATCCACCTGTTGCACCTGCTGGCGGCCTTCAGCGGGCGCGAATAGCTCCGGCGGCCAGTCGCTGACGCAGGCCAGCCAGGCCACGGTTTCGCCGTGGCCTGTTTTTTTGGAGGGAACCGGCATGGAAATGTGGATGAAGATCGGGGTGGCCGCGCTGCTGGGCGTGATGGTCTGGCGGTTGTGGCCGGCGGCCAACCACTGGCTCAAGCACGGACCACGTGGCAGCAGCCAGGACTGGCAGGCGGCACTGCTGCCGATCCTGGTGGTCGTGGCCTTCGTGGTGCTGCTGATCCTGCTGGTGCGGGGTTAGGTTGGCGCATAAATCCCCCCTCACCCCTGCCCCTCTCCCCGGCGGGGAGAGGGGATGGTTGTGTCAGACCGCCATGGCGCTGGTGACCTCGAAGTCCTCGAAGCTGTTCTTCAGCCAGCGATAGGCCGTGTGCCGCGCCCAGCGGGTCAGGGCCTCGTCGTTTTCCCGCTTCTGAAACACCCCCACCACCAGACCCACCTTGATGGTATCCGGCGTGTAGTGTTCGACCAGCTCATTGTAGGCATTGAGCTGGGAGGGCCGCACCGTGGGCATGGTAAATGCCACGGTCTGCACCGACTGGAAACTCAGACTGGCGAAGATGGGCCGCAGCTTGCGGTGAATCTCCTCGCGCACCAGGTTGGCGACGAACCAGCTGGTATGGGAAGCGGCCTCGAGCAGCTCCGGATCCAGTCCGCCATTGTTCTCGAAGAAATCCAGCGCCGGGTAATAGCCCAGTTCGTGCTCGCGTACATAGGCCACCACCTGATCGGCCAGCTCGGTACCGATGACATAGGGCGAGGATGGCAGGTGGCGTTCGAAAACGTGTTCCGGCAGTCGAACGAGTATGTTGAGTGCGATCCTGTTGAGCTGGATGGACACGCGATCAGCGCCTGCCCCGCAGCACCTGCAGGTGCTCGAACAGGGGGCTGGTGATGGGTTCGATCTTGCGCCGCATGACACTGCCGATGGCATCGGTGCGGGCGAAGGTGGGCGCGACCAGACGCTCGCCCACGCCCGAAAACACACACAGGGCATGGATGGCATCGGCCTGGTCGGGCAGGCATTCGAGCAGCTCGGCCAGTACCGTGTCACCGGTGGCTGCCGGATCCTGCCGGCGCTGCCCGGCCTGCGCCAGCACGGCCTCGATCTCGCGCAGTCGCTCGCCCGGGGCGGCCACCGGGCTGAAATAGTCCTTCAGCGCCTCGAGCAGCTCCACCACCACGTCCTGGTTGTTGGGCTTGCGCAGTACGGTTTCGACCGTACGCAGGTAAGCCTGCCCGGCCGGGCTGTAGATCCGGTCCAGCAGCCGGGCGGCGGGATTGCCCTGCTCCAGCAACGGGCGCATGGCGCAGCGCACGTCCTCCCGGGCCGGATGCGGCGGATGTTCCTCCGGCAGTTCATCCGGAACGGCCTGCAGAAAACCGACGTAATAGGTGTTCTTGTGCCGGGCGCGGGCCCAGATCCTGTCCCGCGCCTCGGCATCGATCAACCCCGGCTGGAGAATCAGACGCACGCTTTCGATCATATCCTGCGGGTTTTCCTCGAACGGCAGAAACTCGATCAGGAACTCGGCCAGTTCCCGACCCAGGTCGCTCCTGGCCACGCAGTCGCGCGCCAGCATCTTGCGGGCATTGTCGGCGCTCGGCATGGCCCACCAGGCCCGGCGGGCGAGGTCCTCGGTCAGGCCCCGGGCATGTACCACGGCGACCACCGCCTCCGGCTCACCCAGCATCAGCAGCTTGTCCAGGTTGTTGTCGCGGGTCTGGCCCATGCGGGTCCAGCGCTTGAGGTAGACGGGATAACCGCCGGGCGAGCCCAGCACCTGGGTCGAGAGCAGCTCCTTGACCTGCTTGACGTAGGATTCGTCCCGGCAGTTCGGATTGAGCCTGACCGCCGTCTCGCCTCGCGGCGACAGGGCATAGACGGTCATGGAGGACTCGTCGATACGCACCGCCTCCAGCTCGTTGGCCAGCATGACATTCAGGCGCAAGGCATCTTCAGAGGAAAGTTCCATTTTTATAGACAGCTAGTTATAAAAATAAATCAATGTAACGTATAAGATGTGCGACCGGCCGTTCAGACGGCATCATCGAACCCGGCCAGTTTATACAGACGCCGGGCCTCTTCAAGGTTCTGCTCCACTCCGTTACCCTGCTCGTACATCATGGCGAGCGTGGTCAACGAGCCGGCCATACCCTGATCAGCGGCCATCTGAAACCACCTGGCGGCCTCTTCGCCGTTTTTCTCGACACATTCGCCCTCAAGGTACATGAACCCGAGGCCGTGCTGGGCCAGGGCATGACCCTGCTCGGCAGCGGCCCGCATCCATTTATGGGCCAGTTCGTCGTTGCGGGTCATACCCAGGCCGTTCTGATAGATGATCGCCAGGCGGTGCTGAGCCTCGGCATTGCCCTTCTGGGCGAAGGGGCTCAGCATCTGGGCGGCCCGGGCGAAATGCTTGGCCTCGAAAGCCGCCATGGCGCTGCTGAAATCGACATCGTCTTCAAATGACATGGAATCCTCCGGACGGCTGTTCCTGTGCAAACGAATAGTTTACCAAAATAATAAGGAATCAGGGAGACCCCGGAGGATCCGCCATGCCGATGCTGCTGTTTGATTTATCTGGGAAATCCCTCCCTCCTGGAGGGTTGGCGCCTCCCTCTATGGGGATATACGTCGGGCTTGGGCATATCTGTATACTTGCGCATCCTGAAGGTAGGCCTGCGCCCGGCCGCAGGCGGCACATCGGCCATGGGCCAGATGCATGAATGCAGTGTGACCGACGCTGACACCATATCGCGACGCGCAGCTGTAACCAGAAGGTTGCCACCGGTCCGGAATACAGTTGAAGCGGCAACCCGCCAGGAAAGGCTGCGCCCCAGGGGATGTACGGTTGCCTTGAAATAGTGGAAAATACCCGGCTAACTGAGATCGAGATCAGAGAAGGAGAAGCAAGCATGAACCCGCATCAGGCATATTATGACGCAGTCACCAAGATGGAAGAAGCTGGTGTCGACAGTGACTTCATCCAGGGCTGGCAGAGCGGCTACTGGCTGAATCCCGAGCGCGAAGAGCAGCGTGTCACCGACGCCTACAAGGCCGGCTACGAGAAGGGCAAGGAAAAGGATCCGACCGGTTTCGAGGACTGGATCAAGAAGTAAATCCGGCTCCCGGGCAGTATCCGAAGCCTGCGACAGCCGCCCTTTTCAGGGCGCTGGCCGCGGGTTTTTTTATGTCCGGCAACCGCACGGAGCGATATGATATTATATTTATAATACAGTTAGTTATTAGATATTTATAATTCTTTTTCTAGTTTTATCCTGGCCTGACACCATTGACTTGCCTGCCCCGTATCGGGTCTAGTAACGGAAAACGACAAGATACCAATAACAAGATCAAGAAAGCTGGAGGGGGATGTGATGTCGATTCGACGCCTGCTACTGGCGTGTCTGTGGTTGGGCGCCTGTCCACTGCAGCCCGTCACCGCCGCACCACCGTTGCCGACCGACATCAGGAGCTATGTGGTCCGTTTCGCACCCGAGGCCGAGCCCGGCCGAGCGGCGCAGCAGCTCGAACAGGTGGTCGGCGCCAAACCCAGATACCTGTACCGCCACGCCATCCAGGGCATGGGCATCGACCTGCCCGCCCCTGCCGTCGAGCGCCTGCGCCGGCATCCGCTGGTCGCCGGCGTGGAGGAGGCTCAGCTGTTCGAACTGCACGCCCAGCAGTTGCCGACCGGGATCGACCGGATCAACGCCGAGCTCCACCCCGTGGCAGCCATCGACGGCACCGGGACCGCGGTCGACGCCGATATCGCCATCATTGACACCGGCGTGGATCTGGATCATCCCGACCTGAATGTCTATCGCTACGCTTACTGCTATCAGAAAAATCCCCGGTCGGGGACCTGCAACGAAGGTGACAACCGCGCCGATGATCGGCAGGGCCACGGCACCCATGTCGCCGGCACCGCCGCGGCGCGGGACAACGGCATCGGGGTGGTCGGGGTCGCACCGGGCGCACGCATCTGGGCCGTCAATGTCCTCCGCGATGACGGCACCACGACCGCGTTGGAGATCATTGCCGCACTTGATTATGTCATCGCCAATGCCGGCGAGATCGAGGTGCTCAACATGAGCCTGGGCTTCACCGGCAGCAGCAGTACATTCGACAGTGCGGTGAGCAATACTGTCGGCGCAGGCGTGACCTTCGTCACTTCAGCCGGCAATGACGCCGTTGATGTCGCCAATGTCAGTCCTGGCGGACATCCGGACGTGATCACCGTATCGGCGCTGGCCGACAGCGACGGCCTGATCGGTGCCCAGGGCAGTCTGAGTTTCACCTACAACACCGCCGACGGTAAATGCACCGAGAACCAGGACGACTCCTTCGCCTGTTTCAGTAATCATGGCGCCGGCGTGGACCTGATGGCGCCCGGCGTGAGGATTCGCTCCACCTATCTCGATGGTGGCTACAGGAACCTGCACGGAACCAGCATGGCCAGCCCGCACGTGGCCGGTGCCGCCGCCCTGTACCGGGCCGAGAACCCCCATGCCAGCCCGGCCGACGTGAAGGCCGCGCTGGTCGCCATGGGTGATCCGGCCCCCTGCGGCCCCTCTCTGTCCCTGTGCGGGGATGATCCCGACGGCATCCAGGAACCCCTGGTCCTGCTCACCCCCCATTCCGATGTTGATGTCGACAATGTCCTGGATGATCTGGACAACTGCCCGACCATCCACAATCCGGACCAGTCCGATACGGATGGAGACGGCGTCGGCGATGCCTGCGACCCGGACCGGGACGGAGACGGCATCGACAACGGGATCGACAACTGCCCCGACACGGCCAACGCGGCCCAGCTGGATCAGGACGGCGACGGCGTGGGGGATGCCTGCGACAACTGCACCCTGCACGCCAATACACTGCAGCGCGATACGGACGGGGACGGCTACGGCAACCGTTGCGACGCCGACCTGGATAACAGCGGATTAGTTAATCTGGCTGACTTTTCGCTGTACAGACAACGATACGGGACGGATGACGCCGATGCGGACTTCAATGGCGACGGCATCGTTAACCTGTCAGATTTTTCGATATTCAGGTCTTTCTACGGGAATCCGCCCGGACCTTCGGCCGGGACTCCTTAACGACGAGGGTTTCGCTGCCGCCCTGCGGCTTTTCTGTCGATTTTGATTACAGCTTATTCTGGCAGCGATTTTCGCTTTTTATATCAACTTATTGAAATAACAGGTTAAAACATGGCATAACAGAACTTCGCATACATCACAGCATGTCGTTTTATTTAACAGTTTTGTCCGGATGATAAACTCAACTCATTGTTTATTAATATATTATATTTCAGGTACAGATCATGCTTCCTGACAGGCAGCCGACAATCCTGATAATTGAGGTGCCTAATAATGACTAAAATGCCCATCAGAGCCATTCTGAGTGCTGCACTGCTTGCCGCATCGTCAGCGCAAGCCGTCACCATCTCACTGGATCCGGCATCAACCACGACCGTAGCCGGCAGCAATTTCAGTCTGAATGTACTGGCCGATTTTTCATCGACTGAAATCATCACCGGCTCGGTCGAGTTCAGCTTCGACTCGAGCCTGCTGGGCTATACGGATTTCAGCTGGAACAGCGACTTCAAGACACTGTTTCCGTATACCGAACTCATAATCGAGTCCAGCGAGGTAGTCAGTATCGGCTTCGGTGCTCTGAGTGGTTTTGGTACGGGTGACGGCCACACCATCGGCACGATCAGCTTCGATGCATTGGCGCCTGGTTCGACTTCCGTCGCCATGGCCACCAGCAGCTTGCACGGTGATTATGAGGATTCCAGTTACAACGTGGTCAATGCCAGCTTCAACGACGCCTCAGTCGACCTCTCCGCCGTCCCCGTCCCCGCCGCTGTCTGGCTGTTCGGCAGCGGTCTGATCGGCCTGGCAGGCATTGCCCGCCGACGCAGCGCCTGAGGCGCATTACCTCAGGCCGATTCCTCTTTGGGCAATTCCGGCAGCAGGCTGGTAATGGCCCGTTTCATCGTCTTCATGAAAAAGGGCACCTCGATGTCGATGATCTGGGTGGTGACCCACTTGCGCTGATGCTCGCCCAGAACCTGGGTGACCTGGTCACCGAAATAGCGTGACATCTGGAAACTGGGTTCGTAATCGAAGAAACCGAACTCGGCATAGCCGTCCATCCGGTCATTGAGCAGATTGATGAAGGGCGCACGGTAGTCATCCGGCCCGGCCAGGTCGCGGCCGTTGTCCTGGACATAGTCGGCCAGCTTCTTCGCCAGGGCGTTGATGAAGATCGCCCGCTCTTCCTCGTCCATCCTGTTGTAGACGATCCGGTCCACTGCGTGCAGCAGGAAGGCCAGATATTCCTCGATCACCGTCAGGCGCTGTATCTGGGTGTCGGTCTGGAAACCTTCGTTCTCCAGATTCAGCAGCGACTGCATGCACATCCGCCACAGGGTGAAGCTCAGCGCACTGGCCGTGTCCTCGATGGTGCGCTGTTTGTCCTTGTTGTTCCAACGGGTCTTGATACGCACGGAAATTCCTCTGACTTAACAATGTATTTCAAAATGTTGGATCATATTCTTTGACCAGATTATAGCACTGCTTCGCTTTGTCATCCGGCCCGACCCATGCTAGGATGCCAATAGTATACCATTTTACTCGGGATTTCACGGCAACACGGCAAGCCGCCGGGACATGCTTTATTCTAATCGAGGCGGTCCCCCATTGCAGAGGATGTTGAGATGCAGGATGAGTGGAGCAGCCTGAGAGACTCCGTACAGCACAACTGCCACATTTCCGATGCCGCGCATGCCGGTGACTACACCCTGTGCGTCTATCTGATGAAGATGCGCGAGTTCTATCGCTGGGAAAAGGGCTACGCCTATGCCGACTCCCTCCCCCATCAGGAGGTCGGTGACTGGCTGCGCGAACGCGAACAGCTGTGGGAGGATCTGGAGGCAAGCGATTTCGTCAGCCTGCCGCTCGAGGACCAGGCCCTCGATCCGCTGGAGGCCGAACAGGTCAACACCCGGCTGCTGCCCCAGGGTCTGGTCTACTCGGCCGGCTACGGCCAGCGGGCCAAGCCGCACTTCTTTCTCGGCCGGCTGGACCGTCACGAGGATACGGGCGAATACCGACTGATCGTGGCCGGCGAGGAATTCGCCCGGGATCTCACCTCGCCGCCGGCCATGTCCCAGAACGGCACCATCTTCATCCGCCGCCAGGCCCTGCGCCAGATGATCTGGGAGAAGATGGAGGAATGGCGCTGGAATCGGCTGGACAACCCCATGGGTCGGGCGATCCGTGCCTATGACTTCGAGCATGACCCCGACGGCTCACTGGACACCATGGCCGAGGCTCAGATCGACACCTTCATCCTGCACGAGATCGGGGAGGTCCAGTGCGGACGCGAGCTGGGCCCCGAGTGGGAGGAAATGCTGGCCAGCTTCCCCCGTTCCAGGGCCGAGATCCAGGCCCGCGCCGTGCGTGACAACCTGGCCGATGCCCTGTCCACCCTGCCCCGGCTGCTGGACAAGGCCGATGCGGCCAGTCTGCATTTCTACTTCGCGACCCTGACCAACATGCGCAAGAGTCTCACGCCCAGCCTGGTCGATGCCTACCAGACCTGGCACCGCGAGGGCAACGACTCGGTGCTGAAGGCCATCATTCAGCGCAGCCAGTCGCACTGGCGCCGGGTGGCCGAGGCCGTGCTGGAAGACTTCCGCCGCCACGGCCGCGGTTCCATGGAACGCATTCCCGACTTGATCGAAACCAACGCGCTGTAAGAAAATTACCCTCTTTCCCTACCCGGTCTATCCAATGATGTCCCACGACAGCCCGCAGCGCACACCGCTGCGCACCCTCACGGAAATCCAGCCCAATTCCTTCATCTTCGAGCAGCGCGGAGCACTGCCGGATTTCATCTGCCAGGACATCATCCAGCGCTTCGAGGCGCACCAGGACGAGCAGTACAAGGGGCGCATCGGCCAGACGGCGAACGAGGACGCCGGGGTGAAGAAGACCACCGACCTGGTGGTCAGCGGCAAGCCGCACTGGAAGGACGTGGACAACAACCTGTTCCGTTCCCTGGGCATTGCCCTGCGTGAATTCCGCGAGGCCTTCCCCTACTTCAAGGGGCCGTTCAAGGACATGGGCTATGGCATTCAGCGCTATGTGCCAGGCGAGTACTATCACTGGCACATCGATGGCGGCAGCCACGAGTTCAGTCAGCGCCAGCTGGTCGCGCTCTGGTATCTCAACGACGTGCCCGGCCCGGGCGGGGAGACCGAGTTCCTGTTTCAGCAGGTCAAGGTGCGCCCTGAACAGGGTAAGCTGATCCTGTTCCCACCCTTCTGGACCCACGAACACAGAGCAGTGGCGCTGGACCGGGGAGTGAAGTACATCGCCACCACCTGGGTGGTGTTTGCCTGAGTGAAACCCGACTTTCACCTGAGCAGTCCCTGCGACGAGGCCGAGCTGAAGCACTATTTCGACCTGCGTTGGCAGCTACTGCGCGCGCCCTGGGATCAGCCGCGCGGCAGCGAGCGGGATGAGTTCGAAGACGCCGCCTTCCATCTGCAGGTACAGGACCGCAGCGGCAGCCTGATCGGTATCGGACGCCTGCACCGTATCGATGACACGCGGGGCCAGATCCGTTACATGGCCGTGGTCGAGGCCTGGCGCGGTCGCGGTGTCGGCACGGCATTGCTGGAAGCGCTCGAGCAGCAGGCGCGGGACTGGAGTCTGGACGAAATCCGGCTGCATGCACGGCAGGCCGCGGTCGACTTCTATGCGCATCACGGCTATTCAGCGGTCGCGCCCTCGCACACCCTGTTCGGCAGCATCCCGCACTTTCTCATGCGCAAGCCGCTGCCATGACCCCGCTCGAACTGACCCTGCTGGTCCTGCTCGCCTTCGCCGGCAGCTTCATCCAGGCCCTGACCGGCTTCGCCCTGGGACTGATCGTCATGGGCCTGGCCAGTCTGCTGGAGCTGGCCTCCATCCCCTTCCTGGCCGCGGTGGTGAGCATGATCTCGATGGCCAACGGCGCCTGGGTACTGGGTCGGCATCCGCGCGCCATCGACTGGCCGCAGCTGGGCTGGATGACCCTGGGGCTGGCGCCCATGATCGTACTGGGGATGGCGTTGCTGGCCTGGATGAACACGGCGATGCCGGTGCTGTTGCAGCAGCTGCTGGGGGTGGTGATCCTGGCCGCGGCCCTGGTGCTGTTCTTCCCCGCCACCCGCTGCCCCGGCCATCGGGAGCGACCGCGGGGCTTCTCAGCGGCGCCGCCGGCGGCGTGCTGGGCGGCCTGTTCAGCACCGCCGGCCCACCGATCGTGTTTCACATCTACCGCCAGCCCTGGGACATGGCCCGCATCCGCTCCACGCTGCTGGCGATCTTCTTTCTCAGCACCCTGCTGCGCCTGATCGTGCAGATCCTGCGCGGCGAGTTCGAGCCCGCCATGCTGGAAGCTGCCGCCTGGTGCCTGTTCCCGGTGCTGCTGGCCGCCCAGTTCGGGGCACGACTGACCCGGCATGTGCCGATCGTCCAGATGCGCCGCCTGGCCTTCGCCCTGCTGGCGGTATCCGGTCTGGGACTGCTGATACGGGGCTGATGGAGACCCGGGTCATTCACTGACCCGGTTCCGCCCGGCATTCTTGGCGCGATACAGGGCGGCATCAGCGGCATCCAGCAGTCTGTCGCGGTCCTGACCCGGCTCCAGGGCGGCCAGACCGATGGAAGCAGTCACCCCCGGCAACGGATTGCCCTGATAGTCCCGTACCGGATAGTCGCTCACGGCCTGGCGTAACTGTTCGGCGATGCCGCGAGCGGCCTTGAGGCCCACGCCGGGGAAAATGGCCACGAATTCCTCGCCACCGAAGCGGGCAGTGGTGTCCGACACCCGCAATCCCTCCCGCAACGCCTGAGCCACGGACTGCAGGGCGCAGTCGCCGGCCAGATGGCCGTGCCTGTCGTTGTATGACTTGAAGTGATCCACATCGAGCATCAGGATGGAGAGTTCTTCACCACTCATATTACAGCGCTGGATCTGGCGATCGAGCATTTCGCACAACCAGCGCCGGTTGTGCATCCCGGTCAGGGGATCCACCCGGGCATCGTGTTCAAAGACGCGCTGCATCCGCAGGCTTTCCAGGATAACCTCGTTGTCATAACGCAGGCGGCTGGACAGGGTGCGCATCAGGTTGCGCGCCACCACCGGCGCCATGCCGATCAGCTCCCACAGAGTCTGCGATTCGATCACCAGCAGCATACAGTCGGTATCGGCCACGACCCTGGCCGAAGGCTGCCCACCATCGATGACGGACATTTCGCCGACGCACTGTCCTTCCATGAGGTAGGCCAGGGCCTGGCCATCGGCGCCGGGGTTTCTGACCTGGGCGAATCCGGAGATGATGATATAAATCGCATCATTCCGGTGGCTGGGATCCAGCAGGGTCTGACCGGCGAAAACCCGTACAACCTCGCAACGCTCGTTGACCCAGTGCAGGACATTGAGCGGCACCCCCTCGAACAGGGGCATGGTCGAAATCTGATTTATTTTACTTGTAATATCACTGGCATGCATAACTACTATTCCATATGAATCTGATGCCAGTTTGGCAGATTCAGTGGGGCAGTCTGTGGACTGTTGCACAAATTCCGGGGTGGGAAAACGCGGGTAATGAAAAATACCTATACTCGGAGCAGGTTCGTATCAGATCAATCCTGACAGGCACCGTGCTGGCAGGCCAGCGCGCGGATGGCATCCGGCCCCGGATAACCCGGCGCACCGCTCCGGATGAAGGCCTGCCATTCGGCATGGACTGCAGCCATGTCCGGGTCCGTGCCCTGGCAGCCCAGTACCGTGATCACGGCATCGCCGAGCTTCCAGGGGCCCTCGCCCCGGAGTTCACCGCGGACCAGGTGAATGGCCTGCGAGGCCGGGCGGCAGAGGTGCCAGAAGGGCTGGAAATACAGTATCCCGTCGGGATGCGCAAAACGTTCGGCCATCACGTGCCGACTGCCGTCAGGGTAGCGGATCAGCAACGGAGCGGTAACCTGCAGCAGCTCAGCCACGGCTGCCTCAGGCGAGATCGAAATCGTGCTCGGTCATGTCGCCTTCAAGGTTCAGATGCACCGCCCGGATACCGGGCATGCGCTTGAGCAGATAGGCCGACATCATGATACCGAGACTTTCATTGTGGCTCTCCAGCGCCGTGAGCAGCTTGTCGGCGACGATCTGGCAGCGCATGTAGACATCCGGACTGTCCACCCAGGTCCGGCTCATCTGGTAGCCCCGGCTCATGTCCTCGTCCATCCGGGCGAAGAACTCCTCGGCATCATTGAGCAGGTGCTCCGGCACATCGATGGAATAGGTTTGTTCCCCTGCGTGGACATTCAGTATCATGGTCTACCTCTTATAACTGGAGTGCCTGAACATGTTATTGACGCTAGCCGGCGTGCTGTCCACCGACCAGCTGCAGCAGATCCGCACCCTGCTGGCCAATGCCCGGTTCCAGGACGGCCGGCTGTCCGCCGGGCGGGAGGCGCATCGGGTCAAGCAGAACGAGGAGATGGTTCAGGAACAGGAACTATACACCAGGCTGAATAACATTGTGATGGGCTCCCTCGTGCAGCATGCGGTTTATCAACAGGCGGTGCTGCCGCATCGTGTGGCCGCGCCCTTCTATGCCCGCTACACCCCCGGCATGAACTATGGCGATCATGTCGACGATCCGGTGATGGGACCCATGGGCCAGCGCTACCGTTCGGATGTATCCACCACCGTCTTTCTGAGTGCCCCCGAAGACTACGAAGGCGGCGAGCTGGTGATACGTTCCACCTTCGGCGAGCAGCGGATCAAGCTGGCGGCCGGGGATGCGGTCGTCTATCCCTCTTCCAGCACGCATCATGTGGCGCCGGTCACCGCCGGCGAACGCCTGGTAGCGGTGACCTGGGCCCAGAGCCTGGTGCGCGATCCGGGTCGGCGTGAACTGCTCTATTCCCTGGCCCAGGCCCGCGACCTGCTGGTAGAGAAATCACCCGGTGAACGCGAAACCACTCTGGTCAGCAACAGCTACACCAACCTGGTGCGGATGTGGGCGGAGGTCTGACACACGTCTGCTGAGGTCGGGCAGCGGACATAAAAAAAGCCTCACTGCGTGAGGCTTTTTTCCGGCGCGCCGGGAGCTCAGACCTTGGAGCCGACATCCTTGTGCGCCTGATCGACGACCGACATGGCCAGATCACGGTATTCCTGACGGTAACCATCCAGCGCGTGGCCGGACTCGGGGGCAAAATAATCCTTCGGATCGACCCCGTTCTGGTGTTCGTATTCCATGAATTTCTTCTGCATTTCAATCATTTTCTTGATTGCTTCAGCCTTGTCGCTCATCGTACTCGCCTCCGGCTAGTTGGCCATAATCATCGATTTCAGGATGCTGGGCGGGACTATACCGTCCCCAAAGGCCCGTCACTATATCCCAAATGGGCAAGGGGCTCCAGCACCCGGCCTGCCCGGTCGCCGCGCGGGCGACTCTGAACCCTTCAGCTCAATCTGGAGTGGATCAGTACCCGCCCTTGCGGCGGCTCTCCGGCAGCCCGGCGACCTTGCCGCCCTGCTTGGAGGGCATTTTCGGGAACAGGGCGTACATGTCCTTGCTGGTGGGCTTGGTGCCCCACTTCTTGGCCATGTCCTTGAGAATGGTGCGGTCGTTGGGCTGGTTCTGGTTGTTGTTCAAGTACTCGTCGCGCAGATAGTTGATGATGTCCCAGTGCTGGTCGGTCAGCTGACCGATACCGCCCTCGGCGTCGGCGATCACCTGCGCCAGCTCCTCGCTCCAGTCGTGGGGATCGTTGAGATAGCCGTTTTCGTTGGTTTCGATGGTCTTGCCGTTGAGTTCGTAAGCCATGACTCTTCCTCTGGTTCAAAGCCAAAAGGGCCTGTTAACACTACCAAAGCGCCTGCTGTTGGGCCTGAGAAACCGTCAATCCAGGCGCGAGGAGCGAAGTTTGGTCGCCCCAAATGAGCGACGAGCAACGCCGAGTGACGGTTTCTCAGGCCCAACCCTCCGGGACGGGCCGCGTTTTGCGTCCCGCGGCGTTGCCGCTCGCTTATGTAGCCGAGCTACACTGCGCTCACGGCGCCTTGCGGAGACACAAAACGCGGCGCCGGCAGCAGGTGCTTCGGTAGTGTTAACAGGCCCTTATCACAAAGCCGCGGAATATACCCTGAAACGGGCACATTTGTAAATTACCAAACACTGAATTGGCCGCGGCCGGGGCGCCGGGACGGTCAGTTCGTGTCCTTGACCGCCGTAATACCCTTGTGCGGGATGAACAGACCGCAGCCGATCTTGCGGCCCTTCCCGATGCCCTTCTGCTGCAGCAACACGGCCGGCTCGGGCTCCAGATCGGCAATCATCAGGGTGCGCGTATGCAGGGTGCCCTCCGGGGTGCGGAAGGCATGGCTCTTGCCGGCCATCAGCTTGCGCACCGGAATGCCCAGGGCCTTGATTTCAGCCGCGGCCCAGGCCAGGAAGTCCTCCTCGGACAGCCCCGGCTCGGTCCTGACATAGCGGGAAAACAGTGTGGGCAGGGCACTGAGCCGCTTGATGCTGGCCTCGCCCACCTCCAGGGGATAACCGGCGATATCCAGCGTCTGCCCCACCAGGGCCTCGGCGTCTGCCTGACGCTGTTTGGGGATGCGCAGGCTCATGCGGGCCCGCCGGGAGAGATGCAGCAGTTCGTTGGTGACATCCTCGGGCCGGTACCAGCCGTTGCCGGATTCGGCGCCGTGGATGAGATGGATGCCCGCGTCTTCCTCCTCTTCCAGCCAGGGCAGCGCGGCGAGCAGCGCACTGGACAGGGCATGAGCATGGTCCAGCGGCAGCGTACGGGCCGTGATCCGGTAATTGATATCGACGATATCGTCCGGTACCTGAAAGGGTTTATCTTCCTCCCGCTCTTCCTGCCAGAACATCATTTTCTACCACCTGAACAAGGGTTCATGAAAACCAGACAACATTGTGAAACAGCTTTACCCAAAAGACTAACCGGAATTGCACAATCTATTTGTTGTTCGCCTGGGCGAAGGCCGCCTCCAGGCGATCCTCCCAGTCCACCGGGGTATCCTGGAACGGCGGCTTCACATCCATGCGAAAGAACATCTCACCCTGTGCGGCACGTTCCTGGATCTTCTCGCACAGCTGATCGAAGGAATCCATTTCGTGCTCCTGCAACAGGATCTCACTCAACCACAACATCTCTGCCTCCTCTGCCGGGCGGCGATTGCCGACCGCCGGCTGAAATTCGTGTCCGTCAGCGGACCCATGGGCTCAGGCCTCCGGGAATACCTCCCGCAGCGCGGTCCCCGCGACCCGGTCGTAGTAGCGGGCCCGGTACAGCAGGCGGCCGCGGTCCGGATCGGGGTGATCCCGAAATCCTGAGCGGTTATGTAGGGTATTATTGCAGATAATACCCTGCCCGGACACCAGCCGATGGTGATAGACGTACGGATTGTCCCGGCGCCAGAGCTCCTGCAGAAAGGCCGCCGCCGTGCGGGTATCCGGGTCGTCCTTCCAGACGATATTGCGGGTGCGGGCGCTGTAGCGCATGTGCAGCGCGCCTGTGGCCGGATCGAGTGAAAACACCGGGCCGGTGTGCGCCGGCCGGATGACCCGCCCCTGCGACACGTTCGCCGGGATGGTCATGGCGTCGGGCGCCATCAGGGCCCGGATCCAGCCCGGACTGGCATCACGCATCAATATATATGCAAGTTCATGATCCAGGAAGGTGCTCTCCCCGCCTTCAGCTGCCGGCCGTACACAATGCATGACGATGCCCCGGATCTGCCGGTCCGGGGGGTTGTAATAACCATCCGTGTGCCAGCTCAGACGCCGGTCGGTATAGGGGATATATTCGCCTCTGGCGCCGTCGCTGGAGACCTGGAGCGACGTGATGCTGTCGTCATCGGCGCACAGGTTGCCGTCCAGCCGCTCCAGCCCGAACTGCCGGCCCAGGGCGCGGATCGCGTCCTTGCCGGTGATCGCGGGATCGAACTGGTACAGGGCCAGATTGGCCTGCCGCAGCCGTGCCAGCAGGGCCGCGTGCTCATCCGCAGTGAGCTGCCGGGGATCGGCCACGGACACGATCAGGTCGGCGACCGTTGCCGGCCGTCGTGTCAGCTTCCACTCCCGCCAGGCGGCATAGGCGCTCGGCTCGTCCAGGTCGAAGGGATTGCCGTACACTGCCGGGGTCTGGGACGATACGGATGTACCCATGATGAATGCGTCTCTCGCGTCGGGGACAGACTGTTGCAGGGTGGCGCCGGGAAGGATGATAACCGACACACCCCTGTGTCAGACAGGTGCGGTCGGACCCTGCCGACCACCTCTTTCCTGGCCATTTTTGTAAGTATATAATTAAACGTTAATTATTTAAAATTCCCGGATGCAGGGCATGACATTTCACTGTCAGGGGCCGCATGGCCGGCCATTGCACACCTACTCCATTTGGGATAGTCTACTGCGGCCCGAACACCCCATGGGTAGGGTATTCACTTCGCGCTCAGATACATAGACTTCCCAGCACGGAAAATCGGAGTGCTCGGAGAAGGGTATCAGCACGCACGATTTACACCCGGTCCGCACGGTGCGGACCGCGGTCGACGTGGTACTCAAATAGAATTTAGATGTTGTAGTGGAGCGGGTGCCGGCGGTGTTGTTCCAGGTGCCCGAAATGCACAACCAGCCATTCCAAACTTAAGGAGATCGACATGGCCGATAAGCACCATGAAACTCCGATGCTTGACGAACTGGAAAACGGCCCGTGGCCGAGCTTCATTTCCGGCATCAAGCGTCTGCGCGACACCCATGACAGCGACCGTATTCGCGGCATGGCCAACTCACTGCTTGGCCAGCTCGAACACTCCTACGAAACCCGCAAGGGTTACTGGAAAGGCGGCACGGTTTCCGTGTTCGGTTACGGCGGCGGCATCATCCCGCGTTTCTCCGAAGTCGGTCACGCCTTCCAGGAGTCCAAGGAATTCCATACCCTGCGCGTCCAGCCGCCCGCAGGCAACATGTACACCACCGACATGCTGCGCCAGCTGGCCGACAGCTGGGAGAAGCACGGCTCCGGCCTGGTGACCTTCCACGGTCAGACCGGCAACATCATGTTCATCGGCACCAACACCGAGGGTACCCAGCACTTCTTTGACGAGATCAATGATTACGGCTGGGACCTCGGCGGCGCCGGTCCCTGCGTGCGTACCGGCATGTCCTGCGTCGGTGCAGCCCGCTGTGAAATGTCCTGCGCCAACGAGCAGGTCATCCACCGCAAGCTGCTGAACAACTTCACCGACGACGTGCACCGTCCGGCCCTGCCGTACAAGTTCAAGTTCAAGGTCTCCGGCTGCCCGAACGACTGCCAGAACGCCATCGAGCGTTCCGACTTCGCCATCATCGGCACCTGGCGCGACGAGATGCAGATCGATCAGGGCGAGGTCAAGAACTTCATCGAGGCCAAGGGCCGTCAGTACATCATCGACAACGTCATCTCCCGCTGCCCGACCAACTGCATCAGCCTGAACGATGACGACACCATCACCGTCGACGACCACAACTGCGTGCGTTGCATGCATTGTCTGAACGTCATGCCGAAGGCTCTGCACCCCGGTAATGACAAGGGTGTCACCATCCTGATCGGCGGCAAGCGCACCCTGAAGATCGGCGACCTGATGGGTACCGTGGTGGTGCCGTTTATGAAGCTGGAAACCGAGGAAGACTACGAGCGCATCACCGAGATGGGCGAGGAAATCATCGATTTCTGGGCCGAGAACGGTCTCGAGCACGAGCGCTGCGGCGAGATGATCGAGCGCATCGGCCTGGTCAACTTCCTGGAAGGCATCGGCATCGACCCCGACCCGAACATGGTTGCCAGCCCGCGCCAGTCTTCCTACGTCCGTATGGACGGCTGGGATGAGGAAGCCGAGAAGTGGTTCCAGCGTATGCAGGAACAGAAGGCTGCCAGCTGACCGGCATTTTCGGTAATTGAGTTCCGGGGGGACATCCCCCCGGATCAACAATCAAGTTGTTCAAATAGTTCAGGAGAAGTCCATGGCACTTGAAGACATGCGCCAGCCGATCGAATCCGGCTGCCCTGACGGCTTCCAGTACACCCATCCGGTCATGATGAAGAACTATGGCCAGTGGAAATGGCACGATCATCCGCGTCCGGGTGTTCTGCGCCACGTCGCCTACAGCGGCGACACCATCTGGACCGTCAAGGCCGGCACCCAGCGTATCCTCGACGTTTTCACCCTGCGCAAGCTGTGTGACATCGGCGATCAGTACGCGGACGGCTATGTCCGTTTCACCCTGCGTTCCAACATCGAGTACATGGTCACCGATGAAGCCAAGGTCGAGCCGCTGATCAAGGCACTCGAAGACGCCGGTTTCATCGTCGGCGGCACCGCAAACTCCGTTTCCATGATCTCGCACACCCAGGGTTGGCTGCACTGCGACATCCCCGGCACCGACGCCTCCGGCGTGGTGAAGGCGATGATGGACGAACTCATCGACGAGTTCCGCAACTGCAACATGCCCAACCGTGTGCACCTGACCACTTCCTGCTGCCAGATCAACTGCGGCGGTCAGGGCGACATCGCCATCAACGTACAGCACACCAAGCCGCCGAAGATCAATCACGACCTGGTCTCCAACGTCTGCGAGCGTCCTTCCGTGGTTGCACGCTGCCCGGTGGCCGCCATTCGTCCGGCCATGGTCAACGGCAAGCCCTCGCTGGAAGTGGACGAGAAGAAGTGTATCTGCTGCGGCGCCTGCTATCCGCCCTGCCCCCCGATGCAGATCAACGATGCCGAACACACCAAGCTCGCGATCTGGGTGGGCGGCAACCACTCCAACGCCCGTGGCAAGCCGACCTTCCAGAAGCTGGTCGCAGCCGGCATCCCCAACAACCCGCCGCGCTGGCCGGAGGCAACCGCCATCGTCAAGCGCATCCTGAACGCCTACAAGGAAGGCGCCAAGGACTGGGAGCGCATCAACGACTGGATCGAGCGCATCGGCTGGCCCCGCTTCTTCGAGGTCACCGGCCTGCCCTTTACCAAGTACCACATCGACAACTGGAGAGGTGCACGCAACAGCCTGAACGCCTCCACCCATATCCGCTTCTGAACGCGGCCGGGTAGACAGGCTGTCCCAGTTGGTCAGGGTGCGGTTAGTGCACGGCGCTAACCGCACCACTTTAATCAACTGACCGAATTGGATGTGCAACGAGAACCGAAGGACAGAAGTAGATGAAACTTGCGGTAATGGTAAACGAAGGCCCCTATCAACATCAGAGCGCGGACAGCGCGCTGCAGTTCACCAAGGCGGCGCTGGAGAAGGGGCATGAGGTGTTTCGTGTGTTCTTCTACCACGACGGTGTGAACAACGGCACGCGGTTCGGTGTACCGCCCCAGGACGATCGCAACATCACCGTTCAGTGGTCCGAACTGGCCGAGCAACACAACATCGATCTGGTCGTATGTGTGGCAGCAGCCCAGCGCCGCGGCCTGCTTGACGAGAACGAAGCCAAGCGCCACGGCAAGGACGGCAATAATATCGCCAACGGCTTCCGGATTTCGGGCCTGGGTCAGTTGATCGAAGCTGGCATCCAGAGCGACCGGCTCGTCGTATTCGGCGATTGAGAGTTACTGACTAGAAGGTTTCAGAAATATGGAAAACGAGGGCGGTATCAAGAAGTTCATGTATGTGAACCGTAAGGCACCTTACGGGACCATTTACGCACTCGAATCCCTGGAGGTGGTCCTGATCGGCGCAGCCTTCGATCAGGATGTCAGCCTGGCATTCCTGGACGACGGCGTCTACCAGCTGGCAAAGGGCCAGGACACCAAGGGCATCGGCATGAAGAATTTCTCGCCGATCTACAAGGTCCTCGGGGATTACGACATCAACAAGCTGTATGTCGAAAAGGAATCACTCGAAGCCCGCGGTCTCACCCTCGATGACCTGCAGGAAATCATGTACGAGGACGAGGATGACGACTGGGAGGAAAAGCCCTCCATCCGTGTGGTCAGCGCCGCCGAGCTGCGCGACCTGATGGATGAACAGGACATCGTTCTCAGCTTCTAGGAACCAAGGGAGATTCAGTGATGGCAATGCTGCATACAGTCAACAAATCACCTTTCGAGAATCGCTCCCTGGATTCATGCCTCGGACGCATCAAGGACGGCGCTGCCGTGCTGCTGTTCGAGGACGCGGTCTACGGCGCGATGAAAGGTACCGCCGTTGCAGGCAAGGTCCAGTCCGCGATGGAGAAGAGCAAAGTCTACGTGTTAGGCCCTGACCTCAGGGCACGTGGTATGAGCGAGGATCAGGTCCTGGACGGTATCAATGTCGTCGACTACGGCGGATTCGTCGACCTGGTCACTGAGCACGACAGTGTTCAGGCCTGGCTCTGACATTTTTGGTTATTTCATTTCTGCTCCAACAGCACGAGGAGATCGATCATGGCAATCGAAGTAAACGGCAAGACCTACGAGACTGACGAAGAGGGTTACCTGGCCAACCTGAACGACTGGGAGCCCGAAGTGGCAACCGCCATGGCCAAGGAAGACGGCACCGAGCTGAGCGAGAGCCACTGGGAAGTAATCAACTTCCTGCGCGAGTACTACGAAGAGTATCAGATCGCTCCTGCCGTGCGCGTCCTGACCAAGGCCATCGGCAAGAAGCTGGGCAAGGACAAGGGCAACAGCAAGTACCTGTACGAGCTGTTCCCCTACGGTCCGGCCAAGCAGGCGTGCAAGTACGCCGGCCTGCCCAAGCCGACCGGCTGCGTCTGATCACGACAACTCCGTGATTGCCGGGGGAGGTATCCCCTCCCCCAATCATTACTACAGAATTGCAACAGTGAGGAGACGACGGTGTCGTTTGTGAGTATCGCTTACACCGCGCTGTTTTATGCCGCAGCGATAGTATTTCTGGTTGGGGTCGGTGCGCGGATCTACCGCTATGCCAGGACACCGGCACCGCTGAAGATCCCGACCACGCCGGCACCGACGACCACGGGCGGCGTCGTTCTGCGCATGTTCCGCGAAGTCGTCTTCTTCCAGAGCCTGTTCCGCTCCAACAAGTGGATCTGGTTGTTCGGCTGGATTTTTCACTTCTCACTGTTACTGGTGCTTCTGCGCCACATCCGTTATTTCCAGGATCAGATCTGGCTGTGGGTGAGCCTGATCCAGCCTTTCGGCAAGTACGCCGCCTTCGGCATGGTCATCGGCCTGCTGGGTCTGTGGGCGCGGCGTGTCCTGGTCGATCGCGTGCGCTACATCAGCGCTCCGTCCGATCATCTGATGCTGGCGCTGCTGCTCGGCATCGGCCTCAGCGGCATGATGATGACCTTCGTCTCACATACCGATATCGTGTCCGTCAAGGCGTTCTTCCTGGGCATGATCCGCTTTTCGCCGCAGGAACTGCCGACTGACCCGGCCCTGCTGATCCACCTTTTCCTGGTAGCACTGCTGTTGATCGTGTTCCCTATCAGCAAACTGCTGCACGCACCCGGTGTGTTCTTCAGCCCGACCCGGAACCAGGTCGACAACCCGCGTGAAAAGCGGCATCTGGCACCGTGGGCTGCCGAGCTGGAAAAATAATCGCAGAGTTTTGTGACACCTTTGCGGCAGTAGACTTAGGAGCGAACTGTGGCTGACTTTGACGTCCCGAAATTTAGAGAGATTCCCATCATCCCGAAGCTCGAGGAAGGGACGATGGAGCACAGCAAGCCGTACGTCGCCAAGGCCGATTTCCAGCAGCCTCTGGGCTACCCCGGCGAGCTGGTCGACAACTGGAAGGAAGTCGCCATCGACAAGATGGGCGAACTGCTGGGCAAGTACCGCTCGTTCCAGGTGTTCCTCGATGCCTGCGTCAAGTGCGGCGCCTGCACCGACAAGTGCCACTATTATCTCGGTACCACCGACCCCAAGAACATGCCGGTGGGACGCCAGGACCTGCTGCGCAAGGTCTACCGTCGCTACTTCACCTTTGCCGGCAAGTATTTCCCCAAGCTGGTCGGTGCCGAGGACCTGAGCGAGGAAGTGCTGGACGACTGGTACAGCTACTTCCATCAATGCTCCCAGTGCCGGCGCTGCTCCGTGTTCTGCCCCTACGGGATCGACACCGCCGAGATCTCCATGGCCGCGCGCGAAATCATGGACGCCGTCGGCAAGGGTCAGAAATACTGCAACGAGATCATCGGCAAGGTGTTCAAGGTCGGCAACAATCTCGGCCTGCCCCAGCCCGCGCTGGAAAATACGCTGGAGGGGATCGAGGAGGACGTCGAGGACGATACCGGCGTCAAGGTACGCTACCCGCTGGACGAGAAAGGCGCCGAGGTACTGCTGGTCACCCCGTCGGCCGATTTCTTCGCCGAGCCCCACGTGGACGGCCTGATCGGCTACGGCAAGGTTTTCCATGAGGCCGGCATCAGCTGGACCCTGAGCTCTCATGCTTCGGAAGCGGCCAACTTCGGCATGTTCATCGGCTCCTACGAGAACATGCGCCGGGTGTCCATGCGCATCCGCGAGGCGGCGCTGGATCTCGGCGTGAAGCGCATCATCTTCGGCGAGTGCGGGCATGCCTGGCGTGTGGCCTACAGCTTCCTGAACACCCTGGCCGGTCCTTTCGACTTCCTGGACCCGAACTACCCTGTCCCGCAGCACATCTGCGAGTTCACGCATGATCTGATCAAGCAGGGCAAGCTGAACCTGGACAAGTCGCGCAACGACGACATGAGCCTGACCTACCACGATTCCTGCAACGTGTCCCGTGCCTCACGCATGGGCGATACGCCCGGGGGTCAGTTCAGCATCCCGCGCGATATCATCCGGGCCAGCTGCAACAACTTCTACGACATGTCGGCCGACACCATTTACGACAGCACTTACTGCTGCGGTGGCGGCGGCGGTCTGCTGACGGACGATTTGATGGAGCTGCGCGTCAAGGGCGCGCTGCCCCGCATGGAAGCGCTCAAGAAAGTTGTGGATGAACACGGCGTCACGCACATGGCCGCGATCTGCGCCATCTGCAAGAGCCAGTTCGCCAAGGTAATGCCGTACTACGGCTTCACTCTCGATCAGATCGTCAGCGTCCATCAGCTGGTCAGCAACGCGCTTATCCTGACCGGCCAGAAATCGGACGACGACGATGATGACGCGAGTGACGAGGATTGATTTGCTTGCAGTAATTCGGACGTACAATTTTTAATCTCTAGATACGAATACCGGCATACCGGGTTCACCTAGATCAGGAGAACAGGCATGGCAACTTCCCAAGACGACATGAAACTCACTTTCCGCAAGTTCGAGGACGGCGAACACACCTGGAGCAGCATGCACGACAAGATTTTCGTCGCCGACGAATCTCACAAGTGCCCTGTATACGTTCACCGTACGCCGCCCTGCCAGGGAAGCTGTCCGTCGGGTGAGGACATCCGCGGCTGGCTGCAGATCGTGCGCGGCATCGAGAAGCCGCCCCAGGACGTCAGCATGCATGAATACGCCTTCCAGCGTCTGACCGAATCCAACCCCTTCCCCGCCATGATGGGACGCGTCTGCCCGGCCCCGTGCCAGGACGGCTGTAACCGCAACGAGGTCGAGGATTTCGTCGGCATCAACGCCGTCGAGCAGTTCATTGGCGACAGCGCGGTCACGAACGACTTCAAATACGAAGCACCGGCACTCAAGACCGAGAAGAAGGTCGCCATCATCGGCGGCGGCCCGGCCGGCATGGCCGCTGCCTATCATCTGCGTCGCCGCGGCATCGCCAGCTGCATCTTCGATGACCACGACAAACTCGGCGGCATGATGGAATACGGCATCCCCGGTTACCGTATCCCACGTACCCATCTGACCCATGAGATCAACCGTATCGTGGAGATGGGCGACATCGAGGTGCGTACCAACACCCGCGTCGGCAAGGACGTGACGGTCGATGCACTGGAGAAGGAATTCGACGCCATTGTCTGGGCCATCGGCTGCAAGACCGGCCGCGGTCTGCCCGTCGAGGGCTGGGAAGGCACCCCGAACTGCGTCTCCGGCGTGGCTTTCCTGGAGGCCTACAACAAGGGCGACCTGCAGGTCACCGCCGACAAGGTGGTCTGCGTCGGCGGCGGCGACACCTCCATCGACGTGGTCTCCGTAGCCCGTCGCCTGGGCAAGATCTCCACCATCAATGAGAAAGAGCGTCCCGAGGAGGTCATCCACGGCTACACCGCCCACGATGCCGCCATGACCGCTGCCCGTGAAGGTGCCGAGGTCACCCTGACCGCACTGTTCCCGAAGGAAGAGATGACGGCCACCGAACACGAGGTGCGCGACGCCCTGGCAGAAGGCGTGACCATTCTCAATGAAGTCATGCCCGTCGCCCTGGTCAAGGACGACAACGGCCGCGCCACCGCCCTGCGCATGGCCAAGTGCGAGATCAAGGACGGCCGCCCGACTCCGGCCGAAGGCACTGAGTTCGACATCGAAGCCGACCTGATCGTGGCCGCCATCGGCCAGGGCGGTGACCTGGCCGGCCTGGAAGATTTCGACAATGGTCGCGGTCTGATGGATTCGGACCAGTACTATCAGGTACCGAACCGTCCGGGCCATTTCGTGGCCGGCGACATCATCCGTCCGCACCTGCTGACCACGGCCATCGGCCAGGCCTCCATCGCCGCCGAGAGCATCGAGCACTATCTGAACAACGAGTCTCAGGTCAAGCGGCCCAAGGTCGACAAGCACCACTTCGATCTGCTGGCCAAGCTCAACGAGGCCAACCTGTCACCGATCGAGTTCCAGCCCCAGGGCGACATGCGCGGCACCTCCGAGGCCAAGTATGCGGTGCATAACTACGAGGACCGCGCCAGCCAGGAGATCATCCCGCACACCGAGCTGTTCCTGGGTCACTTCTCCTACACGCCGCGGGTCAAGCGCAAGGAGCACGGCCCGGGTGCCGAGGAAGTGCTGGGGCATTTCGAGGAGCGTTACGACTGCTACACGGATGATGAAGCCGTGTCCGAGGCCGGCCGCTGCATGAGCTGTGGCATGTGTTTCGAGTGCGACAACTGCGTCATCTACTGCCCGCAGGATGCGGTCTATCGTGTCAACAAGGCCGAGTCGACCACCGGGCGTTATGTCGCGACCGATTACACGCGCTGCATCGGCTGTCATATCTGTGCGGATGTCTGCCCCACCGGCTACATCGACATGGCCATGGGTGAATAAAACGACATCCCCGCACAGCAGCAGCATTAGGAGTGGACATGACGCGGTTGTTTAAACCCCTGCAGTCACTGGTTCTGGCAGTCGGGATGGCCTTTCTGGCCATCCCGCTGCTTGCCGGCGCCGAGGTTCCCCGGCCGGACATCCCGCAGGCCAATGCCCGCTACAGCGAGGCCCAGGGATGTGTCGAACCGACGGAGGAGATGCGCAAGAATCACATGGAGTACATCCTCCATCAGCGTGACGAGACCATGCGCCAGGGCGTGCGCACCAAGCAGTACAGCCTGGAGGAATGCATCAACTGCCATGTTCCCAAGCCCGAATCCGGCAAAATCGTGCGCAGCGACAGCAAGGAACATTTCTGCAGCAGCTGCCACAGCTATGCGGCGGTGAAGATCGACTGCTTTTCCTGCCATCGCGACACGCCAATGCCGGATGCCGAGCCCGGCATGCACCGGCTTGGCGGCGGCAAGGGCCATCACTTCACCGAAACCGAAACCGAGCTGACTGCCGACGTACTGCGGGCAGCCACGGAGGAAGGACTGCAATGAGCGAGCACGTAGACACCTCACGCCGCCGCTTCATTGGCGGGACGGCAGGTGCCGCTGCCGGCATGAGCATCGCGCCCGGCGTGTTTCTCAACCAGGTCGCACAGGCCAAGCCCGCCGATCAGCCTGTCACCAGCGAGAATCGCTGGGGCATGCTGATCGACACCAACAAGTGCGGCGACGGCTGCGATGCCTGCGTGCGCGGCTGCATGGAAGAGAATGGCTGGGGTGACATCAACGACAGCGAACCCCACTCCGCACCCGAGCAGAAGGCACAATGGATCCGCATCGTCGAACTGCGTGACACCCGCACCGGCTATGCCCACCAGTTGCCCTTGATGTGCCAGCACTGCAAGCATCCGCCCTGTGTGGACGTCTGCCCTACCGGCGCCTCCATGAAGCGTGCCGATGGCATCGTGCTGGTCGACAAGCACATCTGCATCGGCTGCCGTTACTGCATGATGGCCTGCCCCTACAAGGCCCGCTCCTTCATCCACGAGGATCTGCAGGATCAGCTGGTCGTCGCCCCGCGCGGCAAGGGTACGGTCGAGAGCTGCACCCTGTGCGTGCACCGGGTCGACAGGGATGGCGCCGATGCCGTCCCTGCCTGTGCCGAAGCCTGTGCAGCGGAAGGCCATGACGCCTTCGTGTTCGGCGATCTGAACGATCCGAACAGCGAGATTTCGCGCCAGCTGGCCCTGCATGGCGGCACCGAGATCCGCGCCGACCTGGGTCTCGACCTGGGTGTTCGTTACCGCGGCATCTGATCAACTCCACAGACGCACAAGCATAAGAGCCAGGATCCATGAAGAAGACAATCCATTTCAGAGAAGTGACGAACAATGGAACGGGCTACTGGGGCCTGATCGGCATCCTCGGCCTTATCGTGGCCATCGGCCTTGGTGCCACTTACTACATGGAACATCACGGCCATTATGTCACCGGCATGAACAATCAGATCGTGTGGGGTATCCCGCACGTCTTCGCGGTGTTTCTCATCGTTGCCGCGTCCGGTGCACTCAATGTCGCCTCCATCGGCTCCGTTTTCGGCAAGGCACCCTACAAACCGCTGGCGCCTCTGTCCGGCCTGCTCGCTGTTACCCTTCTGATCGGCGGTCTGGCCATCCTGGTACTCGATCTCGGTCGTCCCGACCGTCTGATCGTGGCCATGACCTACTACAACTTCAAGTCGATCTTCGCCTGGAACATCATTCTCTACAACGGCTTTATCGCCATTGTCGCCGTGTATCTGTGGATGCTGATGGATCCGTCCAAGAAACAGTATTCCTCCACGGTCGGTTTTTTCGCCTTCCTCTGGCGCCTGATCCTGACCACCGGCACCGGCTCCATCTTCGGCTTCATCGTCGCCCGCCAGGCCTACGATGCCGCCATCATGGCGCCGCTGTTCGTGGTGATGTCCTTCTCCTTCGGGCTGGCCATCTACCTGCTGGTGCTCATGGCCGGCATGAAATGGACCGGCCGGCCGCTGGGTGACGCCCTCCTGCGCCGCCTGAAGAACCTGCTGGGCGTATTCGTCGGCGGCGTGCTCTATTTCGTGCTGGCCTATCACCTGACCAACCTCTACGCTACCGAGCATCACGGCTACGAGCATTTCCTCCTGCTCGGCGGCGGCATCTACACCCAGCTGTTCTGGATCGGGCAGATTCTGATCGGCAGCCTGATCCCGCTGGCCATGCTGTATCACCCCGGTCTGGGCAGGTCGCGCACCGCTATCGGCTGGGCCTGTGCGCTGGTCATCCTCGGCGGGCTGACGCAGATGTACACCATCATCATTGGCGGCCAGGCCTACCCGCTGGTTCTGTTCCCCGGCATGGAGGTCAGCAGCAGTTTCTACGACGGCGTGGTCGCCGAGTACAGCCCCGCGCTGCCCGAGTTCCTGCTGGGCATCGGCGGCTTCGGCATCGCCCTGATCGCCGTGGCGCTGGCGGTGAAGGTTCTGCCCTTCATGCCGCAGACGCTGGAAGACGCCGTCGCCGATCCACACCATGGCGGCGCAACCGACGCCGCGGCCGGCAAAGCGGCCTGATCACCAGGCCACGTCAATGCTGACAGAACGCGCACAGTCACCGGCTGTGCGCGTTCTGTCTTTCTGAAAGACAATGTCCCGTTTCTATATCAGTGCCGCACACAAGTCCTCGGGCAAGACCACACTGTCCCTGGGGCTCGCGGCTGCCATGACACAGGAAGGTTTCAGGGTTCAGACCTTCAAGAAGGGCCCCGACTATATCGACCCCATGTGGCTGCGAGAGGCCAGCGGCCGACCCTGCTACAACCTCGATTTCAACACCATGCAGCCGGATGAAATCCGTGGCCTGGTGGCCACCCGGCTGCAGGGCATGGACATCGGCCTGGTGGAAGGCAACAAGGGCCTGTTCGACGGCATGGCGCTGGACCTGAGCAACAGCAATGCCGCGCTGGCGCGGCTGCTGGCAACGCCTGTGGTACTGGTCATAGACGTCCAGGGCATGACCCGCGGCATCGCCCCGCTGCTGCTTGGCTACATGCAGTTCGACCCCCAGGTACGCATCGGCGGCGTGATCCTGAACAAGGTCGCCGGCAGCCGCCATGAGACCAAGCTGCGTGAGACCATCGAGCACTATACCGACATCCCGGTGGTCGGTGCCGTGCACCGCAATCCCGACCTGCGCATCGATGAGCGCCACCTGGGGCTTGTTCCGAGCAACGAGGCCTCGGGCGCCCGCGATCTGATCGACCGCATCGCGGCCCTGATCCGCGACCAGGTCGACCTGTCCCGGCTGCGCAAAATCGCCGCCACGGCACCCGGGCTGGCCACACCTGCAGAGCGCAGCCAGACCGTTGAACCCGCGCCGGCGCTGCGTATCGGCATCGCCCGCGACGCCGCCTTCGGTTTCTACTATCCCGACGACCTGGAGGCCCTGGAAGCGGCCGGTGCCAGCCTGGTCCCCATCGACACCCTCACCGATACCGAACTGCCGGCGATCGACGGCCTGTTCATCGGCGGTGGCTTTCCCGAGGCCTGCATGGACCGGTTGGAGGCCAACACGGGCCTGCGCCGGGCCATCCATGACGCCATCGAGGCCGGCCTCCCCACCTATGCCGAATGCGGTGGTCTGATGTATCTCACCCGCAGCCTGCACTGGCAGGACCGGCGGGCGGAGATGGTGGGTATCATCCCGGCCGATACCGTCATGCATGCCCGCCCCCAGGGCCGTGGCTACATCGTCCTGCGCGAGGCAGCGGCCCACCCCTGGCAGGGCACGGCGCCCCCGGACACCATCGCCGCACACGAATTCCACTATTCACGCCTGGAAAATTTCGATACCGACGCGGCCCGTTTCGCCTACCAGGTGGTACGCGGCAGCGGTATGGACGGCCGGCACGACGGCTATGTCTACAAGAACCTGCTGGCCTGCTACGCCCACCTGCGCGATACCGGCCAGTACCACTGGGCACTGCGCTTCGTGGACTTTGTACGCCGGACAAAAACCCCACACCACACGGGTGAAGGCGACGATGCCCGGACCAATGTCTTAGAATAGTCCGTGTAATTCACGCATTAACCATCACGAGGTGTCACCCATGATCACCATTACCCCCGCCGCCGCCAAACAGATCAAAGAAGCGGCCAAGCAGTCCCGTATGGAGGGCATGGCCCTGCGCATCGCGGCCGACCGCCAGTCCGATGGCAGTATCCACTACGGCATGGGTTTCGATGACCTGAACCGGGACGATGACACCCGCTATGCCTCGGAAGGCATCGAGCTGGTTATCGCCCCCACCAGCCGCGCCCTGCTCGACGGCACCGTTGTGGACTTCGTGGAAATCGAACCCGGCGACTTCCAGTTCATTTTCATGAATCCCAACGACGCCAACTACACCCCGCCGGAGAACGCGGGCTGAGCAGCCACGCAACGGGATCCGGACCCGACCGCGCTGCCCCGGACGGATGTCCGCCGGCGGTGATGGTGGTATAGTGAAGGCTCGAAGTCAGTCGCTTTCGACCCGCCTTCCAAGCAATATGGCATTGATTTCACGGCAGAACGTCACTGAGGTCGGATGAGCCAGGAATCCCTTGAACAGACCGAATCCCGGCGCAGGCGGGAACCGCACACGGAAGACTCCGGCGCGGTGGTCTCCCTGCGCAACCGGGTACTGAATCCCCTGCTGCTGCCGATGCTGGGGCTGGGAGTGATCTTTGCACTCACGCTTGCTCACCTGTGGCTGGCAGAGCCGGGCAGCGGCTTCTATATCCTCCAGACCCTGCTGAGCCTGCTGGGACTGGTCCTGGTCATCACCGGCATCATCCTGATCCGCAATGAACTGCTCCGGCCGCTGCAGGAGATCCGCTCCTGGGCCACCATGATGCTCAACGACCAGCTCGCCAGCCGGATCCCGGTACCGCCCCGGGGCCTGTTCACCGATCTGATGCATGACATCAACCAGTTCAGTGACCGTTTCCAGAGCCTGTCCCTGGACATGGAAACCCAGGTGCGCAAAGAGACCCGCCACATCAAACAGAAAACGCGCTCGCTGGAAATCCTCTACGACGTAGCGGCCAGCATCAACAGCTCTCGTGATCTGGACGATCTGCTCACCCGCTTTCTGCATACCCTGAAGGAAGTCGTGCAGGCGCGCGCCGCCACCGTACGTCTGCAGGGCAAGGACAACCAGATGCGGCTGGTCGCCAGCCTGGGCCTGAGCGAAGACATCGTACGCAAGGAACAATACCTGCCCTCCGACCGCTGCCTGTGCGGCCAGGCCGCTACCGAGGGTTCGGTGCAGGTGCATACCAGCCTGCGTACCTGCAACCGGCTGGTGGGCAGCGATTTCTTCGATAGCCAGGAAATCGAGATGATCGCCGTGCCCCTGCAGTACCGGGGACGCACCCTCGGGGTGTACAACCTGTTCGTCAACAAGAACAACAAGCTCGACAACGGTGTGGACCGGGAGCTGCTGGTCAGCATCGGCCGGCACCTGGGCATGGCCATCGAGAAGGCCGGCGTGGACGAAGAGGCCAACCGCCTGTCCATCATCGAGGAACGCACCCGCATCGCTCACGAACTGCACGATTCGCTGGCGCAGACGCTGGCCAGCCTGCGGTTCCAGGTCCGGGTGTTGGACGAAACTCTGCACCAGGGTGATGAGTCCGCCCTGTGGGCCGAACTGGAACGCATCGAGAACAGCCTGGATGAGGCCTACACGGAGCTGCGCGGCCTGATCGACCACTTCAGCGCCCCCATCGACCGCCGCGGCCTGATCCCGGCGGTGGAAAAGGTGATCCAGCGCTTTCGTAACGAGTCCGACATCCAGATTTTTCTCCAGCAGGAATGGGGCAATCGCGATCTGCCCGACGACATGGAGATCCAGGTGCTGCGCATCATCCAGGAGGCCCTGGCGAATGTACGCAAGCACAGCCAGGCCCATGTGGTGCGCGTGCTGATGCGCGGCGATGCCGTCGGTAACTATACCGTGCTGATCGAAGACGACGGCGTCGGCATGGCCAAACCCAACAAGGGCGGCGGACCCGGCGAGCACGTGGGCCTGTCCATCATGGAGGAACGCGCCCAGCGCCTCGGCGGGCGCATCCGCATCGAGTCCGAACCCGGCGAGGGTACGCGCATCCAGCTCATGTTCAAGGCGCCGCCGTCGACCCAGGTCAACCTCCAGGAAGTCAACATACCGGTGGAAAACGTCACCCGATGAGTCTGCGCGTCATACTGATAGATGATCACACCCTGTTCCGGGTCGGCCTGCAGGGGCTGCTCTCACATCGCGGTATCGAGATCGTCGCCGCGGTAGGTGATGGCAAGGAAGGCATCCGCCTGGCCGAAGAGCTCAAGCCGGATGTTATCCTGCTGGACATGCGCATGCCGGACATGGACGGCCTGGGCGTCCTGCGTCAATTGCGTCAGAGCGGACTCAGGATGCCCATCGTCATGCTCACAACCAGCAGCAATGAACAGGACCTGGTCGAGTCCCTGCGTAACGGCGCCCAGGGCTACCTGATCAAGGATATCGAACCCGACGACCTGGTCGTCGCCCTGCGCGAGATCGTCGCAGGCAAGACCGTGGTCGCCCCGGATCTCGCTCCGGTGCTGGCCAAGGTAGTACAGGGTGAAAGCGTCAGCACCCATGAGTCGAACGCCAGCCCGTTTGACGAACTGACGCCGCGGGAAAGCGAAATCCTGGGTCTGCTGGCGGAAGGACAGAGCAACAAGGCCATCGCCCGCAACCTCGGTATCTCCGACGGCACGGTCAAGCTGCACGTCAAGGCCATTCTGCGCAAGCTGGGGGTCCACTCACGGGTGGAGGCCGCCGTGATCGCGGTTGAGCAGGGTCTGCGTTCGACCCGCGAGGATCTCGGGGGGCGCGAGGCCGAGTAAAAGCGCCAGTTTCCATGCGGAGCAAACAATGAAGAAGTACACAGACCTTATCGAAGAGGCCACGGCCCAGATCCGGGAGGTCTTCCCCTGGGACATGGAAGAACTCGAACAGCAGAACGACAACATCCTGCTGATTGACACTCGCGAGCCCCATGAATACGAAGCCATGCGCATAGATGGCTCGATCAATGTACCACGCGGCATCCTGGAAACCGCCTGTGAGTGGGGCTTCGACGAAACGGTCCCCGAACTGGTGGAGGCACGCCATCGCCCGGTAGTCGTGGTGTGCCGCTCCGGGAACCGCAGCGCACTGGCGGCCGTAACCATGCAGCAGCTCGGCTACGAGGGTGTCTATTCGCTCAAGACCGGCCTGCGCGGCTGGAACGACTATGAGCTCCCCCTGATCGACAACAGCGGCAAACAGGTCGATCCGGACGATGCCGAGGAATATTTCACGCCCAGGCTCAAGCCCGAGCAACTGCCTCCAGAGCAGCGCTGAACTTCAAACCCGATTGAAACCATCCGCCGCAGGGCGGCTACCTGCCGCATGGATTGCAGTATGAATCACAGCAGTATCGATGATGCCCGATGGTTGCAAAAGCACAGTGACGCCTCTCTGCGCCGGCTGCTGCCGCGCATCGAGGAGCGCTACAAGGCTCAGACCGATCCCGCCGAGTGGGCAGCCTACATCGACAGGCTGACGACCTACTTCCCGCAGCTGTTCAAGCGCCTGCATGGCCTGTATGGCCAGCATTATGATTTCTTCTATCACCTGGAAAGCATCCTGGCCTCGGCCACCGAAATGTGGCTGCAGCGCCCGGCCGAGCTCAAGGCGCTGGATGCCATGCGCGAACTCGATCCGCACTGGTACCAATCCAACCGCATGGTCGGCGCCATGTGCTACGCGGATCTGTTTGCCGGCGACCTGAAGCGCCTGCGCGAACGTATCCCCTACCTCACCGAACTGGGCATAACCTATCTGCACCTGATGCCGGTATTCAAGGTACCTCAGGGCGACAACGACGGCGGCTATGCCGTGAGCAGCTACCGTGAGATCGATCCACGGCTGGGCGAGATGAATGACCTGCGCGAACTGGCCACCGAGCTGCGACACCACGGCATCTCGCTGGTACTCGATTTCGTCTACAACCACACTTCCGATGAGCACGAATGGGCACAGCAGGCACTGCGCGGCGACGAGGACCACCAGGACTACTACCGTATGTTCCCCGACCGGAGCATGCCGGATGCCTACGAGCGCAGCATGGGCGAGATCTTTCCCGAGGACCACCCCGGCGCCTTCACCTATCGCAACCGCATCAAGAAATGGGTGTGGACCACCTTCAACACCTTCCAGTGGGATCTGAACTACGAGAATCCGGTCGTGTTCAGCGGCATGCTGGAAGAGATGCTGTTTCTCGCCAACCAGGGCGTGGAGATACTGCGGCTGGACGCCGTGGCCTTTCTCTGGAAGCGCCTCGGCACCGACTGCCAGAATCTGCCCGAGGCCCACTGGATCATCCAGGCCTTCAACGCGCTGGTCAATATCGCCGCCCCGGCCATGGTGTTCAAGTCCGAGGCCATTGTTCATCCCGACGAGGTCAGCAAGTACATCAGTCCGCAGGAATGTCCGCTGTCCTACAACCCCCAGCTCATGGCCCTGCTCTGGGACGCTCTGGCCACCCGTGATGTCAGGCTCCTGCACTACGCCATGGAGCGCCGCTTCGCCATCCCCGAGGGCTGCGCCTGGGTCAACTATGTGCGCTGTCACGACGACATCGGCTGGGCCTTCTGCGATCAGGATGTCGAGGCGGTGGGCTTCGATCCACGGGCGCACCGGGATTTTCTGACCAGGTTCTATACCAACCGCTTCGAGGGCAGTTTCGCGCGCGGCGCGCCGTTCCAGGAAAACCCGGACACGGGCGATGCACGGGTCTCCGGCACCTGCGCCTCGCTGTGCGGCCTGGAACAGGCGCTCGCGGAATCCGACGAAAACGAAACCGAGCTTGCCATTCGGCGCATTCTGCTGCTGCACGGGGTGATCATCACCATCGGCGGCATTCCGCTGATCTACATGGGCGACGAGATCGGCATGCTCAACGACTACAGCTACGACAAGGACCCGGCCAAGGTCGGCGACTCACGCTGGCTGCATCGCTCTGCCTTCGACTGGGAACGCGCCGAACAGCGCCGCGACCCCGCCACGACCGTCGGTCGTATCTATCAGGGCATCCTGCGTCTGATCCAGCTGCGCCAGCAGAATGATGCCTTCCGGCGCACGGAGACCGAAATCGTCAACACCGGCAACCGCCATGTGTTCGGTTTTTTTCGCAACCATGAACAGCACAGCCTGTTCGTGCTGGCCAATTTCAGCGAACGCGAACAGCGACTGGAGGCGCGCTACCTGCGTATGATGGGCATGCGCAAGTCGATGGTCGATCTGTTCGCCGGCCGGACCATCATCGCCGCGCAGGAACTGGTGCTGGAACCCTACCAGCTGATGGTCCTGTCGCGGTTGCACTGAGTGGTCAGGTGGTATTGAAGCCACGGATAAACACGGATGAAAACGAATAAAACCAAAATGAATGGATCATTAATTCTACCTGTGTTTATCCGTGTTCATTCGTGGCCAATATACCTCGCGGGATCGAATAACGCATGAACGACAAACACCGCATCGTGATCGTCGGCGGCGGCGCCGGCGGGCTGGAGCTGGCCACCCGGCTCGGCCGGAAACTCGGGCGGCCAGGGCGGGCTGATATCACCCTGGTCGATGCCAATCGCACCCATATCTGGAAACCGCTGCTGCACGAGGTCGCCGCCGGCACTTTCGACTCTTATGAGAACCAGCTCGAATACCTGGCCCAGGGCGCGAAGAACGGCTTCCATTTCCGTCTGGGACGAATGGATGGCCTGGACCGGGAGAAAAAGGAAATCCAGGTCGCCCCCACCTGCAACAGCGAGGGCGAGGAGATCATTCCCCGGCGCACCTTCGGCTATGACACCCTGGTCATCGCCGTCGGCAGCATCAGTAACGATTTCGGCATCCCGGGCGTGAAGCAACACTGCCTGTTCCTCGATACCAAGGCCCAGGCCGAGAATTTCCAGACCCGGCTGCTGGAATCCTATATCCATGCCCACGCCCAGAACCGGCCGATGGAGCTCAGCCAGCTCGACGTCGTGATCGCCGGCGGCGGCGCGACCGGCATCGAGCTGGCTGCCCAGCTGCACAAGGTCTCACGTCTGTTCCGGGCCTATGGCCTGGACAATTTCACCCCGAACGCGATCCAGATCAGCATTGTCGAGGCTGCCGAGCGTATCCTGCCCGGCCTGCCCGAGCGCCTGTCCCAGGCTGCCCATGGTGAACTCAGCCGGCTGGGCATCGATGTCATTACCGGACAGCGCGTCACCGAAGTCACCGCCACCGGCATCCGGACCGACAGCGGTCAGTTCATCCCCGCGGCGATCAGGGTCTGGGCCGCTGGCATCAAGGCGCCCGACTTTCTCGGGGAGATCGCCGGGCTGGAAACCACCCGCAGCAATCAGCTGGTGGTGCGCCCCACCCTGCAGACCACGCGGGACGACGCCATCTTTGCCCTGGGCGACTGCGCCGCCTGCCCCTGGCCGGAGAAGAACAGCCTGGTGCCGCCACGGGCACAGGCGGCACACCAGCAGGCCTCGCACCTGTATCGTGTGCTGCGCCAGCGGCTGAACAACGAAGCCCTGTCGGAGTATCACTACCGGGACTACGGCTCGCTGGTCTCGCTCGGCCGCTACAGTACGGTGGGCAATCTGATGGGGAACCTGACCGGTTCCGTGATGGTGGAAGGTTTTATTGCAAGAATGGTGTATCTGTCGCTGTACAAGCTGCACCAGCTGGCGCTGTTCGGTTTTTACCGGACCGCAATGCTGAGTATCTCACACCTGTTCCGGGCCGGCGTACACCCGGAGATCAAGCTGCACTAATACTTCTTCACTATCATGTTGAAGGAGTACTAGGCCCCGAGCCGCCGGCGGGCGGCGGCCGCCAGTCCCACCAGACCGGAGCCGAACAGCAGCAGCGCACCCGGCACGGGGATAGCCGCGGGGGGCAGCAACCCATCCGTCTCCATGGTCAGGAAACTCAGACCACCCCGGGTCTCGGGGAAATAGCGGCCGAACAGTCCCACCTGCAGGTCAGCGCTCTCCAGACCGAGCAGCAGGCTGCTGTAATCCATGGCCAGTCCGAAGCGGATCGCCAGGGATTCGTGTTCGGCGTCCGTACCCGCATTGATACCGCTCACTGTGGCCGGCCCGCTGATACCGAAGGTATAGGCAGGCGCACGCTTCGCCGGATGCAGGGTACCGGGTCTGGCGAGACCTTCCATGAAATCCACCCGACCCACGCTGCCGCTTTCGATGCCGTTCAATCCGGAGAAGAAACCGTCGCCGAAGAAATAGATGTGCGGCAGGACCACCGAGGTCTCCGAACCGATGTTGGCGAAGGTGAAGGTGACCTCGTCAGTCGCACTCTGACTGACATCGATCCGGAACTGCGCCTCGCCCACGGCACAGCCGACATCCACGCCCGGCCGCACGGCGGCACAGAGGGGATCCAGAGATACCGCCTGCAGCAGACCCGGCAACGGGAGCAGCAGACTGAAGATGATGGCTTTCAGACGCGACATGGGATTTCCTGATGACAAGTTGATTAGCCCATGTACATAAGCAAGGATCAGGCCATTTTTATAACCTGATGATATATTAATTATTTTCGACAACCCCATGGTTTGGGGCTGTAAAAATGTAATTTTTATCGACAGATTATTTTCCGAAAAACAATAACACCTATAATTTTTATTAATATCATAAAGATAAAATCATTAATAAATCATAATTTTAGACTAAAGGGGTATGGCATAAAATTTATTGTAAGAAATAGCCTACAAATTCGATCGATTTAACAGAATCTGGCTCGCACACAGCCCCTCCCCCCCGACCGGATTTGGCAGCGGGATTCCGAGCCCCATGTAAAAAAGGCGAACAGGTCCGTTCCGGGGTGCAGCGGGCCCCGGATCAGAGGAGTCAGGGAGTCAGGCGTAGTGCTTGTGGTAACTGCGGCGGGTACCGGCACGCTGGACGATGACGCCCGAGATCTGGTGCAGGCCGTCGATCTCAAGGGTTTCGTAGCTCGAGCGCATGGGCTTGAGATAGTACCTGTCGTCCTGGACCAGCAACTGGCGGAAAATCAGGTCATCGCCCTCCAGCCGTGCGAGCACAAAGGAGCCGTTCTGCACCACGCCCGACGGGTCGATGATGATAATACAGCCCTTGGCAAACTCGGGCTCCATGCTGTCGTCGAGTACCTGCAGGGCAAACAGCTCCGCCTCGCCGCAGGAGCCGGAATCGATCTGGATGTCTAGGGGTTCGCTCATTCGCTCACCTCCTGCCTGAACGGCGTTGTTGGCTGTGAACCTCAGCCGCGCCCGGCCTGGCCGTGCGAGCTGAAGACGGTGCCGGGAACATGTTCCTCGGCCTGATACCATTCGAGCTTCTCGTGCAGACTGACCACTTCGCCCACAATGGTCAGAGTCGGCGCCCTCACCCCCGCCTGCTGGACGATCTCGGGCAGGGTCCGCACCGTGCCGATCAGCACCCGCTGGTTGGGCGTGGTGCCCTGTTCCACCAGCGCGGCCGGCATGTCGGGGGACATGCCGTGCTCGATCAGGCGCTCGCTGATGACGGAAATCCCGGTCAGTCCCATGTAGAAGACCACGGTCTGACGCGGTTGCACCAGGGCCGGCCAGTTCAGATCCAGATCGCCGGCCTTGAGATGACCGGTAACGAAGGTCACCGACTGGGCGTAATCGCGATGCGTCAGCGGAATCCCGGCATAGCTGGCGCAACCGGCGGCAGCGGTGATCCCGGGCACCACCTGGAACGGCACGCCTTCCTGGGCCAGGGTCTCGATCTCCTCGCCGCCGCGGCCGAAGATGAAGGGGTCACCGCCCTTCAGGCGTAATACCCGCTTGCCCTGTCTGGCCTGATCCACCAGCAGCTGATTGATCCCTTCCTGGGGTACGGCATGGTTGTCCTTTTCCTTGCCGACATAATAACGCTCGGCATCGCGCCGGGTCATATCCAGAATCGGCCCGGCCACCAGCCGGTCGTAGATGACCACGTCGGCCTGCTGCATCAGGCGCACGGCGCGGAAGGTCAACAGATCAGGATCCCCCGGGCCGGCGCCGACCAGATACACTTCGCCCATTGCGCGCGCGGCCGGCTTGCCGCTGAGGGCATCCTCCAGCGCCTGGCGGGCCTCGTCGTCACGGCCGGCAAAGACCATTTCGGCAATTGGCCCCTGCAACACCTCCTCCCAGAAGTGCCGGCGCCTGGCCTCGTCGGGGATCGCCTGCCTGGCCCTGTCCCGATAGGCCTCGGCCATGGCCGCCAGCCGGCCATAGGTGGAGGGGATGAGGGTTTCCAGCCGGGCACGCAGCTGGCGGGCCAGCACCGGAGAGGCGCCGCCGGTGGACACACTGACCAGCACCGGAGAGCGATCCATGATCGAGGGCACGATGAAGCTGCACAGATCGGCATTATCGACCACGTTGACCGGGATACCGCGTGTCTGGCACAGCTCGGAGACCCGGGCATTGACCGCGCGATCGTCGGTCGCGGCGATGACCAGCTGCCTGCCGCTGATGTCCGCATCCTCGAATACCCCCCGACGCCACTCGATCGCGCCGCTGTCGGCCTGACGCTGCAGGTCGGGCGTCAGGGCCGGAGCCACCAGATGCACACGCGCGCCGGCGCGCTGCAGCAGGGCCACCTTGCGCTCCGCGACACCACCCCCGCCGACTACCAGACAGGGTTTGTCGGTCAGGGTGAGATAAATTGGTAAATAATCCATCGGTGATGACCCAGTCTGGGATGCAAGGCCGCGCCCCGGATCGGGTGGCGGCAGAAACAGGAACTGCCCGGGCAGTCCGGCCGGGCGGAACTATAATTGTTTAGGTACTGTTTTACAAGAAATTTCCAGCAAACCAGGAGGGTATTTTACGCCCTGTGGACTCAGGGGAATGGCTTGCTGAAGCTGCCGATCAGACTGTAGCCGGCGTCCTGCTCGCCGTATCCCAGACCGGAACGGTCGATCAGGCGGACACCCAGCCCATAACCGCCGAAATCACCTTCGGCGGCGATGCTGAGGTCGGGATAGTCATGCTCGAATCCGGCACCCCGACGATAGCTCTGGCCCATCTGCAGGGAGACGGACATGCGCTCGCTGACCGGCGCCGTCCAGCCGGCCTGGTAGTACAGGCTCTGCTGCTGGCTGCCGCCCTCGGCCCGTGGCTCGTCCAGGTACCAGACCTGGCCGCTGAAGCCCTGATAACGAACACCCAGGAAGGCGTCATGGTAGTCGGCCCGGCTGCGGCCCGGCGGCGGCTGCCGGTCGAGCATCTGGCCGTGAGACAGGCCGGCATCGAGTGCCAGGCCATTGTCCAGGGTCCTGGTCAACTGCAGCCCCAGTGGTGCCGGGGTGGCGGAAACCGTCTCGTAGCCCCCGGCGTTGCCCTGCCAGGCACGACTGTCCAGGGGTTCGCGCGCCAGGGAGGTTTCCGTGGTGGAGAAGGCCCAGCCCTCATAGCCGACGCCGGCGGCAGCGTCCGCCGCCTGCAGGGACGGAGCGAAGAGCAGCGGCGCGCAGAGCGCTGCGCGCAGGCACAGATGCCGGATGTAATTGCCGCAAGCTGACATGGCGTAGTGGCTGTGAGGCCCAAGTCTGTATTTGGTCGTTTAACGCTAACATAGCACAGGAAAACACACTGATACAAAGCTCACAAATCCACACTGGCATACCCTGGGCAGCAGGATTTGCCGTGTTTCCCTTGTTACCGTCTACCTACGGAACAAATTTTATGTTCACTCTTCAATTTGTGTCATAACCCATCATTATTCTGTACATTCCTCCCCCAGGCTGCGCTCAGCGATTTCATACAGGTCGCGCGACACGCCTGGCGCGTCGCGCATCGTCTGCAGCTGCTCACGCATCCCCGCCTGGCGCGCGGGGTTGTAACGGCGCCAGTCGGTGAAAGCGGCCGCCAGCCGCGCGGCCACCTGGGGATTGCGGGCGTCCAGGGTACGTATCTGTTCTCCGATGAAGCGATAGCCGGCCCCGGATTCGTTGTGAAACCCCACCGGATTGCCCTGGGCAAAGGCCCGCAGCAGGGAATAGACCTTGTTGGGATTGGCCAGGCTGAAGGCCGGGTGACCGGTCAGGGCCTGTACCCGGTCCAGGGTATCCGGCCGGGCAGCGGTGGCCTGCAGGCTGAGCCATTTGTCCACCACCAGGGTATCTGCCTGCCAGCGCGAATAGAAATCCTCCAGCACCGCCTCGCGCTGCGGACAGTCGCTGTTGACCAGGGCCTGCAGGGCGGCCAGCGAGTCGGTCATGTTGGTCGCACTGCGGTACTGTCCCAGGGCCAACTCATACGCCGCTTCATCCTCGCAGGCGATGAGATAGTTCAGGCACAGGTTGCGCAGGCGGCGCCGGCCGGCGGCGGCCGCATCCGGACTGTAGGGCCCGGTTTCGGTGAGGGCCTGATAGCAGGCTTCCCATTCCGGACGCAGGGCCTGCGCCAGGGCACGACGCAGCGCCTCGCGCGCGCCGTGCAGCTGCTGTGGCTCGATCGTATCGACGAACTCGGCCAGATAGCCCTCGCCCGGCAGGGTCAGGGCCAGGGCGCGCAGGGCCGGATCCAGCGCCGCATCGTCCAGGGTGTGCCGGCAGGCCTCGACCAGGGGTTGAATCAATTCGCCCGTCAACGCCTCCGGCGGATGCGTCAGCAGCAGGCGCCGGGCCAGGGTCTGACCCGCCTCCCAGCGACAGAAGGGATCGTCCTCGTGGGCCGACAGCAGCGCCAGCTCGGCATCGCGGTAGTCCAGGTTCAGCTTGACCGGCGCGGAGAAGCCGCGCAACAGCACCGGCACGGGTTCGGCCGCGATGTCCTGGAACACGAAGGTCTCCTCCTCCTGGCACAGCTCCAGGACGCGCGATTCACCCACGGCCTGCGCCTCGCCATAGAGACGTAGCGGCAGCGCCCTGCCCTCGCCGTCACGCAGCCCCATGGCCACCGGAATGTGGAAGGGCTGCTTGGCCGACTGCCCCGGGGTGGCCGGGCACTGCTGGCGCAGGGTCAGGGCGAAGGTACACGCCTGTGGGTCGTAGTGACGCTCCACGGTCAGCTCCGGCGTGCCGGCCTGGTCGTACCAGCATCGGAACTGCCGCAGGCTGACCCCGTTGGCCGCCTCCAGGGCGTTGACGAAATCGTCCGTGGTCACGGCCTGGCCGTCGTGGCGCTCGAAATAGCGGTCGCAGCCGCGGCGAAAGGCCTCGGGACCGAGCAGGGTGTGCAGCATGCGCACCACCTCCGCGCCCTTGTTGTAGACGGTGACGGTATAGAAGTTGTCAATGGCGACATAGTGGTCCGGTTTGACCGGATGGGCCATGGGACCGGCGTCCTCGCGGAACTGGTGGGTACGCAGGATGTTCACATCAGTGATGCGCTGCACGCCGCGCGAGTTCATGTCGGCAGAGAACTCCTGGTCGCGGAACACGGTGAAACCTTCCTTCAGGCTCAGCTGGAACCAGTCGCGGCAGGTGACCCGGTTACCCGACCAGTTGTGAAAATACTCATGGCCGATCACACCCTCGATGTTCTGGTAGTCGCTGTCGGTGGCGGTGTCGGGACGGGCCAGCACATAACGCGAATTGAAGATGTTGAGGCCCTTGTTTTCCATCGCCCCCATGTTGAAATCGTCGACGGCGACAATCATGTAGCGGTCCAGATCGTATTCGCGACCGTAGACCGCCTCGTCCCACTTCATGGCGCGTTTCAGCGAGGCCATGGCGTGATCGCACTTGTCCAGGTTGTGCTTCTGCACATAGATGTAGAGATCGACCTCGCGCCCGGAACGGGTGACAAAGCGGTCCTCGATCCAGCCCAGATCCCCGGCCACCAGGGCGAACAGGTAGCAGGGTTTGGGAAAGGGATCCTGCCAGGTGACATAGTGACGGCCGTCCTCCAACTCACCGCTGGCGACGGGGTTGCCGTTGGAAAGCAGCACCGGACAGGCCGATTTGTCGGCACGCAGGGTGGTGGTGAAGCACGCCATCACGTCGGGCCGATCCGGGTAGAAGGTGATGCGGCGGAAGCCTTCGGCCTCGCACTGGGTGCAGAAATTGCCGCTGGAGGTATAGAGGCCGGACAGTTCGGTATTGGCCGCCGGCTGGATGCGGGTCTCGATCTCCAGCAGCCCGGTCTCGGGCAGATCCCGGACCTCGAGGCCGGCTTCATCCAGGCGATAGCGGTCGGCCGCCAGCGGCTCGCCGTCCAGGCTGATGCCCAGCAGTTCCAGCGCCTCGCCGTCGAGGTGCAGGGGCGTGCCCGGCGCAGTCTCCTGCGCCCGGCGAAAATGCAGCCGGGAACGCACCCGGGTCGCGTCCGGGTCCAGATCGAAATCCAGTTCCACTGCCTCGATGTGCCAGGCCGGTGGCTGATAGTCCTTGAGATAGACGGTGACGGGCTTCGGGGTGTCGGCTTTGCGGTCCATGGCGGGTGATTCCGGGTTGCTGCATGACAGAACCCTTTATTCTGCCCTAATCGAAGGGCTGTGGCATCCCATCCTGCCGGAATCGTGATAGCCACGGAAAACACGGTAAGCACGGACAAATTGAAATCTTGTGGCATCGTAGGTCGGGTCAGCCGCAGCGTAACCCGACACTCACGGCGGAAACGTCGGGTTACGCCCTGTCGGGCTAACCCGACCTACGATACTCATACAATCATAATCCTGTCCGCGCTTTCCGTGCTTTCCGTGGCCATAAAAAAACCCTCCCTTGACAGGGAGGGTAAAGCTACACCCCTCGAAGAAACCGGTGTAAGCAGGTTTACGGCAACAACCGTAAATTCTTTAGTGTTGTTGGTATAACCAACAGATTCAGCCGTCGATGCAGCCCTGCGGCTCGGGCAGACCGGCGATGCGCGAGCCCTGCCGCGAGGGACCTTTGGGAAACAGCTTGTAGAGATAATCGGCGCTGGCCTTCTCCGGGCCGATCTCCTCACGCATGTGACGCATCAGGATCTTCACCATCGGGCTGATTCCGTATTCGAAATAGAAACCGCGCAGGAAGTTGAGAATCTCCCAGTGCTCGGCGGTCAGCTCGATGCCCTCCTTCTGGGCCATGTGCATGGCGACCCGTTCATTCCAGCGGTGCAGGTCGATCAGGTTGCCGGTAGGGGTGACTTCGTAACGTTCGCCGTCGAACTCGAAGCTGCCGACGAAATGCCCGGCCGCCCTGGACTGCTTGACCTGCGGGTTGTCGGCAGCGCGGTTGTCGGCATAGGTGCGGCGTTCCAGTTCTGCATCCAGATGCGGCACGGGCACGCCGGCCAGCTTGGAGCCCTGCACCAGCACATCGCCTGGAAACAGCGAATCCAGACGTTCATCACGGGCCAGTTCCTCATAGCCCTCGCGCAACAGGGCGCGCTTGAGCAGCTTGCGCACCGGCGAGACGTTGTATTCACCGTAGTAGCTGCGCATCAGGTTGATCACGTCCCAGTGATCCCGGGTCAGGTTCACGCCCATGGACTCAGCCATGGCAGCGGCGACATCCGGACTCCAGTCGTCGAGGTTGTGCAACCGCCCGTCGGGCATCAGCGGGATGGTCTTGCCGCCGACATCCATGACGGCGCCGGTGGGAAATTCCACGACATTCGAGGTGTGTGGCATGTCAGTACCCTTTTGTCTCTGTGTTCAGATCCAGCCTTTTATGGCGTTCCCTGGCAGGAACATGGGCCGGTCGACCGTCACCGGCAACCATCCCCTGTCACCCGTTGTAGCGGTACGGTGCGCGCGATCTTGAATCCTGGACCGACGATTCCTGTTATGATTCATTATGTTAGAAAATACTGATACAAATACCGGATCCCTCCCCCGGTGGCACGCTGTCCGGGCAGCGGCTATCCTGACGTCCAGAAACTGCACCGGCCCTGAAATCCATGAGAAAAGAGATTGCAATACAATGTGATAAAGCGATCCAGGATATTCTTCTGACAGCCCTGGAAAACTATATCGATGTCGCCTTCCCGCCCCACAGTTCGGATTGCGCCCAGGTCGCGCGCAGCGCCCTGCAGGATGCGGTCACGGCCCTGAAGTCGGAGTTCTCCGTACAGGACCAGGCCGTTTACAACAAGCGTCTGCGCGCCATGTTCCGGGAAGGCATCAAGCTGCATTACCAGCTGCAGGAGGCCGATACCGGCCGCCGCCACGCGGCCGAACGGGAGCTGCTGCTGGCGGTGGTCGGCGGTGAACCCGCCGACCGCGAGGCGCTGGAGCAGGCACGCGCCCGGGATACCGGGACCGCGGCTTGAGACAGGAGCGGAACGGGAGGATAATCCCTGCGCTCCCCCATCCTACACAGACCGCAGATCAATACAGACTGGAGCATGACTACAACCCCTCTGTTCAGCCGCGAGCCCGGCGCCCATGAACGTCATCTGCGGCGCCGGTACGAAAATCCCCTGTTTTCCGCCGAACGCCGGCAGATCAGTGAACAGGATGTGCTGGCCGCGCGCCGGCGCGATCAGCAGCAGCTGGAGAGCTTCCTGGAACGCTTTCATCAGGTGGTGCAGCGAGCGGTGGAACTTGACACCAACGTCCAGAGCGACGTCATCCTGGAACTCAAGGAGGAACTGGACCGCTGTTACGAGGAGGCCGCCGGCCTGACCGGGGATCAGTCCCGGATCAAGGAAGCCATCGTCCGCTTGGTGGACACCATCATGCGGGCTGTGCGCCAGGGCGCGGAAAACGACGCCGTGGCCCTGCGCAAGCTCGACGAGGAGGACCAGGCCCGCGCCCTGCATTTCGAACTGCTGGAGGAACCGCTGGTCGCCGATCTGCTCAATCCCGAAGCCGTGATTCCCGAGGGCGACCTCATCCCGACCCTGCTCGGGGCCGAGCCCGCCGTGCTGGAGAAGGTCCTGACCCTGTTCAGCGATGAGCAGCTCACGATGATAATCCGGGATGCGCGCCGGCTGCTGGAATCAAACCCGGCCGCTGCCGTCGGCCTGGAACAGGCCCGGGCCAACCTGGCCCGGATTCAGGCCGCGGCCACCGAGCAGGCCGGCATGCATACCATCAATTAGGGGCACCCGGCCCGCCGGTGTATAATCCGGTCGGCCGGAGAATAACAAACCGCACAAGGAACGAAGCCATGAGTATTCTGCGCCGTCGAACCGCGGATGACCGACGCTCGGGACGTGACCGGCGCTGGACCGACACGGCCGCCTGCCAGGGACTCAATCCGGACGTCTACCGCTATCCGGACTGGTCGGAGCAGCTCATCCAGTTCCTGACCCGCTACCTGTTCTTCAGCCTCGGCATCCTGTTCTTCAATTTCACCCAGAACATCGAGCCGGTCTGGTTCAGCCGCCTCGAACTCAATATCGCCTTCGGCCTGTATTTCGTCATCAACACCCTGAACTTCCTGCACGCCAGTCGTCGCCCCATCTGCCCCGCCCGCTACCATTTCGCCATGTGGGTGGATATCGCCATCACCGCCATCTCGGTGCTCAACGATCCCTACGCCATCCCGCCCTCGCTGCTGGTATTCATCATGGTGGTGCTGGGCAACGGCATGCGCTACGGCATGCGCCTGTTCGGTGAGGCCGTGATCGGCTGCTTCGGCGCCGTGATGCTGGTCTTCACCCTGCGCTATTCCAACATGGGTGAACTGTTCACGCCGGGCATGCTGTTCCTGAACCTGTTCGGGGGCATCATCCTGGTCTATGCCTATATCCTGATGGGACGGATCGAGCAGTCACGCCGCGAGCTCGAGCACAACAGCCGCATCGACCCCCTTACCGGCCTGATGAACCGGGGCGCGCTGATGGAGCTGTCCGACCGCCTGTTCCAGAGTCTCGGCGGCGGCTCCCATCGCGCCGTGGTGATGTTCGCCGACATGGACAAATTCAAACAGGTCAACGATACCTATGGCCACGGCATGGGCGACCAGGTTCTGCGCAAGGTGGCCGAAATCATGCGGGGCTCGCTGCGCGGCACTGATCTCGCCGCGCGCATCGGCGGCGACGAATTCGTCCTGGTGCTGACCGACATCACCCTGGACGAGGCCGAGCTGGTCGCCACCCGCATCCAGGAGCAGATCGCGCTCTATGCCTGTGACCACCAGCTGCCCTGCAGCGTGACCATCGCCCTCGGCGAGGCGCCGACCCATGGCCGCAGCCTCGATGCCATCCTCGACCACGTCGACCGGGCCCTGTACAAGTGCAAGCGCACCCGCGACTGCACCGGCATCATGCGCGCGGAAACCCTCCAGGCCTGAGGCCGACCATGAGCAAGACCCTCGCCCTGCTGCGCCACGCCAAATCCGACTGGGACGCCGGCACCACGGATATCGACCGCCCCCTGAACAAACGCGGGAAGAAGGATGCCCCGAGCCTCGGTCGCTGGCTGCAGAGACAGGCCTGGCGGCCGCAGCTGATTCTTAGTTCCCCTGCCGTCCGGGCCCGTCAGACCATTGAGGCCGTGATCGAACAGGCCGGGATGCAGGACGTCGAGCTACGCTGGGAGGAAGAACTCTACCTGGCCAGCCGGAAGTCACTGTTGCAACGCATCCGCGGGCTGTCCCAGGAAACGAAAAGCGTGCTGCTGGTCGGGCACAATCCCGGGCTGGAGGAGGTGCTGGAATACCTGAGCCGGACGGCGGTACCAACCACCGACAGCGACAAGCTGTTCACCACCGCCAACCTGGCGCTGCTGCGGCTGGACGGCAACTGGAAGGATGCGGGCCGCGGCACGGCCGAACTGGTAGAGCTGGTCCGGCCGCGGGATCTGGGCTGAGACTGGCTATCAGGCATTTGTGCTGTCAACGCAGAATACGCGGAGGCGCAAAGATTTAGAAACCTTCGATCAATTACGTCATTGCGAGGAGCGTAGCGACGTGGCAATCTCTAACCGATTGATTCTGCATTACGAGATTGCCACGCTTCGCTCGCAATGACGATATAAAATTCATTGGACTTTGCGCCTCCGCGCCTCTGCGCTCTCGGCGTTACCCATTACCGCTGCATGGCATGACACGGACTCACCCCGCCGGCCGGATCGACTCCATCCCGCCCATCCAGGCCCGCAACGCCTCCGGCACGGTCACACTGCCGTCGGCCTGCTGATGGTTCTCCAGGATCGCTACCAGGGTGCGGCCCACCGCCAGACCGGAACCGTTCAGGGTATGCAGCAGCTCCGGTTTGCCGGTATCGGGGTTGCGCCAGCGGGCCTGCATGCGCCGGGCCTGGAAGTCCTCGAAGTTGCTGCAGGAGGAGATCTCGCGGTATTTCGCCTGCCCCGGCAGCCACACCTCGATGTCGTAGGTCTTGGCGGCGGAAAAACCGATGTCGCCGGTGCACAGGGTCACCACCCGGTAGGGCAGCTCCAGCCGCTGCAGGATGGTCTCGGCGTGGCCGGTCAGCGCCTCCAGCGCCTCATAGGACTGAGCCGGCGGCACCATCTGCACCAGCTCCACCTTCTCGAACTGATGCTGGCGGATCATGCCGCGGGTATCGCGGCCGTAGGAACCGGCCTCGGAGCGGAAACAGGGCGTGTGGCAGACAAACCTCAGCGGCAGGCTTTCGGCGATCTCGCCGCGCAGGATGTTGGTCACCGGCACCTCGGCGGTCGGAATCAGGTAGTACTGCGGCTCGCTGGCAGTGGCGAACAGATCCTCCTCGAACTTGGGCAGCTGCCCGGTGCCGCGCAGGCTGTCGGCATTGACCAGGTAGGGCACATAGACCTCCTGATAGCCGTGCTCACGGGTGTGCACGTCCAGCATGAACTGAATCAGAGCGCGGTGCAGCCGGGCCATGTCGCCGTGCATCAGTGCAAAACGCGCACCGGCGATCTTCGCCGCGGTATCGAAATCCAGTCCGTTGGGACCGGTACCCACATCGACATGGTCCCGGACCTCGAAGTCGAACTGCCGCGGCTCGCCCCAGCGGCGCACTTCCTGGTTATCATCCTCACTGTCGCCGTCGGGTACGGACGTATGCGGGAGGTTTGGAATCGCCATGAGAATGGCGTTGAGCTCGCCCTGCAGGGCATCGAGCCTGGCCTTGCCCGCATCGAGCTTCTCACCCAGACCGGCGACCTCAGCCAGCAGCGGCTGGATGTCCTCGCCCTGGGCCTTGGCCTTGCCGATGGCCTTCGAGCGGCGGTTGCGCTCGGCCTGCAGCTCCTCGGTCTGCACCTGCAGCGACTTGCGCTCCTCCTCCAGGGCGCGCAGCCGCTCGACGTCCAGGGTGAAGCCACGCCGCGCCAGCTGCTGCGCGGTCTGTTCCAGCTCGGTTCTGAGTAGTTTCGGATCCAGCATGTCTTGTCCTGGCGATTGATTTATTCGTGTACCGTGGCCGGCCAGGTCACGATATGACCCGGCGCAATTTGATCTTCCAGATGGTCCAGTATCCGCCTGACCTTTTCCGGCGTATCGAAGAACTCGATCACCAGCGGCAGATCCAGCGCCAGATCCACCAGTCGCGCCTCGTGCATGCGCCCGGAGGGGCCGAAACCGCTGACACCGCGGAACACGGTCACCCCGCGCACCTTCTCCTCGTCATGCAGCCGTTTTACCAGATGGGCATGCCGTTCCTCGTCATCGGTCATATAGACACGCACGAAGGTTATCTCTATCTGCTTCATAACTGTCTCCCCAGTGCTATACCGATGGCCGCCGCCCCGATGCAGAGCAGTACGCTCAGCAGGACATTCGCCGCCGCCCGGCCCAGCTCACCGGCCTGCATCAGGTTCAGGGTCTCCAGCGAGAAGGTGGAAAAGGTGGTGAAGGCCCCCAGCAGCCCGACCAGCCAGAAGGCCCGCAGCGCCGGTGCCACCGCCAGCCGCTCCACCAGCAGGATGAACAATACCCCCATCAACAGGCTGCCCAGCACATTGACCACCAGAGTGCCGTAGGGGAATTCCCGTCCCCACCACTGATGGACACCGGTGGAGACCGCATAACGCAGCACCGAGCCCAGCGCGCCGCCCAGGGCGATGGCCAGCCAGTGGATCATGAGGCGCGGGATCCTGTCAGGGTCGGTTGTGGCATGGGGCGCTATGTTACACCAGTTAACTGTTTTTTATGAAAGAGCGCCACGGAATACACGGAAAGCACGGACAAATTCATTATTGCTTTCGAGGTACCCTCTTCCTCTGTAACGTCATTCCTGCGCATGCAGGAATCTATCAACCGTAGCAGCATCTGGATTCCGGCATACGCAGGAATGACGGAGAGTTGTCTGATGTTGCCAACATCATATTCATTATTTTCCGTGTTTTCCGTGTATTCCGTGGCGCTCTTCAATCAGATTCATCCTTCGCCCGCCGGTCCAGCTCGCGCAGGTGCGCCAGCTTGTCGCGGATCTTCAGCTCCAGCCCGCGCGGCACCGGATCATAATAGTGCGGCCGCGGCATGCCCTCGGGGAAATAGTCCTCGCCGGCGGCGTAGGCCTCGGGCTCGTCATGGGCGTAGCGATACGCCTTCCCGTAACCCAGTTCCTTCATCAGTTTGGTGGGCGCGTTGCGCAGGTGAATGGGCACCTCCAGCGATCCGTACTTGCCGATCTCGCGCCGGGCGGCATTGTAGGCCATGTAGACGGCGTTGCTCTTGGGCGCACAGGCCAGATACAGCACCGCCTGGGCCAGCGCCAGCTCGCCCTCCGGGCTGCCCAGACGTTCCTGCACGTCCCAGCAGTTGAGACACAGTTCCAGCGCCCGCGGGTCGGCATTGCCAATGTCCTCCGAGGCCATGCGCACGATGCGCCGGGCCAGGTACAGCGGATCGCAGCCGCCATCCAGCATCCGCACCAACCAGTAGAGCGCGGCGTCCGGGGCCGAGCCGCGCACCGACTTGTGCAGAGCCGATATCTGGTCGTAGAAGGCCTCGCCGCCCTTGTCGAACTGGCGCAGGCCGCCCGCGGCCACCTCGTTGACCACTGCCTCGGGGATGACCCAGCGCCCGTCGCGCTGTTCGGCCAGATCGGTGGCGATCTCCAGCAGATTCAGCACCCGCCGTGCATCGCCGTCGGCGGCCTGGCACAGGCGGTCACGCAGCTCGGGCGCGAGTTCGATATGGCGGTCGCCCAGACCGCGCTCCATGTCCTCCAGCGCCTCGTCCAGGATCCGACGTAACGTCTCGGGCTCCAGCCGCTTGAGCACATAGGTGCGTGCACGCGACAGCAGCGCGTTGTTCAGTTCAAAGGAGGGATTCTCGGTGGTCGCGCCGACGAACAGCACGGTGCCGTCCTCGACATGCGGCAGGAAGGCGTCCTGCTGCGACTTGTTGAAGCGGTGCACCTCGTCGACGAACAGGATGGTCGGCCGGTTATAGGCCTCGCGCAGCTGGCGGGCATGTTCGACCGCCTGGCGGATATCCTTCACCCCGGCCAGCACCGCCGACAGGGTCATGAACTCGGCCCCGGCGGTGCGCGCCAGCAACCGTGCCAGGGTGGTCTTGCCGGTCCCGGGCGGACCCCAGAAGATCATGGAATGCAGGCGGCCGGCCTCGATGGCCGCCCGCAGCGGCTTGCCCGGCCCCAGCAGGTGTTCCTGGCCGATGAACTCGTCCAGGGTGCGCGGCCGCATGCGGTCGGCCAGGGGGCGGTAGGCGGTGTCGCTATCCTGCATGTGGTGTTGTCCCAAAATTCAAGAGCGCCACGGAAAACACGGACAAATGATTATCGGGGTTTGGCAGCACTGGCCAGCTTTTCACGTCATTCCGGCGTATGCCGGAATGACGTCATGCGAGTGGGTACGCTGCCTCGATAACAATTATGAATCTGTCCGTGTTTTCCGTGTATTCCGTGGCGCTCTTTAATGCGCTTTAATCTTCTCCGCCCAGGACATCCGTGCCCGGCGGCGGGTCGAAGCGGAACAGCCCGGGGTCGAGTTCGACATTACGCTGCGCGTTGGTGAAGCGGATGTCGGTACGCTGGCCGAAGCTGTCGTGCAGGATCATGCGCTGCAGCATGCCGTCGACAAAACCCAGGTGAATGGCCTCGAACTGACTGTCGGCATCCCGGGGCACGAGTTCGGCCCATTCGGTCTCGCCCTCCCCGCCCACGGCGGCGATCACGAACACCTCGGCCGGGTCCTCGACGCTGCTCAGCAGCACCGCCGGGGTACCCATGAGGACTTCCGCCTGGGGCTTGCGCGTGGCCTGTTCCAGGTCGGCATCGTAGGTCCAGAGGGTGCGGCCGTCGCCCAGGATGACCTGGGTATAGGGTTCGTCATAGTTCCAGCGGAAGCGGCCGGGGCGCTGGATGAACACCTCGCCCGCCCCCCGCTGCACCCGGTCGCCGTGGCGGTCCAGCACCTCCTGGGTGAAATCGGCCCGGAAGGTGCGCAGGCCGTCGAAGAAGGCGGTGAACACGGCCGGGGGCTCGGCCTGTGCGGTGCTGAACATAAGACACAGCAGTGCGGCCGGAAGCCAGGCGGATCGGTTTAATGCGATAGACATGATCGGGCCTCTCAGTCCTGGGGCGGTGGCGGAGCCAGCACTTCGCGCGAGCCGTTGGCCTCCAGCGGACCGACGATACCGGCCGCCTCCATGGCCTCGATCATGCGCGCGGCGCGGTTATAGCCGATCTTCAGCCGCCGCTGCACGCCGGAGATGGAGGCCCGGCGGGTTTCGGTGACGATCTGCACCGCCTGATCGTAGAGCGGGTCGGACTCGCTGTCCTCGCCGCCGATGGGGGTCTCGCCCGGCAGCTCGCCGCCGGGCAGGTTGTCCTGCAGGATCTCCTCGATATAGTCCGGCGCGCCGCTGCCCTGCAGGTGATTGACCACCTTGTGCACCTCCTGGTCGGAGACGAAGGCGCCGTGCACGCGCATGGGCAGGCCGGTGCCGGGCGGCAGGTAGAGCATGTCGCCGTGGCCCAGCAGCTGCTCGGCGCCCATCTGGTCGAGGATGGTGCGTGAGTCCACCTTGCTGGAGACCTGAAAGGCGATGCGGGTGGGGATGTTGGCCTTGATCAGACCCGTGATGACGTCCACCGACGGCCGCTGCGTGGCCAGGATCAGATGCACGCCGGCGGCGCGTGCCTTCTGCGCCAGCCGGGCGATCAGCTCCTCCACCTTCTTGCCGACCACCATCATCATGTCGGCCAGCTCGTCGACGATGACGACGATGTAGGGGAGTTTGTCCAGCGTCGGATGCTCCGTCTCGTCCATGTGCTCTTCCGGCTTCCACAGCGGATCGGGAATCGGCTCGCCGCGGTCGATGGCCTCTTTGACCTTGCGGTTGTAGTTGAGGATGTTGCGCACCCCGAGCGCGGCCATCAGCTTGTAACGCCGCTCCATCTCGGCCACGCACCAGCGCAGCGCGTTCTGCGCCTCCTTCATGTCGGTCACCACCGGCGTGAGCAGGTGCGGAATGCCCTCGTAGATGGACAGCTCCAGCATCTTGGGATCGATCATGATCAGGCGCACATCCTGCGGCAGTGTCTTGTACAGGATGCTCAGGATCATGGCATTGATGGCCACCGACTTGCCCGAGCCGGTGGTGCCCGCCACCAACAGGTGCGGCATGCGCGCCAGATCGGCCACGATGGGCTGGCCGCTGATGTCCTTGCCCAGCGCCAGGGTCAGCGGCGAACTGGAATCATCGTAGGCGCTGGATTTCACGATCTCGCTCAGGGTGACGATCTCGCGGTACTCGTTGGGTATCTCCAGCCCCACCACCGACTTGCCCGGGATGATCTCCACCACCCGCACGCTGATGGTTGAGAGGGCCCGGGCCAGGTCCTTGGCCAGATTGGTGATCTGGCTCACCTTCACCCCGGTGCCGGGCTGCAGCTCGAAGCGGGTGATGACCGGCCCGGGGCTGACCGCGACCACCTCGACCTCGATGCCGAAGTCGGCCAGCTTCATCTCCACCAGCCGCGACATGGCCTGCAGCGCCTCCTCGGAATAGCCGCCGACCTTCTTCTGCGGCTCGTCCAGCAGCGCCAGCGGCGGCAGCTCGGAATTGGGCGGCGGCTCGAACAGGGGAACCTGGCGCTCCTTCTCCTCGCGCTCGCTGGGCTCGACCGTCTTGATCACGGGCTCGATCCTGACCGGCTTACGCTTCTCGACCTTCTTCTTCTCGGTCCGGACCACCTCTTCGCGCTGGCGCAGCGCCTTGCGGCTCTCCAGGTAATCCTTCGCCCGGAGTATCTTCTGCCGGGCCAGGCTCAGCCCCTGCAGCACCAGCCGGCCGGTCTGGTCCATGAGGGAAAACCAGGACAGACCGGTGAACAGGGTCACGCCGGCCAGGAACAGGGCCAGCAGCAGCAGGGTCGCGCCCAGGAAGCTGAAGGGGGCGGCCAGGCCGCCGCCGATGAAATCGCCCAGGATACCGCCGGCGCTGAGCGGCAGCTGCCCGGGGGCGATAACGAAATGCAGGCTGGCCAGCCCGCAGCCGGACGCCACGGTGAGCAGAAAGCCGGCCCAGCGGATGCCCAGTACCCGGTAGTCGATCTCATCCCGGCCGTCGCGGCCGCGGAAGATCAGCCAGCCACTGTAGGCAATCATCACGGGAAACAGGTAGGCCAGATACCCGATCAGGTACAGCAGGACGTCGGCGAACCAGGCGCCGACCGCGCCCCCCATGTTGCCGACCTCGCCGCGCGGTCCACTGTGCGACCAGCCCGGGTCGTCGTGGCTGTAGGTCAGCAGGGCGAACAGGAAATAGAGCGCGATCGCGGCCAGCACGATGAGCGCGCCCTCGCGTACCCCGCGGCTGACATGGTGCCGCAGGGGAACGGGATTCGGTTTCTTGCGTTTTGCCTGTGCCAAGATCGAGAAATCTTTGTAAGTTTATCGGCTAACTATATTGACTTAAAAGGAAATCACCTGCAAGCGGAATCAACCATTGCACAATTTCGGCTGACCTACCTGACACCGTCATCCCGGCGAATGCCGGGATCCAGACACCGCAGCGGTCACTGGATTACTCGCTACGCTCGTTCCTGCCGCTCGCAGAGCTTGCGGCGCTCAGACGGGGCAAGCAAAGCAGTTTGCTTGCCCGGATCCGTCTTCACCCTCCGGGCCGCCCTCTGGGCGTTCAACGCGCCTGCGCGCTTTTGTCCCGCCTCCGCGGGAATGACGGCGCCTTTCGTAGTTGTTTCCGCCCTTTCGACCGTTGTGTAAATGCGGTTTTCAGAAATTTTCATGTCCTGACAAATCAATGCTTGCCGCCAAGCGCCGCCTTGACCGCCGGATGAACCACGTCCCCGGCATGGATGTTGATCCCCGCCGCCAGGCCGGAATCGGTGGTCCAGTTCTGTTCCCCGGCCAGTTGCAACGCATAGGGCAGCACGGCCGCCGACAGGGCCTGGGAGGCGCTACGCGGCACCGCGCCCGGCATGTTGGTGACACCGAAATGCACAATGCCGTTCCAGTCATAGGTCGGCGCGCTGTAATCGGTCGGGTGGATGGTCTCGATACAGCCGCCCTGGTCGACGGAGATGTCCACCACCGCGCCGCCGGACGCCATCCGTTCCACCATCGTCGCCGCCACCACGTGCGGGGCGCGGGCACCGGGAATGAGCACCGCCCCGATCAGCAGATCGCAGGCCGCCACTGCCTCGGCCACCGCGTCCTGGTAGGGATACAGGGCGGTGACATTGGGCCCGAGTCCGCGCATGGCCTCCAGCCGTTCGCGCTGCTTGTCGAACACCGTCACTTCCGCACCCATGGCGGCCGCAAAGGCCGCAGCATTGCCGCCGGCGAAACCGCCGCCGATGACGGTCACCCGGCCCCGTTCCGCCGCCGGCAGCCCGCCCAGCAGCAACCCCTTGCCGCCCTGGGGAGTATGCAGCAGGGTGGCGCCGATCTGGACCGCCAGCCGCCCGGCAATGTCGCTCATGGGGGCAAGCAGGGGCAGCCCTCCGGCGTGGGTCACGGTCTCGAAACCGATGGCGGTCAAACCGATGGCCTGCAGCCGCCGGGCCAGTTCCACTTCGGCGGCCAGGTGCAGATAGCAGAACAGCAGATGCTCCGCACGCAGGTGCTCGAGATCCCCTTCCACCGGCTCCTTGACCTTGATGATCAGCTCGCCGTGGGCATAGACGGCACCCGCATCCGGCAGTACTTCCACGCCCGCGGCGCGGTATTCGTCATCCGTATAGCCGGATTGCAGGCCGGCGCCGGTCTCGACCGCCACTGCGTGGCCGGCCCTGACCAGATCGGTGCAGGCCGCCGGGATCAGGCCCACCCGACCTTCGAGCGTCTTGATCTCCTTCGGTATCCCGATGCGCATGCCCTCTCCTTTACCGCCCTGAGCAAAGCCCGTAACATAACTGCGCCGTCGTGCATACGGCGAGAATTTCCGGTCTCTGGCTCGAATGGCGCTTACATAAGCCGGCTTTCAGTCTATCCGTCATTCCCGCGAAGGCGGGAATCCAGTGCCTGGCAGAGCCAATAGATGCTGGATCCCCGCCGGAGCCTGCCGGCGCAGGCCGGTACGGGGATGGCGAGGCTGAGGTAACTGCCGTTCGTCTCTAGCCATTGCCAGTCAACGTGGAGCTATTATACATGAGTGAATCCAAGCACTGTCGCCTGCTGATTCTCGGTTCCGGCCCGGCCGGTTACACCGCCGCCATCTATGCCGCGCGCGCCAACCTCAATCCCGTGCTGGTCACGGGGCTGGAACAGGGCGGCCAGCTGATGACCACCACCGAGGTCGAGAACTGGCCCGGCGGCGCAGCGGATCTGCAGGGGCCGCAGCTGATGGAAGAGATGCGCCAGCACACCGAGCGCTTCGATGCCGAGATCGTCTTCGACCACATCAACAACGTGGATCTCAAGCAGCGCCCCTTCCAGCTCCAGGGTGATTCCGGCAGCTACACCTGCGATGCGCTCATCATCGCCACCGGTGCCTCGGCCATGTACCTGGGTCTGGATTCGGAAGAGGCCTTCAAGGGCCGCGGCGTCTCTGCCTGCGCCACCTGCGACGGCTTCTTCTACCGTGACAAGGCAGTGGCCGTGATCGGCGGCGGTAACACCGCCGTGGAGGAAGCCCTGTACCTGGCCAACATCGCCTCGCATGTCACCCTGGTGCATCGCCGCGACGCCCTGCGCGCCGAGAAGATCCTGCAGGATCGGCTGTTCGCCAAGGAGAAGGAAGGCAAGGTCAGCATCGAATGGAATCACGTGCTGGACGAGGTGCTGGGCGATGACGCCGGTGTGACCGGCATGCGTCTGAAGAACACCCAGGACGACTCCACCAGGGAGATCGACGTCCACGGTGTCTTCATCGCCATCGGCCACAAGCCCAACACCGATATGTTCGAGGACCAGCTGGACATGGAACACGGCTATATCAAGGTGAAAAGCGGCACCGAGGGCAACGCCACTGCCACCAGCGTGGAAGGCGTGTTCGCCGCCGGCGATGTAATGGATCATGTCTACCGCCAGGCCATCACCTCCGCCGGCACCGGCTGCATGGCCGCGCTGGACGCCGAGAAGTACCTCGACAACCTGGACCAGAGCGCCAGTCATTACTGACCGCTGGATAGCTATTCCCCCGCGACATCAACGCAGAGAACGCAGAGGCACAGAGGCGCGGAGTTTTCTTAAGAAGCTTCTGATTACGACTATTTCCGTCATTCCCGCGAATGCGGGAACCCAGATGGGTTAGAGGCATGGATGCCCGCCTCCGCGGGCATGACGAATAACTCAGAGGTTCTTTGCTTTACACTAATATACTCTTTGCGCCTCTGCGTCTCTGCGTTGATGGCGCGCAGTCACAAGTAGCTGCCGGACATTAAAGCCCGCCTTTGGTGGGCTTTTTTGCGCCCGTTATCCGGGTACACTCAGCCCAATGCAGATTCAGGTAACCGACAGCATCGATACCGTCCCGGCCGCCGACTGGAACCGGCTCAACCCGGACGGCAACCCTTTCCTGCGCCACGAGTTCCTCGCCGCGCTGGAACATCACGGCTGCGTCGGCGAGACCTTCGGCTGGCTGGCGCACCACCTGCTGGCCTTCGATGACGAACACCGGCTGGTCGGGGCCGTGCCGTTGTATTTCAAGACCAATTCCTACGGCGAGTTCGTCTTCGACTGGGCCTGGGCCGACGCCAGCGAGCGCGCCGGCATCCCCTGGTACCCCAAGGCGGTGGTGGCCATACCCTACACACCCGCCACCGGCCGGCGGCTGCTGGTCGATCCACAACTGGTTGGCCACGAAGCCGTCCGCCAGGCGCTGATCGAGGCCGCCGGCGAACTGGTCCGCGAGCAGGGCCTGTCCTCGCTGCACTGGCTGTTTCCGGATACGGCCGACACCGCCAGCCTGGAAGATGCCGGCTTTCTGCTGCGACTGGGCTGCCAGTATCACTGGACCCAGCCGGGCTACCGTGACTTCGACGACTTCCTCGACAGCTTCAGCGCCCACAAGCGCAAGAAGCTCAGGCGTGAACGCCGCCGCGTGGTCGAGGCCGGCATCGAGCACCGGATCGTGCACGGCCACGAGGCCGGTGATGCGGACTGGCGGACCATGCATCATTTCTATCAATCCACCTTCGACAAAAAATGGGGCACCGCCACCCTCAACCTGCCCTTTTTTCGCGAGCTCGGCGCCACCATGGGTGAACAGGTGGTCCTGGTCTTTGCCGAATGCGACGGCCGCCCGGTGGCCGGGGCCCTGTGCTTTCGCAGCCCGACCGCGCTCTACGGTCGCCACTGGGGCTGCGAGGCCGACTACCATAGCCTTCATTTCGAGACCTGCTACTATCAGGGTATCGATTATTGCATCCGGGAAGGCCTGACCCTGTTCGAGCCCGGCGCGCAGGGCGAACACAAGGTCAGCCGCGGCTTTCTGCCCACCCCGACCTGGTCGGCCCACTGGGTCGCCGAACCCAGGCTGCGGGACGCCATCGCGGATTTCCTGTCACGGGAGCAACGGGCCATGCGCGACTATATCCACACCCTGCACGAGGAACATCTGCCCTACAAAGCCGGCCGGTTACCGCCGCAGCCCAGTCATGTGCGGCCCATCGATTGAATCCCAATGACCCGGCGCCAATCCGCCCCCTACTGGCTCAATCCGGCCAACCCGGAGGCCCCCTTCCCCCCAGTGGAGCTGGCCCTGCGCGAGCCGGACGGGCTGCTGGCCGTCGGCGGCGGGCTGGAGCCCGAGCGCCTGCTCAACGCCTACCGTCACGGCATCTTCCCCTGGTACAGCGAGGGCCAGCCCATCCTCTGGTGGTCGCCGGACCCGCGCACCCTGCTGTTCCCCTGGCAACTGAAGGTATCCCGCAGCCTGCGCAAGACCCTGCGCCAGCAGCGCTTCCAGGTCAGTCTGGACACGGATTTCCCCGGCGTGATCCGCGGCTGCGCCGAGCCGCGCCGGGACGAACCCGGCACCTGGATCACGGTCGAGATCCGTCAGGCCTATGAACGCCTGCATCAACTGGGCCTGGCCCATTCGGTCGAAACCTGGCGGGACGGCCGGCTGGTCGGCGGCCTCTATGGTGTGGCCCTGGGCCGGGCCTTTTTCGGCGAATCCATGTTCAGCCGGGTCAGCGACGCCTCCAAGGTCGCCTTTGTGCACCTGGTACGTCAGCTCGCGGCCTGGGATTTCGCCCTGATCGACTGCCAGGTCCACACCCTGCACCTGGCCAGCCTGGGGGCGGTCGAGGTGCCGCGCCGCGAGTTCATCCGGCAGCTCGAGGCCGCCCTGCGGTTCCCCGACCGGAGCGGGCCCTGGCGGTTTGACAGCCCCGAGCCGCATGCCTAACCTGCATACGAACGGCCATCATCGGCAACGTACCGCACCCTCCCCCAACCCTTTTATGCCCGAAAGGGTGCTCCCGCTCGCGGGAGAGGGGGCAACCGTGTCGCTGCGCGAAATTTTCACTCCATGAATCGTCCCACCAACATCCAGCTCTATGTCACCCCGCCGCAGGAATGCAGCTATCTGCCGGAGCGGGACGCGGTCAGCATCTTTGTCGAACCCGGGACCGCGGACAATCCGATCTACAGCCACCTGATCCGGCACGGTTTCCGCCGCAGCGGTGAACACATCTACCGCCCGGCCTGCCCGGGCTGCCAGGCCTGCGTGTCGGTGCGTATCCCGGCAGCGCGCTTCAAGCCGTCCCGGCGCGAGCGCCGTTGCTGGAGACGCAACCGGGACCTGGCCGCGCACTGGCTCAAGGGCCATTACGCCCCGGAATATTTCGACCTCTACCAGCGCTACCTGGCGGCCCGTCACCCCGGCGGCGGCATGGACAACCCCTCCCCGGCCCAATTCCGCCAGTTCCTGCTCAGCCACTGGAGCGAGACCCTGTTCCTGGAACTGCGGCTGGAGGAACAGCTGCTCGGGGTGGCCTGCACCGACCTGGTCGACGACGGCCTGTCGGCGGTCTACACCTTCTTCGCGCCCGAGGCCAGCGACCGTGGCCTGGGTAATTACGCCATCCTGCAGCAGATCGAGCTGGCGAAGCGCCTGCATCTGGACTGGGTGTATCTGGGATACTGGATTGAAAACTCACCGAAAATGGCCTACAAACGCCGCTTCCGGCCGCTCCAGGGCTACCAGGGCGATCGCTGGCGGGAACTGGCCGAAGAACCTTAAAAGCGCCACGGAAAACACGGAAAGCACGGACAATTAAGATTGCAAAGCCCGTTTTCCCATGTCGGGTGCTGGCGCCTCGGCAATGTTATTGGTTTTTTTTCCGTGCTTTCCGTGTATTCCGTGGCCATTTTTATCATTATCCGTGTTTTCCGTGGCGCACTTAGCCGCTATAATGCGCCATTCGCCAAGTCACTGAATTGAATGTTTATGGCCAAAGAAGACCACATCGAAATGGAAGGCCGGGTGCTGGAGACCCTGCCCAACACCATGTTCCGCGTCGAACTCGAGAACGGGCACGTCGTCACGGCCCACATCTCGGGCAAGATGCGCAAGCACTACATCCGCATTCTGACCGGCGACAAGGTCACGGTGCAGCTGACCCCCTACGATCTGAGCAAGGGCCGGATCGTCTACCGTTCCCGCTGATCCCGACGGCCGCGGCCGTCGCTCTCCTGCTTTCCGCTAGCCCATAAGAAAACTGCCCAACCGGAACGGTCGGGCAGCTGTTGGCGTACCGGATTGCCGCAGGCCTCAGGCCTCTTCCTCCTCCGGAATCTCGATCTCGAGTTCGCCGTCCCTGAGATGCACATGCACCTCGCCGCCCTTGACCAGGCGGCCGAACAGCAGCTCCTCGGCCAGCGGCTTCTTGATGTGCTCCTGCACCACCCGCGCCATCGGCCGGGCACCCATCTTGGGATCATAGCCCTTCTCGGCCAGCCACAGCCGCGCCTCGTCGTCGACGTGCAGCGACACACCCTTGTCCTGCAACTGCGCCTCCAGCTCGAAGATGAACTTGTTGACCACCTGCGCCACCATGGTCGGGCCAGCGACTGGAACTGGATGATACCGTCCAGGCGGTTGCGGAACTCCGGCGTGAAGATGCGCTTGATCGCCTCCAATGCCGTCGCTGCTGTGATCCTGCTTGGTGAAACCGATGGAGCGCCGGTCCATGTCCTGCGCGCCGGCATTGGTGGTCATGACAATGATCACATTGCGGAAGTCCACCTTGCGGCCGTTGTTGTCGGTGAGCGTGCCGTGGTCCATCACCTGAAGCAGCAGGTTGAACACCTCCGGATGGGCCTTCTCGATCTCGTCGAGCAGGACCACCGAGTGCGGATGCTTGAGCACCTCGTCGGTGAGCAGCCCGCCCTGGTCGAAGCCGACATAGCCCGGCGGCGCGCCGATCAGACGAGAAACCGTGTGGCGCTCCATGTACTCGGACATGTCGAAACGGATCAGCTCGATACCCAGATGCAGCGCCAGCTGCCGGGTGACCTCGGTCTTGCCCACACCGGTGGGGCCGGCAAACAGGTACGAGCCCACAGGTTTGCTTTCGTCACGCAGCCCGGAGCGCGCCATCTTGATCGAGGCGGCAAGCGACTCCACCGCCTCGTCCTGGCCGAAGATGACCAGCTTGAGGTCGCGCGCCAGGTTCCTGAGCTTGTCCTTGTCGGTGGTGGACACGCTCTTGGGCGGGATCCGCGCGATCTTGGAGACGATCATCTCGATATCGTTGATGCCGATGGTCTTCTTGCGCTTCGACGGCGGCTGCATGCGCTGGTTGGCGCCGGCCTCGTCGATGATGTCGATGGCCTTGTCCGGCAGATGGCGGTCGGTGATGTACCGATCCGACAGCTCCGCGGCCGCATGCAGGGCCTTGGATGAATACTTCACCTTGTGGTGCTCCTCGAACACCTGCTTGAGGCCCTTGAGTATCTGTACCGTCTCGTTGACCGTCGGCTCGCGCACGTCGATCTTCTGGAAACGGCGGGCCAGGGCGCGGTCCTTCTCGAAAATGCCGCGGTATTCCTGGTAGGTGGTCGAACCGATGCACTTGAGCTCGCCGTTGGCCAGCATCGGCTTGATCAGGTTGGAGGCATCCATCACCCCGCCGGAGGCCGCGCCCGCGCCGATGATGGTATGGATCTCGTCGATGAACAGAACTGCACCCGGCTCCCTGCGCAGCTGGGCGAGCACGGCCTTGAGGCGCTTTTCGAAATCGCCGCGGTACTTGGTGCCGGCCACCAGCGCCCCCAGATCCAGCGCATAGATGACACTGTCCCTGAGCACCTCGGGCACCTGGTCGTCAACGATCATGCGCGCCAACCCCTCGGCCAGCGCCGTCTTACCCACGCCGGCCTCGCCGACATAGAGAGGGTTGTTCTTGCGCCGCCGGCACAGGATCTGCACCGTACGCTCGATTTCCTCCGCACGACCGATCAGCGGATCGATCTTGCCCTGACGGGCCAGATCGTTGAGGTTGGAGGCGAAGGTCTCCAGGGGGTTGCTCTTGCCGCCCGCCTCGCCGCCGGTCTCGGCCTCCTCGCCGCCCTGGGCGCCCAGTTCCTCCTGGTCGCCGACCTTGGAGATACCGTGGGAGATGTAGTTGACCACGTCCAGCCGGGTCACATCCTGCTTGTTGAGGAAGTACACGGCCTGGGATTCCTGCTCACTGAAGATGGCGACCAGGACATTGGCACCGGTGACTTCCTTGCTGCCCGAGGACTGGACATGGAACACCGCCCGCTGCAGCACCCGCTGGAAACCCAGCGTGGGCTGGGTTTCGCGGTTGTCGTGCTCGGGCAGGCGCGGGGTGGTCTCCTCGATGAAGCCTTCCAGTTCCTGCTTGAGCTTTTCGGTGTCGGCGGCGCAGGCGCGCAGCACCTCGGCGGCGGCGGGATTGTCCAGCAAGGCGAGCAGCAGGTGCTCGACCGTCATGAATTCATGCCGTTTCTCCCGGGCCTCCTTGAAGGCCAGGTTCAGGGTGAATTCCAGTTCCTTGCTCAGCATAATCGCACCTCGTGCTCCGCGCCCTACGCCTCTTCGAGAGTGCACAGGAGCGGATGTTGATGTTGCCGGGAGAAATCGTTGACCTGATGCACCTTGGTCTCGGCAATCTCATGGGTGTAGACCCCGCAGATTCCCTTCCCACGCGTATGCACGTGCAGCATGATCTGGGTGGCCTTTTCACGCGACATGGCAAAGAAGGTCTCCAGCACCTCGACCACGAACTCCATCGGCGTGTAGTCGTCGTTCAGCAGTACGACCTTGTACAGCGGCGGTTTCTTAACCTTGGGCTTGTCCTCCTGGACAGCGAGCCCGTCATCCTGGTTCGGTTGCTTCGGTTCCTGACTCATGGCGATGATCTTACGCGAAATCCATCGGTCCTGTCGCTGCATCACAGTCATCAATATATAGGGATCGGGCAGCGGATTTAAACCCTTTGTTAAGTACTTGAATTCACATTTCACGCCCCGCCCGCGTGCACGACCCCTAAGCGATCCAACCCCATGCGGCGAATACTTGACTATTTTAGTCAAGTGTATAAAGTGGGTTGTGTCGGATCAATCGATGCGACAGGAGGAGTCTCCGGTCACCGCCCGTGGCGCGCCGGAGGTGGAGAGGTGAAACCACCAACAGCAATAAGCGGTCGTCTGAACCGCAGCGGTAAACGAGGTAGGCACGTATGGCAATCGGTACAGTGAAATGGTTCAGCAACGCCAAAGGTTATGGCTTTATTGAACCCGAAGGCGGCGGTGAGGATGTGTTCGCCCATTTCACCGTAATTGAGGCGGAAGGTTATCGAACCCTCAAGGAAGGGCAGAAGGTGGAATACGAATACAAGGAAGGCCCGAAGGGACTGCTGGCAACCCGCATCGACCCCTCGGTCAACTAGGGCCTGTTAACACTAATCCAATCGCCTCTGCTGGGGCTGATTTTTCGTCCAGCAAGGCAGAATGAGCGAAGTGTAGTTATTCTACATGAGCGAATGATAACGCCGCTGGGCGGAACATCAGCCCCAGCCCGACGGGTTGTGCCTGAAACAGCGCCACTCAGCGTTGCTCGTACCCACAACACTCGCTGCGCTCGCGGGGCAGGCTCTCGCTTATTTGGAATCACCAAACTGCGCTCCTCGCGCCTTTATGCCCTATGGGTATCGATTGGCGCTGTTTCTGGCACAACAGAGACGATGGGATTAGTGTTAACAGGCCCTAAGTGGCAGCGCCCGGCCCGGCAGGTCCGGGCCGCGCGCCCTGAATACGTTACATGCGGGCGATCATCGCATCGCCGAAGGCGCTGCAACCCAGTTCCGTCGCCCCTTCCATTGTGCCGGCCAGATCGCAGGTGACCGTGCCCGCGGCGATGGCGCCGGCAAGCGCACTGACAACGCATTCAGCCGCCTCCTGCCAGCCCATATGGCGCAGCATCATTTCCGCCGACAGAATCAGCGAACTGGGATTAGCCCGATCCTGCCCGGCGATATCGGGCGCGGTGCCGTGCGTGGCCTCGAACAGGGCCACGGTGTCTGACAGATTGGCGCCGGGCGCGATACCGATGCCGCCGACCTGAGCCGCGGCGGCATCGGATATGTAGTCTCCGTTCAGGTTCAGCGTGGCGATCACATCACACTGTTCGGGTTGCAGCAGCAACTGCTGCAGGAAGGCGTCGGCGATGACGTCGTTGATGATGATCTCCCGGCCCGTCACCGGATTGATAAAGCTCAGCCAGGGCCCGCCGTCCTTTTCCACCGCACCGAACTCCCGCCGGGCCAGCGCGTAACCCCAGTCCCTGAAGGCGCCCTCGGTGAACTTCATGATGTTGCCCTTGTGTACCAGGGTCACCTTGCCCCGGTCCTGGTCGACGGCATACTGGATGGCCTTGCGCACCAGGCGCTCGGTGCCGTCGCGGGAGACCGGCTTGATACCGATGCCCGAGCTGTCCGGAAAACGGATCTGGGTCACGCCCAGTTCACTCTGCAGGAAATCCAGCAGCTTCTTCACCTCCGGACTGCCTTCCTCCCATTCGATGCCGGTATAGATATCTTCGGAATTTTCCCGGAAGATCACCATGTCACTCTTTTCCGGATGCCGTACCGGGCTTGGGGTACCCGGGTAATAGCGTACGGGGCGCAGGCAGACATACAGATCGAGCTGCTGGCGCAGCGCGACATTGATGGAGCGGATACCACCGCCGACCGGAGTGGTCAGCGGCCCCTTGATGGCAAGGCCGTAATCGCGGATGACCTCAACCGTCTCCGCCGGCAGCCAGGTGTTCTCACCATAGACGAGGTTGGACTTCTCCCCGGCAAAGATTTCCATCCAGACCAGCCGCCGGTTGCCGCCATAGGCCCTGGCCACCGCCGCATCCACCACCCGACGCATGACCGGCGTGATATCCACACCGATGCCGTCGCCCTCGATAAAGGGAATGACGGGATGATCGGGAACCGTGAGTGAGCTATCCGCATTGACCCGGATGCGTTCACCTTCGGCGGGGACCTCGATCTTCTGATACGCCATGCTGCTGCACTCCTGCCGCACATTGAAACAGCGTCAGTTTAGCATGGGCTTCCGGGCATTGACTCAACAGGCCCTGACTGCTTCGCTCGCAATGACGGTATGACCAAACAAAAACCCCCGCACAAGGGCGGGGGTCGATGTCTGCACAGGGTTGTGCAGAGGATGTTGCTATTGCTGCTTCAGATTTCGCCGCCGGCGGCCTCGATCAGGGCCTCCTCGATAGCGTTCGGCGCACACATGATGTTGAAGAAGGTGGCGCCGGTCTCGCTGGCGATCATCGGCAGATGCGGCCAGCTGATGGCGATGCGGAAGCGGGCATACAGGGCATAGACATCACCGCCGGAGACCAGGATCTCATAGGGCAGATGGCCGGTGGAACGCAGCTCGTCCTTGTCCACTCGGCTCATGATGTACTCGTCACCGGAGCAGCCTTCGCTCAGGCCCACACCGAAGACGGTCTCTTCCTTGCCCGGGATGTCAATGCGATAGACCTTGGTGGCGCCACCGCGAGCGTTGGCCAGGCCCTCCTCAACAGCCTTGACGGCCTCTTCGTGGCTGTCGTACTCGGCCAGCTCGGAAGGATCGTCGAAGTATTCCATGCCGAACATGTAATGATACTTGCGCAGATCCTTGGAGCTGAGCTGCTTGTCGCCGGTACCGAACTCGGTTTCCTTGCCCAGCGCTTCCTTCAGCTTGTTTGCGGCGCTGGTCATGCTGGATTCATTTTCCAGACGGTAGGCATTGCCGAAGTACTCGGGGTTGGTGTAGGAGACCTGGACCTCGTCACCCACCTGGGTCAGGGTCACGCGCTGACCGGCGGCATAACCGCCGAACTCGGAGCTGGCCGCGGCCTGCTTGAGCTCATCGTTGGTGATGGCCAGAATGAGGGCACCCTCGTAAGGGGTATAGGAACCGACGATTTCGAAGCCGGCTGATGTCACCTTGGACTTGACTTCATCGGCGATGGCGTTGATTTCACCGGACGTGGTGTAAGCCAGGCTGAATGGCTTGAGGGCCTCGGCCGAAACCGCCCCACTCGCCGTGAAGGCGAACACCGCACCTGCGAGACACATTTTTTTGATTGCGTTGATCATGTGCAACTCCTCCAGTACATGTTTATTCTAGAAATATCAGGACTCGGCCCGACTCGACTTTTATCTTCCCGCCGTGCGGGCGACTCCCTGGCCCAAATCCCGGCGGTGATGGACAATAGTAATCCATTGAGCAGGTTTTGATGTCAAGCAAAAAAGACAAAAAATCGACGCCAGTAAAAATCAGCCTTCGCAAGCATCTGATACAAAAATTTTATTAGTATCCACTAATCTATTAACATTAATGCATTCCCGGCAGGTCGGACCTGCCGGCAGACCCTTTGGAGCCGCATCGAATTCATGACCTGGAAACCGCATGTCACTGTCGCCGCGATCATCGAAAACAGCGGCTATTTCCTCTGCGTGGAAGAGATCATCGAGGGACGGCGCCGGCTCAACCAGCCCGCCGGTCACCTGGAGCCGGGCGAATCCCTGGTTGATGCGGTAATCCGCGAGGTACGCGAAGAAACCACCCGCGCCTTCACGCCGGAGGCACTGGTGGGCGTCTATCTCTGGCGCGCCGGCCCCGATCGCACCACCTTTCTGCGGGCCACCTTCACCGGTTATGCCGGGGAAGCCGACCCCGATCTGCAGCCGGATCCCGAAATCGATGCCACTGTCTGGCTCAGTCCCGACCACATCCGCACCCGCCGCGAGGAGTGGCGCAGTCCGCTGGTGATGGAATGCGTGAATGATTACCTGGCCGGACAGCGCTATCCCCTGTCCCTTCTGCGCAGCCTGCTGGATCCCCCGGAATGAAACAGCCTGCAGTCACCCGCGTCATGGTCGGCCTGTCCGGGGGCGTGGATTCCGCCGTCGCCGCCCTGCAGCTGCTGGAACAGGGGTATCAGGTCGAAGGCCTGTTCATGAAGAACTGGGACGAGGATGACGCCGACGGTTACTGCCCGGCGGCCGAGGATCTGGCCGATGCCGAGGCGGTGGCCGCACGTATTGGCATAACATTGCACAAAGTGAACTTCTCTGCCGAATACTGGGACCGGGTGTTCGAATACTTTCTGGCCGAATACCGTGCCGGGCGTACGCCCAACCCGGACGTGCTGTGCAACCGGGAGATCAAGTTCCGCGCCTTTCTCGATCATGCCCTGTCACTGGGCGCCGATGCCATTGCCACCGGACACTACGCCCGCATCGCGCATGCACCGGACGGGGTGCGGCTGCTCAAGGGCCTGGATCCGAACAAGGACCAGTCCTATTTCCTGTATCTGCTGTCACAGTCCCAGCTCAGCCGCAGCCTGTTCCCGCTCGGCGGCCTGGAAAAGACCCGGGTGCGGGAGCGCGCCCGGGAGGCCGGCTTCACCAATCACGCCAAGAAGGACAGCACCGGTATCTGCTTCATCGGCGAACGCCGCTTCAACGCCTTTCTCAAACAGTACCTGCCGGCGCGGCCGGGCGAGATCGTGGATCCCGACGGCCGCGTGCTCGGCGAGCACCAGGGACTGATGTACCACACCATCGGCCAGCGCCAGGGCCTGGGCATCGGTGGCCGCGCCGATGCCAGTGGCGAACCCTGGTATGTCGCCGACAAGGATCTGGAACACAACCGCCTGATCGTGGTCCAGGGCAGCGGGCATCCGCTCCTGCTGCACCGGGGGCTTACGCTGACCCGCCTGCACTGGATCCAGGGCGAGCCGCCGGCACAGCCGCTGACCTGCAGCGCCAGGATCCGCTACCGCCAGAGCGACCAGCCCTGCGTGCTCGAACCGCTCGATGGAAGCAGATGGCAGGTCGGATTCGACACACCCCAGCGCGCCATCACACCGGGCCAGGCGGTGGTCTTCTACCAGGGCGAAGTCTGCCTCGGGGGCGGGACGATTGAAGACAGGCTGTAATCGGCAGTCGATGTTGTCGCTCAATTCCTGTGATATTCGTGCACAAGCCGTCTCTCGTGTATTAGTATTACTCCCTGATCATCACGTACCACCATCCGCATACTCAGCGCCGGTCAATCACCAGCAGATGTTATGAGCCAATCCCTTGCCGATCGCAGCCTGGCCCTGGGTGGGCTGTTTCAGGCCGCCCTGCTGGTCAGGGAATACGCCCACACCGGCCGCGCCGACAGCGCCGAACGCGAAACCCTGATACACAGCCTGCTGGTCACGGAGCCGGACAGCACCGCCGAGGTCTATGGCGGCGTGGCGCCGGTCAGGCGCGGGCTTGAGGCCCTGATCCAGCGTCTCGGCGGCGGCCGCGGCCCGGCACCGGAACTGGAAGTCACCCGCTATGTCATCGCCCTGCTGCACCTGGCACGCAAGCTTCAGCGCCGGCGGGACCTGATTCAGATCCTCACCGACGGCATCAGTCAGGCCCGGCATCAGGCGGAATACTTCTCCCCCACTCACGAGAATGTCATCGCCGCCCTGGCGGACCTGTATCAACAGACCGTGAGCACCCTCACGCCGCGCATCATGGTGCAGGGCGAGCCCGCCGTCCTTGGCACGCCCGACAACCAGAACTGGATCCGCACCCTGCTGCTGGCCGGCATTCGCTCGGCGGTATTGTGGGAACAGTCCGGCGGGCGGCGCTGGCAGCTGCTGTTCAAACGCAGGGCGCTGCTGGGTGCGGCACAGTCGCTGCTGGAAACGGTCGGCGAGCCGGCCGGCTGAAGCCACGGCTCAGGGCAGAACCACCGCCTCCAGGTAGCGGCCGGCAAGGGGGGCAGATCCGGGAACCGTTCCACATTTTACGTGAATTTACATTAGATATATTTATTTATTATTTGTTTTTAAACATAATTTATCTGATATTTCCCGGGCCCTGACAGGCATCTCATTGTTTTGGCTTCCATTTCCGGGCTACTCAGCCGGCGGCAAATCCGACATAATGGCGCGCTTGCCGGGATGCCGTTCCACGCCCCGGCCAGGCCCCCGAATCAGAACCAGACAGGAGTCAGCATGGCTAACAGCTTCGGCGCCCGCGCCTCCCTCACCGTCGGCGACAGGACCTTCGAGATCTACCGGCTGGATGCCCTCGAGGACCGCTTCTCCGTCTCCCGCCTGCCCTTCTCCCTGAAGATCCTGCTGGAGAACCTGCTGCGCTACGAGGACAACAGGACCGTCAGCGCCGCCGACATCGAGGCGTTGGCGCAGTGGAGCCCGCAGGCCGAGCCCGACCGCGAGATCGCCTACCGCCCGGCGCGGGTGCTGATGCAGGACTTCACCGGCGTGCCCGCCGTGGTGGACCTGGCCGCCATGCGCGACGCCATGCAGGCCCTGGGCGGCGACCCGGATAAAATCAATCCGCTGCAGCCGGCGGAGCTGGTCATCGACCACTCAGTACAGATCGATGCCTTCGGCAACAAGGACGCCATGGACATCAACGCGAAGCTGGAGTACCAGCGCAACCGCGAGCGCTACAGCTTCCTCAAGTGGGGCCAGAAGGCCTTCTCCAACTTCAAGGTGGTCCCGCCCGACACCGGCATCGTGCACCAGGTGAACATCGAATATCTCGCCCGCGTGGTCTTCGCCAAGGACAACGACGGAACGCTGCAGGCCTACCCCGACACCCTGGTCGGTACCGATTCCCACACCACCATGGTCAACGGCCTGGGCGTGCTGGGCTGGGGCGTGGGCGGCATCGAGGCCGAGGCCGCCATGCTGGGCCAGCCGGTGTCCATGCTCATCCCGCAGGTGGTGGGCTTCAGACTCACCGGCGCCCTGCCCGAGGGCGCGACCGCCACCGATCTGGTACTGACCGTGGTCGAGATGCTGCGCCGCCATGGCGTGGTGGGCAAATTCGTCGAGTTCTACGGCGACGGCCTTGAACACCTGTCCCTGGCCGACCGTGCCACCATCGCCAACATGGCGCCCGAGTACGGGGCGACCTGCGGTATCTTTCCCATCGACGAGGAAACCCTCAAATACCTGCGCCTGACCGGCCGCGACGACGAGCAGGTCGCCCTGGTCGAGACCTATGCGAAGGAACAGGGGATGTTCCACACCGTGGACACACCGGACGCCGAATACAGCTCCACGCTGGAACTGGACATGACCACGGTGGTGCCGAGCATTGCCGGGCCCAAACGCCCGCAGGACCGTATCGCCCTGACCGAGGCCAAGGCCAGGTTCGAGCATGATCTGAACCAGCTCAAGGAGGAACGCAATCTCAGCAGCAAACCGGCCAGGGGCACCATCAACGGCCGGGAATTCGAGCTCAACGACGGCTCGGTGGTGATCGCCTCCATCACCTCCTGCACCAACACCTCCAACCCCTCGGTCATGCTGGGCGCCGGCCTGGTGGCCAAGAAGGCGCTGGAGCGCGGCATCACGGTCAAGCCCTGGGTGAAGACCTCGCTCGCCCCCGGCTCGCAGGTGGTCACCGAGTATCTCAACCAGGCCGGCCTGATGGATGATCTCGAAGCCATGGGCTTCCACGTCATCGGCTACGGCTGCGCGACCTGCATCGGCAACTCCGGCCCGCTGCCCGAGCCGGTCTCCAAGGCCATCGCCGAGGGTGATCTGTCGGTGTGCTCGGTACTGTCCGGCAACCGTAACTTCGAAGGCCGGGTGCATGCCGAGGTGCGCATGAACTACCTGGCCTCGCCACCGCTGGTGGTCGCCTACGCCATCGCCGGCACCATGGACATCGATCTGTTCAACGACCCCATCGCCACCGACAGGGACGGCAACCCGGTCACATTGAAGGATATATGGCCGACCCAGAAGGAGATCAGTGACATCGTCGCCAGCAGCGTGAACCGCGCCGAGTTCACCCAGGTCTACGACGACATCTACAAGGGCGAGGCCCGCTGGGCCGGGCTGGACTCCCCCGAGGGGCAGCTGTTCGGCTGGGACGACGATTCCACCTACATCCAGAAGCCGCCCTACTTCGAGGGCATGAGCCGGGAACCCGCCCAGGTGAAGGACATCCGGAACGCCCGGGTACTGGCCCTGCTGGGCGACTCGGTCACCACCGACCACATCTCGCCCGCCGGTGCGATCAAACCCGACACCCCGGCCGGCAAATTCCTGCTGGAACACGGCGTGCAGCAGGCCGATTTCAACTCCCTGGGCTCGCGCCGCGGCAACCACGAGGTGATGATGCGCGGCACCTTCGCCAACATCCGCCTGCGCAACCTGCTCGCCCCCGGCACCGAGGGCGGCGTGACCATCCATGTGCCCAGCGAACAGCAGATGTCGATCTACGATGCGGCGATGAAGTACCAGGCCGAGGCCACGCCCACCATCATCCTCGCCGGCAAGGAGTACGGCTCCGGCTCCTCGCGCGACTGGGCCGCCAAGGGCCCCAGCCTGCTGGGCGTTCGCGCCGTCATTGCCGAGAGCTATGAGCGCATCCACCGCACCAACCTGGTGTGCATGGGCGTGCTGCCGCTGCAGTTCAACGAGGGTGAGAATGTTCCCACGCTCGGCCTGACCGGCCACGAAAGCTACAGCATCGAGGGCCTGGAAGGCGGCTCGGCCAAATCGGTCACTGTCCGTGCCACGGCCGAGGACGGCACGGAGAAGACCTTCACCGCCCGGGTGCGCATCGACACCCCGCAGGAGGTCGAGTACTACCGCCACGGCGGCATCCTGCACTATGTGCTGCGCCAGCTGGCGGCGTGACGAAAAACCTTTTAACGCAGAGGCGTGGAGGCGCAGAGGTCGCAAAGCATAGAAACAGCCTGACTCACCTGGTACGTCATTCCGGCGCAGGCCGGAATCCAGTACCCGCGGCGGTTTCTGGATCCCGGCCTGCGCCGGGATGACGGGAATGATTAAGGTGTTTATCACATTCCAGGGTTCTTTGCGTTCTCCGCGCCTCCGCGTCGAATAGCTTCAATAGGTAAACAACCATGGACCTGACATCCCTCACCGCAGTCTCCCCCATCGACGGCCGCTACGGCCGCAGGACCGAGGACCTGCGCCCCATCTTCAGCGAATACGGCCTGATCAAACACCGGGTGCTGGTCGAGGTGCGCTGGCTGCAGGCGCTGGCGGAAAATCCGGAGATCAAAGAAGTGCCGACCTTCGGCGAGCACGCCAACAATGTGCTCAACGCCATCGTGGACAACTTCAACGAAGAGGACGCGCAGCGGGTCAAGAACATCGAGCGCACCACCAACCACGACGTCAAGGCGGTGGAGTATTTTCTCAAGGAGAAGATCGCCGGCAATCAGGAGCTGGAGGCGGTCAGCGAGTTCATCCACTTCGCCTGCACCTCCGAGGACATCAACAACCTGGCCTACGCCCTGATGCTGCGCGAGGGCCGGGCCCAGGTGCTGCTACCGCAGCTGGATGGCGTCATCGACGCCATCGCCCGCCTGGCCGAAACGCATGCCGAGGTACCGATGCTGTCGCGCACCCACGGCCAGCCCGCCTCCCCCACCACCCTGGGCAAGGAGATGGCCAACGTGGTCCATCGCCTGCAGCGCCAGCGCGGTCAGCTCACCGCCGTGCCCATGCTGGGCAAAATCAACGGCGCGGTGGGTAACTACAACGCCCACCTCATCACCTACCCTGAGGTCGACTGGCCGGCCTTCGCCGAGGATTTCATCACCAGCAGGCTGGGCCTGGACTGGAATCCCTACACCATCCAGATCGAACCGCACGACTACATCGCCGAGCTGTTCGACGTGCTGGGGCGGATCAACACCATCCTGATCGACTTCGCCCGCGACGTCTGGGGCTACATCTCGCTGGGCTACTTCAAGCAGAAGACGGTCGCCGGCGAGGTGGGCTCCTCCACCATGCCGCACAAGGTCAATCCCATCGACTTCGAGAACGCCGAAGGCAACCTGGGGATCGCCAACGCCATCTTCGACCACCTGGCCGCCAAGCTGCCCATCTCGCGCTGGCAGCGCGACCTGAGCGACTCCACCGTGCTGCGCAACCTGGGCGTGGGCATCTGCCCACACCGTCATCGCCTTCGACTCGCTCGGCCGCGGCATCGGCAAGCTGGAAGCCAACCCGACCCGCCTGGCCGAGGACCTGGACGCCACCTGGGAGGTGCTGGCCGAGGCCGTGCAGACCGTCATGCGCCGCTACGGCATCGAGAAGCCCTACGAAAAACTCAAGGAACTCACCCGCGGCAAGGGCATCGATGCCGAGTCCATGCAGAACTTCATCGATACCCTCGACATCCCCGCCGAAGCGAAGGAGCGCCTGAAGGCGCTCACCCCCTCCACCTACCTCGGCAACGCCGCCGACCAGGCCAGACGCATCAAGTCCTGACCTGCATCCTCCCCTCTCCCTCCTGAGGGAGAGGGGCCGGGGTGAGGGTCGCGAACATTCCCAAACACCCGCGATTCCGGCACCATACCCTCATGACCGACGACGCCGCCCACGAAACCGGCTTCCTGATCGCCCGCGCCGACTGGGAAACCGACGCCAGCGCCATCCGCGCCATCCGCACCGCGGTGTTCGTCGACGAACAGGGCATCGACGCGACGCTGGAATTCGACGGCAGCGACACCGACTGCGTCCACTACCTTGCCTACGCCATCGACGGCCGCCCCATCGCCACCGCGCGCATGAGCGCCGACGGCAGGATCGGTCGCATGGCCGTGCTGCCCGAATACCGCAACCAGGGCGTGGGCAGCGCCCTGCTGCTGAGCCTGATCGAACTGGCTGGCGAGCACAAACTGGACGAGGTCTATGTCCATGCCCAGGAAAGCGCCGCCAGCTTCTATCACCAGCACGGCTTCATCGCCACCGGCGAGCCGTTCCAGGAGGCCGGCATCCCGCACATCAGCATGTCCCGTTTCTGCGAAACCTTCCCGACCCGCGACGTCGAATAAGAGCAATGCCATGACCGATTTCGCCGACATCCATACCAGTCTGAACCCCGAACTCGGCCGGACCGGGGGCGAATTTGCCCTGAAAACCCGCGATGACAACCGCCTGGCCGTGGACGCCCTGCTCCCGCTGGCCCATCGCCGCATCGAGATATTCACCAGCGACCTCGATCCCCCGCTCTACGACCGCAGCCCCGTGGTCGAGGCCATGACGCGGTTCGCCCTGCGTCACCGCAACTGCCGCATCCGCATCCTCACCCATGACGTGGAACCGGCGGTGAAGGGCGGCAACCGGCTGATCGAACTCTGTCGTCGCCTCAGCAGCTACGCCGAGATCCGCCGCACTCACGAGGACTACCGCGAGCGCAGCGACACCTTCCTGCTGGTGGATGATTACGGATTACTGGAAAGGAAACTCGCCACCCGCTTCGAGGGCCGGGTCAGCTTCAAGGCCCCGCTGGAAGTCCGTCGCCTGCGCAGTGAATTCGACGAAGTCTGGGAGCGCAGCAGCACCGATCCGGAGTTGCGGCGGCTGCATCTTTAATCAGGGGCAGTCCCGGCTACGGCACGGCCTCAGCGGCCCAGGGCGCGGGCGTGGTAGGCGAGGTGCTCGCCGATGAAGCTGGCGATGAAATGGTAGCTGTGGTCATAGTCCGGCTGGCGCCGCAGCCTGAGCGGGAAATCCCGCTCGGCACAGGCCTGCTCCAGCGCCTCGGGCAGCAGCTGCTCGGCCAGGAACTCATCGGCCGTACCCTGATCGATCAGCAGCTCGATCGGCTCGGCCCCGGCCCGGACCAGGCAGGTGGCGTCATAGGCCTCCCAGGCCCGGCGGTCCTCGCCCAGGTAGGCACTGAAGCAGCCCTCGCCCCAGCCGCAGCGCACCGGGTGGCAGATGGGGGCGAAGGCGGAGACGGAGCGGTAGAGGCCGGGCTCGCGCAGGGCGCAGACCAGGGCCCCGTGCCCGCCCATGGAGTGGCCGCTGATGCTGCGCAGCCCCGGCACCAGCGGCAGCGCGCCCTCGACCAGGGCCGGCAGCTCGCGGGTGACATAGCGGTACATCTGATAGTGGTGCGACCAGGGTGCGCGGGTGGCGTCGACGTAGAAGCCCGCGCCCTGCCCCAGGTCGTAGCGCTCCGGCGCGTCGGGCACCTCCTCGCCACGCGGGCTGGTGTCCGGGATCACCAGGGCGAGGCCCAGCTCGGCAGCATAGCGCTGGGCGCCGGCCTTGACCCGGAAGTTGTCGTCGGTGCAGGTCAGGCCCGACAGCCAGTACAGACTGGGCACCGGGCCCTGCTGTGCCTGCGGCGGCAGGTAGACCGAGAAGGTCATCGGGCAGTTGCAGCTGGTGGAGTCGTGGCGATAGCGTTCCAGCCAGCCGCCCGCCTCCTTTACGCGTTCGATGCGTTCCATGGACACCCCTCAGAAGATGATGACCGAGCGGATGCTCTTGCCGGCGTGCATCAGATCAAACGCAGTGTTGATCTCCTCCAGCGGCAGGGTGTGGGTGACCAGGCGATCGATTTCGATCCGGCCGTTCAGATACTGCTCGACATAGTCCGGCAGCTGGCTGCGGCCCTTGACTCCACCGAAGGCCGATCCCTTCCAGGTCCGGCCCGTAACCAGCTGAAACGGCCGGGTATGAATCTCCTGGCCGGCGCCGGCCACGCCGATGATGGTGGACACGCCCCAGCCCATGTGACAGCACTCCAGGGCCTCGCGCATCACCTCGACATTGCCGATGCACTCGAAGGAATAGTCCACCCCGCCGCCCGTCATCTCCACGATCGCCTCGGTGACGGTGGTGCCCAGATCGGCCGGGTTGACGCAGTCCGTGGCCCCCAGGGCGCGGGCCATCTCGAACTTGTCCGGGTTGACGTCGACGGCGATGATGCGGTCGGCCTGGGCCATCACCGCACCCTGGATCACCGACAGGCCGATGCCACCGAGGCCGAACACGGCCACGCTGGAACCCGGCTCGACCTGCGCGGTATTGCGCACGGCGCCGATGCCGGTGGTGATGCCGCAGCCGAGCAGGCATACCTTGTCCAGCGGCGCGGCGGGATTGACCTTGGCCAGCGCGATCTCCGGCACCACGGTATATTCCGAGAAGGTGGAGCAGCCCATATAGTGATAGATCGGCTTGCCCTGATGCGAGAAGCGCCGGGTGCGGTCGGGCATGTAGCCGGTCCAGACGGTGGCGGCGATGGACTGGCACAGATTGGTCTTGGTCGAACGGCAGTACTCGCACTCCCCGCATTCAGGGATATACAGCGGTATGACGTGATCACCGGGCTTGAGCCCCTTCACGCCCGGGCCGCATTCAACCACTTCGCAGCCGCCCTCGTGGCCGAGCACGCAGGGAAAGGCGCCCTCCGGATCCTCGCCCGACAGGGTGAAGGCATCGGTGTGACAGACCCCGGAGGCCACCACCTTGAGCAGGACCTCCCCCTCCTTCGGCCCTTCGACGTCGATTTCCTCGATGGACAGGGGCTGTCTGGGTGCCCAGGCGACCGCAGCGCGTGCTTTCATGGATTCAACCTCGGATGGTGGAAAACAAGGATCGGATTGTTGCAGAAAACACCACCGATTTCGACACTGCCGTGGCAAACCTGTGCGGCTCCGACTGCGCAGCAGCGCAGGACCTGCAACGCTCCCTGTCCCCGCCCCGGGGAGATCGTGTATCCTGATCCCCTCAGGCAATCCATGCAACAGATACCATGATGACGCGCTGCCCATGTTTCGTGTTCCCGCTGCTGCTGCTGCTTGGCACCCTGCCCGCCGGCGCCCAGGACGGGCCGCTGGCGCAGCTGCCCGGCCGTGTGGAGCACGATGACAGCAGACTCAATGTCATTCTGGTTCCGCGCACGCCGCAGCAGATGGCCGCCTTCTATGAAGGACGGGGCTTTCCCGATGCCATGATCGATCTCACCCGCCGTTACTGTTTCGTCACGGTGCTGCTGCAGAACAAGACAGAAGACATCCTGTGGCATGAACTGGAGCGCTGGCGTTTCGTTACCGCCGACGGTACGGCCATCGCCCGCCGCTCGCGCGACTGGTGGCAGGCGCAATGGGAGACGATGCAGGCCCCGCTGCCCAGCCGCTCGACCTTTCGCTGGACCCTGCTGCCGGAACGGCTGGATTTCCACCCCGGAGAACGCGAGGGCGGCAACATCACCCTGGAACGCACCGGGAAACCCTTGCGCCTGATCGCGCGCTTCGCCACCGGCACGGATCGCACCGGCGAGGAAATCATACTGCGCCTGGATGGGCTGCGCTGCGCCGGAGACCAGGAACCATGAGACGAAACCGTACCACCCGGCCCTGGCTGGCGATACTGCTGCTGGTGAGCCTGCCTGCAGCCGCCACAGCGGCGCCGGAAGGGATTCTCACCCTGGAGCCGCGCCCGGCGCCGGATTTCGAGGTGAGCGATGCCGACGGCAGCCGCTTCAGTCTCGAAGCAGCGCGCGGGAACTGGGTGTTCGTACATTTCTGGGCCAGCTGGTGCGCCCCCTGTCGCCGGGAGATGCCCAGCATCCAGCGCATGCTGGAGGCGCTCGACGGACAAGGGCCGCGGGTGGTGCTCATCAACACCGCCGAGGACGCTGATACGATTTTCTTCTTTCTCGCCGAGGTGGCACCGGAACTGCACAGCTACTCGGATCGCAACGGCCGCATCACCGAGGCCTGGCAGCCACGCGGCCTGCCGGCCACTTATCTCGTTGACCCGCAGGGATTCATCCGTTATCAGGCACTGGGCGGCAGGCCCTGGGACGAGCCCCTGTATCTGGAGTTTCTGCGCCGCCCTGGCAACCACAGTGATTGAAGTACCGGGTAGGCATCCCGCTCGCGGCGCATCGCGGGTAGAGACCGCCACTCCATCCCCTGACAGCCAGCACCGATGCCAAGCTTACTGACGTCCATCCCCGCCCTTGCCCTCGCCTTCGTCTTCCTCTGGAATTCCGGCTTCATCGGCGCCGAATACGGCCTGCCCGACGCCGGCACCTTCACCCTGCTGTTCTGGCGCTACACCGCCCTGACCCTGGCGCTGGCACTGTTCCTGGCCTGGCACCGGCGCCTGGATTGGCCCGGCATGGAGGCCGCGGGCCACGCCGCCCTGGTGGGCGTGCTGGCTCACGGCGTCTGGCTCGCCTGCGTACTCCTGTCACTGGAACAGGGCGTGCCCGCCGGCATCGTCGCACTGGTGGTGGCCCTGCAGCCGCTGGCCACCGGCGCCTTTTCGGGAAGAATGACCGGCGAGACCACGAGTATTCGTCAGTGGGCGGGACTGGTGCTGGGATTCTGCGGCGTGGCGGTCGCCGTCGGCGCCCGGATCGACTGGAACGACAGCGGCTCCGTGTTCGGCTACCTCATCCCGCTCGGCTCGGTGGCGGCCATTACCCTGGCCAGCCTGCTGCAGCGTCGACGGGAGGTACTGGGTAAAGTGATCATGCCGCTGGACCTGACCCTGTTCTACCAGAGCCTGGCAACCGCCCTGGCGCTCGCCCTGCCTGCCGTAACCGTGGAACAACTGACGACCCACTGGACGCCTCAATTCCTGGCCACAATGGCCTGGCTCATCTTCGCGGTATCCCTGGGCGCCTACGGCCTGATGTGGCTGCTGCTGGCGCGCGTGGATGCGGTGCGCGTCGCCAGCCTGTTCTATCTGGGACCGCCCGTCACCATGCTGATGGCCTGGATCGCGTTCGGGGATCACCTGCTCGCGACCGATATCGTCGGCCTGGTGATCGCGGCCGTGGGTGTAGTGCTGGTTCAAGGCATTCGCCAACGTGTCAGCTGACGAATTAATCAGAGTTTCCCTGAGCTGAAGTCAAGCGTATTCCCCTTAGCCTCAGGTTACTCAGGCCGATCCTCCGGTTTCCGGTCCGGCGTCTTGTAGCCGTGGATCATGGCCGAGACCAGACCGCTGCGCTCCCTGATCTCGGAAACCACCACGGCAAGGATATGCAGCACCGCCGCGCCGCCGAGCACGAAGAAGCCCCACTCATGCAGCGTGATGTAGGGCTTGCGGAAGGCGCGCATCGCCTCCCAGGCCGCCGGATCGACCAGCGCCTTATCGCCCGGGACCAGCGTCGCCGGATCCACGCCGGGCGCGGCAACCCAGCCGGCGATCCAGCTGCCGAGCGGCGGATAGTAGATGTCGGTACCGGCCAGCACCAGTCCCGTCACGGCCTGCACTGTCAGCAGTATGAACAGCACCAGAACCATCAGGCGGCCGAGCGGATTGTGGCCCAGATAGCGGCGCGGCTCACCGCCGACCAGACTGCGCAGATACGCGCCCAGCTCACTGAAATAGCCGCGTCCAAAGGGCAGGACCGCACCCCAGCGCGCATAACGGCCGCCGACGAATCCCCACAGGTAGCGCCAGGCGAGATTCAGGGCCAGCACGTAGCCGACCCAGACATGGAAGGTTTTGAGAAAGACCTTGGCCTCGGCGGAAATCCCCAGCGCCTTGCCGTTGTAGATGATCAGGCCGATGGCCAGGAGCAGCAGCACGGCGGAGAAATTGACCCAGTGGAACACGCGCACGGAGCGGTCCCATACACGGTAAGTCTCGTTTGAAGGTTGCGCCATTGGTGCTCGCCTCGGTCTACGGATTTGGCTGCCAGGATACCGCCAGCAGCTGAAACCAAACTGAAAAAAATAGTATCAGTGAGGAATTGATTCCAGGCAAATCCTGATTAACTCCTTTTCGTCATCCCGGCGCAGGCCGGGATCCAGGCAAATCAGGCACACGGCTGCCGATCTGTGCCTGTGTCGGCGAAGGCCGATAGCGGCATGATGGGTCAATCAGCGTTTCCTTGCAGTCTTTTCAGCATACTCTTCAGCGATTCGACAAACAATTCACACCTGCCCGCAGGTTTTACCTTATTCACACATCCCAGCGCGAAACGCTCCCTGCGCTCAGACATCCAGTCCTGCTTGTAGGCGTCGTTGCCGGTCAGGAAATCAACCTCATCAACCCCGTCGATATCGATCACATACTCCATCAGGAAACCGGTGAGTATTGAGCCCGGCGAATACCGCCGCCAAGCCTCGTCATACGCCAGCCTGAATATGCTCGCCTTGCCATGCGCCACAAACCAGAGCTGTGCCGCGACGGGCCGATCCTTGACATAAAGCACAGCGAGCCGCGACCAGCCCCGCCGCGAAAACCCCGACACAATGCCATCCAGAAAGTCCGCATACTGTTCATTCGCCTTCCAGCTGGCCCTGTAGACCGCATGGTAATCGGACATTGCCTGCGGCACTTCGTCTCCGGCAAAAAGACGGATTACGTAGCCGTTTTCACGTTCGAGCTTGCGTTTCTTGCGGGCAATGGTATTGCGCAGCCTGGCGGGTCGGGCCGCCATATAGCCCTCAAATGACTGCCCCTGCACGCGAAGGATCCAGTTATACAGCCGGAAACTGCAATCACAGCTGTATCCGGCCGTTTCCATACTCGATTGCAGGCCGGACATTCTGCCATCATCGCCGGCAACCGGCTCCAACAGCAATGACTGAAGCGGCAACCGACTCAAGCCCTGTGCCAGGCAATCGAGAGTCCGCTGTTGATCAAAGGCCCCAAGCAGCATGCTGTAATGTGTGGTATATCGATGTCTGAGGGAATGCCAGGCATTTCCGGAACGCTGCATCAGAGGCAGGATCGCCAGCACCTTGTCCCCTGCCAGCACACAGGCCAGCACCATGACATGATCATCATCAAGTGCGGCGGCAGCCAGATTCTCAAACCACGGGCGCGAGAAAAATATATTTTCCTTCTCTCCCTGCGCGAAGAGTGCATCAGCACTCTCAGGTAGTTGGTCCCAGTCGGTGTAGCATACGAACTTCATCAATACGTCCAGTCTGAAGCCTCGGCACACCTCAGCAAACCCAGCTCTGTTACCACGGACTGGATATACAGAACGCGCGACCGCAATCCAGCAAGCCAATGAGCATAAACGGGGTCAGGTCCATAAAAGCAATAAACGAGGTCAGGTCTTGCAATCAAACATTCGCTTGTAGCATTGCAAGACCTGACCCTTATGCTTCGTAAGTGATTGCAATAGATTTCCGATTTTCCAGGACCAATCTCGGTCCTCACCTTCGAGCCATGTCCCAGGAGTTACGATCTAAAACACATACATTGCAAAATACTCCTCGGAGAATAACGTTGGCGCTCAGCCGCGCTTGACGGCGAGCGACCGGAGCGATAGCGAAGGGAGGAAGCAGTCAAGCGTCGGACTGCGGCGCCCTTGTTATGCGCTTGGTGACTCAAAGCGCTCCCAGGGGCCATCGGCGCCAACACCTCTTTCACTTGGTAACCACCCTTTTCGTCGATAGAAGCGTTGGGCGTGTTCATTGCTTGTATCGCATTTTAACGATAGGGGCAGACCATAGATTTCAGCGCATGTCTCCAACAGGCTACTGCCAATTCCGCAACCCTGATATTGCGGCGAGACATATAGATGATGAATAAACCTATCAGCAGCCCACACCGAAGCGAATCCGACAACCGCCCCATCCAGCACAGCGACATGGATCCTCTCGCCGTCAATTAGTGCCGAGAACCGCTCTATATCCAGCGCCTTTTCAAAGCAGCACCCGGCACTAGCCCTCGACGAATTGTATATCTCAAGCAAGATCGATAGGTCGATCTCTTTTGCAGGTTCCACTTCCACTGACTTAGTGCGCATAACGTGAAGCTAAGGGGCGCGCCGATAGGCGCGTCCCAGCGTAGCGAAGCGGAGCGAACTTGAGCGTAGTGTTGGGCGTGATGTTCATTAGGACGCTGCCCACAATAGCCCACCGAGTAGACCTGCAATAAATACGAGGCATATCCAGATTACAGCAGACTCCCTTGCGTTGCTTTTGAGCGCCAATCCCGAGAGGCCAAACTTACCCTTTAGGATTGGGATTACAAATAGGCCAGTATGGCCTTGGCGCCAAGCCACCCGATAGGACATAGCAATGCAAACAATGAATGCGGCAATAAGACTTGTAGTAAATAGCCAATCCGCCATGCCTGATGGCACCACGCTGAATCCTGCTGCGAAGGCAACGGCAATCGCTATCAACCATCTGGATGCGCTACTCATTTTCTGACGCCCAACGTTATAAATAAGTGGCGCGGCGTCTTTTGCCGCGTCCAATCCCATGCCTTTTATGGGCGAACTTGATTGTCTTGTTATGTTTCATAGTTGCACAGGCTTGTACCATAGGCTTATAAATGCAGCACCTACACTAAGTGAGTTTGCAGCCAGCAACCAGATAAACGCCTTGCTCTTAAATTTAAACTCGGGTGCGAACCACTTTTTATAAACAGCGCCTTCTAAGATGGCATTTACTAGGCACCCTAGAAAGAAAGTTGCAGCCCATGTAATGGGATTAAATGTGCCCCAGCTAAAAGCCCAGTTTATTACTGAGCCTGGAAACAGCTCCCATGCAATGCCTGCTAAAGGAATTAGGATTATGCCAGCGATAGAGGAAACAGCATTTGCAGATACAGCGGCTAAGGCAGCCTTTTTTTGTGAAAGTGAAAACAGCCATTTAATAAAGAAAAACTCAATTAAAAGGCCAATGACGATTGCCCACCAAGAAAAAAGGCGGGTTTCCAGATATAGAGCTGGCCACACCACGTTTGCATAAGCGACCGCTGGCAAAAAGCAAAGCACAAAAATTATAGGCTTACGCACAATCTCTCCTTGAAACATAACGCCACCCATAAGCCGCGCCGGTTTTTGGCGTCGGCTTGATGGGTTTGTTAGAACTCTTAATCACCTTTGAAGCCCTTGATTGCATCTACGGTCTCCTTCGGTGTGATAAAGCCCGCTGCCACTAGCAATACCAATAGTGCGCCAACTGCGGCTACAGTGGTTGCCCATCCATTTTTGAACCTGATCTGTAAAGACACTGCTGACCAACACGCACAACCCGCACCGGCCAGAAAAAAGGAGAATGTGTGTTTTTGGAGTAACGGTATCGAGAAACACCAACAGAAGTGCAGAAACCGCAACTATCGAGCCCGGAATTGCTATCCATTTCCAATGCAAGGGGCTTTCTGTTTTCTCGAAATAGTCCTCGGGGTTCAGACCATAATTTTCAAAAAAGTCTTTGATTTCTTCCGGCGTCCCTTCCGCCTTACCGATTTTCATCGCTCACCTCCCTTTGCGGGAGGGATTACTCGTTTGACGTCAGATTCGGCACCTTCGTCGCTCCATTCTTCGCGGTCGTCTCCGCCTTTGATCAGGATAATTCTATTGTCCTCGGCAATGACATTTGTTCCGCCGAACAAAAATCCGCCCAGATTGCCACCAAAAGCGCGCTGTGGAATTTTGGATAGTGCATCATTCACAGTCGGTTCTGGTGGCATGAACTCATCATCATTCGCTATGCCTGGACCAATTGTGAATTCTAGAATGGCCCCATTTAACTCAGCCGGATAAGCTTTGCACGAAAGCCCAATATTCGGCTTGAGGAAGGGAGATAAGTGCCTTCGAAAATTATTTATGTAACTTTGCATTATTTTCGTGTCTTTCATGCACCGATGCTTCCTTGAAGAGTTCTAACAGTGTGTATCTGGAATTTTACCGTGTTATAACACGGCGATTTGCCGTATATCTCCATCCCGGCCATTCCCTGCCCCTGCCTTTTCGGCCTGACGCTACCTTTTTTATCCCCATATATCAAGAAAATGGAATACGGCTTTTGGTCGCTTACGGCCGGAACCTGTTTCCACTCGCCGCCTATCATGCAGCCGGATTGCCGGGCTATCTGAAAGGCCTTGGCACAGTTCCACCCGAGGGGCTATGCTGGTACGCAATGTAAACCTTGTATTACACAGATGCCTGCCTGCATGTCGATAGTTCCGAACCGCCGCCTGCTCGATTTCCTGTGCATACTCCTGCCTCTCTGGCTGGCCGGATGCGTTCCTGCATTTGCCGCCGACGAGCTGGAAGTCATCCAGCTCCACAACCGCCCGGCCGAGCAGATCATCCCGCTGCTGCATCCGCACCTGGAGGCCAACGAGGCGCTGACCGGGCAGGGCTTTCAGCTCATCCTGCGGGCGCGGACGGAGCGGGTGAAGGAGCTGAAGGGGCTGATCGCGCAGCTGGACGCGGCGCCGGCGCGGCTGCGGATCAGTGTGCGGCGGGCGTCGGTGGCGGAGATCGAGCGGGACAACCGGCGGTTGAACGGCGGGGTACGCGTGGACGAGGACGGAGCCGGGGTCCGGGGGAAGGTGACCATTCACCGCACCGAGGCCAAATCGCACGAGCGGGATACGCATATGGTGAACACCCTGGAGGGCGAGCCGGCCTACATCGCCGAGGGGCTGGCCTTCCCGACCGTGGGCAGCCAGGTGCACATCGTCAACGGGCGCGAGGTGATCAGCAACACCGTCGAGTACCGGCAGCTGGAATCCGGCTTCTATGCCCTGGCCCGGGTCAATGGCGATCAGGCCACGGTCACGGCCAGTCCGAAGCGGGAGGCGCTGAGCCCGCGCGGGGGCGGGATGGTGGAGTCCGAGGCGCTGGTGACCACGGTGCGCGGGCCGGTCGGGCAGTGGCTGGAACTGGGCGGGCGGACGGCGTCGGTCGAACGCCGCAGTTCGGGGGTTGTACATCGCACCGAGAGCAAGGAACATGAGCGCAATCCGATCTGGATCAAGGTGGAGGTTCTGGAGGGGGAGTAAGGTCTGCAATTGAGGGCTGGTCGCTGGATTGCTCCCTCACCCCTGTCCCTTTATGCCCTACGGGTACTCTCCCCCAGGGGAGAGGGGAGATCGAGGTCAGCCGCTATGGAACACGATACCAATAACAACGCCCCTGCCGATCAGGCCATCAATCAGGTGCTGGCGGCCGAGCGCGAGGCGCAGGCGCAGGTCGAACAGTGCCGCGAGGAGGCAGCGCAGCAGCTCAAGCAGGCCCGCCTGCACGCGTCGCGTATCCGCCAGCGCACCGATCACCGCATCACCCAGCTCCACCGCCTGTGTCTGGCGGCAAGTCGCCGCGAGCTGGATGCGCTGCGCCGGGAGCGCCATGAAGCGCTGATGGAACGGCTGGCCCGGCTGCAGCCGGACGAGGCCCGGCTGGAGCAGGCCGCGCAGCGGCTGGCCCTGGAACTGATCATGGGCGGGGTAAAGGAACCGCCGCCGTGACCGGCAACCCTTATATCTTTCCCGGCGTGCGGCTGCAGGCCCGGCTCGGCCAGCGGCTGGACGAACGCGACTGGCAGCGCCTCAGCAGCATCCGTGACGCCCAGCACCTGATCGACAGTCTGCTGCAGACCCCGGCGGTGGGTTGGGTGCGCGGCCTGGACGGCGGCAGCGCCGCCGAGCTGGCCGAGCAGCAGCTCAGGCTGCGGCTGGGCGAGCAGACCGAGGAGATCGCCCGCTGGTATCCCCGCCCCTGGCGTGCGGCCATCCGCTGGACCCGCACCCTGCCCTGGCTCGACAGCCTGCGCCGGCAGCAGACGGCACCCGGCACCGGCGAACTGCTGCGACTCGCCTCAACGCCGCTGCAGTCGCTGACCGACGCGCAGGACGAGGCGGCGCTGAAGCAGCTGCGTGAAACCGACTTCGCGCCGCTGCTGCCGGCGCTTGGTGCGGGCGAGAATCTCTACCGGGCCTGGTACGATCACTGGCTGACGCGCTGGCCTGAACCCGACCGCACACTGCAGCGCCACCTCGCCGACGTGGGCCGGCGCCTGCGCCGGGCCCATGCCGCGGTCAGCCGCGGTGAACAGGACCCGGCCGCGGCCTCCCTGCTGCTGCTCAGACCGCTGCACCAGCATGTGTTCACCCCGGTCGCACCCTTCGCCTTCCTGGCCATCCAGGCGCTGGATCTGACCGGGCTGCGCCGGCTGCTGGTGGACCGGCTGTTGTTCACGCATGGAGCGGCGGCCTGATGCGTCCGGTGGCCGCCCGCTGGTTCGAGGCGCTGGTGGCGCGCGACGACATGACGCACGCCATGGAGCAGCTCGCCGACACTGGCTTGATCCAGTTGGAACCCGGCGTGCCGACGCGTCCCGAGACCTCGTTGCGCGATCTGCAGGGGCTGTACCAGGAATACCACGAGCTGCGCCAGCGCGACGGCGGCTACTGGCCGGTCACCGGTATCCGTCCCGGCACCAGCCACGGCCGCCCGGCCACCACCTATGCCCGCGCCCTGGAACAGCTGCGCGCCTGGCGCACCGACAACGACGGCCTGATCCAGACCCTGGAGGCGCGCCGACGCGAACGGACCTGGTACCGTCACGTGCTGACCTGGCTGAAGCATATCCAGGGCGGCGCCGCGCTCGCGCTGGGCGAGCTGCACCGCATCGGCCCCTGGCTGGACTACCGGCTGGTGCTGTGTCCGCCGGAATGCGATGTCGATTTCGACTGCGACGACCTGCTGCTGCTCAACGCCCCGGTCGAGCCGGACATCTACCGGCTGGTGGTGGGCAACCGCGACCGCCTGACGCAGCTGGATACCCAGCTGCTGCAGACCGAGGTCATGCAGCTCAGACTGCCCGGCTGGCTGAACGGCCGTCCGCCGCAGGCCATCACCACACTGCAGCGCCGGCTGGACGAGGTGGATCAGGAGCTGCGCCGGCTGCAGGCCGCGCTCGAGGCCTCGCACGCCACGACCGGGCTGCAGGCTGCGCTGGGCGACATCGAACGGCTGAACTGGTTCATGCAGCACATCGAATACCACCTGGAATCCGACCGACTCGCCTGGGTGCGGGGCTGGACCATCGCCGACTCGGCCGAGGCACTGCAACAGGCGCTGGCACACGAGGGTGCACGTGGGCTGGTGCACTTCGCCCCGCCACCGGAGGGCGTGGAGCCGCCGCTGACCCTGCGCCACTCCGGTTGGAGCCGGGCCTTCGAGCTGTTCCCGCGCCTGCTGGGCATGCCCGGGCGCGACGAATACGACCCCACCAACCTGCTGGCCTGGGTGGTTCCGCTACTGTTCGGTTATATGTTCGGCGATGTGGGCCAGGGCCTGGTAATCCTGCTGGCCGGGGTGCTGTTGCGACGCCGTATCCCTCAGCTCGCCCTCCTGATCCCGGCCGGCGCCAGCGCCATGATCTTCGGTCTGCTCTATGGCAGCCTGTTCAGCATCGAGGGCCTGATCCCGGCGCTGTGGCTGCACCCCATGCAGCATCCGCTGCTGCTGCTCGGGATCCCGCTGGCCGGCGGCGCGCTGCTGCTGCTCACCGGGCTGGTGCTGGCCGGGGTACAGGCCGGCTGGGCCGGCCGGCGACGGCACTGGTGGCTGGGCCAGGCGCCGGTGATCGTGCTGTATCTGGGCCTGCCGCTGCTGTTCGTCGCCCCGCTGCCCGCCCAGGCCCTGCTGCTGGGCGGGCTGGCCTGGTATCTGGGCGGCCACGCCCGGCTGACGCCGGCACGGCCGCTGCGTGGGGCGCTGATCGCGCTGGCCGAGCTGGTGGAATCGCTGTTCCAGCTGGTCATCAACACCCTGTCCTTCGCCCGTGTCGGCGCCTTCGCCCTGGCCCACGCAGCCCTGTCGCAGGCGGTTATGGCACTGATGGAGATCAGCACCTCACTGCCCGCCACGGCACTGGTGTTCCTGCTGGGCAATCTGCTCATCCTGGTGCTGGAGGGGCTGGTGGTCTCGATCCAGACCACGCGTCTGGTGCTGTTCGAATTCTTCATCCGTTTCCTGCGCAGTACCGGCCGGGGTTTCGTGCCGCTGCCCGCACCCGGTTATGACCGGCTCAGGCCGGTGGTAGACTGAACACAAACCAAGGAGAACAACCATGCGTCGCTATCGTTTCGCCCTCGGGATGACCGCCGTGACCCTGGTCTGGGCCGTACTGGGTTCGCTGCTGCTGTGGCTGCCGGGTCTGGGCCTGGCCGAAACGGCTACTGCAGTGGCGGCCGGGATCGATCCGGAGGTCCGCCAGTGGGGCTACATGGCCGCAGCCCTGGCCACCGGCCTGTCGTCGCTGGGCGCCGGCTTCGCCGTGGCCTCGGTGGGCAGCGCCGCCGTCGGCGCCATCGCCGAGAAACCCGAGGTCTTCGGCCGTACCCTGATCTTCGTCGGTCTGGCCGAGGGTATCGCCATCTACGGCCTGATCATTTCCATTCTGATCCTCAACGCGCTCACGGGATGAGCACACCGCACTACATCGGTGACGCCGACACCGCGGCCGCCCTGCGCCTGGCGGGCGTGCAGGTCTATGTCCCCGGTGAGGAAGAAGACCCCGTGGCGCTGTTCGAACAGTACCTGGGCGAGACCGATTTCCTGCTGCTGGGCACGGCCTTCGCCCGCCGGCTGCCGCCGGAGACCCTGAAGGCGGCGCTCAAGGCGGGCCAGCCGCTGGTGGCGGTAATCCCGGACGTGCTGGGCGAAGAGGACTTCGTCGGCGAGTCCGTACGGCTACGCCGGGAGCTGGGCTGGGGCAGCGCGTCATGACGCCCGATGTACAGACCAGCACCGAGGCGCTGCGCCGGTTGATCCGGGAGAGCGCCGAGGCCCAGTGCCGCGACATCGAACAGCAGACCCGGACCGAGGCCCGCGACCTGCTGCGGCGGGCCCGCCGCGAGGCCCGCGAACGGGTGCATCAGGCCATCGAGCACGAACGCCAGCAGCACACCGAGCGCCTGGACCACGCACGCGCCGCGCTGGAAAGCCACGAACGTCAGCAGTTGCTGGAAACCACCCGCCGCACCCTTTCCCGCGCCTGGCAGGAACTGGAAGGCATGCTCGCCGCCCTGTGGCAGGCACACGAATGCCGCGGCGAATGGGTCCGCAGCCTGTTCGAACAGGCCCTGGAACGGCTGCCCGCCGGCCATTGGCGCATCGAGCATCCCGTACCCTTCCCCGAGGAGATCGACAGCGACTGGCAGCGCCGCCTGCGTGAACATTGCGGCGAGGAACCGGAATGGATCGCACGCGCGGAGATCAGCGCCGGGCTGCGCATCCGCGTCGGCGGCGTGCATCTGGATGCCACCCTGGACGGTCTGCTGGCTGACCGCGCACTGCTGGAGGCGCGGCTGCTGGATCACATCGAACACTGCATCGACAGCGAACAGGGGGACACACCCCATGGCTGAGGCACGTCTGCACTGGGTCTCGGGGCCGGTCATCCGCGCCGTACCCGAGGGCGACTTCGCCGTCAACGAGGCGGTGCTGATCGGCGAGCGCCGGCTGCTGGGCGAGATCATCCGTCTGACCCGCGAGGAGATTGTCATCCAGGTCTACGAGGACACCACCGGCCTGCGCCCCGGCGTGCGTATCCGCGGCACCGGCTATCCGCTGTCGGTGAAACTCGGCCCTGCCCTGCTGGGCAACATCTTCGATGGTCTGCTGCGGCCGCTGGCCGGCGGTGAGGCGATCCACGTCGAGCCCGGCATGCGCGCCGCCCCCGAGCAGACCTTCGCCTTCTGTCCCCGGCTGAAGGATGGCGACACGGTCGCAGGCGGCGAGGTCTTTGGCGAGGTCAGCCGCAACGGGGTAACCCAGCGGGTGCTGATCCCGCCCGATGTCGCCGGCAAGGTCAGCCATATCGAACCCGACGGCGACTACAGTGACAACGCCGGGCTGGTCACAGTGAAGGCTGCCGATGGCAAGACACACACGGTGGGCATGCAGCACACCTGGCCGGTGCGCGTGCCTCGCCCGGTGACCCGGCGATTGCCGCCGGACCGGCCCATGATCACCGGCCAGCGCATCCTGGATACCCTCTTCCCCATCGCCCGCGGCGGCAAGGCGGCCCTGCCCGGCGGCTTCGGCACCGGCAAGACGGTACTGCAGGAAAGCCTGGCCAAATGGTGCGACGCCGACATCATCATCTATGTGGGCTGTGGCGAACGCGGCAACGAAATGGCCGGCGTGCTGCACGAGTTCCCGCAGCTGCAGGATCCACGCACCGGCCGCTCGCTGATGGAGCGTACCCTGATCATCGCCAATACTTCCAACATGCCGGTGGCCGCGCGCGAGGCCAGTATCTATACCGGCGTGACAGTGGCCGAGTACTTCCGCGACCAGGGCCTGCACGTGGCTTTGATGGCCGATTCCACCAGCCGCTGGGCCGAGGCGCTGCGCGAGGTCTCGGGCCGGCTGGGCGAACTGCCCGGCGAGGCCGGCTACCCGGCCTATCTCAGCAGCCGCCTGGCCAGCTTCTATGAACGCGCCGGCCGGGTCACCGCGCTCAACGGCGAAGAAGGCTCGCTGTCGATCATCGGTGCTGTCAGTCCGCCCTCAGGGGATTTTTCCGAGCCGGTCACCACCCACACCAAGCGTTATGTGCGCAGCTTCTGGGGACTGGACCGCGAGCGCGCCCAGGCCCGCTTCTATCCCGCCGTGCACCCGCTGCAGTCCTATGCCGAGGCGGTCGACGAGCTGGCCGGCTGGTGGCGCGAGCGCGGCAGCCCGCACTGGCGCGAACGCCGCGCCCGGCTGCTGAAGATCCTGGAGGAACAGGATCAGCTCGAGCGGATGGCGCGCATTGTCGGCAAGGATGCCCTGCCCCCGCGCCAGCAGTGCATCCTGCTGGCCGGCGAGCTGATCAACCAGGGCTACCTGATGCAGTCCTCCTTCTCCCCGACCGACCGCTACGCCTCGCCCGAACGCCAGTCGGTGATGCTGGGGCTGATCACCCGCTACATCGACCTGGCATTGCAGGCGGTGGAACAGGGCACCAGTGTGGACACCCTGCGCGGCATGCCCATCCTGCGCAAGCTCCAGCGCATGAAGGAGGACCTGGGCGAGGAGGCGCTGGACGATTACGCCGAACTCGAGCACGAGCTGGACGACGCCTTTGCAGCACTCAAACCGGAGACCGTCCATGAAGGCTGACCTGTACGCCGCCGGCAACGCCACCCGCATCGACGGCCCGCTGCTGTTCCTGGAGCGCAGTCTGGACGTGGGCCTGAACGAGGCCGTGGAGGTCAGCGGTGCCGACGGCCGGCCGCGGTTGGGGCGGGTATCCGCCCTGGACGATGACTTCATGACCATCGAGGTGCTGGAGACCACCCAGGGGCTGGCGCTGAACGAGACCCGGGTACGCTTTCGCGGCGCACCTCTGCATTTCAGCCTCGGGCCGGACCTGCTGGGGCGCGTGTATGACGGCGTCGGCCGGGTCATCGACGGCGGTCCGCCCATCGCCGCCGAACAGCACCTGCGCATCGAGGGCATGGCGCTGAACCCGGCGCGGCGCGCCAGCCCGGCGGATTTCATCGAGACCGGCATCAGCAGCATCGACATCATGGACAGCCTGGTGCGCGGCCAGAAACTGCCCATTTTCTCCGGCGGCGGCCTGCCGCACGATGCCCTCGCCATCCAGCTCGCGCGCCAGTCACGGCTGCGCGGCGATGACGCCGGGCGCTTCTCCATCGTCTTCGCCGGCATCGGCATCCCGCACGACACCGCCGAACAGTTCCGCACCGCCATGGAACGCAGCGGCGCGCTGGGCCACACCGCCCTGTTCCTGAACCTGGCCTCGGACTCCAGCGTGCAACGCCTGCTCACCCCGCGCTTTGCGCTGACCGCGGCCGAATACCTCGCCTACGAGCTGGGCCACCACGTGCTGGTCATCCTCACGGATATCACCAACTACTGCGAGGCCCTGCGTGAGGTCTCTGCCAGCCACGGCGAGATCCCCAGCCGCAAGGGCTATCCGGGCTACATGTACTCGGATCTCGCCACCCTGTACGAACGCGCCGGCATCATCGAGGGGCGCCCGGGCTCTCTGACCCAGATTCCCATCCTCAGCATGCCCTCGGACGACATCAGCCACCCCATCCCCGATCTCACCGGCTACATCACCGAGGGCCAGATCGTGCTCGACCGCAATCTGCACCGGCGCGGCCTGTACCCGCCGGTGAAGGTGCTGCCCAGCCTCTCACGGCTGATGAAGGACGGCACCGGGCGCGGCTTCACCCACGAGGATCACCCTGACCTGGCCAACCAGCTCTATGCGGCCTATGCCCGCGCCGTGCAGGTGCGGGTACTGGCCAATGTGGTGGGCGAGGACGGCCTGACCGAGACCGACCGCTACTACCTGCGTTTCGGTGACAGCTTCGAACACGAGTTCATCGCCCAGGAGGAACGCCGCGGCCTGGAGGCCAGCATGGAGATCGGCTGGCGCCTGCTCGCCGCCCTGCCCGCCTCCGAGCTGCACCGCCTCAGCGACGCCCAGATCGCAAAATACATCGAGCCGCACCATGGTTGAGCAGGCCACCACTCACGCCGACCTGCTGGAGCTGCGCGACGAACGCGGCGTAATGCAGGAGGGTTTTCATTTCCTGGATGAGAAGCGGTTGATGCTGGCCACGGAATGCCAGCGCGAACTCAATGCACTGGAGGCGCTGGAGATCGATGCCGTGACCGGTCGGGAGCGGGTACGCGAGGCGCTGCGTGCCCTGGTGCGGGAACAGGGCCTGGCCGGCAGCCGCACCCTGCCGTCGGTACTGAAACTGACGACCGACTTTCACTTTCTGCACCGCAATTTCCTCGGCACCCGTGTGCTCAGCGGCGATCCGGGCCTGCTGGAGGAGCCGGTCAGGCAACCGGGCCCGGAGGCGCCGGGACGCGACTGCGCCGAGGCGGTGGTCGAATGGCTGCACCGGCTGGCGCGCATGGCGGTGCTGACGCATAATCTGACCGAACTGGTGGCCGACTACCGCCGCACTGAACGTCGCGCCCGGGCCATCGAGGACGTGCTGCTGCCCGAAAACAAACAACGCATCCAGGAGCTGGAGGACCGGCTCGAGGACATCGACCAGGAAGAGGCCATCCGCGTGCGCCTGTCCGGGTCACGTGACTGAATCCGCAAACCCGCATGAGCAATCAACGCCTGCGCATCCACCTGGCGCTGTCGTCCGAGGAGGTGCTGCGCTACTACCGCGGCGAAGTCGACAGTGTCATTGCCTGGACGCCGGGCGGGATCTCGGTGCGCTTTCCCGTCGAGGCGCTGCGACCGCATGTGCTGCAGAACGGCGTACAGGGCTGGTTTGAGCTGGAGTTCGACAGCAACCGGAAATTCGTCGCTCTGCATCGGATATCGGGCTGATGCCGGCAACAGCCTGGGAAGCTTCGTCATTGCGAGTACCCAGAGGGCATAAACGAAGCGAAGCAATCTCATACAGCAGAATCAATCGGCTGGAGATTGCCGCGGCGCTACGCGCCATAGAACCCCTTCGGGCTTCATCATGGCTACCCCACCCTTCGGGTCAGGGTATCGCAATGACGAACCGATCAGAGATTCCCTTGCCTCTGCGATCAATACACGCTCCTACAACACCTCGTTACGCCCTGCATTGATCCCCACCGACAGCCGATTCATGTCGGCAAGGTTCGGTGTCACCCAGTGCAGTGTATCCGGCGCGAAGAAGACCATCCGCCCGGCCCGGGGCCGGACCAGCACACGCTGTCCGTCCTCTTCCAGCACCAGGCAGCCCGAATCGGGCGGCACCTCCACATAGTAGACACCGGAGAGGAGCTCATCATCGTCGTCGTGAGTGTGCTGCAGGGTGCGGCTGCCTGGCGGCATGTCGTTGAACCAGAACCCGGCCCGGTAGTCCCACGGATCGCCATCGTGCAGTCGGGCGGTCACCGCACAGGCGGCCTCCAGCACCGGTTCGATCGCCGGCAGGCGTTCGCGGCCAATATAGATGTTCTCGTAACGGCCCTCGAAAAAATGACTGCGTCGCTCCGCACCAACGGCGAGCTGTTCGCGATAGGCGCGAAGCAGATCGCGGTTCAGGGCCCCGGCTTCGGGCAGATCCAGGACCCACACAGGCGGACGGTCGCGCAGCTCGGTCGGGGATGGCATCATGCGGAAAACTTCATTCATACAGGGCTCAGGCCCGACGGATCAGGACTGACAATTCTACCATGACGCAACTCCACCCCCGACTCCAGCAGGACTGTCACTACGTCAGCCGCCTGGACCTGTGCCATCTGCTGCTGATGAACGACTGCAATTACCCCTGGTGCATTCTGGTTCCGGACCGGGACGGCATCACCGAGATCCATCAGCTGGAGGAGGCCGACCAGCAGCAGCTGATCCGCGAGTCCTCACGCCTGGCCCGCGGCCTGACACAGCTGTATCGACCCGACAAGCTCAACATCGCCGCCATCGGCAACCTGGTGCCGCAGCTGCATCTGCATCATGTGGTGCGTTATACCGGCGATCCGGCCTGGCCGAAGCCGGTCTGGGGCCATGCTCCCGCCCGTCCCTACACAGATGAAGCGGCGCACGAGTCGATTGCACGACTGCAATCGGTCATGGCCCGATCCGGGCATGATGGGTGAAGGCACATCGTGCCGCGACCCATCACCGGAACAGGCACGATGGGTTCCGCTGCGCCCCACCCATCCTACGCCGGCGCTTGCGCTTCCGGCTCCGGTTGCCCCTTTTCCTCCTCGGCCCTGACCAGACTCAGCAGCGTCCAACCCGGCCCGAACTCCAGCTCCTTGTCCTCGACGATCACCTGCAGCCTGCCGCGCGGGTCGAGCGCAAACAGCAGGATGCCCTTATCGAAGTATTTTTCATAATAGGCATCGAAGTCGAAGTTCTCGCTCAGCTTGGTTTCGTGCATCTCGGCACCGAGGCTGATCCACTCGGCCAGATGCTGGTAGGTCAGCTCCTGGCTGAAGGCGATATAGCCCGCTTCGGGCTTGTCCTGTGCCTTCTCGCCCTCTTCCCTGCTGAGCAGCGTATAGAGATTCCCTTCGCCGAATTCACGCCGATAGCGCACCACCGCCAGTGCATTGACCTCGCGCTGCGGCGACAGCGCCAGCAGCCGGCCCAGTCCGACCAGGTCCAGTCGCCGGTCGGCATCCTGGGACACCGGGTGACCGTAGAAGGTCTTCAAACCGTGCATGCGTGCAGTGCGCACATAGGACCAGTTGGTGTCGCACAGCAGACAGTCATAGTCATGCTTGACCAGGCTCTCGGCCAGGGTGCGGGCAACGGGATTCGCGCCGACGATGAGAAAACCGCGCGGCTCGGGCTCGGCCACCTTCAGTAACCGTGCCAGCAGTCCGGCGGTCGCGCTCTGCAGGACCACGGTGCCGATGATGACAATGAAGGTCAGGGGCACCAGCATGTCGGCCTCGGGATAGCCCTGCTGCTGCAACTGCAGCGAGAAGATCGCCGCCACGGCCGCCGCCACGATGCCGCGCGGGGCGATCCAGGACAGCAGCGCGCGCTCGCGCCAGTTGAGGCTGGAACCGAAGGCCGACACCATCACCTTCAGCGGCCGGGCCACGAACTGCAGTACGGCGAGCACCGCCAGCGCCGGCCAGCCGAGCGCCTGGATCTGGCCCAGGTCGAGCCGGGCCGCCAGCAGGATGAACAGCCCGGAGATCAGCAATACACTCAGGCTTTCCTTGAAATTGAGGATATGCTCGATGTTCAGGTCCTTCCGGTTGGCCAGCCAGATGCCCATCACGGTCACGCTGAGCAGTCCGGACTCGGCCATCAGGGTATCGGAGACGGCGAATACCACGAACACCAGCACCAGGGCCGCGACATTGTGCAGGTACTCCGGCATCAGGTGCCGACGCAGGATCTGCTCCAGGGCAATGCCGCCCCCGCCGCCGACCAGCACCCCGACCAGGATGGTCTTGGCGAACTGTAACAGGGTGTGCTCCAGCGCCTGGCCGCCCTGGCCGGAGATGATGAACTCGAACACCAGCACCGCCAGCAGCGCGCCCAGTGGATCGATGACGATGCCCTCCCAGCGCAGGATGTTGCTGATGCGGGCATTGGGCCGCACGGTGCGCAGCATGGGCACGATCACGGTTGGCCCGGTCACCACCATGATGGCGCCGAACAGAATGGCCAGTTCGAGGGGGAAGGCAAGCAGGTAGTAGGTCGCTGCGCTGACCACCGCCCAGGTCACCAGCACACCGCTGCTGACCATGCGCCGCACCACCGTCTCCAGCCCGACGATCTCACGAAAACGCAGGGTCAGCGCTCCTTCGAACAGGATCACGCCGACCGACAGGGAAATGATAGGGAACAGCAACTCGCCGAACAGGGCGTCCGGGTTCAGCCAGCCGGTCATCGGCCCGGCGACGATGCCGGTGAGCAGCAGGAACAGAATCGCCGGCAACTTGACCCACCAGGCGAACCACTGGCAGAGAATGGCCAGCAGGCCGATCAGGGCGAGGGTCAGCATGATGTCGGTGTGCATGCAGTGCGACTCGTATGGGTAAAGCCGCAGTCTATGCAATGTTTATGAGGGGAACAACATTCAATGCAGCGGGTGCCAGGGGCATGCCCTCACCCCTGCCCTCTCCCGGTTACGGGAGAGGGCAGCAGAACCGCGCGGAACCTCAGCTGCCTTCAGCCTCCACCGGCTGCTTGATGCTCACCGCGCCGCGTACCTGGCCGGCGCTGTAGCCGACGGCCCGATCGTGGGGATAGGCCGACTCAATGGCCTGTCTGACCTCGGCCGGCATCTGCTCACGGGCGCCGTGACAGGTCAGGCACACCGGTTTGGTGCCGATGGCCTTCATATAACGGAAATAGCGCTGGCCATCGGCCTCGGTCACCACTTCGGTGAACTCGAGTTCGGCCGGTTTCCTGCCCGCCTCGACCTGGTGTTGGAACTCCTCCAGCACCCCGGCTTCCCAGTCATCCGGCATGCCCAGCATGGGGTTGCGCACCCGGTCGCTGACGCGGGTCACGCGCCAGCCGTTGCGCCGTGACAGTTCACCGGCGATCTGCGGGGCCACGTCGCGGCAGACGGTGATGGCCGCAGCCGGGCCGGCGGTTTTCATCTCCTGCTGCAGAGTGCCGCCCAGCTTCTGGATCAGTTCCATGGAGGCATTGCGCGCCGCCTCGGTCCGTGCGGCCTCATCCACCTCGGCCAGGGCCGGGCCGGTGCCGGCCACGAGTGCTGACAGCAGCAGCGTCTTCAGGATGTTTCCGTGCATGGTGATCTCCTTGATCGTTCAGGCCTGCCGGTAAGTCTAGCCGACAGTGCCCACGGCCGACTTGGCCTGGATCAAGAATCAACACGATACGGGTGGCGAAGCCGCCTGTTACCAGAACCGCACCCGGCCGGTATCCAAGTGGACGAAGTTGGATTGCGGATAGTAGCCCACGCCGCCGGCCTGCAGGGTCAGCGCCGCCTCGCGCAGCTTCGACAGCTTCACGCCCGGCAGGCGGATGTCGATGGCGCGGCCCTGCATGTGCAGGCTGCGCTTGGCCACGCCGCTGCTCTGACCGCGCAGCATGGCGTTGGTTGAGGGCGAGCGGTAGCCCGAAATGACCTGATAGGGCCGCTCCACCCCGACCTGGCGCTGCAGCAGATAGAGCTGATCGAGCAGGGCCGGATCCATGTCCCAGACCTCGCCGCTGCGGTGATCACGCAGCAGATGATTCAGATCGGCCAGGGCCGAACCGGCATAATCGCCGTCGCGCCAGTAGACCACTTCGGTGGATTCACCGGTGTGCAGATTGTGCAGGGCCAGTTCGCGCCGCGTCGGCGTTCCGATGCGTGCCAGTGCTGCCGGGCTGCCCAGAAGCGCGCCCAGGCCAGCAATATTCTTGATAAAACCACGTCGATTCAAATGCTTGGTCATGAAAAATCCGTCTCGTTCATTTCCGGGTCAGACACAGTTATGCATTGCCCGTGCCAAGGATCAGGCCCCAGTATACCGCCCTGACAGGGAAATACCGGGAAGCCGTTCAGAAAATCGGGTTATTGCGCGGCCGGCTCCGATTGCGCCTGCGCCTCGCGCCACTGCGCCATGCGCCGATCCCGGCCATAGACGTCGTTGACGAAATGCGCCCGGCCGTCGTCATCGACCCAGACCGTCCAGTACAGGATGTACACCGGCAGGGGCTCACCCAGCCGGACATCGAGGGTTTCACCACTGGCGATCAGGTGGCGGATCACCGCGACGTTCCAGTCACCCCCGGTTCCGGCCAGCACTCGCTCAGCCAGTGCGACCGGTTCCTCCACCCGGATACAACCGGAGCTGAAGGTGCGCACGGTGCGCTCGAACAGATGCCGCGCCGGTGTGTCGTGCAGATAGACATCGAAACGGTTTGGCAGCATGAACTTGAGCCGCCCAAGACTGTTCTGCGGGCCCGGGTCCTGGCGCAGGCGATAGGGGAACTGCACCGGACGCACCCGCTGCCAGTCGATCTCGGCGGGATCTATCTCGCGCGCATCCTCGCCCCAGCCGTCCAGGATACGGTAGCCGTTGGCGGCGAGATAGCCGGGATCAGCGATCTGCTGCGGCAGCAGATCCTCGCGCATGTTGCGTTCGGGGACGTTCCAATAGGGATTGAACACCAGGTAGCGCAGCCGGCCGACGAAGGCCGGTGTCGAGCGGTACGGCTTGCCGATGATCACCCGCATGTCCTGCATGACCTCATCGTGTTCTACCAGCTGCAGGCGGAAACCGGCAATGTTGACCATGATATAGCGTGGGCCGAGATCGCGCGGCAGCCAGCGCCAGCGCTCCAGGTTGAGCATGATCTGCTAGATGCGCTCCGTCGCCGTCACGTTCAGCGCCTGCAGGGTAGCCGGGCCGACGATACCGTCGGGCTCGATGCCGCGCAGTTGCTGGAACAGCTTCAGCGTCTGTTCCAGATCGGGATCGAACAGGTATTCATCGCCCTCCCAGTTCACCGGAAAGCCTTCCAGCCATAGCCGCTGGCGCAGCGGGGCCACACGCAGGTCGCGCTCGCCCGGCCGCAGCAGCGGCCCGGATTCCAGTACCGGCCAGCCGCCGCTGGCGGCCAGGCTGCGATAGCGGGCCAGCAGGTCCTGCAGCAGCCGGTACTCGGGGTGCGGCGGTGTCAGGGCCGCGAGCGTCGCTTCCAGGCGGCCGTTCTCAAGCACCCGGGACAACAGTGCCTCGGCATCAAGACTGCCCGGTTCGATGTGCCAGGCGGGATCGATCAGCTGCGGGCGGTTGCGGCCACTGTACAGATGTCTGGCATAGGCCAGAAAGGCATCGGTCAGCAGGACATCGATCTGGGCCAGGTCAGCACCCGGTCCGCTAGGTAGAAGCGCCATCAGTTCGTGCAGATGATAATCGCTGACCGACAGGCCATGTTCGGGACTCTGCTCAAGGATCGCGAGCAGTTCCTTCGCGGCCGGCACCGGTCGGCGGCCGAACATATCCCACCAGACCGGAAGGTAGCCGCGCTGTGAATAGAAACGCTGCAGCGCCTCCCAGTCCAGGCCCCGGCAGGTCAGCTGCGCCTCGGCGCGGGTGACGAAACGCTCGATCCCGTTGCGCAGGTCGACGCTGTCGGGACCGATGGCGGCCACCGGCCAGACCGTCAGCAGCAGGACGAGCGTGAGCAGACGGCGGACAATATTGGGCAAAAATGATTCAGACACGATTTTGAACAGTAATGGAGCGATCCGGATGACCCGGCTGCAGGGCGGATCCGTATGCGGGGTCACAGCGGTTCGATGTGTTCCACCACCAATTGTAGACTGCATTGGCCGCGAAAGGCATTGCTGTCGGCACGGTAGGCCAGGCGCAGTTCCGCGCCCGGTTCCAGCACATGCTGTGCCGCCGCGTGAAAGGCGATGGCATCCAGGTTCCGGCCGGAGCGTGGCTCGCGCAGCTGCAGCTTGAGGTGGTGCTCTCCGACCACGCGCTGACCGACCAGCTCGAAATCACCGTCGAACACCGGTTCGGGGAAGGCCTGGCCCCAGGGGCCGCCGGCCCGCAGCAGTTCGGCCGTCTCCAGGGTCAGTTCCTCGGCTTCGAGCTCGCCGTCACTGTAGACCACACCATGCAGTGCGCTTTCGTCCAGGTGCCGGCGCACCTCGGCATCGAAGGCGGTCCTGAACGCCTCCAGCGCGGACTCGGCCAGACTCAGGCCGGCGGCCATGGCATGCCCGCCGAACTTGTCGACGAGGCCCGGATGCCGGGCCGCGACCGCGTCCAGCACGTCCCGGATATGGAGCCCCGGTACCGAACGGGCCGAGCCCTTGAGTTCATTCCCGCTGGCCCGGGCAAAGGCGATCACCGGACGGTGCCAGGCCTCCTTGACCCGTGCGGCCAGGATGCCGATCACACCCTGATGCCAGTCCGGGTTGTACAGACAGACACCCACCGGCAGTTCGGCCGCTTCGTCCAGATGCAGTGTTTCCAGCTCGCGCAGCGCCTCCTCTTTCATCCGTGTCTCGACCTCGCGCCGCTCGCGGTTCAGCCCGTCCAGGGTGGCGGCCAGCTGCCGCGCCTCGGCCATTGAATCGGCCAGCAGACAGTCAATGCCGATGCGCATGTCCTCCATGCGGCCGGCGGCATTGAGCCGCGGTCCCGCGGCAAAGCCCAGGTCGGATGCGACACAGCGGCCCGGATCGCGCCCGGCCGCCTGCAGCAGGGCGGTAATGCCCGGCACGCACTGACCGGCGCGGATGCGCCGCAGGCCCTGCTCGACCAGGATACGATTGTTGTGATCCAGCGGCACCACGTCGGCCACCGTGCCCAGCGCGACCAGATCCAGCAACCCGGCCAGGCTGGGTTCCTCGATGCCGCGATGCGCGAACCAGCCGGTCTCGCGCAGCCGGGCGCGCAGGGCCGACATGACATAGAAGGCCACGCCCACTCCGGCCAGGTGCTTGCTGGGGAAGGGATCCCCCGGCAGGTTGGGATTGACGATGGCCTCGGCCGGGGGGCAGCACCGCGCCCGGCAGGTGGTGATCGGTCACCAGCACCTGCACGCCGGCGGCCTGGGCGGCGGCAACGCCCTGGTGGCTGGATACGCCGTTATCCACCGTCATGATCAGGTCGGGCCGGCGTTCAAGTGCAACGTCGACGATCTCCGGCGTGAGCCCGTAGCCGTATTCGAAGCGGTTGGGCACCAGGAACTCGACCTCGCGCGCCCCCAGGGCGCGCAGCGCCCGCACACAGAGCGCACTGCTGGTCGCCCCGTCGGCATCGAAATCACCCACGATCAGAATATGCCGGTCGTTGATCAGCGCCTGCTCCAGCAGATCGACCGCCGTGGTCAGACCGCCCAGCTGCTCCGGCCGGTGCAGGCGGTTCAGTACATGCTCCAGTTCCTCGGGCCGCCGGATCCCGCGCGCGGCATAGACGCGACGCAGCACGGCCGGCAGGCTGTCCGGCAGTTCGGCGGGATTGACCTGCGGCTCGCGTCGGACGATGCGTTTGTGGTGGGCGGGAAGTGTCATGGAATTGATATTTGTATGCTCTCGTGGCTGTAGGCTGGGATAAGGGCCAGACGGCGCGTTTCCGGCATTCGTCCCGGATTGCCGGGAACGCTACGCTTTACCCGGCCTACGACTGCATATATGTGGTCAGCGGCCTGGCACGGCGCCAGAACCTCCAGCGATACCGGCGGCGGTAATGAAAAACCGATCCGTTGCAGGGCAGCAGATTGACCCGGTTCACCCTGCCTGAATTCACGGCTGCAAACAGCGGCTGGAACCAGGCGGTCTCCAGTTCCATAACGGACTGTCGCCAGTGTTCGAGATCCAGATAGGCAAGCGGCAGCAGCAGTCCCGGCAGGTGGATCCAGTGGTGTCCCGGACCAACCGAAGCCAGCCAGTGAGCGGGATCGGCAGGCAGTTGCCGGGAATTCACCGACAGGTGCCGGCCCATGCCCTGCACCAGCGGGTCATCGGCCCACAGGGTTTTGACCTCCGTGTGGCCATCGACGAGCTCGCCCTCGCCCCAGAGCCAGACGCCGTTGATCATGGGCCGGCCGGCCTGCTGGCGTTGCTGGTTCGCGGGCTGCTGGAACAGCAGCATCTGCCACTCGTTCAGTAACGCATGCCAGCGGACGCGCCCGGGTCCCCGCGGCAGCAGGGGATCGATGTCGCGGCCGCGGGCATGCTGCAACGGCGTCGTCTCGATATCGATACCGCCCGGCACATGCAGATACCAGTGTTCCGGCGTCACGCACTCCAGGCGCATGCCACTGTCCGCCTCGAAGGCATTGAAGGCTTCGCACAAGGCATGCGCCTCCCCGGCAGTGACATTCAAGTCGGCATCGAACAGAAGCACCCGGTCCTGGTCGGCACGCAGATGCACCGGGTCGGCGCAGAGCAGATCCCCCGGTCCACCCATGCCGCCGGTCTCCGCCAGATAGCGCAGCCGCGCAGCGGGCAGCGCCGCGCGCGGATAACCCCCCAGATCGGCGAGCGCCTCGAACAGTTCCCGCGGCCCCCGACCCCGGTCGGCGCGCGCCAGCAGCCGGCACAGGGCCGGCAGTGCTGGCAGGTCGAGATCCGTCGGATCGACGCCGGGCAGCGGCCCCAGCAGACCCGGAACGCAGAGACTCAGTTCAATTGTCTTCCATCCCCTTGAGGATGGCATCGCGCACCGCGTCCAGGGTGGCATCGATGGTCAGCATGGTGCCGTCAGCCTGGCACTGGCTGATGGCCGTATCCGGATCCTTCAGACCGTTGCCAGTCAGGGTGCAGACGATGGAACTGCCCTCCGGGATCTTGCCGTTCTCCACGTCCCGCAGGGCACCGGCCAGCGAGGCGGCCGAAGCCGGCTCGCAGAAAACGCCTTCGTTCTGGGCCAGCAGTTTCTGCGCGGCCAGGATCTCCGCGTCGGTGCATTCGTCGAACCAACCGCCGGATTCCTCCTTGACCTTCCAGGCCTGATCCCAGGACTGGGGATGGCCGATACGGATGGCCGTGGCCACGGTATCGGGATCATCCACCATGGCGCCGCGCATGAAGGGCGCGCTGCCCGCGGCCTGATAGCCGACCATTTTCGGCCGATTGCCGACGATCGCCCCGCCGGCGTAAGGACAACGCCCCTTGCAGAAGGTGCAGGCCTCGGTCACATGATCGCCCGAACCGGAGGAATACTCGCAGTAGCCGATCCAGTGGGCGGTGATGTTGCCGGCGTTGCCCACCGGCAGACAGTGATAGTCCGGCGCCCGGCCCAGTTCCTCGACGATCTCGAAGGCGGCCGTCTTCTGGCCCTGCAGGCGGTAGGGATTGATGGAATTGACAATGGTCACGGGCGCGGCCTCGGCCACCTCCTTGACCAGCCTCATGCCGGCGTCGAAGTTGCCGCGGATCTGCAGTACCACCGCGCCGTGCATCATGGCCTGGGCCAGCTTGCCCATGGCGATCTTGCCCTCCGGGATCAGCACGAAGGCGGTGATGCCGGCGCGCCCGGCATAGGCCGCAGCGGACGCGGAGGTGTTGCCGGTGGAGGCACAGATGATGGCCTTGCTGCCCTCCTCCACCGCGCGGGTCACGGCCATGGTCATGCCGCGGTCCTTGAACGACCCGGTCGGGTTCAGGCCCTCGAACTTGACGTAGATGTCGACCTCTTTGCCGATCACACGCGGGATGTTGTTCAACCGGATCAGCGGCGTGTTGCCCTCGCCCAGGCTGATGATGCGGGTGTCGTCATGGACGGGCAGCCGGTCGCGGTACTTGTCGATCAGACCGGTATAGCGGGTACGGAATGGCATGGTGGGCCCTCGGTTTGTTTATCCTGAATCCATTGTTAACCGCCAAGGCGCCAAGGACGCCAGGAAAACAAAATTACAATAAATTATGCATGGCGCACTTGGCGCCTTGGCGGTTCAAAAACTTGGCGTCTTGGCGGTTCAAGAATATTCAAATCAGCTCAACTCGCATCCAGGTGTTCGAGCCGGATACGGGTAACCTTGTCCTCGATGTGCTGCAGCGCCTCGATGGCGGCGATGGCCTCGTTCATCGCGCCCTCGGTGACACGGTGGGTGAGGATGATCACCGGCACCCGGGTCGCGCCTTCCGCCGGTTCCTTCTGCAGGATGGCCTCGATGCTGATCTCGCGCTCGGCCAGAATGCGGGTCACGTCACTGAGCACGCCCGGCTTGTCCTGGGCGCACAGGCGCAGATAATAGGCCGTCTCCACCGCCTCCATGGGCAGAATGGGCGTATCCGACAATGCATCGGGCTGGAAGGCCAGATGCGGCACCCGGTTCTCGGGATCGGCGGTCAACACCCGGGTCACGTCGACGATGTCGGCCACCACCGCCGAGGCGGTGGGCTCGGAACCGGCACCGGCACCGTAATACAGGGTCGGACCGACGGCATCGCCCTTGACCAGCACGGCGTTCATCACCCCGTCCACATTGGCGATCAGGCGCCGCTCCGGGATCAGGGTCGGATGCACCCTCAGCTCGATACCCTTCGGGGTGCGGCGCGAGAAGCCAAGATGCTTGATGCGGTAGCCCAGCTCCCCGGCATAGGCCACATCGTCGCGGGTGATGTTACTGATGCCCTCGGTGTAGGTCTTGTCGAACTGCAGCGGCACGCCGAAGGCGATGGAGGCCAGGATGGTCAGCTTGTGGGCGGCGTCGATGCCCTCCACGTCGAAGGTGGGATCGGCCTCGGCGTAGCCCAGCGCCTGGGCCTCGGCCAGCACGTCGGCGAACTCGCGTCCCTTGTCGCGCATCTCGGTGAGAATGAAGTTGCCGGTGCCGTTGATGATACCGGCCAGCCATTCGATCTGATTGGCGGCCAGACCCTCGCGCACCGCCTTGATGATGGGTATGCCACCGCCGACCGCGGCCTCGAAGGCCACCATCACGCCCTTGTCCTGGGCCGCCTTGAATATCTCGTTGCCGTGCAGGGCGATCAATGCCTTGTTGGCGGTGACCACATGCTTGCCGTTCTCGATCGCCCTGAGCACCAGTTCCTTGGCGGGGGAATAACCGCCGATCAGCTCGACGATGATGTCGATGTCGGGGTCATCGACCACCTTGAAGGCATCGTCGGAGACCTGGATGCCCTCGATGCCAGGCAGACGCGTCGGGTCGTATTCACGCGCCGCGGCGTGTACGATCTCGATGCCGCGGCCGGCGCGGCGCGCGATCTCCTCGGCATTGCGCCGCAGCACGTTGAAGGTACCGCCACCGACGGTGCCCAGGCCCAGCAGGCCGACCTTGACCGGTTTCACTTCAGTTCACTCCTTGTTTTTCTGAATGGCCACGGAATACACGGAAAGACACGGAAAATAAGCAAGTCAAAGAGATCAGTGATAGACAAAAATCGTCATCCCGGCATGCGCCGGGATGACGGGAAAACCGTCAGGTATTGATGTATCAATGCGTCGTGCTCTTTCCGTGTTCTTCCGTGTATTCCGTGGCCATAGTGTCATGTATAAATTCATCCCGCCGACGCCTTCTTCTGGTCGCGGCGGAACATGTCGCGGATACCGCGCACGGCCTGGCGGGTGCGGTGCTCGTTCTCGATCAGACCGAAGCGCACATAATCGTCGCCATAGTCGCCGAAGCCGATACCCGGCGAGACGGCCACCTTGGCCTCGGCCAGCAGCTTCTTGGAAAACTCCAGCGAGCCCAGATGCTGGTACTGTTCAGGGATGGGCGCCCAGACAAACATGGTCCCCTTCGGCTTTTCCACTTTCCAGCCCAGGGCGTTGAGGCCGTCGCAGAGCACGTCGCGGCGCTTGCGGTAGAGTTCGCGGATCTCCTCGACACAGTCCTGCGGCCCTTCCAGGGCGCTGATGGCCGCCACCTGGATGGGCGTGAACATGCCGTAATCGAGATAGGATTTCATCCGCGCCAGCGCGGCGACCAGGGTTTCGTTGCCGCACATGAAGCCCACGCGCCAGCCGGGCATGTTGTAACTCTTGGACAGGGAGAAGAACTCCACCGCCACCTCGCGCGCGCCCGGCACCTGCAGGATGGACGGTGCCTGGTAGCCGTCGAACACCAGATCGGCATAGGCCAGATCCTGCACCACCCAGATCTGGTGTTCGCGGGCGATGGCCACCACCCGTTCGAAGAACTCCAGGTCCACGCACTGGGTGGTCGGGTTGCCGGGAAAATTCAGCACCAGCATCTTGGGCTTGGGCCAGGAGTCCTTGATCGCCTTTTCCAGCTCTACGAAGAAGTCGATGTGCGGCACCAGCGGCACATGGCGGATATCGGCACCGGCGATCACAAAGCCGTAGGGATGGATGGGATAGGCCGGGTTGGGCACCAGCACCGCGTCGCCCGGGCCGACCGTTGCCAGGGCCAGGTGCGCCAGACCCTCCTTGGAGCCGATGGTGACGATGGCCTCGGTCTCGGGATCGAGCTCGACATCGTAGCGCTGCTTGTACCAGTTGCAGATGGCGCGGCGCAGCCGCGGGATGCCCTTGGACAGCGAATAGCGGTGGGTATCCCGACGCTGGGCGGCCTCGACCAGCTTGGCGACGATGTGATCCGGCGTGGGCTGGTCGGGATTGCCCATGCCGAAGTCGATGATATCCTCGCCCCGCGCTCGCGCCTTTGCCTTCAATTCGTTGACGATATTGAAGACATAGGGAGGAAGGCGTTTGATGCGCTGAAATTCGTCCAACAAGGCTGGGTACCCGAATGTGCGTGCTGCCGGTTGATGAAATCGAACGCTGCAATTTACTTAAATTGCGCCCAATATACAAGGGAGCGGCCCCGGAAACCCAAAACTAGCTTACTGAAATTTATAGGGTTATCTTGGACAGACTTAAGTGAGCCGGATTTCAGCCACTGCGTCATCCCCGCGCAGGCGGGGATCCAGCGTGTGTTTGCCCTCCAGGCACTGGATTCCCGCCTGCGCGGGAATGACGCAGGTATAAATTAAGTGCCACTCGGGGCCCGTTCAACAGAAGAGACATGGCCGCGGGTTGCACTCGGGCACAACGGACGTCTATCTTGTGCCCATGCACTTCGCCCAGGACAGGAATACCGGCAGCTACGCCATCCGCGGCTATGGCCCCGGCGAGATCCGGATCAACGAGGAGATCTACCGGGAAAGCCTGGTGATCTCGGCGACCCGGCTGAGCACGGACTGGCCGCCCGAGTCCATGGCCGAGCTGCGCGCCGAGCACATCGACTCACTGCTGGAGATGCAGCCGGAGATCCTGGTGCTGGGTACCGGCGCCCAGTTGCGCTTTCCCGAGGCGGCCATCCTGCATCGGGTCCAGAGCGCCGGCGTGGGGCTGGAAGTGATGGATACCGCCGCCGCCTGCCGCACCTTCGCCGTGCTCGCCTCAGAGGACCGCAATGTGGTGGCGGCGCTGATGATGATCTGAGAATGCGGGAGATGAAAAGCGTCAAACCGCGAAGGCGAAGACGGCGCGCGAAGTGTGTAGGTCGGGTTAGCGCAGCGTAACCCGACATGCTCGGGCGGGCCTTGTCGGGTTACGCCCTGCCCGGGCTAAGCCGACCTACACTGAATATGGATCTCCCGAAGTAATTTGCCTTCGCGCGCCGTCTTCGCCTTTGCGGTTTTAAGCTTCGCAGTAAACCCGATACCACGGTTATGTCGGTCACTCACCGCAGCAGCGCATCGTGCGAGAAGCCCTCGCTCTCCAGGATCTCGCGCAGTCGCCTGAGCGCATCCATCTGAATCTGGCGCACGCGTTCGCGGGTCACGCCGATCTCCCGGCCCACTTCTTCCAGGGTGCAGGTCTTGTGGCCGTGCAGGCCGAAGCGGCGTTCGACCACGTCGCGCTGCTTGGGATTGAGCTGGTCCAGCCAGAAGTCCAGATTGTCGTGGACGTCGTCATCGGCCAGCAGGTCGGAGGGATCGGGATTGTTCTCGTCCGGCAGGGCGTCGAGCAGCGAGCGGCTGGAGTCACCACCGAGCGGTGAATCCATGGAGGCGGTCTTCTCGTTCAGCCCGAGCAGGCGCTCGACATCCTCCAGCGGTTTGTCGAGCAAATCGGCGATTTCTTCGGGGGAGGGCTCGTGGTCGAGCTGCTGCGCCAGCTTGCGGGCGGCGCGCAGATAGACGTTGATCTCCTTCACGATATGGATCGGCAGACGCACGGTACGGGTCTGGTTCATCAACGCCCGCTCGATGGTCTGGCGGATCCACCAGGTCGCATAGGTGGAGAAACGGAAACCGCGCTCGGGATCGAACTTCTCCACCGCGCGGATCAGGCCCAGGTTGCCTTCCTCGATCAGGTCCAGCAGGGCCAGACCGCGGTTCATGTAACGCCGGGCGATCTTGACCACCAGGCGCAGGTTGCTCTCGATCATGCGCTTGCGACCGGATTCGTCGCCGCTCTGCGCCAGACGCGAATAGTAGACTTCTTCCTCGGCAGTCAGCAGCGGGGCGAAACCGATTTCATTCAGATACAGCCGGGTGGCGTCTATCTGATGATCCGGAACCACACCGGCTTCGAACACCACCTCCTCCGGCTCATCCCTGATCTCAGGTTCGTGTGCTTCCGGTTCTTCCTCTGCGGCACTGGTACTGGTACTGGTACTGGTACCGATGCCGGTGGAAATCATATCGACCTTTGGATTCTTTGCCATGGGACTCACCTCGCTCATCCCTTGTTATCCCAGCAAGACTGCATCAATTGCGGTGCGGCAGGTATTGCAGCGGATCCACCGGCTTGCCTTTGCGGCGGATCTCGAAGTGCAGCTGGTTCCGATTGGTTCCGCTGCTGCCCATCAGGGCCAGCACCTGCCCGGCCTTGATCACATCGCCTTCGCTGACCAGCAGCTTGTCGTGTGTGACCATAGGCACTGAGATAATCCTCATTGTGCTTGACGATGATAAGCCTCCCATAACCGACAAGTCCACTGCCGCTGTAGACGACTCTGCCCGCGGCGGCCGCGTGGATTTTCCTGCCCTTTTCCCCACTGATTGTAATGCCTTTCTTGCCCGGCGAACGGGGGTCGAAACGCCGCAGTATCCGACCCTCGACCGGCCAACTCCAGGCACTGACAGTCGCGGGATAGGCAAAGCTGTCCGGTGCGGAGGCCGGAGTGCGCGGGGCGGGACTGGATTTGACCCGGATGTCACGTTCGGGGGCAGGTGCCGGCCGTGGTGTCGGGGTCGGCGCCGGGCGGGATTCGGCCCGGGCCGCGGGCGCGGCCGGGCGCAGTCTCAGCTTCTGGTTCACATAGATGGTGTAAGGCGGGCCGATGTCGTTCCATCCGGCCAGCTGCTGGTAATCCAGGCCGTATTTCCAGGCGATGGAATACAGGCTCTCGCCGCGTTGCACGGTGTGATGGGCCGGCCGCCCGTCGGTGCCGGGCTCGCCACGCACCCCGACCGGCGCCAGCGCGCGGCCAGCACAGCAACCAGCAGTAAATACTGCCAGCAGCAGGATTCCGGCGAACTGCTGCAGCGCCCCGGGCATACCCCCTAGCAGCGCATGGACAGCACCCCGGCGCCGATTGGACCAGCCAGCCCTAGGATTCTCGATGTATTTGTGCAGTGCCGCTCAAGCCGCGGACCGCCCCCCCCCAAGCAGACCGCCCGGCCACAGAAAGAAGCGGGCGCCGCGTCCCACCGCCGAGCACCACGAAGGCGCAGAGGGCCATGGACAGGGCTCGCCGGCGCACTGGTGAAAGGACTTTATCAGGGAAGGGCGAGAAGCCGCGCTGACCACCGTCCAGAAGGCCCCACCGGCGAACCACTCCCGTGCGTGAGGTTATTGTCCCAGTAACGGACCTCGCGGATCAGGGGTTCGACCAGCTCGCAGGCGACAATCCCGATGGCATAGCCCAGGATGGCCGCCCAGCACCGCGGCGATCGTGTCAGCCCGGGCGTAGTACAAGGCCCGGTCGGCCGGGCCAGGCTCATGGGCGGCGAGACTCACGTTTCCGGCGGGATAGGGAAAAAACGATGATCGGCAAAACTCAGCCCGCCAGATAACTCGCGCATGCGGAGCGCGACAAGAGCGGCAATCACCCCGGCTGTACAGCGCCGTCGAACAGCGCAATCAGTCCGTATCCCAGCAGCGGCACGAAACTGACCAGTTCCAGATACTCCTGCTAGGCACCCCGTTACCGCGGCCGGTGGGGTGATACCGCCAGGCGTTGTCGCGGGCGCCGCGCTGGGAGCACCCAGGCGTTCACCGTGCGGGCCAGCTTGCTCCAAGCAGAGCGGTCGGGTATCGGTCTCCGCGCGCGGTCAGCAGGGATGGCCTCGAAGGGACCCTTCGGGCCCAGCCACGTTGCCGTCGGCTGTGCTGAGCTGGAACATTGTGCAGCCCAGATCGCAGGCGCTGACGCACTGGCGCAGCAGAGGACGATCGCTCGGACCGTGAAAACCTTCTCCACCGCTGGGCCAGCGCGCAGCCTGGTAGCAAGGAACTTGTTGCACACATCCAGCACCCGTTTTCGGCTTACCCTTGGAGGATCTACCTCGGTCATGACCGTGCATCGATGTAAGGTGGGAGATGGTCTGGCAGTAGATCGAGGGCAGGGCCACGGTCCTGTAGACGGCTGGGACAGGGCCTCGTACACGAAAAGGCTGGAGAGTGGTCTAGCCGCATCAACTTCAGGCAACAGCCGGGTTGCTGATTGACCTTTGCCTTGAGCAGCCGCTGCTACCAGCCGGTCTCGAGTACGTTGCGAGGTCATGCCGATGCGTCGTTTACTGTTTGCGCATCCGGGTTCCTACTGCTCCAGCCAGCCGGAGACCTTTTCCAGAGCGTCGTAGCGGGTCAGGTCCACCTGGATCGGCGTGATCGAGACCGCATGGTTCCGCACGGCATGGAAGTCCGTCCCCTGCCCCGCGTCCTGCTCGGCCCCGGCCGGGCCGACCCAGTAGATGGGCCGGCCGCGCGGATCCTCCATGCGGATCACCGGCTCGGACTTGTGTCGGTGCCCCAGCCGGGTTGCCTGGAAGCCGGCGAGATCCTCCCAGGGCACGTCGGGGACATTCACGTTGAGGATGGTATCGGCCGGCAGCGGATCGCGCTGAAGCTTGTCCACCAGCCAGCGCGCCACCCGCGCGGCGGTGTCGAAGAACTGCGGCTGGAAGGCCACGCAGGAGACCGCGATCGCCGGCAGGCCGAGGAAGCGCCCCTCCATGGCCGCGGCCACGGTACCGGAATAGAGCACGTCGTCGCCGAGGTTGGCGCCGGCGTTGATGCCCGAGACCACGATATCCGGTTCCTCTTCCACCAGGCCGGTGATGGCCAGGTGCACGCAGTCGGTCGGGGTGCCGTCGACACTGTAGAAGCCATTGTCCTGCAGGGTCATGCGCAGGGGGCTGTCCAGGGTCAGGGAATTGGAGGCGCCGCTGCGGTTGCGGTCGGGGGCGACCACAGTGATCTCACCCAGCGAGCGCATGGCCTCGGCCAGGGCCGCCAGTCCCGGCGCATGGTAGCCGTCATCGTTGCTGAGAAGCAGGTGCATAGGGTTATTCGAAAAAGTCGTGTTGTACCGGAGTGAAACTATACTGGAAGCCCGGCGACGTGTCTCATGGTCATTGCGCCGGGGTTCGTGGCAAGATGGCGCCATGAGCAAGCCGCGCCGCCCCAGACCGCCGCTCACCGACGCCGACCGGGCGCTGTTCCGGGACAGTGTCGGGCCGGTGCGCCCCCTGCGCCGGGACCGGGTCGAACTGCGCCCGCCGCCGCCGGCGCCGCGGCCGCATTTCCGCGAGCAGGACGATCTGGCCGTGCTGCGCGACCTGCTTTCCGACGAATATGACCCGGCCGAGGTCGAGACCGGCGAGGAGCTGATCTTCGCCCGGCCCGGCCTGCAGCACCGGCTGCTGAAGCGGCTGCGGCGCGGCCAGTTCGCCGTCACGGCCGAGTGCGACCTGCACGGCATGCGGGTGCCGGAGGCGCGCCAGGCGCTGGTGGAATTCCTCGGCCACTGCCGGCGCCGGCAGCAGACCTGCGTGCGCATCATCCACGGCAAGGGCCATGGCTCGGTGCAGCGCATCCCGGTGCTCAAGCACAAGGTCGCCCGCTGGCTGCAGCAGCGCGACGAGGTGCTGGCCTACTGCTCGGCCCGCCCCGTGGACGGCGGTACCGGGGCGGTGTATGTGCTGCTCAAGGCACTGCGGTGATCGCTGCCCGGCAGTGATGCAGGTCGGGTCAGCCGAAAGGCATAACCCGACGTCGGCCGGGCTCGTCGGGTTACGCTGCGCTAACCCGACCTACGTCTGCCAAACCCCCGTTCACGCCCACTCCACCAGCTGATCCAGCAGTACGGTGGCATAACTGCCGGCGGGCAGATCGAACTCCAGCCACAGGTCGCTGCCCTCCGGCGTCACCTGCAACCCCTCCACCCGCACCCGCAGGGCGCGCCGGTCCAGTTCGGGGCCGGCCCGTTCCAGGCCCTCGCGCAGCTCGGCCTCCGCGGCCAGACAGTCGGCCTCCAGGCGGGCGCATTCCCCGCTGCACAATGACTCGCCCCGCCCCCACAGGGGGCCGGTGGGGTGGACCTCCAGCGCCTTCAGCCGGGTTTCGAGCTCCGGCTCGCATTCGGGCGCGGCAAACAGGGCGCTGCGCCCGTCGAGCTGCATCACGTCACCGGCCAGGCAGCGGTCCCAGTCGCCGCGGCGCACCCTCTCGGCCAGTACCCGGTTGAACAGGAAGCTGCGCGCCGCGGACAGGTACAGGCCGCGCTTCTGGCGCGGCAGGCGCCGGCGCGGATCGGCAAACATGCGCCGGGCCGCTTCCAGGTTGCCGCCGTCGCGACCGAAGCGCTGGGCGCCGAAATAATTGGGCAGGCCGCGCACGTTCAGCAACGCGGCGCGTTCCATCAAGGCCCCGGCGTCACCGTCGAAATCGCGCAACCGCAACCGGAAACGGTTACCGCGCAGCGCGCCGCGGCGCAGCTTGCGCGAATGCCGCCGGGCCTCGACAACAGTCACACCCTCGGCCTCCAGCGCGTTCCAGTCCGGGTCCGGCCGTCCCGGCAGCTGCACCGAAAACCACTGCTCGGTCACGGCATGGCGGTCCTTGAGGCCGGCGTAGCTGACATCGCGCGGCTTCACGCCGGCCAGACGGGCCAGCTGCCCGGCCACCCAGTCGGTGTTCTGACCGCGCTTGCGTACCCACAGCCACGCGTGCTCGCCCTCCCCGGCCGGCTCGACCAGGGGCAGTTCGATGACGGCGAAATCCTCGGGCTCGACGCGCAAGCGGGCGCGACCGAGCGGGGAACCGAAGGCCGGGAGCAGATCAGAAAACATACAGCTATCCTTGTCAGGGCCTGTTAACCCAATCATTGCATAAGGTAGGTTGGGCTAGGTGCCTGGCACCGTAACCCAACATGCCGCGGGGTGTCGGGTTACGCTAGGCTAACCCGACCTACGTGCTTCCGGGTAATTCCGGCGATGGGATCAGGGCCAACATGACGGGACGGATTCATATCGGCACCTCCGGCTACCAGTACCGGCACTGGCGCGGCCCGGTGTATCCGGAGAAGCTGCCGCAGCGGGCCTGGTTCGAATACTACAGCCGACAGTTCGACACGGTCGAGATCAACAACACCTTCTACCGGCTGCCGGAGGCGGACACCTTTCGCCGCTGGCGCGCGGCCGCGCCGGCGGGCTTCGTCTATGCCCTGAAGCTCAGTCGCTATCTCACCCATGTCAAATACCTCAAGGACCCGCATCAACCGGTGCAGCACTTCCTCGAACGCGCCCGCCTGCTGGCGGAAACCCTCGGACCCCTGCTGGTCCAGCTGCCGCCACACTGGCGGCTCAACCTGCAACGGCTGGACGGCTTCATTGCCTGCCTGCCGGCGGGCTATCGCTGGACCCTGGAGTTCCGCCACCCCGACTGGCTGGACGAGCGCGTGTTCTCGCGCCTGCGGGATGCCGGGATCGGATTATGCATTCACGACCTCATCGAGGATCATCCCTTCGTCGTCACCAGCAGCTGGCTGTATCTGCGCTATCACGGTGTCGATTATGGCGAAGCCTACAGTCATCAGTATCTTACGGCGCAGGCCCGGCGACTCGGACAAGCGCAGCGCAGCGGCACCGACATCTATGCCTATTTCAACAACGACCGCGACGGCCACGCCTTCCACGACGCCGCGCGGCTCGCGCGCTATCTCGGCCACCGTGCGCCGCCGGTTTTGTGATGCCGATCACACTCAGTGGGAGAACGGACTCATATACTGGGGTCGTGTTTCGACCGCGCATCAGGGGATGAGGCCGCACTCTACCGGCACCGGGGCATGAGGCCGACGCCGGACAGTCATCGGAGTCCGACATGATCACCAGACCGGTCTGGGCACTGATCTTCAGCGCCACCCTCTTCGTCGTCGTCTCCAGCAGCATCTACCTGCGCACCCACCCGGAGGCCCTCTCCGGCCTGTTCACCCGTGAGCCCGCAGCACCGGAATACCGCCTGGGCAGCTTCTACGCCGAGGGCGCGGCAGGCAGCCAGCAGATCATGGCCATCGCCGATTTCCTGCGCGAACAGGACGGGGTGGTCTATGTGCGGATCGAAGCCGGGAATTACTTCGTGGTGAAGTTCGACCGCAACCGCTTCGACTGGCAGAACACCTGGCGCGCCATCCGCTACAACGAATGGGCCAGGTTCAGCGTGACCGATTTCGTGGTCGAGGAGCTCTGATTACCGGCACAGGGGACCGACCTGGTACCAGCGCCGGCACTGGAACCGCTCCTCGCAGCGGCGCAGCTGCGCGCCGTATTGCCGGGCCGTGTGATCCACGCGCTCGGCGACCCGCAACAGCCAGCGCTTGCCGCGCCAGGTGCCGCGCCGATAGCCGCCGTGACCCTCGTGATAGGCAAGGTAGAGATTCTTCGGGTCCCACTTGGAGATGCCGAGCAGTCTGCTGCTCTTGTGGTTGTACCAGCCGACGAAGTCCAGCGCGTCCTCCATGTCCGAGCGGCTCTTGAACAGGCCGCCGGTTTCCTTGCGATAGTCCTTCCAGGCCGGATCCTGGATCTGGGCATAGCCTTCGGCCGAGGAGGCCCGGCCCAGCGGAATGAACAGGAACCATTCGAACGGCGGCTTGGCATCGTGCCGGTAGCTGGACTCATGCCGCACGAAAGCCATCAGGATATGCGCCGGCACGCCCCACTTGTCTTCCGATGCCTGGGCATAGTCGTACCAGTCGGGGTGCTGGTCGAACACCGCGCACAGGTCGTGCTGCTGTTTCGGCGGGCTGGCGGCGCAGCCGGCCAGGGCCAACGCCAGCAGAATCATTACTGCCCGGTTCATATTCAATATGGATACAGCCATGTATTCAAACGCCCCGTCGGGTTACGCCCTTCGGGCTAACCCGACCTACGTGCGGATATTCTGCCGTAGCGGATACTGCCGCGTCACCGGGGCGGATGGATTCACTTGTTCGATGCAATCTGTTCCAGGCGCTCGGCGAGCCAGACCTTGATGATGGACTGGCGGGTCACCCCGAGTCGACTGGCTTCCCGGTCCAGGGAGTCGATCATCCAGTCGGGAAAATCCACATTGACGCGTTTCAGTTTCTGCTGGGGACGCCGGGCCCGGGACAGATCCAGGTGTGCGGTCACGTCCTTGCCGCTGTCGAATTCGCTATCGAATTTTTTAGCCTTCATACAGAGCCACCTCTTCAGCGCGGGAACGACGAACAGAAATGATGCGGATGTTTTCGCTCCGATGGTTCACCACCGCCGACCAGTGCTTGCCCGCAATTCGACCGATCGCCAGGAATCGTGGCTCATCAGAGGTTTTCGCCGGGATTTCGATGAGATCGGGATCGCTCCAGAGCTCCTGAGCCTGCTCAAAGTCGATTCCGTGCTTGTTCAGATTGGCCCGGCTTTTCTGTTCATCGAACTCGAATGAGAACATGGTATAAAAAATATACCATTCCAGCCAGGTGTCAAGCGGACGATTTGAGCAGCACCGCGGCCAGGGCGGCGATGCCCTCGCCGCGGCCGGTGAAGCCCATCTTCTCGGTGGTGGTGGCCTTGACGTTGATGCAGTCGGGGTCGACGTTCAGATCGGCGGCGATGTTGTCGCGCATGGCGTCGATGTGGGGGGCGAGTTTCGGGGCCTGGGCGATGAGGGTCAGGTCGGCGTTGATGACGCGGTAGCCCTTGTCCGTGATCTTTTCCATCACGCCGCGCAGCAGCCGCCGGCTGTCGACACCCTTGTACTGCGGATCGCTGTCGGGGAAGTGTTTGCCGATATCGCCCAGGGCGGCCGCACCCAACAGGGCGTCGCACAGGGCGTGCAGGGCCACGTCGCCGTCGGAATGGGCTTCCAGACCCCGGTCGTGAGGGATCTCGACGCCGCCCAGCACCAGCCGGCCGCCGTCCCTGAAGGCATGGGCGTCGAAGCCCTGTCCGATTCTCATAGGCGCTCCTGTTGCTGCAGGTAGAAGCCGGCCAGGGCCAGATCTTCGGGCCGGGTGATCTTGAGGTTGTCGGCGTGGCCCTCGACCAGCTTCGGCCTGAGACCCGCGGCCTCGATGGCGGAAGCCTCGTCGGTGACGGCACGGCCCGCGTCCCTGGCCTTCGCCAGCGCATCGTGCAGGGCCCTGAGGCGGAACATCTGCGGGGTCAGCGCATGCCAGATGACACTGCGATCCAGGGTAGCCACCACCCGGCCCTGCTCGTCGACCTCCTTCATGGTATCGCGCGTTGGCACGGCGAGCAGCCCGCCGACGTCGTCATCGCTGAGGGTATCGATGAGCTTGGCAAGATCCTCCCGGCGCAGGCAGGGCCGGGCGGCGTCGTGGACCAGCACCCAGTCGTCGGGGTCTGCCTGCGTGAGCAGGTTGAGAATGCCGTTCAGTACCGAGTCGCTGCGCTCGGCACCACCAGGGGCCTCGATGAGCGGACGCGGAGCGGTGTACTGCAGACTGCTCCAGTAAGGATCATCGGCACCGTGGACGACACAGACAGCCTGGATGCGCGGCTCGCCATAGAGGGCATCGAGGGTGTATTCGAGCACGCTCTGACGCCCCAGCGGCAGGTACTGCTTGGGCACCTCGGCGCCCATGCGGCGACCGATGCCGGCTGCAGGCACGACGGCCCAGTACTTCGGGGGATGGCTCATGGACGAAGCTTCCGGCGCAATCTCTTTCTGCCCCCTCACCCTGGCCCTCTCCCCGTGGGGGAGAGGGGAATGTCAATCATCACTGGCGTTGTTCTTGTCGGGCTCGATGACCTGATAGAAGGTCTCGCCGTCGCGGATCATGCCCAGTTCGCTGCGGGCGCGTTCCTCGACTGCATCCAGACCCTGCTTGAGGTCACGGACCTCGGCGTCCAGGGCGCGGTTGCGTTCACGCAGGTTTTCGTTCTCCTTGCGCTGCTGCTCCACCGCGCCCCTGAGGTGCCAGACCTCGGCCAGACTGCCCTCCCCCACCCACAGCTTGTACTGCAGGCCGAGGAAGATCAGGGCCAGTATCAGCAGCAGCCAGCGCATGGGCGCGGGACCGTGCTAGCCGAACTGCTTGAAGGCGTCGCGTCCGGCATAGCTGGCCTGGGTCTGGAGCTGGTCCTCGATACGCATCAACCGGTTGTACTTCGCCACCCGGTCGGAGCGCGATAGCGAGCCGGTCTTGATCTGGCTGGCGGCGGTGCCCACGGCGATATCGGCGATGCTGACATCCTCGGTCTCGCCGGAACGGTGCGAGACCACCGAGCTGTAGCCGGCGCCGGCGGCCAGCTTGATCGCCTCCAGGGTCTCGGTCAGAGTGCCGATCTGGTTGACCTTGATCAGGATGGAGTTGCCCACGCCCTTGTCGATGCCTTCCTGCAGGATCTTCGGGTTGGTGACGAACAGGTCGTCGCCGACCAGCTGGATCTTCTCGCCCAGTTTTTCGGTCAGAGCCTTCCAGCCGTCCCAGTCGTCCTCGGCCATGCCGTCCTCGATGCTGATGATCGGGTACTTGTCGCACCAGGCGGCCAGATACTCGACGAACTCGGCCGAACTGAAGCTCCTGCCCTCGGACTCCAGTACGTATTTGCCGTCTTTATAAAACTCGCTGCTGGCCGCGTCCAGGCCGAGGAAGATCTCCTCGCCGGCGCTGAAGCCGGCCTTCTCGATCGCCTCCAGGATCACTTCGATGGCGGCCTCGTTGGAGGGCAGGTCGGGAGCGAAGCCGCCCTCGTCGCCCACGGTGGTGGCAAGCCCGCGTCCGGCCAGCACGGCCTTCAGCGCATGAAAAACCTCGGCGCCGTAACGCACCGCCTCGCGGAAGGTGGCCGCGCCGACGGGCAGGATCATGAACTCCTGCATGTCCACGCTGTTGCTGGCATGCGCCCCGCCATTGAGGATATTCATCATCGGCACCGGCAGGGTGAAAGGACCCTTGCCGCCCAGCAGCCGGTACAGGGGCACGTCGGCCTCGCGTGCCGTGGCCTGGGCATTGGCCAGCGACACCGCCAGGATGGCGTTGGCACCCAGGCGGGACTTGTTCTCGCTGCCGTCCAGTTCAATCAGCGTCTGATCCAGCGCCTGCTGCGCCTTCGCGTCCATGCCGATCAGCGCGTCGCGGATCTCGGTGTTGACGTTCTCCACCGCCTGCAGCACGCCCTTGCCGTTGTAGCGGTGCTTGTCGCCGTCACGCAGTTCCACCGCCTCGCGGCTGCCGGTGGAGGCGCCGGAGGGCACGGAGGCGCGGCCCACGGCACCGCTCTCGAGCAGGACGTCGGCCTCGACGGTCGGATTGCCGCGCGAATCCAGAATCTCGCGCGCGCGGATATTATTAATCTGAGACATCTTTTCTCCAGATTTCTTCTAGTTACGATTAATACTTAAAGTCGATTGCTCGGCGTGAATGGCGCCAATTCTAGCGCAATCGGGAGGGTTTGTCGTGGCGGCTGGGGAGCCGACCTGAAAGCTTCAAACCGCAAAGGCGAAGAAGGCCGCGAAGGGATATGAGCGAAGGGCGCAGGTTGGGTTAGGCGCGCAGCGCCGTAACCCAACGTGCCGCGGTAATGTCGGGTTACGCTGCGCTAACCCGACCTACAAGCTGACGCGACTCGCAATGACTGGCTGTTCTCATTTCCTTCGCGCGCCTTCTTCGCCTTCGCGGTTTGAGCTTTATATCAGATCCGCCTCGGCAAACCCCCGTTCCTTCACCGCCGCGTCGATGACCTTCAGGGTGGCCAGCAGGTTTTCCATGCTGCCCAGCGGCCAGGCGTTGGGCCCGTCGCTCAGGGCCTCGGCGGGATTGGGATGGGTCTCCATGAACAGGCCGGACACGCCGGCGGCGACGGCGGCGCGGGCCAGCACCGGGACGAATTCGCGCTGGCCGCCGGAGCTGGTGCCCTGCCCGCCGGGCTGCTGCACCGAGTGGGTGGCGTCGAACACCACCGGTGCGCCGGTGGCGCGCATGATGGCCAGGCCGCGCATGTCCGAGATCAGGGTGTTGTAGCCGAAGGAAACACCCCGCTCGCACACCATGATCTGCTCATTGCCGACCTCGCGTGCCTTGTCGACCACGTTCTGCATATCCCAGGGCGCCAGGAACTGGCCCTTCTTGATGTTCACCGGCCGGCCCTGGCGGGCGACGTTCTGGATGAAGTTGGTCTGGCGGCAGAGGAAGGCCGGGGTCTGCAGCACATCGACCACGCTGGCGACCTCATCCAGCGGCGTGTCCTCGTGCACGTCGGTCAGCACCGGCACGCCGAGTTCGTCCTTCACCTGCTGCAGGATGCGCAGGCCCTCCTCCAGGCCCGGGCCGCGGAAGCTTTTGGTCGAGGAGCGGTTGGCCTTGTCGAAGGAGGACTTGTAGATGAAGGGGATGCCGAGCCGGTCGGTGATGGCCTTGAGCTCGCCGGCCGTGTCCAGCGCCAGCTGCTCGCCCTCGATCACGCAGGGACCGGCAATCAGGAAAAAAGGCCGGTCCAGCCCGACCTCGAAACCGCACAGTTGCATGTTCGTCATGGTGTCTTCCAGGGGAAAAGGGGATCAGGCGCCGGCCGTGGCCGTGACCTCGTCGCTGGCCGCGGTCCCGGCGTGTTCGCGCGCGGCCTGGATGAAGCCGGAGAACAGCGGGTGACCGTCGCGCGGGGTGGAGGTGAACTCCGGGTGGAACTGGCAGGCCAGGAACCAGGGATGATCGGCGATCTCGACCACCTCGACCAGCTCATCGTCCAGCGAGGTGCCGGACAGCACCAGCCCCGCCTGCTGCAGGCTGTCGCGGTAGTTGTTGTTGAACTCGTAACGGTGCCGGTGGCGTTCCTCGATCACGTCCTGCCCATAGAGCCGGTGCGCCAGCGAGCCTTCCCTGAGCCGACATTTCTGTGCGCCCAAGCGCATGGTGCCGCCCAGGTCGGAATGCTCGTCACGGCGTTCTATGGTGCCCTCCTCGGTCTTCCACTCGGTGATGAGCGCGATGACCGGATAGGGGGTGTCCGGGCGAAACTCGGTGCTGTGCGCGTCCGCCAGCCCGGCCAGGTGACGGGCGTATTCGATCACCGCGACCTGCATGCCCAGGCAGATGCCCAGATAGGGAATGCCCTGCTCGCGGGCATGGCGCACGGCGGCGATCTTGCCTTCCACGCCGCGTTCGCCGAAGCCGCCCGGCACCAGCACGGCATCGACCTTGTCCAGGCAGGCCGTGCCTTCCTGCTCGATCACCTCGGAATCCACATAGGTGATGTTCACCCGGGTGCGGGTGTGGGCACCGGCGTGGATCAGGGACTCGGACAGCGATTTGTAGGATTCGGTCAGGTTGACGTACTTGCCCACCATGGCCACGGTGACCTCGCCGTCGGGATGCTCCATGGCCTCGATGACCTGGTCCCACTGGCCCAGGTCGGCCGCCGGCAGTTCCAGCCGCATCTTGTCGACCACGATGTCGTCCAGATGCTGGCCGTGCAGCACGCGCGGGATCTTGTAGATGTTGTCCACGTCGGGGGCCGAAATCACCGCCCGCTCCTCGACGTTGGTGAACAGCGCGATCTTGCGCCGCTCGTCCTCCGGCAGCGGCCGGTCGGCGCGGCACAGCAGCACGTCGGGCTGGATGCCGATGGAGCGCAGTTCCTTGACCGAGTGCTGGGTCGGCTTGGTCTTGATCTCGCCGGAGGCGGAAATGTAAGGCACCAGGGTCAGGTGCATGAAGATGGCGCGCTCGCGGCCCAGTTCCACCCCCATCTGACGGATGGCCTCCAGGAAGGGCAGCGACTCGATGTCGCCCACAGTGCCGCCGATCTCGACCATGGCCACATCGGCATCACCCGCGCCCTCGACGATGGAACGCTTGATCTCGTCGGTGATGTGCGGAATCACCTGCACCGTGCCGCCCAGGTAGTCGCCGCGCCGCTCCTTGCGGATGACGTTCTCGTAGATCTGGCCGGTGGTGAAGTTGTTGCGCTTGGACATGGTGGTGCGCACGAAGCGCTCGTAGTGTCCCAAATCCAGGTCGGTCTCGGCGCCGTCGGCGGTGACGAAGACCTCGCCGTGCTGGAACGGGCTCATGGTCCCCGGATCCACGTTGATGTAGGGGTCCAGCTTCATCAGAGTGACCTTGAGGCCACGTGCTTCCAGGATGGCGCCGAGCGAGGCCGCGGCGATGCCTTTCCCCAACGAGGAAACCACACCACCGGTTATGAAGATGTATCGGGTCATGCGATCCAAACAGTTGTCGAGATGCGAGATTCAGCAGCCGGCGGGCTGGCCGCTGTGGGCGAAGCGGGTTGCGCTACGGACGGGAGTCAACGATACCAGAACCCCCCCACCCGTACAACGCGAGCCGTGTCACAAACGACTCCATTTCAGTGCAAGACCGGGCTCCTCGCCGCGCGCCTGCCAGCCCTCGACGAGCCACAGCCCGGCCACGGCCACAAGCTCCCCGTCGCAGTACACCAGCGGCACGCGGTCGCGCTCCCAGGGCGGAATGCCGCGTTCCTGGAACAGCTGCTTGAGGCTGTGGTGATGCCCGCGCCCGGCCGGCACCAGGGTCTCGCCACCGGTGCGGAAACCAAGCTGCAGCCGGCGACCGGCGAGCGCATCCCGGCGCAGCCCCTGTCCCGATGTCGGCGTGACCTCCAGCCGGCCATCGGCCGGTTCCAGTTCACAGCTCCCGCCGTCCCAGTCCCGGAGACCGGCAGGCGGGCGCAGCAGCGGCCGCATGGCATAAAGATCGTCCCGGTAACGGCGCACCTCGGCCCCCGGCCAGTGCACCCGGGGCATGGCATCGACCCGGGCACCCAGCGCGGCCTGATCGATCTGTTCCAGTACCGCCTCGCTGGGCGTGGGCAACCCCAGACTGTTCAGCCAGTAGCGCAGCAGATTACGCCGGCGCGGCGGGGTGTAGTGCAGCAGGGCCGTTACCGACAGGGTGGCGGGGCCGCGCCCGCCCACCTGCATCAGGTCGCTGACCGCCAGGGCGTCCTGCAGGCTGGCGGCATCGGCCTGATGCCGGGCCGCCCGGGCCAGTGCGTGTTTCACGCCCGGCCAGCGCGCCTCCAGCCGGGGCAGGATGTCGTGGCGCAGGAAGTTGCGGTCGTAGCGCCGGTCGACATTGCCCGGATCCTCGACCCAGTCCAGGGCATGGTCGCGGGCCCAGGCCAGCAGCTGCTCGCGCGACACCCCCAGCAGCGGCCGGCCCAGCCAGCCCCGACCGAACACGCTCACCGCCGGCATCCCGGCCAGGCCCTTGGGCCCGCTGCCGCGCAGCAGCTGCAGCAGCAGGGTCTCGGCCTGGTCGTCCTCATGATGGGCGGTAAGCAGGCAGTGATCCGGCCGCAGCCAGTCACGCAGGGCCTGGTAGCGGGCCTCGCGCGCCGCGGCCTCGGGGCTCTCTCCGGGGCAGTGCCTCGCCTGCACCCGGTGCAGTTCGAAGGGGATGTCCAGCTGCCGGCACAGCGCCCGGCAGCGCTCGCTCCACTGCGCCGACTCCGGATGCAGCTGGTGATCCACATGCACCGCGCCCAGCGGCAGGCCGAGCGTTTCGCGCTGGGTAACCAGCCGGTGCAGCAGCACGACGGAATCCAGACCGCCGCTCAGCGCCACCCAGCAGGCGTGCGCCTGGGGGATCCATTCCTTGATCTGGCGGGCGACCGGGGGGAGCGTTGAGGTGCTCAGGAAAGTCAGGCCTTTTCGTTGTACTCGCCGAACTCCAGTAACCGGCGGTAGCGGGTCTCCAGCAGGGTGTCGAGGGGCTGGCTGCGCAGATCCGTCAGCTCGCTGAGCAGCCTGTCCCTGAGCTGCTCGGCCATGTGTTCCGGATCCCGGTGAGCGCCGCCCAGCGGCTCCTCGATGACGGCATCGATCAGCCCCAGTTCCAGCAGCCGCCGCGAAGTGATACCCAGGGCCTCGGCGGCCTCGGCGGCCTTCTCCGCGCTCTTCCACAGGATGGAGGCACAGCCCTCGGGCGAGATCACCGAATAGGTGCTGTACTCCAGCATCAGCAGGCGGTCGCCGACACCGATGGCGAGCGCCCCGCCGGAGCCGCCCTCGCCGATCACGGTGCAGATGACGGGCGTCTTCAACTCGGCCATGGCCTGCAGGTTGCGGGCGATGGCTTCGCTCTGACCACGTTCCTCCGCGCCGATGCCGGGATAGGCGCCGGGGGTGTCGATGAAGGTCAGCACCGGCAGCTTGAAGCGCTCGGCGGTCTGCATCAGCCGCAGCGCCTTGCGATAGCCTTCCGGGCGCGGCATGCCGAAATTGCGGTGCAGCTTCTCGCGGGTGTCGCGGCCCTTCTGCTGGCCGATGAGCATGACCGGCTCGCCCTCCAACCGTGCCACGCCGCCGACGATGGCGGGATCATCGGCGAAGGCACGGTCGCCGTGCAACTCCTCGAAATCGGTGAAGATGCGGGCGATGTAATCCAGCAGGTAGGGCCGCTGGGGATGACGGGCCAGCTGGGCGATCTGCCAGGCATTGAGCTTGGCGAAGATGGACTGGGTCAGCGAACGGCTTTTCTCTTCCAGGCGCCGGATCTCCTCGCTGATGTTGATCTCGGCATCGTCGCCCACGTAGCGCAGTTCCTCGATTTTCGCCTCGAGTTCTGCGATGGGTTGTTCAAAATCAAGAAAGTTGAGGTCCATGGGGCGCAAGGATACTCGGGTGCGGCTATGGCTGGCAACCACTACGGGTATTCAACGCAAAGGCGCAGAGGCGCAAAGAACGCAAAGTTTTCAATCGTGTAGAGTAGGTCGGGTTAGCCCGTCAGGGCGTAACCCGACAGGGGTCGCGGGTCGGGTGTCGGGTTACGCTGCGGCTGACCCAACCTACTCTCTGCGTCTTTGCGTTGATGGTCTTTGTTTCTAATGGGTGTTGTACTCGACCTGCACCCGCCCCTCACCGCCGGCCAGCTCGCCGAGGCGGTGCAGCAGCTCGTCGGCGGGCTGCACCCGCCACTCGTTGCCCAGCATGATCTGGGCCCGGGCCTGGTCGTTGTGATAGTTGAGCCAGACCGGGCAGCGGCCCTCGCGGTAGGGCTGCAGGGTCTCGGCCAGGTGCTGCATGAAGCCGTTGCCAGCCCGCGCCGCGTCGACATCGATCACCAGCCGGCGGGCGAAGGCGGCGCGGGCCTGACTGATGTCATAGATCTCGTCGGCGGTGAGCTGGTAGCCGCCGGAATAGTCATCCAGCGCCAGCGATCCCCTGATCACCAGCACCCGGTCCCTGGCCAGCAGATTGCGGTGGGCCTCGAAGGTCTCGGAGAAGACCCGCATCTCGATGCGCGCGCTGCGGTCATCCAGCGTGGCGAAGGCCATGCGCCCGCGCCGGGTGTTGCGCACCCGCAGGGCGATCACCAGGCCGGCCAGGGTGACGGTACGCTCCTGGCCACGGCCGCTGCCGCCCTCGGCGGGAACGGCATCGGGCACGACCTCGGCGATGCGGCCGCTGGTAATGTGCGCCAGCTCGGCCTCGTAGCGGCAGATGGGGTGGCCGCTGAGATACAGTCCCAGGGTCTCCTTCTCCCCGGTCAGGCGTTCGTCCTCGGTCCATTCGGGCAGCTCGATCAGGTCCAGCGGCTTGTCCACCGGCGCCGGTCCGGCCTCGCCGAACAGGTCGTTCTGGCCCAGGTCGGCATCACGCACATGCTGCTCGGCCAGCTTCAGTGCCATGGGCAGCCGGGCCATGAGGGTGGCGCGGTTGGAACCGATCTCGTCCAGCGCCCCGGCCCGGATCAGGGCTTCCAGCACCCGGCGGTTGAGCTTGCGCAGATCCACCCGGCGACAGAAATCGAACAGGTCCGCAAAGGGCCCATTGGCCTCACGTTCGGCCAGCATGGCCTCGATCGCGCCCTGCCCCACGCCCTTGATGGCCCCCAGACCGTAGATGACCGTCTCCACGCCCTCGGCGGTGAAGCGGTACATGGAACGATTGACGTTGGGCGGGATGACACCGAGCTTCATGTCCCGGCACTCGTCGATCAGTGTGACCACCTTGTCGGTGTTGTCCATGTCCGCCGACAGTACCGCGGCCATGAAGGCGGCCGGGTAATGCGCCTTGAGCCAGGTGGTCTGGTAGGAGACCAGCGCATAGGCGGCCGAGTGCGACTTGTTGAAACCGTAACCGGCGAACTTCTCCATCAGGTCGAAGATGTAGGTGGCCGTTTTCTCGTCCACACCGTTGACGGTCGCGCCCTCGGTGAAGATGACGCGCTGCTTGGCCATCTCCTCGGGCTTCTTCTTGCCCATGGCGCGGCGCAGCAGGTCGGCGCCGCCCAGCGTGTAGCCGGCCAGCACCTGGGCGATCTGCATAACCTGCTCCTGGTACAGGATCACGCCGTAGGTGGGTGCCAGGATGGGTTCGAGCTTCGGGTGCGGATACTCGACCCGCTGGCGGCCGTGCTTGCGGGCGATGAAATCGTCCACCATGCCGGACTGCAGCGGTCCGGGCCGGAACAGGGCGACCAGGGCGATGATGTCCTCGAAGCTGTCCGGCTGCAGGCGCCGGATCAGGTCCTTCATGCCGCTGGACTCGAGCTGGAACACAGCGGTGGTCTTGCAGGCCTTGAGCAGCCTGAAGCTGTCGGGGTCGTCCAGCGGGATGGTCTCGATGTCCACGTCGGGCTCGCCGGCCTCGCGGCGGATGGCGTTCACGCTGCGCAGGGCCCAGTCGATGATGGTGAGCGTACGCAGGCCCAGAAAGTCGAACTTGACCAGCCCGACGGCCTCGACATCGTCCTTGTCGAACTGGCTGACGATGCTCTCCGAGCCGTGTTCGCAGTACAGCGGGGTGAAGTCGGTGAGCTTGGTCGGCGAGATCACCACCCCGCCGGCGTGCTTGCCGGCGTTGCGCGCCAGGCCCTCCAGCGACTGCGCCAGCTCGATGATACCGCGCACCTCCTCGTCCTCGTCGACCAGGCGCTTGAGCTCCTCCTCCTGCTCCAGCGCCCTGTCCAGGGTCATGCCGATCTCGAACGGGATCAGCTTGGCGATGCGGTCGACGAAACCGTAGGGGTGCCCGAGTACCCGGCCCACATCGCGCACCACCGCCTTGGCCGCCATGGAGCCGTAGGTGATGATCTGGGAGACCTTCTCGCGGCCATAGCGGCGAGCGACATAATCGATGACGCGGTCGCGCCCCTCCATGCAGAAGTCGACATCGAAGTCGGGCATGGACACGCGCTCGGGATTGAGAAAGCGCTCGAACAGCAGGTCGTAGGCGATGGGATCCAGATCGGTGATGGTCAGGGCGTAGGCGACCAGCGAGCCGGCGCCGGAGCCACGCCCGGGCCCGACCGGCACGCCGTTGGCCTTGGCCCACTGGATGAAGTCGGCCACGATGAGGAAGTAGCCGGGAAAGCCCATCTGGTTGATGACGTCCAGCTCGATCTGCAGACGTTCGTCATAGGGCCTGCGCTGTTCGGCAAATTCCGGGCTGTTGCGGTCGAACAGCTTGTCCAGGCGCTGCTCCAGACCCGCGTGCGCCTGCTGGTTGAAGAACGCCTCCATGGTCATCCCTTCCGGGACGGGGAATTCGGGCAGGAAGTTCTCGCCCAGGGTCAGTTCCAGGTTGCAGCGCCTGGCGATCTCGACCGTGTTATCCAGCGCCTCGGGGATGTCGGCGAACAGCTCGGCCATCTCCTCCGGGGATTTCAGATACTGCTGATCGCTGTACAGCCGCGGCCGGCGCGGATCGTCCAGGGTGCGGCCGTCATGGATGCACACACGGGCCTCATGGGCCTCGAAGCCGTCGGCCTGGATGAAGCGCACGTCATTGGTGGCCACCACCGGTACGCCCTGGTCGGTGGCCAGCGCCACGGCGGCGTGCAGATAGTCCTCCTCATGCTCGCGGCCGGTGCGCTGCAACTCCAGATAGAAGCGATCAGGGAACAGCCGCTGCCAGTCAGCCAGCGCGGCCGCAGCCGTATCGGCATGTCCGGCCAGCAGTGCCTGGCCGACATCGCCCTCGCGCCCGCCGGACAGAGCAATCAGGCCTTCGGTCAGGCCCTCCAGCCAGTCGCGTTTGAGCACCGGCACGCCGCCGTGCTGACCCTCGGTGTAGGTCCGCGATACCAGCTCGGAAAGGTTCAGGTAGCCCTGGTTGTTCTGGCACAGCAGGGTCAGCCGGTACGGCTGGTTGGGATCGTTCGGATTCTCCAGCCACAGGTCCACGCCGATGATCGGCTTGATCCCCGCCGCGATGGCCGCCTTGTAGAACTTGACCATGGCGAACAGGTTGCACTGGTCGGTGACGGCCACCGCCGGCATGCCCGCCGCGCGCGCCGCCTTGACCAGCGGCTTGATGCGCACAATACCGTCGACCAGGGAGTATTCGGTGTGCAGACGCAGATGGACGAAGGAGACTGGCATGAGGGGAAGTTTCCGGCACCGCGGCGGGCGATGCAAGGCTTGTTGGGACAGGGCCGAGGTGCTAGGGGCGAGGGCCGAGGAAAAGCAATTATGCACATTGTAGGCCGGAATAAGCGCAGCGTTTCCAGCACCTACAGGCAGTTGCCGGAAACGGACCATACGGCCATTATTCCTGCCTGCGGGCTACGAGACTTTCTCCTCGTCCCTAGCCCCCCGGCCCTCGGCCCTGTTCAATCAGGCGCCGCACCGGCGCATAGGAACGCCGGTGAATGGGCGTCACGCCCAGGGTCTCCAGCGCAGCCAGGTGGGCCTTGCTGCCGTAGCCCTTGTGACTGGCCAGACCGTAGCCGGGATACAGCGCATCCAGGGCGATCATCTCCGCATCGCGCGCCACCTTGGCCAGGATGGAGGCCGCGCTGATGGCCTCGACCCGGCTGTCGCCCTTGATAACGGCCTGCGACGCGCAGGGCAGTTCGGGACAGCGGTTGCCATCGATCAGCGCCAGTTCGGGCGCGACGGCCAGGGCAGCGACGGCTCGCTGCATGGCCAGCAGGCTGGCCTGCAGGATGTTGATGCGGTCGATTTCCTCGACCTCGGCCCGGCCCAGGGCCCAGGCCAGCGCCTGTTCCCGGATCTGTCCGGCCAGTGTGCTGCGGCGCTTCTCCGTCAGGGTCTTGGAGTCGGCCAGTCCCGCCAGTGGTCGGTCCGGGTCGAGAATGACAGCGGCGGCCACCACCGGCCCGGCCAGGGGACCGCGCCCGGCCTCATCCACGCCGGCCACGCGGTCGGCGAGGCAGGCGAAATCCAGCTCGCCCTGTCCGGATCCGGCATCAGCCACCAGCCACCTCCAACACCGCCGCGGCGGCGGCCTGGTCGGCATTGTGCTGCAGTTCGCCGTGCATGATGCGAAAGCGCTGCATCAGCTGGCTGCGCCGGGACGGATTGTGCAGTTCGTTCATCAGCGCCTGCCCCAGATTGACCGGCGTGGCCTGGTCCTGGATGTATTCGGGCACCAGCGGCTCGCCGGCCAGCAGATTGGGCAGGCTGTAATACGGAACCCTGACCAGTCGCTGCAGCAGCCGGTACGTGACCGGTGCGAGCCGATAGGCGACCACCATGGGGCGCTTGAGCAGCATCGCCTCCAGCGCGGCCGTACCCGAGGCCAGCAGCACGGCATCCGCGGCGGTCATGGCGGGACGGGCCTGGCCGTCGAGCAGAGTCAGCGGCAGGTTCGCACCGGAGCGGGCCAGGATGGACTCGAACAACTCCCGGGTCTTCGGGCTGGCGCAGGGCACGATGAAGCGCAGGCTGCGGTCGCGCTCCAGGCACCACTGCATGGTCTCAATGAAGGGTTGAGCCAGGCGCTGGACCTCGCCCAGCCTGCTGCCCGGCAACACAGCCACCAGCGGACCGCGCTCGGGCAGGCCCAGCAGCTGACGCGCCGCGACCGGGTCGGGCAGCATGGGGATACGCTCGGCCAGGGGATGCCCTACGAAGCTTACCGGCACGGAATGGCGGCGATAGAACTCGGCCTCGAAGGGAAACAGGGTCAGCATACGGTCCACGCTGCGGGCAATGTTCCTGACGCGGTAGCCGCGCCAGGCCCACACCGAAGGGCTGACGTAGTGTACCGTGCGTATGCCGCTGCGGCGAAGCCGATACGCCAGCCCGAGATTGAAATCCGGGGCGTCAATGCCGACAAACACGTCGGGTTGTTCGGCCAGAAACTGCCGGCCCAGCCGGCGACGCAGCCGCAGCAGCCCCGGCAGATGACGCAACACCTCCACCAGCCCCATCACTGACAGGGCCTCCATGGGATACAGACTGCGGCAGCCGGCGGCCTGCATCTCCGGACCGCCGATACCCTCCACCACCAGTTCCCGCGTACCGGAGAGCTGTTCGCGCAGGGCATGGATCAGGCCGGCACCGAGCTGGTCGCCGGAGGCCTCGCCGGCCACCATGGCGATGCGCAGCGGCGGCTTTGGCGCCGGGACATCGGAACTGGTTGTCATAGCCGACATGGCATCAGCGCACGATGCCGCGGGTCTGTTGCTGCAGAAAGCCGATCAGGTGCTGCACCTGTGCATCCCCCCCCTGCTCCGTCTGCAACCGCGACAACGCCTGCTCCAGGGGCAGACCGCTGCGGTACAGCGTCCGGTAGGCCTGCTTGAGCGCGCGCAGGCTGTCGGCGGCAAAACCGCGCCGTTTCAGGCCCTCGCTGTTGAGGCCGTGCACATGCGCCGGATGTCCGGAGACCATCACGAAGGGCGGTACGTCCTTGCCGATGACACTGCCGAAGGCGGTGAAGGCGTGAGCACCGATGGTGCAGAACTGGTGAACCAGGGTGAAGCCGCCGAGAATGGCGTGGTCCCCGACGCGGACATGGCCGGCGAGCGAGGCGTTGTTGGCGAAGATGGTATGGCTGCCGATGTCGCAGTCGTGGGCGATGTGCACATAGGCCATGATCCAGTTGTCATCGCCCACGCTGGTGCAGCCACGGTCCTGGACCGTACCGCGGTTGATGGTCACCCCCTCGCGGATGGTATTGCCGTCGCCGATGACCAGCTCAGTGGGTTCGCCGGCGTATTTCTTGTCCTGGGGCGACTCGCCGATGGAGGCGAACTGGTAGATGCGGTTGTCGCGGCCGATGCGGGTGGGGCCGTTGATGACCACGTGCGGACCGATGACGGTTCCCGCCTCTATACTCACGTCCGGCCCGATCACGCTGAAGGGGCCGACCTCCACCCCGGTCGCCAGCATCGCGCCGGGATCAACCAGGGCCTGTTGATGGATCATCCTGGAATCATGCCTCGGCTTCCCGCTCGGTGCACATGAGTTCGGCGCTGGCGGCCACCTTGCCGTCCACCCTCGCCTCGGCCTCGAACATCCAGATGCCGCGTCGGGTGGTTTTCACCCGCACGTGCAGCATGAGCTGGTCACCCGGCTCCACCGGGCGCTTGAAGCGAGCCTTGTCCACGCCCACCAGATAATAGAGCACATTATCCCGGCGCCCTTCCCGGCCCATACTGCGGAAGGCCAGCAGACCGGTGGCCTGGGCCAGGGCCTCGATGACGAGCACACCGGGCATGATGGGTTTTTCCGGAAAGTGCCCATTGAAGAAGGGCTCGTTGAAACTGACGTTCTTGTAGCCCACCAGGTGTTCGCCGGCGACGTATTCGATAACCCGGTCGATCAGCAGAAAGGGATAGCGATGCGGCAGCTCCCGCATGATTTCATTGATGTCCATTACAGTGTCAGTCATTCTCGTCGTCCGGTAGTTTCTTATCGAATTGGCCGTCCCGCAGCGCGGCCAGCTGTTGTTCGAGCGCCTGCAGCCGCCGGGCCATGTCGTCGAGGCGGCGCAGGCGGGCTTGGATCCGGTTCCATTTGTCAGTCGGCATGGCCGCCAGACCCGAGGAATACACACCGGCCTCACCAATGCTGCGGGTGACCATGGACATGCCGGTAACCACCGTGTGATCGGCTATTTCCAGGTGTCCCACCACACCGACACCGCCGGCCAGCATGCAGTGGCTGCCGATGTGCGCACTGCCGGAGATGCCCACACAGCCGGCAATGGCGGTATGTTCGCCGATATGGACGTTGTGCGCCACCTGGATCTGGTTGTCCAGCTTGGCGCCGCTGGCGATGACGGTATCCTCCAACGCGCCACGATCCACCGTGGTGTTGGCGCCGATTTCCACGTCGTCGCCGATCTCCACGCCGCCGAGCTGCGGCACCTTGATCCAGCGGCCCCGGTCATTGGCGATGCCGAAACCGTCGCTGCCGATCACCACGCCCGGATGCAGAATGCAGCGCTCCCCCAGCCTGACCTCGTGGCACAGCGTGACATTGGCAACCAGCCGGCTGCCGGCGCCAAGACGCACCCCGCGACCGACCAGACAGCCGGGGCCGAGCACGCAGTCTTCGCCGATCACGGCACCCGCCTCGATAACACAGAGTGGGCCGATGCTGGCGGAGGTATCGACTGCCGCATCCTCAGCGACCACCGCGCTGGGATGAACACCCACTGCGGGCGCAGGGGGCGCGCTCAACAGGGTCGCGGCGTTGGCATAGGTGACGTAGGGATTGTCACTGACCAGCGCCGGCACCGGACAGTCGTCGATGTCGTCGCTCCCGACGATGACGGCGCTGGCCCGGGTATTCAGAAGGTATCTGCGATAGGCCGGATTGGCCAGAAAGCTCAGTCCGCCCTCGCGCCCGTGCTGCAGGGTGCAGACCCCGTCGATACGGGTGCCGCCCTCGCCGACCAGCCGCACACCCAGCTCATGCGCCAGCGCCTCGAGTGTCCAGGCCAACCCGTCGGCCTCCCCGGGTCAGTTCCCCTGGCGCCGCAACCGTTCCAGCACAGCGTCGGTGATATCGATGCGGTCACTGGCAAAGACCACACCCTCGAACAGCACCAGGTCGTAGCCTTCTTCCTTGGCGAGTGCCACGATGGCGTCGTTGAGCTCCTTCTGCAGCTGGGACAGCAGCTCATTGCGGCGGATGTTCAGATCCTCGCGGAACTCGTCCTGGGAGCGTTTCAGGTCACGCTTCTGGTTGAGCAGCTCGCGTTCGGCCTTGTTGCGCTCGGACTCACTCATCACCGCACCATCGCGGGCCAGCTTGTCTTCCATCTGCTTGATCTCGCGCTGCAGGGAGATCAACTCCTTCTCCCGCGGGGCGAATTCGGTCTCCATCTGCTTGCTGGCGGACTGGGCCTGCGGGGCCTCCTCCATCAGCTTGGAGGTGTTGACGAAACCCACCTTGACCTCGGCCAGCACCGACAGCGGCAGCACCAGCAGGGACAGGGCGAATATGCGCATAAGCTTGATCATGACAGACACCACTCCTCAGTTTCGTTGTCTGAACCCGACACATCAGGTTGCCGGGGCAATATCTCAGAAATTCGTGCCCACGGTGAACTGGAACACCTGCACGTCGTCCTCGGACTCGTCGTTCAGCGGCTGGGCCAGACTGAAGGTCAGCGCCCCCAGCGGGGACAGCCAGGTCGCCCCTACACCGACAGAATACCGCAATTCATCGGCATCGAAGTCGTCCACGTCGGCAAAAACATTGCCGATATCGAAAAAGCCCAGCATCCGGAAGGAGTTCGAATCGGCGAAGAAGGGCGGCGGGAAGAGCAGCTCCACGTTACCCACCGTCTTGAAGGCGCCACCGATGGGTTCGTTGAAGCGGGCATCACGCGGTCCCAGGGTGTTGTCCTCCCAGCCGCGTACCGTACGCACACCGCCGGCGAAAAAGTTCTCGAAGAAAGGCAGATCGTCGAAATCGCCATAGCCACCGCCATAGCCCAGCTCGGCATTGAGCGAGAGCGTGAACAGCTCGGTGAGCGGCAGGAACACCTGCTGGCGCAGATTGAGCTTGTAGAACTGCAGGTCCAGCCCCGGCACGGTCACCTCTGCCGAGACGCTCTGCAGTGTGCCGCGGTCGGCGAAGATCGCCCGGTTACGGGTATCGTAGGACCAGCTGCCGGTCAGCTTCAGGGTGTTGAAGGAGTCCCCCTCCGCATTGATGAAGTCCTCAACAATGAAGGGCGAGATAATCGTCGTGCCCAGTTCGATGTGCTCATACTCGACATTGAGCCGGACCTGGTTGAACTCGCTGATGGGAATGCCGTGACTGACATTGCCGCCGAAGGAATCGACATTGTATTCGGCGATGTTGGCCTCGGCCGCGTCGGTCTCGCGGTAGAAGGCACCGAAGCCGCGGCTGATACCGTCGATGGTGTAGTAGGGATTGGAATAGTTGAAACTGTAGAGGGTATCGAAGTCGCTGTTGTTGAAATTCACCGACAGCCGCTTACCCGTACCCAGGAAGTTGTTCTGACTGACGCTGGCATTGAGCAGCAGACCGGAGGACTGGGCGTAGCCCACGCCCAGGATCAGGTTGCCCGAGGGGCGTTCCTTGACCGAGAAGTTAACATCCACCTGGTCGGGCGCTCCGGGCACCGCCGGTGTTTCGACATTGACCTCCTCGAAGAAGCCCAGCCGGTCCAGGCGGGTGCGCGAACGCTCCACCGCCGAGGCCGAGAACCAGCCGCGCTCCATCTGGCGCATCTCCCGGCGCAGCACCTCGTCACGGGTCTTGGTGTTGCCGCGCATGTCGATGCGGCGCACGTACACCCGCTTGCCGGGATCGACAAAGAAGGTCACCTGCACTTCCCGGTTCTCCTCGTCGACATCCGGGATGGTGTTGACATTGGCAAAGGCGTAGCCCTCATTGCCGAGATACTCGCTGATGCGTTCGACCGAATCGGACACCCGTTTGCGCGAGAAGATTTCGCCCGGATTGACGTCGACCAGGGGGAACAGTTCCTCGGGATCGACGACGAAGTCGCCGGACAGCTTCACCTCCTCGATCCGGTATTGCTCGCCTTCCTGCAGATTGATGGTGATGTAGATATCCTGCTTGTCGGGCGTTATCGTGACCTGGGTAGAGTCGATATTGAAGTTGAGGTAGCCGCGATCGAGGTAGAAGGAACGCAGGGTTTCCAGATCCCCGGCCAGCTTGCGCTTGGAATACTGATCCTTGCCGGTGTAAAAGGACAGCAGTGTCGGCGTGCTCAACTCGAACTCATCCAGCAGTGTCTCGTCGTCAAAGACCTCATTGCCGACGATATTGATCTGCTTGATGCGCGCCGCCTTGCCCTCGGAGACGTCGATGGTGATACCCACGCGGTTGCGCTCCAGCGGCGTGACGGTGGTGGTGAGCTTTACACCGTACTTGCCACGGGCGAAGTACTGCACCCGCAGCTCCTGCTCGACCTTCTCCAGCAGCGACCGGTTGAACACCCTGCCCTCGGCAAAGCCGATCTGCTTGAGCGAGTCCAGCAGCGGTTCGCTCTCGATGTCCTTGTTGCCGCTGATCTCGATGCTGGAGATGGCCGGGCGCTCCACCAGGGTGGCCACCAGCACGCTGCCGTCACGTTCGAGCTCCACGTCCTGGAAAAAGCCCGTCCGGAACAGGGCCCGGATGGCCTGTTCCGAACGCGCCTCATCGAAGGTCTCGCCGGTCTTGACCGGCAGGTAGTTGAACACGGTCCCGGCCGAGATGCGCTGCAGCCCTTCAACGCGGATATCCTCCACGACGAAGGGCGTGAACGCGTGGGCCGCCAGCGGCAGCAGCCACACCAGAAACAGAACCAGGGCAGTAAGTCGCATAGATTATTCTTCAGTCCAAGAGGTTGTGCGTCGCCGTCAGCGCATCAGGCGGGCAAAGTCATTGAAGATGGCCAGCGTCATCAACGCCAGCAGCAGCGCCAGGCCGATACGCTGACCGAAGGCCTCGGTCTGTTCGGACACCGGCCGGCCCCGCAAAAGCTCAATAAGGTAATACATCAGGTGGCCGCCATCCAGTACCGGGATGGGCAGCAGATTGAGCACCCCCAGGCTGATGCTGACCAGCGCCAGCAACCCGACGAAGGCGGTCAGGCCGATACTGGCGGTCTGGCCGGCATACTGGGCGATGGTCAGCGGTCCGCTGATGTTCTCCACCGAGGCCTGGCCGATGAGCATCTTCCACAGGGTGCGCAGCATCAACACACTCATCTCGCCGGTACGCCCCAGGCTGCGGCCCACCGCTTCCAGCGGCCCGTAGCTGACAATGGTGCGCAGCTGCTCGCCGTAGCCGGGCGGGATCTCGGGTCCGGCGCCGATGCGCCCGATCACCGCGTCCTCGACCTGCTTGCGTTCCGGGATGAGCTTGACCTGCAGTCGCTCGCCGTCGCGCTCGATCAGGGTGTCAATGATCTTTGCCGGGCGGGCACTGACGAAATCCACCCACTCGGACCAGGTCCCGATGGACTCGCCGTTGGCCTCGACCACCCGGTCGCCCGGCTGCAGACCGGCACGCTCGGCCGGGCTGGCGGGCAGGATCTCGGCCATCACCGGCGGCAGTTCGGGCCGCCACGGCAGCAGCCCGAGTTTGTCGGTGATGTCGCCGCGGTCGAGCAGTCCCGGCTGCTGCGCCAGGTCCAGCGTAACGCTGCGGACAGCCCCGTCGGGCGCCTGCACGCGCAGGTTCAGCTGGCGCGCGTCCAGGGCGCCGTCGAGCAGCGCGATCATGGCCTCGTTCCAGGACGGGATCTCGCGGCCATCGATACTGAGCAGCTGGTCGCGCTGCACCAGTCCCGCCTCGGCGGCCGGCGAACCCGGCGGCGGGGTGTCGAGGACCGGCTTCAGGCCCGGCACGCCGGTCACGAACAGGAACCAGTAGGCAAGGATGGCGAACAGGAAATTGAACAGCGGACCGGCCGCCACCACGGCGATGCGGGCCAGCACCGGCTTGCGGTTGAAGGCGCGGTCCAGTTCCTGCTCGGGTACCGGTGCCTCGCGCTCGTCCAGCATCTTCACATAGCCGCCCAGCGGAATGGCGGCGATGACGAACTCGGTGCGGTCCGCGCCCCAGCGCCGCGACCAGATCGGCTTGCCGAAACCGATGGAGAAACGCAGGACCTTCACGCCCATGCGCCGTGCCACCCAGAAGTGGCCGAATTCGTGCACCGTCACCAGCAGGCCGATGGCGACAATGAAGGCGGCAATGGTGAACAGGATGCCGTTCATGAAACCGCCTGCCGGCGCCCGCGGGCGCACAGTTCACGGGCCGCTTCGCGGGCGCCGGCATCGGCCGCGAGCACGGCCTCCAGGCTGTCGGCCGGCTGCGGCGTGAGGCGCCCGAGCACGGCCTCGATCACCTCCGGGATAGCGGTGAAGGCCAGCCTTTCATCGAGAAAGGCCGCCACCGCGACCTCGTTGGCGGCGTTGAGGATGGCCGGTGCGGTACCGCCGGCGCGGATGGCCTCGTAGGCCAGGCGCAGGCAGGGAAAACGCACCAGATCCGGCGCCTCGAATTCGAGCCGCCCCACCCCGACCAGGTCCAGCGGCGCCACCCCCGAGGCGATGCGCCGCGGCCAGGCCAGGGCATGGGCGATGGGGGTGCGCATATCGGGATTGCCCAGCTGGGCCAGCACCGAGCCGTCATCGTAATCGACCAGGGAATGGATCACGCTCTGCGGATGCAGCACCACCTCGACCCGGTCGACATCGATGGCGAACAGCCAGCAGGCCTCGATGACCTCCAGGCCCTTGTTCATCATGGTGGCGGAGTCGACCGAGATCTTGCGTCCCATGTCCCAGTTCGGATGCGCGACCGCCTCGGCCGGGGTGACATCGGCCAGCTCGTCGAGGCTGCGGGTACGGAAGGGGCCGCCGGAGGCGGTTAGCAGGATACGGCGCACGCCCTGCGGCGACTGACCGGCGATGTAGCCGTCGGGCATGCACTGGAACACGGCGTTGTGTTCGGAATCGATGGGCAACAGGGTGGCATGGTGGCCGCGCACCTGGTCCATGAACAGGGCCCCGGACATGACCAGCGCTTCCTTGTTCGCCAGCAGCACTGTCTTGCCGGCCCCTGCCGCGGACAACGCCGGCGGCAGGCCGGCGGCGCCGACGATGGCGGCCATGACATAATCGACTTCAGCCAGCGTGGCGACCTGCACCAGACCGTCGTTGCCCGCCAGCACCCGGGTCTCGCTGCCGCCACGGCGCAGACCGGCCTCCAGGCGTTCGGCCGCCGCGGTATCGGCCATCACCGCCCATTCGGGCTGGTGGCGGTCGCAGATGCGCAGCATGCCCTCGACGTCGGTGTTGGCGGTGACGGCCATGAGCCGGTAGCGCTCGGGGTGCCGGGCCAGCACGTCGAGGGTGCTCAGGCCGATGGAGCCGGTCGCCCCGAGCAGGGTCACGCCCGTCTTGGTCTCGCTACTCGCCATCTTCAGTCCGGCATCAATCCGAGGTAGAGCAGCCCGCCGACGAATACCGGCGGCGCGGCCAGCAGGCTGTCGATACGATCCAGCACGCCGCCGTGGCCGGGGATGAGCCGGCCGCTGTCCTTGACCCCGACCTGGCGCTTGAGCGCGCTGATGAACAGATCACCCACAATGGACAGGGCCACGGCGACCAGGTTCAACAGCACGAACAGCAGTTGCTGGCGCCCCGACCAGGCCGGAACCAGGCTCACGGCCGTGGCCAGCAGGGTACAGGCCAGCAGAGCGCCGGCCACCCCTTCCCAGGTCTTGCCCGGGCTGATGCGCGGGGCCAGCTTGCGGCGACCGAAACGACGGCCGGAGAAATAGGCCGCGCTGTCGGCGACCCAGACCAGCACCAGCAGGTACAGCACCCAGTAGCCGCCCTGCCCCGTCCCGTGCAGCGCGATCAGGGCGATCCAGGCCGGCACCAACGCCGGGGCCGCGACCAGTCCCTTGACCAGCATCCGCCCGCGGCTCCAGTCGGCCCGGGTCAGCCAGGCCAGCGCCAGCAGCCACCAGACGACGCCGGCCAGCAGCAGCGGTTCGCGGGCAGTGACCGACCAGCCGCTGTCCCAGAGCGCATACAACAGCACCGCCGCCAGCAGGGCAAAGCCCAGCCGCAGAGGCAGCACCGGCAGCGGGATCAGACGTGCCCATTCCCAGGCCCCCAGTACCAACACGGCAGCAACAGCCGCGGCAAAGGTCGGGGTGGGCAGGGCAAGTACGCCCCAGACCACCAGTGGAACCAGCACCATGGCGGTGATCAGGCGCAGCCTAAGCACCCTGAATGCGCTCCACCTGCTCCCCGGTCTGACCGAAGCGACGCTGGCGCCCGGCGTACCAGGCCAGCGCATCCTCCAGGGCCTGGGCGTCGAAATCCGGCCACAGCAGGTCGGTGAAATAGAGTTCGGTGTAGGCCAGCTGCCAGAGCAGGTAGTTGCTGATGCGCTGCTCGCCGCCGGTGCGGATGAACAGGTCGGGTTCGGGCAGATCGGCCAGGGACAGGCCGCGAGCGAAGGCCTCGGCATCGATCTGCTCCGGCGCCAGGGTTCCGGCCTTGACCCGTTCGGCCAGATGACGGGCCGCCTCGACGATGTCCCAGCGCCCGCCGTAGTTGACGGCGATGACGAGCTGCATGCCGGGATTGTCGCGGGTGCGCTGCTCGGATTCCTCCATCAGCCGGCACAGCTTGGCAGAGAAGGCGCTGCGATCGCCGATGAAACGCACCCGCACGCCGTTGGCGTGCAGGTCCTCGATCTCCTTGCGCAGGGTGTTGATGAACAGATCCATCAACAGCTTCACCTCGGTCGGCGGCCGGCGCCAGTTCTCGCTGCTGAAGGCGAACAGGGTGAGTGCGGCAATGCCGCGCTTGCGGCAGGCCTCCACCGCCCGGCGCACGGCCTTGACCCCCTCGCGGTGGCCGGCCGGGCGCGGCATGCCGTGACGGCGCGCCCAGCGACCATTGCCGTCCATGATGATGGCAAGGTGCCGGGGCAGCTCTGCAGCGGTCGGCTTGGGGTCCAGGTGGCGGATATCGGTCATGACGTATGCGCGCTCAGATCTCCATCAGGTCCTTTTCCTTGGTGGCCAGAACCTCGTCGACCCTGGCCACGTACTGATCGGTGAGTTTCTGGATGGCCTCGCCGGCGCGCCGCTCCTCGTCCTCGGAAATTTCCTTGTCCTTGAGCAGTTCCTTGAAATCGTTCATGGCATCGCGGCGGATATTGCGGATCGCCACCTTGGCGCCCTCGGCCTCACTGCGCACCACCTTGATCAGGTCGCGGCGCCGTTCCTCGGTCAGCGCCGGCATCGGGATACGCATCACGGTGCCGGCCACGGCCGGGTTGAGGCCCAGATCGGATTCCAGGATCGCCTTCTCCACCTTGGACACCATCGGCTTCTCCCAGGGTGTGACCACCAGGGTGCGCGCGTCCTCCACATTGACGTTGGCCACCTGGTTGAGCGGCACCTCGCTGCCGTAGTACTCCACGGTGATGTGCTCGAGCAGGCTGGGATGGGCACGCCCGGTGCGGATCTTGGACATCTCGGTTTTCAGCGCCTCGACACTCTTGCCCATGCGGGTCTTGGCATCCTGGGTGATTTCATCGATCACGACGAGACTCCTCAGATTTGATTTATTCGACCCGGGTCCCGATCGCCTCGCCGGCAGCGGCGCGGCCCAGGTTGCCCGGTTCATGGATGTTGAACACCTGCAGTGGCAGCCCGTTTTCCCGACACAGGGCCAGCGCGGTGGTGTCCATGACCATCAGCCGGCGGCCGATGGCATCGTCATAGCTCAGTCGATCGAAGCGCTCGGCCTGCGGATTGCGCTTGGGATCGTCCGAGTACACGCCGTCAACCTGGGTGGCCTTGAACAGGATGTCCGCCTGGATCTCGATGGCGCGCAGGCTGGCAGCGGAATCGGTGGTGAAATAGGGATTGCCGGTGCCGCCGGCGAAGATCACGGCCCGCCCCTGCTCCAGGTGGCGGATGGCGCGGTCACGGTCGAAGGGCTCGCTCAGCGTGCCGACCGTGAAAGCCGTCATCAGCCGGGTCGGCGAACCCAGCCGGATCAGCGCGTCCTGCATGGCCAGCGAGTTCATGACCGTGGCCAGCATGCCCATCTGGTCCCCCTTGACCCGGTCCATGCCGGCGGCGGCCAGGCCCGCGCCGCGAAAGATGTTGCCGCCGCCGACGACCAGGCCGACCTGGACACCGGACTTGAGCAGGTCACTGATCTCGGCCGCGAACCGGTTCAGGGTCGCGGGGTCAATCCCCGACTCCATCGTGCCCATCAGGGCCTCGCCACTGAGCTTGAGCAGGATCCGCCGATAAGTATCAGGCATAAAAATCTTCTTTATCAGAATATTAAAAGGAAAACCTGATTTATCACATCAGGGATATCCGGGCATTTCGTCATTGTAAACGAAGCGTGGCAATCTCGTGATGCGTGCTTATCCGGCGCGAGATTGCCGCGGCGCTATGCGCCTCGCAATGACGGAAACAGCTGTCCTGTACCGTCCTCTGAATGACTCCCCGCCGGGCAGCGCTATTGTCGGTCTTTTCGCGCTGAAATGCCATGCATGCAATGGGGCCGCAGTGCGGCCCCATTGCAGTGCCTGACAGCGGCCGGACCGGGCCGCCCTGTGGTTATTCGCCGCGCACCTGCGCCATGACCTCGTCGGCGAAGTTCTCCTGCTTCTTCTCGATACCCTCGCCGAGTTCCATGCGGTTGAAGCCGAGCACCCGGGTACCGGCCTGTTCCAGCAGCTTGCCGACGCTGGTGTCCGGATCCTTGACGAAGGGCTGGCCCAGCAGGGTGATCTCCTTGAGGTACTTGTTGATGCGACCCTGGACCATCTTCTCGACGATCTCGGCCGGCTTGCCGCTCTCGGCGGCCTGGGCCTCGATGATCTCGCGCTCCTTGGTCAGCATCTCGGCCGGGACATCGTTCTCGTCGACGGCGGCCGGGCGGCTGGCGGCCACGTGCATGGCCAGGTCCCTGGCCAGATCCGGATTGGCATCGGCCAGTTCGACCAGCACACCGATCCGGGTACCGTGCAGATAGGCGCCCAGGTAGCCGTCGGTGGAAACGGACACGAAACGGCGTACATTGATGTTCTCGCCCAGTTTGGCGACCAGTTCCTTGCGCGCCTCCTCGATGCTCTGCTCACCGCCATCCTGCAGCGGCATGGCCAGCAGGGCGTCGAGATCCGCCGGCTGGCTGGCCAGCACGCGCCTGGCGACCTGTTCGGCGAACTCGCGGAATTCGTCCTTCTTGGCGACGAAGTCGGTCTCGCTGTTGACCTCGACCAGGACGGCCTGTTTGCCGTCCTCGCTGGACTCGATCACGATCAGGCCTTCCGCCGCCACCCGGCCGGCCTTCTTGTCGGCCTTGGCCAGCCCGGACTTGCGCAGAACCTCGATGGCGGCGTCCATGTCGCCGCCGGCCTCGGTCAGCGCCTTCTTGCATTCCATCATGCCGGAACCGGTGCGCTCGCGAAGCTCTTTCACTTGTGCCGCAGTGATTGCCATGGAGTTACTCCTGAAAACTCTGGATTCGCCCGCCGTCGGCGGGTCTCTGTATCACGCGGGCCGGAACCGGCCGGCCCGCAACCGTTCTGGGCGCGGGGCCTCAGGCCTTGGCTTCGGCGCCTTCCCCGCCGGCCTCGTCGACCTCGACGAAGTCGTCCTCGCCCTCGGGAATGCGTACGGCGGTGCCGCGGCCGGCGAGCACGGCATCGGCCGCGCCCTGGACGTAAAGCCGGATGGCACGAATGGCGTCGTCATTGCCGGGGATGACATAGTCGATGCCGTTGGTGGAGTTATTGGTATCCACCACGCCGACCACCGGTACGCCCAGCTTCTGCGCCTCGCTGACGGCGATCTTCTCGTGGCCGACATCGATGACGAACATGGCATCCGGGATGCCCCGCATGTCCTTGATGCCACCCAGGCTGCGCTCGAGCTTTTCCATCTCGCGGCGCAGCATCAGGGCCTCCTTCTTGCCGACCTGCTCGAAGGTGCCGTCGGTGGCCATGGCCTCGAGTTCCTTCAGGCGGCGGATGGACTGGCGTACGGTCTTGTAGTTGGTGAGCATGCCGCCGAGCCAGCGGTGACTGACATAGGGCATGCCGCAGCGCTGTGCCTCCTCGGCGATGGCGTCACGGGCCGAGCGCTTGGTGCCGACGAACAGGATGGTGCCGCCCTTGGCCGCAAGGCTGCCGAGGTAGTTCATCGCGTCGTTGTACAGCGGGAGGGTCTTTTCCAGGTTGATGATGTGGATCTTGCTGCGTTCACCGAAGATGAACGGCGCCATTTTGGGGTTCCAGAAGCGGGTCTGATGCCCGAAGTGCACGCCGGCTTCCAGCATCTGGCGCATGGTAACGTCTGCCATGAGATTTTCCTCTCGGGTTGGGCCTCCACACTCCCCATACAGCAACCCTTTTCATCCGGGCACCCCGCTGTATGTGTCGGAGTATGTGTGGTTTTTGGGATCGAGATTCGCCCTCACTCTGTGGGGGCGGTGCTTAACAAGCGCGACTTTATACCATAAACTGCCGGACTCAACAATCTTCCCCGTCGCCTCCCTGACCCGGCGCAATCAAATAATTCAGGATCTTACATGGCCGTTACCATCAAAACCCCGGACGAAGTCGAAAAAATGCGCATTGCCGGCCGCCTGGCCGCGGACGTGCTGCAGATGATCCGCCCCCATGTGAAGGCCGGCGTGACCACGGGCGAATTGGACCGTATCTGCCACGACTACATCGTCAACGAGCAGCAGGCCATACCGGCACCGCTGAACTACCGCGGTTTTCCCAAGTCCATCTGCACCTCCATCAATCACCAGATCTGTCACGGCATTCCCGGGGACAAGAAGCTCAAGAACGGCGACATCCTCAATATCGACATTACCGTGATCAAGGACGGCTTCCACGGCGACACCAGCCGCATGTTCAGTATCGGTGAACCGAGCGTACAGGCCGGGCGCCTGATCCGGATCTGCTACGACGCCATGCGTACCGGCATCGAGATGGTCAGACCCGGCGTGCAGCTGGGCGATATCGGCCATGCCATCCAGACCTTCGTCGAATCCAACAACTACTCGGTGGTGCGCGAATACTGCGGGCACGGCATCGGGCGCGAATTCCACGAGGACCCGCAGGTACTGCACTACGGCCGCCCCGGTACCGGGCTGGAGCTGCGGCCCGGGATGATCTTCACCATCGAGCCCATGGTCAACGCCGGCAAGCGTCACACCAAGATGCTGCCCGACAACTGGACCGTGGTGACCAAGGACCACAGCCTGTCGGCGCAGTGGGAACACACCGTGCTGGTGACCGAGGACGGCTTCGAGGTGCTGACCCTGCATCCGTCCGAGTCGCTGGACACCATGCCGGAATATCCCTGACACGGGATGACCGCTCCCGAACCCCGCATCCAGTTTCCCGATCGTCCGGCACTGCCGGACATCCTGGATACGTCGGCGCTCGACAGCCGTCTTGCCGGGTCCGCCCAGCCGATGGCCGTGCTGCGCGAGACGCTCAGGCAGGGCGACGCCACCCTGCGCCGGCATTTCGAGGCAGGGGCGCCGGCCCCGGAGCTGGTCTACGGCCGCTGCTGGCTGCTTGACCAGCTGCTGCGCCGGGCCTGGGCCCTGTACTTCGATCCCCAGGCCAATGACATCTCCCTGATCGCGGTGGGCGGCTACGGCCGTGCCGAGCTGCTGCCGGGCTCGGACATCGACCTGCTGGTGCTGCTCGCCGAGGGCGCCGAGGCCGATCATGCCGAAGCCATCCGCGAATTCCTGGCCAGTCTCTGGGACATGGGCGTGGAGGTCGGGCACAGTGTGCGCACCATTCAGGAATGCGTGGAACACGGCCGGGCCGACATCACCATTGCCACCAACCTGCTGGAGGCACGCCACCTGACCGGCTCGCACGCCCTGTATGAGCAGATGCGCGAACGCACCGGACCGGAGTACATGTGGAGCGGACGCGACTTCTTCGATGCCAAGCTCAAGGAGCAGGACGTGCGGCATCACAAATACCACGACACGGCCTACAACCTGGAACCCAACATCAAGGAAAACCCCGGCGGACTGCGCGACATCCAGATGATCGGCTGGATCGCCAAGCGCCACTACGGCGTGCTGACCCTGCACGGTCTGGTCGAGCACGGCTTTCTCACCGAACATGAATACGAGACCCTGGTCGAGGGCCAGTCCTATCTCTGGCGCATCCGCTTCGCCCTGCACACCCTCACCCGCCGGCGCGAGGACCGGCTGCTGTTCGATTACCAGCGCACCCTGGCCGTCCAGCTCGGCTATCAGGCCGGGGACTCGCCGAACCTGTCGGTCGAATTGTTCATGAAGGATTACTACCGCACGGTGTTCGAGCTCAACCGGCTCAACGAAATGCTGCTGCAGCTGTTCAAGGAACAGATCCTCTATGCCGACGATTCCGCCGACCCGGTGGTCATCAACAAGCGTTTCCAGTCCCGCAAGGGTTTCATCGAGGTGGCTCACCCGAATGTCTTCAGGCGTTACCCTTTCGCGCTGCTGGAGATCTTCCTGGTCATGGCCCAGCACCCGAATCTCAAGGGCGTGCGCGCCTCCACCATCCGCCTGATCCGCGACCACCGCCACCTGATCGACGAGGATTTCCGCAACGACCTGCGCAGCCGCGCCCTGTTCATGGAGATCATCCGCCAGCCGCACGGCGTAACCCACGAGCTGCGGCGGATGAACCGTTACGGCATCCTCGCCGCCTACCTGCCGGTGTTCGGCAGGATCGTCGGCCAGATGCAGTACGACCTGTTCCACGCCTTCACTGTCGATGAACACACCCTGTTCGTGGTGCGCAACATCCGCCGCCTGACGGTGCCGGAATTCGCCCATGAGCTGCCGTTCGCCAGCGAGCTGATCAGAAAGATCCCCAAGCAGGAGCTGCTGATCCTGGCCGCACTGTTCCATGACATCGCCAAGGGCCGCGGCGGTGACCACTCCGAACTCGGGGCCGACGAGGCCCGCGCCTTCTGCCAGCACCACGGGCTGAGCCGCTACGACTCGGAACTGGTGGCCTGGCTGGTACAGAATCACCTGCTGATGTCCCACCCGCCCAGCGCCGCGACATCAGCGACCCGGCCGTGATCAACGAGTTCGCCCAGGCCGTGGGCAGCCGCATGCGCCTGAACTACCTCTATCTTCTGACCGTGGCCGACATCCGCGCCACCAATCAGGAACTGTGGAACTCGTGGAAGGCGGCGCTGCTCAACGAACTCTACAATGTCACCAGCCAGGCCCTGCGCCGGGGGCTGGAGAACCCGCTGGACCAGGCCGAACTGGTGGCCGTGACCCGGCACCGGGCCCGCGACCGACTGCTCGAGGACGGTTTCGATCCGGACCAGCTCGAGCCGCTGTGGGACAACTTCACCGAGGAGTACTTCCTGCGCCACTCGCCCGATGAGATCGTCTGGCAGACCCACGCCATCCTCGAACGCGACGACCCGCGTGCCCCGCTGATTGCCCTGCGCCCCAGTCCCGAGCGCGGCGGCACCGAGATCTTCGTCTACATGCCGACCGACCCGGGCCTGTTCGAACGCATCACCGCCATGCTGGATCAGATGGGCCTGGACGTCATGGATGCACGCATCCTCACCTCCGAGGATCACTATGCGCTGGACAGCTACGTGGTGCTGGACGACCAGGGCCTGGCGATCGAGGATCCGGCCCGCATCCGCGAGATCCGCCAGGCCCTGATCCGGGGCCTGGCCAAGCCGCATGGCGAGGCCACCCGCGTGACCCGGCGGCCGCCGCGCCAGTTCCGGCATTTCGAAATCCGCACCTCGATCGAGTTCAAGCAGGACGAACCCAACCAGCGCACCATCATGGAACTGATCACCGGCGACCGGCCGGGACTGCTGTCGGCCGTGGCACGCGCCTTCACCCATTGCGACGTCAACATCCGCAACGCCCGCATCGCCACCTTCGGCGCCCGCGCCGAGGACGTTTTCTACATCACCGACCACGACCATCACCCGATCCACGACCAGGCGGTGCTGGACTGCCTGCGCGAGCACATCGTCGATGAGTTGGATTCAGAAAAAGGCGCCAGGCTCTAGGGCCGAGGAAAAAAACCGGAACAGTTCAGTAGGTCGGGTTAGCGCAGCGTAACCCGACATGCTCCGGTGTCGGATTACGGCCTTCGGCCTAATCCGACCTGCGAGACTCGGCCCTGGAACCTGGAACCTGGAACCTAGAACCTAGAACCTCATTTCATTTACACTACACTCAAGGTAACGCAATCAGAAGGAAGGGAGATCGAACATGTCCAAGCCCCCGCTGTATGAAACCCCGGACAAGCCCGTCATGGCCGACCCCAGCGATCCCATGTCGGATCTGGAGGAATGGTCGGAATCCCGCGCCCACGTGCTGGCCACCGAGGAAGGCATCACCCTGAGCGACGAACACATGGCGCTGCTGCACGGCCTGCGTGAACTGTATCGCAAAAATCCCCATTTCCATGCCCGCGAGGCACTGGAATGCATGGAGGACCGCACCGCGGCCAACGGCGGCAAGAAGCACCTGTACGAGCTGTTCCCCAAGGGCCCGGTGCGTCAGGCCTGCAAGATCGCCGGTCTGCCGGTGCCGGCCGACGCCAAGAATGAGTCCTTCGGCAGCGTGATGTAACCCTTCCCCGGGCCAGGCATCCTGCACTGGCACCTACGGGTGCCGGGATGTCGCGGCGCGGCCCGCCCCACCTGACATCCACAAAAACCATGCAGTTGAAAAACAAGCTTATCAACCGGCGCTGTTTCGTCGCCGCCTCACCCCTTCATGGCAAGGGCCTGTTCGCCAGGGCCTTCATCCCCGAAGACAGCTACCTGGGCACCTACATCGGACCGGCGGCGAGCCGCAACGGCCCGCATGTGCTGTGGGTAACGGATGAAAACGGCGTGCGCCGGGCGCGTGACGGCAAGAACTTCCTGCGCTATCTCAATCACAGCACCGAGCCCAATGCCGTGTTCGACGGCTTCGACCTGTTCGCCCTGCGCGACATCCGGCCGCGCGAGGAGATCACCATCGATTACGGCGAGGAACCCGATCCCGACGACTGCCCGGGCTGACCGATCAGTTCGACGGCATTGCCGTCGGGATCGCGGCAGAAGGCCGCCGCGCGGCCGGAACGGCTGCGGCTCACGGCCACGCCGGCCGCCTCCAGCCGCGCCAGCACCCTTTCCAGGTCACTCACCGCCAGCGCCAGATGGCGGTCGCGGCCGCCGTGCGCCGGCCGGTTCTCCACCGGATCGGGATTGGGCAGTTCCAGCAGATGGATCTGGGCTGCACCCACGTCCAGCCAGGCGCCCGGGTAGCCCAGATCGGGGCGGTCGGGGTTGACCGGCAGATCCAGCAGATCGCGATAGAATCCCAGCGCCCGCGCCGTGTCGGCGACGATGACGCTGACGTGGTGTAGTTGGGCTGTCATGCCGGTCTTCCTCCCTGGGTGGGATAACGCACAGGGCGCGGAGGCGCAAAGGAAAAAGATTAAAATTTACGTTACAACATCGTCATTGCGAGCGTAGCGTGGCAATCTCGTGATGCAGCAGGGCCGGTTGGAGATTGCCACGGCGCTACGCGCCTCGCAATGACGGGGTAGCCTGATGTTTATTGAATTTCTTTGCGCCTCCGCGCCTCTGCGCCCTCTGCGTTCCCATCACCAATCTGGTCAATCCACCTCACCCTGCTTCCGCGCCGCGTGCGCGGAGACATAGGCCGCGGCCACGATCAGGGCCCCGCCGACCCACTCCTGGGCCTTGACCAGTTCGTGCGCCAGCAGGTAGGAAGACACCGCCCCGGCCACCAGTTCGAACAACAGGATCACCGCCGAGCGGTGGATGGGCAGATGGCTCACGCCGTACTGGACGGTCACGGTCATGATGATAATGCCGAAGACACCCAGCCCGACCGCGCCCAGCCAGACGCCGCCGGAAACCGCCGCCGGCACCGCCTGCCCGCTCAGCCCCAGCATGAACAGGGCAATCACCAGCACCCCGACCCAGCTGACACTGGTCCGGGTCCAGATCGAGACCGCCTGCATGCGCCGGATCATGACATTGCTGAGCGCAAAGCCGAACCCGGCGGAGACTGCCAGCCAGTCCCCCGCCCCCTGTGGCCAGGGCAGGCCCAGGGCCGGATTCCACAACATGATCAGGGCCCCGGCCAGCGCCATGGCGAATACCAACCTGGCCTCCCGGCTCAACCGCTCGTCCAGGATCAGACGCGCCAGGATCACCGACCACAGCGGCGAAAGATAGAACAGCAGCAGCACCCGCATCACCGGGCCCTCGATCACCGCCAGCACGAAGGCCACGTTGCACCAGCCATTGGCCAGCGCCATCACCACCAGGGCCTTCGGGTCGCGGCGCAGCTCATCGCCGTGGCGCCACAGCAGCACCAGCCCCGGCAGCATGGCGGTAGTGTAGGCGACCAGGATGCTCCACAGGCCGTGCAGGCCGCCGCCTTCCAGCAGCCGCAGGGGATACCAGACGGTGCCCCACATGCAGGCGGCCAACAGCAGGCTCAGAATAGGCAGCAGAGTCGAGTCGCGGTGTGTCACGGGATGGTGGATGACGTATAATATTCAGCTGTTTTGTCGGGAACCGCCCGGGCGCCTGCCCTGCCGGCGCGCGGCCGGCACACCATAACACGCCGACCGGCGTCAGGCATCGCACACGTCATTACACATGAATCCGGATCTGGAACGGCTGCAGCCCTACCCCTTCGAACGCCTGGCCAGGCTCAAGGCCGACTGCGTGCCACCGGAGGACAGGGCCCATATCGATCTGTCCATCGGCGAGCCCAAGCATGCCGCGCCGCACTTCGTCGCCGAGGCCCTGATCAGCCATCTGCACGGCCTGTCCCACTATCCGGTCACCCGCGGCCAGCCCGAACTGCGCAGCCATCGCCGATTGGCTGACGCGGCGTTTCGAACTGCCCGTCGACAGCCTGGATCCGCAGACCATGGTGCTGCCGGTCAACGGCACGCGCGAGGCCCTGTTCGCGCTTGCCCAGGCGGTGGTGGACCGCAGCGCGGCCCGACCGCGGGTACTGATGCCCAATCCCTTCTATCAGATCTACGAGGGCGCGGCCCTGCTGGCCGGCGCCGAGCCGGTCTTTCTCAACACGACCCGGGACAGCGGCTATCTGCCCGACTTCGACCGGGTGCCGGAAACGGTCTGGGACGACTGCCAGCTGCTGTACCTGTGCTCGCCCGGCAACCCCACCGGAACCGTGCTCGACATCCCCACGCTGCAGCGGCTGATCGAACTGGCCGAGCGGCATGATTTCATCATCGCCGCCGATGAATGCTACTCCGAGATCTATTCCGACGAGACCGCACCGCCGCCGGGCCTGCTGCAGGCCGCCGCGGCCATGGGCCGCGCCGACTACCGCCGCTGCGTGGTGTTTCACAGCCTGTCCAAGCGCTCCAACCTGCCGGGGCTGCGCTCGGGCTTCGTCGCCGGCGATCCACAAGTACTGCAGGCCTTCTTCCGTTACCGCACCTACCACGGCTGCGCCATGCCGCCGGCAACCCAGGCGGCCAGCCGCCTGGCCTGGCAGGACGAGGTCCATGTGCGCGACAACCGCGAGTTGTACCGGCAGAAATTCACGGCCGTGACCGACATCCTGCAGCCGGTAATCGACGTCGCCCCGCCGCAGGCCGGCTTCTATCTGTGGCCACGCACCCCGATCGCGGATACCGACTTCGCCCGCGGCCTGTTCGCCGAGGAACATGTCACCGTACTGCCCGGCAGTTTTCTTTCCCGTGACACCGACAGCGGCAACCCCGGCGCCGACCATGTGCGCATGGCCCTGGTCGCGCCGCTGGAGGACTGCATCGAGGCCGCCCGGCGCATCCGGAATTACATTGAACGCATCAACGCATAAGAGGACAACACCATCATGAGCGAAATCCAGAGCATCATCGAGGAGGCCTTCGAGCGCCGCGCCGACATCAACCCGCGCAATGTCGAGACCCTGGTCAAGGAGGCGGTGCTGGAAGCCATCGGCATGCTGGACTCGGGCCAAGCCCGGGTGGCCGAGAAGATCGATGGCGGCTGGGTGGTGCACGACTGGCTGAAGAAGGCGGTGCTGCTGTCCTTCCGCATCGAGGACAACGCCTTCATCAAGGGCGGCTTCACCAATTACTATGACAAGGTGCCGTCCAAGTATGCCGACTACAACTCGCGCGCCTTCCGCGAGGACGGCGTGCGGGTGGTGCCGCCGGCCACCGCCAGGCGCGGCAGCTACATCGCCCCGGGCGTAGTCCTGATGCCTTCGTATGTGAACATCGGCGCCTATGTGGATTCCGGCACCATGGTCGATACCTGGGCCACCGTGGGCTCCTGCGCACAGATCGGGAAGAACGTGCACCTGTCCGGCGGTGTGGGCATCGGGGGCGTGCTGGAGCCCATCCAGGCCGCGCCCACCATCATCGAGGACAACTGCTTCATCGGCGCGCGGTCCGAGGTCGTCGAGGGCGTGATCGTCGAGGAAGGCTCGGTCATCTCCATGGGCGTGTACATCGGCCAGAGCACGAAGATCTATGACCGCGAGACCGGAGAGGTCCTCTACGGCCGGGTGCCGGCCGGCTCGGTGGTGGTGTCCGGCAACCTGCCCTCGAAGGACGGTACCTACAGCCTGTACTGCGCCGTGATCGTGAAGAAGGTCGACGAGAAGACCCGCGGCAAGGTGGGGATCAACGAGCTGTTGCGGGATATATGACATCAGGTACCAGGCTCTAGGTGCCAGGGCCGAGGTATAGTACCGTAGGTCGGGTTAGCCCGAAGGGCGTAACCCGACCTGCCAGTCCGAAACCTAATATCCAGGGAACCTCTGATTAAATACGTCATTGCGAGGAGCGCAGCGACGTGGCAATCTCCAACCGGTTGATTCTGCATTACGAGATTGCCACGCTTCGTTTATGCCCTTCGGGTACTCGCAATGACGGATATTTTGTAATTAATCAGAGGTTCCCCGGAACCTGATCAATGGCCGACAACCTCTTCACCCTTATCCTGACCGTATTCGTCGGCGCGATCCTGGCCGGCTGGGCCTCGCGCTTCGGACGGCTGCACGCGGCCTGGGTTGCGGGGGTCACGGTCCTGTTCGCGCTGGGTCAGCTGCTGGAACCGATGCAGGCGGTGTTCGCCGGCGAGACGCTGACCAGCCGCACGGCCTGGATTCCCACCGCGGGGCTCGATCTCAGCTTCCGGCTGGACGGGCTGGGACTGCTGTTCGCCCTGCTGATCCTGGGCATCGGTCTGCTGATCGTCCTCTACGCCCGTTACTATCTGTCGCCGCGCGACTGCATGGGGCGCTTCTACAGCTATCTGCTGATGTTCATGGGCGCGATGCTGGGCGTCGCGCTGTCAGAGAACATCATCCAGCTGCTGGTGTTCTGGGAGCTGACCAGCCTGACCTCCTTCCTGCTGATCAGCTACTGGCAGGAGCGGCCGGAGGCGCGCCAGGGCGCGCGCATGGCACTGGCCATCACCGGCGGGGGTGGCCTGGCCATGCTCGGCGGTTTCATCCTGCTGGGTGAGATCGCGGGCAGCTACGAGCTGTCGGTGATCCTGGCTTCCGGCGACACCATCCGTGCCCATCCGCTGTATCTGCCCATGCTGGTGCTGGTGCTGCTCGGCGCCTTCACCAAATCGGCCCAGTTCCCCTTCCATTTCTGGCTGCCCAATGCCATGGCCGCGCCCACGCCGGTGTCGGCCTATCTGCATTCGGCCACCATGGTCAAGGCCGGAGTGTTCCTGCTGGCACGCCTGTTCCCGGCCCTGTCGGGCACGCCGGAATGGGCCTGGCTGGTCGGCGGCGCCGGGCTGGCCACCCTGTTGATCGGCGCCGTATTCGCCCTGTTCAAGCATGATCTGAAGGGCCTGCTGGCCTACTCCACCATCAGCCACCTGGGCCTGATCACCCTGCTGTTCGGTATCGGCACGCCGCTGGCGGCCGTTGCCGGCGTCTTCCACATCATCAATCATGCCATCTTCAAGGCCTCGCTGTTCATGGCCGCCGGCATCATCGACCACGAGACCGGCAGCCGCGACATGCGCCGCCTCAACGGCCTGTGGAAATACATGCCGCACACCGCCCTGCTGGCCATGGTCGCGGCCGCCTCCATGGCCGGGGTGCCGCTGCTCAACGGCTTCCTGTCCAAGGAGATGTTCTTCGCCGAGGCGTTCAGCGCCAGCACCCACCTGCAGCTCGGCTGGCTGCTGCCGGCGCTGGTCACCCTGGCCGGCGTGTTCGCCGTGGCCTATTCATTCCGCTTCATCCACGACGTTTTCTTCAACGGCGAGCCCATCGACCTGCCGAAGGTGCCGCACGAGCCGCCGCGCTGGATGAAGGTACCGGTGGAGATGCTGGTCGCCCTGTGCCTGCTGGTCGGCATCCTACCCTCCCTGACCGTGGAGCCCATCCTGGAACTGGCCGCCGGCGGCGTGCTGCAGACTGCGCCCCCGACCTTCGATCTGGCTATCTGGCACGGCCTGAGTCCGGCGCTGCTGATGAGTGTGGTCGCACTGGTCGGCGGCGGGCTGGTCTATGCGGCGCGCTATCCGCTGTTCCGACTGCATGATCGCTGCGAGCCCTACTGCCAGGCGAAATCCGTATTCGACGCCCTGATGGCCGGCCTGTTCGCGGGCGCGGGATGGCTGACCCGGACCCTGAACAGCGGCTCGCTGCCGCGCATGCTGGCCCTGTTCGTGACCTTTGCCGCCCTACTGGGACTGGCCGGCTATCTCGGCGGCGGCGGGCCGCTGACCGGCAGCCGCGCGACCCTGCCGGTGGACGGCATCAGCCTGCTCGCCGCCGCCGGCCTGATCGCGGCTGCGCTGGCCACGGTCATTCTGCATCGCCAACGCCTGGTGGCCCTGGTGCTGATCGGGGTTGTGGGTCTGGTGGTCTCGCTTATCTTCATCAAGTTCTCCGGTCCCGATCTGGCGCTGACCCAGCTGTCAGTGGAGGTTGTCACCATCGTGCTGCTGCTGCTGGCACTCTACTTCCTGCCCCAGGAGGCGCCGGCGGACTCCTCCGGCCTGCGGCGCAGCCGCGATGCCGTCCTGGCCGTGGCGGCCGGCACCGGTACCGGGCTACTGGCCTGGGCGGTGCTGACCCGGCCGCTGGAGAGCATCTCGGATTACTTCCTAGCCAACAGCGTGCCGGGCGGTGGCGGCCACAACGTGGTCAACGTGATCCTGGTGGACTTCCGCGGCTTCGACACCCTGGGCGAGATCACGGTGCTGGGCATCGCCGCGCTCGGCATCTATGCCATGCTGGAGCACCTGTTCCTGCCCGGCCCGGCCTATGACAGCCGCGGCCGGCCCTGGAACTGGGACATGCACCCGGCGGTGATGGCCTCGCTGACCCGATTGCTGCCGCTGCGCGCTGCTGGTCTCGGCCTTCATCTTCCTGCGCGGCCACAACATGCCCGGCGGCGGCTTCATCGCCGGACTGATCACCGCCGTGGCCATCATCATGCAGTACCTGGCCAACGGCGTGGAATGGACCCAGTCACGGCTGCCGGCCAACATGCACCCGCTGGTCGGGCTGGGCCTGCTGGTGGCCACTGCCACCGGCCTGGTGAGCCTGGTCTACGGCTACCCCTTCCTTACCTCGGCCTTCACCCACCTGCACTGGCCGGTGGTCGGGGACTTCGAAATCGCCTCGGCCATCGCCTTCGACCTCGGGGTATACATGGTGGTGGTGGGCGCGACCCTGCTCATCCTCATCCACCTGGGACTGATGCACAGCGCCAGCCACACGCCGCGCTCGGCCGCGGGAGACTATCGCTGATGGAGGCACTGGTCGCTGTCATCATCGGGGTACTGACCGCCTGCGGGGTGTATCTCAGCCTGCGCCGGCGCAGCTTTCCGGTGGTGCTGGGCATCACCCTGCTGTCCTATGCCGTGAACCTGTTCCTGTTCGCCATGGGCCGACTCACCATCGGCCAGCCGGCCGTCATCGATGACGCCGCCACGGGCTATGCCGACCCGCTGCCGCAGGCACTGGTGCTGACCGCCATCGTCATCAGCTTCGCCATGACCGCCTTCGTCATCATGCTCGCGCTCAAGGCCCGCGCCGAGCTGGGCGATGACCGGGTCGACGGGGACGGACCCTCATGCTGAACCATCTGGTGATCGCCCCGGTACTGCTGCCGCTGCTGGCCGGCATCGGTCTGCTGCTGCTGCGGCCGTTGCCCATCGGCTGGCGTCGGGTGCTGAGTATTCTCGCGGTACTGGCCCAGGTCGGGCTGGCGCTGCTGCTGTTCACGCGTGTCGCTGACGGCGGCATCTTCACCTATGCCCTGGGCGACTGGCCCGCGCCCTACGGCATCGTACTGGTGGCCGACCGGCTGGCTGCGGGCATGCTGCTGATCACCGCCCTGCTGGCCCTGTTCGCCCTGCTCTACGCGGCTCGGGGCACCGACCTGGAGGGCCGGCATTTCCATGTACTGTTCCAGCTGCAGCTGTTCGGCCTGAACGGGGCCTTCCTCACCGGCGACCTGTTCAACCTGTTCGTCTTCTTCGAGATCCTGCTGCTGGCCTCCTACGGTCTGCTGCTGCATGGCGGCGGCGCGGCACGCACCCGCGCCGGGCTGCACTTCGTGGTCATCAACCTGGCCGGCTCCACCCTGTTCCTGTTCGCCGTCGGTACCCTCTACGGCGTGCTCGGCACGCTCAACATGGCCGATCTGGCCCGGCGCATGGCGCAGGTCGGCCCCGCCGAGCTGGGCCTGGTGCAGGCCGCCGGGCTGCTGCTGTTCGGGGTGTTCGCGCTCAAGGCCGCACTGGTGCCCCTGTATCTGTGGCTGCCCGCCGCCTATGCCGGCACCAGCGCGCCGGTCGCGGCCCTGTTCGCCGTCATGACCAAGGTCGGGGTCTACAGCATCCTGCGCCTGGATACCCTGATCTTCGGAGGGCTGGCCGGTGACAGCGCCCACCTGCTGGGCGACTGGCTGCTGCCGCTGGCCCTGATCACGCTCGCCCTCGGCATGGCCGGCGTCGTGGCCAGCACCGGCCTGCGCCGCCAGACCGCCTATCTGGTCATCGCCTCGGTCGGCACCCTGCTCACCGCCGCCGGACTGGGCACGGCCGGGGGCCTGGCCGCCGGACTCTATTATCTGCCGCACACCACCTTCGCCGCCGGCGCCCTGTTCCTGCTGACCGACGGCATCGCCTACCGCCGTGGCGAGCTCACCGACCGCTTCCAGCCGGACGGGGCGATGAGCCATCCGCGTCTGCTGGGCACCCTGTTCTTCATCACCGCCGTGCTGATCGCCGGCCTGCCGCCGCTGTCGGGCTTTCTGGCCAAGTTCCTCATTCTGCGCGCGGCCCTGCCGCATCCGGATCTGGCCTGGGTGATGGCGGTGGTGCTGGTGACCAGCCTGCTGGCGGTGATCGCCCTGGCCCGCAGCGGCAGCATACTGTTCTACCGCGCCCGCGTGGTCGCCGCACCCGCCGGTGAACGTCTGTTGCCGGAACTGGCGCCGACCACCGCCCTGCTGCTGCTGTGCCTGGGGCTGGCGGTCTGGGCCGGGCCGGTACACGAGTTCACCCTGAACACGGCCGAGCAGCTGTATCAGCCTCAGCGCTACATCGACGCCGTCCTGGATCGGGAGATGAAACCGTGATCCAGCGCCTGCTGCCGCATCCCCTGCTCACCCCGATCCTGGCCCTGGTCTGGATGCTGCTGGCCAACGAGTTCAGCGCCGGTCACGCGGTGCTGGGGCTGGTGCTGGGCTGGGCCATTCCGGTCTTCACCCTGCGTTTCTGGCCGGAGCCGACCCGCATCCATCGGCCGCTGACCCTGCTGCGTTTCATCGTCGTGGTGTTGTTCGATATCCTCATCGCCAACCTGGCCGTTGCGAAGCTGATCGTCAGCCGTCCCCGCCGCCTGCAGCCGGCCTTCGTGGAAATACCCCTGGCGGTGCGCTCGGACCTGGCCATCAGCCTGCTGGCGAACACCATCTCGCTCACACCCGGGACGGTCTCGGCCGAGCTGTCACCGGAGCGCGACCGGCTGCTGGTCCACGCCCTGCACGTCACCGATACCGAGGCCCTGGTGGCGACCATCAAATCGCGCTATGAGGCACCGCTGAAGGAGGTCTTCGAGGAATGATCGATACCGCGCTCACCATCGCCTTCACCCTGGTCGGGCTGGCCGTGGCGCTGAGCTTCTGGCGCCTGCTGCGCGGCCCGGACGCGCCGGACCGGATCCTGGCCCTGGACACCCTGTACGTGAACACCATCGCCCTGCTGGTGCTGTTCGGGATCCAGATCGACAGCAACCTCTATTTCGAGGCGGCGCTGCTGATCGCCCTGATGGGCTTCGTGGGAACGGTCGCGTTGTGCAAGTACCTGCTGCGCGGCGACATCATCGAGTGAATCTTATGCTGGAATACCTGCTTGCATTCCTGATCATCGCCGGCGGCGCCTTCACCTTTATCGGCTCGCTGGGCCTGGCACGGCTGCGGGATTTCTACAGCCGCCTGCACGGCCCGACCAAGGCCACCACCCTGGGCGTGGGCTGCGTGCTGATCGCCTCGGCGGTGTATTTCAGTCGGGGTGAGGCTGCCAGTTTCCACGAGATCCTGATCACCCTGTTCCTGTTCATCACCGCGCCGGTCAGCGCCCACCTGATGGCCAAGGCTGCGCTGCATCTGAAGCTGGCTTCGTTGGCAGAACGACCGGAGCCCCGCGAGCGGGACTGAAACAGCCCCGCAGGTCGGGTCAGCGTAGCGTAACCCGACACCCATGGCATGTTGGGTTACGGTGCAATGCACCGGACCCAACCTACCTCCAGTTCATGCAATGATTGGATAAAGAGAGAAACCTGATCTACAGGTCGGAGAGCTGATTGGAGGTCCGGCGCAGGTTGTAGCTGACGGTCCTGGCCAGGTGGCGCAGGATCTTCACGCCGACATGCGGTTCGGCCGCGATGATGGCATCCAGGCCCTGGCGGTCCAGCACCGTGACCGATGCGGCCGATTTTGCCCGGATGGTGGCGGAACGCGGCAGGCCGTCGAGCAGCGCCATTTCGCCGATGGCAGTACCCGCACTGAAACGCGAAACGATCTTCTCGTTATTGTTGAAATCCTTCTTGACCGCCTCGAGCTGACCGTCCGTGACGAAGGCGGCGAAGTCACTCTGGTCGCCTTCGGCAAACAGGACATCCCCGGCATCCAGTTCGATGGTGCCGATATAGGAATCGATCTTCTTCAGATCGTCATCGTCGAGCGCCCGGAACAGTGGCGTGTGTTCGGTGCCATCCACGGCGGTACCCTCCTTGTGAATCAGTCGGCCTCTGAGCGATCAACGGTTATAGCGGCCGCGGGGCGGCGTTTCTGAAGACCTGCGCCGGGAGAGCATTGGAGTTGCTGGGATCAGGGCCGGAGTCGGTAGATCCGGCCGCTGTCGGTGGCGAGATAGATCCAGCCCTCGCGACTTTCGGCCAGGCTGCGGATGCGCTCGTCAAGGTCCTCCAGCAGCCGCGCCTCAGCGACGGCATTGCCATCGGCGTCCAGCATTACCCGATTGAGGTGGCGCAGCTTCAGGGCACCGGAGAACAGGTCACCCTGCCAGTCCGGGAAGGCGCGGCCGGAATACAGCAGCAGACTGCCGGGGGCGATGGAGGGGATGTAGACCTTGACCGGATCCTCCATGCCGGGCTTCGATGTCGCCTCGCCGACATCGACCGGGCCCCAGTATTCCTTGCCGTGGGAGACCACCGGCCAGCCGTAGTTGCCGCCGCGTTTGATCAGGTTGATCTCGTCGCCGCCGCGCGGGCCGTGCTCGATCATCCACAGGCGTTCATGTTCGGTGTCATAGACCAGGCCCTGCGGATTGCGGTGGCCGTAACTCCAGATCTCCGGCAGGACGTCCTCGCGGCCGATGAAGGGATTGTCCTCTGGCACAGCGCCGTCGAGTTTGAGGCGCAGCACGCTGCCGGCGTGGGTGGTGCGGTCCTGACCGTTGGGCCGTACGCCGCGGTCGCCGATGCCGAAGAACAGATGGCCCTTGCCATCGAAGGCGATGCGGCTGCCGAAGTGGCGGGTGGTGTCGCTGCGCGACTGGGTAACGATCAGCTCCTGCCAGTCCTCCAGGCGCTCGCCGTCCAGGCGCGCCCGCGCCAGGGTGGTCGCGCCCTGGTCCTCGACCGGCTTGGCGTAGGTGAAATAGATCCACCCGGTCTCGGCATGGTCCGGCGGCAGCGCAATGTCCAGCAGTCCGCCCTGCCCCTCGGCATAGACCTCGGGCACGCCGTCGACATAGCGTACCTCGCCGCTGTCCAAGTCGAGTCGGCCGACCCGGCCCGCGCGCTCGGTAAAGAGCAGGGTGTCGGCATCCTGAAAGACCATGCCCCAGGGTACGCCCAGGCCTTCAGCGACCTGTTCCAGGCGCCAGTCGCTGTCGGTGGCAGCGTTCAGGTGGGCGGCGGCCAGCAGCCAGCCACTCAGGATCAGCAGCAGAAGACGGATAGGACGGACGGAATCAGGCAGCATGCGTATACTCCCCAGGCCAGGGTTGTCGGCAGACAGGTTTCCTGTTAGCGAGAATAGCATTCAACGGGATGGCAGCGGAAGTAAGCCCGTATCGGAACCTGTATACCCAGGAGTCAGGACATGAGGCTACACGAAAATCACCACATATTCCGTCATCCCTGTACCGGCCTGCGCCGGCGCAGGCTCCGGCCGGTATCCAGACACCGCTGCGGTCACTGGATTCCCGCCTCCGCGGGAATGACGGTGTAGCCAACGCTTCCAAGCGCTGAGTGATTTCTCATGGTTGTTGCAGCCGATCTTACTCAAGTGCACTATTGTTCGACTTCGGCCCTGTGCAGAGAAGAACGACGCCCGCATCCATGGACAGCCCGTCAGGACAGCATTCATCTCAAGACATCGCACTCCGTGAGGCCTTCCGTACCTGGCTGCGGGTGGCGCTGTACAGCTTCGGCGGTCCTGCGGCTCAGATATCTGTTATGCATCGCATCCTGGTGGACGAAAAGCAATGGATCAGCGAAAACCGCTTCCTGCATGCCCTGAACTACTGCATGCTGCTGCCCGGCCCCGAGGCCCAGCAGCTGGCCACCTACATCGGCTGGCTGCTGCACCGCACCCTGGGCGGATTGATGGCGGGCATCCTGTTCGTACTGCCCGGCTTTATCGCCATCCTGGCGCTGAGCGTCCTTTATTCCGGCTTCAGCGGTGTGGGCTGGGTGGAGGCGCTGTTCTTCGGGCTGAAACCCGCGGTGCTCGCCATCGTGCTGCAGGCGCTGTTCCGGGTTGCCGGACGCGCGCTCAGGAACCGGGCGATGTACGCCCTGGCCGGGCTCGCCTTCGTGGCCATCTTCTTCTTCAACGTGCCCTTCCCGGCCATCATCGTGAGCGCCGCCCTGGTGGGTTATCTGGGGGGCCGCCTGCGTCCCGATCTGTTCCATGTCATCCGGGGCCCGGAGGTCGACGAGCCCGAGCCCGCGGCCCACACCCGGCCCTCGCTGGGCCGCGCCGTCAAGGTCAGTGTGATCTTTCTGAGCCTGTGGTTCGTGCCGTTGATCATCCTCGCCGGCTTGCTCGGCCCCGACAGCGTCTATGTGCAGGAAGGCGTCTTCTTCAGCAAGGCGGCGGTGGTCACCTTCGGCGGCGCCTACGCGGTGCTCGCCTACATCGCCCAGCAGGCAGTGGATGTCTACGGCTGGCTAAAGCCCGGTGAGATGCTCGACGGCCTGGGCATGGCCGAGACCACGCCCGGACCGCTGATCCAGGTGGTGCAGTTCGTCGGTTTCATGGGCGCCTACCGCCATGCCGGGGCACTGGATCCGATGACCGCCGGGATACTGGCATCGTTTCTGGTCACCTGGGTGACCTTTGTCCCCTGCTTTCTGTGGATCTTTCTCGGCGCGCCCTATGTCGAGGCACTGCGCGGCAACCAGGCGCTGTCCACCGCTCTGTCCGGCATCACTGCCGCCGTGGTGGGTGTGATCCTGAATCTGGCCCTGTGGTTCGGGCTGCATACCCTGTTCGCCAATGTGCAGGACAAACAGCTCGGCTATCTGCATCTGGCCCTGCCCGAGTGGGCGACGCTCGACCCGGCGGCGCTGGCGCTGAGCATGCTCGCGGTCATCGCCCTGTTCCGGCTGCGCTGGCCCATGCTGCGCACCCTGTTCAGCATCACCCTGCTGGGGATGGCCTACCGACTGCTGGTGGGCTGACAAGATCAGCATAACCGGCTACCTGGAGAATCTCATGTACAGACAAGCTTCGCCGACCCTCACCGGCCTGTTGCTGCTGGCACTGCTGCTGTCTTACGGCGCGGCACATGCCGGCGACATCCTGCCGCCGCCGGAACGCGTCGGCCCCCACAGCTATGCCTGGGTCGGCCCCTACGGCCCGCCGACGCGCGACAACCAGGGCTTCCGGATGAACCTGGGCTTCGTGGTCGGGGAACAGGCCGTGGCCGTGATCGACAGTGGCTATGGCCCGGCGATGGCAGAGGCGATGCTGCAACACATCCGGCGGATCACCGACCGGCCTGTGCGTTACGTCATCAATACCAATTCGCAGCCCCACCGCATCATGGGCAACCCGGTGTTCCGCCGCCAGGGGGCGCGCATCCTGGCGGCCGAGGCGGCCGTCGCCCGCATGCGGGACAGCGGGCAGCAGTTCGCCGCGACCGTTGCCCGGGTGCTGGAGCGCGATCCGGCGGACATCCCGATTCCCCGGGTGCCGGATGAACTCCTATCGGAATCCCGGACGATCGATCTCGGTGATCAGGTACAAGTCACGGTCAGGCCGGTCGGTCACGCGCACACGGCGGGCAGCAGCATCGTGGAAGTGAGGCCCGACGGGGTGGTGTTTGCCGGTGACGTGCTGTACCGCGGCCGGTTGCTGGCGCTGCTGCCGGTCAGCCGGCTGGAGGGCTGGATTACCAGCTATGACATGCTGCGTGACTATCCGCAGGCTACCCTGTTCGTGCCGGGGCATGGGGAGCCCGGTCCGCTGGCGGCCTTCGAACAGCCCACCTACGCCTATCTCACCACCCTGCGCGATCACATGGCGGCAGCGGCGCAGGAATGGATCGGCCTGGATGAGGCCATCGACGGCCTGGATCAATCCGACTGGCGGGAGCTGGCGGACTTCGAAGCGCTGGCCGGGCGCAACGCGCATCAGGCCTATCTGGAGTTCGAAGGTTCCGACTTCTAAGGAAGCTCTGATCAATCCGTCATGCCGGCGGAGGCCGGCATCCATGTGTCTGATCCCACTGGATCCCGGCCGGAGCCTATGCCGGCGCAGGCCGGTACCGGGATGACGAAAAGGGAATTAATCAGAGACTCCCTGACCTGCCGGATCGCATCGGGCCATGCTCACTCCGGCAGGTCGGCGCGGCCCAGATTGTTGGTGTCGGTGCCGAACCAGAGGGCATTGCGCTGTTTATCGTAGACCATGTGCCGCACACTGCCCGCGCCGCCGGGAATGTCGGTGCTGCTGAAGAATTCCCCGGTTTCGGGGTCGAAGCCGACCAGGCGGTTGGGATCGGGATGGGTCTCGACGAACCAGATGCGCCCTGCGGCATCGGCGGCCATGGCGTAGGGACCGGCCTCCCGTGCCGGGCTGTGGCGCCACTCCTCGAACTCACCGGTCTCCGGGTCGTACAGGCCCAGGTAACCCTCGGCGTAGTCCACGTACCAGATGCCGCGGTCGGTGATGGCGATGCGGCGCGGCCGGGCGTCCTCGCGTGGCAGCTCGATCTCGGTCAGTTCCATGTCCGGGGTGATCCGCGCCAGCTTGTGGGTTCCGAGCAGTACGACCCAGACGGTATCCCGGTCATCGATGGCGATGCCGTAGGGCCGGGCCCTGGGCGTGGGCACATCCACATGACCAACATCACCGCTGGCGCGATCATAGCGGCCGATCTGGTTGGCCCACTGGGCGGTGAACCAGAGCCGGCCCCGGGAATCCTCGTACAGGGTATGCGGGTCCTTGAGCTCGCCCTCCGGCATGTCGATGCGCTCGATGGCGCCGCTGCCGGGATCGATCCGGCCCAGGTGGGCGTCCCGGTTACCCGTGTACCAGATCTGCCGGTCACGGGTGATATAGACGGTATGCGGGCCGGCACCCTGTGGGAGATCGTAACGCTTGAAGGCTTCAGTCTCCGGGTCGAACACCGCCGCATAGTCGCCGGTCTGGCCGACGAACCAGACGCGGCCGTCGGCGGCCACCGCCGGGTCCCGCGGCCGGGTATCGGGCCACTCGACCCGCCATTGCTCGATTTCGACCGAGGCTTCCTGTGCCCCCGCCGGGCTGAGCGCAAACATCAGCAGCAGACTCAACAGGAATCGGGACATCGGTTCTTCTCCCCGCCGTTTCAGGTTCAGGAACAGGTTTTACAGCATATTGTGACCGCACAGAGGGTTCCAGGTTCCTGCCGCCGTCGGCGGGTCAGGCCGAGCCTCAGATCAGGGCTGCGCGTGCCCGAGCAGAAAATCCGTGGCCTGGTTCCAGAAGCCGGCACCCGGAGACAGATCCAGCCCGTTGTGGGTGGCCCGGGCCTGAACCCAGCGCCGCTTCGGGCCCTCATAGGCCTGGTACAGTTCTCGCCCGAGCCGGGCCGGGACGATCTCGTCCCGGCCCGCAAGCAGGACGGCGACCGGGCCGTGGTAACCACGCAGCGCCGCCACCGTGTCGTAGCGCTCGCGCAGCAGCCAACGCACCGGCAGGTAGGGGAAATGCACGCGGCCGACGTCGGCCAGCCGGGTGAAGGGGGTGATCAGGATCAGGCCCGCAATACGCTTCGGATACCTGCCCGCCAGGGCAGCGGCAACGCCGCCACCGAGCGACTCGCCGAGCAGAAAGATCCGCTCCTCGCCGTTCGCGACGAGTTCCCCGACAGCGGCATCGGCCGCCGCGAGGATCTGCTTCTCGCCCGGCTGCCCGTCCCGCGCGCCATAGCCCGGATATTCGAACAGGGAAACCGTCTGCCACGGGGATCCGGCGAGGGAGAACAGGGCCTCGGCATAGTAGGTACGGTCCAGGGCATGGCCGGCATTGCCGTGGAATACGACGAGATGGCGCCCCCTGCCCTCTGCGGTGGGCCGGCCTTCGCCGCGCAGGGTCCACCCGATCAGCGCCCCACGCCGGTCGTACCAGGGCTCGGCGCCCTGGCTCTGCGCCTGCCGCAGCAGGTGGGACAGATCCTCCCGCACCGGATAGTAGATCAGGTTGCGCTGACAGGCAGCCAATACCATGAGCAGTCCCAGACAGATCCCTGCCCCGGGCATGAGGACAGCGAGGACGCGGCTGTTACATGCACGCATGCCGGTCGATCCGTCCCAACCACCGGCCGGGCACATTCAATCCCGGGGACCTCACTCGATCTTGATATAGGCGAAGCCCTCCTGCTGCAGTTCGGCGATCCGCACCACGCCCGACTGGACCATTTCCACGCCGGCATAGAGATCGTCCTCCGCAAGGCCGATCTCGGAGCGGGTGATATTGCACAGTTCCAGCTTCACGCCATGCACGTCGGCCAGACTGCGCAGTCGGCCCTTCAGGTTGTCGCGGCGCTCACGCAGCGCGGCATCCGCCGCGAAGGGCGTGTCGGCCAGTGCGTCGTCGGTCAGGAAACGGATACCGTGGGCGACGAAGACGATCCGGACATCGTAGTCGCGCAGGTCGCTCTTGTAGGTGGTGATCATGTTGTTGATGCTGGTCAGCATGGCGCTGAAGCGGCGGGGGTCGGAATAATCGGCGTGATAGACCACCTTCGCCTCGGCCTGCGCCGGGGCCACCGGCGCCAGCCAGCCGGCGGCGACGAGCAGGGCCGCAGCCATCCACAGGGCTGCGGAAACCCGGCCGGTAAACCTTCCTGCTACGGACATGGCACACCTCCTGAATCGGAACACTTCAGATTCAGTGTAGCAGTGCCATCCGGGCCTGCATTGCGGCCCACGTTGTCCACGGGATCAGGAACAGAAAGGAGAGGGGGGAAGGGAAGACTCAGAAAGCCGGTTCGAGCATGCGCAGGCGCAGGTCCTCGCGCGAGTCGGTGAGCAGGCGCTGGATGGCCCCGCCGGGCATGGGGCGGCTGAACAGAAAGCCCTGCGCCTCGTGACAGCCGTGTTCACGCAGGAAGGCCAGCTGCTCGTAGGTTTCCACGCCCTCGGCCATGACCCGCATGTCCAGGGTCTGGCCCAGGGTGATGACGGTGCGGGCGATGGCCGCGCCGTCGGGCTTGTGGATGTCGCGCACGAAGGACTGGTCCAGCTTGATCTTGTTGATCGGGAAGCGGGTGAGGTAGCTCAGCGAGGAATAGCCGGTGCCGAAATCGTCCACCGACACCTCCACCCCCAGCTCGCGCAGCCGGCGCAGGGTGGAGATGGTGGTGTCGGCATCACGCATGATCAGGCTTTCGGTCAGCTCGATCTCCAGCAGCTGCGGATCCACGCCGCTGGAGTGCAGCGCGTGCATGATCGAATCCAGCAGGTGGCGATGACGGAACTGCACCGGCGAGATGTTCACCGCCACCCGCACCGGTGGCAGCCCGGCCGCCTGCCACTCGGTGACCTGGCGGCAGGCCTCGAACAGTACCCACTGGCCGATCTCCATGATCAGACCGGTGCTCTCAGCCACCGGGATGAACTCGGCCGGTGAGATGGCGCCGCGCTCGCGCTGGTTCCAGCGCAGCAGCGCCTCGACCCCGATCACCTGGCCGGAATCGATCGACAGCTGGGGCTGGAAATGCAGGGTGAATTCGTTGCGCTGCAGCGCCAGGCGCAGGTCGCGCTCGATGGTCGCCCGGCGCTGGACGATGCGGTTGAGTTCGGCGACATAGAACTGGAACCGGTTGCGGCCCTCGCGCTTGGCCTTGTACATGGCCAGGTCGGCATTCTTCAGTAACTCGTCGGCGTTGTGGTGATCGTCGAAGGGATACAGGGTCAAGCCGATGCTGATGGCCGAATGAATCTCGTGGTTGTCGATGATGATCGGCTGGCTGACGGTATCCACGATCCGCTCGGCCAGTTCGGCGGCATCCTCCACCGAATGCATGCTGGTCTGGATCACGCCGAACTCGTCGCCGCCGAAGCGGGCCACGGTGTCGGTCTCGCGGGTGCAGGCCACGATGCGGGCGGAAACCTCCTTGAGCAGGCGATCCCCCACGGCGTGACCGAGGGTGTCGTTGACGTCCTTGAAGTTGTCCATGTCCAGGAACATCACTGCGATCAGGGTCTCGGAACGGCGCGCCTGGGCCATGGACTGCAGCAGCCGGTCGCGGAACAGGGCCCGGTTGGGCAGGCCGGTGAGCATGTCGTAATGGGCCAGGTACTGGGCCTGGTAGGCGGCATCGGAGCGGCGGTTGCTGTCGCGGGCGACGATCAGCACCGAGCGGATCTGACCGTGGGCATCGAACAGCGGGGAGCAGCGCGTCTCCACCCGCAGGCGTTCACCCCGGGTATCGCGGATGTCGAACTCGTAATTGACCGGCTCGCCGCTGATGGCCCGGCGCGCCAGCAATACGAAACGCTTCTGGTGATGCGGGGCGACATAATGCATGAGACTGTTGCCGATCACCTCGTTGGCATCGCGGCAGCTCAGCAGGCCCAGACCGGCCGGATTGATCTCGATGATGCGGCCCTCGGCATCCACCACCAGCACGCCTTCCATGTCGGTCTCGACCAGACGGCGCAGCAACTGTTCGCGTTCATGCAGCCGGGTCTGGATCTCGCGCCGTTCGGTCACGTCCAGCCAGGCACCCTTGACCTGGCAGTCCCCGTCGACCTGCGGATCACACAACCGGCGGTGATCCCGGATCCAGCGGTAGCCGGTGTTGCGGAAACGGAAGCGGTATTCGGTGTAGATCTCCCTGCGCTTGCCCAGGCGGGCGAAGCTGACCTGTACCCGTTCCAGGTCATCGGGATGGATATGTTCGGTCCACCAGGCGGGATCGCAGGCCTCCTCCGGCCGGAACCCCATCAGGGCCCAGAGATTGGTGCTGACCCAGTCCACACACAGGGCACGCGAGCGGGGATCGTGGCTGCCGCTGTAGAGGACAGCGGGAGAGGCCTGTAGTAAGGTATCGAGCTGGGAAAAATCCGCTGCGACCGTGTCAGGCATCTGGCTGGAATCTGGCATTATTTCGGACCCGAAGCTGTGAGCTGGCCGGACACTGGTCCCTGTCCGTTATTCTTGGAACGGGGTCGGTCAGGACCGCCCCGCCGCGTTTTATGCTGCCGGTGCCGGGCCGCCTGCAGTCTGCTTCCGCTGACCGGCCCTCTTCCGTCAATTTGTCGACTTATTCTCGAAAACCTTTACAGGGAATTTACCCTGGTCATCCCTGGTCATCCCGGAGACTTTTCCCTCCGGCGGATTTGAGAGACAATGGACATATTTCTCATAAACTTAGCCGGCATTCATGAAAACAACATTATATGGAATCAAATCCTGCGACACGGTGCGTAAGGCGCGCCGGTACCTGGACGAGCACGGGATCGAGTACCGTTTCCACGATTTCCGCGCCGATGGCCTGAGCCCGGCCCGGGTCGATGACTGGCTGCGTCAACTCGAGCCCGAAGCCCTGCTCAACCGCCGCAGCACCAGCTGGCGCCAGCTGACCGAGGCCCAGCGCGCCGATCTCAGCCCGGCCGCGGTGAAAGCCCTGGTGCTGGACAACCCGACCCTGATCAAGCGCCCGGTGCTGGAGCTCGGCCACCGCATCGAGGTGGGCTTCAGCCCCGAACGCTACCAGACATTGCTGGGCTCATGAGCGCGACCACCCTGGACCTGGCCCGCGACCTGATCAGTCGCACCTCGGTCACACCGGAGGACGCCGGCTGTCAGGCCCTGATGGCGGACTACCTGGCCGCGCGCGGTTTCGACATCACCCCCCTGCCCTTCGGCGAGGTCAGCAATCTGTGGGCCCGGCGCGGTGACACCGGACCGTTGTTCGTGTTCGCCGGCCACACCGACGTGGTGCCGACCGGCCCGCTCGCGGCCTGGAACAGTCCGCCCTTCGAACCCACGGAGCGCGACGGCTGGCTCTACGGCCGCGGCGCGGCCGACATGAAGGGCAGTCTGGCCGCCATGCTCACGGCAGTGGACCGTTTCCTGGCCGCACATCCCGAACCGGCCGGCTCCATCGCCTTTCTCATCACCAGCGACGAGGAAGGCCCCTCGATCGACGGCACGGTCAGGGTGGTCGATTGGCTGCAGGCGCAGGGAACACGGATCGACTGGTGCCTCGTGGGCGAACCCTCCAGCAGCGAGCAGGTGGGTGACGTAATGAAGAACGGCCGCCGCGGTTCACTGTCGGGCGAGCTGCGGGTCAAGGGCATCCAGGGCCATGTCGCCTATCCGCACCTGGCCCGCAACCCGGTGCACCAGGCCGCGCCGGCACTGACCGAGCTGTGCACCACCGAATGGGACGCGGGCAATGACCACTTTCCGCCCACCACCTTTCAGATATCCAACATCCATGCCGGCACCGGGGCGACCAATGTCATCCCCGGCGAGCTGACGGTGCTGTTCAACTTCCGCTATTCCACCGAATCCGACGCCGACGGCCTGACGCGGCGGGTCCGGGAACTGCTGGACCGGCACGGGCTTGAATACGAGCTGGACTGGACCCACTCCGGCGCGCCCTTCCTCACCCCGGCCGGCGAGCTGGTCGAGGCGGCGCGCGCGGCGGTACGCGAACGCTGCGGCTTCGAACCGCAGCTGTCCACCAGCGGCGGGACTTCGGACGGCCGCTTCATCGCCCCGACCGGGGCCCAGGTCTTGGAACTGGGGCCGGTCAATGCGACCATCCATAAGGTCAACGAATGCGTGCGCTGCGACGATCTGGAGCGGCTGTCAGAACTCTACGAAACGATCCTGATCAGGCTGTTCGCCTGAGGCGGGATGGAGGCGACAATGGGAAACCCTGGGAGCCTGTCGGATTTGAGCGGCAACCGGCTGCGATCACTGCCCGCGTTACTTGCGCTGTTCGTGCTGATGTCCGGCGGCTGTTCCATGAATCAGCTGGTGGTCCGCTCCTCCATGGGCCTGATGGAGGAAAGCATCCGGGCCATGCACCGCGAGACCGATCTGGAACTGGCCCGCGCGGCCATGCCGGCCAACCTGAAGATGCTGGAAGGCATGATCGAGGCCGATCCCGGCAATGCCCGGCTGCGGGTCCATGCCGCCGAGGGCTATTACGGCTACAGCTTCGCCTTTGTCGAGCCGGATGATCCGGAACGCGCCGCCGGCCTCTACGCGCGTTGCCGCGACTACGGCGCCGCGGCGCTGGCACGGACGGGGTTCGATCACGACCTGACCGGCACACCGCTGCGCGAACTCGAGCAGGCCCTGCAGCAGACCGACTCAGGCCAGGTCCCGGCCCTGTTCTGGACCGCTTCCTGCTGGGCCAAGCATATCGACCTCAACCGCGACGACCCGCGCAGCATCGCCCGCCTGGGCCGTGCCGCAGCCCTGATGCAGCGGGTGCTGGAACTGGACCCGGACTACTATCACGGTGGCCCGCACCTGTTCTTCGGCGTCTACTACGGCAGCCGGCCGCCCATGCTGGGCGGCGACCCGGAACGTTCCCGGGAACATTTCGAAGCGGCCCGCGCCAGCAGCGACGACCGCCTGCTGCTGGCCAATGTGCTGCAGGCCGAGTTCCTCGACCGTCAGCTCATGGACCGCGATGCTTTCCATGAACGCCTGACCGGGGTGCTGGACACAGCGGTCGCGGACGGCCCCTCGCAGCTGGCCTTCATCAATCAGGTTGCCCGCGAACGCGCCCGCTGGCTACTGACGCACGAAGACGAATGGTTCTGATGCCCTGGAAACGAAACCCGCCAACAAAGGTACCGCCGATGTATTCACAGAAGGCTTCCTTGTACCCGTCACCCCGGCGCAGCGCCTGTGCCGGACTCGATCCGGTACCGGGATCCAGTGGGTTGTTCAGCGATGGCGGGATCCTGGATCCCGGCCTGCGCCGGGATGACGGCCTGCTGATGAGGCTCATGACGGGAATGGTTCTGCTGTTCCTGGCAATGACTGTCGGCAGTGCCGTTCAGGCCGCCGACCACACCCTGAAATTCGCCACCCTGGCCCCGCCCGGATCGACCTGGATGAACCTGCTGGAGGACTGGGGCCGGGAGGTGGAACAGCGCAGCGGGGGGCGGCTGGAGCTGAAGTTCTATCCCGGCGGTGTGCAGGGCGACGAGCCGGACGTGCTGCGCAAGATCCGCTACCGCCAGCTCGACGGGGCGGCGCTGACCGGCTACGGCATCGGCAGCATCCATTCCCCGGCGCGGGTGCTGGAGTTTCCCTTCCTGTTCGACAGCCACGAGGAAATCGATCATGTCCGCGCCGAGCTGATGCCGGAGATCGAGGAAGGCTTCCGCGCCGGCGGCTATGAGCTGCTGGGCTGGATGGAGGTCGGCTTCGTCTATTTCTTCTCCCAGCACCGGATCGACAGCTTCGAGGATCTGCAGGAGCGCCGCATCTGGCTGTGGCAGGGCGACCCGCTGGGCCAGGCCATGTTCCGCGCCGGCGACCTGGCCCCGGTGCCGCTGTCCATCACCGATGTGTACACCAGCCTGTCCACCGGCCTGATCGACACCGTCTACTGCACGCCGCTCGCAGCCATTGCCCTGCAGTGGCACACCCGGCTCGATTACATGAGCCAGCTGCCCATGGCCAACGGCATCGGTGCCCTGGTGGTCGCCAGCCGCTTCTTCGACCAGCTCCCCCCCGACCTGCGGCAGCTGCTGCGTGAAACCGGTGCACAGGCGAGCCGCGAACTGATCCGCGCCACCCGCGAGGACAACGCCACCAGCCTGGACGTGCTGCGCGAGGAAGGCATGGAGTTCGTCATGCCGCCGGAGTCGCTGGACCGGGACGCGCTGCTGGCGCTGCGCGACCAGGCCGCGGCCCGGTTGACCGAGGACAGCTATATCCCGCGCTCACTGTACGAACGAACCCGCGAACTGCTGACCGAATATCGCGTCCAGGACGACGACCCGGCGGTCACCGACAACGGCAAGCATGACTGACAGCCTGCAGCGGCTGCGCCGCCTGCTCGTCCGGCTCGAGACAGGCATGGCCAGCCTCAGTCTGCTGCTGCTGATTCTGCTGAGCCTGGGTCAGATCGTCGCCCGTAACTTCTTCGACACCGGTCTGCCGCTGGCCGACAGCCTGACCCGCTACCTGGTCCTGTACGTCACCTTCTTCGGCGCGGCGCTGGCCGCCGACGGCGACCGCCACATCAAGATCGATGTCGTCTGCGCCTGGCTGTCCAGCCCCTGGCGTGCGCACCTGTTCCGCCCCCTGCAGGCGCTCGGGGCGCTGATCTGCCTGCTGCTGTTCCAGGCCGCGCTGCGCTTCTGGCGTGACGAATGGCACTACGCCGCCGATCATGAGCGCTGGCAGGCGCTGCTCAACCTGGTCATCCCGGTCGGCTTCGGCCTGCTGTGCCTGCATTTTCTGATCGGCCTGCTGCTGGGACCACAGCGGACGGAGGCCCAGCCGTGACCGCTGCCGTGGTGCTGGCACTGATCCTGCTGGCCGCGCTGGGGCTGCCGCTGTTCGTGGTGCTCGGCGCCGGTGGCCTCTATGCCACCGGGCAGATGGAACTGGATCCGATCGTGCTCATCGTCGAGCTGAACCGGCTGGCCAGTTCGCCCAATCTCACCGCCATCCCCATGTTCACCTTCGCCGGCGTGGTGCTGGCCGCCGGCGGCGCGCCGCAGCGCCTGATCCGGCTGTTCAATTCCCTGTTCGGCTGGCTGCCCGGCGGTCTGGCCGCGGTCGCGCTCACGGCCTGCGCCTTCTTCACCGCCTTCTCCGGCGCCTCCGGCGTGACCATCCTGGCGCTGGGCGGGCTGCTCTATCCCATGCTCAGCTGCCAGGGCTACCGCGAGCGCTTCTGCCTGGGGCTGCTGACCTCCTCCGGCTCGCTGGGCCTGCTGTTCCCGCCCAGCCTGGCCATCCTGCTCTACGGCATCGTCGCCGGCGTGAACATCGACGAGCTGTTCCTGGCCGGGATTGTGCCCGGCACCCTGCTGCTGGTCATGCTGCTGCTCTACAGCGTCTTCATGGGCTGCAAGTGCAGCGTGCCGCGCCAGAGCTTTTCCATCCCCGAACTGCTACGCGCCGTGCGCGCCGGCATCTGGGACATCCTGCTGCCGGTGGGCATCGTGGTCGGCATCTTCGGCGGCTATGTCACCGTCAACGAAGCCGCCGCCTGCACCGCCGCCTATGTGCTCGCCCTGGAGTCACTCATCTTCCGCAACATCAACCCGGCGCGTCAGCTGCTGCCGCTGCTGCGCGACACCAGCCTGCTGGTGGGCAGCATCCTGATCATCCTGGCCGCGGCCATGGGCCTGACCAACCTGCTGGTCGACGCCCAGGTGCCGATGCAGCTGCTGGCCTGGGTGAAAACGCACGTGGATTCGCAGCTGGAGTTCCTGCTGCTGCTGAACCTGTTCCTGCTGATCGTGGGCGCGATGATGGACATCTTCTCCGCCATCGTCGTGATCACGCCTCTGATCCTGCCGCTGGCGGCCCAGTTCGGCGTCAACCCGGTGCACCTGGGCATCATCATGCTGGCCAACCTGGAGATCGGCTACAGCACGCCGCCGGTGGGCATCAACCTGTTCATCGCCAGCCAGCGCTTCGGCAAGCCGATTTTGCTGCTGTTCCGGGCGGCCCTGCCTTTTCTCGCCATCATGCTGGTGTGGCTGCTGATCATCACCTACAACCCGGTGCTGTCGCTGTGGTGGCAGAAAGGGTGATCAATACCACTGCGTAGGTCGGGTTAGCGGCAGCGTAACCCGACAACACGGCGGCGAACCGCGCCGGGTTACGCCCTACCGGGCTAACCCGACCTACGATTTTCACGAATAGGCGGCATCAATGGAATGTCACGGTAATTTTACCCCGCCCCCCGATATCCCCAGCCGCAGACCGTTTTTTCCCGCCCCGGCTTCAGGTATCTTCAGGACTGGAATCCATCGGGAATCGAGCCTATGAAAGCCCTGCTGATCGTGGCCCACGGCAGCCGCCGCGCCGCCTCCAATGACGAAGTCCGGGAACTGACCGCCCGCATACGGAACCTGGCGGGTGAGCGCTTCGGGCAGGTCGACTGCGCCTTCCTGGAACTGGCCGAACCCTCCATCCCGGACGGCATCGAGTGCTGTGTGCGCAACGGCGCCGACGAGGTGGTGGTGCTGCCCTATTTCCTGTCCGCCGGCCGGCATGTCATCAGCGACATCCCCGGCGAGGTGGAGGGCAAGCAGCAGGAATATCCCGACGTGAACATCCACATCGTCCCCTATCTGGGTTCGGCCGAGACCATCCCCGAGCTGATGCTGCAGCTGGCGTCCTGAATACTCAGGTCCGGAGCTGTAGACGCAGAGGACGTAGAGACGCCATCACCCTCCGTAACAGAGCCGTCATCCCGGCGAAGGCCGGGATCCAGTGACCACAGCGGTATCTGGATCCCCGCCTTCGCGGGGATGACGGTAGTGGGTAGGCTGTCGCAATTCATGTAATGATCGGATCAATACCGTCCAGGCTCGAGTAACCTACCGGTCGAAATAGCCGAACACGCCCTTGAGCAGCTCCGTGGTCCGGGCCGCGGGCTGCTCCCGGATCTTCTGTTCCTCCTCCGCCAGCTTCAGGAACAGGCCATCCAGGGTCCGGTCGGTGACATAGGCGTCCAGGTCCAGGCTGTCCCGGTTCATGAAGGAATCCATGATCCCGGCCCGGGAAACCAGTTGCTTGTAGCGGGAGGTGACACCGACCCGGTCCATGTTCTCGGCCACGATCGGCCGGATGACGCTGCTCAGCCGATCGGAGGAATGCTCACGGAAATACTGCGTCGCGGCGTCCGGTTCCCCCTGGACGATGTCACGGGCATCGCTGACCGACAGGCCCTTGATGGTATCGATGAAGATCTCACGGGTCTGCGGTACTGCCTGTTCGGCGGCACGGTTCATGGACTGGATGAACTCGTCGGCATAGCGGTCCTGTCCCAGCCGCCGCAGCACCGACTCGGCCGTGCGCAGTTCCTGCGGCATCGGGATCCGCACCTGTTCGTCCCGGAGATAGCCGCCCTCCTGCCCGAGCGTGGCGATGGCCCGCTGCACCCCGACCTGCAGCGCCTCCAGCACGCCCCGGGTCATGGTCTGAGCGTCCGGCATGGCCGCCGTCTCCGTGGCCGTGGCTGCCGGCGCGTCCCGGGCAGCATCCTGCCCCTGGTCTTCATCGCCGCCCAGCACCCCCTTCAACATGTCCTGCCAGCCGGCCCGGGCCGGTGCGCTGAGCAGGCCCGCGGCCATGACAACGGCGAGACAGTGGGACAGTAACGATCGATTCATCTCTCTTCCCTCCCGGCCGGAACAGCCTGGAAATTCCCTGGCGCCAGGCGCAAGTATAGCCCCTGTCGCGCGTATCCGGAGGACGCCCCGGCGGACTGCGGGCAGAGGGACTTTGGCGTATAATGGTCGCGCCGGATATTCACGGCGAGGCCTGCACCTGACCCATGACCGACGACACCCCCTTCTGGCAACGCAAGCCCCTGGACGAGATGACCCGCGCGGAATGGGAATCCCTCTGCGACGGCTGCGGGCTGTGCTGCCTGATCAAGTTCGAGGATATCGACACCGGCGAGTTGATCTATTCCAACATCGTCTGCCGCCACTTCGACGACCAGACCTCATTGTGCCAGTGCTATGACGAGCGCTCACGGAAGGTGCCCGACTGCTGGACACTGACGCCGGAGAATATCCACGAACTGACCTGGCTGCCCGAGACCTGCGCCTACCGCCTGCTGCGCGACGGCGAGAACCTGGCCTGGTGGCACCCGCTGGTCTCGGGCGATCAGAACACTGTGCACGAGGCCGGTATCGGCATCCGTCACAACTGCATCAGCGAAGAGCACGTACACGTCGACGACTGGCAGACCTTCTTCGACGAAATGACCGCCGAGGAAGAGGAAGACGCACCGGACCAGCCGGACACCTCGACCGGCCGCGCATGAGCCAGGGCAAGGACAGCCTGTTCGCCGGCGAAGCGTCCATGATCGTCGACTTCGCCTTCGATGAGCGGGTCGCCGCCGTCTTCCCCGACATGATCCGCCGCTCGGTCCCCGGCTACAGCGAGATTGTCACTCTCACCGGTCTGCTGGGCCGGCGCTATACCGCCCCCGGCTCCAACATCTATGATCTCGGCTGTTCGCTGGGCGCGACCACCCTGGCGCTGCGCCGGCAGATCCCGCACGCCGACTGCCGTATCATCAGCGTGGACAACGCCGAGGCCATGGCCGGCCAGTGCCGCGCCCATGTCGAGGCCGATCCCGGCACGATCCCGGTGGAGGTACGCTGCGCCGACATCCGCGAAGTGGCAATCGACAACGCCTCGCTGGTGGTGCTCAACTTCACCCTGCAGTTCCTGCCGCCGGAGGAACGCCTGCCGCTGCTGGAGCGCATCCATGCCGGCCTGCGCGATGACGGCGTGCTGGTGCTGTCGGAAAAGCTCGATTTCGCCAATGATCTCAGCCAGGCCTTCCATACCGATCTGCATCTCGACTTCAAGCGCGCCAACGGCTATTCCGATCTGGAGATCAGCCGCAAGCGCAGCGCACTGGAACAGGTGCTGGTGCCCGACACCCTGGAACAGCACCGCGAACGGCTGAGCTGGGCCGGGTTCGAGTGGGTCGAGCCCTGGTTTCAGTGTTTCAATTTCGTTTCGCTGGTGGCCTTCAGGCAGCGGCCGGATCTGCCTGTGTGAATCAATGGCCACGGAAAACACGGAAAGCACGGAAATATGTAGGTCGGGTTAGCGCAGCGTAACCCGACGGGAGGCGATAGACTAAACATCGTTTGATATGACAGGCAACAAAGTCGGGTTACGCCCTTCGGGCTAACCCGACCTACAAATCTTGTTCTTTAATATGTCCGTGCTTTCCGTGTTTTCCGTGGCCATGAATCAGACAACATTCAACCTCGACCTCGCCCCTCTGACCAGCGCCCTGCAGGACACCCCACTGGCCGCCTGGGCCGAAGCCCTGCCGCAAACGCTCGCCCTGCGCCTGGCACCGGACAGCCACGGTGACCTGCCCGCCTGGCTGGCGGCCATCGATGCCCTCCCCCACATCCGCGCCCGGCAGATCGATCTGAACGCCCCCTGCATCCGCATCGGCGCGCCGGACGAAATCAACGCCGACACGCGTGAGCAGATCGAAGCCGCATTGCGGCAACTGCATCCCTGGCGCAAGGGGCCGTTCGATGTCTTCGGCATCCACATCGACACCGAATGGCGCTCGGACTGGAAGTGGGACCGCATCGTCCGGCACCTCGCGCCGCTGGCCGGACGCCGGGTGCTGGACGTGGGCAGCGGCAACGGCTACTTCGCCCTGCGCATGATCGGAGCCGGCGCAGCGCTGGTGGTGGCCATCGATCCCATGCGGCTGTTCCTGATGCAGTTCGAGGCCCTGCGCCGCTTCCACGACACGGGCCGGGCCTGCGTCCTGCCGCTGGGTATCGAGGACTTCCCCGAGCGCAGCGAAACCTTCGACACCGTCTTTTCCATGGGCGTGCTCTACCACCGCCGCTCGCCGCTGGATCACCTCTATCAGCTGCGCGAAGCCCTGCGCCCCGGCGGCGAGCTGGTGCTGGAAACCCTGGTCATCCCCGGCGGTACCGGCCAGGTCCTGGTGCCGGAGGGCCGCTATGCGCGCATGCGCAATGTCTGGTTCATCCCCACCGTGGCGGAGCTGGAACGCTGGCTGGCGCGCTGCGGCCTGCGCGACATTCGCTGCGTGGACGAGAGCCCCACCACGCTGGAGGAGCAACGCAGCACCGACTGGATGCAATTCGAGTCCCTGGCCCGGTCGCTGGACCCGGCCGACCCGACCCGCACCGTCGAAGGCTATCCCGCACCGCGCCGGGCGGTGCTGATCGCCCGGCGGCCTTGAATAGATCAAGAGCGCCACGGAATACACGGAAAGCACGGACGTTATTGAGGGTAAGCCTGAGAACCCATAAAGACTTTCCCGTCATTCCGGCCTGCGCCGGAATGACGGACAATAAGTCAGGCGAAGCCTATATAAGGCTTTCGCAATCATATTTTCCGTGATTTCCGTGTATTCCGTGGCGCTCTTGATCCTGATCTCAACGACCATGACCCGCCCGCCCATTTATGGGACAATTCGCCCCGCATGAATCGGAACACCGCCCCGGCCCCGACGCCGGACAAGCTGCACGACCCCCGTCATCCGCCCCTGCCGGAGGCCGGCGCGTGCCTGCGCTGGAGCCGGCTGTTCGGCGACAGCCTGGCGCTGGCGGTTACCGCCGCGGCGCGCGACTACGCCGGTCCGGTGGTGCTGGTCACCCCCGACATGCCGCTGCTGGAACAGCTGCAGGCGCAGCTCGGCTGGTTCAGTGACGGTGCGCTGGACCTGCTCAGTTTCCCGGACTGGGAGACCCTGCCCTACGACGCCTTTTCCCCGCACCAGGACATCATCTCCCAGCGCATCGAGACCCTGTACCGCCTGCCGGCTTTCCGCCAGGGGGTACTGATCCTGCCGGTCTCCACCCTGATGCAGCGGGTCGCCCCGTTGAGCTACATCCAGGGCCGCGGCCTGTCGGTGAAGGTCGGCGAACGGCTGGACGTGGAGGCCATGCGTGGGCGCTTCGAGCAGGCCGGCTACACCTGTGTCGCCCAGGTCATGGAGCACGGCGAGTTCGCGGTGCGCGGTTCGCTGCTGGACATCTATCCCATGGGCAGCGAACTGCCCTTCCGGCTGGACCTGTTCGACGACGAGGTCGAGAGCATCCGCACCTTCGACCCGGACAGCCAGCGCTCGATCGAGAAGGTCGAGGCCATCCACCTGCTGCCGGCGCGCGAGTTCCCCTTCGATCCCGACGCCATCAGCCGCTTCCGCCAGGCCTGGCGCGCGCGCTTCGAGGGCGACCCGCAGCGTAGCGCCGTCTACCGCGATGTCAGCCAGGGCATCAGCCCCAGCGGCATCGAGTACTACCTGCCGCTGTTCTTCGAACAGACCGCCAGCCTGCCGGACTACCTGCCCGACGACTGCCTGTTCCTGCAGCTGCCCGGCTGCGAGGCGGCGGCACAGGACTTCTGGGACCAGCTCCAGACCCGCCACGAGCAGTACCGCCACGACGTCGAGCGCCCGGTGCTGGAACCGGAGCAGCTCTATCTCGGCCTGGATGAGCTGCAGCGGCACTTGGCGGACAGTCGCCGGGTGGAGGTCCTGCGGTTCGATGAAGGCGGGGCGGAGGCGGTCAACTTCGCCACCTGTGGCCTGCCGGACGTCTCGCTCAAACCACGCGCGGCGCAACCGGCCGAACAACTCACGCGTTTTCTCGATCAGCATCCCGGCCGGGTGCTGATCACCGCCGAGTCCGCCGGCCGGCGTGAAAACCTCAGCGACATGCTGCGCGACAACGGCCTGCGCCCGCAGGCGGTCGAGGGCTGGCAGGCCTTTCTCGACAGCGACATCGAACTGGGCATCGGCGTGGCTCCGCTGGAACAGGGCCTGCGGCTGGAAGACGGTACGCTCGCCCTGCTCACCGAGACCCAGCTGCTGGGCCGGCGTGCCAGCCAGGTCAGCCGGCGCAAGCCGGCGCGCGATCCCGAGGCCATCATCCGCGACCTCACCGATCTGGCCATCGGCGCGCCGGTGGTACATGAGGATCTGGGCGTGGGCCGCTACCTGGGTCTGCAGAAGCTCACCGCCGGCGGCCTGGAGAACGAGTTCCTGACCCTGGAATACGCCGGCGGCGACAAGCTCTATGTGCCGGTCAACTCGCTGCACCTGATCAGCCGCTACACCGGCAGCTCGCCCGAGGCCGCCCCCCTGCACAAGCTGGGCACCGACCAGTGGGCGAAGGCCAGGCGCAAGGCCGCCGAGAAGGCCCGTGACGTGGCTGCCGAATTGCTCGACATCTATGCCCGCCGCGCCGCCCGCCAGGGCCACAGCTTCGACATCCACAGCGACGAGTACCGCCAGTTCGCCGCTGCCTTTCCGTTCGAGGAAACGCCCGATCAGGAGCAGGCCATCGAGGCGGTGCTGGCCGACATGGCCGCACCGCAGCCGATGGACCGGGTGGTGTGCGGCGACGTCGGCTTCGGCAAGACCGAGGTCGCCATGCGCGCCGCCTTCGTCGCCGCCACCAGTGGCAAGCAGGTCGCTCTGCTGGTACCCACCACTCTGCTGGCCCAGCAGCACTACGAGAACTTCCGCGACCGCATGGCCGACTGGCCCATCCGCATCGAGGCGCTGTCGCGCTTCCGCTCCGGCAAACAGCAGGACACCATCCTGAAGGAACTCAACAGCGGCAAGGTCGATATCGTCATCGGCACCCACAAGCTGCTGCAGGAGAACGTCAAGTTCAAGCAGCTGGGGCTGGTGATCGTCGACGAGGAACACCGCTTCGGCGTGCGCCAGAAGGAACGCCTCAAGGCGCTGCGCGCCGAGGTGGACATGCTCACCCTGACCGCCACGCCGATTCCACGCACCCTGAACATGTCCCTGGCGGGGCTGCGCGATCTGTCCATCATCGCCACCCCGCCGGCCCAGCGACTGGCGGTGAAGACCTTCGTCGGCGAGTGGAACGACCAGACCCTGCGCGAGGCCTGCCTGCGCGAAATCAAGCGCGGCGGCCAGGTGTATTTTCTGCACAACCAGGTGGATACCATCGACAAGCTTGCCCGTGAACTGAGTGAACTGGTGCCCGAGGCCAGCATCGCCATCGGCCACGGCCAGATGCGCGAACGCGACCTGGAGCAGGTGATGCTGGATTTCTATCACCGGCGCTTCAACCTGCTGGTGTGCACCACCATCATCGAAAGCGGCATCGACGTGCCCACCGCCAATACCATCATCATCAACCGGGCCGACAAGCTGGGCCTGGCGCAGCTGCACCAGCTGCGCGGGCGCGTCGGCCGCTCGCACCACAGGGCCTATGCCTACCTGGTCACGCCGCCGACGCGATCCATGACCGCCGACGCGGTCAAGCGCCTGGAGGCCATTTCGGCACTGGAGGAACTGGGCGCGGGCTTCTCGCTCTCCACCCACGACCTGGAGATCCGCGGCGCCGGCGAGCTGCTGGGCGATGAGCAGAGCGGCCAGATCCAAGAGATCGGCTTCAGCCTCTACACCGAGCTGCTGGAACGCGCCGTGGAAAGCCTCAAGGCCGGCAAGGAACCGCAGCTGGAACGGCCGCTGGAGCATGGGGCGGAGATCGACCTCCGCATCCCCGCCCTGATCCCGGACGACTATGTCCCGGACGTACACGGCCGCCTGATCCTGTACAAGCGCATCGCCAACTGCCGTACCGAAGACGATCTGCGCGAGCTGCAAGTGGAGCTGATCGACCGATTCGGCCTGCTGCCGCCGCAGGTGAAGAACCTGTTCGCCATCACCCGGCTCAAGCTCAGGGCCCTGCCGCTTGGCATCCGCAAGATCGACGCCGGCGAGACCGCCGGCCGGTTCGAGTTCACCGAACAGCCGCAGGTCGATGCCGCCCGCATCGTGCAACTGGTGCAGGCCGCGCCGCAGAACTACCGCCTGGACGGGGTGGAGAAACTGCGATTCAATCTGGACATGCCCGATGCCGAGACCCGGCTGGAGACCGTCGCCCGGCTGCTGGACGAGATCAGTCCCGAGGCCGCCTGAGGAAAACCATGACACTGCACCGCCTGTTTCTGGCCACCCTTATCCTGCTGATTACCACCGTCGCACCGGCCGCCGACCAGTACGATGTCGAAATCATCGTCTATGCCCATCTGGACCCGGACACGGGCGAGGAATACTGGCCGGCGCTGGAATCCGGCCCCGACCTCGCCTCGGCCTGGTACTTCGACCATACCCCGGCGCTGCAACCGCTGCCGCGCAAGGCCTACCGGCTCGACGCCATCGCCGGCGCCATGGCACGTTCCGCCCAGTATCGCCCTCTGCTGCACTTCGCCTGGCGCCAGCCCGGCTGGGAACGCGATGCCGCCCTGCCGGTGCGCGTCAACATCCCCCTCGGCGCCGATCTGCCGGTCTATCCGGAAAGCCATCCACTGCGCTCATCCGTAACCGTCATGTCACCTTCCGGCCCGGCTTCCGAAACCGGCTTCAGGAGGGAGATGCAGTTGCTGGAAGGAACGCTCACGGTCCACCGCTCGCGCTACCTGCACCTGATGGTGGACCTGATCTACCAGGAGCGCCTGGGACCGTCAGCGGACAGCAGCCCGTATGGGGAGGACGCCGGCATCGTCTACCAGCCGATTCGCATGCAGCAGTCGCGCCGCATGCGCAGCGAGGAGTTGCATTACCTGGATCATCCCCGGCTGGGTGTTATTGCCCGGATCACGCCGGTTGAGGCGGAACCCGAAGCAGAGGCTGAGGCAACCGACCAGGTGGACGCCCCGGCGACGGAGTGAGGGACCGCAGCCAGACCCTGTTGCGCTATCCCCCGCTCAGGGCCTGAAAAATGTAAACGATTTCATCCTCCCGGACACGGTCCGTGAGCGTTCTTCTGTCAATCACTATGGTGTCATTGATACAGAGATTCACGTGTCGTCGCAGCGCCCCATGTTCATCGAGCACATAATCGGTGAAGCCCGGGGCAATCTCGTTGACCGCATTCAATATCTCGGCAACCGAGCCGGCGGGAACCGTGATCGTCCGGTTCTCCAACTGCGGGAAGAACCGGTAAAGATGTCGTGTCATTTCAACGGTAGGCATGCCGCAAAACCAACTTGTCAGCCAAAACGCACCGAATAAACCGGCGGCAGATTGTTACCGAGGCATTGCCATGTTTCACCGCGGTCTTCCGACAGGTAGACATTTCCGGTCGTACTACCGAAACACAGGCAGTCACCCGCTATATCCAGGCCATGCCGGAGGACAATGTCGTAAGCGTTACTCTGCGGCAGGCCATCGTGAAAAGCCTGCCAGGACTGACCGCCATCGGTGGTCCGCGCAACGCACAGGCCACCCTCGATCGCCATACGCTCTGAATCCGCGCGTGCCGGCACCACCCATGCGGTGCGCCCGTCATTGGCATCAACCGCGACAGGGAAACCAAAGTGCACGCCGACTTCCGGCATGCTGACCTTTTTCCAGTTCCGCGCACCATCGTCACTGTAAAAAACACCGCAGTGGTTCTGCTGCCAGAGATGCTCCGGCTGTCCGGGACATCCGGTCACGAAGTGCGGATCGTGGACCCAGTCGGACTCCGGGTCCGGGGAATAATCGTTCGTCATGCCGCGATTACGGCCCACCCAGGTCTGACCGCCATCGGTGGTCTCGAGTACGCCGGCCGTCGAAACCGCAACGTGGATATGATCCTGATCGCGCGGATCGACAATGATGGAATGGATGCCGGGCTCGAACACGCCATAATCAATGCTCGCCGGCGTACCATGCCAGCGGTTCTCACTCCTCGCATCCCCTGCAAACAGATCGCCGCCACGACTTTCGTGGTTCCACAACGGCCGGTTCAGCTCCCAACTGTCACCGCCATCATCGCTGACAAACAGGCCCCCGGGGATCGTACCGGCGTACAGCCGGCCGGGCTGGTCTGCATTGCCGAAGGCAATGTTCCAGATCTTGTACACGGATGCGGCGGCATACTCAGGCTGAGCGCTGGGTGAGTCCGGATCGAAATCCGGGGTGGGCAGGTATTTGACGATGTAGCGTGCGCCCTCAGGATATTTTACGGCTCCCACATCCTCCCAGGTCGCGCCCCGGTCACGCGAACGTGACAGCTTGGGACCCCAGTGGCCATGGTCCAGAGATGCCCATAAGGTACCATTGTGCGGATCACGTACCGCATAACAGACCGGGATGCCAGCGTGGCTGATGGAACGCGGGCGCCAGCGGGAATTTATCCGATCAAAGATTACAGCACCCTTGCGAGTACCGAGCATGATCATGCCGGACATTGATTCGTCCCTATCGCTTATCCTGCCTCAGATTGGATTATGATTTTCCGCGCCTGGCCATACTAAACAACCCGAGCAGCCCGGAGCCGAACAACCATACACCTGCTGGTAGTGGTACCTGTGATACATAAAGCTCAAAATGCGCTTCGCCGGTATCATACGGATTTGACTCGTGGTACGAGAGCACCAGAGGGTTTCCTGTTGACGGGTTTGCCGCGAGGTTCAGCGTCATCTCATATCCGCATTCAACACAGATAGAGGGAAACGGGGTTAAAGAGGCATTACCGTAGCTTATATAGTCCTCTTCGCCAGTGAATCCGGATGTAAGCGTCATACTGCTTACCCCGTCTGCATCAGTAATCAGCGTATCATTGGCACGAAACGGGCTTCCGTCCAGAAGCACATTGCTGTAATCGATGGTTACTGTATAGCTGGCATCGATTTCGACAAACAGAGAACCTGTAAGCGTGCTTCTATCAGTAACCATGACATCGCCGACGCCATCAACCCAGTCTGCATAGTTATATGAATAGTAGGAATTATCGGTAAGCACGTATACCTGAGAAAACACTGATGCCGCAGAAATTCCGGGCAGCATCGAAAGTATAGAAATCAAAAGAATCCTTTTGGAATCCATAATTCAGCTCCTCCGAATATTATTATTTCGTAATCAACAAACCGCTTTTCAGCACAGGACTTACACCAGGCTATTGTAGATTTTTATCAACAGGATGCCAGCTACACTCCGGTAAGTGGCTCCTGTCACTTACGTCTACTCGGCTGCGCCTTGGGAAACACTGCCCCTTCCCACGCAAGGTCACGTCACGACCAGAAGCGGCCGTTCGAAAGATGTTTTCCACCAGCAATTATATCGGGGTAGGTTCACCTGGCCTAGCTACTCACGTTAAATAGATATTTACGGGCGTTAATAGGGCCAGGTCTTGCAATCAAACATTCGTTTATCGTACTGCAAGACCTGACCCCAGTAACCCTGGTCTTGCAATCGAACATTCGTTTATCGTACTGCAAGACCTGACCCCAGTAACCCTAAATATATAACTTTTCATTGCCTTACCTATTTTTTAGAATTCATGCGAGACAATATTCTTTTTAATGTATTCGCTAGAGTTCGCCCATGATCAGGCTGCGTTAGTTTAATTGTCTCTTCCAGCATCGCCTCATAAATTATTTCCATATTTTTTTCTGAGCCGTCTGATGAATGGCACCCAATCGCTAGCAGAACACGCCTAAAATATTCTAACCGTTCTTCTTTTTTACCAGAGAATGGGGTCATTAATATTTTGTCTATTTCCCATCGATCTGCCATCCTATAGCCTGGCCTGTATGCCATTGTGGTAACGGATCTGTCTAATATCTGAAATTTTCTACTATCCCCCTTCCATCTAGGAATAAGGAATCGGCCATTCTTATCCGTAACCGCCACTTCCACGTGGTAGCAACTGTATGGCGTACCCATTACATATCCGCTATAACCTCGCCATGCGGCCCTCACAATTGCGCCCGCTATCGGCTTACCCGAGGTCTCGTCTATAACGACACCATGAATTGGGCCACCCGTCACTTTTGACAAGGCAAAATGCCAAACCAAAACTATCAAGACAATCAACAGCATCATGACAATGACACGTCTTGAATTCAGTCTTGATCTAATCCAGTTTAAATTCATCACATTTCACCGATATACCAGATTCCGTTATCGCCTCTTATCAAGTAGATCGAGCACCCGATTCTTTCATTGTTAATCTCTTTCACTAAATAATACTGCGCAAGCCCATCCAGGACGGAGCCGGCTTCAATCGACTCGATTTCGTCCAACGTCGGCTTGCATGTCCGTTACATGTGAATAGGGTCAACTCTTGCAATCAAACATTCGTTTATCGTATTGCAAGACCTGGCCCTTCCGCCACTGTAGGCTTGCGATGTCTGACGTAAGAGCGGGATCAGCAGTAGCTGCACGATATATTTCATGGTAAATACCTATCTGCTGCGCGCTCAATGGTTTCATTCCGTTCATCGAACGATAGTTCTGGACCTATAGGACGAGACAGAACCTCGGATGCTTCGTAAACGAAAGTTTCCAGCAATCGTTCAGATTCCCTTCCATCGACCAACCCCTTCGCTTCTTCGTAAAGCCTTTTCAATACTTGAACACGCGCCTCTTTCTCAGAACTACCATATTCACCACAATCAAGCATCCCGCCTATATGCAGTAAATATCTAAGCCTTTCTTTACCGTCGCGATCGTCAGGCTCCATATAGTAAAGCCCTTCTTTCTCGTCTTGCCCATAAACGGGGTCAGGTCTTGCAATCAAACATTCGTTTGTCGTATTGCAAGACCTGACCCTTCTCTTTGACCCTTCTCTTCCAGAGCAATCAAAAATTCGTTTGTCGTATTGCAAGACCTGACCCTTCTCTTTGACCCTTCTCTTCCAGAGCAATCAAAAATTCGTTTGTCGTATTGCAAGACCTGACCCTTCTCTTCCTTGTCGATAGCCTTTACGGCTATCCCTGTTTTTTTGTGCACGATAAGCCGCCAACGCCCGCTCATACCGTGGCCGCACAACGACCGGTTTGCACCGCAATGGCGGATATTCGCGCGGGCAAAAGAAATGGTAAGTGTGGGCCGACAATAGTTATTCAGTATTTACTAATTTATATATCGCTAAAGTTCCGCTTTGTGCCGTTTCCAGACCTCTCGCCTCACTCCCCCGGCACCCGTCGCACGTCGTATTACGCGCCTGACTTCCACCACTATTTGCCCAGCCACTGCAGCCGGTACAGGTCGTGCCGGCGGTCACGCAGGTTCTTCACCGTGCCGTTGTTGCGGGCCATGGTCAGAGTCTCGGGGCGGATGTCGGCGATCGCCACTGTTTCCACGTTGGGGGTGGTGTCAGCGGCGATGCCGTCGCGGGCGAAGGGGAAGTCGCAGGGGGTGAGGATGCAGCTCTGGGCGTACTGGATGTCCATGTTGGCGACGTTGGGTAGGTTGCCGACATTGCCGGACATGACCACGTAGAGTTGGTTCTCCACCGCGCGGGCCTGACAGCAATAGCGCACCCGCAGGTAGCTCTGGCGCTCGTCGGTGCAGAAGGGCACGAACAGGATGCGGATGCCCTGGTCGGTGAGGTAGCGCGCCAGTTCCGGGAACTCGGCGTCGTAGCAGATCAGCACGCCGATGGGCCCGCAGTCGGTGTCGATGGCGTGCAGGGTGCTGCCGCCCTCGATGTTCCACCAGTAGACCTCGTTGGGGGTGGGATGGATCTTGGGCTGCTCATGCACGGTGCCATCGCGCAGGAACACGTAGGAGATGTTCTCCACCCGGCCGGACTCGACCCGGGTGGGATGCGAACCGCCGATGATATTGATGTTGTAGCGCAGCGCCATGTCGCGCAGGGCCTCGATCAGGCGCGGCGTGTACTTGGTGAGCGCCTCGATGGACTCGGCCGGCGAGAGCTGCTGGTCCTCGATGGACAGCAGCTGCAGGGTGAACATCTCGGGGAAAACCACGAAGTCGCCGGAGTAGTCGGCTACCACGTCAACGAAATAGGCCACCATCTTCAGGAACTCGTCGAAGGACAGCACCCGGCGCTGCATGTACTGCACCGTGCCCACGCGGATGCTGTCGGGCAGACGGCCGCCGTAGTCCTTGCTGGTGGTGACCTCCTCGTTGGTGGCCACCTTCGGATTCTGCCAGCGGAGGTGGATGCCGTAGCCCATGGACTGATGATCGGCGGTCAGATAGCCCGAAATGATGTCGACGACCTCGAAGCCGTTCCGGAGCTGGAAGGACAGCACCGGGTCACGTGCCTGGCGCTCCCGGATCGCCTCGACATAGGCCTCGACAGAGCCGAACTTCTTGATGCGTTTGGACAGGGTGGGCAGCCGGCCGGCGAAGACGATGCCCTTCAGGCCCAGCCGCTGGCACAGCTTCTTGCGCTCGTTGTACAGGCGCTGGCCGAGCCGGTAACCACGGTAGTCGGGATCGACGCAGACCTCCATGCCGTAGAGCCAGTCGCCCTGCGGGTCGTGGCGCGAGGCATGGCCGTTGCCGGTGATCTCGCCCCAGGTGTGGCGCTTGAGCCCGACCGCCTCCTTGACCCGGAAGGTGGCGCAGTAGCCGACCACCCGGTCGTCGACCAGGATGACGAACTGGCCCTCGGGGAAATGGTTGATCTGGCCGCGTACCGCGCCCTCGGCATAGCCGTGCAGGCCGGTGCCGGCATAGACGCGTTCGGACAGCTCGGCGATGGCCGGCACGTCGCCGAGCCGGGCGTTGCGTACCACCAGTTTACTGGCGGGATCGGAAAGCTCGCGAGTCATGGGTATGCTAAAGCGCCCTCACCTGTTCCAGAACGTCCCGGGCATGGCCCTCGGCACTGACCCCGTACAGGGCCTGACGCACGGTGCCGGCCTGGTCGATGATGAAGGTCGAGCGCACGATGCCCATCTTCTTCTCGCCGCCCTTGTCCTTTTCCTGCCAGACGCCGTATTTTTCGCACACGCTGGCGTCGGGATCGGACAGCAGCTTCACGGTCAGGCCGTACTTGTCACGGAAGGCCGCGTGGCTGCCGCAGTCATCGCGACTGATGCCGAGCACCACGGTGTCGGCGGCGTCGAACTGATCCTGCAGTTCGGTAAAATCCTGCGCCTCGACAGTGCAGCCGGGGGTGTCGTCCTTGGGATAGAAGTAGACCACGACATTCTTCTCTCCCTTGTATCCGGACAGCTGGACCCGTTCGCCGTCGGTTTCCTCCAGGCTGAAATCAGGGGCGGTGTCGCCGGGGTTGAGCATGAATAATCTCCTTTCAGTGAACGGGTCGGGATTGGACACTGGTGACGGCTGTCAGCTCGACTCCAGGCCGCCCGTGAAATATTCCTGCGGCATGCCGTTACCCGTTGCGGTTTCTGGCTCCCGGCCTGCGCCGGGATGACGGTAGCCGCCGGCTGTTGGGTTACGGCGCGGCTGACCCGACCTACATGATAGACATCCGCTTACAGCGATGGAATCACCGCCTCCAGCAGACCGCGCACCTTGGTCATGGCGTTTTTCAGATGCACCTCGATCTCCTCCATGGTGATGTGACCGTCGCCCTCGCCGCGGCCGGCGGCCCAGTTGGCCACCACGGCACAGGAGGCATAGCACATGCCCTTCTCCGCCGCCAGGGCAGCCTCGGGCATGCCGGTCATGCCGACCATGTCGCAGCCGTCGCGCTCAAGCCGGTCGATCTCGGCGGCGGTCTCCAGCCGCGGGCCCTGGGTGGCACCATAGATGCCGCGCTCGATGGCGGTGATGCCTTCGCGGCGCGCGGTCTCGATCAGCTTGCGCCGAAGCTCGACACAGTAGGGATAGGTGAAGTCGATATGGGTGACGGCGCTGTCATCGTCGTCGAAGAAGGTGTTCTCGCGGCCCCAGGTGTAGTCAATGATCTGGTCGGGGAAGGCCAGGGTCGCCGGCACCATACCACGGGTGATTCCACCCACGGCGGCCACCGCGATGATGTCCTCGATGCCGATGTGATGCAGGGCCCAGATGTTGGCGCGGTAATTGACCTTGTGCGGCGGAATGGTGTGGCCGGAGCCGTGACGCGGCAGGAACACCACCTGGGTGCCGCTGATGCGGCCGTGGGTCAACGGCCCTGACGGCTCGCCGTAGGGCGTCTGCAGTACCTCGCGGCGCTCGATCTCCAGGTTCTTGAGCTTGTCCAGCCCGCTGCCGCCGATGATCGCCAGTTTTGCCATTAGTGTTCCTTTATTCGTCCACGGCGTAGATCGCCGGCAGATTGCGGTGATAGCCGTGATAGTCCATGCCACAGCCGAAGACGTAGCGGTCCTCGACTTCCAGCCCGGTGAAATCCGCCTCGACCCCGTCTACACAGCGGTCATGGCGCTTCTGCACCAGCACCGCGCTGTAGACCGCCTCGGCCCCTTCCTGAAGGCAGAAGTCCTTGATCGCTTCCAGAGTCAGCCCCTCGTCCAGGATATCGTCCAGGATCAGCACGGTGCGATCCCTGAGCGGGAAGTTGGGGCGGTTGATCCAGTACAGCTCACCGCCCTTGGTGCGGCCACGGTAGCGGGTGGCGTGGACATAATCCAGCTGCAGGGGAAAGTGCAGCCGGGGCAACAGCTGCCCGGCCAGTACGATGGCCCCGGTCATGACGCTGATTACCAGCGGATTGGCATGCTCCAGCCGCTCGGTGATGGCGGTGGCCATGACATCCAGGCTGTGCTGTACGGTCTCTGCACTGTGTACGCATTCAGCCTGTTCCAGGACGCGGCGGGCTTCGGTGGGGGTGATATCGGTCATTGATAAGGTTTTTTCTGGGTTCCAGGTTGTAAGCCGGAAAGGATGGGAGAGGCGCCGGGCGCTGTAACCCACCGAGTATCGAACCACGATGGGTTGCGCTTCGCTTCACCCATCCTGCGGGTTGTTTATTCCACGAGCCGTTTGATCTGGTCGCCGGCCCGTTTTGCAACATCATACCCTTCCTCGATCGCCTCGGTGGCGCGATGAAACTCCAGCAGCCGGATCTGGGACAGGCGCGGGGTCAGCAGCACGTCCGGCGGGTCACCGGCCATACGCGCACGGGTGATGCGCACCTGCATAATGTAAACGCTTTGCGCCAGCACGTCGACCAGCGACGGCGGCGCGTTTTCCGCCTGCTGGAAATAGCCCTTCCACTGCTCCATGGGCTTATGAAACAGGGTCTGAAACATACCCTGCCAGTCGCCCTGTTTGAACAGTTGCGCCCAGGCCTTCTGCGCCGATTCGTCATCCTCTGTGGGCAGGACCTCGGGGGGATGGTATGTGCGTCGGCTCAGAATATCCGAGTTGAGATCGACCGCAATGATGCGCTCCGCGCCCAGCGCCCGGCACAGGGACACCGGCACCGGGTTGACCAGACCACCGTCGACCAGCCAGCGCCCTTCCCGTTCCACCGGTGTGAACAGGCCCGGCAGTGCGATGGAAGCGCGCATGGCGTCCATCAGCGAGCCGGACTTCAGCCATACCTCCTGGCCGTTGGCCAGCTCGGTCGCCACCGCAGCAAAGGGACGGTCAAGCCTGTCGATCTCGGCGTCCCGCAGCCGGTCGCGGAAGAAATCCATCAGCTTGGTACCCTGGAGCAGACCACCGGTGAAGGTCACGTCCAGATAACGGATGATATCCTGCCAGGTAAGCTGCTCCAGCCATTCACGCAGGGTATCGAGCTGGCCGGCCGCCTCGGCGCCGCCGACGATGGCGCCAATGGAGGTACCACAGATGACATCCACATCGATGCCCTCGTCCTTCAGATACTGGATGACGCCGATGTGCGCCCAGCCGCGCGCCGCGCCGCCGCCCAGCGCCAGACCGATGCGGGGCCGGTGTCCGCTCACTGCCCGCCCGCCGGGACCGGGGCCGGGTCATCGTCGCCGGGTGCATCACGCTCGAGCAGCAGCCGTTCGGGCACATGCAGGGTGCGGGTCGGGTAGGCGATCTCGGCGCCGTGATTGGCAATGATGTCGGCGATCTTCAGCAGGATATCGTGCTTGATGCGGTGGAACTCGGTCCAGACCGTGGTGTGGGTGAAGGTGTAGACCATGAAGTCGATCGAGGAGGCATTGAAGGCGTTGAAGTACACCATCAGGGTCTGGGTCTCATCTATCTCCTCGTGGGACTGCAGCAGCTCACGCACCTCGTCGGTAATGGCATGCATCTTGTCCATGTCGTCATAGCGGATGCCGATGGTTTCAAAGATACGCCGGTGGCTCATGCGCCGCGGATTCTCCACGATGATGCTGGTGAAGACCGAGTTGGGCACGTACAGCGGCCGCTTGTCGAAGGTGCGGATGGTGGTGATGCGCCAGCCGATGTCCTCCACCACGCCCTCGATCTCGCGGTCCGGCGAGCGGATCCAGTCCCCGACATTGAAGGGCCGGTCCAGATAGACCATCATGGCGCCGAAGAAATTGGCCAGCATGCCCTGGGCGGCGAAACCAACCGCGATGCCACCGATGCCGCCGAAGGCCAGCACGCCGGAGATGCTGAAGCCCAGTGTCTGCAACACCACCAGGAAGGAGGTAATGACAACTGTGGCACGCAGCAGCTTGCCGATGGCATCCAGGGTGGTGCGATCATAGGGCTTGTCTTCGATCGCGCGCTGTTGCAGGACGTTATTCTGCACATTGTTGATCAGGCGCAGCAGGAACCAGGCCATGACCGCGATCACGCCCACGTCGCGGATGGGATCCACGGCAGTGAAGATGGGCGAATCCGTCTTGGCGTGGATGATCTCGGCGGCGAAGGCGATGCCCACCACCCAGATCAGGAGCCGGACCGGCTTGCGTGCCGACTCGGCCAGGGCGTCGTCCCAGGTGTTGCGGGTCTTCTGAAAGCGCGCATACAGGCGGTCGAGCAGCTTACCGGCGATGTAGCTCAGCAGCAGCGAAACGAAGACGATGATGAACACCTGGTAGACCCAGGTGTTTTTGGTGCTCCAGGCGTACAGCGGCCGTATGTATTCGATGAAGTTATCCATGCGGATTATGTTATCTCACAGCGTTTCAGATGACCCCGTCATTGCGAGGCGCAATGCGCCGCGGCAATCTCGGAACAGAGGATCATGCGGCCGGAGATTGCCACGCTTCGCTCGCAATGACGAGAAATTAATTGCGTTATTCCAGATCCATATCCAGCAGTGGCTCGCTGTCATAGCCCTGCACCGCGGCCACCGCCTCGCGCCAGCGCGGCGATTGCCTCAATTGTTCAGGCGTGACCGCCTGGCGGCCGTGCAGCCGGATCAGCCGGGCCTGCGAGGCCGGATTCTCGTAGCCCTCCAGTGCCTCGACCACGGCACGTGCCTCCTGCGGCCGGTTGCACACCAGGATCATGTCGCAGCCGGCATTGAGCGCGCTCTGTGCGCGCGCCACCGGATCGCCGGCGCGTTCGGCTGCGGCCATGCTCAGGTCGTCGCTGAAGATCACACCCTCGAAGCGCAGCTGCCGACGCAGGTAGTCCTGCAGCCAGAAGGCCGAGAAGCCGGCCAGGTCGGCGTCGATCCGGGGGTAGAGCACATGGGCGACCATGATCCCGGCCAGGCCCTGATGAATCAAGCGTTCGAACGGCAGCAGATCCTCCAGTTCCAGGTCGGCCAGCTCGCGCTCGTCCACCGGCAGGGCCAGATGCGAATCGGCCTCCACCCCGCCGTGACCGGGATAGTGCTTGCCCACCGCCGCCATGCCGGCACTCTGCATGCCCTTCTGGTAGGCATGGGCCAGTTCGGCCACCGCCTCCGGCCGGCGATGGAAGGCACGGTCGCCGATCACCGAGCTGCGGCGGCGGTCGATGTCCAGCACCGGCGCGAAGCTCAGATCCACGCCCATGGCACGCAGCTCGCTGGCCATCAGCCAGCCGGTGGTCTCGGCCAGAGCCAGGGCACGATTGCGCTCCTCGTCATAGACTCGCCCCAGTTCCGCTACCGGCGGCAGGCGGGTGAAGCCGTCGCGGAAACGCTGCACCCGGCCGCCCTCCTGGTCCACGGCGATCAGCAGGCGCGGATCGCGCAGGCCGTGCAGCTCGTCGATCAGCGCATGCAACTGTGCCGGAGAGGTGTAATTGCGGCTGAACAGGATCACCCCGCCGACCTCGGGCCGGCACAGCAGCTCGCGCTCGGCCGCGCTCGGCTGCGTGCCCTCGATGTCCAGCATGACCGGTCCCAGTGACATGGTGCTTTCCTTCTAAACATCGCAGGTCGGGTTAGCCCGAAGGGCGTAACCCGACGTGCCCGCCGTGAGTGTCGGGTTACGCTGTGCTAACCCGACCTACAAGACTGATCTGGCATCAGGAGATTGCCACGCTACGCTCGCAATGACAGGAATAGCTGGCTTAATCAGAGTTTCCTTAATGCTTACACAAACACTTGGCTGAATCTGCGTCATTCCGTGTATTTCCGTGACCATTATATCAACGCAGCCGCACATCCATGCGGTCGCGCAGCCTGTCCCCCAGCAGGTTCACCGCCAGGACCACCAGCAGCATGGCCAGGCCGGGCACCAGCACCATGTGCGGGGCAACCAGCAGGTAGCGGGTGCCGTCGCGGATCATGCTGCCCCAGGAGGCCGCCGGCGGCTGCACCCCCAGGCCCAGGAACGACAGCCCGGCCTCGGCGATGACGATGGAGGCCACACCGAAGGTCGCCTCCACGATCAGGGGTGCGCTGAGCAGGGGGATCAGGTGCCGCAGAATGATCCGCCGCCGCCGGCTGCCCAGGGCGATGGCCGCGGCCACATGCTCGCGCTGCTTGAGCGACAGCACCTGGGCCCGGGCCAGACGGGCAAAGCCCACCCATCCCACCAGGCTCAGGGCGATGACGACATTGCCGATGCCGGGCCCCAGTATACCGGCAAGCGCGATGGCCAGCAGGATACCGGGAAAGGCCAGGAAGATGTCTATCACATGGACGACCACCCGGTCGACCTTGCCGCCCAGGTAGCCGCTGATACTGCCGATCAGGGTGCCGGCCACGGCCGACAGGCTCACCACCCACAGCGCCACCCAGAAGGAGGTCCGGGCCCCGGCAATCACCCGGTCCAGCAGCGGTCGTCCCAGGTCATCGTAACCCAGCCAGCCGGCCTCCCAGGGCGGCGCCAGGATGAGCTCGAGCCGGATGCGGTCGGGGTCCAGCCCGAGCGCGCCGGCCAGCACGGCCGCGGCCGCCCACAGCAGCAGGATGGCCGCCGGCAGCTTAACCCGCATCGCTCTCTCCCAGCCGGATGCGTGGGTCGATCCAGGCGTAGAGCAGATCGGTCAGCATGTTGACCAGCACATAGCTCAGGCTGATGAGCAGGACGCAGACCTGCACCAGCGGATAGTCGCGGCTCTGGATGGCCTCGATGGTCAATGAACCCAGGCCGGGCCAGCCGAACACCACCTCGGTGATCACCGCCCCGGCCAGCAGGGTGCCGAGCTGCAGCCCCAGCACCGTGATCACCGGCAGCAGCGCGTTGGGCAGGGCGTGGCGGGTCAGCACCTGGCGTGTGGACAGGCCGCGGGCATAGGCGCTGCGGATGAAGTCCTCGCCCAGCACTTCCAGCACACTGCTGCGCACCATGCGCGAGAGCACCGCCGCCAGTGACATGCCCAGGGTCAGCGCCGGCAGGATCAGCGCGCCGGGCGATTCGCGGCCGCTCACCGGCAGCCAGCCCAGCCAGACCGAGAACAGCAGGATGAGCAGCGGCCCCAGCCAGAAATTCGGGATGGACACGCCCAGCAGCGAAAAGGCCATCGCACCCCGGTCCCAGCCGGTATTGCGGCGCACCGCCGCCAGCAGCCCGAGCGGCAGCGCCAGCACCAGGGTGAAGGCCAGCGCGGCCAGCGCCAGTTCCAGGGTGGCGGGGATGCGTTCGGCCAGCAGCTCGACGATCGGCCGCCGGTGATGCAGCGAATGCCCCAGTTCCCCCCTGGCCAGCCCGCCCAGGTACTCGCCCAGCTGCACGCCCAGCGGCCGGTCCAGCCCCAGGTTCTGGCGCAGCGCCTCGCGGTCGGCCGCCGAGGCCGACTCGCCCAGCATCACGTCCACCGGATCACGGGGAATGAGATGGATCAGCAGGAATACCAGCACCACCACGCCCAGCACCACGATGGCGGTGCTGAGCAGGCGGCGGGTCAGTTCAGCGAGCATGTATGTTCATGTGCCTCATAGCACTTCCGAATAATCCGTCATTGCGATGCCCAGACCCGAAGGGTGGGGTACCCATAATGAAACCCGAAGGGGTTCTATGGGGCGCAGCGCCGCGGCAATCTCTCACTGAAGATGGGTTGCGCTTCGCTCCACCCATCCTACCGGATCAGTACCGGCAAGCCCGCCTCCACCCGATCGAACAGTTCCATCAGATCGGCATTGCGCATGCGGATGCAGCCGTGCGAGGCCGGCACCCCCATGGGCTCGCTGTCCGGACAGCCGTGGATGTAGATGTAGCGGCGCAGGGTGTCGACCGCGCCGCCGCGGTTGCGGCCGGACTCCAGGCCGGTCAGCCACAGGATGCGGGTCAGGATCCAGTCCCGCCCCGGTGCGCCCGCCGCCAGTGCCGCGCTGTAGATCTCGCCGGTCGGCCGCCGGCCCACGAAGACGGTGTTGAGCGGGCAGCTGGCGCCGATGCGGATGCGGATACGGTGCCAGCCGCGCGGGGTGCAGCCGCTGCCGTCGCGCTCGCCGGGTCCGGCCACGCCGGTCGACACCGGATATTCCAGCCGGACCTCGTCCTGTTCGATCAGCTGCAGGCGCTGGTCGGCCAGTCTGATCAGCAGGTAGCGCTGCGGTATCGTCTCTGTCATCTGCGCTGCACCTCGAGCAGGCCGTCGTAATTACCGTGCAGGTTCAGGCGGTAGCCCCGGATATCCTCGCGCGCGACATAGACGTGATCCTCGTACCACAGGGGCACATAGGGAAGTGTGTCCAGCAGCCGCGCCTGGATGCGCCGATAATACGTGACCTGTGCGGCCTGTGTCTGCGCCGCCTCGGCGGCCTCGATCCAGGCATCGGTCTGCGCGTCCCGGTATAGCGGCCGCGGTTGGCGCCGCCGGGCGGACGAGGCGCTTGTGGAACACCGGGCGGAAAGATGTCGGGTGTCCTGATGCCACGACCCACATCAGGCCTGTAGAGCGGAAGCGTCCGGCCTTGATGTAGCTCCGTACTCGTAGAAGGGCCCAGTCGTACGCTCAAGCAGGCGCAGCCGGATATTTTTGCCGACGCGGGCCAGGCTGATCTGGAACACGGTGGCGATGCGCAGCCGCAGCGGGTCGCTGGAGGTCTTGTAGGAAAGTTCCAGCGGCCGTTCCGGACCGTAGCCCAGCTCGGCCAGCAGCCGCCGGGCCGCCTCGGATCATGTGCGATACCCGGGCCAGTTCGGATTTGACCCGCCCCGTGTCCGGCGGCAAGCAGCGCTCCCGGCCGGGCCGCGCGCGAGGCCAGCAGGTGGTCGATGGATGGCCCGGCGGTCGATTGCGTGGGCGATGGCCCGGCCGCAGGCGCGGCTCGCCGGTGAGTGAATCCTCGAGATGAATTCCGATATAATGAAATTCGATCCGCGAGGACGTTCGACCCGATGCCCCCGCGCGCCTTCCAGTGCGATCAGCTCGGCCGGCCAGTCGTCTGGATGAGGTCCAGCGCGCAGCGCTGCAGCGTGAGCACCCGCACCGTCGGATCCTTCCACCGGCTGATGCTGAGCTGCTGTTCCGTCGACGCCGTCGCAGCCCAGACGGCCGTCGGGCGACCCGCTGCACCGTTCCAGCGGCCCGCTGCCGACGGGCGGCGCGCTGAAAGTCATGCCATCCTGTCGCCAGCAGGCGGTCCGGCACGATGCCGATGACCAGGTAGCCGCGGAAAAAAAAAAAAACAAGGCGGTCGGGACGGTTGAGATGAAAAGCGACATATCGGTATCCCGGCACTGACACGTCAGATTCAGCGGCGAGCAGGCCCGCGTTTGGGCAGCCGTCCGCCGGGTCGAGCCTGCCGGTAGGTGGCCACCACGTCGGCGGCGGCTCAGCGGCTCGACTTCATGGAAGGACGTGGCGCGCAGGGTCGAGATAAAGCGGCAATGGGGTTCGTTGTCAGGCGCTCCCAGCCGCGCCAGTTCCTGCACCGGCTGCGGGGCGGTCATCGAAGGTCGACCAGGAGCGGTACGCACCGTTGGAACGCGCGCGGACGCCGCGGCCGGTGGCGTGCGCGGAGTCCGGTTGGCGGGACGCCCGGCAATGCTACCGGAGGACATCCTCAGCGGCCGACTGACAGGCCGTGGACAGCAACGCCACCGCCACCACAACAGTACCTCCAGAGACTCATCCGTACGTCACTTCCAGCGTTGGGCCAGGGTGCTCCTACAGATAGAACGTGGTAGTACGCGATCGTCGGAGACATCGGCCCCGGCCCAGTCTGGCAGCGTGAAGGCCTCGTCCTCGGACTGCAGCTCGATCTCGGCCACCACCAGCCCGCGGTTGTCGCCCTCGAACACGTCCACCTCCCACACATGCCCGGCCACCGGGACATGATAACGGGTCTTCTCCACCAGCCGGCCCAGGCTGAGACTGTCCAGCATCTCCTCCGCCTCGGTCAGCGGGATGGCGTATTCGTATTCCAGCCGCCGGATGCCCAGCTCGGCACTCTTGATGTTGAGCCAGGCCTTATCACCCGCGGTACGCACCCGCACCGAGGCCTTGACGTCGGTCTCGCCGATCACCCGGGTCAGATAGCCCTGGCGGTAACGCACGCCGGCATCGGCCTGTTCACGCCAGGCGTCGGAGGTGACCAGGAATTTGCGTTCGATTTCGATTGGCAATGTGAGTCAGCTTTCAGCGATATGCTTCTTACCAGGAGACATAAGCAGAGACCGATCTATTATTACTCAGGGGGCAGGCTTACACTCACCATCGTCATTCCCGCCAGGGCGGGAATCCATACACCGCCGCGGTAGTGGATCCCCGCCTTGCGCGGGATGACGGCGCTTCGGGGGCTTAGCCTATATGCCTCCTCACACCTGAGTAATAATTTGATTCTGCGTCCGCTGCGCCCTGTGTCCCCAGCTATCAATGACCCATGACTCACCGGCCGCCGAGCCGGATCGACGCTCGTCTCGCCAGCGCCGGAAATCGGCCGGCGGCTTCACGGACCATGAGGATTGTCCAGCAGGAACCTGGTCCGATACTGCACAGCAGCTGTTCCAGCCGGGCCGGGCCGCCGGCTTTTTTGGTCCAGCCGCATAGTGCGCCTCGACGTAGGCCAGCAAGCATCAGGCCCAAGCTCACGCATGCCGCGGCCCGGCCACTGCCACAGCAGCCGGGCGCGCGTGCAAATATTCGGTCCCCGAAAGGACTACAACACAGTTTGAGCTGAGGTCCTGATATGACCGATGGCACGGGTGGGGTTCAATCCCTTGGACAGGCCTCGAAGCAGTTCAGTGATGGGTGTGGCAGCGGAACAGCTTGAATGGACCTTCACATAGGCATCCAGGCGCGTCCTCTGTTGCCGGTCGCGGCTGTCGCCAGAATCGCCAGGACGGCAGCAGTGCGGCCGGCCAGGACTTGTCCGGGTTCCACAGAAGGACGACAGGAGGTCGAGTGCAGGCACACAGGATGCACCGTACAGGCCGTCCAGGCGTTTTTTCGCGCTCCTCGGCTCGGCAGGCGCTCGACCTCGGGCTCGGGGTCCGCGGTTGATCAACACAGGGCCTGTCCTCGCGGTACTGCTGTTATAAGTTCCAGTCCACGATCAGGTCGCGTATCACCGGCTGCCCAGGCAGCGGGCGCAGGGTAGACCGCGTCCTTGCAATTCCTTGAGCGGGGTACGCAGGCCAACCGTTGCGACCGTTTGATGTCATGGCCGTCCGAGCCGCACACCCCTCCTGACAAGAGCGCAAAGCTCAGGTCTCGTACTGCGCCTTCAAGCCAGCAGCGCATCGAGCAGCACATCCGGGCGAGGTCCCGGCCTGCACTCGAAGTCCTGCATGTAGGCCGGCGGTCGATGTCCTGATTGTAGTCGATAATGGAATATCTCATCATAACTCGCTCCTGTGGGCGGTGAAGGTGTCCACGCTCGCGGCTTGATGACGCACCGGCCCTTGAAATCCACCCGCTGGTCCTGCTTGTAGAACAGCGAATGCCTGAGCCACTGAGTGTCGTCCCGCTCGGGATAATCGATGCGCGAATGCGCACCCCGGCTCTCGCGGCGCTCCAGTGCCGAGCAGACGGTGGCCAGCGCCACGTCCATCAGATTCTCCAGTTCCAGGGCCTCGATGCGGGCGGTGTTGAACACCTTGCTGTGATCCTCGGGCCGTCATAGGCCAGCCCGCCCTGCAGGAGCCAGCGCCCGGTCCACACCCGCGCGCAGCAACTCCTCGGTGCGGAGACACCGAAGTAATCCCCATCACCGTCTGCAGGCTCGCACGGATCGCGCCACCCGCTCGCCCCGGCCCGGACTGTCCCAGCGGGCCAGGCGTTTCACCAGCGCCGGGTCCCGCTTTCCTAGTTGACGGCGGTGGATACGGTGGCTGGCCAGGAATCGATATGTAGAATTGGCCGCGGCGCGGCCCGAACACCAGGATGTCCAGCAGCGAGTTTGGCCGCCGAGCGGTTGGGCGCCTTTACTGAGACCAGGCGCAATTCCGCCAGCCGCATACAGCCCCCCTGGGCCACCGGCTCCTCCGGCCCGTTGTGCTCGGGGCGACCACCTGGCCGGTGCGGTTGGCGGAATCCTCCCATGGTGTGAGTGGCATGGAGTAGACGGGGATGGGCTCGCTCGGCCGGTCGATGTGAGGAAGGGTTCTTCACCGTGTCGCTATGCCGGGCAGGCGCTTGCCACCACCTCCTCACCCATAGGATCCAGCTTGAGCAGCACATGGTCCCGATCCGGGCCACAGCCGCGGCCCTCGCGCACCTCGGTGGCAATGGCGCGACTGACCACGTCGCGGCTGGCCAGATCCTTGGCCCGGGGCGCATAGCGTTCCATGAAGCGCTCGCCGTCGCCGTTGAGCAGATAGCCACCCTCGCCGCGCGCCCCCTCGGTGATCAGCATGCCCTTGCCGGCGATGCCGGTGGGGATGGTACTGGAAGAACTCCAATGCCGGCGCGTGATGCCGGCGCGCAGGGCCATGCCCATGCCGCGCCGGTAGTGAAATCAGGGCAGTGTGGCTGGTGCGGAACCGCTGTCCCCGCCCCGCCGGTGGCCAGCAGCTGGGTCCCTTGGCCTCGATGACGAAGGGCTCGCCGGGGCGAGATCCACGCCAAGCCGCGCCCAGCACGGCGCCCTCCTCCGCATCCTGGATCAGGTCGAGGGCGAAGTACTCATCGAAGAAGTGGGTACGGGCGCGGATGTTCTGCTGGTACAGCGAGTGCAGAATGGCGTGCCCGGTACGGTCGGCCGCGGCACAGGTGCGCGCGGCCTGCTCGCCGCCGAAATTGCGGCTCTGGCCGCCGAAGGCGCGCTGGTAGATGCGGCCGTTGTCCAGGCGCGAGAAGGGCACACCCATGTGATCCAGCTCGTAGACCACCCGCGGCGCGGCGCGGCACATGTACTCGATGGCATCCTGGTCACCCAGATAGTCGCTGCCCTTGACGGTGTCGAACATGTGCCAGTGCCAGTTGTCCGGCAGCACATTGGCCAGGGCGGCATTGACCCCGCCCTGGGCGGCCACCGTGTGCGAGCGGGTGGGAAACACCTTGGACACCACCGCCACGCGGGCCTCGGCGCGCGACAGCTGCAGCGCGGCCCGCAGCCCGCCGCCGCCGGCACCGATGATCAGGGCATCGAATTTGCGCACCGGAAGATTCATTGTCCCACCACCGCAAACACCACCCGTAGCGACCACAGCCCGCATCCGCCCAGCACCACCGCCACCAGCGCCATCAGGCTCACCCGCAGGCCGGTGTGGCGCGCATAGTCCATGATCACGTCGCGCACCCCGACCCAGGCGTGGATCAGCAGGGTGACGATGAACAGGGCCGTGGCCAGGTTGGGCAGCGGCGCAGCCAGCCAGGCCTGCCACTGGGCGTGGCTGTGCAGCGGCTGCCACAGGAACCAGACCCCGGTCACCAGGATATAGAGGGCGATATAGGCCGCTGTGAAACGCTGCAGCAGCCAGGCCCGCAGGCCGTGCGCCTGGCGGCTCACAGCACCCCCCCGACGAACAGCAGCGCGGCCAGCGGGGCGGCCAGGGTCGCCACCCAGGCCATGCGCCGGGCCGCAGTCAGTTCCATGCCCAGGTCCAGATCCAGCAACAGAAAGCGGATGCCGGCGAACAGGTGGTGAAAGACGATCCAGGCCAGCAGCAGCAGTGCCGCCCGCCCTGCCGTGCCCTCGAGCCAGGCAGCGGCGCGCGCATAGCCGGCCGGGTCGCGCAGCGACAGCTCCAGCAGCCAGGCGGCCACGGGCAGCAGCAGGAACAGCAGAACGCCGGTCAGGCGGTGCAGGATGGAGGTCACCGCGCCGATGGGCTGACGGATCGCCAGCAGGTTGAGAAATTTGGGGCGTGAGTCGTGGGGCATGGATTGCGGCTTTTTGGGGATTTTATAGCATTGCAACCTGGAAATTGCCACAAGAGTATCATTAATCCGTCACAGCGCGGCAGACCGCAGGTTTCATGCCGGATTTCCCTGCAATCCCTGCCTGAGATTGACTGCGGCACACCGGAAGTGATACTCAGCAGTTCGAACACCAACCCGCGGAGCGGATGCAATCATGAAACAGCAGTGGAAGGCCTTTCTCGAGGACAACGGCGCCGAATTCGACGCCACCGGCGTGGTGACCAGCTTCGGCAGCCCCCGGCGCGAACTCAGCGTGGCCCTGACCGGCAACGTCTTCGCCGACCTGTCGGACATCACCGTCATCGCCGCCCACGGCAGGGATTGTCAGGTCCTTCCTGCAGGGCCAGTTCAGCAATGATGTCACCAATGTCAGCGCCTCGCGCAGCCAGCTGTCCTCCTACTGTACGCCCAAGGGCCGTATGCTGGCCAACTTCCGCCTGTTCGCGCGTGATGACGGCATCTACATCGCCCTGCCCGCCGCGCTCAGCGAGACCTTCCTGCAGCGGCTGCGCATGTTCGTGCTCATGTCCGATGTCACGCTCGAGGACGTGAGCGAGAACTTCATTCATCTGGGCGTCTCCGGCCCGGATGTCCCGGCCGAGCTGGAGGCCGCACTGGGCGAGGTACCGCGGTCGGTCGACGACGCGCTGACCCTGGGCGAGTGCACCCTGATCCGCACGCCCGGTATCCATCCCCGCTTCGAGGTCTATGGCACGCTGGAGTGCATGAAGAAACTCTGGGAGGTACTCAATGTACGCGGCGCCCCGGTGGGGCAGCCGGCCTGGGGCCTGCTGCGGGTGATGGCCGGGGTTCCCATGATCCAGCCCGGTACCAGCGAGGCCTTCGTGCCGCAGATGGCCAACATGGAGCTGATCAACGGGGTCAACTTCAAGAAGGGCTGCTATCCGGGTCAGGAGGTGGTCGCCCGCATGCAGTATCTCGGCAAACTCAAGCGACGCATGTACCTGGGCCGGATCGCGGCCGAGCCACCGCCCGAGCCCGGTGCCGAGCTGTACGCTGCAGACGGCGGCGAGCAGGCCGTGGGCCGGATCGTCGAGGCCTACCCCCACTCCGATGGCGGCTGCATGGCGCTGGCAGTGGTGCAGATCGGCAGTATGAATGCCGGAACGGTCCATCTGGGCGCGGCCGATGGGCCGGTGTTCGAGCCGGCCGAACTGCCCTACGAACTGCCTGAGGCGGCGGAAGAAGTGAGTAAGTAGGTCGGGTTAGCGCAGCGTAACCCGACAAGGTGCGGCCACGATGTCGGATTACGCCCTGCGGGCCAATCCGACCTACATGAGTGCCGCGCAAGCAGCGCCGCTCAGCCGGCACCGCCCTCCTGCAGCCAGCCGCATTCCCGGATCTTCGTCTCCAGCTCGTCCGCCGGCATGGCGTGGCCGAAATAATAGCCCTGGGCGATGTCGCAGCCCAGCGCCTTGAGCCGGTTCAGTACCCGGGCGTTCTCCACCCCCTCGGCCACCACCGACAGCCCCAGGTTGTGCGCCAGATCGATGGTGGAGTGGACGATGACCAGATCGTCGGGGTTGTGTTCCATCTCGATGACGAAAGAGCGGTCGATCTTGAGTTCACTCACCGGCAGTCGCTTGAGCCGGCTCAGTGAGGAATGGCCGGTGCCGAAATCGTCGATGGAGAAATACACACCCCGCCGCTGCAGCCGCAGCAGGGTCTGGCTGAGCCGGCCATAGTCGCTCAGGAACAGATTCTCCGTGATCTCCAGCATCAACCGTCCGCGCAGTTCCCATTTATCCAACAGTGCCTCCAGCTCGTCCGGGAAGGCCGGGTTGAGCAGGCTGTGCACCGACAGGTTGGCCGAGACCGTGAAGTCATAACCCTGATCGCTCCAGCGCGCGGCCTGCTCCACGGCGGTATTGAGCACCCATTGGTTGAAACTGGATATCAGCCGTGACTGTTCCAGGGAATGCACGAAGGCGGTGGGGGGGATCAGGCCGCGCTCCGGCTGCGGCCAGCGTGCCAGGGCCTCCACCCCGACCAGACGGCCGCTGCGGATATCCAGCTTGGGCTGATAGTGCAGCTGGAACTGCTGCTCGTTGAGTGCCCGGCGCAGGTCGCCGAGCAGGATCAGCTGCTGCGGGCTGTAGGTGTCGTCGCTGGCATCGTACACGGCCAGACTCTGTTTGCTCGACTTGGCCTGGTACATGGCCATGTCGGCATGGCGAAGCAGGGTGGTGAGGTCTGTGCCGTGGTCGGGATAGACGGCGATGCCGATGCTGGCGGTCATGGACAGGCTGTGACCGTCCAGTTCGAAGCTGGAATCGAGCGTTCGCAGCAGGTTGCCGGCCAGCTCCGCCGCCTTGGCTTCGTCGGCATTGGGCAGCAGCAGTCCGAACTCATCGCCGCCCAGCCGCCCGACCGTGTCGGAGTAGCGGGTGATCTCGCCGAAGCGCTCGCTGACCAGCTTGAGCAGGCGATCGCCGAACTCGTGGCCGAAGGTGTCGTTGACCTCCTTGAACTGGTCCAGGTCCAGCAGCAGGATGGCCAGCGGCTGGGCGATGACACCGGCCACGGTCAGCCCCTGCTGAATGCGGTCGCGGAACAGGGTACGGTTGGGCAGACCGGTCAGCTCATCATACAGGGACAGGTATTCCAGCTCGCGGTTGGCCGTGACCAGTGCCTCGTTGAGCTGCTGCAGCTGCTGCTGGTAGCGCTCGGCGTCCTGGCGGGCCTGTTCCAGCTTCTCGAAGGCCAGGGCGTTTTCCAGCGCCACCACCACCTGGGAGGCGAACAGGCTGAGCAGGTTGAGGTCGGCCCGGGTGAAGTCCGCCCCGTCGAGCTTGCGCAGTCCGGCCAGGCCGCCGAGGAAGGCCCCCTTGCCCACCAGCGGCACCATCAGCACGGTGCCGGCCTGGTCCTCCCAACGGGTACGTTCGTTCGTGTCCAGTTCGTCGAGCACGCCGCGCCACCAGGGCTTCTTGTTGCGCCAGACCCAGCCGCAGATGCCCTGGTCGATGGGCAGGCTCTCGCCGACCGTGTCCTGGGCATATTCACCGGATGCGGCCTCGTAGGTGTAATGGGTGCGTTCAGGGTTGAGTACCGGGACCAGCACGGTCTCGGCCTGGATGATTTCGCGCGCGCGGTCAGCGATCAGCTGCAGGACCACGGCCGGATCCCGCTCGCGGCCGACGGCCAGGGCGGTCTCTTTCAGCAGCTCAAGCTCGTATTCACGCTGCCGCAGGGTGTTGCGAAGCGCCTCGGTTTCCGGATCCGGGCGCTGGGTCGGGCTTCCCATGGAGGCGACACCTGTCGTTGTAATTGTATCGGCTGAAAGACTTTAACCGCTTTATAGCGAATGCATACTATCTATTTATTATTCCTTTAAAAATACCCCTCCTGTCCCGTATAAGGCCAGATCGGACAAAAGCTGTCAAGTTTTGGCGTGAGGCGTGAGGCGTGAGGCGTGAGGCGTGAGGCGTGAGGCGTGAGGCGTGAGGCGTGAGCAAGTGTGCGGCCCGGACCACGGCCGTCAAGCCTGTTTCGCTCACGCTTCACGCTTAACGTCTCACGTCTCCCCCACTTTCCGCATATGCGGAAACAGCAGCACGTCGCGGATGGAGGGGGAATCGGTGAACAGCATCACCAGCCGGTCGATGCCGATGCCCTCACCGGCCGTGGGCGGCATGCCGTGCTCCAGAGCGGCGACATAATCGGCGTCGAAGTGCATGGCCTCCTCGTCGCCGGCCTCCTTTTCCTGGACCTGCTGCCGGAAGCGCTCGGCCTGGTCCTCGGCGTCGTTGAGCTCGGAGAAACCGTTGGCGATCTCGCGCCCACCGACGAAGAACTCGAACCGATCGGTGACAAAGGGGTCGGCGTCGCTGCGCCGGGCCAGGGGCGAGACCTCGGTGGGATAGGCGGTAATGAAGGTCGGATCCTTCAGGCGGTGCTCGACCGTCTTCTCGAAGATCTCGATCTGCACCTTGCCCAGGCCATAGCTGTCCCTCAGGGGAATCCCCAGCCCCGCGGCGACCTTTCTCGCCTCCTCCAGGTTGGTGATCCGGGCCTCGCCGATGTCCGGGTTGAAGTGCAGGATGGACTCCTTCACCGTCATGCGGGCGAAGGGCCTGGAGAAATCGTAGGTCTCGCCCTGGTATTCGATCTGCTGGGTGCCCAGGATATCGCGCGCCATGTCGCGCAGCAGGGTCTCGGTCAGGTCCATCAGGTCATGATAGTCGGCGTAGGCCTGGTAGAACTCCAGCATGGTGAATTCCGGATTGTGCCGGGTGGAGAGGCCCTCGTTGCGGAAGTTGCGGTTGATCTCGTAGACCTTCTCGAAACCGCCCACCACCAGACGCTTGAGATACAGCTCCGGGGCGATGCGCAGGAACAGCTGCATCTCCAGGGCATTGTGGTGGGTCACGAAGGGCCGCGCCGCTGCCCCGCCGGGAATGGCCTGCATCATGGGGGTCTCCACCTCCAGAAAATCCCGCGCGTTGAGGAAATCGCGGATGTACTGGACGATGCGGGTGCGCGTTCGGAACACCTCGCGCGCCACCTCGTTCATGATGAGATCGAGATAACGCTGGCGGTAACGCGCCTCGGTGTCGGTCAGGCCGTGATATTTCTCCGGCAGCGGGCGCAGCGACTTGGTCAGCAGCCGCAGGCTGTCGACCTTCACGCTCAGTTCGCCGGTCTTCGTCTTGAACAGGATACCCTCGGCGCCGAGGATGTCGCCCACGTCCCAGCCCTTGAATTCCTGGTAGCGGCCTTCCGGCAGGGCATCACGCTGCACGAACAACTGGATGCGGCCCGACATGTCCAGCAGTTGGGCAAAGCTGGCCTTGCCCATGACACGCTTGGCCATCATGCGGCCGGCCACGCTGACCCGGATGGGGTTGTCGTCGAAGAACTCCGGCGCCTTGTCGCCGTACTCGGCGTGCAGCTCGCCGGCCACCACGTTGCGGCGGTAATCGTTGGGGAAGGCATTACCCTGCTCGCGCAGCGTCTGCAGCTTGCGCCGGCGCTCGGCGATCAGACGGTGCTCCTCTTCGCGGGTGTCGGTGGCGTTGTTGGTGTCGTTGGCGTCGGTCATGGTCAATGTCGTATCTGGTTAGTTAAAAGCCCCTCTCCCTCCCAGGGAGAGGGGTTGGGGTGAGGGTATGTTGTGCTGCCTGCCCCCTCACCCTGGCCCTCTCCCCCAGTGGGGGAGAGGGGGAGGATCCCAAGTCGGGTTACAAGCCGGATTTGAGGCTGGCCTCGATGAAGGGGTCCAGGTCGCCGTCGAGCACACCCTGGGTGTTGCCCACCTCAACGCCGGTACGCAGGTCCTTGATGCGCGACTGGTCCAGCACGTAGGAGCGGATCTGGCTGCCCCAGCCGATGTCCGATTTGCTCTCCTCCACGCTCTGCTGCTCGGCACGGCGCTTCTGCATCTCCATTTCGTACAGCTTGGCCTTGAGCTGCTTCATGGCCGAGGCACGGTTCTTGTGCTGGGAGCGGTCGCTCTGGCACGCCACCACGATGCCGCTGGGCTCGTGGGTGATGCGGATGGCGGACTCGGTTCGGTTCACATGCTGGCCGCCGGCGCCGCTGGCGCGGTAGGTGTCGACCCTGAGGTCCGCCGGATTGATATCGATGTCGAAATCCTCGTCCACCTCGGGCGAGACGAACACCGAGGCGAATGAGGTATGCCGGCGGTTGCCCGAATCATAGGGCGACTTGCGCACCAGCCGGTGCACGCCGGTCTCGGTACGCAGCCAGCCGAAGGCATAGGACCCCTCGACCTTCACGGTCGCGCTCTTGATGCCGGCGACCTCGCCCTCGGAGGCCTCGATGATCTCGGTGGTGAAACCGTGCCGCTCGGCCCAGCGCAGGTACATGCGCAGCAGCATCTCGGCCCAGTCCTGGGCCTCGGTACCGCCGGACCCGGCCTGGATGTCGACGAAGGCGTTGCTTTCGTCCATCTCGCCCGAGAACATGCGCCGGAATTCCATCGCCTCGACCCGCTGTTCCAGCTCGGCCACATCGGCCTGCACCGACTCGAAGGTCTCGGCGTCATCCTCCTCGGCGGCCAGCGTGATCAGTTCCTCGGCATCGGCGAAACGCTCGCCGAGTTCGTCCAGCGCATGCACCACCTCGCTCAGGCGGGCGCGCTCCTGGCCCAGCTGCTGGGCCTTCCCGGGATCGTTCCAGACGTTCGGGTCCTCGAGTTCGCGTTCAACCTCTTCCAGCCGGTCCTTCCTGCCGGCATAGTCAAAGATACCCCCTCAGGGACTCACAGCGCCCTTGCAGATCCTTGATGCGGTTCAGAACAGGATTGACTTCCAGCATGGTGTGACGATTCCTTGAATACGCTGTCGCCCCGACTCAGGAGGCGGCGATGCTGTTGGGATTCTCGCGCCGCTGGCGCACGGCCGCGGCCAGCTGTTCCAGCAGACCCACGGTTTCGTCCCAGCCGATGCAGGCATCGGTGATGCTCTGGCCGAACACCAGCTCGCGGTCGGGAACCACGTCCTGGCGGCCGCCCTTGAGATGGCTCTCGGCCATGACTCCCACGATGCGGTTGTCACCGGCGGCGATCTGGCCGGCCACGTCCCCGCCCACGATCAACTGACGCTTGTGCTGCTTGAGGCTGTTGGCGTGACTGAAATCGACCATCAACCGCGGCGGCAGACCGGCCGCTTCCAGCTCCTGGCTGGCCTGATCGATGCTCACGGCGTCGTAATTGGGCTGTTTGCCGCCGCGCAGGATGATGTGGCAGTCATCATTGCCGCGAGTGGAGAAGATGGCCGAGTGCCCCTGCTTGGTCATGGACAGGAAGTTGTGCGGCTGCGAGGCCGAGCGGATGGCATCGACCGCCACCCGCAGGGTGCCGTCGGTGCCGTTCTTGAATCCGACCGGGCAGGACAGACCCGAGGCCAGCTCGCGGTGGACCTGACTCTCGGTGGTCCGCGCGCCGATCGCACCCCAGCTGACCAGGTCGGCCACGTACTGGGGACTGACCAGGTCGAGGAACTCGGTCGCCGCCGGCACGCCCATCTCGTTGAGATCGCACAGCAGCTTGCGCGCCACCCGCAGCCCCTTGTTGATGTGGAAGCTGCCGTCCAGGTCGGGATCGTTGATCAGCCCCTTCCAGCCGACCGTGGTGCGCGGCTTTTCGAAATACACCCGCATGACGATCAGCAGATCACTTGAGAGGGTGTCGCGCATGACCTTGAGCCGGCGGGCGTATTCGGTCGCCGCCGCCGGGTCGTGGATCGAACAGGGCCCGACGATGACCAGCAGCCTGTCGTCCTCGCCCTGCAGGATACGGTGGATCGCCTCGCGCGTGGAAAAGACCGTCCGCGAGGCATCATCACTGAGAGGATACTCCTCGTGGACCTGGGCGGGCGGACTGACCTCCCGGATCTCGCGGATTCGCAGATCGTCGGTGTGGTAATGCTGGTTCATCGGGGTGCTTTCCGGCGTTGGCACGGGCCTGCAGTGGTTGCGGTAAACCTCGCATTATTCCAGAAATCCGGCGTTCTGTCAGGCCATAAGCAGCAAGCCGTGGTGCCATAGCTGTCGTTCTGGGAACCAACCTGAACTTAACTGTTTTCCCGTCACCCCGGCAGAGGCCGGGATGACGGTGTGGCAGGTAGCGGAATCCGTTGGTCCGTGCGCCAGCAACCCGGGCGATGAACGTGGAGGAAATCAGTCCAGGTCGAAATCGGGCGGCGGCGGGCTGCCGTCGTGGATGCGGTTCCAGCGGTGCTGGCGATAGGCCTCGCGGGTGAACAGATAGCCGTCCAGGGCCGCCGTGTCGCGCATGCGGCTGGCGCCGAGCAATCGTGCCCGGGTATCCACCACCCGCAGGGCGACCAGGCCGTACTGCCAGCTTTCGTCGTCGACATAGTACAGCGGACTGAGATAGCCGTCCGGCACCATGCCGACGGTGTCGCGCACCGTGCTCGGCCCCAGGAAAGGCAGGACCAGATACCAGCCTTCACCGAAGCCCCATCTGGCGAAGGTCTGCCCGAAGTCCTCGTCGTGACGCTGCAGGCCCATCGGCGTGGCCACATCGAACAACCCCAGCACACCGAAGGTGCTGTTGAAGATGAAGCGGGTGGAGTCACCGGCGCCCTGTTCGAACTTGCCCTGCAGAACCGCGTTGGTGGCGGTCAGGGGTTCGCCCAGATTGGAGTAGAAGTTGCTGACATGCCTGCGGGCCGGCGCCGGGACATAATCCTGGTAGCCTTCCGCGACCGGTTTCAGCAGATAGCGATCGAAGTGCTCGTTGAACTGGTAGACCGCCCGGTTGACGGGCTCCAGCGGGTCGCTGACCTCATCCTCCGGCGCCACCACGGCGCAGCCGGCGCCCAGCACGGCCGCCAGCAGAGGAAGGAAAAGGCGTAAGAGGAAAGAGCTGCAAGCTCCCTGCATTGTTGTTGTCTCCCCGGTGTACCACGTTCCTGCGTCGCACAACTGAACGGCAGACTAGCAGAATTCTTGATCGGGAGACAGTTGGGGCAGGCTGGTAATGACGCAGAGGACGCGAAGGCGCAAAGTGCAAAAATCAATATTATTGTTATCTCTTTGCGTCTCTGCGCCTTAGCGTGCTCTGCGTTTGATTCGCTTAGATTGGTGACCCTGAGAATTGGTCGGGGCGAGAGGGTGAGACGCGACCGTGCGTCCGGTGGACGCACGCAGCGCGGCGAACGCCCGCAGGGCCGGAAATCCGAACGCCCCGATAAAACAGTTGGCAGCCGAAGGCTGCTATACCCTTGATTGGTCGGGGCGAGAGGGTGAAGCCTGACCGTTCGTCCAGCGGACGAACGCAGCAGGCTGAACGCCCGACAGGGCCGGAAATCCGAACGCCCCATAGAAAAAATCGCAGCCGACAGGCTGCTATACCTTGATTTGGTCGGGGCGAGAGGATTCGAACCTCCGACCACCGCAACCCCATTGCGGTGCGCTACCAGACTGCGCTACGCCCCGAAAAAGAACGGCCTGCCCGCGGGCAGGCGGCACATGATACCGATTTCCAGGTCCGGAGGAAACGTTCTTTGGGTTCTCTGTCATTGCGAGCGCAGCGCGGCAATCCCGTAATGAAGAATCAATCAGTTGGAGATTGCCGCGGCGCTACGCGCCTCGCAATGACGGGGATCAGCAATACCCTCAGCGCTTGAGGATATGCAGCAGATCCTCGAGCTCCATGCGCATCTGGCGGATGATCTGCTGGCTCTGGTTGATGTCGTCCCTGGCCTCGTCGCCGGACAGCCGCTGACGGGCGCCGCCGATGGTAAAGCCCTGTTCATACAACAGGCTGCGGATCTGACGGATCATGATCACGTCATGGCGCTGGTAATAGCGCCGGTTGCCGCGGCGCTTGACCGGCTTGAGCTGGGGGAATTCCTGCTCCCAGTAACGCAGCACGTGGGGCTTCACACCGCACAGCTCGCTGACCTCACCGATGGTGAAATAGCGCTTCCCGGGGATCGGGGGCAGCTCGTCGTTATTGCTCGCTTCCAGCATAGGCCTCCACCCTCGACTTGAGTTTCTGGCCGGGCCGGAAGGTCACCACGCGTCGCGCGGTGATGGGAATCTCTTCGCCTGTCTTGGGGTTACGGCCGGGACGCTGGTTCTTGTCACGCAGGTCGAAATTGCCGAACCCCGAAAGTTTGACCTGATGGCCGCTCTCGAGCGCGAGGCGCACCTCCTCGAAAAACATCTCCACCAGTTCCTTGGCCTCGCGCTTGTTCAGGCCCAGTTCTTCGAAAAGTCGTTCTGCCAGATCCGCTTTCGTCAACGCCATCGGTCTACTCTCTCAAGCTAGCTCCCAGATCCTGTTGCAGGGCCGTTGTTACCTCATCCACGACGGTCTGCACATCCTGATCGGTAAGTGTGCGTGAAGAATCCTGTAGAATCAAGCCTAAAGCGATGCTTTTTCGACCCGTTTCTACGCCTTTGCCCTGGTAAACGTCAAAAATACGCAATTCCTTTAGCCGCGCACCCCCGGCCTGGCGCACCCGGGCCGCAATTGCACCCGCCGGAACCGCCTCATCGACCAGCAGCGCCAGGTCGCGGCGGATGGCGGGATAGCGGGAAATGGCCTCGAAGGCGGCCTTGCGGCCTGCCGCAACGGCGGCAATTTCCAGCTCGAACAACTGGGTATCGGCCGGAAGCTCGAGTTCTTCGGCATGCCGCGGATGCAGGGTGCCGAGCCAGCCCACCGCCCGGCCGTCGCGCAGGATACGGGCCGAGCGCCCCGGATGCAGGGCCGGATGCTGGCCGGCCTCGAACATGAAGGCCTCGAAGCAGCCGCCCAGGCGCAGCAGGGCCTCCACATCCGCCTTGGCATCGTAGAAATCCACACCGGCCCCGGCCACGCCCCACTGCTCCGGCAGCGGGCGGCCGCAGAGCACGCCAGCGATGTAAGATTCCTGTTTTATTTCATTGTCTTGAGATATAAAGTTAAGGCCTTGCTCGAATAAGCGTACCCGCTCCTGCTGGCGGCGCAGATTGTGGCCCAACGCGCCCAGCAGCCCCGGCCAGAGCGTGCTGCGCATCACCGCCAGGTCAGCCGAAATGGGATTGGCCAGGGGGATGGCCCGATGCTCGGGATCGAGCCGTTCCTGCAGCCCGGCATCGACAAAGCTGTAGGTGATGGCCTCCTGGTAACCCCGCTCGACCAGGGCCAGGCGCAGCCGCCGGCCGTCTATCTGCTCCTCACGCTGCGGGGTCATCTGCAGCCGTCCTGCCGGGGCGCGGCTGGGCAGGCGGTTGTAGCCATGGACCCGGCCCAGTTCCTCGATCAGGTCGGCCTCGATGGCGAGATCGAAGCGGTGGCTGGGCGGGGTGACCGACCAGTCTTCCCGTTCGGCGTCCACGGCGCAGCCCAGGCCCTCCAGAATCCCGACCACCTCGGCGGGTTTCAGCTCGAAGCCGAGCAGACGGCGGATGCGGGCGGAGCGCAACCGGATGGCCGGCCGGCGGGGCAGGTGTGCCTCGCTGCTCACCTCGATCACCGGGCCGGGGCGGCCGCCGCAGATATCCAGCAGCAGCCGTGTGGCCCGGTCCAGGGCCCGGATCTGGAGTTCGGGGTCCACCCCGCGCTCGAAACGGTAGGAGGAATCGGTCTGCAGACCGTAGGCCCGCGCCCGCCCGGCAATATGCAGGGGGTCGAAAAAGGCACATTCCAGAAAGACGTCGCGAGTGCTGTCACTCACGCCGGAGCCCTCCCCGCCCATCACCCCGGCCAGGGCCAGAGGCTGGCGGGCATCGGCAATCACCAGGCTGTCGGCAGCCAGCGCCACCTCGCGCCCGTCCAGCAGGGTGAGCTTCTCACCCGGCGCGGCGAAGCGCACCCGGATACCATCCTGCAGCTGTCCCAGATCGAAGCCATGCATGGGCTGACCCAGCTCCAGCAGCACATAGTTGGTGACGTCGATCACCGGGCCCAGCGGCCGGATGCCGCCGCGCCGCAGGCGTTCCTGCATCCACAGCGGGGTAACAGCGCCGGGGTCGATACCCCGGATCACCCGACCCAGGTAGCGCGGGCAGGCCGCCGGTGCGTCCACCGTCACCGGGAAACTGTCCTCGACCTGTGCGGCGACCGGCTCGATGGCAGGCGGGGTCAGGTCGCAGTCATTGAGCAGCGCCACCTCGCGCGCGATGCCCTCCATGCCCAGACAGTCACCGCGATTGGGCGTGAGATCGACCTCGATGATGCTGTCCTCGAGTTTGAGATAGTCGCGGATATCGGTTCCGACCGGGGCGTCGGCCGGCAGCGCCATCAGTCCGGCATGATCCTCGGACAGGCCCAGTTCACGGGCCGAACACAGCATGCCGAAGGATTCCACCCCGCGCAGTTTCGCCTTCTTGATCTTCAGCCCGCCGGGCAGTTTCCCGCCGACCAGCGCGACCGGGGCGCGCATGCCCTGATGCACATTGGGCGCGCCGCACACAATCTGGAGCGGATCAGCGCCCTGCCCTGCATCGACCCGGCACACCCGCAGCTTGTCCGCGTCCGGGTGCGGCGAGACCTCGAGCACCTCGCCCACCACCACCGAGTCGAAGCCGCCGGCGGCCGGCTCGATGGAATCGACCTCCAGCCCGGCCATGGTCAACTGCTCGGCCAGTTCGGCCGTGCCGACCGGCGGGTTCACCCATTCACGCAACCACTGTTCGCTGACTTTCATTGTTTATCGTTCGCTGTTTGAAACCCAATAATTTAACGCAGAGGCGCAAATAAACGTTGTATAACGTCATTGCGAGCGCAGCGTGGCAATCTCTTAAATCTGGCGAAAACATTGAGAGATTGCCGCGTCGCTACGCTCCTCGCAATGACGAGCATTTGATACTCTGCGTCTCTGCGCCTCTGCGTTGAAACGATCTTGTCACCCGAACTGCCGCAGAAACCGCAGGTCGTTCTCGAAGAACAGGCGCAGGTCGTTCACCCCGTAGCGCAGCATGGCCAGGCGCTCCACGCCCATGCCGAAGGCGAAGCCGGTATACTGCTCGTTGTCGATACCCACGTGCTCGAACACCTTCGGGTGCACCATGCCGCAGCCCAGCACCTCCAGCCAGCCGGTGTGGCTGCACACCCGGCAGCCCTTGCCGTCGCACATGACGCATTCCATGTCCACCTCGGCCGAGGGTTCGGTGAAGGGGAAATAGGACGGGCGGAAGCGCACGCCCAGGTCGCGTTCGAAGAAGTGCTTGAGGAAATCGTCCAGGATGCCCTTGAGATCGACGAAGCTGACGTCGGTATCGACCATCAGGCCCTCGACCTGGTGGAACATGGGGGTGTGGGTAAGATCCGAGTCACAGCGGTAGACCCGGCCCGGGGCGATGACGCGCAACGGCGGGGTGCGGTTCTCCATCACCCGGATCTGCACCGGCGAGGTATGGGTGCGCAACACCCGGCCGTCCTCGAAATAGAAGGTGTCGTGCATGGCGCGCGCAGGGTGGTGGGCCGGGATGTTGAGCGCCTCGAAGTTGTGGTAATCGTCCTCGATCTCAGGGCCGAGCGCGACCTCGAAACCCAGCCCCGCGAACAGCGCCTCGATGCGCTCCAGGGTGCGGGTGACGGGATGCAGGCCGCCGGCGACCTGGCCGCGGCCCGGGAGGGTGACATCAAGGGTCTCCCCGGCCAGCCGACGGTCCAGCTCGGCCTGCTGCAGGTCGGACTTGCGCGCCTCGATGGCCTGCTGCACCGCCTCCTTGGCCTGGTTGATGACCTGGCCGGCCTGCTTGCGCTCGTCCGGCGGCAGCTGGCCCAGCTGCTTGAGCTGGGCGGTGAGCAGGCCCTTCTTGCCCAGGTACTGGACGCGGACGTCATCCAGGGCGCGCAGATCGGCCGCGGCGGCGACCGCATCCAGCGCCTGTCGGGTCAGCTTGTCGATGTCGTCCTGCACGGGGAGCAGTACTCCTGATTTATTGTTCGAATCAAAAACCTCAACGCAGAGGCGCAAAGGCCGCAAAGGGTACAAATGAGTTTCGTCATTGCGAGGCGCATAGCGCCGCGGCAATCTCTCACTGTTTCGGCCACATTGAAGAGATTGCCGCGCTTCGCTCGCAATGACATATATCTTCTTTGCGTCCCCTGCGCCTGTACGTTGAGATCTTCCGTCTTCACGAAGAAAAAAGGGAAGGCACAGCCGGCCTTCCCTTTTTGACTTGCTTCTCTTTGACGACGTGTTGCCGCGAAAAGAGCCTGCGGCCTCAGGCCGCCAGGTTGGCCTTGGCCTGCTCGGCGATCTTCGCAAAGGCCGCCTTGTCCTGCACGGCGATGTCGGCCAGCACCTTGCGGTCGATCTCGATCTCGGCCTTCTTCAGGCCGTTGATCAGCCGGCTGTAGGACAGACCGTTCTCGCGCGCGGCGGCGTTGATGCGCGCGATCCACAGGGCGCGGAACTGACGCTTGCGCTGACGGCGGTCACGATAGGCATACTGGCCGGCCTTGATGACGGCCTGCTTGGCCACGCGGAAGACCTTGCGGCGGGCACCGTAGTAGCCCTTGGCCTTCTTCATGATCTTGTTGTGACGCTTGCGGGCGATCACACCACGTTTGACTCGTGCCATGGTTGATTACCTCCCGCTCACTTGAAGGGCAGCATCTGTTTGACTGCCGCCACATCCGCTTCGTGGATGTAGGCAGGGCTGCCAAGCTGACGCTTCCGCTTGCTGCTTTTCTTGGTCAGGATATGACGGCGATGCGACTGGAATCGTTTGAAACCGCCCTTCGCCGTCCGCTTGAAGCGCTTCGCAGCACCCCGATTGGACTTCATCTTCGGCATTTTCATGCACTCCGTATTTGCAGGTCGCCTGCGGCGCCTGGAACATTAAACGACAGCGATCGGTTGATCGCTCACTTTTTCGGGGACATGACCATGACCATCTGGCGACCTTCCATCTTCGGGAACTGCTCGACTGTGCCGTACTCCTCCAGGTCGTTCTTGACCCGTTCCAGCAAGTCGCGCCCGAGATCCTGGTGCGCCATCTCACGGCCACGAAAGCGCAGGGTCACCTTGACCCTGTCCCCTTCCTCTAGGAAACGTATCAGGTTGCGGAGTTTGACCCGATAATCCCCTATGTCGGTGCCCGGCCGGAACTTGATTTCCTTGACCTGCACCTGCTTCTGCTTCTTCCTGGCGGACTGTTGCTTCTTCTGCTGATCGAACCGGAACTTGCCATAATCCATCAGGCGGCATACGGGAGGCTCGGCATTGGGTGAAATCTCCACCAGGTCCAGGCTGGCCTCCTCGGCCATCTCCATTGCCCTGGCGAAGGGAACCACGCCGATCTGTTCACCGTCCTCTGCAACCAGCCGCACTTCCTGTGCCGTAATCTTTTCGTTGATCCGGTGCTGCTCTTTTGATTTAGCGATATCTCAGTCCTCCACGTGCATAACAATTCGGCCATGGCTGCTCACCTCGGCGGCGAGACGTTCTGCGAACGTCTCCAGGGACATGGTGCCCAGATCCTTGCCGCCGCGCGTACGCACAGCCACGGTACCGGTTTCTGCCTCGCGGTCCCCGATGACCAGCAGATAGGGGACACGCTGCAGTGTGTGCTCGCGGATTTTAAAGCCGATCTTTTCGTTTCTCAAGTCGGAAATGACCCGGATACCCTGATTTTGCAGGAATTCTTCCGCCTGGCGCAGAAAACCCGCCTGGCGGTCGGTGATATTGAGCAAAACCGCCTGCACCGGGGCCAGCCAGGCGGGGAATCTGCCCTCATAGTGCTCGATCAGGATCCCGATGAAGCGCTCCAGCGAGCCCAGGATGGCCCGGTGCAGCATCACCGGGACCTGCTTGCTGCCGTCCTCGGCGATATAGGTCGCCCCCAGCCGGGCCGGCATGGAGAAATCCAGCTGGATGGTGCCCAGCTGCCAGACCCGGCCCAGGCAGTCCTTGAGCGAGAACTCGATCTTGGGGCCGTAGAAGGCGCCCTCGCCCGGCTGCAGCTCCCAGTCCAGATGCTTGTGGTTGAGGGCGTCCTCCAGGGCCTTTTCCGCCTTGTCCCACAGGGCGTCCTCCCCGACCCGCTGCTCGGGCCGGGTGGAGAGCTTGATCAGGACCTCCTCGAAGCCGAAGTCGCGGTAGACCTCGAACAGCAGATCGATGAAGGCCGACACCTCCTCCAGGATCTGCCCCTCGGTGCAGAAGATGTGGGCATCGTCCTGGACGAAGCCGCGCACCCGCATCAGCCCGTGCAGGGTGCCGGAGGGCTCGTTGCGGTGGCAGGAGCCGAACTCGGCCAGGCGCAGCGGCAGGTCGCGGTAGCTCTTCAGGCCGTGGTTGTAGATCTGGATATGGGCCGGGCAGTTCATCGGCTTGACCGCGTAGTCGCGGTTCTCCGAGTGGGTGGTGAACATCATGTCCTGGAACTTCTCCCAGTGCCCGGACTGTTCCCACAGGCTGCGGTCGATCACCGAGGGGGTGTGGACCTCCTGGTAGCCGTGGCGGCGCAGCTTGGCGCGGATATAGTCCTGGATGCCCAGGTAGACCTGCCAGCCGCGGTCGTGCCAGAACACCATGCCCGGCGCCTCTTCCTGGGTGTGGAACAGGTCCATGGCCTTGCCCAGCTTGCGGTGGTCGCGCTTCTCGGCCTCCTCCAGGCGCTTGAGATAGGCCTTGAGCTCCTTTTTGTCGCGCCAGGCGGTGCCGTAGATGCGCTGCAGCATGGCGTTGTCCGAGTCCCCGCGCCAGTAGGCGCCGGCCAGCTTGGTCAGCTTGAAGCCCTGGCCGAGCCGCCCGGTGCTGGGCAGGTGCGGACCGCGGCAGACGTCGAACCAGTCGCCCTGACGGTAGACTGAAATGGCCTCGCCCGCGGGGATATCGCGGATGATCTCGGCCTTGTAGGTCTCGCCGATGGACTCGAAGGTACGGATGGCCTCCTCGCGGTCCCAGACCTCGCGCTGGATAGGCAGATCGCGCTTGACGATCTCCTGCATCCGCTCCTCGATCCGCTTCAGATCCTCGGGGGTGAAGGGCTCGTCGCGGGCGAAATCGTAGTAGAAGCCGTCCTCGATGGCCGGGCCGATGGTGACCTGGGTACCGGGATAGAGCTCCTGCACCGCCTGGGCCATGACGTGAGCGGCATCGTGGCGCAGCAGTTCCAGCGCGTCCTCGTCACGACTGGTGACGATGGCCAGCTCGGCATCCTGGTCTATAGTGTGACTGAGATCGACCATGCGGCCGTCGACCCTGCCGGCCAGCGCGGCCTTGGCCAGGCCGGGACCGATGTCGGCGGCGACGTCCCGAACAGTGACGGGATGATCGAAGCTGCGCTGACTGCCGTCGGGAAGGGTGATCGTGGGCATGCTGCTCTCCAGTGGTGACCGATACGAGGGGCCACATGATTTATTAAAAAGGGGACAGATCGGATATCTGTCCCCTGTTCGATCAGGATTTGGTAGGCGCGATTGGACTCGAACCAACGACCCCCACCATGTCAAGGTGGTGCTCTAACCAACTGAGCTACGCGCCTGTCGAGCGCGCATACTCTACAGGAAGCCACGGGAAAATCCAACACAAAACCGCCGGCGAACAACGACCTCACCCGCCCGCAGGGACAGGCGGGGGAAAATCCGGTGCCGGGGTTGCAAACCCGTTTTTCATGCGCTTTACTTAGACCAATTCTAAGACTCGGTCTAAGCGGCCGCCGACAGGTGGCTGCGGCATACCGTAACAACAAACAAGGAGGACGATGCCATGCTTCAAAAGCTTCCCACCGCCGGCGCCCTGAGCCTGGCCCTGCTGTGCGGTCCGCTCCCCGCCCTCGGGGAAACACCGCTGGGCCTGCCCCCGGTCCCCATTCCGGCCGACAATCCGCAGACACCGGCCAAGATCGAGCTGGGCGACCGCCTGTTCAACGATGTGCGCTTCAGCGCCGACGGCAAGGTCAGCTGCGCCACCTGTCACGACCCGTCCAAGGCCTTCACCGACAACCTGCCGGTGTCAGAAGGCTTCAAGGGCCTGAAGGGCACCCGCAACGCACCCACGGTCATCAATGCCGCCTACATGGAAACCCAGTTCTGGGACGGGCGTGAGCCGAGCCTGGAGGCCCAGTCCCTGCAGCCGCCCATCAACCCGGTCGAAGGCGGACTGGAGAACCATGACCCGATCCTGAAGACCATCCGTGACGACCCGCAGTACGTCAATGCCTTCCGCGAGGTGTTCCAGGTGAGCCCGGACGAAATCACCATGGATCATGTCGCCAAGGCCATCGCCAGCTTCGAGCGTACCCAGATCGCCGGCGACTCGCCCTTCGACCGTTATTTCTTCGGCGGCGAGGAAGACGCCATGACCGAGGCCCAGATCCGCGGCTTCCAGGTCTTCACCGGCCAGGGCCGCTGCGTGTCCTGCCACCAGGTCGAGCAGACCCAGGCCCTGTTCACCGACAACCGCTTCCACAACATCGGTGTCGGTTTCAAGAACATCAAGGGCCGGGTCGCCGAAATCGCCGAGGAGTTCCTCAAGGCCAAGGCCGAAGGCGCGGACGTGGACAAGACCGTACTGACCGACCCGGACGCCTCGGAGCTGGGCCGCTTCGCGGTCAGCGAGGACATGACCGACATCGCCGCCTTCAAGACGCCGACCCTGCGCAACATCGAACTGACCGCGCCCTACATGCATGACGGCAGCCAGGAGACCCTGGAGGACATGGTCGAGTTCTACAACAACGGCGGGCGTGTGAATCCGGACGATCCGGTCTCGCCCTTCCTCAGCGGCGGCATCCGCCCGCTGGATCTGTCCGAGCAGCAGAAGGAGGATCTGATCGCCTTCATGAAGGCACTGACCAGCCCCAGCGTCGCCGCCGCGACCAAATCCGCCGCCAATAACGCACAGTGAAGGAGATCCTGATCAATCCAAATATTTCCGTCATTGCGAGCGAAGCGTGGCAATCTCGTAATGCGGAATCGGCCGGTAGGAGATTGCCGCGTCGCTCCGCTCCTCGCAATGACGGATCAAACAGAGGTTCCTAAGGAGGGATAAGCATCATGAGCATCAAACGACGCGACTTTCTCAAGACCGGCGGCGCCCTGCTGGCCGCAGGCTCGCTGCCACTGAGCCTGGTCGAGGTGGCCTTCGGCAAGAACTCGCCGCAGAACTTCACCTTCGCCTTCATATCCGATTCACACATCACCCACATCAAGGGCAACGAGTTCGTGCGCAACTGGGACATGGGCCTGAAGCGCGCCATTGCCGAGGCCAACCTGATGACGCCGCGCCCGGATTTCACCATCTACGGCGGCGACATCGCCCAGCTCGGCACCCCCGAGGAGATCGATCACGGCCTGGAACTGCTCGGCGCCCTGCGCGGTGACGTGCGCTATGTCATGGGCGAGCACGATTACTACCTGGACCTGGGCGACTACTGGCGCAAGCAGCTGGGGCCGGACTATTACAGCTTCGATCACAAGGGCGTGCACTTCGTGGTGCTCAACAGCATCGTCACCTACGACGAGTGGACCCACCAGGACTGGGACACCCCCATGGCACGCATGAAGGAAATGGCCCGTCTGGACAATCCCAACGGCTCGCCCTTCATGGTCGGACCGACCCAGCGCGAATGGTTGCGCAAGGATCTGGAGAAGGTCGACAAGGACACCCCGCTGGTGGTGATCTCGCACTCGCCGCTGCAGAAGATCTACAAGGGCTGGAACTTCTGGACCGACGACGCCGAGGAAGTCCAGGCGCTGCTCAAGCCGTTCAGGAAGGTCACCGTACTCTACGGCCACGTGCACCAGATCCAGTACAACCAGATCGGCAACATCAGCTTCCACGCCGCCATGGCCACTGCCTGGCCCTGGCCCTACCCCTCCACCTACAGCCAGGAGGCCAGCTACATGCCCAAGCTCACGGTGGAGATGAACCGGGCCGATCCCTTCTTCGAACGCGATGCCACCGGCTGGCAGTTCATCAACATGCACAGCGGCAACGTGGACGTGCACTACACCCTGCCGGACAACACCAACCGGGTGGTCGCCTTCAACGAGGACAAGGGCCATCCGGAGGATACGAAGTATCAGGCCGAGGCCGAGCAGATCCCGCCGCAGGAACACTATTGAGCATCGAACAAGGGAGAACAACCATGCTGACACGCATTACCAAGGCAGTCCTGTGCGCCGGGGCGCTCACACTCGCGCAGCCGGCAGCCCAGGCCGAAGAATTCACCGAAGCGGACCTCAAGAGCTGGGAGGAGCAGTTCATGACCGTGGTCAAGCGCGGCGAGAAGCTGTTCCATGGCGGCCTGGAGAGCAAGAACACGGTATCCTGCGACCAGTGCCACCCCAACGCCACCAACACCCACCCGGAGACCTATCCGAAGTTCCAGCAGCAGCTGGGCAAGGTGGCGGTGCTCTCGGAGATGATCAACTGGTGCATCGAAAACCCGCTGGAGACCGAGCCACTGGCGCTGGACGACCCGCGCATGACGGCGTTGCAGGCCTACATCACCTGGGAACGTCGGGGGGTGGAGCTGGCGCCGGGGAAGCACTGAGAATAATCAAGAGCGCCACGGAATACACGGAAAGCACGGAAAACTTCATTGTCATTGCCGTGGCGCTTCGCGCCCGGCAATGAAATCCTTATTCCCCCTATACTCGTCATCCCGGCGCAGGCCGGGATCCAGTGACCGCGGCGATATCTGGATCCCCGCCTGCGCGGGGATGACGGAAATCAGGGGCCCGCTGGACTGCAAGCTGTAGGTGGGCTAAGGCCGGAGGGCGTAACCCGACGTGTGGCCATTTTTAACTTTTCCGTGTTTTCCGTGTATTCCGTGGCGCTCTTGAACTTGATCCCGCTCTTCACCCCGTCGCCGCATCATGCAGGCCCACACCCAGCTCGGCCTGGCGGATATGCTCGATCTCATCACGCACCTTCGCGGCCTCCTCGAACTCCAGGTTGCGGGCATGCTCGTGCATCTGCTGCTCGAGCTGCTTGATCCGGCGCTGGCGCTGTTCGGGTGACATGCGGCCGTATTCCAGCTGCTCCTCGGCCACCTGGGCAAAGCGCCGGGCCGGGATGGGCGCATCCGGCGTGGCCCCTTCCATGATGTCGGCCACGGCCTTACGGATGGACTGGGGGGTGATGTTGTGTTCCTCGTTGAAGGCCACCTGCTTGGCCCGGCGACGCTCGGTCTCGCCGATGGCGCGCTCCATGGATCCGGTGATCTTGTCGGCGTAGAGGATGGCCTTGCCGTGCAGGTTGCGTGCGGCACGGCCGATGGTCTGGATCAGGGAGCGGTCCGAACGCAGGAAGCCCTCCTTGTCGGCGTCCAGGATCGCCACCAGCGACACCTCGGGGATGTCCAGCCCCTCGCGCAGCAGGTTGATGCCGACCAGCACGTCGAAGGCGCCCAGGCGCAGGTCGCGGATGATCTCCACCCGCTCCACCGTGTCGATGTCCGAGTGCAGGTAGCGTACCCGCACATCGTGCTCGGCCAGGTACTCGGTCAGATCCTCCGCCATGCGCTTGGTGAGGGTGGTGACCAGCACCCGTTCGTCGACCGCGGCCCGGGCCTTCGCTTCCGAGAGCAGATCGTCCACCTGAGAGGCCACCGGCCGGATCTCGATCTCGGGATCGACCAGCCCGGTCGGGCGCACCACCTGCTCGACCACCTGCCCGGCGTGCTCCGCCTCGTACGGGCCCGGCGTGGCGGAGACGAAGATACCCTGGGGAGCCAGACGCTCGAATTCATCGAAGCGCAGGGGGCGGTTGTCCAGCGCCGAGGGCAGGCGGAAGCCGTACTCCACCAGGGTCTCCTTGCGCGAGCGGTCGCCCTTGTACATGCCGCCGATCTGGGGGATGGTCACATGCGACTCGTCGATCACCAGCAGGGCGTCCGGCGGCAGGTAGTCGAACAGGGTCGGCGGCGGCTCGCCCGGGGCGCGGCCGGAGAGGTAGCGCGAGTAGTTCTCGATGCCGTTGCAGTAGCCCAGCTCGGCCATCATCTCCAGGTCGAACTGGGTGCGCTGCTCCAGGCGCTGGGCCTCGACCAGCTTGTTGTTGTCATAGAGCTGCCTGAGGCGCTCCCTCAGCTCTTCCTTGATGCCGTCGATGGCGTCCAGGATGGTCTGGCGCGGGGTCACATAGTGGGTCTTGGGGTAGATGGTCACCCGGGGGACCCGGTTGAGCACCTCGCCGGTCAGGGGATCGAACCAGGCCAGGCTCTCGATCTCGTCGTCGAACAGCTCGATGCGCACGGCGTCGCGCTCGGACTCGGCCGGGAAGATGTCGATCACCTCGCCGCGGGCGCGGTAGGTGCCGCGCTGCAACTCGACGTCGTTGCGGGTGTACTGCAGCTCGGCCAGCCGGCGCAGAATTTGGCGCTGGTCGATCCGATCGCCGCGCACCAGGTGCAGCATCATGCTCAGATACGATTGGGGATCGCCCAGGCGTAATGGAAGAGACCGAGGCCACGATGATGGTGTCGCGCCGCTCCAGCAGCGCCTTGGTGGCCGACAGACGCATCTGCTCGATGTGATCGTTGACCGAGGCGTCCTTCTCGATGAAGGTATCCGAGGACGGCACATAGGCCTCTGGCTGGTAGTAGTCGTAGTAGGAGACGAAATACTCCACCGAATTGCGGGGGAAGAACTCACGGAACTCGCCGTAGAGCTGGGCGGCCAGGGTCTTGTTCGGCGCCAGCACGATGGTGGGCCGCTGGATGCGCTGGATGACGTTGGCGATGGTGAAGGTCTTGCCCGAGCCGGTCACCCCCAGCAGGGTCTGGTGGGCCAGGCCGCTGCCCAGGCCCTCGACCAGCGCCTCGATGGCCGCGGGCTGGTCCCCGGCCGGCTGCATCCGGGTGGCAAGTTCAAAATCACGCGTCATGAGTTCTATATCCACCGTCGTCATCCCGGCGCAGGCCGGGATCCAGATACCGCCGTGGTTTCTGGATCCCCGCCTGCGCGGGGATGACGGAAAATGGGACCCGGGTGGACAGCCCTTCTGGTGCCCAGCCGCGGACCTGCCATACAGGAATTGATCTGAAGATACGGACTTTCACGGGTATGTTGTAAATTTTTTAGTGCAACTGTCAGGTTAACAGACCCTCACTATTACAGTATGATGGCAGGCCGGTCTGGCACTCAATCTCAAGCTCACAGGAACCGGTTTTGACTACTTTAACACTTTCCCAGCGGGTCTCGCGCGTCAAGCCCTCCCCCACCCTGGCCGTCACCGCCCGCGCAGCGGAAATGCGCGCGGCCGGCCGGGACGTCATCGGCCTGGGCGCCGGCGAGCCGGATTTCGACACCCCCGAGCACATCAAGAGCCGCCATCGAGGCCATACGGGCCGGGGCGACCAATACACACCGCCGTCGACGGCACCCCCGAGCTCAAGCAGGCGGTGATCGATAAATTCCGGCGCGAGAACGGCCTGGACTATACCTCCGATCAGATCCTGGTCTCCTGCGGCGGCAAGCAGAGCTTCTTCAACCTGGTCCAGGCCCTGCTCAACACCGGCGACGAGGTCATCATCCCCTCGCCCTACTGGGTCTCCTACCCGGACATCGGTGCTGCTGGCCGACGGCAACCCGGTGATCGTCGACGCACGCATCGAGCAGGGCTTCAAGGTCCTGCCCGAGCAGCTGGAGGCGGCCATCACGCCGCGCACCCGGCTGGTGGTGATCAACAGCCCCTCCAACCCCACCGGCATGGCCTACGACCGGGCCGAGCTGGAGGCGCTGGGCGAGGTGCTGCGCCGGCATCCGCAGGTGCTGATCGCCACCGACGACATGTACGAACACATCCGCTGGGCGGACGAACCCTTCGTCAACATCATCAACGCCTGCCCGGACCTCTATGAGCGCACCAGCGTGCTCAATGGGCGTCTCCAAGGGCACTATTCGCATGGACCGGCTGGCGCATCGGGCGATGCCGGCGGCCCGGCGGCCGCTGGATCCAGCGATGAAGGATCCAGTCCCCAGAGCACCTCCAACCCGGCCGCGGTCTCCCAGGCCGACCGCCGTCGCGGCCTCAACGGCGACCAGAGCTCACGCATCAATGCGAAAGGCCTGAGGGAGCGCCACGACTATCTGGGATCGCCGCCCTGGATCATGCCCGGTGTACATGCCTGCACCCCGGCCACGAGCACATCTAGTCCTTCCCCAACTGCAGGGCGATGACGACGCCCGGCCCGACGTGGCACACCGAACAGGTTCGCCGAGAAACTGATCGAGGAGGTGAACGTGCCCTGGTCCCGGCTCGGCCTTTCCGGCGCCCCCGGCATACATGTGCGGCGGTCCATGCGCCACCACCCTCCCCCGGAGACGCTGCAGAGGCGGATCGGCGGAATCATTTTCAGTTCCCCTGGATAAGCAAGATGACAAGAGCGCCACGGAAGACACGGAAAGCACGGAAATTTATATGTCATTGCCATGGCGCTGCGCGCCCGGCTTTGAAAAAACAACCCTTGAGATTAGTATTTTTCCGTGTGTTCCGGGTATTCCGTGGCGCTCTTATGGCCTACTTGATCCAATGCCGGCGCCTCCAGATAAAGATGTCGCCCTTTGAAGCCCTTCCCCGGTAGCTCAGTCGGTAGAGCGTGTGACTGTTAATCACTAGGTCGCGGTCAGCCCGTCCCGGGAGCCAAAACGCGAAGGCCCGCATCGGTCATTGCGGAGCTTGTAATTTGTTTACAATCCCTGACTGTTCCGTCAGTCGCGCGAAGGCCGGACTAGACGGAAATGTATCCCTCTCAGGCGCTTTCCCTTGTTACACGAGGGACCCTCCGCCCACGGCTGTCCAGGTACGCACCGGACCCTTCCGGCCAGCTCAGGGTGCTTGAGGGGCATATTCCACTGTCGCAATCAGAATAGCCCAGCTTGACTGCCGCAGTCAGAGCGCGTAACCCTGGAACTCGTAGGCCAGCACCTGCTCCTCCGCAGCACAGCGCGCAATGGCTCGGATGAGCTGGATCTCGCCCGCCGCCGGGCGCCGCGCGGGTGTCCCGCCGAAGCCGAAGATACGCGGGGTGAGGATTAGCGCCCACCACGGCCAGTTGGAGGGGGCATCCGCGGGCTGGGTTTTTCCCCACGATGCGGGCTCACACCGGCTCAGACCCCGCATCGGATAGGTCGCCGGGTGGGTGGTGGTGGGCGTTGGGGGGGTGGAACTGTCGCAGGATACCGTGTTCTTGCTCTCGCAGGCCGCCAGGAACAGCTTCCGCGCCGCGCTGGACCACGGTCAGGACTGGCTCCTCCCATCTCTTTTGAGTCCCGCTTCGGTGAATTCTTCGGCCTGGGCTCCGTCTGCGCGAGTGTGAGCGCCCCGGCGCAACAGGACTGCCTGGTAATGCGTGTCGCATGGGTTGTTCTCCTTGTTCGAATGGCGTCAATAGTGTTCCTGCGGCGGGATCTGCTCGCCTCGCTGATACTTCGGGCCTCCGGATGGGCCTTGTCCTCGGTGAAGGCGACCACCCCGGTGTGTTGTCCCGGCAGGGTGTAGTGCACGTCCACGTGCCGCTGTGCATGTGTGATGAATGCCAGCCGGTGGCATCGCCGTTCGAAGAAGGATCGGCCCCGTTTTCATCATCTACCGTGAGCTTGGGCATGTAGCTGGCCTCCTGGCTGTAGGTGGAGGGGTAGGGCCCGGGCGCAGGCAATGGCCATGGCGGCGTGGAAGCTGAATGTTGCCGATCGGGTTGACTGGATCTGGTGCACGGGCCGTAGAGTACGGTTACCTTCCTGAACGGCTTATCAAGCGCCTGGACTTCTCGGCGTCGTCGTCCAAAGTTCCGCCCTTGTAGATCTTCTGCAAGCGGCGAGTGCGAGATCACCACAAGCGGGGTGTCCTTGTCGACCTTCTCCAGATCCTGGCGCAAACCAGTTCGCGCTGGGTCGGTCGACCATGAAGGGCGAGACGTTGGGATGTCCCAGACGGGCCATTTCGTCATGCGTGCCATGGGGGTGTCCAGTCCTGTGGGTCCACTCGTCGTAGGTGACGATGCTGTTGAGCACCACGAATTGCAAGCCCTTGTGACGAAGCTGTAAATAGTCCGGCCCCAGCTGCTGCGGCCAGTAGTCGACCAGGTCAGGTTAGTAATCGTGCTCGCCCAGGGGACATAGCGCACGTCAACCGCGCAGGGCGCCGAGCAGTTCACAGGCAGTTGACGATCTCCTCGGGGGTGCCGAGCTGGGCGATGTCGCCGGCCGTAGAAATGGTGAAAATCCGGGCGCGCGGCGTCATCAGGTTGGCCTCGGCAATGGCGCGCCTTCAGGGGGCGCATGTCCAGTTGCGCGAGACTCGTTGCCCCTTTGATGTGGGTGATGTGTGAGCGGATATGAAGGCGAAGGTGAAGTTCTGCGGCGAGTTTCTGGCCGAGGCCACCTCGACCAGCTCAGTGGCAGCGAGCCTGCGGGCCAGCAGGGCGCCCGCCGGTCTTGAGAAGTCGCGTCAAACTGGCTGGCCATCGGATGGTCTGAAAGCGGTGTCGCGGAATGGTGTGACGGTCGACCGTCCGCCCCCGGGCGGAATCATGCTCCATGACAGGGGCAACCACGCTGGCGGCCCGAGCCCATCCATTGCCGAAGCGAACGGTGATGTAACGGATTTCGATTGGATTTACTGAGATTCGGGCAAGTAGATCGGTGCCGGCCATGCGCGTGGTCGCAAGAACCCATGATGTTGGGGGGGGAAGGAAAGCCGGATTGACGGCCCTTGTCCGGTGGAGACCAGCACGAAGATCTCGCCTGCGAAGCAAGGCTGAGGCGGGGAACATCCGACACCGCGCGGGGTGCCGATCACGTGTGTGGTGCAGGCTCACGCACCGGCGGCTCCAGCACGGTACGGGCTTGTAGGCGGCAGCATGGAGAATGACCGCGGCGGTGGCTCGAACACCTGCCTCCACTGCGGACGGATCCGTCACGTCGCCCAGTATCCGAGACGAGCGCGATCGTCAGGAGACCGACGGGGGGGGGGGATGGGGGTGGTCAGTTCAAGAATCTGAGTATTGAGGGATGTAGAATGAAGCGAGGTGTTTGAACTCGGGAATGATCCGGATTCCCCAGCAGCGGAGGGGACAGTAGACCGAGCCTGGGCGAACCTGGGCGGCACAGCTCCGAACCGATGGAACGCCGCCGCCCTGACCAGATAACGACTTGCCCCCCATCCCCGAACGAATAGAGCAGGCATATCCAATGACAGGTCCCCGCCCCAGCAGATACCTCGATGGATACCTCGCGAGCAGGGCCCCGGTGTGACGCGCACCGGCATCAGGTCGTAAGGAAGGAAGCCGCAGAAGAAATCGTAGGGTCGGCGATAAATCAGTGGCGAAAGGGTAAGAAAGGGTTCCACCGACGGGGGCAAGGTGCAGCTCCTCACACAGTTTCAGCACCGACATGGCGGATCTCTCGAGGGAGGAGCGGTGGTAGGCCGAGGGCATGGCTGAGTCACCATATCGAATACCGAATGCGTCTGCCACCACTGCGGTAATCGAAAGCGCCATCTCCGGCCACCACTGATAGCCGTGGATATCGATACAGAGACGTTTAATCCTGAACATACATCATACGAGAACAAGAGGCAAGTGGGGGGCTGCAGGCTGTTGTCCGGATCGCGAAACAAGAGTACCACGGACCAGCATCTCGCCACCAACCGCCCGGCGCCAACCATTCAAACCCTTTGCCCGCGGAGTAAGTTTGCGGTCCTTGAACCAAGCGATAAAGAAAAGCGTGGTCCCCCGAGGAAAGAAAAAAACACAGCAGCAATATAGAGCGGGAACAGGGAACGGTGCATGCCCTCAAGGCGGGGGAACATGAAAATGAGCGCCATGCCGGACAACCGCGCCACGGCCACCGCAGTTGATGAGTCGCACCAGATCCGGCTAGAGGAAAAACGCCAAGTGCCGCGATAGAGCACCGAAATAGATGGGGAAAAGGCGGCAATCTGTAGATACCCATGAGAATAAGGGCAGGCCAGCGCACACCGCCCCATGTAGATTATGCAGACGGAATCGACTCGAAATTTGAACCTGGTCCAGGGGGCTGGCGACCAGGCCACCGGCCACATCACACGTCATGCAGCAAAAGCAACCGCGGGCGTGGCGAAGCCGGCGCCCCCCTCTCCCTCGAATAATCCGGTTTTTTTAGCATTGCCCAGACATCCGTGCCCCCCCCCATGTATGAAACGCCGATATGGGCACATATTCGACCAGGTAATTCGCAACCCCTATCGATTTCAAAGTCAATGATAAGGTTCAACATCCGACATTATTGTATATTTCCAGCTGCTAACGGAGGCTACTGATGAATCGGCGTATCGTGAGTTATACCAGGCCCGGTAAATTTTTCAACGTAACATTAGCAATCCGAATGTTCAATAAAAGGTGGGAAGCATCCATCAGGGATCACGCCTGCGTGCAACCTGTCGTCGGCCACGCCCGGGCAAGGAACGCATCCACCTGGCAGGATCCACGGAAGGCGAGCTCAGACAAAGGCACCCGGCAGTGAAAGCGAAGACCCGCTCCTTGGACGGGTACCATGGCTTATCTAGTTCGCGGGGCAGAGCACAGACGCGTGCCGGAAACGATCCATGCGTAAACCGGAACATCCTGACAATGACCCGCGCCTCTGGTCGAAGAATACCTTCTCCCACTGCGCGTGTAGCGTGAAAACCACCGGTCAACAAATAAACATCATTGACTAGCTTGTCGCATGATATCTACAGGACACACAAGTCTGAGTCGACTTCCATATGTAGTAAGGGTGGGGGTGAACCAAAAACATGAGACTGGGCCACCAAGCTCTTTTGCACAGGCAGCCGAGTCTCGGGGCCGCCCGAGCACACGGATTATCGAACGCTTTTCCAGATAGATCTCGGAACAGGATCCGGAAAAACAGGGTAACCCCGATCGATCACAGCGCGCCTATTATGCGGCCCCGATCCCCCCAGGCCCAAGGCCGCTCCGCCGAAACAAACACATAGCATTTGTACCAGCATGGATCGATATTCTCGGGATAGCTGGAACCCGCAACGGCCTATAACAGGTACGAGCAGCAGCGAAAACGATATGTACAACGCGGAGCGCAACA